>OY782505.1:0-3294133 GCA_963677735.1 Sphaerochaetaceae bacterium
AGAAAAAATAAATGATATGCTAAATAGCATTAATTTAAAAAGTTTTTAAAAAATAACATAAGGGAATTAAAATTATGAAAGTAATGGTTGGAATGAGTGGAGGAATCGATTCTGCAGTTTCTGCATATTTGCTAAAAGAGAAAGGTTATGATGTAAAAGCTATAACAATGCTTTTAGGAAAAGCAAATGAGCAACTAAAAGATGCAAAGAAAACAAATTATTGTTTTGCTCCAAATAAAGATGAAGAATTAAAAAAAGTTAAAGAAATTTGTGAAAAACTAGATATCGAAAGTATTTTGTTAGACTTATCCTCTAATTTTGAAGATACAGTTTTACAAAATTTTAAAGATGAATATTTAAATGGAAGAACACCGAATCCTTGTGTTTGGTGTAATGCAAAAATCAAATTTAAAGCAATGCTTGAAGAAGCTGAAAAACAAGGTATTGAATTTGATAAGTTCGCAACAGGTCACTATGCTAGAATTATTGAAAAAAATGGCCGTTACTGCCTCTATAGAGGTAAAGATCTTAGAAAAGATCAAAGTTACTTTTTGTATAGATTAAATCAAGAACAACTATCAAAGGTGTTATTTCCATTAGGTGAATATGTTAAAGATGAAGTTAGAGCAATAGATGTTAAATTGGGTTTCCATCAAGAAGAGCAAACAGAAAGTCAGGATTTTTATGATGGCGATTATACAGAGCTTTTGAATGTTGAAAGTAAAGAAGGAAATATTGTTGATAGAAGTGGTAAAATTCTTGGTAAACATAAAGGTTTGTTTCATTACACAATAGGGCAGAGAAAAGGTTTAGGCATTGCAGCAGATAGACCTTTATATGTTTTAGAATTAGATACATTTAATAATGAAGTAGTTGTAGGATACCAAGAAGAAACATTTAATAATATTGTCGAAGCAAAAAATATAGTTTGGGGTTCAAGGTTAAGTGTAAATAATGAAAAACTAGATGCAAAAATTAGAAGCACTGGATATCCTAGTAAAGCTTGTGTATCTTCATATATTGATGAGAGGGGCGAAGAAGTTTTAGTTGCAGAATTTGAAGAGCCAATACAAGCTGCTACTGTTGGACAATCTTTAGTAATATATGATGGAGATGAGGTAGTAGCCGGTGGAATTATTTGTAAAGCAAAGTAGCAAAGAATAAAGATGTATATTTTTATATACAAAATGATAAAAGTGAGTTATAATTCTTTTATGTAATTATTCTTCATGAAATTTATATTAAATTTATTTTAATCAAGCAAAAACTAAAAATTTTTGCTTGATATTTTTTTTGAATAAAAATAGATATATTTAGATATTATTTACACAAAAGTCCTATAAATTTTCATTAATGGTTTAGCAATATTGTTTCTTTTTTTTCTTTATGTTTTAATAACTTGATACTTAACTTTAGGAGAGTTTTTATGAGAGTTATAATTGAAAAGGATTATAATGATTTATCAGCTTGGGCTGCTAGATATATTGCAAATCAAATCAATGATTTTAAACCTACAAAAGATAAACCTTTTGTACTAGGATTGCCTACAGGATCAACCCCACTTGCAACATATAAAGAATTAATTAGATTATATAATGAAAATTATGTTTCATTTGAAAATGTAGTTACTTTCAATATGGATGAATATGTTGGTTTAGATGAAAACCATCCTCAAAGTTATCATTATTTTATGTGGAGTAATTTTTTCTCTCATGTAGATATAAAAAAAGAAAATGTAAATATTTTAAACGGAATGGCTTCTGATTTAGAGCAAGAATGTGAAAGATATGAAGAAAAAATAAAAAGTTATGGTGGAATAGATTTATTTTTAGGTGGAATTGGTGTTGATGGTCACATTGCATTTAATGAACCTTTTTCTTCTCTCGCTTCAAAAACTCGAGTTAAATCTTTAACTAAAGATACTATTATTGTAAATAGCCGTTTCTTTGATAATGATATTTCTAAAGTTCCAACCACAGCGCTCACAGTGGGCGTAGAGACTATCACAAATGCAAAGACAGTAATTGTTCTAATTAATGGGCACAATAAGGCTAGAGCTCTTTATGCAGCTGTTGAAGGCCCTGTTTCACAAACTTGGACATGTAGTGCTCTTCAATTACACAAGTGTGCAATATTAGTCGCAGATGAAACAGCTTGTGATGAACTAAAGGTTAGTACCTATAAATATTTCAAAGATATTGAAAAAACAAATTTAGATCCTGATACTTTATTAAAGTAGAAAAAGATAAATATTCTTAGCCTTTTTTTAAATTTTTAAAAGAAGGCGATTTTTTTTGTACTTGAATTAATATTTTATTATTGATAAAAATATAGAAAACATTTAAGTAAGGAATAATTATATGAATATTGTATGTCTTGATTTAGAAGGGGTATTAGTCCCTGAGATTTGGATTGCTTTTAGTAAAGAGACAGGTATTGAAAAACTAAAACTAACAACTAGAGATGAACCTGATTATGATAAATTAATGAAATATCGCTTAGATATTTTAAAAGAACATAATCTTAAGCTTCAAGATATACAAAATACTATAAGTAAAATTAAAGTATTAGATGGAGCAAAGGAGTTTTTAGATGAGCTTAGAGAATTAACACAAGTTGTGATTTTAAGTGATACCTTTAGTGAATTTGCAGCTCCTCTAATGAAACAGTTAGGTTATCCAACTATTTTTTGTAACGAATTAGTAATTGATGAAAATAATATGATAGTTGATTATAAGTTAAGAGCTAAAGATGGAAAAAGAAAAGCAATTGAAGCTTTCAAAAGTTTAAACTTTAAAACTTTTGCTGCAGGGGATTCATATAATGATTTATCTATGATTCATAAAGCAGATGGCGGTTGTTTATTTAGAGCTCCTGAGAGTATACTTAATGAAGAAAAGTCTTTAAAACTAACTACAACTTATGATGATTTTTTAACTGAAATTAAAGCTTTTTTAAATAATAATTAAAGAAGAATATTTAAATTTATGAAAAAAATTGAAAGAAAAATATTAGTCTCCCTATCAATCTTAATACTCAGTATTATAGTAGGTTTTTCTTTGCTCTCATTAATCTATAATGGGAGCGCTATTGTTGAAGCTATTGTTGCTATAGTTGTTATTGTTATTTTAATTGTACTCCTAGTTCTATTAAAAAACTTTTATAATAATTTTAAAAATAATGAATAGCTTAGTAATCTAATGTTGAATTTATATAACTTTGATATAATATGTTACAATATACTTAATTTTTGTAAAGTATAAAAAAGAAAATATTTAGTACTGCAAGCTCTTTTTTACATAAAACATATTGACTAGAATTGTGTTTTTATTCATTTTAGCTATAACGAAATTACACGTAGTGACAGAACGAATAGGAGTATGTTATGACCCGTGAATTCATAGATGAAATGAAGGAAGCGCTAAAAGCTGAAAAGGCTGCTATTTTAGAAAAGTTAATCAAGCAAGATTCTGACTTTAAAGATTTAGTTAACTCAAAAACTATTAATGATAGTATTGACTCTGTAACTGAGGAGTTAGCATTTAGAAAGATACAACTAACGGCTACCCATGACTATAATAAGTTACAAGCGATTGATAATGCTATATCTCGAATTCATAACAAGCAATATGGTTACTGTTTTCAATGTGGAAAAGAAATTCCAGAAAATAGATTGAGAGCAATTCCTTATGCTGTAGTCTGCGTTGAATGCAAGAATAACGAAGAAAAGAAAACTAGAAGAAGATAATAATTAAAGGTTCACATGAGTGTGAACCTTTAACTATTTTAAAAGATATGGTTAGAAATAAGGATTGTTTCTTTCTGCTTTAATTGAAGTTTTTGGTCCATGACCTGGAAGCACGATAACATCGTCATTTAACTTCATGAGTTTTTGTAAGCTAACCTGGATTTCACTGTAACTTCCTCCTTCAAGGTCGCATCTTCCAATGCTATTTGCAAAGAGTGTGTCTCCAGAAAATAAAATATTATTTTCTTCATCTAAGTAGCAAACTCCACCTGGAGTATGTCCTGGGGTAGCTATAACTTTGAAGTGACAATCGTCCAAATATTCTCCGCCGTTAAGAGTGTAATCAGCTTCTGGTAAATTATTAATTTCGTTTTTAAAACTCTGCAGGAAAGTTAAATCGAAACAATGTTTATTTATAAAAGCTTTTCCCTCTTTTCCAAGGTAACATAAATCGTTTTTACCAACGAAGATTTCTAAGGAAGGATATGTTTCAACTAGTTTTACAAGTCCCATAATATGATCCCAATGTCCATGAGTAAGTAAAACTGATACAGGCATAACATCTCTTTTATTTAAGATATTAATGATTTTATCTGCATCTGCACCTGGATCTATAATCCAAGCACTTTTAGTTTCTTCATTTCCATAAATGTAACAATTAGTTTGGTATGGTCCAACAATTAAGGAATCAATAAACATAAAAAAAATCCTATTTCAATTATTTCTTTTTGGAATAAGTAATTGAAGCAGTACGGCCTTTAATATCAGTGCCGTCTAATAATTCAATTGCTTTTTCACAATTCTTTTCGTCCATGGTAATAAAGGAATATTTATCATGAACTCTAATGCTATAAATATCATCTCTTGTGATACTTAACTTATCCTGTAGTAATAGAGAAAGTTCTTTTGTGTATAACTTTTTCATTTTACCAACATTTAAATAAAGAGTTTTTGCCCCTTCTGGTAGTGGCTTTTGTACTTTAGGTTTTTTAACCTCTTTAGGTTCACTTTTTGCTGGTTTTGGAGCAATAGTTGATTCTGGAAAAGGTTTTTTAGCCTTTATATTTCTACTTTTTGGGCTTCTTTGTCTTGGAGCTTTATCATTTTTATTTGATTTAGTAATCTCTCTTAATAAATAAGCCATAAAGTATCCACGTAAGCGCCATGGAACATTCTTTTTGATGAGTTTTTTTAGGGATTCTAATTCTTCAGGATTTGGATCTGTTTCAGTTTTTCCTGCAAGTAATTTAATCTTCCCAATTAGTACATCATCTTGTTCAATAGGGGTGCTCTTGTCTCTTTTATCCATGAGCAAATCTCCTTAAAGATAATTACTACACTCATTGAGTTTTAGTGTAGTTCCTTTTTTGCAAAAAAAATAAAATATTTATTTTTTTTGAATAATACTAAGGCTAGGAAAAGGCACCTACCTTAGCTCCAAGGATACCTTTCGGTCACACTCGGGGAGATTGGTAAACTAAAAGTCCTGCAATACCAATTTCTTTTGAGCATATAAAAGATTCAATAGCTTTGTCAAGGAAAGAATTATTTGCTATATTATATCTTATGGCACATAGTAGTAGTGAACAAATTGAATTAAAAGAAAAAGATATAAAAAAAGCAAAAGATCTATTGGCTAAAAAATATGAAAGCTTAGGTAGAACTGTAGCTTTTTATGTAAAAGATAAATCTTTTTCTTACTGCCTAAATGAACTCTCTAATTACGAGATAGCAAAAGGTAATTATGAGAGATTATTAAGAAAAGCTACTAAAATTAAAAGTAAAGTTGATACAATAAATGATTGTAAAAGTGAGATTTTTAAACTTAGAAAGCTGCTTTTAGATAAAAAAAAGGAAGAAGAGACTCAATTATCTCGTTTTGGTGCAGCTATTTATGAAGCATATAAAAATAATAATTTTGATAAGAATATAATTCAAGAATTAGATCAAATCTTCCAACATATAAATATTAAAATAGAAAAGTATAAAAATAAAAGTGAAAATACTTCTGTAATTTTATTTGCTGCAATTTATGAAAAAAAACTTAAAAAGAAGAAAAAAGAATTATCAAACCTTTTTATAAAAGCCTCTTTATATATTTTAGATAATAATCTAGATTCAAAAATTAATTTTATAAATAAAGAAAAATATTTAATTAGTTTAAAAAAAGCTATAAAAAGTAGAAAAAATTTAGATTCACAAATATTAAATTGTGAAAATAGAATTGAAGAAATTAAACAAGAAGATAATGAATCCCCTAATCGTAAATTGGAAGAAATAAATAAAGAAGTTGAAAGTGCTAAAGAAGTTAAAATTAATGCTGCTATTTTATTAGGTGAAGAGTTATATAATAACCTACCTGATGATATAAATTCTGAAGAAATTGGAATAAAAGCAATTTCTTTAATAGATAACATTACCTTACAACTTGCCAAAATCGAGAGTTTAGAACAAGATATAGTAAAATTAAATAATGAGATTATTATTACTGAATTATCTGCTCAAATCGCCCATGAGAGAACTAAGATAAAAACTCTTGAAGAAGAGATTATAAATTGTAATAAACAGATCAATAAAATTGAAAATATAATAAATCAAAAACGTGATAAAATTATAGAGTTAAAGAAAGAAGGAACCTTCGAACAATCTACTCTTGATTTAATTGCTTTGGATGAGAGTGATGGAAACACCTAAAGATAAAAAAGATCAGACAAAAGAAAAAGCTACATCTAAAAAAAGTGTATCTAAATCTACTAAGTCTTCCTCTTTAAATAGTTCTGTAAAAAGTAAGGCTAAAAGTGAAGTCCAAAAAAAGGCAGCCTCTTCAAGTAAACCAAAAACTCCATCCACATCTAAAAGTACGAATAGAAAACCCAGAATTTCAAATACCACCTCAACAAAAGTAAATAAGAAAACTACTGAAACATCAGTTCCCCCAAGAAGGGATGTTAGAGGTATTCCTAGTGCCAAATTAGATGTATTTAAAAAGGGCTCAACTTTTAATGTTCCAAGTAAAGAAAATAATAAACGAGTAGGCAATCATGACTATTGGAAACAAGCTGAACTTGATTTAGAAAATAAAAATATTAAAAAAGATAAAGAAACTCCTATAAAAAAGAAATCTGAAAATTCAGCTAATATAAGTAAAAAAGAAAGTATAAAAGTTCCTCTTTCCTCTCCAAAAAAAGATAAGGTAGTTGAGCCACCTAAAAAAAAGACTCAAAGTAAAAAGCCTATTAAAAAGACAAAATCTTCTAAAAAGAAAAAAAAGGCTTTAATTAGAAAGAGAAGAATAATTATTTTTTCTATATTATTATTAGTTATTATTTTATTAACATTTTTAGGTTATAAAATAATTAAAGATAATAATTTTATTGCAAAATTATTTACCAATGATGATAGTGTGATTTTAAAAGAGTCTACAATAATAGCTCCAAAGCAAAATGCTACTATTGAATCTGATTATATATATATTGGGAATAATATAAATGATTTAGATACAATGAATAAGAAAAATATTGATGAGCCTTTTATTGAAGATAATGCAATTATTAACATTTCTGATGAAACTTTAAGTGGAGAATATGTAAAACTAACAATAGATAGAGGTTTAAGTGCTAGTGCAATCGCAACTTTATTAGAAGAAAATAATGTTTGTAGTAGAGATTTATTTTTAGATTATGTAATTAAAAATAATTTAGAAACAAAATTGAGAAGTGGAGTTTATATTATAAAAAAGGATAGTAGTGTTCAAGAAATAGTATCATCAATAGTTGAAGCTGATTTTACAACAATTACAATTTACCCCGCAAGCACACTAAATCAAGTAGATCAACTTTTAGCAAATCGGAATTTAATAAAAAGTGGTGAATTTATAAAGGCTGCAACAATGCTTTGTGATGAAAAAGGTCTTGATTTTGTTGAAGGTTGGTTTACTCCTGCTACTTATAAAATAACCAATCAATTTGATGTAACCCTATTAGCATCGACTATGCTTGATAATACATTTAAAATATTATCACCTTACTTATCAGATATTGCTAAAAGTGGTTATACCATTAATGACATTATAATTATTGCATCCCTAATACAGGGCGAAACTCAAGACGTATCTCAAATGCCAATAATATCTAGTGTAATCCATAATAGATTAAAAAAAGATATGCCTTTAGGAATTGATGCTACAACTAGATATGAATTAGGAGATTGGACTAATGAATTATCACAAGAAATACTAGATGAGCAAACCCCATACAATACTAGAAGAAAAAAAGGGCTTCCTCCAAGTGGAATTTGTTTAAGTAGTAAAGAAGCAATAATCAGTGCAATTTATCCAATAGAAAGTGATTATTTATATTATATACATGATAAAGAGGGGAATCTAATCCCCGCTTTAACGTATGAAGAACATTTAGAAAATATAGAAAAGAGAGATATTT
The DNA here is from genome assembly GCA_963677735.1 of Sphaerochaetaceae bacterium. Taxonomy (GTDB): domain Bacteria; phylum Spirochaetota; class Spirochaetia; order Sphaerochaetales; family Sphaerochaetaceae; genus Pleomorphochaeta. The sequence goes on from OY782505.1 coordinate 8,188, forward strand.
AAATATATGAATTATGAATTTGGAAAATATAACCTACATACCCATTCTTTTTATTGTGGACATGGGATTGGTACTTTACAAGAATACGTAAATCAAGCAAAGAAAAATTCAATAGAGCTATTAGGCTTTAGTGAGCATTGCCCTGTAAAAGGAGATAGATGGGGTAGTAGTAGAATGGATTATGATACTAAAGAACTTTACTTAGAAGATATAGCTTCATTAAAAGAAGGTGAGCAAAATCAATCAAACCCTATTAAGATTCTAAGTGGTTTTGAATGTGATTACTTTAAAGAATACGATTCATATCTATCTGAATTAAAACAAAGATGTGATTATTTAATTTTTGGAGTACATTACCTAAATTTACCTACATATAAAGACTTTCCTCTCCATCATTATCCTTTAAATAGTAAGGCTTTAAATATTTACACAGATCAATATATAAAATCGATGGAAAGCAATCTCTTTTCATTAGGTGCACACCCAGATTTATTTTTTATTCAATATTTTAAGTGGGATAATCAAGCAAAAGCTATTAGTAAAGAAATTATTGAAGCTGCAATATATTATGATATTGCTTTAGAAGTAAATGGTAATGGCATAATGAAAAACCAAATTAAAGGTTTTAATAATGAAATGAGAAATGTTTATCCTGTAAAGGAATTTTGGCAATTAGCAAAATCTTATGATAAGCTTAAAATAATATCAAATACCGATGCTCACTCTCCATATAATATTAAAGAGTCTTTTGAAAAATGTGATCAATTTGGTAAAGATTTGTCAATTGAATATAGTAAAGCTAATATAGAAGCAATTGAAAAAAATCATAAAGTTGAATTTGTTAAATAGGAAGTGGGTATGAGTAAAGTTCTAGTTGTTTGTTTAAATCCAACATTTCAAAAAACATATATGTTTAAATCTTTTATTCTTTCTCAGGTTAATAGAGAAATATATCATAGAGAAGATGCTAGTGGTAAAGGGATAAATGTCGCTAGAGTATTAACTCAAAAACACATAAGTAATTCAATTTTAACACATCTTCATTTTGAAGATGAAAGTAAAATGCTCTCATTACTAAATAGAGATAATATAAATATTAAATATGTTTTAGATAATAAATCTAGAGTCAGAACTTGTTCAACCATTTTAACAAAAAATAAAGAGACTACAGAATTAGTTGAAGAGAGTAGTGGTGTCGATAATACAACAGATTCGAAAATAAGAGAACTTTTTAATAAAGAGATAAAGAATTGTGAATATTTAATAATTACAGGCACTAGAAGTCCAAATTACAGCGATAATATTTACTCAGATTTTGTTAAAATAGCTAGAGATAGAGATGTCAAAGTATTATTAGATGTATCTAAATCTGAATTAATCAGATGTGTAGAATCTAAACCAAATATAATTAAACCTAATTTAAGCGAATTTATGAAAACCTTTTATAATGAGGATATTTTAGAAAATTCTGAAAGCTCAGATTGTAAGGATAAAGTAATCTCTAAAATTAAAGAACTTTATAACAATTACAATATTGTAAGTATTATCTCTAGAGGCATAAATCCAATTTGGGTATACGATGAAACGGGGTTTTATGAAGTTGAAGTTTTAAAAAGCGATAAATGCATAAATACTATTGGTTGCGGAGATACACTAAGTGCTTCCTTAGTAGCTAATTTAATAAAAGGTAAAAATATAAAAGCCTCATTAACTAATGCAATTTATGATGCTAAGCTTAATGCAGAAAGTGAAATCCCTGGAAGCTTGATTTAAAAAGGTGCTGGGGATTTAAATTCCATTACTTCATTTGTATATGGGTGTCTAAAGCTAATATAAGAAGCGTGTAAATTCATTCTTTTTTCCCCTTCCTTTCTACATCCATACAATCTATCTCCCACTATAGGGAAAAGCTTTTGCATAGAGTGAACTCTAAGTTGATGAGTTCTTCCTGTTTTGGGAATAAATAAAACACGAGTAAAGATTTCATTAGTTAGTTTGTTTTTTTCAACAGCTAATCTTTTATAATAAGTAATTGCTTCTTTTCCTCTATCAAAGTCAACAATCTGATATGGCCTATTATCAACATCAAGTCTTAGAGGTAAATTAATAACACCTTCTTCCTTTTCAACTATACCTCTTAAATGCGCAATATATTCTTTTTTTACTTCTCTATTTTGGAATTGGATTGAAAGATTTTTGTGAGATTCTTTATCAATTGCTAATATAAGTAAACCTGATGTGTCCATATCTAGTCTATGTGTGCTGCTTTGCTCTATAGCATTAGGAAATAGGGCTTTAAAGCGTGATGTAATACAATCCTTTAATTCTATGCTTTTACCTGGAATTGTCGTTATATTAGCTTGTTTATTAACAACACAAATATATTTATCCACGTATAAAATATCTAATTTTAACATATGAGGAAGAATTAGAGAGCATTTTTCTTCACAAGGTGGATACAGGGATAAATGCTTTTTAGTTTCACTATCTTTACCATAAAAACCTTCTGCTAAACTAATTGGTAATAGAGAGTTTTTAAAAGCATAATTTAATAGCTTTGGTGCACAACAATCTCCTGTTCCAGTGGGAACAAAACAATTTTTCTTTATATCTTTTATTTTAAAAACTTTGTTATCTATAGTGTGAAATTCATATAAGTCTTGTATTTTAGATTGAGCTTCTAAACTAAGTCGTTTTCTTTTTTCAATTAAATTTAAGTCACTCTTTGATTTAATTTGCTTTGTAAGGTCTTTAATCTTATTATCATATTCATCTACTATTTTATTAAATTCTTCAACAGAAAATGCTGGAGGAACAAACCCTTCGACAAGATATGTTGAATAAAGTTGAGAAGAAAAAGCTTTTAGAATAACTTGATTATCATTTTTATCTAAACAAACAAGTATTCCAAACATTATACCTTTCTCATTTAATAATTTGTTAGATGAAATTGTATCTGTAATAAGGTTTGTTTTATCAAATTGATCAAACATATTTTTTAGGTGTATTTGTGCTATTTCTGGATCAAAAATTCTTCTCTCTATCATATTTCCTACTTTATATAAAAGTTCATAAATTATCAAACAACTAATTTATCTTAACAAAAATTTAGTTATTTTTTTTACTTATGCAGTAGTAAATAACGTTTTGCATTTCTTAATAACTGAGAAAGTAAGGGCAATATGTAAAAAATATTTATACAGGTACCTCAAAATTAAGTTAACAAAAATTAAAAACAAGTAAGTAAAGGAGAATAAATTGGCAACAAAAAAACAAAAAGAACCTCCTATAGAAAAGGAAAAAAAACAGGAGGTAGATAGTGATGAAATAGAGAGTAAAAGTTTTAGCAAAAATAAAGTTATAGTTTTAACTATTACTTTTTTTGCAATATTAATCATTGTATATATCGCTTTCTTAGGCATGGGAAAGCGTCCTGTTGAAAAGTTAAGTAAAGAGCAAGCTCTACAAACTTTGATAGCTACATATGGAGCTGATTGGGTGTTAGATGATTATGGAATATCATATCCGCTTGCACAGAGAAATCAAGATTATCAAAGAATATCGTTTACAACAGATTTAGATAGAGAAAAGTTAGTTCTCCCCATTTTTTTATATTTAGATAAAGAAGAAGAAATAATAGGGAGAGAGATGGCAATAATTTACTTTGATGAAGACTCATCTCTATTAAAAGTTGAATTTCCAACATCTGAAACTTATGATTTTGTGTATTCGAAAGCAAAGGATGGAAAAATGGAAAATATTATTTTTATAGGAGAAGAGAATCAAAGAACTTATTACATCAAAGAAACAGTTGTAGTAGACGAAAATGATTAGTAAAAGGAGAACATTATGAAAAGAAAATATGAAAATAATAAGAAAAAAATTGATACAAAAAAAGCATTTATGAGCGTATTATTTATGGTTTTGCTCATTGTTAGTACCTCCTATTTGTTTCAGAGTTGTGATGCTTCGATAATGGATCCTTCCCAAAGTGGAGATACTGGTGATTTAATAAATGATTTTATTAAAGGGGAAGATGATAATAATGAAGATAATTCAGAAATTTCATATTTTTCACAAGATATAATTTCAATTTTAGTGAATCAGGGATTATATTTAAGCGTTGAAGATGCAGATATCAACTCAACTCCAACTAATGTTGATATTTCAGATTTTAATATTGATAGAAATTATGGATGGGCAATTTTAAGTGGATTTGAAAATAAAATTAATGATGGATTTTGTTATTTTGAAGTACTTGAAAACAGCATAATATTAGATAGTGAAGATTCTTTTTTTATAGCTTCAATAAATTTTGATGAATGTTGGCAAGTAGAAGAGAAATTATATGTGGTGATGAAAGTTAATAATGAAGAATATAATTGTTATTTTACCTTAGAGTAAAAGATATATAAGAAGTTAACAAAAAGCACTCTACCAATTTATTTCAAGGGTAGTGTGCTTTTCATTTATATGTTTTATTTGAATAATTATTATAATAAATCACCTTTTATTTTCATTGGTAATCCAGCTACTAATAAAATTACATTTTTACTAAGTTTAGCAAGCTTTTGGTTAAAAAGGCCCGAAATCTTTACAACTTTATTTTCATCTCCACTTTCATCAATTAAGCTAAATCCAATCATATTTGAAATTATAACAATATCTTGTTTTGAATTGGAGATTTGAGTTAGAAAATTATCTAATCTCCTATCAACATCCTCACCCGATTTTAATAAATATGATATCCATTCAAAAATATTATCAATAATAACAATTTGTGTTTTAGATGATAATTTTTCTAAAGTCTTATCAATTTCAATCCCATCTTCAATAATTGTAAAGCTTTTTTCATTAGTACTATTAATAGATGCCGTCTTTTTACTAATTTCATTAACTCTATCTTTTGATGTTGCAATTATAGCTCTTTGATCATTTATTAAACCATATCCTAAAGCATAATCATAAGCGTATGAGCTTTTTCCACTTTTGCTTCCACCTAGTAGAAGAGATATTTGAGCCTCTCTTTTTGTTTGAATTTTCTGATCACTGGCACTTGAGAGAAGGGTTTTTGAGTTCATTTTAACTTGATTGTTATAAAGATGCATTTTTTTAATATCAATTGTAGCCATATCAAATCTCCTATTGAGTTATTATAGTAACACTTTAGAATAGATATATCTATATATTTTTTACAACAAAACTATTTAAAATTTAATTATTAAATGATGTGCGAATATTATTATTCTCATCTTCTAGTAGAAACTGGAGTTTTCTAAGTATTCTTGCTAAATCATCAATATCATTACTATTTAAGTTGTTAGCTAATTTTGAAGAAATTTTTTTTAAAGCTTTATTTACTATAATAGCTTTGCTCTCCCCTTTCATAGTTAATTTAATTAAAGTTTTTCTTTTATCTCTAATATCTTCTAAATATCTAACAAGATTTTCTTTTTCCAATATATTACAAATTTGTTTAACATTTTGATGGCTAGTAGATAATAATCTAGATAATTCTCTTAAACTTGGCGGGGTAGGTAATTCATGGAGAAATACTAATACCTCGGCCTGTCTTTTAGTTAGCCCGTCTTTTTTTAACTCATCATTATCAAAATATTGTTCCATCTCCATAAGAAGTGATGAAATATGTTTTATAGAAAATAATGAATGTTCTAATATTTCTATATCTTCAAATTTGCTCATAATTAGTTATTTAAATCGAAAGAATCAGGTAAGATGAAATCATTTAAATCAGTTGAATTTTTTGTATTTTTTGCAGCAAGAATTTCATAATCTTCTTTGCTCATATTCTTACCATTTGTTTGACGTTTTCTTGCTTTTTTCTCAAAAGATTGCTCAGTTTGATATCTTCTTTGAATTCTTTTTCCACTACCAAGCAGTATAGCTATTGGACGCATTCCTTCAATGTTAACACATAGAATTTGAATCATACTTGTTAAAGGTACAGCTAAGAACATACCCGGTATTCCCCAAATAAAGCCCCAAAGAGATAGAGAAACTAATAAGACAAAGGGTGATAATCCTAATTGGATCCCTTGTAATCTAGGATCAATAATGTTTCCTAAAACAGTTTGTATTGAAATAGTTAAAACAGCAACATATATTATACTAATCCAATCAGGGGCGAATTGTATTAAGGCCATTGTGATGGTAACTAGTGTAGATATTAGAGATCCAATGCTTGGTATGAAATTTAGTACAAAAGCTAAAAGTCCCCACAAGATAGCAAAGTCAAGGTTTGTTACAGCGGCTGTAAGATAGAATAATATACCTGTAATCAAACTAATAGTAAATTTTATAAAAAGGTATCTTGATATTTGATGAGTTGTTCTTTGTGTAATTGATACAATCATTTTGCTTTTTTTACCATTAAAAGCTTGTTTTATTTTAGGAGTTAAAGTCTGTCTTTCTAAAATCAAGAAGAAAAGAAAGATGAACACTAGTAAAATATTTTTCATAACAGTTGCAAAATGAGATGATATATTTGTTAAGCTAGTTAAAGCTATATTAATCCAGTTGATATCCATTCTAGATAAAAAGGTTTCACCATTTTCAAAGTCGAAAAAACTACCTACTTTGCTTGTAATTAATAAATCTAATTCATTTAATCTGTTTCCGTATGCGGGGATTCCTATAATTAGTCTTTGAATAACCATGAAAACTAATATACCAACAACTACTAAAAAAGCTAGAAATAGCAGAATTCCAATGGTATTACTTATCCAATAAGGTACATGCAATTTATCTAATCGTTCTAAAAGAGGAAATAAAATAAGCATTACAAAACATGCAAAGACTATAGGAAGTAATACACTACTTGCTGCTTTTAAACTAAAGATGATAACAAAGGTGATTACAGCATAAGCTAAACCTTTCAAATATTTATTACTTTCTAAAAATTTAACATAATTTGTTGTTTTCGGATTCTCTTTCATACTATCAAATATAAACTAGCTATGAAAAACCTTCAATATCTGTTATGAATTAATTATGAAAGAAACTCAAAATCTTGATAGAATACAAATAATATTAGTCTCTCCACAAGATGGTGCTAATATAGGTAGTGTTTGTAGAGCCATGAAAACTATGGGCTTAAAAAGATTGGCTTTGGTTGCTGCTAATGAGTATGATGAAATTAGAATTAGAAAATTAGCTCTAAAATCAATCGCTATATATAAAAATGCAAAATATTATGACACTCTTAAAGACGCGCTATCTACAAGCATATATAGTGTTGGAGCTACTAGAAGAAGAGGAAAATATAGAAAAGCTGATTCTTTAAATCCTGAGCAATTAGCTGATAAAATATCATCTTTAGGTGATGGTTTAGTGTCAATTGTTTTTGGAAGAGAACAAAGCGGATTAAGCGATGATGAAGTTAATGCTTGCTCCCAAATAGTAACAATTGCAACTAGTGATGAATTTCCCTCTTTAAATCTAGCCCAAGCTGTTCAAATTATCACGTATTCTTTATATAACAAGTTAAAACCTTGGCCCGTTGAAAATACACCTATCACTAAAGAAAGAATTGATATTGGTGTAAATAAATCTATAAACAATTTAGAAAATATAGGGTATTTTAAGCAAAAATATGAAAAACAATGGACTACTGTTTTATTGAAAGATGTATTTGAAAGAGCAAGCTTAACTGAAGGTGAAATTCAAAGATTAGAAAAACTATTCGATAAAATGAGCAAAATTGCAAAATATAAGAGTTTAAAATAGATTTAGCTTAACTTTAATTTTACCTTGAATATTATAAAAAGGAGCATTAGAGGAATCATTATAGTGATTTATTATATAATTTATGCTTAAATAACTGCTTATAAATAGGTTGTTTGACAATTTAATAGATCCATTTGGAGTTAAACTAATTATAGTTTCAGGAGTTCCTACTATAATATTTGAGATAACATTATCAATTATATCCCCATTATTATCATCATTATTATAATTAATACCCTTAGTTCCATGAATTCTAAGGGTTAGGGTTGAACCAAGACTCCATCCTTTTAAATCATAATATTTAAAATTATAATTAAATAAAATAGTGTCGGGGCCATAATAATAACCACTATATCCAATTTCATCATTACTGCCATAATTGTTTCCAACAATATGGTCATAATTATAATTTAAAGTATAAGTTGAATCATTAATTTTATCATATTTTTCATTTAGATAAAGATAAGGTGAAGTATAAACTAATTCAACACTTTCATTTACTAAGCCTTCTCCTAGAGTTTTTGATGTTTTGTAATTTAACAATACTCCAAAAGATTGAGGGAACTCTTCACCCGATTCAAAGACTTGAATTTGATCGAAGGTTACTATAAAGTTAATTTCCTTTGAATTACTTAATACCCATTTAGTTTGAAAGCCAAGTATGTTATTAGCTTCATCTCCTTCACTAATAATTTTTCGATCTTTAAAATTAAAATAATTGTGAACATACATAAATGGAAGAATCATTCTAAAGTTAAAACTATCTACTTGAAAAATAGCTCCCTGATAAACATCAAGGGATAAGTTTTTCAATAAATTTACTTTAACTTTATGCATAACTCTATATTGCTGTTTTCCATTAAATGAAATGTTTGAAAAATTTAAAGAAGATTCTTGTTGGTCAAATTGAGTAACATTTAGAGTGTAGGAAAACATAGTTGAAAGCAGTGAAAAAGAAAAATAATCCTGTTTTGTAAAATTATCTCCTATAAAAAAGTTCCCACTAATTCCTGAGCCCATAGAAACACGGTTTCTTCCTATTTGGAAATTATAGTGTGCATCTCCAATTGATAATCCAATCTTATATGGTTGATAAATTTCAAAACTAGTCCCTCCATTAGGAATTGAAGCGAGGGAGTGTAGATTGAAATTTAGTTTAGAAGCGGTATCACTTAAACTATAATTTAATTTGTCTTTAATCGCAAATTGAGTGTATCCATATACATTGTCTGAAAAATAAAGTTGGCTTCTAAAATCAAACCAAGGACTTATATCTTTAAATTGTTGATCAAGCTCATAATATTTTAATTTAGAGTTATCAGAAGTTTCATAAATATAGCTTTCAAACGTAATTGGAAGTTGAATGTTTGAAGAAAACCCATCATTAGAATTTATTAAATTTCCTTCTTTTGAAAGATCCTTTTTTATTTTGTCATATAGTTTTTTTTGTTGATTGTTCAACTTAGATCTATCTATTTGATTAAAAGTATATAAAACACTAGCTCCTGTTACTGGAAAACTATCATAAACACCTGTAATTTTTGAACTAAGAGCTAAATAATTTATAGCTTTTATAGTAAAAGAGTCTCTATCATAAAGTGAAGCTGATGTAACTGCCAAAATAGAAGATATGGGAAATATTGTTGTTAAAATTAGTATAGCTATTATTTTCTTCATTTGTTTCATAAATTATTATTGTGTTCACTTTATATTGGTTGTTGATTAATAGTATAAAGATAAATTAGAGATTTTCAATATAAAATATAGTAATAGTATCATAATAATAAATTTATTTGTTTTGAAACTAATTTAATTAAATAAACGTAGTTCTTTTTTTCTAGTAAATAAAAAGTAGTAAAAATTTAAAAAGCCCATAGATTATTAAATTAAATATTACTTGTGCTTTTCCCTTTTTATTAATAATATTGAGTCAATGGAGTAAAAATAGATTATGATTAATGAAGGTTTTTTAAACCCCATGCCAAGAGTTGTAGCTCATAGGGGAGATAGTAAGCATTTTCCTGAAAATACATTAGAGGCTTTCCTTTCTGCTGTAAAAATGGGAGTAGATGTTATCGAAACGGATGTTCATTTATCAAAAGATAATGTAGTTGTTATTTGGCATGATGAAACTCTAGATAGAAATACTAATGGAAGTGGTAGAATAGAAGATCATGTAGTTAATGAATTGATTGAATTTGATGCAGGCTATACATTTTCAAAGGATGGAGGGAAAACTTTTCCTTTTAGAAATAAAGGTGTAAAACTCTGTACTTTTGAGCAAGCTTTAATAAAATGTCCTAACCAAAGGTTTAACGTAGATCTCAAAACCAAAGATTTAAAAATTGTTGAAGAGTTTATAAAAGTAGTAAGAGCACATAATGCTGAAGATAGAGTTTGTTGTGCTTCCTTTCATTTAGAGAATTTATTAGCTATTAGAAAAACTGCCCCAGATATTTTAACTAGTGTTACAACTAAAGAAGTAATCCCTTTATTGTTTAAACAAAAATTAGGTATTCTTCCAAATAAACTAGCCGATAGAAGAATAATATTCCAAGTTCCTGTATCTCAAGGTATCATAAAAGTAATAACACCTAGATTTGTAAAAATGATGCATCAAAGAAATGCAATTATTATGGTTTGGACAATAAATGATGAAAATGAGATGATTCGTTTATTTAAAATGGGAGTTGATTCAATAATGACAGATGACCCTAAAACTGTAATCAAAGTGGCAAAACAACTGAATCTTAGATAAGTTTATAATAATAAAATTTCACTACAAATTAATGTAGTGAAAGGATGAAAATGAAAAAATTTATAAATTTATATATTCAAGGTTAAATTTACGCCCTTAATATTTGCTTGAACATTTTGATTTATTAAATTAGTTGCATCTTTATGACAAATAATATATTTATTCTTTTTAAAAATGAGAGAGTTAAATGGATTATCATCTTCTATTGAAGTTGAACTATTATCAATTTCAGTATTTGTCTGATCTTCTAAAATTATAATAGCTTTAAACCCATCTTTATTTACTTTACAAGGTGAAAAATGAAGAGTTGTTTTGTAGAGAAGAATTGCTGTGTTTTTAGGAATAAAAAACGTTTTTACATTCTTACTATTTAGGCTAAATGAATTATCTAAGTCATCAAGGGTTGATAGAAAAAGAACAACATCTCTACTATAAATATTTATTTCATCACAGTTGTGCCATTCAAGAGCATTTAATTTTGTATTTTGCCCATTACAGTATCCTATTTCAATCTTTTTATCATAAAAAGGAGATAACTCTTTAACTATTTCTTCATCTTCCCAATCTCTAACAAAGGGTTTATAAATATTCCCAGAATTAGGAATTTCAGTATTGTTTTCTAATTTTGATAGTAATTTACTTGTACAATTTAGATTAAGGATTTGTCCAAAGGAACTAAAAGTTTTATCAAAAACACTTATAATATTTATTGAAGGATTTAGTTTTTTAAGTTTTTGTAGAGTAGAGTTTTCATTTTGCATAATTTTCTCCTTTTTATAGAGCAAACATAAAAATACCTGTTAAAAATAATAAAGAAAAAACAATAATAGAAAATGTCCTTGAATTTACTTTATTATGTACAACTTCACCAACAATTATACCCGCTAATAAGAAAGGTAATTGCGTTAAGGTATTAGTAAAGGTTTCAAAGGTGAAACCAGAGTTATTAAAGAAATATGAAACAATTATAATAGTGTTTAAAGTTAACCAAACAGAGCAAAGAGTTGCTCTAAATTCTTTTTTATCTTTCAATACTTTTGTAGCATATATTACAACTAGGGGCCCACCACTAGATATGGCTCCATGAACAATCCCACCAACTAATAAAGCTAGAACAGATTTGATTTTATCTAATCTAGATAATTGAATTTCATCATTTGTATTTGAATTCTTTGTATTTATTAACTTATATAAATTGAGAACTGAAACAAGAATGATAAAAATTGATAACCCTTTTTTGAATAAAGAGGGATCTACATATCTAAAAATATACATACCAATTGGAAGAGTTGGAATCATAAGTGCTAAAATTAAAAGTGTGTGTTTGATTTTAACATGCTTTAAATTAGTTAGTACAATGTATAGTGCAAGAAGCCAAGCTAATATGGTTACAATCATAATACCTTGTTTCATGCCCAATAAAGCTGTTACAAAAGGAACAGCAATTACAGTGCACCCAAAGCCTGTGATAGCTTCGAGTGCATGTGTTACTAGAACTACTAATCCACTTAGAATTAGATTTAGCATTTTGCCACCAAGAAAGGATAGATGTTTTCTTTAGTAGCTTTTGGTACTTGATTCCACATCTTTGGATCATCAAAAGCTCTAGAGAAATGAGAGTCAATATCATCTTTACTAATTTCAACACCAAGTTCTTTAAAATTGGTTGGTAGCCTCATATCCTTAAACATTTGTTTTAATTTTTCATAGAGTTTTGAAATTAGAACATCTTCATCCTCATCCTTAAAGAAGGCTTTTGCTATTTGTGAAAGAGGGGGGGTAACACTATCTAGAGAAGAAGACATTTTATAAATATCTAAAAGAGTAAAAGCACAAGCACTTCCGTGAGGAACATTAAAATCTTCACTTAAAACAAAAGATAATGCATGTCCTGCTGCAGTACCTGTTGTGCTAAAAGTAGCACCTGCCATAGCAGAAGCTAATAGCATATTTCTACAGCATTCTATATCTTGATCTTTGTTTATAGCACCTTGGTACATTTTGTACAAATTAGTAATTATATCTATTGAAACCTCAATAGCCAGTTTTCTAGTTTCATCATTAGCATTTTTATTCCAAATAGTTTCAAAAGCGTGATCTAGAGCATCAACACCTGTTGAAGCTATTAATGCAGGTGGCATATTTTTAATATATTCAGTATTTAAAATTGCCTTTTTAGCATGCATATAAATAGAGCCAAGGGTGTACTTTCTATGAGATAGGGAAGTGTAAACTCCTACCTTAGTCATTTCTGATCCTGTTCCTGCTGTTGTTGGAATTAATACTAATGGAAGACTCTCTTTTTCAATTTTTCTTTTAGGATTATTTGTTAGATAATCTTCTAAATCACCTTTATTAGTTATCAGCATAGCAAGGGCTTTTGCGCTATCCATTACAGAGCCCCCTCCAATACCCACAATAATTGAGGTATCAGAGATTTTACTTGCCATATTGTTTATATCACTAGTTCTAGGATTGGGATGAACATCATCTAGAATAGTGGTATTAATTAAAGATTCCATTTCTTTTAAAAGAATATTTTTCTCTTCAATTGGAGCGCTATCAACTATAAAAGTTATATGATTTAATTTTGGATCTAATTCTAAACATTCATCTAATAGAAATTTAGCACTTAAACTATCTGTTTGAACAATTTTTACAGGAGAGTCTAATAGATTTCTATTTGTAATATCTTTCATTATTTAAAGTTCTCCTTTTCAATCTCAACAACTTGATTGAAAGCATTAGTTAAGAAATCTGTTTTGAATTCCATTTTTTCACAGAAGTTACGATTGAGCCAACCTTCAACAATTTCAGTTGCTAAGAACGGTGCTGTTATCCATCCACCTAGTGTTATTACATTAGCTTGGTTAACAATTTTTGCTCTTTCTCCACTAAACACAGAATCAACAACACAAGCATAAATACCTTTGTGTTTGTTTGCTACAATAGCCATTCCTTGACCTGTTCCACAAACAAGTATTCCTTTTTCAGCTTCTTTATTTTGGATAGCTTTAGCAACTTTTGGAGCTTGTTCAAAATATGGTTTTGGATGATCTTTATCTTCAATACCAAAATCTAATACTTCATAACCTTTTTCTACTAAAAAGTCTTTGATAGCACACTTTAATGGATAACCACTTAAATCACTTGCAATTGCAATTTTCATAACAACAATCTCCTTTATTTGTTTAATACTGCTTTGGCTTGTTTATAAATTTCAGCTGCAGTTAGTTTATAATATTCTTTTAAGAAATCTAGAGTTCCAACTTGTCCAAATTCATCTTGAATTCCAACCATTCTCATTTTAGTAGGTCTTTCTATAGCTAGTAAATTACTAATTGCACTTCCAAGACCACCACAAACTTGATGATTTTCAGCACTAACAATATGTTTTGTTTTACTAGCATAGTGAAGAATAAGCTCTTTATCTAAAGGCTTTACACAAATTGGATCGATAACAGCAGCACTAATGCCTTCTTTTTCTAGCATTTTAGCAGCTTCTAGTGCTTCGGGAACTAATACATAACCAAGAGCTATGATAGTTACATCATTTCCATCTCTTAGTACTTTAGCCTTTCCAAGTTCAAACTTCTCATCTTCACTATATATTGATTGAGAACCTTTTCTTTGAAGTCTCATATATGTTGAGCCATAATGATTGATTAAATTTTTCATTGTCTTTTTAAGACTTACAGCGTCACAAGGTTCACAAATTGTTAAATTTGGAATGGTTTGCATTAATGCTAAATCTTCAAATGGCATGTGTGTTCCACCATTAAAAGCTGCTGTAACTCCAGGATCTGTACCCACTAATTTTACATTAAGCTTGGCATAATTTGCTGATAAGAAGAATTGGTCAAAAGCTCTTCTACTTGCAAAACATGCAAAGGTTGCAGCAAAGGGGATTTTACCCATATTAGATAAACCTGCACTAACTCCAATTAAATTAGCTTCTGCAATTCCAACATTAACAAAGCGGGTAGGATAAGCCTCTTTAAAAGCGGCAGTTCCTGTAGCCCTCATTAGATCAGCTTCTACAACCATGATTTTATCATTAGTTTTTGCTTCTTCTATTAATGTATTGCAATATATTTCTCTCATATCCATAATTTTAGAGCTCCTTCTTTAATTCATCGATTGCTTCTGTAGCAGTCTCAGGGGAAACAACCATATTGTGGTTTGTTAGTTTGTTTTCAGCAAAAGCAGCTCCTTTGCCCTTAACTGTATCTAAAATAATCATATTAGGTTTGTTATTTGAAAGTTTAGCTAATTCAATTTTACTTTCAATAGCTGCAATATCATGTCCATCACATCTATAAACATTCCAGCCAAAAGACCTCCATTTACCTTCAATATCTCCCAAATCCATAACTGATTCAGCTGTTCCATCTAATTGAAGTTTGTTGTAATCGGTAAATGCGATTAATTTATTTAGTTTATATTGGGAGGCAAACATTGCAGCTTCCCAGTTTTGACCTTCATCAGATTCTCCATCACCAATTATTGCAAAGGTATAGTTTTCAAGATTATCTATTCTACAAGCTAAAGCCATTCCACATGCTGCAGATAAGCCTTGTCCTAAACTTCCTGTTGTCATATCAATTCCAGGAGTTTTTGTTCTATCACAATGAGAAGGAAGATTTGTTCCACCTTTGTTTAAAGTCTTTAACCAATCTAGTGGGAAGAAACCTCTTAAGGCTAATGTTGAATATAAAGCTGGTCCAGAATGACCTTTAGAAAGGACTAGTAAATCTCTTCCAACCATCTTAGGATCCTTTGGATCAATATTCATTTCTTTAAAATAAAGTAGAGTTAAAATCTCTACAACAGATAAAGAACCTCCAACATGCCCAACTCCAAGATGAGCTATTGTTTCTAAAGTTTTTATTCGAATATCATTAGCTTCTTTATTTAATTTTTGAAGCTCTGTTTTAGTAATCATGTTATCCTACCTTTATTACTTTCTTTATGAAAATAATAAATAGAAAAGGCAGATTTGTAAAGAGAAATTTTAACAATTTAATAACTTTATTTGTGAAAGTAAGTAAAAATACTTTCTAAACTATTTTATATATGTTACAAATATAATAAATAATATACTTTAGGAGATATTTGATGGTGAAAAATGTAATGAGGGCTAGTGATATTAGAACTCATAATATAAATATGGTTTTATCTGAAATTTATAAAAGCAGAGGAGAGGGAATCTCCCAATCATCATTGGTAAATTTGACTGGATTAAAAGCTCCAACATTGTTTAGAATTTTTAGTGAATTAGAAAGTAGAGATTTAATTCAACCTATAAAGAAAGAAAGTAAAGATGATGGAAAGAAAGGTAGAAAACCTTTATTATACACAGTTAATGAATCTAGCTTATATTCAATAGCAGTTGAGTTTTGGGCAGGTGTCATTCTAATTGGTTTATTTAATTTTAAATTAAAAAGAATAGCTTCAATTTCTTTATCTATAGATGAATCATTAGATATTAATGATGTAATAAAAATGATTACTAAAAATATAAACTCTATTATAAAAGAACATTCAATTAATAGAGAAAAGATTATTGGTATTTCTGTAGCAGCTCCAGGCTGTGTTAATGTTGAAAAGGGCATTGTTATTGATTATCCTAGGATTAAAGGTTTAAATCACTTCCCATTAGCAACTGTTTTAGAGGATGAATTGGATTTATTTGTTACAATCCATAACAACTGTTCTGCCCTAGCTTATGGAGAATATCTATATGGCGATTATAAAGATCCAAAGGGTTTGTTTACTTTTCTACTTAGACGTGGTGTAAATGGCGCTTTAGTTAGTGAAAATGGTATTTATATAACCCCTGATTGTGTAACTTTAGAAACAGGTCATATTCCTATAAGTTTTGATGGACCTATTTGTACTTGTAAAGGAAAGGGGTGTTTACAAGCTTATCTACTAGATTTAGATAGTAATCCTAATACTCCACTATTTTCCTCTTTAGAAAATAAAATATTAAATAATGATGAAGAGGCTTTTAAAATTCTAGATAAAGCTGCTGAGTATCTATCAGTTGGTATTAGAAACTTAAAAATCTTATTAACTCCTTCTACAATATTAATCGAATGTTCTAGTGAAGTGGTAGCAAAAGAGCTTTCTAAAAGAATTAGAGAAAAAACAGAAAAATTGTCACAAGAGGGAATAATTTCTCCTGTAAACATATACGGTAAAGAATATTCTGCAATCACCACTCAAATGGGTGCTGTTGAAATTTTAATGAAACATTATTTCAGTAATTAATTGATAATAAAATAGTCAACATTTTATGATATTTGCTTTTTTAGTAAAAAAAATGTTGACTTATCCATTTTTATATTGTTTACTTTCAGTAAGAAATAAATAAACAAGAAGGTTTTTATGAAGCAAAAAGTATCTTTAGGTGTAGTGTGTTTAGCTAGGAAAACTTATGATTATCATGCAGCAGCAGAATTGTACAAGGGTATTTTAGAAGACTTAAAAAAGATTGAAAATATTGAATTAACAATAATTGAAGATTTAGTTATTGAAAAAGATGAAGGGGAAGCTGCAGGTATTAGATTTGCAACTAGCAATTTAGATGGTGTTATTTGTATTAGTGGAACATTTCATTTAGGCCATTTACCTCTTTTAATTAAAAGACATTGTGATAAACCAATGTTGTTATGGGGACTTCCTGAATTACCTTATAATGGTGGAAAAATTAGATTAAATAGTGTTTGTGGTGTTAATTTAAATGCTTCAAACCTTTATAAAAGTGGCTTTGATGACTATATGGTTTGCATTGATTCTAAAGTTAATGAAGATTGGATTGATGCACTTAGGGTTATTAGAGCTCTAAAAAATAGTCATATTGGTATTTTAGGCTTTAGAGCAGATGGTTTTTTCAATGTAGGAGTGCAAGATAACCAAGTATTTGATAATACTGGTGCTATAGTAGATCATTTTGAATTATCTGATGTAATTAATCTAGATGTTGATGAAAAAGAAGTTGATAATAGAAAAAAACAAGTACAAGGTACTTTTGACTGTTCATCAATTACTGAAGAGCAAGTAAATAAAGTTGCTCTATTAAGTGCTAAATTAAATAAATTTTATTTGGATAATAAATTAAATGCACTAGCAATTCGTTGTTGGCCTGAATTTGCAAGAGATTTTGGAATTAGCCCTTGTGCTGCAATGAGTATATTACAAAGTGAAGATAAGATTTTTACATGTGAAGGTGATATTGATGGCTCTCTATCTCAAATAGCACACAGAGCTCTTGGTGCTGAAACTCCATTCTTATTTGATTTCTCTCAAGTTGATTTCGAAGAAGATTTTGCACTCTTTTGGCATTGCGGGGTAGCACCTTGCAATCTTTGGGATGGTGTTTGTAATAGGTCTCTCGATACATATTTTGCTGGTGGAAAGGGTGTTACAGCCGATTTTGTACTAAAGAGTGGGGATGTGTCTGTATTACGTTTAGATTCTGCTAGAGGGAAATATAGAATGTTTATCCAGGATGCAACAGCTATTCCAATGGAAAAACTATTAAAAGGTACTTATTTAAAAGCTAAATTTGATAGACCTGTAAAAGATGTTTTAGATATTATTGTTGATAATGGATTTGCACATCACAGTAGTGTAGTTTATGGATCGTTCTTAAAACCTTTAAGAATTGTTGCCAAACTTAAAAATTGGGAAATCTTTGAGTAATAATTAACTCCTTATTAAAATAACATGGTTGACCCGTCAGTATTGGCGGGTCATTTTTACTATACTGATTTTAGAATGTACCCGAATTTATTTTTATGTAAATTTATTTTCTCTAAATAATCTTTTTCTACTAAATTTTCTAAAGCAGTTCTTGCTGTTTGATTAGATACAGATAAAATATTCTGAGCTTCAACAGTTGTTAAATAGTAGTCTTTTTTTGCATTTAGTTCTCTTAATATAAGAGCCTCATTATCACTTATTTTATGTGAAGTAATTAATTGTGTAATATTTTTTCGTTTATCTAAAGTTTTTTTAGTATACTCAAAAAATTCTTCTTTTGCTTTAATTATTGCTTTTAAATTGTAAATGATAAAATAGGTTAAATCATTTTCATCGTACTCACATTTTAAATAACTATCTTCATACTGCCTCTTGCTTTTTTGAATTATCCTTGAAATTACAAGATATTTAGTAAGCTCATATCCCTCTTTTAGCAAATACCAATAAACAATTGCTCTTGCTGTTCTGCCATTTCCATCTGTAAAAGGATGAATAACCGCAATCGTATAATGAATAATAATTGCTTTAATAATTGGATGGATAAAATAGTTAGTATAGTTGTCCTCATTGCAAAATTGACAAAGCTTATTAATTAAAGTATCTATTTCTTTATATTCAGGTGGCTGATATATTAATTCATCACTTATAATATTTGCTATATGTACATCATTTGTAGTTCTAAAGGAGCCTTCATTTATAGAATTTTCTAATGTTTCATGTGTTATTTTTTTATTAATATATAATAATTGCTGCTTATCCATTTTTATATTTTTATTATCAACGATATATTGCATTGTTAAATAGTTATTATTAATCATTTTAATATTAATATCTTTAGTTTTCTTTCCTTTTGATAAATATTCTTTAGCTATTTTGCGTGTGGTAGCAACACCTTCCATAATGCTAGAAGCTATGGCTTCTTCATAAAGAGAGTTAAGGAAAAAATATTTTTTATTTTTATCAGAGATATGATTTAGTTCTTTAGACTCATATTTTAGCGTTGTATCTAACTCATTTAAATATTGATTAATTTCATTGGTGATGTTAAATGAATTGGTGATGTTAAATGAAAAAGATAGTTCATCAAATTTAATCGAATTAGAGGATAAGCTTCTAATAGTTTTTAGAATAGCCCAAAAATATTCTGGAGAGATTTCTTTAGTTGGAACTTTATATTTTACTTTATCCCAATATAAATATTTAGCATTACATTCATTTATTAAATCTCTAATCTTTTTATTTTCTAAAGATTTTAAAAGTAAATTATTTTTTGCATGATTAGAAAATTTAGGGGGGGTCTCTTTAATCATTTAGATTCATCATATTTTGAATTATAATAGTTTCTCCTAATTTATCAATAATTAGGAGAATGTAGGAGTTTATTTAATGTTTTTTATAAAAAAATAGCTGAATAAAGGTAAAAATAACTTATTTTATAAATATTGATCGATATAGTTAAATACTATGTTTAAAAGAAAAGATTTACTAAAGAAGAGTGGATATTTCTAAGTTTTGATTACCCTGTTAATCAATATTTTATAGCTACTATTTGATTTTTTTAATTACTCTTAATATTTTTAAAAAATGATGTTATAATACTAGATAAAAAAATGAGGAATAAAAATGACAAGAGACGAAGCACTTAATTTATTAAAGAAATATAATGAAAGCGAAGCTTTAATTAATCATGGAAAAGCAGTAGAAGCTGTTATGAAGGCATTTGCAAAGCATTATGGTGAAGATGAAGATTATTGGGGTAATGTTGGTTTGCTTCATGATTTAGATTATGAAAAATGGCCAGAACAACATTGTGTTAAAACAGAAGAACTGTTAAAAGAAGAAAATGTAGATGATGCCTTTATTAGGGCTATTTGCTCTCATGGTTGGAAAATTTGTACAGACATTGAACCAAAACTTCAAATGGAAAAAGTATTATATACTATTGATGAACTTTGTGGACTTATAAATGCCACTGCTTTAATGCGTCCTACTAAAATGGAAGGGATGAAAGTAAAAAGTGTAAAGAAAAAATTTAAAGCAGCTAGTTTTGCCGCAGGTGTAAACAGAGATGTTATAACTGAAGGGGCACAACTTATGGGAATGGAATTAACTGAAATTATGGAAATTTCAATAAAAGCTATGAGTGATGTTGCAAGTGAGATTGGTTTATAAATCTGATTAGCTTTAAAATAAAACGGATTGTATTCTCTTTCTTAGTAAACCCAATCCGTTTGTTATTAACATGATTAATTAGCATAATTTAAATTTTATAATTATTTAAAACAAAAGTTTAAATGGTAGGGGGTGTATCTTCTTCCCAAATTGCATATAGAAGTGTAGTCCTCTGAACTACTTCAATCATATCTCCAATTTCATATGATATACCACTATCATCAGACTCAGTATTCCAATGATCAAAGATATATCCTTCTCTAGATAAATCATAAGTTGGATCAGGAGCGCTATGACTATATCCTTCTAGAGTTATAATCTCATCTACATATCCACTTCCTTCATTAGAATCAAAATATAATACGCAAAGGTCAATATCTTTTCCTCTTGTTAAATTAAAATTGAAATCAACATCATAGTAACCAACTAATTCACCTTCTTGATAACTTGATTCAAAATCTTCATGCCCATATAAAGGACAGTTTTCACAGCTTAGTTTACCAATTAATTTTTCTCCAACATCCCCGTATGTATCAATTTCAACATGTCTGCTTTCACTATGAGTTGAATCAATAGTAAATATTTCGTGTTCATCATTAATACAATCAGTTTGGAAGAAAGACTCAATATCTTCAAGTTCAATAGGATCTTCACTAGTGAGTCTAAACCCTAATTGTACTTGACAAAAATCTTCAGGAGGAACCCATGATTCATTACTATCTGGAATATCAAAAGATTGATTAAAACCAAGAATAATAATATTAGGCTCATCAGCGTACATTGGATTAGTTGCTTTATATGCTTTAAGGTTTCCTATGCTAGCGTTTTCTTTATCTGGATAAGTAACAAATAGTTGCTCAATTCCTTCTACTCCATATTCTAACATAAATTGATTTTCTAAATTTTTTGTTGCAGTATTAAATAGTTGAACTTGTACAAAGTCTTGAGAATTTTCTTTTATTATTAGAGTTGTTGAAGCAGAAGAGATAATTCCATTACTAATTGCAACAACATCTATAGTGTGATTTCCAATAGATAAATCATTTGGTATTGTATAAAGATTAGATGATGAATCTTGTACAATCCCATCAACATACCATTTATATGTATATTCACCCTCAACATCCACATTTGCTAAAAAATCTTGAGTTTCTCCTTCGATTAATTTTCTATCAATTGGAGAAACTGTGACCCTAAAAGGGGATATTATATTATTATCAACACTAATGCTTAAATCACCATAAAGATTTAAATCTGATGATGTTGTTTCAAAAGTTACGTAAGTTGAATTATCTTTAACAACTCTAATTGAATTTGTTTTTCCAAATAGCTTATTATTAATATCAGAGGTAGAGCCATCATATATATTAAAATTAAGAAGATAATATCCTGATGGAACATCTAGAGAAAGAGTTGCTTGACCTTCTTCACTATCGATGTTTAATGATAAATCTTCTGAATAAGAACTGTCAAAATTAGTTAAAGTTGCTAAAATTTGTGGATCCTCTAAATCACTAGCTGGCCAACTTATATTAAAATCAATAATACCATTACCGGCATATTCTTCAACTAATATATTTGTTGAAACAGTTTTACCTGATTCAATTGTGGCGTTTGAAGCTCCTACGGCAATAGAAATATTATCTTCATTTAGCCCCTTTACAGTTATTGTCCACTCCCCAATATATAAATCAGTAATTGTAACAGCCTCTCCATTACTAGATATCGGCGTGAAGGATCTTCCATCGGGTCCTATTCCGCTAATTAAGTAAGAATCAATATCCATTTTTATTGCAGGTTCTATTAGGTCACGAGAGGTGGCACTGTCAAAATTGATGGTAAGATTGCCAACTTCATTATTTTGTGTTGGTAATTCACATGAAAATAAAATAAAAGTAATAAATACTAACAAATAGGGATTTAATGATTTTAATTTTTTAAACATTAGTTTCCTCTCCTTTTAATATAGTTATTAGCATATAATATTAATTCTATACATACAATATTTTATTGTATAAAAATATATAAATTAATCATAATTGAGTAAAATTATGATAATAGTTAATTTAAATATTGTTTCATCAATAAAAAATATATCAAATTTGAAATATAATTTTATTTGATTTTACATACAATAAAAAATGGCAATAGCTAAATTAATAACTATTGCCAAAGAGGTAATAAAAAGTGAGTGGACTTAACAATAAGTGTGACCTGTAAGTTCTTCGATTATTATTCTGTTTTCTTCATCAATATCAGCTTTATCTCCGCTATTTTGAATTCTTTCAATTTCTTCTCTAGCAACTTTAAATGTTTCTGGATTAACTTTATATTTTCTACTTGCTAAAAATCCAAAAATCATTAAGATCAAAGGAACAATGGAAAACATGAATCTAATGGTATT
Organism: Sphaerochaetaceae bacterium; assembly: GCA_963677735.1. Taxonomy (GTDB): domain Bacteria; phylum Spirochaetota; class Spirochaetia; order Sphaerochaetales; family Sphaerochaetaceae; genus Pleomorphochaeta. Next base: position 31,038 of record OY782505.1, read on the forward strand.
AACAGTTAATGGAGTTTGCTGAGTTAAGTTAGCATCAAATCCAACTATGGCTAAAACATTCCCAAATACCCAAAGCACAACAGCTTGAGTTAATTTTCTAATAAGGGTGAACATTCCGCATACAGCACCCGATCTATCTTTTCCATGACATAATATCTCAACATCACAAGATTCAGGTAACATAGCCCATGGCATGGATATGATTGCAGAGAATCCAATTCCCATAACTATACAAAGGATTATGATTAAGAAAGTAGGGGAAGATGGTCTTAAAAATATTGTAAATAAGATCATGTCTGCAATAATTATTGCAGCTCCCAGTCTATAAGCAACAGCTTTTCCTTTTTTATTAGAGAAATAAATATAAAAACCTAATGCACATAGTTGAGATAATAAAAAAGTTCCTAAGAAGTAATAAAAGTGATCAGCTTTAAATAGATAGTAAGTGGCGTAATAGATAAAGCTTGTCGATAAAATATCCATTGCTATATAGGCTAATAGGTACATTTCAATGTGAACTTTAAATGTTTTATTACTTAGTAAAGATTTTAATTCTTTAAAACTTTCTCTAAGAGATAATGTTGAAACTTCATGAGGGATATTTTCTTGTTCAAAAGTTCCTAGAAAGACAAACAACCAAGGAATTGCATATAGAACACCAAATACTAACCCAACTACTCTAAATCCCATTTCTGGGTTATTTCTATATACATTATTTACTAAATAGCCTGGAATAGTTCCCGCAATTAATGCAGAAAATTGGGAAAAAGCCATTTTAGAACCAGATAACCTAGCTCTTGTTTTGTACTCAACACTCATTTCACTAACAAGAGCATTGTAAGGAACCATTACCATAGTATAGACAGTGGAGAAAAGAGCATAAGTAAATGTATAATAAATAACTTTTATTGCTAAAGAGTTGAACTGAAAACTATTCCATAAAAGAGCATAGCTTATAATTACAGGAACTATACCTATTAAAAAGTAAATTCTCCTTCTCCCAAATCTAGATTTAGTTTTATCGGATAATATTCCAAATAGTGGATCACTTATTGCATCCCATCCCTTTCCAACTAAAACTACTATTGCTGCATATTGAGGTGGTATTTTAGCAACATTTGTCAAAAAGACCATAAATAATGTGCTAATTATCAGAAAAGAGCCACCTCCAAAAAAATCCCCACAACCATAGGCTAAAATATTTCTTGTTTTAACCTTTCTTACATCTTGTTTTGCATTTATTTCCATAAAGTAAATAATATAGTAGGGTTTTTGATTTGTAAAGAAATTATTTTACAATTGTAACTTAATGCATAATAATGGTACTATAATTGAATATTTTGTTACTTTTTTATGATAAGGTAGAACAAATATTGAAATAAGAATTAGAAAAAAAATTATTAAAATTCAGTATTTTTTTCAATAAATAAGAAATAAAACAATTCTAAAAAATGTGATAAATATTTTCAATATTTTCCTCAATTTTTAATCAATTGTTACATAATTAAATTTTTTTATAGCTAATTTTAATTACTTGTTATATTATAATAATATAAATAAAAGAGAGGTAAAAAGGATTATGAACACATGCACAGTCTTATTAGAGAATGATAATTCACATTTTTCTCATGCAAAAAGTGCCCATGGCTTGTCATTATATTTAGAGATAGATAATTTAAAAATCCTTTTTGATACTGGTCCGAATTCTGATTTTATTTATAATGCTAATTTATTAAATAAGAATTTAAATTCAATTGATTCTGTAGTCTTGAGTCATTCACATTATGATCACTGTTGTGGCTATACAGAATTTGTCAATAAATATAGATGTAGAGAATTAATATGTAGTGATAGGTTTTTCTATGATAAATACGGTATTAGTGATGGGGTATATTATTATAAAGGAATAGATTTTGATGAAAGATTTTTAAACTGTTTTGTAATTCATACCACGTATGTTGAAAAGACATTAAAATTATCAAATCATATTTATGTTCATTCTAATATAATAAATACTGAAGATTTTGAAACTTTACCTGATTCATATTTTATCAAAGAGAGTGATGGATATCATAGAGATAAATTCTTAGATGAATCGGTGATAGTTGTTGATGATAAGGATGGTTTAATTCTGATAGTTGCTTGTTCTCATCCTGGAATAGTCTCAATAGTTAAAGCTGTATCTAAAATTCATAATAAAAAAGTTAAGACTATAATTGGTGGACTTCATTTATCAAAAGCTAAAAAGGAAAGAATAGAGAAGACTATTACGGCTTTGGAAAATGAAGGTGTTGAGAATGTCTATCTAGGTCATTGTACTGGTAATAAAATAGTTGATTTTATGAAAATGAGAAATTCAAAGATTAAATCCTATAGAATATCAACTGGTGCTGTAATAGATTTATAGAATTATTTTACTAATTTAATTTTTTAAATAGTTGATATATATATCAGCTTGTAATTTAAAATCTGATTTAGTCTTTTAATAAATAAAAAGGTACAAATAAGTTATAGAAAGTTTGAAATAAACTCATTCTTGGCAAATATTTGCTACAATTCTCTTCTTTATTCTAAAATAAGTTAGAATAAAGAATTAAAAATATTATTTATTGTTGAATGTTGTATTAAAACTTGATAGACTCGCATCTATTAATTTTAGTGGGAGTCTACATGTCTGATACAGATAGTTTAACAATTAAAAAAAAGTCATTGTTTAATATTGCAAAATTACCATTTTATTATGGATGGATAATATTATTAGTTGGATCTCTTGGTGTACTTGCAAGTATTCCAGGTCAAACAATGGGTGTCTCAGTATTTACTGATTACTATATAAAAAATCTTGAAATCTCAAGAGTTGAAATTTCAACTGCATACATGATAGGTACTTTAGCTAGTAGCTTAATTATTTCATATGCTGGAATATTTTTTGATAAATATGGAGCTAGAATAGTTGCTGCAATTTCAACTGTTTTTCTAGGTTTGTTTTTGTTAATATTTGGCTTTTCTCCAAAAATAATCGATACTTTGACAAATCTTTTAAATATATCTCATATAGTTGTAGTTTTTATTGTAATTACAATTGGATTTTTTGGAATTAGATTTTTTGGACAAGGTGTACTTACTTTAGTTTCTAGAGGTATGGTTGCAAAATGGTTTGGACCAAGAAGAGGTTTTGCAGTCGGAATTATGGGCCTAATTACTGCTTTTGGCTTTTCATTTGCTCCTCAACCACTTCATTCTATGATAGTAAAATTTGGCTGGAACAAAGCTTTAATCGTACTTTCCTTATTTTTAATTTGTATATTCTTTCCTATAGTGTTGCTATTTTTCCGTGCTGAACCTAATAAATATGGAATGGAAGTTGAACAGGGAATGAAAGAAAAGCAGAGCAAAAATAAGAATAAGGTAATGGATGCTAAAGTTGATAAAACTGTTAAAGAAGCTAGAAAAGAACCATTATATTGGGTAATTTTATTATCACTAGGTTTCTGGAGTTTATACAATACAGCTTTTACTTTTCATGTAGTTTCAATCTTTGATGGAATTGGTGTTAGTGCAGATCAAGCTGTAAAGATATTTTTACCAATTTCTGTAATATCTGTTGTATCAAGATTTTTAGCAAGTTACTTAAGTGATAGAATTTCAATCAAATATATTTATATAGCATACGTTGTATCCTTAATTTTAGCTTCAACTTCAATGTTGATATTATCATTAGAAATATCAAGAATTTTATTAATTATTTCTTTTGGCATAGGTGGTGGTCTTTTTGGAATGTTAAATATTGTAACATGGCCTAAACTTTATGGAAGAAAGCATTATGGCGCTATCAGTGGTTTTGCAATGGCTATTGTTGTAGCTAGTAGTGCTATTGGCCCTTGGTTATTTAGCTTATCTAAAAAATTTACTAATAATTATAATTTAGCAGGACTTGTTGGAATTGTTGTTACAACAGTATTTTTAATTTTTGTTCTTAGAAGTAATTGGGATGTTGAAAGCGAATAAATACTTAAATATATTATTTATATAAATAAAAACTCAATAGTGATTGATTTCTTCAATTCTGTTGAGTTTTATCTTTATTTATATTCAATTATATTTTGTGCTATTATTAATATATGAGGTTAAAGAGATATACTCAAAAAGGTAAAATTAATAAAAGAATTTTTCTATCTTTTGAAGGTGTAAAAACAGAAGTTCAATATTTTGATCAATTAATTGAGCACAGAAGTGAATTAAATATTAATCCTAATATTGAGATAATTTTGATGATGAGAAACCACACCTTTTTAGGATGGAGTAATCCTTTAAAAGCTTTTAAAAGGACTAAATATTGTATAGATAATTTATCAAAAAAACAGAGAAATGTAGCTTCTTTTATTAGCTCTATTGTTGAATTTTGTTTTTATAATACACAATTATTATCCACAAAAGAAGAAGCTTCATCTCTTTATGATTCTTTAGTAATTCTTATAAAAAATAACTTCAAATTAGATAAAACTAATAACTTTAATTTTACCAATCCAGTTTCAATTGATATAAAAGAATGCATTATAACATTTATTAATAATAAATTTAAAATTAAAGATTTAGATGTGTTTATTGACTCGCAGTTTATTCCTTTTAATCCTTACAGAGATGAGGTTTTCTTGATTGTTGATAGGGATAGTAGAAGTGTTAGTAATAATCAATATGACACTTTATTAAAATACTGCGGTATAAATAAATTTAATCTTTTTGTTTCTAATCCATGTTTTGAATTTTGGCTATTACTTCATTTTGATGAAATATTTGATATAGATAAGGCTGAACTTTTAGATAACAAAAAATTATTGATTGATGGGTGTGAAATACACTTTTGTGAATATGAATTAAAGAAACTTTTACCAAACTTTGAAAAGAATAATATTTGTTTTTCTTCTTTGATTAATAGGATAAATATAGCTGTTAGTAATGAAAAGTATTATGAAGAATCTCTATTAACCTTGAAAACTGAACTTGGTAGTAATGTTGGACAACTATTAACAAAGTTATTTGCTAATAGTTAATAATAATATTTGTTTAGTGCAAATATTATAATATTTGTATCATTGATTTTTAAAAAGAATAAGATTAATATTAGTTAATAAACCAATAATAGGATTTAACAATAGTTATGAAATCAACAGAACCCTCAATGAAGGATGTAGCCAATTTAGCTGGTGTATCAACTGCAACCGTTTCACATGTTATCAATGACTCATGTAATGTTAAAGAAGACACAAAAGAAAAGGTTAAAAAAGCAATTAATCAATTAAATTATAAAGTTAATCCTACTGCAAGAAGACTTAGAACAGGACATTCTAAAATTGTTGGTTTTGTAGTTTCTAATTTAGCTCACTACTTTTATCAAGAAATTGGGGCAAAGATTGAAGAAGTACTAAATAATAATGGTTATGAGTTATTTTATATCAACTCACATGAAGATAAAGAAAAAGAAATTCAACAAATTCAACTTTGTAAATCAGAAGATTTTGCTGGAGTCATTGTTGTTCCTGTAAATGAAGATTGGAGGCAAATAAAAGATATTCTTGGCAATACTCCAACTGTATTTATAGATAGAAAACCTAAACATATAAGACGTGATGTAGTATTAATTACAAATGCTCAAAGTAGTTTTAACCTTACAAATGAGCTGATAACTCGAGGTGCAAAAAAATTAGCATTTATTTCACCATTACTAGATACAACTATGCAATTAAGACTTGATGGATTTAAAGATGCTATAATGCAACATAATCTTCCATTAGATGAGGATTGTGTTATATTTACTAATCATAAACCAAAAATTTATACAGAACTTGCTGATGATTTAGAATGGGAAAAGGTATTAGACTTTGTAATTAATGAAAAGAAAGTTGATTGTATAGTATCTGGAAATGCTTTGTTTGCCTTTAGTGCAATTTCTTATTTCAAGAAGAAGAATATTAAATTACAAAAGGACCTTTTATTTGGAACCTTCGATAATGCATTTTGGATGAAAAATATTGAAGAGGAACTTGTCGTAATTGAACAAAATACTAGTGCGATGGGTGAAAAAGCTGCATCTATTTTATTGAGCCGATTAAATGGAGAAACTTTTGTTTATGACGATCATTGCATTGATACAAAATTATTAACTCTTAATGAAAAAAAAATAAATTAGTATATTTAAATTTTAATTTAATATAGATGAAGAGGGGATTTCCCCCTCTTCAAAATGATATTATATGAATAGTTTGAAAAAACTAAACTTTATTATTTATGTTGTAGAATGTTTTTTCTGATAACAGTCAAAGCCAACAGCGATTATTAAAACTAAACCTTTAACAATTAATTGCATATAAGTGCTTATATTTAGTAAAACCATTCCGTTTGTTAATACTCCGATAATTAATACTCCGGCAACAACACCACTAATTTTACCAAATCCACCTGTAATAGATACTCCACCTAAAACAACACAAGTGATAACATCAAATTCATAACCAAGCCCTGCGGTAGGTTGAGCTGAATTTGTTCTAGATAACATAACTATTCCTGCTAATCCTGCAAAGAATCCAGCTAGTGTGTAGATTAAGAATTTTGTTCTTCCAACTTTAATACCGGATAATTCAGAGGCTTCTTCATTACCACCAACTGCATAAAAGTATCTACCAAAATATGTTTTATTCAAGATAAATGAACCTATAGCAAAACATACTATCATAATAATAACAGGAACTGGGACCACTCCAAGGTATCCTTGTCCGATTACTTTAAATCTTTCATCAAAGCCATAAATAGGGACTCCACCAGAAATTATATAGGCTGCCCCTTTGAATATAATTTGAGTTGCAAAAGTTGCGATAATAGCAGGAATTCCAATAACTGATACAAGAGCTCCATTTAAAAAGCCAATAACAGTTGCCAAAAGCATAGATAATATAATTGCTACAGGGATGCTTAGACCCAGATTAACCATTAAATAGGCACAAACTACATTAATTATTGTAATAATAGATCCAGTTGAAAGGTCAATTCCAGCGATTAAAATAACGAAAGTCATACCTATTGAAGCAATTCCGTACATTGAAACCTGTCTAGCTATAGTAAATAGATTGTTTGATGATAAGAATCTTGGATTTGCAATAGAGAAACCTATTACTAGTAAAACTAGAACAACCCAAATGGCTTTTGATTTAAATTGATTTAGTATTTCATTTGTATTATTTTTTATATTTATTTTTTCATTCATATTTTGTTTCTCCTTAACAATTAGCAGCCAAACCCATTATTGCATTTTGACTAAATTCATCTTTTTGTAATTCACCTGTGATACAACCTTCAGAAAAAACAATGATTCTATCACTCATTCCAATTAATTCTTCCATTTCTGAAGAGATTAGAATTACAGTTTTTCCTTTTTCCACGAGGGTATTAATTATTTTGTAAATCTCAAATTTTGCTCCAACATCAATACCTCTTGTTGGTTCATCTAATATAATTAGTTGTGAGTTTGCAGCAAGCCACTTACCTAGAATAACTTTTTGTTGATTACCCCCACTTAGGTTTTTTACAAGTTGATTTATTGAAGGAGTCTTAACTAATAATTCCTTAATTTGTTTATTTGTTGTATCTTTTTCAATTTTTTCATTTATTTTTGAAAACTTTGAGAAGTGATCATAAATTGGCATATTTATATTATGATTAATTGAATTGTGAAGAATGGCTCCATGTCTTTTTCTATCTTCTGGAACTAAAGCTATTCCTAATTCAATAGCATCTTTTGGACATTTTGGGTTAATCTCTTTGTTGTTAAAATATATTTTACCAGAATCCTTTTTTACTGCACCAAAAATCATTTGGGCAAGTTCTGTTCTTCCTGCTCCAACTAATCCCGCAATACCAAGAACTTCACCTTTTCTAACTTCTAAATTGACATGCCTATCTCCATTACCACAAACATCTTCTAGTTTTAATATTATTTCATCACTAATAATGTTTTTAGGTTTTTTAGGATAGGATTCTTTAAGTTGCCTACCTACCATTAGTTGTATAAGTTCATCAACATTTGATTCTTCAGTTTTTAAAGTATCGATATATTCTCCATCTCTAAGGACAACAATTTCACTAGAAAGTCTAAAAATTTCTTCTAAGCGATGAGATATATAAATAATTGCAACCCCTTGGGATTTTAATAATTCACAAACCTGCATCATCGATTCAACTTCTTTACTTGTTAGTGGAGCTGAAGGCTCATCCATAATTAAAACCTTTGCATCTAATCTAATAGCTTTTGCAATTTCTATCATTTGTTGATAGCCAACAGATAAATTTCCACATAATTCTTTTGGATCTATTTTTATATTTAATTGTTCAAAAGCTTTTTCAGCTTCTTCTTCCATAGCTTTTTTATCGATTACGATGCCTTTTCTTATTGGGTTTCCTAGAAATAAGTTTTCTGCTGCAGATAACCCTTTAATGTTGTTGAATTCTTGATAAATAATGGCAATTCCGTTTTCACGAGCGAGTTGTGGGCTCATGTGTGTAAATTCTTTTCCGTTTACAATTATTTTACCTGAAGTTGGAATTACAGCTCCGGAACATGTTTTGATTAATGTTGATTTTCCAGCACCGTTCTCACCGATTAAACCTAAAATCTGACCTTTTTTTATTTTTAAAGAAACATCATTTAGAGCAAGAACACCTGGATACTTTTTTACAATATGTTGTAATTCTAGTATGTATTCACTCATTATTTTTCCCTTTTGTTTTTTTGATGTGATTTTTCACATTTTTTCTCAAATTAATCTATTTACTTTATAGAGTTTTACTTAATAGTTTTAGGGAATTTTTTTATTCTCCAAACTTTTCATAATAATATCCTTTTGTTTTAAATAAAGCTTACCCCATGAAAACAGGGTAAGCATAAGTTATCTCTCTTTAGTTGAAATCAGCTAAATACTCAGCTGCATTAGATTTGTCCATAACTGTTAATGGTCTATAAACATTTTGAGTTTCGAATTGGTAACCTGTTAATAGTTTTTCATACATATCTACACAAGCTTGTGCTGTTTTAATATTTGAACCTTCAAATCCAACTGAAGCTCTTGTTGCTTCACCATCTACGATAGCTTGTAGTTGTTGTTGAGTTGCATCTGCTGAGAAAATACCCATATCATCAGGGATATTACCTTTTTCTTGAGTCATGAAAGCTTCGTTAGTTCCAATATCTCCTCCTGCACCAATAGAACAAACAACTTTTACATTAGGATTTGCTTGTAAAATAGATTCCATAGCTGTAAGAGCAGTAGCAGCATCTAAACCAGGTTGTTGAGCTACAACTTTATATTTTCCATTAGCTTCAGCTTTAAGTCCAGCTAAGATTCCATTTTCTCTATCTAAAAGAATAGGGGTTTGTGGATAGTTAATAATTGCAACTTCAGCAGGGTTAGATGTTGAATAATGTTGAGAAATAAATTTACCAGCTTCAGAACCAATTGCTTCACCTAACTCTTTATTATCTAAAACCCAGTTTACATCAGTATTTGTCATCTTATCATCCCAGCACATTACTTTAATACCAGCATCTCTTGCAGTAGCTAAATAATCTTCTAATGCATTTGGATCAGATGGGTGTACCATAATTAAATCAACACCATTTGTAATGAAGTTTTCAATCTGTTGAATTTGTGTTGCAGAGTTATCATTACAAGCTAGAATAGTATAATCCCAACCTTTTTCTTGAAGAAGGGTTTCAACTTCACCGAAAACACCAGCCCAATAGCTGTTTTCTAAAGATTGAATTGTAACTCCAACTTTAAAAGTTCCATCTTCTCTTTCGCTTGATCCATTTGCGAAGACAGGGGTAACAACAAAAGCAATAACTGCTAGTGCTAATAAAAATTTCTTCATAAAAAATCTCCTTTTTTATAATATCTCTATACTAAATCCACTAATGGATTTTTAAAAATTAATTTAGAAGCAAGAAAATGCTCCATCAACAATAATATCGGAACCAGTTGTGTAAGTGCTTGTATCACCTGCAAGATATACGCAAATAGATTGAAGCTCATCTGGGTTTCCCATTCTTCTCATAGGTGTCATTTCATTCCATTGAGAAATTAATGGTTTTAGTTGTTTTGATTCTTTAATTAATTCGGTTGCCATATAACCTGGGCTAATACAGTTCACTCTAACACCACGAGTTGCCCATTCAACAGCTAAAGACTTTGTTAATAGGATAACACCTGCTTTAGATGCATTGTATGCACATTGTGGTTGAGGAACGTTAACAATATGACCAGACATAGAAGCTGTATTTATAATTGATCCATAGCCTTGCTTAAGCATAACTTTTCCTGCAGCTTGAGCTGTTAGAAATACTCCACTAAGATTTATATCAATATTTCTTTTCCATTGAGCATAAGTCATTTCTTCAGCTGGTGCATTGATACAAATACCTGCATTACAGAATGCAACATCTAGTTTTCCAAATTTATCTAGTATTGTATCAATCATACTATTTACTTCATCTTCGTTTGTTACATCAGTTTTAATTGCAATAGTTTCAACATTATATTTATCTTTTATCCAAGATGCAGTTTTTTTAGCTTCATCTATATCTATATCAACGATAGCTAAATCGGCACCAGCTTCAGCAAAAGCTGTAGCAACGCTTTTACCAATACCTCTAGCACCTCCTGTTACAAATATCTTTTTGCCATCTAGTCTCATTTTTTCAATAATTCCCATTATTTTTCTCCTTTTTCACTTAAATATTTTTTATATCGTTTTTATTTGTTTAAAAAACTTTCTAGAGTTGCTTTTACCCCAGCTTTTTCAATTTGTAATTTGAATACACTGAATTTTTTGATTATAGAGGGATCAATAATTCCTAAATAATTCATGAAAGAAGTATCATCTTTAATCTTTTCTTGAAGAATTTCAGCATTAGGATCTTCAATTGGTATAATATTTCCTTCCCTATCAAAACCTTTTAAGAAAACAGCCCAAAAAGCTAAAGATAAAATTAAAGCATCATTTTCTTTAACTTCTAATAAAGGTTTTACAATTGCATTACTTATCTTTTTAGAACCATCGCTAGCTAATCTAAGTAATTTATCTTTAATGTATTTGTTTGAAAAACGGTCAATTAGTTGATCTTTATATTCATCTAAATTAACACCCTTTACAGGTTGTAAAGATTTAGTGATTTCACTCATATAATGATTTCTTATAAAATCTTTAATTAAAGGATCTGTTATACCTTCATCAACATCTCTATGTCCCAAAAGATAAGAAGGGTAGGAAAGAGCACTATGAGCTCCATTAAGTAATCTGATTTTCATAAGTTCATATGGGAGAACACTATCAACAACTAAAGCTCCAACTTCTTTAAACATTTGAACTTCGTTAATCTTAATATCCTCAATAACCCAAGTTTTAAAATCTTCACAGTGCACACCACAAATATCACTTACATTGTATTTATCTTCTAATTCTTTAATGTCTTGAGGGGAGGTTGCAGGAGTTATTCTATCTACCATTGTATTTGGAAAGTTAATATTTTCTTTAACCCAATCTAATATTTGTGGATACTTTATAGAAATAAATTCATAAACGCAGTTTCTTAACATATTTCCATTTTCTGGAACATTATCGCAACTCATAATAGTTACTGGAGCTTTAGTTGTGTTAAATCTAGTTAATAGAGATTTAGCTAAAGCTCCAATAACTGAGTGAGGAAGGTTGTTAGAATCTAAATCATTAATAATTGCTGGATGATTTAAATCTAATTTATGATTTTCGCTGTCATAGCAATAACCTTTTTCAGTTACAGTTAAAGTTATAAGTTTAATATCAGGTGAAGATAAAACTTCAAAAACTGTTGTAGGATCAATTGTTAAATTAGCATAATTTGCAATACCGCCTCTAACTGAAAGCTTTTCGCCTCCAAAAGGATCTTTCTCTAAAACAGTATATAGATAATCTTGTTTTTTAAGAGTTGTATAAAATTCTTCTTTTGTTTCAATTAAATCAATTTCATATACTCCATCTTTATAAATACCTCTCTCCATTAATTCTTCAATATATGATAAATAATGAGCTCTATGGAAAGCTCCAAGTCCTATATGGGCTAAAGCTGGTTTTAAGTTCTTTCTGTTGTAGTGAGGTACTTGAATGGAAGTAGCTTCTATTTTAGCCAAATTATCATTTGAAAGTGTTAACATTTTTATCAATCCTTTTGAAAGTAATAGTTTTTTAATCGATTAAATTAATAAAAATAAAATAATAAAATTCAATTATTAAAATTTATGTAATTTAATCTGTGTTGTTTTGATTAGTAAAAGTAATAGTTGACTTAATATTAAATTAATTTATTATCTTAAAAGAAATTAATTTCATATTTTTTTTATGTGTTAATATAAAAAAAGCAAAATTAATATTAATTTATTCAACTTTTCTGTGTTCTAAAATTAATCTAGCATTGTTTTTTATATCGTGCAAGGAAAAAAATAAAATAATTTTTAATCGATTAAAATAATTTTAAAAAAAAAGTAAATTTTTGGATTTTTTAAATTGTTATTTCTAAATATAAATTTTATATTTATTTGCAATATAAGGATTTATTAAATATTAGAATAAATAATAAAATAATTATATATCGATAAAATCTTATCTTAAAATATTTACATAATGCTATACATAAATTAAGTTTTATTCATTTTTCCTTTTAAAAGTTATATTTTGGTTTATATTTAAGTAGTTTATTATATGAATCTATCTTATATTTTCTAATTTTTGATCTCTAAAAAACCTTATATTAAAGAATACTGTCAATATTATTTGGAAAATTGAAAAAAATGTTTGCTTTTTTGAAAATTCTGCCCTATTATGTGACATATAATCGATTAAAAGTAGGGAATAATGCAATTTGACAAAGTTTCAATGAAGGATGTAGCAATTAGAGCAGGAGTTTCAACAGCTACTGTCTCTCATGTGATAAATAATTCATGTAATGTAAAAGATGAGACTAAAGAATTAGTAAATAAAGCTATAAAGGAATTAAATTATAGAGTTAATCCAACAGCAAGAAAGCTAAGAAATGGTCAATCTAAAACAATTGGGTTTCTTGTATCGAATTTAAGTCATTATTTTTATCATGAAATTGGTGCTGCTATCGAAGATGTTTTATTTAAAAAAGGTTATGAACTTTTTTATATAAACTCTCAAGAAGATATTGATAAAGAAGAAAAACAACTTGAAATTTGTAAATTAGAAAATTTAGCTGGCCTTATTGTAATACCTGTTGAGGAAGATTGGATAAACCTTGAACCTATTGTTAGAAATATTCCTTTAGTTTTTATAGATAGAAAACCTATAAACATTAGACGTGATAGTGTTTTAATTACTAATGCTGTTGGCAGTTTTAATCTTACAAATGAGTTAATAAACAGAGGTGCAAAAAAGATTGCATTTATATCATCTAAATTTGATAATACTTTTAAAATGAGAGTGGATGGTTATAAAGATTCTCTCGAGCAACATAATATGCTAATTGATGAAGAACTTATTATTTATGGCAATACACGTCCAAAAGTTTATAGTCAGTTAGCTGCAGATCCAGAATGGGCTGAAATATTAGATTATGTGATTAATGAGAAAAATGTTGATTGTATCATATCTGGAAATGACCTTTGTGCCTTTGGTGTAATTGCTTATTTAAAAGAGCATAATTTTATTTTACAAAAAGATATATTATTTGGTACTTTTGATAATGCCTTTTGGATGAAGAATTTTAGAGAAGAGATTATTGCAGTTGAACAAAATACTAAAGCTTTAGGAGAAAAAGCTGCAAATCTTTTGTTAAGTAGAATAAATGGAGATACTTTTGTTTATAGTGATTACCGAATTGAGACTAAACTTGTATCTATTAAACAAAATAAGGTTCAGTATTTAGTAGATTAATAGTGTAATTAAAAGAATGTATATAAATAGAATAGGAGTAAAATTTTATGCCAAATATTATAGCTTTAGGAGAATTGTTAATTGATTTTATTCAAGTTGGAGAAAGTGAAATTGGAAATCCAATATATGAGGCTAATCCAGGTGGAGCACCTTGTAATTTTTTAGCTATGGCTAGTAAATTGTTAAATAATTCAACTTTTATTGGTAAGGTTGGAAATGATAATTTTGGAAAACAATTAGAAAATGCAATTGTTGAAGCTAAGATTAATACAGCAGGTTTAGTAAAAAGTGATAAATTTTCTACAACTTTAGCTTTTGTCCACCATGATAGTACAGGTGATAGATCTTTTACTTTTAACAGAAGTGCAGATGCTCAAATTAGTGTAGATGATATAAAAGAGAATTTATTTAATGACCAAGATGTATTCCATTTTGGAACTTTATCTATGACTAATGAGGTGTGTAAAGCTGCTACTTTGAAGGCTGTTAATTTAGCAAAGTCTAATAATTTATTAATTTCTTTTGATCCAAATTTAAGAGCTAATCTGTGGGATAATTTAGATGAAGCAAAGCTAGCTTTCACTGAAGGCTTTAAAGTATGTAATATCTTAAAAATTGCAGACAATGAGCTTAGTTGGTTTACAGGTATTGCTGATTTAGATTTAGCAATGAAGGCTTTAAGAAGTGAATATGATATTGATCTAATTTTTTTAACATTAGGACGGGATGGTTCTAAAGCTTATTATAAAGATATATGTGTAACGGCTTCAACTTTCTTAGATATTCCTTGTGTTGATACAACTGGAGCTGGTGATAGTTTTATGGGTAGTTCTCTCTCTAAAGTTTTAGAGATTGGTTTGGATAATCTAAATGAAAATAATTTAAAAGATATTTTGCTTTTTGCTAATGCCGCGGCTTCTCTTGTTGCCAATAAAAGAGGTGTTATAAAAATTTTACCAACTTTAGAGCAAATTGAAAAATTAAAAGAAACACAAATCTAAATAAAATAAAAAGAGGATACAAAATGAACAAAGAAATGAAAGTTGCTGTTATGGAAGGTATTGGTAAAATTGGATATATAAATAGGAAAATTCAAGAGCCAAAAGATGATGAGGTTTTAGTAAAAATTGAATATGTCGGTATTTGTGGATCTGATCTTCATTATTATGAACATGGCAGTATTGGTAATTATGTTGTAGAGCCCCCTTTTGTACTTGGTCATGAAGCTAGTGGTGTTGTAACTAAAATTGGTAAGGATGTTGAAACTTTACAATTAGGAGATAGGGTAGCTCTTGAACCTGGTATTACTTGTGGTAAATGTGAATTTTGTAAAACTGGTAGATATAATTTATGTCCTGATGTAGTTTTCTTTGCAACCCCTCCTATTGATGGTGTGTTTAGTGAATACACAACACATCCAGCCGATCTTTGTTTTAAACTTCCTGAAAATGTAAGTTCAATCAATGGTGCATTAATTGAACCTTTAGCTGTTGGCTTCCATGCAGCAGCTCAGGGCGAAGCTAGGATTGGACAAAAGGCTATAATTTTTGGAGCAGGATGTATTGGCTTGATGACACTTTTAGCTCTTCAATCATATGGCTTAAATGATATTACTGTTGTTGATATTTTAAGTAATAGATTAGAACAAGCTAAAAAACTTGGAGCTACTCACGTTGTTAATTCTCTTGATAAAGATTACTTAGATCAATTTAATGATATTACTCAAAATAAAGGATATGATATTGCTTTTGAAACAGCAGGAACAGAAATTACAACAAGGCTCTCTATTCAAGTATTGAAAAAAGGAAGTAATTTAGTTTGTGTAGGCTATTCAAAAACTGGAGAGATGACTCTACCTATGAGTTTACTCCTTGATAAAGAAATAACTATAAAAACTGTATTTAGATATCGTCATGTTTATCCAAAAGCAATTGAAGCAGTATCTAGTGGGAAAATTAATCCAAGTGATGTTGTAACAAATATTTTTGAATTTGATGATATTCAAAATGCCATGGATAAGTCTGTTGAAGATAAAGCAAATATAGTTAAGTCAGTAATCAAGATTTCTTAAATTCTTTCTCTACTTAAAATTATGTTCATTTAAGTTTATCTTTAAAACCTTGTTTACCTATTTGTAAATGAGGTCTTTTTTTAATTATTGATTTTATCAATTATTAAACTAATTGACTCTAGCAACTTTTGCAGATTATAATAAACATATTTTGTTGAATTTGAAAAAATTAGGACATTATATTTGATATAGGGGTATTAAAGTTGAATAAAAAGTTTGTTAGTTTTTTTGTGTTTTGTGTACTTTCCATGACTTCACTTTATGCAAGTGTTGATTATAAGTTTGATTTAGTTTCTTTTGATCCACTTCATAAAGAATATTTTGCAGATAGGGCAAGACCAGAGCTCTCAATTAATTATTTATATTATACTGAAGGGTATCCTGATAAAGTTCTTCAAGATCAATATATTGACTCAGAGGGTGAAACAAATACAATAAAAGTATGGAATATGAAATCTAGTGTATTAGATCCTCAAGATAGAATGATTCATTTAAAACTGGGAGAAACGGCTTCTCTTGCTAGAAGTACCTTTACATTTGATCATTGGCTTAGTCCTATTTCTTTTGATTTTTCTATGCAAGGTTTGTTACAAGAGTTTTTCTTAGGTGGTTTTGATGATAATATTGGATATGATGGTATTTATTTCTTTGGAGGAACTTTTAGAATAGGGGATGTTGTATCAATGAGGATTGGTAGACACCATTATTGTTCACATTATGGAGATGCTACAATCAAAAGTATTCAATCAGAAATTACATCACTTGGAACTCAAGATTTCTGGTTGACTTATAAATATGTAAGAATGGATGCTATAGCAATAGGGCTATCTATTGAACCAACTTCTAATTTTAGAGTTTATGGTGAATTAAATTTTCCACCAAGATGGATAAAAAGTATTAGACCTGATATGTTTGCTCCTAATTGGGTAGTGAGAGATGGAATTACAATAAATCCAGATTATCCAGATTGGTACAATGCTAGAATTGTTAATGTAGGTTTTGAATATAGTAATAAATTCTTTAAAAATTTAGGAACAACAACTATTGGGTACGATTTACATATGTATGAAGAGGGTAAAGTACAATATAATTTGGAAGACGGTTCAACTATTTGGTTTGATGAAGATGCACCTTGGGAATTAGAGCATAATGTTAGAATTGCTCAAGAATTAAATGATACTGTATCTATAGAATTAACTTACCATAATGGTCGTTCTCCATTTAATAACTTCTACTTCCAACATACTGAAATTTGGGGTATTGGAGCAAGATTTAACCCTAAATCAAGTGTAACTTTATTTGATACAGAGTAGGAAAATTTAATTTATATTATCTATAGTTTATATTTGATGAATTATTTAATTAGAACTCTTTCTCTTAATAAGTTTTGGTTCTATGAAAATATTTCCTCCAATTGATTTTTCACCTTGAATTAACTTAATTAATTCTGAAGAAGCTTTTATACATAATTGATCAATACCATGATCAATTGTTGTTAAAGGTATTCTTGCATATCTTGAAAAATAAATATTATCATAACTAATAATTGAGACCATATTTGGGATAGAAAGCCCTTGTTCAACTAAATAATTAATTAAGGGTATAGCTAAAATATCATTTGTAATAAAGATGTTTGAAGGCTTTTTATTTATATGATGGGTCTCAATTAAGCTTTCAACTGTATTTTGAATTTGTTCTTCTTTGAGTATGTTTTCAAAACAAATTAACTTTATTGATTTATCAATATTATCTTTAAATCCTTTCATTCTTAAAAGAAGTGATTGGTCGTTCCATCCGGATATAATAAAGTTTTGTTCTGCCTTATGGTGATTAAAATGATCAGCAATTATTTTTCCACCTTTATAATTATTATTTGCTACACATGTGATGTGATTGTTAAGAATACAGTTTATAACTACAAATGGAAAGTCTCTATTTATTAATAAATCTAGTGCTGGAGATGAATCATTAACCGGTGCTATAATTATTCCATCAACATTGTTAGATATTAAGTTCTTAACAGCTGTAAGTTCACTTTCTTCATTCCATTTGCTGTATGCAATTTGAATTGAATAACCTTGTTTATTTAAATATTCTTGGATTGAAGCAAGAATTTCAGTAAAGAAAAAATTTCCTATTTCATCAACTACTACTCCTATTTGTTTAGAACTATTGCCAGCAAGACGTTGGGCAAAATAATTTGGTATGTATCCGAGTTCATTAATTACATTTTGAACTTTTTCTTTTGTTTTAGGTTTTACTCTATCTGAATTTGATAATACTCGTGAAACTGTTGTTGTTGATACACCTGCAGTTTTTGCAATATCAGCAATAGTAGTAGTATTTGCAGATTTATTCACAATTTGTTAACTCCCTTCAGTATTGAATTTTATCCCAAAGTGCTTCTTCTATAGAAAGACATAGTGCATGATAAATTGGTAGATGGAGTTCTTGAATTTTAAATGTTTCAATTTCATCTACTTCTATACAAATATCACAAAATTTACTTAGTAATCCACCCCCTTTACCTGTCAAACCTATTATATTTAAACCTTTTGCTTTCGCCACAATAGCGGCATATAATACATTTTTAGAATTGCCACTAGTAGAAATACAAATTACAGCATCACCTTTTTGAGCTAAAACAGATAGCTGTTGTGCAAATCCAAGATAAGGATTTACATCATTTGCAAAAGCTGTTGATAGTGCCGTATGTTGTGTTAATGAAATACTTTTTACACCATCTTGTAATTGTTCAGATAATTCTTTACCTAACGATTTATCAACAGATAATAATTGTTGTTTATATTCTTTTGATAAGGGTCTTCTCACAGTAAATGATTTCATCAATTCTCCCACGATGTGATCTGAATCTGATGCACTGCCACCATTCCCCATGGTGAAGATTGTTTTATTATTTTTTGCTGCTTCTATCAACAATTCCGTTGTTTTAATAATGGACTGCTCCGATTGTAATAATTTTGGATATCTTAAAAATAATTGATCTAATCTTTTGTTCATTTAATGTTAACTCCATTTATAGCAACTCCTAATGCTGCCATGTCTCCAAGGTTTTCTTGTAATTTACTCGGTAAAATTAGTAATCCTTTTGTAGATTCTTCTAAAGCTTCTTTGTGAATATATTCAAGCATTTCATCTTTGAATAATTTTTCATCTCTTGTATATATACTTCCAATAACTATGCACTCAGGATTTAATATATCTATGAGAATAGATAATCCTTTGCCTAGTTGCATTGCGCTTTCTTTTACAACTTCAAGGCATTTTATGTCTCCATTTTTTGCCTTATTACAAATTTGTTTTGCTGTTAACTTTTCTTTGAATCTAAGCTCATATAATTTTGAAATTCCACTACCGCTACAAAAACTTTCAAATGAACCGTGCTTTCTATAACAATAAGGTCCGTTATTTTCTAATCGTATATGGCCAATTTCACCTGCATAACCATCTTTTCCAGAATATATTTTCCCATTTAATATTAACCCTGCACCAAGACCAGTCCCAAAGGTGAGAAAAATAAGGTTGTTACAACCTTTCCCGTTTCCCCATTTCCATTCAGCCAAAGCACAGGCATTTGCATCATTATCTAAAAAAGTTGGTATATTAAATTTAGATTCAATATCTTTTACAATTGCAACATTCATAAAGGTCGGTAAATTTGGAGGCGCTAATATAATGCCATCTTTACTATTTAGTGGACCACCACATGATATTCCTATAGATTGTATTTTTTTATATTTTAGAAGGAAATCTCTTATATTATCATTTATTAGTTGCAATGTTTCCTTATAAGAAGGAGGGGTTTTAAATTTTACTTTATCTAGAATTTCTCCTTCTATAGTTCCTACAACAATTGCTGTTTTTGTTCCACCAATATCTATTCCAATTAGGTTTTTATATTTCATATTTCGGTTATCCTTTGACTGATCCCGCCATAAGTCCTTTTACAAAATATTTCCCAAAGAAAATATAAATTAATAGAGGAGGCAATGCAGCAACTATAGCTCCTGCCATTTGAATATTCCATTCAACAACTTGGCTACCAGCTAAATTTTGCAATGCAACTGTAATCGGTTGTATAGAGGAATCTTGGGTTATGATTACTGCAAATAAAAAGTCATTCCAAACACTTGTGAATTGCCATATCAAAACAACTATGACAGAAGGTATTGATAGTGGAACCATTAAACGACGAAATGCACCCCAAACAGATAGTCCATCAATAATTCCCGCCTCAATTAATTCGTCAGGAACCTCAGCATAGTAATTTCTAAACATTAAGGTAGATATAGGTAATCCATACACAGTATGGGTAAATATTAATCCCCCTAAAGATCCATAAATTCCCATTTTTCTTAGTGTTTGGACTAAAGGGATAAGAATACTTTGATAAGGAATAAACATACCAAATATTATTAGAGCAAAGAATATATTTGAAAATTTAAATTTAATTTTTGAAAATACAAAACCACAAATAGCACCTAATATAATTGATAGAATACAAACTGGGATAACAAGGATAAAGCTATTTTGAAAATTTCCTCCGAGTTTTATAAAAGCTTCTTGAAAGCCTTCAAGAGATATTGAATTAGGTAAGACCCACATTTGTGTAATTTTAACTTCTGAAAAAGGCTTTAATGCTGTATTAAAAAGAACAAACAAAGGAAATAAAAATAACAAAGCGAAAAATATTGCAAAAAAATATTTAAAAAATATACCAATTTTGTTTTTTCCTACCATTTAATCTTCTCCTTTGAATGTGGATACTAGGTAAGGGACAATTATTAATGCTACAAGAAGTAACATAAATACTGATATAGCAGCACCTTCTCCATAATGATTGCCTCTAAATGTTGTTTCAAACATATATAACCCTGGGAAATCTGTAACAAAATTAGGCCCTTTCCCTGTCATAGCATACGCAAGGTCGAATATTTTAAGTGATACATGTCCAATAACTATCATTGCAGAGAAAACAATAGGTTTAATCTGAGGTATAATAATACTAAAAATAGTTCTTAATTTGCCCGCTCCATCTATTTGCGCTGATTCAATTACTTGTTGAGGGATTGCTCTAAGTCCAGCTAGAAACATTGCCATGGTATATCCTAGATATTCCCAAGATGCTGCAATTATTAAGGAGATTAAAGCAATATTAAAAGGACCAATACTCTTTGTGGACACATACCAATTAAATTCTGCTTTAAATCCCATCATTCTAAATAAGAGATTTATCCCAGTTTCTGGAGCTAATATCCATCTCCATAAAACCCCTGAAATAACAAAAGCAACTGCAAGTGGAAACATATAAACTGTTCGAAAAAAACCTTCTGCTTTTAACCCTGAATAGAGCATATAAGCAAGGATAAATCCTCCAGTAATACAAGTTATCATAAATATCAAAGTAAAGAAGATTGTGTTCCAAATATCCGTGGGAAATCTTCTAAAAGTAAATAGTTCTTTATAATTTGCAAAACCAACAAATGCATCATTTTTAATAATTCCATCCCATGCTGAAAATGATACTTTTATTGACCAACCTATAAAACCATATATAAATATAAATAGAATAATTATTATTGGCATGATAATAAAAAAACTCTTTTTTTTCTCACTTTTTGGACAATACATTCTCTCTCCCTTTAAAGTGTTGTGGGCAATTATCTTGCCCACAAATTATAAATTCACACATCTTTTTACATTGGTGCATATTTATCTGCAGCAGCTTGGAAAGATTGTACTGCTGAATCAACATCCATTGATGATGTAAATTCATTAACAATATCATTAATCTTTGTTACCCAAGATTCAGAAATTGCAGCACCATGAGCAACAGACGGTACGATTTTATTTGAAGCAAAATCAGCCATTGCATCTTGTAGATAAGGACTGTACTTAGAAGTATCACAGTCTATTCTTGAAGGAATTGAGCCTTTAATTGGATTAAACGCATCTTGACCATCAACAGAGCCACAAGTTTCTAACCATTTAATTACATTTGCTCTATTTGGAGCATTCTTAGGTAATCCAAATGAATCAGATAACATTATGAATTCTCCATTTGTGCCAGGGAATGGTACCCAATCCCAATCAGTTTTATAAACATAATTTTGAGAATCATAGTATCCAGCAATCCAGTCACCCATAACATTCATAGCAGCTTTTCCTTCAGCAACATATCCACCAGCATCCATATTTGTGATTGCAGCATGATCGCTATTTACGTAGTCTAACATTCTTACATATGTTTCTAATGCTTCAATAATTGAAGGATCATCCCATCTACATTTTCCTTCCCATAGATCGTTATACTTATCAGGTCCAGCAACAGCTAACAAAACATTTTCTAGAAGTTGAGTAGCTGGCCAAGTGTTTGTATCACCTAAAGCTAAAGCGTCTACACCGTTTGCTTTGAAAACGTCTGCTACTGCAAAAAAGTCATCTATAGTTTCAGGGAAATCAAGTCCATATTTTTCAAATAAATCTGGATTCAACCACATTACATTGGATCTATGAACATTTACTGGAATTGAGTATACTTCGCCTTCGTAAGATACAATATCAATTACATCTGCTGGATAACTATCTCTCCAACCATTATCATCAATAATAAATGTAATTGGTTCCATAAAATCTGAAACAACCCAAGTATCTATTAACTCATGTCCTGCATGAACTTGGAATGAGTCTGGTGGGTCTCCACCTTGCATACGTGTTGCTAGCACTGCTTTTGCATTTGTGCCTGCACCACCAGCAACTGTAGAGTTGATGATTTCTAAAGTTGGGTTCTTTTCTTCAAAAACTTTTATTAAAGCTTCTAATCCGTCGGCTTCTCCTCCTGCTGTCCACCAACTGAAAATCTCGATTTCATTGCTTGTTTCAGCTGTAGCTTTTTCACTACTTCCACCAGCAAAGACAAATGTAGGGATGCAAAGTGTTAACAATGCAATACTTAACATTTTTTTCATTTTTTTACTCCTTTTGCGCTTCTATGAAGCTTATTTATTCTTTAATAAGAAGAATCTTATTTAAGCGTTTTATTGAATATGTTACTCCTCTAATAGTATGATAGTTCACTTTCCATGAATGACTCATATGGTTCCAAATTGGTTTACCTTCTCTTTCTAGAAGTGGTAGCCATTCTCCAACTTCATGTTTTATCATTTTACTTTGTACAAAGTTATGTACGTTTTCAAATACATCTAGATATTTGTCATCATGATAAAGCAGATAAGCTTCTAACATACCAATCATGAATTCAGCTTGTTGCCAAAACTCTTTAGTATAATCATAAACTCCATTATTTGTAGATGAACCTTCTGTATATATTCCACCAAATTCCCAATCAACACCATTTTTAAGAGCATGATCTAATATTGTGTTGAAGGTGTTGTTATAATTGTCTGGTTTAATATTTAATACTTTCAAGGCTTCCATTAGTAGCCAGAAAAATTCAACATTATGGCCATACGATGTGTTATCATCATGAGGTTTTGCACCACTGTCACTATCGAATCTGTCCCACCCCCAAATAATATCAAATTTAATTTGAGGTGCTTTAGTCCAATCTTTAAAAAATTGAGGTGTTCCAGTTCTAGTTTTCTTATCTAAAATAGTATTCAATAGCAAATCTATTACTTCTAATAATTTTCTTTTGTGTATTTCTTTTCCTGAAGCTTGGAAAAGGGCAGTTAAAGCTTCCATAAGATGCATATGAAAATCTAATGTTTTTCTGTCACCACCAGCTGGACCTTCGCCTTTTAGACTCCAATCCCTATTAAACATTTCCCAATATCCTCCAAATGTTGTTTCACTACAATATATTTGTAATAAATCAAAACATTTTTCTGCATATAATAGAGCTTGTTTATCTTCAAAAACCCTTGCATAGGTGGATAGAGCATATATTGCAAAGCTTTGTCCATATAATATTTTTTGATCACAAATAACGTTATTTTTTCTATCTAGTAACCAATAAAAGCCCCCATAAACAGAATCCCAATATGTATCAATAGCGAAATCAACACCTTTTTTTGCTAAAGATTTACATCTTCCATCTAAGTCGTGTCCATTTTCAAAAGCTATAGATAAGGAAAATATTGTTCTCATATGTGCTAACATAGATTTTTCATCACAATCTGTTAATTGGCCATTATTATCAAATTGGGTAACAAAACCACCATATGTTTTATCCCAGACTCTATCTAACCAAAAAGGCAAAAGCTCTTTGTGTAAGTGAGTTTCTAATTCACTCTTCCATTTTTTCATTTTATTGGTATCCATTACGGTCTCCTTCTATTTAGTTCATTATTCAAAAGAATTAAAAAGTCTCTGTTGTCAATTGATTGATAATCCACTTTACAACCCATTCTTGAGAATGTTTTCATATATCTAAGATAATATGCAGCATTATCTTGTGGGGGTTCTCCTTTTGACCAATCCCAAGTGTCTTTAGCTAAATCTGCAACATGAATATTACAATTGGCTATATTTTGATTTTTCTGAAGTAGAACATTTCGGGACATGGATAATGATTTTTCAAAAATCATGGGAGACATAACTGCAGAGCCTAAGGAAAGATAAACACCATTTTCTAAATTAAATACACTATCTACATAACTAAGAAAATCTCTTTCTGCTGTAATTCCTATTGAAATTCCTTTGTTAACTTTGTGAGTGTATATTATGTCATGACCAAACATGGGGTGACATGTAAATCTACAATTGTACTTCCCAGCAATAGATAGTAAACTATATTTTTTATATTTATGAATTATTTCCATGAACCCATGTGGTATTTTATAATCTTTAATTAATGATCTTAAGTTTGCAGCTGCAGCTATCTGATTAGCATTATCTGAATTAAGAATCACTTCATTTAAAGTTTGTATTGTTGGAATATTTAAACCATCATTATTAATAAGTTCACTTACACTTGAAGCATACCCAAGACCATAAAAGGCTCCGACTGCTAAAGCTAAATTAATATAATAACCTGTTTCTTCCCAAGTTCCGAATTTTCCCAATTTTACATTTGCTTGAACATCTTCACTGCTTTTTCCCAGATATGCAAATTCCCAATCATGAATTACTCCAGCACCATTTGTTGCTAAATGAGTTATATATCCATTTTTTATCAATTCGCCTAAAACTAAGGCAAGACCATTTTTTATGGTATGGGCACCAAAAGCTAAAATAACAGAAGCCTTTTTTTCTCTAGCACTTATTATTTCATTTGATATAGTTTTAATTTTTTTTATTGAATTTGGATCATCAGTATCTGGCTTTGCATCAATTCGAATATAATCCCTTTCAATTTCAACTTTGCTATATCTTTCATTCAACGGATAATAAACCATATTATTCTTATCAAATCTTTCCATTTTGTTCCCACCCTAAAAGTTCTGTTAATTGATTTAAACAAGAGAAGTCTGGTATTAATAAATCGGCACCACCTAATATAAGCCTTTCTCTTTTAGAAATATTTTCCCCCCATCTTCTGGTTTCATCACTTATAAGACCAATGGCTACAAGTCCATGTTTTTTTGCCTCTCTCATTTCCACTGGACCATCTCCGAAAACAACACATTCACTTACATCGATATTGGGGTTTAATTCAATTTCTTTAATTAATTTTTTAATTACCTTTTGCTTAGGATCTAAATTTATATCTCCGACTGAGCCATATATACCGCCAGTGAAATATTTCTCATATCCCAAAGTTGTTGCTTCTTCGATTACATCTTGTTGATCCGTTCCACTTGCTAAATAAACTATTGAACCATTTTTTGAAAAATTATCCAAAGCAGCTATTGAACCCTTAATTGTAACATCTTCAATATTAATCAAGCCTTTTTTAAATTTATCCACTCGTTCTGATACTTTTGTTAGAAGTTTGTCGTTGTATATTTTTTTATAATCCCATGCATCGAGTATTTCACTTGAATTAACATACCCATTAATTTTAATTAGATTAATTAATTCTTTCATTTGAATAATAGTTTGAACACCAGTCGTTTTTTCAATTAAATCATTAACCTGATTTGCAATGTTCTCTATTTCGTTTCTAGATATTTTCTGGTATGTATCGCCGGTGATTATCTGTATCATAATTTCTTTCATAATTTCTTCCCAGCCTTGCCTGAGAACAGATATAGTTCCATCATGATCAAAAATACATATTTTAGGATATCGAGAAAAACTGTTTATGATATTTGGATTTATAATTTCAATTTCAGTTTCATTATAATAGAGAGCACTTCTTATATCACTAGCTATTTCTGGGTTATATCTAAAATCAGATTTTTCTGCTAACTCTTGTATTTCATTTAAAGTTGGATGCCCAGTTTCAAAAAGAATTTTACAGCTTACAGTTGCTGCAAGATTTCCTATTTCAGCTGATTGAGTTAAATCATAATTACAGCAAAGTCCAAAAGATAACCCAGCTAAAAAAGAATCACCAGCACCAACGGTATCAAGTTTTTGAATTACATGAAGCCCGTTAATAGTGTTCAAACCCTTTTTAGTTACAACGTAAGCTCCATTCTCACCGCGGGTCAGAATTAGCGGAAGTTCCCAATAATTAAAAAGATAATTAGCTATATAAGAATCATTAATGTTTTCAGTAATACCCTGGAAATTATTAGTTAATTGTTTAACTAGATTATATCCTTCTTTATGATTTAATTTATGTATTGTTTTTTTATAAATATTATTCTTTGTTCTACAATCTGTAATCCAAATAACATCTTGATGTTTACTGATTATCTGATTTAGTCTATTAGAAAAATAGTCATTGTGAATACTGTTTAATACTTGTTCATTAATAATAATTAATTCATATTTTTTAATATTTTTTTCCAAATTATTAAGAATTGTATCTTGTAATTCTCTATCGGGAATATTGAAATTTCCAAAGTCATATCTAGGAAGTTCTTTAGAATCTTTATATATTTTATGGTAAACATTTGAATTAAAATTATTGTTTTGAATTAGTAAATTGTCTATCCCAATGTTCTCTTTTGTTAATAAATAATTTATTATTTTACCATAATAATCATTACCAACTAAACCATATATATCTACATTCTTTATTCCAATAGTTTTGCAATTTATTGCAACATTAGATGCACCACCTAATTCAAACTTAGAATTTTTAACTGAATATGTAGGCAAATTTGTTTCTACTGAAATTTCAGCATTTTCCTCGCTTATAAAATAATATAAATCAAGACAAATATCGCCTAAAATTGCTATTGATTTATCAATGCAATTGTTTGCAAACAGCTCCATAACTCCTCCAAAAGTTCAGAAATTGATATTTAAAAATAAAAATGGTAACGCTTACATTTTGTGGTAAAAATAAAATTAGTCATAAAGTTTATAAGTAGAATCAAGTTACCCATGCTTAAAAGATATCAAAATTTGTGTTGTTAGTAATGGTAACGCTACCATTTAATAACAATTTAATACTATCACACTAAATTTGAGTAGGCAACATTTATTTTTTATTTTCTTTTTTACTTAAATTGTTTAACATTTGTCATTTAGTAAATTTCAATGAAAAATACTATATTGAGTGAAAATTTTTGCATTTTTAATAGAAATTAAAAAATATAAAAATTAACATTTTATATAGTATAGTATTTAAAAGTATAAATTTTTTATATTTTTTATACAGTATACTTTAAAAAACTTTAAATTAATTTGAAGTTTTATTAACTATACTATCAAAAACTTTATAAACTTTTAATACCTATACTATTAAAAAAAAAAGCTTGATAATTACTCCATTTTTTTAAATATTTCTTCCATCTTTAGATATAAGTGGTAAACTTAAAGATAGAATAATAACTAAAAATAAAAAAAAGAGATTTTATTAGATAATGTGGGAGTTTTTATGAATAGAAGACAAAAAGAAGTATTTCAAAAGATAATGATAAATAAACATATGATACCTAAGAAAAAAATAGAAACTGAGAATATTAAGTGTGATTATAGTGTTGAAGAATTAATCTCTAAAATGACTTTAGAAGAGAAGATTGATTATATTTCTGGTGTTAATGATTTTTGTATCAGAGCAAATAAAAGATTAAATCTAAAAGAAATTTGGACAACTGATGCAACTGCAGGTGTGAGAGGCTGGGATGAAAAAGTTACAGTATTTCCATCTCCTATAGCGATGGCTGCAACTTTTAATCGTGATTTAGTTTCAAAAGTAAGTAGTGAGATTTGCAAAGAAACAAAAGCTGTGGGTGCTTCAATACTTTTAGCCCCGGGTGTAAATATTGCTAGAGTGCCCACTTGTGGGAGAAACTTTGAATATTTTGGAGAAGATCCATATCTCTCAGGTGAAATGGCAAAAGCCTATATAGAAGCTGCTAATAAGGTTGGAGTTGTTACCACAGTTAAACACTTTGCCTGCAATAATAGTGATTATGATAGACATAAAGCAGATAGTGTAGTAGATGAGAGAACTCTTCATGAAATATATTTACCAGCATTTAAGAAAGCGGTTGATAGTGGAACTTTAGGTGTTATGACTAGCTATAATTTGATAAATGGTGTTTATGCTAGCGAAAATGAATATTTAATTGAAGAAATTTTGAGAAAAAAATGGAAATATAAAGGTTTTGTTATATCCGATTGGACTAGTGTTTATTCTACTGTAAATGCAATTAAACATGGAATAGATTTAGAAATGCCTAAGGGTATTTGGTTTTCTAAAGATAAAATAATGGATGCTTTAAATAATAATAAAATAAATGAAGCAGATATTGATAAAAAAATTTTAAATATTCTAACTGTTGTGAAAAAAGCTGGTTTATTAGATGATGACAAACAAATATCAACTTATGAGCTTCATTCAAAGACAGCTAGGGATACTGCTTATCAAGTAGCCCTCGAGTCTATTACTTTATTGAAAAATGATATTAACCTTCTACCTCTTGATAAAACTAAGATAAAGAAAATAGTTATTCTTGGAAAAAATCGGAATGTAATTCCTTGCGGAGGTGGCTCTTCTCAAATACAGCCAAGAGTAGAAATGATTAGTTTTAAAGATAAATTAAAATATGAAAATTTCGAAGTTGAAAGTTTTGATAAAAAATGGTTTAAAAACAAAAATAAAAGAGAAATCGTTAAACAAGCTGATCTTGTAATCATTAAAACTGGATTTGATAATGTTGATGAAAGTGAATGCTATGATAGAGATTATGAAATAGCAAAGAAAGAAGTTCAATCAATAATTGAGGCTAATAAATTAAATAATAAGACTATTACTATTGTTAACTCAGGAGGGGCTTTTAATCCTAATTGGGTAGATAATACACAAATCTTAATTTTATCTTATTATCTAGGAGAAAAAGAAGGAGAAGCTTTGTTCGATATTATTTTTAATAAAGTAAATCCTTGTGGGAAACTTCCTTTTACAATAGCAAAGAAATTTAAAGACTATGAAAGTACTAAATATTATTATAAAGATTATAATAAATTTTCAGTAAAACGTATTCAAAAAGGGCAGGGCAACCCAAATATTAGAAAACCCGAGAGGCTTGAATATAAGGAAGGTTTATTAGTTGGCTATAGAGATTTTAGAACAAATGGAAAAGAAGTGGCTTTTGACTTTGGTTTTGGTTTAAGTTATTCAAGTTTTAAATACTCTAACCTTGTTTTAAAAAGGGAAGATGATAAAGTTATTGTTAATTTTATTATAGAAAATCTTAGTGAATTGCGTGCAAAGGAAACGGTTTTTGTATTTATTCATTCTATTGATAGTAGTGTTTTTAGAGTAGAAGAAGAACTTAAAGGTTTTGAGAAGGTTGAGCTCAATGCTAATGAAAAGAAAAGTGTATCTATGGAATTAAATCTAGAAGCATTTAAATACTATAGTGAAGATATACATGATTGGGTTCTTGAAAGTTGTAATTTTGAAATAAGGGTTAACTCAAGTGCTAATAAAATAGAACTAAGCGATAGTATATTAATTGAATAATCAACAAGAAATAAAAAGTATATTTGATAAACGTTCTTATAAGGGTATAACAAATTTTGTTTACCCTTTATTTATTCTACTAATAGTGAATATTTTTAAAGGTGAAAAGTTATATTTAATGCTTTGTATTAAAACTTATTGCTAAACAAAAATATATTATAATAATACAAATAAAATATAAATTTTTTATTCTTTTTAATATTAGATAAATCATAATATTTACAAATAATTTAATATTTGTATAATATTAATATTTTATAATTCCCAAATATATTAAATTTCTTAATTTTTACTAAAAGTTTTATTTAATTTTGCAATATTGTGTATCCTTTTTCCTTTTTTATTTGTTTAGATTTTGGAAATGAGTTTTTAAATTAAAAAATTACAATATTGTCTATTTATTATATAAAAAGAAATTTTCTAACATTAAATATTTGTATTACAAATTTTTATTTTAAAAATTATGATGCTAACAAATATTATAATATAACAATTGAAAGTAATTATTTATTTTTTTATAATTCATTTTGCTAAAATATTTTTTTTGAGGTTTGTGTTTTGAATAAAAAATTTTGTGCTGTTATATTTTGTTTTTTTAGTGTTTCAACATTATTCGCAAGTTTTGATTATAGATTTGATGCCTTTTCTTTCGACCCCATTTATAAAGAATATTTTGCCGATAGGGCGCGACCTGATTTTAGTATAAGTCAAATTTCCTATTACGATGGTTATCCTGATAGAGTTTTACAGGATACACATGTAGATGTAACTGAGGATAATTGGCAGGATAATAAATATGTTAAAGTTTACCTTTTTGATGAATTAATTCAACCTGAAAATAAATTTGTAGCTTTAAAAATGGGGGAGACAATGTCTCTTGCTAGAAGTACATTTACTTTCGATCATTGGCTTAGCCCTATTGCATTTGATATTTCAATGCAAGCTTTGCTTCAGAATTTTTATAGAGGTTCATTTGACGATACAGTTAGCTATGATGGAATCTATTTTTTAGGGGGAACCTTTAGATTTGGTAAAGTTGTTTCTATGAGAATGGGCCTCCATCATTATTGTTCTCATTATGGCGATGCAACCCTTAAGAGAATAAGAGCTAATTTTGATGATGGTTTTGGTGATGACTTTTATGACTTTGGATTTACTTACAAATACGTTCGAATGAATGGTCTTGCATTTGGGCTTTCTCTAGATTTAGCACCAAATTTTAGAGTTTATGGCGAATATAATATTCCTCCACAAGATATTAATAGCCTCAGACCTGATATGTTTGCACCCAATTGGGTAACAAGAAATGGAGAGCAAATCAATGATTACCCTGATTCTTATAAAGCTAGAATTATAAGTCTTGGTTTTGAATATTCTTTTTCATTATTTAAGAATCTTGGAAAAACTACTATCGGTTATGATCTTCATATGTATGAAGAAGGAAAGATTCAATATTCTATTGAAGATGATGATGAAGATTTTGAATATCATGAAGATGATGAAAGTGATGAGTACTCAGCATTTCATTATGCTTCTAAATATTTTTTCAATCCAGATGCTCCATGGGAGCTAGAACATAATATTAAAATAGCACAAGAGTTGGATAAAAATATTTCTTTT
Organism: Sphaerochaetaceae bacterium; assembly: GCA_963677735.1. Lineage (GTDB taxonomy): Bacteria > Spirochaetota > Spirochaetia > Sphaerochaetales > Sphaerochaetaceae > Pleomorphochaeta. The sequence continues at coordinate 62,717 of OY782505.1, forward strand.
GAAATAGCATATCACTATGGAAGATCTGTTATGAATAGTTATTTTTTCCAAAAAACATCAACTTTAACAATGGGATTGAGATATAACCCAGATTATACAGTGAATGTGTTCGATTCTAGTAAGAACTAATTAGTTTTTATATAGCTATAGTAATTACAAAAACTATAGCTTTCTTTATTATATGTAGGTTTGTTTTTTTTAAAGGAGTTTGATTTGAAAAAAAGGTTTGTTATTACTCTATTATTGAGTTCTGTTGTCTCTTCAGCTGTTTTTGCCTCTTTTGATTATAGTTTTGATATATTTTCATTAGATCCATTACATAAAGAATATTTTGCAGATAAAGGCAGAGCGGATTTAAGTGTTAATTATTTACACTTTTCTGAAGGTTTCCCTGATACAGTACTTCAAGATACCTCTGATGGTAAAATAAAAGTTTGGGATATATCAGACCATATGGAATCTAATGATGTTATGATGCAATATAAATTAGGTGAAACTATTTCATTATTCAGAAATACCTTTAGATTTGATTCTTGGATAAGTCCCATTTCATTTGATTTGTCAGCACAAGCATTATTGCAGTCATTCTATACAGCTGGTTTTGATAATAGCCTAGGCTATGATGGTATTTATTTTTATGGTGGGACAATGAGGGTTGCTAATGTATTCTCGATGAGAATTGGATATCATCATTATTGTTCACACTATGGTGATGATATCTTTAAAGCAATTAATAGTGATTCTTCTTTTACTGATTTTAATTATGGTTATAAATATATTAGAATGAATGGGTTTGTAATTGGTCTCTCAGTAGAACCTACTTCATGGGCTAGAGTTTATGGTGAGTTAAATTATATTCCTGAAGATGTAAGTACTATAAGACCTTTGATGTTTGCACCAGGTTGGTTTAATTCAAATAACTCTAATTATGATGAAGATTATAATGCAAGAATTGTTAATGTAGGTGTAGAATTTAACTTTCCTATTTTTAAAAACTTAGGAAATACTACCATTGGATATGATTTACACATGTATGAAGAAGGTAAAATTGTATATGAAGAAATAGATGGTTATGAACCATCTTTCGAATCTGATGAGCCCTGGGAGTTAGAACATAATATAAAAATTGCTCAACAAGTTAACGATACAACATCTTTTGAAATTTCATGGCATAAAGGAAGATCTCCAATAAATTCTTTTTATTTTATGGATACTACCTATTTATCTTTTGGTGTGCGATTTAATCCTAGTAATACCATTACTTTAATTGATACAGATAAATAATAACTAAGGATATAATAATGAATTTAAGAAAGAAATTATTGATAAGCATTATTTTTTGTGCTTTTGGTTTATCATCTATATATAGTGCCTTTGAATATGATTTTGAAAAGATATCTTTAAATCCTATTTATAAAGAATATTTTGCAGATCGTACAAGAGCAGATATGAGTATAACAACTCAGTTTTTTTTAGAAGGAACACCTGATAGAGTTCTTCAAGAAACAACTGATAATAATGGTGTTCATAGTGTAAATGTTTTTGAATTTGGTGATGATTTTACAGAGACTGGCGCTCAAACTGTAATTAAAGTGGGTGAAACTGTATCTTTTGCAAGAAGTACTTTTACCTTTGATAGTTTTTTAAGTCCAATTGCTTTTGATTTTTCGTTTCAAGGTGTAATTCAATCATTTTATACAAATAGTTTTAATTATGGTATTGGCTATGATGGAATATACTTTTTTGGAGGAACTTTCAGAATTGCTGATGTTCTTTCAATGAGAATAGGACAGCATCACTATTGCTCTCACTATGGTGATGCAATATATAAACTTGTAGATAAAAAATATGGAACTTTAGATGATTTTAATCTTACTTACAAATATATTAGAATGAATCCATATGTAATTGGATTATCTCTTGAGCCTACTTCAAATTTTAGAATATATGGGGAGTTAAATTTTCCAGGGAGAAATATAGTTGTTTTAAGACCTTTCATGTTTGGTCCCACTTGGTACGAAAGAGCTCAAAATGATTATGGTGATGATTATAATGCAAGAATAGTTAATGTGGGATTTGAAATAAGTGCAAATATATTTAAAAACTTAGGAAAGACGACTGTTGGATATGATCTGCATATGTATGAAGAAGGTAAGATTTACTATGATCATGTAAATGGTGGATCTATAGAATTTAGAGATGATGAGCCTTGGGAAATGGAACATGATGTAAGAATTGCACAAGATATAGGTAATTCATTATCTTTAGAAATCTCATACCATAATGGTAGATCCCCTTTTAATAATTTCTATTTTTTACATACTGAATTATTGGGTATCGGGCTAAGGTTTAATCCTTAATTAATTAAATTTAAATATTTATTATTTAGAAGTTAGATGTTAAATCTAGCTTCTATTTATTAATACTCTATAATTTCATCTTCCATTTTGATTGCAGAAGGGATTTTACCAAGTCCTGGCATTGTCATTATCGAACCTGTTAAAGGGATTACAAAATTCGCTCCTGCAGATAAATTAACAGATCTAACTGTAATTGTAAAATCTTTAGGCACACCTAGTACTTTAGGATTATCAGATAATGAATTTGGTGTTTTAGCAATACATACATAAGCATTGTTGAATCCCATTTGTTCATATTTTTTAATTTGTTCATTAGCTTTATCTAAGTATTTTACATTTTTAGCACCATATATCGTTTTTGCAATAATTGATATCTTATCTTTGATTGGAGCATCTAGATTATAAAGTGGTTTAAATTCATTAGAATCAGAATTTACCATTTGAACTACTTTTTTAGCTAAATCGATAGTGCCTTCTCCACCTTTAGAAAATCCATCTAAAAATGAAACTTCATAACCTTCTTTTATACACCATGAAGTTAAAGCATCAATTTCGTTTTTAGTATCATGGTCAAAATGGTTAATTGCAACAACTATTGGAATGTTGTATTTCTTTACATTCTCAATATGAGCTTTTAAATTGTTTATTCCAGAAAGTAGGGCAGCAACATTTTCTTTTTTTAGATCTTTATAATCGATACCACCATGCATTTTAAGAGCCTTAACTGTTGCAACAACAACAACACCCGATGGTTTAATGTTTGCTTCTCTGCATGCTATATCAAAAAACTTTTCAGCTCCAAGATCTGCACCGAAACCTGCTTCTGTAATTGTAATTGGGGCTAATTTCATAGCTAACTTTGTTGCAATAAGTGAATTACATCCATGAGCAATATTAGCAAAAGGTCCCCCATGTACTAAGACTGGATTGTGTTCAAGAGTTTGTACTAGATTTGGTTTTAGAGCATCCTTCATTAATTTCATAACTGCATTAGAAACTTTTAAATCTGCAACTGTTACAGGTTTATTATCATAAGTATAAGCTACAATAATTTTTTTAATTCTAGAGTGGAAATCTTTACTATTTTTAGCTAGGCATAAAATAGCCATTAATTCTGATGCAACAGTAATTACAAAATGCTCATCTCTTTCAATTCCATTAAACTTACCAATTCCAATTTTTATATTCCTTAGAACTCTATCATTCATATCAAGAGCGCGAGTCCAGACTACCTTATTTGGATCAATATTTAAAATGTTACCTTGATAAATAGAATTGTCTAATACAGCAGCAATTAAATTTATAGAAGAGGTTAGTGCATGAATATCACCTGTAAAATGAAGATTGATATCATCCTTTGGAGCAATGGAAGCTAAGCCTCCACCGGTAGCACCACCTTTAAGTCCAAAAACAGGACCAAGGGAGGGTTCTCTTAAACAAAGAATTGCTTTTTGATTAATTTTTGCCATTCCTTGAGATAAAGCAATAGCCGTTGTAGTTTTACCTTCTCCAGCCTTAGTTGGAGTAATGGATGTAACAAGGACAAGTTTACCATTTTTTTTGCTTGCTAGTTTTTTATTAATGGAAGGATCTATTTTAGCTTTATATTTACCATAAGGTTCAATATATTTTTCATTGATTCCAACACTCTGTGCAACTTTCTCAATTGGTAAAAGATCCATTAAATACCCCCACAAAAGGCTAAATTATTATGAGTTGTAATATAACATAACTTGTTGCTTAATTTCAAAGGGTTTTAAAGAAATAATCAATTTTTGCAACAAAAGTGTTGGATTAATTAAATATTTGTTGCAATTTTATAATATATTTGTATTTTATGTTAATTAATGCAACAAAAATAAGACAATAAAATTGATATTATATAATATCAATTTGACACATTTTCATAGCTTCAATAGCTCTTTTGTGACTATCTGGGGTTACTCCTGCACATAGGTGCTCTTCAACGTAAATAGGTATGTTAAAAAAGTTTGCTTTCATAAGTAAAGCATTAGAAATAACACATATATCAGTGCATAGGCCAATTAAAGTTATACTTTCAATCTTTTCTTTTTTAGCAAAGTCTCTCATATAAGCTTCAAGCTCAACACTTGCAAAAGTTTTTTTATCAAAAGGTTCTTCTTTAACAAATTCAAGTAATTTATCACAAATCTCCCACCCATATGTATTTTCAATACAATGAACAACTGGTAAATGTTTACCTTCTTCACTATCTAAATAATCCTCATGGTGAGTATCTCTAGTAAATAAGACTTTACCATCAAAACTTCTAACTTTATTGACAACTTTATCTACAATATTAACAGCTTCACTTGTGCCTAAGGCTCCATCAATAAAATCATTTTGCATATCAATAACTACTAGAACTTTCATAATTTTTTAATTTATCCTTTAAAGAGAATTTTATTTTTCTTCATTTATAAAATATCTTTTGAAGGGGATAATGTCTATATTTACATTAACAATTTTAAATTAAAAATAAGGTAGTTGAAGAAAAATATTTTATAATTAGTTTACTATGCTTTATTAGTTTACCCATATTGCTTTTTCTTTTCTCACCTAATAAAAATGAATTGAATTATAAAAATATTTTAGGGCTCTTAAAATTATAAGTAGATAATATAAAAAAATTATATAAACAATTTTGTAAAATATTTATGTTAAAGTTAGATTTGAAAATATATATATAAAATAATTATATTTATTTAACACATAAAGATTTAAAGTAAATTAATAATGGTTTTAGATTATTGTATTGTTATTTGAAATAGAAAGAAGAAAATAAATCTATAATCAAATATCATATTACAGTTTTAGGGTGTAGGATATTTTCCATTTATCAATAAAATAAAATATATGAAATTATATTTTCAATAAAAAATTATCTAATAATTTAAATATTTATAAATTTAGAATAAAAAAATTTAGATTCTTTTCAATTGAAAAAAAGTATGAAATAAAATTTGACAGACTTAATTTATCGGTATATGATAAATTAGATTTTTGATTGTTAACAAGTAAAAAAATTCTTTCCATTATACTTAAACAGTATAGATTTTGACTATAAAACAAAGGGGTCTTTTATGAAAAAGAACATAAAATTAGTTACCGTTTTATTCTTATTAGTATTAGCTTTAGTAAGCTGTAATAAAAACGAAACAAGTAGTGTTGGAGCAGATAACTCAACTCAAACCGGAACTAGCACTGATGCAAGTGATGCTTTAGATGGCTATCCTAAAAAAAGCATTGAATTTTTAATTCCTGCTCCAGCTGGTGGATTAGTTGATATAGCAATGAGATCATTAGCTGATATTGTAGACTTTGGAAAGCCTGTTGCTGTTGTAAATAGAGCTGGTGCTGGTCAATCAATTGGTTTAACAGAGGTTAATCTAAATGCTGCTGATGGTTATACTATTACTGCTGCAGGTTTCTCAGGATATATTATCCAACCTAATATGGTTGATTTAACTTATTCAGTAGATGACTTTAGATATCTTGCTGTAAATAATCCACCTGAACCACAAATTATTGTAAGCAGTGCTGATTCTAAATATCAATCTTGGCAGGATGTTTTAGATGCTTTAGAAGCAGGTGAAACAGTAACTTATAGTGCAGCTAATTCAACTGGTTTTGGTAGAATTGTAATGTTAGAGATTTCATCACAACAAAATATTGAACCAAAATTCTTACCTTTCAGTGGTAGTGCAGAAGGTTTTGCAGCTCTATTAGGTGGACAAATTGATTTTTATATTATTGATGCTAGTGTAGCAGTACCTCGTATTTTAAATAATCAATTCACAGGTTTAATGGTTGCATCTCCTACTAGATTAGATACAGTAAAAGATGTTCCTAGTGCAAAAGAATTGGGATTAGATAATATGGAATCTCTTTTAGGATATACTGCAATTGCTATTAAAAAGGGTACTCCTGATGCTATTGTTGATTATGTAAAAGAAAAAATTGATGAAGCACAAAAATCTGATGCTTATAAAGAATATTTAACAAATGTAATTGGAACAAATAGTGAAATGCCAATTTATACAGAAGAAGAAGTTACACAACTTATGTATAATTCCTATGAAGTTATTACAAAAAATATGGAAAAATTCAATTTAGGAAAATAAAATACTATAATATAAAGGATAATTAAATTATGGAGAAAAAAAGAATATGCAAAGAAATATATGTTGGTCTAGCTATATTTGCACTTAGTTTATTCATTGCATTTATTTTAATTCCAAATCAGATAGCAGTAAGATCTGCTAGCAGTGAAAGTAGTAGTATTACTACTAGAACCTTTCCATTATTGGCAACTGGTTTGATTGGTTTTTCAGCCTTGATTCACTCAATAAGTTATTTCTTTAAATATTTAAAGATCAAGAAAACTGAAGAAGAGAGTGAGTCAGTTCCAACTAAAGTGAATATGAGAGGAGAAATTAAGGCGCTATTAGTCTTTGGACTATTCTTATTATATGGGATTTTGTTTGATATATTTGGTTTTGTAATCTCATCCCTATTAGTACCGCCATTAGTTCTGTTCTTGTTGGGCAGTCGGAATAAGTATCACTATATAAGTATTTATGTATTTAACATTTTGATATTCTTAATATTCCAATTTTTATTGAATATACCACTAATTAGATAGGAGCTTATTAATGTTAGCAGTTGTTTTTGAAATATTTAAATTATCCAACCTTCTAATAATGAATTTAGGGGTATTTATAGGAATTATGGTAGGTGCACTTCCAGGATTAACAAGCGTATTTGCTATTACTGTTTTGTTACCATTTACTTTCGGATTGGACACAATTCCTGGAATGTATCTACTTCTCGGTGCCTACTGTGGTGGTGTTTTTGGAGGATCTATAACAGCTATTGTTATTAACACGCCAGGAACCCCTGCTGCAGCGGCAACAATCTTAGATGGCTATAGTTTAGCTAAGAAAGGTAGAGCAGGAGATGCTCTAAAGAGTGCTTTAGTTGCATCTACTTTTGGTGGTTTATTTAGTTGTTTTGCTTTATTATTTGTAGCACCATCACTAGCCTCATTTGCACTAAAATTTGGACCACCAGAATATTTTGCACTATGTTTATTCGGATTGACTATCGTAATTAGTCTAGCAGAAGATAATTTGTTAAAAGGTTTAATTTCTGCAGGGTTTGGACTTCTTTTTTCAACCGTCGGAATAGATGCGAATGCAGGTGTTCCAAGGTTTATGTTTGGTAATGTTAATTTGCTAAATGGAGTAAGTGCAATTATTGTAATGCTTGGAATATTCGCTTTGAGTGAAATGATTGAAAAAACACGTCTAGGGGTTGATACAAAGCAAGAAAAAGTTGAGTTAACTAAAGCTACAATTAAAATAACTGATATACTAAAACATAAAGCAATACTTTTAAAATCTTCTATATTTGGAACCATAATTGGGGCTATCCCTGGAACTGGAGGAGCAATAGCAGCATTCTTTAGTTATAATGAAGCTAGAAGATCCTCAAAAGAACCTGAAAAATTCGGTACAGGCTGTATTGAAGGAATTATTGCCCCTGAATCAGCAAATAATGCAGTATCAGGTTCTACACTAATACCTTTATTAACCTTAGGAATTCCTGGTGATATAAGTACTGCAGTATTGATGGGAGCCTTGACTGTAAAAGGAATAATTCCTGGACCTGAATTATTTGTTGGTGACAAATTCTGGGTATATAGTATCATGTTAGGCCTGTTCATTATTAACATATTTATGTTTACACAAGGATCTTTTTTAACAAAATTATTCTCAAATGTAACAAAGATTTCATTTACTATTTTAATAGCTGGAGTAATGGTATTGTGTACAGTTGGGGCATACGCTATGTCTAACTCAATATTTGATGTTTACATTATGCTATTCTTTGGAATATTTGGCTACTTAATGAAGAGATTCGATTTTCCACTAGCACCAATGACTATTGCTATTGTTCTTGGAAAATTAACTGAAACAAATTTACAAAGATCTATGATTATGTCTAATGATAATCCTACAATTTTCTTTACAAGACCAATTTCATTATTTTTCATTGTAGTTGCAAGTTTATCAATTCTAAATTCAGTAGTTAAGAAAAGTAAAAAAAGTAAGAAAACCCAAATTTAATTGAGTAGAGGAAGTTTTATGAAAAAACCTAATATATTATGGATTTGTACAGATCAACAAAGGTTTGACACCTTAGGCTGTTATGGCAATCCTTATACAAACACACCAAATATTGATAAATTAGCAAAAGAGGGAGTACTTTTTGAGAATGCATTTTGTCAAAGTCCAGTATGTTCACCTAGCAGATCTAGTTTTTTAACAGGAAGATATCCTAGAACAACTGGTTGTAGGGAAAATGGCCAAAGAATATATAAAGATGAGAAAGTAATTTCAAAAACTCTTCATGATAATGGATATTTTTGTGGTCTATCAGGTAAGTACCATATAAATCCTGCAAATCCAGACTTCTTTCCACAAGGTGAAGTAAGAATAGAAGATGGATATGACACCTTTGAATGGGCACATGGACATGCATATAAACACCCTTCTAATGAATACCAAAAATGGTTAAACGATATTGGTGTTGAATATAAAAAAGAAGAATACGATTTTTGTAAATGGATCGAAAAAGGGATGGATGAAGAATATCATCAAACTACTTGGTGCATTGAAAGAGCTAAAAGTTTTGTAAACAGTGCTAAAAACTTTGATACACCTTGGATGTTTTCAATAAACATTTTTGATCCACATAATCCATTCGATCCACCACAAAACTATTTAGAGAGATATACTAAAAACCTAGATCAAATACCTCTTCCAAATTATGTAGAAGGTGAGTTAGATGATAAACCTGAATATGAGAAATTATTGCATCAAAGCTGTTTAAATGTTAATCCTGAAAACATAAAAACTTTATTGCCTGCGAAAATGAGTGATGATGAGCACAGATATGTAAAAGCTGCATATTGGGCAATGTGCGATTTAATTGATTCCCAAGTTGGCAAAATGGTTGATTATCTAAAAGAGATTGGTGAATATGATAATACTATTATAGTATTCAATTCTGATCATGGTGAAATGTTAGGAGATCATGGCCTTTATTACAAAGCAATCAACATGTATGATTCTGCAGTTCATATCCCATTGATTATTCACTATCCAGCAAAACTAAAACCTAGAAGATGTAGTGCTGTAGTAGAGTTAATGCATATAGCTCCTACTTTATTAGAAGCTGTTGGATTGCCAGTAGAAGCAGCAATGCAATCTACTTCTTTATGGAATAAATTGATTAATGATGAAAAAATTGAAGATGAAGATGTTTATTGTGAATATTATAATTCTTTGAAAGAAAATAGAATATCACCTAGAGAATGCTATGCAACAATGATTAGAAATGATAAATACAAAATAATTGTTTACCATGGCACAAACGAAGGTGAGTTATATGATCTAATAAATGATCCGAGTGAAACTGTTAATCTGTTCTATAAAAAAGAATATAGTGAACAGAAAACAGATATGTTAATTAGATTATGTAATAAAATGGCTTGGACTGTAGATCCTCTTCCTCTTAGAGAAGGTGCCTTTTAATATAATGGGTGTTAATTTCAGCTAAATATAATTATTTAGCTGTTTATTAATCAGTTTTCATTTAAAATATATATTTCCCCTTTGTATTATTTGTTATCAATACAATGGGGGATAATTAAATAGTAAATTTATATTAATTAATTTTTTTAGTCGGTTTTTTAATTTCATATATGAGTTGACGACTATACTATATCGTGGTACGATAAATTAATTTTAGATAATAAAATAAGGAGCTAATATGCGTGTTGTAGAATTAAGAAATGGACTAGATTTACATGTGTATGATAAAGATATAAGAGACCTTGAAGAAGGGGAACTTTTAATTAGAACAGTTAGATGTGGTATTTGTGGAACTGATGTACACAGCTACTATGGTGAAACAATTTTCGGTAAGGTTTTTCCTTTCCATATCGGACATGAAGTTTGTGGATATGTAGAAAAAGTTCAATCTAAAAACTCTTCTTTTAAAGAAGGTGATTTAGTAGTTGTAAATCCTTTTTTCACATGTAATAGCTGCCCTGAATGTTTAATGGATAGAAGTAATAACTGTGAACATAAAACAACAATTGGTTTAAAAGGTCCAGGTGGTTACTCACAATATATTATGGTTCCTGAAACTAGTGCTCTAAAAGCTGATAAAGATTTTGATGTAAATAGATTAACATTAACAGAACCTTTAGCAGATATTATATATGCTAAAGAAAAATTAGATATTAATCCAAATATGAAAGTTTTAATTGTAGGTGTTGGATCTATTGGACTTATGTTCCTACAGCTTATGAAAGGGCACATGTTTAAAAAACTAGCAGTATCTGATTTTAATAATAATAAACTAGCTAAAGCTAAAAAATTAGGCGCAGATGCAATTTATAACCCTAGTGAAAATCAAGTAATTGATGATAAATTCGATATTGTTATTGATTGTACTGGCTCTGCTAAGAGTGTAAAACAAGATATTAATTATCTCTCTTTTGGTGGTCAATTATTAAACTTTGGGGTATGTGCTAGTGATGCAACAATTGAAATTAATCCATTCGATTTATATAAACTAGATGCTAAATTTATTTCTTCTTTTGCACTAAATAAAAGTAGTATGCAAAAGGCATTAGCTGTTTTATCTTCATCTTCTTTTAACTCAGATATCGTTATTGATTCACTGAGACCTATTTCTCAACTAGAAGATAGTTTAAAAGATATACATGCTGGAAAAGTTGATGGAAAAATAATTATTGATACAACAACATAGTTTTATCATGCTTTTTGAAAACTTATTAATTTAAGTTTTCTTAAAGCAATGATTTATTTGTTATTAGATATAGATTTTTAAGAGATTTTAAATTAATTTATTAGGAGGCTTTTGTAAATAAATAATATTAGAATAGCTTTAATAAACCCTTAAATATAGAAAATGTTAATTTGCAAAATAACATATATTGTTTTATTATTGTCTAGTATCTTTTATATAAGAGTTTAAATAGCAATAATGAATATAAGGTTAGGCATTTTTAAAATTATATATTTAAGATAAGATAAGATATTTAAGCTAAGGCTTATTTTTTGGTGGTTACTTATGAAAAAGACAATTGATAATTTAACAGATAATAAACGCTTAGTTATAACTCTATTGAGAGAACATACTAAGTTGACAAAAAAAGAGCTCTCTACATTGGGAAATATGGGGTGGGCTACTGTAGTTAAAATAATTAACCAATTGTTAGAAGAAGAAATAGTTCATGTTTGGGGAGTTAGCGATAGTGAATATTCAAAAGTTGGTAAAAGCGCAATTTCTTATTCTCTAAGTGAAACCTATCCACTAGCGATAGGTGTTGATAATGAACTTCTTACTACTAGAATAGTTTTAGTAAACTTATATGGAAATATATTATTTGAAGATAAGTATAAAACACCTAAGACCGTTGATATAGAAGATAGTTGTAAATTCTTAGAAGCTTCAATAAATGATTTTATAAAGAAAAATAATATAGATCTTAAATTAGTTAAGGGTATTGGTATAGGTAAATCAGGCTTATCCTTTCCATCTTTTTATTCTCCAGGTCATATTAGTATTGCAACACAGCAACGTGAATATCTTATGAATGCTTTCGATATAGATGTTAGAATTGAAACAAATACAAGAGCATATGCCGCCTTTGAACAATGGGTAAATGATCATTTTAAAAAGGATAATTTATTTTTCTTGCAAATTAGAAAAGGTATAGGTAGTGGCATCATATCAAAGGGAAGTTTATACAATGGAGCTCAAGGATTATCTGGTGAGATAAGTCACATTCAAGTTATTGAAAATGGACTGCCTTGCCGATGTGGTAGTTTTGGTTGTATGGAAACAGTTGTAAATGAAGTTTTTTTATACAATCAATATAAATTACAAATACTAAAAGATAATAGTCCTTCTAAACATGTTGATGATAAAGCCCTAAGAGAGAGTTTAGCAACACTATTTTCAATGGCTAAAGCTAAGGATAAGGTTGCTGTAAATATTGTTAAACAAGCAGCAAAATATTTAGGCTATTGTATTGCTATGGCAATAATAGTTTTAGATATACCCAATATTATAATTAGTGGACACTTTGGAAAAGATGGTGATGTACTTGAAGAATATGTTGAATCTGAAATAAAAAAGCAAATATTAAAAAATATGCCATTATCAGTTCACTATGAACCATTAGATGTTGATGGGTTTGTTCAAGGTGCTGCTTTTTTAATTTTAAAAGATTATTTATATAATGTAGCTTATAGAGATAAGTAAAATAAATAATTAAAATCATTAAAAATTAAAACATTAAATAGATAATTGATTTTTAGATCAATGTACTATTTCATATGATATATACAACTATATTATTGCCTAAGTGGATAAATAAGTTATCGTTTTTATTCTATAAAGTAAGATAATATATCAATCAAAATTTACAAATTTAAAAATAAATTTTATTTTAAACACAATAATTTAACAAAAATATTTTTTGTACAAAGTTATAATTATCTAAGTAATTATAGCTATTACATAGTTAAAATTAGATATAATTTAATATTCTATAAAGAAATATTATTGAAATAAAATAACCTCTTAATTGCTAAAAAGTTGATGATAAAAAGGTATGATAAAATTTCATACTTTGCAAATTCTATATCAATGCTATCCTTAAATTGTAAGAAAAATAGGGAGGTTTCAATGAAAGACAAAAGTAAGTCATTGGAAAAGACAAAAAGTAGAATGTGGCTATTACTTTCAATTATAATTGGCATTGGCTTTTGGACAATTTTATCAATAATTCCAAAAACGAGCAGAGTATTCCCCAATATTATAGAAGTTACAAAACAAATACCTATAATGATTGAAAGAGAAATCTTTTTTAAAGATATTGGCAGTAGTTTAATCAGTATATTTGCTGGTTATGGATTAGGATTTGTTTTTTCTCTTCCTATTGCAATTTTAATGGCTTGGTATAAGCCAGTTAGAAAAATCGTTGAACCTTGGATTCAATTTATAAGAAATATTCCACCACTAGCTTATGTTCCATTAGTAGTTATTGGAGCTGGAGTTGGAAGAAAACCTCAAATTATAGTTATTACTTTAGCAACCTTTTTGACCATGAGCATAATTATTTATAGCGGTATTATTAATATTGATGATACTTTAATCAAAGCATCAAAAGTTCTTGGAGCTTCAGATAAAGATATATTTTTTCATGTCTTAGCACCAGCTTCTCTACCTTTCATACTAACAGCAATTAGATTAGGTGCATCTGTTGCATTAACAACTTTAGTAGCAGCTGAATCAACTGGAGCTTTTGCTGGGTTAGGTATGAGAATTAGATCTTTAAATAATAACTTTGAAACCAAGCCGATGCTGTTATATATAATTACGATCGGAATTATTGGATTAATTATTGAAAAACTTATAAAACTATTAGAAAGGAAGTTAACAGGATGGCAGGAGAAAAGAGTACTATAAAAGTTAAAATTGATAACGTAAAAAAATGTTATCAAGGTAGAACTGGAGAAGTAACAGCATTAAATGGTGTAAATCTTGATATTAAAGATAATGAGTTTGTTACTGTTGTTGGTCCATCCGGATGTGGTAAGTCAACTTTATTAAACATTATTGCAGGACTTCTTGAACCAACTAGTGGACAAGTATTGTGTAACGGTAAAGAAGTAAAAGGAACAAGTGCTGAAAGAGGAGTAGTTTTCCAACAATACGCATTATTTCCTTGGTTAACGGTTTTTAAAAATGTTAAATTTCCTCTTCAAATGAAAGGCCTTCCCAAAGAAGAAGCAGATAGAATTGCTATGAAATATATAAAGATGGTTGATCTTGAAAAATTTAAAGATAGTTATCCTAAAGAATTAAGTGGAGGGATGAAACAAAGAGTTGCAATAGCTAGAGCATATGCAGCAAATCCTGAGGTTTTACTTATGGATGAACCTTTTGGAGCTTTAGATGCTCAAACAAGAACTCAGTTACAGCAAGATCTTCTTGAAACTTGGGAAAGAGAGCAAAAAACTTGCTTTTTTATAACTCATGATGTAGATGAAGCAATTATTCTTGGACAAAGAGTTGTAATAATGAGTGCAAGACCTGGAAGAATTAAGGAGATAATTGATATCGATATACCTTACCCAAGGGATCAGGCTACAAAACTTACCCCCCATTATGTTGAATTAAAAAATAAGATATGGGCATTAGTTTACAAAGAATTTCTTGAAATGAAGAAATAAAATATAAAATTCAAAAGGAGAGACAATAAAATGAAAAAATTATTTATTTTATTAACAATTGTAATGTTATCATGTGCAACATTATTTGCTAATGGTACTAGTGAAAGTGCAAAAACAGAAGATGGTGGTTTACAACAATTAAATATTGCTTATATGCCTAACTATGCTTCAGTTAGCCAAGTAATTGCAGGTATGAATGCAGGATATTTTGAAGAACAAGGTATAAAAGTTAATCTTGTAGAATTTTCTGATGGTCCAACTGAAATTGCTGCTATGGACAGTGGTTCAATAGATTTAGCATATATTGGACCTGGTGCTCACAAATTAAGCATTAATGGAAAAGTAAAAATATTTGCTATTTCTCAAGTAGGAGACAGTGATGCTGTATTAGGTTTAAAAAGCCATGGAATTAATTCTTTATCTGATTTAAAAGGTAAAAAAGTTGGTTATGCATCAGGAACATCTAGTGAAGCTATTTTACGTTTATCACTTGATAGTGTTGGTTTGACAATGGATGACATTCTTCCATTAGAAATGGATGCAAGTGGTATAGTAAGTGCTATGACAAGTGGCGCATTAGATGCTTGTGCTGCATGGTCACCAAATACAAACATTATAATCAATGAAATGGATGGTGATGCTTGGAAAATGAGTAGTAACCATGACTTTTTAGATAAAACAGCTTCAATAGCATCTTGGATTGTAAAAAATGATTATGCTGAAGAAAACCATGACTTACTTGTCAGATTTAGTAAAGCATTATTAAAAGCTCAAGATTACAGAGCTGCAAATATTGAACAAACTTGTGAATGGGTAGCTAAACAATTAGGTACAGATTACGATACAGTTTATCAACAAAGATTTGATGCTGTTTGGCCAACAAGTGCAGAAATCTCAAAAGATTTACACGATGGTACATTAGAACAATTATATCAAATCCAAAAAGAAGGATTTGGTGATGCAGTAAATCAAGATACTAAAGTAAGTGATTATGTATTATTTGATGTAATGCTAGAAGCTGAAAAATAAGATATTTATTGACAATTGATTTTAAGGATATGATAATTTGTCATATCCTTAAAACAAATACAAATAAAGAGGCAAAATGTTATTATTCCTAATCTTATTTATTATGATTCTATCTACAATATCTATGTTAAATAGAAAGGATCTTCAATCAAAATTGTTGTTTTTCTCTTCTATTACCTTAGGTGTTTTTTGGTCAGGAATACTGATTTTTATTGCTAAGAAAGGGGGTATAAATAATTCTGTAGAGATTATTTTATATGGAAGCAGAAAAATAAAAGAAGTTTTACAGTTTAAATATATTCCAATAACTTGGCAAAGCTACATCGTTGCCTTTGGAAGATACCTTTTCCCTTTATGCATATTGCTATTTTCTGCAAATAAAAATAATTCAAATAAATTTAGGAAAATAAAAAAGAAATACTATTTATTTTTAATACTACCAATTTTATCTCTAGTTATATATTTCCCATCAATTTTTGATAAGTTTTTTTCTCATTCAACATTAGCAATGAGAATTATATTAGTATGTAGTGAATTTTGGATATTTAGTTATATTATCATATCGTGGTTGTTAGTTATAAATGAATATAGGCATATATCAAGCAAATATTTTAAGAAACGATTCTTATTTAACATGCTGCCTATGTTTAGTTTAAGTAGTTTGTTTTTATTATATGCACATCAAGATCCTGCACAAATTTTTTTATTCTATAGAAATGATTTTATGAGCAATAGAGGTTTGTGGTATTTATCAAAAGGATTAAATTCCTCTGTATATATTTTAATTGGAGGAATATCTTTATTATCAATGCTAATAGGGTTTGTTACTTTATTTAGGCAAGTTCAAATACAATGGAACGAGGATAAAGAAGAGGCTGTACTGAGACAAAAAAATATAACAGCTAGTAACGGTGCTAATATTTTCTTCCATGGAATAAAAAATCAACTAATTGCAAATAAAATCTTAAACAAGAGATTATTTGCTGAAATAGAAAAAAACAATATTGAAAGTCCTCAGATATTAGCTTTAGCTACTGATATGAAAAATAACAATGCTCAAATGTTAGAAAAAATGGAAAAACTGTATTTATCCTTTAAGGGAAAAGAAATTCATTTTAAACCTATTTATTGCAGTGAAATAGTAGAGAGTTCAATAGCCAAGTTTAAGAAAAAATATCCAAATGGTCAGATTTTATTTCATGATGTGTCTAAGTTGCTAATTATAGGAGATATTACTTATTTATCTGAAGCCTTTTACAACATATTAACAAATGGTTGGGAATCTGAATTAGAAAAGAATTTGGAATATCAACCACCACTAGAGGTTATAATTAAAGAAGAGAGAACTCATATTATATTTACGTTTAGAGATTATGGAATTGGAATATCAAAAGATGATAAAAAGAAAATATTAGAGCCATTTTTTTCTAGCAAAAACAGTATGAATAATTGGGGAATGGGAATAAATTATACAATGAGAATAATTAAAAACCATATGGGTACCATACGATTTGAAACTTTAGATAATATTACAAATGTTGATATTATTTTGCCTAAATATAGGGGACGAATTAGTGGATAAATTAAGAATAATTATAGCAGAAGACATAGATATTATTAGAGAAGATTTAGAGCAAACAATTAATAATCAAGAAGACATGATGATAGTAGCAAGTGTTTCATCAGGCATTGATGCCCAAAAAGTAGCAGATAAAGTTGAAGCGGATATAGCAATACTTGATATTGAAATGGAAAGCAATGTAGCAGGAATCAAGGCTGCAAATTACTTTCAAGAAAATTACCCAGAAGTTAAAGTTGTTTATCTAAGTGTTCATGAGAATGCAAACATTATTTTAACAGCAATGGCAACAGGAGCAATTGATTACATTGTAAAAGGATGTAGTGATGAAGTTCTATTAGATCATATTAGAAAAATAGCTAAAGGGCAGGCGAACTTAGAATCGAAAGTCCAAATGATAATGATGAAAGAGTATAAAAGGCTTAGAAGTAGTGAAAAAAGCTTAACTTATTTTATTGAAAATTTAAGTTCCCTAACTCCTACTGAAAAAGAATTAGTGGGATACTTACTTCTTGGTTATAAAGTTAAGGAAATAGCTAAACAAAGAAATGTTGAAATCGTAACTGTTAAAACCCAAATTACTATGTTGTTGAAAAAATTTAATTGTAGAAGAACTTCTAAGATAATAGAAATGGTAAATAATTTAAATTTAGCACATTTATTTCTCCCTTTTACCAAAAAATAAAACTACTTTAAGTTTCAAAAAAAGTATGAGTAAAGATAAATATAATTAAATATAAAGGAAGTATAATCGATGAAACACTATTTTAATTTAGAACCCTCAGAGTTGTTAATTAACAATAAAGTCCCCTATGAATGTTTTGAAGACAGTGAAACTGTTTTTAATAAAATGGCTTTAGAAATGGTAGAATGTATAGAAGAAAATAATAAAAACAATTTACCAACTGTATTAATTGTTCCAGTTGGACCAGTTGGTCAATATCCTTATTTTGTAGACCTTGTAAATAAAAAACAATTAAGTCTTAAAAATTGTTATTTCTTAAATATGGATGAATATTTAGATGACAATAAACAATATATCCCTATAACTGATAAGTTGTCATTTAGAGGTTTTATGGAAAATGAAGTTTACAATAAAATCGATAAGCATTTAACAGTACCTACTAATCAGAGATTTTTTCCAGATCCTTCAAATCCAGAAAACCTACAAAATGTAATTGATAAAGTAGGTAAGGTTGATATGGCTTTTGGAGGAATTGGAATAAATGGACATGTTGCATTTAATGAAGCTGAAGACAACGTTCCTGTAGAAGAATTCTCTAAAAGAGAAACTCGTGTTATTAAAATTTCATGTGAGACCCGTGTAGCCAATGCTATTGGAGATTTAAATGGTGCAGTAGATGCAATGCCACATTATGCTGCAACAATTGGTATGAGACAAATTCTAAGTGCTAAGAAAATTAGATTATGTTTGTTTAGAGAATGGCAACAAGCAGTATTGAGACAAACTCTATTTGGTAAAGTAGAATCTCATTTCCCATCTACAATTTTGCAAAATCATCCGGATGCAAAGATATATTCAAATAAGATAGCTTCTTTAAGGCCATTTTAAATGATAATAAAAAATGCAAAAATACTTGTTGATAAAAATTGGATAGAGGGCTCTATCCAATTTGATAAAACCATTAATATTATTTCTAAAGCTGAAATAAATGTTGACGATAAAGTAATTGATGCAAATAATATGTATTTATTGCCCGGTTTTATTGATGTCCATACTCATGGTGCAATTAACATTGATATAAATCATTTAAAAACAGTTGATGAAGTTGATGATTTATCACTTTTTTTTGCAAGTCATGGTACGACAAGTTTTCTTTCATCAATAATGAGCGACTCAATAGATAATACTAAAAAGGTAATTAAAATACTTAGGCAATCTATTGAGAAAAAAACATTAGGGGCATCTCTTTTAGCAATACATCTTGAAGGACCATTTATTTCGAAAGAATATAAAGGAGCTATGGATGAAAGATTCTTATGTGATGGTGATAATATTTTATTAGAACAGTATATAAAACTATCAAATAATAATATTAAATATATTACTGTTGCTCCTGAAGTAAATAATGTAAATGAATTAATAAAAAAATATAGTGATCAAATAGTGTTTTCTATAGGTCATAGTGGTGCAACCTATGAAAAATGTATGTCCGCTATAAATAATGGAGCAACCTCAATAACTCATATGTATAATGCTATGAAATTATTTCATCAACATTATCCATCTGTAGTTGGAGCAGCACTTGAGAGCGATGTTTATTGTGAAGCAATATGTGATGGATTTCATCTAGTTCCAGCGACGATAAGATTATTATTAAAAGTTAAAGGAATTGACAAAATAGTGTTAATTACAGATAGTATGATGGCTGCTGGACTTAAGGAGGGGGTTTATAAATTAGGCCCTAATACAGTTAGTGTAAAAAATGGTGATGCAAAATTACTTAATGGTGTTCGAGCTGGGAGTACATTAACACTAGATGTGGCATTAAAAAATATAATTAAATTCACTAACAAACCAATAGAAGAGTTAATTCCATTATTTACAACAAATCCTGCAAAAATGCTAAATATTTTTGATAGAAAAGGTAGCATTTCTATAAATAAAGATGCTGATTTAATTTTATTAAATAAAGATTTACAAGTAGAGAAAACTATTGTTAATGGCAAAATAGTTTTTGATAAAGAAAAAAATAATTAAGGAAAAAAGAATGTTTTTAGAATTGAAAGAAATGAGAGTATATAAGCCTTTTGTTGGTGGAAAATTATTAGATGAATTTAGAGGCGATTTAAATCCAAAAGAGTCCCATTATCCTGAAAGATGGATCTGTTCAACGACTAAATCAAGTGATGATAGTGGCCTTTCCATTACTAAAGATGGTGTAGTTTTACAATCGTTATTACATGATTCTTTAGACATTCTTGTAAAGTTAATCGATAGTTGTACTCGCTTAATGATTCAAGTACACCCAGATAAAAAAAGAGCAAAAAAGTATTTTAATTACAATAGCGGTAAAACTGAATGCTGGTATATTTTAGATACACGTGTAATTGATGGAATTCAACCTTATGTTTTTGTTGGCTTTAAAGAAGGTGTTACTAAAGAAGAATGGAAAGATATATTTTACAAGCAAGATATAAAAAGAATGGAGAATGCACTGCATAGAATTCCAGTAAAAAAAGGTGATGCTTTTTTCATTCCTTCTGGAGTCCCTCATGCCATGGGAAGTGGTGTTTTCTTTGCAGAAGTTCAAGAACCCTCTGATATAACTCTTAGAACTGAATATAAATCCCCAGATAATAGAGAAATGACAGACTATGATTTACATCATGGTGCAGGATTTGAGAATATGTTTAATTGCTTTGATTATGATGGGAAATCTTTATGTGATACAATAGAAACCTATAAAGTAAAAACGAATGATACAATGATAATTGATACTTCTAAGTTTTCTCTAGAAGATATTAGTTTTGAAGGATCTCTAACAATATCTCCTAAAAAGTATGCTATAGCAATAATTATAGAAGGGGATAATAAAGCAAGTGAATATTATTTTGATGAACCACATACTTTTTATGGAAATTCTAGGATTTTAATTTTCCAAGGAACAAAAAGATAATTAAAACTTTAATCCCATTCAATTTTGAATTTACTAATTAGCCCTTTTTTGATGTTTAAAATTAGTGCTTTGATTTGTTATTTATCCGTGATTATTGATAAAAGTCACGGTTTAAATAATTCTTTATATTTGTAGTATAAAAAATTTTTCTTCAAAAAATTTAAGACATTTGAATTTAAAATGTTTTACAGATTTATAATTTATTCTAAATAAAAAAAATAAAAAAAACATTGACGAGTGGATAAATCTGTTTTATTGTATAACTAAATTAATTAATTAATCAATTTAATTAATTAATAATAATTCTATTTATTTTATTTATTATCACATTAAAATTACAAAAAAGAGGGGAAAAAATGAAAAAGAAGGAATTTCAAAATAAGAGGAATGATTTATCATTAAGCACAAACCTATGGTGTTGGGCTTTTGTTAGTATGACTCTTATTTTCTATATATTCTTCCAAGGGTGGCCGATAATTAGTAGTATTTATTATTCTTTACTTGACTGGTCTGGGTTAACAATGAGTGGTAAATTTATTGGATTAAAAAACTATAAAGAACTATTCCATAATGAATTATATTGGAACGCATTTCTAAATAGTTTTAAATATACTATTGAATATGTTCCATTAATTTTAATTTGTTCACTGTTCTTGGCCTTAGTTTTAAATAATAGAAGGTTAGGTGGAAAAACATTTTATAGAACTATATATTTTATGCCCGTTGTTACTACAGCTGCAGTAATTGGTATTATCATGATTTTTATTTTTGGTACGCAGGGGCCAATAAATGAAGTATTAAAGTTTTTTAATTTGACAGATAAATCAATAGGTTTTTTAACAAATGGAAAGTATGCACTTACAACTGTTGTATTGATTTCTGTATGGAAGGATTGTGGTATTTATATGATTTATTGGATAGCTGGATTACAGAGCGTTCCAATTGAAATGTATGAGGCAGCAGAACTTGATGGAGCAAATAGCTTTCAAAGATTCTATAAGATAATATTACCATTAATTGCCCCTACAGCAGGTATTATAACTATTCTTTGTTGTATAAATTCATTAAAAGTTTTTGATATTGTCAAAACAATGACTGAAGGAGGCCCTTTCTATAAGACTGATGTCATAGGAACTTTTGTTTATCGAAGTGCATTCTCTTCTGAGATTGGATTGCCAAGAGTTGGTTATGCTAGTGCAGGAGCAATTCTTTTTGGTATTACAGTAATTATAATAGTTGCAAGTACTTCTGCTTTAAAAAATAAACTTAGCAATTCTAGCTCAATTTAGGAGAAAATATGAACAAAAAATTTAAATACGGCAATCCGATAATACATATATTTTTATTAATAATAGGGTTTTTATGGTGCTACCCATTCTTATGGATGATATCAGCTTCATTTAAAACAAATAAAGAATTTTTTAGTAGTAGGTTAAGTCTTATTCCTAAACATTTTTCTGTTGAGAATTTTACAAGAGTTTGGACTGAAGCTCATTTTAATGAATATTTTTTAAATACTTTAATAATTACAGTTTGTACCGTAACAATTGTATTAGTAATGTCCCAAATGGCTGGATATGTAATTGGTAGATATAAATTTGTAGGAAGAAAAGTTCTAATTGGCATATTTGTAAGTAGCATTTCAATTCCTTTAGTTAGTACCATAATTCCAATATATCAAATTATTAAAAATATTGGCTTGGTTGGGACACGTTCTGGAGTAATTCTCTCTGGTGCTGGTGGTGCTCATGTAATTTTTTTACTTCTATTTTCTTCTTTTTATCAGCAGATCCCTAAAGAATTATCAGATGCAAGTTATATCGATGGATGTAATTTCCCTCAAACTTATTTTTATGTTATGAGACCTTTAGCACATCCAATTGCTATTACTACTATAATTATGGAGTCCATGTGGACGTGGAATTCTTTCCTTTTACCATTAACATTAACTTTGAATAATCCTTCAAGTAGAACTTTAGCTGTAGGTCTATATGCTTTTAAAGGTGAAAATACAATAGATTGGACAGGTATTGCTACTGGGGCAACCATTTCTGTTGTTCCTATATTAATAGTATTTATTTTCTTACAAAGATATTTTGTTGATGGTGTTGCTGGTGCCGTTAAAAGTTAAAAAATAAAAGGAAGAATTATGAAAATAGGTTTTATGACAAATGTATTAGTTAAAAATGGATTAACTGATATTGAAGATATCGCAAAATTTGCAAAGAAAAATGGTTTTGAAGATTTAGAAATTGGTCCAACTATTGAATTGAATCATAATAAATTTGAAAAAGTAATTAATTTTGGGATTAACATTAATTCGTTAACATATTGTAGAAATTATTTAAGCAGTAATAAAGATGAAGCAAATACTCATATTAAAGGTTTAATTGAGCGACTTGATTTTGCAAGTGAATTAGGTATTTCTCAAATTACTACGTCTACTGGGATAAATAAAAAAATAAGTGAAGGTATTTATGACAGTGTAGATTCAATAAGAAGGCGACCTGAAAAAAGTCTTGATGAGTTTTATGAGTTGTTCGCCCCTATTGTTGAAAAGGCTGAGAAGAAAAACGTAAAAATAGCTTTTGAAAATTGCCCATTAATGGGGAATATTGCAATTTCGCCTTATCTATGGAGAAAAATATTCGAAAAATTTAATTGTGATTTTGTCGGGTTAACCTACGATCCATCTCATCTAATTTGGGAACAGATAGATCCTATAAAACCACTTTATGAATTTAAAGATAAAATATTTCAAATACATGCTAAAGATACGATTATAAATTTTAATATTTTAAATGATTTGGGTATTTTAACTGATTTTTCTTGGTGGAGGTATTGTATACCTGGAAATGGTGATTTGGATTGGGTAGCCTTTTTTAAAGCTATTGAAGAAATTGGCTTTGATCAAACAATAAGTATAGAACATGAAGATCGAGAGTATGAAGGTTCGATTGAAAAAGTTAAAGAAGGATTGGTGAAAAGTCAAAAATATTTATTAAAAATAATCAACAAGGAGCTTAAATAATGAAAATAAAAATTGGTATTGTGGGTATGGGTGAACACATTGGTATAGCTAAACAACATATAGAATCATATTTGGAATTAGAAGATTTAGTAACGATTGTTGCTTTATATGATATAGACGAGACCCAGTGTAAAAAATATAAAGATAAATATAACTTAGAAACTGCAAAAATATATAAGTCTTTAGAATCTCTCTTAAACGACGTAGATGCTATTAGTATTTGTACCCCTAATAATACTCATGTTCCTATTGCACTAAAAGCTTCTGAAAAAAAAGTTCATGTATTATGTGAAAAACCATTTTCAACTACAAAAGAAAATACTTTGAAATTATTAGAAAGTGTGGAGAAATCTAAAATTATAAATATGATAGGTTTATGTTATAGAGAACAACCATTTTATAGATATTTAAAAGATTTAGTTGATAAAGATAAATTTGGAGAGATTCAATATATAAAGATGTCATTAGGTGGTGGAAGATTTGCGAATACTGATGTAAAGAGAGAATGGAGACTTAATACAGAAACATCAGGTCCAGGTGCATTAGCTGACTTCGGTTCTCACATGTTTGATATTATTGATTATGTATTCAACACCAAGATAGGTAAATTTAAAACAATTTTTGCTCAATCGAGTTGTTTTATAACAGAGAGAGAAAGTGAAACTTCTAATATTCGTGAGAGTGTAAATAATGATGATGTATCTATTTTTTCATGTAAAACAGAAAAAAATATTTTAGTTAATTTAACGGCAAGCCGCATAGGATCAACCCATTCTTTAGAATTATATGGCGATAAAGGATATGCATTAATTGATGGTGATAAAATGGATTCAATAGATGTAATATTTAAAGAACCCAATCAAGGATATGGTGGTTTAAAAAAACAAACCATTCCTATACCCAATGAATATTTACAGATCAATGCCAAAAGGGCTAGTAATGCTCATTCAATAGGATTTTATCACGAAGTCAAAGAATTTGTAACTAATATTCAAAATAATACCCCTAACTCTTCTACTAGAGATTTTAGAAGAGGGTATTATATTCAATATTTAATTGATAAAGCTTATTTATCTAGCTTAGAAAATATTTTAATTAAACTGAATGAGGAGTAAAGATGAAAATAGGATGCCATGCAGTTCTTTTTAAAGAATCAATTGCATTAAAAACAGACAAGACATTACAAGATTTAAATTATACAGGTGCTGAGGGAATTGAGTTTGGTTCAAGGTTTTTTAATCCACAAAATGCAAGCTCAATGATTCCAAAGTTAAAACAAAATCGCTTAGAAGTGTTTGGTTTACATAAAGGATGTTCCCTCGTTGATTTTGTGGATGATGTTGAAAAGTGTAAAACGGAATTAAGTGAAGTTGCTAATATATTACAACAAACAAAATTAACAAATAGAATTATTATGACAGGACAATTACCCAATATGGATTTAAAAGATGAAGATGATTTGGGTGAGCCAAGACTATTAAAAAGTGATTTTGTTGTTAGAATTGCAAAAAATATTGAAGATGTAATTAAATTTATATTTGAGAAATATGGAATTGAAGTTTTATATCATAATCACTTTTGGGAATTTAAAAATAATAACTTAATTTATACGTCTTTAATAAATTATGCACCGAGTCTTAATTTCGCATTAGATATTGGTTGGGCAATCAGTGAAAATTATGATTATTTATCAACAATCAAAAAATATCCTAATCGTTTTTATTACCTCCACCTTAGAGATACTAACTTTGATGAAATGAATAAGGCAAAATTTTTTGAAGAAAAACAAGACTTATATAAAGAGATTGGGGAAGGTGAAGTAGATTTCATAGGGTTGCTAGCTTTAATGAATACTTTTGAAAAATCAATTCTAGTAGTTGAATACGAGTCTGGCCCCATAGATAAAGAGAGGTATAAGAAAGCTATTAGTTATTTAAATATGATAAAAAGGAATTTGCTAAATAAATGAAAATTACAATTAATAATGAACCAAAAATTAATATAGAGAAACAGAAACCATTAATTAAAGAAATAATTGGAGACCTAGATAATTTCAATACAAAGTACAAAGATAGTTTAGGTTGGTTGGATTTAGATCAAGAAGCTTCTAGTGATAAATTAGATAAAATAAATAAATTAGCAACTAAAATTAGAAGTTTAGGTACAGTTTTAGTGTTGATTGGTATTGGAGGATCAAATCAGGGAGCTAGGGCAGTAATTGAAGCTTTAGAAAAAAAAGATGATTTTGAAGTAATCTGGGCAGGTAATAATTTAAGTGCATATGAAGTAAATACTGTTATAAAATCTATAGGAGATAGAGATTTTTGTATCAATGTTATTGCCAAGAATTTCCAAACAGTAGAGCCTGGAGTAGGATTTAGAATATTTAGAAACTTATTGATTAAAAAATATGGCAAAAAATACAATGAAAGAGTTATTACAACAGGCACAATTAATAGCTATTTTGAAACTCTATCAAAAAAAGAAGGCTATACTTTTATAGATTTTCCTTTAGAGCTAGGAGGTCGCTACTCTATATTCTCAAATGTAGGTCTATTGCCAATAGCTTGTGCAAATTATGATATTAAAGTTCTTGTAGAAGGCGCTAAAGATATCGCAAAGAATATAAGAAGTAATGAAGATGTTATAAATTATATTGCTTTTAGAACTGCAAATTATTCATCAAATATTAATGTTGAAATGTTATCTTATTTTGAACCACGTTTATTTAGATTAGCAAAATGGTGGATGCAATTAGTTGCAGAAAGTGAAGGAAAGGATGACAAAGGGATCTTTCCTGTAACAGCTAATTTTAGTGAGGATTTACATTCAATTGGACAATTTATTCAGAGTGGCAATCCCATATTATTTGAAACATTTATAAAAATTAACAACCAACAATTCGATATAGAATTATTAAAAAATAATGTTGATGACCAGTTTGATTATTTAAATGATAAAACTTTGAATGAAGTAAATAGAATTGCAGAAATGGCAACCATAAAAGCACATAGCTCAAGATTAGCTGTTTGTACCATCGAATTTGAAAAATTAAAAGAATTTGAATTAGGACAATTGATGTATATGTATTTCTTTGTAACTTACATCTCTTGTATTTATATGAGTGTGAACCCATTTAATCAACCAGGTGTTGAAACATATAAAGCTTGGATGTTTGAAGGGTTGAAAAAATAAAATCATTTGGAGGAGAAAAAAAATGAAAAAAAGTATTATGGCAATTATGGTATTACTATTTAGTGTTACTATTTTATTGGCAAATGGAGCTCAAGAAAAAAAGGATAAGGATTCCTCAGAAGATGGAACAATAATCCTAAGGGCAATTGACTGGAGTGATTCAAAGCTTACTGAAAGAGCAGCATTTAATAAAAAATTTGAAGAGGAACACCCTAATGTTAAAATTGAATATACTTGTTTGACAATTGATCAATTCAAAAATACAATTGTTACAATGTTAAAAGGTGATGATGCTCCAGATTTATTTCCAGTGCCAAATAATATGAATTTAACAACATGTGTGGATCAGGGATGGTTTCAACCAATAACTCAGTATGTTGACGATGAGTTCTTATCAACTCTTAAACAATCTCAATTGGTTAATGGTATTTCTTATTATAATGGTGAGCTTTATTCCTTCCCAGAAACAGATTCTATAATTAATTCAGTATTTTTTGTGAATATGGATTTATTAGAACAGGCTGGAGTTTCAGAATTACCTAAAACATATTCAGAATTCATTGATGTTTGTGAAAAGGTTGTAGAAGCCACAGATGGTGAAGCTTATGGCTTAATTGAGGGTGGTAAACAATTTAATAGAAACCAAGTCATGGCAACTGCACTATGTAGTATGGCTGGTGGAAAAATAGGTGATGGTGGGAATCAAATTATTCTTGAAGATGGAAAATCTACTTTTAATAGCTCTGAAATGAAACAAGCATTAGATTTTCTAAATGAATTAGCTTCAAAGGGATTGGTTTATCCAGATACACCAAATATTAATGCTCCCACTGCTCGTGAATTATTTGCTCAAGGTAATGCAGCATTCTTAATGCAAGGAAACTGGTGTGTAGCACCATGGGCTCAAGCATATCCAGAATTTACTAATTATACTACAGTAGCGCCTCCTGTTCCAGATGGCCAAACTGAAAAATATGGATGTCCGTCAACAATGCCACAAGCTTGGTTAGGCGTTTATAAAAATTCTAAGCATCCTGAATTAGCTGCTGAATATTATATGGCATTATATGAAGAAGAATATAGATATCAAGAAGCTTTAGTTAGTGGTGGCGGTGCAATTTCTCTAGTACCAGAAATTAATGAAAAATATATGAGTAATCAACATTTGATAGATTTTTATAACACAGCTCAAGATTGTTCAAGAGTGATTCCCGTTGCTACAGTGAGAGATATGGATGCATATAGCGTATATTCTGAAGTGCATGAAGTATCTCCATCTTTAGGCGCTATTGTACAAGGTATATTTGCTCAAAGTTTACCAAATTATAATGAAGAATTAGATAAATTAGCTGCTGCTCAGACTAAAGAATGGGCTAGAGCTGCAAATGCTGTTGGTGTTGATTTATCAATATTTGAATTCCCAAACTGGGATTTAACTAAAGATTATACAGCTTTAGATTATGATGAATTAAAGTAAGTTACTTTTATACTACGTTGTATAATATATTATATCAACGTAGTATAAAAAATGTTTACCTTATTGTTATAATAGAATAAAATAAAAAAATAATGTAAGGAGAATAAATTATTATGAAGCAAGCTGGTTATAATTTATTAAAAGCAAAAGCAAAAAATGTGGCTCTAGTAAAAAATACTATTTATAGGAAAAAAAGTATTTCAAGGCATGATATTGCTGAACTTTTAAAATTAACTCCAGCAACAATTACAATGATTACAAATGTCTTGATAGAAAGCGGTGATATTTGTGAGAAAAGAATCGATTCAACATTATTAACACAGAGAGCTGGAAGAAAGCCTGTTTTATTAGAATATGTAAGTAGTAATTCTTATTATATCGGAATTGAAAATGGACCTTTTGGTATTTGTTTTGTTTTAACTAATTTGTTAGGTGAAATAATAACTAAAAGATATAATCCTTCTATTAAATTAATATTAACAGAACAAGATGAATTAGATGAATTCTTAACCATTATAAATGAAACAATTAATGAAATGTGCAAAAGTGCGAAAATTAATAAGAACTTAATAAAAGGAATTGGGTTTGGAACTTTAGGTGAAGTTGTCAAATCTACAGGAATTGTTCATTTCAGTAATTCCTCTTATCTCTATTCAAAACAAAATATATATGAGATTATATTTAAAGCAACCGGTATTAGGACCTATGCTATAAATAATGTAAAAGCTAGGGCTATTGCCGTAGAAATGAAAAAGAAGGAATTTAGCAATTTTTCTTTTCTTTATTTATTTGCTAGTAAGGGTGTTGTTTGTCCTTATGTTTATAGTAGTTTTGTAAATAGTCATACCCTTATTACAGATGGGGAAATAGGTGATATGTTGGTTCAAGCTGATTTAAATAATCTATATAATGATAAAGGTACCCTTAAATCTTTGGCAAATGAAGATGCAATATTAACAAAATGTCAAAATTTAGTAAAAGCGAATAAAGCTTCAATATTAAAAGAAATTATTGACGGAAAATCTTTAGAGAATATTACTAAGGATGATATATTGTTAGCGGATATTAAAGGTGATAAGGACGTAAAAAAAGTAATATATGAGACCATACAGTATCTTGCAATAGCGGGGTCGAATCTTGTTAACATGTTAAATCCGAATGAACTTTATGTAGATAATTTTATGTTTGATAATAAAGTAAATAGAGAAAATTTTAAAACTATTTTAAATAAAAAAATTTATAGCAGTAATTATAATAATACACAAATTAAATTCGTAAATTATGACTTATATAATGGAGCTATTTCTGCCGCTTTCAGCGCTATTAAATATTTTTATATCCAAGGAGAATAAATTGAATAACAAATTCAAAGTAGCCGTATTAGGTTGTGGTAGAATAGCTGATATGTATAAAAAGGTGTTTCTAAATATGGGGGATACTTTAAGTATATGTTATGCTATTGATAAAGATATTGAGAGAGCACAGCAATTTGCGTCAAATTTTCAAGGATGTGTGGCTCTATCCACATATCAAGAAATAAAATATGGAGATGTTGATTCTGTTCATGTTTTAACTCCTCATTATTTACACAAAGAGCATTGTTCTTATTTTATGAATAACTCTATTAATGTTTTGTGTGAAAAACCTATTGCAACAACTTTAATAGATGCTAACTATTTAGTTGATATGAAAAAGCGAACTCAAGTACAATATGGTATTATTTTTCAAAATAGATATTCCGAGGGTATCCAGAAATTAATTGATCTAAAAAAGAATGGCAAACTAGGTAAAATTTTAGGCGTATGGTCTCATTTAGCATGGCATAGACCACCTAGTTACTATGAATGTGATTGGAAAGGTTCCTGGGAAAAAGAAGGTGGGGGAGTTGTAATTGATCAAGCTATTCATTCAATTGATTTAGTCAGATACGTATTAGATGAAGATGTTAAAACTATTGAAGGGCATATAAGTCAAAGAAGATTAACCTCAATTGAGGTTGAAGATGAAGCTGATGCTTTGATAATGTTTAATTCTGATATACCTTATTCTTTTTTTGCATGTAATTATAATGTCCGTAATTCACCAATTCGAATTGAATTTACTTTTGAAAATGGTGTTGCAACTTTAGTTGGGACTCAAATGACAATAAAATTAAAAAATGAAGAAGCCATTGTTATTGATAGTTCCCAAGGAACTAATGTGGAAGGTAAAGGGTATTGGGGGAATTATCATGAAATTCAGATAAAAGAATATTATGAATGTTTAAAACACAAAAAAGAAGTCCCTTTTAAACCAGAGGATGCTACTAAGACTTTAGAAATAGTTTTAGGTATATATAAATCTTCTAGAGAAAATAAGAAGTTAACCAGAAAGGATTTTGCTATAATTTAGTGACCGTAATATAAAACTGTTTGGTTTATATTGGTAGTACTAATTTAAAAACTTATATTGTAATGATTTAGGATTAGTTGACGTGTTAATTTAATAAATTTGTAATTTTCTATTATTTAAGAAGTGTGTAAGTTGTTGATTCAATAATTTATACACTTTTTTTTAATATGTAGGTTTTTAGAATTATTAATTTTTTAATAATTTTGAACTCTTAGTGATACGAAACCACCGGAATCATGATTTTTTATCCAAATTTATTCGTTTTTT
This sequence comes from Sphaerochaetaceae bacterium, assembly GCA_963677735.1. Classification (GTDB taxonomy): domain Bacteria; phylum Spirochaetota; class Spirochaetia; order Sphaerochaetales; family Sphaerochaetaceae; genus Pleomorphochaeta. The sequence goes on from OY782505.1 coordinate 94,052, forward strand.
ATCCAAAAAGTTGGATAAAATTTACTTTAATACTAGGAAATTCCTAACTTTTATATTTATAAAATATTATAATTACTTGTATAATATGGAAATAAAAAAATCCAAAAAAATATTTGATTATTCCAAAAAATTGGTATATGATATAGATACTAATAGCAAATAGTTTATTGAATGATTTTTAAGTAAATTATCTCTGTTATTTTTAAGGGGAAAAAATGAGTGTAAAATTAAAAGATATTGCAAATAAAGCAGGAGTTTCAATTTCAACTGTTTCAAGAATTCTTTCCAATGATACATCTAGAAAATCTAATAAACAAACTATTGATAAAGTACAAAAAATTGCTTTAGAAATGGGATATTTTGATATAAAATCTAATAATTTATCATCTCTTAACAAGACTAATAAGAACATAGGATGTGTATTTACATCAGATCATGAATCTTTTGTTTCTCCTTTCTTTTCAAAGATATTGTCAGGTATTCAAGAAGAGCTAAATAATAATATTTATAATATTAATTTTCATTTTTTTACATTTAACTTAAATGAATTTAGTTTAGATAATGCACTTTCAACAATTGATTTAGATGGTGCTGTTATTTTAGGAAGAACTAACTTAGAGACTATAAATCAATTAAAACGAAAAATTAAAAATTTAGTTTATTGTGGTATCAACTCAATGGATCAAGGTATTGATGAAGTTTGTTGTAGCGCTTATGAGGGAGTTGGTGAAGAAATTAAATACTTATTTGAGTTAGGACATACTGATATAGGTTATATAGGTCCAACTAATAAACAAGAAGCTGTGTTTAATGAACATCGTTATAAAGGCTATTGTGATGGATTAGCAAAACATAATTTAAAACTTAATTCTAGTTTTGTAAAAGATTGTTATCTAAGTGCTGCTGAAGGTTATAAGGGGATGAAGGAAATGTATTTGCAAAATTCAAAATTACCTTCAGCTATTATCTGTGGTAACGATATTTTAGCAATGGGAGTGTTAAAAGCACTTCAAGAATTAAAAATTTCAGTTCCCAATGATATCTCAGTAGTTGGTTTTGATAATGTAGAAGAATCTTCATTTACAAATCCATCTTTGACAACTATTGATGTTCCTAAAGTTGAGCTTGGTAAAGTTGCAGTAAAGATTTTACTAGATAGAATAAACAAAGGTCATAAAAATCAGTTAAAAGTTGCGATTCCTTTTTCATTAATAAAAAGAGAGTCTTGTAGGAGTATAAATAAAGTATGAGTAAATTGTTATTAATTCATGGGGGAGGCCCTACAGCTGTAATTAACGCATCATTATATGGAGCAATAATTAAAGCTAAAGAATCAAGTCAAATTGATAGAATTTATGCATCTAAAAGAGGTGTTTATGGAATTTGGGAAGATGATTATATAGATCTAAGTGACGTAAGTGCTCAAGATCTTGAATTGTTAAAAAATACCCCAGGTTCTGCAATCGGTACAGGAAGAGATCACTTAGAAGATGAAGATTATGATAAATTAGCTACTTTAATTAATAATAAAGGTTTTAATTATGTATTGATGACAGGGGGCAATGGAACCCAAGATACAGCTAGAAAATTATCACTTTCTTGTGCACCATATAACATTCTAGTTGGTGGTATTCCTAAAACAATGGACAATGATTTATCAAAAACAGATCACAGCCCAGGCTTTCCATCAGCTGCAAGATATTTAGCAGGATCTGTTAAAGAAGCTGCCCAAGATGTTAAGGGTTTAGCAATACATGTAGTAGTCATTGAAGCCTTTGGTAGAGATGCAGGTTGGATTGCAGGTTCTAGTGCCTTAGCTAGAGAAAAAGATGGTGATGCTCCACATATGATTTTATGTCCTGAAGTTCCTTTTGATGAAGAGCAATTCTTGAGTAGAGTTAAATATTTATTTGAAAAACTTGGCGGGGTAGTAGTTGTTGCTAGTGAAGGTCTTAGATATAAAGATGGGACCCCTATTGTAGAACCAGTTTTTAAAATTGCTAGAAGCACATATTACGGAGATGTTTCATCTCATCTAGCTCAATTAATTACTAAGAAGTTGGGTATAAAAGCTAGAAGTGAAAAACCTGGAATTTTAGGAAGAGCTTCAAGCGCTTGGATAAGTACAGTTGACAGAGAAGAAGCAATTGAATGTGGTAAAAAAGCAGTTGAGCTAGTTTTAGAAGGTAAAACTGCTTACGTTCCTGTAATAGAGAGAATAAGTGACAATCCATACAAATCAAAAGTTGTGGGTGTTGAAATAGATGAAAGTATTTTAGAGGCAAAACAAATGCCCGAAAAATATATAGATAGAGAAAATTATAATGTTACAAAAGAATATATAGAGTGGTTAAAACCTTTAGTTAAACCAGATCTTCCAAGATTTGTATCATTTATAGAAGATTAGGAGATAGAGATGAGTTATATACCAATGAGACCAATTTTGGAAGCCGCAAGAGATAATTCTTATGCAAATGGAGCTTTCAATGTAAATGCCGTTGCTCAAGTAGAAGCAGCCCTTGAAATACATAAAACATTTAGAGCACCAGCATTATTACAAGGTGCAGAATTAGCTAATGGCTTTATGGGTGGTTGTACAAACTTCTTTGAGTCAACACTAGAAGATAAAAAAAATGGCGCTATAAACTTAGTAAAAGCTGTAAATGATTCTCTAAAAACTAATGATGTTCCAGTTTGCTTACATTTAGACCATGGGCAAACATTTGAAAGTGTTAAAGCTGTAATTGATGCTGGATATACATCAGTAATGATTGATGGTTCATCTCTTCCCTTTAAAGAAAATATTGAACTTACAAGAGAAGTTGTTAAATATGCACACTCATTGGGCGTTACAGTTGAAGGCGAACTTGGAGTTTTAGCTGGCGTTGAAGATCATGTTTTTTCAACCAAAAGTACTTATACAAATCCTTTAGATGCAATCAAGTTTTTTAAAGATACTAAAGTTGATGCTTTAGCAATTAGTTATGGGACAAAGCATGGTGCTAATAAAGGTAGTGATACAGTAATTAGAAAAGAAATCGCTCTATCAATTAGAGAGTGTATGAACCATGAACACATAGATGGCTTTTTAGTATCACACGGATCATCTTTAGTTCCTTCTTATATTGTTAATGCTATTAATAACAATGGTGGAAAAGTAAGTAATGCTCATGGAATTTCTCTAGAACAATTACAAGAGGTAAGCCATACAGGTATAAATAAAATTAATGTTGATACTGATTTAAGATTAGCAGTAACAAGAAACATAAGAGAATTATTTAATAAAGATGAACAATTAAAAAAGAATAGTTCTATAGGTGAAATCTGGCAATTAATGCAAGAAAAGCCTGAAAATTTTGACCCTAGATATTATTTAACTCCAATAATGGGTACTCTACAATTTGGAGATAAAGTTGATGAATATGTAGATTTAATTGTAAATGAAATGAAATTAGGTGTTAAAGAAGTCTTAGGTACCTTAATTGTTGGTTTTGGTGCAGTTGGAAAAGCTGAGTTAGTTAAAGAAGTAACTCTAGAACAAATGGCTGATGTTTATAAAAAACAAGGTCTATAAATAAGTAGGAAAAACAAATGCAACATATTTATGTAAATTTCAAACGGTTTGACGTTCCATCATCTTTAGGTGGTGTAAATAGATTAGGTGATTTAAAATCATTTTCTAAAACAATTATTGAAAATACAATTAAAACTTTAGAAACTTATGATCCAACTGAAGTACATTTTGCTCACTATTATCCAGAAGCTCAATTACTAAATGCAATTGAAAGTGTTAAAGATTCAAAGGCTTTAAGTATTGGAAGCCAAAGTGTATATAGAAAAGACATTGAAAAAGGTAAAAACTTTGGAGCTTTTACAACAAATCTACCAGCATCAGCTGTAGAAGCAATTGGTTGTAGTACTACAATTATTGGTCACTGTGAAGAGAGAAATGATATTAATGAGTTACTTTCATTAGGTGGTAATACTGATAGAACTAAAGTAAATACAATCTTAAATGATGAAATTAAATTAGCTCAAAAGCACAATCTACAAGTACTTTATTGCATTGGAGAAAAAGCAGAAGAAGTTGATGATTGGGAAAATGTATTAACTGAACAATTAACAATAGGATTAAAAGACTGTGATTTAAGCAATGTAGTTATAGCATATGAGCCAGTTTGGTCAATTGGACCTGGAAAAACTCCAGCAGATAAAGACTATATTACTAAAGTTGCAAGGTTAATTAAAAAAGTAATTGGAAAAGATGTTGCTGTAATTTATGGAGGAGGCTTAAAACAAGCTAATGCACAAATGCTTGCATCAATTGATGAAATTGATGGTGGTCTTATTGCTCTTACTAGATTTACTGATGATTTTGGATTTTATCCGGAAGAATATTTAGAGATAATATCTCTATATATGAATGCAAAGAATAATAAATAATATTAGGAGATAAAAAAAATGAAATTAAGTTTTGAATATGGCAAAGGTATGATGGAAGCAAATCTTCCTGATACAACAGATGTTTTTATTCCTGGAGAGACTGTAGCCGATCCACCATATATACCAGAAGACAAATTAGAAGAAGAAACTTTAAAAAGCATTAGAAATCCAATTGGAATGCCACCTTTAACTCAGTTAGCTAAAAAAGGTTCTAAATGTGTGTTAATCTTCCCAGATAGAGTAAAGGGTGGAGAACAACCAACTAGTCATAGAAAAGTATCTATGAAATTAATTTTAAAAGAATTATATAGTGTAGGCGTTGAGAAAAAAGATATTTTATTATTATGTTCAAATGGTTTGCACAGAAAAAATACTGAAGAAGAAATTCATAATGTATTAGGTGATGAGCTATTTAATGAATTTTGGTATAGTGGCCAAATAATCAATCATGATAGTGAAGATTATGATAATTTAGTAGACTTAGGAACAACAAAAAGAGGAGATCCTGTCTGGATAAATAAACATGTATATGATGCAGATGTGGCCGTATTAATTGGACACACTATGGGTAATCCATATGGTGGATATTCTGGTGGTTACAAACACTGCGCTACAGGTATTAACCATTGGACAAGTATCGCAGCACACCACGTTCCAAGCGTAATGCATAGAAAAGACTTTACTCCAGTAAACGGTGAGTCTTTAATGAGACATAAATTTGATGAAATAGGAATGAAACAAGAAGAAGGAATGGGTAAAAAATTCTTCTGCTGTGATGCTGTTTTAGATACAAAATCAAGACAAATTGAAATAAATAGTGGTTATGCAAAAGAAATGCAACCAAAGTCTTGGATTACTGGAAATAAGAGAACTTATGTACATTGGGCAGAGAAGAAATATGATGTAATAGTATTTGGTATGCCTCAATTCTTCCACTACGGAGATGGAATGGGAACCAATCCAATTATGTTCATGCAAGCTTTAAGTGCACAAGTAATTAGACATAAGAGAATTATGAGTGATAACTGTGTAATTATTTGTAGTTCTTCATTAGATGGTGATTTCCATGAAGATTTATGGCCATATACTCCAGAGATGGTTGATATATTTAATAACTATAATGTATTACCAGATATTAAAGATATTGGAGCTGCCTTCTCACTAAGACCTGATTTTATTGAGAAATATAGAAATCATCATGCTTTCCATCCTTTCCATGGTTTTTCAATGATTTCTTGTGGTCATATTGCAGAAATGAATACTAGTGCAATCTACATGGTAGGTGGTCAAAAACCTGGAACTGCTAGAATGATGGGATTAAAGACAAGGGCAACTTTTGAAGAAGCTTTAGAAGATGCTAAAAAGAAATATGTTGGACCAAATCCAAATATTTTAGCTCTTCCTAAAACCTTTAAAACCGCAGCTGTCCATTTATGTATGAAAAACGATCCTAATATTGGACCTGAATTTTGTCATTAGAAATATAGATTGATTTGTTTTTGAGAGAATTATTGCTAAAGATTTGGCAATAGTTCTCTCTTTTATAGTGTAGCTATTAATAGCATAAATATAATGAAAACTTGGTAATTGGCTTACCTATAAAAAAAAACTCCCAATTAATATTAGGAGCTTTAAATCTACAATTTAAATTAAAATTTTATTATTCACCATATCTAGGATATTCATTGCATAAAAGTCTATAAGGCTTTTCATCTTCTTCGATTTCTGGGAATCTTCCCATTTTTTCATAAAAGAAGTTGTCATTAACATCATCGTTACACATAGAGACTTCACCAATTAAAACATCTCCACCTTCAGTATCAAAGTCATGATATTGATATGGCCAGATTGTAATACTTTCTCCAGGTTTAAGATAAACTTTAGTTCCTGCAAGAGCTTTATAACTTCTTCCATCACTGTTTATAGTAACATCTTCTTTAGATAAAGAGCCGTCTTTTTCTGCATTATAAACAGAAATAATTAAAGTTCCACCACCTCGATTAATAATGTCTTCACACTTATAGGCGTGGTAGTGCATAGGAGCTTTTTGTCCTTCAAAAAGCATTAAGAGTTTTTCAGCATAAGGCTTTTCATACCTTTTATCATTTTGATTACCATTTCTTAAAGTGATTAGAGAAAATCCAAGTTGATAAAAGTTGTTCAATCCAAAGTCTGTAATATCCCAACCAAGTAGATTATCTCTAATTTCATCATACTCATGATTTTTTGTAAGCCATTGTTCATAACTAAAGTTACAAAAGGGTGGGATACTAAACTTATATTTCTCTAATAAAGCCTCAAATCTTTTAATAACATTGTTAATTTCTGATCTCTTCATATACACATCCTTTTGAATAAATATCAAATAGTTTCATTACTTTTTCATAATTCTTCATAGCTGAAGTTCCATCAACACTAGATAGAGAACATACAGCTGTGGAACATGCCACTTTCAGAGCTTTCTCTAAGTCATATCCTCTATCAATTGAAATTAAGATACCTGATAAAAAAGCATCACCTGCACCTGTTGTGCCTTTTATATAGCTTTTAGGGACATCTAGCGATTCTGCTTTGTAAACTTTGTTGGTATTACAATCTAAACCGTAATTAAAGAATTTAGAATGAATAACAACCCAAGTAGTAACTCCAAAGCTTTTTATTTTATCAAGAGCTTTAATAACGTTTTCTTCAATAATGTTTTCATCATTATCTTTGATTTCAATTCCACTAATACTCTGGGCCTCTAGTTCATTTACAGTACAATAGTCACTATATTTAAGAGCACTTCTAGCAACTTTTATTGTAGCTTCATCATTTTTAGAGACCATGTCTATGGAAGTTTTCAAACCTTTAAGTTTAGCTAGATATAAGAGTTTAGCAATTTTTGATCCATATTTTTCATCTTCTTCCATCAACTTCCCAATTAAACCAATATATTCAACTTGTAGAAGAGAGCCATCTGCTTTATCAAGATTAATACAATCTATATCGAAATCTCTGTTTGATGCAGCATCAAAGAAAAAAGTTCTTTGTTTGGTAGAAAGAGAGTCCATAACATGTGTTGTTGGAGTATTTTCTAATACTACAGCATTACTCATATCTATATTCTTATACTTACTAAATTCTTCATTAATGAGAGTTGCTCCCTCATCCTTTCCTAGAACGCTATTTACAACAATATTTATTTTATTATCTAATTTTGCTAAATCTAGTATTAAATTACCAGCACCTCCAATTGAGGCGCTAGTATCACTAATAGTTGCTAAACTACTTTCACTTGGATATTTATTAATGAAGTAGTGTTTATCTAAAATAACAGGACCTACAACAATAATTGATTTATTCATTAAAACTAAATACTCCAATTGCTTTTTTTACATCCTCTTTCATAGCATTTTTTGCTATTACTGGAATGTCATGGAAGAAAATATTATCATCTTTACTCATAGAAGATAAATGATTGAATACTGCCTTACCACCATATAATGTCATATAGGTATAGTAATTGATTTTTCTAATTCCATTTGTAATTGCTGTTTGGAATTCCTCCTTTGAAAGACCAGAACCACCATGCATTACAAAAGGAATGTCTATAGCTTCTTTAATGAGTTTAATCCTATTAAGATCTAACACGGGTTTTTCTTTATACAAACCGTGAGAGGTACCAAATGCAATAGCTAAAGCATCTACACCAGTTTTTTCAACGAATTCTTTAGCTAAAGATGGGCTAGTATAAATATCATCTAAATTAGCAAAGCTTTTAGCTGATTCACTAACTCCTCCCTCTCCAAGTCCAATATCTGATGCAAAAATGTGTCCAAGTTCTGCTTCAACACTTACTCCTACACTATGGGCAGCTCTAACTACTGCTTGAGTTTCTTTAATATTTTCTTCAAAAGAGGAGGCCGAAGCATCAATCATTACAGATGTAAAGCCTAATCTAATTGCTTTTATACAAGCTTCAAAGCTACTGCCATGATCTAAGTGAACACAGACAGGAACGCTTGCTTTTTTAGCAAAATGCAACATTATTAAGGCAGCCTCTTCAATTTTCATTAAAGGTTCATGAACACCAGCATAATTTAATATAACAGGAGTGTTTTTTTCTTCAGCAGCCTCAATTATGGCTTGAGCACTTTCAAAGTTTGGTACATTAAAAGCTCCAATAGCAATTGATTTTTCATTTGCTATTTTCATAACATCATTTAGATTTACTAACATATATATTTCCTTTTGTTTTTAATTATATTATTTGTTTCTATTTCTTAAGAAGTCAATAAATACTGCTAATAAGATAACTGTACCTTTAACAACATATTGCCAGAATGAATTAACATTCATTAAGTTTAATCCATTGTTCAAAAATCCAATTATCAAAGCACCAATTATTGTACCACCAATTTTACCACTACCACCACTCATAGAAGTTCCACCAACTACAACTGCAGCAATGGCATCCATTTCAGCACCAGTACCTGCGGTTGGTTGTCCTGAATACATTCTAGAAGCGAGAACAACACCAGCTAGTCCTGATAAAAGACCGGTATAGGCATAAACATAGAACTTTATTTTTGATACAGAAATTCCACTAAAGTTTGCAGCTTGAGTATTACCACCTACAGCATACATGTGCCGCCCAAATTTCGTATTATTCATCAAAACTGCCGTCACTATGAGGACAAAGACTAAGATAACAACTGGTGTTGGGATAGGTCCAATATAACCGGCACCAATAAATTGCCATTCTTTAGAAACAACTCTAACAGGAGATCCACCTGTATAAACATAAGCGAGTCCACGTGCAATATTCATAGTTGCAAGAGTTACAATAAAAGGTGGAATGGTAGTTTTTGAAATAACAGTACCATTGAAAACACCAATTAAAATAGCAACAAATATACCTAGAATAATAGCTACCGGAATAGGAAGGGCGTATCTTGCAACTCCTGCTGCAGCAACACAACCACTTAGAGCTATTGTAGATCCAACTGATAAATCAATTCCACCTAAGATAATTACCATTGTCATACCACAAGCTAGATAGAGGTTAGTTGAAATCTGTCTTAAAACATTAAACATATTTCTAGATGTTAAAAAAGCTCTAGTTGTCGGAGGATATACTGCTAAAAATACGTAAAGAACAACAAAGGCTATTATTATACCTAGGTTTTCTTTAAAGAATTTATAAGAGCCTTCCTTCATTTTTGAAGATTGAATTGTATTAGTTTTTCCCATTTTTTAAAATCCTTTTTATTCTGCAGCCAAGTGCATGATATTTTTTTGAGTTAATTCAGTGTGATTTAAACAACCTTTAACATAACCATGAGCAAATACATAAACTCTGTCACTCATATTAATAATTTCAGGAAGTTCACTAGAGATCATAATAATTGAAAGACCTTCTTTAACAAGTTCATTCATTATCGAATAAATTTCAGCTTTAGCTCCAACATCAACACCACGAGTTGGTTCATCTAGTATTAAAAGTTTTGGTTTTGTAGCTAGCCATCTCCCAATTAATACCTTTTGTTGATTACCCCCAGATAGGTTTCCAACAGTTTGTTTAACAGATGGAGTTTTAGTATCCATTAAATCAATATATTTTTGGGTAATTTGACCTTCTTTTTTCTTATTTAATCTTATACCTTTTATAAATTCACTTAAAACTTCAATCGTTGTATTATATTCTACACTTTGAATTAAGTATAAACCTTCTTTTTTTCTATCCTCAGGAACTAGGGAGATACCATCTTTGAGAGCTTGTTTTGCACTTGTGTAGTGTTTTTTATCACCTAAAAAAACAATATCGCCACTGTAATCTTTTGTAAGACCGAAGAGACTTTTTACAGTTTCGCTTCTTCCAGCTCCAACTAAACCTGCAAAGCCAACGATTTCTCTTTCTTTGACTTCAAAAGAAACATCTTTGACCATATTGTTGTCACATAAGCAATTGCAAGTTAAGATGGTTTTACCAACCTCGAGATAATTTCTTGTATAATATTTAGACAATTGTCTTCCAACCATCATATTAATAAGTTCTTCTTTACTAGTTTCACTAACAATTTTTGTTCCAACATATTCACCGTCTCTAAGAACGGTAACTCGATCACAAATTTCATTTAATTCACTCATTTTGTGAGAGATATATATAATACCAACGCCATTAGCTTGCAAGGTTCTCATAATTGAAAAAAGGAAGTCTACTTCTTTATCAGAGATGGAAGAAGTTGGTTCATCCATAACTAGAATTTTAGAATTAAAAGAAATAGCCTTAATAATTTCAACCATTTGTTGTTGAGCAATACTCAGATTTTTAATTAGAGTGGTTGGTTCAAAATCAAGGTTATAATCTACAAGGAGTTTTTTCGCATCATTGTTCATCTTGTCCTTGTTAACAATGAAGCCATTCATAGGTTCACGACCTAAGTAAATATTTTCTGCAACACTCATGAAAGGAACTAAGACAAGTTCCTGGTGTATAATTGCAATTCCATTTTGTTGAGCTTGAAGAACATTTTGAATATTTACTTTATTACCTTCAATAAATATTTCACCTTCATTAGCTGCATAAATTCCCCCAAGTACTTTAATAAGAGTTGATTTACCTGCACCATTTTCTCCAAGTAGTGCATGTACTTCTCCTCTCCTTAGCTCAAAACTAATATCCTTTAAGGCATACACACCGGGGAATTGCTTGTGTACATTTTCCATTTTGAGTAAAACTTCATTATCCATAATTTATTCCATTTTTTCTTGGTTTCTAATAACTAAAACTATAAAATACTTAAGGAGTGAAACTCACTCCTTAAGCAACTGTAAAAGCCTATTGCCAGCCATCAGTTCCAAAATCATCAACGTTGTCAATTGTGATTAAGAAAGTAGGTACAGGGTATCTAGAATCAACACTTTCACCATTCATGATTTTATACATTAAATCTACACTAGTTGTTGCAATGTTAATTGGAGATTGAGCACCAGAACCTTCAATTAGAGAATCAGCTCCTCTTGCAATTTCACTCTTGATATCAGGAGATCCATCAACACCATAGATTAAACAATCTGTAATTCCAGCAGCATTAGCAGCAGCTAAAGCACCAAGAGCTGTAGGGTCATTACCACCAAAGATAGCAACAACATCACTGTGAGCTTGTAATAAATCTTCACTAATACTCATTGATTTTTGTAGGTTACCTCTTGCATCTTGTTGAGCTACAATGTTAAAACCTTTTCCATCAATTGCATCTAAGAAACCGTTAACTCTGTCTGTAACAGAATTCATTGTAGGAGAATCTAAAACGATAATATCTCCACCTTGTGGGACTTTTTTAACTAAGTCTTCACCACAAACTTTACCAGCATTGTAGTTATCACTACCAGCATAGGTTGCAACATAACTCATATCAGCAACTTCAGTATCGAAGTTAACAATAGGAATTCCAGCAGCTTTTAATTGATCAAGAGCTGGGATAATACCTTCAGCTTCAGCTGGATTTAAGTAAATACCATCAATACCTTGAGCAATTAAGTCTTCAATTTGTTGAATTTGACGTGTAACATCGTTAGCTGGGTCTACAGAAATAAGAGTATCTCCCTTTGCTTCTACTTCATCTCTAATAGTTTTTTCAATCAAAACAAAGAATGGGTTTGATTGGTCCATACAAGTAAAACCAAATTTATAACCTGTTTCTTCTTCTGCTGCTCCTTGAGCAAAAACACTTGTTAGAATAACTGATGCTAACAATAATGATACAATAACTTTTTTCATAAAAAAGCCTCCTTAATTTATATACTTTAAATTATAAGGGGTATGTGTAGGTGCACATCTGAAATTTGTAATTACTTTTTTATGACAAATGTAATATTTTAATTATCTAATTTAGCTTGAATAATTCTCTGAAGCTTCTTTAGAGAAATAGAGGTATCGAGTTCATCACTGATTATGCTATCTATTTCTTGTTGAGCTATAGCCATACATTCATTGTATTCTTTAAATTTTTGTGGAGAAATACTTTTTTCCATTATTGTATATAATAAACTATTATTATATTTCATATCATTTTCTTCCATATTTTCTAAAAGTATTTCAGCAATATTATCGCTTTTTGCAACTTTTTTTAAAGGAGAAGCCCCTTGGGAGAATTTATAGATTTGTTCTTGGATTTTAAAATTATGAGTAAAGGTTTTAAGTAAATCAAAAGCTAATGCTTTATTTTTTGAATTCACATTTATTGCCATCAAGAGAGATTGCATTTCACTAATGTTGTCACCACTAGGACCACTTGGCATAGTGGTAAAATCCCATTGATAATCTAGATATTTATTAATTTTATATGGATAGGCTGTATAAGTTCTATACTTAGCAAAACTAATTGGCATGAAGGCAACCTTACCTTTATCGAAATCTAGTTGAGTTAATTGTTGATTGTCGTTTATTGAATTTATTCTTTGCATAAATTGTATAGATTCAATAACTCTTTGGTCATTAAAGTTAGTGGTAGATCCTATGTCATTGAACAGAGTAACTCCGTTTGTGTAGGTAACATCTAACCAATTCAAATCACTAACTCCGAAGGTATCTATTTTTTTATCTGAATTATCATCTTTAGTTATTTCTCTACATATTTGTATAAACTCATCCCAAGTCCATAAAGAGGAGGGGAGCTCAATATTATTTTTTTCAAGAAGAGTTCTGTTGATAGCCATAAGGTTAGGATTAACCTCATAAGGAAGAGCAAATTGTTTATTTAAATAAGTTCCTGATGAATATGCTGATTCAAAATAATCATCTTTTGAGATAGTTGGATCTTTTTCAATTAACTTTTCAAGATTGAGTAATAATCCAAGTTCAGCATATTTATTAAAATCTTCATTGAGTATAAAAAATACATCAGGGAGATCGCCTTTAAGAGCTTTTTCACTTAGCCAAGCTGAGTAATCATCACGTCTTATTCCTGAATAGTAGTGAACATTTACATTAGGGTGAATTTTTTTAAATTCTTTAATAGCATCATCAATATTTCTATAACTATCTTCACTTGCAACATTCCAGTTACTACCTGCAAAAATACCAACTTCTAAAGTAGGTTCTCTTTTACTTGTAACAAAAACTGCCATTAGAATAATGGGGATTACTAAGATTAGGGGGAGTAATGTTGCTAAGATTTTTTTCATATAATATTTATGTCCTATCAAAGAGTCTTTTTTGAACAGCCCAAATTGCTAATTGAGTTCTATCTCTTAGTTCTAATTTATCTAGTATAGAGCTTAGATAGTTTCTAACAGTACCTTCAGATAAATTTAGTTCATTAGCAATTTCCTTATTAGATAAACCTTTTTCTATTTTGTGGATTATTTTCCATTCACTATTTGTAATTGTTCTTACAATACTTTCGTCTATATCAATTTGTACACTTGCATTTGCAAGTTTTGAAAATAACTTAACAACTTTAGATGCAACATCTGGGTTAATCATAGACTGTCCACTATAAACTGTATTTATAGCCTTGCATAAATCCTCAGTAGAAGTTCCTTTTAGAAGATATCCACTAGCTCCATTTTTAAGTGCGTTGAAAATATAGTCATCATCGTCAAAAGTAGTTAATATAATTATTTTTATATCGGGATATTTTTCTTTAATCATTTTAGTACATTGAACACCATCGAGTTTTGGCATTCTAATATCCATTAATACTACATCGGGCTTTTCTTCTTTTATAGCCTGCAGAGCTAAATATCCATTTTCAACAATGCTAGTTACTTCAAAATTCTCCTGGGAATTTAGCACTATCATCAGTGATTCTCTAACTAGCTGTTGATCATCTGCAATTAAGATTTTAATCATTATTGTTTTTCTCCCTATCTCTTAAAGGTACTTTAGCTCTAACCGTAAATCCGTTGTTATTAATATACTCAATTGAACCTTTTATACTTTCTATTCTCTCTTTCATATGTCTAGTTCCAAAACCAGGTTTTATTTTTTTGCACCCAATACCATTATCTTTAATTTCCAAAAGTAAGTTGTTTTTTTCATCTTTGATTAGCTTTATATCAATAATTGAGGCATGTCCATGCCTAATTGCATTTGTAATACTTTCCTGAACAACACGGTATATGGCATTTTCTTCATATTTTTCTAAATTGAAGTTCTTTTCAATTGTATAGTTTATCTTAATACCAATGGCATGAATTGTTTTTTCAATCATTTCAATTATTGATTTAGACAAACTTAATTCTTCACTGCTATCTGCTCTAAGAGTAGTAACACTAGTTCTAACTTCTTTTATACCACTTTTAGCAACATCAGATATAACTTGAAGTTTCTCTTTAGTAGAAATAGGATCTTTATCTAAAGTAGCTAGGCAAGCATCAACTCCAAAAGATATTGCAGTTAGAGAGTGCCCTAAAGTATCATGGATTTCACGAGCTAGTCTATTTCTCTCTTTAGTCTCTCCCATTTTTTCTTTTATATCAGCTAATTGTTTTAGCTCTTCATTAGCAACAGATAATTTTTTATAAAGGGCATTAATTTCATTAATTCTACCTCTTTGTTCTTGGATAACAAGAACACAAAATACAATGAAACAGATTAAGTTAAAACCTGTTAGAGTATAATAAAAGGTTAGAATTATTTGTCTAATTTGTTTTGGATAGTAATTAATATATTCACTTAAACCAAATAAATTAACATAAACATCTAAAATAGAGAAAGTTGTTAATATATACAAAAGAACCCCAACTGAAATAGCTATGTATTTGTTTTTACTTTCAATGTAGTAGACAACATTAGCTAAAACCCAAAGGATTATACCATTGTAATTAAAGTCAACAAACTTCATTAGAATAATTGAAATAGCAGTATCAAATAAAATTGTAAGTAAAATGTTTTTCTTATTATTTTGAAAAACAAATTGTCTCAGATAAAATGTCATAATAAGTAAAATGCTTAATAAAATACTAAGAATTAATAGTCTATTAGGTTTGTAAGGAAGTTTTTGTAAACTATTTATAAAAACTCTTGCATTATTATCGATACAAACTAAAGTAGTTGTTGTATTTATTAGAATTAAAATAAAAATTATGGCAAAGATGTTAATACCAAGCATGACATATTTAATTTTTCTTATTTTATTATCATTCATAAATCTACTGCCATCCTGTTATATCGAAATTATCAATATTATCTTTAGTTATCAGTTCTACCGGTACATAGATTAATGGTTCAATTTCTTCATTATTTAAAACTTTATAAGCTCTTTCAACAGATTGCTGTGCCATTTTTAAAGGGAACTGAGCACTAGTTCCTTCCATATAACCTTTATTTATCATAGCCTTTGCATCAGGGGATCCATCAATTCCATAGATTAAAATATCATTATCTATTTTAGCTTTCTGAATTGCAGCTAGGGCCCCAAGGGCTGTTGGATCATTACCTCCAACTACAACATCAAATTCACTTTTATCCTCATCTAAAAACTTTTGCATATTAACCATGGAGTCATTTAGGGTAGAAGAGCTATAACCTCTAAAAATAATATCATACTTATAATTATTTTCATCAAAGGTATCAAGAAGCCCTTTAATCCTTTGACTCGTTGAGTAAATACCTTCGTGATTCATAATTACAATTCTTGGATTCTTTTTCTTTTCCATGATATCATAAGCGATTTGAACACCAGCTCCATAGTTATCACTTAAGATAATTGTTTCAACAAATTGTTTAGCAAAAACATTAGTATCAACATTAATAATTGGAACACCTCTATCTCTACACTCAAGTAGAGCAGGGGTTATACTACTCCAATCAACTGGGTTTATGAAAAGAAGATCTACTCCTTCGTTTAACATATCTATAATCTGTTGATTTTGCTTAAGTTGACTTTGTGCGGGGTCACGAGTAATTAAAGAATCTCCATTTGCATCAATAATTTCTTCCATTTTAGAATTAAGAGCTATAAAGTATTGATTGTCCATAGTCATATAAGTAGCACCAAAGGTGTAATGCTTTTTTGAGTTTTTGTAGGAATTAAAAAGTAAAATTGTAATTACAATTAAAAGAGACAATGTAATTGAATAAATAATTACAAATGCTCCCTTATGACTTTTACTAAATTTATTTCTATCCATATCTAATTAACCCCTACAGTTTATCTATTATTGCATAGGGAGATAAAATTTCAAGGAATAAAAATAAAAATTAATTGACCCTTATAAAATTTAAAATCAATACTTTTCTACTAAACTATATGAAAAAAGTAAAATATCGAGAGTCTTTATTAATCATTATGTAACATAAATTAAGTTTATTGAGATGTATATTAACATTTTAAACTTGAGATATTTGGACCTTTTTATATAAAATTAGTCTAATTCAAATTAGACTAATTTGAATTAGACTAAATATTTTTAGCTTTGTGAATTTCTGATTTTTGTATATAGCTATATTCATTAAATAACAAAAGATTATCATTGTTTTTAGCTAAATCTAATACTTCTTTAGTAAAACCAGTTACAGAAAATAACCCATATGTTATTTTTTCAGTTTTAAAGATTTTAGATTTTTCAACAAGGTTATTAAAAGTTGAAATATCTACTGTTTTTTTATTAAAAAATTTACACTCGCCTAGAAATAGTTTGTTATTTTTTTTATCACGTGATACTACATCGATTTCTATAGAATGATCCCTATTAAAGTAAGAGCCTAAAGTATCAATATTCCATTCAAATTTTTTATTTTTAATTTCAGTTATAAATAATTCTCTACAAACACTTTCAAAAACCTTTCCTTGGAATTGAAAATAAAAAGTATCATTAAAGTGTTTATATGCACTATCAAATAAACCTCTTTCAATCTGCGACTCGAAAGGTTTAATGAAGTGAAAATAGAAATTAAGAAATTTATCATTAATTAAATAGATTCCTTTACGGCTTTTTTTGTTTTCAGTTGCTGGTAGTTTTTTTTTTATTATCAGTTGTTCTTCGAGCAAATGTAAGGCAGGGCTAATTTCATTTGTTTTTTTATTTAAAAAACTTGCAATATCTGTTGGTTTTGTATGTCCACTTCCTATAGCATTTATAACAGAAAGATAGGAGTTGTTTAGATTGTATGAGTGATATAATAATATGGCAGGCTCAATAAATAGGTAGCCACTTGTATTTAGACAAGTCTGTTTTACAAATGTTTCAATATCATTATTTTGAATTAAATTTAGATATAAGGGGATACCTCCTGTTATGGAATAAAATCTAACTTGATCTTTAAAATTATTAGTTTTCATCATTTTTGTTGCATCCGTAAAAGGTAAAGGATTTATCTCAATTTGACTTGTTCTTCTTCCGTATAGAGGAGAATTGTAATTTAAAGCACTTTTTTTCATAATTGGTACTAAAGATCCACACAATATAAGCATTATATTTTCTTTAGATAAATATAAGTCCCAAATTTTTTGTAAAAGGGAAGGGAAAGCCTTATTTTTTGAAACAATATATGAAAATTCATCAATAACTAAAATGTTCTTTTTGCTTTTATCAATTGTGTTTAAATATAGAGTAAAAGCATCTTCCCAAGAATTAGTTTTGTAATTTTTTAATAATGGATTGTTTGTTGATAAATATAAGGTGTTGATAAAATTAGAAATATTAACAACATCTTCATCTTCAGTTGCTTGGAAAAACATAGAATCTTTATCTTCAATAAATTTTTGAATTAGTGTTGTTTTTCCACATCTTATCCGTCCATAAATGATGACAAAGCTATGGTTGTTTTTCTATTCATTATCTAACTGTTTTAATTCATTTTCTCTTCCAACAAACATAAAGGGTCTCCTTAATTAAATTATAAAATAATAAATATATATGTAAATAGTCTAATTTGAATTAGTCTAATTTAAATTAGACTATTGTTTTATTAACTTTATTTTGTTAAATAGCAATGTTTTATTTTAAGGTAAAGAATCTACTTATTAATTATGAAATAGGTGTTTGAATTAGCCTAAATAATGCTAATTTTTAATTATTTAAATTTAATCATTTTGCGAAAAATTCGCAATATTATAAAATTTTTCTTGGATTTTACAATTTTGATGCTTATAATAGCAATATATCCGCATAAATTATTATTTGGAGGATAGTATGTTATTAGAATTTAAAACAAGTAATTTTAAATCGTTTAAGGATGAAATTGTTTTTTCACTTATTCCTGCTGCTAAACAAAAAGGCTTAGACTACAGTATTATTAATAAACAAATAGGTAATAAGAATTATAAAGCTATTTGTTCTTCTGTTATTTATGGACCAAATGCTGCAGGTAAAACAAATATTATAAGTGCAATAGATACTTTTAAACAAATTGTATTAAGAGGTCATATTAATAATAGTGAAGAAACTCAATCTCCTAATTTTGCAGCATACTCACTAGAACTAATTGCAAACAATGCATTAGTTGAAGCACTACCAGTCTGTTTCTATATTAAATTTATTGAAGAGGAATTGTTATTTGAATATTCAATAAAATTAGATTTAGGAAAGTTTTTAGAAATAGATTATAAAAGAAAGATTGTTGAAGAAGAGTTAAGTATAAACTCTAAAAAAGTTTTTTTTAGGACAGATACTTCACTTGAGGTGTTTAAAACTAAAGAATTAAAAGACATATTAAGAGATGATGTAGTTATTCAATTTGATAATCTAAAAGCTATTGCTTTAAGTAATATTCATGACAATGAATTGTTTTTGCAAAATGGATTTAAAAATATTTATAGTTCTAAAATTGTTTCTATTTTAACAAATTGGTTTGAAAAAAAGTTAAATACTTATTGTAGAGCAGATTTATTAAACTTCACTAAAAGCATTGAGGATAATAAAGAAAACTCAGTCTATATTGAAAAGACTATTGATGAGGCTGCTAAAACATTTGGAATAAATTCAAATGCCTTGGGATATGTTAAGGATGAAGAAAGTAGCAAATCTAGACTAGTTTCAGTATTTAATAAATCAAAAACTGCTATCCCAGCTAAGGTCTTTGAATCTTATGGAACTGTTAGGTTTGTAAATATATTTCCAATTATACTTAAAATTTTAGTTAATGGAGGTGTTTTAATAGTTGATGAATTTGATGCTTCCATTCATCCAAATGCATTGATGAATATCGTTAATATCTTCCACAATGATGAAATAAATATTCATCATGCTCAACTAATATTTAACACACATAATCCTATTTTTTTAAACAGTTCATTATTTAGAAGAGATGAAATTAAGTTTGTTGAAAGAGATGATCAAACTCATCTAAGTTATCATTATTCTTTATCCGATTTTCCAACTGCAACTTCCAAAAATGGCCCAGGAGTTAGAAAGGGAGAAGATTACTTAAATAATTATTTTATTGATAAATATGGTGCTATTAAAGATGTAGATTTTTCTCAAATTATTACTCGAATTGTAAAGGCAAAAAAAGGATAGATGAGATGATGAAGACTAATAAAACTTATTGTTTTTCAGTAGAATGAGAAACTGAAGTTTGGCCTTTTGATTGGTTAGAAAGAGAGATAAATAAAGTTGAACATAGGATTTTTAATGATAACCTTTCTTTTAAGAATTCTAAAAAGTATTACTAGAATGGAAAAAAGATTGCATACAAAAAAAGCATTATTTCTTTATTTAATATTTATGTAAAGATCTAAAATTAAATTAATCCGGTATAATTTTCTACTTTTGTCTTTGATAATCTTTCAATTTTTAATTGAATTGTTACCAATTAAGTATAAAATATCAATTGATTGGATTGCTGCTATACTTTTAAATGAGTTTTAAATTTCTAATGCATTGTTAATATATATATTTAGGGTTTAGATATGTTTTGGTGGAAGAAAAAACTAAGAATTGTAAGTATTACAGTATTCATTATAGGTTGATGGTAGTGTGTTTCGTCTGCAATATTTTTTATACAAGGACCGTCTAATTTTTCTTGTCTCTTTTGAATCTTCAAAATTGAGTGTTATTTCTGCAATTACAAGGAGAACTTCAAGCCCTATTATTTTAATAGAATTAAATGTGTTCAGTTCGTTACAAACGATGATTGCATCCTTATCATTCGTGGAAAAGTAAGGAATGTTAAATAACTTTGCATATGCTAAAGAATGTATTTCCCCTTTATTTTTTCTTCTTGAAAATGATTTTAAAAGCTCATGATTTTCTAATTCACTCAGAAGTTCATCATATTTAAGATTCCTTTTTGGTGTTTTGAGAATTTTAGCTTTACCAAGTTTTATTTTATTATCTATATATTCCTTAGAGTTAAAATCTAATTCATTATTATAAACATATTCATGAATAAAAATTGTATCAAAATATTCAAAACAAGGATCCAACAGTGCACTTTGGATAGTTCTAAAATTATAATTTTGGAGAGAAATATCAACCATAAAAATACATGCATCAAAGATTATTTTTTCAGATTTACTAGGTAATTTATCCACATCATGGCCTTCTTAAGTTAGTAAATATTTCATCTTCATCATTATCTTCGTCAATATATTGTGAATTTTTTTGTTCAATAACACTATTTATAAAAGGTTCGTTTAAATCTAGGTCATTTGCCATTTCAATAAAATCTGATTCAGTTATTTTCCCTTCTAAAAAAAGTGTTTGTAATAATTTAATATTATCATTTACTATATAATTATTCTCACAACTTAATAGTTCTGAAAATGGATCTTTTTCTTTTAAAAAATTTGTAATGTTCTGTATTTGATTATCAAAAAAGTTTGTTTCTATTTTAGTATCATAGAGTTTTTCATCTTGTATTCTAAAATGGCATACGTCTAAAGGGACACAATATCTGGAGGACAATTCTAAAATTAAGTATAAATAGTTTAATTCATTTATCTTATCATTTTTTATTTTAATGTTTTCAATTGCGTTGCTAATTGCTTCAGTAGGTAGTAGAAATTCTGCAGCAAATCTATTTGCTTTTATCTCCCTTAAGTTGGTTGAATGAAAATCGCAAGGGATTCCATCTATTCCATTGGGAATATCTTTTTTAAAATGATAGTATTCATGAGCAAGAGAAAAAATCTGATGTATAAGAGGTTTATTTTTATTGATTAAAATCCACGTGTATACACTATCGGGATACTTATAAATCATTGCATCAATATTTTTTGATGTATTTTTAAAATCGTAATGAATAATTTTTAAATTCTCTTTTGAATTCATAAGAGAAAAAATGTCACGTCCAATAGGTGCTATTCCGTAAGAGGCCCTCTCTTCTTTTGCTAGTTTTTTTATTGTGGCTTTTTCTTGTTCACTTAACCTTAATTTCTCGAACTCAAAATTTGGAGTCATATTTATTAAAAATTTACTTCTCATAATATCTTTTCTTTAGTACTAATAAATATTCTTGAGTTGCAATGTTTCTGCATAACTTCTCTATATCTTCAGTAGTTACACCTTTTGAATTTCCTCTTAGAAAAGCAAAAGGTGTTTTGTCCGTATCCATTTTCCAATATTTATTTTTATTAAATCTAGCCATTTTACAAAAATTATTAAATATTACTTCGCTTGGATAAATTTTTCCAGATTCAATTTTTGATACAATAGTATGAGTATTAAGTCCTAGGCGCTTAGCAAAATTTGCTTGAGTCAAATTATTTTCCAACCTATATTTTTTAAAATCTGTGGAAAAACGCTCCTTATCAAATCTTTCGCTCATATAATAGCCTCTTCTTTATTATAAAAAAATGTGATTAAAATATAACATATTCATAGTTTTTTCTAATGTTTGTGACTTATTATAGTGTTAATAGATTTAATTGTCTACTTTAGATAATAGGATTATCGTAAATTTTAGTTTCAATTTGTGGTGATGTTAAGTTAGTTCTTTTAAAGTTAAGTTTTATTTTATCTATAAATCTTTATTATTATCATCTGCTTTTCTATCTTTAAATAATTCTAATGTGATGGCATTTCTTCCCTAGAATCTTATTTTATCTAAATATTTTCTAACTGTTTTGTAAGAAAATCCTGTTCCTTCAATTATTACTGTAATACTCTTTCCAGAAATAGCTAAATTTCTTATTTTACATATATGGGACATTGTAAGAATCTTCTATTCTCTTTTCTATTTTTTTGATTTTAAACAGAGGATAAAGGACAAAAAAACGTTTCAAGTTTCTTTGATATTTTACTGGAATTTTCACGATTAATATCTGGGTTTTACTTTCAAATCAATTGGACTTTCAGAGTATCATATACAATTATTATGGAGATTACAATTTAATTAGTAAGATTGTCTAATTGGTGAACGAAAAAAGGGACCCTTAAATTATTTATTACGAGGCTTTTAAAAGTAGAATTTGTTTAGGGGTGATTAATTTATATGCTCAAATTTGCTCGAAATTAACAAAAAAAATAATTTTTGTTATTTTAAATTACAAGTACTGTATTAGCTTGACAAATAATGTAACTAAAATTAGCATGTAATTGTGTCGATAGATATTCATGAAAGGGGTTATTTATGGAAATTATTTCAACAAAAAGGTTGGCTGATTTAGTTGTCGAACGAAGAAAAGAGAAAAAAATAAGCCAACAAGATCTCTCTGATCAGACATCAATAAATAGAATTATGATTAGTAGAATTGAAAATAATACATATGTTCCTTCTCTTAAACAATTAGAGTCTTTAGCAACTGTTCTTGATTTTGATATTAAAGAATTATTTGTGGAGAGAAATATAAACAATTCTTTTGTTACTTTAAAAAGTGAAGCATTAAATGAAACAGAAACAGAAGGTGTAGATAAACTAATCTCTATGATGTTAACACTCAGGCACCAAATTCAAATAAGGAAATCTTTCGAAAATGGCAAAACTAAAAATTAATGATGCTCAAAAGTTTGAAATTAGTAAAATTGCTGAAGAAGAAAAAAGAAAACTAGGTTTTGTGGGATCAGCACCAATCGCAAATGATCTAGTAAATTTGCTTGAACAACTTCATATTATATTATTAGAGATTCCTATAACTAGTGAAAAAGACACGCCTTCTTTTTCTGCTGCTATTGTTTATATTGAAAACCAAGATTTAACATTTGTCGGGATAAATACAGCCGATTATTATGATAAACAATTATTTGCACTAGCATATGAATTGTATCATTTTTTTGTAAAGACTGGGTATCACTTAAGTAGAATAAATGATGGTCAAAATGATTTATTAGAAATGAAGGCTAATTATTTTGCTTCTGAATTTATCTTACCAAAGGAAGAATTACAAAAGATTGTATTTGAAGAGTTTAAAACAAACTCATTGAAGAAAATAGATTTACAAAAAATTATCAGATTTATATCTAGAATTTATTGTAAATGGTGGCTTCCTTATAATTACATAGTTGAAAAGTTATTTGAAATTGGTTCTATTGGTAAAGATCAAAAAGAAGAATTATTAATGCAAGATGTTAGAGACTCTAATTCTACTTTTGCTAGAATTTGCAAGACAATTAATCCTGAAGTTTTTAACTTATTAAACAACAGAACAAAACGAACTAGTACTTCTCCTGAAATAATTGAAATAATAATAAAGAATTTCGAAGATAATTTAATTAGTGAAGATGATTTTGAAAAGATTCTAAAAATGTTTAATATGACTCCAAGTGATTTTGGGTATGATATTGTAATTGATAAAAACAGCTTAGATGAATTAGATGATTTTTTTTCTGAGGATTTAGAGGATGAAAATTAATCTAGTATTTAATCCTGCTTTGGAAAGTTTGTTTAAAAATCCTTCTCAACTAATCACTTTTGATGCCAATCTATTGATAAGTCCAACTAGATTTGGTAAATCTATTAATTTTGAAAAATATAAAACAAATTGGCTTGATCCAATTTTTGATTTATTTCCTAATATTTCAATACATGAAGCTGTCTATGAGGAATTGGTTAATAAAAACTCAAAAGATTATATAGATAGCAAATCTAGTCTTAGAATTCATAGAGATAGTTCTTTAACTCCGTTGGAAAAAATCTTGAGAAATACAATTGAAAGTTAAATAGCTAAACATACTAAATATTTGATTGAAGAAGATAATAAAGATGATCGAGGGGAAGTTAAATCGTTAGCATTTTTAGCTGTAAAAAATCTTATTTATTTTGCTTCTCATGATATAAATGCAATTAATTTAATAGAAAATGCAGAAAAATGGGAAACTGGCTTAGATAATATTAGTTCATTACGATTGTTTGAATTAATATATTATCTCTATAAAAAATCAGATGTAGAAAGAAAAAATCTTAAAATGCTATATAAGTTTTATTATTATTTAACAAAATATGAACAATCAATTAATATAGGGTGGGGTGATTTCATTAAAGAAATGGATAAAATCTATACTAATTAGCACGATAATTTTGAATTTAATATAAAAATAAATTAAAGTATTTTAGGCTTGATGTTTTGACTTATATTATATGTTTAAAAAGTATTATTTTGATTTTAGTCTGATATTAATAAAATCCTATTACAATCTATACTTTTGAGTATTAAAAGTTGTAGCATTGATGTTTTATTCTCTTTTGAAGTAATTATTCAGAAAATTCTAATGCTTTATCAAATTTTTATGTATTGATTAATAAGGTTGTAGATGATATTGTGTTTGATACAAAGCAAAAATACAAAAATTATACTTCTAAAAAACTTTAACCAATAGTTTTTCTTTTTATGAAATAAAAAATAATAAAAAGGAAGCATATTATGAATAAAGCTCAAATAATATTAAAATCTAAATGTATTTTTACAGCTCTAAACGAAAATCCAATAAATGGATATGTTGCAATTTGTGGCAATAAAATTATAAAAGTTTCAAATGGTCATATCGATTCTCAATTAATTGATGAAAATACAGTAGTCTATAATTTAGGAAATAAAACTATATCTCCAGGATTTGCTGATTCACATGTCTTTTTTTCAGGTTGGATGCTTAGATATATTGGATTCGATTTATCAAGTGCAAAGAATACTCAAGAAATGATTGATGAAATAAAACAATATAGTAAAACACTAAATCCTAAAAAAACAATATTCGCACATGGGTATTGTTTTGAACTTAACATAGCTGAACTTCAAATTTTAAACGAATTATATTTTGAAAGCCCAATTGTTCTTTTTTCTCAAGATGGTGAATCTTTTTGGATAAATGAAGCTTCTCGAAATCATTATGGTTTTGATTTAGAAGCAGATTGTAACGAAGTGTTTTGGAAATTAATTGAAGAAGTTTTAGATGATCATGATTTTTCTAAAAAGTTATACAAAGAATATGTGTCTTTGTTAAATTCTCGCGGCGTAACTATGGTTAAAGAAATTGGATATGATACTTTTAGTACTTTCACGCAAGTGTTAGACGAATTAGAAGATAATAGAGAATTAACTTTAAGAGTAAATTTTATGAGTCAACCTGTTAAAGAAGGTGCAAACTTTGAATATGGACGGTTAATGAGAGATAAATTTAGAGGGGATTTTGTTCGTTTTTCAGGCTTTAATCGTATGACTGATGGCTCTATTAGCCAAATGGATGGTTTTTTAAAAGAACCATATACCAACACAGATATTTATTGCAATTTGGACATTGACTGGGAAAGGATTGAATCTGAAGTACTTGAAGCTGATGCAAATGATTTTAGATTTTCTTTAAATGCTCAAGGTAACGCTGCAGTAGCAAAAGTTATAAATATATTCTCAAAATGTAAAAAAGATATAAATAATCATCTGGTTAACAGACATGCAATTACAGAAGCAGAATATGCAGATGTTGTAGATATCGAAAAAATGGGGAAATTAGGTCTTATTTGTGAATTCTATCCACAAATTCAAGCAATATCTGATTATGATAGTAAAGTTAATATGATAAAAGATAAAATAGGCTTAAAACGAGGTAAGAACTATTGGAATAGAAGGAAAATGTTAGATTTTGGAGTTTATGCATGTTGTGGGACTGATTTGCCCCTTGTCATAGATGACATTCCTAAATCATTTTTCCATACAGTTACCGGTAAATTTTCCAAAACTACTAGAGCATTTAATGCAGAAAATACGTTAAGCGTTGAAGAAATATTAAAAGCATGGACAATCGGTGGAGCGTATGATATGTACAGAGAAGCAGAATTAGGAACAATAGAAGTTGGTAAACTTGCAGATATAGCTGTATTTGATAAAAATATATTTGAAACAGATATTGATGATATGGATACGGTAAAAATATGCTTTACAATTGTTGATGGAAAAATTGTATATAATAATTTATAGGATGTAGTAAATATAAGATTGCCTGAATTATCGGGCAATCTTTTTTTATGAAATTTCAAATCCATAGATTGCTTTGTCACTTCTTAGATAAGATTTAGTAAATTCAACAATGTTACCGTCTTTATCCTTGCCAATATATTCTAAAACATATACAAAACTCTCATCATTAATTGACATGATTTTATCAATTGGATGATTTGTTTTTTGAATAATCATAGATTGTGTAAATGAAACGGGAAAGTGATTTTTAGATTTCATGTAATCATATAGAGAAGCTTTCTCAAAATCATGAGAATCAATATCTGGGAAATATTTTTTAGGGACACTACAATATTCTAGTGCTACACTTTCTCCTTCTATTGATCTTAGACGGTTTAATATATATATTTCTTCATTTTTATTAAGATTGAGCCTTTTCTCTAGGTAATGTGAATTTTCAATAACTCCTTTTTCTAATACGGTATTAGTGAGTTTTCTTCCTGTAGAATTAATAAAGGCCCCAAGGCCAATGCTTTTTCCTTTTGAGTGATCATTTAAATATAATATTTTATTATTTTCTTGTTTGCTTACAAAAGTACCTTTATTTTTGATTTTGTATAAAATTCCTTCTTCAACAATTGTTTCAATCGCTTTTTTTACTGTCATCCTATTAATTTTATAAATTTTTGACATTTCTCTTTCGCTAGGAAGTTTCTCTCCTGGCAAATATTCTCCGGCGTTAATTCGTTCTATAATAAGTTCTCTTAATTGAATATATAAAGGTTTTTGATAATTCATTTAATCTCCTAGATAAGAACATATTCAAAGTAATTATAGTTAATATAACTTTCGACAAATGCAATAAATTTGTTGTTTTTATCATATAAGCTACCAGCTTGCAAAACAACACTATCTTCTTCTTTAAGGCCTAATAAGCTTCTATAATTTTCTTCAACTTGAATTACGTTAATTTTTTGAATACTAGAAACAGGTTTTATATTGAAATTATTAACTAAAATATCATATAAGTTATTTTTTTCAAAATCAAATTTTGTTAAAGTCGGAAAGTCTTGTTTTTTTAAATACAAATAATCTACGCATACAGGAGTGTTTTCTAATTTTTTTAGAATTTTAACTTCATAAATTCTCGTACCAAGAGGAATTCTAGTTTCCCTAGAAATATATTTATCTGTTTCAATTTCTTCAAATTTAACTAAGGAACTAGTTTCATATGAGTTTCCCGAAATAATTTTTATTGTAGATTCTATAGAATTAACATTTCTTTTAACTCTTTCTTTGTTGATATAATATCCAACTTTGGGTTTAGAACTAATTATTCCATCATTTTCCAGGATCGCTAATGCGCCACGTACTGTTAGCCGTTGTATATTGAACATCTCACAAAGAATTCGTTCACTTGGTATCTTCTCCCCAGGTTTGAGTTTCTTTTCTTCAATCAATGCTTTTATTTCATTTGCTATAAATAAATCTTGTGTTAATGCTCTCATTAATTTTTGCTGCTTTTTTACTATTCTTATTTTAAGTATATTTCATCGCTATACAATTTTCAATAAAAAATTAAGAAATAGCTTGCAATATAATAAAAAACTGGTATAATAATTTTAAAAAGTGGTATATATATGCAACCAGTTATATATGCAAGGAGAAAATAATGAGAGCGGCAATGATTGGTGATAATTGTATTGATTTTTATAGAGAATACATCGATAGCGATAATAAAATTCATAGAAACATTCAATATGTAACTGGCAACGTTGTTGATACTGGTGTAAATTTACAATTGTTTGGTTATTCTATTTCACTTTTAAGCACTGTAGGTAATGATTCCAATGGTAAATTAGTTAAAGAATTTTTGTCATCTCGAAATATAGATATTAGTCATTTAAAAACAGCAAATGGTTTAACTGCAATTACATATATGACTCTAAATAAAAATGATCGAGTTCATGGAGATTATATCGAAGGTGTTTTAAAGCATATTGAATTTGATGAAACTGATATAGCTTTTGCTGCTTCACACGATTTAGTCCATTCTGCTCTTTGGGGAAATGCCGAAGAAGCTATATCTCAAATAAAAAACTATGGCAATCCTATAATTAGTTTTGATTATGCAGATGAGTTAAACAGTCCTGTGATAAACAGAACAATAGATTATGTTGATTACGGCTTCTTCTCATATCATAAAGCTAGAGATGAATTTATCGAATCCTATTTGGTGGATAAAGTAAATAGGGGAATGAAAGTTGCAGTGGCAACTTTTGGCTCTAAAGGGAGCTTAGCCTATGATGGATATTCATTTACATATTGTCCAATAACCCCAATAAAAAAAGTAGTTAATACAGTAGGAGCCGGAGACAGTTATATTTCTGGTTTTTTAGCTAGTATTTTAGAACATAAATCAATTAGAGAAAGTATGGAAATTGGATCAAAAATAGCAGCAGAAATTGTTCAAGTATTTAATCCTTGGATATAGTAGCTATTATTTAAAAAAAAAGGAGATTAGGTTGTGAAAATAGGAATGTTTACATCGGGGTACCAACGGAATCCTCTAGAACACTGTTTTATTGATGCAAAGGAATATGGTTATGATTATATTGAATTATGGGGAGGTCGGCCCCATGCTTTTGCTCCTGATTTAAAAAATGGTGATATTAAGCAGGTAAGAAAGTTAATCGATAAGTATGAAATGCCCATATTAGTTTATACACCAGAGCATAATGCTTACCCCTACAATTATATGATAGGATCTGAAAATCAGAGAATTGATGCATTAAATTATTTAAAATTAAGCTTGGAAATGGCTAAAGAAATGGGGGCTAAATATATGTTAACAAGCCCTGCAAATGGAGGCTATTTAGAATCTTATGATTATTTGTGGCCAAGACTTTATAAGACTATTAGAGAGTTAGTTGAGTATGCAACAAAATTAGATATTAGATTAATAGTAGAGCCTTTAACACCTTATGAATCTAATTTCTTTACTAGGGCAAATGATTTAAAACAGCTATTTAATGAAGTTGATAGTAACTATTTAGTTGGTATGTGTGATATTGTTCCTCCTTTTGTTCAACATGAAAGTATCATGGCTTATTTTGATAAGCTAGAAGATAAGATGCATCATATGCATATAATTGATGGCGTACAAGGCAGTGATAGCCATATAGTTCCTTGTGAAGGCTCTATCCCACTTAAAGAATTGGTTTATGAACTAAAACGAATTAATTACCAAAAAAGTGCAACCTTAGAACTAGTCACTGGATATATAAACGAGCCTCGTATGTATTCAAAACGTTCAATTGACAACATTAGAAGTTTGATGAAAGAAGTCAATTTTAACTAAAAAAGGATAAAAAATGTTTATTGATATTAATGTTCATCCGGATTTCTATGCAGATATAAATTTGGATAAAACTAAGGAAACTCTAAGGCATAATCGTTTAAATATCCATCACAATGGTTTGGCTTCTTTAAATCATATTTCTAATCAGATGAATTGTGCAAGTATAGATAGAATGGTTCTAATGGCTAATGATTGTTCATCAACAGATAAAACTGTTTTGGTCAGTAATGAAGAGGTAAAAAAACTTATAGATTTAGGAGAAAAAAAATTTTTAGGATTTGCAAGTGTGGATCCTAATAGTGATAATTATTTGCAACAATTAGAATTTGCATTTTCAAATTTAAAATTAAGTGGTTTAGTTTTGTATCCAGCAAGACAGTATTTTTTTCCAAATGAGGAGAAAGTTGCGGATATATATCAATTATGTTTAGCTTATAATAAACCAATTATGTTTCAATGTGGATTAAATTGGGAGCCTAATGCTTTAAGTAAATATGTACACCCTCTACATTTTGAAGAAGTAGCTATTAAATATCCAACCTTAAAGTTATGTATAAGTGGTTTTGGATGGCCATGGGTTAGAGAAACTGCCATGTTGTTATTGAAATATCCAAACATCTATTCAGATACAAGTGTATTGTATTTTGATAGTGCTCGAGAGTTTTATAGCCAAATTTTTACTAAAGATATCCCATATACATGGATAGATAGAAGTTTAAGGCACCAAGTAATGTTTGGTTCTAATAATCCAAGATTTGAACAAATAAGAATGGCTAAAGCTCTATCGAACTTAGGTTATCGAGATAGTACAGTAGAACTAATCAAAGGTCAAAATGCATTAGATTTTCTTGGGATAAGTAATACGGGAGAAAAAAGTGTTTGTTGATCAAATAGAACTGGAGACAAAGAAATATATTGATTTTTATATAATTACAAGAGAAATTGAAAAAATAGTTAGTAAAAGTCAAATAAAAAATGGAGTAGTAACTGTAATTACAAAACATACTACAACAGCCATAACGGTAAATGAAGCTTTAGAGTGTTTGCAAAGTGATATAGAAATATTTTTATCTAATTTAGTTAGAGAAGATTCTTCCTATTCTCATGCACGTATGCTGAGAAATTATGGATCTACAGCTGGGAATCCAACAGGACACATAAAATCATTATTAATAGGAAATCATTGCCATTTTATATTGGTTAATGGACAAATTATAAAAGGAGATGCTCAAGATGTCTTTTTTTGTGAATTTGATGGTCCATCTAAAAGAACTGTTATGGTCTCAATAGAAGAAAAATAATTTATGTTAAAATAAATATTTTTTTAAAGAGGAATATTTGATAATTCATCAAATATAGAACGATAAATTAAAATATAAGGGGAAAAATATGGGTAGAGTTTGATTGAAATATATTTTGTATAGTTGCTAAAAAAAAAATAAAAAAAAAGAGGTTATGTATGTCAAATAAAGAAAAAGAAGTTAATAGTGTTGAACTAAAGCGAAAGCTTGGATTAGGCGCTGTTATTGCATTAGGTGT
The DNA here is from genome assembly GCA_963677735.1 of Sphaerochaetaceae bacterium. Classification (GTDB taxonomy): domain Bacteria; phylum Spirochaetota; class Spirochaetia; order Sphaerochaetales; family Sphaerochaetaceae; genus Pleomorphochaeta. The sequence continues at coordinate 125,657 of OY782505.1, forward strand.
TGGGACCACAGTTGGTTCTGGGATATTTTCATCGCTAGCAGAAGTGGCTGGAGCCGCAGGCAGTAGTTTGTTTTTGGTATTAGCTTTTCTAATTGGAGGTTTGCTTCAAATCCCTTCGAACTTCTGTTACGCAGAACTAGCTTCAGCGTATCCTGAAGATGGTGGGCAGTATGTTTATTTTAGAGAAGCAGGATCTAGGCCTTTGGCTTTCTTATGCGGATGGGTAAGCTTCTGGGCCACCGATCCTCCTTCAATTTCAATAATGGCAATCGCCATAGCAAATTATCTAGCATTTTTTGTTCCAGTTCAAGGGGGTGTGTTAAAAATTGTTGCAGTTGGACTTGTATTAGTATTTATGATGGTTCATTTAAGATCCGTAGAAGGTGGGGGAAAATTCCAAACTATTATCACTGCATTAAAAATAATTCCTTTTGCATTGATTATCGGAATAGGATTGTTCCATATTAGGGGAGACTTATTCTTATCTAGTGTAAAATTGACAGGAGCAACAACAGGATTTGTAGCATTGTTAGCAGGTATATCTGCAACTACATGGTCTTATGATGGTATGGGTGCTGCTTGTTATATGTCTGGAGAGATTAAAAACCCTCAGAAAAATATGCCAAAAGGTCTGATTTTAACAGCATTGATTGTTTTAGTTTTATATGTAGGTCTTACAGTTGTTTCTTCCGGGCTATTATCAGTGAACGAGCTAGCACAGTCTTCAGCTCCAATAGCACTTTTAGCCTCTAAGATTCCTGTCATTGGACCCTATGCTGGAACAATTGTTGCAATTATGGCAATTATTGTTGTAGTTGGTTCTCTCTCTAGTTGTATCATGTTCCAACCAAGAATTGAATATGCTATGGCTAAAGATGGTTTGTTCTTTAAAAAGTTTGGGGAAATTCATCCTAAATATGAAACTCCAGCATTTTCAATTATTGTTCAATGTGCTGTAGCAATAGTCTTGATTTTTGCATCTACTCTATCTGACTTATTAGGTTATTTTACTTTAGTTGCTTTACTAAAAAACTTTTTAACATTTGGTACTTTATTTGTTCTAAGGAAAAAAGAATCTTTTAAACCTGCATATAGAATGCCTGGAGGATTATTAATGCCTATAGTCGCAATGATTATGACAGGTACATTAATATGGTCAACTTTCTTATGGGCTCCAGTGGCAGGATTGGTATGTGCTGTACTAGCTGTTGCTACAGGACTTCCAGCTTTTTATTTATGGGATAGAAAGAATAAACAGAACGCTTAAATAAATAATTATTATTGGAAAATATTTTATATTTTCCAATAATGTAAAAAGGATATAATGATGAGATTAGCTGCAATTGGAAGTAATTGTATAGATTATTATTCGAATTTTGGAAATGGGAAAGCCTTTGTTGGAGGTGGTCCTGTTAATATGGCTGTGTATGCTAATAAAATTGGTGAAATGGCTTCATATATTGGAATAGTTGGATCAGATAATTATGGTGAATTGATTATAAGTGAGATGGCAAAAAAAAATGTTGACATTTCACATGTCCATTCTGTTGAAGGCAGAACTGCTGTAACTCAAGTTGAGTTGGTCAACGGAGAAAGAGTATTTGGTGAATATGATGAAGGGGTTTTAAAAGACTACATATTATCAGAAGATGATATAAATTTTATTTGTGATAATCATGATATTGTAATATGCGATTTATGGGGTAAGGTTGAAGGATCTTTTGAGAGACTAAAAAAAAGTGGAATAAAAACAGCCTTTGATTGTGCAACAAGACCTAGTGATAAAGAAAGTAGGATAGCAATACCTTTTACAGATTATTTATTTTTTTCTTCAGATGATGGAGATACCGAGACTTTAAGAGAATTTATGAAATATTTATTTTCTCAAGGACCGTCTTTGGTTGTAAGTATGCTAGGTAATAAAGGTAGTTTGTGTTTTGATGGAAACACCTTTTACAAGTTTGGAATAGTAGAGTGCGAAAACTTTGTAGATAGTATGGGTGCCGGAGATAGTTATATCGTTGGATTTTTATCTGGTATCTCTAAAAAATTACCTATAAAAGAGTGTATGGAAATGGGTGCAAGAACAGCAAGTGACACTTTGCAATATTTTGGAGCTTGGTAATATGGGAGTTTTTAATGGAGATTTTTATTCTTCTAAGTTACAAATGACAACGTCAATAAACATTATTTTTCCAGAAGAATCAAATGATGTAACACCCTTAATTCATGATTCAATAAGAGTGTTGTATCTTTTACATGGATTAGGTGGTAATTGTAATGAATGGATTCGTTTTTCCAAAATTGAATATTATGCAAAGAAATATAATTTTATAGTTATAATGCCAGAGGTAAATAGAAGTTTTTATTCAAACATGGAATATGGTTTAGACTATTTTGACTATATTAGTGAAGAGCTACCAAATATTTGTCAAAAATGGTTCAATATCCCAAAAGATAGATCCTTGAATTTTATTGCTGGAGAAAGTATGGGTGGTTATGGTGCTATGAAAATAGCCCTAGCTAATCCAAATAAATATAATGCTGTAGCTAGTCTTTCCGGTTTGTTGGATTATAAAACCTTTCTAAATAGGATGAATTTAGAAACACTGGAAATAATGCATTCAAAGGAAATAATTTCAATACATGGAATTGAAAAGTCTATTAAGAATAATCAAGATATTTTTCAATTACTTCAAGTGGCAAATAAGTTAAATCAAAAACCAAGAATTATTCAGCTTTGTGGAATAGATGATTTTCTATATCAAGATAATCTGAAATTTAAAAAAGCTGTAGAAACCTTAAATTTTGATTATTGCTATTTTGAAGGGGAAGGTGATCATAGCTGGCCTTTCTGGGACGTTGCCATACAAAAAGCAATTCAATTCTTTTTGTATCTGGATATTGAAAATACAGCCACCTATTAGTTTTGAATTAATTTCTATAATAAATAAAAATATTTATAAAAATTGGTATCACGATAGGTTAAGGCAAGAATTAAAAATAATTTAATATTAGGTAAATAACAATATCTTTGTTATTTACAAACAGAATTTAATAAATACAAAAAAGTCAAAATAATAATTTAAGTAATTATTGTTTTAAATAGGAGTTATCATGATTGTATCAGATCTATGGAAAGAAGTTAATGGACCAACTTTAAGAAATTTTAATGAAAATGAAAGTTTAGAAAGTGTAGCTGGAGCATTAAAATTACGAGCTAAAATTGAAAATATAATTGATGATATTTGGGATAATGGATTTGATTCTATATTCTTCATTGGAATAGGCGGAACTTACGCTTCAAGTATGCAAGTTGAAGTATATATGAGAGGTAAGTCTAAATTGCCAATTTTTGTAGAAAATGCGGCTGAATTTTTAACAACAGGAAATAAAAGATTTACAAATAAGTCAATTGTCATTATATCGTCTGTTTCAGGGGATACTCAAGAAATGGTAGATGTTGTTGATTTCGTACATAAAATTGGTGCTAAGGTGTTTAGTTTTATTGATACACCAAATACTAAATTGACAAAAAACGACAAGCAAGACTATTTAATTTGTTATCCTAAAAATGAACAATTAAAATTTTTCATGGTTGCAAATTATCTTATGTATAAAAACGGCGAATTCTCATTTTATGAAGATTATAATAAGAATTTAGAAATGTATTTAGCAAAATGCTTAGTTGAAATAGAAAAAAAAGTTGATGATTGGGCATTCGAATACGCTAAAGAGAAAGTTAAATTTATAAAAGAGAGACCTGATTTGCCACATTATTTTGTTTCCTCCGGAATACAATGGGGGGCAACTTATTCATATGCTATGTGTTATTGGGAAGAACAAATGTGGATTAGAACAAAATCTATTTCTTGCTCGGAATTTTTTCATGGAATGCAAGAAATAATTGTTTCAGATACACCTGTAACTTTATTTATTGTAGAGGATGAGCAAAGACCATTAGCAGAAAGAGTAGCAAAATTTCTTCCAAGGGTAACTGAAAATTATACGATTATAGATACAAAAGAATTTAAACTTTCTGGCATTAAGAAAGAGTATAGAAGTTCAATATCTCACTTAGTAATTAGAGCAGTAAATAATAGAATCGATTCCTATATGGAGCTATTTTTACGTCATCCATTATCAATTAGAAGATATTATAGACAATTTGATTATTAAATTTTTTAACATAGGGGGTAAATTATGTGGGAACTAGATTTATTTAAAGTTCATAAACCAATAATTGCTATGTTACATTTGGATCCTCTTCCTGGGGATCCAAGGTATAACACAGATAGCAACATGAGAACTGTCATCAAACATGCAAAAGAAGATTTGAAAGCTTTACAAAATGGAGGTGTAGATGGAGTACTTATTTCAAATGAATTCAGTTTGCCTTATGAGAGGCAAATGAGTTTTGTAACTCCTGCAGCAATTTCAACAATCGTAGGGGAATTAAAATCTTCTCTTAAAATACCTTTTGGTATTGATTGCATTTCTGATGCTTTAGCTACTATAGAAACAGCAGCCGCAGTTGAAGCTGATTTTGTACGAGGAACATTTTCAGGGATATATGTTGGAGATGGTGGATTATATAATAATGATTTTTCAAAACTGTTAAGAAGAAAGTCTGCCTTAGGTTTAGATAATTTAAAAATGTTTTATTTTATAAACCCAGAATCTGATAAAAATTTGGACACTAGAGATGTGCAAGAAATTGCAAACTCAACAATATTTAAATCTCATCCAGATGGATTGTGTATTTCTGCTAAAGCCGCAGGAAAAGATGTGAGCAATGAATTGATTAAAAGAGTTAAATTAAAAAATCCAAACGCTTTTGTTATTTGTAATACAGGTTGCAATATAGACACAATAGAAGAAAAGTTAGAGGTTGCTGATGCTGCAATAGTTGGTACATACTTTAAAGTTGGGGGTAATTTTGAATCAAATAGTTTTGAGAATGTTAGAGTTGATCAAAATAGGGTTAGGACTTTTATGGATAAAGTAATAAACATAAGAGCTAAAAGATAATTAAAAAAAAGTGGAGGATTTTTTTTGAAAGTTAATAAAAATAGTCCCATTAGTATTGGAATTCGATTAGAAAAGTACACATTTGAAGCTTGTGCGATTTCAGTTTCAAATAAAATATTATTTAATAATACCTTCTTAACCAATATTGAAGGATATGAGGCTTTTATACAAATATGTAAAAATATTGAAAGAGAGTATAATTCTAGTATTTCTATATCCATTGAAGATACAGCTAAGGAAACAAATTTTAAACATTTAATACATTACCATGGATTTAATTTAATTGTATTGAATACATTAAAATATAAAAAAAATAATTCTGAAAATGATGCATTAAAAATCGCACAAATTTTATCACAAAGTTAGTAATTGAAAATTTTTATATTTCAAAAATGAATGTTAAGGATCAAATAATTATTAAGTGGAGAATTAAGAAAATGAATAATTCGTATTTTATAGGTATTGATACAGGTACTAATTCAAGTAAAGGTGTATTGATTGATAGTAAAGGGGATGTAGTCGCAGAGCATACAACAGAGCATTCAATGATTAATCCCCAACCAAAGCATTATGAACATGATGCTGAAAATGATTGGTGGGGGGATTTTTGTGATATATCCAAAGCTATAATTAATAAATCTAAAATTAATCCAAAATTGATTAAGTCTGTTGGAATTAGTGCTTTAGGCGCAGATTGTTTACCTGTAGATGAGAACTGTCGTCCACTTAGAAATGCAATTTTGTATGGTATTGATGCTAGAGCAGAAAAAGAGATTATTCAATTAACAGAGATCTTTGGAGAAGAACAAATAAATAGGTGGTATGGAAGACCCTTGTGTTCTAGTGATATAGTTCCAAAGATTTTATGGATTAAAAATAACGAGCCTGATATTTATAAACAAACTTATAAATTTCTAACAGCAACTAGTTACATCGTTGCCAAATTGACTAATAATTATGTCATAGATAGATTTTTAGCACTTGCTAGTTTTAACCCACTTTATGCAAAAAAATCATCAAAAGTTAACGAAACATTAAGTAAATTAATTTGTACTTCAGATCAATTAGCTGAAATTAAAGAATCCACAGATATCGCGGGGTATATATCCAGAGAAGCCTCAAATCAAACTGGACTTGCTCAAGGAACTGCCGTGATTGTAGGAACAGATGATTCTGGTGCAGAAGCAATAAGTTGTGGTGTCGTTTCTGCCGGTAAAATGTTTTTACAATTTGGTTCTTCAATTTATATGATTCTTTGTACAGAAAAATTAGTCGATGATCCTAGGCTTTGGAGAGAGGATTTTATTATACCTAATCTATGTGATATCTCAGCTGGAACAAATACTGCTGGTAGTTTGATAAATTGGTATAAAGATAATATTTATAAAGATAAAAATTCAAAATCTGATGTAGATTTATATCAAACAATGATAGATGAAATATCTGAGATAGAATTAGGTTCACAAGGTTTGATTACCTTACCATATTTCGCAGGCGAGCGAACCCCTATAAATGATCCTAATGCTAGGGGCCTTATATTTGGATTGTTGTTAAAACACACACGTGCTCATATGTATAAGAGTGCTTTAGAAGGTATTGGTTTTTCTATCAATCAGCAAATAAAAATAATGGAGAGTCACAATGATGTTAATATAGATTCTATTTATGCAGCTGGAGGTGGAGTTAAAAATGAAATTTGGATGCAAATAGTATCAGATATTATAGGGAAGAAAATTATAATCCCATCAGTAACTATTGGAGCAAGTTATGGTGATGCAATGATGGCCGCTATTTCTGCCTGTACTGAGGGTTTTGAAAAATTTTCTGATATTACTAAGCATATTAAAATTGGTAGGATTTATAAACCGAATATGGAAAATCATCAGAAATATAAGAAGTTTCAAAAAATATATGATTCTATATATTTTTCAACTAAAAAATATGCTCATAAATTAAGTGAATTAGAAAGTTATCTTTAGGAGGTAAATTATGGGTAAAATTAGTAAAGCTCAACTTGCTGTAATGAGCGTTCAATATGTCCATTATAGTTTTGATTATTTTTTAAAATCCATGAAACAAAATGGGATAAGAAACCTTGATTTGTGGGGTGGCGTTCCCCATTATTGTTCGTTAGATTATAGCAAAAAAGATGCTTATAAAACGCTTAATTTAATTAATAAAAAAGTAGAACAATTGGGAATGAATATTTCTGTTTATACTCCAGAAACGTTAAGCTATCCATATAGTATTAGTTCGTTAAATGATTCTACAAGATTAAGAACAATAGAGTATTTTAAAAGAGCAATAGATGATGTAAAAATATTAAATTGTGATAAAGTTTTTATGAATTCGGGGTTTAGTCCTTTAGATCTCCCAATAGAAGATGGGTGGAATAGAGCAATTGAAACAACAAAAGAAATTTGTGATTATGCTGAAGTAAATAATGTAACAATGATTATTGAGCAGTTACAACCTTATGAAAGTAATTTAGTTGTAACATTAAATGATATGAAAAATTTTATTAAAGATGTAGATAGTAGTTCATTAAAAGTTTGTGTTGATGTTGTAGCTATGGCTGTTTCTGAAGAAAAGCTTGAATACTACTTTGATGATATTGGTATAGAAAATATTGCCTTAATTCATTTTGCTGATAGTAATCATTTTATTTTAGGTGATGGTAATTTACCTTTAGAAAGTTATCTTAAGGTATTAGAAAAGTATGATTATAAAGGTTTAATTGATTTGGAAATAAATGATTCAATATATTGGGAAAATCCACATAACTCCGTTGTTAAATCAATTGATTATTTTAATGAACTAATTCGTTAGTTGATTGATAAATAAATATGTGACTGTTTAATTCAAATAAAAAGATTGTCCACTTTTTATTTGAATTTTAGTTGTATTATTATTTAAGTACCTAAGTGAGAGTCTTGTTTTTTTAAATTAAAGTAATTTAAAAAAATAATATATTATTTTTTCGTTGTAGAATTATTAACAACTAATTCAACATCAAGAGATATATTGTCACTTTTCCCTGTATTAATAACTTGATTTAACATTTGAACAGATTTAATTCCCATTTCTTTAAGATGTAACTCAATATTTGTATAATAATTTGAGTTGTTTACTGTTTTATCAAAGATAATTATAGAAATATCTTCAGGTATTTTATAACCAAGAGATTTTAATTTGTCTGCTAATCCATCTGCTACGGCCTCTGACATTGCAATAACTCCATCAATTTCAATTAACCTTGAATCTAGTAAAGAAGCAGAATTTACACCATTTACATAATCATAACCAGTTGTGATTAAAAGATTCTCGTCTATTTCAATTTGAGACTCATTTAAAGCTTTAACATATCCTCTGAATCTATCAATAGAGGAAAAAGGGAAACTTTCTTTATTTTTGCTAAATTTCAATAATTCATTATTGTTACAGGGGACTTCCCAAAAACTAGCTATAAAAGCAATTTTTTTTCTGCCCATTTGAATTAAATATTTTGTTGCTAGATAGCCACCTTTTTCTCCTGCGTGATAAATATGAGGGATATTAGGAATAATATTTTTTCTAGCAGTTACTACAAGAGGAATGTTATGAAAATTCTTTATTTCAGGAATGTTTTCAGCTTTAGCCACAGGGATATAAATTAAACCATCCAATATAGAATTTGATAGTTGTTTTATATCTTGTTTTTCGTTTTCCACTGATCCATTACTAGATGTTACCAATACAAGTTGATTGTTTTTTCTTGCTTCTTCTATAATTCCTTCTGTAATTTCAGAGAAGAAAGGATGTGTGATATTTGGGATTATTAAGCCAATTACCCCTGATGAACTTCCTTTCATTATTCTAGCAGCAATATTGGGTCTATACCCTGTTTGCTTTAAAATTTCTTCTATTTTTATTTCATTGGCTTTTCTAATAGTTTGTCCATTAAAATACCTAGATAAGGTTGCAATTGATACTCCACTTAAATCTGATATTTGTTTTAATGAATAATTTTTAATATCTTTTCCCATATTTAAGATAATATACCATTTTCTTAATAAAAGCAATAATTGAAAACGTTAATCAGTATAATATTGTCTTTAAATATTAATGCTTTATTATTTATACTAATTTTTGTAAATATGAGTAATAAATAATTTTTAATAAAATGTTGACAGATTTTTATTTTGTAATATACTAATTTATAAGTGAAAACGTTTATCACTAAATTGTATAGGAGTAGTATTTTGAAATTTAAAGTTGCAAAATCAACATTGAGTGGTGTGGCGAAAATTCCTGGAAATAAATCAGGAACTGCAAGAGGGGTTATTTTTGGAAGTTTAGCAGGTGGAACATCTGTGTTATATAATCCTTTAACTAATTTAGATAGTTATTCTATTGTTAAGATGATGGAAAAGCTTGGGGCAAAAATAAATACTGAAGATGATTCTAAGTGGATTATTGAAGGTTTTGATGGTAACCCTTTAGTACCTAGTAATATTCTAGATGCTGAAAATTCAGGAACTGGATTCTATTTTGTTTTAGCTGTTTGTTCTTTGATTGAGGGCTACAGTGTATTAACAGGTGATTATCAGATTTGCTATAGACCTGCACAACCAATGATAGATGCTATAAATAACTTAGGAGGTAAAGCTTTTTCTACTAGAGATAGTGGAACAGCCCCAATAGTTGTAAAAGGTCCTATTAAAGGTGGAGTAATTGAATTTCCAGGGGTAAATTCACAGTGGATGACACCTTTCTTGTCTGTTTGTCCTCTATTAAAAGAAGATACAATAATTAAAGAAACAGATTTGCTTGAACGGCCATATGTTGATATGACAATTGGTATGTTAAAAAAAGCTGGTATAGAAATTATTAATAACAATTATGATGAGTTTATAATCAAAGGAAATCAGAAGTTTAAACCTTTTGAATATGAATTGCCTGGAGACTGGGGTACAAGTGGTTATCCTATGATTGCTACAGCAATAACTCCTGGTTCTAAAGTTACTTTTACAGGCTTAGATGTTAATGATTATGCCGGCGAAAAAGCTTTTGTTAAAATTTTAAAAGATATGGGAGCTGATGTAGTAGTTAAAAATAATGGAAAAGATGGGATTACAGTAACTGGAGGAGCTTCTTTAACTGGCATAGAAATAGATTGTAGTGGAACACCTGATGCTGTACCAATTTTATCAGTACTTGGTTGTGCTGCAAAAGGTAAAACAGTATTGAAAAATATTGGAGCTTGTCGACTTAAAGAAACAGATAGAGCTAAATCAATAAAAGAAGAATTAGAAAAAATGGGTGCTAAGTTTGATGAAACAAATGATAGTTTAACAATTTATCATTCTAAACTAACTGGTTGCAAAATTGATGGACACCATGATCATAGAATTGTTATGGCAATGTCTGTTGCTGCTATGATTGCCGATGGAGAGAGTGAAATTGATAATGCAGAATATGCAGCTGTTTCTTTCCCCAATTTTTATGAATTAATGAAACAAATTAATGCTAATATAGAGAGCGTATAAAAAAGGAGAGTGTGATGAAAAAGAGTTTAATAGTATTGGTAATGATATTATCAATAAGTTTTAGTGTATTTGCTAGTGGTAGTAGTGAAGGAAGTGCTACCTCCGTAAAGAGAATTTCTATAGGAACTGCAGGAACCGCAGGTTCTTTATATCCCATGGGAGTCGGAATGGCAAAAACAATCACTGACCATGTGGATGGGATTGCTTGTACCGGTGAAGCTACTGCAGCCTCTGTTGAAAATATTAGAAATTTAACTTCAGGAAATCTAGCAATGGGTATTTCTCAAAGTGAGATCGCTTATTTAGCTTATAATGGTTTAGGTGATTTTGAAGGCCATGATGCAACAGATTTGAGAGCTTTATTCAGTACTATAACAAGTTATGTTCAAGCTTTTACTTTAGAAAGTAAAGATATATATTCAATTGAAGATTTTAGAGGAAAAGCAATTGGTTGTAGTTCAGCAGGTAGTGGTGGTGAAATGTGTGCAAGAATGGTTTTAGAATATTATGGATTAAGTTATGATGATATAAAACCTCAATTTATTTCAGAAACTGAAGCTGTATCTGCATTAAAAGATGGTAGAATAGATGCTTTTATTTGTACTCACCCAATTAAATCAGCAGCATTAACAGATCTTACAACTAGTGTTGATGTTAGGATGATTTCATTTGATTCACCAGAATTTTATGAAGAATTCTTCTTTTGGACACCATATACAATTCCAGCTGGAACATATAATGATGTTGATGAAGATGTAGTTGTACCAAGTAGTAGAGTTAACATGTATACATCTACTAAAGCTGGATTAAGTGATGAAGAAGTTTACAATATAGTTAAAGCTATTTGGGAAAACAGAGATGAATGGCAAGGTGTTGCAAATTCAGTATCAAAACAAGTAGTTCTTGAAGAAGCCTTATCAGGTGTTCCGGTTAAATTACATCCAGGTGCAGTAAAATATTATAAAGAAATTGGCCTAGATATTGATCCAAATTTGATTCCATAGTTTTCATTTTTACAAAACCTCATAGAAAGATATTTTCTATGGGGTATCTTTAAAGGTAGGCTTTTTATATGTTAAATAATATAAAGAAACAAAGCGATAAACCAAAGATACTTTTATTAATATTAGCATCTTTTATATGCTTGTTTCACTTATATATTACAGTTTCGACTTCTATCGGAGTCATGCAAGTAAGAGTTATTCATGTATTTTCATTAATGCTCTTTTGGTATTTAAGTAAATTCTTCAATAATAATAAACTCTCTATAAAAATTGTAGATTTATTGTTAATTGGGATTATCATTGCTCTATTCTCATATTTTATGATAGGGACAGTTCCTGATGCATTAAGAGAAAAAGGCGTTTGGGGAATTACTTTCTTAGACGTAATTGCAGGAACCATACTAATAATTTTTGTTTTAGAAGTTTCTAGAGAATCAATTGGTTTAGCACTTCCAATAATAGCAGTAGTATTTTTAATATATGCATTTATTGGACCTTACTTACCCAATGTTATAGCTCACAGAGGTTATAATCTAGAATACATAACAAATTATATAAGTTGGACAAATGAAGGTATTTATGGTGTTCCAATTGGTGCTTCAGTTTCATTCGTTGTTTTATATATAATTTTTGGTGAATTGCTAGATAAATTTGGTGCCGGTAAATTTTTTATCGATATTGCATATGCACTAACTGGTAAAATGAAAGGGGGACCTGCAGAAGCAGCAGTATTATCAAGTGCTATGATGGGTTCTATTAATGGAAGTGCTGTAGCAAATGTAGTAACAACAGGAACTTTTACAATTCCATTAATGAAAAAAGTAGGTTATAAAAAAGAATATGCAGGAGCTGTAGAAGCCGTAGCATCGACTGGAGGACAAATATTACCACCTGTTATGGGCGTAGCAGCTTTTGTAATGGCAGATCTAACAGGGATCCCTTATTCTCACATAGTTTTAGCAGGTATTATTCCAGGTTTATTGTATTATATTAGTTTAGGTACTGCAGTATATTTTGAAGCTGGAAGACTCGGAATTGAAGCTGAAAAAAATGAACAATTACTAAGGGTGAAACATATATTAAAAAGTGGATATTATTATTTTATTCCAATCATTATATTAATTTATTGTTTATTAGCTTTAAAATTATCTGCAAGCTATTCAGGATTTTTTGCAATCCTATCAATCTTAGCAATCGGTATTGTTAAAATTGGATTTATTGAACATAGATTTCCTTTCAAAGAATTAAAAGAAGCTAGCCTACATGCAGCTAAATCAGCTGTTCCTGTAGCTATAGCTTGTGCATCTGCAGGTATAGTAATTGGAATAGTAAGTATGACTGGGTTGGGAGTTAGATTCGCTCAAATTGTCTTTGATGTTTCAAATGGTAATTTATTTTTAATGTTATTAATGACAATGGTTGCCTGTATTATTTTAGGAATGGGACTTCCTTCAACTGCAGCCTATGTAATTGCAGCAACAGTTGCAGCACCTGCTTTACTCCAAGCGGGGATATCACCAATAGCTTCTAATCTTTTTGTATTTTATTTTGCAATAATTTCATTTATAACTCCTCCAGTAGCTATGAGTGCCTATGCTGCTAGTGGAATAGCAGATTCTGATGCTATGAAGACTGGAGTGCAAGCATTTAAACTAGGAATTGCCGGATTTATTATTCCTTTTATGTTTGTTTACTATCCTGGGTTGTTGATTGTTGATACTTCATTTTTTTCTACAATTTATTCTTTGTTAGTGGCTTTAGTAGCAGTAGTGTTAATTGCAATATCATTTGAAGGTTGGTTAATTAAAGATTTAAAATTACTAATTAGAATATTATTAGCAGCAGTTGCCATTATAATGGTTATTCCAAATATAGTATTTAATCTTGTAGGAATTTTAGTTGCTATTGGATTATTAGCTTATATATCAATAGGTAATAAAAGAAAGTAAATTTGAAGAAATTATATACAAATAACATAATGTATAATGAATATAGTTGTGGTTGTTGTTTTAATATTCAACAACCACTTTATTGTTTGCCCAGCTTGCAACATCTAGGAGGCAAAAGTTCACTGGGGGTTATCAATTTTATTAAAATAGATAGTACGCCTATAAAATTAGTAAAACTAGTAAAAATCGAAAACATCAACTGGGACTTTTAGAAGTTGAGGAATGAAAATTGAAGAAGTATTATTCTATCTCAAAAAGTTCTTGGGTGCATAATATGCACAATTTATATAGCCTTTTTTAATACTATATATAGTTATTCATCGCATAAGTAATCAAAATTAAAATAAGAAAAGTCTAAGAACTCATCATAGTTAAAATCATAATCCATTCGAGATGCAAAAGAAATCGTTTGTGAAAGCTCTTTATTATCGTTAATACTTGAGCTTAATTTTGAAATTAAATTACTTACCAATAATTCTGCATTTTTAAAGTTCGAGTTAATAATAAATAGGATTGTACAAGATTTTTTATCTTCATCTAATTGAACAAAAATAGATCTAACTTCATCTTTTACTTTTTTTAAAGATTTTTTAAATTTTATTTGAGATAGTCTTGCATTAATTATATCAGGAAGAGCTTCTCTCCTGTATCTAAAAGCTAGCCAATTCTGTAGAACTGCAATAGAAATATCAGATTTATTAATACATGAGGAAAAAGTATAAGAAAAGTGCTCTTTATTTACATATAATTTTTCATTAGCATTTAAGCAATAAAATTTTTTAGCATTATCTTTTGATATTGAAAGATGAAGCTTTCTTGCCGTCCTTCCATTAGAATAGTTGCCATCAATTTCTTCAATTATGTGGCAAGGTAGTAATTCAATATAGGGTTCTTTTTGCTTATCCCTAGCTATATCACAAGAATGAGATATGACAATATATAAGTTACAATCGGGATATTTAGGATTTGAATATTCAATAAAATCACCTTGTTGTAAGCACATTTCATTTAATCCTCGATTGATATTGGAATACTATATTTTTCTATATCTATGTTTTTAGATTTATTTTTAAGAACTTTTTTGTGTTGTCTTTCTATTTCAACCTCGCATAGTTTCTCAACAAAATGATAAATATCATTTGAATCTTGTTCAATATAATCAATTAAAGTATTTCCCTCAGTATCACGTCTTTTAAACAGTGAGGAAAAAGATTTTAGATTGTTTTCTTCTTTTACAATTCTTAAAATTTCATTTAAAGTTTTTATAATTTTATCGGAAGATTTATTTTTTTGTTCATTACCATTTAAATATGAGTAAATAGTAGGTCGTGAAACATTTAATAGTTTTGATAAATCTGTGATATTGAGACCTAAGGTATTTCTTGCAGCATTTAAAGTAGATTGATAGGATAAAATTGTATTTTCAGTCCTGTTATATTTTTTAATATTAGTAGCTGCAGAATTTGTTTTGTTGATGTATCTAAACGATTGTGAATTCCAATAGTTGTATTCTTTTTCATATAATTTAGTAGAACCTATACTAAAATCCATATAATCGAATATCTCACTTATAACTGAATATTTTGAGTTTTGCTCACTTTTATTAAAATTTGAAATTTCTAGTAAAGAATTATTATTTGAGTTAAATGAATTTGTAAAAGAAAAAATATTAGAAAATGAGATTGTACTAATTCTTGGATAATTTGTATCAATCATTTCCAATCCTCCTTAGCTTTATCAGTAATTGATTCATAAAATATTTGGGTAGATTTATCATTTAATTTTTGTGCATAACTAAATATTTGATCTAAGCTTGTTAATTTTAAATCCCCAAAATGGATTGCTTGATCAATATCTAAAAACGTTATTAAGCTTTTTTTCTTAGGAACTTCTTTTTTGAGCTTAAAAATATTATTTGGAGTTTTTAAACCTAAATCATTTTGATAAACCCTCAAAAGTAGATTTGATATAGTTGTATCATCTAAATATATAGCACCTCTAATGCTATTATTAATTAATAAATTACTCAAAGGATTAACTGAATTAGACAGTTGTTTGCCGTGATATTCTTTTACAATGTATTTTTTAAAATCATTTTCTCCTTCAATACAATTTACATACCGCAATCCTATTTTTAAAAGGAGAGTGCCTTGAGTTAAATCTATAGACTCCGATAATATTTTTAAAATTTGCCTATAGTTCTCTAAAAAATCAATAAAAGAGCTGTATTTATCTACTTGATATGAAATTTGAGTTTTATTAATAATAATTTGTTCTGAATCAGTTGGAGATATAAAAACCCAATTGGTTTCTTTGTCGAATTTGGGTTGTTTAGATTCTTCATCTAAATTAACATTTGTAGATTGAATTGAGTGATATTTTGGATACCCCTTTTTTCTAAGCTCATCCTGTATTCTTGGAATTTTATTTTTTATTTCTAAGATTGGAGAAAAATCAATTTGAAGAATACATGTGTTTATTGGATTATTGTTTAAACTATTATTCATTTACTCTCCTCCATAAGATAATTTAACTTTACAACAAACTTTACACTTTTTCAAGAAAAAAGTCTTTAACTGTTAATATTATATGTTTTTATCACTTGAATTATCTAATGCAACCCCTCTACTTTTTTATTGGCTAATTAGTTGCAATAAATATTGCAAACCCTCTGAAATGAGAAAAGTTTTTACTTTTTTAAATGTGTGTAATTTTATAATAAGTTAAAGTCATTTATAATTATTTAATTTCTAATTAAGTAAAAACAATAGTTAAACTAATAAAATACTGGATATAATTTTAAAATATGTTATAATTTGTAACATAAATAGGAGTTAATATGATTTCATTTATTAAGTTAAACAATTTTAAGTCTTTCAAAAATGTTGAATTAGATTTAAGAGGTAAAAAGGGTATCCCTAAAAAAATTGCATTTATTTATGGTGAAAATGGATCTGGTAAAACAAATCTTATGGATTCTCTATTTTTTCTTCATAATAGTTTTAATACTTTAATGAATATAAATTTACTTACCAATATTGAAAATAAAGATCTAAGTAATGTTATTGAAGAGAATAAATATTCAAAGGATGATTTAATATCATTTATTAAAAAGATTGCTAACAGACCATTAGATGAATTGTTAGCTGAAAATAAGATGATAGGTTCGAAAAACCCAATGCAAATTGAAATTGGGTTTTATTTAAATAAGAAAGAAGGTAGATATTTAGTTGAGTTTAATGATTTAAAAGTAATTAAAGAATCTTTGTTTTTTACGATAAGGGAGAGAATCGGTGAAATGTTTTCGATCTCAGAAAAATCTATTAATTTAAACGATTCTGTATTTATTGATCGAAAATATAAAAATGAATTGGTTGAAAATGTTGAAAAATATTGGGGTAAACACACCTTTATGAGTATATTGTTTAATGAAATAAAAATAAAAAATAAAGAATATATTAATGAAAAATTAAATCCAAACCTTATACGTACTATGAAATTGCTAAATAGGTGTACAGTTATTTGTAAAAATAATTATATTCAAAAAGGTTATTTTGCAATTCCATATTCCTTTTTAAGTAATCTAAAAGAAGGAATATTTACGGAAGAAATTAAAAAAGTATTACCTGTTTTTGAACATTTTTTAAATATCTTTTTTACACAATTATATTCTGATATTAAAAAAGTTTTTTATAAAAAAACGGTAACTGAAGATAATAAAGAGAGATATGAACTTTATTTATCAAAAGAAATGTATAATCAAGTTATAGATATTCCTTTTAAATTAGAATCTACAGGAACTCAAAAGTTGTTAGAAGTTATTCCTGCAATAGTTTCTTCTTTACTTGGAGAAAGTGTCTTTATTGATGAAATAGACAACGGTATTCATGATCAATTAATGTTTGAGATTGTGAATTTATTTAAAGAATCGCTATTGGACACAGAGACTGGTCAGTTTATTGCAACAACTCATAATACATTATTTTTAAAACAATTAGAGCCTGAAAATATTTATATAATTGTTATTGATTCTTTTGGAAATAAAGAAATTCAGAATCTTTCTGATTATTCATTTAGAACCCAAAGAAATAACAATATTCAAAATAAATATTTGAATGGAGATTATTTTGGACTCCCTACTGTAGGTTATTTAGATTTCACTGAAATGATTGAAGATCTTTCTACCTCTTTAAAACCTGAAAAAGAGTTTTCTGTTTAAGAGGGTTTTATTGTAATGGCTAAACAAAGTGTAAAATGTCAAATAATGGTAATTGCTCCTAATAAATCAGAATATGTTTTATTAATACATATTAAATCTGATTTAAATTAAAAAAATGAGATAAAAAGAATACAAATATAGGAAAATATGTTAAAGCTTGTTTGGATATATAGAGAGAAAATAGTGTTTTATAAGGTTCTATTATTTATATATCAGCCTTTTAAATAATGTGCATAGAATGTAAAATATTATAAATCATTATTTGGAGTTATGCTTAAATTAAAAGAATTTATTATAAAGAAAATTGTTTATCAATCTTAATTAATATTTCTGTCATTTCATCTACTGATTCTTTGAAGTCTCTAGCCACCCACAAAAACAAAATTCTCCATAAGCCCGAGAAAGTATAAGAGCGACTATACAAAGTTTCTAAATCAGAGAAATTAGAACGACTAAAAATTGGATCTGATCTCTCAGAGTCATTTAGGTATTTTTCAAGAACAGAATGTTCTTCAAGGAGCAAATTTTCAAGATTGTTTTTTTTAATCATTAACAAAAATTCTTTTTCATTTAGCCAATAAGAAAAATATGAGTGAATTACTTTTTTATAATTTAAAGATCCTCTTTTCTGTAAGTTTTCTAAATAATCGGCACCTAAAAGTTTGATATATTTTAATAAAATATCTTCTTTTGTATTAAAATATCTATAAAAAGTAACTCTAGAAACATCTGCCTCCTGACAAATTTCAGTTATAGTTAAAACATTGAATGGGAAATCTTTTAGTAATTTTAAAAGAGCTTTAATAATCCAACTTTGAGTTCTTGAAATATCAGCTTTTTTATAATTCTCGATTAACACAGTGTTTCCTTTAAAAATATTACAAATTATTCAAAATGTAACATTGATTTAATTACATATGGACTTCAATTAATTCTTAAATTATATTGATAATAAAAATAAATTACAAGTGTAATAATGTTTACAAATGTAATAAAAGAGAGGTAATTTCTTTGAAATCTAAATACGAAGTACTATTTACACCATCCAAAATAGGATCTTGTGAGGTTAAAAATCGTTTTGTTATGTGTCCAATGGAACCAACATCAATGATCGAATGGACAATGTCTGCAAAAGGATACCATGATGAAGTTCATGATTTATTAATTGATCGTGCAAAAGATGGAGTAGGCTTAATCATTCCTGGTGCTATGGCTCTAAGAAGTTTTAAAAATGGTGAATGGCTTTATAATCACCCTGAAGCATTTAATGGTATTAAAGAAGTTATGGATGAGATCCATTCATATGGATCAAAAGTATTTTTCCAATTATCAGCGGGTATGGGACGTAACTTCCCAATTATGAAAGATCTTTATTCTCAATATGATAAATTGAATGAAGTTATGGGACTAGATTATTTAAATTCATCAGCAGATGCAGATATGCCAAATAGATGGATTAAAGATTTTAAAACAAAACAGTTATCCGTTGAAGATATCCATGATTTAGTAAATGCAATGGCAGAAACAGCTTATTTATGTAAACAAAATGGAGTTGATGGTATTGATGTACATGCTGTTCATGAAGGTTATTTATTAGACCAATTTACATTACCTTATACAAACCATAGAACTGATGAATATGGTGGATCTCTTGAAAATCGTTTAAGATTTGCTTGTGAAATTGTTCAAGCAATTAAAAGAAATGTGGTGATGATTATCCTGTAATTCTTCGCTATTCAGTTACATCAAAAGTTCGTGATTTTGGAAAAGGAATTATTCCACAAGATACTTCATCATTAGAAATTGGCCGTTCATTTGAAGAGTCTAAAAAAGCAATTAAAATATTATCTGATGCTGGATATGATGCATTTAATGCAGATAATGGTACTTATGATTCTTGGTATTATGCTCATCCTCCACTATATATGCCATTAAATTGTAATATTGAAGAATCAATTAAAGTAAAACCTTATACAGAAAAACCAATTATTTGTGCAGGACGTATGCAATTAGATGAATCAGCTAAGGCTATTGAAAATGGAGAATTGGATTTTGTAGGAATAGGAAGACAATTCCTTACAGATGAAAAATATTTAACAAAAATTAGAGAAGACAAAGAAGAAGATATTAGACCTTGTATTTCCTGTCACCTTGGTTGTATGCCAATTGGACTTTGGAAAGATTCTGGTTGTGTTGTTGGAAATATGGGTGGTTGTGCTCTAAATCCTTTAGCAGGTAATGAAAAGAAGTATAAAATTATAAAATCCAAGAATCCTAAAAATATTGCTGTAATTGGTGGTGGAATTACAGGTATGGAATTTGCTCTACAAGCCGTAGAGAGAGGTCATAGCGTAGATTTATATGAAAAGAGCAATGTTTTAGGTGGTGTATTTATTCAAGCATCTAAATTTTCTTTTAAAGAAAAAGATAGAGAATTAATTGAATATTATAGACATCAGATTAACAAATCAAATGTTAATGTTCATTTAAATACAGAAATAAAGGATTTAAAATCATTAAATTATGATGAAATTGTAGTTGCTACAGGATCCGCTACAACAAGAACATTAAATGTCCCTGGATGTGAAAAATCAATGACAGCAATAGATTTTTTAAGAGAAGATATGCCTTGTGGTGATGAAGTTGCTATTATTGGTGGTGGATTAACAGGTTGTGAAATTGCATATGAACTTGCTTTGCAAGGAAAGAAACCTTCAATTATTGAATTACAAGATGATATTTTAAAAGTTCCAGGTTCTTCTATGGCAAATACAAGTTTCTTAAGAGATGCTTTTGATTATTATAATGTACCAATCTATCGCTCTGCTAAAACACTTAGCATAAATGAAGATTCTGTTACTATTGAAACTTCTTCAGGCGAAAAGAAAGATATTCCAACAAGTCAAACAGTTATCTCTGTAGGATATACAAGCGGAACACCTTTCGGTGAAATTAGTGATGAGCATATTCATGTACTAGGTGACGCTGATCATGTTGCAAATCTGTATGTTGCAATTACTAAAGCTAACGATTTAGTTATTACTTTATAATACTAAAATATAAAAGGTAGATTTTGAGGAGGATAAATCCCCCTCAAAACTACCTTCACATAATAATATTTAGATTAAATACTTTTATAATTTAAACATTAATTGAACATTAAAATCTAATCCTGAGGATGTTGAATTTTCATCATATAATTTATCTTGATTTGAACTATCAATAAATATGTTATATAAACCTTCTCTGTAATTAGATTCTAAGTTTATAGAAACTTTATCACTTAAGGTTGTTTTGATGCCAAAACTTATTAAAGCACCTAAGTTAAAATCATAATATTCACTATTGTCTAATTTAAAATATAGAGAAGTAATAGATGGTCCAACAGAGATAAAATAGTATGACTTTTTGCTTATACTATAAGATAATTTTAAACCAAGAAAAGATTCATTTAAAAATTGATTATTAAATCCTTCAATTCTATTATAAATAATATTAGATGAATCATCTATTGTTGAAATGTAGATTGATGGAGTAGTAAAATGAGTTTCTAAATAAGTTGAAAAATAATTAGAATTACAAATTGGTTGTTCACTATATAGAGATAGATAAGGTCCCTTAATATTGTAGTAACTTGAATTATGTGAAAAGTAATAGTCATCATATCCCACACCACCTCCAAAAGTTCTATTGTTGCTTAGTGCAAAAGCAGGTGTGGAAATAAATATCAAAATAAAAAAGATAAAGATTTTTTTCATACAGTTTTTCCTTATAGTGGATATACAAAAGTAATATATGCGACCCCATTGAATCCTACAAAGTAATCATCATCTACACTCTCATCAGCTTTATATTCAGCAAGAACTAAAGAGAGAAAATCAAAAGATCCTTTAGCTCCTAATTCAAGAGAAAAATCATCATTTAATTGAACTTTTACCCCAGTATTTGCATAAACTCCTAAAGAGAAAATAAGCCATAACTCTTCAGTATACTCTAAAGATATGTCATTTATATGCGCTCCATAACTTGCAAAAGCTTTAACATTATTAGCAAGTGGGAAGTAGTTTTTTACTCCGACGTAAAATTCAAAAATTGATTTATTATAAAACTTATAATTGAGATTTTCGGCTTCTGATTTTAGAGTAGGAACACAAAATAAATAATCAGCAGTGATTGAATGATTTTTATTAATATTTTTATTTAACTCTAGAGAAAAGATGGTAGAATATCCCTCATAAGAGATATCTTTTTGATAGAAATGTACATATCCTTTATTATATCCAGGACCAATAGTTGCATAATTTGAATAGTCATTAGCATCAAATGCAAAAATTGAGTAAGGTATAGAGAATAAAATAAGAAGTAGGAGTATTTTTTTCATAAATATAAACCTTTAATCTATTTGAGCACAAATTTTTAGAGTCATAATTGATTATATATCTAACTATTTTTGTGGGCAAGAAAAAAAGCATTTAAACCCAATTTTATTTGTTTGTTTAAACTATAAATTAAATATTCACTTAAGTTTTTAAATATCTATTTGTAAAGATCATTACTAGTTTTAGTGCTTAACCTATTTAGTTATCAAATACCAACATTTAAAGTAAAAAAAGAATTATGTATCAATGAAAACAAATTCTCTTAAATATATAAAAAAGGATGAGATAATTAATACTAAAGATAATATTAGTCCCATCTAAAAGTTAAATATTATCCTTTTCATAAATTTGAGCATTAATTAAAATAGTTTTTTGAATATTATTATTCTCTTCAATAGATTCAATGATTAACTTTCCGCAATCTTTACCAACCTCATACATTTGGTGTATGGCTGATATATTATTTTCACACTCATCTTTGCTAGCAGAACTTGATGCAATATATTTAGAATCATCAATTTTCTTAACAGCTCTAGCAATATTTTGGTTTAAAGTTAAAATAGCATCGCTATTTTTAATATCCCTTACAATATTGTCCTCTAATACTAGTTTATTAGATAATACAAAGTCAGTTTCATTAATATTTATTTCTTTAAAGGCTCTATTGTGTTCACTAAGAGCTCTCTTTATGCCAATGATTTTTTCCTCTGCACTGCTAGTTTGATAACCGCTAGCGACGAGAATAGATTTATATCCTTTTTTTATTATTTCTTTAGTTAATTTGTAAAAAGCTTTAGTGTTATTAGTTCCAACATAACTACCATAATCCTCAGTTACAAATCTATCAACTTGTACTAAAGGAATATTATTATTTTTTATTAAGTTAATGATTTTATAATTCTTTTCAATATTATAATCACCCATAAGAGGGGCAAATATTACACCAGCAATATCATCGTTAATTAAATTCTTTATCTGTTCAAAAATGTTTTCTTTACTAAAAAGAGTGTTGAAGTATAAAGTATGGTAGCCCTTATTTAATAAAGTATTGTGTATTCCTTCTAAAAGAAAAGAAGAAAAGGCTGGAGTTTTATTATCAATAGCTACACATATAGTTCTAGTTCCATCCTTTATATTTTGAACATTAGTTACAAAAGTACCTTTTTTACCTTCAATATAACCTAAATAACCTTCATCAATAAGCTTATTAATAGCAGCTTTAATAGTAACTCTGCTTACATGTAAAAGATTTGCTAAGTCTCTTTCACTAGTAATTTTTTCACCAGGTTTCCAGTATTCTTCAAATAACCTGTTTTTTATCTCTTTATATGTTGCTTCGGTTTTGTTCATTTGTTCATCCTAGTTATATTGGTCTTATTATAATACCAATATTTAAAATTATCAATAGAATATCAGTTTTATATAAGTAAATGCTGAAATATTGAAAATAAGTTGACATTGGTATGTTTTAATGGTTTAATAAATATAAGTTATGGTATTAGAATTTAATACCAATTAAAATACCAAATGAGGAGTTAAGAAATGAAAAAGAAAATGTTACTTTCTGTTTTTGCTATAGCATTGGCAATAACACCGTTGTTTGCACAAGGTTCATCAGAGAAGAGCTCAAGTGAAAAAGTAAAATTGACATTTGTTGAAACTATGACTAGCCCATCTAGAACTAGTGAAATACAAAGCTTAATTGATGAGTATGTTAGTTTGAATCCTAATATTGAAATTGAACTAATTTCACCACCATATGAACAAGCAGATAACAAATTAACTATGATGTTAAATAGTAATCAAGCATTAGACATTGTTGAGGTTAGAGACCATACATTAAAACAATATGTAAATAACAGCAAACTAATGGATTTAAGTTCTTACATGGAAAGCTGGGAAGGAACATCAGATTTATTACCTTTGACATTAACTGCTGCTAAAACTGTAGATAATACTCCTTATATGATCCCTCAATTCTTCTTTGTTAAAGGTTTATTTGTTAGAACAGATATTTTAGAAAAATATGATGTTGAAATCCCAACAACAATAGAAGAATTGTATGCTGCTGCAAAAGAAATAACTAATAAAGCTCCTAACCAATATGGTTTTGGCTTTAGAGGAAAAAGCTCAGCATTTAAAATTTCAGATATTTTAATGTTATCAGATTTAGATAATATAGATTTAGATAATATTTATAAAACAACTGATGGTGAATTTGCATATAATACACCAGAAGGTAAAGCAAGCATTGAAGCTTATGTTCAAATGTTTAAAGATTCTGTTCCTTCCGATGGAATTAACTGGGGATTTAATGAACAAGTTAATGCCTTTATATCAGGAACAACACCATTCTTAGTACAAGACCCTGATACTATTTCTATGGTAGATGCAGCTCTTGATAGAGATCAATATACTGTAGTTCCAATGCCAGTTGGTAAAAGTGGTAAAACATATTTAGATTATGGATTTGCAGGTTTAGGAATTCCTACAACTAGTGAACATCCACAAGAAGCTTGGGATTTCATCTCTTACATGTTAAGTGCTGAAAATAATGCAAAATTCTGTAAAGCATACGGACCTTTACCAATTAATACATCTACATATGAAAATGATGAATATTTCTCACAAGGTGCATACAAATCATGGCAAACAGAAATGTCTAGCACTGATAAATACGTATTTGTTAAATATCCACTTGATTCTCCTAAATATCCAGGTTGGGCTCAAGTAGAAGAACAAACAATGCAATCTCTATTATTAGATAGCATTACTACTGACGAATTAATAGCTCAATGGACTGAATATTGGAGTGAATAATATTAATTGATAATTAATAGATGATTAATAGATAATGAGGATAACTTAATTTCCTCATTATCTTTAATTGGAGGAAAAGTGAATAAACAAACTCAAAGAATTATGCTAATGCCTGCCTTTCTATTTTTGATATTATTTATATTTATACCTGTAGTTAGAGGTGCTGTTATGGCATTTCAAAATTATAATATGTTTGATTTAACAGATATTCATTTTATAGGGTTTAAAAATTTTGTAGATGTAATTACAGATAAAAATATAAATTTCTTTCAAATCCTATTTAATACAATAGTCTGGGTAGTATTTTCATTAGCATTTCAATTTGTATTAGGTTTTATATTAGCAATGCTATTAGAAAAACCATTTCATGGAAGAGGAATCTATTCAGGATTAGTATTTTATACTTGGGCCCTATCAGGATTTGCAATAGGATTAACATGGGCTTGGTTATTTAATGGACAAGCAACTGGTTTAATCAATGATATATTAATGAAAATTAATTTAATTGATTCCCCAATAGGTTTCTTATCAAACCCAAAAATTGCAATGGTATCAGTAATAGTTGCAAATGTTTGGTATGGGATACCATTTTTTGGAATAATGCTATTAGCAGCATTGCAATCAGTTCCTAAAGAACTTCATGAAGCTGCAGTTATAGATGGAGCATCTGCAATAAAGAGATTATTTAAAGTTACAATTCCATACATTAAACCAACAATTGTTAGCACCTTGCTACTTAGAACAATGTGGATAGTTAATATGCCAGATATAATCTATGCAATGACAAATGGTGGACCAGTAAATAAGACAAATATTTTAGCAACTCAAATGATTAACAAAGTATTTAAAGAATATGATTATGGCCAAGGTTCAGCTATTGGATTAATAATAATGTTGCTTTTATTTGTATACTCAGTTTTTTATTTGAAACTGACAAGTAGAAAGGATGATTAAATGAAAGAAAAACACCCTATGCTCAGATCTGTAATTAGAGCTATTTTATTAATTATATATTTATTATTAGCAATAGTTCCACTTTATTGGATATTTGTAACTAGCATAAAAGGATCAAAACATATATATGATTTCCCTCTAGTATACTTTCCTAAACAATGGAATTTTGAAGGATATAGAAAACTATTTTCCTTTAGCAATTTTGGATTATATTTTAGAAACTCTCTTTTAGTTGCAATAATCTCATCTTTTGCTGCAATGATGATTTCAGTTTTAAGTGGATTCGCTCTATCTAGATACAAAGATAAGAAGATGAAAAAAAGCCTAGAATTACTATTATATTTTTCCCAAACAATACCACCCTTTATAATAATGGTTCCAATCTTTACAATATTTTCAAAGTTAAAATTAACTAATAGTTTAGTTTCATTAAGCTTTGTCTATGTAGCAACTGTAGTTGCTTTTTCAACCATTATGAGCAAAAGCTTTTTTGATAAAGTTCCTGCAAGTATTGAAGAGGCGTGTATGATAGATGGTTGTACACAAATTCAAGCATTACAAAAAGTAATATTACCAATAACCTTGCCTGGAATGGCAGCAATATTTTGTTTTGCCTTTATAAATATTTGGAATGAATTATTTTTAGCAGTTATGTTATTGATGACAAATACAAAGATGACAGTTCCAGTTGCCCTAAATTCATTTATATCAAAAGCTGGAATATCCTGGGATGTAATGAGTGCCGGAATAATTATTGCACTACTACCAACTATGATAGTATTTGGATTTGGACAAAAATATATAGTTGCCGGATTAACTGAGGGCAGTGTTAAAGAATAGGGAGAGAATAACAACATGAATAAGAAAAATATTTCTGAAATATTATTACATCAAGGGGAATTAGATTTACCATTTAACTCCGTAAGCCCTCCAATTGTAAATACCTCCATATTTTGTTTTAAAACATATGAAGATTTTAGAGATGCTTTAGATGATGAGCCAACACATTATTTATATAGTAGAGGAAATAACCCTACAGTTAATTTATGTGAAGAGAAACTAGCAGCACTAGAAGGTGCTCCTAAGGCTAAATTAGTATCTAGTGGAATGAGTGCAATAACTCTAAGTATATTATCTCTTTTAAAAGGAAATGATCACGTTGTAGCTGTGAAAGATTCTTATACTTGGACTAAATACTTTTTTGATGTTTATTTAAAACGATTTGGAGTAAGTGTAACTTATGTTGATGGTTGTGACTCAAAAGAGTTTGAAGAGGCAATTAAAGAAAATACTAGGATGATTTATTTAGAAAGTCCTACAACCTTTACATTTAAATTACAAAATTTAAAAGAAGTTGCTTTAATTGCAAAAAAACACAATATTAAAACAATTATTGATAATACTTGGGCAACCCCATTTTTTCAAAACCCACTAAGTCTTGGAATAGATATTGTAGTACACTCAGCATCAAAATATATTGGAGGGAATTCTGATATAATAGCTGGGGTAATAATGTCGAGTGAAGAAAATATAAATAAAATATTTGAAACAGAATTTCAGCCCCTTGGACCAACACCCACAGCCACTCAAGCTTGGTTGATAATGAGAAACTTAAGAACATTACATATTAGAATGCCTTACCATTTTAATAATGCATTAAAAGTTGCAACTTTCTTAGAAGAAAATGAGAAAGTTGAAAGCGTGTTATATCCATTCTTAGAATCATTTAACCAATATGAATTAGCTAAAGAACAAATGAAAGGGGGAAGTGGATTATTTTCCTTTAGATTAAAAACTAGAAACCTAGAAGAAATTAAAAAATTTACTAATAGTTTAAAATATTTTAAAAGAGCAGTTAGTTGGGGTGGCTATGAATCTTTAGTCTTCCCTGCAGCAGTTAAATACAGTGATGAAGAGAATATACCAGAGGATAAAATATCTTTGATAAGAATACATGTTGGAATTGAAGATGTTAATTTATTAATTGAAGATCTTACAAATGCACTAGAGGGAATAAATTAATGTATGATTTAAAGGCAACTAGTAGAATTGAAACTTATCTAGAGGTATTAAAAAAAAGACAATATACAACACTTTTTAAAATTACTAAATTTAAAAAGGCCGTTTGTCCTAATTTTAAATACCATAGATTACCAAAAGAAGGATTAGACTTTAAAGAAATTGAAACCCCAAATAATTTTGGAAAAGATAATTTAGATGTGTGGTACCAAGTAGAAATAAAAGTACCAAATGAAAATGATATCTATTTCAATTTAGAATTACAGACAGATTCTTTAGTAATAATTAATGATAATGAGAAGTTTTATTCATTAAATCCGTTTCATTTTCTAGTGCCTTTATATCCTTACAAAGGTAAGACAATAAAAATAAGCATTTGTATTTGGAGTGGTTATAAATTCCCAGGTTACCATCCAAGAGAGAGTAATAGAGTATTAGTTACAGTTGCTAAGAGAGTAAAAGACTATCCTCTAACACTTAATAGTGGAAAGGTTATAGTTAAAAACAACTACAGTTATAATCTTTTTTATGATGTATATGTTTTATATGAATTATCAAAAACATTAGATTCCAATTCACTTTTATATCAAAAGATAATTTCAACATTACATAAAGAATTAATTAAAATTCAAATTAGTGAAGAAACTTTAGAAATTCAAGAAAGCCAAGCTAAATTAGTACAAAATAATATACAACCATTATTAAAGTACAAAAATGGGACACTTTCCCCATCTATTTATAGTACAGGTAGTGCTCATTTAGACTATGCTTGGCTTTGGCCAATAAAAGAAACAATTAGAAAAGCAGCTAGAACATTTAGTGAAATGAACTTTTTAATGGATGAAGATCCAGATTTTAAGTTTATGTTCTCACAACCAATAATAATTGAACAAGTAAAGCAAATATATCCTGAGATATTTAATGAATTATTAATTCATTATAATAAAGGACAGTTTGAACCTAATGGAGTTGGCTTAGTTGAACCCGATTGTATGTTATCTAGTGGAGAAGGTTTAATAAGAAATATTCTCTATGGGAAAAAAATAACAAATAAACTATTTAATAATTACTATGGTGATACCTTTTACGTTCCTGATTCATTTGGTTATATGGCAACACTACCACAAATATTGGTTAAATCAGGGATAAAATATATAGTAACGAGCAAACTAGGTTGGAATGATACAACAAAGCATCCACTTGATTTATTTAATTGGAAAGGACTTGATGGATCAACTATTAAAGCTCATATGATACAAGGAGCTTATGAAGGAACACTAGAGCCAAGTGAAAATGTAGAGATGTGGAATCAAATATCTAATAAAGATGTACAAACCGCACTCTTTAGACCAATAGGAGAAGGAGATGGAGGAGGTGGTACAAGACTTGAAGATCTAGAGTTGATGAAAAGACAAAAAGATTTACAGAAACTACCTAAAAATTCTTGGTCTACTATCTCTAATGCGATGGAGAAAATATTTAGTGAAGAAAGTCCAACATATTATGGTGAATTATATCTTCAACTACATAGAGGAACGTTTACAACACAAGCTAAAACAAAAAAATATCATAGAACACTTGATATAAAACTTCACAATATAGAGTTTTTGGTATCTTATTTTTATATAAAAAATAAAATATCAAAAGAACAAGTTGAAGTATATAAAGAAGAATTAGATTATTGTTGGAGATTGTTTTTAATAAATCAATTCCATGACATATTACCAGGATCAACAGTTAGATGTGTAAATGAAGAAGCTCATCAAACATATGAAGAAGTTAAAACTATCTTAAATAAAATACAAAGCAATTTAGTAAAAGATGGCAAAAATCTATTAAATTTAACACCATTTAAACAAGATACTATAGAACCATATCAAAGTAAGGTTATAGAAAGAAGAGCATATAGAAAAGCTAAAGTTGGTCTTCAAGAATTTAAATGGGGAAGTATAACGATCAATACTAAAGGCTTTATTACAAGTTTAAAAGTAAATAGTAGAGAAATAGTTAAGGATAAATTAAATATAATTGAATATGGTGAAGATTATCCAAATAATTGGGATGCTTGGGATGTAGAATTAGATAATTTATCAAATCTTAAAATTCTTGATTGTGAATTTAATAATGGAACAATTATTAGTAAATTAGATAATGGATCTACATTAGAGCAAGAAATAATTATATATGAAGATATAGCTAAAATAGATTTTAAAACTAAAGTTAACTGGGCAGAAAATCATAAAATATTAAGAGCTAAATTTAATCATAATATAAATTCCAATTATACAGATTGTGATATACCTTTTGGATATTTTCAAAGAAACAATACTAAAAATTTAAGAAGTGAAAGAGCAAAGTTTGAAGTGCCAGCCCATAAGTTTATTGCTCAAAGAGATGAAAAACTATCAATAGCCCTTATTACAGATTGTAAATATGGTTATGCCTTTGAAAATAACCAATTATCAGTCTCCCTTCTTAGAAGTCCAAAAGCACCAGATCAAGTAGCTGATATTGGAGAACATGAGTTTACTTATTCTCTCTACATTAGCCAAGATGGAATACAATCTGTAATGAGTGAAGCAGAATACTCTAATAATAAACCTCTAAGTTGTGATATAGAAATTACTAATGATTTAGTAAAAATAGAGAATGAAAATATAATATTAGAGACATTGAAAATAGCTGAAAATAATAAATCCTTAGTTTTTAGATTCAGAGAAACACTTGGAATATTAACAGAATGTAATATTAAATTTAATAGTAAATTATTTGATCTAAATTCAATAATGAGTGTAAATCTAATTGAAGAAGAAATAAATGATAATTTAAGCTTTAAGCCCTTTGAAATAAAAACAATTAGAATTGATAAACTTTAATAGAATCATAAAGAATTCCAATATCAAATTATAAAGCCTTATTCATTCCTAATTTAATATTTTTTAAATATGAAATTGGGTAAGGATTTTTTAATAAAGCGGGGTATATTTTTATATAAATACTGATAATTATTGTATGTATTTCTGTATTATTAATAACTAAATAGAAATAGAATAAGCAATAATACTAAAAGCAATCATACTAGTAATTAAATTAGCAGATAGAACTGTAGAAGTAAAAGCTCTATTGTTTTTGTCTTTAGAGAAAATGGGAAGAATATAAGGAGCTGGAGTAAAAAATAATAAGATAATTGCAACTCTCATATATTTATCAAGACCTATTAAATTATCTAAAACGTTTAAAACAATTAAAGACATAATGCCCATTA
The DNA here is from genome assembly GCA_963677735.1 of Sphaerochaetaceae bacterium. Lineage (GTDB taxonomy): Bacteria > Spirochaetota > Spirochaetia > Sphaerochaetales > Sphaerochaetaceae > Pleomorphochaeta. The sequence goes on from OY782505.1 coordinate 156,825, forward strand.
ATATTAATCTCAATAAGCTAATTATAATAACTTGATTAATATTTTTCTTAGAAAAACTTATACCATACCCAATTACAAAAAGCATAATACAAGCAATAGGTTGACTAAAAAATTCAAGAACTGAAACTAAAGTAGTTATAACAATAGTATCTTCAAAACTATAATAAATATTAGTTGAACTAAATATTAATCCTAAAACAATTGCAACAAAAACAGGAGATTTAAACAAATCTCTAATTAAATCCTTAATATTAACATTACCTTCCTTCTTCTTTAAAAGAGCGGTGTAGACAGTAAAAACAAATAAGTCATTACCAACAGCAAAAATAGCAATAGAGGAGAGTTTATCAATCCCAAACAAAAGAATAAATAAAGGATAACCTAACATACCAGCTTCAAAACTAGTAATTAAAAAAGGAGTCATTGGATTTAGATTTGAAAATATCTTAACTAATAGAAAGCCAATTACCATAATAAGAAGAATAGAAGATGAGATAATACCAATACTGATAATAACATCACCAGACATTTTAATTGATCCAATAGCTTTAAATAGGGCAGCTGGAAGAGCAATACTTGTTATAAAATATCGCATACCCTCAATACCTTGTTCTTTAATTAGATTGTATTTCTTGCTTAAAGCTCCTGCAATAATTACCATAATTACAGGTATAATAGTAGGTAACGTATTAAAAATAGCACTCATGATTCCCTTCTTTATAATAGCTGGTTTATATATATTTTTTTTAACAATTAAAATTCAAAAGAAAACTTAAATAAATTCTTTTGTATTATAAAGGTGAACTAAATATTAAAGTCACAGTATTTATAGTACTTGTGCTAAGATATTCTAGTCAATAAAAAAAAGAGAAGTGAAGATACATATGTGAATAGAAAATAGTATTTACACCTTAAACAGCACGCAAAAAATTGTAGTAAATAAGTAATATTTATACTATGATAAATTAATTTTTTAACTAAAACTTATAAAGAGAAATAATATGAAAAAATATAATCAACTAAATTTAAAAGGGAAAATGCTGGTAATATTGATACCTGTAGTTTTAATATCATTTATATTAACCTCTTATTTTTGGTATAACACAGCTAGAAAGAATGCAGATGAGTACTTAAATAATATTACAAAAGCATATATAAGTGATGCTCAAAGTAATTTTGATTATATATTAACAGATACTTTTCATATGATAACTTTGATATCGTTAAATACAAAGTCGATAATAGATCCTGTAAAAGAAATAAATAAAATACCAGCAGATACTAAAGTATTAAATTTAGATTATATAACAAATCACAGAAAAGTTAAAGATTTTATAACAACTATGAATGGCTATAAATATTATATAGTTGGAATTTCTATAGCATCATTGAGTGGATATGTATATCAAACTAGTTCAATTTTAAAAAACTCAAATGAAGTAATGGACTTGTGCAAAAATTTAGATCAAGAAAAATTGAAGACCTCTATGATAATGCTATCCCCAATGCAGGTAGAAGGAACTTGGATAAAATTACAAAGCGACTATGTAATACCGGCGGTTAGAGGTATATTAAACACTGAAACTCAAGAAATTATAGGTTATACAATTTTATATTTTGATTACAGCTTACTTGAGACTATGTTCACAAATAATTTGCCTGAGGGCTCTCTTTTTCAAGTAACAGATAATAATTCTAATATAATATTTTCCAACACAGATACAGATTTTACAATTAATGATAAAAATGATACTGATTTTAGATATACACAGCTTAAATTAAAAGATGTTGATTGGACACTTAATATTGCAATCCCTACTACAATTGTAATGAAAAATATATATACAACCTTATTGAATACATTTTTGTTTATGATACCAATTTTAATAATTCTTTCAATTGTTTTAGTAATTGTAATCACTTCTTTTTCAAATAGAATAAAAGTAATAAGTGGTACAATGCAAAAAGTATCTAAAGCAAAACATCTATTAAAAATAGAAGAAAGTAATAATCAGGATGAATTAGAAACAATAATACATTCTTACAACGAGATGATCGATGAAATTCATTTATTGATGGTTCAAATTCAAAAGGATGAGAAACAAAAAGCAGAGCAAAGAATAAAATTGCTTCAAGCTCAAATTGATCCTCATTTCGTTGCAAATACTCTAAATACAATTACTTGGATGGCAAAAAAACAAAATGCACAAAATATTGCGGCTCTTACTGATTCTATGAATACCTTACTTAGAGCTCATCTGAAGATAGAATCACAATTTGTAAAATTAGAAGATGAAATAGATTCAGTTGCGAGTTATATAAATATAATGTTATTAGGTGGAAATCATGATTTTAGTGTTAAATATGATATACAAGAAGAGTCAAAGACAATTTCAATATTAAAATTCATAATTCAACCATTAGTTGAAAATTCAATAATACATGGATTTTGTGAGGATGATTTATTAAAGGAAAATATCCTTTCTATAAAAACCTATATTGCTAGAGAAGTATTGTATATTGAAATTCTTGATAATGGGAAAGGTATGAATAAAATTCAATGCAAAAGAATATTAAATATTGAAAATGATAAAATAAAAAATAATAAAAATGGAATTGGGTGTTTAAATGTAAAAGAAAGAATAAAGCTTGTTTATAAAGATAAAGGAGATTTATTTATTGGAAGCGAAGAAGGCAAATATACTAAAGTAACAATAGCTTTAAATTTAACGTAAATAGGAGGGATAATATTTTGGAGAATATATCCGTTGTAATATTAGATGATGATATTTTAGCCCGTAGCACTATTAAAAATCTATTAGAAAATACAAGATTTGAAGTCGTAAAAGAGTTTAAAAACCCTAAATTTTTTTTAGAATGGCTTAAAAATAATAAATTAGATATCCTTTTATGTGATATGAAAATGCCTGAATTAAATGGCTTAGAGTTAATTGAAAAAGTAAGATTTTCACATAAATATCTTTCAATTATTGCCATTAGTAGTTTTGATGATTTCGAATTTGCTAGAGGTTGTTTACTTTATGGTGTTGAAGATTATCTATTGAAATCGAAATTAAAAAAGAAAATAATAATAGATGTTTTAGATAGAGTTTGTGAGAAAAATCAAATAAAATCAAAACAGAATAAAAAATTTTCAAATATTTTCTATGAAAATGATTTATTGACAAAAGCTAAAATATTAGAAAAATCCAATATCACATTTAATTTAAATTGTGTATCACCTATTCTTTTTGCTTTGAACTATCCAATACTTGAAACAAAAGAATTTCAAATATATAGAAAAGAAAATTTTAAAGCTTTGATTGATATAATTAAGCAGATTCTATCGAATAATTACCCATATGTTATACAGCTAGAAAATAATAATATAGTTTCCATATATTTGTCCTTTACTAAAGATAATAATATAGAGTCACTTACTAATCGAATAAAAACAAGCTTTATAGAAAAAGTGCAAAGAAAAACCAAAAGGCTTTTAGATTTAAATATCTTTTTTTTAAATGAAGGACTTTCAAACTTTGAAGATTGCTATAAAAACAGATATAAGAGAATAGAAGATATGAAAAGTCTATTTTATCTAAAAGCTGGTGAATATGAGATAACTAAAAATAAGGGTGAAGATTTGGATATAGAAGGATATGTATTTAAAGAGCAACTCTTAGAATTAATAAATTATTCTATTGCAAGTGGAAATGAAGACTTGTTTAATAGATCTTTTGATTTACTATTTTTAGAAATGTATAATAAAAAAATTTCAAAAAGAGCCCTTAAAGAAATTGTAAAAATATTATTTGAAAATATAGGGTTAGAATCCAAATTGGTCATAGATCAAATTTATAATATTGCTACTTTTGAAAGATATATAAAAGAGAAGTATTGGCATAAACTCCAATTAATTAAAGACAAACAGAAAAATACTCTATCGCTACCTATTTTTCAATTAATGATTTATATAAAAAAGAACTATGAAAAAGATTATTCTCTGTCTAACTATGCTCAAACAATGAATTTAAGCTACACCCATCTATCTAGAATGTTTAAAAAAGAAACCGGGCTTAGATTCTCTGAATATTTAAATCAAATAAAAGTCAATCAAGCTAAATTATTGTTATTAGAAGAAAAATATTCAATCAAATCAATATCTGAGAAGTCAGGATTTAGAGGTTATAATTATTTCTTTAAAGTGTTTAAAGATATTGAGGGGCTAACTCCCATTGAATATAAAGCAAAAAATTGTAGTAATTAATAAATAATTAATAATCATGAGATAGTAAATATCAACTAAAGTATAAATACTTGGAGGTCTCATGAGAATTAAAAAAAATAATGATAATCAAGCTTATCTTTATATTTTACCAGCTTTTTTACTTTCCCTTGTCTTTATATATTATTGTATTGGCTTTACCTTCTATTCAAGTTTTACCGATTGGGATGGAATGAGTAAGACAATGAATTTTGTTGGCCTTAAAAATTATATAAAAATATTTCAAGATAAAACTTTTTACCTAGCTATAAAAAATAATATTATCTTTTTTTTAGGTACAGTTTTTATCCAAGCTTTTTTAGGATTTATTCTAGCAGTTTTGTTAAAAGAGGGATTAAAGTTTGCAAATGCATTTAAAACGATTTATTTTTTCCCAATTGCAATGGCAACATCAATTATTACAGGAATATTTAGAATAATATTAAATCCTACTACTGGGGCTTTAAATGTAATGTTGAAAAGCCTAAATTTAGATTTTTTAGCAAAATCATGGTTGGGAAATCCTGATATTGCTCTCTATGCAGTAATAGGTGTAAATATTTTCCAATGGATGGGCTTTTCCATGATAATCTATTATTCATCTCTTATGTCGATCCCTGAGGATATATATGAATCTGCAAGCATAGAAGGAGCATCGTTTTTTAGAGTTCTGTACTCTATAACAAGGCCAATGGTTCACTCTACTACAAGTCTATTAATAATTCTTGGAATAGTGGGATCTTTAAAGACATTTGATATAGTAAAATTATTAACAAATGGAGGTCCTGGAAGATCGACAACAGTATTAAACACATATTTATATGAAAAGGCTTTTTCTAATTTTGCTGCTGGAGAAGCAGCAACTATCGGTATTTTTATTTTAGTACTCGCACTTGTTATGAGCTATTTTCAAGTAGTAATTTCAAAGGAGTCTGATTAATGAAAGATAGAAAGAAACATATAATTATGTATATAGTGTTAATATTTTTTGCAATTATTTGGATATCACCTATTTTTGTTGCCATAGAAAAATCGTTACAAGTTACAGGAATAAAAAGCTATATATCAGTTTTAACATATGATAAAATCAATTATTTTAGTGTTGTTTTAAACAGTTTAATTATAAGTATAAGTACAGCTTTAGTTGTATCAATCATATCCTCCTTGGCAGCTTATGCTTTTTCAAAAATGAACTTTATTGGTAGTAGAACCTTATATTTATTATTTCTAGGATGTTTAGCAGTTCCAGCAGCTGCAGTCACAATGCCTTTATTCTCAACAATAAAAAACTTAGGCTTCATCGATTCTAGAATGGGTGTAATCCTTCCATTGATTGCTTTTAATACGCCTATGATGCTAATGATGATAACAAATTATTTTAAATCTATACCAAATTCACTTTTAGAATCTGCAAAAATTGATGGAGCAAATTCTTTAAATGTTTATAAAAATATAATAATGCCATTAGCAATTCCTATTTTAGCAAACGTATTAGTTTTAACATTTATATATTCTTGGAATGAATATTTAATGCCATTGTTAGTGGTTAGAACCGAAGCAAAATATACTGTAACTTTAGCAGCACAATATTTTATGTCAACAACATTTCAAAGCCCTGCAGATGTTGCCAAAATATATGCAGCAATGCTACTTCTAACATTACCATCAATTGTTGTTTATATTTTTAGCCAAAAATATTTACAAGCGGGGTTAACTGCAGGAGCCATAAAGGAGTAATTTATGCAATATTATAACAACCCAGTATCCGATACTACAAAACCTGATCCTTTTATTTTGCAAGCAAATGGAATTTATTATTGTTATTCAACTCATACTGATGGAATTATGGTTAGTATCAGTGATGATTTAATTCATTTTGAAGACAAAGGTTTTGCTTATACAAATGAAAAAGAAAAAGACTTTTGGGCACCTTCAACTATTTATTTAAATGGTACATTTTATATGTATTTTTCTTCCGTATCTAAAAGTGATGAAGATACCCTTGAAGAAAAATTAAAAGTTGTTTCATCTATAAATCCATTAGGTCCCTTTAAATTTGAAAAACAATTATTTGACTACTTTTCAATCGATGCTCAGCCTTATTTTTATAGAGGCGATTTATATTTATTTTATTCCACTAATATCTTAGGTTGTGATATAGATATGCCTGGCACTTCAATATTAGTTGATAAAATGAAGAATCCTTTAGAAGTTGAAGCAGAACCCAAAATAGTTGTAAAGCCTTCAATAGATGAAGAGATTTTTCAAGAAAATAGATTTAATGATAGCCGAGACTGGTATACAATTGAAGGAGCATCAATAATTGAAAGAAATAATAAGCTTTATATATTATACAGTGCTAATTCCTATTTAAATGAGAATTATTTTATAAATTACAGTGTTGGAGATTTAAAAGAAGATTTAAGAGATATTGAATTTAAGAAATATAAAGATGATTATACATATCATGCCTTAATGAAAAAAAATGCTGAAGTTGGAGGTACCGGTCACAATAGCGTATGCAAAGGCCCTGATTTAATAGAGGATTACATTGTATATCATGGAAGAAACAATGATATTGTTTTTGATATAAATAAAGAACAAAGAACAATGAGGGTTGATAAATTATTTTTTACTAGAGACAACCTTTTATGTGATGGACCATCTTTAAATAATATAAAAATGCCAAATCAGCCATTGATTAAAAAAACAAACATTACATTAGTTAATGACTCAATGAAATTTGAAATAAATGGAAATTATATTTTTGATTTATGGGTCAAAGGAATTTCAAGTCATCAAGGTATAAGATACGGTTTTATAATTGGAGATGCTTTTGAAATTGACTTTATTCAAGGGGCTTCTTCTATTTTTGTATATAAAATTAATGATAATATAAAAATAAAAATTGATGAAATCAATCTTCCAAGGGATTTTAAGTATAATGTTTCTCATTGTTTTAAAGTTAAAAAAATTTTTGAGAGCATAAGTTTTGAATTAGAGGACAACAGAATATTTAAGTATAACTTGCCATTATCAGATAATATAGAAATTTATAGTTTATATAGTATGGCAGAAATAGTAAGTTTTTCACTTAACAATTATAATATTTTAGAAAATGAAAATTTATTATATTTATCAAGATTTTGTAATTTAGATAGGTGTGTCGAGGTAATAGATAGTAAAATAAATATTTTAAGAAAAACCTTTTTATATCCTAAATCAATTGGGATTTATTCACTAACAGTTTCTTTTCTTTCAAAAGATTCTTACATATTAATAAACAATAAAAAGATAGATGTTTTAGACTTCCAAGATATAAAATTTATATACGATAAAAATGAGAAAATAGAATTACTTTTATATAAAGTTCAAATATCAAAATGTATTTACAAAAAATTGCAATGATTAGCAATTTTTTGTAAGACACGTATTAAATAGTAAATGTTACTCTTCAAATATAAAGGAGAAGGTTATGAAAAACAAAATTAAAAAAATGTTAGTAATACTAATGGTATTAGTAGCAATTTCCCCACTTTTTGCGCAAGGGTCAAGTGAAAAAGAAAAGAGTAATAGTGATGAGCAAACAACTCTAACTTTTTGGTCTTGGTTACCAACAACAATTCAATGGGATGATATGGTTTTAGCATTTGAAGAAGAAAATCCAGACATAAAAATAAATTACACTAGAACAGAGCAAGGAGATTATTTAGAAAAACTTCAAGTTGCTATGGCCTCAGGAACCGGTCCTGATATCTTTGGTTTATCAACTGGAGCTTTAGTAAATAGATATGCAACTTTTGCAGAACCTATGGATACTTTAGCTGATCAATATATTCCAGGTTGGCAAGATATAATTTCCAGTTCTGCTGTTAGTGAATGTATTTCTAATAATAATATTCAAGTAGGAATGCCAATGCTTGTGGCTGGTATGGATTATATGCTTTATAACCAAACATTGATGAATGAGTTTGGAATAGATAAGGTTCCCACCACTAATGACGAAATGGTTAAAGCTGCAAAAATAATTCGAGAAAAAGGCTATATGCCTATAGCAATGGGAGCTGCTGATGATTGGCAAAATGTTGATTGGTTTGTCAATGTAAGTAACCAATTTGAACCTAATGCAGTATATCAAGCACAAGAAGGTAAAAGAAGTTTTACCGACCAATGTTTTATCGATACAGCTAATGCTTGGGCATCTTTATTTACTAATGGAGTCTTCCAGGATGGTGCTCTAGGTGTTGTAACTTACCCAGATGCTAGAGATCAATATTTCTTTGATAGAAAGTCTGTTTTCTTTGCTACCGGTTCTTGGCATGTAGGTGTTACTTCAGTATCAAACACTGAACTTGAAGGAACTGCTATTAAAGAGAATAATGACGTAATTGGTATGACAGCTTTCCCTCAAATGGGACCAAATGAATTTAGAGCAACTACTGGTGTTGATTTAATGTTAGGTGTAAATAAAGATTGTGAAAATAAGGAAGCCGCTGCTAAATTTATTGAATTTATGAGTATGGGAGCAGGACAACAAATTTGGGTTGATTTACTACAAGGTTCCCCTGTTGCAAATACAATTGTCTATAATGGAAAAGTTGATGGACAATTACAACAGCAAAGTATTGATGAATTAAATAACTATAATAGTAATGCTATTGGTTCTAGAAAATTAAAATATCCTGAATTAGAAAAAGCAATAGTTGTTGCAATGCAAAACATAGCAGCAGGAGCTGATGCTAAATCTGAATTAGAAGTAGTTGAAAAAGTTTCAAAATCAATTGAAAGATAAAATTGATTTGTTATAAGTTATGAATGACGTTTGGACTTAGAGATATCTCTAAGTCCGTTATTTTATTATAATTGATGTTAATAAATATAATAAAGAAAAAGAGCTTCATACTTTGATGATCAAGTACGAAATTACATAGAAAAAAATATTCTAAAACGTAGAATCAAAGATGAAGCTTTAAAAAAGTTTACTATATTTTGATAATTCAAAAAAGCTATTGATATAAATAATCAAAAGTTCCAGCTTTATATAATTTTTCTAGATTGTGAGCTTGTCTTAGTTCCTTATCAGTAAGGTTATTTAATGAATTAATTTTATTTTCTTTGATTAGAAAATATGCATCAGGCCTTAGAATCTCATTACTTATTAAATTTGAATTATGTGAAGTTAAAATAATTTGGATATCTTTCATTTTCTTTAATGATGAAACAATTCTTTTCGATAATTTAATGTGATAAAATGCATCAAAGTCATCTATACAGAGTAGAGATGGATGTTTATTGCTTTTACACATTTGCACCCAAAAGAATAATAATAGTAGTGCACTCTCTCCATTAGACATATTAGTAACTAGAGGTAGAAAATTATTTTTACCAAATTTATAATATGCAGCCTTATTTCCATCTGGCAACTCTTTCACAACTATCTCTCGATTAATATCATTTTGTATAAGAAAATCATTAAATTCGGTTACCCAATTTTTTTTAATAAGCTCATCAATAATTTGTGTGACCCCATTTGTAAATCCAATATAAGATCTGTCTTGTAAACTCCAAAATAGTAACATATTTTGAACATAATCCATAAAATCATAAAAAACTTTTGACTCCGTATTTTTAATGTCTAACTGTGTGTTTGCATATAAATATTTTATTGCAGATAATTTAGAATTTTTTAAATCAAGAGTTAAAGATTGACTTTCTTTAAAATGATGATTGAATGTAAATCCTTTAGATTTATCAAAATAAATTAAAGTTTTATCATTTATAATTAGTTCTTCAAAAACTATCTCGTCAATATTTTTCTTCTTGTAATTATAAATAATAATATTATCATCAAAATTGAATCTATATTCAAACTCAACTAAATCATTTTTTTTAAATATGTTTTGATAATTAGAACTTTTTTCAGGACCTCTTTGCCTGTGATATAAATCTGTTAAACTATAAACAATGTCAAAAAGGGCAAGCATGAAGTTTGATTTTCCACATGCATTATAACCATAAATTATAGCAAAATTTAAAATTTTGTTATCACTTACAATCTCATTATTAAAGTTATAATTAGCAGCTTTAAGATTAAGTGTAATTTTATCTTTAAAATTCTTATAATTTGAGACACTAAAACTTTCTAACATGATAAATCTCCTTAATGTTTAATAAATAATATACCATGGGTATGCTAATATATCTAATATCCGTAAAAAGAATACGGATATGGTTAAAAATAATTATATTTTCATAAATAGAATAAATAGAATAAATAGTAAAAAATCATAATAAAAATTAATAATTCATAAAAAAAAAGATATTTTTTAAGATATTCATCAGTTCTTAATTTTATATAATTATCAGTTAAAAAAAATTATATTCTGATAAATTAGTTAATGAAATAAAGCTTAAGTATAATTTTTTTTCATTTTAATATAAGGTCCTTTTTGTAGATATTTTTAATAACTTAATGAGAACATCTAAAAATTGTACAATTTATTATTAAAAATCAACATTGTTGAAGCTAAAAAATGAGTACATGCTATTAACCATAATAACAAATAAACATGGAGGTTTATTATGAAAAAAACATTGTCAGTTTTATTGATGGCAATATTATCAGTTGGAATTATCTTTGCTAGTGGACAATCTGAGCAAGATGGCGCTACAGATTCAAAAAATGAGGTTGTAACAATCAAGTATGCTTTTTGGGGTAACCCAGATGCAATCGGTGTTGAACAAGATATAATTGAAGCCTTTGAAGCAAGTCATCCAAATATTAAGGTTGAACCTGTTGTTTCTGGATATAATGATTATAATTCTAAAATCATGACAATGATTGCTGGAGGAATGGCTCCAGATGTTATGAGAATTGACTCATATAACTTCTCTGATTTTACAGCACTTAACGCAGTTGAAAATTTAGATCCATATATTGAAAAGTCAAATTTTGATATCAATGTATATCCAAAAGCTGCAATTGAAGAAATAACAGTTGATGGAAGTGTATATGCACTACCTTGGGGCACAGCACCTTTATATATGCTTATTAACTTAAATGCTTTTGAGAAGGCTGGTATTGAATTACCAAGTTATGATTGGACGATGGACGATTTCTTTGAAATAGTTGAAGCATTTGATGGATCAAATACAGGTTGTTATGGATATGCTACAGAATGTGATCAACTATCTAGTTTCTTACCATTTATTTGGGCTGATGGTGGAAATGTATTATCTGATGATTTAAATACATATACTTTAGATAATCCTAATGCTTATACTCAATTACAAAGATTATCTGATCAATATAAAAAAGGAAATTTACCAAAGGATACAATTACAGCAGATGCAGATACACTAACAAGATGGTTTACAAACAATACTGTAGCAATGAGATCTGGAAGTTCTATGGATATTTTAACAATTCAAAATGTTGAAGGTGCAAAATTTGAAGCATACCCAATGCCAGGATCAGTTGTTAAGAATACAACAGTATACAAGAGCAATGAAATTTGTATGGCTAAAAATTCTAAAAATAAAGATGCTGCATGGGAATTTATGAAATTCTTGAGAGGAAATAGCGGAGAAACATTATATGTTCAAGCTAGAAGAACTCCTCCAATGCTTCTAAATGATGATTCTTTATGGGATCAATTCTTAACTCCAGGTAAGTATCCACAAAATATTAAAGATGCATCAAATCAAATAGCAACAATTTATGGTCATAAATTACCTCTTAGAAAGGGATATGCAGAAATATCTACAACTTTAACACCAACTTTCCAAAGTGTCTTGATTGGAAATGTTAGTGCAGAAGAAGGTTTTTCAAACATTGCAGACAAAGTACAAGCTATAATTGATCGTAATAATTAATAGTTAGATATTCATTATTACCTTCTAAGGAAACAAGTACCCAAAAGGTACTTGTTTCTTAAGAAACCATAAAATTACTAAAAATTATACAAATTAACTCTAACGATTTATAAGGAGATTGTTTATGATAAATAAAGTTTCCACGTATCCTTCATTTAACTTAACTAAAAAAAATAAACTAAAACCTGAGTATTTAGCTGCATTATTGTTTTTACTACCAAACTTAATAGGTTTTATATTATTTACATTGTGGCCAATGATATATTCCCTAGTATTAAGTTTTTTAGATTGGGGCTTATTAAATAATAAAACCTTTGTTGGTGTAAATAATTATAAAGAGCTTATTTTAGATGAAACTTTTTGGGTTTGTTTAAAAAATACAGCATTATATTCATTTGTAAAAGTTCCAATAAATTTAATTTTATCACTGCTTTTAGCTATTATTTTAAACAAAGGATTGAAAGGCACAAACATATTTAGAACTGTAGCATTTTTGCCATCAGTTTGTTCAGCCGTTTCTGTTGGTATACTTTGGAAACCCTTATTAGAATCAACACAATCTGGGTTAGTAAACCATATGTTGTCTTTAATAAACATAGATCCAATACCTTTTCTTTCCTCCACTCAATGGTCAATGTTATCAGTAATTGGAGTAGGGCTTTGGAAAGAACTTGGGTACTTTATGATTATATATTTGGCTGGTTTACAAGGAATATCTAAAACTTACTATGAAGCTGCAAATATTGATGGAGCTAATTCTAGACAACAATTTTTTAATATTACCATCCCTTTAATAGCTCCAACAACATTTTTTGCTTTTGTAACATCATTAATTGGAAGTTTTCAAATTTTTGATTTAACAACAGTATTAACTGGTGGTGGACCTGTAAATAGTACAAATACCTTAGTAATGTATATATATCAAAATGCTTTTCAGTGGTTCAGAATGGGATATGCATCTGCATTAGCACTAATTTTATTTTTAGTAATATTTGCTGTAACAATGATTCAAAATAAAATATCTGATAACAGTTCGAAATAAGAGGAGTACAAAATGAAGAACCAAATAAAATCAAAATTGCCATTGTATATAATACTAGTAATATTATTCTTTTATTTTTTTATTCCCTTTTGGTGGATGATAATTACAAGTTTTAAAACATTTTCAGAAGTATATACAAAACCTTATGCTCTAACTTTACAACATTTTAATTTTTCAAACTATCCAGAAGTTTTAAAATCTTTACCATTTGGAATTTATTTCAAAAATACAGTTATAGTATCATTTTTTGTTTGTCTTGGAACCTTAGTAACCTCTTCAATGGCAGCATATGCATTTGCTCGATTAAATTTTCCAGGTAGAGATAAGTTGTTCTTTTTATACTTAGCAACATTAATGGTACCAAGACAAGTAGTATTAATACCTAACTTTTTATTATTTAGGAACATGGGACTATTAGATACTCAAGCATCTCTTATTCTATCTGGAATATTTACAGCATATGGAACCTTTTTACTTAGACAATTTTTCCTAGGTATTCCAAAAGAATTAGAGGAAGCTGCTGTAATTGATGGGTTAGGATATTGGAGAAGATTTACTAATGTTATAGTTCCACTAGCAAAACCCGCTTTTACTACTTTACTTATCATTACATTATTAACAATTTGGAATGAATACTTATATGCTCTTGTATTTATACAATCTGATTCTCAAAGGACACTAACTTTAGGCCTCTCTTTACTAAGAGGTGATATGGATATAAAATGGAATCTTGTTATGGCTGCAACAATGGTTTCAATAGCTCCTATCGTTGTAGTTTATTTATCTGCACAAAAATACTTTGTTGAAGGAATTGCTTTATCAGGGCTTAAAGGTTAATAAATGATAAAATTGATGCTAGTTGAAGATGAGCCACAGGCTTTGAATAGATTTAGAAATTATATAAATTCTTATGATGGTGATTTTGAAATAGCAATTGAAGCTACTAACTATGATCAAGCAATAGAAAAGTTTAAAGAACAAGAGGTAGATGCGATATTTACAGATATTGTAATACCTGGTGGTTCAGGCTTAGCTTTTATTGAAGAGATTAAAAAACTAGGATATAAAGGCGTTGTTGTTATAGTTAGTGGCTACGATAATTTTAATTATGCACAAAAAGCAATCAAATTAGGTGCTAGTGATTACCTATTAAAACCAATATTTAAATCAGATTATTTTTCTATGCTAGATAAGATTATGAACCAAGTTGATGGAAGACAAATAATACATAACAAATATTATAGTGAAAAACTTCCACAACATGTAAGAAAAGCAATGAAGTATGTAGAGAGAAATTATGAGAGAGAAATAATTTTAACTAATGTTTCTAAGGTTGCTTGTGTATCTTCTACATATCTTTCATCTAGCTTTAGTAAAATATTAAATATAACATTTGTAGATTTTGTTAAATACTATCGAGTTGAGGTAGCTTGTAAATTATTAGAAAATGTTGATTTAACCTTAGAAGAAGTAGCTGAGAAAGTTGGGTTTTGTGATAACTCATACCTAAATCGTTGTTTTAAAAAGATAAAGGGAATATCTCCTGGAAAATTTAGGACCGATTTAATGGAAAAGCAATCTTATGAAGAAAAATAACAATATATTTTTTAAGTATTATTTTTCTAAGAGCTCTTGGATTAGCAAATTAATTATTCTCCTTATAATGTTGATTTTAGTAATTCTTTTTGGATCTATAAAAGCTAGAAATGATATGTCAGATAATATGAAAAAAGCACAAGAGTTGTTTTTATCTAAATATACTATGAATATATCAACAAATATTACAAATCCAATAAATTCTACAGCTGAGAGAATTGGAACAATTCTATTAACTTTAAATAGTAATGATGATTATGAAAACCTTAAATCTCAATTAGCTAATATGAATTCAGCATCAAATCCAATAAATGATATTTTGATTTTTTTACCAAGAGAAGAAGGAACTAAATTTGAAAAAATTACTTCATATACTTCAGAAATGGTTAGTTTAAGTGAATTTAAAAACCTTGTTAACCCTTATTTTTTACATAATGAAACAATAGAATATCCAGTAAATTCTTTTCAAATAGTATTATTAGATTCATATCGAGATGATATGAATTTATCAACAATATTACCTGTTCTAGTCCAGTACAACTCAATTTCTAGTAAAATAAATAGTTATGCAATAATTTTATTTAATTTGACAAGCTTACTTTCTGATATGCAAGATTCTTTTGCCTTTGATGCATATGGTAAAGAAAACACCCTTATAGTTAGCATATATGATAAAAACCAAAGAATCTTAGAAACATCTGAAAATATCGATATACCAAGGGTTGATGTATTAGGTGATAATTCTAAATTAACAGATCTAACTACTTATAGATCAGAGCTTGGCTTATTTACTAAAGAAACAAAAGATAATTTATCAATGTATTCTTTTAATCAAAAATTAGGTCTATATTTTGGAATAACAGTTCCCTACGACTATATATCTGATAGTTCAAAGGATATACAGTTTTATATTCTATTAATTAGTTTTTTTATCTTAGTAGTATTCATAATTTTTGTTTTCTTTATAATAAATTCTGCAAAAGATTATCAGGATTATAAAATTAGAGAATCTAAATCTAGATTCGATGTACTTCAGTCAAGGATGAAGCCTCATTTCCTCTTTAACACAATTGATAGTATTGTTTATACGATAGAAGATGATGAAAAAGAAGAAGCCTTAATGAGCATTAAAGCTCTTTCTTATATATTAAGATTTGATTTAAGAGAAGAGAGCGAGTTCGTCTCTTTAGCTTCACAAATTAAATACATTAGAAATTATGTTAATTTACAGAAGATAAAGTACAAAGACAGTTTTATCTTTGATTTTGATATTGAAATTTCAGATTATAGTATAGAAGAAATTAAAATATTAAAATATTGTGTCCAACCTCTAGTTGAAAATAGTTTTATATATAGTGTACATCAAGGCTCTAGTTTAACTCATATTAAAGTAAAATATAAGATTGAAAACAATAATTTAAATATCACAGTATTTAACGATCAAGTTTCTATAAGTAAAGAACAAAAGATGAAAATTATTAATAATTTAAAAAACAATTCTGATAACAAGAACCAAAGTACAAGAGGCGAGCACTTAGGCTTAGTAAATATAAACCAACGTATAAAACTAATATATGGGGATAATTATGGAATAAGTCTTTTAGAGTGTGGAACAACCTTTAAAATAATGGTTTCCTTACCTCTTATTCTAGATTCAGCAAATAGCTTAAAATAGTACAATAATAGTTAAAATCCTTTCATAGTCATATTTTTTATCAGTGTTATAATTTACAAAATTATTTAAGGAGCGTGATATTTATATGAAAAAAAGAGGTGTAGCTATAATTGGTACCGGTGGGATATCTCCATTCCATATTGAAGGATATTTAAGTGAAAAAGATAGAACTAAAATAGTAGCATTGTGTGATTTATTTACTGATAAGTGTGAGAAAATAGCTGAGAAGTTTAATCTTGACTTAGATGAAGTTACAATTACATCAGATTATAAGACTTTATTAGATAGAGACGATATTGATATTGTATCCCTTTGTATACCCCCAAATATGCATTGTGAAATAGCTTGTGCTTTTTTAGAACATGGCAAACATGTTTTATGTGAAAAACCAATGGCATCTTCCCTAGAAGAAGCAGATTTAATGATTGAAGCACAGAAAAAGAGTAATAAACAACTTGGTATTATTTCACAAAATAGATTTAGAGAAAGTGCTTGGAAAGTTAAGAAAATGATTGATTCTGGAGTCTTTGGAAAAGTTTATATGACTAGAGTCAATTCCATGTGGTTTAGAGGCTTAAACTATTATAAATTATGGTGGCGTGGAACCTGGGAAAAAGAAGGTGGTGGTTGTACACTAAATCATAGCGTTCATCAAATTGATATGTTAAATTGGTTTATTGGAATGCCAAATAAAATTACTTCAGTTTGTGCAAATGTAGCTCATACAAACAGTGAAGTTGAAGATTGTGGTATGTCTATCTTAGAATATCCTAATTCATTAGCTCAGATTAATGTATCTTTAAATGATATGAATGAAAAACAAGAAATATTCTTCCAATGTGAAAAAGCAGAAGTTTCAATTCCTTGGAGCGTTCATTGTATGAAACAAAAAGAAAATGGTTTCTGTGAACCTGATGAAGAAAGTGAAGCAAAGTTTAATGAAATTTATGAAAATCTAGAAGGGGTTGATGGACAAGAAGGTCACAGCGCTGAAATTAAAAACTTTATTGATTCATTAGATGGTACATCTCAATTGGTTGTAACAAGTAAAGATGGAAGAAATGCCTTAGAATTAATTTACGGAATTTATAAAAGTTCTACTTTGCATCAAACAGTTACTCTTCCTTTAAGTGAAAACGATCTATTCTACAAAAAAGAAACTGTTTTAGAAAATGTTCCTCATTATTTTGAAAAGAGTGAGAGCATAGATAATTCAGAGGGTGATATTACTACAGGTAATATGAAAGAAGGAAAATAAATGTCAAATAAATATCAAAAACAAGATGGTCAAAATTATGCACCTAAAGCTAACTTAAGCAAAAAAGTTTGTAAAGAAGGTGAGTTTATTGTTGGAGTTACTAGAATCGCACATGGACATATTTATGGCATGTGCAATGGTTTAAAAGAAGCTGGTGCTAGTATTAAATATTTATATGATGATGATCCAAAGAAAATTGAAACATTTAAGGAAAGCTTTCCAGAAGTTGAAGTTATTGAAAGTGAAGAAGAATTAATTTCAATACCTGAGATTAATCTTATTGCAACTTCTGCTATTGCTAATGAAAGATATTTAGTAGGATTAAAAGCCTTAGATGCAGGAAAACATTTCTTTAGTGATAAATGCCCAATGACAACCCTTGAACAAGTTAAATTAGCAAGAGCTAAAGTTGAAGAGACTTCCCTTAAGTGGTTTGTATACTATAGTGAAAGGATCCATGTTGAATCAGCTATATATGCAGGTGAATTGATTAAAGAAGGAAGAATAGGGGATGTTGTATCTATTAAAGGTTGGGGCCCCCATAGACTAGGATTATTCTCACGTCCTGATTGGTTTTTTAATAAAGAGCAGTATGGAGGTATTATTACCGATATAGGATCACACCAATTAGAACAAGCACTTTACTATGCGAATGCTAAAGATGCAACATATATTTCTAGTAGAGTTGGAAATTTAAATCATCCAGAATATCCTGGATTAGAAGATTACGGTGATGCTACCTTTATAACTGATAACGGTATCCCTTGTTATATAAGTGTTGATTGGTTCACTCCTGATGGTTTAAGTGTTTGGGGAGATGGCAGAATGCTTATCTGTGGAACTAAAGGGTATATTGAAATTAGAAAATACCTCGATGTTGCAAATAGTAAAGAAGGAGATCATGTAATTGTTGTTGATGAAAAAGATGAACAACATTATAGAGTAAATGGTAAAATAGGTTTTCCTTTCTTCGGTGAATTGATAAGAGAATGTTTATATAACGATGTAGTAGCAATGGATCAAGAGCATATATTTAGATCAATTGAACTTGCAATAGAAGCAGAAAACAAAGCTGTTGTAATTTCAGGGAGAAAATAGAATGAATTATGCACTTATTGGTTGTGGCAGAATTGCTAACTCTCATATAAGAGCTGCACTTAGTAATAATTTAAATATCGTTGGATTATGTGATTTAGATATTAAAAAAGCTGAAAAACTAAAAGATGAATTTAACAAAAAATTAAATACCTCTGCAAACAATAAAATAGAAGCTTCTTGCTATAGCGATTATAAAGAAATGATAAAAAATCTCAAATCACAAGGGATTTGTCCATCCTTTATAACCGTTGCCACTGAAAGTGATAAGCATTATCAAATCGTGATGGATGTGTTATCCCTTGGCATTAATGTAGTTGTTGAAAAACCAATTGCTCTCTCTCTTAGTGAAGCAGATAAAATGATTTTAAAAGCTAAAAAAATGAATTGTCTATTAGCAGTATGTCAGCAAAATAGATTTAATGAAGTCAGTTTATTAGTTAAAAAAGCTATTGATGAAGGAGCTTTTGGCAGAATAAGTCACAGTTCAGTTGCCATTAGATGGTCAAGAGGAAATGATTATTATGAACAAGCTTCTTGGCGAGGCAAATGGATAAGTGATGGTGGAACTTTAATGAACCAAGATATTCATGGAATAGATCTTCTTTGCTGGCTAAATGGTAGTAAAATAAAAACCATATCAGGACATCTATATAATAGATTTCATCCATATTTAGAAATTGAAGATTTAGGAATTGGCCATATTCAATTTGAAAATGGTTCAGTTGCTACAATTGAAGGAACTAGTAATTTATATAAAGATGATTTAGAAGAAAGAATAACAATTATTGGTGAAAAAGGAACTGTCACTTTAGGTGGAATTGTAGCTAATAAAGTAATGCATTATGATTTTGAAGATGAAAAAATGAATAAGCTTTTTTCTAAAACTGAAAATAAAGATTATACTTCTGTTTATGGTGATTCACATACCCTTGTATATGAAAACGTAATTGAATCCATCTTAGAAAACAAGAAGCCATTTATTTCAGGAGAAGATGGAAGATCTGCTCTTGAGATAGTTTTAGCTATATATAAATCTCATAAATTACAAGCACCAATTAACTTGCCCTTAAATGATTTTTCAACTAAAGATATGATTGGTATAAACTTAGGAAAGCAAAAATAACTATTATTAGTTTAGATAAATTTCAATAGATTTAAAAAAGCCATTAAAAATATCCTTGAACTTGAATATTTGATTCAATATAGAAGATATATTAATGGCTTTAATATATAAAGTAAAACATTTCTAAATGATGAATCATCAATAATTATTTCTATTATTTTTACTACAAAAATCTAATTTAACATAGATAAATTATAATCTAACATAAGTTATGTTACATTTTAAATTTTTTCAAATAATAATGTTATATTATCTCTATTATTAGTATTAAATTGATAATGAGCATTTAATCAAAATCAAAGTATAATCGCATATACACATTAAAAATATGATAAATTTGTTTAATAGACGAAAATCAAAATTATATTTACTATGTGATTAGCTTTAATTGATTGGTGAGGGATTGAAATGAAAGTATTGAGATGTGAATTTAGAAATATAAAACTATATAATGAAGATTTAGTAATTGATTTTATAGCTAGTGATAGAGTGGGTGAAAAAGAAGAAGTATATAAACAATCAGATATTTTAAACTTACAGAAAGTTATAACTATTACAGCAAGTACTGCAGCAGGTAAAACTGTTTGTCTTAGATTAATTAATTTTGCATTTAAATTATTAGAAGATAACACTGCATTGAAAGAAGAAAAAGTAGATTTATCTTTGTTAAAAGAAGATAGCGAAATTATTATAGATTTTATATTAAATAATCAAATATATAGACTAAAAAGTATTATTGGAATTAAAGAGACAAATATTGATTTGTTTAGCACAGAAAACAAATTTTATTTCAAAAATGAATTTATATATAAAAAAGATATTTCAAGTGTTAAAAAGAGCTTAGATATATTTAACTGGACAGATAAGAACTTACTTTTTGAAAGAAGCAAATTAGGAAATAATCAAATTTCCTATTTAAGTAGTAATCATAGTATGATTATAAAAATAACTAAAGATACTTTTTTTAGATATATCCCTCATATTGATCAGACTAATATAAATACATTAGCCGAAGGTATGCGCTATGATACACCTTTTATTAATTTATTCGATAATAGTATTGATAAGATTGAATATAAGAGAAATCAAAATATTAAGATTAAATATAAAAATGAAAATATTAAGTACTCTCTTTCTGATATCAATGATCAATTTAAATTAATATCTTCATCAACTATTAAAGGAACAACAATATTAGCTTTAATAGCAGCCCTTTTTTATGCTGGAGGTGGTTATCTAATTATTGATGAGATAGAAGCTCATTTAAATAAAACCGTAGTAGAATTTTTAATAGAGATATTTATGGATGAAAATATAAATAAAAATGGCTCTGTTTTAATCTTTACAACACAATATTCAGAAATTTTAGATTTTATCAAAAGAAAAGATGCTATATATGTTTCAACTAAAGATCAGAACTTTAATCTTAAATTAGAAAAATTATCATCTATGATAAATCATAGTGATGCTAAAGAAAATGAAGTGTTATTATCGAATTATTTGAAAAATACTTCTCTTAATTTTGAGATAATGCAAAAGGTTAAGGAGCTTCTATATTCATTTTAAGTTTGAAATTGAAATTAGATTTGTTTAATGGATGGAATAAAAGTGTCCAAGTGTAGTGGATTATGCACTAGCAAATTTAACTCAGAAAAAATTTAATAATAAGTGATATTTATTAATGGTTATAATAGAAATAAATGATCATTAAACACAATTATTAAACTTGACAACTTAGTGTATGTATATTATATTTCAATTATAAGTAAAATATATACGCAAAATAGGAATAAAATAAATGATACAAGAATTTTATGTAGAAAATTATAAATCAATAAAAGATAGACAAGGCATTAGTTTTGTACCTAATAAAAAAATGAATAATGGGTATGAAGATTATCTTCTTGTTAATGCATCTGATAAAGTAAAGCTTTTGAAACTTGGAATTTTATATGGTTATAATGCTTCAGGAAAATCAAATCTTTTAGAAGCTATGGATTTTCTAAGAAGATTAGCTTTATATGCTCCTAATGCAAAAGATGAAGAGACCGGCTTTGATCCTTTTTTATTAGATGCTGATTCGGTGAATAAATCAGGAGTATTTTCCTTAATATTTTATATAAATAATATAAAGTATGAATATTTTGTTGAATTAAATAGTAGTACAATTATTTCTGAAAAACTTTTTTACACACCTGAAGTTAGAAAAACAAAACTATTTTCTAGATACTACGATGAAATAGAGCATGTAGCAACTATCAGTTTTGGTGGGAGATGTGGTTTAAAAGCAAAAGAAAAATTGTTTATTGAGGGAAATACTCTTGAAAATTGTACTGTATTAGCAGCCTATAGAAAAACTAATGTTAATTCAAAAGAATTAGATAAAGTAGTTGAATATTTTCAATATCATATACTTCCTATAGTTACTCCAAGAGTAATATTAAAAAATTGGAGTTTTGATAGATTGAAACAAAATGATAAGAGAAAAGATTTTTTCATAAAATTATTAACAAAAGCTGATTTTCAAATCTCAGATCTTGAAATAAAAGAAGAATCTTTAGAATTGACAGAAGATATTTTAAAGGAAATACAAAAAGAAGGTATTCCTTCACAGCTACTAGAAGAACTAAAAACAAAAGAAACTATTGAAACAAATGAATTGTACTTTGCCCATTCAACCTCTAAAGGAAAGTTTAATATATCAAGTGAAAAAGAATCTCAAGGAACTATGAGATACTTTGGATTAGGTGGAATATTAAATGAGATAGTATCTTCATCCAAATTTATAAATATTGATGAAATTGAAACATCTCTTCATCCTGAACTTGTGGCTTTTTTTATACGCCAATTTTTAATGAATGCAACTGAATCTCAATTATTTGTAACAACACATAATCAATTTTTAATGGAACAAGATTATATGCGCAATGATATGATTTGGTTTTGTGAGAAAGATGAAGATGGTGTTTCAAATTATTATAGTGTTCAAGATTTTAAATTGCATAAGAATATATCTGTTCTAAATTATTATAGAGCAGGAAAATTAGGAGCTCTACCAAGCTTAGGAAGTCCAGTGTTTAAAGAGGAAGAATAAGACGTGAAACGGCAAAAACTGCAAACAAGATTTTCAATCGCAATAGTAGGAGAAGGTCCTACAGAGTGGGCATATTTTGATCATATAAGAGTGTCAAGAAGATATTCATTTGTTTTAAAACCTGAGCTTCCAAAACATTCTGATTATAAGACGGTGTTTAAAAAAGGCAAAGAGTTAGCTTCAAAAGGTTATGATTTAGTGTTTTGTGTTGTTGATATGGATACCATAATTAAATATAGAATACTTAATGAATTCAATAAAGTATGCAAATCTTTACCAAAAAAAGTTGTTCCTATTACCAGTATGCCTTGTATAGAATTTTGGTTTTATCTCCATATGTTAGAAAAACCACTGTTTCGTTTATATAACTCATATGATGATTTTTATAGCACTTTAAGAAAAAAGATTCCTGATTATGAAAAGACTAGAAAATACTTTGAGCAGAGCAAAATTTTTTCTAGAATTGAAGCAAACAGTGGGCTTAATAAGGCAATAAATAACTCAAATCAAATATTGCAAAAAAATATAGATGAGTGTTCATATTCCGAAGTGTCTTTAGTTTTGGAACAACTAGAGGCCTGTAGAGTGTGTAAGAAAAAATCTAAATGTTTGACATGTTATAAAAAATTAATAAGTTCTAAAAAGAATAAATAAATTATCTAACGATTTTTAATTGAGGCATAATTTATCTAATTATAATATTATATATTAGATTACTAAATAAAATTTTAAGTTAATAGTAGGATGATTGTATGAAAAGAGAAAGTAATAGCCCCAATTTTATTTCAAATGTACCTTGTGGAGAAGATAAATTTAAAAATAAACCACATGAATCTGTAGCAGATGTCCTTTATAATTTAATGACTAGCGACTCATCGGAGAATAACACTCTTGAGAATAAAATTATCGGTTTGGAAGGAGCTTGGGGATCGGGTAAATCTAATACTTTAAGTATATTAAAAAATAAATTAATTACTAAAGATTATCCTATTTTTAATTATGATATCTGGGGTCACCAAGAGGATTTAACTCGGCAGAGTTTCCTAGAGGAAATAATTGATTGGGCTTTAACGAATAAAGTTAAATTAAAAAAGAACTCAAAATTAAATGAGCTTTCCAATCAAATTACCGCAAAATATAAATCAACGGAGACAAAATTTTATCCTAAGGTTAAAATAATGTACTTATGGTTAGTTTTAATTCCATTGTCAAATAAATTACTAACATTTATAGGGAAGAACTTAAAACAAGATATTATAAATCCTTTTTATAAAACCAAAATATTTATAACTTCGTTATTCGCAGCATTAGCTCTTATTTCACTTGCTTTAAATGTCAAAGAATATATGAGTGGAAATATTGAGGAATATAGAAAAAATTTAAAAAAGCATTCTACTCGAAAATGTATTATTGATGGTATTTCTTCAGCTCTATATTTTTTATCAGGTGAACAATCGGAGTCAAAATTAGATGAATTTGTATTAGAAGATGAGCCATCTGTAAAAAGATTTAAATCACTGTTTTCAGAATTTTTAAATTCTTTAGATACAAATGGGATAATTATAGTATTCGATAACATGGATCGACTTTCTAGTCGTGATAATCTCATGTCATTTTGGAGCTCTCTTAATACATTTTTTAGTGATTTGAAGTTGGATAGTAAAGATAATAAAAATGATATTAAAATCTATACTGTAATTCCATATGATAAAAAAAATCTTACTAAGCTTATGCTGGGAAAAAATGATGTAGATAATAAATTGTTTATTGATGAGTTTATTAATAAAACATTTTTTGTTTCAATTAGTGTTCCAACTCCATTATTTGATAATTGGAAACATTTTTTTACAGAGAAAGTCAAGTCAGCTTTTGGTAAAATAATAACTAACAAGGAAATAACTATATTAGAAACTTTGATTTCACTTAAATACGAAGATGTGATTACTCCAAGATTACTTATCAATTTTATTAATAATTTAGTAGTATTATGGTATAGAAAATCAGAAATTGAATTAAAATACTTGGCATTTTATTCTTTATTCGAAGATGAAATAAAAGCTAATCCTTCTCTAATGATTACTCTAACTGGATTGGATTCCTTTAAAATAAATTTGAATACTTTTTCAGATGAAGAAATTACAAAAAAATTAGCATCTTTATTTTATAATATTAGTGAGAATAGTGCAAAAAAAGTATTGTACGATAAAACCGCTAAAACAGAATTGAGAAATAAAACAGATAATTTTGAAATACTCATAAAAGACCCAACTTTCTTTATCTGGTTTGAGGATGTTGTAGTAAGAAATACATTAGCTGATTTTGATTTTAAAAATTTAGTTGAAATTTATCAAGTAATTGAAAAATCATATCCTTCTTCACCCTTTATTATTAGTTTTTCACAAAAAATATTGGACTCGATAAAAAAAGAAGATAATTATTCCGTTGAGATGGAGTGGTTTATTGACTCTTTAAAGATTGAGATGCAAGAGAAATACTTTAGAAAATTTTATGAAAACTTGTTTGAAGCTGAAAAAATTAATATTGATAACTATACTCTTTTGTTAGATAAGATTTTTGAATCTTCTTCAAAGCAAAGTTTTAATGCAAGATTTTTATCTATAAAAGAACAAAAGATTAACGTTTCAAAATTTGTTGAGTTATATTTTGACAGAAAAGAAACTGATAAAATTGATTACTTTAATTATTATAATTTTGTCATTGATGAAGAAGAAGTGGTAAAATATTTTATTTCAAATGGTATTTATAAAGCAGATAAACTCAATCAGCTTCAAATTATTGAATATCTTATAAATGAATTTAGTAAATTTAGTGGAGATTTATTTAATCAAAGTAATCAAGATATGCTTAAAAATGTTATAAATTCAAACAATTCTTCTAATTCAAAAGAATTAATTGAAACAGTTCTAAGAGTTAATAGATGGTTTTCTAAAGGTTCTATAAACAAATTAAACAATGCACAACAAATATACACTCGATATAAAGCATATGGTGGTGATGCTACGACAAATGCAGATATAATAGGAATAATTTTATCCTATTTAGTAGGAACAAATATTGTTCCTTCAGTTCCTGATATAAAAGAAATATCAACTATATCTAAAGATAATACATTAATAATTTTAAAATATGTAAATTTACAAATAATTTTGAAGTTACTTGTAAAATACAATATACCAGTTTTAAAAACTTTAATTAATAATATTATAGAGTTTGATATATATGAAGAAATAGATTCAACTATGGTTTTTAATAATATTAAGGCAATACATAAACATTTAGGTTCTAATATTTTTAAGTTATTAAAGTATTTTGATCAATTTAGTGAAGATTTTTCTGGAAAGAAATATGCTCACTTGGATGATTGGGAAGATTTAATCACAGAAGAATATATTGCGACTTATAAATGTATAGAATTTGTATACGACTATTATATTAACTTGTTTACTAAATACGAGAATCAAGATTGGGAGGATGTTTTTAGTAATAAAAAAGAGATTTATACCATTTTTAAACAATTACTAAGAAAAAATCTTATTGATCTAAATATAATTAATAATATAAAATTTTATGGAGCAATAAGGGAAATAATTAATAAATATATTGATAATGAGTTAGATATTGACGTCGATTTATTTTATTTAATTATGGGAAAACTAAATAAACCTAGTTTAAACTTTATCGTCCCTAAGATTTATAATTATGCAAATAATTCATCATATACTCAATTTAAACCTGAAAAACGTAAATTTATTTTTACTTGTGTTTTAAATAACAATTCAAAAATAGAAAAGAAATCACTGTTAATACATAACTATTTTTTACAAATTTTGAATGATGATCCTGAATTTATAAATGAAAGAATGGAAGACTCTTCGTTTGTTAAAAGTTTATCATTATTTGTAAGAGACTATAAAAAAGATTATGAGGTTGAACCTCTAATACAATCGATAAATAATTTAGGAGACTCAAGATATAGACAATTGCTTGATATTTTGGAATAGTTATTGTTTTTATTGAATAATGTTTATATAGTACCTATTATATATTTTAAAATTAATATAAATATAGAGCCTAATTTAAATTAGGCTCTTAGCGAAGTAGGTTCGTTATAACATATTATATGAAAAAATAAATAGTAATTGGATAATTATCCTTTTACAGCGCCTGCCGTTAGTCCTGCTACAAAGAATCTTTGTAAAAATACAAACATTATTGCTACAGGAATGGATGCAATAACACTTGCTGCCATCATACCAATCCAGTCATTTCCACCTTCACCTGTAAAGGTAAATATCATACCACTTGCAAGAGTTCTTTTTGCAGTAGTCGATATAAGAGTTAATGCATATAATAAATCGTTCCAAGCCCATACAAAACTATATATAGCAATAGTTGTCATCCCAGGAAAGGCCAAAGGCATTACAATTTTTACCATTGTTGTAAAATCACTAGCACCATCTATACAAGCTGCTTCCATAATTGAGTTTGGAATTTGATCAAAATAAGCTTTTAGAGTCCATGTTCCTATTGGAAGAGTTAAAGCAACATAAGCTAAAATAATAGATGGAAATTTATCAATCATTCCCATATTTTGAAGCATAGGGTAGAGTGAAACAAGTAATAAGCCTTGAGGAAATGCTTGACTTATTAAAATGATAGCCATGACTTGTTTTCTTCCTTTATATCGAAATTTTGAAAAACTGTAACCGGCAAAGGCTGAAACAGCTGTTGATAAAATACTAGAGATAATAGCAACCATCATTCCATTTCTTAGATATCCTAAAAAATCTGAATTATGAAGGATTCTATTTAAGTTAGATAAATCAAAATTTTGAAAAAAAGAGATTTTGTACATTTCGGTTTCAGGCTTTAGAGAAGTTGAAATCATCCAAAGTTGAGGAAAGAAAGCAAAAAATCCGATTAAAATAATAAAAGTCCAGAAGAATATTCTAAAGCCTAATGATTTTTGAAACATATTAATTATCCTCCTTTAAATTTCTTAAGTAAATGAAACTAAAACTACCTAATAGAATTGCCCATATAACACCAAGAGCTGCAGCTCGTCCAAGATTATATTCCTTAAATGCTTTTTTATAAACTTCAATAGCAAAAGTTGATGTTGCTCTTTCAGGACCACCATCAGTCATAACATTTATCAAATCAAAGTGTTGTAAATTTGATATTGTGCCTAAGATTAGGATGAGGATTAATACAGGTTTTATAGTTGGAATTATAATATGAGTAAATACTTGAATATTATTAGCTCCATCAATTCTAGAAGCTTCACATAGTTCATTTGGAACACCTTGAAGGCCACCCATAATAAAAGCCATATACCAAGGAAACATTTGCCAAGTTCTAGCTGTTACTACAGCAACCATAGAAGTTTGTTTTCCTGCAAGCCAAATAATATTTGAATCAATTATTCCCATTTTATTTAATAAAGCATTTAATATGCCATAATCACCGTTATAAATCCAATTCCACAAAAAACCAATAGCAATACCTGGAATAATCCAGTTTACAAGAGTTAAACCCCTCATAAATTCAGAAGCTTTAAACTTTTCATTCATAAGAATTGCCCAAATTAAACCTAATGTAAAAGGGCAAATAGTGGAAAAGAAAACAAATTTAATGGTAGTAAAGAGTAGAGGTAAAGTATTTGGATCTTTAAATAATTTAATATAATTTTCAAACCCTACAAAATCGTTTTTTGGAAAAATCAAGTTTTTATTAGTGAAACTAGTAAAAATTGAGTTAACGAAAGGATATAAAATCATAAGGGCAAAAATTAATAAAGCTGGGAGTACTAAGAGCCAAGCCATTAATGTACTATTTTTTGAATTTGTTTTCATAAATTCTCCATTTTTCAAAATTATCCACTTCTATGATTATAGAAGTGGAAATATAAATATTTGTTTTTATAAATTTTCTATTCTTGAAACCATATCAGCAGCAGCTTTTTCACTTGTTTTTGACCCGGAAAGCACAGCTTGTAGATTTTCAACAATAATTGAATTGTAAGCAGAATAGTTTTGACCAGCAGTTTCTGCAAGTCTACCACCATCAAGGATTGGAGTCCATGAATTAGACCAATAATCATTTTTGACTTCATTACTATTTAAAACACTTTTTTTAGAAGGAAGCATACCTATTTCATCAAAGTATTTAAGAGCAACATCTTCACTGATTAGATGTTCAATAAAGGCTTTAGCTTCAGCTTTTTTAGGAGATCTGTCGATAATAACTAATAAATGACCCCATCCACTTGCTTTTTGAGTATCTCCTTCATTTAAAACAGGATTAACTTGTGGTTTAGCATAAGTTTCAATTGAACCAAAAGCCTCGTTTGTGATAGCACCTTTAGCTAAAAGTGCATCATTATAGAAAGCAACTCTACCTTCTTTATATAAAGTTCTAGCATCTCCTCTTCCCATAGCCCCTTGGATATACCCTCTATCTGATAGAGATTTGAACCAATTGATAGTTTCAATAGCTTCTTCACTATCTAAAACACAATTTCCATTTTCATCAAAAACACTAGCTCCAAAAGTCCAAAGCCATACCATAAAGTCAGGAGCACAAGTTCCGCCATCTTTAGTCATAGCTGCAAAAGGTAAAATATCATTTCCTGCATCACTATCTGTATTAGCTGGATGATTATTTTTTACCATTTCCATTGCTTTTTCAAAATCTGCAATGGTTACAATATCAAAATCAACACCGCTATCTTTTAGAATTTGAGGATTTGCAATCATACCCATTGGGGCAACAGTCCATGGAACACCATATTGTACACCATTATAATTACCTACAGAAATAGAACCAGGTGCAAAGTTGTCACTAAAGAAGGATTCTCCAAAAACATCAGATAAGTTAGCTAAAACACCAGCACTAGCTAATGCAGGAAGCATTCTAATATCAATTTGGGCAATATCATATTGTTCTTTTCCTTGGGCTCTAAGAGCAAGCTGTGATTCAGTATCTCCCCATGGCCAGTTAATTTGAACAACTTGATTTTCACTAGATTGATCTTCATTAAATGAATCAATCATCCATTTGAATATTTCTTTTGAAGATTCTTCACTACCACTCCAGTTACTAAAAGTTAACCCCTCTTGTATAGAAGTTTCTTTCTCTCCACTTGCAAATAAACTTGTAGTTGCAAATGCAATAATAGTTAAAACAATTAATGTTTTTTTCATATCTTTTCTCCTTTTAAAAAAATCATTTATTTTCTACATTTAAACTGAAAAGTCTAATTCGTTTTTCACCCCAAGTATTTTTAAACTTAATGATAATTGAATCTACAATCTCAGCAAAATTAATATTAATAACTCTTTGATAATTATTTCTAATTTTAATAACTTCTACTTCTTTTTCTCTTTTAAAAGCTATAATATCAAAATCTTTAACTAATGAAGGGCCAATGCCAAAAATATCATCAATCAAATGAGAATCATTTACCCTTAATTGCCTACTACTCACTAGTTCTCTCTCAAGGTTTGGATCAAAGATAAGTTTTAAAAAGTTAAATGAAGAAGCTTTTATTTTTAACTCACATTCAATTCTCTCACTAACCCAAGCATTATAGGAATTATAAGGCCTATTATAACCATTAAATAAATTATCAATACTAAGATATGAGAAATTATTTAAAACAACATATGGATTGTAATATTTAGGAAGACCAACATGTCCCATCAAAATACCTGCTAAATTTTCACTAAGAGTTGGGAAACTTATTAAAGAAGAAGCTTTAATGGAGAAAGTTAAGTAAGAAGGCTCCTTGATTTCAAAAATATTTAATTTAATAAAATTTCTTCCTTTAGTAAGAGGGATAGATTTATAATCACTATAACCAATATCGAATCTATGAGGTAGAATATCACATCTTACTTTAATTGAAATAGAACAATTCTCTAAAGCATCGATGGCAAGGGATAACTCATTAACTACAGAACTAGGTATACAAACAAATACATCATTATCCTCAGAATTTATAAAACCATTTTCAATTCCGGGAACATTTTTTATAGTTGAATCAGCTTGAATCGTTATAGTCTTATCTAAAACATTTGGCTTTCTATCTATTAGAAGAATATCTTCTAATCTTTCTTGAACAAATTGATAATTTTGGTTTAAAAATGAAGTAGTTTCTTTATTATTAGACAAAAGAGCAGCTGCAGTTCCAGCAGCTTGGCCACTTAGAGCACAAGTGTCCATAATTCTAGTAGAAGCAAAAGAAGAGTGAGTAGTTCCTATGATTCTACCACAAAGAAGAAGATTATCAACTTGTGAAGAATATAAAGTTGAAAGTGGAATAGGGTAGATGCCCACAGGAATTTGAACACAACTTTGTTCAGTTGAATAAATGCCACCTTCAGGGTGGAAGTCCAAAAACCAACCCCCATAAAAAGCAACATCTTTAAACATCTTTTTATCTCTAATATCATTATAAGTAATGATTGTATCAGTTTTAAATCTTCGACTTTCTCTTTTCCCTGGAATATTTCCAATCCAAACAAGATCTAAATTATCAGCATCGTATAAACCACTATTTTTAATGTAGTTAAAAATACCATATGAAAGTTTTTTTAATTCCAAAGAAACATCATTGGCATTTTTAAACATATCAGTGTCTCCACCATATTCTACCCACCAAAAATCTAGACCATTAGTTTTTTCATTGACAATCCTACCATCGTTATTAATAAGATTGTCAATTTCATCAATAGAATAAGCAAAATCTGGAGCAATAAAATCAATAGGATGATCTTTTTTTTCAGTGAAAAAAAGAATAGAACTACCTTGAGTGCAAGAAGATGGGGATAGGGGAGCATACTCTTCATTAAAATCATTTTTGCTCTCTTTACCAATAACAAAATCAATATTACAAGAAGCAGCTACAATACCATCACCAGAAGCATCAACAAAAATTTTACTATTAATAAAATAATGCATTTCTCCTCTAGTAGAAAAAGCTTCAACATAATTTATCACACCATTATTATAATCAGTAGAAACGACAAGAGTGTTTAATAAAAGAGTGATATTTTTTTCTTTTAAAGTAGCTTCTAGTAAAACTTCATCCCAGATAATAGGAGATAGATGAGGATTAATATATTGATTTCTTAATTTTAATTCACCTAAGATGCCCATCTCTTCAGAGAAAATGTTTCCCCCACCAGAAGAACCTCTAGTCCAAACTCTAATCTCGCTAGAACTATTCCCCCCAAGAACAGCAGATGAATTAATTAATACAGTTTTAGCTCCATTTCTAGCTGCAGCAATAGCTGCGCAAGTTCCAGAAATACCACCACCAATAACTGCAACATCAAAGTTTAAATTTTCTATATTCATATCAACTACTATAAGTGCAAAAAAAGTAGAAGACAATATATTATTTTGCTCACTATATGAAAGAAAATGCTAAAATTGATAGCAAAAAAATACATATAAAAGATAAAAAATTTTCTTTTTGTTTGACTGATTAAAATAATAGCTTATAATTAAAATATGGAACAAAACAGATACAGTAAAATATCAAATTATTTAAAAAAGCTTTCCTCTTATTTTGATGCAACTATATGTATAAAGGACTTTTCAGGCTTTATTAGCCAAAATCAAGACTTTCATACAGCACTCTCTCCCTTTTTAATTCATGATAAGCCATATTGTAAATATTTAAAATCTGATTCTACAGCAATGATGCACTGTCAATCACAAATCCCCTATATAATAAAAAAAAGTCATGAAAAAAGATGTAGTTTTTATGGAACTTGTCATGCAGGAATGTGGGAACTTGTCGTCCCTATAATACAAAATAATCACATAATTGGAGCTATATTATTTGGCTGCTATAAAGAAGAAAATATAGATGAAAAGAAAAATTATATTAGGGTAAGTAAACGATTTGATAACCTAAAAATAGAAAAATTAGAAAAACTTTATCAATTGACAAGTAAAGTTCCTAAAGAGAATGATATAGACCTAATTCAATCCTCCCTTGAAGTGATTGCTAATGAAATAGTCTTGTTACAAGAAGATAATTATATTGACTCTTCAATCCCTAAGAAAGAAGACAATAGCCCCTACGATAGTATGGTAATGAATGCAATTGATTATATGAAAAGTCATATGAAAGAAAAAATAAG
The DNA here is from genome assembly GCA_963677735.1 of Sphaerochaetaceae bacterium. GTDB lineage: Bacteria > Spirochaetota > Spirochaetia > Sphaerochaetales > Sphaerochaetaceae > Pleomorphochaeta. Next base: position 190,028 of record OY782505.1, read on the forward strand.
TCTCAATGATATAGCTTCTTACTGTAATTATAGTCCTTCTTATTTATCCCACCATTTTAAGAAAATTGTTGGAGTGAATATAAATGTATATATAAATAAAATGAAAGTAGAACATTCAAAGAATCATCTATTAAAGACAGATGATACACTCTCAACTATAGCAGAAGAATTAGGATTTAGTGATGTATCATATTACAGTAGAATATTTACAAAGATCTGTGGAATATCGCCTGGTAAATTTAGAGAAAAATATATAAGAGTGGTAAAAAATGAAAGATTATAAAAAAGCAGTGCAATATATAGAATTTCTAAAAAGAACCTATGGCCTTGATATCACAATAAAAGATTATAAAGGATTTGTTTATGAAAATGAAGAAATGGAATTCTCTCTAAGGCCATATCTAGCCCATACTAATCCATATTGTATGTATGTAAAAGAAAAAGAAGAATCCTATAATAAATGTTTAAATAATAATAAAGAGTTAATAGAAGAATGTAAGAGAAAAGACTATTTCTTTCATATATGTCATGCCGGAATCTGTGAATTAATAATTCCGATAAAAGAAGAAAAAACAGTATTTGGATCAATAAATATATCACATTTTGATCTATATCCAGATAAAACCAAAAAAGCTATTGAATTAACATTTGAAAAAGAAAGAAGAGAAGAAGGCAAAAGAAAATTTAAAATATTTGCAAGAAGTGCTTATGTAGAAAGTTCAACTCTAATCCCAAGCTTAGAACTATTATCACAGTATTTATTATTATTAATACAAAAAATACCATTAAACAAAGAACAACAAGAAGAACTTAAAGAAAAACAACTAAGAGCATATATAAAAAATAATATATCGAAAAAAATAGTTGCCGATGATATTATTTCAAATCTAAATATAAATAGAACTCAATTAAACACTTTGATACGAACAAAAGATGTTAAAAATTTAAGAGATTACATAAATACAATAAGAATTGAGATGAGTGAAAAGCTATTATTAGAAACTAAAAAAACACCAAAAGAAATAGCCCTTTCTCTTGGTTTTAAAGGTTATAGGCACTTTGAGAATATATTTACAGCTAAATTAAATATATCCCCAAAAGATTATAGAAAGTACTATAAGAATGAGAAATATTATTAAAATATTTAAAAGTAATATTTAATAGAACATTTAATTCAAAGACTAAATGAATACTTTTAGTTGTTAAACAATAAAATAAAAGAGTGTAAAATTTATGTTTAAAAAAAATAGAGAATGATACTATTTAAATAAAAATTCACTTGAATATAATCCGTATTTAAATTGATTTAAGCCAATTAGCAGTAGACTCTCTAATAATAATTTCAGTTTCTAACTTCATAGATTCTAATGGACTTTCTTCCTTGTTAATCCTTTGAATTAACATAGAACAACTATATATACCAAGTTGATACTTAGGTTGGCTAACAGATGTAATAGTTGGAGAAGTCATATAAGTTAAAAAAATATTATCAAAACCAATTACAGCAATATCATTAGGAACATTTAAATGATTCTGTTTAATAGTTTTAATAGCTGCAATAGCATAAATATCACTAACAGCAAAAATCGCATCAGGCCTATTCTTACTATTAATAAGTTGATGACAAGTAGCACAGGCAATATCATAATTAATCTTTGGGATTTCACAGATTAGATTATAATCTAAAGGAATATCAGCTGAAATGAGAGATTGTTGGTACCCAATCAATCTATCTTTTGCATATTTATATTCCAAAGGACCATTTAAAATAGCAATTTTTCTCCTCCCTAAAGAAATCAAATAATCAACAGCCTTTTTACTAGCTTGAATATCATCAATACTTACATATGGTAGAGATAGGGCAGTATTGTGCTCCCCGCATTGAATAACAGGAACAACATTATTAATTTCTTCTAAAAGATTAGTTGGAATAATATTAGTAGTTATTAAACCAGCTGCATTAGATGTCTTTAACATATCAATAAAATTATTAATACTTCTCTCGTTAATAACATCTTCACTAATTAAAAGACTATACCTATTTCTATTAGCACAATCTTTAGCCCCAGCTATGATTTCAGAATATATAGGATTGGTGAGGGATGGAATATTAAAAATAATAACATTGTTTACAATACTCTTTTTATTCTCAATAAAAGAAGAATCCATACCAAGCTTTTGCATAGCTTCTAAAATTTTCTCTCTAGTTTCCTTTTTTACACTGAACGGTTTATTCATAAACCTGCTAATAGTTGCAATAGAAACATTAGATAAAGTGGATATTTCATTATAAGTTGCTTTCTTATTCATATATTTAAGTTTATAAGCTTTTTTTTAAAAGTAAAGATAATTTAAACATATTGAATAATTTTCAAAAATTTCTGAAAATTATTAAGTAAAACTAGAAATATTTTCAAAAAAACTGATACAACAGCTTATAATTAATAATCAATTGACAATTTTTCAAAATGAACTTAACTGAAACATAAGGTTATAGGCAAAGATCATTTATGAAAAAAAAATTAGTAAAGATTATATTAATTATATTACTCTCAGTGACTATCATACCAAGTTGTAAAATAAACCTAATAGGTCAAACTAAATATAAAGTTGGAATATTAATACCGGAAGTTTCAAATGTTAAAATCTCTAAAATGGCATACAGTGCAGCACAGAGATGTGAAGAATTAACAGATCAAATAGAATATAAAATTTACACATCAAAAGATGTAGAGAGTATGATAACCCAATTAGATAAACTACTACAATGGAAAGCAGATCTAATAGTTGTTTACCCAAAATGGACAGAAATGCAAAATCCAATAAAAAGATCAATTGAAAAAGGAGTAGTGGTAGTAAACTTTGAAACAGAATTAGAAATAGAAGGAGTATACCAAGTATTAAGAGATAAAAGTATTAAAACATTTAAAGAATCTAATTACAAAGTTGGTGATAATGAAGCAGCTTTAATCCTAGAAGATACATATTCTAAATTAAGCAGAAAAAGCATATATGATACTATAAATAAAACAGATCCAAATACAAAAATTTTAATTTCTGAAACAGCCAATGAAAAAGGTATTTCTAATAATTCCAAGTCTGTAAAACAAACAACACCCATCAACAGAAATGAATTATACACAATGGATAAAACAATAAGAACTGAAGATATAAGCACTATTATAGAAACAAATAGCAATGAACTTGAAGTAGTAAAGATTAAAAACCTCTCTAAAGAAACATTAAATATAATCAATGAGAACAAGAAAATAGATAATCAAACATCACAGGTCTCTACATCACTAATCATAGCAGCAATAGATATGGGATTGAGCGTATTAAAAAAAGAAAAAGTTCCTCCGATAAAGATCATACCAACAAATATCAAAGATATAACCAACAACTAAGAAATTAATTGAATAAAATAGTTTCAAGCAGAAAATAAAATATTAAATATAGCCTAAAATATTTAACAACTTAGAAAGTAAAATAAAAGATTAAAAAAGAATAAAAAAACTAACAAGAAAAAAGTTAAAAAGAAAAACAGATAAGAACAGAAAGCCTAAATAATTTTAAACCAAAATAAATTTAATAGAAAAAAGTGTTTCAAAGAGAAACTATAACCTAACTAAAAAGTCGACTAAAATACGCAAAAAAAGTAGTAAGGTAGAATAATAATCAATAATCTACTTTACTAGCAAAACCCTCAAATAAAAATAAAGCAAAAGTAAAACCTTTACTCTTGCTTTATCTTTTCAAGTATATTTAATCAAATATCGCTATTTAAAACAAAATATAAATAGCCTGATTTAAAAAAATAATAAATTATAAAATATAAGTTAATCCAACATTAGCACTAACACCAAATGCATAAAAATCTTCAGTAGTTCCCGAATCAGAACCATAAGATGAATTAGTAAAATAATATTCAATAAAGTCATAATTTACCTTACAACTTAAATCTAAGAATAAATCATCTCCTAATAAAGTTTTAATTCCAGATCCAGCAAAAAGACCCAAATCATAAGTAAGACTAGATGCATAATCATTACTTAATAAAACCATATTTAAATTAAGACCAAAATTGCTATACATAGACGTTTTATCACTTAAAATTCTAGAGAAAGTTAACCCAGTAGATAAATCTTGAATAAAAGTAGTATCAACGAAAGAACTCATATTTCCTACCCCAGAAACCTCAATAGTTGGAAAAAGATAAGTAAGATAAGTTACAAAAGATAAATTATCACTACCTTTTATAGAATCTTCCACCTTAATAGTAATGTTTTGCCCATATAGATAATAAGCGTCATTACCATCACTTGTATAAGTATAATGACTATAACCAGTACTAACACCTAAATAATGGGTAACAGGTTCCTCATTTGCATTAAGTGCAAAAGCGGAAGCAGAGACGAACAACAAGAACACCAAAAGTTGTAGTTTTTTCACAGTAGCTCCTTTAATAAAATGTGAAGTAATTTTAAAAAATTACAAATAAATAAAAGTTTAATTGTATTAATAAATTAATAGATGAAACTATTTATTTGTAATAAAGCTAATTATTATGTAACTCTATAAAAAAGGCAACACATTATAACAATAATTTCGATAAATAAAAAAAAATGATTAAATAAATATAATTAGAACTAAAAATAGGACAAAAATGAGAAATAAATTAAACCAAATATCCCTTACAAGTAATTTGATAAGAATTTTTAAAAATACATCTCATTAAACAAAATCCTTACAAAACAAACACACTTAACCATTAGCACCTATCAAAGCTAAAGCAAAAAATATTAATTAAAACAGATAATAATTTAGAAAAAAGTGTGAAAATCAAATGCTAGAAACAAAAATCCAGATATTACAGAAAATCAATAAGAAATTGATTAAAAACCTCAAATAAAAAAATAACTCATTAAATTAGAAAGAAAAAATCAATTAAAAATAACAACTAATATAAGAAAACAATATAAAAAATAAAAAGAAGAAGCAGAATTAAAAAAAAGTAACAAATATAAATAATAAAATGATACCTAAAAACAAAAGCATAAATTAGGAAAGCTTTAACAAAGAATTCAACTTATATAAGAAGATTAAAAAAAACAACCTAAAATGTAATAAAATTACCAACAAATGTTTAAATTTTCATACCTTAATATTAATAAAAAATAATAATACTAGTTATATTCCTATTAACAATAATATTCTATAAGAAGTAGATTAATAATTACATTCTAAATTAAATTAGAATAAAATTAATCAGGCAAATCAAAAAAAGAATACAATAGCAAAAATGCATTACATAATAATTTCTTTACATACAAATAATAACGAACAAAAGTCAATAATTATTAGAAAATTAATGAAATCCTAATTAAAGCCTAATAACCCCTAAAATATCAAATAAAAGTAAAATATATTAATATATGTAGTGTAACAAATGTTAATTATAATTGTTAATTATATTGCAAACAGGATAGTTTTAGGTTATTATTCACTACGATAATTATAGAGGGGTTTATTATAAATTTAAGACAAAGTAGGAGATTGTCTTATATTATGTTGATTAATATCTGTTGATTGATTTCTTACTTTTTCTTAAATTTAATAACCTATCTGTACATATTTAACATTGTTTCAAAGACCTTAGTATACGTTGATAAGTCACGGTATTAAAATTTGAAGAAAATATAGAAATAGAATTCAGAAATACCATTCTGAATTGGTTCTCTATAAACAAAATAAAATTTTATAAAGAAAAACTAATAACAAATTGAAACAAATCAACTACACCCTAATTTTTTATTAAATAAATAAAAACAAAATATTTTAGGAAAATTATAATATATGAATTCAAGAAAACTAAGAATAGCAATATTAATGAGCATTGATATAATCTGCTTTATAGCAGCATTAATATTATCAATGTTTATAGTACATGGATTACAAAGACCATTAAACATTAATATATTAATAATATTTTTAGTTCAAATAATTAGCTTTTTTATATTTAAAGTTTATAGAGTAAGACTATTAGACAGTTCAATAGAACTAGCTGTTAGAGGAGCCTCAACAATACTAGCTAGTATAATAGGGTTTTTAATAGTTTATCAAAAAGACATATTTAATATAACAACATTTAGAGTATTAATAAGTTATTCATTTCTTTCATATTTCTTTACAATGGGATATAGAGTCCTCTATAGATTTATGATGAATACCCATGATAGAAGAAACTATGGAGGAAATACAGCTACAACAGATTGTAGAAAAACAGCACTAGTATATGGAGCTGGAGAAATAGGAAAAGCCCTAGCAAGACAATCAACAAAAGGAAAACTAGATTATAATATAATTGGCTTTATAGATGATGATAAAATTAAGAAAGGAACACTAATACTAAATAGACAAGTATTTGGAAATATAAAAGATTTAGAAAACGTATTAGTATCTACAAAAGTTAAAACACTAATAATTGCAGTAACAGAACTTTCTGCAGAGAAAATGCAAGAAGCAGTAAGCAGTGCAAACTCAATAAATGTTGAAGTTAAAATAGTACCATCCCTTTTTGAGTTAGAAAACTCAAATAAACAACCAATAGATTTAAGAAGCATAGACTACAAAGACTTACTTGGAAGAAAACTCATTGAAATAGATAAAGAACCAATTAGAGAAATGATAGAGGGCAAAGTAGTATTAGTTACAGGAGCCTGTGGATCTATAGGAAGTGAGATATCAAGACAAGCTAGAAGTTATAACCCTAAAAAGTTAATACTACTAGATATAGATGAAAGCTCTTTACACGATAGTGCACTAAGATTACTAAATTACAAAGCAGAGTGGAGTGATGAAGTAGTACCAGTACTTTGTGATATAAAGAATAAAGAAAAAATAGATCAAATAATTGAACAATATAAACCAGATATAATTTTCCACGCAGCAGCTTATAAACACGTACCACTTATCCAACTTTATCCAGAAGAAGGAATTAGAACAAACGTAGGTGGATCTTTTAACGTATTAAGCAGTGCAGCAAAACATAAAGTAAAAAAAGTAGTAGTTATAAGCACAGACAAGGCAGTTAACCCAACCAATGTAATGGGAGCCACAAAGAGAATGGTAGAATTAGAAGCTGCCATGCTTAATGAAGAAAACCCAGATACAGAATATGTAGCCGTAAGATTTGGAAACGTATTAGGTTCACGTGGTTCAATGCTCCCACTATTTATTGAAGAAATCCAAGCAGGAGTTCCAATAACAGTTACAGATAAAAAGATTATCAGATACTTTATGGCAATACCAGAAGCAGTATCCCTAGTATTCTTAGCAGGATCAATTGGAAAAGGTGGAGAGGTTATGGTACTTGATATGGGACAGCCAATAAACATCTATGAGTTTGCTAAAAAACTAATAAACATGTATGGAGACCCAAATAAAAACAAAATAACCATAACAGGCCTTAGACCAGGGGAAAAGATGTACGAGGAACTTCTAGCAAACAAAGATAACACTATCCCAACCTCAAACAAGCTAATCTTCAAAGCAAAAGTAACAGGCTCTCTTAACAAAGAAGAATTCAAACAAACCATAACTCAAGTAAACACCTTACCCCCAGATACCTTGAAAGAATGGGTAAAAGATACAGTAGCTGAGTTTGATGAAAAGAAATAGAATAAATTAAAAAATCAATAATATTTAAAATAAATTAAGAAATAAATTAAAATTATAAATAGTAAAAACAAAAACTAAAAAAAATAAAAGAAAAAATATAAAAATAGAAATAAATGATTAAGGTGTAAATATGAAATTATATTTAGTATTTAAAAGATTAATAGACATAATCCTTTCATTATTAGGATTAATAATATTATCACCAATATTTTTAATTCTTATAATTTCAATAAAACTAGATTCTAAAGGTCCAGTATTATTTAAACAAAAAAGAGTTAAAATCCATAAAAAACATTTTAATATATTAAAGTTTAGAACAATGAGAATAGACACCCCAAATGATGTTCCAACTCATATGTTAGAAAACCCAGATCAATGGATTACAAAGACTGGTAAGTTCTTAAGAAAGACATCTTTAGATGAACTGCCACAAATAATTAATATCTTAAAAGGTGATATGTCTATAATTGGACCAAGACCAGCACTTTGGAATCAATATGATTTAATTGCTGAAAGAGATAAATATAGTGCAAATGATGTTCCAGTTGGTTTAACCGGTTGGGCGCAAATAAACGGTAGAGATGAACTACCAATAGATGTAAAAGCTAAACTTGATGGTGAATATACCAAAAAGATTAGCTTTTTATTTGATATGAAATGTTTCTTTGGAACAATCTTCTCAGTATTGAAAACTGAAGGCGTTGTAGAGGGTGGAACTGGTTCATTAGATAAGGAATAATCTTATGCAAATATATAATATTGAAAAACAACATAAAAAAGGTAAATTACATGCTATCGAAAGGATAAATATGCTATTAGATGCTAATAGCTTTTTTGAAATAAATTCGCAAATTTCCCATAACAGTGTTAATTTTGGTATGGATAAAAAAAACATTCCTTATGATGGTGTTATTACTGGATTTGGAACAATTGAAGGGCAAAAAGTTGGAATATATGCACAAGATTTCACAATTATGGGAGGTACTTTAGGGAAACAACATGGATTCAAAATCACCCAGATTATAAAAACTTGTATTAAAGCTAAATGTCCAATAATTGGTATAAATGATTCTGGTGGTGCTCGAATTCATGAAGGTATTGATTCGCTCGCTGGATATGGTGAAATTTTTTATTATAATACATTGGCTTCGGGGTATGTCCCTCAAATTTCTATTATTGCTGGACCATGTGCTGGAGGAGCTGTATATTCTCCAGGATTAACTGATTTTGTTTTTTTAATAGATGATATTAGCAAAATGTTTGTAACCGGACCTAAAGTTGTTAAAAGTGTTATGAATGAAGACGTCACACTTGATCAATTAGGTGGAACAGAAATTCATTCGTCCAAAAGTGGAGTTGCTCATTTTAGAGCAAAGAATGAAAAAGAATGCTTTTATCAAGTTAAACAATTATTAAATATTATTCCTCATTATTATGGAGAAAATAAAGATATAATTAATAGTGAGTATAAATTAAAAAGAAATAATAATATTTATAATTTATTACCCAAAAAATCAAATTTATCTTATGATATTGTACCAATTATTTATTCAATTCTTGATGACAATAGTTTTATTGAGATTCAAGAATATTTTGCCAAAAATTCAATTGTGGGATTTGGTCGCATTTCAAATATTCTAGTAGGAATTGTTGCCAATCAACCAAAATATTTGGCTGGAGTATTAGATTGTGATTCGAGCGATAAAATTTCAAGGTTTGTGAGATATTGTGATTCATTTGATATTCCTTTAATTACTTTTACTGATGTTCCTGGTTTTTTGCCAGGGTTACAGCAAGAATCAAAAGGAATTATTAGACATGGAGCGAAAATTTTATATGCATATTCTGAAGCAACAGTGCCTAAAATAAATGTTATAATTAGAAAAGCTTATGGTGGAGCATACATTGCTATGTGTAGCAAGCATTTAGGAGCTGATTTTATATTTGCATGGCCTTCAGCAGAGATTGCAGTTATGGGTGCAGAAAGTGCAGTAAGTGTTCTTTATGAGAAAGAAATGAAAAAATCCATTAATGTTAATGAATTTTGCCAAGAAAAGATAAAATTATATAATGATTATTTTATCAATCCGAAGTTAGCAGCTCAAAGAGGTTATATCGACGAAATTATAGAACCAAAAGACACACGTAAAATATTATATAAAACATTAATTTTGTTAAGTGAAAAAAAAGACATAGCGTTAGTGAAAAAAAAGCATGGTAATATACCGTTATAGATTTATGTAAGATCGTAAAAAAGAGAATTTAAAATGGAACAAAATAAATACGCTGTCCTATCAATGGATATTGAAGATTGGTATCACCTGGATTATTTTCAAGGGAAAAAATGCGATAAAAATTTTTCAATGTTGGATGGATTTTATAATTATCTAGAATTATTAGATACATATAATATTAAAACTACTTTTTTTGTATTAAGTGAATTAATAGATCAGATTCGTGAACCCTTGTTAATTGCATCTAAAAGTGGACATGAAATTGCGTGTCATGGGAAAACACATACAAGGCCATTACTACTATCAGTTGAAAATTTTAGAAATGAAATTTATGAGGCTAAAAATGAATTGTCAGATTTGATTGGAAAAGAAGTAATTGGTTATCGTGCACCTTGTTATAGTATTGATAAGGAAAGGTATGATGTTATAAAAGATCTTGGCTTTAAATATAGTTCTAGTAGAATGAATATCCCGGGTCATCCATTATATGAGAATTTGAATATAGATAATTATTTACAGCCCATTTTAGGTGTATATAATATAAATAATTTTTATGAGTTTGAGCTAAGTACTAATAAATTTTTAAGAAAATCAATTGCAGTGTCTGGTGGAGGTTGGATAAGATTGTTTCCGTGGAAATTTTTTATGAAGCCATTGATTAATAATTATATAAATAAATCTAGTTTATATACTTTATATATTCATCCGTTTGAGCTTTCAAACAAAAAAATGCCTTTTGTAAATGATTGTTCAATATTAACTAATTTTCGAGCACATAAAGGATTAGGTTCTGTTAACAATAAAATATTAGAGTTAATTAATCTTTTAAATTCATTTAATTATAAGTTTTATTCTTTTCAAGACCTAGTATTTTTACAATCCAAAAATAATAATAATAATTAGGGGGAGTCAAAAAATGGAATTAAAATATATTAAGGAATCTCTTCGGAGTTTATTTTCTTTCAGTTTTTTGAATTCAATTTTTCATTCTTTTGGATATTATTTGCATGAACATGTTACATGGAGATATAAAATTAGGCATGGTAAAAAATTAAGAGTTCATTCAACTGCATCTATACGTAATGCACAAAATATTGAAATAGGACATAATTCCCACATAAATCAATTTTGTTGTATTTGGTGTGGAAAAAATTCCAAAATATTTTTAGGTGATAATTTACTTATGGGTCCAAGTGTCAAAATTTTCTCAACAAATCATGGGTATTCCCTAGATACACCAATGACGTTTCAACCTTCTCAAGAAGCTGATATTATAGTAGGCGACGATTGCTGGTTAGGTGCTAATGTAGTGGTTTTGAAAGGTGTTAAGATTCCTAATGGGTGTATTATAGCAGCTGGTTCGGTTGTTACAAAATCATTACCTGAGGAATACTGTATTTACGGGGGTATTCCCGCAAAAAAAATCAAAAGTAGAAAGAAGAATAACGATGAATGATACTGTATTGAGATTAGAATTTGAAAAGTTTTCTGTAGCAATGTCCGTATACAAAAAGGATAATCCCAAATTTTTACGAATTGCACTTGATAGTATTTGTAACCAATCTTGCCAACCATCAGAAATATATCTGGTTATAGATGGACCAATTGGAAAGAGCTTAATGGATATAATTAATGAATATAAAAATAAATATGATTTTTTTATGATACATCAATTACCAGAAAATAAAGGTTTGGGAGTAGCTTTAAAAATAGCAGTCGAAAATTGTAAATATGATCTTGTTGCACGTATGGATAGTGATGATATTTGTGCACCAGGAAGATTCTATAAACAGTTGAAAGCTCATAAAGATTTTCCTGCAGATGTTATTGGTGGTTGGGTATTAGGCTTTGATGCCAGTTTTAATAATAGTGAATTTTCATTAGGGAAAAAAAAACTAACTAATGAATCATTGTATAAGGAATTGAAACATAAAAGTCCTATGAGTCATGTAACAGTAATGTTCCGGAAATCATCTATTTTAAAAGCAGGGAATTATAAAGATTTATTTTATCATGAAGATTATTATCTATGGGCAAGAATGATGAATAATGGTTTTATTTTTAGAAATATTCCAGAATATTTAGTTTATGTAAGATTTGGGAGAGAGCAAGCTAAAAGACATGGAGGCTTTAGATATTTTAAATCTGAAGTTTATTTGAGAAAATATCTACTGAACAATCATTTAACTACTCGGATAGAATTTTATAAAGAAATAATTATAAGATTTATTTATCAAATAATTTTGCCATCAAGTATAAGAAATTTTCTTGCTTTAAAAATAAATAGGAAAAAAATATCAAAAGTTCAAGCAAATAATATCATTCAATCAAATTTAGACTTTGAAAATGAAATAATATCAAATCAACAACCCTGAGTTATTAAAATGACAGAAAAATATATAGATAAGTTAGTAAGTGTAGTAATTCCTACTTATAAAAGAAGTAATACATTAGAACGCGCAATAAAAAGTGTTTTAAATCAGACCTATTCAAATTTAGAATTATTAATAGTTAATGATAATATACCAGGAGATTATTGGTCAGAGCAAGTACGAAAAACTATAAAGTTATTCAATGATAAAAGAATTAAATTAATAGTGCAAAAAAATCACATCAATGGAGCTGTTGCTAGAAATTTAGGAATAAAAGAATCAAAAGGTGAATATATCGCTTTTTTGGATGATGATGATTATTGGGAACTAGAAAAATTAGAACGTCAATTGATGGTACTAAATAATCTTGATTTAACTTGGGGTGCCGTATCTTGTCTAAAAATATATTATAAAGATGGTTTGATTCATAAAGCTTCTTTACCTTATAAAGATGGATATATATTTACTGATGTATTATTTTTTTTAACTAATATCACAACTGGTACAATTTTAATGCGACATGAAGCCCTTGATGATAGTGGATATTTTGATGAAAATTTAGTACGCCAACAAGATGTTCAATTATTTGCAAATTTTACTAAAAAATATAAAATAAAATTAATTGATAAACATATGTTGAATATTGATGTGTCAGATAATATTAATCGACCAAAAATTGAGCATTACTATGACATAAAACTGGCTTATTTTAAATCGGTCGAGGCTCTTTTTGATTCTTCAAGTAATTTATATTCTAAAAGAATAAAATTCCATTTAAGAGCTAATCTTTCAATTCAATTAATAAAAAATGGAAAATATTTTAAAGGGTTAATTTATTATTTGAGTTGTCTCTCAAATTTAAGAGTATTTTATAGAGAAAGTATTAAAAATATAAAATTAATTTGTGAAAAAATATTTTGTAAATTTATAATAAAACATTATCGAGGTAAATTATGAAATTAAGGTATTTATTAAGTAAGGTTTATATACCTTTTAAATATAATTTATTTAAATTAGTTCCACCAAAATATTACCATATATTAATAAAAGTATTCTACATGGTAGAAGTTCATGAATTTATAAATATTAAAAATCCAAAGTCAATAAATGAAAAAGTTCAGTGGTTAAAATTATATTCAAGTAAATTGGAGTTAAAACAAAAATTAGCTGATAAATTTGAAGTTAGATCTTGGGTCGAATCTAAGATTGGTGCAGAATATTTAATTCCAATTTTAGGAGTTTGGGATAGAATAGAAGATGTTAATTTTGATAAATTACCTAATCAATTCGTGTTAAAATCTACACATGGTTGTGGCTGTAATTATATTGTGTATGATAAAAATAATATAAATTTGAAAATAATTAAGAAGAAATTTAATACATGGAGAAATATTAATTATTCCTATTATAGTGGGGAGTTGCATTATAGAAATATTAAACAAAGAATTATTGCTGAAAAATATATTGAAAATTCGCATAATGAGCTATCTGATTATAAAGTATTTTGTTTTAATGGGAAAGCAAAATATATTATGTATTTAACCGATCGAAAATCTCAATTAAAAATGTCTTTCTACGATTTAGACTGGAATTTACAGAGTTTTACCTATTCATATCCCAAAAATAATAAGAAATGTAATAGGCCTAAATATTTAAATGAAATGATTAACCTTGCGGAGAGGCTATCAGAACCCTTTGATTTAGTTCGAGTTGATTTTTATATATTAAACGATGATTCAATTAAATTTGGAGAAATGACTTTTGCTTCTGCTGGTGGTTTTTGTAAATGGACTCCACTAAAATATAATATGACCCTTGGTAATCTTGTTGATATCGATAAGGAGAAATAATGAGTGCTTTAGAATATAATTTTACTAAATTAAAAGCGAAAATTTATTGTAATAAGATAAAACAAAAAGAGTATATTAACAATTGGTTCCGATTAAAAGGCATTATGATTGGAGATAATTGTTCAATATTTAGTAATATAGTTTCATCAGAACCTTACTTAATAACAATTGGTAATAATGTTACTATTTCAAATGATGTCCAATTTATTACACATGATAATTCAATAATCAAAGTTTCAAGAAATGAATATACAGATATTTTTGGTGAAATTGTTATAGGCGATAATTGTTTTATTGGAGCACATTCAATAATACTTCCGGGTGTTACAATATCCGACAATGTAGTTGTTGCAGCTGGAAGCGTTGTAACAAAATCAACAAAGTCTAAAAATATAATAATAGCAGGGAATCCAGCAAGAATAATCAGTAATTGGACAGATTATTTAAATCGAAACACAATTCATGCTTTAAATACATTTGGAATGAATTATCATGATAAAGAAAAATATTTGTTAGCAAACAAATCAAAATTTAAAAAAACTTAATATTGGAGAATAGATGTCTTTGAAGATTAAAAAAATGACAACAGAAAAATTTATTAATATATTGTTTTGTTCTATTTTTTGTTTTTCTCTTGTTATGTTTTCATTCAATAACATAGTGAGATTGTTAATTGGAAACACTTATTATTTGGATAGTCTTTTTGTTTTTTTTTGTTATGGAATAATTATTCTTTTTTCTTCGAAAAGAATGTTTAGCATGATGAGATTTAAGAATTGGATATTTTTAATATTACTAATTTCCTTACCTTTATTTATGTGTACAAATAATGAAGTGAAAATAAAGATATTATCTCAAATTGTACCTTATTGTGTATTAGCTTTCTTAGTTGGATTTTCTATATTAAACTATGAAAAACTCTGGCAAGCTTTATATAAATGTTCTTGGATTATAATTGTTTTATCTTTTTTTGATACTTTTATACTTAAAGTTTTTTTAGGGACAAGTCATATGTTAGCTTATGTAGTTTTATTACCTGAATGTGTTTTGATAATTGAATTTATCAACAATAGAAAGCATAGATTTATGAATATATTTGGAATATTAATTTCTGCTGTATTATTAATTCAAGCTAACAGTTCTGGTGCTATAGTAGCCGCAATTTGCTGTTCAATAGTTGGAATATTATATGTGATGAAAAATTATAAAGTTAAGTTTATAATTTTGGTATTATTTTTGAGCATTTTGATGATTATACTTTTTTCAAATTTTAATCTAATAATATTATATTTAATAACGTTTTTAGAAAAGTTTAGTATAAATTTAAATGTACTTGACGAAATAATTGATTCTGGTTTAAGTGCAGATATATATAGAAAATCAATTTTTGATTATTGTATGGAATACTCAAAAGAACACTTATTATTGGGGTGTGGAGTCGGAAACGATCGGGAATTAATTACCAAGTATACACTTGTTAGTCAACAATCATTAGTGGGTAATTATCCGCATAATATTTTTTTGGAATTAACTATGCAATTTGGGAGTATTTTAGGAATAATATTAAGTTTGTTTCTTGTAATCTTTCTTTTACGATTTTTAATTAGAGAAAGCAATAAGAGCGTTCAGAATATTTCTTGTGTTTTGGTTGGGATGGGGTTTTTCCCATTGTTATTTTCCTCATCTTATATTGAGAATCCTATGTTTTACTTGCTAATTTCTTTTGCGTGGGCTAGGTTTAGATTTTCCAAAAAAGAACAAATGTTAAGGATAAAAAATGAAAGTAACAAGATTTATTAATAAAATTTATAAAATTGGATTTTTAAAGACATTTAAGTTAATCAAAGATAAATCTGTTAAAGGTTTTATTCCTACATATTATAAACTTAAATGGAATAGGTGTAAAAATAAAAAAGATTATATAGGTGTTTCTAGAGTGAAAAGGGATACGCCATTAATTGTATCTTTAACTACTTATCCTGCGCGAATAAATACTATACATTTAGTCATTCAAACATTACTGATGCAAAGCTTAAAACCAAATATAATGATATTATGGTTGGCAAATGAACAATTTCCAAATAAAAAACTACCTAACGAATTAATTATATTGCAAAAATATGGATTACAAATCAAATGGTGTTCAGATATTAAATCTTATAAAAAATTAATTCCAACTTTATTGATATACCCACAAGCTGTAATCATAACAGTAGATGATGATGTATATTATCACTCGAAGATGATTGAGAGATTATACAATAGTTATTGTTCTGACCCAACTTGTATTCATTGTCATAGAGCTACAAAAATAATTATGAAAAACAATGAGTTTAAAGCGATAGGTGGTGGTTATGATATTTATCCTCATTCTTCTTTTTTACACAAATTAACAGGAGTCTCAGGTGTATGTTATCCGCCAAATGCATTATTTAAAGATATTACGAAAGAAGAATTATTTATGTTGTTAGCTCCTACAAATGATGATATTTGGTTTTGGTTAATGGCGGTTTTGAATGGGAAACGTTGTAATGTTGTTAATCATAGCTGTACGGCTTTATATTATATAAAGAATACTCAAAATGAATCGTTAAGCTTAATTAATGATAATGGGGATAAACTATTTTGGCAACAGCTCCAAAATATGTTCAATTATTATCCTCAATTAAAAACGATTCTATTAGATGAATGGCAAAAAGAGAATCACAACTAATGAAAATATTAATCATAGCACCATATTTTGCTCCAAGTTCTGAAGTCCCATCTGTAAGGATGGTAAGTTTTTCAAACTATTTATATCAAGAAGGTTTTGATGTAACTGTTATGTGTTGGGCTGAAGATAAATTATTAACAATTTATAATAAAAGTGAATTAAATACCAAAATACCAGATGGTATTAACATTATTACTTTTGATTCTAAAGTTAGGGTATTACCATTTTTAGATGATTTGCGTTTCGGAAGAGAGCTAACTAGTAAATTAGATTCGGTATTATCAAAAAATGATTTCCAAATTGTTTTTGTAACTTGTGGACCTTATTTTTCATTGCAGGCATTGCCAAAGATTAAAAAAAAATATCAAATTCCTTATGTTTTAGATTTTCGTGATCTTGGTGCTTTGAATTATCGGCCTCGCTTAGGAACAGAGTTGAAAATTCATAAAAGTGCTTTTTATAAGAGAATTATTAAAGCATGGTATTTCAGAAAGATAAAAAACAGAGAAAGACGGGCTGTCTTAAATGCAAATGGCGTGATTTGCATTAGTAAAATTGATTTAGATATTATGAAAGAAGAATATAAGCTATCTCCGCATAATTCAATTATTGCTACGAATGGTTTTGATGAGAATAAATTAATTAATATTTATCCCATTAAAAACAATAATACTCTAGTTGGAGCAATCTTTGGGAAGTTTATGTATTATAGCGAAAAAAGAGCGTTGTCTTTATTAAAAGCCATAGATATGCTAAATGAAAAAAATGCAAATATTAAATTAGTACATATTGGCAGAAAAAATAAATATATAATTGAAACTATTAAAAAAAATAATATTAATGAAGAATGTTATGAATGTGTAGGCTTGAAGGAATATTCTGAAGGAATGAAAATCCTAGGTAGTGCTGATTTTTTTATGTTAGAAGATACCAGCCCGGACGATGTTGGTACCAAAATATATGACTATATATACTGGAATAAACCAATTATTGCTGCTATACCTAAAGATATACCTCTTGCAAAACTAGTAAAATCATTTCAGAATGGTTTTGTGTGTGAAACAGATCAAGAAATACTGAATGCTTTAAGAAAAATTCAAATTGAGAATTTAAAAGTATTGGACAATAACTTTGATAAGACTAAGTTTTCACGAAAATATCAAAATATGAAAATGAAAGATTTATTAGAAAAAGTATATACAGAGGATTTTATGCGTGATACAAACTAGAACAGTAAATTCAATGAGAAATATATTTTGGTCTATTTTTTATAAAATAATTGTTATGATTCTTCCTTTTTTAGTCAGAACTGTTATGATTTATAAGTTAGGCGTTGAATATACCGGTCTTAGTAATCTTTTTACTTCAATCATTTCAATTTTATCTTTAGCTGAATTAGGCTTTAGTAATGCTATGATTTATAGTATGTACGAGCCTATTAGTAAAAATGATACTAACCTAATAGGAGCAATATTAGCCTATTATAAAAAGATATATTCGATTATAGGTACCTTTATTTTTGTTGTTGGGATAATTATTTTACCTTTTTTATCTTATTTCATAAGAGGAAATGTACCAATTGGCATTAATATATATTATTTATATATTATATATTTGTTAAATTCTGTATTAAGCTTTTTTTTGTTTGCGTATAAATCATCATTAATAATCGCATATCAAAGAACTGATTTAATTAGTATTGCTGGAATGGTAGTACAGATTCTTTTATATTTATCTCAGATATTTGTTTTGTTAAAAACCAGCAACTTTTATTATTATGCATTGCTTATACCTATTTCGACAATATTTATAAACATTAGTTATGAAGTAATTTCAATAAAATTATTTCCCAATATAAAAAAAGGTGGAAAAATTGATATAAATTTAAAAAATAAAATGAAGAAAAAAGTATTTGGTGTGATGTTGTATAAATTTTCAAGTACAACTAGAACTTCATTTGATAGTCTAATTATTTCTTCATTTTTAGGTCTCGCTATTTTAACAAAATATCAAAATTATTATTTAATAATAAATTCTATATTAGGCATTTTTTCTATAGTAACTAATTCAATCACAGCGAGTGTGGGAAATAGTATAGTTACTAAAGATATTAAATCAAATTATGATGATTTTATAAAATTTGTATTTATTTATATGATAATTGCTGGAATATGTACTGCCTGTATTTGTTCAATAATCCAACCCTTTATGAAATTATGGATGGGTTCAACGTTATTATTATCAAATGCTATGGCAATGTTATTTGGGGTATACTTTTATTCACAAACTATTGGTAATATTGTTTTTGTATATAGAACAGCTGCTGGGTTATGGTGGGAGGATAGAATAAGACCTATTGTTGAAATGGTTTTAAACTTAGTCCTTAATATCGTGCTTGTAAAGTTTTTTGGTTTATATGGTATAATTTCTGCCACAATATTTACATTGTTAAGTATTAATTTTTTTTGGGGAGCTCGAGTGCTATTTAAATATTATTTTAATTGTCCAATGAAGGAATATCTAATTTTGCAATTAAAACAACTTATTATAACAATTTTTATAAGTATAATTTGTTTCAATATTTTAAGGATTTTGAATTTAAGTAATTTATTTAATAAATTAGTTTTAAGTATCATGGCTTCAATATTTTTATATTATATTATATATAAAAATAATAAGCTATATTTGGATTCAAAGAAATTTATCATAAATATATGTCAATTAATTTTTAAAAAAAATAAATGAGGATACAATGGAGTTTATAAATTTAAAGAAACAATATGAAGTTTTAAAGCCAATAATCGACTCTTCGGTTGCGAAAATAATGACTGAAGCAAGATTTATTGGTGGTAGTGAGATTGCTGAATTAGAAACAAAACTAGCTAATTATGTTGGAAGAAAGCATTGCATAACATGTGGTAATGGTACAGATGCCTTAGAACTCTCCTATTTAGCCTATGGGATAACTAAAAACGATGCAGTATTTTGTCCTGATATGACTTTTATAGCCTCTATTGAGCCTGCTTGCATGTTAGGAGCAACTCCAATATTTTGTGATATTGATCCTAAAACCTATAATATTAATCCAATTGATTTAGAAAATGAAATACTAAGAGTTATCGAAGATGGTAAATTAGTCCCAAAGATTGTTGTAGCTGTAGATTTTTTGGGATTTTCTGCTGATTTTGATGAAATTATAAAGATTTGTAAAAAGTATAATTTAATACTTATAGAAGATGCCGCTCAATCTATGGGAGCTGTTTATAAAGGAAAGAAATGTGGAAGCTTTGGAGATATTTCATGCACAAGTTTCTTCCCTTCTAAACCTTTAGGTTGTTATGGTGATGGTGGGGCTATATTTACAGATGATGATAATATAGCAAAGTTAATTCGTTCATATAAGGTGCATGGGAAAGGCTTGTCAAAATATGATAATGTAAGAGTCGGAATAAATTCTCGCCTTGATACTATTCAAGCTGCAGTATTATTAGCTAAATTTGAAATTTTTGAGAAAGAAATTATTATGAGACAAAAAATTGCTTTAAATTATAATTTGGCATTTAATAATATGTTACAAACTCCTTTTGTATTCCCAAATTGCAGAAGTTCCTATGCTCAATATGTTTTACTTGCACCAAATGTGTCAATAAGAACAAAAATTATTAATGCATTACATGCCGAAGGAATTCCTTCCTTATTGTATTACCCTAAACCAATGCATTCGATGAAAGTTTTTAATTTATATTTTAAACGAGATTTTGAATACTCTGATTTATATGCTAATTGTAATTTTGGAATTCCTTTTTCTCCATATATTACTTTAGATGAACAAGAATTAGTGATAAATATAATAAAATCTGTTTTGTAGGATAAGGATAAGAAAATGAGATATGGTCTGATTGGATGCGGTAGAATATCATTTAATCATCTAAAAGCTGCAATAAATAATAATTTAGAGTTGGTAGCTTTATGCGATATTGATGTTCAAGCTATTGAAACGTTATTGAAAAGAAGTAATATATTATTTAATTCAAAAATAAAGAAATATAATGATTATGAGAAAATGATTAATGAAAATAAATTCGATTTAATTAGTATAGCTACTGATAGTGGCATACATTCAGAGATAGCATGTTACTGCCTAGAACATGGAATTCACACTATTATTGAAAAACCTATTGCAATGAGTATTGAAGATGCCAATAAGATAATTTCTTTATCTAAAAAGAATGATTTAAAAGTATCTGTGTGTCATCAAAATAGATTTAATCTTGCAGTTCAAGAAATGAGAAAGGCCGTAGAGCAAGGACGGTTTGGTAAATTGTCGCATGGTTCAATAAATATTAGATGGAATAGAGGTGAAAAATATTATAAACAGGCTTCTTGGAGAGGAAAATGGGCTTCTGATGGTGGTACTTTAATGAATCAATGTATTCATGGTATAGATTTGTTACGTTGGATGATGGGAGATGATATTAAAGAAATATATGGTATAACTCGTCAACGATTTCATAATTATATAGAGGCAGAGGATATTGGTATTGCAGTTATAAAATTTATGAATGGAGCTGTTGGTACAATTGAGGGAACAGTAAATGTTTATCCTACAAATTTAGAGGAAACATTATATTTGTTTGGTGAGAAAGGAACTGTCAAACTAGGCGGAAAATCAACTAATAGTATAGATGTTTGGGATTTTGAGAATTCGTTAGAATCAGATAAAGATAAATTAAATTTATCTGAACCAACAAGTAATGTTTATGGAAATGGCCATACTAGTTTATTTTTTGACATGATTGATTCAATAAAGAATAATAGAGATCCATATGTAGATGCTATTGCAGGTAAAAATGCTTTAGAAGTAGTATTAGCTATATATAAAAGTCAAAAAATAAATTTACCAATAAAATTTCCTCTAAGAAATTTTTCTTCTATTGAAATGCATGGTGAATTTAATAAATAATTTATACTTGAAGGAGTACAAATGAAAATTGCAATTGCTGGTATTGGATATGTAGGTTTATCAAATGCAATCCTTTTATCACAACATAACGAAGTTATAGCCTTGGATGTAGTTAAAGAAAAAGTTGATATGATAAATAATAGAGTTTCTCCTATTATAGATAACGAAATAGAAGATTACCTATCAACTAAAGAATTAAACTTAAAAGCAACAACAGATGCAAATTTAGCATTTAAAGATGCTAAGTATATAATAATCTCAACACCTACTAATTATGATGAAACAAAGAATTACTTTGATACAAGCTCAGTTGAATCAGTAATTAAAAATGTATTATCAATAAACAAAACTGCAACAATGGTTATTAAATCAACTGTACCCGTAGGTTTTACAGAAAATGTTAGAGAAAAGTATAATAGTGAAAATATAATATTCTCTCCAGAATTTTTAAGAGAAGGTAAAGCTTTATATGATAATCTATACCCATCTCGAATTGTAGTTGGAGAACAATCTTTAAGAGCTGAAGTTTTTGCTGCACTTTTAAAAGAAGGGGCAATTAAAAAAGATATCCCATTATTATTTACTAATTCAACAGAAGCAGAAGCTATTAAATTATTTGCTAATACATATTTAGCACTTAGAGTTGCATACTTTAATGAATTAGATTCATATGCAGAAATTAGAGGATTAGATACTAAACAAATAATTGAAGGTGTTTCACTAGATCCTAGAATTGGATCTCATTATAATAATCCATCATTTGGTTATGGGGGTTATTGTTTACCTAAAGATACAAAACAATTACTAGCAAATTATTGTGATGTCCCACAGAATATAATGAGTGCAATTGTTGATGCAAATAGGACACGAAAAGATCATATAGCTAATATGATATTAAAGAGAAAGCCTAAAACTGTTGGTATATATAGATTAACTATGAAGACTAATTCTGATAACTTTAGACATTCAGCAATACAAGGTGTCATGAAAAGACTAAAAGCTAAAGGAATAGAAGTTGTCGTTTATGAACCAGCATTAAAAGAAGATAACTTCTTTAATTCAAAAGTAATCATAAATATTGAAGAATTTAAAGAAATTAGTGATGTTATTGTAGTTAATCGAATTACTGATGAAATTGAAGATGTGAAAGAAAAAATCTATACTAGAGATTTATTTAGTAGAGATTAAATTTCTAAAAATACTTTTATTATAAAATCAAAAATCTCTTAGAAGTTAATTCATTTATCTTCTAGGAGATTTTTTTTGTTTATTTGTCTTGTTATTTTTTGGTGTTTGTTCTATTTATCCCTTTACAGATCCAATCATAACACCTTTGACAAAGTATTTTTGAAGGAAAGGGTAGATTGCAATAATTGGTAAAGTTGTAACAATGATTACAGCACCTTTTATGGATATACCAATAGTTGCTTTATCAACAGCTCCTGCAGCATCTCCAACCATACTAGTTCCATTAACAATATTTCTCAAAAATAACATTACAGGGAACTGTGATGATTTTAAATATATTAAACCATTAAACCAATCATTCCAAAAGAATACAGCAGTATATAATCCAACTGTTGCTAAACCTGCTTGAGATAGTGGTAATATGATCTTCCATAATATTCCAAAGTAATTTAATCCATCAATTAATGCAGCTTCTTCAATTTCATTTGAAATAGATTTGAAGAAGTTAATCATTAATATTAAATTAAATGGATTAATTGCAAAAGGTATTAACATAGCCCATCTAGTATTAGTTAAATTAAGATACGATATTAAAAGGTAATTAGGTATTAATCCACCTGTAAAGAACATTGAAAATACCACTATTTTCATAAATACTTTATTACCTTTTAAATAAGTCTTGCTTAAAGGATAAGCAAATAAAACTATTAAGAAAAGAGATATTAGTGTTCCTAAAATAGTATAAATTAATGTGTTTTTGTAAGCATTAAAGAAATTAGGATAAGTGAATATTGACTTATAGGCTTCAAAATTTAAACCCTTAGGTAAGAAAAATACTTCATTATTAATAATTGCTTCAGGAGAAGATAGAGAGAGTGCAAATATATAAATAAATGGGACTAGACAACTAATAATAGTAAAGATCATAAATAAGTTTACTATGATGTCAAAAAGAACTGTACTTCTAGTTTTATATGTTTTCATTAATCATTTCTCCTAATAAATACTTTGGCCAGTTAATTTTTTACTTAAATTATTACTAGAAGTCACTAATATTATACCTATAATTCCAGTAAAGAGACCAATTGCAGTGGCATAAGAATAGTTTTGATTTGCAAGACCTGTTCTATAAACTAAAGTATCTAAAATATCACTTACCTGACTATTTGTTGGAGTATATAAAAGCAATATCTTTTCAAATCCTAATGACAATAATCTACCAATATTTAAAATTAACATTACCATTATTGTAGGTAATATAGTTGGTATTGTTACATAAAATATTTGTTGTATTCTATTAGCTCCATCAATAGTAGCTGCTT
Organism: Sphaerochaetaceae bacterium; assembly: GCA_963677735.1. Taxonomy (GTDB): domain Bacteria; phylum Spirochaetota; class Spirochaetia; order Sphaerochaetales; family Sphaerochaetaceae; genus Pleomorphochaeta. Next base: position 214,350 of record OY782505.1, read on the forward strand.
CATACATATCAGGCGAAATCGATGTAATAGAAGCTAAATAAATAATTGCAGTCCAACCTGTATATTGCCAAGTATCTAGTAATACATAGATAGTTCTAAAATAATCTGGTTCATTCATATAATAGATTGCATCTAATCCCATCTTACCTCTAATTATATTTAATATACCTGTACTTGGAGAAAGTAATTCACTTACTATTGCAATAACAACAACTGTTGAAATAAAGCGTGGCATATAAGAAATTGTTTGAACAAATTTCTTAAAATATCTATTTCTAACTTCATTTAGCAATAGTGCAAAAATAATAGGTATGGGGAAGTTTATTATTAAATTTAGTAAACTTAATATTAAAGTATTCTTAAAAGCTGTCCAGAAAGCAGCATCTTTGAAAAATAATTTAAAATATCTTAAGCCAACCCATTCAGTTCCAAAAGGACCCATTCCAGGTCTATAACGTCTAAAAGCAAGAATATTTCCAAACATTGGCACATATTTAAATATAATGAAATATAATAAGGGGAGAACCATCATGGCATATAGTTGCCAATATTGATGCTTGTTGGCTTTTTTTAACTTCTTCACTTCTCATCTCTCCTATAATTTTTGATTAAATATAGTGCTCTGTTTAAAACAGAGCACCAAAGTTTTTAAAAATCTTTATCTTATAAATTCTCATTGTATAAATCACAGAATTTTTCAATTCCTAATTTCTTCATAGTAGAAACATATTCATCCCAATCAGCATTTATATCTTTAGCACCTGTTAAGAATGCATCATTCCATCTTTCAAATGTATCTGATAATGGAGTTTGTAACATACCTGCTTCTTCACTTTGCATATCATCAAAGTTAGGAGTAGGTGGAATGTATTGAATTACATCTCCCATATCTTCAACAACTTTGTTAATAGCTGAATAGTTTTCATCATATTTAGTCATTTCTCTTTGATTTACCCAAACCATTTGAGTTACATCACTACCACAACCATATTCAAGTTGTAGGTATTTATAAATGCCTTCTTTAGCATTTACAATTTTCTCCGTGAATGTAATTGAACCATCACTGTTTGTAGTATAAGTTACGCCTTCTTCTCCAAGACAGAATGCTTTAGAATTTTCTTCTGAGAAGAACATATTATCTACAGCTCTAACGATTTGTTCAAAATCATCTCTTTGTGCTGTTTTAATTGGGAACATGATTCCAGAACCAGTTTTACTCTTAGGTTGGTGATGTGCTCCTGCAGGACCTTCAAGGGAAGGATACATTTGAAGTTTATAACCTTCAATATTAGATGCAGCTTCTAAGCCACCAATTTGATCGTAATAAGCATAAGATGCCATAGATTTGCCAGTAGCTAATTTTTGTGACCATCTGTCCCCATCAATAGGTTCAGCCATTTCAGGATCTAATAGACCTTCTTCATACAATTTGTGGAAGTAAGTGATATATTCTTTATAACCTTCACTAATTGCACCTTCAAAATATTTCTTATTAGTATAATCCCAACTTAGTGTGTTTGTTCCACTAGAACTGTTTTTACCTACAGAAATTCCAAAGGATGGCATTGTCATTCTATAAAGAACTCTAGGACCAGCAAGTATTGTTAATGGATAAGAATCTGGATTGTTTTCTTTAAATACTTTTAATACATTATATAAGTCATCAAAAGTCTTAGGAGCATCTAATCCATATTCTTCTAATAAATCTTCTCTTAAAATTAGACCACCATCATAGAATGGGACATCTGTTAAAGATGGCATATAATATCTTTTTCCATCTTTTAATTGTAGTTGATCTACTTCTTCACTCATATTAAATTTTTCAACCATCTTGTTAAAGTTTGGTGTCCAATCTGAGTAATCGCTGATAGGAACTAAAGCACCATTTAATGCTAAGTTAGCATTTTCACCTTTAGTTGTTTGATATAAAATTACATCAGGAGCATTAGTTCCAGTATTTAGGGCTAATGATACTTTAGTACTATAATCTGCAATTGGGATAATTTCCCATTCGATATCCAAATTTGAATCTTCTGCAGCACTATTGATTGAAAGCCAATCTGATTTAAATGGTAATGTTGCATTATCTGAATAATACATTGAAACTTTGATAGGACCATCACTCTCTTTTGATGATTCTACTTCTTTTGATCCACTAGCAATAATGGAAGTCAAACTTAATGAAATAGCTAAAAATGAAAACAACAGTTTTTTCATAATTTTTCTCCTTCTCCTTAAAAATTATTATCTAAAACATCATTAATGTTACCCTTGTTCTTTTCTAAAAGAACCTTTGCTTCTTCTAAATTTATGTTCAATAAAATCATGATTACACTTGCTCTTACATTCATCTCTGATTCATAGAAGGTTCTTTTTGCTTCTTCTTTAGAGCAATGTGTTATATCACAAATCATATTTATAGATCTATTTACTAATTTTGAGTTAACTGGATTTAAATCAATCATCCAATTGTTGTAGACTTTTCCAATTTTAATCATTGCTGTTGTTGTAATCATATTTAGAATTAATTTTTGAGCTGTTCCGGATTTCATTCTAGTAGATCCAGTAATAATCTCAGGACCAACATCAGCGTGGATTCTATATTGATTTTCAACTACACTAAATATTTTTGCATTTTGATTGCTACTGATAGCAGCTGTTTTACAACCAATAGATGAAGCATACTTTAGTGCTTCAACAACAAATGGAGCTCCGCCATTTGCTGTAATTCCAATTAATGTATCTTTTTTATTTAAGTTTATATTTCTACAAGCTTCAACACCGGCTATTCTATCATCTTCAATGCCTTCTACACTATTTCGAAGTGCATAATCTCCACCTGCTATAATACCTTGAACCATTTCTTTAGAAACACCAAAGGTTGGGGGGCATTCAGATGCATCTAAAACACCAAGACGTCCAGATGTTCCAGCCCCAATATATATTAGTCTGCCATTTTCATTGAAGGATTGAACAACAAGTTCAATTACATTTGCTATTTTGTCTAGACATTTTTCAACTGCTAAAGGGACTTTTTTGTCCTCAGAGTTGATAATCTGAATGATATCAAATGTAGATTTTGTATCTATTTTGTTTGAAATAATATTTCTTTGTTCGGTTGTAAATGAGTTATGTTCCATAAATTAATTATACACATATATTAAAATAATGCAATATTTTTTTTCATATGATTTAAAATAATTATGAAATTTTATTTCATTAATATGAAATCTTACCCATAATAACAGGGTGCTTAGCACCTGTAACTGTAGTTAAATTATTAGATATCCCATTTAGAGTTTCATTGGCAAGTATTGCAAAGGCAACAGCTTCTTTTGAATCACTATTTAAACCAAGATCTTCAAAGGTTATTACTTCTACATTAGGTAGAAGTGTTTTTAAACTATCTAGTATAACAGAGTTGTGAGATCCACCACCTCCAATTATTAATGTATCTAAATCTACTTTTGAAAAGTTTTTAATTCCAATTTCTATTGTCTTTGCTGTAAAGAATGTAACTGTATAAATCATATCTACTAAAGAAATATTATTTTGTGTCACAAATTCAATAATGTTATTAACATACTCTTTACTATATTTTTCTCTTCCTGTAGATTTTGGAATATCTTGAGTTAGATAATCATCATCTAAAAGATAATTAAGTAGATTTTGATTTAGTTTACCTTTTTTAGCAATCTGTGCGTCTTTGTCATAAGATAATTTTCCTTTAGAGAATATCTTTACCAAATTATCTATTACCATATTACCAGGTCCTGTATCAAAAGCTATTACATCGTTTGGACTACAGTTTTTTGGCAAGATTGTAATATTTGCTATACCTCCGATATTCTGTAAAGCAATATTTTTAGTTGAACTTCTAAATAGTATATATTCAGTATAAGGTACTAGAGGAGCACCTTGTCCTCCAGCTGCCATATCTCTAATTCTAAAATCTGATACTACTGGGCAATTAAACTCTTCATTTAAAAAGGAGGGCTCTCCTAATTGCATAGTACCACTAATCTCTTTTCCTAAATATTTAGTTTTTGTTGGTAAATGATAAAAGGTATGCCCAGATGTTCCAATAAAATCTATTTCATGTTTAGATATTGAACATTGTTTACAAAGAGCAATTGCTGCTTCACTAAACTTTTTTCCTAAATAAATATTTATCTTTAATAATTCTTTAGAGCCTCCAACATTTCCAGAAGCTAATTTTAATAATTTATCTTTTTCACTTTTTGTATAGGGTAGTGTTATAAATCCTATTTGTTTATATTTAGTATCTATTGCTTTGTTTTCAATTGAAATTAGAACTGCATCAATACCATCAACACTAGTTCCACTCATAAGTCCGATTGCATATTTTTCACTTTCTTTTTTCATTTTCTTCTTCCTAAAAAATCTTTATATACTCCTGGATTTGAATTTGGTATCTCAATTGCATTAACACATTTTTTATAGAACTCTTTAGGGCCCACACCACCTATAATTGCATAGCCGTACCCTTCATTTTGCATTGAGTCTAAACTTTTTAATAGAAGGGCTTTTCCAATCCCTTTCCCTTTATATTTATCATCTACTCTTGTGGGTCCAAAAAAGCCAAGTTTAGTAGCATTGTAGCAAGCATAACCTAATATTTCTTTATCTTTAACTGCAATAAATAATGAGATTGGTTTATTAGAGAAGCAAACAGAAGCTTCTCCTTTAGCATAAATAGAAGAGTGTTTTTCTATCCAATCTAGGATTACATATTTATCTGGTGCCATTGCTCTAAATATTTCAATATTTTCATCTGCTAATTTATTTATTAAATTATTATAAGATGGTAATTCATATAATTTTACTAACATATCTTCCATATTTTATCCTTTGTCATAGGTGTTTGTATCTACTACTACATAGAAAAAGGTATTTTACCTGTAATATTTATTTCTTCTTTAAGTATTCTTTTAATTATATTTATTGATTCTTTAGTATATTCATAAGCTGCTATTGAAAGATCACTGATGTCATTTAAGGTTTTTAAATCATAAGGATTACGTAGTGCTACTATAGTTAGTTTTATTTTATTAGATTTCAAAGCTCTAATTAGAGTTTCTTGTCCTTTGTATAAATGAGAATTATAAGTTGCAAATATTAAATCTGTTATATCCATTTTCATGATTTTATTCTTAATATCTTCTATTTCTGTTTCATCTGGATTTGATGAGCATATTAGATATTCACAATCAAAGTGTTTTGATATTTCTTTTGAAAAAGAAAGGGTGGTGAAATTGTTTGATACATTAGTTGCTTGAAATAGGTTAGGTGATATAAATAGTGGTTTATTACCTAATTTAGAAACTGTTCCTTTATAGAGTGAAATACTAGCTTCTTTTACTTTTGTATTATAATGTCTATCTTCTTTAGTTATTTGTGAGTTATCTTTTATTTTTGCATAAGATTCTTTAAATAGCATTATTCTTTTTATAGAATTGTTCCACATTGTTTTATCGAACTCACCGTTTTCATATGCTTTGAGTATTTCTTGACATACTTGTATTGCAACTTTAGGATGATGACTTACAAACATTAAATCTGCTCCAGCTTTTAATGATTCAATTACTCCTTTCTCAGTTCCATAATAATTTTTAATTGCATTCATTTCCATATCATCTGAAAATACTAGACCTTCAAAGCCTAATTTTTTTCTTAAAAAATCTGTAATGATTGTTTTACTCATTGTTGCAGGGATTGCTTTTTTCTCAAGAGCTGGGTAAAGGATATGGGAGGTCATTATTGCAGGAAGTCCTTTATCAATTGCACCTTTAAATGGAAGTAGTTCAATTTTATTTAAACTATCTAGATCTTTATCGACTGTAGGTAGTGTTAAATGACTGTCAAGGTTTGTATCTCCGTGTCCTGGAAAATGTTTGCCTACGCACAATAGGTTGTTTTCTTCATATGTGTTTATTATTTTTGTTGCAATATCTGCAACTTTTTGAGGATTATCACTGTAGCTCCTTGTTCCAATTACAGGGTTGTCTTTATTACAATTTACATCTAAGACTGGGGCTAGATTACAGTTAATACCAAGTTCTTTTAATTGGGTACAATTAATTCTAGTACATTCTTTGATGTACTCAAAATTATTTGTGGCATTTAGAGCCATTGCCCCTGGTATGTTAACACAATCTTCACTTAAGCGAGTTACCATTCCTCCTTCTTGATCTATTGTAATGAATGGAATGATTCCTACTTCTTTTTCATATAGGGTGTATATATCATTAACTAGTTTCTTTATTTGGTTTTTACTTGTAATATTTCTTGCAAATAATATTACATTTCCTATTTTATAGTTCTTCACAGCAGAAATAAAATCTTCATCCATTTCAGTGCCTTGAAAACCTATTATTATATGTTGTCCAATTTGATGTATTAAATCCATAAATTTTACTCCTTAATATAAATGATATTTTTTACTATATTCTTTAAACTTCTTTGACTGTTCTCTAAAGTGATCTATTAATTGTGTTGTAGATTGATTATAAAACTTCTCTTCAAAGTCATAACCTAATAATTTTGCTGTATGATGTGTGTTATTATCATCTAATATAAATTCTTTATAATTATTTCTTAAATATTTTAGGATTGCTATTGAAAAATAGATAGGTTCAAATTTTCTTTTATCAATTATGTGAAAGTACAATCCTTTACATATTTCTTCTTTATATTTATTAAACATTGGTTTAAAAATTGTCGGGGTTGTGATAATACCTGGTATCTTTAAATTGTTTATATCTTTACTAAACTTTATTTCATCTATAAAGGGAGAACCAATCATCTCAAAAGGGCTGTATGTCCCTCTAGCCACACTTATATTTGTTCCTTCAAATAGGCAAGTTCCTGAGTACAATAGGGAAGTATTAAATGATGGGATTGCAGGGCTTGGTTTTATCCATGGAAGATTATAATCATCATAGTCTTTAGTTCTATCCCAATTACTCATTTTTATAATTTCTAAATCACAATTGTAATTATTTTCAATATTAAAATAATTTGCTAATTCACCAATTGTAAGTCCATATCTAATTGGAAGATCTTTTGGTCCGATAAATGATTGAGACTTTTCATCTAGTATATTACCTTCAACAGTTGTTCCATTTAAAATAGCAGGTCTATCTAATATAATTAATTTTTTATCTGTGTTTGAGAGACTTTGGATAATATATTTGAGGGTAGATATGTATGTATAGAATCTTAATCCAAGATCTTGGATATCAAATATTATAGTATCAAAAATATTAAGCATTTCTTCGCTTATTGAAAATTTTTCTTTGTTATAAAGGCTATATATTTTTATATTAGAGTTTTTATCTATTGTATGTTCTACATTCTCTCCAGCTAGTTGAATTGAATTAAATCCATGTTCAGGTGCAAATAAAGCAACTATATTGTATTTTTCTTTTAGCAGAGAAAAGGTTGATTCATAATTTTTATTAAAGGCTGAGGAGTTTGATACTAAAGCAACTTTAGTATCTATTTTCTTTTTTGAATTAATTAATTCATCTATTGCGTATGTAAACATATAAGAAATCCTTTATCTAACGATTTCTAAAATGAGAAACTGCATGCCATGTGTTTGTTAGTTTTTCATTTGCATCTTCACAATCTTTTGCTAGTGTTAAAAATAGAATATCTACAACTAATAGTTGTTCTATTCTACTTACTGTAGCACTTTTTCTAAAGAGGGCTTCAGTATTTGGTATTTTGATTACTATATCAGCTATTTTAGATAAAGAGTTAGTTCCAATTCTTGTAATAGCGACTATATTAGCTCCATTATTCTTTGCTAATTTTGCACTTTCTATAGCAACTGAAGTTTCTCCTGAGTAGGAAAATACTATAGCAAGATCATTTTTCTTTAGTGTGCTAGCTACAACTAATTGCATATCATAATCACTGCTTATTTCAGATGAAAAACCAAGTCTGGCTAATTTCATATGCAAATCATCAGCAACCATCGCAGAGGCTCCAGCTCCTATTAATACTATTCTATTAGATTCCTTTATCATTGAAATGGTTGCATTTAAATCTTTTTCAACTAATAAATCTTTTAGTGTTAATAGGGAACTTCTAACAGTATCTACTAAATTATCAGTTATTTCATTCATTGATAATTTATCATCAAAATTTGAGAAACTTTCATTCTCTGTTGTTAGGTTTTGTTTTGTATAGATTTCTTTAACTAGGTTTAGTATGAAATCATGATATCCAGAAAAGCCAAGGTGTTTACAAAATCTAATTACTGCAGCAGGGCTAGATTTTGCTCGTTTTGCTAATTGTGCGACATTATCTTCAATTACTTTATCAGGGTATTGAAGAACTGTTTTTGCTATTTTAGTTTCTGCTCCAGATAAACTGGGTAAACTTTGTTTTATTAGTGTTATACATCCATCCATAAGCTAATAATAATACGATTATCTTATATTAAGCAAGAAAATTAAAATAAAATTTCATAAAATTTGAAATTTTATTTTAATTACTATTGATAATTGCTAATAATATTGTAAAATTAATTGATAGATAAAACTACAGTCAGTTTTAAATTATTAAGACTATTTGGGTTAATAAATATTGAGGATGCTATATGAATTATTATTTTGGCTTTGATGGTGGAGCTACTAGATGTAGATTAGCAATTAGTGATGAAAAGGGAAATGTTTTATATAAAGATGAAGGGGCCTCTTCTAATATTTATGCTGTAGGAAGAGAGGCTGTTACTTCTACTATTGAAATGTTAATTTATAAAGCTATTAAGTATTTAAATATTAGTAAAGATAATCTTATTGCTGGTTGTTTTGGTTCTGCTGGTCTTTCTAGAGAAAAAGATATTTCTTTTTTCAAAAATTTCTTTAGCTCCTTCTTACCCAATTCAAAAGTCTATTTATGTAGTGATGCTGAAATCTTGTTAGTAGGTGGCTTAAATAGTTTATCTGGTCTTTGTTTAATAGGAGGCACTGGTTCTGTTTGTTTTGGAAGAAGTGAAAGTGGTGAAATTATTAGATCAGGTGGTTTTGGTTGGAGACTAGGGGATGAAGGTTCTGGTTGGCATATTGCAAATTCTGCTATCTCAAGAACTCTAAAAAGTAAGGAAGGAAGAGACCTTCCGACCTTTTTAGATAGATATATTATAGAGTTTTTTAAACTTGAAAAATTGGAAGATATTATTAGTTTAGTTAATGATGAATCTACTACTAAATCTGATATAGGAAATTTTGCTAAGTATGTTACTCTCGCAGCAAGTGAAAATGATCAGTTAGCTTTAAACATCTTGAGAGAAGCTGGTCTTAGTTTGTTTGATTTAGTTCTATCTACTGTTAGTAGGATGCCAAAAAAGCATGAGAAAAAATTAGTATTAGCAGGTGGTGTTATTACCAAAGATAAAGTGGTAAGAGAAAGCTTTTATAACAAAATGAACCAATATTTACCTGATTATGAGATTTCCCTTGATTCAGCTAATAGTGCACTAAATGGTGCACTATTGATTGCGTTGAGTTTGATTTAAATATTATACTTTTGTTAAATTTTGAATAAAATACTTTTTTCAAAAAAACAGACTTCTCTTGAATTTGTTCTCAAAAAGTCTGATATAAATTTATTCTTAGTTATTTGTATAATTTATATTAATAATAAGTACTGAGTCTCAAATTGATTTTATAAATTTCAATTTGAGACTTGTAATATTTTAGCTATTTTGTAGCAAAAGTATTTGATTCATTATAGAATTCAGCAGCATTAGAACTATCAATTAATCCAGTTCCACCATCAATAAATGTTTCTACTGATTCACCATTTGCAAGTTTAATTGCTGTTTGAACAGCTAATTTTCCAAGAACTGCAGGGTCATTCATAGCTGTTCCATCATATCTTCCATCCATTATAGCTTTAACAGCTTCCATTAGTCCGTCTACACCAACAACATGAACATTTTTTCCATTTTGTTCGAATACTTGAAGTGCTCCTAAAGCCATATCATCGTTATGAGCGTAAATTAAATCGATGTCTGGATGAGCTTGAATGATGTCTTGAGTAGCTTTAACAGCTTTTGATCTTACGTAATCACAATAAGGAGATTGAATAACTGTAATACCTGTTTCTTGATCTACTGCTTGATGGAATCCATCTCGTCTTGCCATCATAACAGAACCACCTGCTGCACCTTGAACTTCAAGAATTTTACCTTGAGCTTTGCCTTTACCGCCTAATAATTCAACAGCTAAATCTCCTGCAACTTTCCCCATTACTTTATTGTCTCTACCTATTAATGACTCAATATCGCCACTAATTGATCTATCAACAGATACAATAGGAATGCCTGCTCTTTGTGCACTTTCGACGGAAGGTGTTACTCCTTCTGGATCAACAGGATTAATTAACAAAACATCTACACCTTTGTTAATTAAATCCATGATATCATTGTTCTGTTTTTGAACATCGTTTTGAGCATCTAAATAAGTAAAGGCTACTCCATGAGTTTTAGCTTCTTCTTTTGCTGCATCCATTAATGCTACATAAAAAGGTGAGTCTAAAGTACATTGTGAAAATCCAATAGATATTTTATCTGTTGCTGTTTTTTCCTCATTCCCTTGTGCAAATAATGACATAGTCATAAATGCAACTGATAATAATAATATTATTTTTTTCATTACATTCCTCCTTGAATTGTTTGTAATTGAAAATTATTAATTTTTGTTTTTAGATAGTATGTTGTTACCTATTACTGCTACTAAAATAATTAATCCTTTGATTATTTGTTGGAAGTACGAAGGTACTCCTACAAGATTTAAGATATTTGTAATAATAGTTAATAGAAAAACGCCCCCAAAAGTTCCTATAACTCCGCCAACACCACCAGTTAAACTAGCTCCTCCAATTACTGATGAGGCAATAGCGTCTAATTCCATTCCATCTCCAGCACTTGGTTGTCCTGTTGAAAGCCATGCAGCAAGCATAATTCCTGAAAAAGCAGCTAGTCCTCCAGATATCATATATGCTTTAGTTTTAACTCTTTCTGTTCTAATTCCTGAAAGATAGGCCGAATATGAATTCCCTCCAATTGCATAAAAAGCTCTACCTGTAGAAGTGAATTTCAACACAATAAATGAGATGATTGTTAAAAGAATCCAAATGATTCCACTAACAGGAATTACTTTAAAAATGAAACCAGCTCCAATATATCTAAATGTCGAACTTAGTCCGAAAATTGGTTTTCCGTTTGTGAGTAACAATGCAAAACCTCTAATACTAACCATCATAGCTAATGTCCCGATAAAATCTGGTACATTAAATTTTGTAATTATTACACCTGTTAACATTCCAACTATTATACCTATTAGTATTGTAATTAACATTGAAATAAAGATTGGCAATCCTAATTCTTTTGCGAAAATTGATGAAGTCATACCAGCTAGTGCTAAAATTGATCCAACTGATAAGTCAATTCCTCCTGTTAAAATAACAAAAGTCATTCCTATTGCAACAATTCCAGTAATTGCTGATTGTTGTAATAAATTCATAAAGTTTAGCAAGGTAAAAAACCTTGGACTTAATATTGTTGCTACAATCATAAAAAATAATATTAAGATTAATAAATTATATTTTTTTAATATTACAAATAGTTTTTGTTTATTTTCAGTCATTTATTTATTCTCCCAGTAATTGCACATTCTTGTATTGCTTTAGATTCTATTTCATTTTCTTCAAAGGTTTTAATTAGTTTTCCTTCATACATAACACTTATCTTGTTTGATACTGAAATCAATTCATCTAGTTCTGAGGAAACAATTATTATTGTCTTTCCTTCTTTTGCTAAATTTCTTAATATTTCATATATTTCAGCTTTAACTCCAACATCTATACCTTGTGTTGGTTCGTCAACAAGGAGTATTTCACAATTTTCAATTAGCCATTTTGCAATTACTACCTTTTGTTGATTTCCCCCTGATAAATTTCTAACTAAAGTGTCTTTGTTGGGTGTTTTAATTTGCAGTTTAGTAATAAAAGAGTTTGATTTTTCATTTATTTTTTTATAATTCAATAAATTATGAGATAAAAACTTTTTAATAGCAACCATAATTATATTTTCCCAAACAGGTAAGTCTAGGATTATTCCTTTTGTTTTCCTGTCTTCTGGAAGTAAACCAATACCAGCCTTAATAGCTTGATGAGGTTTATAATTTATTACTTTTTTCTCCTTTATAGAAATATATCCAGAATTTATTTTATCTACGCCATAAATTGCATGTAATATTTCAGATCTACCTGACCCTACTAAACCATATATTCCTCTTATCTCACCTTTTTTTATATTCAAAGATAAATCTTGTAATTTATGAGTTGTAATATTTTTAATTTCGAGTATATCTTTACTATTTTTGTAATTAGGGTTTGATATTTTTCTTTCATTAATTACAGTTTTACCAATCATATATTTTACTAAATCATCAATATGAAGGGTTTTTAACGATCCTGTAAAAACATGTTCACCATTTTTTAAAACTGATACAGTTTCACCAATTTCATATAATTCTTCTAATCTGTGAGAAATAAAAATGATTGTAATGTTGTTGTCATGTAATTTGTTAATAATATTTAATAAGGTCTTATATTCTTTTTTTGATAAGGTAGCAGACGGTTCATCCATAACAATCAATTTTGCATCTGTGGCAATTGCTTTAATTATTTCAATTAATTGTTTGTGCCCAATGCTCAAATTTTCAACTAAAATATTTGGATTAATTTTTATATCATAGTTTTCTAATAATATCTTAGCGTCTTCATTTATTTCTTTCCAATTTATTACAGAATTTTTCTTAAAATATTTCTTATTATTTAAAAATATGTTTTCACTAACTGATAAGGAATCAATAATTGATAATTCTTGGTAAATAGTGGCAACGCCTAAATCTCTTATTGCTTTTGGGTCAGCTTTATCAATTTCTTGTCCATTAAAATATATTTTTCCACTAGTTTTAGTATATGCTCCAGACAAAACTTTCATTAAGGTAGATTTTCCTGCGCCATTAGCCCCAATTAAACATCGAATTTCACCTTCATTAACTGAAAAATCAACATCATTTAAAGCAATTACACCACTAAATGTTTTACATATTTTTTCCATTTTTAATAATTCTTTACTCATTTATTTACCTTTCATTTAATGCCGTTTTGCATAATTCAATATAATTTAAAAATGTTTTTTGATATTTATTGTTGTTTGATAAATCAGGTTCTATAACAGACTCTTCCTTAATCATTTTGTTAACTGCATTTTCATAGGTGGTATTTATTCCAAGTGAAACAGAAGAAATGATTGCACTTCCCATAAGTCCTGAATAAGTCCTTGAGTTAACAAGAGATATTGGTATACCACAAACATCTGCAATTATTTGCATCCATAGTGGATCTTTTGTGACTCCACCACTTGCAACAAAACTGTCAAATCTTCTGTGAGAATTTTCCATATGAATTATTGTATTTTTTAATCCAAATGCAACACTTTCTAATATAGCTCTATAAATGTCGCCTCTAGAAGTATTTAGAGAAAGATTTTTTATTTGACCTCTTACGTTTGTGTTTTTATAGGGAGTTCTATTGCCTTGAAAAAAGTCTAAAGCTATAACACCATTACTATTTATTCCTGAATTTTTAGCTTCTTTACTTAATTTATCAAAATCAAGAGTTTCGTCATTAAATAAGTTTTTAAACCATTTAGCTATTGATCCAGCAGAAACTTGTCCCCCTTCATAAACACTATATCCATCTATTAAAGCGTTTTTATATGGACCCCATAAGCCATTATGAAAAGTATTTTTTTCATCTAAACATAATTCAACAAAACTAGTTCCCATTACTGTTGCTAATTTGTTTGAGGTAACAACACCTAATCCAATCATTCCTGAATAAGCATCAATGCACCCTTGAAATACTGGGATTGTATAATCAATATTGTAAAATTTCAAAAATTTATTTGTTATGTTGCCAACAAATCCTCCGACTTTAATTACTTCAGTGTTTAATTTATCTCTAAAATCACCTAATCCAATTGCTGTGAAATAGTCTTCATTCCAACCACCCAAATCATAAACGTAATTTCCTTTACAAGTCATATTACAAAAAGATGAAACTAGTGTACCTGTTAATATGAAATTAATATAATCAAGTTCTTCTATAAAACGATATGCTTTATCATATAAGTCAATATAACTTTTTTTAAACCACATAACTTTAGGGATAAGCCATTCTGTAGAAACTTCACCTCCACTATATTTTACTATTTCATAATTATTTGAATTAATTATTTCTGCTTCTTCAGTTGCCCTACAGTCCATCCATAATATGGCGTTATCCAAGGGATTGCCTTTATTATCGATGGGTAGCACAGTACTTGAGGTTGCAGATACACTACAAGACAAAATGTGAATTTTATTAGTAGGGTAGGTTGTAAATAATTCTTTTAATGATAATCTTAAGGCTTTTACCCAATCGTGAGGATTCTGCTCTGCCCAACCAGGACGTGGAAAAAATGTTTGATAATTATTTGCAGCAGTTGCTAATAATGCACCATTCATCTCAATTAGAGATACTCTAACGCCTTGTGTCCCAAAATCCATTGATAAAAAACATTCAATCATTTTCCCTCCAAATTTTTATTTCCTTTTGTTTTTTTATGATTAATCCATATAATATCCACCATTGATATTTATGGTTTCTCCTGTTATGAAACCTGCTTGATCAGAAGCAAGATAAGATATCAATTGAGCCATTTCTTCAACAGTTCCTAATCTTTTAACTGGAATTTTGTCTGCCATTGTTTGTTTTTTTTCATCAGTCCAATAATTCATCATTTCTGTCATAACAGCATGAGGTGCAATAGCATTACATGTAATACCCCAAGGGCCTAACTGTCTAGCTACAGATCTAGTCATTGTGATTATTGCCCCTTTAGTAGAACCATATACAAAAGTAGTTGAATTATCGCCTCTTTTACCAGTAATAGATGCAAGGTTCACTATTCTTCCATAATTTTGTTTTTTCATTATAGGAGTTACAGCTCTAATAGCATATAAAACGGCTTTTAAATTAATATCAATTGTTAAATCAATCATTTTATCAGTTGTATCTTCAATTGAAGATGAAAGCAATATTCCAGCATTATTAACTAAAATATCTATTCTGCCAAATTCTTCAACCGTTGTATTTATTAATTGTTCAACACCTTCTTTATGAGATAAATCAACCAATATTTTTTTTACATGATATCCTTTATCATGAAATTCATCATATGTTTTATCTAAAGCTTCTTTATCGATATCAGTAAGTATTATATTAGCACCTTGATCAGCCATAATTTGAGCTGTTGATTTTCCAATACCTTTTGCAGATCCTGTTATTAATGCGACCTTATTATTAAACCCAGTATTCATTATTATCCTCCACAATATTAATAATTAGTATTTGATGTTATTCCTGTTACAATTGCTACACCAGAACTTGCTCCAAGCCTTGAAGCCCCTGCTTCAATCATAGCTGCTGCTTCCTTATAATTATGTATTCCTCCACTTGCTTTTACTCCCAAATCTTTTCCAACAGCTTCTCTCATAAGGACTACATCCTCAACTTTTGCACCCGCTTTTGAAAAACCAGTTGAGGTTTTAACAAAATTTGCACCAGCTTTTTTTGCAAGCAAACAAGCTCTGTTTTTTTCTTCATTATTTAATAAGCAGGTTTCAATAATTACTTTTAGTAATTTAGTACCACAAACTTTTTTTACTTCTTTAATATCGTTTAAAACTAAATCGTCTTTACAGTCTTTTAACCAACCGATATTTATAACCATATCAATTTCACTAGCGCCATCTTCAATAGCTGTTAAAGCTTCAAAAGCTTTAGCTTTTGTGCTCATTGCCCCTAAAGGGAATCCCACAACAGTACATATATTAATATTTGTATTTTTTAATTTGTTAAAACAGTTTTTAACGTGACAACTGTTTACGCATACAGAAGCAAAATTATATTCAATAGCTTCATCACAAATTTTAGATATTTTATCACTAGTAGTATCTGCTGCTAGAATTGTATGATCAATAAACTTATTTATATTTTTAATTTTCATTGTTTATTATCCTCCTAAAACTGATAATATCATTGAAAGTGGAATATCGCAACAAAAAATGTAAAAATTTTATAATTTTATATATGTAATTATAAAATAGTAACAAAATTTGATTAGATTATTTTAAAATATTAACAAAATAGATAAAATTTTATTAATTAAAAGTTGTATATTGCGCATTACTGGTTATTAAATAGATTCAATTGCGTATGGCCTCAAATTGTTATTTTGTGAATTTGATATGTTAAAAAGTTAAAATGTTTACATTTTAAACATCTTATGCTAATATTTATTTAGATATGTCTTTTATTAGATAAATAATTATAAAGGGTAAAGTATTGTGAATAAAAAAGATAAAAGAATTAGTACTATTGAAAGTATTTTAAAAAAAGAGAGTAGCAAATCTATACAGAAATTGGCTGAATTATTAAATGTATCTAATATGACAATCCGAAGAGATCTTCAAGAAATGGAGAGCAATCATACTGTACACTTATATAATGGTATTGCTGTACTAAATAAAGAGAAAGATCAATCTGTTAATCAATACCTCAATGATATACAAACCGAAGGAAGTAAAAAGCAAGCAATCAAAACAAAAATAGGAAAGATTGCTGCTGATTATATAAGTAAAGATGATATTGTTCTATTTGATAATGGATCTACTATCAATCATATTATCAAACAACTTTCTCCAGAACTACCTATCACTGTTGTTACTTATAATTTAAATGCTGCAGTCGCTCTTTTTCAAAATCCAAACTATAACTTAATAATTCCTGGGGGCTATCTTCATAGAAATACCGGTATGCTTCAAAGTGAAGAAGCTGTTTCTTTAATTTCAAGAATTGGAATCAATAAAGCCTTTATTTCAGCAAGTGGTATTAGTAGTTTATTTGATGTAACTACTGTTGCTGAATATGAAATAGATATAAAAAAAGCAGTAATTCATACAGCTGTTGAGAAAATTTTAGTAGTAGATTCAGATAAGTTTAATAAAGTTTGTGTTGCTAAATTTGCAACATTAAGAGATTTTGATACCATAATTACTGATAGGAATATTCCGAAAGATGTAATAACTATGATTAATAAAAATAATATAAAACTCATTATAGCAGAAGAATAGTTAATTAGTTATGAGGTATTATATTAACTTTTTGTTAAGAAAAAATACTCTCACTTAAAATATTAACTGTACCCTTTTAGGGTTTTGCAATATTTACTGCAATTATGATAACAAAAAATCGAATGAAAAATCTTTTTAACAAATAATTTTAAATTCTATCTATTTTTGTTTTAAATTTAAGTGATTAATAAAAGTTTATAACAAAAGTTATGAAAAGATGCTAGCAAATTTATAAATAAATCTACTAGCAAATATGTTCAATAACTTCTTATGAATTACATTTTAATTATTATTTTCATAGGATTTTCTTCTAAATTAGTTGCTGTTACAAAAGCTTTTGAAATATCTTTATAATCAAATCTATGAGAAATTAGGACAGATGGATCAATAACTTGGTTTTTTATTAATGAAATGCATTTATTGTAAGTATTTGCATATCTAAAACTAGTAATTATAGATGCTTCTTTTAAAAATAATGTATTAAGGTTAATATACATACTTTTTGATATTACTCCAACTTGAACTAGCTTCCCTCTTTTTTGTAATTGATTTATTGCACTATTTATAGCTTTTTCGTTACAACTAGTATCAAAAATTGCATTAAATTGTTTATTAAAACAATTATTGAGCTCTTTCTCATTCATGGCTCTTGTATTAATAGTATGAATTGCACCTAAGTTTTCCATAAATTTAAGTCTTTTTTCGTTTATATCACTCATACTAACATCTTTAATTCCAAAAGCCTTGAGCATTAGTAATAAACAACCTGCAATAGGACCACATCCAATAATTGCAGCACTAGAACCAGGTTTTAAACCGCTCTGAGAAATTGCATGATAAGCAACTGATAATGGCTCTAGTAATGCACCTTCTTCGAAACTTACACTGTCAGGTAGATGATATACAAAATTTGAGGGACGAATTGAATATTTTACAAACGCACCGTCACTATATTTCTTTTTTTTTGCCGTAGACATAAAAGAAATATGTTCACAGCAATTATAATGACCTTCGAGACAATTGATACATTTACCACAAGGAACTCCAGGTTCAATTGCAACTCTTTCTCCAATTTGAAATTTAGTACATTCTTCTCCCTTCGCTACAATGGTTCCAGCACTTTCATGTCCAAGAATATGTGGAAAAGTTAGTTTTCCAACTCCAGTACTACCTTTTGAATAGTAAGATAAATCTGAACCACATATTCCAACACTATCCATTTTAATTAAGACTTCATCTTTAGTTGGATAATTTATTTTTTCATCTTTTATTTCTAATTTTTTGATATCAGTTAAATATATTATTTTATTTTGCATATATTTATCCTAATAAATTTACTAAAGAAAGAGTTATGGGTGGGTAATATGTTACTAAAGCCAATACGAATAATGATACTAATAAGAATGGTAGAACTGCTTTTGCTATTTTAGCTAGAGAAATTTTTCCAATTGTTGAAGCAATAAATAGACAGACTCCAACAGGAGGTGTGGTTAATCCTATTACTAAATTTAATACTACTATTATAGCAAATTGAATTGGGTTTACTCCAATCTTAACTGCAACACTTAATAGAGTTGGGAATAAAATTGTTAATGCAGCATTAGTTTCCATAAATGTACCAACAAATAATAGCAATAAATTTATCAAAAATAAAATTATAAATTTGTTAGTAGTTATAGATAAAAGAGAATTAGCTACAAGTTGAGGAATTTGTTCCATCGATAAGATCCAAGCAAATACATTAGCCAACCCAATTAAGATTAAAATTGCTGCTGTTGTTACAGCTGAATCTTTTAATATTTTAGGAAGCATTTTAAAATTTAAATCTTTATAGATAAATAACCCCACTATAATTGAATAAATAACTGCTAAAATAGAAGCTTCAGTTGGAGTTGTAAATCCGCCTAAAATACACACTAAAATTAATATCGGCATTAAAAGAGCCCAAACAGCTTTTTTAAAAGCTTCCCAAATTTCTTTAATTGAACTTCTTTTCTGTTTTGGATAATTTCTTTTTTTTGAGATTACATATGAGACTATCATCATTCCAAAACCTAATAATATTCCAGGGAGGATTCCCGCTATAAATAATTTTGTAACTGAAAGTCCTGTAATTGTTGCTGCAATGATCATTGGAAGACTAGGAGGAATAATTGGACCAATAGTGGATGAAGAAGCTGTTACAGCACAAGAAAAATCTGTATCATAACCTTCTTTTTCCATAGCAGGTATTAGAATTGCACCTAAGCTAGCAACATCACCTGTTGCAGTACCAGAAATACCTGCAAAAATCATTGAAGCCACGATATTAGCTTGTGATAAACCGCCTCTGATATGACCTACAATACTATTTGAGAACTTTATTATTCTTTCGGTAATGCCGCCTAGATTCATTAAGTTGCCAGCTAAAATAAAACCTGGGACACAAAGTAATACGAATGAATTCATTCCTGCAAACATTTTTTGTGGTAACGTAATTAATGGGATGCCATTTATAATAAAATACATTAAAGAAGATATTCCAAGACAAAAAGCTACTGGTAACCCAATAATTAAAAACACAGTAAATATAATAAACATTGAAATTACCATTACTTAATTTCTCCTTTTTTATTTAGTTTAATTTGTTTTAAAACTTTTCGTTCATCAATGCATAAATATATTAACATTAACGAAGAAAATAATATCATTGAAAAATAAATTTGATTCATTTTAAAAATACTCATTGTTACACTTGTTTGTGGAATTCCTAATTTATAAAAATTTATTGAATATCTAAGAAAAATTAAAGAGAAAAATATTAATATCATATTATTAATAAACCGTAGAAACAATTGCTTTTTATTACTTAGATTATGAAATATTGTATCAACTCCAACAAATGCTTTTTCCTTTATAGCAAATCCTGTTGAAAAGGCAACCAAATAAATCATTGAATATCTAGATGCTTCTTCTGTCCATGAAGGTGCTTTGAATGGGAAAATTCGACAAATAACTTGAATGCTAACAATTACAATAATTAATAAATAAAATAAAACGAGAGCAAAAAATAGCAATTTCTCGATTTTTTCTAATTTCTTCATTTTTTATCCTTTTTTAATATTCTCAGTTTCTAAAAATAGAAACTGAGAAAGTGAGAGTTTATTTGGCTAAGCTTCTTGCTTGATCATATAAAGCTCTTTGTTCAGGAGATAGTAAAGGTAGTACACCAGCTGTTGCTTTTTTAGCAAAGGCCTCTTTATCAACCTCAACAAATTCCATTCCATTTTCAGTCAAGAAAGATGCTAGTTGTTCTTCATCTTCAAAGAATAATTCTCTTTCGTAAGCTTGCATTTCTTTTGCAGCATCAAGAACTACTTTTTGTAAATCTTCAGGAAGAGATTGTAATTTTTTATCTCCAATTACTACATAAATCCAACCTCTTACATGTTCAGTTTTATTGATATATTTTAATACTTCATAAAAACCTGCACTTTTAATTAAAGAAAGAGGGTTTTCTTGAGCATTAATGGTACCTTGTTGTACTCCTGTAAATACTTCAGAAAAAGCCATTGGAACTGGTTTTGCGCCTAATGCATCCCAAGTTTTTACATACATAGGTACATCTGGAACTCTTATAATTATATCCTTTAAATCATCAGGAGTGTGAACAGGTTTGTTTGTTGTTAAAAATCTTGCACCTCTTGCAAACCATGCAATTGGTCTCATTCCTGTTTTATCTAAAATTAAATCTTCAATTTGTTTTCCAACGGCACCATCAACAACTTTATCAAGGTGGTCGAAATCATCAATCAAATATGGTGTTCCCATAAAACCTATTTCAGGGACCCAAGGGGAAAGACTGTCTGCAGTTATTGTTAAATCAGCTGTTCCTGTTTGAATACTTTGAAGAACTTCTTTTTCACTTCCCAATTGGTTATTTGGATATACTTTTACAGTTATTCTACCATCGGAATTCTTTTCAACTAATTCCTTGAATTTCAAAGCTGCTTTGTTCCATGTATGGTCTTCCGCTGCAATATGTGCAAACTTTAGTTCATATTGTTTTGTTTCTTCTGATTCTGAAGTTCCATTAGCAAAAGCTACACTATTAAATATTATAATAGCTGCTAAAAATGTAATTAATAATTTTTTCACGGTTTAATCTCCTTTTTAAAAACCTATAATACAACCACCATCTACTGGTAGTGATACTGCATTTACAAAACTTGCTTCGTTTGAGGCAAGAAATACTGCAGCCCAACCTATATCTTCGGGCTTTCCGTATTTTTTCATTGGTGTGTGTTCTAAAATTTTTTTCTGTCTATCTATATCACAATCAACCGCTTTGTGAAACATTGGAGTATCAATAAAACCGGGAGTAATGCAATTTACTCTAATATTAAATTGTGATAACTCTCCTGCTAAAGCTTTTGTTAAACCTAAAACAGCTGATTTAGCACTAGAATATGCACTAACTTGTGTTAATCCAAGATAAGCTGACATAGAAGAAATAAAAATTATTGAACCACTTTTATTTTTTTTCATAGAAGGAACTACTGCTTGAGTTAATGCAAAACTTCCATTTAAATGAACTGACATTACATGATTTAATTCATTCATTGTTATTTTTTCAAAAGGTTTTTTACAGTGAACTCCTGCATTGTTAACTAATATATCGATACTTCCATGTTCTTCTTCTACTTTTTCTATAAAAGATATTGCATTTTTAGTATCTGAGACATCTACTTGATAACAAAAAGTATTTTCACCAATTTCTATACAAGCTTTTTGTAACTTTTTAATATCTCTTGTTCCTGTGATAATTACTTTTGCTCCACTTTTTTGATAGCATTTTGCAATTGCAAAACCTAATCCAGAAGCCCCTCCAGTAATTAATGCAATTTTTCCTTTTAGTGAAAAAGGGTTTATACTGTCCATAATTGAAATCCTTATTATAAAATGCCAAATTTTTCAAAAGCCTTAGTAGCTGTCAATCCATTCTCAATTGCATGTCTTACAACTTTTTCGCCTCTAGCTTTTTCTACTGATTGGGCAATTACATCTGCAATTATTCTCTTAGGAATTACTAATACTCCATCTATATCACCAAATATTAAATCCCCTGGATCAACTGATACCTGACCAATTTCCATGTGGCATCTGTAATCTACAACTTGTGTTCTAACTGATGAATCTTGTGCATAACTTCCTCTACTAAAAACAGGAAAGTTTTGTGATAACATTTGTGGTGTATCTCTGTGGAATCCATTAATTACAGCTCCACTAGCTTTGCGGGTTTTTGCAGTTGCTGTTAGTAGTTCTCCCCAATAAGCACATCTCATAGCACCACCACTTGCTAAATATATTTCTCCAGGATTTAATTGATCTAGTGCTTCAGTTAATTGACCAAATGGCTTTTTTTGAGGTCCAAATACATCAATCATTAAAGCTGGCATTGCATAACCGATTAATTTAAAATCTGATCTTGCTTGTTGGATTTCTTGTGGAAGAAATTGGTGAGTAAAACCCATAACATCTAATATGTCACCCACAACTGGTGTATACAATTCTTCTGTAAAAAGTTTTTCTAATTTGTCCCTATCTTCTAAATACTCATTAACATTCATACTTTTCTCCTTCAATCATTTGCATTGCAGCTTTCATATATCCTAGTGCATATGCCATGCCAGCATGCCAAGAAGCATCACAAATTAGTTCTGGCGTGTGATCTGGTATTAAAACTCCATCAAAATTATTCTTTTTTAATATTTTTAAGGCTTTAAACATATCAATATCACCTTCATCTACAAAAACTTCTTTATATTTTGGTACTTTACCCTTAACATTTCTGAAATGAACATAACTAATTTTATTTAATTTAGAGTATTTATCTAAAGCTTCGTAAATATTGCTCCCCTCCATTTCTTGAATGCTCCCCATGCATAAATCAATTTTGTTTGAGTTGCTTTTTACTAGATTAATACTCTTATCATAAAATTCTTGTTTATATACAAGTCTAGGAGTATTTCTTAATGATGGCATTGGAGGATCGTCTGGGTGTAGGGCAAGTTCAACCCCCGCTTTTTCAGCCACAGGTAAGAGTTCTTCTAAGAACCATTTATATCTATTCCATAATTCATCTGAATCGATTGGTTCAATATATTTCCCTTCTTCACCTTTTTTATAGCTCATATTCCAAACTTCTCCATCTGGAATCGGGGTGTCTATTTTTAAATTTTCTGCATCAAAACAGGCACTTATTGCACCGCCTCTAGCAACAGGTAATCTTTTATGCCCCCAAACTCCAGCTAATGAGAAGTTATATCCAAATGATTTAATACCAGCTGCACCTACATTTCGAATTATTTGTTTTAAAAATTCCATTTGTTCTTCTTTTTTTTCTCCATCAAGAAGTACATCATACCAATCTGCAGGACTGAAATTTTCGATGCCATATATTTCTAACCCTTCTTCTTGAGCCATTTCCTTTATTTTGACTAAGGTTTCCAAGGACCAAATTTTTTCATTTGCTAGAGCATCACCATAATTACTATTTTCGTCTGTGGCTGTAACTACACCTTTTTCTTTTGAATAATAGTTTGCAAGATGAAGAATTAAGTGTGTACACCCAGTTTGCTTTGCGAATTTGAAATTTTCTCTTGTTATCATATGTCTGTAGAGTCCAAGACCTAAATACATTCTATATTCCCTCTTTAATTTATTTATTGTTAATATGGTCTTACTTTAACCTAGTGAATGGAATAAAATCTTGTTGTAAATAATTATTTTTTGCTATATATTGATATTTATTATGTTACATAAAATAAATACAAAAGAAACTATAAATCTTGAAAGTGAAATTCACTACGCTATTCATACTTTAGTTGATGCAAAACAATATCCTCAAGTTCATGATTTTTATGAATTTACTTTGATGGCTGAAGGAAGCTTGAAATATATATTGAATGGGAAATCTTTTCTATTAAATGAAGGTGACCTTGTTTTTGTAAGACCGGGTGATATACACTCAAAAGTAGAGGTTGGTCCTGTAAAACATATAAATTTAGCATTTCCTAAATCTACTATTGATTCAATGTTTGATTTTTTGTACTCAAAAAAAGAAAAAGAAGACTTTCTTTCAAAAAAAAGAATCCCAATCATAAAATTGAATCATAATGATAAAATTCAATTAGAATCAAGATTGATGAAGTTTGCTTATTTTCCCTCAACCCATGAGCATAGAATTAAAACATATCTAAGAGCACAATTGCTTTTATTATTTTCAATTTATTTAATTCCTGTCGTATCTTCATCTGATGAAATATTTACTAGTAATCTTGCTCTTCCATATTGGCTTAAAACATCATTAAAGGAAATGCAAGATACCGAAAACTTTTCTCAGGGTTTAGATTGGTTTGTTCAAACGACAGGTAAGTCTAAAGAGCATATTTGTAGATCTTTTAAAAAATATTTTCAAAAAACACCAACTGAAGTAATAAATTTTATGAGATTAAATTATGCAGCGAATTTATTAGCACATACAGATATTGAAATTATAGATATTGTTTATAATTCAGGGTTTCAAAGTTTAAGCTATTTTTATTCTCTATTTAAAAAAGAGTTTGGAAAAACTCCTAAACAATATAGAGAAACTTCCTTTTACAATTAGAAATACTTGTAAACCTTCTTAAACTCTATTTTATTTTATATTAACCCTCAAATTTGTGAGGCTTCAACTATGTATTTTATTTCTTTCATTAAAAGTTAAAGGTTTAAAGTAGTTATTCATAATTTTATTCATCCTTGATTTTGAAAAACTACTCAAACATAAATTCAAAAAGAATAAAATATTGTAAATCCGCTTAACAGAGGAAACAAGATTAAAATAAATGAAAAAGAAGAAAAACTTATTTGCACTAGTAAACCTGCTAAGCAAAATCAAGAGTAAAAGTAATAAATTATACTTTTTTTTTAGCAACTAAATTAGTCATATTAAAATAGATCAGATTAATAATATTTTTTCTGACGTATCATCTTTTTAAAGGTTATTTAATATTTTTTAAGCATACAAAGCACTGACTTTTGCATAATATATTCTTAGGAATTTATTAAGTCCAGCTATTTTAGAAACTTTCTTTTTCTTTCCATCTTGTTATTTTTTTAGCATATATTCATAAACAGAATCATTTGTTATCTTTAGTCGCTTCTTGCTCATCATTATAATATACACAACATGACGGAGTGTTGCACTTCCTCTCTTTGATATATGTCTATTAGGAGCATCATCTTTATCAGATTATTTTCTATCAACATCAATACCAGCATAGACTACTAAGACTTGTTTGATTTGAAAATGTTTGATATCACCAACTTCAGCTATTAATCTAAGTGTTAATATTTCTCCAACACCTATCCATAGCTCTAACCGTTTCATATTCCTTAAACTCGTTGCTAGCTCATTTATCTGTGTTATTATCATACTAAGAGATTCTTCTAGATTTCTTAAACATTAACACTTTCTAATAGAGCTCTTTTAGTACAAGGTCTATTGGAATTAATAGAGGTGATACCATCTTTAGCTAAAGCATAAATCCTAATGGTTTTTGCTTCGCTGTGATGGGTTCCATTCTTTTTAGCCCAACTATTATTGCTATTAATAAATTGCTTTTCACTTATTTTGGGTATCAAATCAAAATGTTAGAATTTATCAATAGAAGAATATAATTTGTTATTATCATTATAATTAGTATCGGTTTTTCTGAGTAAATTAGTTATCCCTGGCATCGTTAGATCTAATAAAGAAGTTAAATGAAGTATTTCATTTACTATTTAATTTGAATAATGTTCATATTCACGATTTAAAAAGCTTAAATCTCCATATACTTCATCACTTGAGTGGAAAGGGATTAGTTTATTTTTCTTCTCAAATCCATATCTAGTTATCTTTAGAGAATTTATATTGTTAGTTTTAACTCTTCTAAGTTCGTCATTCTCAAACTTTTTCATTCTTAATGGATTAACTATATTAACTGATAAATCAGATTCCATTAAAAAGAATAATATAGGTAAATGATATTTACCTGTAGCTTCCAAAGTAATAATACTCTACCTTCAAAATCTTTAATAAGTTTAATTAAGTTTGTTAATTCTGATTTAATATGAATAACTTCAAAAGGCTTCATATGAGTAATATATACTTTAATTTTGTGCTTCTTGTTTAAAGGACTTTTTTGCTTTCTAGTAATAATAGCAACTGAGCTCTTCCCTTTTTATACAACAATATCTACGCTGTGCATTGGTACTTTCCAAAATAATAAAATTTGGTAATTGTTTCTACGTTTGCTTTTACAACTCATTTTGGTTAGTTACACGAACGTTAATAGATCAACCTACTTAAGCGAATGTTCATTATAAGGAGCTGGCTGACAGTTTACTAGAAGGGTTTGGTTAATCCAAATGCGACTATATCAATTGCAATATTTATTGCAACAAATTAAGCAATGAAGAAGTAGAGGAGGTTGTATTAGATATTCAAATAATAATGATTCCGATATTCAATAAAATTAAAAATTTTCTAGATTTTATTCAAATCTAAGATATAATAATTACTGTTAGTTAAGTAAATAAAGGTGTAAATTATGAAAATTAAGTATTTAGATATCCAGAATTTTAGAAAATTAAAATGTTGTAGGCTTGATATTTCGGATGAACAAACTATTTTAGTTGGTGCAAATAATAGTGGCAAAACAAGTGCTATGGATGCTCTAACCTTATTTTTAAATAAAAAAGGTGATATTCATACAACTGATATCACAATATCTAATTGGATAGAATTAAATAAAATAGGTGCGGAATGGCTTAGAGCCTCAGAAGATACTTTAATTGACTTTTCTTTAAAAAAATGGATTGATTATTTGCCATCTATTGATATTTGGATAGAGGTTCCAGAAGATGAAATATATTATGTTTCACATCTTATCCCTTCCTTAGATTGGGAAGGTGGTTTGATTGGAGTTCGTCTTATATATGCACCAAAAGACATTGAATTTATATATAAGGATTTTTCTACTAGAGTTCATAATAATTCGGAATTAACAAATAAATCTGATAATCTTAAGCTGTGGCCTAAAGACTTAAAAGACTATTTAGATAAAGTATTTAATTCTCTATTTACCATTAAATCATATGTTTTAGATCCTATGAAATTTACAAATTGTGATGCTAATAATTTAAATCCCCAAGTTATAGATAATTTTGATAATGATTTAGGTATAAATCCTCTTAATGGAATTATTAAAATTAGTGCGATTAATGCTCAAAGAGGGTTTTCTGATGCAAATGATAATGAGAACAAAATAAAAAGTTTTGGCAAACTTTCATCACAATTGCGTGAGTATTATTCAAAGCATCTTAACCCAGAAGATAATCCAACAGAATCTGATATTAAAGTTTTGGAAGCTATCTCTGAAGCACAAAATTCCTTTGATTCTCAATTAACTGATAGATTTAAGCCCTCAATTAATGAGTTACAACAATTGGGGTATCCCGGTGTACAAAATCCAAAGATTAAACTGTCAAGTAAAGTTAATCCCATTTCAAGTTTAGATCATTCTGCAGCAGTTCTTTTTGATATATCCCAAACCGATAAAGATGATGAGTTATTTTCTTTGCCTGAAAATTATAATGGGTTAGGTTACCAAAATCTAGTTTCTATGGTTTTTAGATTAATGCGTTTTCGAGATGATTGGATAAAAAAAAATAATAGAGATAATAAATTAGAAGATTTACATATAGAACCAATTCACTTGGTACTTATCGAGGAACCCGAAGCTCACTTACATGTTCAAGTTCAACAAGTTTTTGTAAGAAAAGCACATGAAATATTAACTGATGATCATTTTTTAAGAGAAAATGAAAAATTTTCAACACAGTTAATTATCAGTACTCATTCGAGTCATATTGCAAACGAGGTTGATTTTTCTAACCTAAGATATTTTAGAAGAGTTTGTAATATTGATAAAGATATACCAACTTCTCAAGTTGTAAATTTATCTTCTACTTTTGGATCATCCTTAGATTCTGTCAAGTTTGCCAAACGATATTTAAAAGTAACTCATTGTGATTTGTTTTTTTCTGATGCAATTATTTTAGTTGAAGGTGCTGCTGAAAAAATTTTATTACCTCGGTTTATTGAGAAAGATTTTAAATCATTATATTCGAGTTACATTACAATTTTAGAAATTGGAGGAAGTCATGCCCATAGATTAAGGCCTATGATTGAAGCTTTAGGAATTCCAACATTAGTGATTACCGATTTAGATGCTTGTGATTCCTCTCAAAAAAATAAATCGGTTAGACCGATGAAAGCAAAAGGATATAAAACTAATAATGATACTTTAAAGAAATGGATTCCAAAACTTGAAAATTTAGATGACTTATTAAAATTAGATAAAAATAAGAAAACCAATGAGGAACAAAATGTATATATAACTTACCAATATCCTTTTGAAATAAAAATTGATGATAATCCTAGTGAAATAATTCCGTATACATTTGAAGATGCATTATTTTATTCGAATTTAGAAAAATTTAAAATTTCATCTGGAACCGGTATGATTAAAAAATTTAATGAAATTTTGAATAAAAATATCAATGCCGAAAATCTTAGTGAAGCCGCCTATGAAATTGTAAAAAACACAAACAATTCTAAGGCAAAATTAGCTTTAGATATTCTTTTTTCAGATGATTTTTGTGATATAAATACTCCAAAATATATTGAAGATGGTTTAGTGTGGTTAACAGGTAAATTATCTAAATCTACTAAGGAGAACCAAAATGAATAACAATTGTAATATAGATAATCATATTGATGATTCAGTAGATGCAGAAATTTATGAATGTATTAAATTAGAAAATTCAAAGAGTTTTTTTCTTTTTGCAGGAGCTGGTTCTGGTAAAACTCGTTCGTTAGTTAAAGTTCTACAAAAATTTAAGGAGAATGATGGGAAAAAATTAAATTTATATAATCAAAAAGTTGCAATAATAACATATACTAATGCTGCGTGTGATGAAATAAAACGAAGGCTGGAGTATGATTCTTTGTTTTGGGTTTCAACAATTCATAGTTTTGCTTGGGAGTTAATTAAACCATATCAAAATGATATTCGAGATTGGTTAAAAAATGAATTAACTAAACAAACAGAAGAACTAACTATTTCTATTGATAAAAGTAAACGTATTGATACAAAAGAAAAAAGAAGGCGGGAGCTAAAAGAGAAAACAAAAAGGCTTGATAATCTTTCTAAAATTAGAATATTTTCTTATAACCCCAATGGAGATAATTTTTCTAAGGATTCATTAAATCATAGCGAAGTAATAAATATATGTACATCTTTCATAGATACAAAAATGATAATGCAAAAGATCTTAATTTCTAAATTTCCAATTGTTTTTATTGATGAAAGTCAAGATACTAATAAAAATCTTATTGAGGCTCTATTTAAAGTTGAAGAACAACATTACAAAAACTTTTCGCTTGGCTTATTTGGAGATGTAATGCAACGAATATATTTTGATGGCAAAAGTGATTTAGGAAAAAGTCTACCAACAGGATGGAAATCTCCAATAAAAAAAATGAATCATAGATGTTCAAAACGAGTTGTAAAATTAATTAATCAGATTAGAAAAGAAGTGGATGGAATTGAACAATATCCAAGATCAGATAAAGAAGAGGGCTTTGTTAGGTTTTTCATTATTCCTTCAAACACCTCCCTTAATAAAAAAAACTTAGAAAATAAAATAATAGAATATATGCAAAGCGAAACAGATGACAAAGGATGGGAGGATAATGAAATAAAAGTTTTAACTTTAGAGCATCATTTAGTAGCAGTTAGAATGGGGTTTTCAAAATTTTTTAATTCTCTTTATTCTCAAAACTCCTTGAAAAATGGTTTGCTTGATGGATCTCTCTCTGAGATTAAATTCTTTTCAAGTATAATTATTCCTTTAGTAAATGCACATAAAGATAAGAATGATTTTGAAATTTATAGGATATTAAAAGGGTATTCACCGAAATTTAGTATTGAGAATCTTAGAAGCCAAAAATCTCAAGTTGAACTAATTAAAGAAGTTAAACAAAAAATTGATAATTTTTTTAATCTTTGGAATGAAGGCAATCCAACTTTAATTACAATTCTTAAATTTTGTGAAGAATCTAAACTTTTTGATTTACCTAATAATTTTAAACGATTGTTAGTTGAAATTAATCAAAAAGATTTTTCATCCAATAAATTGTCAGATGATAAATTATTATTAGCTTGGTATGAGGCATTACAAGTTAATTACGAAGAAATAATATTATATAATCAATATATTTCAAACGAGGCAAGTTTTGGTACTCATCAAGGGGTCAAAGGCTTAGAATTCCCTAGAGTAATGGTAATTTTAGATGATGAAGAAGCAAAAGGATTTATGTTTAGTTATGAAAAACTATTTGGTGCAAAAGAATTAACTAAAACAGATATTACTAACATACAGCAAGGTAAAGATTCTAGTATTGATAGAACACGACGATTATTCTACGTAACTTGTAGTAGAGCAGAAAAGAGCTTAGCAATAGTCGCTTATACATCAAACCCATCAAAAGTTAAACAACAAGTAACTTTAAAAAAGTGGTTTGATAAAAATGAGATTAAAATGTGGAGTAATAATAAATTTGTTTAGAATCTATAAGTTCTATATTTTTATTAATGTAAAATGAGGCTTGGTTAGTAAGCCTCATTTGAATAAAATTATAGAATTATCTTTTAATTTTGATATTTTAATCTTTATTATACTCTAGCTAAATTTAAAATTTCTATGATTTTACTTTTATCAAGTGGTACATAATGTCCAACAGTATCTGTTCCATTAGAAGTTGCTCTAAGTGCCATATCCTCAAAATATCTGTTATCAATATCAAATTCTTTTAATGAAGTACGTAGGTTTAAAGATTTAAAGAAATTTTCTAAACAAGAAGATAATTTAAATGCCATCTCAGTTAAAGAATAATCATGGTAATCAATATTAAAAACTCTATTTGCTAACTGAGCTAATTTTTCTGGTTTTATGTCAGCCATATATTTAGTCCAGGCAACTAAAATAACTGCCATGCCTTCACCATGGGTTATATTATATTGGGCACTAAGTTCATGTTCTATTCGATGCGAACCCCAATCTGATATTCGTCCTGTATCTAATAAATTGTTATGAGCTATAGAAGCAAGCCATTGAACTTCCGCTCTAGCATCATAGTTTTTGGGATTCTTCATTATTCTTTCACTGTTTATGAGCAAGGCTTTTATTGCACCTTCAATTAAAAAATCTGTTGTATCCACTTGTTTCGTTGTTGTGAAATATCTTTCTAATAAATGAGAGAGAATATCAGCTAAACCACAAGAAGTTTGGTATGCAGGGAGACCTAAGGTAAATTCCGGATTCATTATTGCAAATTTAGGAATAATTCTATCATCTTCAAATCCCATTTTTGATAATCCATTAGAAATAATTGTAGCATTTGAAGTTTCACTACCACTGGCAGGAATTGTGCTAATTACACCAATTGGAAGAACCTTTTCAACAAAAGTTTTACCTTCAAAGAAATCCCAAACATCGCCATCATACGGAATACCCATTGCAACAGCTTTTGCTGTATCTATTGAACTCCCTCCTCCGACAGCTAAAACAAAATCGACAGATTCTTTTCGACCGATTTCTATTAATTCTCTTACTAGCTCAACTTTTGGGTTAGGGATAACTTTACCACATTCTAAATATTTTATAGAATTTGCGTTGCACGCTTGCTTTACCGTGTCATAGATTCCTAAGGTTTTGATAAAATCACCACTATAGACCATTAATAGTGATTTAACATTCAATTGTTTTATTAAAGTTTCAATTTCCTTTTCGGTTCCACGACCGAAAATAATCTTTGCGGGATTATGATATCTGAAATTAATCATTTTATTCTTTTTGCTCCTTTTTGCTTTGAATTTTATCTGAATAACATAATGAAATTTTCTTTGAACTACTGTATTGTTCCCATTCTTTGGAAAGTTTTCGATCAGTAATTATTGTTTTTATTTTAGAAAAATCAGAAATAACAAACGGGGAATGGCTACTGAATTTTGTATGATCAGCTATTAGGAAAGCCTCTCTGGACTGATTAATCATTTCTCTGCGAATAGCAGCCGCCTCTATACTATTATCTGTAAGTCCAAATTCAAACTCAATTGAAGGGCAACTAATAAATGCTTTATTAACAACGTAGTTTTTTATAGCAGATGTTGTTTGTTCTCCTTGGAAAGCTCTGTTGGTTAAGTTTAAATAACCTCCGAGTCCAATAATCCTTTCATCTTCATTTTTTTGGTAGCAATTAATTATATCTATAGAATTTGTAATAATAGTAATAGCTTTTTTTTCTCTAATAATAAATTCTGCTAACTTTTTACAAGTTGAACTTGAATCTAAGAAAATAGTATCTCCTTCGTTAATAAGTTCAATTGATTGTTGAGCGATTTTTGATTTCTCTTCGTTAAAGAATGTATTTCGAAGTGTAACAGGAACACTCTTATCGAATTTATCAGGAAGATATGCTCCTCCATATATTTTCTTAGCAAATCCAAGTTCTTCAAGTTCAACTAGATCACGACGAATTGTTTCTGAGCTACAATCAAGTTTGTTGCAAAGATCAGAAATTAATACTGTACCTTCATTCATTAAAATTTCTTTAATTATATTTTGTCTGTTTCTTTTTAACATTGAGTTTTATACTCCTTAATTTTCTTAAGTATATATTTAAATACCACAAAACTCAACATAAATAAAAAAGTTTTTTCGAATAATCTTTGTAAAATTGCTTTTATTTGTGTATTTGATTGGTTTAATGTAAAATTGTTAGAAAAAAAAATAAAATTTGTTTTGACTTGTGTGGTTTTATGTTGTATTATGTTGAATTGTCTGGGATGGTAGCTACCCAATCCAAATTGTCCATTTACAAAAACTTAAATGGAGTTTGTATTTTTAATCTCTTTTTTAAGAGAAACATTAGGAGGGACATTTATGTCTATAAAGGATACTAAAAAGAGTGAAGGAAGTTTCATTGGTTTACTTCCGTTGATTATTTTCTTGGTTTTGTATGTATCAGTAGGACTTATTAGTGGTAGTTTCGATAATATACCACTTGCAATTGGTATTTCATTTGCTTGTATTATAGCTTTCATTCTTCCCAAAAAAGGTGATACTGAAACAACTTTTAACGATAAAGTTACTATTTTCTGTAAAGGTGGGGGAGAAAATACTTTAATATTGATGGTTGTTATATACCTTCTTGCTGGTGCTTTTTACGGTGTAGCAAATAGTATGCATGCTGTTGATTCAATGGTTAATTTTGGATTATCAATTCTTCCAGGTAGAATGATACTTCCAGGTTTATTTCTTATTGCATGTTTAGTAAGTTTTTCTATGGGTACTTCAATGGGAACTGTTTCAGCATTAATTCCTATTGGTATAGGTATAGCAGCTAAAATCGATGTTAATGTTGCACTTGTTTGTGGTGTTGTAGTAGGTGGCGCTATGTTTGGAGATAATCTATCTTTTATCTCAGACACTACAATTGCAGCAACTAGAATGGAAGAAGTAGAAATGAAAGATAAGTTTAAAGCTAATATTTTAATGGTTTTACCAGCAGTTATTTTGAATGTAATTCTCTTATCTTTTACTCCAATAAAAATTAGTGCAACAGACATAGCTTATGAATATAGTTTTGTAAATATTCTTCCTTATATTTTAATAATTATTTTTTCTTTAGTTGGTATGAATGTTATGAAAGTTATGCTAATTGGGATTGTAAGTGGTGTAGTAATTGGTTTATTACATGGGGATTTCACACTTCTCGGATCACTTGGAGTTGTACATACTGGAATGACTTGGATGGAAGATATGGCTTTGATTGCTGTACTAGTAGGTGGATTAGTAGCACTGATGCAATATCTTGGTGGAATTGATTGGTTATTACATGCTCTTACAAGAAAAACTAAAACCAGACGTGGTGGTGAATTAGCTATTGCATCATTAGTTAGTTTGTTAGATATTGCAACAACAAATAATACAATTTCAATTATTGCTGCTGGTCCTATTGCCCGTGATATTTCAGATGATATGGGCATTGATAGACGCAGAGCTGCAAGTATTTTAGACCTATTCTCTTCAGCATTTAATGGTTTATCTCCATATGCTGGTCAATTGTTAGTTGCGGGTGCTATGGCTAAAATTTCCCCTGTTACTATTATTCCTTACGTTTGGTATTGCTTAATGATGATTGTATTTGGATTTATATTTATCATGATTGGTTGGCCAAATAAAGCTTTTTTTGACAAGAAGAAAGTTGCATAAATTTTATTAAAAAATAATTTAAGAGGTAGTAAAATGGAAGAAAAATATTCTAAACATTATTTAATGAATTTAGAGGAAATTAAGGCATCAACAGTTGAACTTGCTCATTATTTTGAACCAGGAACTAATCTTAGTTGCCAAGAAATAAGTGATGGAAATATTAATTATGTTTATATTGTCAAAGATGTCGATACAGGTAATTCTTTAGTAGTAAAACAAGCTGATAAATTTGTACGCTCATCTGGTAGACCTCTTAATTTAGATCATAACAAGATTGAAGCTATGATATTGTCTATGGAGGGAGCTTATGCTCCTTCTATGGTGCCTAAAATTTATCATTATGATGAAACAATGTGTGCTTTGTATATGGAAGATATTTCTGATTATAAAAATCTTAGAAAAGAATTATTAATGGGGAGAACTTTTCCTAAATTTGCTGAGGATATATCGACTTTTTTAGTTGACACATTACTACCCACTACAGATTTATGTCTTGATAGAGCAACAAAGAAAAAACGTGTCAAACAATTTATAAATATTGACTTGTGTGATATTTCTGAAGATTTAGTTTTTACGGAACCTTATTATAATTATAAAAATCGAAATATTATTACTAAAGGTAATGAAGAGTTTGTAGAAAAGCATCTTTACAAAAATGAGAGTTTAAAAGCAGAAGTTGGTGTTTTATTAAATGAATTCATGAATAATGCACAGGCATTGATTCATGGAGATTTACATTCTGGTTCAATTTTCATTAATGAAAATGGATTAAAAGTAATAGATCCTGAATTCGCTTTTTATGGTCCAATTGGATATGATGTTGGAAATGTAATAGGTAATTTATTTTTTTCTTGGGCAAATGTTCTCTATAACAAAAAAGAAAATGAAAAATTTGTTATTTGGGTGAAGAGTGCAATTGAAGATATTATATCATTAACAAAACAAAAATTTGAAATTAAATTTGATGAAATTGTCTCCTTACCATTATATAACTCAATTTTTAAAGAACAATATATAAATAAAATTATAGCTGATTCTTTTGGGTATGCTGGGACAGAAATAATTCGTCGTGTTGTTGGCGATGCCAAAGTTCAAGAATTAGAAGATGTTACGGACTTATCTTTGAAGATTCCAATGGAACGAGCTTTGATTAACATGGGAAGTAAATTAATACAAAATCGATATGTTTATAAATCAGGTTCTGAAATTGTTAAATTGTTTAGTGAGATAATAGGAAATTAGTGTAAATAAGAAAGTTATTTTTGCTATTAAAATTAAATTTATTATTAAAAAATACTGGAGAGTATAAATGGAACGAGCAGATAATGGCTTAGCATTTATGTTAAAATATGAAAATATAGCTTGGTATGAAAATGGGACAGTAAGAATTCTTGATAGAAGAATTTATCCCATTCGTACTGAATATGTTGTTTGTAAAAGTGTTGAAAAAGTAGCCAAAGCAATAAAAGATATGGTTACTCAAAGCGCAGGACCTTATTTAGCAGCAGCTATGGGAATGGTTCTTGCCGCATATGAAATTAAAGATCGAAAAGATAATAGTATTGTAGATCATATGGAAAAATCAGCATTTATTTTGTCACATGCAAGACCTACAACAGTTGAACAAATGAAGAGAATTGTAGACGGTGCAGTCAATATAGCTAGAAAACAAGTGGAACAAAGAGTTTATGGTGATCAGCTCATTGATAGTTTGTTTAAGTATGCTTTTGATTATGTAAATAATAATTATAAAAAATATACTTTAGTAGGAAGAAATTTAGCAAATTTAATTCCTAAAAATGGAACCATTTTGACTCAATGTTTTGGTGATACTATCGTTGGTACTACATTACGTGAATGTACCAAGTTAGGGAATAAAGTTAAAGTTATTTGTGCTGAAACTCGTCCTTATTTTCAAGGATCTCGACTTACTGCTAGTGTTGCTTGTGATATGGGTTTTGATGTTACCGTGATTTCTGACAATATGCCTGGTTATGTGCTTAAAAAAAAGAATGTTGATATATTTACATCTGCATCAGATGTTATAACTGTTGATGGGCATATTATAAATAAAGTTGGTACTTTTCAAATTGCGCTAGCCGCAAATTATTATGGTATACCATATTATGTTACAGGTACTCCTGATCCAACTCATCAAGATTTATCTAATATAAATATTGAGGAAAGAGATCCTGAACTTGTTCTAAAAGCTTTAGATATTAAAGTAACGATGCCTGGTGTTAAAGGATATTATCCAGCATTTGATATTACACCACCTAATCTTTGTAGCGGAGTAGTAACAGATTTAGGTGTTTATAAAACTACAAAATTAGAAAAATATTTAGCAGATTGTTCACAACGAAGTGAATAGAATCTTCTTATGCTAAAAAATGAACTAAAATATTTACAAAAATATTTTATAAAAAAGGATTTTTATGAAATTATTGATACGTGCTCCTTTATCATTAAAGCGTATTGAGGAGCTAAAAGAAAACTTTAATGAAGTTATATATCTACCTTGGACAGATACTGGAAAAAGGTATTATGAAGACGAAATGATTCAAATTCTTAATAAATATAAACCAGATATTTTAATTACTGAACTAGACCAAATTACAAAAAAGGTTTTAGAGAATTATCCAAATTTAAAAGCTATTGGAGATTGTAGAGCTAATCCTGCAAATATTGATGTTAATAGTTGTACTGAAGTTGGCATACCTGTATTGTGTACGCCCGCTCGGAATTGTCAAGCAGTTGCT
This sequence comes from Sphaerochaetaceae bacterium, assembly GCA_963677735.1. GTDB lineage: Bacteria > Spirochaetota > Spirochaetia > Sphaerochaetales > Sphaerochaetaceae > Pleomorphochaeta. Next base: position 251,806 of record OY782505.1, read on the forward strand.
GAAATGATTGTAGGCTTGGTTCTTGATTTTTATAGAAATATTTTCCCAGCAATTAACTGGGTTAAAGATAGAAAATGGGTAAAAGGAACAACTCCTTACTACTTATGGATGGGCCATGAACTTTGTAATAAGAAAATTGGATTTGTTGGTTTTGGTGCAGTGGGAAAAACTGCAGCACATTTATTTGAAGCATTTGGATGTGAGATTTCATTCTATGATCCTTTTGTAAATAATTATAATAATGCATATAAAAAAAGTAGTTTAGAAGAAATCTTTACTGATAATGATATTGTATCTATTCATCTCCCTGTCACTGATAGTACAAAATCAATGATAAATTATAAATTGTTATGCTCTATGAAACCGAGTGCAATTTTTGTTAATTCTGCTAGAAGTGCAGTTGTTGATTCTAAAGCTTTGATACAGATATTAAAAGAGAAAAAAATAGCAGGTGTAATTCTAGATGTTTTAGAAAATGAACCTCCTAGTGAAACAGATTTAGAAATTTCTTTATTTCCAAATGTATTACTTACACCACATATTTGTGGGGCTACTTATGAAGTAAAAGATCATCAATCAGATATTATAACTTATAATTTGCTACATTGGTTAAATAATGCAGATCTTGAAAAAGTTGTTTTTAATAAAGATGTATTAAATAGAAGGTAAAAATATGGAACTTTATTACTTAGTATTTGATTTAGGAACGGGTAATTCAAAGATATCTATAGTGTCTTCCTCTGGAGATATTATAGGTATGAAATCCTTAGTTAATAAATATATTAAAGATAATAATTATTCTGATGCACAATTTTTTCTTCCTCAAGAATGGGAACCGAAATTATTAAAAAGTGCATCTGAATTGTTAAATGAATTTCCAGATATAAAAATTTCAGCAATTACTGCATCTGGTGCTCGACAGAGTATTGTATTGTATGATGATGACGGTTTTGCATTTTTAGGGCTACCAAATATTGATAATCGTGGACGAGAATGGATGCGACAAATAGAGAATAAACCTGAAATTTATAAAAAAACAGGGAAATGGGTAACTGAGGATTTTCCCGCTGCTAAGTTGATGGGTTTTAGGAAGAAATATCCAAAAAAAAACTCTATAATAAAAAGAATAACTAGTCTAAGTGAATGGATAGGCGCCATTTTTTGCGATAAAATTGTTATCGAGCCTTCACAAGCTTGTGAAACTCAATTATTCGATATAAATAAAATGGAGTGGTCCAAAAAAATTTGTAATCAATATGGTATCAATTATAACATATTACCAAATATTGAAGTGGCAGGAACTAATTTGGGTTTCATTAAACCTGAATTGAAGAAGAGGCTTTCCATAAACTATGATATTCCATTTATTGTAGGTGGTGCGGACACTCAATTAGCTGTGAAGAGTTCGAATTGTTCAGAGGGAGAGATTGTCTTTGTTTCAGGAACAACCTCTCCAATTATTAGAGTTGAGAAAACTCATTTACATGATCCTAAACAACGCTGCTGGGTTGATTGTGATTTAGGTGGAGAAAATTACCTAATTGAAACTAATCCTGGAGTTACAGGTTTAAATTATCAAAGATTTAAACAAAACTTTTTAACAAACTACACTTACCAAGAATTAGAAAATCTTTATAGAGATAAAACTAATTATTCTTGTACTGCCTCTTTTAGTTCTTTGTTATTTTCTCAACAACGTAGTTTAAAAGTCGGAGGTTTTTTTATAAAATCTCCTCTAAGTCCTGATATAAATATTATTGATTTAGCTTGGGGAGTGCTTTGTGATATAGCCTTTTCTATTTATGAAGAATATTTATCTTTATGTTTGCTAATCCCTTTTGAAAAAACATATATCAGATGTTGTGGCGGAGGGTTTCAATCGAATGCTTTATGTCAATTACTAGCAGATTTAACTGGTAAAGAACTCATTCTATCCAACAATTATTATCAAGCTTCAATTTTAGGATGTGTAAAGGTATGTAATGCGTATTATGATCTATTCCAAAAATCTAAAAATGAATTTATAACTTATCATCCTAGAAAGAATGATAATTTGAAGAAGACTTATAAAGAATGGAGCAGAAATAGGAAATTATTAAATCCTTAGTGAGATAATTTAAATGAAAGTTTAATAAAGTATACAATAATTAAAAATATTGGGTGCTTTTATTAATATCGGAATTAACTTAATTGATGAACGTTTTTCATTGATTATAAATAATAATATAAGCCCATACAGGGCATAGGAGAAAATAAATAAAATGAAACCCTTTGAGTATTACAATGAAAGGAAACAGGTATCTGATTATATGAAACGTCTATATGATAGACAATTAACTACTGCAAGTGGAGGAAATATTAGTTTACGCATTGATGATGAAAAATTTTGTATAACTCCTTCAAGTTTGGATAAAGGTAATTTGACTCCAGATTTAATAGCAGTGGTAAAATTTGATGGAACAAATTTAACTCCAGATCTACCTTTGAGTATTGAAACAGAAATGCATAGGTTGATTCTAAAAAATAGAACCGATATAAATGCTGTTGTTCATGCTCATCCTATTTATGCAAGCGCTTATGCAACTGTCCAACCTAATATTCTAGATACAAGACTCACTGCAGAAGCTTATTGTGTTCTAGGTGATGTTATAAATGTGCCTTACAGATTAATGGGAACAGTTAGTCTTGCAGAAATTGTTGCAAAAGAAATTCAAACTCATAAAGTTTTACTAATGGAGAATCATGGAGCAATAGCAGTTGGAAAGAATATGTTGAATGCTTTTGATTGTATGGAGTTACTAGAAAGAACAGCGGTTATGAATTTTATAGTTAAAGATTTACCAGGTAGCCATAATCTAGATGGACAGCAAGTTAAAGAAATTGATGCTATGTAAATAAATTTATTTATATTTAGTGATTGATATATTAATAACATAGTTTTATAAATAGCCTCTATGAGTTTATTCATAGGGGCTATTTTAGGCTTTATCTGTATGCTAAGTTGTAAATGTTGAATTAATCAATATTTCTATAAATTGTTAATATTCTATAAAAAAAACGAATTTAATTTTGATGATTCATACTTTTAAAATAAAAATGCAAGATTATAATAATTAGTTAAATCTCTCAAATGGTCTGTATAAACTTTAGTTGAATCTTAATGAGCTAATGCTTTCTAAATAGTAAAATACTGTTTTAAGCATTCAAGTACTATTTGTTATAAGCTAAATTCTAGGTTATACAGATCTGTTAAAGTTGCTTTAGATTCTTCACAAATCTTTTTTCAGAGTTTTTAAATTACCTCCTTTTTCCTTTCTTCGTGAATTTTACAAGGTTATAAACCATAGTGTTTAAGATTTAAAAAATTTAGGTTTAACTTGTCTGTTTTAAAGTTTTTTTTCTTAAATTCTGTATAAAACTCGTTATATTCTTTGATAAAAATATGTTTTATATATAATAATAATTAATTCAATATTTATCAAAATTTAAAGAAATTAGGCTATTTTGTTGAATTTTTAAACTAACTATTTATACAAAATATTAGTAATAAGAAATGAAATATAATAAATTTTTTTTATTATTTCTCTATATAGTAATAAATTAAAATAAACATTGACAAATATGATAATTGGGATGATAATTAATTAGTTGAAAAATTCAATTAATTAATTGGAGGTTTAATAAATGTCTTGTTGCATAGTTATCCCAACGTATTGGAGTACTGATTCTGTTTTAAGTTGGAAAGTTTTTGATCATCCTTTTAGTGTTAATGAAGAGGGCACTTTGTTAAGAACTTTAGAAAATTTAAGTGAAATTGGAATTACAGAAAAAGTTGTAATTTTACCAGTTCCTTGTTTAAAAGAAATATCTGATAAAGTAAATAAAATTGTACAAAATGTCTTTAACTTAAATATTACAGTAATCGATGATATTAAATATGATGAAATACTTAACAATTTAAATAAAGCCGGGATGGATAATGAATCTCTATATTTAGTCAATTCAAATTGCTATGGTGGTGTGAGAAATCTTGGATTAGTATATTCACAAATGAATGGATATGATTATTCAATAATGATAGATGATGATGAATTGCTTCACCCAGACTATATAGATAAAGCCTTGAATTATATGGGTAGTGAGTATAATGGCGATACTGTTCTTGCCAAAACTGGTTGTGTTGAAGATGAATTTGGTAGAAAAATTTATGAAGGACAAGCTCATGAATTTTTGGCTTCCTGGCCAAAAGATAATAAGTTTAATGAAGAAGTTAATTCAATGTTAAATTATCAAAATTCTTTAAGTGCTTCAACTATAGCTTTTGGTGGAAATATGGTTCTTAATAAGAAAGTGTTTTCTTCTGTTCCTTTTGATCCCTTTGGAACAAGAGGGGAAGATGATGACTATGTTTTAAATTGTAAATATTGTGGTTATAAAATGTATTTTGATCCTGAATTATTATTAATTCATCTACCTCCCAAAAGGAATCAAAATTATTGGACTCGTCAGAGACAAGATATAATCAGATTTAAATATGTAAGGGAAAAAGCCAAATTATTCAAAATTAAGCAAGAAGAATTGGGAAGTTTCTTTAGTTATTTTACAGGTGATGATTTAGAAAAAAAAGCTGTTAATTCAAGTATTGATGCAGCAATTTCATTTGAAGACACTAATCGTCAGGAATTTATAGGATTTTTAACAAATGCAAAGGAGGCCGTAGAAGAGAGAAAAGAAATTTTAGAGAATAAAATTGAAACATTTAAAAGATTAATTGATGTTTGGCAAAGAACATTGAGAAAGTTTAATTGACAAGTCACTATAAAAAGTGTTTAATTTTAAAGTTATGGATAATAATTTACCTTCAAATTACAAAATACTACATGAAATTTGGTTAAATCCAGGGCAAAGTCGAGCTCAAATTTCTAAAAGATTAGCTATAGATAAATCAACAGTCTCAGTGATAATCAATAAGATGATTGAAAATAATATAGTTAAAGAAAGTAATACCTCTGATGACTTTGTTCCTAGTGTTGGAAGACGACCCATTATGCTTGAAGTTGAAGGAGATTTTGGGTATGTCATTGGTGTTGCAATTCAACATCATAGTTATAAAGTAGTTGTTGTAGATTTTTCTGGTAAATTGCTGTTTTCTGAAGACCATGATCAGGTGATAACTCAATATAATCTAAAGCCAATAATTGAAATGATTTATTGGAAATATTTAGACAAATTAAAAGATTTAGCAGGTCATTTTCTTGGTATAGGTATAGGTGTTGGTGGTCTCATTGATCACAATGATGGAACTATTATTTACTCTGTACCTCTTGAAATATCTGAGCCAAATGAAATTATTAACGATATCAGAAAAAGTATTCCAGTTCCTATTTCAATCGAAAATAATTCGAATTGTGGTGCTATTACTGAGTTGGTTTTTAGAGATACCCATAAAATTAGTCCAGAAAACCTTATATTTTTATTTATTGAGTTTAAACACTCCCTTTACAGTGATACAGGACATGGAAGAATTGGAATTGGTTTAGGTTTAGTAATTGATAGAAAGATCCATTATGGTACTAACTCTTTTGCTGGAGAATTCAAAAGTATTTTCAGTAAAAACAATGATTACTTTAAACAACTTTCTCAAGAAGAATACAATTTAGATAATTTACTTGAAAATCCAAAAGTTATGCAAAAAGTTGTTAGCGAAATTTCATTAAATATTGGCTTCTTAATGAATGTCTTAGATATTAATGAAATAGTGATTGGTGGTGATATTGAAAATATTGGTTCAGATATAATAAAGGAAATTGAAAATGCAATTAAAAATAATTGGCAATTTCCAATTCAAAGAACCATTAATGTGAGATATTCATCACATGGCCCTAAAACTGTAGCTTGTGGTTCTGCTGGAAAATTAATAACAGATCTTTTTGTAACAAAACAAATCCCTCTCTAAAATAAATTTCTCTCCCAAATTAATAAATAATCATTTTGAGGAGGATAAAATGAATAAAATTAAACGAATTTTACTAAACGTAGTATTATTGTCTTTCGTTATGGGGACTTGTTTAGCTCAAGGGGATAATGAATCGTGGGACAATCCAGAAGAAAAAATTACACTTAAAGTATTAAATTATTATGATACAACTGAGCCTGGATATGAAAATGAAAGAGAAATCTGGCAAAATTTCCGTGATGAAAATCCTGATATAGAACTAATAATAGAAGATTTATGTAACGAGGCATTTCACCAAAAGGTTTCAGCATATGTAGCTAGTGGAAATTTACCAGATGTTATGTACATGTATCCAGCAGGTAGATCAGCAGTCCTACATAAAAATAAACTTGTAAAAGATTTAGAACCTTTGCTTGGTGAAGAATTTTTATCTAATTTTGTATCAACAACTTTAGATGTTAAAACGCAAGGTGCAGGGTATCTTGCTGAATTACCTCAGTCAATTTGTTACACAACTGTTATGTACACAAATAAAGCTTTGCTAGATAGTCTCGGCTTAAGTATTCCAACAACTTATGAAGACCTTAAATCCATGGTGCCCATGCTAAAAGCTCATGGTATTCAAACAGTTTTAATGGCAAATAAAGATGACTGGGTGATGCAATCTTGTTTGTTTTCTACAATAGCAGGTCGTTATGTTGGATCAAAATGGTTTGAAGAGGTAAATGAAGGAAAAGTTAAGTTTACTGATTCTGAATTTGTAGCAGCTCTAAGGATGCTTGAGACAATCTATAATGATGACGTTATATCTAGAAATACTATTCAGATTGCATATGGTGAAGCTCCTGGTCTATTTGCAAGTGGTAAGGCTGCATTTTTTGTTGATGGAGATTGGAAGCAATCAGCTTTTTTGACTAATCCTTCAACAGGAGAGGCTCTAATTTCACCAGAGAGACAAGAAAATGAAATAGAGTTGATTCAATTTCCATCTCTGCCTGAGGAAAGTTATCCTAGTGTAGTTTCTGCAACCTTAGGCTGTGGCTTTGGAATTTCTTCAGCAATTGAAGAGGGGAGCGAAAAAGAAAAAGCTGCTGTTAAACTAATTAAATATTTATATTCTACTGAAGTACAACAACAATATTTAGATATTGGAAGATACGTTCCTTCCAGAAAAGATATCTCAGCAGATAATGTTGAACCTATTATAAAGAAAATGATGAAATATTATAGTCAATCAGATAGTACTTGTTATGTCCTAGATTCAGTTCTTGACCCAATCGTTTATACAGTTTTAAATAAAGTCCTTCAAGAAATTGGTATGGGGACTAAAACACCTGAAGCCGCCGCCTTAGAAGTACAAAATGCAATGGATTCATATATACAAATGCAATAATTATCTATTACCCGATACTTTAAGTATCGGGGCCATCTTTGCTTGGAGTGAATTATGTTAGTTAAAGAAAAGGAAGAGAAAAAAGCTTATAAACGATTTGTAATACCCTCGTTTATTATTTTTCTTTTTGTTATGGCTTTCCCAATTGTTCTTTCATTTATACTGTCGTTGAGTAATTTTTCTGGTGGGAAAATGTTTGGTGGTAATAAATGGAAAATTACTGGGTTTGGAACTTATTTTTATCTTTTTAAGGATTCTTATTTTTGGAATGCCTTACTAAATAATTTATATCTTGTTTTAATCTCAGTTTTTGGACAACTTCCATTGGGAATGGTGCTTTCTTATCTTATATATAGAAAAACTGTTAAAGGTGGAGACTTTTGGCAAGGTATTCTATATGTTCCATCTGTAATTTCTGTAATAGTATTAGGAATTATGTGGAATCTAATATTTTCACCATTTGGTCCAGTTTCACAAATAATAAATAATTTTAATTTTGCTTCCTTTACAAAAAATATTATGGTGGTCCTTAAATCTCATTTAGATGCTTCAGGAGCTTTAATAGTAAATGAATCATTGATAAATAATCTGATTAATATAAATACTAAAACCGCAAACTTATTAGGAGACCCTGTAACGGTTCTAAATAACTTTTTCCATTATAATTCTTCAAATAATTTGTATGAGGTTGCAACATTATTGTCAAACCTATTGTGCCCTAAATGGTCAGCCTCATTCTTAAATCAAAAAGGCATATCTATGCTTCCTATTTTATTTGTAACCTTGTGGTGTTGGACTGGAATGTATTTAATTTTATTTTTAGCTAATATGCAAAAAATAGATCCACAAACTTTGGATGCAGCACAGATAGATGGAGCAAAAGAAAGTACTATATTGAGACATATCATACTTCCGGAAATGTCGGGTTCTATTTTGAATTCAGCTATTTTATGTATATCTGGATCTTTGAGTACGTTTGATTTAATCTATTCGATGACAGGTGGAGGCCCTGCAAGAATTACACAAGTTTTATCAATTTATATGTATGAAAAAGCCTTTACTGGAACTCCAAATTATCCTCTTTCTAATGCTATTTCTATAATGATGGTGATATTTAGCCTAATACTTATTCAAATTACTAAAATCATTCAAAATAAAGTGGAGAGATAAAATGAATATTAAAAGAGATTACAAAATCTTAGGACTATTAGCAAAGACTCTCGCATATATTGTAATGATTTTGTTTGCTTTGATGGCAATAACACCTGTAATTTGGTTAATTATAAATTCATTTAAATCAACAATTGAGTTTCAAACTGATATGGTAGGATTCCCAAATAAGTGGATTACTTATAATTATAAAGAAGCCTGGAAAATTGGTAGTTTTAGCATCCTCTTTGTAAATTCAACAATCTATACTGTTTTTTCAGTTGGAATAGCAACAATGCTTTCTTTGATGACAGGTTTTGGGTTTGCTAAGATAAAATCCATGGCCACTAAACCTATTTATACAATTTTATTGTTAGGAATACTACTTTCTATTCAAACATTAATGGTACCAATTTTTATACAATTTTCTCAACTTGACATGATTTTAGGTCAATTTCTTGAGAACTTGAGGATTTGTAGAGCAAACAATTTTCATTTGTTTTATAATTCTAGGATAGGTGTAATAATTGTATATATAGGATCTATTTTACCAATAGGAATATATCTAAGTTATGAGTATATCAAAGGTATTCCTACAGAACTGATTGAAGCAAGTCGAATTGATGGAGCTAGTTTTGATAGAATTTTTTATACAATCATTCTTCCAATGTCTAAACCAATAATGATTACAATTTTTTTGCTCAAAATCCCTCAGATTTGGAATGAGTTTGCTTTAATTAATATATTGGTGACAAAGCTTAAATTACAATCTTTACCTCTTGGTATATATAAATTTTCTGGAACTTTTGCTACAGATTATGGCAAACAATTTGCGGCTTTAGTAATAGGGTTATTACCAATGTTATTATTCTATATTATTTTTAGAAAGCAAATAACTCAAAGTATTGGTGAAGGTGCGTTAAAAGGTTAATTAAATTTCCAAAAAAGGTTTGAATAAAATTAATTGAAAATTTAAAGTAATTTATGATAATATTATTATTGATTGAAGGTGTAGCAAAGAAATTTGTTTTTTCTGGGAAGACTATTTTAACAATTATGTTGAAGCATCAAGAATAAGCTTTATGATTTCTTTAATAGCTTGTAGACGAATTTAGTCTAGAAATATATCATTTAGATGATAAAATTGCTTGGTTAATCATTCGCTAAATAATAAATCAATTTAAATTTGTACTTGGAAATTGATTTGATTATTTTAATGAATTGTATAAGAAGAATATAATGTTATGGGGAACAATTTAACTATAAAAAAATTAAATTGTTTCCCATTTCGGTTTTATTACTTTCAACTTGTTTTTAAAAAGTTGCCAAAAAAATATTATGATTATAAAAAAAGATTCTTTCTAAAAGATATCAAATTTATTTGTTTTTTTAGACCAATCATACAAAATTTATATGGAGTTTTCTTTTCATATTATTAGAAACTTTGATTGATAAAATGAAATGGTTTCTATGACTATATATTATAGAATAACAATATGCCGTCATTTTAGTTGAAACTTATAAGTTTGCAGTAGCTCCTCTAGTTTTACAACTAATGGAGACTTTTTGAAAAAAAAATAAGATAATGTAAATTTAATAATATGTTGATGAGTTTTTAGTTATTCAATGTTGCATTAAGTTGAATATTTTTTAGTCTGAAGGTTTTATTCAATCTAGAATAATTTCGACTATTTTAAATACTTATATAGGGTTTTTCATCTTTTGATAAAAGATTTTTAAATAGAGCTTATTTTTAATTTATTATATTTGAAATAAATTTAAATTTAAAAATTGACAGTTAGAATAAGTGATGATAATATGATTAAACGATTAATCATCTATTAAAAGGAGTGTTTTATGAAAAAAAGATTAATTTTATGTTTAAGCTTAGTGTGCCTAATTAGTACTATGCTTTTTGCTAATGGAAGTTCTGAGTCTTCTTCAGATAGTGAAAAAGATGCCAGTAAATCTATTTCTATGAAGATTGCAACATGGACAAGTAATAAAGATCAAATTGCATTATTGAGTTCTTTTGTTGATGAATTTGCAGAAAAAAAGGGTGTAGACATTGACTGTGAATTTGAAACAATAACATTTGCAGAATATACAACAAAATTATCCATGGAACTACAAGGTAATGATGCACCTGATGCATTTTGGGTTTTAGAGACTACTGCACCTACATTTGTATCTTCAAATTTATTAGCTGATTTATCTTCAGCTTTAAGAGAATATGATTTTGATGATTTTTCGGCATCAGCTATGTCATTATGGGAGAAAGATGGAAAAGTATTTGGGATTCCGTTTTCAACTTCTCCTTTTTTCATAATTTATAATGAAGACCTATTTAAACAAGCTGGATTACCTAGTCCCATTGAAATGAAAAAAAATGGTGAATGGACCTGGGCAAATTTTAGAAAAATAAGTAAACAAATTACAGATTCAACAGGTGTTTATGCATATCAAACTCCTGACGGAGCAGGATATGATGCTAGAATACTTCATACTTTAGTCCCAATAATTAGATCTTATGGCTCCGATGCTTGGACATCTGATAATAAGGTTTTAATTAATTCAAAAGAAAGTGAAGAAGCTGTAACCTTATTTCATAATATGATTTTTGAAGATGGATCAGTTGTTCCTCCTGGAAATCAAAGTGACTTTTTTTCAGGTGATGCAGCTATGACAATGGCTCAAATCTCAAGACTATCTAAATTAGATGGAGCAAACTTTAGTTGGAATATTATTACAATTCCAGAAGGACCAGCTGGAGAAGTACCTGTAATAGGACAAGCAGCAATTTGTGCAAATGCAAAAAGTAAAAATGGAGAATTAGCTAGTGAATTAGTAGCTTATATGACAAATAAATCATGCGTTGAGAGAATTGCTGGAATTTGGCCACCAATTAGAGAGTCCGTGTTAAATTCTGATACTTTTTTGAATAGCAATAAAAGTGTTAGTCCAGCTCAAATGAAAGATACTGTTGCAAGTTCAATTATTCAAGGTAAGGTATTACCTTCACATGATTTATATCCTCAAATTGAAGTTGAATCAAAAATGGTATGGGATAAACTTTGGAAGAAAAATGCTGATGTAAAGGCAATATTAGACGAAGTAGCAAATGTTTATACAAAATATTTAAATTAATATTTAAAATTTAGGGCATGATATAGGGAGTTCGAAATTGAAACAAATTAAACAAGATAAACAAAATTTAATTGGTTATCTATTTATAGCACCACAGATGATAGGGTTTTTCTTCTTTGTATTGATGCCCTTAATATCAATTTTTATTTTTTCTTTCCAAAACAAGAATTTACTGTTTGGGACTACTTTATTTTCAGGATTTGAGAACTATACAAATTTAGTTAATGATTCTGTTTTCCAAAAAACCTTAATAAATACGTTTGTTTTTTCTTTTGGAGTTGTTCCTATTAATTTAGTTTTTTCATTACTTCTTGCCCTATATCTGGGAAAGAGTAGATTTGAAACCTTTTATTTAAAAACAATAGTTTTTTTACCTGTAGTAACAAGTGGGGTAGCTTGGGCTATTGTATTTAAATATATATTGCAAGGCGGTCTAGATGGGCCATTAAATTATTTCTTATCAGTTGTGGGTATCGAAGGCCCTAATTGGCTTCATGATACTAAATGGGCAATGTTTAGTGTAATCATTACAAGAGTAATTAAAAATTTAGGTATGAACGTTCTAATATTTTTAGGTGCTGTTTTAAATCTACCAAAAGATGTAATTGAAGCTGCAAAAATTGATGGCTGCAAAAAAATATCAATGTTTTTTAAGATAAAACTTCCATTGTTAATGCCATCCGTATTAATGGTCATGATTGTAACTGTGACAGGATCTATGAGGGTTTTTGATACAATAAAATTAATGACTGATGGAGGTCCTGAAGGTTCAACTATGGTTATTGTTTATTATATATATCACCAAGCATTTAAAATGTTTAGTACTGGGTATGCAAGCTCAATATCTGTTGTCTTATTTATAATTATTTTAGTATTAACTTTAATCCAATGGAAATTAAGAAGGAGAGTTTCTCATTATGAAAATTAATAAAATATTATCATTATTTTTTAGAATATTTTTAGTCACAATATTAACTCTTCTTTTTGTTTATCCATTTTGGTGGATGTTAGTAAATTCATTGAATAATCCGGCAGATATTTTTGGGAAACCCACTTTTCTGCCTAAAGCCTGGCGGTTTTCAAACTATGTAGAGATATTTAAAGTTCAGCCATTTGGAAAGCATTTTATAAATACTATTATTGTTGCTGGATTTGGAACTATTGGAAACATTATCTTATCGTCTTTAAGTGGTTATGCATTTGCTAGATTAAGATTTAAAGGAAGAGATTTTTTCTTCATATTATTATTAATGGCCTTAATGATGCCAATTGAGGTAATAATAATTCCTTTATATACTCAAATGTCTTCACTTCATTTTACGGATAGTTTAATTCCCTTAGTTTTGATTCCTATATTCTGTTCTCAAGGAGCTTTTTCTTCCTTTATGTTTAGACAGCATTATATTACTGTTCCTAAAGAACTTGAGGAGGCCGCAACTATAGATGGATTGTCAACGATAAAAATTTTTATAAAAATCATGCTTCCGATTTCTGTTCCAATAATAGCCTCTGCAGGAATATTAGCATTTTTATCAGTTTGGAATATGTATTTAGAACCACTTGTATTTATTAGTAGTATTGATAAATTTACTTTGCCATTATCTTTAGCAAACTTTAATGATAGCTATGGGCTTCCGCAATGGCATTTACAGTTGGCTGCCACAACATTATCTGTTGTTCCAATAATGGGAATATATTTAATTTTTCAAGAAAAAATAACTAATGCCATGGTAAATTCAGGATTAAAATAGGAGTACTTATGAATTATGATGTTGTTATTGTAGGCGGTGGAATCTCTGGTTCCATAGCTGCAATTGCTAGTGCAAGAATGAATGTTAAAACATTGTTAATTGAAGAAAAAGGGTGCTTAGGAGGTTCCTTAACTAGTTCAGGAACAGGACCTATGATGACATTCCATGCTGGAAAAGAACAGGTTATTAAAGGTATAACTGATGAGTTAATACAGAATTTAGTTAAAAAAGGTATGTCTGTTGGTCATATTGTTGATTCAACAGGATACACATACAGTGTTACCCCTTTTGATAGCGAAGCTATGAAATTTGAACTTGAAAGAATGGTTGAGCAAGCAGGTGGTAAAATTTTGTATCATAGTGTTATTACTCAAGTAATTATTGATAATAGAATAGCAAAAAAATTAAAGTTGTTATCATGTGGATCCCATTTTGAAATATTTGGGAAAGTTTTTATTGATGCTAGTGGAGATGGTGATTTGATTTATCAAAGTAATATTCCTTATAAACAAGGTCGAGATAAAGATGGAAAAGATCAACCAATGAGCATGAATATGAAATTATCAGATGTTGATATTAATCTAATTAGAGAAATAATGGATAAAGAAGTACATTTATTTCCATTTTTAAAAAAGAAACCAGGTTTAGAAAAAAAAGCTGAAAGATTATCTTGTTCTGGATTTCAAGAAATAATGAAAACTGGAATTGAGAATAAAGAAGTCACTTTTGATAGGGATATTGTATTATTTTTTGAAACTAATACTAGAAATGAAGTAATTGTAAATATGAGCAGGATTAATAATCTTAACCCGGTAGATCCTTTTGATGTTTCTAAAGCCGAGATTGAAGGAAGAAAGCAGGTATGGCAATTGTATTTGTATCTTAAGAAAGCTATCCCAGGCTTTAAAAATGCTAAATTAATATCAACCGGTCCTAACATAGGAATTAGAAGTTCAAGAAGGCTAATTGGAAATTATACTATAACCGTTCAAGATATATTGAACGGTACTAAATTTTATGATGGTATTTCGGCTTGTGGTTATCCTATTGATATTCATTCCAGTGATGGAAGCTCTACAAATAGTACTTTTCTTAATTATGGAGTATGGTATACTATCCCTTATAGATGTTTAATTAATGATAAAGTCAAGAATATTATTTCGACAGGTCGAATTGTTTCAGCAACATTTGAAGCACAAGCTTCTTTGAGAGTTTCTCCTAGTTGCGGAGCTTTAGGTCATGCCAGTGGGGTAAGCGCAGCACTATGTGTTAAAAATAATGTACTTCCTGTTGATATTGATGTAAAATTAATTCGAGATGAACTTAAAAAACAAGGAGCTTTTTTAGATTGAAGAGTAATAAGAGAGTAACAATTCAAGATATCGCCAATGAAGTCAATGTTTCATATGCAACTGTATCAAAAGTTTTAAGTGGTAAGGTTGGAGGAAACATAAGAGTCAGTGAGAATACAAAAAATAAGATATTAGAAACATCAGTAAAAATGGGATATGTTCCTAATCACATGGCAAGAAATTTGAAGAGTAGCAATCTATCTCTCATTTCAGTATTCACATATGAAAATATGGATGATATTGAAAAACAAAAAGAATTTCTTGATTTTTATTTTGGGGTTTATCTTGAAGGTGAAAAGCTTGGATTAGATGTACTTTTTCTAAATACTAGAAAAAATATTTCTTCATCGTCTAGAGTTACTTTATCTTCGGGTGCAATAATGATTGGTATAGAACGAGATAATAGTGATATTAAGGCTTTAGCAAAAAAAAATTTTCCACTTGTTTTTGTTGGTAGAAGAAAAATTGAAGGGTTAGAAACATGCTGGGTTAGTTTTAATTATAAGAAGATTATTTCAGAAATTTTTGAATCTATTTGTAAAAAAAATATCGATCGAATATTATATATAAAATCAGCAGATAAAACAGAACCTTATGATGATAAAAGAGCTTGTGTAGAATTTTATGCTAAAAAATATAGCATTAGTATTGATACTATAATACTTGGTAAAGATTCAAAATTATCTGATGGACAGATGATTCAATTAATGGATAATCCATTTTATTTAGTTGATAGAATTTGGCAAACTAAAATTGTTGAAAAATTTCTTGAAGATCAGTCTCTCGAGTTAGGTGTAGATAAATTAGGGGTTGTTATGGAAGATGATTGGTTAAATTTAAATAATTGGACTTGTTGGGATAATCAAAGAAAGCAACTTGGTGCTTTAGCTACTGATCATTTGTTTTGTATGCTAAATAAAAAGGAGCATCCTAAACAAAAATTAATATCTTTAAAATTAATCTATAAAAAAAGTTTTAATGTTAATGAGTATAAACATGAATAATATATATTTAAATGAAATCAAAAAGTTATATGAATCTCAATTGTTAAATGATGAATTATCTTTTTGGCTAAAATATGGTTTTGATAGAAAAAATGGTGGAGTCTTCACGGCTTTAGATAGAGATGGTTCAATTTTAGATACTGATAAAAGTGTTTGGTTTCAAGCCCGGGCTTTGTGGATATATTCGACAGCTTATGAAAAGTATAAAAATGAAGAATACTTGGATTTTGCAAAATCTCTTGTTGCTTTTTTGGATAATCATTGTTTTGATAGTGATGGCAGAATGTTTTTTAGAGTAACAAAAGATGGTTTTCCGGTGATAAAAAGACTAAGATATTATTTTAGTGAAGCTTTTACTATCATGGGATACAGTGCATATGGAAGGATTACTAATAATCCCTATTATATTGAAAAAGCCTATAATTTGTATTTATTTGTAAACAAGTTAAAAGAATCAAATATATTAATTCCAAAATTTAATAGAGATATAAAAGAGTTTGGTGGACCTATGATTCTTTTGAATGTTTTATCTGAATTAAGGAAATCTTATAAAGAAAAGGCAATCAATATCAATAATTATATAGATACACAAATAAACGAAATTAAAACGTATTTTGTAAGAGATAATTTAAAGGTAGTTCTAGAACAATGTATGTTTAATGGTGAATTAAATATTGAGCATTTTGAAGGAAGACTTTTAAATCCTGGCCATGCTATCGAAGGAGCTTGGTTTTTAATGAACGAAGGTTTTGAGAGAAAAGACACTAATTTAATAAATTTAGGGATTAAAATATTAGATTGGATGTTTGAGAGAGGATGGGATATTGAATACGGAGGTATTTATCAGTATAGAGATTTATTAAATAAAAGTATAAGTGAATACCACCAGGATATGAAGTTTTGGTGGCCACAATGTGAATGTTTAATTGCACTTTTATTAGCATATTCCTTAACCCAAGATTGTAAATATTTTAATAGATTTAAACTAACAAATGAGTATGTTCAGACTAATTTTGTAGATACAGAATGCGGTGAATGGTATGGATATCTTCACAGAGATAATACTTTAGCAACCCCTCTGAAAGGTAATATGTATAAAGGTCCATTTCATATTCCTAGAATGTATTTAAAGTGCATTGAAATTATTGATAATTTATAAATACTTTCTTAGCTAGTGAATACTTTTCTTGAATTTCTATTGTTCCTTGTTAATAATATACTAAATAAGAACTAACATGGGTATTATTATTTTTTTTAAAAGTATAGGCATATTGTGAGCTAAAGAAGTTGATTTACGTTGTAGATTTATATTGATTGTGTGAGATACTATTTTGTATTTTTATAGAAAGATATAATATAGAGTTTTTCAAATTTGATAACTCGAAGATATCATTAGTTTAGTTAATGTTGAATCTTAAGCGTCAAATAATTGACGCTGACTTTTTTCCTACATGTTTTCTTTTATATAAAAATTATAAATTAAGCACTGCAATTATTTAATAACTTCAAAAGTAAATTAAATAAAATGCTAACTACACCTAATTACCCTAGGAAAAAAGTAGTTGGGGGCGTATTAGATAATTAAATTGATAAAGTGTTAAAAAATAAAAAGAGAATATATGTTTACTATATTTTGAATAATATGGGATACTAGAAATATAATATTGAAATTTGTATAATAAAAATTGGTTGGTAATAATAATGAATATTGAATTAATTGCAAAAAAAGCAGGTGTTTCGAGGGCAACAGTATCGAGGGTAATTAATAATTTTCCAGGTGTCAAAGAAACTACTCGTAAGAAAGTCGAGGCAGTAATTGATGAGGTAAATTACATACCAAGCGCTGCAGCGCGTTCATTAGTTCGAAAAAAAAGCAACATAATAGGTACCTTAATTTATAATATTACACAACCCTTTTGGGGGAATTATATATCAGGAATTGAGGATGGAGTGTCTTCCACTGATTATGGTTTGTTTTTTGCAAATAGTAAAGAACATACAATCTTTTGGGATGAACAAAAAACATACAAGAAAATTTTACGTAATTTAATTTGCCATGGTGTTGATGGTATTATTATGACATTTTTAAATGATTTGGATAAAGAAGATATAGATTTTTTAGAGAGTGTAAAAATCCCATATATAGTAATTCAAAACTGTTTTAACGATCCAAGAATAGTAAGTGTCAGTGTTGATAACGTTAAAGGTGCATATGATGCTACTAATTATTTAATCAAACTTGGCCATGTTTCTATAGGTCATGTTACAAGTTTGTTAACTAGTGGAATAGGTAAAGATAGGCTTAAAGGTTATTGTAATGCTATGGAACAAGCTGGGTTAGAAATTTTAAATGAGAATATTGTAAATGGTGGACATTCATTCAAAGATGGATATTGGGGAATGAAACAAATCTTGAATCATGAAAATAAACCCACCGCTGTTTTTTTTGGAAGTGATGAATCTGCTTTTGGAGGAATTTATGCAGCAAAGGAAATGGGATTAAGAGTTCCAGAAGATGTTTCTGTAATCGGTTTTGATGGGGTTCGAGATACTTTTGATCATTCCTTGCTATTACCTAATGTAACAACTATGAGACAACCTACATTAGAGATGGGTAAAAGAGCTGCAGAACTTATGGTTAATTGGTTAGATGGAAATGAACCAAACCAAAAAGTTTATATCTATGAAGCTGAACTAATTGAAGGTGATACATGTATGCCTTTGTCTAATGATACAAACTAAATTAAAAAGGTTTTGTTATAATAACTACAATTTTAATAATTAATAATTTTTATTCTATTTAACATTAAATAATATTTAAAGAGAACCATTAATACTTTAGTTATTTATTTAATTTTTTAACTTTTTTTAAAAGGTATTTAAAATAGGTTGCAAGTAATGAGCCTAAAATTAGTCCTAGAAATTAAGTTTTTAGTTATTATAATTTGGCTGCAAAAAGTTTTATTTTATAATTTAATATCCTATTTATGTTTAGATAGATTAAAAAATTATCAAAAATATTTCTTGACAAATATGTTTTTGATGATAATATATAAAATATATTAATGAGAGCGCTCTCATTATTAAGTGATTTTGAGATACTTTTTTATTATCCTCAATTAATCATATTTTTTATATTATTGTGTATTTTGTTTCTGCTAAACAAATAACAATATTTATTTATATATTTTGCTATTATTGAGTTCTTGTTAAAAAAAATAGAGCGATTACATTTATAATATATTTTAGTTTATTATTATATTATAATACAAATTATGGAGGTTTATATGATGAAGAAAAAAGGGCTTTTTACACTCTTATTATGTGTTGCCGTTTTGAGTTTTCTTGTTTCTTTTGTAGGGTGTTCAGCTAAGGAAAAAACAGAAGATAAGATTGATACTAGTTTAACAAAATCTGAGAGTATAACAGTTTGGTTGTTGAATAAAAATGATGTTGCAACTGCTATTTTAGATGACGCAGCAATTCAATTTAAAAAAGATAGAGGTATCGATGTAAAAATTCAATATTTTGAAAACGATCCTTATAAAACTAAATTGAAAACAGCTATGGGTAGTGGTGAAGGACCTGATGTCTTTCATTCTTGGGGAGGTGCATGGTTAAAACAGTTTGTAGATGAAAATCAAGTTCTTGATATTACTGAATTATCAAGTGATTTTAAAAATGAACTTTCACAAGCCGCGTGGGATCTAAATACATATGATGGTAAAGTATATGGAGTGCCTTATGCCTTAGCAGGAACAATGATTTATTATAATAAGGAATTATTTGAAAAATATAATCTTTCTTTCCCAACTAATTGGGATGAAATGCAAAATGTTGCACAAACTTTTTTAGATAATGGTGTTATACCTTTTGCCTTAGGAAATAAATCAGCATGGCCTGGTGCTATGCAATTTATCTATCAATATATTCGTTATGGTGGTGAAAATGCTATTGTTTCTCGTTTAGAGGATAAGGGAAATGGAGTTTTTGATAAAAATGCTTTCATAAGTGCAGGAGAAAACATTAAAACAATGGTAGATGAAGGATGGTATCCTGAAGGTGTCAATGGTATAAATTATGATACTGGTGGATCACGAATGTTATTTTATTCTGGACAATGTGCAATGATATTGCAAACAGGTAGTTTTTCTACAGGCTGTAAAGATGAAGCTCCAGATTTTTATAAGAATAATTTGGGTGTTGCTCCTTTCCCTACTATTGCTGGTGGTTTAGGAACTATAAATGAATCTTTATGTGGAAACAATGCACTATCAGTATCATCACATAGCAAAAATCCACAAGCTGCATTAGATTTTATCAAGTATTATACAACAAATAAAGAAATTAATGAAAACAATGCGAATGATGCAGGTATTTTGGTTGCTACTAAAGGTATTGAAATTAATGACCCTATCGTAAAGAAAATTACAGATATTTTAAATGATTCTACAGCTGTTCAAAATTTCTTTGATCAAGGGTTACCTAAGGAAGTTGCTCAAGTCTTTAATGATTCAGTACAAGCTTTATTTGGTAAAACCATGACTCCTACTGAAGTTTATAATAAAGTTGAAGGCGTTGCACAAGATTTGTTAAATAATTAATTCAATATTTACTTATAAGGAAGCTATGTTTAAAAATTAGATTTATTACTTCCTTATAAGTGCATAATATTTCGTGGAGGATGTGCTGATGAAGAGTGCTCTAAGTACAAAGTTGAATGGTAATAGGAATGGTTTATCTTATATGACTATACGCAAAAGAAAACAGTTGATTACTATTATCTTATTTTTATTACCTGCTTTATTGGTTTATGGAACTTATAATACTTATGGAATTATTCGTACGTTTTATTATAGTCTTATGGACTGGACAGGTTTAAGTCCTAGAATGCATTTTATTGGATTTGAAAATTATATTAATTTGGTAAAAGACCCTCATATTTGGTTTTCTTTAAAAAATAATTTGATTTTGGTGGTCGTCTCAATAACTTTTCAAATTTCATTTGGTCTCATTTTAGCTTTAATTGTGAATAGTAAAATTAAAGGCGCAAATTTTTTTAGAACAATTTACTTTATACCTATGCTACTTTCAACTGTTGCAACTGGTATTATTTGGTTATTGTTGTTAGATCCATATTATGGCCTTATAAATAAATTATTTGTTGTTTTCGGAGCTACTTCTTTTCTACATAAATCGTGGTTAGGTGATCCAAAAACTGCAATGGCGACAGTATTGTTTGTTGTTTGCTGGCAGTATACGCCACAATATATGATATTGTTGAGAGCTGGACTTTCTGGGATTCCTGAAGAAATAAATGAAGCTGCAACCATTGATGGCGCCACTGGATTTCAATTATTTAGAAGTATTACATTACCTTTACTTTTTCCAACGATGAAGATGTCTGCAACATTATCTTTGGTTGGTTCTTTAAAATATTTTGATCTTGTTTATGTGATGACAGGGGGAGGGCCGAATGGAGTTACAGACGTAATGGCTACATATATGTATAAAAAAGGTTTTGAGGCTTCAAATATGGGGTATGCGAGTACAGTTGCTGCTTTTATGCTAATTGTAACGTTGATTATGGTTACAGTTATGCAATATAGCACAAAAAAAAGAGAGGATATAATATAATGAAAAGAAAAATGTTTTCAGAAATACCTTTATATATTCTAGCAATATTTTTTTTGATATTATTTGGGTTTCCTTTTATATTTGTTATTTTAACTTCTTTTAAAGATCAGATGGGTTATATTCAAAATTTCTGGGGAATGCCTAAAGAAATATATTTAAGAAATTATACATTAGTGTTAAAAGGTTCTTTTCTACGATATATCTTTAATTCAACATATCTTTCAATTATATCAGTAACTTTAGCAATATTTATTTCATCGATGGCTAGTTATGCATTAGCAACAATGAAATTTAAATTGAACAAAGTTATATATATGCTATTTTTAATTGGTATGATGTTACCTGTTCATACAACATTAATTCCAATCTATTCTTTGACAAGATCCTTTGGATTAATTGACAAAACCATTGGACTAATTGGTCCTTATGCTAGTTTTGCAGTTCCAATTTCTGTTTTTATTTTGACAAGATTTTTTAAGGATGTTCCAAAGAGTATTCAAGAGTCAGCTTACATAGATGGTGCATCAGCTTTTAGAATATATGCTCAAATAATGCTACCCCTATCACTTCCAGCTATTTCTACAGTAGCAATTTTTAATTTTCTTGCAAGTTGGAACGAGTTTATTTTTGCTTTAACTTTAATCAATTCTAAGAAAAATAAAACATTACCTCTTGGTATCAGAGAATTTTTTGGTTCGGAGTCGGTTAATATTCCAGCTGTATTAACTGCTGTTTTAGTTGCTTCGCTTCCTGTTATGATATTTTATTTCTTTGCACAAGAGCAAGTTATAAAAGGACTTTCTGCTGGAGCAGTTAAAGAATAACTATCTATTAATAAAAAATATATTTGAGAGGTTAATTGTAAATGGATTTACTAAAAATTAATAATGGTAAAATTATAAATTCTAAAGGTGTTCCCGTAAATTTAAGAGGAACTTGTGTTGGGGGCTTTTTAAATTTAGAAGATTTTATAAATGCTTATCCTGGAACAGAAAATAGTTTAAAAAAACATATGAAAGAGATTTTAGGAGAAACAAAAAGCGAACTTTTTTTTGAAAGAATGGCTGATAATTTCTTTTCTGAAGATGATATAAAGTTTATTTCATCTGTTGGAGCAAATTGTATACGAATTCCATTAAATTATCGGTTATTCGAATCTGATTTGGAACCTTTTAAGTATAATCAAAAGGGATTTAAAAGATTAGATGAAGTTTTAAAGCAATGTGAAAAATATAATATATATGTAATTCTTGATTTACATGCTGTCGCGGGATGGCAAAATTGTCATTGGCATTCAGACAATGAAAGAGGCGTGTCTTTGCTTTGGACTCATAAGCTATTTCAAGACAGATTCGTAAAATTATGGAGAGAAATTGCAAAGAGATATGAAAGTAAAAATGTAGTCGCAGGATATAATTTAATAAATGAACCATCAACAGGAAATCCTAATGGTGAACATGTTTTCGATTTTTATGAACACTATAATTCTAATTGGGAATCTATAAATAGATTATATGAAAGGACAATTAAAGCTATAAGAAAAATAGATGCTAATCATATAATTTTTTTAGAAGGTGATAATTACTCTAGGAATTTTGAGGGGTTAGATAAACCTTGTGACTCTAATTTAGTTTATAGCAGTCACAACTATATACCACCTGGTTTTGGACCAGGGTCTTATCCAGGATACTATGAATCAGAAGAAGGGCCAATTTATTGGGATAAAAATACTATTGAAAGAAATTTTATAAATAGTAGTGGTAATTTATTTTGTAAAAGTAATAAAGTTCCTCTATGGGTTGGCGAATTTGGAGCTCAGTATCATGGAGAGAAAGATAGTTTACAATTTAGATTACGAGCTATGGATGACCAATTATCTATATTCAATAAACATAAAATACATTGGACTACATGGACATATAAAGATCCGGGTATAATGGGTTGGGTTACTATGGATTCTAATTCAGATTACCTTAAAATAGTTAAACCTATTCAACAAATGAAAAGATATCTAGGTGCAGAAAATTTTGTTGCTCAATATGAAGACAGTCTAGGTCGTATTAAAGCAGCTGAATTAGCAGAGTTAATTAGAAAAAATTCTGGAAATAACAAGTATTTAAGTTCAGCAAATTCTTATACTTTCAATTATGTCGCTTTAACTGGTTATGCTGCAGCTATGTTGCAACCGACGTATGCATCTCGTTTTAGAAATATGACAGAAAATGAAATTGATAATTTAATGAAGGCTTTTAATTTTAAAAATTGTAAAGTGAATGAAGAATATATAAAAATCTTGAAAAAAAGATTTTCTCAATAAGTTTTTAATGTGAGGGAGAAAATGATTTATAATAAATTGGGTAATACAAATTTGGAAGTTTCAGATGTAGGCTTTGGCGCCTGGGCAATTGGTGGAACAGCTTGGGGTAAAGATAGAGATGACGATGCAGCAAAATTAGCACTAAAGACTGCAATGGATTTAGGTATTAATTTTTATGACACATGTGATGCATATGGAGATGGCCATAGTGAAAGGCTTCTCGGTGATTTTTTTAAAGATATAAGAGATGAAGTTGTCATTGTGACTAAAGGTGGTACCAATTTTAGAGTTCCAGAGAGACCAAAGAATTTTTCAAAAGAATATTTAATTATGTGTGTTGAAGAAAGTTTGCAAAGATTGAAGACTGATTATATTGATTTATATTTGTTACATGTTCCAGATTCTGATTGGCAGGAAAAGGCTAATGTTTTTGAAACTTTAGAAGATATAAAAAACTCGGGTAAAGCAAAATTTTGCGGTTTAGCAATGTGGGGAGCTAAAGATACTCTTAATGCTTTAAAAATGGATACTAAAGGAGTAATTGATGCCATTGAATGTCCTTTCAATATTTTAAATAAATCAAATATTGAAGTTATTAAAATTGCTAAAGAGCGAGGTATTGCTATTTTTACTAGTCAGCCTTTAGCTAGTGGTATTCTTACTGGTAAATATGGTCCTGAAACAGTTTTTGCAGATGGAGATAATAGAAAAGGTTTTTGGAATACTGATAGATTTGAATCTATTCGCAATGACATGCTTATAATTGATAAATGTTCAAAAGAAACAGGGTTAAAGATGCATGAATTAGCTTTAGCATACAATCTAACTTATCCAGGTATATCTAACGTAATCCCTGGAGCTAGAAATTCAAATCAAGTTTGTAAGAATGTAAAAGCAAGTGGTAAAAGATTAAATAATGATATTATGAATAAATTATCAAGAATTAAAGGATTTGTATTTTAATATAGATTCAAACTAAGGAATAGTTTAACTATGAAGAGAATTATATTACAAGATAATTGGAAACTGATTGGAATCAGAAATACTGATTTATTAACAAATGAAAAATTTGATATAGCTAAGTTAAAGAAAATAATTAATTCTTCAAACCTTCAATTTGATATTTCATATATGCCGTTACAAGTACATGATATATTATATAGTCATGGGTATATAAATAATCCCAACATAAAAGGTGTAAATAATGATCTCTGGATTGATGATTGTGATTGGGTGTATATATGTGAATTTTCAGTTTCTGAGAATACTTTGCCATCTTTTCTTATGTTCGAAGGATTAGATACTTTTGTAGATGTATATTTAAATGATGTGAAAATATGCAATTTTGAAAATGCTTATATTCAACAAAAAAGTAAGGAATTGACAAATTTGATGAAGTATAACACTTTAATGTTATACTTTCATTCTTCTAAAAAACAAGTTAATTCAATCAAACTTCCAAAAAAATATAAGAATATGGTACCCAGAAATTCTTCAGTAAGAGTATTCCGCTCTGGCTTTCATGATTATAATGGCCCTATTCCTAGTTTAATTAGATGTGGTGTTTATGCAAATGTTATTTTAATGCAAATTGAAACATTGTATATTGATGAGTGGAAAATTGAAGCAAAATTAGATCAAAATTTATCTCGAGGAATAATTAAATGTGATTTAGTAGTTAGAAAAAATAACTACGCTCAAAATTCTATCTGTCATTTTAAAATATTTGATGATAATGATATATTAATCGCTAAAAAGGACATAAATTTTAATAAAGATAGAGTCCAAGTAACCTATAATATTGAAAATCCAAAATTATGGTGGCCAAGAACTTTGGGTGATTCAAACATGTATAAGGTTTGTCTCATTTTGGGAGATGAAAAAGGTGATTATATAGAAAAGTATGTTGGGTTTAGGGATTTAGAATTAATTGGAGATTTTGATTTTAGAGTTAATTCACATCCATTAAAACTTTGGGGAGTTAATCTTGCTCATCTAGATACTATGACTAATACTTACCAACCAGAAAAAATGATTAAATTACTTGATTTAATAGAGTTATCTAATAGTAATGTTATAAGAGTATGGGGGGAAGGTGAAATTATCAACGATGAGTTTTATAATGAATGTGATCGTCGTGGAATTTTAGTTTGGCAAGATTTTTATCTTGGACATTCTATGTATAGTGAAGAAGAGAAGTTCTTGTTATCTTGCAAAGAAGAAGCCGAACAACTAGTAAAAAAACTTAGACATCATCCTTGTATATTGTTATGGTGTGGTGGAAATGAAGTTTTATTATCTCGAGATTATAATTACCCTGAAAATTATTGTTTTGGAGAGGCTCTTATATTTAAAATATTCCCGAAAGTTTGTGAAAAATATGATCCAAATAGATATTATCATCCTACCTCTCCATATGGTGGTAATTTTACTAATGATCCCACTGTGGGGGATACTCATGGTTATACTCATTTATGGTTTGTCCCTGAAAGAAATTATCCAATATTTCTTAGTGAAAACTGTCGTGTATCCACCCCTTCATTAAAAACTATGAAGAAGATGATGTCTTCACAAGATTTATGGCCAAGTAAATACAATAATATTGTTACAAGAGATAATTTATTACCTTGGCCTGAATCCTGGAATTATCATAATACAAATGATGGGGCTATCAAGTTAGGACCAATTGAAAACTATTATGATGCATCTAATCCAAATGAATTAGTTTATAAGATTGGAGCAGCTCATGCAGAATACATAAGAAAAGATGTCGAAAGATTTAGAAGAGGTCGAGATGTACATGATAAAGAACAAGAAAGAAAAACTAAAGGACATTTGCTTTGGAAATTAAATAATAATAGTAATATAATTTCGTATGGGGTAGTAGATTATTTTTTAGAACCTTACTACCCATATTATTCCCTTAAGAGATCTTATAGTCCAATATTAATATCTTGTGATTTTTCTCAACATGTGTTTATTTGGATTACTAATGATACTAGGAACCTTATTTCTGGCTCAATATCAGTTTCTTTGTTTGATATTGAAAAAAATATATATGTTGCTAAATTTAATGAATCGTTTTGTGTAAATAGTGATGAATCTAGTATAGTCACTAATTTAGATAGATTTGGACAATTTAAAAAAAATCTTTTTGTTTGTGTGAAAGCTTATGATGAAAATGGCAAATTTATAGCTGATTGTATTGATGTTTTTGAAATTGAACGGCATATTCCTTATCCAACTGAAACAAATATTAAACTAATTAAAAAAAGTAATACTAAATTAGAAATTAGCTCAAAAACTTTTGCCCGTTGCGTTGAATTAATAGGAGATGATGAAGGAGATGAATTTGGGTGGTTGTTCTCAGATAATTATTTTGATTTGCTTCCTAATGAACCCAAAATAATTAAAATATTAAAAGCCCATGAAAAAGGAATAATTAAAGCAAAAGCAATATATGATAAAAAATTTTATATTTTAGAATTATAAAAATTATGCGATATAATAATAGTAATTATAAAAAACAATTAATTTAAAGTATATATTTAGGTTAAAATTGATATAATAAATTTTAATATTTAGGTCTTAATATGGTGCAAACCAATGAGAATATGACAGTTCCGTAAATTGGATGTTTTTTTTCTTTCAAAGTTTATAATAACAATAGGTAATTTATAATTATGAGAGAGAATTTGAGAAAAGTTTTTTTATGACCAATATGAATATAAATATATGTTGTATGAAATTACTTAAATAAAAATTGATAACTAAACTGGAGAAAAATATGGTATACGATAACTATGATTTTAGAAATAAATTAGGATTTGGGTTAATGAGATTACCCCAGAAAAATAGAATAAATTCTAAAGATATTGATTTAGAACTATTTAAAAAAATGGTAGATATTTTTATGGATAATGGATTATCATATTTTGATACAGCTTATATGTATCACGGTGGGATGAGTGAAGTATTTTTCAGAGAAGCTGTTGTAAAAAGATATGATAGAAATAAATTTACAATAACAGATAAGTTACCTGTTTTTTTAATTGATGATGAAAATCAAGTACAAGATATTTTTGAAGAGCAATTAACAAGGTGTGGTGTTGATTATTTTGACTATTATTGGCTACATGCATTAAGTGCAGAAAAATATGAAACTTCTAAAAAAATTAAAGCATTTGAATTTATACAAAAAATGAAAGAAATAGGGAAAGTAAAACATATAGGATTTTC
The DNA here is from genome assembly GCA_963677735.1 of Sphaerochaetaceae bacterium. Taxonomy (GTDB): domain Bacteria; phylum Spirochaetota; class Spirochaetia; order Sphaerochaetales; family Sphaerochaetaceae; genus Pleomorphochaeta. The sequence goes on from OY782505.1 coordinate 279,751, forward strand.
TTTCCATGATACCGCTGAGGTTTTAGATACAATTTTAAAGGAACATCCTGAAATGGAATATGTGCAATTACAACTAAATTATCTTGATTGGGAAGATGAAAATGTTCAATCTAGAAAATGTTATGAGGTTGCAAGGAAATATGATATACCAATAATTGCAATGGAGCCAATTAAGGGTGGTCGTTTAGCAGTTATTCCAGATGATGCAAATAAGTTATTTAAAGAACTAAACTCAAAATATTCAACAGCTTCTTGGGCTATGAGATATGTGGGATCTTTAGATGGAGTTGTGTTAGTATTAAGTGGTATGAGTAACGAAGATCACGTTATAGATAATATTTCTAGTATGATAAATTTTAAATCACTTAACAAAAATGAATTATCAATAATAAGAGATGTAAGAACTATTATTAAAAATAAGTACTCTATTCTTTGTACTTCTTGTCATTATTGTACAGATGATTGTCCCAAACATATATCCATTCCAGAGTTGTTTGATTTATATAATGAATATGAACGTTTAAAAGATATTAATAATTTAGATAAGTATAAAAAAAACTATTTAAATATAACTAAAAATGGAGGTAAAGCCTCAGATTGTATAGAATGTCGAACCTGTGAAAAATACTGTCCTCAGCATTTACCAATAGTTAATTTATTAAAACCCATAGTAAATTCTTTTGAATAATTTCCTAATTGTAAAATAAAAAATATGTTTATGTCATTTTAATAACATAATTTATATATAAATTATACAAATTTCATGTAGTCAATTTAGAAAGAGACATCATCTATGTGACAATAAAATGGCTTTGTAAATAATATTTAAGTGTTTACTATATATTAAATTCAACTTTGCATATCCTTTCTGAATTTTATCTCGTATAATTTTTCTTGAAGGTTAATTTTTTTAATATTATAAATATTAGTATTTTAAACCATCTTTAGTAGTGAAGAAAAATGAAAGTCTCTTGCTCTAAAAGCTATGTGATATTATTTTGTTGGTTTTACATTTAGCTAAACATTTCTTTCAAATTTATTCTGTTCTTGTTTATTGCTATTTTTTAAGAATTCTTTTATTTCAGATAATCCTCTTTTAAACATTTTTGCTATTTCTTCAATATCATCTTCAATCATTCCAGATTCTTGGATAGCCAAATAAGGTGAAACATTCTCATATTTGCTAATAAAAATATTGTAAGCATTGTAATTAACTCTTTTAGTATCACTAGAATTAATTGGTATATCCCTATATTCTGTATTATCAGATCCAAACCCAAAATTAATTGCAGCTTGACGTATAATACAAGGAATACAATATCCACAATGCATTGGCTTTCGTAATTTTTTATATCTTCCAATGTCAGGATGGGAGCATGACATGCTCAAAGTATATGTTTCTTGTAATAACTTTTGGTTTTTACAATTTTTAATCATTTCTCCTTTCGTGTAAAATTGGTAGGGATTTTTCATTGAAATGTTAGGATTTATATCTTTTACAATAGCTTTAAAATATTTCATGTAAAAAGGGTGTGTAGTTCTCGTACTACTACTTCCAAACCTAGATTGTGTAAGTGGTATATTTAAAGAGATAAAACCATTTTCAGGTATAATTATATTTATAGGGCCATTCATAGCAGAGGCTAGAGCTATGGCATGAGAAAAGAATAGAAAAGATCTAGTTCTAGTTGAGGATTCTACAGAATGTCTACAAATTGCATAAAATTGTTGATAGTCAGATGAATTTAAATGGTAAGCTTTTTGTAAAATATCAAATAGTTTATCTTGGTTTTCTTTTGTACCCTTTCCGCCACCATAGTGGCTAACAAAAAGAATATTATCATTTTTTGATTCTAATAAATCAAGCGCTCCAACGTATGAATCCAATCCCCCTGATAGCATACATATTGTGGAGTATTTTTTTGCTTTTATGTTTTCATTATTTACATATTTAGAGTAATTCTTCTCTTCAAAAAAGGTTTTCTGGCGAAAGATAAACTGCCAATTATCACCACTCAAAAAATTAAGCATTTGAATTAAATTAGTTTTTTCATTTTCCCAAAAGGATGTGGCAGATACAGGTATACTTAAAGTTATTTCTCTAGTCCAAGAATCTTTTTGATCTGATCTTGATACTAGTTTATCCGCAGAAAACACAAATAGCGATATCATTAATAAGTCTATAGCAGTTGATGAATATGCGTGAGAGAATTTTAATTTTTTATCCCAGAAGGTATAATTTATTTGAGTTTTATCGGTTAAATTTAAAATAAAGTGAAAACCCTTTGGAATTTTATTTACCTTTTCATTTGTACAATATATTTTCATTTTAACTCCAGATCAACTATAATTTTTTTATAAATATTTTCGCTATGTAACTTATCTATAAATAATATATTATTATCTATAAATTCATTTCTAACGTTATTCTTGATATATTCTATAATGTTTTTTTCCAAGGTTGTTGTTGACAAATAGCTTTGTCCATATTTTTCGAATGAGAATCCATAATCTATCATCATATTCTGCCAGATTAACTCAGTAGATAAATCAATTCTAAATTCGTCTATTTGTTCTGAAGTTATATTATCAAGATCTTCTAGATTATTTATTCCAAAATTGCTATGTTTATTTAAAGTATGTGCTAAAGCGTGTCGAACAGCTGCATCTTTTTTAGTAGCCCCTTGTGGAAATATACTATTTATAAGTTTTGACAAGACTACTTCAAATGAAATGTTTGAAACACTGATACCTAGGGAGTTTAAAGCATCAATAAGGTTTGTATCTTGGATACTTGTTAAAAAAATAGAAAATCTTGTGAGTGTTTCTATGTTTTGTTTTGTACTTTTAATATAATTCGCAGAGTATCCAGAAGCTTTGATATAGTTATTAATAATATCTTTAGGTTTACCAATTTTCCCATTGGATGTTAAATGTTTTGACATTAGAGACTTTGTTTTAGTCCATGAAATATAATCTAAGTTTTTAAGATTTTTTTTCTTATTAGTCTTCTTTCCCTGATAAGAATTCGAAGTACCCATTTTTTAACCTCATCTTCCAACAAAATAAATATTTTGAATGAATTTTAAATCTCAAATATAAATTTAAAAAAAATGAGAATCAAAAATGAAGTAATATACATTGTAAATTATATTATGAGAAGAAATAAATTTTATTAATATATTAGTTTACTTCTTATTATATAACTAATTTCAAATATTTCAAGTTTTTTTATTCATTATGTTAATAATGGATTTATTTATCACTTGAATTATCTAATGCGAATAATTCTATTTATTTGATGAGTAATTTATTTTTTATGAGATGATAAAAAAATGTATTTATCGATTTAAGGAATTTTCCTATATTAGATAAATACAATTATCTTAATTATAAACATAAAGTAACTTAAAATTTCAGTTAATAGTAATTATATCCGTCTAGATGCTACAATATCCTTTGTTTTTTTGATTTGAGTATCATAAGTTCTTGATTCGTTTGCAGCAACTTCAATATAAAGTGCATCAATTATAGCTAGAGCAATCATTCTTTCAGCAAAAGTTTCTACAACTAAAGATGGATTTGAATTATGAACAACTAATAGTTCTTGAGCAAACTCAGTTATAGGAGATTGTTCATGTGCTGTTAGAACTACTACTGGACAATTTTGATTTTTTAGCTCTTGGGCTATAGAAATTGCATCTAAATCTATTCCTGTAAAACTAATTATTATAGCCAAATCTTTTTCACAAGATTGGGCTGAAAGGGTAAGCTGGGTATGAAATTCAGGAGAGAATTGACAGCATATTCCTGTACCAATAAATCTATGAAATAAATCTTCAGCAACGAGGGAAGATCCACCCATTCCAAATATATAGAACTTCTCACAGTCATTAATTAATTTTCCAACCCTTTGTACCGCACCTCTATCAATATTATTAGAGGTTTCTTCAATAGAAGTTTTTAAAGCATTAAAAGCAATATCAATTGAATCAAGACCTTTCTTTAATGGCTTTCTATCAACAGGAACAATCTCTCTTGCAAGTATTATCCTAAATTGCTGATAATTTTGAAAGCCTAATTTTCTAACAAATCTAACCATAGTCGGTTCGCTAACTCCAACTTTTGAACTCAACTTTGAGATGCTAGTTGATATAGGGTCAAGCGGTTTATCTATTATATAATCTGCTATAAGTTTTTCTTTCTTACTTAAAATCTTATACTTTGACTTTATCGAGTAATATACACTAGTGTCCATAATATTTCCTTTTTCTTAAGTATACTATGAAAGTTAGTTTCAATCAAATGAAAAAAATATTCTTTTTTTCTTTACAAAATATAAAAACAATGAGAATATGAAATAGAAAGAAAAATTCATTATTTATTAAAAAGGAGAAATAATATGAAAAAAATATTCACAATTTTGTGTTTAACCGTGCTAGTATGTTCACAACTAATAGCAGGTGGTAGCAAAGAAGAAGCTAGTGATGGCACTTTAACACTTAATGTAATGCATCATTATACTAAAGAGGAGGCTAGTACAGATAATACTAGAAAAGTTCCAAGAGAGACATTTTTAAGTTATGAAGATATTAGTGATATTAACTTATCAATTACTGAAATTCAACATAATGAGTATGAAACCAAATTACAATCTTTAGCTGCAGCTGATAATTTACCAGATGTATTTACTGCTAAAGGTTCTTGGATTCCTAATTTTGTAGACAATGAAATGATTGCAGATATTTCAGATGCAGTTAATGATTGTCAGTGGTTAGATGAATATCGTGATGGTCTATATCTACCTGTAACACAAGGCTCTGCAATTTATGGTGCTCCACTACAATTTTCTGCAACAACTATGGTATATTATAACAAAGCATTATGGGAAAAGATTGGATATGATCAATTTCCAACAACTTGGGAAGAATTATTTGCTGCTATTCCAAAATTTGAAGCCATGGGAATTGATACAATTTCCTTTGGAAATAATGGTAAATGGCAATATAATTCATCATGGATTTCTGCTTTAGGCCCTAGAGTATCTGGTACTCAATGGGTTAATGATATAATTGCTCAAAATAATAAAGCAGCTTTTACCGATCCAGAATTTATTAGACTATTAGATTTAACTACAGAAATTGGACAAAGCGGTGCTTTAAATCCAGATTATGCAGTTATTGGACACCAACAATCTAGTTCACAATTCTTACAAGGTAAAGCTGCTTGTGTAATTGATGGTTATTGGAATGTTGAATATTTAGCATCTAATGCTTCTAAAGAAATGCAAGAAAATATTGAAATGGCATTCTTACCAACTGTAAAAGATGGTAAGGGAAGTCAAACTTCAATTGCTGCAGGTTGTGGTTGGTTTGTTGTAGTTAATAGTAAATTAGAAGGTGAGGCTTTAGAAGAAGCAAAAAAACTTGCAATGTATGTTTCAGGCCCTGTTTTGAGCCAAGGTATTACTGATGTTGGTTTAATTGGTACATGCAAAACTTCTCCAAGTGAAGGTGTTGAATTAGATACTCTTCATCAAAAATATATTAATTTTGTTGATAGTGCTACAGAAACCACACCAATTTGGGATGCTAATATTAATGCTTCAGTTATCGCAACTATGAATGATCAATTTGTTGAACTTTTAGCAGGAAGAACAACAAGTGAAAAAGCAGCTAAATTGATTCAAGAAGAATATTTAGCAAGTCAAGAATAATATTATAAATTTGCTAGGAGTTTTTCTCCTAGCAAAATGGAGTTAGATTTTATGAAATCAATCCTTAAACCAAAGAAATCAACTTTTATTGTTTATTTAATAATACCAATATTAATTTATTTTTTTGTAATAATTTTACCAATAATTAGTGCATCCTATTATAGTTTATTTAAGTGGTCAGGTGGCCCTAAAATGAAATTTATTGGATTGGATAATTATAATAAGTTAATCCATGATGTTATATTTTGGAAATCATTTTTAAATAACTTAACCATAACAATAATTTGTATAATTGGACAAATTGGTATTGCCCTTATTTTAGCTCTCTTTATTAATAGTAAAGCAATTAAATTAAAGAAGGCACATTTAGCTGTTAGCTATTTCCCAGTTATATTATCAGCTGTTGTAGTTGGGTATATTTGGTCTATGCTTTATGACTATAATAATGGGTTATTAAATTCTTTATTAAGATTAGTGGGCGCTGATAATTTAGTTAGACCTTGGTTAAGTGATAGCAATCTTGCCCTTATACTAGTATCTTTTCCATTAATTTGGAAAAATATTGGTTATTTTTTAATTATTATCCTCTCTGGACTTTCCTCTTTTGATAAATCAATTTTGGAGATGAGTGAAATAGATGGCGCTACTCCTATTATAAAATTCTGGTTTATTACTCTACCTATGCTTAGAAAGACATTAGTTGTTTGTTTAACCCTTTGTATATCAGGAAATATGAAAGTATTTGACCACATTTATGTTATGACTGGGGGCGGTCCTGGTACAGCTACTATGGTAATGGCTTTACATGCATACCAAAATTCATTTGTCAGGTACAAAATGGGATATGGAAGTTCTCTATCCATTGGAATTTTGGTATTGAGTATTTTTATTACAATGCTTGCTAGAAAAATAACATTAGAAAAAAGTGAGAGTTAAGATGATTAATAAAAAAGTTATAAAATTTAGAAAAGTTTCAATTTCGAAAATTTTGATGAATCTATTTGTATTTTTATCATCTCTTTCTTGTGTTTTTCCAATTATTTGGTTGTTCTATTCATCCCTTAAAACACAAGGCGAATTCGATATAAACAACTTTGCTCTTCCAAAATCTCCTACTTTTCAAAACTATCTTCATGTATTAACTACAAGTGATATGCCAAGATATATGTTAAATTCAATATTTGTAACTAGTTTATCATTATTGTTTATTCTATTCTTTGCCTTTGTTGTAGGATACTTTATTTCAAGATTTGAATTTAAGGGAAGAAATATATTGTTTTCATTATTTATGCTTGGCATGTTAGTGCCAGTGCACTCTTTAATGGTTCCTTTATATGTTATTTTTTCAAAATTAAATTTAGTTAATCATTATTATACTTTAGTGATTCCTTATTTTGCTTTCCAACTACCAGTTGGAATATACTTAGCTGAAAGTTATATTCACAGTATCCCCAAAGAAATGGAAGAGGCAGCTTGTATAGATGGTGCTTCATTTTCACATACTTTATTTAAAATAATTTTACCTATGTGTAAACCAATTTTAACAACAATAATTATTATCTCATTCTTTTATTGTTGGAATGAGTTTAGCTTTGCTTTAATATTAACCACAGGTGTTAATATGAGGACTGTTCCTCTTGGTCTTGCTCTATTTAATGGTTCTTTTACTACAAATTATCCAATATTAATGGCTGCAATGATAATTTCGACTTTGCCTACTTTAATTTTATATTCATTATTTAGTAATAAAATAATGGATGGAATGGTTAGTGGTGCAATTAAAGGATAATGAAACAACATATGATACATCAAGATTTAAATGGTAAATGGGAATTATCAATTCCATCTTTAGAAATAAATAATATAGAAGGACAAATTCCAGGATCTGTATACTCATTTTTATTAGAAGCTAATTTGATTGAAGATCCATATTTTAGAGATAATGAGCTTAAAGCCCTAGAGATTATGGATAATGATTTCATATTTAAAAAAACTTTTAAATTAAGTAATGAGTTAGAAAATAAAGAAAGTATTGTTTTAGAGTGTTTTGGTTTAGATACTTTATGCACTATTTTAATTAATAATGTAGAACTTGGAAAGGCTAATAACATGTATAGAAAATGGAGATTTTCTGTACCAAAATCTATATTACAAGCTGAAAATACAATAGAAATAAAAATTGATTCACCAACAAAGTGGATTAAAGAAGAAAATAAAACCAACTATTATGGTGGAAGTGAACATGCAATGGAAGGCTTTCCACATTTAAGAAAAGCGCATTGTATGTTTGGTTGGGACTGGGGTCCTAGGTTACCTGATGCAGGTATTTGGAAAAATATTCAATTAATCTCATTAGATGAAAGTGAAATTGTTGATATAGATATAAAGCAAAACCATACAAAAGATAAGGTAAGTCTTAATGTTAATGTTTCTCAATCTAAAGAAGCCGATTTAAAAATAGAATTAGTATCTCCAGATAATAAATCATATATTTTAGAAAATAAAGAAGACTTTAATATAATTGATCCTCAATTGTGGTGGCCAAATGGTTTAGGAGCGCAGCCTTTGTACAAAGTTAAGGTATCATTAATTAAGGATAATTGTGTTATCGATTATAAGGAAAAGAAGATTGGTCTTAGAACATTAACTTTATCTAGAAAAAAAGATGAATGGGGAGAGAGTTTTTCTCATTGCATTAATGGAATTGATTTCTTTGCTATGGGAGCTGATTATATTCCTGAAGATAATATCTTATCAAGAGTTACTCCCGAAAAAACTACAAAATTATTAACGCAATGTAAATTAGCTAATTTTAATTGTATCAGAGTGTGGGGTGGTGGTTATTATCCTAGTGATGAATTTTATGATGCTTGTGATAATTTAGGCTTAGTTGTTTGGCAAGACTTTATGTTCTCTTGTGCAAACTATCCACTTGATTTTGATTTTGAAGAAAATATTACTAAAGAAATAGAAGAAAATGTTAGTAGAATTCGTCATCATGCCTCTTTAGGTTTATGGTGTGGTAATAACGAGATGGAAATGTTTGAAATCCAAGGCAAGTATTCAAGTGATAATAATACACGAGCCTTGTATATAAGATTATATGAACATGTAATCCCTCATATCTTAAAAAGAGTAGATCCAATAACTCCTTATTGGCCATCTTCTCCTTCATCCGGTGGTTCATTTAATGATCCTAATAGTGAGAACATGGGAGATGTTCATTATTGGGATGTATGGCATGGTGGTAAACCTTTTAGTGATTATCGAAATTATCATTTTAGATATGTTTCTGAATTTGGATTTCAATCATTCCCTTGTGAGAAAACTATAGATTCCTTTGCTTTAGAAGAAGATAAAAACATTTTTTCTCATGTTTTAGAAATGCATCAAAGAAACCCTGGAGCAAATGGCTTAATTCTAACTTATTTATCTATGAATTATCTATATCCAACTTCCTTTGATACTTTGCTTTATGCCTCCCAATTATTACAAGGTGAAGCTATAAAATATGGAGTTGAGCACTGGAGACGTAATAGGGGTCGATGCATGGGTGCCATTTATTGGCAATTAAATGATATTTGGCCAGTAGCTTCTTGGGCTTCAATAGATTATTTTGGTAGATGGAAAGCTCTTCACTATTATGCAAAGAGGTTCTTTAGTCCTATTATGATAAGTGTAGAAGAGGAAAGTGAATCCACTTGTATGAAATCAGTCGTTGCAGAAAGAAAAAATGAAATAAAAACAACAGCTAAAATTTGTGTGACAAATGAAACTTTAAATAATGTTTCAGGCAATGTCTGTTGGTCATTAGTTGATAGTGAATCTAATATTATTAAACAAGATGAAGTTGAAGTTTCTGTTAATAGCTTGGAGTCTTTCTGGTTAGAAAAGATTGATTTTAATTCAACTGATTATAGGGAAAACCATCTTTCTTATAACTATAAGGTTAATGGAAAAATAGTAAGCGAAGGTTCAATTCTTTTTTGCCAACCAAAGCATTATCATTTTAAAGATCCAAAGATTAAAGCTTATGTTCAAGATAATTCTATAGTAGTTGAATGTGAAAACTATGCTAAGAATATAGAACTCTATAGTGATAATGAAGATTTTGTATTAGAAGATAATTTCTTTGATATGGAAAAGGGTATAAGAATTGTTAAAGTTTTAGAAGGAAATCCAATTAATATAAAAGTAAGAAGTGTTTATGATATAAAATAGAATGCAATCTTTTCTTAAAACTTATAATACAATTGTGTTGAGCTTATCTATGAGTTCTTCACAATTGTAATTTGTTGGTAATTTATAAATATTTATTTAAAAATAGGTTTGAAACAATGTAATTTATGACTTGGTGTTTATAGATTGATATTTGAAAAATATTGTTTTTTTATGATTGAATCATAAAATATTTAATAAAATTTATGGTAGTAATATAAATTTCTAAATATTTTTGGATGATATATTAGAAATATTCTTAAATAGCATTAACTAAATATAATTTCATCATTTCAAATTTGCTAAGCAAATAATTATTATTTTAAAATCAAAATATTATAGTTAATATTTAAGATAATTCTAAAGAAGTTGAATGTAATAATTATGATTTTCTTTAAATTATTAAGTTTTTCTGCTGTCTATGTTATGGGGACCAGTCTAAATATATAATTAGCTTTATTTAAAACAAAATATACATATAAAATTTAGTTGACAACATATAGAACACGTGTTACATTTTTTATATAAAATAAAAAAAGAAAAGAAAATGTCAGAAAAAAAACAAATTAATAGTAAAGAATTAGCTAATAAATTAGGTGTGAGTAGATCTGTAATAAGTAAAGTTGTTAATAATTATCCAGGAGTCTCAAACAAGACAAGAAAACTTGTTATAGATGGAATTAAAAAGTATAATTATGTGCCAAATTTATCAGCTCAATCGCTTGTTAAAAAAACTAAAGGAGATACTATAGGCTTTTTTTTACTAAGTAGGGATGAGAACTTTAGTCAAAGTCCCTTAATTAATTCTATGATATCATATGTGGCTGAGGCAGCTGAAAGAATGTCATTCCATGTTTTATTCTATATTGTTTCTAATATAAATGATGAATGTAGTAAATCGATTAAAGAGGTTTTTTCCCAAAGACGTGTCTGTGGTGGAATATTTATTGGATTCAATGATAACGAACCAATAATTGAAGATTTAATTAAGGATAAATATCCCATTGGAATTTATGATCACACAGTTGTTGATCCTTGTGAGAGTAATCGATTTATTGCAAACTTCAATGATTATGATGTTACAAGTAATGCGGTAAAATATCTCTATTCTTTAGGACATACAGATATTGCTGTTTTTAAAGGGTCTCAAAAAAGACATGCCGGAGTTTTTAGATTTAAGGGGGCAAATGATACAATAAGTAATTTAGGTTTAAAAATTAGACCAGAGTGTGTTATAGAATCTGATTTTAATGAGAAAGCTGGGTATTCAAGTATGGTAAATTTTTTGCAAAAAAATTATATTTTACCTTCAGCTATTGTAGCTTTAAATGACAATGTTGCTTTTGGCGTAATAAAAGCTTTAAAAAAATATGGGTATAAAGTTCCAGAAGATATTTCCATAATCGGTATTGATGGAGAGCCAATGGGCGAGTATTCAGATCCACCATTAACTACTTTTGCTTTTGATTTTAAAGAAATAATGTTTAACTTAACAAAAAAAGTAATCAATTGCATTCTTGATAAAACCGATACTGGTGATTCAAATATTTATACACAAAATTCTGTTCTACTTGAACGGCATTCATGTAAGAAGAAATAAAAATTTTTAGCATTTTAGAACACGTGTTCTAAAATAAAAACAAAAAGGAGAAGAAGATGAAAAACAGAAAATTTTTTCTAAGTTTAGTTATAATGCTTTTTATAACTTTTGGATTATCGGCAAGTGGTAATACGGAAACTGAAAGCCAAACTAATTCAGATGAAAATGAACAAGTTGAAATTACCTATTGGTATCCTTGGGGTGGCGATTCTGAAAAATGGGATATGTGGAGGATTGAGGAGTTTGAGAAGAAATATCCAAATATTAAAGTAAATGCAATTTATGTACCTGATGATGGAGGTTTAAAAAATGGTAAATTGCTTGCTGCAATTGCAGGTGGTAAAGCTCCTGATGTTGTTATAAGTAATTCATATCCACTTTCATATGCCTTTGCTTCAAAAGGTACTTTAGAACCCTTAGATGACGCTTTAGCAAGAGCTGGTTTTGATGAGGATCAATTATTACCAGCTTTTTATGATATTATGAAATTTGATGGTAAAACCTATATATTTCCACATGATTCAAACGTAAATATGTTATATTATAATGTGGATTTATTTAGAGAAGCAGGTTTAGATCCAGATAATCCACCTTCAACAATTGAAGAGTTGGATGCTGCTGCTGAAAAATTAACTAAGATTTCTTCTAAAGGAAATATTGAAAGAATGGGATTTGTTCCTTGGTTAGATGCTGCACAAGAAAATGCTTATCTTTGGGGTTGGATGTTTGGAACAACATTTTACAATGTAGAAGAGAATAAGTTACAATTGAATTCACAACCTTTAGTTAATACATTAAATTGGTTGAAAGATTATGGTGAAAAATATGATCCTGAAAGAATTCAAGCTTTCTCAAAAGGTTTTGGAGGAGCTTTTTCTCCTGATCATCCATTCTTCAATGGAAAGGTTGCTATGACAGTTAATGGTAACTGGTTCACAAATGCAATTAAGTTGTATGCTCCAGATGTAAATTATAGAGTTGCACCTATTCCTGCACCTAGTGATGGGCGTAAAAATGCTTCGGTTATGGGAACTAATGTTTTCTTAGTCCCTAAAGGAACTAAAAATATTGATGCTGTTATAAAGTTTATTTTATTTGCAAGTAAACCTGAAATATCAGCCTCAAATATTAATACTTGGAGAAGCTTGAGTGCATGGAAAGGTGCAGATCCATCAATCATTTGGTATGAAAATGAAGATCCTATTTATAAAATGGAATTAGAAATAGCTAATAATCCAAATTCTGGACATCCTGGACTTATATCGATTTCTTCAGAAATATCAGATGAATTATTGCTAGTTATTGATAAAGTGATTTATGAACATTTGGATCCAAAACCTTTATTAGATGCCATGCAAGAAAAATTCCAGAAAGAACTTGATAATCAATAATTAATTTAGACATTTTGGGTTATTAATCTATTTTGAAAGATAACCCAAATTAGGAGTAATTTTATATGAAAAAAATAAAATATTCCATGCCAAGAAAAATTAATATTGGTATGATTTCAATTTATTTTGTAATAACTTTGATGGCTTTATTATATATTTTGCCACTTTTATGGTTACTTTCTGGAGCCCTTAAAACAAATACTGAATTGTTTGCCAATCCTCCAATTTGGTTTCCTAAAACTCCTCAATGGGGTAATTTCCATACAGCATTAGTACAATTCCCTTTCTTTCTATATTTGAGAAATACATTAACTATTGTTGCAGGTAATATAATAGGTGTTGTAATTTCTTGTTCTTTGGTAGCATATGCTTTTTCTTGTTTAAATTGGAAATATAGAGACAAAGTTTTCTATTTAGTTCTTTTAACAATGATGTTGCCATTCCAAGTTACAATGATTCCTCTATTTGTAATGTTTAATAAACTTGGTTGGATAGGTACTTTAAATCCATTAATCGTTCCAGCTTATTTAGCACCGCCCTTCTTTGTTTTCTTGTACAGACAATTTTTCAAAGAAATCCCGAAAGATATTCTTGAGTCGGCGAAAATAGATGGTAGTTCCGAGTTTACTATATATTTAAAGTTTGTCATGAGCCTTTCCAAACCAGTTATTGTTACTTCAATGATTTTCACCTTTTTAAATTGTTGGAATGATTTTATAGGACCTCTGGTATTTTTAAGCGATAATAAGCTTTATACATTATCTCTAGGTATTCAGCAAATAATGAGTCAAAATGATCCTAGATGGACTTTGTTATTATCTGCTGGAGTTTGTATGGTATTACCTGTCTTTATATTATTTTTTGTATTACAGAAATATTTTATTGAAGGTATAACAATGACGGGAATAAAGGGGTAGTGGAATGAAGAAAAATACTTTGATTAAAAATATTACAATTGTTTTATTTCTTTTGCCTTGGATAGTTGGTTTTTTGTTTTTATATTTACAACCATTAATAAATTCAATGTATTATTCTCTCTGTGATTATAATGTAATATCAAAACCAGAGTTTGTAGGATTTAAGAATTATATTAATTTATTCACAAATGATGATGTATTTATAAAAGCATTAAGCAATACACTCTATATGATATTTATCGGATTGAGTATCGATACAGTATTTACGATATTTATAGCAATTCTATTAAGTGATAAAAGAATAAAAGGGGCATCTTTTTATAGAGTAGTATTCTATTTACCTACTTTGATCCCACTTGTAATAAGTTCGATTTTATGGATTTGGATTTTAAATCCTGATACTGGGATTGTGAATGGCATTTTCAGATTTTTTAATTTGAGAGGTCCTGGTTGGTTTTCTAGTCCATTTTGGGCAAAACCAGGTTTTATACTTATGTTGATTTGGGGCTCTGGTAAAGCAATAATTATTTTGTTAGCGGGTATAAATAATATCCCTATTACCTATTATGAAGCAGCACAGCTTGATGGTGCAGGTTATTGGCAAAAACATTTGCATATAACAGTACCTGTTTTAAGACCTGTTATAATATTTAATATTTTAACAAGTTTGATTGCAATATTTCAATCATTTGCTGAATCTTTAATTATTACAAATGGTGGGCCAAATGGTGCAACTATTTTTTATTCACTCTTTCTTTATAAGAATGCCTTTCAATATTTTAAAATGGGGTATGCTTCTGCGATGAGTTGCATAATGCTGGTAATAGCTATGTTATTTGTAGTTATTTTATTTAGAAAACCAAAAGGAGAAAAATAATAGTATGTCTAAAATACAAAAAAAAATATCAAAAATTGTGTTAGTTGTTGATGATATATATAAAGCTTTAGATAATTTTAAGATAATGTTTGATTTTAAAGATGTAGATATCGTAAGTGCAGCAAATGATAATAAAGATCCTAATGTTCAAACAATATATCACGGTGAAAAAATTTCAGGTGAAGTAAAAATTGCGAATTTAGTTATGGATAATTTAATTATAGAATTAATTCAGCCTATAGATAAACATAGTCCTTGGGCAACCTTTAAGGAAGAAAGTGGTGAAGGAATCTTCTCAATTGTTTTTGATACTGATGATTTTCATAAAACTAAAGAAATGTTGGGTAAATGTGAATTTAATTTGTTCCATTTTGGAAGTTATATAGGTGGTAAATATGCTTATTTTAATACTAAAGATAAGATAGGGACAACACTTTGCATACAAGAGCTTCAAAAACAAAGTGAGTAAACAAGATGGAAAAAAGAGTATTAACCTTTTCTAACCAAGGTATTACAGTTATTGGAACTGGTGGAAGCATTTATAACCCTGATGAGCAATATAAAAATAATTTTGAGAATGTTATTAACAATTCCTATAAGAATGGTATAAACTTTTTTGATACCGCTCAAGATTATAATCAAGGATTAGGTGAAAAATATTTGGGAAATGTTTTACACCAGATAAATAGGAAATCATTTGTGGTTGGAACAAAGTTTCATGCAGTTTCTCAAGACGAAGTGGTTCCTTTAGTAAAAGAATCTCTTAGGAATCTTCGATTAGATTTTATAGATATATTATACATTCACTGGCCAAAAAAAAATATTGACTTAAAAGATATGATGATTGGCCTAGAAAAATGCCGTAGATTGGGACTTATTAAAGCTATTGGTGCTAGCAATATGTCTATTAAAAATTTGATTGATATAAATCAAGTTGGACACCTTGATGTGTATCAATTGTGCTATAACTTATTATGGAGAAAGGATGAATATGAAGTTATTCCTTACTGTAAGAAAAATAATATTGATTTAGTAGTTTACAGCTCTTTGGCTCAAGGTATTCTAACTGGTAAATATGCTAAAAACTTAGAATTAGATGAAGGTGATGTAAGAAGAAATTCAATATATTTTCAGCCAAATGTTTGGCCACTTATTTATGAAACTGTTGAAGAATTTAAGAAAATAGCAATTAGAGAAAATGTACCTCTAGCTAAATTAGCAATAGAGTGGGCTTTAAAAAATCAAAGTGTTGTTTCATGTTTAATTAGCATGAAAAATATCTCACAATCAAATCAGATTATAAGTATGTTTAATGATAATAATTATAAATTATCTCAAATTGTTTATAAAGAATTAACACAAATAAGTAATAACTTATTATCTGAAAAAATTTTTGAAAATGTGTCTAATATTTTTAGATACAATCCAAATTAAATTAAATAGGAGTAATATAAATGGAGAACGTTTTAAATACAGATGTAGTCTGTCAAATTGGTTTAGTAGTAAATGATATTATAGAAACTGGGAAAAATTATTCTAAGTTTTTTGGTGTTGAATTACCTCCAATCCTTGATTCAGGAGAAGATAGAATAGTGAAAGGTGAAGTTTTTGGTGAGAGATCTGATGCATCCTGTAAGTTGATGTTCTTCGATTTAGCAAATATTCAACTAGAATTAATTCAACCTGATGATAAACCTAGTATTTGGAGAAATCTTTTAGATGAAAAGGGTGAAGGTCTTCATCATATAGCTTTTCAAGTAAAAGATGTGGATAAAAAGATTAAAAAACTAGAGGAAGAAGGCATGAATGTTGTTCAAACAGGAAATTATGCTGATGCTTCAGGAAAATTTGTTTATATAGATGCAAGGGATAAATTAAAAACAATTATTGAGTTATTAACAAGCTTTTAAGTACAAATTTAGGAATATATATATGACTTTTAAAAAAGATTTTATGTGGGGCGCCGCAACTGCTTCTTATCAAATAGAGGGTTCTACAAATATAGATGGACGAGGATATACTATTTGGGATGATTTTTGTAGCAAACCTGGAAAAGTATTAAATGGTGATTCTGGAGAAATTGCTTCTGATAGTTATAATAGAAACAAAGAAGACGTTTCGATAATGAAGCAGCTAGGGCTAAAAGCCTATAGATTTTCAATTGCTTGGAGTAGGATTATTCCAAATGGGTATGGTGCTATTAATCCTGCTGGATTAGAATATTATAGGGATTTTATCGACTTACTTATAGAAAATAATATTGAACCTGTTGTAACTCTTTATCATTGGGATTTACCATATGAATTATTTAAAATTGGAGGATGGCAGAATCCTAATATTTCTGATTATTTTGTCGAATACGTAAAAGAATTTGTTTCTTTTATGGGGCAACGAGTTAAATATTACATTACATTTAATGAACCACAATGCTTTATAGGATTAGGCCATGTTACAGGTGTTCATGCACCAGGAACAATTTGTTCAAGAAAAACTGTATTAGAGATGGCTCATAACGTACTTTTATCTCATGGAAAGGCTGTTAAAGCTATTAGAGAACTTGGAAATGAATTCAAAGTTGGCTATGCCCCCACTAGTTCTGTTTATTATCCTGCGACTAATAAAAAAGAAGATATTGAAGCAGCTAAAAAGGCATATTTTGATATTGATACTAATCAAGAAAATTATATGTGGAACGTAAGTTGGTGGAGTGATCCAATTATATTAGGTAAATATCCTGAAAAAGGTTTAGAAATATTTAAAGAAGATTTGCCGAATATAAATCAAGAAGATATGGATACTATTTGTCAACCATTAGATTTTTATTGTCAAAATATATACAACGGGAAAGCTGTTATTAGTGATAATAATGGAAGCTATAAGGTAATAGAAGCAGAAAAAGGTTCCCCTCTTACGAGTTGTGATTGGCCTGTAACTCCTCAAGTTCTTTATTGGGGACCTAAATTTTTGTATGAGAGATATAAATTACCAATTATTATATCTGAAAATGGTATGGCAGCTCATGATTGGATTTCAATTGATGGTAAAGTACATGATCCGAATAGAATAGATTTTGTACATCAATATTTAATTGAGCTTAAAAAAGCTTACGAAGAGGGTATTGATATAGAAGGATATTTTCTTTGGAGTTTGCTAGATAATTTTGAATGGGAAAAAGGATATTCCCAAAGATTTGGAATGGTATATGTTGATTATGAAACCCAAAAAAGAATAATTAAAGATTCTGGGTTTTGGTATAAGTCTGTAATAAAGTCTAACGGAGAACTTTTGTAGAATTCTATTTGAATTGGATTAGTTATGGTACAAGAAATTATTTGAAATTTGGAGATTTAAGTATGAAATTAGGTTTAGCAACTTCTTTTAGCATCTTAGATGCTAAAAAATGGGGAAAAGAGCTTAGTTCTCTTGGTTGCGGTTCGGTTGTGTTCCCATTAGATTATACCTCTAGTGAAACAGAAATAAATGATTTTTATGAGCAGGCTCGATTAAATAATCTTACTATTGCTGAAGTTGGTGCCTGGTGCAATCCTATTTCTCCAAGTAAGAAAGAAAGAGAAGCTTCTATAAAAAGGTGTATTGGACAGTTATCATTAGCAGATAAAATTAAAGCCAATTGTTGTGTGAACGTAAGTGGTGCGTTAGGTGAAATTTGGGATAATCCATATGAAGCTAATCTAACCTCAGAAGCATGGAATTTAAATGTGAAGGCAATTCAACATATTATTGATAGCGTTAATCCACAGCATACTTACTATACTTTAGAACCAATGCCGTGGATGATTCCTTTAAATCCTTCCCAATATCTAAAGTTAATAAAAGATGTGAATAGAAAGCATTTTGCAGTTCATATGGATGTTATAAATTGGATTACTAGTGTAGAAAAATATTTTTTTAATGAAAAATTTATGGATGAGATTTTTAATACATTAGGCGATAATATAAAGAGTTGCCATATAAAAGATGTCAATTTAAAATCTGACTTTACTTTGCATTTAGAAGAAACCGAATGTGGAAAAGGTAATATTAATTTAGAAAAATATGCCGAATTAGCGAATTCTGTTTCAGTAAATATGCCAATGATCATTGAGCATTTAGATAACGACATTTCGTATAGAAAAAGTTTAAAGTATGTTCAAGAAAGATTAGATAAATATATTCTAAATAATTAAAAAATTAAATAAAAGTAGCAATAAAAAATAAGAACCTATATATAATTTTCATTTAAGTATTGTTTTTGTATGAGCTTCAAGTTAATGGTTATTTCAATAATAATAAAATTTACCCAGTATTTTGGAGTTTTAAGATAGTCTGCACCCAAATTAGTTGACACTTTAGGATCCACTTCTTCCTAAATAGTAAAATACTGTTTTTAGTATTTTAGCACTATTTCTTATAGTGTCAATTCAGGGTTATATATAATGGGTAAAGTTCCTTTAGGATTTTTCTCTAATCTTTCTATTGGAGTTTGCTACTTAAGTCCTTTTTTCTTTCTAACTAAATTATACATTCTGTATAAACCATTGAGTTTTAGCTAGTACTAATTCAGCTTTTACTTGTCTATTTTTAAAGTTTTTCTTCCCAAATTCTGTATAAAAAGCTTCTGTTTTTATTATTGAATTTAGAGATTCTTCTGCTGCATTGTCATAACAATTTCCCACAGAAACACTCATTCTAACATTAAGCTTCTCCATTAAATCCATATAGCTATTATTTACATAGCTTGTACCTGCAACAAGTGTGAATTATGCAATCATTTAAATCATATTTGCTTGAAAGATCTAATAATGTATTCACACATAGTTCACTATTAGGACTATCACTAATTCTCCAAGCGACTACTTCTCTATTAAATAAATCCATAATTGTGTTTAAATAATACATCTTCTCTAAGCAATATAAATAAGTAATATCAACAACAAACCTTTTTCTTGGTGTACCACTAAAGAAGTTTTGTTTTATCAAATCTTTAGGTTTCCCAACCTTCATTTCTTTTCTTCTTTTATATTGTAAAGGTGTCCATTTTTTTACTCTAACATGCGATAACAAGTTATTTTCTTTCATTAAACGAAGAATTCGACCTTCTCCAACTTTTATGTTTAAAGCTTCATTTACACTCTTCTTTCATTGGCCTATGTCCAATTGCATAAGAGGTCTTGCTTTGAACAGTTTTAATAACTTCAAGTATTTGGTTGTTTAAAGTTTCTTTATCTTTGTTCCTTAAATATTTATAGTAGGTCTCACGTGAAATTCCAGCAATAGCACAAAGCATTGTGATATTTTTGACATCCTTGTTAGTTAATGCAGAAAGGATTACTTCTTCTCTTTTTTTTTACGGTACTTATTAGGATCAATTCCATTAAGTTCTAGCATGCTTTCTAGGTAAGCTATTTTAGGCTTATCCCATTCATGCTCTTTCTTTAACTTAAGATTCTCTTTTATTAAATCATCACTATTAATAATTTTCTTTGCCATATATTCACTCTTCCATTATAGCTTTTGAATCTTGGGTAGCCTGTGAATATATTTTAACAGAATCCTTACATTTAACAAGGATATCATTTCTTTCATTTACCCATTTTAGTATTGTGGGGTATCCAACATCATATTCTCTAGCTAAGTCAGCAATAGTTGCTTCATTAGTTAAATACTTTGTAATAGCATTAAGCTTATTACTAATTGTTTGGTGCTTTCTTTTTTTCATATTTCTAGATTCTCCTCTAGCTGTAAACTAGAGGAGGTTCAGTTAACTTCTAAGTGTCAACTTAAATGAGGGCATATCAATCTAGTCTAATTTTTTTTTCTAATAAAAAACATATTATTTAGATTTTAATTTATCAAAAATAATCTGTAAATTATTTACTAATTGGTTAAATTAAGATATTTATAAGCTTTTATTATTTTCTATCCTATACGATAAAAAGTAATATATTTTCACAAATGAAAAAAATATGAGATGGATAAATTATACATTACATATGATTAATCACAATTATTTAATCATCTCTAAACATTTCTCTCTTTCATCAGCAAATAAAGCAGTAACTTTAACTCTGTCATCAATTTTGTTTTCACTTAGCATGTTTCTTAAAACCTCAATAAACACTCCATTACCTTTATCAAATTTACAAGAAGCTAAAGTTTGATCAAGGTCTTCTCTATCTTCAAAAGAACCATACCAATTACCAAAACAAGTATAATCAACACCACAACTAGGACTACCATCTATGCCAACAATACCTAACAGTTTAAACATTTCAGGATTGTCTAAATACTCCTGAATTTGTTCAATAATAGGTTCTAGAATTTTCCTACAATGGTTTTTAAAGAAAACATTGTTAAACTGATTACTAACATGCCCCCATCTTTTTGCACCATATAAAGTAAATTCAGGACAAGGTAACTGAATAATTTGTACATCGTTATTTATAGCTTTCTTAAGAAATTCCTTTCTTAAAGCCTCTTCTTTATCCATTTCTTCTTTATTATACATAACAACTTTAGATGCAACATTTAAAATACAGTGAGATACAAAAACTATTTTTTGCATTGTTTTAAACTCCTTTCTTAGCTAAAACTAATAGTACACCCTAATTCTAAAAATAGAAAGAAAAAAAGAACAACTTTGCTAATATTTGGGAAGTTGTTCTTTTTTTATTAAAATATTGTTTGACAAGTTGAACATGTGAATGTACCATATCAAGCATAAAGTAAATAATAAGGTGCGTTTATGATAAAAGAAGACGAAGAATTAAAATATAGCATAAACAAACTTGGGAAATCACAACCCAAATATGTTGATGCTTATAAAAAGTTATTCTCTAAAATAGAGAAAATGAAAGAAGGGGACAAGCTTCCACCGGAAAATGAATTAGCAAAAGAAATAAATGTTTCAAGAAATACAATAAGACAAGCTCTTCAAGTATTACATGAAGATAAGATAATCTATAAAAAAAAGGGAGCTGGAACTTTTGTTGCAAATACTCCTTATCTCGGATTATTGCAAATTGGCTCTTATGATACAATCTTAAATACTTATTTAAAGATGGGATATAATGTTGTTGTTGATGATATAAAATTGACAATAGAAGATATAAGTAAAATTGTGGGTAAAGTATTAAATAGTGACAGTTCAACTATGTATTTTGTTTCAAGAGTGATAAAGAACAAAACACAACCGGATAATATATTTGCTTATGTAGAAGATTTTATCCCGACTTCTATTTCTAAAGAAATTGATTTCCATAAATACTCAATTAAAGAATTTATTCAAGCCTATGAAGACTTAGGGTATTCATCATTTTGTAATATTACCACAGAAAAAGCTACAAAATTCTATCAGCAAAAATTAAATGTTGAAAAAGATACTCCAATTTTGGTTTTGCAGCAAATAGTTTTAAA
Source organism: Sphaerochaetaceae bacterium (assembly GCA_963677735.1). Taxonomy (GTDB): domain Bacteria; phylum Spirochaetota; class Spirochaetia; order Sphaerochaetales; family Sphaerochaetaceae; genus Pleomorphochaeta. The sequence continues at coordinate 301,886 of OY782505.1, forward strand.
TAAAACAAATAATAAAATTTATGTTAATAAGACTTTTTTTAATACCGAGTTTACTGATAATGCTCTATTTATCAATAGGAGTAGAAAAGATGTAAATTAGTATTATGATCATATAGGAGGTTATGAATATGATTAAAGAGGGAAAACCAAAATTTTCTATCAAAGATGATTTTTCAATGCTTGCATTGTTAATCATTCCTGTCGGAGTAGCTGTTAATTTTGTAGGAGGACAGTTAGCATCTTTACTTAAGTTGCCAATGTATTTAGATACAATTGGAACAATTTTTACCGCTATGTTATGTGGTCCTTGGGTTGGTGCTGTAACTGGGTTATTAACAAATATTTTTACAGGAATTGCAAATCCAGTTAACTTTGCTTTTATCCCTGTGGCAATTATTGCAGGATTAGTTACTGGTGCTTTTGCTCGACATGATTATTTCAATGTTTGGTGGAAATGGGTAGTTGCAATGCTAGTAATGGCAGCTGCTTCAATCCTTTCATCAGCACCAATTGTTGTATTAATGTTTGGTGGAGTTACCGGTAGTGGTACTTCCCTAATTACAGCAACAGCTATGGCAGCTGGAGCTAACATTTGGGCAGCTTTCTTTGGTACAGAAGGTATCTTTACAGTACTTGATAGAATTATTTCATTCTTAATTAGTTTTGCAGTTATCAAAGTTATCCCAGATAGAAACTTAGTGAAGTTTAGTTGTGGTATGTTCTACGTAAAAAGCAGAAAAACAAAGAAAGACAAAGCCGATAAAACAAAAGCTGACAAAGCTGAGAAAGAAGAAAATAACTAAATAATTATTACTTAATAACAAAAGGAGTAGTAGCTAGCTAATTTTAAGTTGGCATAAATAATTATGGAAAAAACATTTACTGAAAAAATACAAATACATAAAAAAAATAAAATAGCCGGATTATATCCTGCAACTAAATTTAAAGTTGTTATTTTATTTTCAATTAGTACATTTATTATTAATACAATTAAATTAACTGATTATAAATTAGCTTTGCTACTAATTCCTTGGTTTTTACTTGTCCCACTGATGTTCGCTATAACAGGTGAATTTAAAAAATGCATGAAATCAATGAAAGCAGTTACTATTGTTGCATTATTTATTATTGTAGTTCAAACCTTTGTTGTTTCTGGGGGATCAACCTTGTGGCAATGGCATTTTATTTCAATTAGGGAAAAAGGATTGCAAACTGCAATTTGTTTAGGATTTTTAGTGCTCAATATAGCAGGGATTTTTATTTGGATGTTACAAACAACAACAACTAAAGAAATTTCAAGGTGTTTAGAAGAATCTGGTATGAGTTTCAAAGTAGCCTATATTTTTACTTCATCCTTAGAAATGATTAAGATTTTGGGTAAAAATAGCCAAACAATTTTAGATGCACAAAGAGCTCGTGGTGTTGAAACTGAAGGTAATTTAAAAGTTAGAATGAAAGCTTTTTTCCCAACCTTAGTACCTTTAATACTTGGAGGCATAATTGGATCCGAAGAGCGTGTTTTAACATTAGAGGCTAGAGGTTTTTCTATTAAAGGAAATAGAACTCATTTATTCAATTTAGAAAAGTCAGGATATGAAAAATTAATACTAACTATAAGTATTATATTAACAATTTTAATTTTAGCAGGGAGAATATACTTATGGATTATGAAATAGAGTGTAAAAACATAACATATACTTATCCATTAGCAGAAAAGCCTGCTATAAAAGATCTTAATTTACAAATTGAAAAAGGTAAATTATATGGTGTTATAGGAGAAAATGGCTCTGGTAAAACAACATTGTGCTCTATTCTTAGAGGGTTTGCTCCTAGTTTTTATAAAGGTGAATTAACAGGAGAAATATTAGTACAGGGTAAAGCTTTAGCCTCCTATGAAGATCAGATTTCAAGAAAAATAGGTTATGTATTTCAAAATCCTTTTACTCAGATAAGCGGAATTAAAAGTACAGTTTTTGAAGAGGTCGCATATGGGTTAGAAAACTTTGGAGTTGATGTTAATGAAATAGAAAAAAAAGTAATTAATATCATGAAATTAACAGATATCTTAGAATTAGCAGAAAAAAGTCCTTTTGAATTATCAGGAGGACAAATGCAAAGAGTAGCCCTTGCTTCAGTAATAGTTTTGGAACCTGAAATATTAATAATTGATGAACCAACAAGCCAATTAGATCCACAAAGCACAGAAAGTGTATTTAAAATAATTAGAAAGTTAAAAGAAGAAAAAAAGACAATAATTCTTGTTGAACATAAAATAGATTTATTAGCTGAATATAGTGATGAAATGATTATTTTACATAATTCTCAAATGATAAAGAAAGGAAATTCTAGAAAAGTATTATCTGATCTTAGCATAAGGGACTATGGTATAAATTTACCACAAGTTACTTTGTTAGGGGAAAGGCTAAAAGAATCTGGACTTGATATACCAGAATTACCTATAACAAAAAAACAACTCTTAGATTTAATAGAAAAGAAAAGGATGGGTAAATAATGAAAGATTTAATATTAAAAGATGTAAGTTTTTCCTATCCTGGTGATTTTCTAGCAGTTGATAATATAAACATGGAAATAAAGGGTGGGGAAAATATTGCAATCATTGGACAAAATGGTGCTGGAAAAACCACAACTGTAAAAATGATGAATGGCCTATTAAAACCAACAAATGGTGATGTATTAATCGGGGATTTAAATACAAAAGATTATACTACTGCGCAAATTTCTAGATATGTGGGATATGTGTTTCAAAATCCTGATGATCAAATATTTCATTCAACAGTTGAGAGTGAAATTGAGTTTGGTCCAAAGATGATGAAACTTGATGATTCAGAAATTAAAGAGAGAGTAGACTATGCTCTTGAATTAACTAATCTTACAGAATTTAGAGAAGAAAATCCCTATAACTTGCCTTTGTCAATTAGAAAATTTGTAACTATTGCTGCAGTAGTAGCGATGGATACTGAAATATTAATTTTTGATGAACCAACTGCAGGACAGGATAAAATAGGAAATGAAAGATTGAGCAAAATTCTATCTACTCTCCATTCAAAAAATAAAACCGTAATTACAATATCACATGATATGGAATTTGTTGTTAATAATTTTATTAATATTATAGTTATGGCCAAAAAGAAGGTGGTAAAAATTGGTAAACCAGAAGATATATTTTGGGATTTTGAAACTTTAGAAAAGGCAAATTTAAAGCAACCAATTGTTAGTGATATTTGTAAAAGTCTGAATATAAATAATAGTATTATACATATGGATGATGCTGTAAAGGAAATAATGAAAGTAGTTAATCATGAATAAAAAATATAAAACGTTCTCTTTTTTAGCATTTGCAATGTATTTTTTAACAGGAGCTGCTTGTATTTTAATTGGCAGTAGCTTACCGCAATTAGTTAAAATGTATAATTTAGGATTACAGTCAGTTGTATTATTAGGTTCTGCTTTTGCTTTAGGTAGAGTTACTACTGTTTATCTTACCGGTAGATTAGTAGAAAAATTTGGCCCTATAAAAGTTTTAGTTATAGGTGTTTTATTAATAAGTGTTTTTTTAGGTGGAATTACATCAATAAGAAATTTTTATTTTGGTTTGTTTGTTGCCTATTGTGGTGGTGTAGGAATGGGCGCTCAAGATGCTGTTTGTCCAGTATTACTTAGTTTTTCGACTAAAAAAAATTACTCTGGTGCTCTGAGTGCTGGTCAAGCATTATTTGGTATGGGTACATTTGCAACCCCATTTATAATTGGTATTTTATTGCATTATAAACTAGAATTTAATTATGCATATTATATTTTATTAATCATTCCAATTGTAATGCTCTGTACCATTGCTTTTTCTAATTTAAAAGTTAATTGGGCTAAAGAAGTCCATCCTGATAATACTCCTTTAGTAAAACCTTTATATGAGAAAAATATGATTTTAGCATATATTGTATTAGCTGTTATTTGTGCTTCATATAGTGCTACTGTTAATTCACTTAATTTATACATTTCAACTTTTGGAGAAACCCTCGGATTAACTCAATCTAATTCTGCCTTTATGTTAACCATTTATAATACAGGTTGTGTTATTGGATCTTTATTTTTCATTAAAGTTTTAGAACATATAAAAGAAATTAAAATACTATTGTTTAATAATATTTTAGCCTTTGTAGCAATATTTTTTGCATTAGTTATAAATAAAGTTGGATTTTACTTTGTTTTATTATTTGTTGCAGGTTTTTTCTTAGGAGTGCTATTCAGTGTTATTGTGGCGATAGCAACAAGGATTGGATACAAAAGAATCAGTGTAGCTGGATCTTTAGTAGGAACGGCTAGTGGTGGTTCTGATATATTAACACCAATTGTTACAGGTCAATTAGTTGCAATGTTTGGCATTGGTGTATCGTTTAAATTTACATTAATAATGATCATTATTTCAATTATTGGAGTGGTTATTTTAGATATTAATACAACTGAAACAAAAGAAGGAGTAGATTATGCAACTAGCAAGTAAAGAAGTATTAAATGAAGAAGGTAAGCAATACCATATTTGTTGTAAAAAAGGTGATATTGGAAGATATGTTTTATTACCAGGAGATCCTTTTAGAACTGATAAAATCGCTAAACAATTAGATAATCCAAGACTGGTAGCGCATAATCGAGAACATAAAACATGGACAGGCGAGTTAAATGGGGTAAAAGTTTCTGTTTGTAGTACAGGAATGGGTTGCCCATCTACTGCAATAGCTATTGAAGAATTAATTCATTGTGGCGCAGATACTTTTATAAGAGTCGGTACCTGTGGCCGTATTTGCCCAGAAAGTTATAACGAAGATTTAGAAGGTGTAATTATTACTGGTGCAATTAGAGATGAAGGAACTACTGTTCAGTATGTTCCAATTGAATATCCTGCAATTGCTAATCGCCACGTAGTAGAAGCTTTGTCTCAAGTCTGTAAAGAAAAAAATTATAACTTTGCTGAAGGTATTGCTCAATCAAAAGATTCTTTCTATGGCCAACATGATCCAGATAGCATGCCAAATGGTTCCCTTTTAAAACAAAGATGGGAAGCTTGGGAAAAAAGTGGTGTTATGGCATCCGAAATGGAAACTTCCTCTTTATTTATTGTATCTTCTATTCGAGGGGTTAGAGCGGGAGCAATTATGGCTTATGGAACTATGAATAATCATACAATAGAAATAGCTTGTGACGCTATAAAACATTTAATTATTAAAGATAGGAGTTAATATTTTAAAATATGAAAAAGAAATTGATTATAGATACTGATTGTGGATCTGATGATGCAATGGCAATTGCTATAGCATTAAAAGATAATAATTTCGATATAAAAGCATTTACTATAGTTTCAGGAAATGTTGAAGCAAATCAAGCTGCTAAAAATACTCTAACAACTTTAGAGTACGTAGATACTTATTACCCACCTGTGTATATGGGTTGTAATAAAATGCTATTAAAAGAGTTAGTTTATGCTCATGAAACTCATGGTAATGATGGCATGGGTGATTTAGGTTTTGTTCCTAAAACTGGAAAAATTACTGAAGGTAATGCAATCATTAAAATGATTGATATGTTAAACGAGGGTGAAAATAAAGAATATGATGTTATTGCTCTTGGACCATTAACTAATATAGCTCTTGCTTTGCGTTTAGATTATAAGGCAATGAGTAAAATTAATAATTTAGTTATTATGGGATCTTCAGGCTTAGGTTGGGGAAATGTATCTCCTGTTGCAGAATTCAATATTTGGCAAGATGCTGAAGCTGCAAAAATTGTTTTAGAATCTGGTTTAGAAAGAATAATTCTAGTTGGTTGGGATGCTTGTTTAGGCGAAAGCATGTTAAATAAAGAAGAGTTAGATAAATTAAAATCAAGTGGTGAATTAGGCTCTTTCCTTGTAGATAGTAATCGTGTACTAATTAACATGAATAAAGAACGCTTCGGTTTTGTTTGTCTAGATATGGCTGATCCAGCAGCTATGGTTGCAGCATTAAAACCTGAAATAATTAGTGAAATGGATAAATATTACTGTGAGGTTGATATATCGAATGGCCCAAGTTATGGTTCAGTTTTAGTCGATTATAATCACTTCTCTGGAAAAGCTGAAAACGTATATGTTTGTAGTAAATTAAAAAGTAAAGAATATAAAAAATATGTTTTAGAAACTTTAGTTAAATAAATCGAGGTTTTTATGTATAAAGTTAAATTTTTAATGGGTCCATCTGATTGTAATGATGAAAACATTCCTTCATATAGTGAAGACTTTATTTTGAAATTATCAGAGGAACTAAAAGAACAAGTAGTCTATTCTTCAATTGATGAGATAGCTAAAGAAGCTTTGCCAATATATTTTATTGCATCAGGTGGAGCGGAAATAGATTTTAATAAAAATTATAAGAAAACTAGCGGAAAGTATATTTTGTTAACTACGCCAGCTTATAATTCTTTAGCTTCAGCACTTGAAATCCTTGGATTTCTTCATGAACAAGGTTTAGAAGGGGAGATAATCCATGGATCTATTCAACTTATTGCTAAGCGCCTAAAGGTTTTAAAAAACGTAGCAGAAGCTAAGCAAAAAATGAAAGGTATGCGATTAGGTTGTTTTGGGAAACCTGATGGTTTAATTGCCAGTGAAGTAAATAATTATGATTTGAAAAAACAATTTGGTATGGAAATAATCCATATAGAATTAGAAGAATTGATTGTTGAATTTAATAAAGGTGGTTATCAAGAGAATGAGTATACAAAAGAACTTAAGCAAAAGAATTTTGACAAAAAAGAAATAGATAAAGCTTTAAATGTTTATGGGGCTGTAGTAAGACTAATAAAAAAATATAACTTTGATGCTATTTCAGTTAAGTGTTTTGAATTGCTTGGAAGAATAGATACCACAGGTTGTTTAGCTTTAGCTATATTAAATGCTCAAGGAATAGCAGCTGCTTGTGAAGGTGATCAAAAAGCTTTAGTAAGTATGGTTATTGCAAATTTACTAACAGGGAATCCTGGGTTTATGGCTAATCCAAACTTTATTGATTCAGATACTAAAGAATGTGTTATAGCTCACTGTACTTTGCCACTAAATATGCCAGATTCTTATTCTTTGACTACTCACTTTGAATCTGGAATTGGCGTTGCAATTACTAGCGATATTAAATCTCAGCCTATGACAATTTTTAAAAGTGATGGAGCATCTAGATATTTCACTCACAAATGTACTTTAGAAAAGACAATGCACAAAAGTAATCTTTGTAGATCTCAAATGACAATAAAAATTGATGATGAAACATTCGATTATTTAATGAATAAACCTATAAGTAATCACCATATTTTTGTACTAGGTGATTGGGTAGAAGATTTTAAAGAGCTGTACAAATAAAACAATACCTTATGGGTACGATTTTAAATACTGTCTATAGAAGGTTATCATCTGTAGATGAGCGTTAAATTGTACCCATTTTAGATATAAAATTTGATTTTAAAGTTAAATAATTCAATTCATAGTTTTAAATAAGTCAGAATGTGCTTACATGTATATTTAATAATACTGCGTAATAATGAAGATTAGCATAATTAAATTTATCAAATACTTGTGTAATATATTTTTTTTGTAAATTGCATTGAAATAAATGCAAAAAACAAAATAAATGTATTATAATATGTAAAGATGAAAGAGGGTATTGTCAATATGACTGATTTATCAATGATAAATAAACTATTTACTCAAAATAATTTTTCTAAAATTTTAAATGATAATAGTTCCAATAAAATATATAAATTTATTTTGAATGATATTGTTAAAATAAAAAGTAATGAAACAGTAGATAATCAAAAGGCAATAAATGAAATATATAAATTCATGTCAAAGAATTATAGAAATGAATATTTTTATCAAAATACTTTATTTAATAAACTCCTTTTAGGAAGACATAGTTTGAATACTACCACAGCAATCTCACAATTACCAATTAACAAATCTATTGCTGATTATATAATGATAAATGGAAAGGCTGTTGTATATGAAATAAAAACAGAATTAGATAGTTTTGATAGGTTAAAAACACAAATAGATGATTACCAAAAAGCTTTTAATAATATTTGTGTTGTAACTTGTGAGCAAAATTTTGATAAATTAGAAATTTTGTTAAAAAATACTCCAATTGGGATATATGTTTTATCAGATACAAATACGCTACAACTTAGAAAACCTTTTAATGAGAATAATGACTTTTTAAATTATAAAACTATTTTTAATATCTTAAGGAAAAAAGAATTTGAACAAATAATTATTGATAACTATGGAACTTTACCAAAAACAACTCAAGTAAAATATTATGATACATGTTTTGAGTTAGTACGTAAAATCCCTATATTAAAATTCTATAATGATTATATAAAAATTTTAAAATTGAGAAATAAAATAGATAAGGATAAAATTAATAAAATTCCATATGAATTAAAATCACTAGTTTATTTTTCAAATAGAAATAAAGTTGATTTTGAACAGTTATCAATTTTTCTTAATAAAGAAATTGGGGGTTAGAATGTATTTTCCATATTTTAGAGGAAGACAAAATGAATTATTAGCTTTAAGAGAAATGGTAAATAATAACGCATTGAGTGAGATGTTAATTCCAATTATTGAACCAGTTACTATTACTTCAACTTTTTTATCGACTATAGAATCATTTATTGAAAAGAATAGAAAATTAGGAATTATCTATAATCCCTCAGTAGGAAGTTTATGTTCAAAAAATTTATTAAATACTAATGAATCAGAAAGATTAACAAAAATATTAAATTCTCCTTGTATACTAAATTCAGTTTTAGTCGATGGTAAAAATATAGTTTCAAAATGTAAATATGATATCGCAATATTAAAAAATAAAGATAATTTAGATAAATATTTTTCATTAGAAGAGAAAAATGATATTAAATATGTTTTAATCCCGGATGAAAGTACTTTTAGGAGAAAAATTAAAGAGAAAGCCATTCTCCATCAAGATCTGTTTACTAAAGCTGGAAAAAATTCAGATTATTCAAAGAATGATGATGAATTTTATTCTGACGATATTTTTTATTATAAAGGGGAGAATTATCTTGGTTTTGGAGATTATTCAATAGTTGGAGATGATTTTTCAACATCCGGTTTCGCTCCATATGCAATTGCTATTCATATAGTATATTTTAGTAATAGTAATAAAGAGTTAAGAGTTCATCATTTTGTTTCAGATTCAAATAATGGTATTGAAAACCCTGCTAAAAAATATTATGAAGCCGTTAAAAAATTAGCACAATGGGTAGATGATAATAATATTGAAAAAACTTCAGGTTTATCTTTCTTTATAAATTCATATAAAAAACAAACTTATCATGGTTTAGGAATAATAAAAAAATATTCCATTATGCATCATCTTGAAATTATTTCGAATTATTTTGGTAAAAAAAAGTAAAATGAATTGCTGTAAATTTTGTTTTAAAGATTCCCAAATAAGTTCAATAATCAAAAGTTATAATAATATTGGTAACTGTGATATTTGTAATAAAAAGGAAGTAGAAATTGTTGATATTAATGATGCTAGTGAAATAAAGAATTATATATAAGATTTTATTGATACATATGAATATATTGGTGATACACTTGATAAAAGAACAGAAAAAATTGCAAAAGACTTATTGAGTATTCTAGTAGATGATTGGAATATTTTTAATTTAAATAAAGATCAGTTGAAGTTGTTATTATTTAGTTTTTTCCCAGAATGGGAAATTGAGGGTAGACTAGATACTTCGAAAAAACATTTAATAAAGGATTTCTTTGATATTACTTTTAAAAATGAAAATGAAATAATAGAAAATAGTAGTTGGAAGGATTTTGTTAACGAAATTAAATATGAAAATAGATTTCATTCAAAACAATTCAATACTGATGCATTTATTAATATTTTAAATTCACTATCTACGAATTTTAATTAAGGTGACTTTTTATTTAGGGGTAGAGTGTGGGAAATAAATAAACCTTTTACTATTGATGAAATGGTGCCACCTCCTGTTAAATATACAAAAAATGGAAGAGTTAATTCTGAAGGGATTCAGATATTATATCTCGGAGATTCTGAGAAAACTGTAAAATATGAAATACGTTCACATTTAAACGATCGGATTACAATTGGTAAATTTGTTTCATTAGAAGATCTCAATATTATTTATTTAACTAAAATAGGTAAAATAAGCCCCTTTTTCACTGAAGATATACAATCGTTTACGAAATATTTAGCTCTAAATAAATTAAATTTAAATAATATTGAGGAACATGTTTCAAAACCACATAAGAGAACTGATAATAATTTAGATTATTTACCAACTCAATATATAGCTGATTTAATTAAAAGTCAGTCTTGTTTTGATGGGGTAAAATTTAAAAGTACTTTATATGGTAAAGGATATAATATTGCAATTTTCAATCCTAAATTATTTCAATGTATAGATGTAAGTAATATTGAAATAAATTCAATTGAATATAATAGTACAAATATTTACTAATCTAAGGGGCAACTAGTACGAGCAAAAAGTTAGACGAAAATATTTGATACTTAAAATATAGTAGGTTATACACTACTTAATTTTTGAAATTATTTGTAGCATTTTTCTGTTATAAACTGGTTTTACATATGGTCTGTAGCCTTTTTATTATTTATTAATTACATTATAGTCGAATCTTTATTTATAGAATAAATTTTTTTACTTCTTTTTTGAACTAGAATTAAATGTTTTTAAGAATAATAAAAGTTTTGAAGTTTTTCATGAATAATGATTGTATCTGATTTAGTTAGAATTTCATATAAAATTTCTTTTAATAATAAACTTTAAACAACTCTATATAAAGGTTCTTTATTTAATAACACAGCTTTAACATTATTTGCGGCTTTTTTCCTAGCTTCAATCAAAGCTTCTTCAGAATAATATGCAACATGAGGGGTTATAAAGCAATTTTTTAGAGAGAATAAAGGATTTTTTGAAGGATTCCAATTAAATATTTTTGCAGGTTCTTCTTCAATATCATCTAAAGCTGCAGAACTCAAATGTCCATCTTTTAAAACTTTATATAAAGCCTCATTATCGATTAGCTTTCCTCTTGAGCAATTAATAAGGATTGAACCAGTTTTCATTTTTAATAACTCTTTTTCGCCAATAATATGGTGAGTTTTGTCATTATAAGGGCACTGAACTACTACAATATCAGATGTTGTTAATAATGAATCAAATGAGATTGGAGTAACTTTTAAACTTTTAATAAAATCTTTGCTAACAAAAGGATCGTATGCTACAACATTAAATCCTAAAGCTTGAACTTTTTTTGTCATATTTTGTGCAATCTTTCCAAATCCAATAACTCCAAATTGTAAATTTGTGAATCTATGGACAGCTGCATTTGTTTCACTCCAATGCCAGTGGCCTTTCTTAGTTTCTTCAATAAACATTGGAATTCTTTTTGTTAGCATTAAAATCAAAGAAATATTATGATTTGCAACCTCATTGGTACAGTAATCTTCAACATTCGTACATATAATCCCATTTTTTTGAGCTGATTTTAAATCAATTGTATCAACACCAACACCATAACGGGCAATAATTTTTAGATTGGGTAGAGAGTTTATAGTTTTTTGGTTTATATTGGCATATTGAACAATTAGAGCATCTGCATCTTTAGCTCTTTTAATAATATTCTTTCCATCTTTACAATTTAGACCAATTACTTGGGCATTTATCGGTTCTAGGATCTCTTTTTCAATATCTATGTTTCCAAAATCTTGATCTGTTATATATACTTTAAATTTTGACATATTTTTGTGTTCCACCTTTATTTGTTTATAATATATAAGCAATAATTATTGAAATTATTTAGTAAGTTACCCCATACAAATGGGCATTATAAATAAAAGGCTAGAAACATACGTTGCTAGCCTTAATTGAAATATAATAAAATTTAAGATTTAGTTACTTGATTTTTTAATCTCAATTCTAACCCTTCAAGTTCAACTTCAACAACATCTCCATCTTCCATAGCTTTAACATGGCAAGGAGTTCCAAGAGATATTACATCACCTGGGTATAAAGTCCTTCCTTGTGAGAAATAAGAAACACAATAAGCTGCTGAGAAAAGGAAATCACAAGTACAAGCCTCTTGAACTTTTTCACCATTTAAATAGGTTCTTAATGTCACATTTTCTGGATCTAATGTTGTATCAATAATTGGTCCAAAAGAAGTAAAGGTATCAAAACTTTTAGAGTAGGTTACTTGGGTTGAAACATAACTCATTTCTCTTTCAGTAACATCATTCAATGGCGTTACTCCAAATATATGTTTTTTAGCTTCTTCAACGCTTATATTTTTAACCTTGTCTTTGATAATTATTGCCATTTCTCCTTCATAATCAACTCTTGTTGCTACCTTTGGAATTTCAATACTTTCTCCAGGATTGCAAATACCTGTTACAGGTTTTAAAAAGTTTGCAGGTTGTTCGGGAATAGGTAAACCTAATTCATTAATATGATCTAAAAAATTAAGTCCTACGCAATATAAATTAGTTGGCACACAAGGATATAAAAGTTTAACATCTTCAATCTTTTCTTTATATTCTGTAATTTCATAACTTTCAAAAGGGTTTCCATCAATTTTAAAGATTAAACCATCTTTTAATGATCCATAATTTACTTTGTTGTCTTTTTCATATCTAACTAATTGCATTACAATTTCTCCTTGTTTGTTTTAAACATTTTTTTAATTAATTTTTTCATAGGGGCTAAGCCAAACATTAATACTATTATTAAAAATAAAACCAATGATATAGGTCTTGAGAGAAATGGAAAAAATGCTCCCTCTGTTTTAACTAATCCTATTCTTAAATTTTCTTCTACCATTGGCCCTAATATTAATCCTAAAATCATTGGTGCTAATGGAATTTTTCCTTTCTCACAAAAATAGCCAATTAAACCGAATATAATTACTATTCCAATATCAAAAGTATTATTTCTTAATGCAAAAGCACCAATTATAGAAAAGATAATTATTGCAGTATTAATAATATTTTTTTCAAATTTTAGAATATAAGAATATGCTTTTATGCCGGCAAACCCAATTATTATTAAGAATATTTGAGATACTAAACCTACTGCAAAAATTTGATTTACCAATCCCATTTCTTGCTCAAAAATTAGAGGGCCTGGTTTTAGACCATACATTAACATAGCTCCTAAAACTATTGAAGTTATAGTATCTCCAGGAATACCAAATACTAATGCCGGGATCCAAGATCCACCAATAGCAGCATTATTTGCACTTGTTGGAGCAACTACACCTTCAATACTTCCATTACCAAATTCTTCAGGATGTTTCGAAGTCTTTTTTGCAGCTCCATATGATACCCATGCAGCAACATCTGCTCCAGCCCCTGGCAAAGCTCCAATTAAATTTCCAATAACCGAAGATTTAACGATAAGGAAAAAGTGCTTTTTAATTTCTCTAAATACTTCTCTAATTGAAAATTTAGTTTTATCAGAAATATCAGCATTCTTTAAAGAAGACGAGGTATCTTTTTTTGTAATTATTTGATTTAAAACTTCTGAAATTCCAAATAATCCAATCATAACTGGGATAAAACTAATGCCTCCCATAAGTTCACTGTTGTGGAAAGTAAATCTAGGATATCCAGTTACTAAATCAATTCCTACAGTAGATAAAAGTACACCTATACCCATAGAAAAAAATCCTTTAGTATTAGATCCTTTTGAAATAACTGTGCTCATAGATAGGCCTAAAACACCAAGCCAAAAATATTCATAATGAGTAAATTTCAATGCGAAATTTGCTAGCAATGGTGAAATGAATATTAATATTAAAATACCTAAGATACCACCAATAGCTGAACAAAATAAATCAAGAGCTATTGCTAAACCACCTTTACCTTTATTTGTTAAAACATATCCATCTAATACAGCAGTTCCTGAAGCAGGTGTCCCAGGTACTCTTAAAAAAGTTGCTGGAATATCTCCTGCAAAAATTGAAGTGAAACTGACTCCAATAATCATTGCTAATCCAGCTATTGGTTGCATGTGGTATGTTAATGGAACTATTAAGGCTACAGCCATCGTAGCTGTTAATCCAGGAACTCCCCCAACAAATATTCCTAATATCATAGCTAATATCCAAGGGATAAGTACGTCAATTTGGAATATACTAAATAATGCTTCAATCATAATTTATCCTTTATAAAATTATTCCCATAGGGAGACTTACACAAAAAAGTTTGTCAAAAATTAGAAATATAATCATAATAATTATGAATGTTACAAATAGGCTCGTTTTTAATTTTACAGATAATAGTTTTTGTAAAATCATTAGAAAAATTATTGTAGTTATAAAAAATCCTAAGATATCTAAAAACAAAATGTAAAATACAAATAATCCAATTAAAATTAACATTCTAATATAATTAACTTTCTCTACTTCTTGGGTTTGTTTATTTTTTTCAACAAATGACTTGCTAATTTGAATAACTGAAATTATCAAAAAAAGAATAGCTAATATTCTTGGGAAAAATTCTGGACCCGGAACGCCACTTTTTCCAAAAGTTGGGAAATTTAATGTTAAAATATATGAAATAATTCCAATAATACAAGAAATAATACCAATTGTTAAATCAGTTTTTTTTTCATTCATTTTTTATCCTTCAATAACAGCACTTTCAAATTAATGAAAGCACTGTTAATTATCAGTAGTAAAGATTTAGTTATTATAACCAGCTTTTTCAATCATAGGACCAAGACCTTCATATTGGCTCATCATAAAGTCACCATATTCTTGGCCAACACGGATTTTAATGCCAAATCCATTAGCATTCATGAAATCAATGAATGTTTGACTGTTAATAACTTGTTCTAAAGAATCAGTTAATATTTCAACAATATAGTCAGGAGTTTCTAGTGGAACTGCAAAACCTCTCCATGTACCGTAAGAACAATCAATGCCACTTTCTTTTGCGGTTGGAATATTATCAAATTGAGGGTTCCTTTCATCAGAAAGAACTGCTAAAGTTTTTAAACTACCACCTTCAACTTGTGGAGCAACTTCAGGATAACTACAAGTAATTACATCAACGTGGTTTCCTAATAATTCAGTTATAGCTGGAGCGGCACCTTTTGATGGAACATATAATACTTTAGCTGGATCAACACCTGCAGCATCAAATAAAGCTAAACGAGATAAATCCCATGCAGAACCAATAGCACTACCAGAGAAAGTGAAGCTACTAGCTGGTTGACTCTTAATATCATCAAACAATTCTTTTAAAGTGTTGTATTTAGAGTCAACTGAAACAGTTACAGCAGCTGCATCTTCATTGAATTGAAGTAGGGGAATATATTCTGCTGGTGTTAAATCAGAATATCCTAAATGTTTTAATGCACAAATATCAAAAGTAACGTTTGTAATTGTATAACCATCAGGTTTAGCATCAGCACCAGCTTGGTGTCCAACTGAACCATTTCCACCCGTTTTATTAACTACATTAACAGGTTGTCCTAATATCTTAGATAGCTCATCAGCTACAAATCTTGCGGTTCTGTCAGTACCACCGCCTGCTGACCATGGACAAATAACTTGGATAGGTTTTGTTGGGAATTCTTCAACTTCAGAATCTCCTTGAGCAAAAACAAAAAAGCTTGACATAAATAAAACGGCCAATAAAAGTAATAATTTTTTCATATTTTCTCCTTTTTTCGAAAATGTTTCGATTTCATAATTTATAGTAGCACAGAACTACTATGTGTCAAGAAAAAAATGGAAATAATTTTTACAATTAGTAAAATATGTTTAAATACATCTGATATGTAAGTGTGTTTTTACTATCTAACCATAAAACAGATATAAGTTTGTAAAAATTAAATTATTAATTGGTAAAGATAATTTGGTATTTGTATTTAAGAGTTGCAGCTTGTTAAACTACTAATACAAAATAATAGAGGGTAGATGAAATCATAGATAAAAAATCTACATTTAAATGATAGCTTTAAACGTAGATTTAAATTGAATAAATATTTGGAAAAATAAGGAGACTTTGTAAATAATGATAAAATATTATACTTCCTTTGTTTCAAGAAAAAGATTGTCTTCGCTTAAATATTTTAGATGACTTTTTAATTCATCAATTATTCTTAAATCCTTATCAACAAGATATTTATATATTTTTTCATGACTTTTTTGAATAACTGGAACATTTCCTTCAGTTAATACCATTTCCACTTCTCTCAGGGATGGTGTTCTTAGGATTTTGTAGATCTGAGAGATTATATCATTGTTTGAAAGAGAGACTAGGGCCTTATGGAATTCATAATCAGCTTTTAAAAAAGCTCTTAAATCTCCTGAATACATGCACTCGCGCATTCTAATTAAAATATCTGACATTGTAGATATATCACCTTGGGTCTCTCCCGATAGATATTTGTTACAAGCGTAAGTTTCTAGTAATAGTCTAATCTCACCTAAGTTTTTAACATCTTCAGGTTCTAATAAAAGAAAATCAGAAAGCCCATTACTTAGAAATACTTTAAAATATTTTTCTATAGATATTTCATTTAATATAATACCTCTACCTTGTATAGCTGTTAACAACCCAATACTAGAAAGTCTGGTTATTGCTTCTCGTACACTTGTTCTACCAGTATTGAATAGTGCTGATAATTCTTTTTCTGACGGTAATTTATCTCCTGGATTAATGTTATTCTTTCTAATGTATTCAATAATATTGTGTGCCACTATTGTAGATTGTTTTTCACTGTCATTTGTACTTTTATCCATTATTATCCCCTTAAAATTATAGTATAGATGCAATTATTATTAATACTGACTGATAAGTCAAGGTTACTATCAAATAAACTATTATTCATCTGTTTTATAGATAATTACTTGTAAAAAATGGCTAATTTTCCAAAAATAACGAAAAAAAGTTTCATTTTTAGGTGAATTAATTTGAATTATGAAATATTTACTTATTATTTTTGGAAAAAATTTCTTGACAAACGTATTTATTAGCTCTAACATGTGCATATTAGAAAAAATTTCCAAAAAGTGAGGAATTATGTATATATCATCAGTTGATTGTGGTACCACAAATTCAAGAGTTTATATCTTAGATGAATTAGGAATTGTAAAAGGAAAAGGTAAATATCAAGTAGGTATAAGTGATGTTGCTAGAGAAAAATCTAACACGATACTAAAAAAAGGTTTATCTATAGCTTTTGATTATGCACTTACTGATGCAAACATTGATGTAAGTGAATTGAACTATGTTGTTTCGGCGGGAATGATAACCTCTGAACTTGGCTTGTGTGAAGTTACTCATTTACAAGCACCTGTTGATATCAATGATTTAGCGGCAAATTTAGTAAAAACTAAAATCGAAGGTATTCTTGATGTTGATATACCATGGTATTTTATTCCAGGAATTAAAAATAAATTTGATTTGAACGATTCTTATGAAAAGCAAATGTTAAAATTTGATTTTATGCGAGGAGAAGAAGTTCAAGCAATAGGGCTAAGTGATACACTAAAGGAAAATTCTCCTTTTACTCTTTGTATGCTTTCTTCTCATACTAAATTCGTTTCAGTTGATAAAAGTGGAAAAATAAATGGAAGTTTAACAACTCTCTCAGGTCAAATCTATAGAGCATTTATTGAATCCACATCTATTGGTAAATCTGTTTTAGATGATGGTGTAGCTGTTCCTAAACATTATTTTGATAAGTTAAAAATTGATCAAAGTTATGAGGTTACTAAAAAATCTGGATTATTAAGAGCTATGATGCTTCCAAGATTTTTAGATGTTTTAACCACTTCTAAATGGTATGAAAGATTATTAGTAATTGAAGCAGCTATAGCCTGTGATGATTTAACTTGTCTATCCCAGATTGATAATTTAGGTTTTGCTTTTGATGGTCCTATTGTTTTAATTGGAAAAGAAAGTAGATGTGAAGTATATAAATACATTTTACAAAACAAATTAAATTGGAAACAAGATGTTGAAATTATTACAGATTCAAATCAGATAGATAATTTTAATATCCATGGTGTTTATAAAATTGCTAAAAAGGCAAAATTAATATAATCTTCGGAGGATAATATATGTTTAATTTTAAAATGAATGGTGTAGTTCCACCAATGGTGACCCCATTTAAAGAAAATGGTGCTTTGGATGTTGAAAGTTTAAAAACTTTAGTTGGTTATTTAACAAATGAAGTTGATGGTTTATTTATTACTGGCTCCTATGGTGCTGGTCCTATGATGACTGTTGAAGAAAGACAAAAAGTTGTTGAGACAACTATAAATGTTACTCAGCATAAAATCCCGGTTATTCCTATGGTTGGTTCAACTAATACAATTGAATCCATTAAATTAGCAAAACATGCAGAAAAAGTTGGAGCAGATGCCGTTGCAGCTGTTGGTCCATTTTATTTTACTCATAATGAAGGGGATGTTATTAGTTTTTATACTGACTTAATAGAATCAGTAGATATTCCTGTTTATTTATATAATAACCCTGGTTTTCAAGGTTATGAAATTTCATTAGATACTATTAAAGAACTAAAGAAAAGAGGTTTAGCTGGTGTAAAGGACGCAACATTTAATATCTTAACTCATGCTACTTATCAAAGAGTATTAGTAGATGATGACTTTGATCTTGCTCTTGGAACTGAAGCTATATTTGCTCCTGCAAGTGTTTTAGGATGTAAAGCATTTATTCCAGGTCTTGCCAATGCTTTTCCAGAAATAAATAAACAAATGTTCAATGAAGCCATGAGCGGTGACTATAAAGCTGCAAAAGAAACTCAATTTAAAATAAATAAAATGAGAGACATTATGTATTTAGCTAGATCAACACAGTTAGCCATGTATGCAATGTTGGAAATTAGGGGAATTATTAAAGCTTATCCAAGAAAACCATTTGTTCCAGCAAGTGATAAAGAGATTAAAGATATTAAAAATGCTCTAATTGATTTTAAAATGATTTAATTATGATTTAGGATAACCTTTAAAATATTTATTTTTTAGGTTATTCTTTTAATTACTAAACAAATAATATTATTGAGAACTTAAAGATTGAGGTTTAAATGGTTGCAAAAGGAAAATCTGTATTAAAGAAGTTAGAATCTAAACATACTAAATTAACAAAAATTCAAAAAAAAATAGCTGATTATATTCTTTTGAATTTAGAGGAAGTTCCTCATTTATCTATTTCCCAATTGGCAAAAAATTCAGGTTGTAGCAGTGAATCCGCTGTTGTTAGATTTTATCAAGCACTAGATTTTAAAAGCTATCATGACTTTATTTTGACTTTAACTTCTGAAATTGCAAAGCAATCACTTTTTCAATCCTATTCTGAAATAATTCCTAATGATGATCCTCTATCAATAAAAAATAAAATTATTCAAGGTTCAATTCTTGCTTTCGAAGATAATTTAGCTAATTTAGAAAATGATGAAGCTATATTAGAAGCTGTTGATGTGCTTAGTCGTGCAAAAAGAATTTTCTTTTTTGGTTATGGGGAATCTGGGTATTTGTGTCAAAGTATGAAATTTAAATTTGTTAGATTAGGTTTTGATTGTTTTTATACCACTGATAGCCATATGAGTCCCTTTTACTTTTCAAAGTTTGAAGAAGGTGATGTAGTAGTAGCTATTTCTGATTCTGGTAAATCCAAAGATGTTATAATAGCATTAAGAGCTTCTCAAGCAATTGCTAAAAGAATTGCAATTACTGGAACCCAAGATAATGAAGTTTCACAATTAGCTGATATTTCTTTAGTAACTGGTGTTGAAGAGTCTAGATATAGAACTGATGGTATTTTCTCAAGACTGTTACAAAAAAGTATTATAGATATACTCTTTTTATCTGTTGCAGCAAAGTTAGGTGATTCAGCTCTTTCAAATCTTGAATTGAGTAAAAAATCATTACGTTATTTGAAATCTTAGATTTTAGCTTATTTCGTTGTTTATTGATAAACCTAATTTTAATTGTCTACTTTTGAATATAATAATAGAAAATAATATGATCCTAATTTATTTGTTGCTTAGAAATTGATGATTCTTTCTCTAGTTCTAGATTTTTTACAATCAACATTAATTTTTTAAACAAGTAATTGGTACAACAAATACTCCATCATCTCTTTTATAAGCATAATTAGTCCCTGTTAAAACCATTAAAAAAGATGGTTTTTTCATTTTCTTTGTGTTAATTATGCTAGAAAGTTTTAATAAATTCTTTGCACCTTCATCTATTCTATTTTGATCAAATAATTTTATTTCAATTAATCCATAATTTCCATTATCTAAGTGTATTATTGAATCAATTTCAAAACCCTTATTATCTCTAAAATGATATAATCTCCCATTTAAACTTTCAGCATAAATTCTCAAATCTCTAATACACATCGCTTCAAACAAGAACCCAGCGGTTTTTAAATCATTCATTAAATCTATTGGGCCAATATCTAGAGCTGCTGTAGCAATGGATGGATCTACAAAGTATCTAGTAGGCTTTGTTCTTATAGCTGAGGCTGAACGTAAATTCGGATTCCAAGCATTTAAATTTTCTACGATAAATAGTTTTTTCAAGGCTTCTATATAAGAAGCAACTGTATCAGTACTTAAAGATTCTGGTTCATCATTTTGTATCATATCTTTTTTTATTTCGTTTAATGAAATAGTAGTTCCAATATTTCTAGATAATGAACGCATTAAAGAAATAACACGCTCCTCGCTTCTTTTGACGTTATCTACTTTAGACATATCTGAGTGAACAAGCATATCATAAAAGTTTTTTGACTGTGCTAAAGCAATTTCTGGTTTTTGATTAATTGCTTTAGGCCATCCTCCTCTACAAATTAAAAAGAATATATCTTCTAGGTTTTTATTAGTTTTTCCTTCTATAATATTCGGATTTGAAAATAATTGTTTTATTGAAACCTCACCAGTTGAATCATTTGATTCAAAAAGAGACATAGTTCTCATCATTAAATATGTAATACGTCCAGCACCTGAATGCATTATTTTATCAGAATCGGGAGGAGTTGCTGACCCCGTTAATATAAATTGGTTAAATTTATCTCTTTTATCAACTTCAAATCTAATTGAATCCCAAATAAATGGGATTACTTGCCACTCATCTATTAGTTTAGGAGTCTCACCTTTTAAAAAAAATGATGGATTTGCTTTAGCTAGATTAATATTTTGTTCTAAGTTTTGAGGGTCTTGCATAAATACAGTACTTTTTGCTAATTGTAAAGCTGTTGTTGATTTACCACACCATTTTGGACCTTTAATGCATACTGCACCGGTGCTTTGTAGTTTAAATTTTAATATATCATCATATATTCGGGGTAAATATTTTTTCACTTTTTTCTCCTCTGTTTATGATTATAATTCACTAATAATAATAAAATCAAGCAAATTCTATTGTTTGTACTAAATTCATTCCATTGTTTGTACCAAATTCATTCCGGTATTTGTACAAAATTCATTCCGGTGTTTGTACTAAAATCATTCCGGTGTTTGTACTAAAATCATTCCGTTGTTTGTACTAAAATCATTCCGTTGTTTGTACTAAATTTATTCTATTGTTTGTATATGAAACTCCAATTAAATTACAGAGAAGTTTAATAAGGCAAATGTTTATTAATTTGTTGATTTGAATCTTTAGTCAAAGCTTTAAATAGGGGAAGTAGATTTGAAAGTTTAGAGGTGCTAACCCTTTAAAAGATATTTATTATAAGAAATAGAAACTGAAATATAAAATTTGTTAGAAAGGAATTGAAACATTAATTTTATAAACCATAGATACCATGTAGAATAGGGAATAATTGTGATTTATCAATTCATTCCAGGCTTCTTCTTCACTCTCATCATTTAAATTAGTCGTTTTATTCTCTAATGCAATAAGTGGTAAATTTACACTAAAAGAAAGATTAATATTTTCCTTATTATTCTTTTTAAATGAATATCCTATTTCACCGTAGGGGCCTACTGTAAAACAAGTGTAGTGAGAGTGTTCATTTGACAAATCGAATTGCATAAATACATCCGATGCTAATCCTAGATTAAAGAAAAAAGAATTATAAGAGATTAGGTTATAGTTAATAGTCCCATGAAAGCAAATAGTTTCAAAAAAGTCTTGTACAGTAGCTTCATCAAAGCTTTCTTTACTATCTAGTATAGCAAATAGTGGATAACTTGCAGTTGCTTTAATATTTAATTTATCAGTTTCTCTTATTAAAGAAACTCCTATATCATTCATATTTACATCAAAGCCGGTTTTATAAGTAGGTTTAGCAAATAGAGATACACTTATATTTATTAAAACAAATAAGAATAAAAACATTTTTTTCATAATTATATGTTAATCTATTATTGTTAATTGTCAAATAGTATAGTAACTCTATATATAAATTGATTAATATTAAAATAATAAGGAAAATTATGAAAGAAAATGATAAACAAGCATTATATCAACTCGATGTGGATAATCTTGTTTCTTTGATTGAAAATTATGCAGATATTGATGAGTTTTTTAATGAATATATTGAACATTACATTATAAGTGAGGATGAAAATTATTTTAGATTAAAAAAACTAATTGAAAAAATAGAAGATGAAGATGAATATACTATAAGAAATACTTTATCTGAGTATTTTAAAGATATAGAATTATTAATAAAAGATCCTAAAAAGGGGATTCAATTAATAACAAACTTTTATGACAATTATGAATTTATTGATTCAATATTTGAAAAATATTTATATAATTGTGATGAAGACTCTCAATTCTTCTCATATAGTGCGCAACATTTATTTTTTAAATATGTAAGAGATTGTAAAGATAGAGAATATATCTTAGATAAGATAATTGAATTAATATATACTCAAGGATTTGAGACTTATTTTTCCTTTGTAAATTCTATAATTACATCACTAAGCAAAGATGAACAATTAATATTAGTTTCAAATCTAATTAATCAATCTTTAAAACTTCCATTTATCAAATATGATTTGATAGCTGATTTAGCAAAACAAATTCCAAATGGAGATATTTTTGAGAAGGCAATTGTTAAAGATATTTCTAACAATAATAAAAATGATTTACTAAAAATTGCCGAAGTATATTGTGCTGAAGAAAAATATGATATAGCTCTCTCTAAATTAAAAAATTATTCTACTTCAAATTATATTGATGAAGAACAAATGATTAAACTTTATATAGAAATTTATAAGGGTTTAAAAAATACAACAAAACAAATTGAATATGCAATAACTCTTTTTGAAAATCATCCAACGCTCAAACATCTAGATCAATTAACAGAATTACCTATTTCTTATGAAAGAAAAGACCTTATAAACAAGCAAATAAAGTTAATTCTAAACAATAATAATATTTTACATTTTAGTGATAATATGAAGTTTTTATTTGATATAAGAAGAGCTGACATTGCAGAAAAATATTTTTATAATAATATTGATAAAAGAGAAAGTTTATTTTGGTATAACAACAATCTGATTAATAATTTTTTAGAAGCTAAAAATTATTTAATAGTTTCTATTTTATATAGAGATAAAGTAGAAAATATATTAAATGATGGAAAAACTAAAGCATATGATAAAGGAATTTATTATCTTAGAAAATTAGAAGCTTTTAGCAATGAAATTACTGATTGGAAGAAGTTTCCTAATCATTATGATTTTTTTAAAAAAATAAAAATAAACCACAGTCGAAAATACTCTTTTTGGAATAAGTATTCTAGCAATATCAACAATAAGAAATAAGAAAATAATAGTATTGTCAGTTAATGTTGCTATAAATATAAAAGGGATATATGTTCAATGCTCTAATTTGGGCACAATTAAATTTGTTCCATTTTTATAAAGTATAGTTTTAGGCTTACTTAAAATGCAAAGAACAATGTTTAAAAATGGTTTTATATATAAAAAAACATCGCTTTTTTTCTAAGTCTGTTATAGAATTATCTTAAATAACATTAAGTTAGTAAGTTTTGATATAGAGAGTTTTTTGTTAGTTTAGTATTTACTACAACTATTATTTTTATCTATGAGGCAGTTTATGCATGACAAGTATTATCTTTTAAGAATTGAATTATTAGAAATAGAACCTAAAATTTGGAGAGACTTTGTTGTCCCCTATGATATTTCTTTAGATAGATTGCATGATGTTATTCAAATTGTAATGGGATGGACAGAGTCTCATCTTTATCAATTTGTGGTTAAGAATAAGAAATATAGTGAATTTATAGAATATCTTGAAGATTTTGATGATGTTAGTGATTCTAGAATTATTCGACTAAATCAATTGATGAAAAGAAAAAATCAAAAGATTAACTATGAATATGATTTTGGAGATGGATGGGATCATGAGATTACTCTACTAAATAGTAATTATGATTTAAGAAATCCTTATGAGTTAGAATGTATTGATGGTAAAAGATGTTGCCCTCCTGAAGATGTTGGTGGTCCTTATGGATATGCAAAATTTTTAGAAGTAATAAATAATCCAAGTCATGAAGATTTTGAATATATGATGATGTGGGCTGGGGAAGAGTTTGATAGTGAAGAATTTGATTTAGAATATATCAATTATGAGCTTATCAAATATTACAATCATGCAAGATTTAGATCTTTACCTTGGGGCGAGAATTAAGTTCTTATCATCCCTATTATATGATCTACTTAATAAATGAATTAGTATAAATAGCAACTATAAACTTTCAATTTACAAACATTTCAAATTTGGAAATTGCTAAATTGAAAGTTAATTTTCTTATGGAATCTCGGTGAAATATTTTGTTTGATTATTAATATATTTTTTTCAATTATTTTCTATATCCCTTAGGGAAAAAGAGTTTTTCCTTTAAAATTAATCCATAGTTTAAGAAATTTAAATACTGTCTAAATGTAGCATAATACTGTCCTCATCACAGTGGAATACTATCAAAGTTATAGTCTAGAATAAAACGTTATTTCTGAATGTTGTAGGTTTTAAATATGGTGCTTTAATTGATTTTTTTGAAACAATTATAAATCTATTTTTAAAGCAATATTTTGTTTATAAGCTAAATGTGCTTATTCTAATATGTATGTTATAAATATTATTAAAGAAGTTTTTAAAGCTTGTTTTAATGCTTATAATTATGATTTTCTCTCAAAACTAATTATCTCTTTATATAGAAATAGTATCTCAAAAAATTAATTTATAATTTTATTTTTTCTAAATTTTTTTGAAAATTGGTTGTTAACTCTATATGTTTAATTTTGATTATTTTTTAGTCTACAAACTCTTGTTAGATTAAAATATTAAACAGTTTTTTAAACATAATTATTTGTTCCATAGTTATTTATCTTTATTTTTGAAGGTTAATTATTTGTTGACATACGCTATTAGGAGCCTTACACTATTTAAGCAAATGTTTAATTTTTTTAAATATTTTAGATTTTACAAAAGGAGAGTAAGATGAAAAAAATTTTAGTTTTATTGCTTTTATCCGCAATGATAGTAGGAAATTTATTTGCAGGTGGTCAAGGTGAAAAGGAGATGGCTGAAGCTGTAGAGGTTGATGAAAGTGCCCCTGTTACAATTCAATTTTGGCATGCTATGAGTGGAGATAGAATTGATTTAATTCAATCAATTGTTGATAATTTTGTTGCAGAAAATCCTAATATAACTGTAGAGGTACAGTATGCTGGTAGTTATAATGATACTTTGAATAAAGTAAAATCAGCTTATAAAGCAGGAAATGCTCCCGCAATTTTCCATGGTTATGAAATTGGAACTTTAGGTATGATAAACAGTGGTTTAATATCCCCTGTTGATGAGTTAGCTGATAAATTTAATCAATCTATAGATTGGGACAATTTCTTTGTTCCTGTTGAAAGTTATTATAAATATCAAGGTCAACACTATTCTATGCCTTTCAATTCTTCAACACCTTTACTTTATTATAATAAAACTTTATTTGAACAAGCTGGTTTAGATCCAGAAAATCCTCCAGAAACTTATGCAGAAGTTGTTGAAGCTGCAAAAGCTTTAAAAGCTAGTGGTATTGAAAAACCTGTTACTTGGAATTTACATGGATGGTATTTTGAAGAAATGATTGCATTACAAGATGCTGCTTTTGCAAACAAAGATAATGGCCGTGGTGCTGAGTTACCAACTGAAGTATTGTTTAACAATGAAGCTGGTAAAAAAGTCTTTGATTGGTGGATTGGAATGTATAACGATGGTCTATTCAATGATGTTGGACCTGGCTGGTCTAACCATAGAGCTGCTTTTGGTTCTGGAGAGGCTGCAATTATCTTATCTTCTTCATCTGATGTTAATTTATTAACAAAAGCACTTACAGATAAGGGTTGGGAAATGGGAACTGGTTTTATCCCACATCCTGAAGGATCTGATGGTGGTGTAGCTATTGGTGGTGGTTCATTATGGATTACTAATCAACTTACTGAAGAACAACAATTAGCTGCTGTAAAATTGGTTAAATATATTGCAAATGATGCATCACAAAAAGCTTGGCACAAAGGTACAGGTTATTTCCCTGTAACTAAGTCAGCAATGGACTCTTTAGATAGCGAAGGATGGTTTGAAGAAAATCCTAACTACAAGACAGCATTTGATCAATTATTAGTAAATCCTGGAACATTAAATTCTTCTGGTGCTCTTTTAGGTGTATTCCCAGAAACAAGAGAAATTGTACAATCTGCAATTCAAGAATGTTATCAAGGAAAAGATACTCAAGTAGCTTTAGATGAAGCTGCTGAAGAAGTAAATGAGTTGATTGAAGAATGGAATGAACTTATTCAATTATAATTTCAATTATTAGTAAAATTTAAAGGAGGACTATTATGTCCTCCTTGCACTTTATCTTTATTTAGGAGGTTTGGATGAAACAATCGGTTTTTCCCTCTAAAGTGTTACCCTATATACTATTACTACCTACTTTTATTATTTTAGTTATATTCTTATTCTATCCAGCTTTTGAAACATTCAGATTATCATTTTATAAAGTTAATCCATATACCAATGCTACGAAATTTGCTGGACTATATAATTTTGAAAAAGTACTATTTAATCCTGATTATGGTCATAGTTTTGGTATTTCGATTATATTTAGTTTATTTGTTGTTTTGCTAGGTATTGTTATATCTTTGGCTCTTTCGGTTTTATTAAATCAAAATTTTAAAGGTGCTAAAGTATATCGAACTTTAATGATCTGGCCTTATGCTCTATCCCCTGCAATTGCAGGTGCTTTATTTAACTTTTTATTCAATCCGGCAAATGGGATTATATGTTTCTTCAGTGGTAATTATACATGGTTAACAAATGGTAGTAGTGCTTTTGTAGTTGTTGCAATAGCTGCTACTTGGAAGAATTTAGGCTATAATATAGTATTTTATCTCACAGCATTAAGAAATGTTCCCTCTGATTCGCTTGAAGCTGCAGCCATTGATGGGGCAGGTCCTGTTAAAAGATTTTTTAAAATCACTTTAGCTTATATTTCCCCAACAACCTTTTTCTTATTTGTTATGAATACTACATATGCATATTTTGCTTCCTTCGGTTTAATAGATGTATTAACAGAAGGTGGACCAGTAGATTCAACTAATATTCTTATTTATCAACTCTACAAAGACTTCTTTGTAAATTCAAGAATAGGTTATGCAGCTGCTGAAAGCTTAGTATTATTCTGTATCGTTGTTCTAATTACTGTAGTTCAATTTAAAACTACTGGTAAGAAAGTACACTATCAATAGGAGGGGTGTATAATGATTGTAAAAAAAAGAACTGTAGTTACTTTTCATGTGCTATCTATATTATCTGTATTAATAATTTGTCTTCCTGTTCTCTTAGCTTTGATTATAAGCTCACAAACAGAAGTACAAGTCTTTTCTAATCCTCCTAAATTAACTTTTTCTAATAACTGGGTATCAAATTATACAACTGCATGGAATAGGGTAGATTTAGGTAGGATGATGTTTAACTCTGCATTCATTGCAATAATGGTAACTATTGGTAAAATTGTTATGAGTTTATTAGCAGCATTTGCTTTCACTCATTTTGATTTTAAAGGAAAGGGTATTCTCTTCTTTGTAATAATTATCACATTGTTACTACCTGTTCCTGTTAGAATTGTTGCTTTATTTGATGTAGTAAGAGGGTTTGATTGGATCAATACTTATGCAGGTTTGATAGTTCCATTTTGGGCTAGTGCAACTGGTACCTTCCTTTTTATTCAAAGATTTAAAACTATTCCAACAGAATTAGTCGATGCTTCGAAAATAGATGGATGTAGACCAATGCAATATTTCTTTAGAGTATTACTTCCATTAACTAAAAATACTATTGGAGCATTAGTAGTAATTGAATTTATCTATATTTGGAATCAATATTTATGGCCATTAATGGCAACAAATACTGATAATATGAGAGTTGTGCAAATTGGAATAAAGATGTTGATGAATGCTGAATCTTCAAATAACTGGGGTGTTATAATGGCTGGTGTAATTATAACAATAATCCCACCTTTATTAGTCTTCTTTGTTCTTCAAGAAAGCTTTATGAAAGGTTTTGCACTTCAAAGTGAAAAATAAATTTCTTAAAAATCGAAATATTTGTGCTTTAAAATAATATTGAAAATATTATAAATTGCATAATATATTTCGATTTTATTTATTCTTTTTAAATTGATTTAGCTAGCTTAAAAATTTGACAAATATATAAAATCTTTATACAATTTAGTATCTTTTCGGCAAAATACTTATGTTTTTGCCTAAAAAATACAGGAGGGGCTATGAATAAAATAAATTATATAGATCTTTTAAATAAAAATGATAGTTTTACTACTCAGGATTTTGTTAATGAATTTAAGAAAGGCTATCCTCAATTGAGTGAAGCTTATGCCAAGAAAATTTTATATAAATATATTTCTAATAAAGCAGTTGCTAGAATAGGACGCAATAAATATATATTGTTGGAAAAAAAATCATTAAAAGTTTATCCATATGAATTGTCCAAATATGCAAATAAAATAATTGAAGAAATTAAACAATACTATCCAAATTTAAAATTTAAAGTTTTTGAATTGTTAGGGTTAAATGAATTTCTAAATCATCAAATTGCTCATAATTTAATTTTTATTTTTGTAGAATCAAGTTTAGGAGATTTTGTGTTTGATTTATTAAAAAAAGAATACTTGGGATCTGTATTATTAAATCCTTCAATAGATGACATTGAAAAATATTATATTGATAATTTAATTATTATTGAACCATTAGTTACTGAGGTGCCAAACAATAAGAATCACAAGTATAATGTATGTTTGGAACAGTTAGTGGTAGATTTACTTTGCAATGATTCAATTCAATCTTTAATCAATGAAAATGAAATTCCTCATATTATTAATTTGATAATTAAGAAATATGTAATAGATTCAAGTAAAATGTTTAGATATGCTAGGAGAAGGTCTATTGAGGATAAATTAAAGAAAATAATTAATAAGGGAGAATAAAATATGATAAGTAAAAATTCGTTTTCATTGGAGCATATATTATCCCTAAGAAATATTTACCATTTAGATCCTATTCTTTTAGAGAGAGTTATTTTTGCTTTTGGATTATTAGAAAGTCTTAAGAAAGTAAAGTTGCCGTTTATATTTAAAGGTGGTACTTGTTTAATGTTGCTATTAGATAAACCCATGAGGTTATCAACAGATATAGATATTATTATTGAAAATACCATAAATATAGAATCTTATATCAATAAAATTGCTGATATATATCCATTTAAATCAGTTGAAGAACAAAATAGAATTGGGAAGAATAATATTGAAAAAAGACATTTTAAATTCACTTATGTGTCTCCCATAAATGATAATGAAATATATATTTTATTAGATGTTTTGATAGAAAAAAATAATTATAATTTATTAATAGAGAAAGAAATAAAAAATGATTTACTAATTTCTGAAGGAAATAACTATAGTGTACTAATTCCAAGTATCGATTGTATATTAGCAGATAAGTTAACTGCATTTGCTCCACATACTATTGGTATTTCTATTAAAAGCGATAAATACATGGAAATTATGAAACAGATGTTTGATATTATATGTTTAATTGAACATATAGATAAGTATACAGATTTTATAGATTCTTATAATAAAATAGCAAAACAAGAGATTGCGTATTGTGGAGTTCCAATTAATGTAAATGATGTATTGTTAGATACAATAGAAGTTTCAAAAAATATTATATCTAGGGGAGCTTTTGATAGTGAGGAGTACAAAATATATGTTTCAGGAATGCGTAGTTTAAAGTCACATCTATTCGATAGCCATTTTTCAGCGAATACTGCTGCAGTTAAACTTCCAAAAATTTTATACTTAGCAACATGTGCTTTAAAAAGGCAAGAGTACAAAGACCTTGTTGAATTTCAGAAATATAAAAGTATTTCGTTCATAAATAAAGATTTTTCTTCATTAAAATATTTAAAAAAAGTAAATCTAGAAGCTTATGGTTATTGTATTGAAACTGAAAAGTTATTAATTTCTTAAATTAGCCAAATCATATCTATTAATAACCTTTAAAGTGATATAATGCTTTTGAGCTGTTTATTTTAGTATCTTTTCGGCAAAATTAAAAATTTTTGCCGAAAAAATACAAACTGTGTTATGAATAAAAAATGATTGTTATACTTTTAAAATAGAATTTCTAGTTGAAGTTTAAATCTACAAGACTACATAAATCCTTAACATATAATATTGATTAAATCTCTATTGTTTATTTGCTTTTACTATTTCATTTAGTTTTATATTTTTATTTCTATATCTGTTACTATTTACTTCACCATTTATATTTATAGCTTGTTTAGGACAACTGTGAACACAGGCAAAACACATAAAGCATTTATCACTCAATTTTATTTTCCCAGTTGAAGGATCTAAAGAGATGTTACTAACTGGACAAACACTAGCACAAACTCCACATTGGATGCATGAGTCATCTACTTTTAAGTAATTATCAATTCCCTCCCCATATACATGGACTTTTAATCTTTTTTTGTTAAAAGGTTTTCCTTTTCTATTAAACATGTAAGAGGCTGATTTTTTAGATAAAAATGATTCTTTTAATATCCAATTTTTAGATTCTTCAATATCCTTTTTAAGAATACTTATATTTTTTTCAATTTCTTTTTTAGGTTCTTTTTTAATTTCTTTTTCCATATCAAAAGTGGGAATATAATTATCAACCATTTGAATTTTATTTATATAAGAAAAGTTAAGGTTAGATTCTTTTGCAACACTTTTTAAATGAGTTGCTACAGCCCCTGAAAATATACCATAAGTAGTTATTGCAAAAAGATAATTTGTATTAAATTTTGCTTTTTTTAGAAAATCAACTACATATGGTGGGACTGCCCAACCATGCAGTGGAAATACTATCCCAATTCTTTCATCACTAAATTCATATATTCCTTGTTTTATCATTTGCGGTATTGATAAAATTTCACCACCAAGTGATTTTGCTACATATAGGCTATTTCCTGTTGCTGTAAAATATAGTACTTTCATTTTTCCCTCGTTACTACTAAATTTATTTAATTTTATTGTTTGATAAATGTACAATATCATAGTAATACCTGAATAAAAATATAAAATTATATCTAAAACTTGCCTATTTATATCATTGATGATTAAAATGATTATTTTACTAAATTTAAGATATTCCTATATAAATATAGATAATGAAGAATCAGAGAATGTAAATTATTATTTATATTCCAGGTTCTAACATTCTGTTGTTTACTAATCTGAGTAAGATACTTTTTACAACAAATAGTGCGATATGGGGTATTCTTTGTTTAATTTTTTATACTTATCGCTTAATTAAAGAGTCTATTTGTTTTATTAATTTGATTATTCGTTTATTACTTTTAAAGCGGGGTAAAGCTTTTTAAATTTAGTAAATTTATCTCTATATTTATCAACTCTATTTTCTTGAGGTAAATAAACCTTTTTATCTTGATTAGATAATAATTCACTTATAAATTCTTCATAAGAGTTAATTAAACCTTCATTTATTAAAACAGAGCTTGTTAATGAAATGCTTGGTAAGTATTCACTATCACTATAAACTGTAATTGGAACTTCAAATATGTTTGCAAATATTTGATTCCATGCTTTAGTTAGTGCTCCACCACCAATTAGAGAAATAGTTTTAGGAGTAACACCTAGTTCTACTATTCCTTGCTTTAGTGAGTATGCTACACCTTCTAGTGCACTTATAGCTAAATCAACTAATGAAGTATTTGGATTCAATCCATAATAACATCCTTTAATTTTATTATCTGCAACTGGATATCTTTCCCCAACTAAATAGGGAAGAGTTATTAAATCTGTATCATAATTTAAATTTGTATCTAATAAGTTATCCATAAGATCATATTTATTATCTTTATCTTTAAATATCATATTAGTAATCCATTTATGAACAGAAGATGCGTTTAGTACTGGAATTACATTTATATAATAGCCTTCATTAATTGCACATAAATTAAAAGCTTCTTTGTTTGGAGACTTAGAAATATTAGCTATCCAACCACTAGTTCCTAAGTTTATATTCAATTCATTGTCTTTAATGATTCCACTAGCAAGGGTTGTAGCCCCTGCATCACCGGAACCTGCAAATATTTTTAACTTAGGATTTAGATTTAACTCCAATGCAATATTTTTATCAATTGTGTTAACAATATCACCACAATTTAATATCTTTGGTAGAATATCTTTACTAACTTCTATTTCATCAATATATTCTTTTTTATAGATATCCATCATACCTGTTGTTGATAAAGTTGTTGTATCAGCAACTGCTCTATTAGTTAAATATAACGTTATGAAATCTTTTGGAGAAAATAATATATTTTTTGTGTCTTCTAATACCTTAGGTTCATTTTCTTTCATCCAATACATTTTAGATAAGGGGATTGAACCATTCATATGTATTGTAGTCTTTTCTTCTATTTCTTTATCTATTTTATCTAGATAATTATCTCCTCTTTGATCGTTATATAAAATAGCATTATAAAGCGGGGTATTATTTTTACCTATGAAAATTAGATCTTGCATTTGACCTGAGCAGATGAGATGTGTTAATTGATTTTTCTCTTTATAAGATTTAATTAGTTTTTTAAATGTTTCTAGCCATTGATTTGGAGATTGTTCAATAAAATCATCTTTAATAATTGTATCAATGTCTAATTTATTATTATATAAAATATTTGCTTTTTCATCTAAAACTACAAACTTTATAGCTGTTGTTCCAAAATCGAATGTGGCTATTCTCATTTTACTTTGCTCCTAGAAACTTCAATTAGAAAATTATATAATTCTTCTTTTGATGTATTATATCTTTTTAATAATTCCGTTCCAATAACTGCTCCTTTAAATCCTTTGTTATAAATATTATCTAACTTTTCTTTATTGTTTAATCCAAAGCCTGCAAAGGGTATTGTGTTAGGATATTTATTAAGGGTGTAGTTTAACATACTTTCAAAGTTCGTTTGACTGTGATTGCTTCCTGTAACTCCTACATATAATTGTTCATATATAAATGTAAAGTTAGTTAAAACTTGATCTAATTGTTTTTCACTCATTGATGGATTTACAAATCCAATAACATCAATATGATAATCTTTTAATTCTTTCTGTAATTTAATTCTCTCTTCATTATCACTATCAGGGATTACAATTGCATCTATTAAATTCATTTTTGCAAATTCTTTATAAATACCAGTTGTAATAAAATCATCTTTATATGCCATTAACCATATAGGATAATCACATACATCTCTAATCTTTTTCCAATAATGAACTGATGAGGCTATTTCTTTATCTACAATTGAGTGAGCATCAGAGATTACTTTTCCATCTGAATAGGGATTATTTGATGGAAATCCTAATTCTAATGCATCTATTGTGTTGTTTGGTATGTTTTTGATTGTATTCAAACAATCTTCATTATCTTTATACCCCGCTAATAGATATCCTATTAAAAATGGGGTGTGTTTATTACTAATTAACTTGTTTTTATTTGAGTTGATATTAATCATTATTACTAGTTCCTACTTTTTGACCAACAACAGCTATAATTATAATTAGACCTGTTAAGATATTTTGAATAAAGGTTGGAACTTGTAGAATGGTTAATCCATTTGCTAATACTGTAAATATTGCAACTCCAACTAGTGTTCCTAGTATATTAGGAACTCCTTCTTTAAATAAGGTTATTCCAATAAATATGGTTGCATAAGCATTTAAGTTATAAGCATCTCCTGCTGTAGGGGAGGCAGATCCAACTCTAGATGCTAATAATACACCGGCAAATCCTGCCATAAGGCCAGAAAGGGCAAATGCTAATGTCTTGTTAAACTCTACCTTAACACCTGCTACTTTACTAGCTCTCTCATTTCCTCCAATTGCATATAACTTTCTACCAAATGCAGTATATTTTGTTATATAAATAAATATTAATGATATTATTACCATAAGTATTGTAAGGTAGGGGATTTTTCCAAATTTTGCTGTTCCAATGAACTTAAAGGATTGAGGAATATCATTAAAGATTATAGCACCACCGCTTAACCAATATGTAAGTCCATAAATCATTCTTCCCATAGCAAGTGTTATTATAAAAGACATGACTTTGAACTTTGTAACAATAAAGCCATTGAGGAGTCCTAGTAATCCACTTAGTAGTGTTGCAATAATTAAACTAAAAATAAATGGAACTCCATTAATAGCTAAAAGGGCGGAGAGAACCCCACTAAATGATGCAATGTTTCCTACACTTAAATCAAATTCAGAGACACACATTATTAATGTAGCCCCTAATGCTATAACAGCTAATATTGCCATTTGTCTTGTAATATTCCAAAAGTTTGTTGAGGAAAGGAAAGCTCTAGGGTTTAGTATTCCAAATAAGATTATTATTAAGATAAGAGCTATTATAGTTCCATATGTATACATTACTTCTTTTAATTTATTTGTTTTTAAATTAGTCATCATTCTTTACCTTTCTTTGTAGCAATATTGTAATATTGTTTTTGAATCAATATTATTGTTTTCAATTAATTCATGGGTTTTCCCATTAGCTATTATTAATATATTGTCCGCTATTTCTAGCATTTCTAATAAATCACTTGTTACATAAACAATAGCTTTTCCTTCTTTAGCTTTATTTCTAAGGAGGGTGTGTATTTCACCTCTTGTCATTACATCAACAGCTTGAGTTGGTTCATCACATAAAAATACTTCTGGGTCAAATATCAGTGATTTTGCAAATACAACTTTTTGTTGATTTCCCCCTGATAATTGAGCTACTTTTTGATTATTATTTACAGCTTTAATATTCAAATCATTCATCTTTTGATTAACATCATTGTTTTCTTTTTTACTGTCATACAATCCATTTCTAACATAGGTATCAATTACTGGTAAAACCACATTATTTTTTATACTTCTATTGATTACTAAAGAGTGACCTCGTCTATCTTCGTGAATTAACCCGATTCTATTTTTTATAGAATTTCTAGGAGATAATTTATTTAGGGTTTTGCCCTTATAAATTACTTCACCACTTATTATTTTCTTATAACCATAGATTGCTTCAAGCAATTGAGTTCTTCCACTTCCACCTAAGCCAAAGATACCAAGAATTTCACCTTTATGAACTGAAAAGGATGCATCTTTTACAACTTTGTCTTTGGTTGCAATATTTTTAACGCTATATATTACCTCTCCAAAATCTTGATTTTTATGTATTACGTTAATATTTTTATTATTTTCACTTTCACTATCAGTCATTGCCGAAATTAAATTATCTTTTGTTGTTTCTTTAGTATTTACAGTCTCAACTAATTCACCATTTCTAAAAACTGTAATTCTATCGGTTAGAGTGAAAATCTCATCCATTCTATGAGTAACATAAAGGATTGAAGTGCCTTCTTTGTTTAGTCTTTTTATGATATCAAATAAGATAATAGTCTCTTTATCTGTAAGGGCAGCTGTTGGTTCATCAAGTATTAATAATTTACAATCAGTGAGCATTGCTCTAATTATTTCAATAAGAGTTTGTTGAGGTGGGGATAACTCTTTAGCCATTAGATTTAATGGAACTTCTATTTTGTACTTATCCATTATTAACTCTATCTTTTTTCTCATAGCAACAAAATCAACTGATATCTTATCTTTCTTCTTTGAATAAGGTAATCCTAAAAATATGTTTTCAATGCCATTGAATGATGGGATTAGATGTCTATCTTGGTGAATTACATTTATACCTAATTCTCTGCTTTTAACGGGATCTTTAATTGTAGCTTTTTCTCCATTAACGAAAATTTCTCCCTCCGTTAATGAATAAACTCCTGTTAATATTTTAATTAGTGTTGATTTGCCAGCTCCGTTTTCACCAACAAGTCCATGAATCTCACCTTTTTTTATGGAAAAGTTAATATCGTTTAGGGCATACATGTTACCAAAAACTTTAGTTAAATGTTTAGTTTCAACAACCATGGAAACTCCTCTTCTTTAAGAAATATCCAACCTATTGC
The DNA here is from genome assembly GCA_963677735.1 of Sphaerochaetaceae bacterium. Taxonomy (GTDB): domain Bacteria; phylum Spirochaetota; class Spirochaetia; order Sphaerochaetales; family Sphaerochaetaceae; genus Pleomorphochaeta. The sequence goes on from OY782505.1 coordinate 338,622, forward strand.
TAGGCTGGATATTAACTTTTTCATCACTCAATTATTCAATTAATAGTGCTGGAACATATTTCTCACCTTGCTCAACAGATTCACCGTTTAAAACTTTCGTAACATCGGTTGCTACTAATTCAGCCATGCCTAAAAAGTCTTGCGCTAAAGTTGCCTTAAAATTAGTTCCTTGTTCAATTAATTTAATAGCTTGTTCATTCCCATCAACACCAACAACTAATACTTCATCTCTTCCAGCTTCTTGAAGTGCTTGAGTTGCACCAATAGCTGGTTCATCCCAGGCACAAAGTATTGCATCGATACTGCCTTTTTCAGGGTAGGTTGTTAATAGGTTTTCGACAATTTCTTTTGAATTGTTGATTTGGTTAGGAACATCAACATGATGTTCACTAATTAAGGTTATATTAGGATAATCATTTAATACATCTTCCATTGCATAAGATCTTTGAACAACACCTGGGTGTGGTCTATGAGTTAAATGTACAAAAGTTCCTTCTTTACCCATCTTATCAAATAAATAGGTGCTAATCATTTCACCCATTTGATAATTATCACTAGAAGCATTCATTTGCATGGAATCAATATATCCTGCATCACAACCAAATACAGCAACTCCTGCATCAACTGCTTCGTTGATTTGTGTTTCACAAATTTTTGGATCAACACTTACAATAATAATAGCACTAGAGCCTGAAACTACACTTGTTTCAATATCAGTTACTAATCTGCTATTATCATTTGCAGAATCATTTACAACAACAGTAAATCCATTTTTAACTAATTTAGCTTCAATATCTTCTACCATTTGTTTTGTAGTAACTGAAGATAAATATGGTGTACAAATTGACACTTGTTTTTGCTTCTCGCTACTGCCTGAAGCAAATAGGGTGGATGGCAACATTAATAATACCATACCAATAGCTAATAAAAGATTTCTTTTTTTCATAACTTTCTCCTCTTTTCTCTCTTTAATCTACTAACTTCTTTGCGGTTTCTAAAGACGTAATAAACACATCAACAAATTCTCCTTTGAGAACTGCTTTTATAGCCTCTAGTTTTTCATCCCCCATTGCAATAGCCACTTTTTTAGAGTTTATTAAATCTAAAATAGAATGACCTAGAATTTTATTTGCAATACTTGAATTAATTACTTTACCATTTTTATCTATGTAGGAGCAACAGATATTTGCAATTGCACCTTCCTCTTTTAGAGTATTTAATTCTTTTTGTGATAATCCGCTTGCTAAAATACCTGTAGAATTAGTATTTACAGATCCTATTCCAAGAAGTGCCACATCACAGGTTTTGCCCATATGCATTACTTCTTTAATTGAATCTTCATTCATTAGTGCAACTTTAGTTGCTTCTTGTGTAAAGTAATTTGGTGCATTTAGCATATAACAATTACCGTTTGTCTTCTTAGCAAATTGTTGACAAATATTATTAGCTTGCCAGGTTTGTCCATTAATTGTTAATCCACCACAAAGTGGTATAAAGGTTAAACCTCTATTCTTACTTTTATCTATTTTTTCACTCAAAACTTCAACTGTTCTTCCTGCCATAATTCCAACATTTTGGTTGTTTTTTACAAGTATATTAAATAAGTCTTTAGACGCTTCGGCTAATATTTCTATTGCTTCTAAGCTTTCTCCTTGTCCAATATCGTAGATATATACTTCAGATATGTTAAACTTATTACTAATTTTATTTTGATAAGTATTCTCTTCTATATTTGGGTAATTTAATTTTATAGAAATTAAATTCTCTTCTTTAGCTTTTGCAATGAATCTAGATACTTGAGGTCTAGATATGTTTAGTGTTGCTGAAATCTCTTTCTGACTTTTGCCCTGGAGATAAAACATTTCACATATTTCTAGCAAGTATTTAACATTTTCTAAAGTTTTCATTTTTACCCTCTGAAATTAATTTCAAGCTAGATAATTAATTTCATAGCTAAATTAACTGTATCATAGAAATATATAAAAGCAAGGTAAAAATAGGGGAATAAAGAGAAATTAATTTCAACTCATATTTATATATACTCAAATATAAATTAAAAAAGAATTAGTGAAGATTTTCATAATTATAATAACAAAAGAATGATATAAGAAGATCCTTAAGTATAAAAGGCTGTCCTTTTGACAATGCAGTATCAGAATCTGCCTATAAAATTATTAAGACAGAATTTGCATATGATAGGAAGTTCATTTCACAAGATGAATTAGATTTGGAATTATTCGATTATGTTAATTGGTATAACAATAAAAGATTACATGGAACTTATGGCTATATGAGCCCAAAAGAATTTAGAGAATTGTCCTTAGAAAAATTGTCTAAATAAGTGTTGACAATCCAACATATTATTAAATTATTAATAGTAAATTTAACTAAGTAGTTTTATATGCTTTATCAATTTAGTATATATCTATTAGTTGATATAATTCATAGATATTATACTTAAAAATGGATGTATAAATTATGTTAGTTTTAAAATTTCAAGCAAAAAACTTATATAAAAAAAAGTATGTTTTTTAATTAGAATTTAAGGAATTTGGACACCAAATCTGGAAAAATTGCAATTGTTGGCTCTCTTTTGTACTCGTATAATTAAGACAAGTTTAATGGATATTCATCAATTAATAATTTTATTAGTTTTGAATTCATTATAGTGGAGGTATTTAATGAAAAAAAAGGTTGTTATACTAGCGTTAGTTTTAGCAATGATCGTAGGTTTATCTTCTTGCTCTAAAAATAAAGCAAGTGAAGATAATGTATCATCTAGTGCAAAAGAAGAGGATGAAAAAGTAACCTTATCCCTAATGGGATGGTTAGAATGTAATCAAGATGGTTTACAAGCTGTTGCTGATTTGTATACTGAAGCAAATCCAAATGTAACTGTTGAAATTGAACTTTTAGAAACATCACAATACGATCAAGTATATATGGCACGTATGGCAACTGGCGAGGGAGCTGATATTATGGCAACTCGTAATGAAGCTGCAGATAAGAAAAATTATGCAGCAGGTGATTATGTAGCAGATTTATCTGATTTGGAATGTAGAGTAAATTTCAAAGATGGTATGGATGAAGGTGGAGCCTATGAAGGTATAATCCAAAGTTTTCCTATCCAAGCAGACGTTTGGGGTGTTTGGTACAATAAAGATATGTTAGCTGATTTAGGACTTGAATTCCCTAAAACTATTGGTGAATTTATGCATAGTTGTGAAGTTGCTAAAGAAGCTGGTATTTTACCAATTGCTAACGGCTTAAAAGATGGATGGACAGTTTGGATGAGTGTTTGGACTTTATGGGGTAAAGTTGCTGAAGATGATCCTGAATTCTTCAATAAAGCCCAATTAGGTCAAGTTAAATTCTCAGATAATCCTAATGTAGAATGGGGTATCCAACAAATTAAAGATTATTATGATGCTGGTTATTATATTAATGACTTATTAGGAACATCACAAGAAAGTGCACAACAAATGTTCTTTAATGGTGAAGCTTTATTCTGCCCATCAGGTAGTTGGTTCTTATCAGAGTTAAAAGCTGCTAATCCTGATTTCGAATATGGTTTTGCAAAACAACCATATAACGAAGAAGTTCAAGATGATATTTATGCACAAGGTGGATATAGTTCTATGCTATCTGTTTATAAAAATTCTAAAAATATTGATGTAGCTAAAGACTTTATCAACTTCTTCTACCAACCTGAAAACTATTCTGTATATTGTAAAATTGCAGGAGTTACTGGTGTAGTATTAAAAGATATTGAAGTTGATGGTGGATCCGCAGCTCAAGATATCGCAGATTGTATTTCAGCTAAAGGTGTAAATCTACATCCCGGCTCAGCTCAAGATACACTTTTCTCAGGAGTTCAAGCAGTTATTGCAGATCAAAAAACACCTGCTGAAGTTGTAGCAGATATGGATAAAGCTATTGAAAAATCTTTAGATAAATAAGCTTTAATTAGTTATAAAAGGTGATTGTTGTAAAATATAATCACCTTTTGATGTATATTATTAAAAGCTGTTAGTAATGTAATTTGTTAATTACTAATTAAATTATGTTATACAAAAAGAATTGATAATTAGAGTTTTATAAGTTGTTAATATCAATCTAGGAAAAAACTATTTTAAGATATTTAATAAATATTAGTTATTTAAATCTAATATGATTGTAGCTTAGAATATATATTTTAGATAATGATCAAACAATTTTAATTCAACTTTGCTTTTATATCATAAATAAGGTGAAATTTATTGCTCAAATTGTGAATTATAAGCAAGGATAATTATCATCTTCAATTTGCAGACAGTCTTTTTATATTTTTATTTTTTTAATTTATAAAGAAGAGCTTTATTAATTAAATTAAAAGGAATATTAGTATGCCTTATATAAATTCGTTATCTCTAAATTAATAGTCTTTTACCTTAAATAAAACAGAATCAAGTTGTAAAGAGTATTTGGATTAATCATCCTTTTATATTTTTATTAAGCTTATTTTAAACAGAAAAGATGTGCTTTATTTAAATTAATATTTTCTATCCTAGATTTGGATTATGAAAAGTTCAGTTGTTGGGATAGTCTAATAATTTAGTTGATTTTATTAAGTTAAACAAAATGAATCTAACTAAATAATTGATTGGAAATTTAAAGTTAACGAATTACAAAGAGGATAATTATTACTTAACTTTTAAAGAAAAAAGTTAACTGTACTGAAGTAACTTAAAGGTTAAATAAAATTATTTTCAATAAAAAACTTAAATACGGAGTCAATATGTATATCAAAAGAGATAAAGTTAGTAAAACGATACAACCTTATATATATCTCATACCAGGTACTGTGGTATTTACAATATTTTTCATAATCCCTGTAATTATCACATTTATCTATGGATTTACTAATTATGATGGATTTCAACAATCTTTAAATTTTGTAGGTTGGAAGAATTATATAAATATATTAAAAGATGAAATATTTTTCCAATCATTACTTAATAATGGAAAATTAATATTACTATATAATACAGTTGGATTATTAATTTCATTATCACTAGCTATATTACTAAATCATGCAAAAATGAAAAATTTTTATCGCATGTTATTTTTCTTACCTGTAATTATTAGTACCGTAGCAGTTGGATATATGTGGACCTATATGTATGACTCTAATACTGGAATATTAAATACTTTGCTAAAAACAATAGGGTTAGACCCAGTTAGTTGGCTCGGTAACTTTAGAATAGCTTTTTATTCAATTGTTGCTGTTGATATTTGGAGGGGACAAGGTAATAACATGATACTGTTTTTAGCTGGCCTTCAAACAATACCAACTGAATTATATGAAGCCTCTAAAATAGATGGTGCAAATAAAATTAAACAACTTAGATATATCACCATACCTTTATTAAAGCCAATGATAGCTATGGTTATTTTATTGACTACTGTTGGATGTATTAAAGCCTTTGATCTAGTTTTTGTTATGACTAATGGAGGACCTATGCACTCCACTGAGTTAATTGCAATGAGAGTCTTTAAAGATGCTTTTGGAAGTGGTGGAACTCATTATTATGGATATGCATCAGCTGAAGCAACAGTCTTATTTTTAATAACACTAGCAGTTTCTCTAATTCAACTTAAGTTTTCAAGAAAGGAGAATGATTAAACTATGAATAAATTCAAAAAACATAATGTCAAAGTAATATTTGGATATAGCCTTTTAACTATAGTTTCTCTATTATACATTTCTCCAATTTTGATGATGGTTTTCAACTCTTTTAAAACTCCCTCTGAGATTAGAAAGAGTCCACTTGGATTACCTGATTCCCTATATTTTGGTAACTACATCGAGTCATGGCAAATTGGTGGATTTGGCAGGTTATTTGTAAATAGTGTTGTAGTAACCTCAGTTACTTTAATTTTAATTTATATAATTAATATTGTAACTGCTTATCCTTTTGCTAGAATGAAATTTAAAGGGAAGAAAACTTTATTTGTCATATTTTTAAGTGGAATGATGTTTCCTATGCAAATGGCAATTATACCTTTATTTAAAATAATTACTAAATTACATTTAGTTAATAATCCTTTGAGCTTAGCTTTTGTATATACTGCTTTTTCAATGCCAATGGGTATATATATTCTTTCAACTTACATTAGAGCATTACCAAAAGAACTTGAAGAAGCTGCTGAAATAGATGGTTGTAGTGGTGTAAAATTACTAATTAAAATTATCGTACCATTATGTAAACCTGCTTTAGCAACTGTTATGATTATTAATGGTATATCAGTTTGGAATGATCTACTCTTGCCTATTATCGTAATGACTAAAAATTCTGCAAAAACGCTTCCCGCAGGTCTTATGTATTTTTCAGGGCAGTACCAAACAAAATGGGAATATATAACAGCAGGTATTGTAATTATAAGTATTCCAATGATTATTTTTTATCTTACAATGCAAAAGGATATTATAAATGGGTTAGCTGCAGGAGCAGTTAAATCATAAATAAACAAAGAATTTTGCTTAAAGATTAAATTTTTAAAATTTATTTTATTAAATTAGAATATTGAATTATATTGATTTACTATAGTAGAGGAATTAAAAGATGGTAGAACATATTGATGTATCAGCAAAAAGTGAATATAAACCATTAGTACATTTTTGGAGTACTTGTGTTGGTGCAGGTAGAGCAAATGAAGGTCTTCGTGCAAATTGGCAAAAGCAATTAAATACAGTAGTTAGCCATTGTGGTTTTAAATATATTCGCTTTCATGGCCTATTTAATAAAGACATGTTTATATATAGAAAGGATAAAGATAAAGAAATATACAATTGGCAATACGTTGATGAATTATTTGATAGTTTGTTAGATATTGGTATTAGACCTTTTGTAGAATTCGGATTTTGTCCAGAGGATTTAGCTTCAGGGAGTACTACACAATTTTGGTGGAAAGGCAATGTTACTCCACCAAAAGATTATAGTAAATGGGGCGATTTGATTAAAAACTGTATAATCCATTGGATTGATAGATATGGTATTAAAGAAGTTCGCCAGTGGTATTTTGAAGTATGGAATGAACCAAATTTATTTGCATTTTGGGCATCAACAAAGCACTCATATTTTGAATTATACAAAATTAGTGCTCTTACTATTAAAGAAATTGATCCAATGTTAAGAGTTGGAGGTCCATCTACTAGTAACTTTGTACCCGATGATAGATTTTCAGGTGAAACTGAAGATACTTCAAAACAATTAACATTTAAAGTAGACGATATTGATAAACAGAATTGGAAAGCCGTTTGGGTAGAAGATTTTATAAATTATTGCTTTAAAGAAAATCTTCCTCTAGATTTTATATCAACACATCCATATCCAACTGATTTTGCTCTCGATGGTCATGGAGAAACAAGAGGTCTTAGCAGAAATGTTAATTCTACTCAATCAGATCTTAAATGGTTAAGAGATTTTATAGATAATAGTAAATATCCTAATGCAGAAATACATTTAACAGAATGGAGCTCAAGTCCTTCTCCTAGAGATTTTGCACATGATTATTTACCAGCTGCTACATTTGTTGTCAAAAGTAATATTGAATCTTCAAATTTAGTAGACTCACTTTCTTATTGGACATTTACTGACGTATTTGAAGAAGGGGGAGCTGGTGATACAATTTTCCACGGTGGTTTTGGTATGATTAATTTTCAATCAATTGTAAAACCTACATATCATGCATACCGCTTTTTAAATTATCTAGGGGATAATGAACTAAAGCGTGGAGATGGTTATATAATTACAAGAAAATCTAAAAATAATAAAGTAGTTGCTTTGCTTTATAATTATCCAGAAAATGTAAATCAAACTGTTGCTATTTCCCCATATCCTGATTGGACTATAGCACAAGAAACATTAGAAAAAGGATCTATTAAAAATATTAATTTTGTTGTAAAAGATCTTCAACCCTCAACTAAATTCTTAGTTGAAACGCTTGATTCTAATCATGGCTTTGCATTTAAAAAATGGCAAGAAATGGGAATGATAGCATCCCCAAATAGAGAACAGATAGAAGAGTTGAAAGACGCTGCTTTAGATACAAAAAAAGAGTATTTTGAAGTACAAGCAGATGGAAAATTAGTAATTGATTTAGAGGTTGAACCTTGGGCAATTGTTTCAATTAGAGAGATATAAAATAATATTTAATTATTTATATTATCTACACAAATCAATAAAAGTTAAATAAAGTTTAAAACTAACTAAAAGGGAAATTAATTTAGATGAAAGAATTTATGCATATCAATCATATTGATAAAATTTTGGCAATGGATAAAACAAGGCAAATGGAATTAAGAGAAAAGGTAAAAAAATATTTGCTTGAAAATCCTAGTACTCACCTTTCTACAGAATGGGGAATTTTAGCTGATGTAGATTTAGAAAATGCTGATTCTTTTATTGATGAACTTTTAAATAAAATGACTTTAGAACAAAAAGTAAATCAAATGTCAGGTGATTATTTACCTGCAATTGGTCAATTTATTTTTGATAGATATAATTATGAACCATATTATGCTGGAGAAGATTGTTCCTTAAATATTCCAGCTATTAAGTTTAGTGATGGCCCAAGTGGTGTTGTAGTAGGCTACAACTCAACAGCCTTTCCAGTATCTATGGCTAGAGCTGCAACCTTTGATTTAGACTTAGAAGAGAGAGTTGGTAATGCTATTGGCATTGAAGCGAGATCCCTTGGTGCTAATTTTTTTGGAGGAGTCTGTATTAATCTTCTAAGACATCCAGGGTGGGGAAGAGCTCAAGAAACTTATGGTGAAGATCCATTCTTATTAGGATCTATGGGATCTGCTCTAATTAATGGCGTTCAAAATCATATAATGGCATGTGTTAAACATTTTGCAGCAAATAGTATTGAAAATGCTCGCTTCAAGGTAAATGTAAAGATGGATGAAAGAACCTTGAGAGAAGTATATTTACCTCATTTTAAAATGTGTGTAGACAATGGTGTTGCTGCAGTAATGAGTGCTTACAACCAAGTTCTTGATAACTGGTGTGGTCATAACTCTTATTTACTTACTGATATCCTTAAAAAAGAATGGGGATTCTCTGGTTTTGTAATGTCAGATTTTTCCTTTGGTATAAGGTCAACTATAGAAGCGGCTAATGCTGGATTAGATGTTGAAATGAATATAACTCAGTATTATGGAAAACTATTAATTCAAGCTGTAAATGATGGTGATGTATCAGAAGAAAAAATTAATGATAGTGTTAGAAGAATCCTTAATCAAAAGATAAGATTTGCACAAGGTAGAAACAGGTCATCATATTCAAAAAATAAAGTAGCTTCTAAACAACATTGCAATCTTGCATTGGAAGTTGCTAGAAAATCGGCTGTCCTTTTAAAAAATGATAACTTACTCCCATTAGATAGAAATAAAACAAAGAGAATTTTAGTTGCTGGTAAGTTTGCAAAGGAAGGTTGCTTAGGGGATGTTAAAGGCAGTTCAGCAGTATTCCCACCTTATGTAGTTTCTGCTTTAGATGGAATTATTAAAGCCTCTGGAGAAGATATTGAAGTTGATTATTCAAGTGCAACAGTAGCTGATATAGTTAGAAAAAAAGGTGCAGCTTATGATGCGGTAATAGTCTATGTAGGATTGAATGAAATGGATGAAGGAGAATATTTTCCTTTATCTTCAACCGAAAGCATTGGTGGAGATAGAATAAGTCTTAGTTTAAAATCTAAAGATTTAGATTTAATACAAGCCTCTTATGAGGGCAATGAAAATACAATCGTAGTTCTCCAAGGGGGAAGTGCGATAGAAGTTGAACCTTGGTGTAATAAAGTTAAGGCAATTATTATGCAATGGTATTCAGGTATGGAAGGTGGAACAGCACTTGGTGAAATTATATATGGAGATGTTAATCCAAGTGGAAAGTTACCAATAACCTTTTATAAAAATGCACAACAACTTCCATTTTTTGGCTTAGATATAGAGTCGATTGAGTATGATTATTATCCTGGTTATTTTGCAGTTGATAAATTTAAATACCAAGTTAGTTATCCCTTTGGATTTGGCTTGAGTTATACTAATTTTTCTTTTGGAGAACCTAAACTATCTACAAATTCAATAAATAAAGACGGAGATTTATTAGTTTCAGTAGAAATTAAAAATATTGGAAAAGTAGAAGGGGATAGTGTACTTCAAGTTTACATAGGAGCTATTAATTCTAAAGTTGAACGACATAAAAAGGATTTAAAAGCCTTTAAAAGAGTTAATCTAAAACCCGGTGAAAGTAAAACAGTCTCCCTCTCAATTCAAGTTTCTTCTTTAGCATATTATTCAACAGATAGTGCACAGTGGGAAATTGAATCATGTAAATATAGAGTATACTCAGGTAGTTCATCTAGTGAAAGTGATCTAAAGTGTGTAGATTTTGAAGTTTTATAGAGAGCCCTTATAGAAAAATTTATTTTGAGATTAGTGGATTATTTCTTGTTTGCATTTACACCTCTTTTGAATTATGATGAGTAATATTTATCTAGCTGGTATGTTATTTTGATATTTTAGCTGTTATTATTCAAAATTTTTAAGCTAAATAATAACAATTAGTTTTATAGATTTTGTAAGAAAAAAAGATTGTTTGAAAAAAATGTTTTATTAAATGCTAAGTTTATTTATTAAGAAAGTTAATTATATTTGAGAAATATTTTTTTCAAATGCAATTCTAATATTTAAATTATCATATAAGAAATCTAGTATAAATTAATTTACTTATAGATTGATGAACTTTATATAAATAGTTGAATTAAGGGATTAGAAAATGAAAAATAGGATATTCTATAGCTTACAAAATAAAATAATTTTTTTCGCTGTATTATTTGTTATACCACCATTGCTTATTATAAATATTGTAACCTCAGATCTTTATAATAAGCAATATAAAAATGCTATGAATGCAATAACGACAAGACTAGCTGGACAAATCACAAATAATATTGATACTTACTTTCAAAAAATTAATCAAATTTCCTTTATGCCATACTATGATGGAGAAATCCAAGAAATTTTAAATAACTCCTTTCTCAACAAGGATGAAAATATTAATAACGATTTGGATGTGAAATATAAATTAAATGATTTTCTTTTTAATATGAGTTTACAAGATAAATATATTCGTTCTGTTTATATCTTTGATATGGATAATGATTTAATTGCTCAACGAAATACTTCAGGTAGAAACTCCGATACTGATTTCTTTATTCCTTATATAGAAAGTATGGGGGATTTAGAAAGTCAAACAATTCCAACCCATGAACAAACCTATGTAAGACAGTCTGATACTGTAGTATTTTCTTTTATAAGATTAATAAAGGAAGTAAATACAAACACTCCTATAGGATATCTTGTTTTAGATATTAGTATTGATAGTATGGAAGATATACTTAGGGGGATTGACTCACCATTTTATAATAATGTTGAAGTTTTCAATAACAATAATGAAAATATTTATACCATGACTAATGATGAGATGGCCAATGAATACAGTAAAGATGTGGTAAAAAATATTGAAGAATATAGTATATTTGAAATAAACGATAAAAAGTATTATTTAAGTTATTCAGTCTCTGATTATACAGGGTTTACTGTTGTTATATCTGTTGAAGAAAATGAATTAATGGGAGATATGAATACTTTACGAAATAGGAATTTATTTTTATTAGTATTTTTACTGTTTTCTGTTTTAATAATAACAATTCTAGGTACTAAAAGATTAATAATACCTTTAAAACGACTTGTTGAAGCTATGAAATCTGTTAGTAATGGTGATTTTAAAACTCAAGTTACTATCAATACCGAAGATGAAATTGGAACCCTTTCTAAAAATTTTAATCAGATGATTAACTACATCGATACTTTGATTACAAAAGAATATCAAGCAGAATTAAAAAATAAGGATTCTGAATTGAGAGCACTCCAAGGTCAAATTAATCCTCATTTTTTATATAATACCTTAGAGAGTATATCCATGGAAGCTGAGATTAATGATGATACAGAAGTTGCTGATATGATTAATGATCTAGGAGTATTTTTTAGGTATTCAATTGAAAATAAATCAAAGTATATAAATATAATTGATGAGATTTCACATATTTCAATTTATATAGCTATCCAAAATATTAGATTTGATAAGAGAATAAAATTTACATATAATGTCCCAAATGAATTAAAAAATTGGAATATAGCTAAGTTGATGATACAGCCTTTAATTGAGAATTCTATAATTCATGGCTTAAAAAATAATGATGATATATTAAATATCAATCTAGATATTGAAAAGAAGAATAATTTAATTTTTTTAACTATAAAAGATAATGGTAATGGAATGACACAAAGCGAACAAATATCTTTATTGAAATATATTAGCAATGAAAATCTAGAAGACACAAGTAAATCTATAGGGTTAAAGAATGTTCAACAGAGAATAAACCTTATTTATGGATCTGAATATGGGATTAGTATTTCATCTAAAAAAGGATTTTGGACAGAATTAGTTATAAAAATACCTTTCATAGAACCAGAAGTTAATTCGAATTATAAAAATTAGGAGTCTGAAATGATTAAGCTTGTTATTGTGGATGATGAAAGTTCTACTATTAGAGGCATAAAGAGAATGATAAACCGTCAACAAACGGGATTTGTCGTAGTAGGCGAAGCTATGAATGGGTTAGAAGGCATTAGAACAGCTTTAGATATATTGCCAGATGTAATCATTACAGATATTCGAATGCCAAAACTTAATGGTATTGAAATGATGAAACAGATAAAAGATAAATTACCTGATACAAAGTTTGTAGTGCTGAGTGGATATGGTGAGTTTAATTATGCCCAAGAGGCAATTAAAGTTGGAGCAATCGATTATTTACTAAAGCCTATAAGTAGTAAGAACTTTTATCCTTTATTGGATAAAATTAAAAGTATTATAGATACAGAAAAGAACAATATAAAAGAATTATCGCGTATTCAAGCAGAGAAAGAATTGCAAAACTTGCTCTTTACTGGGGAAATAGGTACAAATGAAATTATTATCAAAAATAAAAAATATAATATTGAGATAATTACCTTAGAGAGAGAAATATTAGATAATAATAGTAAGTTATTTGTAGAAACTTTAGAAAAACGCATTGAACTAAAAAAGGGTATTTTGCACCTCATTGATAAAAATAAAATCCTAATACTAGTATGTGATGAAGCACTTAATGATATCGTGGAATTTAATTTTATTATTCTAAATGATGCCAAAAAAGTTAATGCAAATATAAAAATAAATGGAATTAAATCAAGTTGTAGGACTAATAACATTCAAGCAATGTATGAGAAATTGTTAGAATTTGAGCAGCTCAATTTTTACTTTGATGATAGATGTGGTGTTCGTTATTTTGAAGGTAAGGAATTAACAAATATAAATATAGAATTGTTAGGTAATTTGTTAGAAGTAGATACAATTGTTGATTTAGTTCAAAAAAATGATGTAGATAAGGTAATTGAGCTATTTAAGAAAGTTATTTTATTTTTTGAAATTAATAGGGTAAAGGTTAATGATGTTAAGCTCTATATATATGATGTAACTAGAAATGTAGTTGATAAATTACTAGTTTACGATATGATTTTAGAATATCAGTTAATAGCAATGGATAAGGATATTCAAAAGATATTAATTGTTGAGAATAAAAAAGACTTAGAAGATTTGTTATTAAATATTTTTAACAAAACCAAAAATTCTAAAGAAGATAATTTAGATATAAGCAAAAAAAAGGTTGTCTCTGATATTAAAAAATATATTAGGAAAAATTTTGATAAAGATATTGGGTTAAATGATGTCGCTGATTTTATAAATTTGAATCCAAAATATGTAAGTGATTTATTTAAAAAAGAAGCTGGAATAAATTATGTTAACTATTTGAGGAAAATAAGGATTATCCATTCTAAAGAATTGTTGGAACATTCAAATCTAAAAATCTATGAGATATCTACTAAAGTTGGATATAAAACATCAAAACATTTTATTAGAGTTTTTAAAAATGAAACAGGCTTTACTCCAAATGAATATAGAGAGAATTTTAAAAAATAAATTTTAGGGTAGTGTAATATCAAAACGATTAACTACGGTACTTATATTAAAATAATCGATTACACCTATCGTTTATAATACTAACATACTTTTCTTTTAATTCATTACTAGAGGTGACTCATTTATGGACTTTAATATAAAATTTTTATTCTTTATAAAATTATTAAAAATTCTATCTATTTGGACATCTAATAAATTATACCTTTTAGCTAAGTTAATAAAATTTTCTTTTTTTAATTTTCGTTTTATCCCGTCTATACTTAATGCTAATTCGTCAGTGTCATTAGTCATTATTTTCTTTCTTTATTTTTACTGGACCAGCAGTTGCTCCAAACATGTATAAGGCTTGATTTACTTTATCGAGCCTTACGGTTGGTTTCCCTTGTTCTAAATCTCTAACAAATTGTAATCCTAAGCCAGATACTTTAGCAAATTCCTTTTGTGTCAAATTTCTGTCTTTTCTTTCTTTTTTAACAAAATCACCAATTAATGTATGTTTCATACTTTAATAATATATTAGATAACATATAATTTCAACAAAAATATGTAAATTATATTCGATATACTATAATTAAAATACAATTTAATAAATTATATGCTATATAAATAAAAGATTTGATATACCTAAATAGGTATTATAGATAGTAAAATTTAACTTATTAAATTTAGACATTTCTCTCTTTCATCAGCAAATAAAGCAGTAACTTTAACTCTGTCATCAATTTTGTTTTCACTTAGCATGTTTCTTAAAACCTCAATAAACACTCCATTACCTTTATCAAATTTACAAGATGCTAAAGTTTGATCAAGGTCTTCTCTATCTTCAAAAGAACCATACCAATTACCAAAACAAGTATAATCAACACCACAACTAGGACTACCATCTATGCCAACAATACCTAAAAGCTCAAACATTTCAGGATTATTTAAATACTCATGAATTTGTTCAATAATAGGTTCTAGAATTTTCCTACAATGGTTTTTAAAGAAAACATTGTTAAACTGATTACTAACATGACCCCATCTTTTTGCACCATATAAAGTAAATTCAGGACAAGGTAACTGAATAATTTGTACATCGTTATTTATAGCTTTATTTAGAAAGTCCTTTCTTAAAGCCTCTTCCTTATCCATTTCTTCTTTATTATACATAACAACTTTAGATGCAACATTTAAAATGCAGTGAGATACAAAAACTATTTTTTTCATTACTTGACTCCTAATTCCTAAAAGTAAGTTTAATGAAAAACTTTAAAATCATATTGACTTAATAGGAATTATAATATATATATCAAACTTGTGGGTATCATTAACTTTTAGGAAATATAATGGAAAATATAGAAAGTGTAAACAGTGTAAAAGATAAAAAATATCTTTTAATAATAGATCAATTAACAAATCACTCTAATATATTAAAAACTATTAGAGATGAAGTTTTAAATAATTTATCACTAACAATAATTGCTTTAAGTACTAATTGTTTATATCCAGATATCTGTTGCTGTTCTTGCAAAAGAAACATAGTTTAAAAACCTCTTTAACAAAAAACTATACTTTTTAATAACTAAAATCTAAATTTAGATTTTCTTTGAAAAAACAATAAAAAAAATGAATCTTAATTGCTTAATCCTAGAAGAAATCTAACCTTTTTTAGGGGGATTTAGGGTAAGTATATATTATATAAGGAGAAAAAAATGATTAAAGATGAAAACAAAAAGTTTTCAATCAAAGATGATTTCTCAATGCTTGCATTGTTAATCATTCCTGTTGGTGTTGCTGTTAATTTTGTTGGGGGACAATTAGCTTCTGTACTTAGACTTCCAATGTATTTAGATACAATTGGAACTATTTTTATTGCAATGTTATGCGGACCATGGGTAGGAGCCGTAACAGGTTTATTGACAAATATCTTTACTGGAATTGCAAATCCAGTTAACTTTGCATTTATACCCGTTTCTGTAGTCGCTGGCTTAGTAACAGGAGCTTTTGCGAGAGCTAATTTTTTCAACGTTTGGTGGAAGTGGGTTATTGCAATGGTCGTTATGGGTGTAGCTTCAATTCTTACAGCAGCCCCAATTGTTGTATTAATGTTTGGTGGAGTCACAGGTAGTGGAGCATCCTTAATTACTGCAACCATTATGGCTGCAGGTGTCAATATTTGGTCAGCATTTATTGGAACTGAAGGATTATTTAATATTCTAGATAGGATAGTCTCTTTCTTAATTTGTCTTTCTGTAATTAAAGTAATTCCAGCAAGAAATCTAATAAAATTTAGCTGTGGTATGTTCTATGTTAAAAACAAAGAAGTAGAAAATAAAGAATTAAGTTCAACAAATTAGCACTTCAAAAGAAGTCTAATTTTAAACATTTAGCTAATTTATAAGGTTGGTATATTAAATATGGAAAAAACATTTACTGAAAAAATCCAAATACACAAGAAAAATAAAATAGCCGGATTATATCCAGCAACTAAATTTCAAGTTGTTCTTTTATATTCTCTAAGTACAATTATTTTGAATACAATTAAAATAACCGATTATAAATTAGCTTTATTACTAATCCCATGGTTCTCTTTAGTTCCTTTTATGTTTGCAATTACAGGCGAATTTAAAAAGTGTATGAAGTCTATGAAAGCTATATTTTTCCTTGCCGTTTTTATTATGATAGTTCAAACATTTATTGTATCGGGAGGAGAAACCCTTTTTAGATGGCATTTTATTGCGATAAGAGAGAAAGGATTACAAACTGCAATTTCTTTAGGCTTTTTGTTATTAGATATTGCTGGAATCTTTGTTTGGATGGGGGAGAGCACAACAACAAAAGAAATATCTAGAAGTCTTGAAGAGTCTAAAATTAGTTATAAAGTTGCCTACATATTCACTTCTTCTTTAGAGATGATCAATCTTTTTAAATCAAGGAGTAAAATTATATTAGACGCACAAAGATCACGTGGTGTTGAAACTGAAGGTAATGTTTTTATTAGAGCTAAAGCATTTATTCCAACATTAGTTCCTTTAATACTTGGTGGTATCTTAGGTTCTGAAGATAGGGTTTTAACATTAGAAGCTAGGGGCTTTTCAATGAAAGGAAATAAAACCCACTTATTTAATTTAGAGAAGTCCGGATATGAAAGAGTAATACTTACAATAAGTATCATAATTACTATTTTAATTTTAGCAGGGAGAATATACTTATGGTTTATGAAATAGAGTGTAAAAACATAACATATACTTATCCATTAGCAGAGAAGCCTGCTATAAAAGATCTTAATTTACAAATTGAAAAAGGTAAATTATATGGTGTTATAGGAGAAAATGGTTCTGGTAAAACAACATTGTGCTCTATTCTTAGAGGGTTTGCTCCTAGTTTTTATAAAGGTGAATTAACAGGAGAAATATTAGTACAGGGTAAAGCTTTAGCATCCTATGAAGATCAGATTTCAAGAAAAATAGGTTATGTATTTCAAAATCCTTTTACTCAGATAAGCGGAATTAAAAGTACAGTTTTTGAAGAGGTCGCATACGGACTTGAAAACTTTGGAATCCCTGTAGAAGAGATTGAGAAGAAAGTTATTAATATCATGAAATTAACAGATATTTTAGAATTAGCAGAAAAAAGTCCTTTTGAATTATCAGGAGGACAAATGCAAAGAGTAGCCCTTGCTTCAGTTATAGTTTTGGAACCTGAAATATTAATAATTGATGAACCCACAAGCCAATTAGATCCACAAAGCACAGAAAGTGTTTTTAAAATTATTCAGAAATTAAAAGAAGATAAAAAGACAATAATTCTTGTAGAGCATAAGGTAGATTTACTAGCTGAATATAGTGATGAGATGATAGTTCTCCATGATTCTAAAATTATAAAACAAGGTGAATCAAGAAAAGTATTATCAGATCTTAGTTTAAGAGAATATGGTATAAGACTGCCAGAAGTAACTCTCCTTGGTAAGAAGCTAAGAGAAGCTGGTCTTGAAATAACTACTCTTCCTATAACTAAAAAACAACTCTTAGATTTAATAGAAAAGAAGAGGAGGGGACAATAATGAAAGATTTAATACTAAAAGATGTTTGTTTTTCCTATCCTGGTGATTTTCTAGCAGTTGATAATATAAACATGGAAATAAAGGGTGGGGAAAATATTGCAATCATTGGACAAAATGGTGCTGGAAAAACCACAACTGTAAAAATGATGAATGGTCTATTAAAACCAACAAAAGGTGATGTATTAATCGGGGATTTAAATACAAAAGATTATACTACAGCGCAAATTTCTAGATATGTAGGCTATGTGTTTCAAAATCCTGATGATCAAATATTTCATTCCACAGTTGAAAGTGAAATAGCTTTCGGTCCAAAAATGATGAAACTTAGTGAAACTGAAGTAAATAAAAGAGTAGAAAATGCTCTAAAATTAACAAATTTAGCAAAAGTTAGAGAAGAGAATCCATACAACCTACCTCTATCAATTAGAAAATTTGTAACAATTGCAGCAGTAATAGCGATGGATACAGAAATATTAATATTTGATGAACCGACAGCTGGGCAAGATGAGAGAGGTAATAAGCAACTCACTCAAATATTAAATACATTACATACACAAAAAAAGACAGTAATTACAATATCACATGATATGGAATTTGTAGTAAACAATTTTGAAAAAATAATTGTAATGGCAAATAAAAAGGTAGTAAAAATTGGAACTCCAAAAGAGATTTTTTGGGATTTTGAAACTTTAAAGAAGGCTAAATTAAAACAACCTATAATAAGTGATATATGTAGAAGTTTAAATTTAAAGAATAATATTGTAGATAGTAAAAGTGCAGTAGATCAAATAATGAAAGAGCTCATTTAAAATAGCTTCATTAAAAAATAAAAGGATTTTATAAAGAAATAATGTAATAATTATATTATAGAAAAATATGTAATTTTGGTAGAAACAACAGACAATACATAAAAAATTTAATATTATAAAAAAATATAGTAAAATAAATCATTTAGGGAGATTATTAATGGATTTAAATGAGCTTAAAAGTAAAGCAAATGACTTGCATAGTAAAAACTTTAACTGTGCACAATCAGTAGCAGGTGCATTTAGTAGTGTTGTTGATTTAGATGTAGATACTTTAGTTAAAGTTTGTGAAGGTTTTGGTGGTGGTATGGGCGACTATAAAGAATGTTGTGGTGCTGTCACTGGTGGAATTGTAATACTATCATTACTAAATAGTAATGGAAATAAAGAAAGTTTGACAAAAAAAGAAACTTATAAACTTACAACAGAACTTAGAAATAAATTTGTAGAAAAATATGATTTAACTACATGTGGAGTATTAAAAGACCTAAGTAATGATGAATATCCTAATGTTTGTAATGGATATATTTTAGATTGTGTTGAAATGGTCAATGATATTATTGAAAAAGAAGGTCTTATAAAATAATTTAACTTATTTATTCAATCATTATTATACAGCAAATATCTACTATTTTAATATTATAATTTAATAGATATTGCTGTTTTTTTTATTGTTAAGCTCTGTATATAATTTTTTTATATTTTAACTTGGAGTCATGTAAACGTTGTTTAATATAATTACTATTCTAAATTTATTTATATTGTAATTTTAATTGGGAAAAAAATCTAAAAAATAAATTATATAAAATATTAATTGAAATATCTGAAAGTGGTTTTTTTGAAATAGTATCATCAGTATAAAGAGCTTCAAGAAGCAGATAAAAAAAATAAAATAAAAACTTGACAAAAATATATTTGGGTATAAAATGAGTTAAACGTTTAAATGAAAAGGTGTAAAAATGGCTACTATAAAAGATGTTGCAAAATTAGCGAATACTTCAATAGCTACGGTGTCAAATGTAATTACTGGGAAAAAATTTGTAAATCCTGACACTAAGGCTAAAATATTAAAAAGTATGGAAGATTTGGCTTACCAACCTAATTTTGCTGCACGTGCTTTAAAATGTAATAAAAATTATTCTATTGCGGTAATTTTACCCGATATTACAAATCCTTTTTTTGGAGAAATATTAAAATCAATACAATCAGTTGTAGATAAGTCAAATTATCAATTAATGGTAGTTGATACAGATCAAAGTCCTGAAAAAGAATTAATAGCACTGAATAAATTTATTTCTACAAATCAAGTTGATGGGATAATAATGATTGCTCCTAGATTAGAAGAGAATCGATTCCCTTCAAATATAAAAATGCCATTAATTATAGTGGATAGACCGCAATTTAAAATTAAAAACAATTTCTCCTTTGTATATACTGACAACTTGAGAAGTTCATCTATGATTGCTCAATATGCCTTTAACTCAGGTTATAAAACATTTGCTTGCATTTCTGGTCCTGTAAATGTCCCTAATGCAAATATAAGGCTTGAAGGATATTGCGATACATTACAGAATTGTGGAATTTCTAAAAAAGATATAGCCGTTATTAGGACTGAGTTTACTTTTGAACATGGATTTGAAGCTATGAGTCAAATATTGTCAACAATTAATATTAATGAAAGGTTAGCTGTATTCGTGACAAGTGATATAGCAGCTTGGGGAGCTATTGAAGCTGTTAAAAAAATGGGTAAAGCAATTAAAGAGCAAGTAGGTATTGTTGGATATGATGATATTTTCTTCTCAGAATTCTTACAACCACCATTAACAACTTTTAAAACTCCTACAGATAAAATTGGAATAATGGTTGGAACTATGATATTGGATCAACTAGAAGATCCTAATAAAGATTCCACAGTAATTGTTATAGAAGGTAAATTGAAAATTAGAGATTCAATATAATATTTTTATTTATTATTGAGTTAAACGTTTAACTCAGAGGAGAAAAAAATGAGGAAAAAAGGAATTCAAAATATTGCATTATTAGATGCAATTTCAAAAATGGGACATGGGGATATGATTTTAATCGGAGATATTGGTTGTCCGTTTCCAAGACATGATCTCACAAAATGTGTGGACTTAGCCGTTATTAATAATATTCCAAAAGTTGAAGAAGTTCTTGATGCTGTTCTAGATGATTTAGTTGTTGAAAGTTATATAGTAAGCGAAGAAACTAAAACTGTTAATCCTGATCATTACAAAACTTTTAAAAAGATAATTAGCAAATATGATAATAAAGGAAATGACTTAATAGAAAAAACTATCAAACATGATGACATGAAAAATCTATGGTTAAACGGAGCTTTAGAAGGTAAAGAAGTTAAGACTTTTGTAAGAACAGGTGAATTAAGTCCTTATTCATATATCATTTTAGTAGCTGGAGTAAATTTTTAGGAAACAAATATGAAAGATTTAAAATTAATTTTTGAAAAAGAAAAACCAATAATTGGAATGGTTCATCTTCGACCTTTACCTGGATCTCCTTTATATAATCCCAGTGAAATGGGAATGAATAAAATAATAGAAACAGCAATAACTGAGGCTAATATTTTACAAGATGCAGGAGTTGATGGTTTGCAAATTGAAAATATTTGGGATTATCCATATCAAAAAGGTGATGAAATATCTAAAGCTACAGTAGCAAGTTTAGCCGTAGCTGTAAATGAAGTTGCAAAGAATGTAAATATACCATTTGGTGTAAATTGTCATATGAATGGAGCTCCTGAATCAATGGTTTGTGCCGTTGCTGCAAACGCAAGATGGATAAGAGTTTTTGAATGGTGTAATTCTTTTATATCTCAAGTAGGATTTGTGGATTCTGTTGCAGCACAAACTGCTAGACTTAGACATAATTTAGAAGCTGATCATATACAAGTTTTATGTGATGTAAATGTAAAACATGGTTCACATTATATAATTCACGACAGAAGTGTAGCTGAACAAGCTATGGATGTTGAAGCAGAAGGTGGAGATGCAATTATTGTTACTGGTTTTGATACTGGAATGCCACCGACTCCCAAAAGAGTTTTAGAAGCGAAGAAAGCTGTAAAATTACCAATTCTATTAGGAAGCGGTGTATCTATTGAAAATGCGAAAGAATTAATGAGTATTGCTGATGGTGCAATAATTGGTAGTTGGTTTAAAGAAGGAAATAATTGGAAAAATC
The DNA here is from genome assembly GCA_963677735.1 of Sphaerochaetaceae bacterium. GTDB lineage: Bacteria > Spirochaetota > Spirochaetia > Sphaerochaetales > Sphaerochaetaceae > Pleomorphochaeta. The sequence goes on from OY782505.1 coordinate 360,833, forward strand.
CAGTTTCTTTTGAAAGAACTAAATCATTTATGCAAGAAATAGAAAACCTTAGGAGAACATTATAAATGAAAAAAATTTTATGTATGGGAAGTATGAATATTGACCTTACTATGTTTTCTAAAGAATTGCCAAAACCTGGTGAAACTATTAAAACCGATAATTTTAATACTTTCCCAGGTGGAAAAGGTGGAAATCAAGCTGCTACCTTAGGTAAATTAGGTGCAAATGTAAAATATTTTACAAAACTAGGGGACGATTTATTTTCAAAACAATTGATAGATGAACAGAAGAAACTAGGCGTTGATACCTCTGAAATAATTATTGAGAAAAATGAAACTGCAGGTGTAGCTATGATAATGGTTGATAGTCATGCTCAGAATTCAATTTTGTTTAATCCTGGTGCAAATGCTAAATTAACACCAAACGATGTTATTAACAACCAACATATTTTTGATGATTGCGATATTTTAGAAATTACGATGGAAATACCTGTTGAAACTTGTTATCAAGCAATTAAAATTGCAAAGCAAAAAGGATTAACAGTTATACTAGATCCCGCACCAGCTCCGAAAAATGGAATTAAAAGTGAAATTTATAAACTTGTTGATTATATTAAACCAAATGAATCCGAAACTGAGATATTAACTTCCGTGGTGGTTTCTGATTTAGATAGTGCTAAAGAAGGTTTAACAAAGTTAATATCACTTGGTGTAAAAAATCCTATTATTTCTCTTGGGAAGCACGGGTGCCTTTATAAAACCAATAATTCTATAAAAGTTGTTGAAGCTATTGATATGAAATCAATTGATACAACAGCTGCAGGGGATATTTTTTTAGCAGGATTTGCTTTTGCTCTAGCTCAAGATAAAGACATGGATTATTGTATTAATTTTGCTAATACCATTGCTTCATTAAGTACCACAGTGAAAGGAGCTCAAACTTCGATACCTACATTATCAAAAGTTATGCAAATATTTAAGGAGAAATGATTTATGCCTAAAATATTAGAACTAGTAAATATTAAGAAAAGATTTGGGGGAATAGAAGCTTTAAAAGGTGTAAATTTTGACTTAAATGAAGGAGAAATTCATGCATTGTTAGGTGAAAATGGAGCTGGCAAATCTACTTTAATAAAAGTAATTACTGGAGTACATCAAGCAAATGAGGGAGAAATTATTCTTGATGGGAAAAAGATTGTAATTGAGAACCCTATTGAGGCACGAAGAAAAGGTATTGGTGTAATTTACCAGGAATTAAGTTTAATTGAGTCTCTAACAGTTGGAGAAAATATTTATTTAGGTAATGAACCAACAAGTAAAATCTTAGGTAAATATAATAGAGATAAAATGTATAAAGAAAGTACAGATTATTTAATGAAATTTGGAATTGATATAGATCCCAAAGAATATGTTTACAATTTAAGGATGGGGCAGAAAAGAATAATAGAAATAGTTAAGGCTTTAGCATTGAATGCAAAGATTTTACTCTTAGATGAACCAACTACCGGAATGTCTGCAAAAGAAATTGATACTTTATTTGAAATAATGGATTCATTAAGAAAAAAGAAAGTAACTATGATTTATATCTCTCATTATTTAGATGAAGTTTTTAAAGTTTGTGATAGAGCAACTGTTTTTAGGAATGGTGAAAAAATAAATACTTTTAAGGTTAAAGACACTGCAAGTGATGAATTAGTTTTAGCTATGATTGGGAAAAATGTTCAACTTGATAATATTCATACAAATAAAGAATTATCTAAGAAACCAACTGTATTAAAAGTAATGGATTTTAAATCAAAAATAATGAAAGAGAAAATATCTTTAGAGGTAAAGGAATCTGAGATACTAGGTATTACAGGAATAATCGGTGCTGGTAAAAGTGAATTAGCAAATAGTATTTTTGGGGCTGCTGGAGATTATGAAGGTTCTATTTTTATCAAAGGAACACCTGTGGTAATGAATTCCACATTAAAAGCAAAAAAATATAGTATGGCATTTATTCCTGAAGATAGAAAAAGTGAAGGTTTATTTCTAGACGATTCTATAGAAGAAAATACTTTAAGAGCAAACATTCATTTGATTGAAAAAAAATCAAAATTGCTTGATAGAAAACTGCAAACAGAAGTAGCAAATAAAGTTTGCAAGGACTTAGAACTATTGCCACTAGATGTGAAAATGAAAACTAAAAATTTATCTGGTGGAAATCAACAAAAGGTGGTTATAGCAAAATGGTTAGTTGGTAATCCTGAAATAATTATAATGGATGAGCCAACAAGAGGAATTGATGTAGGTGCTAAAGAAGAAATTTATAATCAAATTAGAAAATTAAGTTCTTTAGGCAAAACTACAATAGTAATGTCTTCTGAGTATAATGAATTATTAAGAGTATGCGACAGAATAATAGTACTAAGACTTGGTAAGATTGTCGGAGAGCTATATCCCGCTAAAACTTCTACTCAAGAAATACTAGCTTTATCATTAGGAGGAAATTAAAAAATGACATTAGAAAAATATAATTCACATAAATTAAAATCTCTTGTGAAAAGCGAATGGGGATTATTTGCAATTTTAATAATTTTAAGTTTGATTTTTTCATTATTAACTGATTCGTTTGCATCTATTAATAATTTAATGAATATCACAAGACAAGTTTCAATTGTTTTGATTATATCAATAGGAATGCTTTGTGTTGTTTTAAATGGTGAAATAGACTTATCTGTTGGTTCTACTGCGGCACTGTCAGGTGTAGGGTGTGCAATAGCTTTGAAAACAACTGGATCAATAACATTTGCCATTGTTGCAACTATAATCATTAGTTTAATTTTAGGTTCAATCAATGGATTGTTAACAGTATATGGAAGAATCCCGTCATTTATTGTATCACTTTCAACTATGTGGATTTTTAGAGGAGTTGCTCTTGTATGGACAGGAGGGAAGGCTGTTTCTGGTTTGCCCAGAGTATTCTCTGTATTAGGTGCAGGACATGTTGGAATAATTCCAGTTTCAACAATTTTATGCACAGTTTTTATATTTGTTGCCTACTTTTTTATTCATAAAACGAAGCATGGTGTTTACTTAAAATCTATAGGGGCTAATGAAGAAGCATCAAAATTATCTGCGATACCGATAACAAGATATAAATTATTTTCTTTTATTTTAGCTGGTGTGATGAGTGGCATTGGTGGAATGATTACAACATCAAAATTACTATCTGCTCAAGCTATAGCTTGTGAGGGTATGGAAATGGATGTTCTTGCAGCTGTTATTTTGGGAGGAGCATCTCTTTCTGGTGGAGTAGGAACTGTGATTGGTACTGTTCTAGGTGCATTAATTATTGGTGTGATTAATAATGGTATGAACCAATTGGGGATAAGTGCTTTTTATCAACAAATAGTAAAAGGGTTAATTATAATTATTGCGGTATTGATCCGTAGAAATAAAAATAAATAGTTTGAATTATTCAAAGGGAGGAAAACTATGAAAAAATTTATAGCAATCTTATTAATTGGATTAGTAACATGCACAAGCATTTTTGCTAATGGACAAACAGAGACAGAATCGGAGGATGAAACAATTACAATTGGTTTTGCCGTATCAACTTTAGGAAATGACTTTTTTGTAATGATGAAAGAGGGCGGTGAAGCTAAAGCTAGTGAACTAGGTTTAGAAATTGTAACACTAGATGCACAAGATTCATCAGAAAAACAAGCAGATCAAGTATCAGATTTAATTAACAAAAAAGTAGATTTAATCATACTAAATCCAGTTGATTCTGATGCCTGTGTAACTTCTGTTTATGCAGCAAATGACGCAGGAATTCCTGTAATTACAGTTACAAGAAAATCAAATGATGGGGACGTTGTTCAACATTTAGATATTGATAACAAAGAAGCTGGTGAATTAGTAGCTGCTCAAATGATTAAAGATTTTCCAAATGGTTGCAAAGTAGCCGTTTTAGAAGGAATACCAGGGGCTTCTTCAACAAATGATAGATCTCAAGGATTTGTTGATGGAATTAAAGGAACTGATATCTCGATAGTATCTTCTTTATCTGCAAATTATAATAGAGAAGAAGGTGCAACGGTTATGGAAGACGTTTTACAAGGACATTCTGATATTCAAGCAGTTTATGCTCATAATGATGAAATGGCTTTAGGTGCCGTCAGGGCAATTGATGCCGCTGGGCTAACAGGTCAAATTAAAGTCTATGGTGTAGATGCAGTAGATGATGCTCTAGCAGCAATTGAAGAGAATGAAATGCAAGCAACTGTTCAACAACAACCTAAATTACAGATGGAAATGGCAGTACAAAGTGCTTATGAATACTTAAATGGAAAAACCATAGATTCAATGATAAACATTCCACTTAAATTAATTACTAAAGAAAATATATAATATAAAGAGAGTGTAGGATTTATGAGTATAGTTAATTAATAGTTAATATTATTTTAATTTTGGATTGTTATTTCAGTCAAATTTAGGCTTGATAACAATCCTTTTTTTGTGTATAAACCAAAAGCTCAATAGTGTTGGTAAAAATATATGCATTATGATTGAATAAATTACTGAGTACGATATTTAAATTTATTTATTACTCTCAAAAATAATGAGGGTTTAAGTTGTTCCTTTTTCAAAAAAAAGGACTTCATTGTTATCTTTGTATGCAGATAAAAAATGAAAATCCTAAAAATAATATGATATATTAAATTAACTGTTAGACAAAAACTAACTAAAACTATAACTTTTTAAAATATGAAGTTACTACTTTTAAAATATAAGCACTTAATTCATCAGCTTTAACATCTAAACAAACAGTTGAAGTTGGATTTAAGTTCCTAATCTTTTTTAAGTCACCAACAATTCTCCCAAAATCATTTTTGTTTTCTAAAACAGTTAAATCTTTATCTAAAGTTGTAAATAACTCTTTGTTGATACAATACATAACAGAGGATGGATCATGGATATAACACTGATTAGGATTTGGGTGTTGATTTATATAATGAGTTAACATTTTATAAAATATCAAACCTTGCTTATTATTAATATTTTTCCACTTTAGAATATCATTCTTAGATATTCTAGCTTTTTGAGTTACATCAAGAGGTACAATAACACTATTTATTTCGCTCTCTAATACAATCTTAGCAGCATGCGGATCTTGATGAATATTTGCTTCTGCGTTATTTGAAACATTACCTGGATAAATAATGGCTCCACCCATTGAAACTACTTGCTTAATTTTTATAATTTCTTCTTTAAAGTTTTCTAAAAGATATGCTATGTTAGTTAGTGGACCCGTTGTAACATAGGTAATATTACCATTATATTTTTCAATTTGATTTAAAACAAAAGAATCAAAAAAAGGATATTTATTATCATTGTAAGATTCAAAATTTTCCTTAATATTTCCAAGCCCATTTTTACCATGAATAATTGAACTGATGCTATTTCTTCTAAAATTGTCTTTAAGTATAGCATGATCTAACCCTTTTAAAACTGGAATATTGTTCTGCTTTAATAGCTTTAATATAAAATTAGAATTTGTACAACTTTTCTTAGTTTGAACATTTCCATATGTTGTTGTGATACCCAATAAATTAATATTTTCATCTGCAATTGCTAGGGCAAGAGCAAGACTATCATCTATTCCTGTATCTAAATCTAAAATTATATTTTCCATAAAAGCTCCTATCTATTTTTCTTATCATAAAAGTATTATTGTATGAATAATTGAAATTTGTCTATACAAATTTAGAAAAAGTTTTGCATTTTTGTTGCACTTGTACAAGATTTATGCTTAAATAAAGTAGGAGTGGTGCAAAAATGGCTAAAAATAATACATTTCTAGGTATAGAATGCAACAAAATTGGTAAGTATGTATTTATTCCAGGAAGCATAGAAAGAGCTAATCTAATAGCAAAAGAGTTAGATTCATATTATTGTGTTAGCAAAAATAGAGAATTTGCAATTTATAATGGACTTTTAAACAATACTGAAGTTTCTGTTGTTTCAACAGGAATTGGAGAAAGTTCAACTTCAATTGCTATGGAAGAATTAATTTCAAATGGTGTGCATACCTTTTTGAGAATAGGCTCTTGTGCATCAACAAGTGAAAAATGTTCTATTGGTGATATTATAATTACTAGTGGTGCTGTAAAAATGGAAACAATTTCTACATGTTATGTAGATAAAACTACTGCCTGCGTTCCAGACTTTACTTTTTTTAGAATTTTAGTCAATGAAGCAAAAAAATTAAATTATAAATATGATACGGGTGTTACTATAACAAAAGCTTCTTTTTATACAGAAGTTTCTCCTAAAACTAAAGCAGTTTCTAATACTTTATTATCAGATTGGGATAGTTATATAAAAGCTGGTGCTACTACAACTAGCATGGAAGAAGCTGCAATTTTTGCTATAGGAAAAAAGAAAAATGTTAGAACTGCTTCTGTTGCAGTTTGTGCAACAAATTTTAATGAATATTCAAATGTTATCAAAGATTATCCTTTTGGATGGGAACATCGAGCTATTGAAGTAGGTGTAAAAGCAATGGCTACTATGATAGAGGAGGATATCAATGACTGATAAAAATAAAATGATGCATTTAGGAACCACAAAAGGTAGCATAAGTAAATATGTAATTGTTCCAAGCAGTCATGAGTGGGTTGATAGAATATCACAGTTTTTAAATAGTGTTGAAGAAATCTCTCATTTTAGAGAGTTTAAAACAATAAATGGATATTATAAAAATAATTTAATTAGTGTTTGTTCTACTGGAAATGGAGGGGAATCAAGCGCTATAGCTATAGAAGAATTATATCAATGTGGTGCTAGATATTTTATTAGAATTGGAACAACTAATGCTCTATTAGATAATGTAGAAGAAAGTAAAATATTTTTGATCCAAGGTGTTAGTAATAATGATGGTGTAAGTAAACATTATATTCCAGCTGAATATCCTACTATAGCGAGTGTTAACTTACTAATGAAAGCTGAAGATGCTTGTAAAGAATTAAAAAAAGATTACTTGATTGGAACTTGCTTAACTCCGACTTGTTTTTTTAATTTTGAAAAAGAAAAAAATGCTTTAGATCTCTGTCTTGATATAAATTGTGGATCTATATATGCCAGTGCAATTTCACTTGGTCTAGATGCCATAACTATTTTGATTAGTGTAAATCAAATCTCTTCAATCGATATACAGGGTGTTGATGAAAATGCAGAAAAAGAAATAATAGAAGTAGCATTAAAAACACTAAATAAAATTATTGAGGAGGATGGTAATGAAAGTTAGCACAATGAATATTGATGACTTCCCTAAACAATTGAACAAAACAGGAGAAAAACAAAAGCTTTATTTAAAAGTCTATGATGCAATTTATCAAGGAATTGAATCAAAACAAAATGATTTGCCGGAAGGAACAAAGCTTCCTACAGAAGAAGAGTTTGCAAATTATTGGAATGTAAGCAGAGGAACTATTAGAGAGGCGATGTACCATTTACTTGAGGATGGAACAATAACCAAAGTTCAAGGAAGAAGAACTGTAATTTCTAAAAGTAAAGAATATAAACAATATGACTTTCAAGATTTAGCTAATCCAGCCATGAATACAAATAAAGTTGACGATCTTAGAATATCTAAGAATTTAACTAGTACTAGCAATTGGTTAGCAAGTATTTTTTCACTCGCTTCTGGAGTTCCAATAGTAAACTGTATTGTTGATTACTTTTATAAAAAAGAGAGAGTAGCAACAACAATGTTTTTATTTCCCTTCTCTTTAGTAGAAGAAATGGGCTTAGCTTGGGATGACGATGAAGTTTGGAAAACTTTTGTTTCTTCTAAAATTTATAAAAAAGCAGATGTAAGCGAAACATCTTTATGCATGATTTCTGATGAAATCAATGATAGCGAATTACAATATATAGAACCACCTGTTTTACTAGTAGAGGAATTTTTCTTTGAAAAAGATAAATGCTTTGCTTTTGGTAGAACCTATTTAAACAATAATAATTCGAGGATAAAGATCCTCAGAAAATAAGTTATGAATATTTGTCTAATTTAGGAGGGCAATATGAAAAAAAGTGTTTTAATGCTATTGATACTTTCACTTTGTAGTATCACTGTTTTTGCTAGTGGAAACAAAGAAAGTGAATCAACTGAAGTTGATTCAGATCAATTTAGTGCCATTTATTTGGTAAATGGTAGTTTGGGTGATAAAGGCTTCTATGACTCTGCAGCAAGTGGTTTTACTACAATGAGTGATAAGTATGATGCCAAGACTAAAATTGTTGAAATGGGAAGAAATGAAGCTAGTTATGAAAGCTATCTACTAGATGTTTCAGAACAAGATTGGGATGTTATTACAACAGGAACTTGGTCTGTACTAGAATTAACCACAGACATTGCAAATCAATTTCCTGACAACCAATATCTATTCTTTGATGGTTCAATTACAGCAGATAATGTAATGAGTATCACTTATAAATCTGAACAAACAGGATTTATGGCTGGTGCTTTAGCAGCCCTAATGTTAGATGTTGATGATCCAAAAATTGATAATTCTTCTAGAGTTCTAGGTTTTGTAGGTTCAATGGATACACCAAATATAAATGACTTTTTAGTAGGATATATTGAAGGAATTAAATATATTGATTCTTCAATTAAATTATTAACAAGTTATGTTGGCTCATTTGAAGATGTTCCAAAATGTATGGAAATGACAAACCAATTATATAACCAAGGAGCTCAAATCGTTTATGCCCCTGCAAGTCAAAGTATTTTAGGTGCTGTATCAGCTTCAGATAATATGGATAAATATTTCATTGGTTGTGATACTGATATTTGGGCAGCTATTAAAGATTCTGATCCAAATAAAGTAAGAAATGTAATCTCTTCTTCACTAAAAAATGTAGGGGATTCACTAGTTGTAGCAATGAGAGCCATTGAAGATGGTTCAATGAATTTTGGTGAAACCTATAACTTAGGTATCGAATCAGGTGCTGTTGGACTAGCTAAAAATGAAAATTATGAAAAAATTGTTCCATCTAGTATTAGAGAACAATTAGAAATGATTGCTGAAAAAGTTGCCAGTGGTGAAATAACGGTTAATAAAGCAGTTGGAAGACCAACTGAAGAAGTTGCTCAATTAAGAGATTCAATGAAACTATAATGTAAATTCTATTTATAAATTGTCACCAGTTATTCTGGTGACAATTTTCAAGGGGGATTAAGTGTCAAAAATTGCTCTAAGAATGGATAGAATTACCAAGGTATATCCTAATGGTGTAATGGCTAATCATGATATAAATCTAGAAGTTAAATATGGAGAGATTCATGCACTTTCTGGAGAAAATGGTGCTGGAAAGTCAACTTTAATGAAAATATTGTTTGGAGAAGAATTTCCAACAAGTGGAGATATTTTTGTTGATGGCAAGAAAGTGGTTTTGACCTCTCCATCTGATGCACTCAAACTTGGAATTGGAATGGTTCACCAACATTTTATGCTTGTTCCATCTTTGTCAGTTCTAGATAATATTATTTTAGGAGAAGAACCAAAAAAAGGTTTATTTACTGATTATCAAAAAGCTATAAATAAAGTTGAAGTTCTTATGAATAAATTCAATATGAAGCTTAATCCCAAAGCTTTAGTTAAGGATTTATCAGTAGGACAAAAACAGAAATTAGAGATTCTAAAAATTTTAATGCGGGGAGCTAAAATATTAATTTTAGATGAACCTACGGCTGTTTTAACTCCTCAAGAAACAAAGGAATTATTTATAGAGCTAAAATTATTAAGAGATGAAGGTTATACAGTTATTTTTATATCCCATAAACTCAATGAAGTTAGAATGTTGTGTTCTTCCATAACTATAATTAGAAGAGGGGAATATAAAGGCTCTTATTTACTTTCCTCAATTGATGATGATCAAGTTACTAAACTCATGGTTGGTAGAAGTGTATCTAAGGTAATTGAAAAAGATCATAAAATAACAGGAGCTCCAATTCTATCAGTAAAAAATTTAAAGCTTAATGATGATGAAGGTGTTATTAAGGTTGATGGAGTGAGTTTCGATTTAAAACAAAATGAAATTATTGGAATCGCTGGAGTTGAAGGAAATGGTCAATCACAGTTAGTTGAAGCGATTATAAGTGAATATCCAATACTATCAGGTGAAATAAAATTTAAAGAAAATTTAATTAATAATAATGGTATTGCTAAATCTAGAAAAATGAAGATCAGTTATATCCCTGAAGATAGAATGACGATAGGCATGGCAGGATCTTTAAGTATAACTGAAAACATAATTGCAGATAAGACTGAATCAAAAGAATTTTTCAATAGCCTTGGTTTGTTAAAAAAGAAAGAAATAAATGAATATGGTACTTCCTTGGTAAACAAATATGAAATTTTATGTCAGACACCAGAGGTTAGGGTAGATAGTCTTTCTGGAGGTAATATACAAAAAGTTGTTTTAGCGAGAGAGTTAGATAGCTTTCCAGAACTTGTAGTTGCAGATCAACCTACAAGAGGAGTTGATTTAGGTGCTTCTGAATTTATACGAAAGCAATTGATAGATTTAAGTACTAAAGGATGTGGCATTTTACTTATTTCTTCAGATTTGAATGAGTTACTATCAATTTCAGATAAAATTATTGTTATATCAGAAGGTAAATTAACGGCATGTATTGTTGATATTCAAAATACAAGTGAAGAAGATTTAGGAAAATATATGCTAGGCATTGAAAGAATGAGTGATGAAAAAATTAGAAGGAATTGCTATGAATATTAAACAAATTAACTATTTAGTAGATACTGTAAAATTAATTTTAATTATATTGTTTTCTATTTCTATGATTTCACTAATTATTTTATTTACTAGTGAAGAACCTTCTAATGCTATATACCATTTTTTTATTGGTCCATTTACTAGTTTAAGAAGAATAGGAAATATTTTAGAAGGAGCTATCCCGTTAATATTTACGGCATTAGCGGTAATTATCATATTTAGATGTGGTTTATTCTCAATGATATCGGAAGGTGCTTTTTTTATTGGCTTACTAGGTGCTATGATAATAGGAACTTCTATGAAAGATTCTATTTTTTCTCCCTTTTTTGCAATAATGTTTGCTGCAATTTTAGGTAGTATTGCAGCATCTCTTCCTGCAATATTAAAATTTAAATGGGATGTAAGTGAAGTAGTCTCATCAATAATGTTAAATTATATAATTCAATTTTTTGTAATATATATGGTTAGTTATCATTATAGAGAGCCATTAGCTTCTTCATTAGCTTCGCTTAAAATTAGTGATTCATCAAAATTGCCAGTAATAATTAGCGGTACAAAGGTGCATTTAGGTTTAATTATATCAATTTTATTTTGTTTTCTAGTTTGGGGATTTTTATTTAAATCAAAACTTGGTTTTAAAATAAGAGTAATTGGCTCTAATAAGAATTTTGCAAAGTATGTAGGTATTAATGCAGGGCTATCAATGCTCGTTGCTCAAATACTTGCCGGCGCAGTTGCTGGAGCTGGAGGTGGAATTGAGATGCTTGGAATGTATACTAGATTCAAATGGACCTCTTCCCCCGGATATGGTTGGACAGGAATTGCCGTAGCTCTTTTAGCTCATTCAAACCCTTTAATGGTCCCTTTCGCTGCTTTATTTATTGCCTATTTAGATGTTGGTGCAGCAATTATGGCTAGAAATAGTGATGTTAGCAATGAAATTGTTATGGTTATCCAAGGTGTAATAATGCTACTGATTGCAGCGAATGCACTATTGTCTAATTGGAAACAGAGTTTAGTTGTAAGAGCTGCTCAAAAAGAAAAGACCTTAGCATTGGAGGGAGAAAATGGAACAGTTGTTTAATAGTATATTTAGTATAGAATTCTTCTCAATGTGGATTAGAGTAGCTACACCAATTATATTTACATCTCTTGGAGCTGTGGTTTGTGAAAAGTCTGGAGTAGTGAATCTTGGACTTGAGGGAATAATGCTTTGTGCAGGCTTGATGGGTGTTATAGGATCTGCTTTCTCAAACAGTTTATTTATAGGAATGTTATCTGGAATATTAATGGGTCTTTTATTAAGTGCACTATTTGGATTTTTTCACTTATATTTAGGAGCAAATCCTGTATTATGTGGTACTGCAATTAATTTATTTGCAAGTGGGTTTACTGTGTTCATGATGGAACAGATAACAGGGGAAAAAGGGAACACCTCATCTCTTTTAAGTAATACATTTCCAGTTTTGAATATCCCTTTGATTGAAAAAATACCAATAATGGGGAATTTATTATCAGGGCATAATATTCTTTCCTATATAGCAATACTTTGTGTTTTTTTAGTTTATGTGTTTTTAACAAAAACTCCCTTAGGATTAAGAATTAGAGCAGTCGGTGAAAATGAAAATGCAATAAAATCTGTTGGCGTAAATATAAATAAACTAAGATTCATATCAATATTAATATGCGGGGTTTTAGCAAGCTTTGGTGGTATGTATCTATCTATGGCTTATTTAGATATGTTTGTAAAGAATATGGTTGCAGGTAGAGGGTTTATTGCCTTAGCAGCAAATGCTATGGGTAGAGGCACTCCTTTGGGGGCTTTATTATCTTCATTGCTATTTGCTTTATTTGATGGTTTATCAAATATTATGCAAATTCTCAGAATTCCTTCTGAGTTTGTTCAAATGCTTCCTTATTTAGCTACAATTATGGGCCTTGTCTTTTATTCAATACAAGTTAGCAGAGTCACTAAAAAAAGAAAAATAAAAATATAAAAAAAAGGAATATTATGGAAATTTTAGAAAAGTCGTCTAAGACCATAGGAAAGAAACAATATCATATTCATCTTTGCCCTGGTGAAATTGGAGATTATGTTTTGCTGCCAGGAGATCCGGCACGAAGTGATATAGTTTCTAAATATTTAGATAATGCAAAGCTAGTTGCTAACAACAGAGAGCATAAATCCTATACAGGTTATTATAAGGGTATTAAAGTTTCAGTAACGTCAACGGGAATGGGCTGTCCCTCTGCGGCTATAGCAGCTGAGGAATTAATAAATATTGGTGCTAAATGCTTAATTAGAATTGGAAGTAGTGCAGCTCTTCAGAAAGGAATAGATATTGGTGATTTGATTATTTCAACAGGATCTATGAAAAATGAAGGAACCTCAAAATTTTATGTTCCTGATTGCTTTCCATCTGTTCCTGATTTTGATTTTACACGTGAATTAATAGATACATGCAAAAAAAGTGGATATGTTTATCATTACGGAATTAATGCTAGCGATGATGCATTTTATGGAGAGACTCCTCAGTGGATTGAATCTTTACATGATCTAGGCTGTTTAAATGTTGAGATGGAAAGCTCTGCTTTATTTACGATTTGTCACAAAAGGAAAATTAGAGGTGCAATGATTTGTGCTGTAAGTGGTAATTTAGTAGAGAATAACGTTATTTATGAAACAGAGAACCGAGCTTTAGCACAAGGCTGGGAAAAAGAAATACAAGTAGTTCTTGAATCAATTTATAACTTTGAAAAAAATAAAAATATTTAATTAGAGTTTTTGTTAAATGAAGCTATAAGTTAGAAAAAGATTAGCTATTTAAAACTGTATAAGGTGTGTAAGGTGTTTAATTCACTTATACACCTTTTATTTTTAATTAAAAAAGATATAGATATTTAACTCTTAGTTTGAAACAACAATAAAGTGATTAGATATAAAAGTATTGAATAGTAAACTAAATGAAAAAATATAATTTTTTCTGTTTCTTAGTTTGCTCTAAAAACATTTAATTAAAGTACAAAGGATAAAGATTTAATCATTTTAGATTTATTTTTATCTAGTAAACAAAATAATATTTTTTGATAAAATATATGGCTAAATATTGTATTTAGTAGAAAATAATACATGTATTTTTTATCATGAAAATAAATTATAATTTTTAAATATTATTTTTTGAAATAATGAAATAATTTAATTAATTCTTTATTCTATAAGCAAATATAAAAATCGAAAAAAAATAAAATTTTTATTTGACAGATTAAAAAACCTAACATATAATACATGTATTAGTTAATGATTTTAGATACATGTATTATTAACTAAATAATAGGAGATGGGATGAAAAAGATAATTAATAAAAAAGAAAATTTATTAAAAGATATGTTATCAGGATACTCCAAAGCTAATAATGATAGAGTTGTTTTAAAGCAAGAAAATGTTTTGTATCGTAAGAATAAAAAGAACCCTAGTAAAGTAGCAGTAATGATTGGTAATGGTTCTGGCCATGAACCAGCAATGGTTGATTTAGTTGGAGAAGGTTTATTTGATGCTAATGTCTGTGGACAGATTTTTACAGCACCATCATCAATAGATATGATGAAAGCAATTAAACAACTTCATGAAGATGGACATAAAGATATACTTATTTTAGTATCTTCTCATTCAGGGGATATTTTAAATGCTAAAATGGCAAAAGTATTAGCTAAAGCTGAAGGAATTTCAGTTGAAATTGTAGTTCTTTGGGATGATGTTTCAAGTGCACCAAAAGGTATGGAAACTGAAAGACGTGGTACAGCGGGATTATTTTTCCCATTTAAATTAACATGTGCTGCAGCTGAAGATGGTATGAAAATTGACCAACTAATGCAATTCTCAGAAAAAGTAAGAGATAATACTAGAAGTTTAAGTGTAGCTATCAGTGGTGGTATTAATCCTGAAACAGGTTTAAAAACCTTTGATTTACCCGAAGATGAAATTGAAGTTGGTATGGGTGTTCATGGAGAGCCAGGTACAGGACGCATGAAGTTACCAAGTGCTAAAGAATTAGTTAGATACATGCTTGATGTTATTGTTGAAGATATGCCTTATAAAAAAGGTGATGACGTATTAGTTTTATTAAACAATGCAGGATCAATGACTTATCTAGAATTATATATCATTTATGATGAAATTGAACAATATTTAAATGAAAGAGGAATTAATGTAGTTAGAAATTGGGTTGGAACTTACGTAACTACTCAAGAAATGGCTGGTTTCTCTATTTCCTTATGCAAAAGCGATGAAGAAATAATTAAATATTATGATTACAAAGCAGAAGGCCCATTATTTAGATAAGGAGAAATATACATGCGAGGAAAAATAGGTTTTCTTATTTCTCACAGTGATAATTATTACGGAGTAGAAAATAAACTTCATGAGAAGGCTTTAAAGCAATTAGTTGAATTTTCTTCTTCCTTTGACTGCGATATTATTCCTTTTGGACCAATAAAAGAAAAAGAAGAAGCTATAGCTGCTAAAAAATATTTTAATGAATCACAAATTGATTATTTAATAATGTTTATTGCTGACTTTTCATCAGGTGATATAATGATGGCATTTGAAAATGTTGATTATAATATTGGATTGTGGTTCTTTAGAGAACCATATAACACTGGTGATATACAATTAAATGCAGCAGTTACAGCAAATTTATTTAGTAGTATTGCACAGAGAAAATTTACTAACAAAGTTTCATGTGATTGGTATTATGGTGAAATAAATGACAAATTAGTCAAAGATAGATTAGAAGTAAATTTAAAAATAGCAAAAGCTAAAAAAAATATTGAAAATGCAACTATAGCCATATTAGGTGGAGTAGCACCAACTTTCTATAATTTAGAGAACAATAGAGTAAACGAACGCTTTTCTAAAATGAAACTTATTCATATTTCAATGGACTCAATTATCGAAGGTGTAAAGGCCGTTACAGTTGGAGAAATTAATGATGTAAAAGATTTGATTCTAAATTCTTGTAACACAATTGAAGTTCATGAAAAATCAATTATTAATAGTGCTAAAGTATATGTAGTATTAAAGAAAATTTTAGTTGAGAATAATGTGGATTGTTTAGCTGGAACTTGTTGGCCAGATTTTCAAGATTCTTTTCAAATCGTTCCATGTGTAATTTATAGCCTATTAGGAAGTGAATTGAATATCCCAGCAGCTTGTGAAGGAGATATTGGTGGAGCCATTTCTCTTTTAATTGCAAAAGAGTTATCAGGAAAAGTTCCAACACTAATGGATTTAACAAGTATTGATGAAAACACTGGAAGTCTATTGTTATGGCATTGTGGAATTGGAAGTAAAGATCTACAACCAGAAAATGGTGTGAAAATTATAAATCATCCAATGTTAGATAGAAAAAACCCAAATAGAGAATTAATGGGACTATCTTACGATTATCATTTTAAACCAACTGATATGACAGTAATACGTTATAGCAATAATGATAAATTATTTGGATTTGATTGTGAAGTTCAAGATTCTAATGCTGGATATAGTGGCACTAGAGGATATTTAAATAATTTCAGTTATCTAGGTAAAAATTATAGTGTTGATGATGTTGTAGATACTATTTTTAGAAATGGAATCGAACATCATTTGATTGTATGTCCTGGAAGATTTAGTGATGCACTAAATAAATTAGCTAGTGAATTAGATATTGATATGATAAATATTGAAAAATATAAGAGATGTTAAAATGACAAAAAACGAAAAAATAGAAGTACTTACAGAAGATGGTGTTTTTCATATCTTTGCAATAGATCATCGTGATGTTCTAACAAATGTTATTGAAGAAAAAAAAGGTAGAGTTGTAAGCAAAAATGAAGTATTAGAAGAAAAAATAAGAATAATACAAGCATTAGATAATCTACCTTCAGCAAATTTAGTTGATCCCTTTTATTTCTTAGACAATAAAAAATTAGATAATAGATTAGATATGGCAAACCTTCTAATTGGTATAGAAAGATTTAACTACGATATGGATAAAGTAGCTAGTGGTTTAGATTATTTAACAACTGATATTTCAATTGAAGAATTGTCAAAAAGCGGTTGTAATATGGTTAAACTATTTGTCTTATATAACAGTGAAAAAGCAATAGCTGATGAAATGGATAAAGTAATTTTATATGTTCAAAATGAATGTGAAAAATATAATGTTCCATTTTTATTAGAACCAATATTGTGTGATTTTGAAGAAAAAGATTTCTTAAGATTAACTGTTGATATGCTAACTAGATTAAAGAAATTCAAAGTTGATATCTATAAAATATTATTTCCTGGAAATTTGAAAGAAAAAAGTTATAAAGAAAATCTTGAAATCTGTAAAGAAATAAATGAACTTTTACAAACTCCTTGGATACTTCTAAGCTCAGGAGTTCCTGATAATGAATTCAAACTACAATTAGAAATTGCAGGAAAAGCAGGTTGCTGTGGCTATGCAGTAGGTAGAAGTGTATGGGGAAAATATATTTGCGAAGAAAATTTAGATGATATGAAATCTATTTTTAAAGATATAAAAGATACAGCTAGCAGACATTGCCAAAAATGGAGTTAAAAAAATAAAATGAAACGTTCAATTCCTAAATATAAACTAATCGCTGATGATATAGAAAAACAAATCAAAGAAGGCGTATTAAAAAGCGGTGAACCTATGAATAGCGAACTAAAAACTCAACAATTATATGATGTAAGTAGAGTTACAGTTCGTAAAGCATATAAGTTATTACTTGATAAAGGAATTATTCGTACTGTTCATGGTGTTGGAACTTTTATAAACGATCTATATAACAAAGATTGGACTTGGATGAGTAGTTTCACATCTCAAGTATCTAGGCAAGGCCATGTTCCAACTACAAAAATAAAAAACTACCAAGTTATTGAAGCAACATCTGATATTGCTAAACATTTAAATATAAAAGAAAAAGATGAATGTTTTCTTTTAGAAAGAGTAAGATATATCGATAATCAACCTATATGGGTAACAAAATCATATATTGCAACAAATTTAGTCCCAGGATTTTCTAAAGACTATTTATCAGTTGCAGGTGCAGCTCAATCAATTTTTAGAGTATTAGAAATAAATTTCAATATTTCTTGTAGTAAGAGATTAAATCTTGAAGAAGAAATTTTTACTGATGAAAAATCATCAAAAATTTTACACGTAGACTTTGATAAGAAATTATTGAAGAAAAAATCAATAGCTTTTGATTTAGCTGATGGCCCGATAGTTTACGAAGAAACTGTAATGTCACAAAAAAAGATTGAAAGCGAATCAGATGAAACTGAAAAAAATGAAAAAGAAAAAAATATAAAAAAGGAAAAAGGAGCTGCCATGAAAGTGTGTGTTCACATGTCTATGTTTTGTAAGACTTGGTCAGATGACATTATCCCTTACTTGAAGAAAGTTAAAGAGTTAGGATTTGATGGAGCAGAAATTTCTTTATTTGGAAATTCTGATGAGAGAATAAAAGAAGCTTTATTATATGCTAAAGAGTTAGAACTAGAGGTTATTTGTGGAACTGGAGTATCTAGTGAAACAGATCCAAGTAGTCAAGATGAACAAATTAGACAAAATGCAGTTGATTATTTAAAACAATGTGTTGATAAACTAGCCCTTGTAAATGGGAAATATTTGAATGGTGTTTTATATGCTCCATGGCAAGGATTTTCTCATGTATCTAGAGCTGAAAGATGGAATAATGCTTCTACAGTTTTAAAAGAAGTTGGACTTTATGCAAAGAGTAAAGATGTAACTCTTAATATTGAAGTAATTAATAGATTTGAAACAGATTTCTTTAACACAATTGAAGAAGCTGTAGAATTCTTAAATCTTGTAGATTTAGATAACGTTAAATTATTAGTTGATACATTCCATATGAATATCGAAGAAGATGATATGTACAAATCTTTAGAAAAATACATTTCATATATTGGTTGTGTTCATGTTAGTGAAAATCATAGAGGTGTTCCTGGAACAGGTCATATTGATTGGACTAGAATCATTAGTATTTTAAAGAAAAACCACTATAAAGGTTTTATCGATATGGAAACATTTGTTGAAAGTGATAGTGAAGTTGGTAAAGCATTATTTATTTGGAATGGTAAAAATAGAGTTGCTTTTGATGAAGCTGAAAATGGCTTAAATTATCTTAAATCAATAATTGGAATAAAGAACAAATACAAAGACTTATCAGCTAATTTAAATAAAGTATTTAGTGATAATTCACAATATCTATGTAAATTAGATGGTGAAGCTGGTGATGGAGATCATGGAACTACAATTTCAAGAGGATTTAGAAGTGCTTATGAAAGTGTTAGTGAATTAGAAGATAGTGCATCTGCTAATCTAGTATTTAAAACAATGGGTTATGCAATGTTAAAAAATATGGGTGGTGCCTCTGGTCCTATTTTTAGTTCTTTATTTATACAGTTGGCAACTTTATTGAATGGTGAAAAAGAGTTAGATACTCAAATTTATAAAAATAGCATCGAAGAAACAATTAACATTATTCATGAATTAACAGGTACAAACCGTGGTGAAAAAACTATGATGGATGCTCTCTACGGAGCTAAGGATGCTTGTGATACATACAATGGTGATAATCTCATTGAATTAATGGAAATTGCTAAAGAAGGTGCAAAAAAAGGTTCTTTAGAAACTAAAAAGATGAAAGCAACTAAAGGTAGAGCTAAATTCCTACAAGAAAGAAGTGTTGGATCCTTAGATGCAGGTAGTCATTCAGTATTTTTAATACTTAACACATTCTTAGAAACTTGGAGGTAATAAGTTTAATGAAAAAGAAAGTTATTTTAGATTTTGATAATACAATGGGTGTTAGAAAAAGTGATGTTGATGATGGATTAACCTTTGCATATTTGTATATGCATGAGGACATTGATCTACAAGCTGTTACATGTACATTTGCAAACAATGCATTACATGTAGTTTATTGTAATACATTACAAATGTGGGAAGATTTAGGTATTGATGATGTTCCTATTTATAAAGGTGGAAGATATCCAGAAAGCTATGATTCACCAGCAGTAGATTATTTGGTAAAAGCAGTAAATGAAGCACCTGGTGAAATTACAATTTTAGCTATTGGCTCTTTATGTAATATAGCTGGAGCATATACAAAAGATCCTGAGTTTTTCAATAAAATTGATAGATTGATTATCATGGGTGGAATTACTGAACCATTATATTTAAATGGCTCATTATTAAATGAATTAAATTTCTCAGTTGATTATAAATCAGCAGCAAAAGTTATTTATAATTGTCCTAATTTATCAATCCTATCAGCTCAATGTACACAAGATGCAATTTATAAATTAGATGATTTAGAAGAGATGATCCAAATGGATACTGAGTTCATGAGATGGAGTAAACCTATTCTTTCAAATTGGATTAAAGCTATCAATGCTACTTATGGAAATAGAAAAGTATTTATTAACTGGGATTTATGCACTGCAATTTATTTAACAAACCCTGAATTATTTAGTACTTCAGATAAAAGAATTTGTAAGATTGAAGACAATATGAAGACCGGTTGGATGCAAATTGATGAAGATGGAAGTGTTGAAGACGATAAAGTAAATGTTGTTGATATGCCAGATAAAATCATAAATATCGATAAATTTAATGAATTATTTTACGAAATGATTTCAAAAATGAAATAGAAAAGGTTAGATGGAGGTTCTAATTGAAAAACAAAGAAGTGACTCTACAAAAACAAATTGTAGCAACAGTAATTTTTATTTTGGTAATATTTGCGGGATTATTTATTCCGGTATTAGTTGGTAGATCTGATTATAAACAATCAGTAGAATCTGTAATGTTTTTTGCAGCGATTATTTGTGCCATTTATATATTAGTTGTTACTAATAAGACATGGGAAGATATTTTTAGTTCGGCAATAAAAAGTATTCAAGACGTTGTTCCCGGATTGTTAATTTTATTAGTTATTGGACCATTAGTTGCAGCATTTATAATGAGTGGTTTAATTCCAATGCTTATTTATTATGGAATTAAGTTAATACACCCCTCAATGATTTATGTAATGTCATTAATATTACCAATTATCTTTTCTATTTTTACTGGTATGTCTTGGGGATCAGGTGCAACAATCGGTATAGTTATGATGGGAGTTGGAACTGCTTTAGGTGCTAATCCTGCAATCGTAGCTGGTGCTGTTATTGGTGGTGCATATTTTGGTGATAAATTATCTCCAATTTCTGCTGCAACAAATATTGCTGCTATGGCTTGTAAAGTTGATTTATATGATCACGTTGGTTCAATGGTTTGGACAACAGGTCCAGCTACTTTAATTGGTATTGTAGTTTATACTGTTTGTGGTTTTGTTTTCCCAGCTACAACAACTGATTTAAACACCCCAGAAATAGTATCACTACTAAGTGATATGTCAGGTATTTTTAATTTTAATATTCTTTTATTAATACCTTTAGCAATAGTATTGTTTGGCTCCTTATTTAAAAAACCAGCTATACCTGTATTAATTGTTGCATCAGCAGTTGCTTTCTTAAATGCAGTACTTTTCCAAGGTTTTTCAATTGCCCAAGTATTAACTGGCTTTAATTCAGGATTTAAATTGAGTATGGTAGATTGGTTTACTTATTCACAACCAATTCAAGGTCAAACTTATATCTTAGGATATTTTGAAAGAGGTGGTTTCTGGAACTTTGGTAACTTACTTGCAATATTATTTACTATTTTATTTGCAGTAGGGGTATTAAAAACAATTGATGCAATTCCTGCTACAGCTGCAGCAATATTTAGAAATTGTAAATCTAGATCTTCAATCATTGTTTCTTCAATTATTACAGGATTTGCTTTAATTGCAACAACTGCTAATGGTGGTGCTTGTAGTTTTGTATCTGCTGAGATATGGGGCGATAAATATGATGAGTATGGAATTGATAGAAGAGTTCTATCAAGAACAAGTGAAGATACAGGTACAATGCTAGAAGTATTAATGCCTTGGACACCTGCTGGTATATTCTTTGCAACAACTTTAGGTGTTAGCACCGCAGATTATGCAATTTGGGCTGTTGTTAACTGGAGTACTCCATTTGTAGCAATCTTCTTAGCTATAACCGGAATTGGTACTTACAAAAACTTGAGTGAAAAGAAAAAAGCTCAAAAAGAAGTTGAAGCTTGTTAATATAATAAGTTATTAACTTAAGAATTTAGTGTAAAAGCTAGAAATTGAAAACAGAATATTTGATTTAGTATTAATTAAAAAGATATTAATGAGAATGTTCTGTTATTTATAAAATCTTCGTTTATTAAAACGTTAGATATTTAAAGGATGTTTACAATAATGTTAGAAATGTTTGATTTTTATTGTCCAACAAAGATTGAATTTGGACAAAACTCTGTAGAGAAAGTTGAAAATTATGTTAAACAATTTGGAATTAAAAAGCCAATAATAGTTACAGATGCTGTATTAATGAAAGTGCCTGTTACTAGTGAAGCAATTAAGAAAATTAACAATGCTGTTATTTTTGATAAAGTTTTACCAAATCCTACTAGTGATCTAGTTATGGAATTAAAAAACTTTGTTGAAGAGAATGAAGGTGATGGTCTTATTGTTTTTGGTGGTGGAAGCCCAATAGATAGTGCTAAAGCAGCTTCAGTTGTAGCATATACACCAAATAGTGTTACAGATTATTATGATTCAGCAGAAAACAAATTAGAAATCGAAAAGACATTGCCTATTATTGTTGTTCCAACAACTGCTGGTACTGGTTCTGAAGTTTCTAAATATTCAGTAATAACAGATGGTATAACCAACTTAAAAGAAAGTTTAACTTCTGATTTAATGGCTCCAAATGTAGCTATTATTGATCCTTTATTGAGTGTTGGAATGCCAGCTAGTGTAACCGTTTCAACAGGTTTAGATGCATTAAGTCATGCACTAGAATCATTAGTATCAACAATTGAAAATCCTTTTACAAATATTTTAGCAATGCAAGCTATAGAGTTAATATTAAATAATTTAAATGCAGCAAGAATTGATGGTAATAATATTGAAGCTAGAAGCAATATGAGCTTTGCAGCAACTCTTGCTGGAATTGCAATGAGTCATTGTTGTGGAACAATGGGGCATGCTATGGGATGTCAGCTAACAAGTCAATATAGTGTTCCTCATGGAATAGCTTGTGCTGTAATTCAAAAAAGTGCCTTAGATTACGCTGGTGATAAAGTTAATAATATTAAGAAATTAGTAGATTATTTAGATAAAACTGATTGTAAAATTGAAGACGCAATTAAAATAATGCAAAACAAATTAGATATTTTATTTGATCAATTAGAAACAAAAATGAATTTAAAAGATTTTAATATGGAATCTGATGGAATTGAAAAAATGACAAAAGATGCTATGGCAAATGGATGTATGGGATTAAATCCTGTTAAAATTCAAAAAGAAACCGTAGTAAAAGTTTTTGAAAGTTTAAAATAATAAAGTTCTTATATTTAGAATAAAAAATGATTGTTTAAATCTTTGCATTTTAGTTTAAAATGCAAAGTCTTTAACTTTATAATATTATATAAAATTTTAAACCCTTAATAATGGGGAAATTGGCAAGGTGAAAGTGCCTTTTTTATTTGTACATGGAGGTCATATATGTATGACTATTTTTTGCTAGGAATTGTTGTATTAATTACTCATTTTCTTGAGGGAATTACAGGGTTTGGGTGTACTGTTTTAGCTCTACCTTTTGCAATTATGTTAGTAGGTATTCACACAGCAGTACCCGTTTTAGTAATGCTTAGTTTTTTACTATGTCTTTATATCGTCATAATATCAAAAAAAAATATTGTGTGGAAAGAATATTTAAAAATAGTTTTATTAGTTGGTTTAGGATTACCTATTGGAATACTATCTAATAATTATCTAGATGAAGATATTTTAACATTGATATTATCAATATTTATGGTTGTTGTTGGATCTAGAGGTCTTTGGCAAGCTTTTAGTAAAAAGAAAAATGATAAACCCCTTCCAAAATTCTTAACACCGATAATTTTACTTCTTGGAGGAAGTTTTCAAGGAGCTTTTGGTTCTGGAGGTCCTTTAGTCGTAACTTATGCAGCAAAAGCTTTACCAAAGAAAAATGAATTTAGATCTACATTGTGTATGGTTTGGGTTACCATGAATATAATAATGATAATTCAAAATATAGCAGTTGGGGCTGTTACTACTGAAATGTGGAAATTGCTCTTAGTTCTTATTCCATTTTTAATTGTTGGAGCTTTATTGGGAGATTGGGCACACCATCATATAAAAGATTCTCATTTTAGTACTATCGTATATGGGGTTCTAGTAGCATCAGGAATTGTTATGATGTTTTCATAAATATATTATTTATTAAGATAGAATGACTAAATTTAGTTTTATAATTGTAAATATTCAAATAAAAAAACTTTTTAATAATACAAAAATTATATAAATAACTAGTAAAACAAATTATAATTAAAACAGCATAAATTCGTTTATGTGAATTAAAAAAATAGAAATAATTTATAAATTAATAACCTAAGATTAGTTAATGCTATTGAAATAGAAATATAATGTAAAATATCATTTTAAATAATTAACATAGAGTGAAAATTTAATTTTTGCTCTTTTTTTATGCCTAAAGTTTATGTTCATTTATAACAAAATAGTAAAAATTGTTATAAATAACTTTTTATAAAAAAATATATTTAAAATATAATCGCATTCACTAATTATCTATTTCTGATTAATAAAAAGAGTTAATTAAAAAAATCCTTATTATATAAATATTGTGGTAAAATAAATGAATATAATTTCATAAATTACTTTTAAGAGAAAACTAAATATCCAAAAAATATTGTAGATTTATGGATATAATAACAGTTTTTTCATCCTTGCGAATTTGTTAATTTGCCCAATAGAATTAAGTTATAATTCAAAACAAAAGTAAAAAAGGAGTTTGTAATGAAAAGAAAAGTATTATGTTTATTAATTGCTACAGCAGTAATAAGTTCATCCATTTTTGCACAAGGGGCAAGTGAAAAAGATTCTAGTGACAAAAAAATTACATTAACCATGTTGGATTTTTTTGTACCAGGGGAAGGAAATACTGAGGCTTTTGAAGCAGTATTAGCAGATTTTGAAGAAGCCAACCCTAATATTACCATAGATGAAGAAACAATTTCAAATAGTTCTGTAAAAACAAAAGTTCAAACTTTAGCAGTAGCAGATGAGCTACCAGACATTTTCTGTTTAAAAGGTCAAATGACAAAGAGTTTTGTAGAAAACGGTAAAGTTCTTGATATGAGTGAGTACTTAAATGAAAATCCACAATGGAGAGACAGCTTTAAAGAAGGTGTATTCTCAAACTTCACAATACAAGATAAAGTATATGGAATTCCTTTTCAAGTAACAAATACATGTATTTATTATAATGATAAAATAATGAAAGATGCCGGTATTGAAGAGTTCCCAACAACTTGGGACGGTTTTATAGAAGCCTGTGAAATCTTAAGAGCAAAAGGGATTACACCAATAGTTCTAGGAAATAAAGGCAAATGGAATGCTGAATCTGTAATAATGAGTACTTTAGGTAACAGATTAACTGGTGATCAATGGTATGAAAGTATTAGATATAATACAGGTGCTAAATATACAGATCCAGAATTTGTTGCAGCACTTCAAGCTTTAAGTGATTTAGCAGCCGTAGGTGCATTTAATACAGATGTAAATAGTATTGATAACTTACAACAATTACAGGTATTTATGAATGGAAAAGCTGCTATGACAATAGATGGTACATGGGCAATTCCAAATTTAGATGCAAATAGTCCTGACGGTGTTCATGAAAATATTAAAATTGCTGCACTTCCAGCTGTTGAAGGTGGGTTAGGTAATCCTGAAGCAATCACTGGTGGAGCTGGATGGGCTCTTGCGATAAGTTCAAATATTGATCCTGAGAAGAAAGAAGCAGCTCTTAATTTTATTAAATCTATTGTTAACGAAAAGTTTGCAACACTACAAGCTGCAGCAGGTGGTTTAACAGCTAACTATCCTGGAGATTTTAATATTGATTCAAGCCAAGTTGTAGCTTTAAATTTCAATGATTTCCAAGAAGGAAGACCCTATATCCCAGTTTATGATCATCAATTAGAATCCGGTGTTATGCAAGTAATGCAAGAAGGTTTACAAAACTTACTTATTGGTGAAATAAGTGCTGAAGAATTAGCTAGAGATATTCAAGCTGAATATGAAAGAGTTAATTAATTTTAATTATGAATAATTTGGGAGAAAGTTATGTAGCTTTTTCCCAAATTTAACAAATAAAATGAGGAATAGTAAATGACCAATAAACTAAAACCAAAGACTCCAGTTCTATATTTGTTAATGACACCAAGTATAATATTATATGGGATTTGTTGTATAGCTCCTTTATTTATAGCTTTCTATTATAGTTTCTTTAAATGGAATGGTGGTATAAATATGGATTTTATCGGTTTAAGTAATTATAAAACATTGCTAAGTGATACACAGTTTTGGTCTGCCTTCTTAAATAACTTAGAATTCATTTTGTGGAATGTAATAGGGCAGATTGGGTTAGCTTTAATTATATCTGTTTTACTTGTTTCCAAAACTGTTAGAATGCGAACTTTTCATAGGATGGTAATTTTCTTTCCAGTAATATTATCTGCGGTTGTAGTTGGGTTTTTATGGAGAATTATTTATAATAAAGATTATGGCATTTTAAATTTGGTCCTTACTAAAATAGGGAGACCAGATTTAATAAAAGCTTGGCTTGATGATCCTAAAATTATTATAAGAACATTAGCTGTACCTAAAATTTGGCAATATATTGGATACTATATGGTAATTATTTTAGCTGGTATTCAAAATATTGATCAAAGTGTAATAGATAGCTCTGAAATAGATGGTGCAGTAGGATGGAAAAAATTAATATATATAATAGTCCCATTAATAAAAAATACATTGTTTGTAAGCATTCTTTTATGTATATCCGGAAATATGAAAACGTTCGACCAAATATTTGTAATGACTGGTGGTGGTCCTGGTAATAGCTCAAAAGTAGTAGCTTTATATGCTTATGATGTAGCCATGGAAAAAATGGATTATGGTTATGGAAGTTGTGTAGCAATTGGTGTTCTTATTTTAAGCCTAAGTTTAATTTTAATAAGTCAATCATTTAATAAAAAAAATACAGATACTGTTTAATATAGGGATACAAAATAATGCAAATAAATAGAATTAAAAATATACAAAAAACTATAGGTTCTGTAGTTGTTAATATTATACTATGGTTTTTTTCATTTACCTGTGTATTTCCAATATTTTGGATGTTATATTCATCAGTTAAAAGTCAAAAAGATTTTGCTTTAAATTCAGTTGGATTACCCACAGAACTACACTTTGAAAATTTTAAAATAGCAATAGAAGAAGGAAAACTAGGTACTTATTTTGCTAATAGTTTAATTAATACTATTATAACAGTTATAATTGCTATAGTTTTAGCTTTTTTTATAGGGTATTGTCTATCAAGGTTTAAATTCAAAGGGAGAAATGCTCTTTATTATTTCTTTTTAGCAGGAATGTTAATACCAATTTATGCACTTTTGATTCCTATTTTTTTAGAATTCAAATCTATTGGATTAATAAATAAAAGAATTTCATTAATATTACCCTATATTGCTTTTGCAATGCCTGTTGGAGTTTTCCTAATTGAAAGTTTTGTAAAAGGCATTCCTATAGACATGGAAGAAGCCGCCTGTATTGATGGTAGTGGATTTTTGAGGACAACATTTTCTATCATTATGCCAATGTGTATGCCTGTTCTCTCTACAATTTCAATATTAACTTTTTTAGGTACTTGGAATGAGTTCCCATTAGCACTTGTTCTAGTTAGGAGCACAAGATTAAAAACAATTCCCATCGGATTAACGAACTTTATAGGAACATATACTGTAGATTATCCACTAATGTTTGCAGCAATGGTAATCTCAACTCTTCCTGTTATCATAGTTTATTTGATATTTTTTAATAGAATTATGGAAGGTATGGTTAGTGGTGCTGTAAAGGGTTAGAAGAGGTATAAGGGCGATGAAAAAGAAAAAAGATATAAAAAAATTAAAATTTGGTCTACAGTGGAAAGCTACGGCCTTAATCATTATTCTATTTCTTTTGCCTTTTTCTTTGATAGGTTTATATTTTTATTCTCAGCAAAATAAAGCAGCAAATGAACAAGTCTTTTTGTCTGAATTAAACACAATGAATTCAATAGGAATTAATATGGAAAGCACATTAAGAAATCTTCAAGAAATTTCATTAATGTTTTATCAAAATGAGGATTTTCAAAGCTTTCTAAAAAGTGATTTAGAAAAGGATTCAACAAAACTAGATACTAGCTCTCTTGATTCCTATTTTTCAAATTTGTTTAGTTATAATAAAGCCGTAACTGCTGTAACAATACGAAGGATAGATGGCATATCATATTCTTCAAGTTCAAGTTATGAATCAATGAGTGACATAGAATTTGATGAAATTATGAAGCAAAGTGGAAAAATGACTTATATGGGGATTAGAGATAGTTCATTATATGAAGGACAACCTGCTTTTGTATTTTCTAGAAAGTTATACGATATAAATGATATGGGAAAAGTCTTAGGTGCTATAGAATTTTTTGTAGAAAACAATGTAATCCTAAAAGCATTAAATTCTATTGATATTGAAACAGCTGGAACTTATTTAATATTTTCTAAAGATTATAATAAGATTATTTATACAAATGAAGAAAATTCTATAGAGATATTTGAAGATTTTGATTTTATAGATGCTGTTAAAAATAAAGATCAAAATGTGTTTTTTACAAAAAAGAATGGTAGTAAATATGTCTTTTCCATTTACCGCTTTAGTGTCAATCCAGAATGGGTATTAGTACATTTAAATAATAGTCACTTTAGTAATAGACTTTTATTAATTTGGTTATTCATTTCTATTATATTAGGATGTATAGTTAGTGTATTTTTCTGGATGTGGTTAAATAAATTTATTTTTGAAAGATTGAATCATTTAGCTATGGGTATGAAAACAATTGAAAATAAAGACTATTCAATTCAAATACCTGTGAAATATGATGATGAAATTTCATATCTTACAAAAGATTTTAATCAAATGAGTAGTAAATTAGAAGAGATGATTAACCAAGTATATTTAGCTCAATTGAGACAAAAAGATTCTGAAATAAAATCTTTAAGAGCCTATATAAATCCACACTTCCTATTCAATACCTTAGATACAATTTGTTGGATGAGTAGGATGGAAAATGCTTATGAAACCTGTTCACTAGTTGAAGCTTTATCACATCTATTTAGACAATCGTTGATTTCAAAGAATGGTATTAGTCGTGTTGAAGATGAGATTAATTACACAAAAGAATATTTAAAGATACAAGAGTGTAGATATTCAGATACTATAGACTTTGAAATACAATGTGAGGAGGACTTATATAGCTATCAAACTATTAGCTCGGTTCTTCAACCATTAATTGAAAATGCTATTATTCATGGCTTTAAGGATTATGACAATGAGGGAAAAATAGAAATAAAAATATATAAGGATAGAGATTTTCTAGTATTTAATGTAGAGAATAATGGACATAATGCAAATATTAAAGAATTAAATAAATATTTAATTGAGAACAGTGAGGGAAAAAAAGGAATGGCTTTATTTGGTGTTCATAATAGAATCCAATTAAGATATGGGAAATCTTTTGGTCTAAGTTTTAAAGAAGTTTTTCCACATGGGCTATCAATTTATGTGACTCAGCCCTTAACTAAAATTAATGAGGGTACAATATGATTTCATTGATTATAGTGGATGATGAGATGACAATTAGGAAGGGGCTTTCAAGAGAATTCGATTGGTCTCGTTATGATATAGAATTAGTAGGTGAGGCTAGTAATGGAAAAGATGGTTTAGAATTAGCTTTGATGGTTCACCCTGATATAATTATTAGTGATATTAAGATGCCCATAATGGATGGCTTAGACATGTCTAAAGAAATTATTGAAAAATTACCTACATCTAAAATAATATTTCTTACTGGATATAGTGATTTCAATTATGCAAAAAAAGCACTATCCATTAAAGCTGTAGATTATCTATTGAAACCAGTTAATTTTAATGAATTAGCTACGGTAATTAAAAATTTATGCAAGCAAATAAAATTGCAAAAAGATAATAAAGAAAAAAGAGAAAGTGAAGAAAAATATTTTAAGGAAGCCTTGCCATATTTGAGGGCAAGATTATTAATTCAATATGCTAATGAAAAGTTAAAATATGATGATTTTTTTCTTAAGGCTAAAGAGTTAGAAATTCCATTAAATGGAGACAATTATTCTGTAGGATTTATACAATTTGATGATTTAATGAGAAATTTAGAACTTTCTACATTATTACAAAGGAATTCTTGTGATTTAGTTATAAATAAAACTATAAAGGCTAATTTATGTAAAGATACACAATTTTGCATTGCATATTTTGATAGTAAATTATTTGTTTTAATAGTCACTAAAGATGATTCAACAGTTATAGAGAAATTTTGGAATTCTTTACAAAATATAATTTTTTCTCAATTAAAAGCTTCAGTAAGTATAGGACTAAGCAAATTATTTAAAGATCCTTCTTATATGGGAAAGGCAATCCATCAAGCTACTGCTGCGCTTGATATAGATAAAGAAAGCAGTGTTACAAGTTTTGAAGGTGATTTAGAAAATATAATTCCAATTCTTTCATTAAATTCTAGTGAAGAAAAACAATTTATAGATTGCATAAGAAAAGGTGATATTAATATTCTTGATACATTTATTGAGGAATTGATGAAGAAATATCTTGGTTCTTCTTCAAAAATCCCACAAAGAAGTAGAGAGCAATTTTGTATTTCATTAATTAGATTAGCAGTAAGAGAAGGTGCACAATTTGGGTTAAGTTTAAAAGATTTAATTGGGAAGCAGCGCAATTTATATTTAGAATTAACAAATTTGAAAACTTTAGATTCGTTAATTAAATGGGTTAAAGATTTATTTATTCTCATTTGCACTAGTTTATGGGAAAGGGAATCAAATGCATTACCTTCGATAATTAGTGTATCTATGGCTTATGCAAAAGAAAATTATTCAAAACAATTGTCAGTTTCAGAAATTGCAGATCGCATGAAAGTTACTGCAAACTATTTTAGTCGACTATTTAAAAAATGTAACGGTGTTAACTTTGTTGAATGGCTTAATAACTATCGCATAGAAGAAGCTAAACGACAGTTAGTTAATGAACCAGATAAGAAAATTTATGAAATTGCTAGTGATACTGGTTTTAATGATTATAAGTATTTTGCTTATATCTTTAAAAAATATATTGGATGTACACCTCAGTCTTTTAGAGATTTGAGAGTAGGATGTGAAATAAATAAAATAAAAGGAGTAGAGAAAAAATATTATGAATAATTATTTATTTGGAGCAGTATATATTATTGAGCAAGATTATAGTGATGATGAGATAATTCGTGATTTAACTAATATGAAAAATGTTGGATATAATTTAATTACGCTTTGGCCAATAGGCAATGCTTGGCTTGCTAAAAGTTCTCATGAATATATTTTTGATCAAACAATAAAAGTTATGGATATTTGTAATGACTTAAAAATTAAATGTATATTGCAATTGTTTGGACAAAATCAGGCACAAGAGTTTATGCCTGATTCAGCACTAACTGAAGAGATGGAGCATTATTATGAGGAAGGAATCAATCTGCAAGCAAACAATTATTGGAGTAATTTAAACAATCCCGTTGTTAGAGAATATTTTGATAATTATTTTAAAATAGCTATAAATACATTAAAAGATCATCCGGCTCTTTATGGATGGGATGTATTTAATGAAGCACATTTTAGAAGTGATGATCCTTTCACAACTGAGAAATACCAACAATGGCTGAAAAAGAAATATAAAAATATTGAAACATTAAATTATCTTTGGTATAGAAGATATTCAGCATTTTCACAAATAAAACCAAATAAAAGACGTACTGCATATAGTATTTGGAGTAGTTTATTACCTGCAACTGATTATGAAAAATTTAGAAGTGAAAATTTAACAGATATATGCCAATTTTTGATGGACACAGCAAAGAAGTATGATAAGAGAACCCCAATAATCATTGATGGCACATCATCTATGATAATGAATTCTACTTTATTAAATCGTAATAACGATGAATTTGAAACTGCATATATTCCAGATATTTATGGGGCTACTTTCTATCCAAAGAGTTGGGGTAAAAATTATAAAGAAACACCTTGGACTTTAGCTATGTATTATTCAATTCCAGCAAGTGCTGCTCGAAAAGCTAATAAACCATATGTAATTAATGAATTACAAACACACACCCAATCTGCCTTGACTCCAGGATCAGAAGTTAGTCCTCAAGAGTTAGTAAATTGGATTTATATGTGTTTGTTTAATGCTCCTATTTTAATGCAATTATGGAGATGGAGACCGTTCCTTCACGGCTATCAAGTAACAGGTAGAGGTTTAACTCAGTTTGATGGAACTCCTAATAAAAGAAGTGATGCAGTAGCTAAATTACTAGATACTGTAAATACAAATATTGATTTATTTGATAATTTTAAAGTTGTTAAATCAACTATTAAAATTGCAATAAGCTATCATAATAGATTAGCATTCGATTCATTGTTGAAATGGGAAGATAGTTTCTGGCAAGACAATGCTGAGGGATGGTATCATCTATTTTGGGAATATGGATTACCTATAGAATTTACTAATACCGAAAAATTAGATGAAATGGACTTTGATTCTCCAATTATTGTATTACCAGCAGCAGTTCAAGTATCAAAGAGTGAAAGTGAAAAGTTAGTTGAGTATGTAGAGAGAGGTGGAACTCTTATTGCCGATGGAAGAATGGGAACTCTAAATGAATGGGGTGAAGCTCCTAAAGAGGGTATACCAGGCAAAACTTTATCTAAGCTATTTGGTTTTGTTGAAAATGATGTTACTTGTAATGAAAACATGGTTATTCATGACAAATTATTTGAAGCACCTTATATGAGTCAAATTCTTGATCTATCAGATAATACTGAAGTCTTATATAAAATGGAAAATGGTGATCCAAGTGTAATAGAGCATAAGATTGGAAAAGGTAAAGCAATTTATTTTAATTCATTCTTTGGACTTACAGCAAAGGATAATGTTCCTAAAGAAATTAAAGACATCTTTACTACCTACGTAGATGATACTAATAGTATAATGTGTGAAAAAGAGAAAGGTGTTCATGTTGCTTATGTTGAATCAGAAAGTAAATATGGAATACTTGTTATAAATTTCTCTGATGATAGCTCAAAATTAGTTTTAAAAAATATTCCAATTACAAATGGAAAAGTAATTAAAAATATAATGAGTGGAGAACAATACACTGTCGAAAATAAGAGGCTTGAAGTGAATCTAAAATCTGATTCATCACAAATTTTTGTATTTGATAAGTAAAATATAGCGATTATATATAGAGGATGGATTATTTTATTATATTAATCCATCCCCGTTTTTGTTTTAAGGAGTAAATAACAATATGTTAATGGGAATAGATTTAGGAACTTCAAAAGTTAAGGTCGCCATTACAAATAAATATAATGATTTTCTTTCAATAGGTGAAGAAGAGTATGTATTTGATGTTCCAAAAAATGGATATGCAGAACAAGATCCAGAAGTATGGTGGAATGCTACTAAGAAAGCTATGGTAAAAGCAATTAATTCTATAGAATCTCCTATTAAAATAAAAGCAATAGGGTTTTCAGGTCAAATGCATGGTTTGGTACTACTAGATAAAAATTTTAATGTTATTAGAAAAGCCATATTACACTGTGATCAAAGATCTATAAAACAAGTTGAAACAATTAAAAATTTATTCGATAAAGAGTATTTAATAAATACACTTCATAATCCAATTTTTTCAGGGTTTCAATTGACCTCCTTAAAATGGATACAAGAAAATGAAATCGAAAATTATAGCAAAATTTATAAAATTATTTCACCAAAAGACTATATTCGTTTTAAACTATGTGGAGAAATTGGAGTCGAGTATACAGATGCATCTGCTACTCTTTTGTTCGATGTTGAAAAAAAAGAATGGTCTAGGGAAATAATTGAAACATGTGGATTTGATATCAATTTTTTACCAAGTAAGATTAATTGTCCATCAGATATTGCTGGTTATATAAAACCAGAAATAGTAACAGAGTTTGGAATGAATAGAGGAACTGTTGTAGTTTACGGAGGAAGTGATCAGTCTATGCAACTTCTAGGTTCTGGAGTATATAAAAAGGGAATAATGACTATAACTCTAGGTTCTGGAGCTCAAACTGTTATGTTAGATGATAATCCTATGTTAAATCCTAAATTAAATACACATTTATTTCTATCTGCAAATTCTTCATATTGGTTTAGTATGGGAGCAGTTTTAAATGCAGGGATTGCTTTTTCGTGGTTAAAGAGAACTTTCTTTGAAAACTTAAGTTTTGAAGAAATGGATAATCTTGCAAATTCTATAGAACCCTGTTCAAATAATTTAGTATTTTTTCCTTGTTTAGCTGGAGAGAGAACGCCATATCTAGATTCTAATACAAGAGGTGTATTTCTAGGTGCTTCATATATACATAATAAAGGAGACTTTATCAGAGCAACTATGGAGGGGATAGCTTTTTCTATCAAAGAAAGTTATGACTTACTAATTGAAAGAGGTTATAATCCAAATAAAATAATTGCAGCCGGTGGTGTAGTTAATAGTCCATTATGGCTTAAAATACTCTCTGATATTATTGGTAAGGAAATATGGATAAATGAATCAAAAGAACAAGCTTCTCTTGGGGCATGTATAGAAGCTGCAATAGGTATTGGTTACTACAGAAATGAAGAAGAAGCTTGTAATCATATGATTAAAGCTCCTGCCAAAGTCATAAAACCTAATTTAATTAACACAGCAAAATATGAAAATTTTTATAACAATATTTATAAAGAAATATATAAATCAAATAAAACTATTTTTTCAAAATTGAGTTTGGATAATTTTTTAATTTAATTATAATCTTTCATATAATCCCCATGAGCAAGAATTAATTCATCACACATTTTAACAATATCATCTAATGATAATTGAGCAGCTGTGTGAGGATCTAGCATAGCAGCTTGATAAATATCCTCTCGCTTTTTAGAAACAGCTGCTTTTATTGTTAATAATTGTGGATTTATATTAGTTCGATTTAGAGCAGCTAGTTGTTCAGGGAGCCTTCTTACTTGAATAGGTGAAATTATACTATTTTCAATTTTACAAGGCACCTCAACACAAGCTATCTTAGGTAAGTTTTCAATAATTCCATTATTAATAACATTACCACCAAAATAATACGTTGAATTAGTAACAAGAGCTTCCATAATATATGAAGCATATTCAATCGATCTAGTATGACCTATTTTTCCTTGATGTAAAATTTTTTCTTTTTCAGTATTCCATTCATCAATTTGAGTGACACATCGAGTCATATACTCATCTAGAGGAATATTATATTTCTTTATCAAATCAGGGTAATTGCTTTTAATAAAATAGGGATTATATTCAGCATTATGTTCACTAGATTCCGTACAGTAATAGCCAAATCTATTAATATATTCAAAACGAACCATATCATCATGAATTTCATTTTCATTTTTTTCTTTAGCACGTTTTCTTATCTCAGGATACAAATCATTTCCATATTTATCTCTAAGTTCTAATAACCAGCCCATATGATTAATACCAGCTATTAATTCCTGCCTACCTTCAATTTTATCAGTCATCCCTAATTTTTCTAAAAGCATAGAAGAACAACCTTGAACACTATGGCATAGACCAATGGTGTTAACATTCGTATATCGTTGCATATAACCTGTTAGAATAGCCATAGGATTTGTATAGTTTATAAAAAGAGCATTAGGTGCAACCTCTTCAATATCCTTAGCAAAATCCTCAAGAACACTAATTGTTCTCAATCCTCTCATTATACCACCAATACCTAGAGTGTCTGCAATAGTCTGTCTTAGACCATATTTTTTAGGGATTTCAAAATCAATTTTAGTAGAAGGGATATACCCTCCGACTTGAATCGCATTGATTATAAATGAGGCATCCTTTAATGCGGCTTTTCTATTATCAGGACCTAAGTAAGTTTTGATCCTTGCTCTATTATTATTTATAGACTTGTTTATAGCACTTAAAATTAAGTATGATTCATTAAGTCTTTTCTCATCAATATCATAGAGAGCCATTTCACTATCTCTTAGAGACTCTGTACACATACAGTCACCTAATACATTTCTTAAAAATATGGTGCTACCAGCCCCCATGAAAGTTATTTTCATACAACCTCCTGATGAAAATTATTATCCTAAAATGTAGATTAAATTTTTGTATAAATATGATAAGAGAAGCTCTATTTTTGGTACATGTAAAAAATGAAACATAATTGTACATTAATAGATAATAAACTCTAAATGATTTTATAAATAAAAAAATAAATCTAATAATAAATAAAAGTATAAACAATTAAATTGTATATTAAAAAGGATGTTTTATACAAAATGCAAAAAAAAATAAAATTATAAGCCAATTTATAATAGAAAACCTAAAGTACAATTTAGTTTCTAATTTTACATTTACTGATAATTATACTCATTCTACTATAAGTCATAATCATTTAGTGAAAGACAAATTCTTAAAAAGGTGTTTAAACACAATGAAAATAATACCTGAGAAGAGAATATATAAAAGTTTAAGAAATATAAACAACACAAGAAAATAGATATATTGTTTTAACGATATCAAAATTCAGTTAGTTAAAATATAGGTTTAAAAGCCTAATAATATAGAAACAAAAAGTCAGTAGTTTTATACTAATGATTTTTACAGGAGGATGTATGAAATTAAGAAAGAGGGTTGTTACCTTATTGGTAGTAACAATTGCAATGTTTAGTTTGGCAGCGAGCGGGGTATCTGAGGATAGTTCTAAATCAAGTGATGGTGGAGAAAAAAGACCTAAAATAACATTTTATGTAAATAATACTCAATCAGGTAAAGATATTAATGATTATGCAATGCCATTAATTGAAGAAAAGTATAACTGTGATATAGAAATAATTAGTCGTACTGATGGAACAGGTGTTGAACTTAAAACCATGGCTGCAGCTGGCAATTTATCAGATTTGTTTTTTGTAGCAGGTCCTGCTGTTTGTGATGCCTTAATTAATTCTAATAATATTTATGCACTTGATGATGCAATTGTTGAACATAATTTAGCTCAAGTAATCGATTTAGATAAATATGTATGGTCTAAAAAGAGTTCCAATGGAAAAACTTATGTATTATCTTTTGAATATCCTACAACATATCAAATGCAATATAATATAGAAGTATTTGAAAAATATAATGTTAAACCACCAACAAATTATGAAGAATTCAAACAAGCTGTTGTAACATTTAAAGAAAATAACATCATTCCATTTGCATTATTTGGTGCAGAAGATTGGCCTGGTGTAGCATTCTACGATGAATTAGTAACTAGAATAGATCCAAACGGAATTCAAGGATTAATTGATGGTAAATCAGAAATAACTGATGAAGCTTTTGTAAGAGCTGCTGAACAACTTCAAGAATTAGCAGAATTAGGATTTGTAAGTAAGAGTGTTGCATCTACAAATGCATCACAAGCTATAGAATATTTCCACACAGGAAAAGCAGCTATTTTTGGAAATGGTGCATGGTCTGTTAAAAAATTAACAGCAGATTCAGGAATAGGATTATTAGACAATCCATTAGCTGAAGTGGGAAAAGAAGAAGCTACAACAAATAACCATTCAGGTGGAGCTTTGAATTTAGAAGGTTACGGAGTTAATCCTAATAGTGAAAACTTAGATTTAGCAATTAAAGTATTATTTGATTATGCTTATTATAGAGCTAAATTTAATGTTGAAAATTATGGTGCACCTAATGTATTAAACGAAGATATTCAACCAAATACACCTAGATCTCCACAAAACCAAGAGTATGCTGAAACTGTTAAAAATATTGAAACAACATCTACATTACCATTGGGATTATCACATGCAGGCATTCAAACAGCCTTCTATGATAATGTAAATGCAGTAATTATTGGTGCTATGGATGCAAAAACATTCATTACTACAATGGAAAAAGAAATTAGCAAATTTAGATAAAAATAATTGTAAATTTGAAGTTATATCTCAGTTTAGTATTTTGCTAAGCTGAGATTATTTATTTTAAAATAAAAAGCACGAAAATATTAATAAATAAAATTTACTATTTGGTTCAAATTATACAATTTACTATCTCATTGTTCATATTAAACATAAAAAAAGCATTTTATAATTCTTTTAATGAGACATGAGGAGTTTACTTAATGAATAGTTATTTAGGAAATAAGAAAGTAATTTTTATTTTTATAATGCCATTACTATTAGTGTATTGTGTATTTGAAGTTATACCAGCAATTCAAACTTTCTTAATGAGTTTTACCGATTGGGATGGACTTAGTAGGATAAATTTAGTCGGATTGAAAAATTATAAAAACCTACTTATTTCAAATGAATTTATAATTGCATTTAAAAATGGTTTGAAATATCCAATTATTGTTGCCACATATCAAATTGGTGTAGCATCTCTTTTAGCTAATTTACTAGTTTCTAAAGACACAAAATTTCATAATTTCTTTACCACAACTTATTTTATACCAGTAATATTATCATTAACAGTAGTATGTCAATTATGGTTAAACATTTACCAAACAGACTTTGGTCTATTAAATACATTATTTTCTAGATTATCCCTTAATTATAGACAATATTGGTTGGCAGATAAAAATACAGCATTAATAGCAGTAGCTTTTGTAGATGCTTGGAAGGGGATGGGATATCATTTTCTAATAATATATGCAGGTTTACAATCTATACCTAAAAGTTATTCTGAAGCTGCTTGGATTGATGGAGCATCAGCCTGGCAAAGATTTTGGAAAGTAACGGTACCGTGCATGGCTCCAACATATAAAACAACACTAACTCTCACATTAACTTGGGGATTTAAAACATTCCAAAACATTTACATTATGACAGGTGGTGGACCTGCAAAGTCAACATATACCATGCCAATTTTAATTTACAGAGAAATATATCAAATTGGAAATTATGGATCAGCTTCAGCTACAGCTACAATACTATTATTAGAATGTTTATTAATTATAGTTTTGATAGAGCGATTATTTAAAAATACATTAGCAGACTAGGGGAATATATGAAATATAAAACACATAGAAATATAATTACTTTTTCAAAATATTTAGTACTATCATTTTTTACATTAATAGCACTATATCCGCTTGTTTGGTTATTGTTATATTCATTTAAAGACAATGAACAAATTTTCTCAACAAATCCATTTGGAATTCCAACAGAATGGCATTTTGAAAACTATTACAATGCATTTAACGAATTTCCTTTAATATTATATTTTAGAAATTCTCTAGTAGTTACAATATTTTCGGTATTGATTGGAATAGCCCTAGCATTAACCTTTGCATATGCAATTTCAAGAATGAAATTTAAATTTTCAAAGTTCTTAAGAATTTTTTTAATATTAGGTATGTTTTTACCAATCCAAGCATATGTAATACCATTAATACTTCAAGTAAAACGACTTGGATTAACACACTCTCTTTGGTCAGTAATATTGCCATATGTATCAATGGGAGCACCATTTTCAGTTTTAGTTTTGTGTGGAGGATTTAAAAGTTTACCTAATGAACTTGAAGAGGCAGCTTGTATTGATGGAGCTTCAATCTACTCCTGTTTTTTAAAAATAATATTACCATTGATGCAACCTACTATAGCAGCATTAATAATATATAAAGCAATGGCTGCTTGGAATGAATATGATTTAGCTTTCTTAATTTTGAGAGATCCTAATTTAAAAACATTGCCATTAGGACTATCAAGTTTTGTAGGAGAACTATCTACAAACTGGGGAGCAATAGGAGCAACTTTAGTAATAGCCTCACTTCCAATGATTATACTCTACTTAGCCTTTTCAAAAAATATTGAATCTGCAATGAGTATAAATTCAGGAACAAAAGGTTAAAAAGTACAGTAAATAAATAAAAATAATTTAAAGTTAAAATATTTAGGAGGATGATTTGAATATAGAAAAAACAATTGAATATAAATTACCTAGTACAAAAGGTCTTAAAATATATAGTTCAACAGCTAGAGTCGTAGAGATAGATAAAAGATCTGGAATAAACGTTAAAGGTATTAGAGATAGAATAGCTCTACCTAAACACACCCTAAATAAAAATAGTGGAAGTCTAACAATCTGGGTTGCAGCACTTCAAGATTTACAAGGAACCTTTGAGTTACCTCAATATACTTTATCAAATGAATTGTATGGTAATTTTACTATATTAAGTGATAGAGAGGCCGTTAGAGAAATAGAAGTTGCTAATTTTGCACTATGTTATCTATCACAAGGATTTCCCAAAACACTATGGGCTAAATTTATTAGTGGTTCTTCAATTAAAGTCTTTGATATGGAGAGACCTGGGGCAATTATAAGGGCAAATGAAGCTGATTTGAGTGAATTTAAATGGTATCAAATTGGACTTAGTTGGAACAGAGAAGAGAGTCAATACAATATGTATTTAAATGGTGTTTTAGTAGCAACAGGAGACACCTTTTCAAAACAATTATTTAGTGATCCTTGTGGCCCAATTTTATATCTTGGAAACCCTGCTTTAGTATATTCTGATGTTTCATTTTATGATAGAGAATTAAGGGGTGAAGACTTTAGCACTATATTTAGTGAAGAAGCAATTAACATTGATGAAGAATTACAAAAACAAATAATACATACTAATGTAGGAGATGATTTACCAAACTTTGATTTTATACCTGATGAGAAATGGGAAACAGAATTAGACTTAGCATTAAATAGTGAAGAAGATTTTCAAGAATTCATAGTTCAAGGTTTTAATAATGGCGTTACAATTACAGAGGAAGGGTTTCATGTAAAAACCCCAACAATGGAAGAAGCAAACTCAACTACTGGAATTGGTAAAATTGCAACTGACAATCCTGGAAAGTCCGTTCAAGATTTAACTAGGATGTATTTATGGACTAGAAAAATGTTTGAAGGGGATTTATACATGTCCTTAGACATAAAACTTGTAGAACTTGGAGGCTTATCTCTAATTTTATTGCAAGCAGCAGGAATGCAAGGAGAAGATTTCTTAGAAGATTATTTTCTAAGAACTAATGGATCAATGGTAAGTGTTTTTGGAGAAGATATAAGAAACTATTCTTGGGAATATTATAGAGATATGGTTGATATTAGAAATGATAAAGCAACTTATTTTTTAAGTAAAAACCCTTGGTATAAACCACTTGATGCACAAGTAGAAGATAGAAATTGGGAAAAAGATAGATGGTATCATATAGAATTCTTACAAGAAGGAAATAAATTAAAATGTGTAATTGATAATAAAATTGTAGCTCAGGGAGAGGATAATGGTCTAAATGGACAAGGTCCAATCTTACACAATGGACACATTGCAATTAGATTTATGATGAGAACAAATATGATAATTAAAAATCTAAAAGTAAAAAATCGTAAATTGTTTAATTGCTCACAATTAAATAATAATTAAAAAATAATTACATCAAATTTAAGCAAAATGATAAGAGCTAACACAATAAGCCTTCATTTTGCTTTTTATCAATGAGCTATATTTATTTATACATAAAAGTAGGGATACAATGGATTATATATTAATAGGAAGAAGTGAGAAATTAATTAACACATGCTACCCAAATAAAGATAATTTTTTTAATAAAGATACCTTGAAACTATACACAAAGACAGATTTGATAAATAACAAGGACAAAATTAAAGATGCAAAATATGTCTTTGCTACATGGAATATGATAGACTTAGAAAAGGATGAGATAAAAAAATATTTACCAAATTTACAAGCAATATTTTATGCAGCAGGTAGTGTACATTATTTCGCAAAACCATATTTAGAAAGTAATGTTAGAGTATTTAGTGGTTGGAAAGCAAATGCTATTTCAGTGGCTGAATTTACCTTAGCTCAAATCTTATTGGCTAATAAAGGATACTTTAATATAGTAAATATTTATAAAAATGAAGGATATAAAGAAGCCTTTGATTATGGTGAAAAGTTTAAAGGAAATTATAAAAGTACAAGTGTTGGACTTCTTGGAGCAGGCTCAATAGGAAAAGCTTTAATTAAACTATTGAGTGCATTTGAACTTAATATAAAAGTATATGACCCATTTTTATCAGATGAAGAAGGAAAAAAATTAGGTGTTGAGAAAAGTGCTTTAGAAGATATTTTTAGCAATTGTGATATAATATCTAATCATCTAGCATTAAATACAGAAACTGAGAACTTAATTGATTATAACCTACTATCTAGAATGAAAAATTATTCAACATTTATCAACACAGCAAGGGGTAGTATTGTCAATTATAAAGACTTTATCAAAGTATTTAAAACAAATGATAAAATATTAGCATTATTAGATGTTAGTGACCCTTATGAGCCCTTAGAAAAAGATAGCGAACTATTTAGTTTAAAAAATGTAATTATTACACCACATAGAGCAGGAGCTTGTACTAGCGAAATTGAAAGATTAGGAGATATGATGAGGGAAACTTTCATAGAATTTAAGAAAGGGGTTACCTCTTCAAATGAAATTATATTAGAACAATTAATTAATCTAGCATAAGGAGATATAATGCTTGGAATTACATCAATTACATTTAGAGATAAATCAGTAGAAGAAATATTTGAATTTTGTAAATCAAATAATGTTGATTGTATTGAATGGGGAAGTGATATTCATGCAAAAGTTGATGATTTAGAAGGAGCACAAAATATTAAAAAATTATCATCTTTGTACAGGATAAAATGTAGTTCTTATGGTTCCTACTATAGATTAGGAGAAGGCCAAGATATTAATAAATATATTAATATTGCCAAAATAATTGAAGCTCCAATAATTAGAATATGGGCTGGAAAGTATTCCGCTTCAAAAATTTCCATACCTCAATATAATTTATATATCGAAGAAGCTAAAACAATTGCTAACGTATGTCTTAAAAACAACATAACATTAGCATTTGAATATCATAGAGATACATTAACAGATATTAAAGAAAGTGCCCTAAATTTAATAAATGATATTAACAAAGAAAATGTTAAATTATATTGGC
The DNA here is from genome assembly GCA_963677735.1 of Sphaerochaetaceae bacterium. Classification (GTDB taxonomy): domain Bacteria; phylum Spirochaetota; class Spirochaetia; order Sphaerochaetales; family Sphaerochaetaceae; genus Pleomorphochaeta. The sequence continues at coordinate 404,096 of OY782505.1, forward strand.
AACCAAATCCTGAACTTAGTATAGAAGAAAAAATATCTGAAATTAGATTGTTGTCTGATTATATAATATCTGTTCATTTTTTCTATTGGGATAATAAAAATAGGAGATTACCACTTATTTTAGGAAAAAAAGAGTGGCTTTTATATTTAAAAGAACTAAATAATAATAACCTAAATTATTTATTAGAGTTTTGCCTAAATGATTCATTTATTCAAGGTAGTGAAGATTTAAAGGTCATGGAGAAACTATTAAATGATAAATAACTCAAACAAAGAGTAACTTTCTTTAATTAAATGCTCTAATAATCCAAATAAATTAAACTTTTGATTTAAATAAAAGTTCAATTAATCCAAAACAGTAACATATTTTCCATATAGTTCTAAAGCAATTGCGTTTAAATTGATTATAAAGTTGAAAGCTTAAAATAATTAATAAAAGAAATTGAGTGGAATTATAATAACTAATATATATTATTTTTCTAATTCTCTAATGCAATTAGAGTTATATTGTTATACTATTCAAAACTATATTAACAATAGAAAAAAAAGTAGCAATCTTGTTAATCAATAGTTAGGGGAAATATATGTTTAAAAAAATAAAGAGGAAATATATTTTATCAAGTATTGCAACAAAAATTAGAACAGTATTTTTAATATTGTTTATATTAATTATTTTAATTGAATCATATACTTCTGGGATTCTGATGAAGAATATTATCTTAGAAGATACTAAAGAAACAATTATGAGAAATATATCTCAAACTGAACTAACAATTAATAATCTAGAAACAACTTTGAATTTAGTAAGTAATGAAACTATGTTAAATATTAATAATTTAGGACCAGATTCATTAGATATTAATGAAAGAGATGATAGCAATGCTCTTAGCACATTGCTTAGACAAAATGTCATTTTTTACAAAATGTTATCATCGATTACTTATGTATTAAACAATGGAGATTATTTTTCAAGTCTTGGAACTAGAAAAATATGGATGGTTGGTCAAATCCCTCAATCCCCTGTATTCAAATCTTTAAAAGAGAGTAATGTTAGATCTGGTTTTATGTACTTAAATGGCAAGGATTCTATCTCCGAATCAGAAAAAGATGGACAATTATATTATGTAAAAGAAGTTAGAAGTATATCTGATTTAAGTATAAAAGGTTGGATCTTGATGGAAATAGATTTAGATGCTTTAGCAGAAAGTATTTCTATTAACCCAACATATAATTCAGTAATTTTATATATAGATAATCAAGAAATATTATATACAGGAGATTTAAATCATAATTTTGATAAAGTAGATATTAGTAGTCTTAAGAAAAATAAAAGTGGACAAATATTATCTTCTAGAATTGAAAATAATGATTATTTTTATTCTTTAAGCCAAGTAAAAAATTTCAATGTTGTCATGTTATCGTCTAAAGAATTATATAAGCAGAGTATACAGAAAATGATTTTAAACATAATAATCATTTCAGTTATATTTGGGATTATAGTATTATTTGTAATACAAAAACTAGCTCAATCAATAAGTAACCCAATTAAGAAATTTACTCATCACATTGAAAAGGATAAAGAGAGTAGAATAACAGAATATCACGATGATGTTCATGGAGAGGAAGTTGAAATTCTAATAAATGAATTTAATTTAATGGTTAAATCAAATGAAAAACTATTGAAAGAAAATAAACTAAAAGAACAAAAGAAGAAGGAATATGAATTAGCTCTTTACCAATCCCAATTAAATCCTCATTTCCTATATAACACTCTAGATGTAATAATTAGACTTATAGCATTGAAAAAAAATAAAATAGCAATGTCTATTACAAAAGATATTGCTGATTTCTATAGAACAACACTTAGTGGGGGTGCTCAAGTAATTGAAGTAAAAAGTGAAATTGAGTTAACCCAAAAGTATCTAATTATCCAACAAACAAGATATCCCGATATTTTATTTTTTGATATAAAAATTGATCCAAAAATAGAGAAATATTTGATACCTAAGTTATCAATTCAGCCTTTAGTTGAAAATGCAATATATCATGGAATTAAGCCAAAAAGAAGTGAAGGTGTTATAACAATTAAAGGCTATGAAGATGAAGAGTATTATTATCTTTCAGTAGTTGATGATGGGGTTGGAATGGATAAAGAAGTTCAAAAAAGATTAAATCGAAAAGATAAAACAATTGGTAATACCAAAAGTTATGGTGTAATAAATGTACAAGAAAGGTTAAAATTATATTTTGGCAATAGGGCAAGTATGGATATTCAAAGTGAAAAGAATAAGGGGTCTAAAGTGGTATTGAGTATTCCAAAGGAGATTTTTAATGTTTGATGTTATTATCGTTGATGATGAAAAATTAGCTAGAGAATATTTTAATTCAATTATAGATTGGGATTTATTAGGGTTGAATGTTTGTGCATTAGCGAAAGATGGACAAGAAGCCATAGAGCTAATAGAAAAACATAGACCTCAAATTGCCTTAATTGATTTAGTTATGCCAACTGTAGATGGTATAGCTTTATCTAATTATATTCGAGAAAATAATTTAGATATTGAAATTATAATTATATCTGGCTTGGATTCATTTGATACAGCAAGAAAAATTATTAAATTAAATGTAAGAGATTATTTCTTAAAACCAATTAATATAGATGAGCTATCCACTCTTTTAAATAAAATTGTTTTAGAGTTAAAAGCAAAACAAGAAGATGATAATGGTATTAAACTGCAACTATTAAAAAATGCAATTTATAACAATGATTACTCTCAATTATCTATGATTTCAGTTTCAAGAGAAGATGAAATTATTCTAGGCGGGTGCTTTTGTTTCCAAGATAATATAAAAGTTGATTTTTTGAAACTTGAATCAAGGAGTGAGGATTTAGTTATATATAAAAAAGATAATAATTACTTCGGGTTTGCTATACTTTCAAATAATGATAATCTCTTAAATTCAATAAATTATATATTTAAAAATACAACTTCGATAATAATTAGTGAGAAATGTAATATTGAGATATCAACTCAAACTGCCAATAAAATAGAAAATTGTATTAATGATGTGTTATTATACAATTCATGTGTTGCAAAAATAAAGCGAGATCCACTAAACAATTCTCAAATATATTTAAATGATATTGTAGATTTAGAAAAACTATTGTTTTTAGTCAAAACTAAGAAAATAAACAAAATAAACGAAGAAATTAATAATATTTTGAATATTTTGCAATCAAAAAGATATTCAAGCCAGAGAATATACTCAGTTCTAAACTCCTTTATTTCTTATCTAGAAACCTTTATAAAATTTGATAATTCATACAATGAAAAATGGTATATACACAAATCTTTTAATCAAATAAAGACAAACTTATTGGCTTTAGTAAAGGAAAGTTTTGAAAATATTGAAACTGATCCAATCCCAACTACAAGAAAAGGGTTAGTTGTAAAAGAAGCAATAAACATTGTAAAAGATAATCTCTCAAACCAGAACTTGTCTATATCTTTTATTGCATGTAAATGTAACGTTACTTCATCATATATTAGAAAAACATTTAAAGAAATTATGGGAATCACAATTAATAACTATATAATTGAATCAAGATTTGATAAGGCAAAAGAATATTTAAAAACAGGATATTATATCCATGCTGAAATTGCTGAGAAAGTAGGGTATAAAGATGCGGCATACTTTAGTCGAAGTTTTAAGAAAACTATAGGCATGTCTCCAAAAGAATATGAAATATTTGCAAGTAACAGCTAAGAAATAAGTAAATTATCAATCAGCATAGATTAAATGGGGCTAATCTAACTCGACTAATGTAACTCCTTCTCCACTAATTGAATATTCAGATGATGTTTCAAATCCAAAAAAGTTAAAAGTAAAACTTGAATTATCTTCATATTCAAAAATATATACTGATTCATCATCTGATTGTGTTATTTTAATAAATAAATAATAATTTTCTCTTTGTGTATTTGGTATAGAAGCAATTGCTTGAGAACCAATTGCGATATTACTTGATAATAATAAATCATCGTCATCATCTTCGTTTTTAGATTCATAGATATATACTTTTATTGAGTTATTTGAATCATTTATTATAGTTATAGTGTTCCCCACAGTAAATAATTCACAACTTATTAGTGAAAGAAAGACACACACAATAAAAAAAAATGACAATTTATTTTTCAAGCTATAATCCCTATTATAATTTTGTAAGATAGTTGTTTTATTATAATAATGAAATAGAAAATAAAGAGTGAATTTATCTGTATCTGATATGTTATATTTGTTAAGTTCCTTCAAGATCTATTTAGGAAGCTAAATAATTAGCTTATAAGATAAAAAAAACATCTAATTAGTTAATCCTAATAAATCCTGAGACACATAAGATAAATAAGTTTTTAAAGCATCTTTATTTAGAGTGTAATATAATCTTTTAGCTTCTCCCTGAGTAATTCTAAGTAAATCAGCTTCTACTAGTTTATTAATATGATATGAAAGGGTAGCTGGTTTTAATTTAAAATGGGTAGCAAGTTCACTACTATACCATGGCCTTTGTGAAGTAAGTCTAATTATCTCTAGTCTTTTTGGATCTCCGAGACTAGAAAAGAAAATATCTGATTTATTTTTTGCTGAAAACTGAATGATTTTAGTATCATTTGCAGCACCAATAATAACTGACTTATTATTCCATAATGCGAATACATCATCATCTAAGAATAGAGAGAAGTAAAAATTAAAATCATCAAGGTTTGGATATTCTTGAATTAAACTATTAAGCCCTAGTGATTTAAGATAAGAAACTGAATCTGTGGATAAAAAGTTATTGTGCCAATTATACTTTTCATCATAAATAGATTTAAAACTATTTATACTTGGTAAATATATTGCTTGGTTAAACTGTGTTAATGTTGAAATCAATCTATTTAAAAAATCTTGAGGATTTTTCAAAAAACCATGTAAAAGGGTAGCTTCTTCTTTAATATCGTATCCTGGGTGAAGCCCATCATTTATAATTGCATTATAAATCTCTTCCACACTAAAATCTTCACCTAAATTTCTTAATAAATTATTTTTAAATGTCGAGGTGAAATCACTAGCAGATATTTTAGATAATTCATTGATAAAATCATTAGAAGTTTTTATATCAGGATTGTTTCTAATAATATCGAATAAAAATAAAGTTATAAGGATTGTTTTTTTACTTAGTATAGAAATATCATTAACTAAAAAAGGGGATAACTCCTTCTCATATTTAATACACCAATTATCAATTTCTTTTAATCTAGGATATTCAACATTCTTAGATTTATTTCTAATACCAAACCTTCTAAAGGCAAATATAAAATCAACAGCTTCATTTTTTATAAATTTCATATTTTATATTTTAGACTACTTTAACTAATTTGACAATAGTCTTAGATATATATCTAATATAACAATATTTTTTGACTGAAATGTTGAAAAATAGGGAAGATTTTTAATCTTAGTAATAACAAATTCTTTCACTAATGCTAAATTTAAACATTTATGTTAGAAAATTATCTAATATATGTGTTTGAATGATTGACATGTATTAGAATTATATCTAATATACATATATAATCATTAAGACAAGGAGATATATTATGTTTTATTCAAGTTATGAAATTTTAGAAATGTCAAAAGGGAGAAGTAAAAGATTAAACGATGAAATACATAGAATTGATAAAAGTAAAACACACACTATCAATTTTAAACAAAGACTCAAAGTAAATAGCATTATTAGTTTAATGGTTGAGTTTAAATTTGGAAGTTTTTTTCGTTAAATTATTCTTGTTTAAAAGGAGTATATATATGTTTTATAACAGTTTTGAAATTGAAATGATGTATAAGAATAAAGAAAAAGATTTATGTAAAATAAAAAGAATTCCAACTAAAAAATTAAAACACCATCGAGAGAGAAAACAAACAGAAGTTTTTTACTTACTTAATAAATTATTAATTTGTTTTAAAAAGCGATTACCTCTAAAACAATTGTAGAAAAATTAGTTTCTAATTGTATCCTTATCAATATTTCTATATACTTTATACAATTATAATTTGGAGATTAAATATGATAAAAAAATGCACAAGTAAAGAATTAGATATTTTAAATAAATACTTATACCAGAGAAAAGAATTAAATCTCTTTGTCATAAGTGATATTGAAATATTTGGTTTTGATAATCCAAATCTAGAAATTTTTATGGATTTTGATAGAGAAATTAAAACTGTATATCTGAGGTTTTTTAATAATTTGTGTATAGTCTCTTATCAAAATGTGTTTGATCTTTCCTTTATACAAAACATTGTTGATGAGCATTCAATTTTAAATATAAGTGGTGAAAAAGATTTGGTTAGTCTAATTAAACTAGATAACTTTAATATAAAAAATTGTTATTTTTCTGCATTAAATCAATTGCAAGTTAAAGTTGACACTTCAGGTGTTGAGGAACTTTCTATCGATAAATTGCAAGAATATTTAGATAAATCAAATGAAGTATTTAATACTTCTACAAACTACGAAGCTACAAAAGCAGAAATGGAACAAGGGGCCAAACATATTTTTGTTTATAAAGATAATGGCAATGTAGTAAGTGGCGTTAGTTCAAGTGCAGAATCAAAAGAATTAGCAATGCTAATTGGTGTTTTTACAGTTGAAGAATACAGAAGACAAGGGCTTGCCTTAAAATGTGTTTATGCAATTTGTGATAAATTGCTTAAGGATGGTAAAACTGTTTGTCTATTTTATGATAATCCAGATGCTGCAAAAATGTATGAGAAAATAGGGTTCAAGTTTGTAGGTGATTTCTCAATTTTAAAGAGGAATTAATTAAAAAAATAATTAATTTAAAATTTGCTAATTAACAATTTTTTACTATCTGATAATTTATCGTTTTGATAAATTAAATTTACTCTTGACTTGTGAGTTTCTATCGCTTTAAAATAAATAAGGAATTGTTGAAACAATAAAAAATGATATTAAATATTGTTGTTTCAAAAGTTAAGAGGAATAATATTATGAAAGATAGACAAAAAAGAATGGTTGATATTATAAATGAAAGAGGAGCCATTAGTTTCAATCAACTTAAATTATCCTTTCCTACAGTCTCTGAAATGACTATTAGAAATGATTTAAAAACTTTAGACGAATTAAAGCTTATAGTTAGAGTTCATGGTGGAGCAAAATCCGTAGATAGAATAATTGGTACGGATGATGTAATAAATAAAAGAGCAATACGTAATGTCGAAAAAAAAGAAGAGATTGCAAATAAAGCAGTTAAAGTTCTCTATCCAGGCACTTCTATTTTTCTAGACTCTGGTTCAACTTTATCTACATTTGCTTCTAAAATACCTGATCAGTCGTATTTAATATTTACTTCTGGATTATTTTGTGCAGTTGAATTAGCTAAGTTACAACAGCCACAATTGTATATAATTGGTGGAAAAATAAATAAATTGAGTATGAGTGTTAGTGGAAGTAGTAGTTGTGAAAAAATTAAAGAAAGTAATTATGATATAGCATTTTTAGGAACTACTGGATATATCAAAGGAATTGGATTTAATTGTGGTTCTGAGGAAGAAGCTTCATTAAAACGATCGATAATTAGTAGAGCTGATAAAGTAGTTTTATTGATGGATTCTACAAAAGTTGATATTAGCAATCCTTTTAACTTTGCGTCAGTTAATGACATCGATGTGCTCGTTTCAGATGATAAAATTGAAAATGATTTAGTTAATTATTTTCAAAATAATAATGTTGAAGTTTTGTAACTAAAATTATTTATTAATTATTTAAATATATTATTGTTGTTTTGATATCAAAATTAGTTGTAACTAATTTTTAGTGTTAAAGCAACAATTTTTTTACATTAAATTGCTTATAAATAACTATTTATCGATTAATATTTGTTGTTTCAACAGAATATGATTGTTGAAACAACAAAAAAAATCTTGACATATGCGAAAATCGGTCTTACCATAATTTCTAGAAATAGAAAAAAAAGGAAAATATTAGAAATGAAAGCCAAAGCTTTAAGACTGCATAGTGCAAATGATTTAAGAGTTGATGAATTTGAATTACCTCAAATCAAAGATGATGAAATTTTAGTAGAAGTAATCTCAAATTCAATTTGTATGTCTACTCATAAATGTGCAATCCTAGGAACTAAACATAAAAGAGTACACAATGATGTGGCTGAACATCCTGCAATAATGGGACATGAATTTGCTGGTGTAATAGTAGAAGTCGGTAAAAAATACAAGGATAAATATGAGCCTGGTATGAAATTTACAATCCAACCAGCATTAAATTATAAAGGAACAATGTGGTCTCCTGGTTATTCTTATGAATTTTGCGGTGGAAATACTACTTATTGTATTATCCCCCACGAAGTAATGGAGCAAGATTGTTTTTTAGAATTTAAAGGAAGTTCATATTATGAAGCCTCTTTAGCAGAACCTATGTCATGTTGCATTGGGGCCTTTAATGCTAATTATCATACAAAAATGGGTGTATACTCTCATGAGATGGGAATCAAAAAAGGTGGCTCATTGGCTCTTCTAGCAGCAGGTGGGCCTATGGGATTAGGCTCACTAACTTACGCAATTAATTGTGAAAGAGCACCTTCTAAAATAGTTGTAACAGATATAAATGACGAAAGAATTGAAAGAGCTAAATTATTATTTCCAAAAGATGAGATTGCAAAAAAAGGAATCGATTTAGAAATTGTTAATACAAAAGATATGCTAGATCCGGCTACTGAACTTAAATCATTAAATAATGGAAAAGGGTTTGATGATATTTTCTGTTTTGCTCCTATAGTATCTATTGTTGAATTAGCTTCAGATATTTTGGGAAGAGATGGTTGTTTAAATTTCTTTTCAGGTCCAACTGATCAAAAATTAAGTGCAAAAATAAATCTTTATGATGTTCACTACAATAGTACTCATCTTATGGGAACAACCGGAGGGAATACTGATGATATGAAAGAATCTTTATTAATGAGTGAACAAAAACTATTAGATCCTTCAGTCATGGTTACCCATATCGGAGGGTTAGATAGTGCAGGAGAGACCATTTTAAATCTGCCAAAAATTCCTGGCGGAAAGAAGTTAATATATACACATTTAGAAATGCCCCTTACTGCTATTAAAGATTTTGCAGCATTAGGAGAAAAAGACCCTAGATTTGAAGAATTAGCTAGAATTGTTGAAGCAAACAGAGGGTTATGGTGTGCTGAAGCAGAAAAGTATTTGCTTTCAAATTGGATTTAGAAAATAAACATATATAGATAGAGGGTTAATTAAAAGGAGAAATCAAGATTATGAGTAAAGCAATAAAAATTGAGAATGCATTAAAAAAATATGGTGAAAACATAGTAATCCCCGATTTAAATGTGCAAATAAAGAATGGAGAATTTTTTACCTTATTAGGGCCGTCAGGTTGTGGGAAAACTACATTGTTGCGAATGATAGCTGGCTTTAATTCAATTGAAGGAGGAGAATTCTATTTCGATGATATTAAAATAAATGATTTAGATCCATCAAAAAGAAATATTGGTATGGTTTTTCAAAATTATGCCATTTTCCCAAATATGAGTGTTAGAAAAAATGTAGCTTTTGGTTTGAAAAACCGAAAAGAAAAAATGAGTCCTGAGAAAATAAATGAAGAGACAGAAAAATTCTTAAAATTAGTTCATGTAGATCAATATGCTGATCGATTACCAGAAAAATTATCAGGTGGACAACAACAGAGAGTAGCCCTAGCAAGAGCTTTGGTCATTCGTCCTGATGTTTTATTAATGGATGAGCCTTTATCTAATCTAGATGCAAAATTAAGAGTAGAGATGAGAACTGTAATCAGAGATTTACAAAAAGATGTAGGAATAACAACCGTATATGTAACGCACGACCAAGAAGAAGCTATGTCTATCTCAGATAGAATTGCAGTAATGAGTGATGGTGAAATTCATCAATGTAGTGATCCCAAAAATATTTATATGAGACCTGCTGATATTTTTGTAGCAACTTTTATTGGAAAAACAAATATATTAGAAGGTACTTTAAAAATTGAAAAGGATACTCCTCAATTAGCATTTAAAAATGGTTTTAAAATTCCTGTAAAATCTGTTGATAAAGATTTGATGGTTGAAAATGTAAAAATATCTTGTCGACCCGAAGAATTTTCTATTAAGAAAGTTAATGATGAAACAGGAATAAAAGCTACAATTAAAAATAGTATTTTTCTAGGTTTACAAACTCATTATTTTGTTGAATTAGAAACTGGTGAAACTGCTGAAATTGTTGAAGTCTCTGATATTGAAAAAATCATAAGCCCAGGAACTGTTGTTTGGTTAGATGTTGATATAAAAAAGATCAATTTATTTAATGCAGAAACAGGAAAGAGTATTATGAGTAATGTTGATTGGATGATAAGTGGAGAATAAAGAAGAATGAAAAAAACAAAAAAATTAGATTTCTGGAATTATTCTTCTTATGTAATTCTAGCTTTATTTGGAATCTTTTTAATATTTCCTCTTGCAGGACTATTAAAAGAAGCTATTTATACTCAGGATACCGGATTTACTCTAGCCGCCTTTAAAAAGTTTTTTAGCAGGAGTTACTATTATGCAACTATAGGGCATAGTTTAAAAATTGCTATTGTTGTAACTTTGTTTTCTTTGGTTCTAGGTATACCCTTCGCATATTTTTATTCTTTTTATAATTTAAAAGGAAGGAAATTCCTATTTGTAATGTGTCTATTATGTACAATGTCAGCTCCTTTCATCGGTGCATATTCTTGGATTCTGTTGATGGGAAACAATGGATTAATTACAAATTTTCTAAAAATATTTGGAATAAAGAATATGACAATTTATGGTTTTGATGGAATTGTTCTTGTGCAAACTTTAAAATTATTTCCATTAATTGTAATTTATATGAATGGTGCTTTTAGGGATATTGACAGTTCACTTATTGAAGCAGCATCTAGTATGGGATGTAAGGGACCTAAATTCTTCTTTAAAGTTTTATTAAGTTTAACCATGCCAACTATATTAGCAGGTTCATTATTAGTATTTATGAGATCATTCGCTGATTTTGGTACTCCTTTATTGATAGGAAGAGGATATTCTACTTTTCCAGTATTAATATATAATGAATATCTAGGAGAAAATGGTGTAGATTATCATTTTGCAGCGGCTATAGCTCTAATTGCAGTAGCAATAACGGGTATTATTTTCTTAATTCAAAAAATAGCAACTAGTAAGTTTAAATTTACAATGAGTGCAATGCATCCTTTCGATATGAAAGATCCTAAAGGTGCTAATGGAATTTTAATGCACGTTTTCTGTTATTTAGTTGTTGCTATTTCAATGCTTCCTCAATTCTATGTAATATATATGTCATTTAGAAAATATAATAATAGTATTTTACTTGATGGATATTCACTTGTTAATTATGCAAGAGCGTTTGAAAAAAATCTTATGAGAGCTACGGGAAATACTTTAATTATAAGTTTTGCAACAGTAGCAATAATAATAGTTATTTCGGTTTTCATTGCATACTTAGTTGTTAGAAGAAGTAGTGTAATTTCTCAAGCCATCGATACTATATCCATGATGCCTTACATAATGCCTGGAGCTGTTGTTGGTATCGCCTTGGTACTTGTATTTAGTAAAAAGCCATTTTGTATTGCGGGAACATTATTAATTATGATTGTTGCTTTAGCAATTAGGCGACTTCCATTTACAAGTAGGTCAACCACAGCGACAATGATGAAAATAAGTCCAAGTATAGAAGAAGCCGCAATAAGTCTAGGTTCAACAAAGTTGAAATCTTTTGTTCAAATTACAGTACCAATGATGAAAAGTGGAATTATTTCTGGAGCAGTATTAAGTTGGGTTTCAATTATAACAGAAATGTCTAGTGGTGTTATTTTGTATAACAATAGAACAATAACATTAACTATTGGTACTTATGTAGCTATTAATAATGGTATCTATGGAGTCGCTGCAGCATACGCAACAATAACTACACTTATGACCATAATTTGTTTAGTAATATATCTACGATTTACAAAAATCGAAGATGTCAAAATGTAAATAAAAAAGAAAAAATTCTAAGGAGGATTTTATGAAAAAAGTACTAACAGCAATGTTATTATCAGTAATGATTGGAGGATCAATTTTTGCTTCAGGTAGTAGTGAAGTTGACCAATCAAAGGTGTTGACAGGAAGTGATAGACCTTCCTGGGCAAAAGGAGTTGATGAGGTAACCGGAACGATTACAGTTTATACAACAATGGAACAAACACAACAAGATATTTTATTAGATCTTTGGGAACAATTTTATCCAAATTGTAAAGTTGAAATTGTAGCAGATTCAGTAGGTACTCTTGCTACAAAAATTCGTAGTGATGAAACAAGTGGTGCTGATGTAGTAATTGGTGGTATGTTTGCTGCTGATGGAACAAAGTATCATGATATATTGCAACCATATACATCAACTTTAGATAATGAAACACCATTCCATGATGCATCAGGTTACTATACTTTTTATGATGTTCAAGTAATGTGTTTAGTAACAAATCCTAATATCTTAGAAGAGTTAGGCGTAACAGTTAATGGATATCAAGATTTATTACAACCTGAATTAAAAGGCAAAATTATCTTAGCAGATCCATCAGCATCTTCTTCCGGTTATAGACAATTGCAAACAATGCTTGCTACCATGGGGAATTCTTTCGATGATGAAAAAGGTTGGACTTATATTGAACAATTAATGGGCTCAGCTTATAAAACAAATTCATCTAAAGATGTTTATAATTTAACAAATGATGGTGAATATGCAGTTGGATTATCTTACGAATCAACACCTGCAGGTATTATTGCTCAAGGTGGAGCTACTATGGAAATTGTTTACATGGAAGAAGGAAATACTGCAATGCCAGGTGGTGCTGCTGTAGTAAAAGACGCTCCTAACTTAGTCGCAGCTGAAGCAATGATTGACTTATTAGCTTCAACTCAGTTCCAAAATGAACGTGCTGATTTAGCTGGTAGAGGTACTAATTCAAATGTTAAAGAAAGTGATTTACCTGCTAATGCTTCTTTAGGCTTAGTTGATTTAGATTATGACTACTTAAGTGATAACAAAGATCAACTTATAGACCATTGGAATATCTTATGGGCAAAAGTAAATAGTTAGACTAAAAGATAAAAACTATTAAGAGTTATGAGTTGTATTTCGACTCATAACTCTTTAATTTAATATACAAAGAGGAAAATAATGATAGCAACAGTAACCTTAAATCCATCCCTAGATTATATAGCAAATGTAAAAAACTTTAAAATTGGTGCATTAAACAGAACTACACATGAACTTATTCTGCCAGGAGGAAAGGGCACGAATGTTTCAATTGTATTAAAGAACTTAGAAATTGATACAATGGCATTTGGATTTTGTGGAGGGTTTAGTGGATATGAATTTGAAAGGTTGTTAACCCTTAATTCTGTTTCTTCTTCTTTTATATACGTAAAAGATGGAAACACTAGAATAAATGTAAAAATACATGGGGACTGTGAAACTGAATTAAATGGTAAAGGTCCTAAAATTAGTGTAAAAGAATTAGAAGAATTATTCACAAAATTAGATAAATTAAATTCTGATGATATTTTAGTTTTGGCAGGAAGCATCCCCTCAAGTCTTCCAAACACAATTTATAGTGATATTATGGATCGCTTAACCAAAAAGCACATAAAAATAGTTGTAGATACGACCAAAACTCTTTTATTAAATGTTTTAGATAAAGAACCTTTTTTAATTAAACCAAATAAGGTTGAATTAGGTGAATTGTTTAATGTAGAGATAAAAAGTGAAAAAGAGGTTATAAAATACGCTAAAAAACTTCGAAAACTTGGAGCTCAAAATGTATTGGTCTCTTTGGGAAAAGATGGAGCCATCTTAGTTGATAAAAACGACCAAATTCACATATCTAAAGCTGTAGGCGGAAAAGTTGTAAATAGTGTTGGAGCTGGGGATTCAATGGTGGCAGGTTTTTTAGCTGGATACTTAAAAAACAATAATTATAAAGATGCATTTAAATTTAGCATTTGTGCAGGGGGCGCTAGTGCTGTATCACATTTTCTTGCAACTAAAGAAGAAATATATAACTTATTAGATGAAATAAAATAAGCGAAGAATATCTAACAATAAAAATAGCTTGAATATAATATGAAAAACAAATCATATATCTTCTATAAAATAAATTATGTTGATAAGATAGACAAAATATTTATTTAAATGTGGAGCGATATATGAATATTGAATATAAAAAATTAATTAAAAATAAATTAGATGTTATTGAAGACAATGGCTATTATAAACCTATACGCTTTAGTAATAAACAAGTTGAATCCTTTAGTAAATTAAAAAGTGCATTCAGAGATGAAGCTAGTTATAATAGTGGAGTCTGCCTAGAGTTTTTAAGTGATTGTCATACAGTTATATTTGATTTTATTGTAGAAAAAACAAATGAAACTCTTACAAATTTTGATGTGTTTATTAATGAGAACTATATAAAAAGTGTTAGTATTAATCCTTTGGTGAATGTAGAGCAAAAGTTCAAATTGACAACTGATGTAAAAGGTATTAAATCAATAAAAATCTATTTATCCTATGCAACATCAATAAAAATAAAAAATTTCAAAGTTAATGAGGGAAGTATTTTAAAATATTTACCTGATGATAAGCCTTTGCTTCTTTGTTTAGGAGATTCAATTACACAGGGTTATAGTGTTTTACATTCAAAAAATACTTATCCAATTCAGCTTTCACATAAATTAAATATGAATCTTCTAAACCAAGGATTATCAGATTATATTCATTTTTACAAAGGATTGGATGAAAATTTAAACATAAAACCTTCAATTATAACAAGTGCCTTAGGAACTAATGATTGGGAACAAATTGAAGATATAGATCAGATTAAAGAAAATATAAGGCTTTATTTAAAAACATTACATAAATTATATCCAACAGTTCCAACCTTTATAATCACTCCAATATATAGAGGCTCCTATTTAACTCTAGCCTCCTGTGGATCTTTTTTTGATATTGCATCAATTATAATTAAAGAAGCTGATAAATATAATAATTTTAATATAATCGATGGGTTGGATTTAGTTCCACACGATGACAAATACTTTGATAATTCAGTATTACATCCAACTGATAAAGGTTTTGATTTCTATAGTAGCACTTTATATGATAAGATAAAGATGACTTTGGATATAAGTTAAGTTACCTAAATTAACTTATATAGTTTAGATAATAAATCTCTCACATAAAAAAGAGAAATATAAATTGAATATATTGTAATTATATAAAATGGAGAAAAGGGAAATTTATGATTAATATGCTTTTTATTACATCGATAATAATCATCGTAGCAATGTTTAGTAGTAAATTATCCCAGAAAGTGGGAATACCAAGTTTATTGTTGTTTATTGGACTTGGTATTCTTTTTGGATCAGATGGCCTTTTCAAAATTCAATTAGAAAATTATGAACTTGTAAGGAATATTTGTTCAATTTCCTTAGTATTTATTATATTTTACGGGGGATTTGAAACTAGATGGAAGACCGCTAAACCAATAGTGATAAGGGCCATATTATTATCTAGTGTTGGTGTATTTTTAACAGCTGGTTTTGTTGGTTTATTTTGTTACTATATTTTAAATATTAAACTTCTTGAAAGTTTTTTAATAGGAGCAATTATTAGCTCTACTGATGCTGCTTCTGTTTTCTCAATATTAAAATCTAAAAAGTTAGCATTAAAAAATAATACAGCCCCATTATTAGAAGTTGAAAGTGGTAGTAACGATCCTAGTGCATATATGTTAACAATAATATTATTGTCATTAATGGATAAGCCTATTTCGGTCAACACCTATATAATAATGATCTTAATTCAATTTATTGTTGCAATATTTATATCTATTATATTAGCTCTTGTTACAAAATATATAATTAAATATTTAAACCTCGAAAGTGATAACCTTTCTTTAATATTATATGTAGGTATAGTTTTATTAGTTTTTTCGCTTTCAGAAAGATTAGGTGGAAATGGCTATCTAGCCTCATATATATATGGAATTATAGTTGGAAATCAAAAAATCAGAAACAAAACTGTAGTTACAAACTTCTTTGATGGTATAATTGCATTAGTTCAGATTTGTGTATTCTTTTTATTAGGATTATTAGCTTTTCCATCACACTTGCCTAGCATAGCATTAATTGCACTTTTAATATCATTATTTTTAACATTCATAGCAAGGCCAATAACAAGTTTTATAATATTAAAACCATTTAAATGTTCTATAAATCAAATAGCTTTAGTATCCTTTGCTGGAATAAGAGGTGCTTCTTCAATAATTTTTGCAATAATAGCTACAGTTAGTACCTCTCAAATAGATAATGATATATTTCATATTGTCTTTTGTATTGTATTATTTTCTATTCTATTTCAAGGAACGCTCCTACCTTTTGTTTCTAGAAAGTTAAATATGATTGATTCACAAGGTGATGTATTTAAAACATTTTCTGATTATGAGGAAGAAAATGATGTTCAATTTATAAAATTAAAAATCAATGAAGATCATCCTTGGAATAATAAAAAAATAATGGATATAGTACTTCCTGTAGATATACTAGTAGTTTTAGTATTAAGAGATTCAAAAGTAATAATTCCAAAAGGTGAAACTAAAGTTTGCTCAAATGATATATTAGTAATGGCGGCACCTGGTTTTGATGATAAAACAGAAATTGAATTAAAAGAGATTACAATTGACAAAAACAGTGAATGGTTAAACAAAACTATAAGCGAAATTGATATTTCTCCTTTCAAACTTATTACAATATTAAAAAGAAATTCTAAGGTAATAATTCCAAATGGAAGAACGACAATCAAGGAAAAAGATATATTAGTCATGCTTATGTAATTACTAGTTATCTTCTTTAGTACATATTTTGAATATTATGATTTTATATGTATTTATTTGTTTTAGAGAAATAGAAAAGTTTAATATTCTTGATATTAGCTTTTTTTCATTTTAAATTATTACTAGATATTAATGCTATCTAATTTACTAATTATATAAGAGGTACTGTTTTATGAAAAAAATATTTATATTTTTAATGATTTTTATTGTATTTTTGACTAGTAGTTGTGTGATAGTAAGACCTGATGTGAAACCTGAAAAAGTTGTAGTCGTAGAGCATCATCTAAAACAAATAAAGGCTCCTCATAGATAATATAATTTAAAAGAACCTATTTTAGAATGTAATTCTCAATAGTCTTTATATACCAAATTGTTATAGGCATGATTTAATAATAACCAGCTTCATTTGAAGCTGGTTATACTTAAACTCTCTTTTATTGCAATAAAGAATATATTTGACTATTTAACTTATTAAAAATATCTGGGGAAACTGTTTCCTCTAAATATAAATCAACAGAATTATTTATAAATGATTTTGATTGAAGTAGTTCAAGTAATAGTTCGTAAGTTGCTATGTCAACTTCAGTTGTCAATATTTGGCCAAGATTTCCTTCTCCATAAGTAATATTATAAATAAAAGAATATGTTGAATACTCACCTTGATTTTTTTCTAAAAGGTGGAAGGGTATAAATACATGATTCTTTAAATCTTTATACTTAGATAACTCTTGAATATTATCGTATTTAGAAAAATAGGTATGATGAAAATCACTTAAATTAGTAAGAATAATAGCAGGGCTTTTGTATTGAATGCTGATATCTTCATATAGGTCTAATTGTGAATTAAGCATCATTTCATCATTTCCACTTTCTATTGTTGCTATTTTTAGAGTAGATGCCTTTTCCATATCCCCTAATTGAATTTTTTCAGATTTTGTTTTTGCGTCTATTTTAGTTAGAGTAAAGTCAAAATCTGTTGAACTAGTAACATCAAAAGAAGTCTCTTTTATACTTGTGTTACTATCAAGTTCAATAACATTATAATATACATTAGTAGTTGTAGAAACTTCTAAAGCTTTAGAGACTATGTTCCAATTTTTGACTGCTGTAACACGAGAATCGAGTGGTCTAACATTGGTAGTTATATTTGAATTTACATTTGTGTCTGTTTTAAAATAAACTAAGATTTCAGCACCATATTGTGAAGCTATGTTTCTAGCTTCGAACTGTGATTTGCTTCTATCGTTAATATTCACAATGTCAATAAGTCTATCATTGTCTAATTTATCAGCTAATTCTTGTAAAATATTTATTTTATCATTGTTTTTGTGTAAGGCTAATGCCACTTTTACAGTAGCTAATTGGATAGCCATATCTGATTTTTCTTCAATATTTGGGTAATTATTAATAGTTGCTTTAACTTTATCAAAATATGATAGTGCTTCTCTAGCACTTTCTCTATCATTTAATTCTAGTTTTTCACAACCTAATGTATAGTATACATCTGCAATATATTGTTGTATTTCTAATTTATCCATTGCAATTGATTTTGAATCTGGATTTAAATCATATCTTCTCTTATTTTCTACAATTTGATGCAAATTGATCAATTTGTCATAAATAGGGAGTGTTTTTTCTAAATCCTTTATATCTACTTGAGATTGTTCAAAATTTTCTGCAACCCAATCTGGTAAATCCATGGCACTAGTATCTATAGCAATATTCTTTTGATAGAAGTAAATTTCATCCCACCATTCTTGATTTGCTCTATTCCAAGCTTCCTTAAGGATTAACTCAGCATCAGTGCTTCCAGGGTCTTTATCCAATGCTTCAAAAGACTTGATTACAGAAGTTGTGTAATTACCTTTATTTAAAGCATCCCCAGCTAGTTCAAAAGCTGAAGCACAAGAGCTTAACAAAATAAG
Organism: Sphaerochaetaceae bacterium; assembly: GCA_963677735.1. Taxonomy (GTDB): domain Bacteria; phylum Spirochaetota; class Spirochaetia; order Sphaerochaetales; family Sphaerochaetaceae; genus Pleomorphochaeta. The sequence goes on from OY782505.1 coordinate 423,052, forward strand.
CGAAAACGATAGTAGAATAAATAACTTAGATATAGTTTTATTCATTTGTTTCTCCTTTTAGGATATGTAAATATTTTAATATTGTTGATATTATTTTATTTCAACAGATTAATTTTAGAGTGAAGCCATTAATATTCATATTAAAACAATTATTTTTATATGTCAAATATTTAGTAAAATAACTAATATAAATACCTTTTATTATTAGTGATATTAATTGATTATAATAAAGCTGATGAATTATTAATTGTGATTGTACAAATGAGTATTAATATACTGAATTTAGGAATAAAAAAGCGACTAATCTAACATACTATATTTTATGTTCATAAAATTTTTATTTTGTGTAATATCCAATAAAAATTGCTTCAATTAATATAATAATTTATTTATTTTTTTCTGATTGACTTTTAATTATTAATTAAATAAACTCTGCTACATTGCATTAATTTAAATACCTAACAGTATTAGCTAATATATAATTAATTCAATATCTTAATTTGGAGAATAATGTGATATATGATCAACTAGCAAAAGAACTAGTAAAATATCAATTCGTTTTACTTGGGGTAAAAACACATAATAAGGGTAGTTTAGATATCATTCGAGGTAAAAAGCGGGTAATAGGGTATTTGACTGAAATAGAAGATGGCATACATCCAAGTAAACTTTGTCAATTCATGGGCGTTTCCACAGCTAGAATAGCAACTATATTAAAATCACTTGAAAAACAAAATCTAATTACTAGAAAAACTTATTCATCTGATAAAAGAAAAGTCGTTGTTAACTTAACTGAAAAGGGTAAATTATTAGGTTTGTCATATCAAAAAGAAATAATTGCTGATTTATCTAAACTATTAGAAAAACTTGGTGAGAGTGATGCAAAAGAATACGTTAGACTTACAAAGAAAGTAATGCATCTATCAATTGAAAATTAAATATTAAGGATATAAAATGGATAAAAATAAAATTTATTTATTAGAAAATGCACCTGTAAAGAGTGCAATTATAAAATTAGCTTTGCCAACTATGTTAGCTATGGCAATGCAGATGATTTACAATTTAACCGATACATATTTTATTGGTCAGACTGGTAATTTGAATCTAGTAGCTGCAATTAGTCTTGCAAGTCCTTTGATTATGATGTTCCAAGCTGCAGGAAATATTTTTGCAAGTGGTACATCCTGTTATATTTCACAAAAGTTAGGGGAGAAAGAATACGATGAAGCTAAAAGATCTAACTCTGTTGCATTTTATACTTCTATAGGTGTAGCAATTGTATATACGTTAATATTTCTTCTCTTCCAAGATAATATTTTAAACTTAATTGGTACATCAGATGCAACAAAAGTTCCAACATCTCAGTATCTTATTGTAATGAGTACTCTGTGTATTTTCCCAATTCTAAACGTATCCTTAGCTGGTCTTATTAGAAGTGAAGGGGCTACAGATAAAGCAATGTTTGGGATGGTAATTGGACTTGTATTAAATATTATTTTAGATCCATTATTTATCTTAGTATTTAAAATGGGATCTAGTGGTGCTGCTTGGGCAACAATTATTGGTAACGTAGTAAGCGTTAGTTATTTTATTAAACATTTTAGTTCTAAAAAATCACTTCTTTCTATTAAATTTAAAGATTTTAAACCAAGTAAGAAAATATATGCTGAAACATTTAAAATTGGAATTCCAGCAGCTCTTTCAAGCATTGTTATGAGTATCTCATTTATATTAGTTAATATTATTGCAGTAACTTATGGTGATTATGTTGTAGCTGGTAATGGGATACAAATGAGAGTAAGTTCAATGGTAATAATGTTATGTCTTGGACTTGCACAAGGTTATCAACCCTTTGCTGGATACTGCTATGGTGCAAGAAAATTTGCTAGACTAAAGTCGGGCTTTAAAACAACATTATTTTTTGGAACTATGGTTTCTTTATTTTTTGCAGTAATATTTTTGTTTTTTGGAGCAGATATTATCAGATTATTTATAGATGATGATATGACAGTTCAAGCTGGAGCCCAAATTCTTAGAGCTTTTACTTTGTGTGTTCCCTTTTTTGGAGTTCAATTTACTGTTATGGTAACTTTTCAAGCAACAGGAAAAGCTATCAAAGCTATGTTAATTTCATTAGGTAGACAATGTATTATTTACTTACCACTTTTATTTATATTAAATGCTAATTTTGGATTTAAAGGATTCATATTTGCTCAACCAATTGCTGATATTACAACAACAATAATTGCATTTATTTTAAGTTTATCGTTCATGAAAGAAATGAACTTAAGAGAGAAAAAAGAAATAGGAAAAGCTTAAACTAAATGTATGACTAAATAAATGAATAAAAAGGTGCAAAAAATTATTTGCATCTTTTTATTATTTTACAAAAATATATTTTCTAAAGAGTTTTTACAGTTGTACCTTTATATAATTGAGTAGGTACTACAATATTAGTTACAATTTTTTCCTGTGGATTCTTAATTCTTTTTATTAATAATTCTACAGCTTCTTTTGCAATAATATCAAAATTTTGTGCAACAGAGGTAAGATTTGGATTTTGAATATCTTCAAATTGTATGTGGTCAAAACCAATGATTGAAATATCATTAGGTATAGAAATTTTAAGATTTTTTGCAGCTTGAATTATTATTGTTGCAGTTAAATCATTAACACAAAAAATTGCACTAACACTTGATTTTTTCATATTGATTAAAATATCTTTTGCCTCATCAATTGTTAATACAGTCTGTTCATCACCTTTAGTATTATTAAATTCTGTTACAATTAAATCATCCCTAATTAATATTGAATTATCTAAAAGAGCTCTACAGTAGCCTTTATATCTAGCTTGAACTACATCAGAGTCCTTAACACCTACAAAACCTATGTTTTTATGATTGTTTTCAATTAAATATTTAACTGCATTATAGCTTCCATGAAAATTGTCTGAACTTACAGAGGGGAGATCTAATTCTTCAAGTTGTTTATCCAAAAGAACAATAGGAAAATCTTTTATATATAAATTACTGAGAGCTGTTATATTCTTATTACCAATAGGATAAATTATAGCACCTGAAACATTATAATTAATTAAATTTTCTAAAATACTCTTTTCATTACTTATCAATTGATTGGAATAATGAATTGAACAGAGATAATTATTTTCTTCACAGTATTTTGCAATGCTATATGCATATTGTTGACCACCGGAGAAAAAGTTAATCTTGTGGGGAAGTACTAAAGAAATAATATCTGTGCTTTCACTTTTATAAGCAATTTTTGGTGAAACAAAAGATCCTTTACCTTTTTGTCTATAAATAATTGATTGCGCTTCTAATTCATTTAAAGCTCTGATCACTGTAATTCTTGATGTGTTAAATTCTTTCATTAGTTGAGCTTCAGAAGGTAGTTTATCATGTGCTTTATATGTTTTGTTAGTAATCCACAATTGAATTGCATTCATTATTTTTTGATAGATTGGCGGCATAGGTGCTCCTATTTAATTTCATTTAACTTATATAAAACTTCTTTTAAATTGTTTTTCAAAGAGGTAAAAGAGTGAAATTTACGACCTATTAAGAAGTTTTCTTCTATTAAATCATTCGTTTCCTTTTTAAATAAACATTTTAACAGATTATCGCTTGTTTTGCAAAGTTGTTTAATATCTAATGATTTTAATTCTTTATAGGTTTTATTATCAATATATTTATCACCTAATGATATATAATTATATCCAAAAGGTTTAATATCACTCTTAAAAACAGGATATTCATAGCAGATTATAGGGAGTTTTGCAAAAACAGCTTCAATAAATTGGTTTCCCCAACCTTCAAATGTACTTGGATAACTTATTGCATCTACATAACAGTATGAATCCCAAAGGCTATATTGTTTAATTTTATTAGAAAAATTTCTTTCAGCCTGGATAATATTACTTAAAAAATGTATGTAGGGGTAATCTTTAGAAAAGTGTTTTAATTCATTTAAGTATTCAATCCCATCTTCTTCTGCATATCCAACAATTATCAAGTGTATTTTGCTATTTTTATCAATTTTTTTACCATTGTAGAGAGTTTGATTAGAATATTTGGACAATAAATTATTTTCATTTATATAATTTACTAACTCTATTGTAAATTCAATACTTTTTCTTGAAACGATTCTAGTAGCTTGTAATATTGAAATATCATTTTCATTAATACCTTTTGATTTAAAAATATCAACTAAATCCTTATTATAATCATCTTTTTGCCAAGGTTTTTGATTAAAATCAAATGTATCAGTAATAACGATTGAAGGAATTTTCCTTCTCTCAAATAGAGCCTCTTTCGCAATTGTGTTTATAACAGCGTGTTTAATATATTTAGATACAGGTGGTATATATTTATTTAAATATTCTATAAGACGGATATTGGTAACATGAGTATATTTTGGTCTTTCAAAATAAAAATCATGATGCATACCTAAAGTTGGAATTTTAAATTCTTCTATTATTTCAAGAAAAGCCTTGCTAGCTGCGATATGTCGTCCATGGCTAAAAATGTTATGAGCAAAGATGTAATCAGGTTTTTCTATTTCAACAATTTTTTTAAGTTGAGTTTTAATCTCAACACTTATAATATCAAGTTTTTCTAAAATATGTTCAATATCCTTTTCATTAATATTTTCATCAAAAAAAGATTGAGTTAACTCATTTATTCTCGAATCATCAAAATTTAAGGTATCAATTATGTAATCTGAATTGTGACTCTTTGGGCCTGAAACTAAAAATGTATCATAGTCTAATTGTTTTAAGATTTCTCTTCTTTTATCTATTTCTAAAGAAACACCATCAGTCATTCCTACTCTATAATGAGCAAGCATTACCTTTTTTTTATTATTTCTCACAATGAGCCTCTCCATATTAAGTAAATTAGTTATCATTAATAAATCTATATTATATTCACTAACTTAATATGTCAAGTTATTTAAAGAATGTTAGAAAAGTATAAGAAATGTAATTTTTTGCTAGACAAATCAAAAAACCTAATATACTATGTGAATAGTTATGAATGTTACAACAATATTTAAAGTTGTTTATTATTTTATAGAATGCTTCTAGACTATAGGTGAGAAGCGATAAAAGAGGAGATTAAAATGAAATCTTTCAAGATTTATTTTGTGATGGTATTGGTATTAGTATCATCTAGTATTCTATTTGCTAATGGGCAAAAAGAAGAAAGTGGTGAAAAAGTGTTAAAACTTGTAGGTTGGTCAACAACACCTCAAGAAAAAGAATATGTTCAATCTAGAATTGACTTATTTGAAGAAGAAAATCCAAACGTTAAAGTAGATTGGGAAGTTTTAGCTAATGAATATAATGAAACTCTTCAAATTCAGATAGCTAGTGGTAAAGGTCCTGATGTTTTTTACTTAGATGCTAGTTGGGCTTCAATGTTTATAGAAAATTATGCTCTATCACCAATTGATGAATATATAGATCAAGCAACAATAGACGGCTTTTATCCAAGTACATTAGATGCATTTAGAGATGATTCTAATTTATATGGATTAGCTAAAGATATGAACACTCTTGTATTATATTATGATGAACTTGCTTTTGAGAAATATGGTATGAGTGTTCCAACTACTTGGGATGAATTACTTAAAACAGCAACAGATTTTGCAAATATGGATGAATATGAAGCTGGAATCGTTCTAAGAACTGATTTTGCAAGATTTTATCCCTTTATTTTACAAAATGGTGGTAGTATCTTAGATGAAGAGGGAAATCCTAATTGGACTGATAAAGCTGTTGTAGATGCTTTCGATTATTACTTTAATGACTTAATTGGTAGCGGTGCTGCTAAAACTAATAAAGATTTCAATGGTGAAAATGAAGGAGCTTTAACAACTAAAAAAGTTCCTATGATGATTTCTGGTGGATGGGCTACTGCTTATCTTAATGAAAATGGTAAAGATATTGAATGGAAAATGACTAAACTTCCAAAAGGAAAAAGTGAAAGAACTGTATTATTTACTGTAGCTTATGTTATGAATAAAAATGCTAGTGATCAAGAATTAGCTGCCTCATTTATTGACTTTATGACAAATGAAAAATCACAAAGAATGGTTGTTGATAGTGCCCTAGCTGTTCCAACTCGCCAAGCTGTAGCAGATTATTATATTGAAAAGAATCCTACTCTAGGTGCAAATCCTGAACAAGCAAAGAATGCAACTGTATATAATTTGGGTGTTCATACACCAAAAATTGCTGACTTAATGAGTGCTGTAGGTGATAAAATTCGTTTACAAGGTATGAGTGCACAGCAAGCACTTGAGCAAGCTGAAATAGAATTTAATGAATATCTTGATACTCTTTAAATTGAACTTATAAAAAGGATTAGAGAAATGAATAAAACTAGAGAAAATAAATTTTATGGTTGGTTTTTTCTCAGTCCCTATTTAATACTAGTGGTACTATTTTTTATAGTACCATTGTTATTTGCCATATATTTTAGCTTTACAAGGTATAGCTTAATTTGGGGTGGGATTGAAAATGCAAAATTTGTAGGATTAAATAATTTTAAGAACCTACTGACGGATAAAACATTTTTACTGTCACTTAAAAATACATTTGTATTTGTTATATTAAGTTTGCCAATTCAACTAATTGCATCGTTCTTTTTAGCATATGTATTAAATTCATATCTATTAAAAAATAAAGGATATTATAAAACAATGTTTTATATTCCAACTTTAATTTCAACAGTAGCAATTACCCTTATATTCTCATATCTTTTTCAAAGCAATGGATTGATTAATATAATTTTATCAATATTTCACCCAATAGAGGTTAATTGGATGGATTCAGTTTCACTAATTAAATTCCCAGTTGTTACTATGTATGCTTGGATTAAAGTAGGTATTTATATGTTAATTTATTTAAGTGGATTAATGGGGATCCCAAATAGTTATTATGAAACATTAAAACTTGAAGGTGGAAATTTTATTCATGAGTTAAGATTTATAGTTCTTCCATCTCTTAGAAATGTTACATATTTTATAACTACAATGGTATTAATTGATTCATTTAAACTATTCGACATTCCATTTATTGTTTCGAAGGGAACAGGTGGTCCATTAAATGCAACTCTTACTACAGTAATTTATATTTATAAAAGCGCCTTTTCTTCGGGAAGAATGGGGTATGCTACTGCAGCATCTTTAATTCTTTTCTTAATAATATTTGTATTTGCTAAATTGCAAAGCATTGTAAAGGAGAGACTTTAATGAATTCGAATGTAAAAAAAATTATATTTAATACTATTGTGTTTATCATTTCTATAATTGCTATTGTTCCTTTTCTTTGGAGTTTACTAGCGTCTATAAATCCAACCATGGTTATGGATAAACAATTCTTTTCTCCATTAAATTTTACATTTTCCAATTATAATTATATATTAAAAGAATTTCCTTACTCTAGATGGTTTTTAAATAGTGTTATAGTATCAGTCTTTGTTTGTTTAGGAAATTTAATTATAAATACTATGGCCGGATACTCTCTAGCTAGACTTAATTTTAAAGGATCTAAATTTATATTATGGTTAACTATATCTTTAATGATGATACCTTCTCAAGTTTTATTAGCACCAACATATATTGTGTTAACAAAGCTAAATTGGATAGCAACTTATAAAGGATTAATAATACCATTTTTATTTAATTTGTTTAATATATTTTTAGTTTATCAATTTTTATTAGATATACCTAAAGATCTAGAAGAAGCTGGAGAAATAGATGGTCTAAATCCAATTGGTATTTTTATGAATATAATTATTCCCTTATCTATTCCTATATTAATAACACAATCGATACTTTCATTTACAAATAACTGGAATAGTTATCTTTGGCCAAGCTTGATTGGAAATGTTGAAAGTTATTATACATTACCTGTCGGTTTAAATTCATTTTATGGAGTTTATTATCAAGATGGTAATTCAGTACAAGCTGGAGTTATGCTATTAACTCTTCCTATCATATTATTTTATGTAATTGCTCAGAAATTTTTAAAATCAAATGATATTACAACAGGTATAAAAGCTTAATGAAAAAAGAAAACATTTTTAACTTTAATTTTGAAGTATCTAACCATGTTAATTTAGCAAAATTTGATAATTATTGCTTATTACAAAGTGATGGAGAATCACTTATAAATATTAACTTAAAATCATTTGATCAATTATTTTGGCCAAATAGAGAAGGTGAGTTGATATTTACAAATAATATTTTAAAAATATTAAAAGATAATAAATTAAAACAGTCTTCAATTTGTTATCCTGCAACAGCTTCTATGAATTTATTCATATTATTTGATAAAGATAAGAGACAATCTGTCTTTTTCTTTTCTAAAGCAGATACTGAAGGAAAGCTATCACTATTTTCTTTATTGAATATTGATAATACTCCGTATCTAAAAATAGAAGCTGCAAATATTGATTTTACAGTTATGGTTTTTAGAGGTGACAATATTGAAGAAACTATTAATAAATTTGTTGAAGCAAAATTATATAAAACAATATTACCTAAAAGGGAAAATAGTGCTAAATATCAAGTTCAAGTAGGGTGTTTTTCTCCCTATGGTAAAACTAATATCCCAAAAGAAGAAGGCTTTGGTGTTTTAAGCAAAATCTCATCATTAATGAATTTAAATATTAAAGATAATAATATTCTCCACATTTTTGCCTATCATGGAAGTCATGATTCAAATTATCCTAATTACTATCCAAGTGAACAATTAGGCGGAAGTGAGAAATTAAAAGAAGCTATTAAACAAATTCACAAAAATAAACAAAGGTGTTCACTATATATGAATGCAAGATTATTTGATTCTTCTCTTCTCAATGAATTTAAACATTTAGAAAATTCTATTGTTAGGGACAAGAATCAGAACTATGTAGTTGAAACTTATTACAATAGAGTTTTTTATGTGATGAATCCTGAAAGTAAAGAATGGAGACAGCTCTTAGTAGAAAGAGCTGCTCACTTAAAATCATTAGGCTGTGATATTATTCAATTAGATCAAGTTGCAGGTAGAGCTGCAATTGGTTTTATAGGAACAAAATGGGGATTCGGTTATAGAAAATTAATTGAAGATATTCAATCCTTAGGTCTTGAAGTTTGGATACAGGGAATTAATGAAATATATCAAGCTAATAGGTTTGAATTGTGTTATCGTAATCCTAATATTTTAGATGATGGGACTATTAGAGGAGGCCATCCTTTTGGAGATAGTTACCCTTTAGTACCAAGATTGTTGGAAAATCAAAATTTTATAATACCAATAGCTTCAAAAAGTTTGATTGATAATATTGATAGGACATTAATTACAATAGATTTAGAAAATGAAGCTGGAGCGTTATCTTTATACAGTGAATCCTATATGACTAATTTAGAAAATAATTTAAAGAAGAGTTTTTAAATGATTAAATTTAGAAACAAACAAATTGATATGATATTTTTAGATTTAGATGGTACATCTTTAAATGAAAGTGGAACTATTAGTGAAGAATTAGTATTTGAAGTAAATAGATTAACAAAAAAAGGAATCTTAATCTATTTAGTTAGCGGGAGAAGTTATGAATCAATTATACCTCATTATAAGAAATTAGGATTAAATACTCATATTATTGCCTATAATGGGGCTCAGCTTTTAACAAAAGATGGGGGTATATTAAAAGAACATCTATTAGATGAAAATATAGTTGAAGATGCATTAAAAATAGCAAAAGATAAAAAGGTTTATATCCAATTTTATATAAATAAACAACCATATTATATTGGAAGTGATACTCTAGCTGCAGAATACTATAATAAATCTAAAATTGAACCTATCAAACTAGTTTCAGATTTAAATATTTCACAATCTGTTACCAATGGTATGTTTTTAGTTAGTGAAATTAATTGTGATAATTCTAAACTATTAGATATAATAAGTATTTTAGACAAACAAAAATTATGGAGAAATAATGCAAATTATTATCTATCTTCTCCCGGAACATTAGAATTTTCTAATAAGGATGTATCAAAAGGATCTATGGTATCTCATCTATTAAAAACATTTAATTTAGAAAATAGTAATACAATTGCTATAGGAGATGGGTTAAATGATATTGAAATGTTAAAAAATGCAACTTTTTCTATAGCAATGGGAAATGCTAATGAGCAATTAAAAGCTATTAGCGATTTAACAATTGATTGTGAAAGTAATAATGGCGTAGCTAAGTTTTTAAAGGCTCTCAAATAGCATATTCTAAAGATATTTTACGCCTTAGATTTATTATAAGTAATTTATTAAATTACTATCTTAAGTTCTGTTTTTTGTACTTATTTGGCAATGTTAATACTCTCAAATATATTTAGTTTGTAAAATATAATGCTACCAAACTATAAAAGTTGACTAATAAAAAATTTTCTTTATTTTAAAAAGTATGTTATAATTTTTTTTAAAAGTAAACAATCGAATAAATTTTCAATATTTAAGACTAATATATAATTGTTATATTCTTAGGGAAAATGTGAAGGATGAATAGAACAAAATCTTACTTAATTTTATTATTTATCATAATCTTACTTTTTCAAAGCTGCGATTCTTTAAAAATGTCTAATCAAAATCAAGTAGATATAATATCTATTGAAAATGATCAATTAGATACAATTGAAGGCAATATATTCAAAGAAAATGATAGCTATAAAATAGAAGAAGAGATAAATGAATCTACTAATGATTATGTAGAGCAAATACCAGAATCTACAGATTTAGAGGTTGATATTGTAGATGATTTGCAAGTGCCTACAGATTTAAAATTAGAATCTCAAAGTGATGAACTTGTTTCAAATTTAAAACAAGTTAATGATACAGAAGATATAAACAAAGCAGAAATTGAATCTTATGAAGAAACAATAGAATCCATTAAAAATAAAATAATTTCTACAAACTTAACTCGATTAGATAATACTTTAGATAAACCCAAGGACTCTAATTTAACCAACTATAATAACAAAGAGTTACCAGAAGCTGTAACTAATAAAAATTTAACTAAGCATGAAAATAATTCTTTAGGAGAAGAAGATATCAATTTAAGTGAACCTTCTCCTATTATAATAAATGAAAATAACGAATCAGATACACATAATGATATAGAGGAGATACCTATGGGGCAATATAATCTAATGCTGCTATTTATAATTTTGACAATAATATTTATATTCACAACTATCATAAATTCAAGAAAGTATAGAAAAGAGAAATTCAGAAATGAGAAATTCAAGATAAAAACAATTGAAGATTCAGATAAATTAATTAATAAACAAAAAGAAATTCAAGCTAATTTAAAAGAAAGCATTAAAAACTATGATATAAAGGTTCAAAACCTAGAATTAAAGAAGGCTGACTTAACAGCAGAAACTGATCAACTTTCTATAAAAGTTGAAAATAGTAAAAAGCGGTTGAGAAGACTTAAAGAAATATATAATTCAATTAACTATTCAATAAAAGAATACCGCAACGACTATTTACTTGATGCTTCAATTATTGATCGATTCAAAAGTATAGATATAGCTGAAGCTAAAGAGTATGCTCCCACCGTATTGTTAGATTTAAAATATATGGGATATAAAGATTTAAGAAAAGAATATAATTACTATTTTAAGCTTGTAAAGGAATTACTTGAGAAATATAAAAAATTTTATACAACAAAAACAAATATTACAATTTATAATTTAATGGTAATGGCACTCCAAGCTGAACTTCAAAATATATTATATAAATTGAAATACGAAAAACTTAGTGAAGGAATTAAACAAGTTAAAGATATTACATCAAAATATTTGACTATATGTATAAGTGGGAATAAAACAATAAAGCCCACTTTAGCTAGATTCATAGGTGAATTAGAATATCTATATATTGCTATGGTAAAAGTTGAATATGAATATTATATAAAGAGAGAGCAAGCAAAACAAGAGCAGATGGCAATCAGACAACAAATGAAAGAAGAAGCACAAGAAAGGCAAAGATTAAAAGAAGAAGAAAAGAGAATTAAAGAGGAAGAGTCTAAATATTTGTCTGAAATTGAGAACCTAAAAAGTATCTTAGAAAATGAGAGTGATGAAAATAGAATAAATGAACTCAACACAAAGATAAATGAATTAAGTGATTTGGTTGAAAAAGTTGAAGAACAAAAAGATGAAATTTTAAGACTTCAAAATGGAAAAGCTGGTAACGTATATATTATTAGCAATTTAGGATCTTTTGGAGATAATGTTTTTAAAATTGGAATGACAAGGAGATTGGATCCACAAGAAAGAATTAATGAACTTGGTAGTGCGAGTGTGCCATTTAAATTTGATGTACATAGTTTTATTTTTTCTGAAGACGCAGTTACCTTGGAAAAAGAATTGCATAACCGGTTGAATAATCAACGTGTTAATAAGATAAATTTAAGGAAAGAATTTTTCAATATATCAATTGATGAATTAGAAAGTTTGGTATTAGAAATTAACCCTACAGCTGAATTTAATAAAACTATGATTGCTGAAGAATATCATCAAAGTGAATCACAAAATGTTTCCTAAGAATTGTTTTTTTAATTTATTTTGATTAGTAGCAAAATAAACTAAAACACGAACTTGTACGTTTTTTGAAGTATTTTGTATTATTTTGTTTATGGATCAATAAAACTTGAAAAGTAGAAAAACTCTTTTTATTATTATAGTAAATTAAAATATTTTAATTAATGCTTAATTTATAATAAAGAGGAGCTTTAAATTATGAAAAAGAAAATTTTAATTTTTACTAGTTTAATCGCAATTTTGATAAGTAGTAGTTTAAGTGCACGAACAATAATAAGGCCAAAAACTCCTGTTGTTTTAAAACCTTCGGTTGTAAGATCTAAAACTATTAATCAAGTAATTACAAAAGATATTGTATTTGAGTTAGATGAATTGAATATCAGTGGTACGTTAACTCTTCCAGCAGGAGATGGATATTACCCTCTTGTAATTATCGATACCAGTACAAGTGAAAAAGAAAAAGACTTTAATAGAGCAATTGATTATTTTGTTTCAGATTTAACTGATGAAGGAATTGCTTCTTTTACTTTTGATTATGATGAGATTGAAAAAATTGATTATTCAACAATTATTCAACTTACTGATTATTTAGGTGAACAAGAGGAAATCAATCAATCAAGAATAGGTCTTCTAGGTTGGGATGAAGGTGCGAATAATGTTCTCCTAGCTGCTGTAAATAGTTCATCACAAAAGTTTGAAAGTATAGCTGTTTGGTCACCTTCTTTACTAAATGAGAATAAATCAAGTACAAAATTTGTTGTAAGTTATAAAAAGTCATTTGCTGTAAATCGTGGATTTGGTTGGAGAGGTCCCAAACCAATATCAAAAAAAATTGTATACACAAACAATCTTAAAGATACTTTAGACTATATCAAAGACTTGAAAATTCCAGTTGCCTCATTCTATGGCACAGCCGATGATAGTGATACTATTTCAATGAGTAAGAAGATAAATGAATTAAGCTCAAACTATAGAAGTAAACTCATAGCGATAAAGGATGCAAATCATACATATGATTATTTTACTAAAGATTCATCCAAATTTGATGAATTAAAAGAAAATACTGTAAATTGGTTTATTGACACTTTGAAGTAATAAAGCAATAATGCTTTAAATTATTTTTATCTTCTTAATAAGAAATATTGGAAAAGTGTTTATTTTAATAAAGTTATAAAATTTAGTATTTTTTCTATAGATTGATTATTTTTTCTTATTAAGAAATATTAATTGGATTGTTTTCTTAATTGAGAACAATCCTTTTATTTGCCAATAAATAAGAAAATTAATTAATTATTTACAAAAAATAATTTCTTTAAAAATATGTTAACTTGTAATATTTGGAGCACTTGCTGATTCTCTAATTTTTAATGAAAAAGGTACTACAATTTTATATTGTGAAAACAAATCTGGATTTTTAATCTTTTGAGTTAAGTTTTGAACTGCTAATTTAGAAATAGTAGGTATATTTGAATTAACAGTTGTTAAAGGAGGGGAGAAATATCTACTTTGATTAATATTATCATATCCAACAATACTTAAATCCTCTGGCACATTTAAACCAACTTCTCTTGCAGCTCTTAAACATCCAAATGCTAAATTATCATTAAAACAAATTAAAGCAGTCGGAATCTTATCTCGTTTAAAGATTTCTAGAGCTTTTAAATAAGCTTGATTTGGATCCCATCCTATGTTCTCAATCTCATAATTTTTGATATTATTATTTAAAAAACTGTTTGTACATCCAATCAAACGCTCTTTAGTAGAAAGATAATTTGTTAAACCAGTAAATAATATGAAACTTTTATGACCTATTGAAATTAGATAGTCAGTAAGAGCTCCCATCCCAAATACATTATCTGAAAGGATAGAAACCAAAGTTGGTGAATAATTGTTTACTAAAATTGATGGAATATTATTTATTTTGGCTATATCAATAAACTGATCAGGAATGTTACTCATAAATATTATTCCATCAAGTTTTTGATGTTCAATTAAACTTTCAAAATGCTCTTTGTTATCCAGAGAAGAGTATAGAAGTGTATATCCTAAAGGTTGAAGTTCTTTTTCAGCAAAGTAAAAAAATTCTGAATAAAATGGTTGAGAAATTCTATCCATTTTGTTTTCCGAAGGTGGTAGAAAAAGGCCAATTGTACCAGAGAGGCTTTTTGCTGTACTACTTTCTAAATTTTTCTCTTTCAACTTTAAAGCTACACGAGTACCAATGCCAGGTTTCTTTATAACCAAATTATCATCGACAAGCATTAGCAGTGCTTTTCTAATAGTAGTTCTATTTGCATTAAATTGTTCGCTTAATTCCTTTTCAGAAGGAAGCAGGGAGCCATCTGGAATAGTTCCACACAATATTTTACTTTTTATTTCTTCGTAAACTCTCTCATATAAGAACTTTTTTTCCTCCATCTGAGTACCCCTTGTATTATAAATCATGTAATAAAATACAACATGTCGTTATTTATTCTAATTTAATATAATAATAAGTGTCAAGAAATATCTATTTTAATTTATTTATATTTTTTACTTGCCAATTTATCAACATGTGCTAAAATTATTACATAATATGTTGGAAACATGTTGGTTTTTCAAAAGGAGAGAAAAATGAAGAAATTATTTATTATTTCTATTATTATGTCTTGTTTATTTAGTGTAAACATATTCGCCAACGGAAGTTCTGAAACAGAAGAAGAAAAAGTATATGAACTTAAAATAGCTAATCCAAGTAATCCTGAAGATAACTGTGTAAAAGCTTTTTATGAATTTGAAAAACTTGTTGAAGAAAAATCTAATGGTAGAATCGATGTTCAAGTTTTTGATAGCGGACAACTTGGGGCTCACAGAGATTATATTGAACAAATGCAAATGGGGAGTTTACAAGCTGGAGAAATTAATACCTCAGTATTAAGTGGATTTGATTCAAAGTTTATGGTATTTAGTCTTCCTTATATAGCTCGTAATGTAGAACATTTACAAGAAGTTCTTAATGATGGATTAGGTGAAAAATTATCACAATCTTTAGAAGAAACCACAGGCTTAAAAATTATAGGATGGATGATTAGAAGTCCAAGAAATGTCTACAATTCTAGAAATGCCATTAATACTGCAGATGATTTTAAAGGAATGAAAATAAGGGTAATGGAATCACCAATAATGATGAAGACTTTTGAATTATTAGGTGCCATTCCTGTTCCATTGTCAGCTAGCGAAAGATATATGGCCCTTCAAACAGGTGTAGTCGATGGCGCTGAAAATAGTGTAGGTATTATTGTAGCTCAAAAAGAATATGAAGTTACAGATTATGTTTCATTAACTGCTCACAGTATTACTCCAAATATCATAGCTATAGATTTAAATTGGTTTAATAAATTACCTACAGATCTTCAAGAAATCGTAGTTGAATGTGGTAAAGAAGCTGGTGAATACGCAACAAAATTAGATGCTGATAATCAAATGCAAACTATTGATCAATTAAAAGATTTAGGAATGCAAGTAAACGATATTGATGATAAGAGTTCATTTATTGAAAAAGTTGAACCTATATACTCAGAATACAGAGATGAAATTGGTGGCGATATAGTTGATGCATTTATGATGTAATTATAATTATCACATATTTTAAGGGATGGATTTACATTCATCCCTAATTTTTAAAGGAGCTTTGTTTTGAATCGTTTTATAAATATTCTTTATGATTATATAGTTGAATATCTAGTTAGAATTATTGGAGTTTGTTTATTTGTAACAGTTTTACTTCAAATATTTACTAGAATTTTTTTTAAAATTCCTTTTTCCTTTACTGATGAATTAGCTAGGTTTTTATTTATTTGGTATTGTTTTATGGGTAGTGTTTTAACTATGTATAAGAAAATGCATTTAGGAATAGATTATTTTGAGTCTAAAATGAGTGCAAAAAGAAAAATAATAAATAGATATTTTATTTATTTAATAGAATTATTATTTGGGGTAATAATAGCCTTTTATGGTTTTAAATTATTAAATATTGTAGGAATTCAAAAATCACCAGTTATGAGAATGAAAATGGTATATGCATATCTAGTTTTACCAATCTCAGGGGTTTTATATATAATTCTAGCTCTCAATGAATTCATAATTCATTACAAAGAAAGTAAAAAGATGTCCACGGAGGTTATCAAATGATTGTTTTAATTGTCTTTATTGTGATGATATCCTTAATGGTTGTTAATGTTCCAATTGCTCTTTGTACTGGTATTGCAACAATGGCTGGAATTTTGAGTGTAGATGGTCTGACTATGCAAATTTTTGTCCAAAGAATGTTTACTGGATTAGATACCTTTACTTTAATTGCAGTTCCTTTATTCATATTAACAGGGAGATTTATGGCTCTTGGTGGTATTACAAGAGATTTAATTAATGTATCAAAAGTACTTGTTGGCTATTTTAAGGGTGGTTTAGCATATATCAATATTGTAGCGAGTATGTTATTTGCAGGGATAACTGGATCTGCAGCATCGGATACTTCTTCAATAGGCTCTATATTAATACCAGCTATGGAAAATAAAGGTTATGATTCAGATTTCTCGGTTGCCGTAACCGCTACTTCTTCTACAATAGGTGTAATGATACCACCTTCAATTCCAATGGTTGTTTTTGGTGCAGCTAGTGGTGCTTCTATTGGTAAGTTATTTTTAGGTGGAATTGTTCCGGGGTTACTTACTGGAATAGTATTAATGGTTGTATCCGGATTTATTTCAAATAAAAGAAACTATCCAAGGGATGAAAAAATTTCATTAAAGGAAAGTTTAATATTGCTACTTAAAGGTATACCTGCAATGTTAACTATTGTAATAATTTTAGTAGGAATTGTAGGTGGCTTTTTTACACCAACAGAAGCTGCAGGTATTGCTGCTTTATATTCTTTCTTATTAGGTAAGTTTTATTATAAAGAATTAAAAATTCGAGATATTCCAAAAATGTTATCTGAAGTTGCTCTTACAACTGGACAAGTTGCTTTAATGATTGCAACAGCTTCAGCTTTAGCTTGGCTATTTGCCCAACAAAGAGTTCCTATGATGATTGGTAATTTTATATTAGGAATCACAACAAATAAATTTGTATTGTTATTAATAATTAATTTGCTATTATTATTTGTAGGAACATGGCTTGATCTAAGTCCTGCAGTAATAATTTTTACTCCTATTTTATTACCAATCGCACAACAATTAGGAATGGATATTATTCAATTTGGTGTAATGATGGTAGTCAATTTAGCTATTGGATTATTTACTCCACCTGTTGGCGTTTGTCTTTTCGTATCTTGTGGAATCGCAAAATGTTCAATAACAAGTGTAATTAAAGCTTTTATACCTTTTTTTGTTGCAATGATTTTAGTATTGGTATTAATTACATATGTTCCTTGGATATCTATGGCTTTGCCAACTGCATTTATGGGTTAGAGGTTAACATGCTTAAACATATAAACAAATTAATAACACCAGAATTAATGAAAACAATGATGGAAATGGGACATGGCGATGAACTCACTATAACTGATGGTAATTTCCCATCTCTGTCCCATTCAAATAAAGTTATTCATTGTGAAGGATTGACAATTGATGTGTTATTAGACGCAATTATTTATTATTTCCCGTTAGATTATTTAAGTGATAAGCCTGTTATGATGATGACTTGTCCTAAACAAATTTTAGATGGAAAAATAGTCAAAGAAAGATATGAAAAAATATTGTCATCGCATTTAATTGAGAATCAAGAAATTGGTTTTTTAGAAAGAAATGATTTTTATAATAGGGCAAATAAATCAATAATTACAATAGTGACCTCTGATCAAGCACGATTTGCAAATATAATATTAAGAAAAGGTGTCGTTACAGAATAAAGAAATCAAAGACAATTAATTAAAATTATTTGATTTTTATTATTTATCAAATAGTAATTTTAGGAGACAAAATTATGAAAGAAAAAATTAAAAATAATACAAGTAAAATTGTTTATGGATGTATGGGTGGAAGCGGGGCCTTTGGTCCTGTTGAAGAACAACAGTCAATTGAAGCTCTCCAAGTAGCTTTTGATGAAGGTGTTACTTTTTTTGACACAGCTGAGATGTATGGTAATGGTTATTCTGAACAACTATTAGCCAAAGCACTTAATAAAAAAAGACATGAGATAAATATAATTTCAAAAGTTAGTCCTGAAAATTTATCAAAAGAAAAATTAAAAAAAGCTTGTGAAAGATCATTGAGAAATTTGAAAACAGATTATATAGATATATATCTAGTTCATTGGCCAAATAGAGAAATCCCTTTTGAACAATATATTGGAGCATTAAAAGAGTTAGAAAACGAAGGAAAAATATTAAGTTATGGGGTTTCAAATTTTGGTGTAGAAGATTTAGAGAAGATATACCAAATAGATAATGATATCTGTGTAGATGAAGTATGTTATAATTTGTTTACTAGAGCTGCTGAATTTGAATTAATTCCATCATGTAAAGAGAAAGATATTCCCATATTTGCTTATTCTTCTTTAATGCAAGGATTATTGACAGGGAAATATAAGAAATTAGATGACTTTCCAGATAATAGAGCAAGAATGCATTTATTTGATAGTAGGAAAAGACTTCAAAGTCGTCATGGAGGTAATGGACAAGAAGATATTGGTCAGAATGCATTAAATCAATTGTTTAAAATTTCTTATGAAACAAATATTAGTTTTACGAATCTAGCAATTGGTTGGTTAAAAAGTAAAAGTATCGTATCAGGTGTTATTGTTGGAACAAAAAATGCTGAACAGAGTCATAATCTTAGTAAATTTATAAATCTTAAACTTGAATCAGATGTTATAAAAAAACTTGATGATGCAACACTTGATTTGAAAAATGCATTAAAAAATAATATAGATCCGTGGGATTTTAGAACAAGATAATTATTATTTATGATTTATTATTTAGGAGGAAAAATGATAAAATTTAAAGAGAATGCCAAATATGATTTAATTTGTGCATCAAGTATGGGTACGAGATTAGTCCCTAAAAATAGACAACCTGTAAGTACATCAACAGAGTTTGAACTACAGTCGACATCAGCTGAAACTAATGTATTAAATATTTCATCATCTCTTAATCTTAAGACTAAAGTATTGACTGCTTTTGTGAAAGATAATGCAATAGCCTCCTTTATAAAAAATCAATTGAGAATGAGAAATATTGAGTTTGAGGGTCCTGATATTATAAGTGATGGACCATGGGGCTACAGACATCAGATAAATATTGCAGACAGTGGATATGGCCTCAGGGCACCTAAAGTTACTAATGATAGGGCTGGTGAAGTTGGTCGAGATTTGAAGATAGAAAATTATGATTTAGAGCAATTATTTGTTAAAGATGGAGTTAAGTTATTACATTTATCTGGATTAGTTGCAGCCCTAAGTCAAAATACTACAAAATTTTGTATTGAATTAGCAAAAAAAGCAAAAGAAAATGGGACTTTAATCTCTTTTGATTTAAATTATAGGGAATCTTTTTGGAAAAATAGAGAAGATGAACTTAGAAATGCTTTTATTGAAATAGCAAAACTATCAGATTTTCTTATTGGAAATGAAGAAGATTTCCAACTAGCTTTGGGAATAAAAGGCCCAGAAGTTGAAGGTAATGATTTATCTAGTAATATAAATAAGTTTAAAGATATGATTAATAAAGTAAAAGAAACCTATCCAGATGTAAAAGTTTTCGCAACAACATTACGCCAAGTTGAAAATGCTAATGAACATTATTGGGGAGCAATAATGAATGTAGAAAATACTTGGTATATTGAAGAACCTAGAAAAATTCAAGTTCTAGACAGAATTGGTGGTGGAGATGGTTTTGTAGGTGGTATTTTATATTCAGCACTAAAAAACCTAAACCAAGAAGATTGGATTAAATTTGGATGGGCTACTGGAGCCTTAGCAACAACAATGATAAGCGATTATGCAACAGTTGAAAGTGAAGATCAAATTTGGTCAATCTATAATGGTAATGCTAGAATAAAAAGGTAAGGATTATTTATATGAATCAAAAAGCAAATATTGGATTAATTGGGTTAGCTGTCATGGGTGAAAACCTTGTTATGAATATGGAATCTAAGGGATACCGTGTAGCAGTATATAATAGAACTACTGAAAAAGTAGACAACTTTCTCAATAACAGGGCTAAGGGGAAAAATATAATAGGAACTCACAGCTTAGAGGAATTAGTTTCAAATTTAGAAACACCTAGAAAAGTGATGATTCTAGTTAAAGCTGGAGAACCTGTTGATAGCTTTATTAATCAACTCATCCCACTTTTAGATAAAGAAGATATAATTATAGATGGTGGCAATAGTTATTTTAAAGATACTATTCGAAGAACAAAATTAGTTGAAGATAATGGCTTATATTATATTGGTACAGGTGTTTCTGGTGGTGAGGAAGGAGCTCTTAAAGGTCCTAGCTTAATGCCAGGTGGTTCTTTAAACGCTTGGAATAAAGTCAAAGATATCCTCCAAAATATAAGTGCTAAAGTGGAAGACGGTTCTGCTTGTTGTGATTGGGTTGGTTTAAATGGAGCTGGTCATTTTGTTAAAATGGTACACAATGGGATTGAATATGGAGATATGCAATTAATATGTGAAGCCTATAGTTTAATGAAGAATGTTTTAAAACTATCAAACGAAGAAATGTATGAAATATTTAGTAGTTGGAATAAAAGTGAATTAAATAGTTACTTAATTGAAATCACAGCAGATATATTATCACACAAAGAAACTGACGGATCCCATACAATTGATAAAATTTTAGATACAGCAGGTCAGAAGGGAACTGGAAAATGGACTGGAATATCATCTTTAGATCAGGGAGTTGCTCTTACTCTAATTACTGAAGCTGTCTTTGCTAGATATATTTCTGCTATGAAGGAAGAAAGAGTAGAAGCATCCAATTATTTTAGAAAGCCTTCTATTAATTTTACTCAAGACAAAAAAGAATTTATAGATAAAATCAAAAATGCCTTATTGGTGTCTAAAATAATTTCTTATGCCCAAGGCTTTTCTTTAATGATGAGCGCAGCAAAAACATACAACTGGGATTTAAATTATGGATCAATTGCTCTAATGTGGAGAGGCGGATGTATTATTAGATCAAGCTTCTTAAAAAAAATTAAAGAAGCATATGATAATAATCCGAAATTAAAAAACTTAATATTAGATCCATATTTTGCTTCAATAATAAATAATTATAGTGAAGATTGGAGAGAAGTAGTTTCAGTTGCAGTTAAAAATGGTATATCAGTACCAGCATTTTCTTCTGCATTAAATTATTTTGATGCATATACATGTGAAAGACTCCCAGCAAATCTATTACAAGCTCAACGTGATTATTTCGGGGCTCATACATATGAAAGAATTGATATGAAGCGAAAAGAATTTTTCCATACTAATTGGACAGGAGAAGGTGGTAATACTTCTTCATCAACTTATAATGCTTAATAAAAAATAACTCCTTTTTTATTATTTAATATTTTCAACTAATCAAATATTTTGAAAAGAATATTTGGTTAGTTGATTGTTTTTACAAAAACATAGTATTTGGTTTATAGTTAAGTTAAGATGTATGACTTTAATAAATAATTATATACTAAAAGTTTTTATATCAATTAAATATATCAACAACTTTAGGTAATTTAGTTATATAATTTTCATTAGATGAATCATCTTTTGCTATAACAAATTTATTTCCATCTTTCAAAATCGGAGTAAGATAAGGGTTTGGCTTTTTAATTACCTTTATTGAATTAGGTTTTTTTAACAAAAAATCATAAATGATATTGACAGGATATTCAGATAATCCTTTTCCGAAGTCAATAAAAATACTTATGATTTTTTCAAAATCATTACTATTTTCATAGCCAGATTTCATTCTGATCTTTTCGGCGTATAACATTATCCCTCCTTTGTATGACAAATTGTTTATAATGAAATATTAGCAACGGGGTAAATATTTGTCAATTTGTTTTTACATAAAATTTAATAAATATATGTAAAAATAAAAATCTTGTTTAAAGATATTCTCTGATTTGAAGTAACAATATTTGTATATTAAAACTAAAAACAAAAGATATTTAACAAAATTATAGATCAAATATTTTATAAAGTACTCAATATTTAAATTATACAAAAAATATATGGTAAGGGTGACTACCAATTATTATTTTTCTAAAAGCCTTTTGTTAAATATTCATAGATTAAATTATAAAGGTACCTTGTGTTTAATTTGAGTAATTTATCAACGACAGATACTATATTTAGTAAGGTTGTACTTGAAATAGGACCATGAATGGAAATCGAATTTTGAATTAAAAACTATTTTACTAGTAAACTTAAAAAAAAATAAATTATAATTTGACAAATAAAAAAACCTAAATTATACTTATTAAAAGTGATTTAAACGTTTACGTAAACGTTTAAATCACTTAAATTGCAAAAATTAGGGGTGTTTATGTCAAATATTAAAGATGTTGCCAAAAAAGCTGGAGTTTCAATTGCTACAGTATCTCATGTAATTAATAAAACAAGATTTGTGTCTGATGAAACACAAAAAAAAGTTGAGTTTGCAATGAAGGAATTGAATTATCAACGTAATATAATGGGAGTCCAGTTAAGACAAAAAAGTTCAAGGACGATAGGCTTAATAGTTCCTTTTATACAAGAATACGAAGATTCTAATCAATTTTATCTTTGGGTAATGTTAGGGGCTGAAAAAGTTTTAACTAAACATAATTATTCATTAATAATGAGCAATAGTGAAGAAAAGCTTTGTGGAGAAGAATCTTCAATAAAAATGTTAAAACAACATCAAGTAGAAGGAATTATATTAGCACCACCGGATGTAGAAAATCAAAGAAAAGTAAAAGGATTAACTGATATTCCTATAGTTTTTATTGATAGAGAACCTCAAGATTTAAATCAGGATTATGATTTAGTTATGTCTGATACTAAGCAAGCTGTCTATGATGCAATAACAGAACAAATAAAGAGAGGGAAGAAACATTTCGCAGTAATAAATAGTTGGTCGAAAAATTTATATAATGTCCAATTAAGGTATCAAGGATTCTTAGATGCGCTTAACGATCATAAAATTGAATTTGATCCAAGTTGTGCTGTTGATGAAATACCAAAAGAAGATTTAGGCTATTCGTTAGCAAAAAACTTATTCGAAGCACATCCAGAAATTGATTCTGTTTTGGTTACAATGAATGATATCGGATTTGGGACTCTAAAATATCTCAAAGATTCAGGTCGAAAAATTCCTGAAGATGTAAATATAACACTTTGCGATGACACATTATGGAATAGAGCGGCCTCACCTTCGATAACCACCATAGCACAAAATCCCTTTGAAATAGGGCAAGTTGCAGCACAAGCTATGATAAATCGTTTAGAAAATTCAAATTATAAACCTCAGAAACAACTGATTAAAACAACATTAAATATTAGAGATTCTTGGAATTAAAATAATTAAAATAATTAAAATAAAATAGGATTTAATCCTTATTATAATAAAAAAGGAGGAGAATAATGAAAAAATCATTTATTCTTTTAGCTTTAGTTACGGTACTAGCAATCACTAGTATTTTTGCAAACGGATCATCTGAAAAATCTTCGGATGATGGACAACTAGTTTTTGGTTTTACTTGTATGGACCAAACAAATCCTTTTCAAGTGACTATGAAAAATTCTGTAGAAGCAGAAGTAGAAGCTCGGGGTGGGAAATTAATAGCTATTGATGGTATGAATGACCAAATAAAACAAAATAATGCCATAGATGATATGATTACAAGAGGTATTAGTGTTTTATTCTTAAATCCAGTTGATAAAGACGGTGTTAGACCAGCTTTAGAGGCATGTAAAGAAGCTGGTGTAAAAGTTATAGTTGTTGATGCGAATGTTAGTGATACTAATTTAACCGAAAGCTTCATCTCATCAAATAATGTGCAAGCAGGTAGACTTTGTGGAGAGGCTATGATTGATGCTTTCCCTAATGGTGCAAGAATTGCTTTAATTGATAATCCTTTGGCTGAATCAGTTGTAAGCAGAATGGCTGGGTTAGAAGAAGCTTTAGAAGGTTCTAATATTAAAATCACAGGCTTAGCCCACTATTCAAGCATGAATACAGTATTATCAACATTTGAAGATTTTCTACAAGCAGACCCTGACTTAGATGCATATTGGGGATTAAACGATGAATTTGGTTTAATTGCACAAGGTGTTGTTGAAAGTGCTGGAAGAACAAATGATATTAAAGTTTTTAGTGTAGATGGTTCTCCTTCAGCAAAAGCTTCAATTAGTGAAGGTGGATTATATGCTACTGCAGCACAATCTCCAGCAGGAATTGGTAAGAAAGCTGTAGAAGTTGCTTATGATTTGCTTGATGGTAAAGCAGTAGAGAAAAATTATTCTATTGAAACAATATTAGTAGACCAAAACAATATAGATCAATTTGATACCTCTGCATGGTTGTAAAAGGAGTAGGTGTTTTGAATAGCCCAATTTTATTAAAAATGAATAATATTCATAAAAAATTTCCAGGAGTATATGCATTAAATGACGTTAGTTTTGATTTAAAAGCTGGTGAAGTTCATGCACTTCTTGGAGAAAATGGTGCGGGTAAATCAACACTAATCAAAATCCTTGGTGGAATATATAAAATGAACAGTGGATCAATTGAGGTTAACGGCCATCATTTAAATATTGATTCTGTTTCTGATGCCAGAGATTCTGGCATCAGTATTATTCACCAAGAACTTGTATTAGTGCCACATTTAAATGTGTATGAAAATATCTTTCTAGGTCGCGAAACAAGAAAGAAAAATCATTGTTTAGATTGTCGCACAATGAATGATAATTGTCAAAGAATATTAGATATGCTTGGTGTTACTTTTTCTCCAAAGGAAATTGTTGCTAATTTGAATATTGCTCAGCAACAGATGGTTGAAATAGCAAAAGCAATTTCATTTAATTCAAAAATTATTGTTATGGATGAACCAACCTCTTCACTTTCAGATAAAGATGTTGAAAGTCTTTTTAAATGCATTAGTTCTCTAAAAAAACAAGGTATTGGAATAATATATATCTCTCATAGAATGAGTGAACTACAGCAAATTGCAGATCGTGTTACTGTTATGAGAGATGGAAAATATGTAGCTACCAAAGAAGTCGCTCGTACAAGTAATGATGATTTAATTGCCTTAATGGTTGGTAGAGATATCGGAAACTATTATGTAAGAAATCATAATCAACAAAGTCAGGAGATAATTCTTGAAGTTGAACATTTAACATCTAATAAGGTTTCTGATATCAATTTTCAACTCAAGAAAAGTGAAATATTAGGTTTTGGTGGCTTGGTTGGTTGTGGGAGAACTGAAACTATGAGAGCACTCTTTGGAATAGATAAAACTAGTGAGGGTGTAATTAAATTGGGTAATCAAACATTTGATAAGAAACACAATCCATCTCAAATGATTGATGCAGGCTTTGCTTTAGTTCCTGAAAATCGACGTGATGAAGGGCTCTATCCTATTAAATCCTCACAATTCAATATGACTCTAAAAGTTCTAAAGCAGTTTATAAAAGGAATATCTTTAGACTCGACTAAAGAAAATGAGATTTTTGGAAAATTTAAAAAGGATCTTTCAATTAAAGTCCCTTTAAATACAACCCCTATTAATTCTCTTTCTGGAGGAAACCAACAAAAGGTAATTATTGCATCTTGGTTAGCAACAAATCCTAAGGTATTGATTTTAGATGAACCTACTAGAGGCATTGACGTTGGTGCTAAGAGCGAAATATATCAAATAATGAACGAATTAACTGAAAAGGGTGTTTCCATCATTATGATAAGTTCAGAGTTACCTGAACTAATAAATATGAGTGACAGAGTTGCAGTAATGTGTGACGGAAAAATAACGGCTATGCTTGAAGGTGAAGATATTTCACAAGAAAATATTATGAAGCATGCAGTAAGATATTAAAATTAAAGGTATAAAATAATGAACGATAATAAACTTGTAAAAAACTTTTTTTTAAGTAGCAAGGCTTTTATAAAAAGTAATAGTGGTATTTTAATTGCTCTATTATTAATGTGTATAGTAATAAGTGTTGTAAATCCAGTTTTTTTAACACAAAGAAATTTATTAAATGTATTGAGACAAATATCAACAAATTTCTTTTTGGCAACAGGTATGACTTTGGTAATGATTTCTGGAGGGATTGATTTAACTGTCGGTTCAGTTATAGCTGTGGTTGGTGTAGTAAGTGGATATTTATCACAAACAGGTCTTCCAATATTTTTTGTAATTTTTCTTTCTTTAGCGCTCGGTGTAGCATTTGGTGCTATAAATGGATTGATTATTTCTCGAACAGAATTAGCTCCTTTTATTGTAACCTTAGCAATGATGAGTGTATTGAGAGGCGCAGCTTACATTATCACTGGAGGAACTACAGTAAGAATTGATAATCAAGCATTTATAAAATTTGGTACTGGTTATTTTCTAGGAATTCCTCTACCTGTAATATATATGTTAATTATTTTAATTATATCTTTTATAATATTAAATAAAACTGGCTTAGGTAGACATATATATGCAGTAGGTGGAAACCCAACCGCAGCTGTTTTTTCTGGAATAAAGATGCAAAGAGTTAAGATGTTTGTTTATCTTTTCTCTGGCTTAATGGCTGGTCTTTCTGGTATTACATTAGCTGCAAGATCTTATAGTGGCAATCCTATATTTGGTAATGGAGCAGAAATGGATGCAATTGCGGCTTGTGCTTTAGGTGGTGTAAGTTTAGCTGGTGGTGTTGGCTCTGTAGGAGCAATGGTTGTTGGTACTTTAATAATTGGTGTATTGAATAATGGCCTTAATTTAATGGGTGTAGATAGTTTTTGGCAAACCTCTTTAAAAGGCTTAATTATATTAGCTGCTGTTTATATTGATTATATCAGAGAAGTAAAAAAAAGATCGTAATAGAACAAATTATATTTTAAATAACCCTAGGCATTTTAAGTGTCGTAATAAATAGGGTTAGCTTAACAAGGAATCTTAAAATGGCAAATTTTACAATGTCATATTTTTCTCCAATCTTAAGATTTAATACAACTATCGATGTTTTTGTACCTAATTCTAGTGATAAAGAAAATGTGACTTATATAAATAAGAAGAATTTTAATGAAAAAAGTAAATATCCAGTATTAATTTTATTGCATGATATTTATAAAGACTCTACAGACCTGTTAAATTACACTAATATCTTAGAGAAAGCTCAAAGCAAAAAAATGGTTGTTGTAATGCCAACAATTGGTAACAATTTTTATGAAAATTGGTTTATGAATACGGATTATAATAGCTTTATATTAAAGGAATTGCCTCAATATGTTCAGAGATATTTTTCAGTGTCTAAGAATTTGAATGACACATACATTGGTGGTGTTGGTATGGGGGGATATGGAGCTGTAACACTATCAGTTTTAAATCCCAATATTTTCTCATATGCATTTTCGTTACAAAGCAAGATTCAATCTACTCAATATTTTGAAAATTCTATTAATAAAACACAACTTCAGTTCAAAAGTACTGATTTAAAAATTTATTTTAATTGTAATCATGATGATCCTTATTTTCTTCAGTATCTTGATAGAAAAAAGGAAAATGGATTTCATCATAAAAAAGATTATAATGTTGATTGTTCATTAGATATTTCATTAAATAATGTTCTTAATTGGATAGAAGAAGATAAAGAAAATTGTAAAAATGAGGTTCAATGTGGCTAAAATAGAATGTAGTTTTTATTCTTCTGCATTGAAAAAGAATACAAGAGCTATCATAATTTTGCCATCACTATCTGCCCAAGAGTATTTAGAAGAAAAATCCAATAAATATTTAATTGAGAATAGTAAGTTTCAAACTTTATATTTGTTACATGGCAGTTATGGGGGGTACACAGATTGGGTATTAAATACTAATATTGCACGATATGCTCAAGAAAAATGCTTGGCTGTTGTTATGCCTGATGGTGAAAATAGTGGTTATAATACTATTTCAAGTAGTGATTATAAACAATATATAGCTGTAGAATTACCAAATTATTTAGAATCAGTTTTTCCCTTTTCTAACAAACGAGAAAACAGATTTATATCTGGGCTTTCAATGGGTGGCTATGGAGCAGCTTATATAGCATTAGAATATCCTCAAATGTTTTCGTATTGTGGAGTATTATCTGGTTGTGTTGATTTTTATGAACTTTTATGGGGTGAATTGAGTTATGCAAAAAAAATGAGTAATTCATATAAAAAGCAATTTGAAAAGTATGCGGAGACAAATATAAATCTATACAGCGCACTAAATGATTATAGAAAAACAGTTGAAAATAATGTTAAATTCTTTTTTACTAGTGGTGATAAAGATATTTTTATTTCAGAAATCATGGAGTATGCAGACAAACTAATAGAACAAGGTCTTAATGTCAAAAAACAGATTGAGCCTGGAATACATGATTGGTTGTACTGGGATGAGCACATTAAAGATGTTTTAGATTGGTTGCCGCTTAAAAGAAAGTGTGTAGATGAAATTGAATAAACTAGGTATTAATATATTTTAAATAGATACAACTTTAAACGGATTGACCCCGGTTTTTAGCTTCAATCCGTTCAGTTGTAGCAAGATTTTTATATTGTCCTAGATATATTTACAATATTTCTTTATAAAATTGATCGAGAAAAGTTTTTAAGAATTCTGTTCTTTCTTTTGCTAATTGCTTTGCAAAATCAGTATTCATTAAACCTTCGAGGTTTAATAATTTGTCATAAAAGTGTTGTATTGTGGAATTCTCTTTATTATCAATATCATATATTGCTCTATTGTGAGCACCGCCAAAAGCAAATGTTCTAGCAATTCCAATTGCTCCAATAGCATCTAATCTATCAGCATCTTGAACAATTTGTGCCTCAATAGAAAGCAAGTTTGAGCTTACACCTTTACTAAAGGATAAATTTTGTATATCTGAACAAATAGAATTAATAATATCGATATTCACATTATTTAAGTGTAAGAAAGACCTAGCATTATCTAAATTATCACATGTTTTAGGGGAAATTTTATAATCATCTACATCATGAAGAAGTGCAATAATTCTTGCTTTATTATAATCACACTTTACATTCTTACAAATTTTATTCGTTGTATTATATACCCTATACGTATGATAAAAATCGTGACCGCTATAATCTTTATTAAAAAAATTCTTTGTATAAATTAGTGCTTCATTTATTATATCTTTCATTTTAATTTGATCCTTTGTTTTCTCAAATGTGATTTTACTTAATAATTTAAATAAATAAAATAGTAAGATACTTAATCAATAACAGTTATAAACTAAGGGCGGGTAGAGAATTTTAACAAATTATAACAAATAGGTTTTTCTTAAAAGGTATGACGAATTTGTATACTAATAAGATAATTCATCATACCTTTTGTTTTATACCTAAACATAAGTATAGTATTTGAAAAAATGTATTTAATTGTTAATAAAAAATAATATTAAAAAAATATTAAATTTATTTCTTTATACTAAAAGTAATTATTTGAATATATTTAATAATATATTTTATTTACTAAAAAAATATGAAAAAAATATTAAAAAATTTCTTGACTATTATTTTATTCATTGTATGATAAACATCGTACGAATTTGTGGGTTTGTATATTAAATGCTAATATTTATATGGTATTGGTATGATGAATTTTTATTTATGGAGTTTCAAAGATGAAAGATGAGAATCAACCTGCTTCTGCTTTAGTATTAGCCTATATTAAAGAAAAAATTGGAAATGGAGAGTGGAAAAAAGGTGATAAGATTTATACAGAGCCACAATTAATGAAAACTCTTGGAGTTAGTAGAGCTGCAGTTAGAGGCGCTATAGATGAGTTAGTTGCCCTAAATGTTTTAACTCGTATTCAAGGCAATGGAACTTTCATTTCAGATAGTGCCATGCCTTCTATGATGAATTCTTTAATATCCTATATGTTGTTTGACGATTTTGATGCTTTAACAGTATTAGAGTTTCGTAAAATAATTGAACCATCATGTATTGAAATTTTTATTGATTGTTATACGGATGAAAATATCAAAGAATTAGAAGAATGTTTATTTATAATGGAAAAATGTGAACTTTGTGATAGTAAAGAATTTTACAGTGCTGACTTTAATTTTCATACAATTATTGTAAAAGGTACTCAAAATCCTTTGGCAGCTAAAATAATGGATATTTTACATGATGTGTTGATTACTTATCAATATAAGTCAAACCAAGCAATTGGTCCTAAAACAGGTCTAGTTGAGCACAAAAGGATTTTTGAAGCTATAAAATCTAAAGACAAGGTTTTAGCATCATTATTAATGAAACGACATATTGAAAGATCTGAGAAAGATATGAAAATTTTTATAGATCAAAATTCAAAAACAGCTCTGAATAATTAATTTAGATATTTACAGATATGATTCTGTAAAAAATATAAGATTTTATTACGGGAAAGATTGCTTCTCGTGGAGGTTTTTATGAAAAAATTACTTAGTATATCTGCTATTTTATTATTAGTAGCAGGATCAGTTTTTGCTAGTGGTTCAAGTGAAGAAGGCGCAACACCTGAAAATCCAATTGAATTTAAACTTGCAGATAATAGTCCATTATCAACACCTTTAAGTGCTGTTAATGTAAAATTTAGTGAATTAGTTGAAGAAGCTACTAATGGTGCTATTCATATTGAAGTATATCCAGATGCTCAATTAGGTAATGAAAATGAAACTATTGAACAAGTTAAAGCTGGTGTTTTAGATTTTACTAGAGTTAATATCATTCAATTAGCACAATTCGATCCTAATTTCCAACTTTTTAATTTACCATATATCTTTGTTGATGATGAACAACGTTGGGCTGTAACTGATGGTGAAATTGGACAATCCTTAAATAAAGAATTCCATGATATTACTGGAATGAATATTTTAGCTTACTTAGATTCAGGTTGGAGATGTTTCTATACAACTGATAAAGCTGTAAAAAGTTTAGCTGATTTAAAAGGTATGAAAATTAGAGTTATGAATTCAGATTCTAATATTGCAATGATTAAATCATTTGGTGCTGTTGCAACTCCAATGGCTTATGCAGATGTATTCTCAGCTTTACAAACAGGTGTTATTGATGGTGCTGAAAACGACTTTGTAAGTTATGATACTTCAGGTCACTATGAAGTAGCTAAAAACTATACAGTTGACCGTCACACTGCTAGTTTCGGTGTTATCTTAATGAGTGATAAAGCAAAAAGCAAAATCTCTGAAGAACAATATCAAATTATCTTAGATTGTGCATATGAAGCATCACTATGGCAAAGAGAAGCTATGGTAGCTAAAGAAAACGAAAGTAAAGCTAAAGTAATTGCTGCTGGTAGCACAATATATGAAGTTGATGTTGAAGAGTTCCAAAATATTGTTCAACCTGTTTATGACCAATATTCAGATTTAGCTCCATTAATTGAAAAAGTATACGCTTTAAAATAGTTTATTAAAAAAATAATAAATAGTTACTTTCTGGTATGAATATACTAGTAAGTAACTATTTGTATGTAGGGAGAATCAAATGAAAAAATTAGATTCATTTATCGAAAAAATAATTAACGCTGTTCAAAATGTATGTTCAGCTTTACTTATGGTTATGCTAGCTATAGTATTTGTTTCAGTATTTGCTAGATATTTATTTAATAGTCCAATAATTTGGTCAGAAGAAATAACACTCATGTTATTAATATGGTTTGGTTTCTTCTCAATATCTAATGAATTGTATTTTGAAAATCATATGAGCTTAACTATAGCTTATAACAAGTTTTCACCTAAAAAGAAGAAAATAATATCTCTTTCTAATGCAGTTTTATTTATATTCTTTTTCACTTTGATGGCTGTAAATATTATTCGTATTTCTTTAGTTATTTCTACAAATAAAATGCCAGTTAGTGGAATACCAAAAGTTTTGTTATATCTTCCCGTTTTATTTTCTGCAATATTGATGATTGTTTATTCAGTAGCTTTATTCATTAAAAAATTGCATCAAGATTATTCCATAGAACAAAGTGAAAATGACCTAATAGTTGAGAAGGAGATTTAAGATGAGTAGTACAGCTCTTGGAATTATATTATTATTTGGCATACTAGCCATTTTAATGATCAATTGTTTTCCTATTGCATTAGCTTTGGGATTATCAAGTGTGATCACAGCGTTAGTTTTAGACATTAATCTATTTCTATTATTTCAAAGAATGGTTATTTCCTTAAACAATTTTGGTTTTTTGGCTCTTCCATTTTTCATCCTTTCAGCAAATATAATGACCGCAGGTGGCGTTAGCGATAAGTTAATGAAATTTGCTGATGTACTTGTTGGAAGAATAAAAGGCGGATCTGCAATGGTTAACATTATTGTAAGTATGCTTTTTGGTGGTATCCAAGGATCTTCTGTTGGTGATGTATCTTCTATTGGAGCTATGTTAATTCCTGCGATGGAAAAACAAGGATATGACAAAGATTATAGTGTAGCTGTAACAGTTACTTCTTCTGTTGAAGGAATTATTATTCCTCCATCTCAAAATATGATTTACTATTCAATGGCCGCTGGTGGTTTATCTCTAAGTAATCTATTTATAGCTGGATATATCCCTGGTATTTTATTAACAGCTGCTTTAATGATTGTAGCTTATATAATTGCTAAAAAAAGAAATTATCCTACAAGTGGTAGATATAAATTTGTTGAAGGTGTAAAAGCAATTGTTGATTCATTGATTGGTCTATTTACTATTGTAATTATAATCGGTGGTATTGTTGCTGGTATTTTCACTCCTACTGAATCTGCTGGTGTTGCAACTATTTATGCACTGTTTGTTACTTTCTTTGTTTATAAAAGTATGAACTTTAAAAAATTAGTTGGAGTTATCAAAGATTCACTTGGTTCTTTAGCAATAATTATGGCTGTTATATCAATGTCTTCAATGTTTAGCTATGTATTATCATACCTTAAAGTTCCAGTTTATGTTGCAAATGGTCTATTAACAATTTCTCAAAACCCAATTATTGTTATGCTATTAATAAACATAATCTTATTCTTTGCAGGGATGTTTATGGATATGGCTGTTTTAATATTTATGTTAACTCCAGTATTCCTACCTGTAATTACTCAAATTGGTTATAGCCCAATTCAATTTGGTATAATAATGATTCTAAACTTAGGTGTTGGCCTTTGTACTCCTCCTGTTGGTAATTCACTTTTTGTAGGTTGTGCAATCGCAAAACTCCCATTAGAAAAATCCATAAAAGCCTTTTTACCTTTCTACATTGCAATGTTAATTGTTTTAGCTTTAGTTATTTGCGTACCTGCAGTAACACTTTGGCTACCAGGATTACTGTAAGAGAGATAATCAAATGAGCTTAAAATTAAGTAAATATACCATAGGGGAGTCTCTTCCCTATGGTGTTAGTGAGGTCTTGCAAGGTGAAGTAAAAGGTACAAGTTTATATTTTCATAAAATGAAACAAAATGAAAAATATGTTCTAACTCCTTTTTCTAATAGCATTTCAATCTTTTTCCTTATCAAAGGGAATGTAACCTTTATTAGTGAAAATAAAGAGTATAGATATGATGAAAAAGCTATTTTTGTAAATTCACCTGATAAACAAGTAGAAATTATAAGTCAAGATTATAGTGAGGTATTAGAAATTAAATGGCCTTTACTTAATCAACTAGATTTAGATAAATTTCCCTTTACACAAAAGTATGTAAATGCAACTCAATATAGAGATGCATGTAAGAGTGATAAATCCATAAGCCGAATGTTAATTGATTGGTCAATGATCCCAGGGTTCGCAATGGGATCGGTTGAGACTGAGGGATATGATATTGTTTGTAAACATAGTCATCCAAGCAAAGATCAAATATTTTTTAGTTTTGAAGAGAGTAATTTTTTACTTTTAATTAATGATAGTGAATACAGTTATGAAGCGAATTGTTTTGTACACATTCCACTTGCATCAGATCATGGTATTAAAGTTGAAAACAGTAACAAGGCACATTACTTATGGATGGATTTTGACGTGCTAGGGGAGATTGAGAGGTAATAAATTGATTTCAAATAAACAACCAATTAAATTAAAAAAAGCAAAAGCATGGAGAACTTACTTAGGTGGTTCTATGTTGAGAGATTTACAAGGTAAATCAAATACTGAGGATGATCATTTTCCTGAAGAGTGGATAATGAGCTTAGTAAGTGCTAGGAATGCCGGAAGAGAAGATATTTTAGATGAAGGATTAAGTAAAATAGATTCTAATGAAGATAAATCTCTAAAAGATATAATTTTAACAAATCCGAGTTATTTCTTAGGCAGTGAATTTGTTAAAAAGTATGGTGAAACAACAGCAGTATTAATCAAATTAATCGATTCATCAGAAAGATTGTCAGTACAAGTTCATCCAGATAGAGAAAAGGCTAAGAAATTATTTCATAGTGCTTTTGGAAAAACAGAGTGTTGGCATGTACTTGGTGGAAGAAGAATAAATAATGATGATCCTTGCATTTATCTAGGATTTAAAGAAGGCATTACACAAGAAAAATGGAAGCATCTTTTTGAAGTGCAAGATATTCAAGGTATGCTAGATTGTATGCATAAGATTTATGTAAAACCAGGTGAAACCTATTTGATTAATAGTGGCGTTCCTCATGCAATTGGGGCAGGTTGTTTCTTAGCAGAAATTCAAGAACCAACAGATTATACTATTAGAGTTGAGAAAATTACTGAATCAGGTATGAGAATTGATGATAGAATGTGTCATCAAGGAATTGGTTTTATCAAAATGTTTGAATGTTTCCATTATGATGGTTTATCTTATCAACAAGCATTAGACAAATGGTCTATTACAAATAAAGTAATTGATGAAACTGATTCAGCCACTTATGAAAGTTTGATTGATTATTCTAATACTGAAATGTTTGCCTTATATGGTTTGACTATCAATAGTGGAGATTATAATTTAAAATTAACTGATGTGTTCTCTGGGATTTATGTTTTAGAGGGCTCTGCTACTATGCTATGTGACGGAGAAAAATACACATTAAATAAATCCGATCAATATTTTATCCCAGCAGGATGCAAATCGCTTAAATTCTGTGAAAGCAAAAATTTAAGAATTTTACATTTCTTTGGACCAAAAATATAGATATTCATTTTCTATTTTAGAGTATTACAAAATATTGTGATACTCTTTTTTGTTTGCCCAGCATGGCCAACATCTAGGTGGTGAAAGTCCACTGTGGGTTTGGCAATTTCATTGGAAAAAAAAATGAAATAACCACTAGTTGATGGCAAGTGCAGTATCGTGAGGTGCTGTGTGAAGGAAGCCTAAGGCAAAGTTTCGGGGCTACGAACAGAAACAAGATATAAGGCCGATTATGAGGATGAGTTTTCAAAAAGTGATGAAGTCCAGCCAAAATTATAATAGGTAAATCTTGAGTCCACATGAAATGAAAGATGTTGTTCTTAACTGGGGAGGTCTGTAATACGTTGGAGAGGTTGCAATATTACCAATGATAACAACAATTCATACAGCAATGTGTGAACATGTATTACAGAAGTCAGCAGATGGCATAGTAGCAATTTTGGAGAATTGTGAAGGCCTGAATATCGAATTCTTTTTGTAAATATGAAAAGTCTTACTATTGGCATGTAAAGGGAGTCGTGGAGAAAACCAAAACGATAAAACGAGAGTGCTAGAATAGAAAAAGGAAAGAAATGATGAGGAAAGATAATCCGCAATTACCAAATACTTGGTTGTGTGAGAAACTACTCTCCAATGAGAATCTAAAAGCTGCTTTTATCAAAGTTAAAAAGAATGGTGGAGCTGCTGGAATTGATGGAATGAATGTATGTGAATTAGATACATACTTAGATTCAAATATCATAGATATCAAAAGTAAGATAATATCACGTAAGTACAAATTTAAAGCTGTTAAAAGGGTAGAGATACCAAAAGATAATGGTAAAACTAGAATGCTTGGAATACCAACAGTACTAGATAGATTTGTACAACAATTAGTAGTACAGGTAATTGAGCCATTGTTTGAGCCAACATTTTCACACTTTAGTTATGGTTATAGACCAAAGAGAAGTGCAGAAGATGCTGTAAGACAAGCACAGATATATATAGCTGAAGGCTATATATATGTAGTAGACATGGATTTGTCTAAGTTTTTCGACACTGTTAATCATGATAAGCTAATGGGCTTAGTAGATGAAACATTAGAAGATAAGGATATTAGAAGATTAATATTTAGTTCTCTGAAATCTGGAGTCATGGATAATGGATTTAAAGTTGAAACAAATGTAGGTACTCCACAAGGTGGAGTAATAAGTCCAATATTATCAAATATCTATCTAACACCTTTTGATAAAGAAATGGAAAAAAGAGGAGTTAAGTTTATTCGATATGCCGACGATATTCAACTTTTTGCGAAGTCAAAGATGTCATCTCTAAGAATAAGAGATAATGCAATTAAGTTCTTGGAAAAGAAATTACAATTGACAGTAAACAAAGAGAAGACTAAAGCTGGTAGAGCAGAAGGAGCTAAAATTCTTGGATTTGTATTTCGAACAAGAGGAAAGAAAATAAATGATGGAGTATTGAAACTCGGAAGATGTGTTCCAAGAGAGAAAAGCCTAGATAAGTTAAAAGCTAGAATTAGAGAGATTACTAAAAGAAACAGAGGTGTTTCATTAGAAAGAGTAATTGCTGAATTGAATAGTTTACTTAGAGGCTGGATAAATTATTATGCTAGAAGTTCTATAAAAATAAAGATCAAAGACATAATGCATTGGACACGAAGAAGAGTAAGACAATATGCCTATAAAATTTGGAAGACTAGTAAAAATCGAAAACATCAATTGAGACTCTTAGAAGCTGAAGAATGGAAACTTAAAAAGTCATTTTTAAGCTCAACTAGTTATTGGAGAATGTCCCAAGCGATTGGAAGAATATTCACAAATGACATGTTGCATAGAAAACTGAAATTAGTTGATGGATTGAGATTATATGTTGAAAAACACGAAGAAGCCAAAGAAAAAGATAAAGATATCATTTACTTTGACTTCTTAGCAAAAAGAATGGCAGATGAAGAAGAAGGCCTTGAATCAATAAAAGAAGATTGGTACTACTTCAACATCGAGCGTTATGTTTGATAAACCGCCTAGTACCGAACGGTATGCTAGGTGGTGTGAGAGGACGGTTTCGTGAGAAACCCTCCTACTCGATTATTTCCTAAAGTCTTCTAAAATTTTCTATTATGTAATAATTGTAAGTCGGTAAATATAATAAATCTAAAATAATATCTTATTTAAGATTTTAATGTGTAAAACTTATCCTAATTTAAGATAATTGTTAATGCTAATATTTGTTTTTAACAAATAAATAAAACTTTTTTATTAAAGAGATTAATTATATAAATCCTTTTGTTATAAGAAATTGCTAGAACAAATTTGTAATATATTTTTTATTTGACAAATAAATTTTACAGGGATACAATCTTGATGTTTAGTATTACTCTAAATATTATTTATTTCCTTTGCACTATATTCTTTTGTGCTTTAATTATGTCCTGAATATTTAATATATCGTAATTATTTTGGTTCTAATGGAGGAGATTATGAAAGTTATTAGAAAAAAAGTATTTAGCATTATTTTATGTATTCTATTAGTGTTTATGCTAATTGGGTGTGATGATTCAACATCTCAAGTTATAGAAGATATTAACAATGAGGTTAAATCTTATGATGAAGTTGATATTTCTGAGATACCAAACCCGGATGAGAATTTTGATACATATAATGATCTAAGTGATATGTCTGATTTTGATTCGGATGAATTTATCGAAACTAATGTAGGTAATATGATGTTGATTATGCTTCAAGGATTAACGTCAATAAGCAATGTAACTGAATCCTATTATAATGGATATGGATCTTTTAGTAATTCAAAAGATATGGATATGGGTCTTGTCCTTCATATCGATGATGAAGAGATGTATTACACTGAAGAAGATGATGATGAATATATCTATTCAATGAATATTGATTGGTTTGATTTAGTTATGAGCGGAAGTACAGCTACCTCTATTGCTGATATTCTAAATGATGGAGTTGATGCAATGGATAAAGATGTTAGCTTAAACCTATCAGCTTATTTTATCTTGGGGATTAATGGCTCATATGATTATATTCCATATAGTATAAAATTCAACATTGAAATAGATCAAGAAAATGTTGATGATATTCTATTATCGAGTGCATTAGATTTAAGTTATGCTACTCGAGTTATATTTAATTCATATATAGGTGTTATGGGATTTAAATTAGACTTAGCAGATATTGAAGGTTTAACTGCAGAGGATATAGAAGAAATATTTGATATTATAAATAGTATAGATGATGAAAGTGATTTAGATCAATTGTGGCTAGACATTGAAGAGATTATTTGGGATAACACTGATGATACCCATATCTCTCTTGAGATTAATGTTGGAGATTCAACAGGTCTGTTAGGCTCTATGGTATATGAGGACGAAGATTTCTTAAGTTTATATTTCGCACCTCTTATTGATGATTAAACTTTAACTTACTTATAGTTTTATTTTTATTAATATCCAAGTAATAAAGAAAATTGCTTGGATATCTTTTAATGCTTAATTATAATAATATTATTAGTGTCGAATTAAATAATATATTATATTAATCTAAATTAACTAACAAGATATATTATTCCAAATATCAATTATAGGTATCAATTTTTTTCACTCGGAAATTAATTTGTATTCCAAAAACTTGTAGGATTGTATAATTTATGCTATAATAACTTGGATATATGTGTAAAATAATTTAAATTATTACTAATATATTTTAAGTTAAATACTAAAATATTATATTACATGTATTTCGCAGTTTAAAAAAATTTTAGAAACTATCTAGTACAATTGAAACTATCAAATATTTACTTTAATTGGACTTATCTAATGTATATTCTAGATTTTTTAAGTTAAGGAGGTGCATTATTAAGACTATAGGATTTGTTTTAAGTACTAAGGAAAATGAAAAGCGAAGGGTTTTATTACCTAAAGATATTCAGAGAATAAAAAATAAGAAGTATTTATATTTTGAAAAAAATTATGGAAAAGATATTGGAATCAGTGATGAAATGTATCAAAAAGCTGGAGTAAATATTGCAAATAAAGAAGAAGTTTTGTCTAAAGCTGTAATTTGTGACCCTAAAATTGGTGAAGCAAATTATTTAGAAAAGTTAACTGAAAGAACAACAATCTTCGGATGGATTCATGCTGTACGTAATAGAGATATAACTAATGTAATAGTTGAAAAAAAACTAACTGCATTGGCTTGGGAATCCATGAATAAAAATGGTCGTCATGTATTTTGGAGAAATAGTGAAATTGCAGGAAAATCAGCTGTTTTAGATGCTATACCTCATTTTGGGAAATTACCTAGTGAGTGCAAAGTTGCTATAATTGGGAGAGGAAATGTCTCAGAAGGTGCCTTTATGATTTTATCTAATCTAGGTGCTAAAATAACAATTTATAATAGAAAAAATGAGAAGTATCTAAGAAAAGATATTGCAA
The DNA here is from genome assembly GCA_963677735.1 of Sphaerochaetaceae bacterium. Classification (GTDB taxonomy): domain Bacteria; phylum Spirochaetota; class Spirochaetia; order Sphaerochaetales; family Sphaerochaetaceae; genus Pleomorphochaeta. The sequence continues at coordinate 463,445 of OY782505.1, forward strand.
ATTACGATATTATTGTAAATGGAATTTTATGGGATCCTCTTAGAGAAGATCATATTATATATAAACAGGATTTAAAGAGAATGAAAAAACCCTCTTTGATAATTGATGTGAGTTGTGATGAAAAAGGTGCTATAGAAACAAGTCATCCAACCACTATTGAAAAGCCTATTTATGTTGTGGATGGTGTTATGCATTATGTAGTAGATCATACTCCATCTTTATTCCCATATCTAGCATCAGAGATAATTAGTTCATCTGTAAAAAATTATATTGATGATATAGTAGAAAGTAAAATTAAAATGAATAAAATTTTAAAACCTGCAATAATAATTGAAAAGGGTAAAATCTTAGATAAAAAAATAATTGAGTGCCAATATAAATATGCAATATAATATTAGGATTTGTTAAATTTTTCTAATATTATGTTAGCATTATTTGTCTTATCTTTTACGTTTGGTATTAAATGATAGTCTTTTTTAGGTAAAGGAGTAGGGCGTTTATGCTTTATTAATTCTTCTTTAAAAGTAAATTCTAATACTCTTTTTGTTGAATTTCCATCGCAAGCACTCATGAATTTGTTTTTAAAATCAATAACTTTTTGTTTATCAAATTCACTTTCTATATTTTTTATATAAGAGAGCATTTCATCATTAGTTTTACATATTGGCCCTGGTGTCATTTCGTCATAGTCATAATAAAATCCTCTCCAGTCATGATATTCATCAATATCATATGCATAAAAAATTAGAGGTCTCTCAAATAAAGAGTATTCAAATATTAAAGATGAATAATCTGAAATACAAATATCACTTACACACATTAATTCTTCGATAGATGCATTATCACTTAAATCAATTGCAAAATCTTTATTCTCTTCGCTTATAATTGGTCTATTTTTTATAAGAGGGTGATATTTCATAATAAGAACATACTGATCACCTAATTCTTCTTTAAATCTTGATACATCAAAACAATCGGAAATTTTTCCATTTGATACTCTACCCCTAAATGTTGGAGCATATAGAATAATTTTTTTATTCTTACTGTAATGAAATAATTTATTAATTTTGTCTTTAGCTGTGTCAATAAAAGTTGTATCAAAGAAGATATCAGTTCTACTTACTCCAATGGGTTTTATGATATTGTTTTCTTTGATACCCATAGCTTCTTTGTAAGCCCAGATAACTTCTTTGCTACTAACTTGAACTAAATCAAAGTTTTTATAAAATGGATATTTCTCTTGTACTTTTCGATTAGCACCAAAGAGTAAATCAGCAGTGCTCATACCAAACTTTTTAAATGCACCACAACCATGCCAAAGCTGTATAACTTTAGTTTCCCTTCTTTTATTAACACATGATACTTCTCTAGAAGCTTCAGCTAAAAAAACATATTTAGCAGTTGCATATTCTTTAATAAAGTTCTTAGCATTAAGATATTTTTTTGATATAGATGGATTATTATTTTGTAAATAATGTATATTTAAATCAAAATCATAATTTATATATAATTGATTAAAAATATTATGGAATGAATTTGAAATTTGATCATATCTCATCTCTAAAAATATTACTTTATTTTCATTCACAGGTTTTAAAGAGTATTTATTATAAATTTTAGGGAAAATAATTTTATATATCAAATAAGTTTTAAAAGAATTAATAAATTTTCTAGCTTTGTTGTGATATTTTATTTTTACAAAAGTTTCATAATGAGATGAGTTTCTGAATTTTTGAAAAGTTTTTGTATTTTTTATTCTAGCTTTGATTTTCACTCGTTAATCCTTTTTTTCAATAGTATTATTAATATGCACTATCAATCTTTATAGGTATTCAATACCAAGCAAGCATTATGTGATTTATCATTTACGCTTGGTATTAAATGATAGTCTTTTTTAGGTAGAGGAGTAGAGCGTTTATGTTTAATTAACTCATCCTTAAATGTAAATTCCAACACTCTTTTTGTTGAATTTCCATCGCAAGCACTCATGAATTTGTTTTTAAAATCAATAACTTTTTGTTTATCAAATTCACTTTCTATATTTTTTATATAAGAGAGCATTTCATCATTAGTTTTACATATTGGCCCTGGTGTCATTTCGTCATAGTCATAATAAAATCCTCTCCAGTCATGATATTCATCAATATCATATGCATAAAAAATTAGAGGTCTCTCAAATAAAGAGTATTCAAATATTAAAGATGAATAATCTGAAATACAAATATCACTTACACACATTAATTCTTCGATAGATGCATTATCACTTAAATCAATTGCAAAATCTTTATTCTCTTCGCTTATAATTGGTCTATTTTTTATAAGAGGGTGATATTTCATAATAAGAACATACTGATCACCTAATTCTTCTTTAAATCTTGATACATCAAAACAATCGGAAATTTTTCCATTTGATACTCTACCCCTAAATGTTGGAGCATATAGAATAATTTTTTTATTCTTACTGTAATGAAATAATTTATTAATTTTGTCTTTAGCTGTGTCAATAAAAGTTGTATCAAAGAAGATATCAGTTCTACTTACTCCAATGGGTTTTATGATATTGTTTTCTTTGATACCCATAGCTTCTTTGTAAGCCCAGATAACTTCTTTGCTACTAACTTGAACTAAATCAAAGTTTTTATAAAATGGATATTTCTCTTGTACTTTTCGATTAGCACCAAAGAGTAAATCAGCAGTGCTCATACCAAACTTTTTAAATGCACCACAACCATGCCAAAGCTGTATAACTTTAGTTTCCCTTCTTTTATTAACACATGATACTTCTCTAGAAGCTTCAGCTAAAAAAACATATTTAGCAGTTGCATATTCTTTAATAAAGTTCTTAGCATTAAGATATTTTTTTGATATAGATGGATTATTATTTTGTAAATAATGTATATTTAAATCAAAATCATAATTTATATATAATTGATTAAAAATATTATGGAATGAATTTGAAATTTGATCATATCTCATCTCTAAAAATATTACTTTATTTTCATTCACAGGTTTTAAAGAGTATTTATTATAAATTTTAGGGAAAATAATTTTATATATCAAATAAGTTTTAAAAGAATTAATAAATTTTCTAGCTTTGTTGTGATATTTTATTTTTACAAAAGTTTCATAATGAGATGAGTTTCTGAATTTTTGAAAAGTTTTTGTATTTTTTATTCTAGCTTTGATTTTCACTCGTTAATCCTTTTTTTCAATAGTATTATTAATATGCACTATCAATCTTTATAGGTATTCAATACCAAGCAAGCATTATGTGATTTATCATTTACGCTTGGTATTAAATGATAGTCTTTTTTAGGTAGAGGAGTAGAGCGTTTATGTTTAATTAACTCATCCTTAAATGTAAATTCCAACACTCTTTTTGTTGAATTTCCATCGCAAGCACTCATGAATTTGTTTTTAAAATCAATAACTTTTTGTTTATCAAATTCACTTTCTATATTTTTTATATAAGAGAGCATTTCATCATTAGTTTTACATATTGGCCCTGGTGTCATTTCGTCATAGTCATAATAAAAGCCTCTCCAGTCATGATATTCATCAATATCATATGCATAAAAAATTAGAGGTCTCTCAAATAAAGAGTATTCAAATATTAAAGATGAATAATCTGAAATACAAATATCACTTACACACATTAATTCTTCGATAGATGCATTATCACTTAAATCAATTGCAAAATCTTTATTCTCTTCGCTTATAATTGGTCTATTTTTTATAAGAGGGTGATATTTCATAATAAGAACATACTGATCACCTAATTCTTCTTTAAATCTTGATACATCAAAACAATCGGAAATCTTTCCATTTGATACTCTACCCCTAAATGTTGGAGCATATAGAATAATTTTTTTATTCTTACTGTAATGAAATAATTTATTAATTTTGTCTTTAGCTGTGTCAATAAAAGTTGTATCAAAGAAGATATCAGTTCTACTTACTCCAATGTGTTTTATGATATTGTTTTCTTTGATACCCATAGCTTCTTTGTAAGCCCAGATAACTTCTTTGCTACTAACTTGAACTAAATCAAAGTTTTTATAAAATGGATATTTCTCTTGTACTTTTCGATTAGCACCAAAGAGTAAATCAGCAGTGCTCATACCAAACTTTTTAAATGCACCACAACCATGCCAAAGCTGTATAACTTTAGTTTCCCTTCTTTTATTAACACATGATACTTCTCTAGAAGCTTCAGCTAAAAAAACATATTTAGCAGTTGCATATTCTTTAATAAAGTTCTTAGCATTAAGATATTTTTTTGATTTAGATGGATTATTATTTTGTAAATAATGTATATTTAAATCAAAATCATAATTTATATATAATTGATTAAAAATATTATGAAATGAGTTCGAAATTTTATCAAATCTCATTTCTAGAAAAATCACTTTATTAGAATCAACTGGTTTTGAAGAATGAATTTTATAAATTAGTGGATATTCTATTTTATATCTAAAAAATCTTTTGAATTGATTCATTTTTTTCTTTTTTAACTTTTTTAAAAATTTAGCAATTGGATTTCTGTATTTAATTCTAATAAAAACTTTATATAAAATAGAGTTATAGAAAATATCAAAAAGAGTAGTTTGTTTTATTGCAGATTTTATTATGCTCATATTGTAATTTATTTCGCCATAAAGTTTTGATAGTTATCTAAAACTAGTTTGGTCTCTCCTTTTTCTTTAATTTCACCATTATTAAACCAAATAACTTCATCACATAAATTTTCAATTGTTTTCATATTATGAGATACGATTACAACTGTTCTATGTGATTCTTGTATTAAAGAAATAATTTTATCATTACTTTTCTTTTTAAATTTTTGATCACCTACGCTAAAAACTTCATCAATTAACATAATATCGGTTTCCAGCGAGGCAGTTATTGAAAAGGCTAATTTAGAATACATACCACTAGAATAAGTTCTAACTGGCATATCAATAAATTTACCAATGTTGGCAAAATCAATTATTTTATCCATTTTTGCTTCAATCTCTTCTTTAGAAAATCCAAGTAGCATACCAGATAAAATTATATTCTCTCTTCCAGAAATTTCTTTTTGGAACCCAACTCCAATAGACATTAAGGAAACAGTGTTATTTTTTAAATCAATTTGTCCTGAATCAGGGGATAGAATTCCTGCTAAAGACTTAAGTAGGGTTGATTTACCACTACCATTTTTACCAATAATTCCTAAAACTTTTCCTTTTTCAACATTAAATGAAACATTATTTACAGCTATGAAATCTTCTTTTTTACTTCTTTTTGTGTGTAGAAAGTTTTGCTTAATTGAAAAAGATTTTAAATTTCTATAACTAATTGAAAGATTTGATACTTCTATTGCGTTTATTTTTGTGTTCATTATATTACCTTTATGTAGCTGTTTTCATTCTTATAAATTATCTTAATTCCAATAACAGATAATAAAACTGAGATTATGAACCATAATAAAAGGATTATATAATCAATAGGTTGATTATATAATAAAGCTTGTCTTGAAGATGTAATGAAAAATGCTAGTGGATTATATTTTTCTAGTAACTGTGATAAAATCGGATATGCTCCTGATACTCGACTTTCTATCGAATAGAAAACACCGGTTATATAAAACATTATTCTAAGTACAATTCTAATAACATTTGATAAGTCCGCTATAAATACACCTAAATGCATTAATATACACATACAACCAAAAGTAAATAAGAATAAATCTAATAAAATACCAAAAACCCACAAGATATTAAATGTAGGTTTTACTTTGAAAAATATCATTAATAAAACAACAATTAAAAATGAAATTAGCATTTTAAAACCATTTACAAACATTTTAGAGAGAACTAAAATATATTTAGGTAGATACACTTTCGTTACTATATTTTTATTATTTTTGACCATCTTTATGCTGTTAGTAATGTTTTTATTAAAAAACTCCCATATTGTTATTCCAATAAAAATGAAAGCTGGGAAATATTGTTCCCGTGCATTAAAAACATAACCAAATACAAAAGTATAAATCAACATGAAGCATATTGGTTCTAATATCCACCAAATCCAATTTAAATATGAATTTGCAACTTCCGCATTTAACTCTGCTCTAGCTGAATATAAAATATATTTTTTATATTTTTTAAGATCATTATGTACTCTTTTAATCAACTTAGTATTCCTTATCATCCCATATTAATATAGTTTTTCCTATTTCTTTATTAATATCAACTTCAAAAGCTTGTTTTATATCGTGGATATTTTTGATTAATATTTCAGTGCCAACTATATTTTCTAAATATTCAACTATGTCTGGATATTTTTTATAGAGATTTATTAGGCCAACAAAATCATCTCTTCCGCTTCTGCTACTTCCAAAAATAACAATTCCTTTTTCTAATACCATTCTTGTGTTAATACTGGCATTGTCTTCACTGACTCCCATTAAAGAAATAGTTCCTTGGGGATTGATAATATCGATTATTTGATTTATAGCAATCGATGATGAATTTCCTCCAACACATTCAAATGCATGATCTATTTTAATATCTTCAGGTATCTCATAACTGTTAAAAGTTTTATCAGCAAAGGAGAAATTATGTAATTTGTTAGGGTGTATTCCGAATACATATATTTGAGAGGAAGGAAAACGCTTTTTTAATAGAAGTGCAGTGATAAAACCTAAATTACCATCTCCAAAAACACCAATAGTATTTTTAATCGGGTGTGAAAATTGATTGAATCTTTCTATAACATGGTAACTTACAGTAACTAATTCAGTAAATGCGGCAACATTGTTGGGTATAAAATCAGGAAGTTTTACAACTCTGTCTTTATTTAAAGGTATATATTCTTGCATAAATCCATCGCTGCTACTCGAACAGAATAAACTACTTCTTAGATAATTTTCTCTAATTATGGGGTTTTTTTCAATAGGATTGTTTGGTATCATTACAACTCTATCATTCACTTTAAATGTGTTTGTTGGGTCGTATACAACTTCTCCAATACCTTCATGAATTAATGCCATAGGTAATTTTTTTTTGAGAACTTGTTTGTCTCTTAATCCCTGGTAATATCGTTGATCAGCATTACAGATAGAAAGATGAGTTGGGCGAACAATTATTTTATCTGATTTTAATCCAATATCATAATAATATTTTTCAAAATATCTTGGTGAAACTAATTTATAAATTGAATTTAACATACCTTATTTATTATTCTCCTCACCTAATAGTGCTAATGCTACTTGTAAATCAAAAGGAACAGTTAGTTTAATATTCGAAACTGAACCTTCCACTAATTTGACATTTACACCTTTGAGAACAAGAATTTTGCAAGCATCAGTTAAAGTTCGTCTTTCTTCATCAGTTAATTCTAAGTATATTTTTTTTATTAATTTTAGATTAAAAGATTGAGGAGTTTGTCCTTGATACATTATATTACGATTTGGTATTTTAGAAATAATATCGTTATTAGTACTCTCAACAATTGTGTCAGTTGCAGGTATTACTGTATCACAAGCTCCATATTTTTGTGCTGAAGTTATATTGTTATTTATTATTGAACAATCAATAAAAGGTCTTACTGCATCATGAGTTACAATTACAGTTTCATCGTTTGTATCAAAATTAGATTCAATGTATTTTATTGAGTTCATCAATGTTTCATATCTTTCTTTTCCCCCTTCAATTACTACTATAATTGAAGGATTTGGAATATATTTATTTATAATGTCGTTTGTATATCTTATCCATTGACTTGGAACCAAAATAATTATTTTATCAAAATTAGGATTTATTACAAACTTTTCAACTGTGTGAATAATAACAGGTTTTCCCGCTATAACTTTAAATTGCTTTGGAGTCTCTGTGTTACCCATTCTTTTTCCAACTCCACCTGCTAAAATAACTGCATAAACATTATTTGTCATATCATCTCCCATTATAAGCCAACTTCCTTTAATATATTATAAGTTGAACTTCCAAAACAGTCGCTTAAAAATTTAGTTCTAAACTTTTCAACTTTGTCTTTTTTTATTTTAGAATTTTCATAATTCTTTAAATATTTATAAATTCCATTTATATTATTTATTTGAACAGCTGGAATATCATCATAATTCAAATAAAAACCTCTATTCTTTTGATAATTAAATAAATCAGGATTAAATAAAATAAGATTATCTTTTAATAGTAAAAAATCAAATAGTACGGAAGAATAATCCGTAATAAGAAAATCTGCCACTGTAATTAATTCTTCTGTTAAAAGTTTAGAAGTTCTTAAATTTTCATTTTTATTATAGTGTGGATGAAATTTAGTTACTAAATAAAAATCATGTTTTTCAAGTTTCTCTTCTAAAATTTTTATTTTATCGCTTCCTTCAAAATAGGGATCTATTGCATTACCTCTAAAGGTCGGTGCCCATAGTACAATCTTTTTACCTTTAGCACAACGGTGTTCTTTAAAGAATTTATCCTTTGCTCTATGTTTAAATTGTTTATTATAATAATAATCAGTTCGGCTTATACCACATGATTTTACAATATTATTTTTTTGCCTCATAGCTGATTTAAATGGCTTTATACAATACTGACTGCTTACTGTAACTAAATCATAATTTTTATATACATGGCCTTTATAAAATTTAGGTATATCATCTTTTGCATCATAACCAAATTTTTTAAGTGAACCACATGCATGCCAAAGTTGAACTACTTTAGTTTTCTTTTTTTTCTTGCATGAAGAAATTGGTAAAAAATTATCACAAATAAAAACGTATCCTGCTCTAGAGTAATCTTTCATAAATTTAAAGGAAAAGATAAGACTTTCTAAAGAGGATACTTTTGCAAAATCTAAATAATACTCTTTAATAATTATATTTTGCTTTTTTTCAATATTTTCTTTTACTAACTTCATGTTAAATGGAATTTTATTGTGATGAGCATCTGCGAATATCACTAAATTTTTATTTATGGGTCGCCATTTATTTATAAAATATACAAAGGGTAGTATTAGATGTTGTAAGAACATTTTTAATATTTGCCGTGAATAAAAACTAATAAGTCTTTTTTTGAGGTAATATTTTTTTAATCCATTTAAGATATAAAATATAAAATAGTATACTGATAGAAAACTATTTAGGTTTATTAATTTATAAACGTTAAAATGCATTTTAGCTGATTTTAGTTTGTCTCTAGATTTCCCATTGATGGTCATTCTAGATTTAATTAATGGTAAATCTAGACCATAGACTTTATGATATTTTTTTAATATTCTTAGCCAAAGATAATAATCTTCATGAAATTCATCATGTTCGAACTTAAATTCATCAAATACTTTAGCCCTAACAATTACCGAAGAACAACATATAGTATTTGTTTTTAGTAAATCTTTATATGTAATAATTTGAGGAACTTTTATGTAATTATTTAATGAAACACCAGTATCATCGATTAATTGCCTACCTGTGCAAGTTAAAATAGCCTCTTTTTCAATCATAAAATCCAATTGTTTTTGTAATTTATATGGTGAGAAAAGGTCATCAGAATCGAGGAAAGCGATATATTCTCCATTAGAATTCTCTATTCCTATATTTCTTGATTTTGCCACTCCTAAATTTGTTCCATTTTGGATTAATTTACATTCGCATTTACAATAACTTTTTGAATGAGTGTAATTTGAAAAACAATCTCTTATAATTTCGACAGAATTATCATTAGAAAAATCATCTACCACAACCAGTTCTAAATTTAAGTTTCCTTTTTGTAAAAAAACACTTTCAATAGTATCAAATATAAAGTTTTCGGCATTATAAACTGGTATAACAATTGATACATGAATTTTTTTTTGCATGTGCTAGTCCTAATAATTTGTTTAATATATTAATTGTTTAAATATTTAACAAAAAATTAATAAAATTTTAATAGTTTATTAACAATTTACACTATGTAAATCCTTTATTTAAGGTGTAATATATAATAATATTTATTTTTTTTGTTGTTTATGTTTAATGTGTTCTAATTTACACTAACAATTTATTTTAATTTTCGTTACATATATCTTATTAAAAAGTTTATTGTAATTTTTTACTTTATAAGTTAATTTAGATAGTAAACTCAGAATGTAGGATTAAGTTGAAAAAATGAATAAAAAATATGAACAATTTTTTTATAAAAAAAAGGATTTATATAGTTTAGGGGATGGAAACTATAAAGTGGAAAGTGTGGGAGAAATACCACCAAAGAGAATTTATAGCATAATTAAAAGACTTTTTGATATTGTATTATCAGTATTTGGTATTATAGTGACTTTTATTCCTATGCTAATTATTAGCATAGCTATTAAGTGTGATTCTAAAGGTCCTATTATTTTTAAGCAAGAGAGATTAGGGTATAAAGGCAGGCCATTTTATATCTATAAATTTAGATCTATGAAAGCTAATGCTGAAGAAAATGGTGCTAAATGGGCCGAAAAGAATGATGACAGAGTTACAAAAGTTGGAAAGTTTTTAAGAAATAGTAGATTAGATGAACTCCCTCAACTTTTTAATATACTTGGTGGGCAAATGTCTCTTGTTGGTCCTCGTCCAGAAAGAGCTATATTTTATAAAGAGTTTAAATCATACATCGATGGCTTTGATCAGAGAATGTTAATTACCCCAGGTTTGACCGGCTTTGCCCAAATTAATGGTGGATATGATCTTTTGCCTGAGGAAAAGATTATTTTTGATATTGAATATATTAAAAAAAGATCAATTTCAATGGATATTAAATTGATTTTAGAAACAATTCTTGTTGTTTTTACCCATAATGGCGCTAGATAATTTTATTTATAAACTAGTTATATTATAAAAAAAAGATTGCTACAATATGTAACAATCTTTAAATACCGGCGATCGGACTTGAACCGATACGGAGTCGCCCCCAATAGATTTTGAGTCTATCGTGTCTACCAATTTCACCACGCCGGCGTGCATGATGAAATTTAACATAACTTATTATTTTGTTCAATATAAAAAACTAAAATAATTTAACACAATAGTATTTTTTTATTTATGTTCTTCTTCCCATTTTAAATCTTCTTCGGTGAGTTCCGTATTTGGTAGTTCATCATCAGATTCTTCTAAGATTTCTTCAGTGTTCTCACCAGCTTTATCTTTACGTTCTTCTTGAAGTGTTATAGGTTCAACGTCTTTAGGTCTGTTCATAATATTTTTAGCTTCATTTTCATCTAAGAGAGTATATGTATTACCTTTAGCTACATCTTGGGCACTTTCGTTTATGCACGTTGCTATATAATCTTTATTTTCAGACTCTAAACCATTAATCATTTGTGTTAAAATATCTTGCTTGAAGAATATAGTATTTGTCCAAGTTTTATTTACGGCTTCCTTTAAGCATTCAATTGCTTTGTCAATATTGTTGTAATGTAAGAATACTTGAGCTGCATGAACATAAGGGTCTGGAAAACGTGGTTTTCTATCTAGAATATCAAGGTAGAGCGTATAAGCTTTTTCCCATTGCCCTGTTAAAATCCAATACCAGCCATGATTATCTGCTATACCACTACTAGTATTTTCATCTTTCTTAGTATCTTTTATTAATTCTTTTGCTTTTTTTAGATCGTTTTGATAAAGAACGTATGTCCCTAAATTAATCATTAAGTTTTTATCACAGTATCCACCATGTCTAACTTCTTCTAGTATTTGAATTGATTTTTCTACTTCGCCATTTAATTGGTAAACCATACTTTTTTGAATTTTTGCAAGTTTAATTAATTTTTTATCTTTAGATTTTTCTATTACTGAATCCAATATTTGTCCACCAAAATTATGATCATTTTTTTGAATTAAGATACTTGCCATTGTGACTTTATATTTGTCTATCAAGTTTGCATTATAGGCTTTTCTATAATATTCCCAAGTTTTGTCTTTATTTTCGATCTTCTTACTCATGTATATTCTATTACCCTTTATAAAATAATACATTGATCTGTTAACATATAAGATTGTTATAGAGATAATTATTATTCCAATAATTTTAATTATTCCAGGAAGTGGAAGGAAACCTAAAGTTACACATAATATTATTGCTGCTAAAGCACCATATTTACTTTTCATATTACAAACTCCTATAAGATATTGTTATTTGTTATCAACTGTTTATATTATAATAAACAAAATTAGTAAAATAAACAAATAAATATGAAAAGAAAGTTAGTTGTTACTTTTTAATATTATTAATATAATCTCATATAATAAATAAAGGTAATAAAGATGATAGAACATAAAGAAGAAGATAAAAGATTATTACTTCATTGTTGCTGTGCTCCTTGTAGTACAACATGTGTTGAAAGATTGATTGAAGATGGTTATAAAGTCATTCTTTGGTTTTCTAATGATAATATTTATCCTCAGGATGAAAATAATAAAAGATTTTCTGAGCTGCTAAAAGTAGCTGAATTTCATAATCTAGAAGTACTTAGAAATGACTATAATCATCAGGCATGGTTAGAAAGTATTAAAGGACTTGAAGAAGAACAAGAGGGTGGTAAACGATGTTCTATTTGTTTTGATTATAATTTATCTATGACTCATGAAAAGGCTAAACAACTTTCAATAAAATATTTTACCACTACATTAACTGTAAGTAGATACAAAAATAGTTTAAGAATTTTTGAAATTGGAAAAAAATATACAGGATTTGTTGAAAAGAACTTTAAGAAAAAAGATGGATATGCTAAAAGTATTCAATTAAGTAGAGAATTGGGCTTATATAGACAAAAATATTGTGGTTGCGAGTTCTCTTTGCGTGATGCCTTAAAATATGAGAAAGAAAAGGCTGAAAAGCTAAAAAATAATAATTTGTAAAAAATATAAAAAAATGCTAAAATGATATAAAGTATTACCCGAAAAATAATGGGTTAATAATTTAGTTGAAGGAGACATCTGAATGGATAAAGAAACTTTTTTCCAAATACTACCAGAATTTCAAGAGAAAGGTCCGGTTAATGTTGTTAAGTTAGCACAAAGAATGAATTTGGGAATTTATTGCTCTCCAATGTTGAACCCTGCTATTACGGGTAAATTGATTCGTGTTAAAAGTGAAGAGACTAAGAAGTTTGATAAGGGAGCAGGTTGGTATCTTTTAATGAACAGGGATAGACCCGCAGGAGTAGTAAAGGAAAGTATTGCTTATTTAATTGCAAAATTTGTATTAACTGATTTGGAAGGTATTGATTTATTATCTGATAGTGTAAGATTTAGAACAAAATCTATTTTCACTGATCCTCTTGAATCAGAAATAAATAAATTAGCATTAGAAATTATTTTACCTGATCATTTAGTGAAAAATGAAATAGAAAAAGGCGTTTATATTCACGAACTTCCTTCTTTATTCAAAGTTGATCCAAGTACATTATCAGCTAAATTTGGATATACAGTTTATCCAATAGACTTCTGGGTAAATGCAAATAAAGAAAATGATATTTAATTCTTAGCAAAATTTATAACATTATTTAGTTATTGACATAAAATCTATGTAAATAGTTTTTATGTTAACTAACTATTTGTTACAGGAATAAAATTGAAAAAATTAATTAAAATTATTACAAGTCGATTATTTTTCTCAGCCATTTTAATAACGGCTCAATTAGTTATAATTATTTTGCTTTTTTCTAGAGCAATTAATAACACTGTTTGGTCTCAAGTCTTTGTTATTATTTCATTTGTATTTGGAATTTGGGTAATATTTAACAAACATGAACCTGAATATGCAATTGGTTGGCTACTTATTATAATGATTTTTCCAGTTTATGGAGCATTATTTTATTTAATTTTTGGAAAGAAAACGCTATCATTGTTTAGCAAAAAAAAATTATCTAAATTTGTAAGGAATTACAATAAAACAAGAGCTTTTAATTCAAACAAAGAGGAAGTTTTTTCTAAGCTAAAAGAATTTGATACAGACTTGGCTAGACAATCTAATTATATTTCGAAAGCAGCCTTTAGTTCTCCTTGGCAAAAAACTGATGCCTTTTACTTTTCAACTGGTGATGAATTTTTTCCTGATTTCATCCAAGAGTTAAAAAAAGCTGAACGCTTTATTTTTTTAGAATTTTTTATTATATCTCTTGGAGAAATGTGGTCCCAAGTTCTAGATGTTTTAGTGCAAAAGCAAGAACAAGGTGTAGAGGTTAGAATTTTATATGATGATTTTGGTTGTATTGGAGGAATTCCTAGTAACTATTTTAAAAAGTTAAGATCAATGGGATTTAAAGCTAGAGCTTTTAACCCTGTAAAACCACATATAAATAGTCGTCTAAATTACAGAGACCATAGAAAAATTTGTGTAATCGATGGTAATGTTGCATATACTGGTGGTCTTAATCTTGCTGATGAATATATAAATAGAACAATAAGATTTGGACATTGGAAAGATAATGCAGTTAAAATCAATGGTTTGGCTGTATGGGATTTTACAGTATTATTTTTATCTATGTGGGACGTAACAAAAGGCTTAGATGGCGACTTAACTAAATTTCAACCTACACTAGAAGCAAAATCAAACGGTTTTGTACAACCTTTTGGAGACAATCCTCTTGATGAGGTTGCTATGGCTGAAACTTCTTATTTGCAAATTATTAATATGGCAAAAGATTATGTTTGGATAACAACTCCATATTTAGTTATTACAAGAAGTATGTTCAATGCTTTATCAATTGCAGCCCAAAGCGGGGTTGATGTTAGAATTGTTGTGCCTTATATTCCAGATAAGAAGTATGTTAATGAAGTGTCTAAATCTTATTATCATGATTTAATAAAGAATGGTGTGAAAATATATGAATATACTCCTGGTTTCATTCACTCTAAAACCTTTATATCTGATGATAAGGTGTCAATTATTGGTACCGTAAATTTAGATTATAGGTCATTTTATTTGCATTTTGAATGTGGGGTTGCTTTTTATGGCTCTTCTATTATATATGATGTGAAAGAAGATATGAGAAATTTGTTTGTGGTAAGCAAGCAGATAAATTATAATGATGTTATGTCTGTTAGGTTAATAAAGCGTTTCTTTAGATTGATACTAAGATTATTTGCACCTTTATTATAGAAAAGACATATGGAGAAATATATATGAATGATTACGATGATTTGATTTCAATATTTTGCGATACAACTGATCCTGAAGAGATGAAAAGATTGTTTAGTGAGATGTTTACAGATAGAGAACAAAAGGATTTTATTCTAAGATGGGACCTACTTAAAGACTTATATAAAGGAATCCCTCAAAGAGAGATTGCAGCAAAACATAAAATAAGTTTATGTAAAATTACTAGAGGCTCAAAAATTTTAAAGAAAGACAAATCTTTTGTAAGATCTATTCTATCAGAAAGATATGATGATCATATTAAATTATAGGTCTATTTAATTTTAAAATTACTAGAATAACATGTATTATATAGTCATATTCAAGAATTTTATTATAAAAATCTTAGATGGACACTAAATATTTTTTTTGCTAGACTACAAAAAATTGTTAGTTATTTAAATTTCAATTATTGGGGAAAAATGAAAGTTTCATTTATATACGTTGATGCAGGTAAGGGCCATTATGTTCCTGCTAAAGCATTGTATGATCACTATTCAAAAATGGGCAATGAAGCCACGTTGGATAATCTTTTTTTAATATTAGGCGCCAGCCGATGGAATAAAATTGTTAAACAATGGTGGAGAATGAATTTACATTATCCTAGAGCAGAAAGATTTCTTAATGGTAAATTAGATGGTCCATTTGTCAGAAATGTAATCAAGGTAATAGCGGAAAACATAAGTTTTTACGCTGAAAATTTTATTTCCTGGTATAATAAAGAAAAACCTGATTATATTTTATGTACCAATTATTTAGCGCATCCTATTTTAACCTCTTTAGTTAAAATTACTAAGATTGATATTCCTATTTTTGTTTATGTTGCTGATGTTTTTGACAATCCCATAATTGGCAATTCAAATGAAGTTACAAAATTTTTTATAGCTTCTGAATTTGGTAAAAATAATTGTATAAGAAAAGGCTTAATAGAACAAAAGATTATGATTGTTCCTTTTCCATTGAAAAAAGATGTTATGAAATATGGGAATGTAAATAAAATAAAAGCTCGAGAAAGTCTAAAGCTAGATAAAGAAAAATTTACTATTATCCTTAATTTTGGTGGTGAAGGAATTGGCAATGTAAAACTAATTAAAGAAATTCTCCGAAAAGATATAGATTGGCAAATTATCGTCCTAGGAAATCTTTCGAAAGCAACAACTTTAAAATATAAAAATCTTAGAAAAAAATATCCTAAACTTGATTTAGTAACACCCGGTTATGTTGAAAATATTGGGTTATACATAAAAGCATGTGATTTTCAAGTGGGTAAGACTGGAGCTAATTCTCTTTTAGAGTCATTATATCTTAAAAGACCCTTTTTGATGAGTGAGCTATTATATACTTCTAGAGCATTTATAGACTTTATGAATTATAAAAAAATTGGTTGGGCTGAAAATAATATTGAAAAGCAAGTTGAAATTTTAAAAAGATATTCATCTGATGAGTTAATTAGAAAAGAAATTGAAAATAATCTCAATACTTTGCCAATTTCATTTGGTTGTGTTCCTTTGTTAGAAATTGTCGATAAAGAATATTATAAATATAAAGAAAATTTGTAAAATATCAAAAAAGTCTCCTTTTCAGGAGACTTTAATTATTTATCTTCTACGAGAATTTTTATTGTATTTCCCATGAGCTTTTTTCTTTGTAGAAGAGGAGGGCTTTGTATCCCAATCATCACTTTTATAAGAATCTTTGCCGTATGGTTGGAAATCTTCAGTTGCTCTCTTTCTAGAAGGACGTCTTTCACTTCTCCTTGAAGAAGATCTTTTATTTCTAGTTAAGTGCTTACCATTAGGATTATCTGGTTTTGCTCTAGTAACAATTGGTTTACTACTAGTGTTCCCTTGATTGATAATTCTAATAATATCTTCAGCTACTTCAAAAGGTGCAGATACAAATGAGAATTCATCTCTAACTGTAACGTTTTGAATATCTTGATCAGTAGCTTTAACTTTGCTTGTTAAATAAGAAACTAATTCTCTTTTTCCAAGACCATCTTTTCTACCTCTAGCAATAAACAATCTTACAAAACCATCTTCATCTTCCTGGAATCTAGATGGCATGTCATTGCTTCTACCTCTTCTAGAAGAAGATAAGTTTTTATATTTACTTTCATCAAGAGCATCTTTATAAAAATGGGTTAATACTGATGCTAATACTTGCTCACTATCATATGATTCAAGCATTTTACGAGCAATTGGTATAAATTGTTCATTTTCAACATTATTTGTTAAAAGAGATAATAATTCACTTTCAATTCTGTCTTTTCTAATTGAAATAATTTCTTTTGCTTCAGGTATTGAGGCTTTTCTAATATCAGTTTTAGCAGCTCTTTTGATGAAGTTAAATTTTCTAAATTCAGATGGTGTAATAAAAGTAATAGCAGTACCCATCTTACCAGCTCTACCAGTTCTTCCTATACGGTGTATATAAGCCTCTGGAGCTTGAGGAATGGAGTAGTTGATAACATGAGTCAAATCATTGATATCAATACCTCTAGCGGCAACGTCAGTTGCTACAATGATACTGAGATTATGTTTTTTCATCTTATTTAGAATTAGTTCTCTTTGTTTCTGAGATAAATCACCATGAAGTGCATCAGCATCATAACCTCTATCTTGAAGTTTTCTACTAATATCATCACACTGAACTTTAGTTCTACAGAAAATTATTCCATAAAAAGCTTCTTCCATATCAATAATTCTGCAAAGAGCTTCAAGCTTATCGCTTTCCCTTACTTCAAAATATACTTGATCTGTTAAATTCTTAGTAATGTCTGTTTGTTTTACTCTTACAACAGTAGGCTCAACCATAAACCTATTTGCTAAAGATAGAATTGGTTTAGGCATTGTTGCCGAGAAACAAAGCATTCTTTTTTCATTTGGTGTTTTCGATAAAATATTCTCAATGTCTTCTATGAATCCCATATCTAACATTTCATCAGCTTCATCGAGTACAGCAAATTTAAGTTGGTTTAATTTTAAGGAACCTCTTTTTAAGTGGTCTTGGATTCTCCCTGGGGTACCAACAACAACTTGAACGCCTCTTCTTAATTTTCTCAATTGATTATCTATGGAGGCTCCTCCATAAATTGATGTAACTTCAATTCTCTTACCACCTTTTAATGAGGTGATTTCATCCGCAACTTGTATTGCAAGTTCTCTTGTTGGTGTAAGTATTAATGCTTGCACCGCTCTAATTGAAGGATCAACAATTTCTAAAATCGGTAGACCAAAGGCAGCTGTTTTACCGGTTCCGGTTTGAGCTTGTCCTATAACATCGACTTGGTCTTTTAATAAAAGTGGAATACACTCTTCTTGTATTTTTGTTGGTTCTTCAAATCCCTTTTCACTTAGGGCTTCTAAGGTCTGTTCGCTTAGACCTAGTTTCTTAAAATTAGTTAAATCTGGCATGTAACTCCTATATCGTTATTTTGATTTAAACAATTACTGCGCATCAGTAATTATTTGTTTTATTAAATTTATGTCCGTCATTAATAAACCATAAAACATAACTAATTACAACTATGATTTACCATTTATTAGCTACTTTCTCTGCAAAACCCAAATGTTTGTCCAATAATACAATATCTTTGTTGTCTAAAATTAATTTTCCACTGAATTCACCAAAAACTTGATGTTGGTCACTTTTTATAATTCCATAGTTAAAATATCCTTTTCTATCCACTAATGGATTAAAAGTTAAATCTAATCGTCCCTCATTATCTTTAAACTTCCAAGGTTTTTCTAAGTAGTTATCTGGAATGATAAACTTGACTCTATCAAGTTTGTTTATTTTGTTTTTATAAAAGATTGCATCTTCGCTAGCAGAGCTTCTATCACTAAATCCATATCCCAAATTAAAACCTACAGGTTCATTATTAATTAATGTAGATAAACTAGCCCAATACCAAGTATTTTTGTAGGTCCATCTACCTCTTCCCCAATCTAAAGTTGCAAAAGTTGTATTAGGCTCAATATTTTCAACATTATAACCTCTTTTAATCGTCCCAATTACAGGCATACAGTTTATTTTTTCATTAAGATAAAAAGCTTTTCTATTTTCTTTCCAACTTGTAGCAATATTAATAGATTCCATGTTTTTATCTTGATCTAGGTTTATATCAACATCAAGTCCTATTTCTCCATTAGGTAAAACAAGTTGAGGAGAGCTGAACATTAATTTTCTTACACTCCCACTTTTAACAAAGCATGCTCTAATATTACTATAACTTTTACTAACGTAACTATCCTCAGTAGTATTACTTGCTAAATTAATTTTTTTTAAAGGAAGTAATACAACTTTATCAACAGTTGAATATTTTCTAAGTTTATAGTCAATGTATGAAATTGAAACTAGGGTAGAGTACCCCAAATCACTTATTGTAACTGCAATAGTATATGCATCTTTTTGATTTGTTATTGCATAATAATCCCATTCTTTAATTCTAAACTTATTTGCCTTTATTTCTTTTTTTACATAATTGAAATAAGGATGTCGTGCCCAACCTTCCTTTGCAAGTTTGCCTTTAATTGTTAAAAGTTTTGTTGGACTTGTAATTTCGTTTTGCATAATATTACCTCTACTTCATTAACATTGTACAACAGTAATTTAATTTTTTAAATAAAAAAGGGACTGAAATAATATCAGTCCCAGTTAACATATTCATCAATTTGATTGTATTTTAGATTAATTAGCAGAGCCTAAAATCTTTTCAATAAATACAGTCATAAAATTATCTTCTAATTTATCTGATGCCATAATAGCATATTGTAAATCTGTAGTATTGTGTTGTGAAGCATAATATGGATATACACTAGCTAGATATTCACCCATCCCAGAATCAGAAGATTCAGAAGCAACATTTACTACAACATAAGATGTGCTAACTTTTAGAGGATCTAAAGTTGATCCAACTTCAGCATCAAACAACTGTTTTAATACAGTTTCATCTGTGGCAGCACTTGCTAGAGCACCATTAGCATCACTATAACTGAATGAACTCATATATTGAGAGTCTGAGATACTTTTTGCTGTTGAACTTACAACATTAACTTCTAATTGTGCAGCTTCTGCGGCAGCCTCGAAATCATCATCAATGCTTGCAATAAATTCATTAGCTTTTTCTAATAAGTAGCTATCCATGATAGATTCATCATTGCTTGCAATGTAAGCTCTTATCATATTAATAGTATCTTCGTCTGTGTAATCAGCAGCTACAGGAGTAGCATTTAGCTTATATATTGCCCAACCACTTGCTGATTCTAAAGGACCAAATACACTTCCTTCAGTACCTGATAAAATTTCTATAGCTTCTTGTGGGTCTTTAAAGTTATTTTGAACAGCATAGAAAGGAACAACTCCAATTTCTCCGCCATTTGAAGCATAGCTATCTAAACTGCTTTCTGTTGCAACATCGCTAAATGATGAACCACTATTGATTTGACTTATAAGGTTATTAGCATCTTCTTGTGTTTCAACACTGATGATAGATAAATCAATACTATAGAATAATTGAGGATTTGTTAAACCATATTGAGCAGCTAGTTCTTTAGGATAAGAAGAGCTATCAAATACAACATAATCAAAACTTCTAGTATTGTCAGCCATTGAAACTACATATTGTGTTTCTGCATCACTTGTTAATGCTGTTGATACGTCAGATAAAACAGTGTTATATGGAAGAGTTCTTGTTATAGATTTTCTAATAGCTTCTTTTTGTTCAATTGAAGTTTCTTCATAAACCTGTTTGCTAAATTTACCATCAACGTTGTAATAACCGCTATTGATAATAGCATCGTTGATAGTGTTTTCTGTAGTTAAAATGCCAATATCATCTGCCATTTTGTTGATGGCAACATAATAAACAGTACTATCAAAAGCACTTTTCCAAATATTATAAAGAGCTAAATCACTATTTGAAGTTGATCCTTCATATTGAGATCCATATGCTTGATATTGATCATAAAAGTAAGAATCTTGAGTGTAAGCAATCTCTTCACCATCGTATGAACCAAACGTTAATGAAGTAGTAACGGATTGTCCAACAATAGCACTTATTGCTGGTGCTGCGACGAATGAAACTGCGATTAAGATTAGGACTGTCATTCCGAAAATCCAACCAACACTAACTTTCTTTTTCTTATGTGAATTGATATTCACACTTTTTTTAGAACCTTTTTCAGTCCCTTTATTGTCATTTGAAGGCATGTATAAACCTCTCCTACAAAGTTCTTATCCAATTAAAAGGATATATCTTTTGAAAAATACCATTTCAATCAATTACTGTCAATGAATTAATTATTAAATAAATGGAGCGCTTAAAATTTTTTTTTAAATTTCTACATAAAAATATGCTTCATTTGTGATATCTGCATCTTCAATTTCATAATAAACTTGATATCCAAAATGAATAATTCCTAATATTCTCATATCAATATAACCACCTATTTTATTAGACCATTCTCCACTATTGTATTCAGAATATTGTGAATCTAAATTATTTAATTCACCCCATCTAAAATCAGTGTAATAATAGAGTTGGAGTTTTGGATACCAATCTTTTGCAAAAATTTGTGGTCCATAAAAATTTAGAGATAATTTATTGTTAACATCATGGTGTAAATTACTATAATCAGAAATATACATTGGAACAGCTGAGCCATTTAAATATCTATAATCAAGCTCATCTTTGAGAACTACGCTAAATAATCTGAATTTACTGTCACTAAAAAAGTCTTCATACGAAGTTTTATAAAGTGTTTTAGATAAAGTTAACTCTGAATCTAGGCGAGTATAACTTGTACTTCCCCCAAAATAATCTAAATCATTAAAAAACCAAGATGGAGCAACTTTTAATGATAATTCATGAGTTATAGATATTCCATCGATTTTATGCTTATAAATTGACCCTATATTTAATGTTGAATCATATAAGTATCTATTCCCATTTAATTCAGGTATACCATAAAAATAAACATCATCATCTTCCTCAGCTATTAATGAGAAAAAGGTATCATTATTATCATAAGGATCATCTTCTCTATATATTTCAAGAGCCTCAATTGCTTGTTCATAATGACCTGCTACACTTGCCCAGGCAGAAATTTTTCCAGGTATTTTTTCAGAAATTGGTAAAGGTTGAGTAAATTTCATTTCCCATCCAGTAAAAACAGCCCCGTATTCCGAGTCTAAATATGTTGAATTTTCAACTTCATCATAGTTATCACACCATTCTTCAAGTCCAGTTATTGGATCTTGAAAGACATCTCTTTCATCATACCCACCATTTAAATCAAAGGTCATCTCTGTTGTATAATCTTCAATAAAGTTAAATTCTGTTACATCATATGTTATATAAAAACTTACTGGGAAAATACTATTTCCCATTTCATCAATTTGTATTACATCGGTTACTTCACTTGTAAGGGACAGAGAAAAAATAGGACTTAAAGGAATAATTAGCATTAGAGCTATTAGAATTAGTTTTGTATGGGCAAATTTCATAAGATACATTAAAACTTATAATAATCAAAATATCAAGTAAAATATTTGACACTATCTTTAAATCTTAATAGAGTGTTATTTGAATCGGATAGTAGCGCAGAGGCTAGCGCACTTGCTTCGGGAGCAAGATGTCGGAGGTTCAAGTCCTCTCTATCCGAAAAAGAAATAAGTGGAGAAAAATATGAGAATTGTACAGTTATCAGTTGGGCCAAAGAAAGTTCCATTAGTTGGTTATATCCATGATTTCAATGATGATAATTTATTAAAAAATATTAGAAGTGGTATGATTATCTGCCCAGGTGGTGGATATGAGAAAATTTCAGACAGAGAAAAAGATCCTGTTGCACTATATTATTTTGCTCAAGGTTTTAATACTTTTATTTTAAATTATTCAATTAATGAAGATGCAACAGATTTAAACCCGTTATTAGAGTTAAGTGATGCTCTAGTTCAAATAAGAAATAGAGCTAGTGTATTTTATGTAAATCCTACTGAGATAGCAGTTATTGGTTTTTCAGCTGGGGCTCATTTAGCTGCATCAATTTCAACTTTATACAATAATCCTAAGATTCAAGATATAACAAAAATAAGAGATGGTTTAAATTCTCCTGATGCTTGTATACTTAGTTATCCTGTAATTACTATGAAGGAAAATACTCATTTAGGTTCAAAAAATAATGTGACAAATAACAGAGATGATTTAGTTGAATTATTGAGTTTAGAAAATCAGGTTACAAAAGATACTTGTCCAACATTTATTTGGCACACCCAAGATGATGAAACTGTAAATATTAAAAATAGTCTATTATATGTTAACTCTTTAGTAGAAAACAATGTACCTTGTGAGTTTCATATGTTTCCTAACGGAGAACATGGGCTTTCAATGTGCACTGCAGATTGTTATAAAGCAGATGAACATTGTGGTCAATGGAAAGAGTTAAGTGTTAATTGGTTACATAAATATTTATCATTCTAATTAATATACTTGAAATTAATTATTTACTTATTGTTTTGTTAACTTTTATAAAAAAACGCACTTTAGAAAAATCAAATTTCTTTATAATAGTAATTTAAATAATAATATTGCTAACTCAAATCAAGTATTAGAACGCAATTATTTGTTGATATATTAAATAATTAATGATAACTTTAAAAAAAAAGGTAAAATAAATTTTTGTGAGTAAATAATTGAAAATTAAAAAAATCTATCTATTTATAATATTATGTGTGTTGAGCAATATTATAATTGCTGCCTCAAATAAACAATATATTGTTCCAGCTAATGATGAAGATGGGTTGATTGATGCAATATCTTCACTTTATATAAAATCAAATTATGCTCTTCCATCAATGAGTGCTCCTTATTCAATAGCTGAATTGGAATTGATGTTGCAACAAATTAATAGCAATAATTTAGATAAAATAGGACGAGATACCTATAATTATGTAAGAAATAAATTAGATAGTTATACTTTTGAAGTATCTGAAGGTGTTGATATTGATATGCCAATAGATATCAATATAGAAACTTATTCACATTCCAATACCATAGATTATATTGAAAGAGATACCTGGGTTAGAGATTGGACAGAACAAAAAAATTTACTTGATTTAAATTTAAGTGCATATGCAGACTCTCTGTTATATGGGCTTTCTGATTTTTCTTTTGGTTCAGCTAGAGTTACAGAAATTCCTTTTGGATCAAGTAGTTTCCAAACCAATATTGTTGGATTGACTAATCTTTCTTTTGAAACTGATATAGAAACAAATATGCCACAAAGGGCCTTTGCCTCTTTTGGTGGGACTTATTGGAATTTGCAGATTGGTAGAGATAATATTGACTGGGGAGCAGGACTTTCTGGTAATTTATTTATTTCAGATAATTTAAAATATCAAGATTATTTTAAATTTACTTCTTTTGGAAATAAGTACAAATATACTTATCTAGTTTCTTTTTTCCCTCATCAACTGAATTATGTTGAAACTGATGGCTTTGATTTAAATACTTCTCAACTTGATGAATTACAAGGTTTTTCTATGTTTGTCGCTCACAAAGTAGAGGGAAGAGTTTTCAATAATAGATTAGGTTGGGCTCTATCAGAAGGGTTAATGTATGCTAGTGAGGATTCAACAATTGATTTTAGAGCTTTTAACCCTATGCTTTCTTATCATAGTCTTTTCCAAAAAGCTAATTGTAATTCTATCATATCCTTAGATTTTGATTTTACTTATTCGAATCATACAAATATTTATTCTCAAATTGTAATTGATGATTTGGTTTTTGGACTTACTGAAAGCACCAATGGTTCTTATTCTCCAAATGCTTATGGAGTAATTCTAGGTGTGAAAAGAGATTTTTCTACTGAAAAAATATCTTTGTTATCAACCTTTGAAGTTGCTTATACTTCTCCATATTTATATTTAAGAGATAAAGGAGATACTAATCCTAGTGAAGATATAGTTCAAGATGGCTATGGGATTAATTTCATTGTAGCGACGAGAGAGTTTAGTAACACCTATTCAAACAGTGGAATTGTTTATGATGTACAATTTTTAGGGTACAAATATGGAGGAGATGCCCTTGTTGTTAATTTTAATAATAGATATGGTTTTAATAAAAATAAAATAATTGTAGAAACTAATCTATTTGGAATGATTCATGGAACTTTTGATATAGATACCCCTTGGTCAACTGTAGGTGGAACATATGATGATCCTGGTTTTTTATCTTTAATTAATTTTTATGATACTAGTAAAACTGGATTGAGCTATACAGGTGTTGCTGGATTATATTCTAGTTTAGAGATAAGTGATAGTATAAAAACTTTTGCACAACTTGATGCAATTATAACATACAATTATGATCATTTAGGAAGTAATAGTTCTGATTTACAATTGACTACTGGATTTAGCCTTTCTTTTTAACTTAACTTGTATTTCATCAATAAATAGAATTGTTGATGGTAGGATCAGTATAGTAGCTAACATTGAATCCATTAATGCAATACTCATTAATAATCCAAAGTATTTTATTGGTAAATATGAGGCGAAAGTTAACATTATCATTCCTAATACAATTGATAATGTAGTTAATACTATTGGACGACCTGTACTATTTATTGTTAATGATATTGCTTCTTTAGTGCTTATAGAATCATTTTCTTTTTGTAAATTTGTAAATTTTAATAAGAAATGAATTGCATCATCTACTCCAGCTCCAATAGCAACACTAGCAAAACTAACAGTAACCATATCAAATGGTATGTTTAATATATACATGAAAACATAATTCATCATTATGGCAACTATTACTGGAATCAGGGTTAATAAACCTTTATAAATTGATAAAAAGGCTGAAGAAGCAATTATAAATACTAGAAGATAAGCTAATAATTGAGAATTATTTTGGTCTAATAATAATTGGTTACTAAATTTTAAAGCTTTTGCATTTGTACCTGAGAAAGTAACTTTAGTATTTTTAGGTAATAACTCTAAAGCTTCTATCATTAATTTTTCTAGTTCTTTGCTGCTAGAAATTGTCGCTATATCACCATTTTTGCTATCAAATGTTTGAAAAAATATTCTTAGTTTGTTTCCATCAGAGCTAATAACTTTTGACAATAATGTACTTTCATTATTATTTTTAAGAGTAATAATTAATCTGTCAAATAAATTTAAAAGGGCTTTGTTTGTAGGTATTTCTTCATTATTAGAATATGTTTTATTTAAAAAAGCTACATATGATGAAAAAGAAATATTTTGCATTACATCAGGATTTTGCATAACAATTTTTTCGAAGGCATAAACTTTTTCTAAATTTATAGGATCTAAAAAGAATTTGTCACTATTATCCGGAGCTTCAATAATTATTTCGTAGGGAATATCTCCTCCAAGAGCTTTAGAAATTTCTTTTGTATCATTTACAATTCTATCTGAAGAGGGGAAGTAAGACATGTAGTTTGTATCAACTGCTACTTTATCTTTTGTATATATAAATCCTAAAATTATGATTAGAAATGCTATTATAAATAGATACCATTTTGAAGTGATTAATATAGATATTTTATTTATTGTCTTTGTTAAAAGTCCATTTTTATATGTATTAATATTTTTACTTTTAGGAGATTTTAAATAACTTAGTACTATAGGTAACATAGTCAAAGATAATATGGAACAATAAATTATACCTATTGAAACCGATATCCCAAATTCTTTAAGACCATCAACTTTTGAAATTAATAAACTAAGAAAGCCTGCTATAGTTGTTAATGCAGCTAGTAATATAGTTTTATGTATTTTTTTAGTTACATTCAATGTAATATTTGTATCATCTTCTTTATTATATTGATCAAAATATTCACTTAATATATGAACTACGTAGGAACTTCCTAGGATTAATACCATGCAAGGAGTAACAATATTAATCAAGGATAATTCATATTCCAAAAAGGACATTGTTCCTAGAGTCCAAATTATTGCCACAACAGATAATAAGAAAGGCAAGATCATGCTTCTTTTTGATCTAAAAGACATATAAAAAATTATAAGTATTACTAAAAAACACAATGATAGAAGAAGGGATAAATCATGTTCTAAATAATACATTATTCTATAATTAATGGGTAATTGACCTGTAATAGCAAAAGTTGCCCCAAATTGTTGTAAAGGTTTTAAGTTTTCAAGTAAGTTATATATCTCTTCTTCATTTAAATTAGCTGTATTAATATTAAATATTGCTGAATTTAGATCAACTCCAACTAGATACCCGGTAATGGTAGGATCTTTTGCAATTCTTTGCTTTAACAGTGTGGTTGATTCGTTGTTCCATTTTTCATTGTCATTTTTTTGGGATATCGGTACTAAGGCTAATCGAGTCCCTTTCTTTTCAATGGTAACATAATCAAAGACAGAAGAAATTTTATGAACTTCTTTAGTGTTTTCTAGATTTTCTAAACAAATGTCCAAAGTATTTAAAAAAACTGGAGTAAAGAAATATTCACTACTTATCAATAGTAATAAGTTCGTACTAGCTTTTAAATCTTTTTCATTTTCAGTTATTGTTGGATAAGTTATATTTTGTTCATCATTATAATTTGTTGGGATATCAATATTTGCTATTTCTATAGGCGATAAATTATTAAGAGGTTCATAATTGTTTATTAAAGTGTTAATTTTTTCCATATCTACATTACCTGATGGGTAATAAACCTGGGTTCCCGTTTGCTTAAATAAAGTATTAAAATCAGCATTTAATTTCAGATAAGTTAGATGGAATGTGAAAAATACTGTTAATAACGCAATTATTAAAAGTATCAATTTTTTATGTTTATTTTGGAATTGGAAATATTTGTTCATTGATAACCTTATTGTATTTAGTTTAAAATAACTTTGATTAAATAATTAATTTTTTATTTAATATAATATTTACATATTATCAAGGAAAGATTAATATTTTTCAATATAAATATTGGAGAGATGCTTTATTACTACCAAGAATCTAATAGAAACCAAAATAAAATATTTATATTATTTTGTTTTTTTAACTATCTTATACAACACAATATATATAAAAGAGAGTTTACCATATTATTTACAAATTTTATTAACCTATATAATTCCAATCTCTCAAGTTCTTTTATTAGTGTTTGGTGGTTTATTACTTTATCAAGACTATAAAATAAATAAAGAAAAGAGTGTTCTACGACTTCCTTATATTAAATGGATTTTACTATATACTCTATATTTATGTGTTTTAACAATCTTTCAAGGAACAATCTTTAATACATATAATAATGCCTTTTTTATTGTACATTCAATTTTATTTTTTTGTATAATGCTTATTTTTGTAGATAGGTTTAATTGGATGGAGACTATGGTAAAGGTAGCTCTGTTAATAGTTATTATATTATCTGCTTTTTCAATTGCAACTTTTATAATATTTTTTATTACTCATACTAATCTAATAAATGGTGTACGAAATATTGGATTAAGGAATTTTTATTTAAGTGTTGCACCTCAATCTTCTAGATTAATTGGATTAATGCAAAATCCCAATACTTATGCATATTTACTGCTTTACTCTTTCTATATTTATGTATTTTTAATAATTTATTTTAAAACTTCAAAGTTAAAATATGTTTTTTCAATATTATTATTGTTCAATATTTTCAACTTGGTTTTGACTGCATCTAGGGGTGCACTACTATCATTTTTAATTAGTCTGGTTTTCTTTGCTTGTTCTATATTAATACTGCTAAGGAAAACACAACATGAACATTACTATGTATTGAAAATTATTTTTATTTCTTTAGCTATTTTATTAATAATTTTTTTAATTTATGTGTTCTCTTTTAATTCTGAATTGGCTATAACCACTCGTGAATTTATAATTAACGATTTGCTTAGGATTAAGTGGTTAAAAACTGGTAGTGGAAGAACTAATAATTGGAAGGTTGCTTTATCTATGGATAAATCAAAATATATTTTTGGGGTAAATGATCAGCATATGTATAATAGAATGGCTGAGTTGTTGCCCAAAAGAAGTTCTTCGTTTATCCACAATAATGGAAGATATCATAATATTTATATAACTCTTATAGTCAATTATGGAATTTTTGCTTTATTAGGATTTATTTATTTTATAATTTATTCAGTGACTGATTTTGTAAAGGGATATTTTATTTCATCATTTAGAAGAAAAAGATTTATTTTAATTTTTATTAGTCAGTTTCTAGCTATTTTAATAAGTGGTATTTTCGAACAATTGCCTATATTTAATTTAAGTCCACATTCCTTGTTATTTATGTTCTGTTGGTCAAGTCTATTTGTTATAAGCAATAGAAATAGGTAAAAAAGTAGCCTCCATTAATATTGGAGGCTCTAGATTTAAATTATTGTATTATTTCAACATTCCCATAGCTACTCTCATACCGCTAGCCCAAGCACCGGTAATTCCTCTAGAGGTTCCAGCACCATCTCCTGCAAAATAAACATCTTCACAAACCATGAAATGCTCATCTTTGTAAGTAGGTTTATTTGCATATAATTTTATTTCAGGATAATACATTATTGTTGAGGGATGTAATACACCAGGTACAATTGTATCAAGATTTTTCATAGCTCGCCAAATTGCTCTAAGAATTTTTGAAGGCATAGCTAAAGATATATCACTTGGACAACAATTTGGAAGGGATGGCTTGAAGTTGTAAGGATCGCTATTAAAAGTATGTTCTTTACTTCTAGAACCCAATCTAAAATCACCAACTCTTTGCATTAAAGGTCTTCCTCCACCTAGAAGTGCAGCTTGTATGCCTAAGTTTTCAGCATACTGCTGTCCACTTGCCAATGGTGCTGTAAGTTTTACAGTTTTTAAGATTGCAAAGTTAACTAAACCATTTTGATTTGTTCCATCTGCTGAATATGCATGACCATTAACGCTGTACCACTTGTCTCCTCTTGAAGTTGTATAAGTTTCTCTTACAACATGTGCCTTACCACTATTTGTGCAAAAAGTTCTAACTTTTTCAGGGAAGTAAAATTTTGGGTCATAATAATCTTTAACAATTGGATATTGGTCAATTTGAGTTTCAACTCTAACTCCGATATCAACAATATTATCAACATAGTCAATATTTAAAGATTTCATAACATCTTGTAAGAAATGGAAACCTTGTCTTCCTGGTGCAATTAGTAATTTTGAATAATGGATATTTCTTTTATCTGTTGTGATAAATTTTTTATCATTATTTAAAGAAATCATAGTTTCTCCAAGAGATAATTCAACACCATATTCATCTAATCTCTTTAGTAGTTGTTTAATTAACAATAAACCACCATCAGTACCAAGGTGAGTTTGTTTGATTGATAATAAACTACAGCCAAGCCTAGTAGCTCTTTTTTGGTAGTTTTCAATATTTGTTTTATCTAGAATATCTGGACTAAAGAATTCGATTACTTTCTTTAAATATTCACTTGCCATTTCTTCTTCCCAATATTCTAAAGGAAAACCAATTGGGTAAGTGAAATTCATTTTACAATCATTTCTCATACCACCAGTAGAATATTTATGAGAATCTAGAATAAGGATTTTAAGAGAAGGTTTTTGTTCTAAAAGAGAAAAAGCGCACCCCATACCTGCAGGTCCCGAACCAACAATAACAACATCATATTTACTCATTGAGTTTAATGCTCCTTGAAAAAAGGTAGGATGTAAAAAAAGCATCCTCTTTATTATTAACAAAATTGAAGAAAAGGTCAAACTGATTGGTGTTTTTTTTTACATAGAACTATCTTTTTTTTATAGACAAATATATACTAATTTATGTTATAAAACTATATTATATGTGTTGTTTGTATTATATTAAAAGAAGTTATAATACCTAATTGGGTATTGTTATGGTGGAGATATTTATATGAAGTATATAAGCGTTAAAGAAGCTAGTAAAAAGTGGGGAATTACTGAAAGACGAGTTAGGATTCTCTGCAGTGAGAATAGAATAGATGGAGTTACTAAGTCAAGTTGGGCTTGGAATATTCCTGCAAACGCTCCAAAACCTTCAGATGGAAGAATAATACGTCATATTAAAAATATTGATTTGAGAGTTAATTCCATAAATTTTAAAAATCTAGTTGAAAGACATGATCAATTTAATAAAATTATTTCTAATCAAAATAGATTTTTATCTTATTTCGATGATAGTGTAAATCGTTTTTTACTGATGGCTTTTTCACAAGAAAATGTTGATGAAAATGATGTGATTAGAGTTTTAAATAAGGAATATGTACCTACCATCAATTATTCAACACAGTTGATGATTTTAAATGCAAAATCAATAATAGTAAATTGTTTTAAACAAACAGGGTTTGGGCCAATTTTACCAACTCAATCCATAACAGATCCTTTTTTAAGTAACAATAGACTTAGAGAAATTAATGATAACCTTTATAAAGGTATTGATGATTATTATGTTTCTAAATATAGAGAAAGAAATGTGAATAATAAAATAGCTTTAGACGAGAAAGAAATTAATGTAGCTATGCAAATTGAAACACTCATTTTTCAATTTGAAAGTGAATGGTCGAGCTTGAATGCTCTTGTTAGGGCAACCTTTATGTTCTCTCAATTACTTAGAATACAACCTTTTTCTGATCACAACTTTGTTTTCGCTTCAGTAGTTTTTGCTCTTATTTTACTAGAAGGTAAATATCCTTTAGCAATCATTCCTCTAGATTTGATACAAGAGTTAAAAGCCAATTTAACTCTAACTTTAAAGAGAGGAAATTATTCTAATCTCGTTAACATGTTTGAGACCTCTTTATTAAGTGAATTAGATTCATTAATAGATTTATCAAAAAGTTAATTTTTGCTTGTTATAATAACTTGAAAAGCCTTTTTAATTGTGATAGACCTAATTAAAGAAATTGGTTTGAATTAACCATTTAAGGACTTAAAAATGTATTCAAAAAAAATTGTATTAAAGAATTGTACAATAATTGATGGCTTAAATAATGAAAGTTTTAAAGCTGATATAACTGTTAATGGTGAAAAGATTGAAGATATTAATAAAAACTGTAATACTCCATTAACTAACTGCTCTAGTTTAGACTGTAGTGATAAGATAGTAACTCCTGGTTTTATTGATGTTCATGGTCATAGCGATTTACAAATAAGACGATCTAGCGATATGTTAGCTAAAATTCAACAAGGAATAACAACAGAAATTGCAGGAAATTGTGGAATAGGTCCCTTCCCAATTAATTTAAATGATGATGTTGTAGTTAAATCTATGCAAGATTTAACTAAAGATGTACTTGGAACTTTTGATTATGATTTTTCAGATTTTGATACATTTTGTAATAAGGCCAAAGAGAATCTTCCAAATACTAATATATTATTTTTGCAAAGTCACACTGCTCTGAGAGCAAATGTAATTAAGCCAAATGCAAACAGAGCTGCAACAGATTTAGAAATTGAGCAAATGTGTGATTTATTGGATATAAGTTTAAAACAGGGATGTATAGGTTTATCCACAGGATTATATTATGCACCCTGTTTATATGCTGAGAAAAAAGAATTAATTGCTTTATTAAAAGTTGTTAAAAAGCATGATAAAATTTTTACAACACACCATAGATGTGAAGGTGATGATGTAATTAATTCTTTAGAAGAAGTTATTAGTTTAGCCAAAGAGGTTGGTTGTAGAATTGAAATTAGTCACCTAAAAGCTATTGGTGTTCAAAATCAAAAGTATGTAGATAAAATGTTAAATATGATTGAAGAAGCTAAGAACAATAATTTAGATATAGGATTCGATCAATATCCCTATGAATATGGTTCTACATCTCTTTATAGTTTACTCCCACCTAGTTATTTGAGATTATCTAATTCAGATTTGAAAAAGGCATTATCAAATCAAAAGGAAAGAACTCTTATTAAAAATAGTATGATAAAAGGTGAAAATTGGGACTCAATAGTTAAAATGTGTGGCTTTGATAATATTTTTACTATGTATTTAGAATCTCAGAGGAATTTTGAGAATAAAAGTTTAAGAGAAATTGCAATGCTTTTAAAAAATAAGGATGATGATGATTCTTGTTATGAGGCTTTATTTGATATTCTGCAAAAGGAAAGTGGAGTTGCTCTGATGACTGATATTACTCAAAGTTTTGAAAGTATGGATAAAATTTTAAATCATCCATTGATGTGTTTTGGAACAGATGCAATTTATAGTGGTGATGAAAAATCTTCCATTCCAACACATCCTAGATCTTATCAAGCTGCGACTCATTTAATCGATGTATTTTATAAACAAAGAAAAAGTATTTCCTTAGTTAATTTGATTCATAATATGAGTTATAAAAGTGCTAAAAGATTTAAAATTGCAAATAGAGGTGCAATAAAAAAAGGGTATTGGGCTGACATTGTTGTAATGGATATCGATAATTTAAAAGATAATTCTACAAATTATAATGTCAAAATTCCACCTGAAGGAATTGAATATGTTTTTGTAAACGGTAAATGTGTTTACAAAAATAAAGAAATACAATTATCGCATGCAGGTAGAATTATAAAACAAATGTGACTATTAAAATCGTTGTAAAAATTGTTTAGTTCTTGGATTTTGAGGATTATCAAATACTTCTTCAGGAGTACCTTTTTCAGCAATGATTCCATCATCCATAAAAATTACCCTGTCACTAATTTCTTTTGCAAACGCCATTTCATGTGTTACAACAACCATAGTCATTTTTTCCTTGGCTAGATCTTTAATAACTTTTAGAATTTCGCCAGTTAATTCAGGGTCTAAGGCACTTGTTGGTTCATCAAACCAAAGTACATTTGGTTTTAGTGCAAGAGCTCTAGCTATAGAAACTCTTTGTTTTTGACCACCAGATAGTTGAGAAGGGTAAGAAGAAGCTCTATCTTTTAAACCCATTTTATCAAGAAGAGATAATGCAATTTCGGTTGCTTCATCTTTGTCTTTTTTTAATACATAGATTAATGCCTCAGTAATATTTCTCAAAATACTCATATGAGGAAATAGATTAAAATCTTGGAATACTAATCCGTTATGTAATTGAATTTTTCTTTTTTGTTCTTTAGTTAAAACAATACCTTCATTATTACATAGTGTATCTCCACAAATAATTACTTCTCCACCTTCAATTGTTTCAAGTTGATTTATAGCTCTAAGAAGTGTGCTTTTTCCACTACCGGATGATCCAATTATTGATAAAACTTCTCCTTGACTTACATGAAAAGAGATATCTTTTAGAACTAGGTGGTCCCCATAGCTCTTTCTTAGATTGTTAACTTCGATAATATATTTATTTCCCATAATTTTTTTCCTCTCTAATCGTAATATCCAAGTTTTTTTTCAATTCTATCAAATATTTTTGAAACTATTCCATTCATAATAAAGTAAAAAACACCCGCAATAAATAATGGAGTTGTACTAAACTCCCTAGCAGAAGCTGTTTTTGCAACTCTAAATACCTCAGCAACTCCAATTGTTTGTGCTAAAGCTGTATCTTTTACTAAAGTTATTACTTCATTACCCATAGCAGGAATTATTTCTTTAACAACCTGGGGAAAAATAACATGGAAAAAAGTATGAGCTTTAGTAAAGCCTAAAACTTTTCCGGCTTCATATTGGCCTTTATCAATAGACTGTATTCCACCTCTATAAATCTCTGCAAAGTAAGCAGCATAGTTAATTACATAAGCTATAATTGCCGCATTTAATCTATCAAAAGATGTTTTAAAAATATAATAAGGAGCAAAATAAACAAATATTAATTGCAATATTAATGGTGTTCCTCTCATTATCATAATATAAATGTTTATAATTTTTCGAACTATCCAAAATCGGCTTTGTTTAGCTTGAGCTATGACTAAGCCTAAAGGGAGGGCAAATAATAAGGTAAAGAAAAATATCTTTATGCTAACTAAAGTTCCCTCTAACATCGGTATTAATAATTGTTTCATAATATCTCCCAAATAAAAAAATTAAGGACGTAAATAACGCCCTTAATTTATATTAAGTTAGTTAATTTAGTTTTCGCTTACAGTACTAATGTCTGCTCCAAACCATTTTGTTGAAATAGCAGCGATTGTACCATCAGCAGCCATATCTTGTAAAACAGATTGGACTTTGTCTCTTAGAGCTACATCATCTTTTCTAAAACCAATTCCATAATTTTCTTCAGTTAAGCTACCATCTAAAATTCTGAAGTTTTTACCACTTCTTTGAATATTATCGTTAGCTACAAAAAGATCTAATAATACGGCATCTACACCACCAGCTTCTAAGTCCATTAAAGCAGTTAGATTATCACTGAATTCAATGATTTCATCAAGACTATCTTTGAATTCTGGTGAAGAATCCATAGCATCACTAGCACTACTTCCACCTTGTAGTCCTACAACTTTGCCATGAATATCATCAATAGATTGATAAGATGAGTCAGCTTTTACAACTAAAATCTGTTGATTCTTTAAATAAGGTTCTGTAAATAGAATAACTTCTTCTCTTTCTGGAGTGATAGTAAAAC
The DNA here is from genome assembly GCA_963677735.1 of Sphaerochaetaceae bacterium. GTDB lineage: Bacteria > Spirochaetota > Spirochaetia > Sphaerochaetales > Sphaerochaetaceae > Pleomorphochaeta. The sequence goes on from OY782505.1 coordinate 499,162, forward strand.
CATTCCAAATACAATCAATATTTCCTGTTGCTAACTCTTGTTCTTTACTACTCCAATCAATTGGTTGAAGAATTAACTCAACACCAATTCTTGAGAATACTTCTTTAGCTAGGTCAATATCATAACCTACAATTTCATTATTCTCATCTCTAAAACCCATAGGTGGGAAAGCATCATCTAAACCTAGTATAAATGAACCTCTATCCATGATTTTTTCTAAGGATAAATCTCCTTGATCTTCTTTTGATCCACTTGCAGCTAATGTTGTTAGTGTGAACATAGCTAAAATTAAAACAGTTAATACTCTTTTCATAATTTTAATCTTCCTTAATTAATGTTGAGGCAAGTATAATAAAATTTATTAGAATATACAAGTAATAATGAATATTTATACAAAATAAGAATAGGAGTTTTATTAAGGACTCTTTACTTTTGAAAGTAGGTGAATAATATTAAATTAATTTAGGCTTATTCTTGTGCTTAGGTAAAAAATATTAATAAATCATACACTTTTTAGTTTACTTATGATTTAATTTTTAATTAAAATATTTGAGTTATTCACAAAAAAAATATATAAATTATATGTAATAATCAAAATATTAAGAATAATTAAGTATGAATTATTTCTAAGGTTATTGAATTGATATAATTTAATACAAAGTGGTTAACTTTTAACCTTTTTTTAAAATTTAGGAGTTGATTTAATCAAACAATACATTATACTATCTCTGTATGAAAAAATTTGATAAATTAATTACATTTACAGTGCCATGCTACAATTCAGAAGCCTATATGAGACATTGTCTTGATTCTTTACTTGTAGGTGGTGATGATATTGAAATTATTATAATTGATGATGGATCTACTAAAGATCGAACTGCAGAAATTGCCGATGAATATCAAGCAAAATATCCAAATATTTGTCGTGCTATTCACCAAGAAAATGGTGGACATGGTTCGGGTGTTAATAACGGAATTAAGAATGCTAGAGGTAAATACTTTAAAGTTGTAGACTCCGATGATTGGGTTGATAAAGATGCATACTTAAAAATATTAGAAAAATTAAAAGAGTTTGAAGAATCTGAAACTAATATTGACTTATTAATAACAAATTACGTTTATGAAAAGCCTTCAACTAATGAACAAAAAATTATAGATTTTTCTAAAGGGCTTCCTCAAAACCGTGTATTCGGATGGGAAGATATGGGAAAGTTTGGACCAAATGAATTTTTTGTTATGCATACTTTAATATATAAAACTCAAATTTTGTGGGATTCTAAAGTTGAATTACCAATTCACATGTTCTATGTTGATAGTATTTTTGCAACAATGCCACTTCCATATGTAAAAGAAATTTATTATATGAAAGAAAATTTTTATAGATATTTTGTTGGACGTAATGATCAAAGTGTTAATCAAGATATGATACTTAAACGAATTGACCAATACATGTATATTCCACAATTAATTTGTGAAACTTTTGATCATGATGAGACAGTTAAAATATCACCTAAACTTGCAGAATATGTTTTTAGATTAATTAGAATTTTATCTTTAATTTCTACTATTTTCTTAAATATGAATCCGAGTAAAGAAAATGAGAGGAAAAGAAAGGAATATTGGAAGATGGTTAAGAAGAATCAACCAAAAACGTATAGGAGAATTAGATTCTATTTACCATGTATAATCGCTAACTTTCCAGGCCATGTTGGAACATTGATGGCAAAAATAGGATATACTGTAAGCAAAAAAATTTTAAAATTTAACTAAAACTAATTATTTTAGTTTTCATAAATCAAGACTGGTAACTTATTGCCGGTCTCTTATTTTCTAGGTGAATTATTATACAGGTATAATGGTTCTCAAAATATAGAATTTTAATATATAATATTCATAATTATAATTTTTTGTAAGTTATCATCGATGAGACTTACTGGAGTAATCAATGCAAAAAATACTTGATTTTATAAGAAAACACCCCTTAGCAATTGTTATAACTATTGTAGCTATTTCTATATGTTGTTTTCTACCTATTAGGCGCATACAATTAAATACTGATATTCAAAGTTTAATACAAACGGATGTAGAGACCGAAGAAATTCAGAACTCAGTCTTAGATACAAAGGGTGATTATACTCAAGATTACACCTTTGTTTTACAAGGAGATGGTGTTTACACTGCTGATACATTTAATATGCTTGAAACTGTATTAGATGAATTAGCACAATATGACCAACTAAATACTCCTATTTCAGTTTTTGATTATCTGACGGTTGAAAAGAAAGGTACTCGTTTAGCAATTACTAAACTTTCTTCTCATAAAGATGGAACACCATGGACACAAGAAGAAGTTAAAGAAGTAGAACAAAATATTAAAAATGATAATATTGCGAAAGGATTATTAGCATCAAAAGATGGTGAAGCTCTCCTTTTTTATTTTAATAATAAAAAGCTAGGAGATCAACAAGCACAATTAATTGGTGAGTGGGATACTATTATTCATCAATTAGACCCTTATTGTGATGTATATATAATAGGTGCACCAATATTTGATCAAAGAGTTGAGTATTATTTATTTAGAGATTTTATTGTTCTACTAGTTTTATGTGTTATCGTGATTTTACTAGTTTATTTTGTCAGTTTTAGATCGTTTAGAGCAATAATAATTCCAGCAATAGTTTCTTTGATTGGATTGATTTGGACAATGGCATTTATGAGTTTAATTGGGTATGAATTATCTGTTGTCACCATGATAACGCCGTGTATGGTTTTGATCTTAGGATCTTCCTACAGTATTCATATGCTAAATGAATATTATCAATTAAATGGTCAGCATGAATCTAATCATGAAGATATAATGCAAGCGGCTTCTAAGATAAAAGGAACCATACTAACAGCAAGTATTACAACAGTAATAGGTTTTTTAAGTTTACTAGTTAGTAAATTAGATGCTTTTAGAGAGCTTGCAGTTTCAGTATCTTTTGGTATTGCTTTATGTGCATTCTTATCTGTTACTTTTATTCCAGCATTGCTTTTATTACAACGAAAGCCATCTTCAAAAAAAATTACAAATTATCAAAAAGGTAAACTTGATAAAATATCAAAAAGTTTAGGACCCCTTGTTCAAAAATATTGGTATATTTTCATAATTATATTTTCCTTATCAATTGCTGGATTCTTATTGATACATAATAAAATTGAAACTGTAACAGACTATCTTGCATATTTTCCACAAAAAGATGAATTAGTTGTTAATTCAAAGACCTTTGTAAGAGATTTTGGTGGTACTGAACCCTTCTATATTACTTTTAAAGCACCTGATGGAAGTGAAAATTATTTTAATGATCCTGAAAACTTAGCAAAAATTTATGAGTTTGAAGAAGCCGTAAAAGCAGATACTCCTGATATAGTAAGTGTGTTTTCATTTACGCAATATGTAGCTTTTTTAAACAAACAATATACTGGAGAGCTTGGTATTCCAGAAACAAAGGGTATGATATTATTCATGTCCAGATTGCTAGATTTAGTAAATAAACAAGTTGATTCATATTTATATGATACATTAATATCTGAAGATAATAGTTCGATAACCCTTTCAATTAGATACTATGATAGTGTGCTTGATTCACTCCAGTCAGTAGGTAGTGCTAATAGAATTGTTGACAGTGTTGAAAAATCACAACATCTACTTCCTTCTGATATAGAATATGTGAATTGGGGTGGTAAAATTAAATTAAGTAAAGCAAATGCTGCTATTAGAAATGATCAAAATTCAGCTAATATGGCATCATTTATCCTAGTATTCTTTGCGGTATTACTTTTCTTTAGGTCAATTTCAATTAGTTTATATTCCTTACTTCCAATTCTGTTTGGAGTAACTGCTAACTATGTCTTTATGTATTTAGTTGGAATGCCTTTTGATATGGTTACCTCAGTGTTTGGTTCAATTACAGTAGGTGTTGGTATAGATGATGCACTTCATTATTTAATTCGTTATAGAAATATTAAAAAAGATAATCCGAATATAAATAATAATACCTTAATTTCGAAAACACTAAGCGCAACTGGTAAGCCTATTATTGTAACAAGTTTGTCTATAATTGCTGGGATGTTAGTTTTAACATTTGCATCATATGCTCCAATTAGATATTTTGGTATATTATTATCTTTGGCACTTGTGAATACAACAGTTGCAACTTTATTTATTCTTCCATCATTTATGATTCTTATAGGAAAAATAAAAAAGAAAACCAAGTAAAATAAGTTTACATAAAATAAATTATTTGGAAATAAAAATAGGCCCAGTAAAATAATTGAGGCCTATTTTTTATTTAATTCTGTATGTTTGGTTTAATATTTTTTTAGTTTTCTATGAAATGGTAATCGTTATATGTGTGATTATCTTTTCTTTTATTTTCTGGAGGAAGAGTCATATAATCTCCATAAATCTTTTTTAGAATAACATCATAGTGTTTGCTGATTTTACAAGGAATCCCTTCAAAAGTTGCATCCATGGTATCTTCTATCCATTCTTTTTTTATTACCACAACTGAAGCTGCTCCATTTGCCATAATCATAAGATCATCTGTACTATCGTAATCGACTTCTTTACATAGAGCGACTAGTTTATCACGTAGTTTTATAGAATTTATTGACCATCCAAATAATAATGTGGAAACAACTAATCCAATATTATAATGAAAAGGGAAGAATGAGCTTGGTTTAAACCTAGCTAAACAAGACATTTCCATCAATCTTTTGGCCTTCATTTGTTTCTTTTTTAAGTTCTTATCAACATTGATACCATCAATAGGAAAAATATCGAAATAAATTCCATAAGGATTACCTTTGTAACCTCTATAATGTTCATCACATACTGTTCTATTATCGCAGATTTTTGCCCATGCAAAATGATAAAAGTCACAATGTTTTTCGTCAAACATTGTTATGTTCTTATTTTTAGGAACATAATTTTCTAAAAAATATTCATAATCAGGACGTGGCATTACTATATCCATATCTACATCCCAGGGAATATATCCTTTATGTCTAATTGCACCAAGTAGCGTACCATAATAAAGAGTATATCTTAAGTTGTGCTCTTCATTAAAAGCTTTAACATCAATAAGTATATCTAAAATTATGGATTTGATTTCATCATCAGATATCTGTTTAAATTTTTTATTCATAATACCTCGCATTATAAAAAAAATATGAACTAAGTTAAATACAAATGAAGAAAAATTTTAATCATATTATAAAAAAACACAAATCTTTATATTTAATTTTAATTTAAGATAAATATTTCATTTAATTCTTGATCTCATCATAAAAAGTTATTTAACTGTACTATTATTTCCTTTATTTAATTTATCATTAATTCATAAAATTCTTAAGTAAATTTATTTTGATATTAATTAATTTTTTTCCTCTCATGTCTCAATGTTGGTATTCCAATTAATAGTCCAATACATAAGATAATGATATTAACTTTAAATGAACTTTTTGTGCTATAATATCCAAATGCAAATGCTAAGGCTAAACTAAATAATATTTTAAAATGATTTATCTTAAATTTTAATACTATATCTAGCCATAGTACTCTGACTAAGAGAGTTATAGCAAAGGCAAGACAAACGCATAATGGAGCTCCATATACAAAATCATATTTTATAAAGAAAGGGAGTGTGATTATCAAAAAAAGTGATCCGATTATTGTTGAGATCATAATAGGTCTTGAATCTATATTGTTTCCAAAAATACTTGCAACCATTTGTGATATACAATCAAAAGTAAATCCAGCTGTACATAAAGCCAAAATTAAACTTACAGCTTGGAAAGCCTCGCTTAAAAAGAAAGGAATTATTAATTGCATTAACGGAATAAATACAATAAAGAAACAAGAAAAAAATCTAAAAATTGATGTTATAGATGTTGAAAAATAATTCGTATCTATTTTGTTAATTGAACCGGTTTTTCTAGAAAAGGCAATTTCTTGCCAAGCTAATATTATTCCAGCTGTTGCCATTGGAACAGATTTTGCAAATTCCATCGCCATAGAAAAAATACCGTTTGCTGAAGAACCTAGTATAGCAGTTACTTGAATGCTAGCATAATATGACATTATCCAAGTTCCTAAGGCCGTTACTGCAAGGGGAATTGAAAACTTAATCATATGTTTAATAATTTTTTTATCAAGGAATCTTGGCTTAAAATTTTTTAATATTCCAATTCTCAACTCAAGATAAATTACTTGTATAAACTCTGCTATAGTCATCGCAATTAAAATATATTTTGCACCATAGTGTCTAAATGCTAGAAAATATAAATTTAGTAGAAGTAAAGCCCCATAAAATAAAGAGTAAGCAATAGAATAGGAATATTCTTTATCAAGTCCCCTTGTAACAAAAAGGTAGAAATTACCTAGAGCATAACTAAGGGCCCAAATAAAACCTATTTTTGGAAAGGGAACGTTAGTTATTCTATTTGCTATGTAGACTGTAAAGAATAATAAAAGAATACAGAATGAAAAAATTAGTCCACCACTGTAAATTGCCTTGTTTCTATTATCTTCATTTTCTGCTGCTATTCCATACATGAATCTTAGCGTACTTGTTCTTATATCAAGAAATCCAACAGTAGCTAATAACATCATTATTGATACAGTTAGTTGGAAATTTCCATAATCATGGGTTGTTGTGTATTTTGAATATAAATATGTTGATCCGGTCATTGATAAACTAGCTAGAATAGAGCCTCCAGTATATATCAATGTTTTTTTTGTTATGCTTCTTTTTTTATGTTTAATTTTTTTATCCTGTCTCATTTTGTAATTCTTTCCCTATAATATATACATTGGGATTAAATGTAAAATAGTTTAGTGAAAGCTTTATAAAATTTTTCTGTAAAAATAATAACAAATAAAACAAGTAAAAAGTTTCATATTATTGCTAAATATTTTAATTATGTTATTATAAATAAGCATTTCGAAATTTTTTAATTTATTTAAATATAAAGTAGGAGGAGTAATGAATTCTCATTATGACTATTTAATTGTTGGAACAGGCTTATTTGGTTCTGTATTTGCACATGAAATGATGAAACAAGGTAAGTCTTGTTTAATGATAGAAAAACGTTCACACATTGGTGGCAATATTTATAGCGAAAAACGCGATGGAATTAATATCCATGTATATGGTGCTCATATTTTCCACACTTCAAATGAAAAGGTTTGGAATTATATAAATGAATTTACTACATTTAATAATTACATTAATTCACCTATTGCAAATTATAAAGGGGAATTATTTAACCTTCCTTTTAATATGAATACATTTTATACTATGTGGAAAGCAAAAACTCCAAAAGAAGTTAAAGCTATAATAGATCAACAAAGAAAAGAGATAATAGGGGAACCTAAAAATTTAGAAGAACAAGCAATAAGCCTAGTTGGAAGAGATATCTTTGAGAAATTGATTAAAGAATATACTGAAAAACAATGGGGTAAAAGTTGTAGTGAACTTCCTTCATCAATTATTAAGAGAATTCCGGTTAGATATACTTTTGATAATAATTATTTTAATCACCGCTATCAAGGAATACCAGAAGGTGGGTATTCGCAAATAATTGAAAAATTAGTAGATGGTGCTGATATTCTTTTAAACACAGATTTTAATTCAGATAGAGATAAATATATTAAAATGGCTGAAAAAGTTTTATATACCGGCCCTCTAGATTCATTATATGATTATAGTGAAGGGAGTCTTGAATATAGATCAGTAAAATTTGATAACCAAAGAATTGAAGAAGAAAACCATCAAGGTGTTGCTGTAATCAACTATACAGATCATTCAGTACCATATACAAGATCAATTGAACATAAGCATTTTGAAAGTCAAGAAAGTGATGTTACCTGGGTTAGTTATGAGTATCCAGTAGATTACGCTGAAACTGGAGAACCTTATTATCCCTTACGTGATGATAAAAATCTTGAATTACATTCAAAATACTTAAATAAGACAAAAGAAGATTCCTCTTTATTGATAGGTGGACGTCTTGCGGAATATAGATATTATGATATGGATACAACAATTGAATCAGCTTTAAATTTAGTAGATAGTTTAAAATAGTATTTATTATTAGACAATTAAAATAAACACTTTGTTAAATTTTTTGCAAAGTGTTTATTTAGTTGTTTATTTAGCATGGGCAATATCTAGGTGATGAAAGTTCACTGTGAGTTTGGCATTACCATAAAATGATAAAACCACTAGCTAATGGCAAGTCCTTAATCGTGAGGTGCTGTGTGAAGGAAGCTAAGGCAAAGTTTCGCTGCTACGAATAAAAACAAGATATAAGGCCGATTATGTGGATTAGTTTTCTAAAAGTGATAAAATCCAGCCAAGAGCATAATTGGTAAATCTTGGGTTCACATGAATAAAAAAGAGTTAATTCTTAATTGGGTAGGTCTGTAATACGTTGCAGAGGCCTGAATATCAAATTTTTTTCAAAATATGAAAAGTCTTACTATTAGCATGAAAAGGCAGTTGTGGGACAACTCCAATACGATCAAGCGAGAGTGATAGAAAAGGAAAGAAATGATGAAAAATAAAAATCTTCAATTACCAAATACTGAATTGTGGGAGAAACTACTTTCCAATGAGAATTTAAAAGCTGATTTTAGCAAGGTTAAAAAGAATAGTGAATCTACTGGAATTGATAAAATGAATGTATGCGAATAGATGCATAGTTAGATTCAAATATTAAAGATATCAAAAGTAGGATAATAGCACTAAGTACAAATTCAAAGTTGTAAATAGGGTAGAAATACCAAAAGATAATGGCAAAAAAAAGATAAAAAAATCATTTATTTTGACTTTATAGCAAAAAAGAATTGTAAATGAAGAAGAAAGTTCAGAATTATTAAAAGAGAACTGGATATATTTCACTATCGAGCGTAATATTTGATAAACTACCTAGTACCGAATTGTTTTATAGGTGGTGTGAGAGGACGGTTTAGTGAGAATCCCTCCTGCTAGATTAATAATCTTTTGATTGTCTATATTGTTTTTGCTTCTTTTTGAAGATATAGAAATATGGAATTGAAGGAATTGCAGCTACTATTAGAAGTATAAGGTTTCCTTTCACTTCAAATCTATAACTTAAATATCCAAAGGCTGCGGCAACTAAAGCGAGTAAAAACATTCTAATTAATGGCAATTTAATTTTCATGGCAAACCTAATCCATATTAGTCTTACAATGGCAGTAGTCAAAAATCCAATTAAATTTGCAACACCAGCACCTATTAGGCCAAAAGAATTTATTAAAGGATTTATAATAATTAAATAAACAATTGCTCCTATAGCGATGGAAAACATTATTGGCTTACTATTAACAGAATTACCTATAATACTAGCAAGCATTAAGCTTAACATATCTATACTAAGTGATGCCGTTGTCAAAAATAAAATTGAAAGCAGTCCGTCATATGCATTACCTAAATAATAGGGAACAACCAATGTAGCTGTTGGCACAAATAACATATAAATTAAAATTAAGATTATTATAATATTAATTATAACTTTTGCAAAATATTGGTTTTTTTCATCATCCCTGTCTTTATTTGAATATGCAACTTCTTGCCATGCCATGATTAACCCAAAAGATAAAGTTGGAATTGTTCTAGAAACATTTAATGCAAGTGCATAAATCCCATTTTCATAAGAGCCAAGAGCATTTAACAATTTGATATTGGTATAATGTTGTAAAATCCAGTTACCAAAGGCTGCAATAGCTAGTGGAAGAGCAAAGCGTAAAATTTTTTTTAAAACATCTTTATTAATATATTTAACATCAAAGTTTGTTATTAGTTTAGTTTTTGTTTCTAAATAAATGATTTGAATACAATATCCTATACTCATAGCCCAAAGAATAGCAGGGGAGGTAAATCTTAAAAATAGAACTAAAATAATTATAGAAATTAAGTAGAAAGAGTGATATAGAGAAAACCCTACAGTATAGTTAATTTCTTTATCCTGTCCTCTTGCAACATTTAAGTAAAATAAACTTGTTGAATAACAAATTCCATAAATTAGACCAGATTTAGGGAATGGTATATTCATAAAATGATTTATTATAGGAATAGAAATGAATAAGCCTAAAGTGCAAATAAATTGAATAAGCAAAGAAGAATAAATAGTATTTTTTTGAAATTCTTTATCTTCCTTTTCAACGCCATACATAAATCTAAGCATTGCATTAGGTATATCTAGAAATCCAAACGTAGAAACTAAAAACATTATGGATATAGTAAATTCATAATTTCCAAAATCTTCGGGAGTTATATAGTTTGTAATAATTGGGGCAGCAAACAATGCTGCTAGAACTGAAGCAGCAGTACCAAAAGAATAAATTAAAGTTTTTTTTGATAAATCACGTTTCTTAGATTTTGCCATGAATAAAAATATACCTCTTTGCTTTGATAAATTTCTACCCCCTTTAATTAAGTTTTCTTCATATCATATAGAGAACACATTTTACTTTATTAAAAGTTACATTATAAATTAATATATTAGCTAATTTAAAATTTAAATTAAAAGAATATAATTTTTATAAATTAATTATTTAAAATCATACTCTTCTACTTTATATTATACTAATTTTAAGAAAGCTTTATCTAATTTTTCATCCCGTTGCTCTCCAATATAATGTAGAGTTTTTATATTAAGAGAAGCTGCAGAAGCAATATTTTCAGATATATCATCAATAAAAAAAGCTTGTTTAGCTTCAACATTTTCATTTTCTAAAATGTAGCGAAAGAATGATGGGTTAGGTTTGTAATGGTGAATTTCATTACTTACATAAACAGAATCAAAAAGATCAAATAATCCCATTTCTTTCATTTTTTTTGTATGAGGGGCAAATGTATTTGATCCTAGAACTACTTTTTTTCCAGCTTCTCTTAATTTCTGTATTAAATTTACAATTTTAACATTAAAAACAGGATTGAAATAATTATAAAAAGGATCACCACTAATATTTACATTTAAATTTCTATTTATATGATTCAAGAAAAATTCTGTAGAAATATTCCCATCCATTAATGGAGCTGTGTAAAAGTTGAAATCTTTAATAAATTCACTTTTTTGATCAGTTGTGAAATTATATTGATCAAAAATACCATTAAAGCAATGAATATTTTCAATTACAACATTGCCGGCATCAAAAATAAAAAGAGAAGAATCTTCGGCACTATCATATAAATCTTCATATAGACCTTTATAACAAAGTGGATCAGATAGAGATGAAACATATCTATCTGCTATTTTTTTGTTATAAGTAAAAGTTGTTTTATTAAAATCTACATTAACAGCTATTGAATACATATCACAATCATTTGCAGCTTGAATGCCATTAATCGCATCTTCATAAACAACACAATCGCTAGGTTTAATTGCCAAATGGGCTGCTGCTTCTAAAAATATAGCTGGGTTTGGTTTTCCTTTTCCAATATTTTGTGCATCAACCACATAATCGAAGTATTTTTCGATCTTAGTTAATTTAATAATATTTTTAGCATTGGCAGAAGCACTCACTAAAGCAATACGTACATTGTGATTTTTTAATTTTTGAAGTAGCTCAATAGCACCCTTTGATAAAAGAGAATCTTTGTTTTCCTTAATTTTTTGTAAATAAAGATCATTTTTTAATGAAGATATATACTTTATATTTTCTTTATTTGGTCTAAGACCTACAGCTTTACAAAAAATTTTAGCTCCTTCATTTCTTAAGACTCCCTTTAATTTATCTTCAATACTGCTATCTAAAGTAACATTATAGTTTTTTCTAGCAATTTCTGCATAGCAAGCATTATGGTATTCTTGGGTATTACATAAAACCCCATCCATATCAAATAGAGCAGCTTTCACTTATCATTCCTCCTAGTTGAATATCTTAAATAAAAATTATCAAAGCAACAGTATAAATACAATATAATTAATGTAAATAGTAATAAAATTAACTAAATGATAAATTTGTTTAACTAATTTGCTTTTTTACTTTTAGTCTTTTTTTAAGTTCTCTTTTATTTTTTGCTGGTCTTTCTTTAATACTATTTGGTTTATCTAATAGAAGTTCAGGATTATTTAATATTTCTTGCAAAACTTTTAAAGAATGAACAAAATAATAGCCATCAGCGATTCTTTCATCTAATGTGATTCCTAAATTTATTTTATCTCTTCTTTCAATTGAATTATCTATTTTAAGTCTTTTTCTAGATAATGAACCAATAGTTATGAAAAGACTTGTTGTACCCCATTGATATAAATGGTGATGGACTGAACTATTATTTAAGCCGATACTTCCTAAGTTACTAAGATAAGCACTACAATGAAGTCCATCTTCATCAATAATTGATTTTGGAGCAATTCCCTTAACATCTAAAAATTTAATAAAAGAGACTATGGCTGATAGTATTATAGGGGGAAAAGCCGTGAAAAAAGAAACTAATTTATCTACACCATTTGTATTATTTATAGAACTGTCTTCTCTAGCTTCATCAATTTTATCATTTACAGTCTTCGCAATTTCTTCCAAACTTGAATTTGGATCAAATCTTAAAATTATACTATGCTCATCAGCCGCATCATTATATTCTTCTTTAACAATGAAATTTATTGAAATTTCATTTCTTTGCCACAGCCTTTTATTCATAATGAATCGATTTAACTCAGGTCTTAACACAATTAGTCTAACTATTGCTGTAATTAATATTTCAAATACCCTGTATTTTCTATTTAAAGAAGAGGATGTGTTTGTTTGAATAAATTGAAGGGTTTTAGTTAAATCAAGATCTAAATCTATATAAACTAATGAATCACACTTTCTTGGCATTATAAAGGGAAATACTTTTTTTAAAGGGGGAACATCATATACATATGTTGAATCATTACGTCTTGGCATATAATTAAATCCTTTTTGTTTTTTACGATTATACATCAGAAATTTATATAATGTAATGTTTTTATTTATTTAAAATTCTAAATACAAGTATTATTATAAACCTTATATATGTATTAATTCTTCAAAATAATCATATTTTTACATATTATTTCTAATAAAACTATAAATTTGTTAACCCTTTGGAACATAAAGTTAGTTTTATCTAATAAATATTTTTTATTGTAATTTACTACATAAAATATATATTTTGTTACTAGGTATAGAATTGATTTCTGTATTATGTCATATATAAATAAAATAATGCCAAAAAAAGTTCAATAAGTGAGTGACAAAATGTTTAAAATTAGTTATATTGTTACATATGAATAAATCAGGTGAAGACTACTTAGAAGCTGTTCTCAATATTGAGAGCGAAAAAGGTGTTGTTAGAACAACGGATATTGCATCAAGGCTTAATGTTTCCAAACCTAGTGTTAATAGGGCTATGAAAGTCCTTAGTGCAGAAGGTTATATTAACCATGAGACGTATGGCAAAATCACTTTGACTGAAAAAGGCAAAGTTTATGCCTCTATGGTATATAAGAGACATAAAACCCTAGTTAGATTTTTAAGAGATATCTTAAATGTTAGCGAAGATGTAAGTAAGAGAGATGCTTGTTTAATCGAACATGATGTTTCTAGTGAAACTATGGAGAAAATTTCTAGTTACCTAGAGGGACATCTTGGAGTAGAAGAAAACAAAGACTAATTAATTAATGAATATAATAAATTGAAATATTAAAAATTAAAAATGGGACAACTTGTGTCCCATTTTTTTTCTCTTAAGAGTTTATATCATGATTTATATTATAAACGATAAAAGATTCTCTGTATTTATTTGGACTAACTCCTAAAAAGTGTTTAAATATTTTTAAGTAGTAACTAGGGTTATGAATTCCAACAGCATTACATATTTGATTAATGCTTAAACTCATATCATTCATAAGATGTATACTTTCATTAATCCTATACGAATTTAGATATTTTACAAAATTCATTTTAGTTTCACTTTTAAACACCCTTGAAAGATGAGCCTCACTTACACCTAAAAAAGCAGCAGTTTCTTGAAGCCCTATATTCTTTGAATAATTTTGTTCAACAAAAGTAATAGCTGAATTGGCTAAATGATTGTTAGTGGTTGCAGGCAGTTCAATAGCGATAAATTTTTTTTCGACATTGCTTTCAATAACATTTTTCCGATCTTTGTCGATTTTCTTTTTCATGTCCATCAAAACAAAATTAAACTTTTGAGCAGTGATAGGTTTTTGGTGATATTCAAAAACACCTAATCCAAAAGCTTTATGAGTACTACTCATTTCTTTTTCGCTATTGCCAAAGATAAGGGTATGGTAAATAGGGCATGCTTGTAGCATGGCATAAACACCTCTAACTGAGAATTCAGTTATTACCATATCTGGCTTTAAAAGTTCAATAAGTTTTTGTGCTATAATTCCCTCTTTTAATGAAGCAATTACCTCGATTCCCAAATGTTTCCAATCTATAGATGAAATTAAATCTAATCTAGTGTAATCATCTCTAATTACCATAATCAATGAATAACTCAAAAGACTTTTCCTTTAGTTTACTAAAATAATACAAATTTATTATATAATATAACATCACAACGATCTTATACAATATATAATATATTATATTAGTTAATTAAAATTTTTATAATGACACAAATATTAATCAGCACAGTTATATTGTCATAACAAATAATATGGAAATAACTATACATAATTTATTATAATTTGTGAACATTTATTTATAAATATTAAAAAACTTCTATTTTAGTACTCATTAAATATCCAGTTTTTAAAAAAAAATGAAATTATTTTATTTACATATTTATAATAAAATGAATACTTATTTAATACAATATTATATAAATTTTTTTAAACATACAATAATATATAAAAATATAGATGAACATATCATTATCTACTTGTAATAAAAAAAATATGTTTATTGCAACTTTATATACTATTTGAGTAAAATAGTAATTAATTTTAAATAAAATATCAAATTAATTTACTAGAAATATATTTCTCGATCTTTAAATTAAAGATATTTTTTAATACCAAGATATTTTTATTGTGCGTTATTTTTTTCAAATTTGTTAAAATAATATTTATATTTTGATAATTTGAAGGCAATTAAATAGTCAATTTAGTATTTTTATTAATTTATTATTTCATTAAAAATAACAGCAAATTATTACTATTAAATAATTTATGTATAATATAAGCATATATATACACAAAAATGCATAAAAATATCATAATTTGTATTGACCTATTTGCTCAAATAAAATAGATTATAGCTATACAATATCTTAAAGCAAGGAATATTAGAAAAGATGACGAATTTAACTTTCAAACTATCAAATATCATCTTACTCCACATTATTGATGTGGTGCTGCTTACTCTTGCTTTAATTTTAGTCCTTATTTTATCAAGCCTACTAATTATTATGTAGCCACGGAGCTTAGAAATTAAGCTAATAGCCGTGGTAAAGACCTCCCAAAGTAAAAATATATAGGGAGTGATTTACTATACCCATTTTGTAAAGGAGTAACAAATATGGCAGATTTAAAAGAGATGAGATTCACATTATCACTACTTGTTCAAAACCATTCTGGGGTTCTTCAAAGAGTAGTTGGTCTTTTTTCACGACGTGGCTATAACATAGATAGTTTAAGTGTAGGAAGGACAAATGATGATGGGGTTAGTAGAATCACCATTGTTATACTTGGAGATACTTCAATAGTTAAGCAAATAAAAAACCAAGTTGAAAAACTTGTTGATGTTATTCGTGTATCTATAATAACTGCTGATAATGGAATTCAAAGTGAATTAATTTTGGTAAAATTATCAACTATTGATGGAAATAGAACAAGCGTTATTGAGTTGAGTGAATTATTTAAAGCAAAAGTTGTTGATGTAACCCATACAACAATAACACTCCAACTAACAGGTAGTAATAAAAAGATCCAATCATTTTTAGATTTAGCTACTCCTTTTGGAATAGTTGAATTAACTAGAACAGGTATTACAGCAATTGGGCGTGGGGAAAAGTCTTTAAAAGACACACCTTACGAACAGCTATAAATATTAACAAAATCAAATATGGCAAAGAAAAGCCAAAGGACGAGAGAATGAGTAAAATGTATTATGACAGTGATGCAGATTTTAAGTACCTAGAAGGTAAAACAGTAGCAATTATAGGTTATGGTAGCCAAGGTCATGCACATGCACTTAACTTAAAAGAAAGTGGTGTAGATGTTGTTGTTGGTCTTTATAAAGGTTCTAAGAGTTGGAGTTTAGCACAAGATGCTGGCTTAAAAGTTATGGAAGCTAAAGATGCAGCAAAAGCAGCCCAAGTTATTATGATGCTTGTTCCTGATGAAAAACAATCTGCTCTATATGATAGTGCAATCAAAGACAATTTAGAAAAAGGTGACTATCTAGCATTTGCCCATGGCTTTAATATTCATTTTGGTCAAATTACTCCTCCAAGTGATGTTAATGTAATAATGATTGCTCCAAAAGGACCTGGTCATACAGTTAGATCCCAATTTGTTGAAGGCAAAGGTGTACCATCTTTAGTTTGTGTAAACCAAGACCCAAGTGGAGATAGTATGGAAGTTGCTAAAGCTTATGCAAAAGGTTTAGGAGCTGGTAGAGCTGGTATTTTTGAAACATCTTTTAAAGAAGAAACTGAAACTGATTTATTTGGTGAACAAGCAGTTCTTTGTGGTGGTGTAAGTGCTTTAATAAAAGCAGGTTTTGATACTTTAGTAGAAGCTGGTTATCAACCTGAAATGGCATATTTCGAATGTTGTCATGAAATGAAATTGATTGTTGATTTGATCAACCAAGGTGGTCTTTCATACATGAGATATTCTATCTCAGATACAGCTGAATATGGTGATTATATAACCGGTGATAAAATCATTACAGATGAATCAAAAGCAGCTATGAAAGGTGTATTGAAAGATATTCAAGAAGGTGTTTTTGCCCGCAATTGGTTATTAGAAAACCAAGTTAAGAGACCTTATTTCAATGCAAAAAGAAGAATTGAAAGTGAATCTCTATTAGAAAAAACTGGTAAACAATTAAGATCATTAATGAGCTGGTTGAAAAAATAAATTTTAAATTTTCCCTCTTTTCAATTATTTGAATAGAGGGAAAACAATAATATTTGATTCAAGTAGAGTATTTAAAGAATAGTTTAACTATTTTTCTTGAATTAAAACATAAAAATGTATGGAGGCAATAATGCAAGATCAAATTATTATTTTTGATACAACCTTAAGAGATGGAGAACAAGCTCCTGGCTATAGTATGAACTTAGAAGAAAAATTAAAAATGGCTAAAAGGCTTGAAGCCCTCTCAGTTAATGTTATTGAAGCTGGTTTTGCAATTGCAAGTCCTGGTGATTTTGAAGCTGTAAAAGAGATAAGTGAAAATGCTGGGGATGTAACAATTGCCTCTCTTTCTAGAGCATTAGAAAAAGATATTGATGCTAGTTATGAAGCTACAAAAAATGCAAGAAGGCCAAGAATTCATACCTTTTTAGCTACAAGTGATTTACACCTTGAATATAAGCTAAAAATGAGTCGTGAAGATGCTTTAGATAGAATTGTTAAAATGGTTAAATATGCTAGAAATCTTTGTGGAGATGTTGAGTTCTCCTTAGAAGATGCAACTAGAACAGATTTAGATTATATGTGTAGAGTTGTAGAAGCTGCTATTTCATCAGGGGCAACAACTATTAACCTTCCTGATACAGTGGGCTATTCAACACCTTCTGATATAGAGAGAATGTTTAAAACTGTATTAAATAAAGTTCCAAATGTTGATAAAGCTATTTTAAGTGCTCACTGCCATAATGATTTAGGTTTAGGTCTTGCAAATTCATTAGCTGCAATTAATGCTGGAGCTAGACAAGTTGAGGGTACAATTTGCGGAATTGGAGAGAGAGCTGGTAATACTGCTCTTGAAGAATTTGCTATGGCTGTTAAAACTAGAAACGATATATATCCTTTTAGTTATTCACTTAAAACACAAGAAATCTATAAAACAGCTAGAGCTTTATCCTCAATTACAAACATAAAGCCATTCCCTTCAAAAGCTATTGTTGGTGCTAATGCTTTTGCTCATGAATCTGGAATTCATCAACATGGAGTAATGGCAAATGCTAAAACTTATGAAATAATGACACCAGAAAGTGTTGGTATGGTTAAAACAGAGTTTGTTCTTGGTAAACATTCAGGTCAACATGCATTTGTAAAGAGAATGGAAGATTTGGGTTATAGTTTAAATGATGAAGATGCAAAAAGATTATTTAAAGACTTTAAAGCTTTATGTGATAGAAAGAAGACCATTAATAATAGAGACCTATTAGCATTAGTTGAATCTACTGAACAATGGGGCGAAAACGATTGGACACTAGATAGTTTTGTTGTAAATAGTGGGAATATGATGACTAGCACCGCATGCGTTACACTTTTACACAAAGGTAAAAAATATCAAGAAGTTGCAGTTGGTAGTGGTCCTGTTTATGCAGCAATTCGAGCTGTAGAAAAATTAGTAAAACATCCATTTGGACTTTGTGATTATAGCTTAAACGCTGTAACAGAACATAGGGATGCACAAGGTGAAGTTTTTGTAAAAATATCTGATGGGAAAGAATTTTATAGAGGTAGAGGAGTTTCTACCGATGTAATTGAAGCATCCATACTTTCAACTTTAGCTGCAGTAAACCATATGCTAAATTCTAATGAATATTCACTTGGTTCTTCAATTAATGCTCAACAACTCTCTTTAGATGAAGATATGCTTGTTGGCCATAGTGATAAAAAAGTTGAGGAAGAATAGATGAGTAGAGTAGAAATTTTTGATTCAACTTTAAGAGATGGCTCACAAGCTGAAGGAATAAGTTTTTCAGTTTCGGATAAGTTAAAAATAGTTAAGCTCTTAGATGATTTAAAAATAGATTATATAGAAGCTGGAAACCCTGGCTCAAATCCTAAAGATATAAGTTTTTTTGATGAGTTAAAAAAGGTAAAATTAAATACTTCAAAACTTGTAGCTTTTGGATCTACAAGACGACATAATACTAAGGCAAAAGATGATAGTAATTTAACAGCTATTGTAAATTGTGGTGTTGAAAGAATTTGTATTTTTGGTAAATCTTGGGATTTTCATGTAACTGATATCATTCACACTTCATTAGATGAAAACCTTGAAATGATTAGAGATACAATTAAGTATTTAACAGATCAAGGAAGAAAAGTATATTTTGATGGCGAACATTTTTTTGATGGATATCTTAGTAATAAAGAGTATGCTTTAAAAACTTTAGATGCTGCAATAGAGGGAGGAGCAACCAAACTTATATTGTGTGAAACTAGAGGTGGAGTGTTACCTACGGTTGTTGCAAAAATTACAAAAGATGTAGTTAATCGATATCCAAATATTACTATAGGTATTCATACACACAATGATAGTGGTGTAGCTGTTGCTTCTTCACTATTAGCATACGAGGCAGGAGCTAGGCATATACAAGGGACTTTATTAGGTTTCGGAGAAAGATGTGGTAATGCAAATCTTGTAGAGATTATATGTAACTTAAAATATAAACTAAATCAAGATTGTTTAAATGATGATGTTTTTGAAAATTTAACAACAATTGCTCATCAAGTAGCTGAATTATCTAATGTTAGAATTCCAAAATCTGCACCTTTTATTGGACGAAGTTCATTTGCTCATAAAGGAGGAATGCACATCGATGGGGTTAGAAAAGATCCTGTATCCTTTGAGCATATGGAACCTAGTTTAATAGGAAATACAAGAAGATTATTAACAAGTGAAGTAGCTGGTAAAGCTTTACTTCTTGAGAAAATAGAAAAACATTATCCTAACTTTAATTCTAAAGATAAAAGAGTATATGCTCTAGTTAAAGAATTAAAAGAGCTTGAAGCTTGTGGTTATCAGTTTGAAGGAGCTGAAGCTTCATTTGATCTATTAATTAGACGTCATATAGAAAATGAAAAACAATATTTTAGTTTGGTAAATTATCAAACTATAGGTAAGGAATATTATGATTTAGGAATTGTTGATACACCTCATACTGCAATGATAAAAGTCAATGTAGCAGGAGAGAGTGCAATAACAGCTGAAGAAGGTGCAGGACCTGTTAATGCTTTAGATAAAGCACTTAGAAAGGTTTTAGAACCTTTCTATCCAATTCTTAAAGGTGTCTATTTAAGTGATTATAAAGTTAGAGTTTTGGATTCCCTTGATGCCACAGCATCTGTTGTTAGAGTTATGATTGAATCAACTGATGGTAAAAAGACTTGGAACACAGTTGGGGTAAATCACGATATTATCGCTGCAAGTTGGCAAGCTTTGAGCGATAGCATAGCATGGTACTTAGAAGATTCTGGTATAAAACCAGCAAAATAGGAGAAATAAATTATGGGTATGACAATGTCACAAAAGTTACTAGCAAAGAAAGCAGGTTTAAAATCTGTTAGAGCTGGTCAATTAATTATGGCTGATGTAGACTTAGTATTAGGTAATGATATTACAGCACCAGTGGCCATTAAAGAGTTTGATAAATTTGGAAAAACTGATGTTTTTAATAAAGAAAAAATTGCATTAGTTCCAGACCATTTTGCTCCAAACAAAGACATTAAAGCTGCTGAACAATGTAATTGTATGAGACAATTTGCAAGAAAAAATGAAATTACAAATTACTTTGAAGTTGGTCAAATGGGTGTTGAACATGCTCTTCTCCCTGAACAAGGCTTAGTTACTGCTGGAGATTTAATTATTGGTGCTGATTCACATACTTGTACTTATGGAGCTCTTGGTGCTTTCTCAACTGGTGTTGGTTCTACTGATATGGCTTGTGGGATGGCAACAGGACAAGCATGGTTTAAAGTTCCTACTGCAATTAAATTTAATTTAACAAATAAATTTAACAAAAATGTTGGTGGTAAAGATTTAATCCTACATATCATAGGTATGATTGGTGTAGATGGTGCATTATATGAAAGTATGGAATTTAGTGGACCTGGTGTTAAAAATTTAACAATTGATGACAGATTTACAGTTGCAAATATGGCTATTGAAGCTGGAGGTAAAAATGGAATTTTCCCAGTTGATGATATTGCTCTTGAATACTTAAAAGCACATGGTGCAAAAGAACCAACTATTTTTGAAGCAGATAGTGATGCTGAATATGAAAAAGTATATGATATTGATCTTTCAACTATAAAAAGCACTGTTTCTTTCCCACATTTACCAGAAAATGCTAAAACTTTTGATCAATTTGATAAGATAAATATTCACCAAGTTGTAATTGGTTCTTGTACAAATGGTAGACTTTCAGATTTAAGAAAGGCTGCAAATATTCTAAAAGGACATAAAATTAGTAGTAATGTTAGATGTATAGTTCTTCCTGCAACTCAACAAATTTGGAAAGATGCAATGCATGAAGGTCTCTTTGATATCTTTATAGATGCAGGCTGTGCAGTATCAACACCAACCTGTGGCCCTTGCTTAGGTGGTCATATGGGTATTTTAGCTGAAGGTGAAAGAGCAGTTTCTACAACAAACAGAAACTTTGTAGGAAGAATGGGACATGTTAAATCTGAAGTATATCTAGCAGGACCTGAAGTTGCTGCTGCAAGTGCTATAACAGGTTTTATCACAGATCCAAACACAATAGAGGAGAATTAATTTATGAAAGGTAAAGGTAGTGCTTTTAAATATGGCGATAATGTAGATACAGATGTAATAATTCCAGCAAGATACTTAAACACATCAGTTCATAGTGAACTTGCTAAACACTGTATGGAAGATATTGATGCAGATTTTGCAAAAAATGTTAAAGAAGGGGATATTATAGTTGGAGAGAAAAACTTTGGCTGTGGATCTTCTAGAGAGCATGCTCCTATAGCAATTAAGGCAAGTGGTGTATCTTGTGTAATTGCAAAGTCTTTTGCAAGAATTTTTTATAGAAATTCAATAAATATTGGCCTTCCTATTTTAGAATGTCCCGAGGCTTGCGATAATATTGAAAGTGGTGATGAAGTAGAAGTAAACTTTGATACTGGTAAAATTAAAAACCTAACAAAGAATATGGAATTCCAAGGAGAAGCTTTCCCTGAATTTATGCAAGAGTTAATAGCAGCAGGTGGGCTTGCCGCTTATATTAAAAACAAAGGAGATAAATAAGGCTTATGGATATGAAAATTGCACTAGTTAAAGGGGACGGAATCGGTCCTGATATTGTTGATGAAGCTGTAAAAGTCTTAAATAAAGTTTGTGATAAATACAATCATAAAATTGAATATAAAGAAGTATTAGCTGGTGGAGCTGCTATTGATAAATATAATAACCCACTTCCAGATGAAACATTAGAAACTTGTAAAGAATGTGATAGTGTAATTCTTGGTGCAGTTGGCGGTCCAAAATGGGATAATGTAGCATCTGAATTGAGACCAGAGAAAGCTTTACTAGGCCTTAGAAGTGGATTGAATTTATTTTGTAATTTACGTCCTGCAATAATGTATCCTCAGTTAAAAGATGCATGTCCTCTAAAAGATGAAATCATTGGTGATGGCCTTGATATTATGGTAGTTAGAGAATTAACTGGAGGTATCTACTTTGGAAAAAGAGGTAGAGATGAAAATAGTGCATATGATACTTTAAGTTATAGAAAAGATGAAATTGAAAGAATAGTAAAAAAAGCATTTGAAATTGCCTCTTTAAGGGGTAAAAAATTAACAAGTGTTGATAAAGCAAATATTTTAAATTCATCTCAACTTTGGAGAGACATTGTAAATGATATGAGTTCTTCTTATTCAGATATTGAAGTAAATCATTTATATGTAGATAACGCTGCAATGCAATTAGTAAGAAATCCAAGACAATTTGACACTATTGTAACAACTAATATGTTTGGAGATATCTTAAGTGATGAAGCATCTCAAATTACAGGTAGTATTGGAATGCTTCCAAGTGCTTCTTTAGGTAGTGGTACTTTAGGAATGTATGAACCAATTCACGGTAGTGCACCTGATATTGCTAATCAAGATATTGCAAATCCAATTGCAACCATCTTATCTGTGGCAATGATGCTTAGATATTCCTTTAATCTATTAGAAGAAGCAGAAAGAATTGAAAAAGCTGTTTACGATGTATTAGATCAAGGGTATAGAACTAGTGATATTTACAGTGAAGGTACTAAAAAAGTTGGAACTAAGGAAATGGGTAGATTGATTTGTGATGCTATCTAAACTATATAAATAGTGGTATTATAATATTTATATAACAATTGAGAGAAGGTAAAAAATGAATAAAGATAAAAACTATAGATCTAGCCAAATGACTGAAGGAATGGAAAGAGCCCCTCATAGATCACTTATGAAAGCTATGGGTTGGAGTGATAAAGAAATCCATTCCCCAATCATTGGTATTGTAAATGCTAAAAATGAAGTAATCCCAGGTCATGTTCATCTTGATAGAATAGTTGACGCTGTTAAAGCTGGAGTTAGAGAAGCAGGTGGACATCCTGTTGTATTTCCAACTATCGGAGTTTGTGATGGTATAGCTATGGGACATACAGGAATGAAATACTCCCTTGCTTCAAGAGAATTAATTGCTGATTCTATTGAAGTAATGGCAATGGCTCATCCTTTTGATGCTTTAGTTTTTGTTCCAAACTGTGATAAAATTGTACCTGGTATGTTAATGGCAGCCTTAAGATTAAATGTACCATCTATTTTTATTTCCGGTGGTCCTATGTTAGCAGGTAGGGTTCCAGGTGTAAAAGAAGGGAAAGATTTATCTTCAATGTTCGAAGCTATTGGAAGTTTAAAAAACAATACAATGGATGAGAAAACTTTTAAATGTTATGAAGATAATGTTTGTCCAACTTGTGGATCTTGTTCAGGAATGTTTACTGCAAACTCAATGAACTGTCTAACTGAAGTGCTTGGATTAGCCTTACCAGGAAATGGTACTATTCCAGCTGTTTATTCACAACGTGATGTTTTAGCTAAGAGAGCAGGATATCAAATTCTTGAATTACTAAAGAAAAACATAAGACCTCAAGATATTGTTAATGAAGAATCTTTTGAAAATGCATTGACCGTTGATATGGCTTTGGGTTGTAGTACAAATACTATGTTACATTTACCTGCTATAGCTCATAATGCAAATATTGATTTTGATATATTTACTGCTAACAAAATAAGTGAAAAAGTTCCTAATTTGTGTCACTTAGCTCCAGCGGGTCCTCATCATATAGAAGATTTATATTTTGCAGGCGGAATAATGGCAGTAATGAAGGAATTAGATAAAAAGAATTTATTACACAAAGATTTATTAACTGTTACAACAAAAACAATAGGAGAGTCTTTTAAAGATGCTCAAAATTACGATAACCAAGTAATTAGAGATATAGATAATCCTTATACAAAAACTGGTGGAATAGCAATTTTAAGTGGTAATCTAGCACCTATGGGATCTGTTGTAAAAAGAAGTGCTGTTGATGAGAAGATGCTAGTTCATAAAGGCCCTGCAAAAGTATTTGAGAGCGAAGAAGAATGTATTGATGCAATCTTTGGTTCAAAGGTAAAAAGTGGTGATGTTCTAGTAATTAGATATGAAGGTCCAAAAGGCGGCCCTGGAATGAGAGAAATGCTCTCTCCAACTAGTGCAATTGCTGGAATGGGATTAGATAAAGAAGTCGCTCTATTAACAGATGGTAGATTTAGTGGTGCTACAAGAGGGGCTTCAATTGGACACGTATGTCCAGAAGCAGCTCAAGGTGGAGTTATTGGATTAGTAGAAGATGGTGATATTATATCTATTGATATCCCTAACTATAAACTTGAATTATTAGTTGATGATGAAACTTTGAATAAGAGACGTGAAAGTTGGGTTTGTAAAAAACCAACTATTACCAGTGGTTACTTAGGCCGTTATGCAAAACTTGTAAGTGATGCCTCTAAGGGTGCGGTATACAAAGAATAGGAGATTATATGGAATTAACAGGTGCAAAAATTATAGTAGAATGTTTGATTGAGCAAAATGTTGATACAGTCTTTGGCTATCCAGGTGGTGCCGTACTTCCTCTTTACGATGCATTATACGATAAAAGTGATAAAATTACTCACGTATTAACAGCTCACGAACAGGGAGCTAGCCATGCAGCAGACGGATATGCTAGATCAACTGGCAAAGTAGGTGTTTGTATAGCTACTAGTGGTCCTGGGGCTACAAATCTTGTAACAGGAATTGCTACCGCTCAAATGGATAGTGTACCTCTTGTTGCAATAACAGGTAACGTTCCTGTAACATTGCTTGGTAAAGATAGCTTTCAAGAGGTAGATATCTCTGGAATTACTATGCCAATTACAAAACACAATTATATTGTCAAAGATGTAAAAGATTTAGCTAATATAATTAGAGAAGCCTTTGAGATTGCAATTTCTGGAAGACCTGGTCCAGTATTAATAGATATTCCTAAAGATGTTCAAACAGCTTTATGTGAATATAAAGCTGGCAATCCATCTACGAAAGAGATTGTTTTTGATAGACTAAGTGAAGAATCTTTAGATGAGGCTGTTAGATTATTAAAAGAAAGTGAAAATCCAATGTGCTATGTTGGTGGCGGGGTAATTATCTCGGATGCAAGTGAAAAAGTTAGAACCTTTTTGGAATTAATTGATGCCCCATCTTGTGTATCATTAATGGGTTGTGGAGCTATAAGAAGTGATAGCCATAGATACACAGGCTTAGTTGGAATGCATGGATCAAAAGTTTCTAATGTATGTGTAAATAACTGCGATTTACTTATTGTAATAGGAGCTAGATTTTCAGATAGAGTAGTTAGTAAAGCTAGTAGTTTTGCAAAAAATGCTAAAATCATTCAAATTGATGTTGATCCAGCTGAAATAGATAAAAATATTGCTACAACTTGTCATTTACTAGGAGATATTAATATTGTTCTTGATAAATTATGTGCTAAAATAAAGAAACCATTAATTCATGAAGAATGGATGGATACAGTTGCACAATATAAAAGAAGATTCCCTTTACTTACTAATCAAGAAAGCCAAAGAGCTAGTGAAGTAATTCACGCTTTAAATGAAATATTGGATGAAAATGATATTGTAACTACAGAGGTTGGACAACACCAAATATGGTCAGCTCAATTTGTAGATCATAAAAAACCAAGAAGATTTTTAACCTCTGGTGGTCTTGGAACAATGGGTTATGGAACAGGAGCTTCAATTGGAGCTCAGATGGGTAATAAAAACTCTAGAGTTGTAAATATAGCTGGAGACGGTTGTTTTCGAATGAACAGTAATGAATTAACCACAATAAGTAAATATAACTTACCTATTGTAATTATTGTAATGAACAATCATACTCTAGGTATGGTAAGGCAATGGCAAACATTATTTTATAAAGGACATTATAGCCAAACCACATTAGATACACCGATAGATTGGTTATTATTAGCCAAAGCATATGGTGTTGAAGGAAGACGAATTTCTCCAGAAGATGATGCTAAAAAGATTTTAGAAGAAGCTTTTGACCTAAAGAAACCTGTTGTTATTGATGTAGAAATACCATTAGACGATAAAGTTTTCCCAATAGTACCACCTGGCAATTCAATTAAAGATATGCAAGGGGTAGTTGAAGTTGATTTAATTTAGTATTTATTTCTAATAAATACTTCTTCATGTCTCTCTTTAAGTTTTAAAGAGAGACATCTTTGTTTAAATTGGATCAATTTTAGTTTCAATTGAAGAATCAGTTGGAGTGAAAATATTTCCACCAGTATTTAGAGCATCTTTTCTCTTTGCAGCTGGTTTGTTTTTTTTAAAAGATTTTTTTAAAAGATTTTTTGTCATCGGAATATTGAAAGTTTTAGAGTTTCTCTCTCTTGTTACCTTATAAATATTACCCTTTTGAATTTTGTATAGAGCTTCTATATCTTTTGCTTTAGAATCCTTTATCATTTTTGCCTCTTATAGGTGAAAGATAATTAGTGTATAACTAATTGTCAATTGTATAAAATTAAATAAAATCAAGAATTAAGATAATTTTAAGTTTTCCTTACTAATTTCATTATTTTCTGGAAGGATAGGCTCATTGTCTCTAATATAGGTATGTCTTACATAAAGTAAAAAGAAGATACATACAGTTATTATAATAGAAACAATTCCATATACTTTTCTAAAACTTAAAAATTCCAATAATTGACCACCAACTAATGGACCTATAGCATAACCAGATCCTTGAATAATAGAAATTAATGTCGAAAATCTAGCTCTATGTCCCATTGGAGTATGATTTGCTATAAAATAATCATTATTTGTAGCATGTAGAGATTCTCCCAAACTAAAAATTATCATACCAAGAACAAAAATTAAAATAGTCGATGCAATAGCAATTAAATTAAAACCTAATAAATACAAAATAAAAGAAATAATAATAATTGTTAAAGTGTTTTTCTTTTTAGATAGTTTAACAAATAATGGAGTAATACAAACGACAGTTACTGCATTTGAACTCATTAAAAACCCATAAATAGTTGGCCCATTATCTTTAAATAAATAGGTGGCATATAGTGGAAGAGTAAAGAAAACTATGCTAACACAAAAAAAGAAAATACCATTAATTGAAATATAGGATAGTAGCTTAGGACGTGATAAAAGAGCTTTAAATACGTTTCCTTCTACAGCTTTATCTGTTTGATTTTTTTCAATACTAGCTTTAAGCATTTCTTTATTAGGTCTCTTATCATGAATTGTAAATCCTACAATAGTTGTAGCTAAAAGACCTATTATGCCAGAACCAAGAAATAGCCATCTAGGGTATGATGTAAATAGTAATCCTGCAATAGCAGGTCCGAAACCAAAGCCAATATTGTATGCTAAGTAGAAAAGAGAAAATGCTTCTTGTCTATTATTAAAATTAGTATGATCAGTATGAAGAGCTTGCCTTGCAGGATCACTTGCACCATCAAATATCAATCCAATAATTAATATATATGGAATCCATTCAATATGACTGTATAAAATACCACAAGCTAGAAAAGATAAAGAGAATAATGTTTGTGTAACAACCATTATTGTTTTTCTAGACATTTTATCAGCTAATTTACTTGAAATTAAAGAACCAGGTACATACATAGTCATACTAAGCATGGAGAAAGCTCCTGCCTGTGCAGCTGAATAACCAAGTTTTAAAGTTAAAAATAATGTTAAAAAAGGGAATGTAAAATTACCAAAGCCATTGATAAAATTTACAACCGCTAGAGAGTATACACTCTTTGGTAAATTTCTATACATATTCCTAACATAACGAATAAAAAAATAATAATCAATAAGAATAAAATTTATGATATTTATCGTAATATTTTTAACAAAAATTTAACTAATTATAATTTTTCCTAATGTAAAATAAAATTAATGATTAACTTTGATAATATGAAGAAAATGATGACTATGGAATAAAACAATAATAGAGTATAATAATAATATCAATATTTTTGATAAATTATATTTTAACTTTATGATTTGAGGTGTATGGGATGGATAATATATATGATTACCTTTATTGGAGAGGCGATTTAAGTTTTACAAAAGTTGAACCTAATGAAGTTGATATGGCAATTTTCTCCATTTTATCTTATTTAGATTACCTTGATGATTTGAAATTAGATAAAGATGGTAAGCTTGTAAGTTTAAGTGAATTAGTAAATTTAATGGAAAAAGAAAATTTATTAATAAGTAGAGAAGGTACTCCCTCCTTTAAACTAGAATGTCTAGAATTACTTCCTGTAATAGCGAGTAAAAATAGATATAAAGATATTAAAATTTTTGGATATTCATATAATTTTGAGAAAGATAATGCTTTACAATTTGCTGCAATTTCACTCCTCTTACCCAATAAGAAAATTGTTATTTCATATAGGGGGACAGATGCTTCATTGATAGGTTGGAAAGAAGATTTTATGATGAGTTTTAAAAAATCTGTAGGTGCTCAAGATTATGGAAGAGAATATCTAGAGAAATTAGCTTCAATCTATGGAGGAACTCTAACATTAGTTGGACACTCTAAAGGTGGTAATATAGCATTATATTCTGCACTTATGGCAAGTAAAGAAACGCAAGATAGAATTTCAAAAGTTTACAGTTTTGATGGACCTGGTTTTAATGAGAAAACATTACAAGAATTCAAAAAATGTTCAATCAAAGAAAGAATGGTAACTTTAGTTCCACAAGGCTCAATTATTGGTATTTTAATGCAACATGAGGAGCCTATTGAAATAGTATATTCAAATAAGAAAAATGGAATTACTCAACATATGCCTTTTTCTTGGCAAATAAATGTTGATAAATTTTCAAGAATAGATAAAAGAGATACTTCATCTCTAATGTTTGATAAAAGTATAAGAATTTGGCTTGAGAAATTAAATGAAGAAGATATGGAAAAGTTTATAGATTCAATTTTCGAATCAACAGAAGCCGTTGGTTTAGAGCATTTTCATGATTTAAAACTTAAACCCGTTAAAACAATATATAATGTATTAAGTACATATGCGATAAATAATATAAAAACAAGAAAACTGATAGAGCGAATAATCAAATCTTTATTTTCTGCAATGAAGGAAGTTTCAGCTGCTGAGTATAAAAATAAAAAAGATGCCTTAAAAAATCAATTTAAAAGAAATAAAACTGAAATAGAAAATAATGAATTAGTTGAAGAAAAAGAATAGATCCATTTAAATAAATAACATTGTAAAAATAAAAAAGGAGTGGTAATTAACCACTCCAAATGTCGTAATAAGAGGTACTAAGCTTCTTCAACCCATTTTGTTCCATAATAACAATTTAGATATAACTGTTTTATTTGACTAATTAAAGGATATCTTGGATTAGCACTAGTACATTGATCGTCAAATGCATTAATAGCTAATTCATCTACAGCTGCTAAAAATTCTTGTTCATCAATACCCCAATCCTTTATAGAAGCTGGTACGCCTAATTCTTTCTTTAAGCTTTCGATTGCATCAATTAGAGCTTCAACTTTTTCTTCTTGAGTAGCATCAGCTTTTATATGAAGATAAGGTGTGTTTTCTTGTTCATTTGCCTTCATATTGATGTAATCTGCAAGACGAGCATAACGACTAATTGCACTTGGGAAAGAATATTGAGGGAAAGCCGCTTGTTTTGTTGGGTTATCTGTTGCATTGAAACGAATAACATTTGTTAGAAGTAGGGCGTTTGCCATACCATGAGGAATGTGGAATTTAGCACCTAATTTATGAGCCATAGAGTGACAAACTCCCAAGAATGCATTTGCAAAAGCCATACCAGCGATTGCTGAAGCATTATGAACTTTTTCTCTTGCAACAACATTATCCCCATGGTGATATGCAGTTGGTAAGTACTTAAAGATCATTCTAGCGGCTTCAAGGGATAAACCGTTAGTGTAATCAGTACTCATACAAGATACTAGAGCCTCAATTGCGTGAGTTAGAACATCAATACCACATGAAGCTGTTAAACCTTTAGGCATTCCAACTGCTAATCTACTATCAACGATAGCCATAGTAGGAGTTAGAGCGTAATCCGCAATTGCATATTTTGCACCTGTATTTTCATCAGTAATAATAGCAAAAGGAGTAACCTCAGCACCAGTACCACTAGTAGTTGAAATACAGACAAGTTCTGATTTTTTACCCATATTAGGGAATGCGTAAATTCTTTTTCTAATATCCATGAAACGAAGTGCTAAACCTTCAAATTTTACATCTGGATTTTCATATAATAACCACATTATTTTTGCAGCATCCATTGGAGAACCACCACCAAGTGCAATAATAACATCTGGTTGGAAATGATTAATTTTTTCCATAGCTAAAGTAATAGTTCCTAAAGTTGGATCTGGTTTTACTTGGTGGAATATTTCACAATCTACTCCCATATCATTTAACTCATCAGTGATCAAATCAGTCATACCACTGTTGAATAAATAACTATCTGTTACAATAAATGCTCTTTTCTTTTCTTTTAGTTCTTGTAGAGCTACAGGAAGACAACCATATTTGAAATAGATTTTTGAAGGGACTTTGAACCATAACATATTTTCTCTCCTTGCAGCTACAGTTTTGATATTTAATAAGTGTTTAGGTCCAACGTTTTCACTAACACTATTATTACCCCAAGAACCACAACCAAGAGTCAACGATGGTTCTAATTTGAAGTTATAAATATCACCAATAGCACCTTGAGAGGTAGGCATATTAACAAGAACACGACTTGTTTTAAGAACTGAACCAAAATGTTCAACTTTATTTTGATCTTTTTCGTTTACATATAAAACACTAGTGTGTCCAAAACCACCTAAAGCAACTAGCTCTTCAGCCATTTGAGCGCCTTGTTCGAAATCATTACATTTAAACATACCAAGGACAGGAGAAAGTTTTTCATGTGCAAAAGGTTCATTAATTTCAATCTTAGAACATTCACCAACAAGAACTTTAGTTTTTGGGGCAACTTTAAATCCAGCAATCTCTGCAATCTTTGCAGCAGGTTGTCCAACAATAGATGGGTTAACAGTTCCTCTTTTTGGATCTAGTATAACTTTTCTAATTTTATCAGTTTCATCTTTATTTAAGAAATATGCACCACGGCTCAACATTTCTTCTTTAAATTCATTGTAAACATCTTTATGACAAACAATAGCTTGCTCAGAAGCACAAACTACACCATTATCAAAGGTTTTACTCATTAGAATTGAACTAACAGCCATCTTAATATTTGCTGTGCTATCAATTAATGCAGGAGTATTACCAGCACCAACACCAATAGCAGGTTTACCAGATGAATAAGCAGCTTTTACCATACCAGGTCCACCAGTAGCTAAAATAATGTTAATTAAAGGATTTTTCATTAAATAATCAGTCTTTTCGATACTAGGTTCTTTAATATAACCAATAATACCTTCAGGTGCACCAGCTTTAACAGCTGCATCTAATATAATTTGTGCTGCATGATTAGTACAATTTTTTGCTCTTGGGTGTGGACTAAAAATAATAGCATTACGAGTTTTAAGAGCAATTAAACTTTTGAATATAGCTGTACTTGTTGGATTTGTTGTTGGGATAATACCACAAACAACACCAATTGGTTCTGCTACTTTTTGAACACCAAAACCACCATCTTTTTCAATGATTCCACAAGTTACATCATCTTTGTATTTATTAAAAATGTATTCTGAAGCAAAGTGGTTTTTGATTACCTTATCTTCTACGATACCCATTTGTGTTTCTTCAACAGCTTCTTTTGCTAATGAGATACGAGCATTGTTTGCAGCTATTGCAGCAGCCCTAAATATCTTATCAACTTGTTCTTGAGAGTATGTTGCAAATTTTTCCTGTGCTTTAGAAGTTCTTTCAATTAAACTTTGTAGTTCAAGTTGACCTTGAAAAAGCTCTTTTGTTTCTTTTGCTTTAGTTGCCATTTTTATCTCCAAAAAAAATTATTTGTCTTAAGGTAATATCTTTAAGACAATTGCAATATATAAAAAAATATCGATTGAGTCAATATGAATTTAAAAATATGTGAAAAAAATTAAAAACTAAAGCAATAATTATAAATATTTTGATATTAATATTCTAAAAATAAAAATTATTGTGCAATTTTGTTAAATTTTATTTTTTAATATGCCAAAAAGTATATTAATTAATATTTTATGTAAATAAATAAAGCTTATTTTAATTATTTAAAGCTAAAAGATTATTAAATTAATATTTAGAAAGTTGGAATCTTAAAAATATGCAAAATATATGCATATCTGAATTTAAAACTTGTTTTATACTTAATAGAAAGATGAATGAGAAAGAAGAAAATAGGTAAGGCAGATAAATTAAAAAAAAAGAGCAATCAATTTGACTGCTCTTTTTTTTAGGAGGTTGTATTATTTTATATATGTTTTTTATTATTTGATTGTGTATTCGATTTTTACGTTACTTACATAATCCCCTGCAGGAAGTTCTTCATTACCACTCCAGCTCATGTTAAATTCATTAACTAAAAGGTTAGAATGTAAACCAGCTGCGATTGTTTCTAGAGAAGTATAAGTATTAACAGAAGGAGTAATTTCTGAATCATAAGATTCTGTACCATTGTTTAAAGTTGTTTTAAAGCTTTCTGGGCTAACTTTAACACTAACACTCATATCAGAGTTTTTATTACTTGAAGCATAAACTGTAAAAAGGTCTGTTTTACCATCTTCAGTTAGAGGAGCATCAATATCTATATCATAAGTTTCGATTCCATCTTCAAGAACAGCAGTACCATAAGCTAATTGGTAAGAAACTTCAGTTTCTTCAATAGAAGTGTTTAATTGAACTTGTGCAGATTTTGCGAAGATTGAAGTTGATACGATTGCAGCTAATGCTAAGATTGTTAATAATTTTTTCATAATTTAAATTTTCCTTTAATAATAAATAGTTTTTTTGTTTGTCTTAATTTCCTTTAAGATGATTTAACTATAAGATATTCTGTAACTTATGTCAACACATTTAATAAAAAAAATATAATAAATTTGTATAATTAAATTAATTACTTATAATATAAAGAATTAGTTAAAGAAAAAACAATTAAATAAAATGTAACTTATGCAATAAGTAACAAAATTTAAATAAAATGTAGCTAAATTTATAAAAAAAATACCTTAGATATGCTCTAAGGCTAGAATAAAATGAACAATATAATTTAACTGAGAGTGATTTTTGTAGCTATTGTAACTTCATTATTTATTGGCTTAATCTTAGCAATAAGTTTTAACTTATTTTTCATCATTACATTGTAAGAGCTTCCATATATGAGAGCATAAATAAATTCTATTGAATGCATTGCTATTTCAGCTATAGCTGTATACATTAAAACTTGAGGTGCAAGGGCTTCTACATTAGTACTTGATACACTGGCCCAAAAAGTATCATTAAAAAAAGCTAGTAGTGCAATGCTTAATCCTCCTGCTATAATTGTAGTATCTATGGCTTGATATATTGTGCTAGTAACAATTTTCCCTTGATCTTTTGTTCCAGTACCAAATCCTAATACTAAGTTCTTTAATGCAGGCCAAATTACAGGTAGTTTGTTTTCTTGATAAAATTGATCTAAATTTGTTTTTTCATCTAAATCTGAAATTATCAATTTCATTTCTCCTCTAGAAGGGATAGTGTTATTTTCTATTTCTTTTTGAGTATGCTTTATGTCTTCATATATTTGAAAAGTAGAACCTAGTGCTGATGGAAACATAGAACTGATGCTAACGAATATTAAAAATAATAATAATATATTTTTTTTCATTAGTTACCTCCTAATTATTAATTGTACCACTTGTTATAATAATGTAAAGAAGTAAAGTAATAATAAAAATAATTTTAAATATGTGTTTTTTGTGTCGTTGATTTGATTTGTTTTGTAATATTATCGCTTTTGTATTATAATTTGTTATAATTAAAATTAATTTCAAAGGTTAGAATAAAAATGGATAATGATAAAAAAGCATTAATTTATGTAATAGAAGATCATCAAGTTATAGCAAGTGGTGTAAAGCAATATTTAGAATTTAGCAATTTTGAGTGTGAAGTGTTTTATAATCTTAAAAGTGCTTACATAGCTTTTGAAGAAAGATTGCCCGATTTGCTTTTGCAAGATGTAATGCTACCAGATGGTGATGGTTTTACTTTTGTTAGAGATTTAAGAAGACAATATACATTCCCTGTGATTTTCATGACAGCTAGAGCTGAAGAATCTGACAGAATTCTAGGTTTTGAAATTGGAGCTGATGACTATATAACAAAACCTTTTTCTCCAAAGGAACTAGTTTTACGAGTACAAGCAGTATTAAGAAGAACTAATCAAATTGGTGAATCATTACAAGGTACAAGTAATTACTACAAAGATGGCGCTCGTCTATTTATTGATAGAAATGCGCATATTCTTAGAATAAATGATGAAGAAATAATATTAACAGCTGCTGAGTGGAGAGTCTTATTGTGTTTAGTCGATAATGCACATTTATTAGTAGCAAGATCTAAGATTTTAGAAGAATGTTTTAATTACTCTAGTGAATCTTATGAAAGAATTGTAGATACTCACATAAAAAATATTAGGGCCAAACTTTCAAAAGGAAATTGGATAGAAACAGTTAGAGGTTATGGTTATAGATTTGTTGGTATGGATACTGATGAATACCTTTAATTGGATAGGTTAGAATGAAAAAACTCTTTGGAAGACTCTTTGTATCGATTCTTAGCGTAGCCTTATTAGTGCTATTTTTCGTTATTTTCTTTTTAGCTATATTTTATTTCAGATCGTCTAGACAGTGGGCTAATAATTCTTTTGATGAATTTTCCCACAGGTTTGCTGTGTGTCTTGCCGAAACAAATAAACCTATTGATATTAGAAGTATTGTAGGAGTTTCTTTAAGTTGTGCAGAAGAAGATAATAGAATTAGTGGATTATTATTTAGAAATGAAGAGGGAGAAGTTGTTTATTCATTAGGAAAAACCCAAATGGGAGAAATTTT
The DNA here is from genome assembly GCA_963677735.1 of Sphaerochaetaceae bacterium. Lineage (GTDB taxonomy): Bacteria > Spirochaetota > Spirochaetia > Sphaerochaetales > Sphaerochaetaceae > Pleomorphochaeta. Next base: position 534,815 of record OY782505.1, read on the forward strand.
ATCCCAAAGAGAAAGACCTATGATTATGGATGTCCCTAATCCAGGTTTAGAAGTAGGTGTATTTGATGAACACTCCTATAAATTTGTTGTAACTAATAGTCCTGTTACTTTAGTTCAAACAGCAAATCTAGAAAATCAACTTCTAGTAGATTTAATAAGAGTTTCTAATAATAATAGTATTTTTGAGAAAAGAGAAATTGAAGTCCCCATAGGAGTGGAGCCATCCTCAATTACAGGCTCTATTATCATTATGGATGGGGATAATTTTGCATATGCAATTGATGTATTAGTATTTTCACCAGCTACATATAAATATAGTAAAGATATATTTAGTGTAGGATCTATTTGGTTAATCAGTATAATTTTAATTGCATTACAATTTTCCTTAATTTTAAGCTATTATTTTTCAAAGCAATTAGAAAATTATGCAAAAGGACTTAGAAAAGCTTTATTCCAGTTGTCAAAGGGTGAAGAAAATGTTGAATTGCCAAAATATAAAGTTGAAGAGTATGAAGAAATTAATGAAGCTGTGAAACTATTGGATCAGGATTTATCTCAAAATAGACAAAACCGTAAAGCTTGGTTAAGAAATATTACTCATGATTTAAATACTCCTGTAACTTCAATGCAAATATTATTAGATGGAATTGAAGATAAAATTTTCCCACTAAATATTGATACTATTTCAATGATAAAGAAAGAACATTCTGATTTATCATCTAGAATTCAGAGAGTTGTTTTGTACGCATCTCTCCAGAGTCCAGACAAACAAATTACAATATCACATTGTTTGACAAGTGAAATAATATCTGCTATTGAAAAAAGAAAATTAGATTTATCTAGAATAAAATTCGTTGAACTAAATAAGGAAGTTGTTGCGGATTATACATATATTGTAATGGCCATACTTTGTTTAGTAGAAAATGCACTTGAATATGGAGAAAACGAAGTAATTGTAGAAATCTCTGAAAAAGAAATTACTGTTATAAACAAAGGAACCTTAGATATAGGTGATGCTATTTTTGAACCTTGGGAAAGAGGGGATAAGAGTAGAAGTAAAGGTGGTAATGGTTTAGGGCTACCCATTGCCTATGAAGTTATGAGGCTTCATAATGGAACAATAACAATAAATCAACAAGATGAAAATGTTGTTGCCAAACTCAAATGGTAGCCACAGATCTTATATAGTTTTTTCTAAAATTATATTGCTATTAAAATCAAAAATAGTGAACTTATTATTTTCATAAACCATATAACTATTCTCAAATCCACCTTTAGCTAAAGAAATAGAGCCTGGGTTAAGATGGTGAACATCATTCTCTAATTTCTCATAAAGAGGGATGTGCGTGTGACCAGTTAATAAAATGTTGTTTTTATTTAAAGATGGAAATTTATGATGTCCATGTGTTAAATAAAATAATTTATCATCAAAATAAACGGTACTACTATTACTAGATACATCAAAGTCTAAAACCATTTGATCGACTTCAGCTTCACAGTTACCTTTTACAGCAATTATTTCATTTGAAATGGAATTTAACAAGTTAATCAATTTTTTAGGATTATAATCTTTTGGTAAATCATTTCTTGGACCATGATATAAAATATCACCTAGAATTAATAGTTTTGAAAAACTATTCTTTTTATAAATATCAATAAGTTTACTTCCATAGTAAAAACTACCATGTATATCGGATGCAATAAGTATTTTCATAATGATATTGTATAACAATAATACCTTTTTAATGCAAGTAAATTTAAAATTCTCTTGCACTTTATTTCACTTTATGTTATAAAAACAAACGTTCTTAGATAGAAGACAAAAATGGGGCCGTAACTCAGTGGGAGAGTATCACGTTGACATCGTGGGAGTCGTTGGTTCAAATCCAATCGGCCCCAATTTTTTTTGTTAAACTCAAATTATAATTTCATAAGATTTAAAATCTATTGTTTGATTATTTTTATCAAAACCCATTAAATTCATCTATTATTTAATAAAAAACACAAAAAAATATTTATATATTCTTCACAAGATTTAAAAACTCCTTTATCTTAATATAAGTTGTATATACAGGAGGACAATATTTTGGAAAAGATCAAAATGACTACACCCTTAGTTGAATTAGATGGGGATGAAATGACAAGGATCCTTTGGCAAATGATTAAAGATGATTTAATCTTACCATTTGTTGATTTAAAAGCTGAATACTATGATTTAGGTTTAGTTCACAGAGAAGAGACTAAAGATGCGGTCACTTATGAAGCAGCTCATGCAATTGCTAAATATGGAGTAGGTGTAAAATGTGCTACTATTACTCCAAACGAACTTAGAATGAGTGAGTATAATTTAAGTGAAAAATATAAAAGTCCTAATGGAACTCTTAGAGCAATTTTAGATGGTACAGTATTTAGAACACCTATTTGTATTGATTCTATTAAACCAGTAGTTAAGAATTGGAAAAAACCAATTACTATTGCTCGTCATGCTTATGGTGATGTTTATAAAGCAACTGAGTATAGAGTTGGAGAAGAAGGTAAAGCTGAATTAGTATTTTCAGATAAAAATGGGAATGAAAAATTTAGAGAAACTATCTATGATTTTGAATGTCCTGGTGTAATACAAGGAATGTATAACAAAGACTCATCAATAAAGAGTTTTGCAAGAGCTTGTTTTGAATATGCTTTAGATGCTAAAGAAGATTTATGGTTCTCAAGTAAAGACACTATTAGCAAAAGCTATGACCAACATTTTAGAGATGTATTTGAAGAAATTTTTGAACAAGAATACAAAGAATCATTTGAAAAAGCTGGAATTACTTATTTCTATACATTAATAGATGATGCTATTGCTAGAGTTATTAGAAGTGAAGGCGGATTTGTTTGGGCTTGTAAGAATTATGATGGAGATGTAATGAGTGATATGATATCAACAGCCTTTGGTTCATTAGCCATGATGACAAGTGTATTAGTATCTCCTGATGGTAAGTTTGAATATGAAGCAGCACATGGAACTGTTACACGTCACTATTATAAATATTTAGAAGGCGAAGAAACCTCAACAAATCCAATGGCTACAATATTTGCTTGGTCTGGAGCTTTTAGGAAGCGTGGTGAGTTAGATAATAATCAAGAATTAGTTGATTATGCTACATCATTAGAACAAGCTTGTTTTGACACCTTAAACAGTGGAGTAATGACAAAAGACTTAGTTCATCTTGCTGAAGGAATTGAAACAAAACAAGTGAATTCAAAAGACTTTATTAAAGAAATCAAAAAAAACTTAGAAGCTATACTAAGTAAATAAATAAAAATATTGATTAATAATACTTGGATGAAAGATTAACAGTTTTTCATCCAAGATTTTTTATATACATTCAATAATATCAATATTTTGAGGATCTCCAACTATATAGAAATCTTTTGGCTGTTTAAAAGCTTTATTATTTTTAACAAAGTCATTAATACATATATCTTCTAATTGACTTAGTTGATTTGGTTCATACCAAAGAGATAAAATTGGAGATTGTGCAACATCTAAGTAATAAGAAAGTCCTTGATTAAGTTCAATATAAGATAGGATAGCCTTTGAAAAAAGATTAACATCATTTTCTTCAATCATTTGTCTAATGAAGGAATCTTGTAATTCAAAAATATCGATTTCATCTACATCCTTTGCATCATAATTATTGTCTAAATAATCATTAAATTTTATAAACAAAGCAGAAGGGGTCAAATTAAAAGCATCGCATAGAACTTTCATAAACATTACAGCTCCTCCCTTAGTATAGAAATAATCACATCCTCTTTTAATCTTTAAAGCCTCACTTATATCTTCTTTCGAATAATTGGGACTTTCAATAAAATTATAAGGAGAATTATGATCAAAATTTATTTTATATTTATCTGTTTCTTCATATATTTTAGTTCCGGGAAGTAGAGATAGTATAAAAATATCAATATTACTTGGTTTACAAAAAACAGTAAAATCTAAGCTTTCTCTAAATAAAGAAACACTGTCATTAGGTAGACCAATAATTAAATCCAATCCATAAACTAAATTCCTTTTTTCTAAAAGGGTAATTTTTTCTTTGAATAATTCTCTATTAAAAGTCCTATTTACAGTCTTTAAAACTGAAGAGTGAATACTTTGAAGTCCAATTTGTAAAGAACAAAATATTTCTCCAAAAGCATCAGCAATATCCTCATCAATTAATTCTGCTCTAATTTCAAAAGTAAAATGGATAAAAGGAGCCTTATCTCTGATTAAATTTAATATTTTTAAAGTACGGGTTTTATCGATATTGAAAGTAGGATCTAGAACAAAAACATCACTAACACCTTTTTCAATAATATAATCTAATTCTTTTTCTATTCTTTCAAATGGATAGTTTCTTACACTTCTAAGTCCTTTAGACTCAAAACAGAATCCACATCTAAAAGGACAACCTCTTGTCATTTCCCAAAGAATAGAACAATCATCGTAAAGAAAAGGATCGCTAACATGCGTTAATATTGGGGAAGAAAGAGTTGATAAGTCAATGTTAGAGGGATAAGAGAGAATAGGATTTTCTTTGGACATTACTCCCTTTAAAATTAAAGGTTCATTATTAATAAGTTTCTTAATAGCTTCAACAGTGGCAACTTCACCTTCACCTGCTACTAAAAATCTATATGTATCTAAATCAAAACTGCTTGAGTTAGCGCTTACTTCACTTCCACCTGCATAAATTAATATATTTCTATTTTCTTTTTTTAAAGCCTTAATAAATAAATCGACCCATTCTCTATTCCATAAATAAATTGAGAGTCCCACAAGATCACAAGGAGAATTTGCTATCTCTTTTGCTGCTTGATAAGGATCATTTTCTAAGTCAAATAATAAAGTGCTCACATTTGTTTTCTTAGATAATTCTACGTCACTTCTAATAGAGCTCTCAATGCAAAGAGCTCCTAAAGGATATGATAAATTCGATTTTTCAATCGCTATTGATATTAAAGTTATATTCACAACCGCTAGCTTATCAAAAATAAATAAACTTATAAAGATTAAATAACTATTTATTATATATTAGCTGTTAAGTCGTTTATAGAAGAGGTGATTTTTGTTAAGCTACTTGATATAAAAATGAAAATAAGTGAGATAATAAAAACAATTGAATAGAAATTTATTTATACCAACAACAAAAGAAGATATGTTAAACAAAGGCTGGGATTATGTCGATGTAGTTATGATAAGTGGTGATGCATATGTAGATCACCCATCCTTTGGTGTTCCTCTCTTAGCTCGATTATTAGAGAGTAGAGGATATAGAGTTGGAATAATAGCACAACCTAGGTGGGATCGAATTGATGATTTTTTAATCTTTGGTAAACCTAGACTTTGCTGCATGATAGGTAGTGGAAATATTGATTCAATGGTATCTCATTATACTAGTGCAAATAAAAGGCGTAGTAATGATTATTATACTCCGGGTGGGAAAGCAGGTGCTAGACCTGATAGAGCTGCAATAGTATATACAACTAAGGCAAAAGAAGCTTTTGATAAAGACGTTCCTATTATTATTGGTGGAATTGAACCGTCCTTAAGAAAATTTGCTCACTATGATGTTTGGAGTGATAAAGTTAGACATTCAATAATTTTAGATTCAAAAGCAGATTTAGTAATATATGGAATGGGGGAGTTGCAAACACTTGAAATAGTTAAACGCTTAGATGATGGTGAAACAATTGATCAAATAATTGATGTAAAAGGGACTTTAATCTCTTTTTCACAAAAAAAGTTTGATGAAATAAAACATAAAATTAATTATCCAATATTTGAATTACCAAGCTTTGAAGAAGTAAGTGAAAGGGATAAAAAAAGTAATTCACCTACAGAAAATGGTAAATTAAATTATGCTAAAGCTTTTCAAATTCAAATGTTACACGAAAATCCCAAACGAAATGAATGTTTAATTCAAAAATCTGAAAGTAGAGTTGTTTTACGAAATCCTATTCCACGTGGTTTAACTACAAAAGAAATGGATGAGTTATATGAGTTACCTTTTACAAGAGTTGCACATACAGATTATGACAAATTTGGAGGAATTTCTGCACTAACAGAAGTACAATTTTCAATAACAAGTAATAGAGGCTGTTATGGAGGTTGTTCATTTTGTGCAATTACAACACATCAAGGAAGAATGATACAAACAAGGAGCAAAGAATCCTTAGTCAGAGAAGCCACTCTTCTTACAAAAATGCCAAACTTTAAGGGCTATATTCATGATTTAGGAGGTCCTACAGCAAATTTCCAGGCAGTAGCTTGTGATAAGCAACTAAAAAGTGGACCATGTGATACAAAACAATGCCTTTTTCCAGAACCTTGCAAAAACTTAAAAGATTCCCACCTTAGATATCTTGATATATTAGAAGCAATTGAAAATGTAAATGGTGTAAAAAAAGTATTTATTAGATCAGGGATTAGATTTGATTATTTAATGCAAGTCAGTGATAAGAATACACGCGATAGATTTTTAAAACATTTAGTATTAAATAATGTAAGTGGACAGCTAAAGATTGCACCTGAACACGTTGATCCCGATGTATTAGATATAATGGGTAAGCCAAGGGTTGAAGTATATAATGACTTTATTAAAGCTTTCAAAGAAACAAATGAAAAATATAATAAAAAACAATATACCATTCCCTATTTTATAGCAGCTCATCCAGGATCTACATTGGATAGTGCTATCAATTTAGCACTTCATTCTAAAAGTGTAGGATTTGTACCCGATCAAGGTCAAGAATTTTATCCAACACCTGCAACAGTATCTACTTGTATGTATTATACTGGCTATGATCCTCGACCAAATAGGAATTTTGCTAAAGTCTATGTTCCAAAAGGCAGAGAGAAAAGACTTCAAAGAGCTATTCTTCAATTCGATAAAATTGAAAATAGAACATTAGTTAGAGAAGCCTTAACAAAAGCTAATAGATTAGACTTAATAAATGTTTTAAAACCTAGCGAAAAAGCCTTTATGTATAAAAATAGAAAAAATATACAAAAAAAAGCATATAAAAGTCATTAATTTGTTTAATTAAATTGACACATTTTTCCAATCTGATTAATATGTTTGAAAAAGTTAATTTTTTTTTAAGGCATGGGGGCTTTTATGGAAAATAATAACACGGATTGGAGCAACTTGGGTTTTAATTATTCTAAAACTGCTAAAAGATATGTTGCAACATGTAAAAATGGAAAATGGGAAAAAGGTGAGCTAACATCTGATGAAACTATTACACTTAATGAAAGTGCAGGTGTTTTTCAATATGCTCAAACTTGTTTTGAAGGTTTAAAAGCTTATACAGCAAAGAATGGTAAAGTCGTCATTTTTAGACCTGATTTAAACGCTCAAAGAATGAAAGATACATGCAAGAGATTATGTATTCCAGAACTTCCAGAAGAATTATTTTTAGAAGCTGTAGAAGAAGTTGTAAAAGCTAATGTTGATTTTGTGCCACCCTTTGGAACATCTGCCTCTCTATATTTAAGACCCTTTATTATTGGAACCTCTCCTGTAATTGGTGTAAAAGCTTGTGATGAATATCATTTTAGAGTTTTCGCACTTCCTGTAGGTTCATATTTTAAAGGTGGTTTATCACCAATAAAGATAATGGTAAGTGATTTTGATAGAGCTGCGCCTAATGGAACAGGTGATATTAAAGCTGGATTAAATTATGCTATGAGTCTTTATGCTGGTAAATTAGCTAAAGCTAAAGGTTATGCTGAAAACATGTTCCTAGATGCAAAAACTAGAACATACGTTGAAGAAACAGGTGGAGCTAACTTTATTTTCGTAACTAAAGATAAAAAAATAGTAACACCAAAAAGCAATTCTATTCTTCCATCTATTACTAGACGATCTTTACTCGTAGTAGCTAAAGAAGTTTTAGGCTATGAAGTAGAAGAGAGAAAAATTAGATTAGATGAAGTTGAAGATTTTGCTGAATGTGGTCTATGTGGTACCGCTGCTGTAATCTCTCCAGTTGGATTAATCCATACAAAAGAAAAAGATATAATTTTCAATGGTGATGAAACCGTTGTTGGACCAATTATTAGAGAATTATATGATACACTTGTTGGAATTCAATTAGGTGAAATTGAAGCTCCTGCAGATGACTGGGTTAAAGAAATCGTTTAAAATTATATATATATTTTTTGGAGTGAGAAATCACTCCTTTTTTTTATGTAAAAAAAGGAAGGTGTATTACACCTTCCTAAATATAATGGTAGATTTTTAATTAACCAGCTAAGCTTGTTAATAAAATCTTAGCTAAGAATAAAGCTGCTACAACCCAAGTCATTGCAGTTAAATCTTTTGATTTTCCAGTAACAAGTTTTAGTACTGTGTAACTTAAAATACCGAACATAATACCATCTGAGATAGAATAAGCTACAACCATCATGATAATACATAAGAAAGCTGGAACTGCTTCTGTAACATCTTCGAAATCAATATCTTTAACAGGAGTAATCATTAATACACCAACTATAATAAGAGCTGGAGCAGTTGCTGCTGAAGGAATTGATCCAAAGATAGGTTCTAAGAATAATGAAATAATAAATAGAATTGAAACTACAACAGCGGATAAACCTGTTCTACCACCAGCTACAACACCTGAAGAAGATTCTACGAATGTAGTAATTGTTGAAGTACCTAAGATAGCACCAACAGTTGTACCAACAGCATCAGCAAATAAAGCTTCTTTACAGTTAGGAATTGATCCGTCAGCTTGAATCATATCAGCCTTTGTAGCACAACCGATTAAAGTACCAACTGTATCAAACATATCAACAAATAGGAATGTGAAACAAACAACAACGAAGTCTAATGATAACATATTTGAGAATTCGAATGGGAAGAAGTAAGGAGCTGAAGGTAAGTATGAACCACCTGAGTATGAAGTAACTCCGAAAGGAATACCAATAACAGTAGTGATTAAGATACCATAAAGCATTGCGCCTTTAACACCTTTTGCCATTAAGAAAGCAATTATTACAACACCAATAATAGCTACCAAAGGAGCACCAGAAGTCCAAGCAGGATTTAATCCAACAAGTGTTGCTCCACCAATAATTATGCTAGCATTTTGAAGTCCGATAAAAGCAATAAATAGACCAATACCAACACTAATAGCTTTTTTCAAGTTAGCTGGAATACTATTAACAATAGCTTCACGAACGTTAAAAGCTGTTAATAAAATGAAAATAAGACCTTCTACAAATACAGCAGACAAAGCAAACTGCCATGTATGTCCCATACCGATTACTACAGTGTAAGCTAAGAAAGCGTTGAGTCCCATCCCTGGAGCTAAAGCGAAAGGAAGATTAGCAACTAAACCCATAATTAAAGTTGCAAATGCTCCTGCAATAGCAGTTGCTGCGAAAACACGTGAGAACTCCATACCAGCTTCTGATAGGATACCTGGATTAACAGCAAGAATGTAAGCCATTGTTAAAAATGTTGTTACACCAGCCATTATTTCTGTACGTACATTTGATTTTCTTTCAGAAATCTTAAAGAAATTGTCCATAAAATGCACTCCTTATATTTAGTGATTGTTGAACCCATTATAATGTATAAATTTGAATAAGTACAGAATTTTTTTTCTGCTGTTGCATTTTGTTGTCAGTTAAATAATTAGGTAATCTTAAATTAGTTGAAGATATATTTATGAAAAAGTAAACACTTATAAAATTAATTATACTATTCATAAAATAATCTAAATGTAAAAAAAATGATTTTTTTGCAATAAAATTCAATTATTATGAATTTTTCCTTGTTTTATATCCAAATACAGTGGTACAATTAGTGTTAATTTAAGCAATGAGTCAAATATAAATATAAAATTGGAGATTAGCAATAATGAATAAAGATGAACAAAAACAATTAATTGATGTCGCTTCTAAAAGGAAAAAAGCTACTTTATGTATAAAAAATGCAAAAGTAGTAGATGTTTTTAACAATAAAGTTTTTGAAAGTGATGTATTAATTAAAGATAAAAGAATAGCTGGATTTGCTCAATGTGGTGAAGGCATAGCAGATGAAATAATTGATGTGAATTTTTCCTATATGATGCCAGGTTTTATTGATTCTCATGTTCATATTGAATCTTCTCATTGTACGCCTGAGGTATTTTCAAATCTATTGGTTGCAAATGGTGTTACAACTGTTATAGCTGATCCACATGAAATTTGTAACTGTCATGGTTTAGATGGATTAGATTATATGTTAGAAGCTAGTGAAGGTTTACCTTTAAAAGCTTACTTTATGGTACCAAGTTGTGTTCCAGCTACCTCTTTCGAACATAGTGGAGCGATTCTTGATGCTAAAGAAATTGCAAAAAGAATAAATCATGAAAGAGTTTTAGGCCTAGGAGAAATGATGGATTATCCAGGAGTTATAAATAATGATGATAATGTGCTAGATAAAATTCAATTAGCACATGATAGTAATAAAATAATTGATGGACACTCTCCAAATGTATTTGAAAGTGATTTAGATGCATATTGTTCAGCTGGAATAAAAACGGATCATGAATGTGCTACAAAGGAAGATTTAGAAGATAGAATAACTCGTGGAATGTATGTAATGCTTAGGGAAGGAACAGTTTGTAGAGATGAATTAAATTTGCTTAAAGGTGTTACAAAAGATAATTATAGAAGATGTTTATTTTGTACAGATGATAGACAAGTTGAATCATTAATTGAATCAGGTAGCATAAATAATAACGTAAGACTTGCAGTTGCTAATGGATTAGATCCAATAATGGCAATAAGTATGGCAACTATAAATGGTGCCCAATGTTATAATTTAAATAATATTGGAGCAATAGCCCCAAGATATTTAGCTAACTTTTCAATTACAAAAAATCTAAAAGACTTTGAAATGGAATATGTATTTGTAGAAGGAAAAATGGTAGCAAAAAATAAAAAAATGATTATAGAGTCTAAGATAAAACCTATCCCAAATAAAGTAAAAACAAAAATGAATGTAAAAAACTTCAGCTTAGATAGTTTAAAATTACCACTTAAATCAAATAAAGTTAGAACTATAGATATAGTTGCGGGTGGGGTTGTTACCCAAAAGGGAGAATCTACTGTAGAAATTGAAAATGGACTATATAAGTATAGTGATGATGATATATGTAAAATTGTTGTTGTAGAGAGACATAATTCTACCGGTAATAGTTCTGTAGCACTACTGAAAGGCTTTGGGCTAAAGCAAGGAGCTATAGCAACAAGTGTTGCGCATGATTCTCACAATATAATTGCAGCAGGTAAAAGTGATGAAGATATATATCTTGCAATACAAGAATTAATTAATATAGGGGGAGGGATGGTTATTACATTAAATAATGAAATAATTGGATCATTTTCTCACCCAATTGCAGGGTTAATGAGTAATTTAGAAGCTACAAATGTTGCTTCTAATTTAAGCAAATTAGTTGACATTGCATATCAAAATTTAGGTGTTTATAAGAGTTTAGATCCATTTATGACTTTATGTTTTATGTCATTGCCTGTAATACCTGAATATAAAATTACAGATATGGGACTTTTTGATGTGACTCAATTTAAATTTGTAAATATTGAACTATAAATATATTAAACGTTAAAAAGCTATCTTATAAAAGTTCTTAAACTAATAAGATAGCTTTTTAATATACCTCAAAAATCTTTTTAATTTATTAACTTTACACAAATATGAATTTATTGATTAAAAAAAATGCAATAAATAAAAATAATCCTTTATTTATTGTGATATCTATGGTAATATCAAGCAAGTTGTTTTTAAAAACAACTCGCTTAAAAGGTGATAAGAATGAAATTTCCTAAAACAAAAAATGATAATAACCATATAGAAATCAGAGTAAGATTTGGATGTGATTACTTCTATTTTGGTCCTGGTGCCGCTAAGTTACTAGAGCTAATTGAAAAAGGTGAAAGTGTAAGAGAAGCCTGTTCCTTGATGAAAATGTCCTATTCCAAAGGTTGGAAAATCTTAAAAAAAATTAAAGAACAAACCGGCTTTGATGCAGTAATTAGACATCAAGGTGGTGTAAATGGTGGTAAAACTGAATTAAGTGAAAACGGAAAAGCTTTATTAGATAGTTTTAGACAAGTCGAAAAGGAAATTCAAGACTTTGCTAGAGAGAGATTTGAATATTATTTAGAGGAAAACCATGACTAAAAAAGAATTTAAGATTCATCTAAAACATCCAAAAGTAATTATATTAGTATTTTCTTTAATATTTATTCTTGTGTTTTTTACATCATTTTTCATAGGAAGATATCCAATAAAACCATCACAATTAATTTTAGTGCTATTATCTAGAATTTTTCCAATTCAACAAACTTGGAGTCCCACAGTTGAATCTGTCATATTGAATGTTAGATTACCAAGAATATTAAGCTCTGCTATAATAGGAGCAGCGCTTTCAATTTCTGGTCTAAGTTATCAAGGAATGTTTAAGAATCCAATGGTTTCTCCAGATGTTTTAGGAACAAGTGCAGGAGCTGGATTTGGAGCTTCTTTAGGTATTTTATTGGGACTCTCTTATTTTAGTATTTCACTAGTGAGTTTTACATTTGGATTGATTTCAGTTGCTCTAGTTACATTAATTAGTTCTAAACTTATGAATCAAAAAACACTAGCTTTAATTCTTGGTGGGATTATGATTGGTTCCTTATTCACTTCTGGTACATCGTTTATAAAATTAGTAGCCGATACAGAGGATGTATTACCTGCAATTACATATTGGTTAATGGGTTCTCTCTCTTCAGTTAGAAAAAGTGATGTATATTTTTTACTTATAACCACAGTGATTGGATTAATCCCTTTAGTATTGCTACGTTGGAAATTAAATTTGTTGACTTTAGATGAAGATGAAGCCAAAAGTTTAGGTATAAATACCTCTCTGCTTAGAAAAATTGTAATTTTTTGTGCAACTCTTATAACTAGTGCTGCAATTTGTGTTGGTGGACATATAGGGTGGATTGGTCTTGTAATCCCGCATTTTACAAGAATGATAGTTGGATGTGATTATAGAATTTCATTACCAATTTCTATTCTTATGGGATCTTCATTTTTAATGCTTGTTGATACAATTAGTCGAAGTATTTCAACAGGAGAAATCCCAATTGGAATATTAACATCATTTATAGGTGCTCCTTTTTTCCTATACCTAATGATAAGGGAGTCTAGAAAAGTATGAGTTTAATTGTAAATAATTTAAGTTTTAGTTATTCTGATAAAAAAATTTTAGATAAAATTTCTTTCAATATTGAGGAAGGTGATTTTGTTTGCGTTCTAGGTAAAAACGGTGTTGGTAAAAGCACTTTGTTTAAATTATTATTAGGTTTTTTGAAAAAGCAAACAGGTCAAATATTAATTGAAAACAAAGATGTTGATCATTTTAATAGAAAAGAATTGGCTAGAGAAGTTGCATACATTCCTCAATATACAACAAGTGCTTTTAATTATAGTGTTTTTGATACAGTTTTAATGGGAACAACCTGCAGACTAGATACCTTAGGCTCCCCAAAAGCTAAAGAGAAGAAAATTGCACTTGATGCATTAAAACAATTTAAAATAGCTCATTTAGCACATAAATATAGTGATTCAATAAGTGGTGGAGAAAGACAACTAGTTGTTTTAGCTAGAGCAATAGCTCAAGGATCAAAAATATTAATTCTTGATGAACCAACAGCTAATTTAGACTATGGAAACCAAGTAAGAGTTATGCAAACTATCTCAGAATTAAAATCTCAAGGCTATTCAATTATTCTCTCTACTCATAACCCAGAACAAGCTCTTTGGTTTAGTGATAAAGTTATGTTTTTAGATGATAAAAAAATCCTAGCATTTGGTAAAACGGATGATGTAATATCATCAGATCTTTTGAAACAAATTTATGGAATTGATATTGATTTAATAGAAAAGGATGGGCGAAAACTTTGTTTCCCCAAGATAAATAATAATGTTTAGTTGGGATAATAAAAGTATTAGTTGGTTTGAATCAAGTGCTAAAAATACAAACTTTCATAAAACTATAGCCAAAAGAATAATACCTTATTTAGATAAGAATTCTACTTTTTTATCACTTGGTAGTGGTTTAGGTTTTTTGGAAAGAGAGCTTTCTATTTATGTTAAGCAAATGATATTAGTTGACAACAATAGGTTTGCAATTGAATATTTAGAGAAAAATAAATTAGCTAATCAAACCATTTTAAATAAAGATTGGAAAGAAATTCAATTTAAATGTGATTATTTACTACTTTCTTTTTTTTCAAGGATGTATGTAAAAGATACACTTGAAGATTTTTTAAAGCTTACAAATAAAAAAATATTTTATTTAGTAAATAAGAGAAGAAGTGATATAGATATAGTTTTAGACTATTTAAATTTGAAAAACGTTAAATATTCATATGAATTGATGGAATTGGATTTTGATCAAATATTAAATGAAAATGAAATCAATGATTATTTAGATAAATATTATAAAGAGGTTAGAAAAGAAAAAAAAGAAAGACTATTAAAAAATTTTATAAAATTGGATAAAGGTCGAGTAGTTTTTAAAAATAAGAAAAAAATTGTTTTATTTATTATAAATAAGGAGTAATTAGACAATGAGAAAAAGAATATTATTAATTCTTATGGCATTATGTTTTGTAGGAAGTGTTTTTGCACAAGGGCAAAAAGAAAATTCTTACATCAGTGAACAAGTAGAAACAAAAGTATTTGTTGATTCTTTGGGAAGAGAAGTTACAGTTCCTAAAAATATTGAGAGAGTTGCACCATCTGGAAATTTATCACAACAAATTATTTACTCAATAGTGCCTGATAAGATGGTAGGTTGGGGGACTCGTCCTACTCAAGAAATGCAAAAATATTATAAGAAAGAAGTAGTAGATAGACCTGTATACGGTGCTTTTTATGGTAAGAAAGCTAATTTAAACATGGAAGCTTTATTAGTTACTGATCCTCAAGTAGTTATAGATATTGGTGAAATTAAAGGTTCTAAAGAAGAAATGATAAAGGATCTTGATGATTTACAAGAAAAATTGAATATCCCTGTAGTTTTTATAGAATCATATTTAGAAGGTTCAGCAAAGACTTATAGAGATTTAGGAGACTTATTAGGGGAAGAAGAAAAAGGCGAAGAAAGAGCTCTTTACTGTGAAAATACTCTTTCTGAGATTAAAGCCATGTCTCAAAATATCAGTGATGATGAAGTTGTTAGTATATATTATGGAACAGAACCAAATGGGTTAACCTCTTTTGCAAAAGGAAGTTTCCACACACAAATTTTCCCTTTAATTAAAGTTAATAATATTGTGGAAGGCCAAGGTAGCTCAATAAAGGTTAGTCCTGAGCAATTATTAATTTGGGATCCTGATTATATGATATTTTCAAATCAAGGTGGTTTTGATGCATTTTATAGTGAAGAAAGTCCTTTCTTTGAACTACAAGCTATGGTAAATAATCATACATATTTAGTACCTGAGGGGCCTTTTAACTGGATTGATAGACCAGCAGCTATGAACAGAATTTTAGGTATCAAATGGTTAGCTAATTTAATATATCCAGATAAATATGATATAGATGTTAAAGCAGAAGCGAAAGTATTTTATAGATTATTTTATAATTATGAATTAAGTGATAGTGAATTAGATGAGCTATTAGAATATTCAACAAACTAAATTTTTTACTAAGCTATTGATTGAAATTTTCATTCAATAGCTATTTTTTTTTATATAAGTAAATCTTTTCAATTTCTCATATTGCAATCATATTTAAATCATAGTATTTTTTTAGATAACCTAGGAGATGAAGATTTATGAATACAAAAACATTGTTAGAAAATAAAATTAAAGATTTAAGAGCAAATATAGTAAAACTATCTAGCAGTTCAAACGAAACTAGAAATGAAGCATTAAATTTAATAAAAGAAGGTTTAATTCGTGATAAAGAGTTAATCTTTAAAGCAAATAAATTAGATTTAACAGCTGCTAAAGAAGCTAATCTTTCATCTCCCATAATATCACGCCTAAAGTTTGATGAGAAAAAATTAAATTCTTCAATCAGTGGATTAGAGCAAGTTATGAATCAAAAAGATCCAGTTGGGGATGTGCTTGAGAGAAGAATGCTAGATGATAATCTAATTCTTGAAAAAGTGAGTTTCCCTTTAGGTGTTATTGGTATGATATTTGAATCAAGACCTGATGCTTTAGTTCAAATAGTATCTTTATGTCTAAAAAGTGGAAACGGTATTGTTTTAAAAGGTGGAAAAGAATCAATTAATACTAATAGAGCTTTAATTGAAAGTATTAATAAATCATTAGAAAGTTCCCCTTTAAAATCTTTTTGGGTTATATTAATTGAAAGCCACCAAGACGTAGATACTTTATTAACTATGGAAGGCTATATTGATTTACTAATTCCAAGAGGATCAAATTCTTTTGTTTCTTATGTTATGAATAACTCAAAAATACCTGTTATGGGACATTCAGATGGATTGTGTTCTATATATGTAGATGACAGTGCACAATTAGATCAAGCTGCCATAGTTTGCTATGATTCAAAGACTCAATATCCATCTGCATGTAATGCTGTTGAAACAATTTTAGTAAACAGAAATATTGCAAAAGACTTTTTACCAAAATTGAAAAAAGAACTAGATAAGAAAGATGTTATTATTCATGGTGATGAAACTGTATCAGCTATAATCGATTGTGTTAAAGCAACTGATGAAGATTGGGATAGTGAATATTTAGATTTTGAAGTTGCAATCAAAGTAGTAGATAATATTGATCAAGCAATTGAACACATACAAAATCATGGTTCTAGTCACACTGATGCTATTTTATCCAAAACAGAAGAAAATATTCTAAAATTCTTTAACTCCGTTGATAGTGCTGATGTATTTAGTAACTGTAGTACACGCTTTGCTGATGGTTATCGTTTTGGTTTAGGAGCTGAGGTTGGAATCTCTACTTCAAAACTACATGCAAGAGGCCCCGTTGGAGTTAAGGGCTTAATGAGCACTAAGTATTTACTTAGGGGAGACAATCAAATAGTTGAAGATTACAGTACAAATAAAAAAAGTTTTAAACATATTGAACTTTAATAGTTCAAAGTTGGTGGTATAAAAATGTCTAGAGATTTTTCAAATACAAAAAGAATTGTAGTAAAAGTTGGAACTAATTTATTATCTAGTGAAACGAAGATTGATGAGCATAGAATAGAAGAAATAGTAAAACAAATAGCTAAATTAAAAGATATGGGCTTTCAAGTGGTATTAGTAACCTCTGGGGCTATTGGAATGGGAGCTAAAGAATTAAAGATAAAACATAGTGTTAAAGATATTGCCATGAGACAAGCCTTAGCTTCTATTGGTCAACCTGTGTTAATGAGCTCTTACAGAAAGTTTTTTAAAAAGCATAATATTGTTTGTTCTCAAGTTTTAATTACAAGAAAAGAATTAGATAATAGAAAAACTTATGTTAATTTACGAAACAGTATTTTTACTTTATTAGATTTAGGTATTGTTCCTATCTTAAATGAAAATGACTCCATTAGCACAGCAGAAATTGGTTCAGCATTTGGCGATAATGATAGAATGAGTGCATTAGTAGCTTCTAAAATTGATGCTCAATTACTAATTATATTAACAGATATTGATGGATTATATGATGATAACCCTAATACGAATTCAAATGCTAAGTTAATAAAAGAAATTGATGAAATTAATGATAAAATTATGAATTATGCAAAAGGAGCTGGTTCAACTTTTTCAACAGGTGGAATGAAAACTAAGCTTTTGGCTGCAAAAATTGCAGCCATTGCAGGTTGCAATTGTGTAATAGCAAGCGGAATGGAAGAAAATCCTTTAATTCGAATTGTTGAAAATGAAGATATTGGAACTTTAATCCACTCTAAAGAGAAGAAAAGTCAAAGATCTAGATGGATTATCAACAGCACAACAAATGGATCTATTAAGATAGATGCTGGTGCTAAGAGTGCATTAGAAAATCACAAAAGTCTTTTACCTTCAGGAATAATTGAAATTGATGGAGTTTTTGAAGCTGGAGATGTAATTGAAATTTGTGATGAAAAAGGTCTTGCCTTTGCAAAAGCAGTCCCTTACTATGATAGTACTGACATTTTAGCAATAAGTGGTCATAACAGTTGTGACATTGAAAATTTATTGGGACCTGGAAAAAAAGCTGTTATTTTCCGTCCAGAGGATTTAGTATTTATTTATGAGCCAAATTAATAAATATAGGATATATCATCGAAAACAGGATGTAGGTAAAAAAATTGAACAGTTGCACAGAAGTGAACAACTTGCAATTGGAATTATCGATGTTGGAACCTTAGAGCAACTTGAAGCTTCCCTAAGTTGGTATACTGAAAATATGAACTTCTGTCTTCATGCAGTAATAAGTGGAGAAAGAGGTGATTTAACAACTCTAAAAGATAAATATCCTGATGTTACTTTTATAGTTTTTCCTTCTATGCCTTCTTTTGGTGAAAGTGTTAATACAATTGCTGATGAATGTTTTACAACTTTCTTTATGATTGTTAGAAGTAATGTTGAAATAATTAGGTTTGAAGGTGCTTATTTGTTTGATGTTTTGAATGGACAAGAATCACCAGTTGGATTAGTTCCAGTAATTGCTAATAGTAATAAAGAGATTATTCCTTCTATGCGCTCTCCAAGATTAACAGGTACATTAATAGATCCGGATTCATATTTCCCTTATATGGCTTCTACTGAGGTATTTCAAACCCTATATCCATTTAGTGGAATGGGATTGTTTGATAGAGCCCTTTTCCAAAGACTTAGGGGATATGATATAGAGATTAAAAGTGAATATTACCAATTTTTGGATTTTGGATTAAGGTGTAATGAATATGGTTATTCAATAGGTTCAACTAGTGCTTTTATAATTAGCTTTCCTGATAGACTTAGTATAATCGAAGATAGAACACCAACAGAAGGATTGAGTAAAGTTCACACCAGAGCATTAGGAGTTGAAACTATTAATGGTAAAAATTTTGCACATAAATTCAGAGGTTATTTTGATAGAAAGACCTTCAATGATGAGGTTAAAAATAAATCAGTTATATTAGTAAAAAAAGATTTCAATGCTTTAATTAAAAATTGGAAATACACTCCAGATGAAGAAATTCTCAGAAGTGAAAACTAGATGAAAAAAATAATAGCTAACATGAATATAAAAAATAACTCTAAAATAAAACTAGGGTTAGTTTTTATATTTATATTAATTAGCTTATCTACAAATCTTTTTGCATCATCTATGTTTGACTATCCAATCTCAACAGTATTTATTGATCCCGGCCACGGGGGAGAAGATAGTGGTGCCATTGCCTCCTATGATTTTAATAAATTGATTGAAGAAAAGGATATAGTTTTAGATATTTCCTTATCACTAAGTGATTATTTAAAAAATGAGTTGCCAAACACAGATATAGTTTTAACAAGGGATGATGATACCTATATATCATTACAGAAAAGAAGTGAAATAGCTTACAAAACTCCTTTACCTAATAAAACTGGCTCTATTTTTGTCTCAATTCATGCAAATTCTGCTACAACCAGTGCTCAAGGTTTTGAGGTTTTTACAAAGATGAAAAATAAAATAATTTATCTTTTTGATGATGAAACTCCTTTAAATAATATTTCATTATTTGCAAATGAAGATTTATATACATTAAATGATAAACAATATAATACTAGCTATGAATTAGCCTCTAATATAATCACTAGTGTTGGTGATTATTTCCCAAATCTCACAAATAGAGGAATAAAGAGTGAAGACTTATATGTATTAAATGTAAGTAGAACAACATCTTGCTTAGTTGAAGTGGGGTTTTTATCAAACGAAGAAGAAGCTAAAAAATTACTTGATTCTGCATATAGAGATACAATGGCAAAAGCTATTGGTGATGGTATTATAGAGACAATTAAAAATCGGAGGTAAAACCCCCGATTTTCTTTAATTATTCTTTTTCTATTTTTAAGCGTTCTTTTGAGACCAATTCTCTCTTTAACATTCTAAGTTCCCTTGATAAACTAACTTTGTAAATGTGCGGATTAATTTGTCTTTTATATGATTTGTGAAATTGTTCTAGATTGTTTTTTGCTTGTTCTTGAAGTTGTTTTAAATCTTTTCTCTCATCAACTCTAACACCATCTTTCATTTTTAAACTCAATAAAGGTTTAATAGAAGTATATTTGTTTTGTTTAAGTTTGAAAAAATCTGTTTCACTAAAAGGATGGTAGAAAGTATAATCTCTGCCTTCAACAACCTTTTCAGAATCTAAAGTGATTAAATCTGCTAATGCACCTAATTTTTCATCATAGAAACGCCAAACTTGTTTAATCGCAGGATTCGTTGTTTTACCAAAAGAATTTGATATTTTCATAGTTGGTATAAATTTACCATCTTTGCCTTCTTTAGCACAAAGTTTATAAACACCGTTTAAAGAAGATTGGAAACCTCCAGTTACTAAATGAGTCCCAATCCCCCAAAGATCAATTGGAACCTCTTCAGCTACTAGAGCTTGGATAATTTCTTCTGTTATATCATTTGAAACAACTATAATAGCATCAGTTAACCCGGCTTCATCAAGTTTATCTCTAATTACCCTTGGTAAATAACTCATATCACCAGAATCTATTCTTACACCAATTTTTTTACCAATAGCCTTTTGTTCTAAACCAATTTTAATTGCATTTTCAATACCAGAGCCTAAAGTATCATAGGTGTCTATTAATAATATACAGTTATCTGGATATATTTTTGCGAATTTTCTAAAAGCTTCTTCTTCACTATCAAAGCTCATAATCCAAGAATGAGCCATAGTTCCACTTACTGGGATATCAAAAAGCTTGCCAGCTAATGTATTACTAGTTACTTTTGTACCACCAATAAATGAAGCTCTAGATGCACTTAAAGCTCCATCATCACCTTGAGCTCGGCGAAGCCCAAATTCCATAATGCTAGAGCCTTTACTTGCAATAACCATTCTTGATGCTTTTGTTGCAATTAAAGTTTGAAAATTGATAGTGTTTAGCAACATTCCTTCGATTAGTTGAGCATCAATTAAATTTGTGTGTATTCTAATTAAAGGTTCACCAGCAAATACTACTTCAGCCTCATCCATTGAATAAAGGGTTCCCTTAAATTTAAAAGTACTAAGATATTCTAAAAAATCATCATCAAACATCTCAAGAGTTCTTAAATAATCAATATCTTCTTTACTAAATTTGAAATTTTCCAATTTTTCTAATAATTGGTCGAGACCAGCAAATAGGGCATAGCCACCATTAAAAGGATTTGTTCTATAGAACATATCAAAAACAACTTTTGGATTATAGTTGTTTTTATAAAATCCTTGCATCATAGTTAATTCATAAAAATCTGTTGTTAAAGCACTAATATTCATATTTTACCTACTTTTTAGCTTTAATAACATCAAAATTTGTATAAGGTACTAATGCTTTAGGAATTGAAATGGAGCCATCTTCATTTTGGAAATTTTCTAAAATAGCAACAATTGCTCTAGATAGTGCAATTGCAGTTCCATTTAACATATGAACATATTGAGTGTTATTATTTTCATCTTTATATCTAATTTGAAGTGATCTTGATTGATAATCAGTACAGTTACTTGTTGAAGTTACTTCACCGTATTCACCATTTTCACCTCTGCCTGGCATCCAAGCTTCAATATCAAATTTTCTATAAGCTGGGGCTCCTAAATCGCCAGTACAAGTATCAACAACTCTATATGGAATTTCAAGAGAAGAGAAAATTTCTTCTTCAATTTCTAAAAGTTGTTGATGAATTTTATCACTATCTTCTGGAAGACATAAAACAAACATTTCTAATTTTGAAAATTGATGAACTCTATATAAGCCTTTTGAATATTGACCTGCACCACCTGCTTCACGTCTAAAACAGTGTGATAAGCCTGTCATTTTTATAGGTAAATCTTCTTTGTTTAATATTTCGTTGCTATAATAACCACCTAGAGTAATTTCAGCAGTACCAACAAGACAAGTATCAGTATTTTCAATGGTATATATATTGCTTTCTGCTCCTCTTGGATTGAAGCCAATACCATTTAAAATTTCCTCTTTAGCAACATCTGGTGTGATAAAAGGTGTAAAACCTTTTTTAATCAATATATCAGTTGCAAATCTTTCTAGAGCCATTTGAAGAATAACAGCTTCATTCTTTACATAGTAGAATTTAGGTCCTGAAACTTTAGTTCCCTTTTCAAAATCCAATATGTCTAGTTTTTCACCTAATTGAACATGATCTAATGCTTTAAAATCAAATTTCTTAGGTTCACCAAAGAACTTGATAGCGGTATTATCTTTATCCTCTTTTCCAATTGGAGCACTTGGGTGTGCATAGTTAGGGATAGTCCTAGTTAATGCATTATATTTATCTAAAGTTACCTTAAGTTGTTCTTCTACTTCTGCAATTTCAGTTTTTAATGCTTTACCTTGTGCAATAAGTTCATTTCTTACACTTGGATCTAGTTTACCTTTCATTTTAGCAGCATTTGCATTTCTTTGGCTTCTAAGTTCTTCACTTTTATGAAGTAATGTAGCTCTTTCATCTTGTAAAGCAATAATACTTTCTAAATCGACATTCATAAAACGATTTTTAATGTTTAATGAAATTTCTTCCTTTCGGCTTTTTAGCTCTTTTAAATCAATCATGGTCTTTATCCTTGAGAGTTTTGTAGTTTATATATAATAATAATGTGTTTGAAAAAAATGTACTAGATAATTAATTATCTTTTCTCTAATTCTTTAGATTTTTTTGAGGTGTTTATTACACTGTTGATAACAGCACTACTAAAATTGTTATCACTCAATGTTTTAATCCCTTCTATAGTTGTACCACCTGCTGAGCAAACTTTGCTCATTAGACTAATAGGGTTTTCCTTATCTTCATCATATAGCGATTTTGCACTTTCCATAGTTTCAAATGCGATATCTAAAGCTGTGTTATAAGCGATACCCTCATGAGTACCACCTAATGCTATAGCATGAGCAAATTCAAAAACAAAGGCAATTGCTGAACCACTAATACCGATAAATGCACTAAATTTATCTTCATCTAAGAAAAAAGCACTACCAAATGTTTTAGCAATTTCAAAAGCTTGTTGTCTATCTTGATCACTAGTTTCATCACATGAGCAAATAGCTGTTACACTTTTTTTGCACTTTGCTGCTAAATTTGGCATAAATCTTACAATTCTAGTTGTATTAAGCTCTTTTGATAAAGTAGAAGTTTTAACTCCAGCTGCAATAGATATAAATAAGTTATCCGGGCTACTTGAGTCTTTTATTTTACCATAAAGTTTTGATAGAACTTGAGGTTTTACACAAATTAAAACAATGGCAGAGTCTTTAATTAAATCCTCAAAGCTATTATATGGTTTAATAGAAATTAAAGTTGAAGATAATTCTTCACTTAGAAAATTCATTTTATCTACATCAGTATCAAAAATACCAATTGAGATATTTTCATCAGTTTTAGCAACAGCTCTTAATATGGAGGAGCCCATATTACCAAGACCAATAAATCCAATTTTATTCATATCTTAAAACTCCTTTCTTCTAGATTATTTTAATTTTGAATTAATGTATATATTAATTATCCCAATTTAATCTGTGAAGATTACCTTTTTCTTCTAAGCCCACAAAATCAATTTGTCTTAAATATTCATAAGCAGCAATCGCTACTGAATTAGATAAATTTAAACTTCTAAGTTCTTTTTTCATAGGGATTCTTACACATTCTTCTTTGTGATTTACTAAAATTGATTCATCAATTCCTTTATCTTCTCGACCAAAAATTAAATAAGTATCTCCATCTACTTCATATTTAGCTTCATGGTAAGATAATCTAGCTTTTGTTGTGAAAAAATAAAGCTTTTCATCTTTTTTAGCCTCTAAAAATTCTTGTGTATTTTTCCATTCTGTAACATCAACTTTATCAAAGTAATCTAAACCGGCTCTTTTTACATGTTTTTCATCAATGCTAAAGCCTAAAGGGTGAACTAAATCAAGTTTTGCACCTATAACAGCACAAGTTCTTATTATATTTCCAGTATTTTGTGGAATTCTTGGTTCAAAAAGAACTAAATGTAATGACATAATAAATTTCTCCTAAAATATATAATGAAAAATATCATTTATGGATGGAGTTATCAAGCAATCTAAAAAAATAATTCTAATTGGATAATTAATTTATAAAGTAAGGATGTGAATAACTTAATAAAAACTTGCTTTTGTTTATTTTTCTTTTTATCTTATATACATATATTAAAATATTGAGGTTATATAAAATGAAAAAGCAAATAGATGTTTTTGATTATGCTAATGAAATAATGAAAAGTGTACAAACCGGTGTTTTATTAACAACTAAAGGCAAAGATAAAGTAAATGCTATGACTATTTCCTGGGGAACTTTAGGAATAGAGTGGGGCAAAACTCTATTTACAGTATTTGTAAGAGAAAATAGATTTACAAAGAAACAATTAGATGAAAATCCAGAATTTACTATAAATATTCCTTTTGGAGCTTTTGATAAAAAAATTCTTGGCTACTGTGGCACAAAATCAGGAAAAGATGTAGATAAGATTAAAGATTTGAATTTAACTTTAGTTGAAAGTGAAAAAGTTAGTGTTCCATCTATTAAAGAATTGCCCTTAATACTTGAGTGTAAAGTAATTTATAAGCAACATCAAAATATTGATGGTATTGATGAAGGAGATAGACAAAAATTCTATCCCCAAAATGTTGATAGTAGCTTCCATGGAGCTAACAAAGATCCTCATACTGCTTATTTTGGTGAAATAGTTAATGCTTATATTCTTGAATAAAATATAGAAATGATAAGTCCCAATTAATCTTATCTAAAGATTATTGGGATTTATTTAATCATAATTTTTGATGTCAAAATATGCACAATAATTGTAAAAATCTTTTGCAAGCAAAGGTCTACTAAAATAATATCCTTGTATTTTATCACATTTTAGATCTTTTAATATTAAATATTGTTCTTTAGTCTCAACACCTTCGGCAATAACTTGACCACCAATTTCATGAATTGCATTAATAATATGTTCAATGATAGTTTTAATACCATTATCAAAAATTTTATCAATAAAATATTTATCAATTTTAATAATGTTAAAAGGAATCTCTCCAATTGTCATTAGAGAATTATAACCAGTACCAAAATCATCAATTTCGATATCAAATCCTTGATTTTTTAAGTATTTTAATATGTTATTTAATCTTGAGTTATCTTTTGATAAAACCCTCTCAGTTATTTCTACTCCAAAATCTTTCAAATCTATATTGTTTTTAGTAAAATATTTAAGAGCCCATTTAACAAAGGAATCATCTAAAAGTTCATTAGCTGATACATTGATAGAATATGTTAATTTAAGACCTTTTTCTTTAAAACATAAATAGTGTTTAATAGTAGAAACAATTATCCATTTTGTTAGAATTTTAATAGAACCTGTCTCTTCAGCTATAGGTATGAAAATATTTGGTGTAACAGGATTTTTATCGCCTCTATTCCACCTAATTAACACCTCAGCATTAGTAATTTTTTTCTCATTTAAATCAATAATTGGTTGAAATACTGTAAACATTTCATTATTTGAAATCGCAGAATTTAAAGACCCCGCAATTTCATTATAAAGTTTTCTTTTTTCTTCAAACTCATTATCGTAATTATAACTTCCTGATTTTGTGGGCTCTCCTTGGTCAGCAGCAATTCTAGCTTTGTTAAATAATTCTATAGCATTGGTTTTAACACCATTGTATTTTACTAAACCAATTTTAATAATCAACTTAAATAAATAATCATCAATTTTTACTGAATTATTAAAATTTTGTATATAGTTGAAAATTTTAAGATCAATTAATTCTGGTGCTTCATTTTTAACAATAAAAATGTATTCGTCTGTTGTAATAGAGTATTTTTGTACGGAAGAGAAATAATTAACTAATTTATTTATACAATCCTTAGCAATATCAGTTGTAATACTATATTCAACATATTTGCTAATATCCTCTAAATTTGAAATATTTAAGAAAATAATATCAAATTGTTGATTTTCATCCATCAATTTTTCTAAATCAATAATTAATTTGTTTGAGTTGTAAAATCCATTAAATTGACCTTTTAAAAAGTTTTCTTTAATGATTTTTTGATATTTGTTGTTTTTGTTAAAAATATATCCGACTACCCAAGCTATGCCCAAATATAGAACCATTCTAATAAGCCAGTTTTCCATTGGCTGATCAATATTTTGGAACCGATCTAGAGGCATTAGAGGTCCAACCATAAGGCTTAAGATAAAAGAAATTATAAGACTTCCTTTTTGACCCCATAGATATGCTGCTGCAATAATTGGAATATAGTTTAATTGAGCCCATGATGTAGTTGTCCCTCCTGTATAATAAACAAATACAGTAATACAAATACAAATAACAGCAAAGATTAAACTTAACATAAAATCAGTAAAAATAGTTTTTTGTTGAGTTTTCATAAGTTACAAGTAATTACCCCTTATCTAAACACGTCGAAATATTAAGGAGAATTAAATAAAATCATCAAAAAAATATATAAGAATATAAGTAAAATAATTATATGTATACATATAATATTATTTTTACTTAAAAATAATAATGCAAGGTAATTCTAGTATATTATTTTAAACTTCAACTCCCCTAAATATAACTTTGTTGTTATAATGTTTTCCTAATCAAAAAGTATCATAGCTAATATTAAAAGTAAATAAAAACCTTAAGTACATCAAAATTATTGTATTAATAAAAAAGTTAATTTGTTAAATAATTGATAGTTTATTAGTTAAATTGAAATTATAATGAGTTGAAATTTAATATAAATCAAAAAAAAACTAAAGAATTGATTATTTTTTTTATTACTATTATATTAAATTTTATTATGACAGAAATAATTAAATCAATAATATTTGGAATTATTCAAGGAATAACAGAATGGCTTCCAATAAGTAGTACAGGTCATCTATTGTTACTTGACAAATTTATGACTTTAAGGCTAAGTGAAGATTTTAAAGAATTATTTATGGTTGTTATACAACTTGGATCAATTCTAGCGGTGTTAGTTATATATTTTAATACACTAAATCCCTTTTCTAGAAAAAAAAGTAGAGAAGAAAATTCAAAAAGTTTAACAATTTGGTTAAAGGTAATAGTTGCAACCTTACCAGCTGTTGTATTTGGTTTACTATTAGATGATTTAATAGATTCTGTTCTTTCAACATGGCAAGTAATTGCTTCTATGCTATTTATTTATGGAGTTATCTATGTGATATTTGAGAAGAAAAATTCAAATAAGAAAGTTAGAGTTGCAACCTTAGATAATTTAACGTATTTAGACGCTTTTAAGATGGGGTGTTTTCAAACTCTTGCACTAATTCCTGGAACTAGTAGAAGTGGTTCAACAATTTTAGGGGGCTTAGTAATTGGGATTGAAAGAACTCTAGCAGCTAAATTTTCGTTTTTTATGGCAATTCCTGTAATGCTAGGAGCTTCTTTATTAAAATTATTTAAATTAGGTTATTCATATACATCACTTGAATATGGAGTGTTGTTTGTTGGAACAGCTGTATCCTTTTTAATTTCTATGCTTGTTATAAATGCATTGATTAATTATGTAAGAAATCATGACTTCTCAATTTTTGGTTGGTATAGAATCTTTATTTCAATTCTAGTTACAATAATATTTTTATTTTAATCTTTTTTATTAATTTTAGAAGTACTCTCATTTTTCAATAAAGTAGCTTTTGTTAAATGGGAGCCTTTTTTTTGGAGTTCTAGTGCTACCTTTTCTAAGGCTCTTCTTTTTTTATTATCCTCATTGAATAAATCTTCTTGAAGGGGAACTTCTCCGCTATATGTTTGATAAAGACCCACACCAAGCAATCTTATTGGTAGTTTTTTCCATTTTTTATCGAATAGATTTTTTGCCCAATCGAAAATTTGCTCAGCACAGTAAATAGCCTCACTTGGAGTTGTTTGAGCACTTACAGTTGTAAAGTCACTATATCTTATCTTGATACCAATAGTTCTTGCAATTTGCTTTTCTTTAATTGATCTATATAAAATTTCATGGCTCATTTCAAGTAAGTAAGTTTCAATAATATTTAAATCTGCAATATCTGAAGAAAAAGTTCTTTCTGTAGAAATAGAATGTGATTTAGGTGCTGTTGAATATATTCCAGGATCTTCTCCTCTTGCAACTTTATATAAATATTCTCCCATAGCTTGTGAAAATGTTTTTTTTAAATAAGATAAGCTTAAAGATCTTAATTGTTGTGTTGTTTTGATTTGCTTTTTAGCAAGTTGGGTTTGAGTTACTTTTCCCACTCCCCATAGTTTTTTTAAACCAACTGCATCTATGAATTCAATACATCTATCTTTATCAACAATACAGAGACCATCTGGTTTATTATAATCACTTGCTAATTTTGCAATTAGTTTAGAAGGGCCAATTCCAACACTAATAGTTAAACCTGTTATTTCGTGAATCTCTTTTTTTAGTTTTATAGCGACTTGGTAAGGGTGCCCAAAAAGTTTTTGTGTTCCACTCATATCTAAAAATGCTTCGTCTATTGATACTTGTTGAACTATTGGGGAATACTTTTTGAAAATTTCCATAACTTGTTTACTTTTTTCAGAATATCTTGTGTGGCTGCCCCTAATAACAATTGCATTTGGACATAATTGCAAAGCTCTTTGCATTGGCATAGCTGAGTGTACTCCATAACTTCTAGCAATATAATTGCAAGTTGATGCAACACCTCTTTTCCCACTGCCACCAATTATTACCGGTTTATCTTTAAGAGATGGGTTATCCAAAATTTCAACAGAAGCAAAAAATGCATCAAGATCAACGTGAAAAAACACCTTATCTACCATATGCTCTCCTACATATTTCATAAATTGCTTCTTCAAGTGATATTTCTAAACTATTAATTAATACAGGGTAGTGAGATTTACTAGTTAATCCAGGAATTGTATTTACTTCATTAAAATATATTTCATTATCCTTATAGAAGAAATCAATTCTGCTAAATCCAGATAGATTTAATGTTTTAAATATTAGTTTAGCTATTTCTTGTAATTTTAATCGTAAATTTTCATCCTTGATTATAAAAGGATCTATATAGGCACTATCTACCTGTCCATATTTTTTATCATAAGATAGAATTTCCATCATATTTGATTTAATAACAAGACCTGGTCCTGCTGCCATTAAATTATTATTTTCTAATTCTAAAATGGCAACTTCTAATTCTTGGATGTTTTCCATTAATGGCTGGATTAATACTCTATCACTATATTTAAAGGCTTTGTTTATAGCCTTGTCTAATAATTCTTGGGTTGCGAATTTAAGTGCTGTAACACCGATAGAGCTTCCGGTAGTTTCACTTTTAATAAAAAGATGATTTCCAAGCTTTTCAATATAGTAAGAAAGTGGGTATATAATATCGCCTTTTTTTAAGACAATTGTTTCTACAGTTTTTATCCCCTTCGATTCTAGAATACTAGATGATAGTTGTTTATACATACAAATGCCGCTACTTGTTGCATTAACCCCGCAATATTTAATATCCATTATATCAAGAAGCCCTTGAAGTTTTCCATCTTCTCCTTCATTTCCATGAATAAGGATAAAAGCCAAATCTATATTGATTTTTTCATTTTTTAAATAAATCCCTTTAGAAGGATGAAAAGATATTTCATCTTGTTCAACTATAGTATCTTTTATTTGGTAGTTGTGACTAATATGAGTTGAGTGTAATAAATTTTGGATATAGTAAATTCCTTTTTTTGACACACCGATTACATAAACTTTATTAAATAGTTTTTGTAATATAGGATATACTGTTTTAGCACTTTCTATTGAAACTTCATGTTCAGGGGACCTTCCCCCAATAAATAAAGCTATTGATTTATTTTTAAAGAATTTATCCATAAATTATTTTTATTACCTCGTTAATAGTTTTTTCTTCATCGTAAGAATATTTGATATTATTTCTTTCTATACTCTGTTCATGACCCTTTCCTAAAAATACTAAGATATCATCAAGTTTACTTATTTCAAAAGCTTTTTGAATTGCATCTTTTCTATTATTAATTTTAAAAAGTTGAATATTAGATTTATTTATACCTTGTTCAATATCTTGCATAATTTTATTATTATCTTCATATCTAGGATCTTCTTCACTTAATATGATAGTAGCA
This sequence comes from Sphaerochaetaceae bacterium, assembly GCA_963677735.1. GTDB lineage: Bacteria > Spirochaetota > Spirochaetia > Sphaerochaetales > Sphaerochaetaceae > Pleomorphochaeta. The sequence continues at coordinate 565,232 of OY782505.1, forward strand.
CAATATCTAGAAGCAACTTCACCCATTTTAGCTCTTTTTTCAACATCTCTTTGTCCCCCTGAACCAAAAATGGCAATAATTTTTTTATTAAAAGTACTTAGAAAAGAAAAAACTTTCTCAAAAGCATCACTTGTGTGAGCAAAATCGATGATTATAGTTCTACCTATATTGTTTTCAATTATATTAAATCGCCCTTTAATACTATCAACTAGCTTTAGCTTACTATAGATTTTTTTTAATTTAATATTAGTTAATTGATTTATAGCTAAGCATGAGAGCATAGCATTTGAAATAAATATTGGTAGATAAAAATTAGTCTCATAAACTTTCTTATCAATTAGAACATTAATAGGGGATAGGGTATCTAATTTACTAATTTGATAGTTAATAATATCTTCTAAGATTATACATTTTTTATTTAGTTTTTTTGCCCTTTCTAAACATATATTTAGATAAGGATTTTTTTTTGTTGATATAAAAATTCCATCATCTTTTAATTTGTCAATAATTTTTAATTTTGATTTAATGTAGGAGTCTTTATCTTTGTGAAAATCTAAATGTTCTTGTGTTATAGTTGTAATTATTGAACAGGAGAATTTAATGTCACTAAGTCTAGAAAAATAAGAGGATAGGGCATGGGATGTAGATTCTATTATTACATATTCTATTTTATTATCAACACATTCTCTAAGGAGTTTAAACAGGACTGGGGAGTCTGGAGTGCTTTGTCTAAAGGGAGAGTCAATTAATGTGTTATCCACTGCAATGTTTGTAGTACTAATTAAACCAACTTTATAACCTAAATTCTTTAATAATTGATATGTTATAAAGCAAGTTGATGTTTTTCCATCAGTTCCTGTAATCCCAATTAGTTTTAATTTTTCATCAGGATAGTCAAATAATATCCTAGATAAGATTGCTAGAGATTTTCTTGCATTCTTAACAATTAAAAATCCAACATCTTTATATTCTTTAGTTGGAAGAGTCTCAGTTACTATGAGACTTGCACCATTTTTAATAGCTTCTTCTATATAATTATTTCCATCACTTTTGAATCCTTTTATAGCAACAAAAATGCTTTTGTTAACAACTTCTTTAGAATTAAAAGTTATAGAAGTTACATCAATAACTGTTGGATATTGAAAATAGTAACTTTCATATAAATATTCATCTAGATTTAAACTATTCATGAATGTAGAATATCACATGTGAATTATAATCTGCAATAAATATTAAAACATTGTCTATTTATATTGTTAGATTTGTTTTATTTTTTTGTAATTAATTGATATAATAAAATAACTTTGTACTTACATGGAGCTAAAAAATGAGAAATCTTGTATATAAAACAAAAGGTACTTGTTCGAAAGAAATCCATATTGCTGTAGATAGTGATAATATTATTAGAGAAATGAATTTTATTAATGGTTGTGATGGCAATTCAAAAGGAGTGGCATCCCTTTGTATTGGTAGAAGCGTTGATGATATTATCGATAGATTAGAGGGGATTACTTGTTTAAATAAAAATACAAGTTGTCCAGATCAAGTTGCAAAGGCTTTAAGGACATTTAAGTGAAAAAAATAATTACACTATTAATATTGTTATCATTTGTTAGTGGAGTCTTTGCATCAAGTGAAGAGATAGTATCTCAAAGTATTTTGGGTATGGGTAAGGCTGGGCTTGCTGATGTAAGTAGTAATGCTAATCCTGCAAATATTGCAAATAGAAGTGAAGAAGATCCTTCTCTAAGAACTTATTTTTCTTTTCAAGAGGATTTAGAAGCTGATTTGCTTTCTTCAGATTTGGGCTTTTTTCAATATCCAACTATGAGTATGGGAGTTCAAATCTATGGCTCTAATTTAAGTTTAACTTTAAATAATGATAGTTATTTAGAAGATAGGGAATATACTAGTGATGGTCTTGAATATACTGGATATAGCAAATTTATTCTTCAATTAGATTGGGGGTATAAAATTAATAGTGTTAATTTCGGTATGAGGTTGAAAGGTGGATCTGTTTCAAGAAGAACTAATTTTGAATTAAGAAGCAACTTGTTCTTTATTTCTGACTATATTGTAAATACCTTTTTTTCAAATTATTCATCCCTTTCAAATTATGATTTCTTTTCATTAGGGTTTGCTCTTATGTTTAAAGCTAATGATAATTTAACTTTAGCGATAATGAGTGATTCAGATTTAGACTTATCCTCCTCCGATGATACTTTATATTCATATCTTCAAGGTACTAGTTTAGGTGCTACATTTACAAGTAATTTATATACATCTACAAACCAGCTTAATCCTTTTGTTTATAAATTCTCAATTGATATATTAGACATTGGAGATGAAGATAATAGAGAGTTAAGATTTGGTAATGAGATCAAATTACAATTAAGTAATGATAATAGTATAGCTTTTAGAGCTGGTTATCATGAAGACAAAGAAACTATAGCAGATTTATTTACGTTTTCTGATGAAGGAGTAACAACTTATGCTGTAGCATACGATAGCAGTGATTATGCTGCATCTTTATTGTTTTATTTACCCGTAGCATCTTATTCCGATTTTAATGATTTTACTTTGGGAATTAATTTTGAGTTTCGCTTTTAGTTAAATAATAAGGTTTTCTCTTGCTAAGTATAAAAGCAATTGCATAAACTAATACTGATAATATAACAATAGAAGCTCCAGATGCTATATCTAATTTATAAGATATAAATAAACCCATTAAAGCGTTAAATAATCCAATAAAAATAGAAAGTATCATTCTGTGATTTAATCTTTCACTAATTAACGATGCTGTTGCACTAGGTGCACATAATAGGGTTATCAACATTATTATACCTGATACTCTGATTAATATAACTACAGAGAATGCTATTAAAATTAAAAGGGTATATTCTAAAAAGGTAGTATTTAAGCCATTAATTTTAGCCATTTCTTCATCAAATAAATATATTTTCCAGTCCTGAAATAGAATAACTAATATTAATATAACCAGTAATGTTAATATTGCCATGTATACTAAATCGCTATCAGTTACACTTAATATATTACCAAATAGATATGAACTCATATCAGGTGGGTACCCATTCATTAATGAAATAAATAGAATTCCTAATGCCATACCTAAAGACCAAAATAGGGCTATTATTATATCACTGTGTTTTGAGTTAGTTTTTCTAACTTTACCAATACCTAAAGCTGCTATCAAAGAGAAGGATAGGGCACCAATTAAAGGATTAAAGTTAAGTAAATATCCAAGACCTACACCGCCGTAAGCTGTATGGGCAATTCCACCACCCATTAAGATAAGTTTTTTCTCAATAATGATGGTACCAATAATTCCGCATATAATACTTGATAGTACTGATGCTATAATTGCATTTTGAATAAAGTGATAAGTTAATATAGTGTTTAGCAAAGTCTTTTCCTTTAATGATTGTGATCTGCGAGTACTCTATGAGGAACTCCGTGAGCTAATAAATCAATAGGGCAACCGTACATTTTATCAATAACTTGTTGAGATAAATGAGGGCCACCATGATATATTAAATTTTCACTTATACAAGCGATGTTTTTTACTTTAGAAGAAATTGCCATAGTATCGTGACTTACCATTATTATTGTCGTTCCTTCTTTATTTAATTTATCTAATAGATTATAAATTATATTTCTTGAAGAAGGGTCGACATTTGCAGTTGGTTCATCTAAAAGTAATAATTTTGGAGAGCTCGCTAAAGCTCTAGCAATTAGCAAACGTTGAAACTCTCCACCTGATAGTTTTTCAATTTGTCTATCTGCTAGATTCTCAATATTCACCATTTTTAAGGCTTCCTTTGAACTTTCAATATCCTTTTTGGTATATCGGTAGAAAGGATTTAAAGATTTCTTTAATTTTGAGCCAAGTACTACTTCTAATACACTTATAGGATAGGTTCTATCTACTTTTGAGATTTGAGGAACGTAACTTACCTGTTTTTGGACCTTTTTAAAGGGCTTTCCAAAAAATAGTATTTTATTAGATTCGCAATCAACTAAATCTAAAATAGCCTTAAGTAGTGTTGTTTTACCACCACCATTTGGTCCAATTATACCTAGATAATCACCTTCCTCAATATCCATTGAAATACTTTTTAAAGCGTATTTATTATTATATTTAACAGATAGATCCCTAACCTCAAGTGCATTTGCCATTACATATTTTCCTTCAAAGTATTAGCCATTATTTCTAAGTTTTCGATATAGTTAGCGCTTAAAGGATCAAGTAAAATAGCTTCACCGCCAAGTTCTTTACCATAAGCTATACTTTGTTCAGCTGCTATTTCAGCTTGATAGTATATGTTTTTTATACCTAGAGCCTTTGCTTTGTCAATCATTTCAACCAAAGATTTAGGTGTAACTTCTTTTCCTTCTTCTTCTAATGATAACATATTTAAGTCAAAATCTTGAGCAAAATAACTAAATGCTGGGTGAAATACTAAAAAGTTTCTATTTTCTACAGTTTCTAAACTTGTTTCAATTTTTCCAATAACTTCGTTTAGCTCATCTTTAAATGCTTGTGCATTTTCTTTATAGAAAGCTTCATTTTCACTATCTAACATTGATAATTCTTCACTTATTTTGTCAATCATTAATAAAACCCTTTTTGGACTTAGCCAAATGTGTGGATCTCTAGAATCTCCAATTAAGATTGCGGGGTAGACTTTTTCAACTTCTTTTGATAAATCAACAACTTTTGTTTTATCAGCAACCATGTTTAAAATGGAATGTTCTTCACTAGGTACTCCTATTGAAAAATATATATCCGCATTTTCAAATTCTATTCTTTGTTTTGGAGTAGGTTCATAGTTCTCAGGTGAAGATCCTTTAGGAATCATAGTAACTACTTCAACCTTATCTTGAGCAATTTTTTCTACAAAAGTTGACTGTGGCACAATTGATACAGCAACTACCGGTTTTTCATTTTCTTCTATTTGTCCATTAGCAAAAATTGGAGTGATTGCTATGGCTAAAATAAATAATGTAATAATTTTTTTCATTTAAATACCTCTGAATTTGCAACTAATTTGCAAATTAAAGATAATAAAAAAATATAAAGGTGTCAATTGATAAAAGTTCATTAATGCTAAAATGTGTAAAAAATAAAACTATTTAGATTCTTTTTTATTTTTGCACTCTCTACAAAGTCCAAATAATATAGAATTGCCACAAGTTAAATCAAACTGGTGGTCATCTTTAACATGATCAACAAAACTTTGCATAAAGTCACAATCTAAGTGTATTACTTTTCCACATTCAGAACATTGAAGGTGTAGATGATCTTCATAAGTGAAATTATGGCATTTCAATTGGTAAAATGTTTTGTTTCCATCGGCTGAGGGAAATTTTAAGATTAAATTTTCGTTAGCTAATTTTTCTAAATTTCTATAGATTGTTGTTATATTCATATCCTTATCATTTGACTTTAAGTAATCAAAAATATTATCAACACTAAGTGTTGTATTTAAATTATTTGATAGGGCTTCTAAAATATATTCTCTATTTTTTGTTTTATATCTACTAGATCTCAAAATATTCCTCATTTAACTTTATATATATAGAATATACTAACGAATCAATGCAAATCAATAGATTGGATTGAAATTTACTTAAATTAGGATTTATACTATTACTAAAGTCTTTATTTATATAAAATTAAAATAAAAGTGAAAAAACCTAGGTTCTAAAGGGTTTAGTGAGTTACTATATCTTGACAGAGTAGCTTGCAAAGTACTATTATCGGGATTAGTTATTGATTATTCAAGGAGTTTATTATGTCCAAAGCACATAGAGGAACAGGCATCCGTCATGAGCAAAACAGTGGTAGAGGTACTTGCCCAATTTGTGGAAGAACAAATATTAAAGTATTATATGAAACCACAATTGACGAAAAAAAAGCAATGATTTGTAAAGCTTGTAATGCACATAAAAAGAATTCTAAATAGTTCTTTTTTGTTGTAGAGAGAGACTGTCTGTTGGCAGTCTTTTTCTGTTTTTAGAGGATAAAGTGAGTAATATTTTATTTATTGGTATTAAAGGAAGTGGAATGAGTAACCTTGCTTTAATATTAAAAAGAAAAGGAAATTTTGTTTTTGGAATTGATAGAAGTGATTATTATCAATCCCAAGATAAATTGATTCAATCAAATATTGAAATATTTGAAAGTTTCTCTTTAGAGAACATTCCTTATACCATCGATGAAGTTATTTATTCTACTGCATATGAAAATTGTGATTTAGTAAATTATTTAGATAAAGAATATAATACTTTGTCTTATATAGAATATCTTGCAAAATTAACTGAAAGTAGTTCAAGCTATGCAGTTGCAGGAACTCATGGTAAAACCACAACTACCGCTGCTACAGCATTTGCTCTAAGTTATAAAGAAAGAGTTAATTTTCCATTTTTTTCAATTTTTGGTTCTTCTTTTATTGGTAAAGATAGTTGTATATATCAAGGGGAAGAGTCTCTACTTATAGAAGCTTGTGAATACCAAAATCATTTTTTAAATTACAAGTTAAATGGAGCGTTAATTACATCTATTGATTTCGATCACCCTGACTTCTTTAAATCTTTGACTAACGTAAAAGAAAGTTTTTATAAATTTAGCACTAATTTAAAAAATAATGGGTTTTTAATTTTAAATGTTGATGATACTAATGTAAAATCATTAAAAAATCAAATAAAAGCTGTACGTAAAGATTTAAATATAATTACTTATGGCTTTCATGATAGTTCGCTTTTTAGAATTGAAAAAGATAGTTTTTCAAATAAATTTAAAATTAAAATTTTAAATGATGAGTATTTTAATTTTCACTATCAAGATAAAACTTTAATTAATGATATAGTTGGTTCTGCTATATTATCTACTTCTATGCTTTTAGATAGAAAAGATGTTCAACTGTATTTAAATAATGATGATATAATTTGTGATGAAGTATTTCCAACTTTATTTAGAATTTCATTAAAAGCATTAGAGAACTTTAATAATGTTAAGGGACGAATTGAATTAAAAGCTATCTATGACAATGTAATATATATAGATGATTATGCTCACCATCCAAAAGAAATTTATACATTAATTAATGAATTAAGATATAGATATCCAAATAAAAAGCTGTTTGCAATATTTAGTCCTCACACTGCAAGCAGGACAAAAGCTTTATATAAAGATTTCATAAGTGTTTTATTACTTTTTGATAAACTTATAATTACAAAAACCTTTGCAAGTGCTAGAATGGATGTAGATAACAATAATTTAGCTAAAAATTTAGTTAGAGATTTAAATAAAAAACTTTTAACAAGTTTTAAAGTTAAATTAAATACTGCTTTATATATAGAAAATAAAGAAGATTTAGCATCTATAGCATCTAATATGGTTGAAGAAGGGGATGTAGTAATTTCCTTAGGAGCTTCAAATAATGATAATTTATATAAAGAAATAATAAAAGAAAAAAAATAAGGTGATAATTATATGAAAAGTATGACTGGATATGGATGTGCAGAAACTTTAAATAGTGATATGCAAATGCAAGTTGAAATAAAAAGCGTTAATAATAGATATTTAGATATTGTTCACAACATGCCATATTATTTATCAGCATATGAAATTGATGTTGATAATAAAATTAAAGAAGTTGCTAGCAGAGGAAGAGTTGAAATAGCTGTTAGAGTTAGAATGCTTAAAAATGATGTTAAAGTTGTGGTTGATGATAATGTCATTAATCAATATATGGTTGCATTTGATAAAATCAATGAAATATCAAAGTTGAAGATTACTCCTCAATTAAATGATTTTTTAAATATTGAAGGTGCTCTAATTAGTGTTAAAGACAATGATACAAAGAAATTTGAAAAACCTTTGTTTGAGCTTTTGGACAAAGCTTTAGTTCAATTTAAAGAAAGTAAAGAAAGGGAAGGTTCTTCTACTCTTTTAGATTTAAAGTCTTCAAAGAAAAAAATGCAGGAGTGTTTAAATATTATTAATTCTAGAGCTGATGAAATCGAATCTATTGTTAAATCTAATTTAACAACAAGATTAAATGATATGTTAGAAGATCAAAATTATGATGAAAATAGAATTTTGCAAGAAGTTGCTATCATGTTAGTTAAACTCTCTATTAATGAAGAGGTGCAAAGATTAGCTGTTCATTTTGAAGAATTTGACAGATTATTAGAGTCTAAAACACCAATTGGGAAGAGAATTGACTTTTTGTGTCAAGAAATTAATCGTGAAATTAATACAATTGGATCTAAAAGTCAAATTGCTGATATCAATTTACAAGTTGTAAAAATGAAAGATAATTTAGAAAATATAAGAGAACAAGTTAGAAATATAGAATAGGAAAAGAGGTATAATGAGAATTGCAATTAGTGGTAAAAGTGGTTGTGGGAACACTACTGTTTCGACTTTAGTAGCAGAAAAATTGAATTATAAATTAATCAATTTTACATTTAGACAGTTAGCAAAAGAAAAAGGAATAGATTTCTGGGAATTTTGCAAAATGGCTGAAACTGATGATTCTTTTGATAAAGAATTGGATAAAAGACAAGTTGAAATGGCCTTAAAAGAAGAAAACTGTGTTTTAGGATCCAGATTAGCTATTTGGATGTTAAAGAGTGCTGACTTAAAGGTTTATTTATATGCTAGTGCTGACGAAAGGGCAAACAGAGTATTTAAAAGAGAAGGTGGAGATTATTCTCAAAGATTAAAAGAGACTCAAATGAGAGATAAAAATGATACTAATCGTTATAAAAGAATTTATTCTATTGATAATGATGATTATGATTTTGCATCATTGATAATTAATACTGAAAATAAAACTCCCGATCAAATATCTCAAATTATTGTTGATAAAGTAAGTCAATTAATTTCAAATTAGTTATAAAAACACATTTTTAAATTTATATAAGAAAGGCTATACATTTTAGCATTTTTTCTTTATTATAATATAGATTGATATAGAAATATTAGTAAATATTTCTAAAAATAAAAGTTAAGGAGCCACGTGGTGAATAAAGTTCCATTAGATGCTTTAATTGATTTTAAAGATAATATTTATGAAATTACTTGTGTTGCTATTAAAGAAGCTGATATCTTAAGTAATCCAGGTTGTGGTGGAAGAGAAATCGAAGAAAATAATGGCAAAATTGTTAGCGAGGTTCTATCAAGAGCGCTAAATGGTGAAATCAAATATACAAAACCAGAAGAAGATAAAGAATAATAATCCCTTTAAGAAAATAATTTTCTTATTTGGACCAACGAGTGTTGGGAAAACTAATCTTTTATCTAAATTAGATAGTAATAAATATTCAGTAATTAATGCCGATTCTATTCAAGTTTATAAAGGACTTGATATAGGGTCGGCTAAAGTCAGTAAAGAGATAACAGATAAAATTGAACATTACTTAATTGATATTTTAGATCCAAGAGAACAATTTAGTGTAGCTAAATTTATTGAAGAAGCAGATAAAGCTGTTGTTGAAATTGTAAATAAAGGGAAGATCCCTATTATCAGCGGTGGAACAGCATTTTATTATAAGCATTTTCTATATGGACTCTCCCAAGCCCCGCCTTCCGATCCTATTGTTCGAAAGAGAGTAGAGAATCTTATTAAAGAGAAGTCTCTCTCTTATGCCTACAACCTCTTAAAGGAGGTTGATTTAACAACATATAACAGAATTAATGAAAATGATAAATATAGGATAAGTCGAGCTTTAGAAGTTAAATATACTTCAGGGAAACCTCTTTCATCTTTTGACCTTCCAAATACTTATAGACATGATATGGATCCATTAGTAATCGGTCTTTATAGAGATAAGGATGAAATGGATAAAAGATTGAAGTTAAGATTTGATATCATGATGCAACAGGGGTTGTTAGATGAAATTAGAGATTTGAAAAAGAATGGTGCTTCATTAGATTGGCCAGGTATTCAAGGAATTGGATATAAAGAATTTTTTTTGGCAATGAGAACTGGAGAATTCCCTATTTCTAAAATTGGAAATTTAATTGTACATAATTCAAAAAAATATGCTAAAAGGCAATATACTTTCTTTAAATCTTTCGAAAATGTAAATTGGATTTGTGCAAAAGAAGAACTAAAAATAGTTGATTTGATTGATTCTTATTCTAAATAGATTATTGAAATTAAATTTATGTAACATGTTTCAATCAATTTCCTTTACTTAATTTGTTGTTATATAAAGAATTAATTTTTTATATCAAAATAATTGTACAAAAATATTTATTTTTTGATTGGGGCTATTGACATAAGTTACTCTTTATATTAAAGTATAAGAGTAATTAGGAAGAACGTTAATAATTTAATCCCCCTAAATTTCTCCTAAAAACAAAATATATATATAAACCTCCTTTTAAATTTCCACTCAGATTCTCCTCTGAGTGGTTTTTTTTGCAAAAAAAAACGAATAATAATATATAATTATTATCCGTATAATTGTATATAACTAAATTAGTCTAGAAAAGATTGGTTTTTTACTTATCCTCTACAATTGATTTAGTAACCCGCTCATCATTTTCTATATCATAGCTTGTATCTGTAGAATCATACACAGGTACTTCTAGGGTATCAATATATTTGAAATCTGTAGTCTGTATATCACTTATTTCATACCAACCTCTATCATTATAGGAAAAAGTAAAAACTTGCTTTTGTTCATACCTATAGCATTTAAATATAGTAGGGGTTATTATATCAAGGCTTTCTTCATTAGATTCGTTACTACCTAAATCGTAAGGTGAGTAAAAAATATTTGTGGCTAAATATTGATTATCATTAAGTCTAGTTATTTCTGTTTCATCTACACCATAAATTATTTTTTTAGAATCAATAGGTGGCATCCCTTCGGCTACCCAATTATGAGGATTTATAACAGAATCTACTCTCTCATATGCCATTCTAGTTTGTCTAGTTACATATAAAGTAGTAATTTCGTTTGAAATTGGGGATTTGACCCCTCTTTTTAAGCTAGCTTCAAGATTTTGTACATCTAAATCATTTTGTGCTTGATAGTATGCTGTTATAATTCCACTTTGATCTAAGCCAGCAGTGTAGGGTGGTTGAAGTGCATCATTAATTCTAGAACCGACAAAACCTATAATAAAGGCTGCAACAATTGTACTTATAATTATTACAGTTCCTCTTTTTCTCCAAAATATAATTCTTTTTTCACGTTTTTGAAGTTTAAGAATTATCTGTTGTGTTAATTCAATTTTTCTTAAATCATCTATAGTGATTTTTCTATCTTCAATATTTTCAAGATTCCAAGTTAAATTATCGAATCTTTCAATAAACCATTTTAAAGCGAATTCTGGGTTTAAATTTGCTGATATATCTCTTGTTTTACTTAGACTTAGGTGTAAGATTTTATTTATTTTATCAACCAAATCTGAATCTACATCTATTTCTAAAGCCTTAACAAGTAAAGACAAATCTAGGGCTTTGTAGTGGTTAGTTCTTATAGCTTCATATTCGAAAGGTTTTATTGATGTCATAGCAAAATAAAATAATTGAGCCATCTGATCAATTAAAGTAAAAGATGGTAAAATATTTGCATGAATAAAACTATTTGAATTATTATAACGAACTTGCTCACTAGATGTTGATGAGAAAATATCACTTAAAGTTCGAGGTAATATAAGAACTTCATCATCTTTTGTAAAGTAAATTCTCCAAGCACTTATAATTCCATTTTGTAAATCAAGAAATTTTGAGTCACATAAATTGAGAGCTTTTGCTAAGTTTATAATCAATTTAGGTGCTTTATTTCTTAGAGATGAGGCTAATTGTGATAATGGATAAATTTCAAGAGGTTCAAAATATAAACATTTTTTATCATTATAATTTGAAAAACCTTCCCAATACCAAGGCTCTAATTTCCCATTGGTATATAAATAGCCTGGTTTTTTTTCACCCTGCAATAAAAATGAAGGTAATTCACAGTTTTTATCACTAAATGCGATAGCACTATATTCTTTATTCTCGATCTCTATCTTAATAATATTTTTATTACTAAACATTAATTATCCCTTATTGTAGCTGTTATATGATATACACATTTTTTTACATTATTAACCTTCGTTATTGAAGTAGAGATTTCTCCCTCAACTTCAATTAGATTAACATTCCAACTTTTATTTTTATATTTTTTTGTTTTGATAATCGAATCAATTATACCACAACCACAACTATCGATTAAGTTTTTTCTTTGTAATTGCAATAATCTTTGATCTGTTTCTAAAGCTTCAATTAGATTTTTTGTTTTCATATATGAAAGGTTGCTGTTTTGGTAGGAACATGCATTTGAGCTTATTAATACTAAAGTTTTATCATCGATAATAGTATTTAAAACTGATGCAAAATCTTTACTTTGTTTAGCATTTTCAATAATTGCACAAATGGGAACAATTTTTTTATCACCAAAATAATATTTAATTAGTAAATATAATTGTTCAAAAGATGATTCTTCTTCAAAATATGTATCATTTTGCATTTCCTCTTTAAAATGAGTATCAATAATCTCTTTATCTAAATCTAAAATCCCAAGTGGGGTATTAATAGCATCATATGTTGGAATAAATAAATTATATGGGGATGGCTGATTAATATTACCAAGATGGCTTGGTGCAATGATAATAACTTTATCAAAATCATCTTCAATAGAAGTAAATGTATTTACTAAAAGGGGTAGAATAAATTCATAACTTGCATGAGGTATTATAAATAATTTATTATTAGTTTTTGATTTTGAAATATATTTTTTTTCACATTGTTCTATCATATTTTTAATTTCATTTTCATTAGAAGGGTAGAAAATATCTTGATGTATGGTATTTTCAATCTTTTTAATTTTTCTCATGTGTAGCAAACTCCAATTAATGACAATTCTATAAAGAATCGTTTCCTTTTAATAGTCTATTTAGTCTTTTTTCATCAACTTTAATGTGTAAGTTTTTTTCTTGGGTTGGTAGTACCAATCCTAAAGGTCCATTTTTGGCTCGTCTTAAATGTTTTACTTGAGTGTAGTATAAATCACAACTTTGGTGCCCTTTTGCTTTAGAAAAAAAGATAGCAAGATGAGCTGCATCTAAAATTACCTCAAGTGGTACTGTTTTATTTCTAATAAACTTAATAAATACATATCCACCACTATAATCTCTAGTATGTAGCCAATAATCATTTCCTTTTACTTTTTTCCTTAAAAGTTGATCATTTTCTTTTGCATTTCTACCAACTAAGATTAAAAAAGAACCACTTTTAAAACTTAATCCTATTTCATTAGTATCTTTTTGTTGTGGTGAAATATTGCCTTCAATTGCTTTTTTTAGCTTTTTAATATCGTTTTGCTCATTGTCTGTGAGTCTTAAAAGTTTAGAATAGTAATCTTTAACTTTTTTATATTCTTCAATAGCAATTTCATATTGTTCAACAGCATTAGCATGAGAGCCTTTTGCTTTGTGGTATTTATCATAATAGTAATTTAAATTATCTTCTTTACTTAATTTAGAATCAAGTTTAATTGTTATCTCACTATTATCATCCCAAGAAGTTAATTTAATACTATCACTGTGAGGTTTAACTTGGTACAAATAGGCTGAAAGTAAATCGGCTTGATTTTTTATTTGCTCATAGTCTTTTGTCTTTTCAACCCTTTTTAATAGTGATGTAACGCTTCCTTCTAATTTTTTTAGCTTATTATCTCTTATAGTTTCAACTTTACTAATTAGTTGTTCTAGAGTTGTATCGGTACTAATTTGCCCATATTCCATCTCTATTTGTTGATTAAAGGAAATTGATAAATCTCTCTCTCTAATTTTAAATTTATTGTTATCTTCTTTCTCTTGTATTTGAGGTAAAATTGCATTAGTGACTTCACCTCTATTAGGCCTTCGATAGAGTAAATCTAGTATTTTATTATTTTCATCGACAATTATTATATTTGCAGCAGGTCCACTATATAATCTAAAATAAATGTAGAATATAGTATCTCTCTTTTTTAATTTTAACTTAAGTACTCTATCACCTTTGATGCAGCTACTTTCAATAATTTTAGCGCCTTCTACGTTAGCTCGACAAAATTGAACAAATCTTTGTAATTTCTTTGTTTTTTCTAATTGTGGTGGTGTGCTAATTTTATTAGTTCTTTGTATTCTCGCATAAGGTGTATTTATTTCAGTATATAGGGTCCATTGCTTTTCTAAACTGCTATGCATAATCCAAGAGAGAGAATGAAAATCGTGTTGAATTACCTTTTGAATTCTAGAATTAACAAGAGGGAGTTCACTGACTATCAAGTCAAGTTCTTTCCAGTTTAATGACATTTATTATCTCTCCTTTTCAATATCTTATATAAAGATAATAAAATATTTACCATTTCGTAAACAAAAATTATTAATATTATATTTTAATATTCTGTGAATTTAAAAAATATTAAAAATTATACATATAATAACCAATTTATAATGATACTATTATATATTAAAAACAATACAATTATTGTATGATTATACCATGGAAATAAATAAATGATTTATTCCATCTTTAATTATAAAGATATCTTTTTATGTGTATATCAAAAATTATTTTTTTAACCTTTTGAAAGCTATAGCTATTTCACTAGCTAAGTAAAAAGAGCCACAAACTAAAATACATCCATCTTTTGGAGTAATTTCAAGAGCTCTATTTAACGCATCTTTTCCATCTAATATCATTTCAATATTACTATTATTGTTTAGAGATTTAAATAAGGTAAAAAGGGAAGGCATGTCACTTTTTTTAAAAGTTCCTGGTCTACTTAATATAATATTATTGAAGTTATTCAGTAATATTGGTGCAATTGATTTGTGATCTTTATCAATTAAGGAGCCAAAAATGACTGTACATTTTTCCTTATCTTCAATCTGTTTGATTGATGATATGAGAGATTGGATAGAAATTTTAGTATGAGCTGCATCAATAATTAAATCTGGGTTTTCACTTAATAATTGGAACCTTCCTAATAGAGTCGCTTCATTTATAGCCGAAATCATTTTTTTACTGTTAAAATTAAGAGTATTAAGGGCTAGAATAGCAAGAGCTGCATTTTGTGCCATTACAGAACCTTTTAACTTGAGGTTTAAATTAATTTTAGAATTATCTTCATAAACAATTTCAACCTCTTCATATTCTCTCAACGTTTTTGATTTAATACTTTTTGTTTCTTTTTCAAGCAATCGTAAAGGACTATTTTGAGCTTTAGCTTCATCTATTATTACTTTTCTAGCTTCTTCTTTTAAAGTCGCTGCTACAACAGGAACGTTCTTTTTTATGATTTTTGATTTTTCTGTTGCTATTTTTTCAATTGTATCGCCTAAAATTGAGGTATGTTCTAGCTCGATTGGACAAATAACACTTAATATAGGCGTTATTGTATTAGTAGCATCTAATCTTCCCCCAAGGCCAGTTTCAATCACAGCATAATCACAATTGCTTTTTGAAAATAACATAAAACCATAAAGTGTAAATAACTCAAATGTTGTAGGTTCAGTCTCTCCCCATTGATCACTGAATGTAAACCCTTTTACTTTATCTAATATGATATTTCCGACTTCAATTAAAAACTCTTCACTATAAAATTCACCACAAACAGTAAATCGTTCTTTGTAATCTAGTAGGTGAGGAGATGCATATATTCCAACTTTATAACCAAAAGATTTAAGACCTGCGGCAATAAATTTACTTGTTGAACCTTTTCCTTTGCTTCCTGCAACATGGATTGTTTTATAATCTTTTTCAGGGTTATTAAAATATGAGAGAAGTTTATGCATTCTATCAAGACGGTAATATCTAGTTGTATAATGTTCTATATTTTTTTCTAAATTAGTATAATTTTCCATTGCATGGATAATATCAATAAAAGTAGTTTCCATTCGAATTCCTTAAATCTCACTTTATAATTAAATGTTTGCTTTGAAAAGTATAATTGCAAATATTTAAACAAAGTTAAAGAGTTTTTAGACAAATGAATACTAAATATTTAAATTAATAAGTAAATGCATTAAAGTAAAATAAACCTAATACTCTACATATTTTAGTAGTGTTTCCACTAATTCATTTTGATCTATAGGTTTTTTTAGATGTTCGTTCATTCCAGATTGTAGTGCTTTGTTAATATCTTCTTTATATGAATTTGCAGAAATGGCAATAATTGGTGTAGTTTTATCAAACTCTCTAATTTGTTTTGTTGCATCATATCCATTTAGAATTGGCATTTGTAAATCCATTAGTATTGCAAAAAAGTTAGTATCTTTTGCTTTTTGTAATCCAATTTTTCCATTTTGTGCTATTTCTGTTTCAACTTTATAAGATGATAAAATTTTATTTACTATCTTAATATTTATTTCATTATCTTCACAGATTAATATTTTTTTGTTTTTGATTTTATCAATGTTAATTTTTTTGTTAATATAACTCATGTAAACTTCTTTAGAAATTTCACACGCAGGAATTTCAAAAGTAATTTTTGTTCCAACGCCGAGCTCACTTTCACACCAAATTTTCCCGTTCAATAATTCAATTAAATTTTTAGCTACAGCAAGACCTAATCCACTACCTTTATAGAGATCCTTATCTACTTTGGCATAGGGCTCAAACATATGCTTTATAAAATCTTTTGGTATACCAATTCCTTCATCAATGATTTCATTTTTAAAATAAGGTTGGCCATTTTTATTTTTAAGATAATATTTATTCCAAATAACTTTTGAGTGTTTATAAGAAAATTTTATAGCATTATGTAGTATATTTATATATATTTGTTCAAACCTTACAATATCGAACTTGTGATAATCCCACATATTGTTATCAAAGTTTGTTATAATTTCGATATCCTTCTCTTTTGCATATATATTAATGGTTTTTAATACTGTTGTAAGTAAATCTTTTTTAGACATGGGAGTTGGATTTAATTTTACCTTTCCGGATTCAATTTTATTTAAATTTAATACATCCTCTACAAGTTCTAGTAAAAATTTAGAACTTTGATTTATTTGATTAAAATAATCAAAAACCTGATGTGGATCTTTTTCAAGCTTACCAAATTCACTATATGCTAAAATTGCATTTAATGGTGTTTTCATATTATGACTCATTCTTGAGAAAAATTCTTGTTTTTGCTGCCTATATAGTTCAGCCTTTTTTAAAGCTTCTTTATATTTTCTGCTTTTCTTTTGTTCACTTACTGCTTTTTCTGTTCTATTATTAAATAAAAGAACGGCACCATAAAATATATCTTTATAAATAGTAGGTATTGCTTCTACTGAGTAATATTTTGTTAAAGAGTCTTGAGTTTTTATTT
Organism: Sphaerochaetaceae bacterium; assembly: GCA_963677735.1. GTDB lineage: Bacteria > Spirochaetota > Spirochaetia > Sphaerochaetales > Sphaerochaetaceae > Pleomorphochaeta. Next base: position 582,632 of record OY782505.1, read on the forward strand.
GTGTATCTAAAAAGGAAACTTTTCCTTGTGTTAGAGTCTCATTAAATTCATTAATTCGTTTTTTATTTTCTGAAATAAATATATTTGAAAGTTTCTTTCCTAAAATTTGCTTAGGGGTTAAATTAAACATTTGTGCAAAACTTGTATTAAAATTTTTTATTTCTAGTTTGTTGTTGAGAATCAAAATTGCATTTGTTGATGATACAAAATATTTTGCAAATAATTTATCTAAATAATTCATTTTACTGCTTGGTTGAATTAGGGAATATAATAGAACTCTACCATCAATAGTAGTTGGATAACTTTCAACTTCCATTTCTATAATATTACCAAAAGCAGTTTTATGGGGGAAATAAAAAAATGATCTATTTTCATTTTTTGCATTGATCATTTCTTCTTGAATTTGTTGTTCACTTAGCATATTAATATCTTTAATAGTCATTTTAGATAGTTCTTCTTTTGTGTAACCATAAACTTCTAAAGCTTTATTATTTGCATCTATGATTTGACCATTTTTAGGATCAATCAATAAAGTGATTATTGGTAGGTTAATGCAAGCTTGTTCAAAATTCATAGATACCCCCTATATAAAGTTATATTTGATATTGTATCATGTTTTTATTATATTCTTAGAAAAAAAATGATGATATTTTTTTAAGAATTAGTTTTGATTATCTTTGGGTATTAATAATCATATATTAAAATATTTGATTATTTGTTAATTTTGTTAAATACCAATTATTTTATATAAAGAGAGAAATGTAATTTGACACTATTACAAAATCTGACAAATTGTAAAGAAAAATGCTTGAAATAATGTTATTGCTATTTTACAATATAAATATAAGCAATTGTTTTTGGAGGATGATATGCCTAGTAAAGAAAAACACGACCCTTTGAAATTTTTAGATGATTATAGGGGAAAAGATTTTAAAGAGAAATGGCCAACACTTGTTGAAATGTTTGAAATAACAGTAAAGAGATATGGTAATAACGCTTGTTTTAAACAGTTTGTACCTGAGGAACTAGAATTAAACTATACTCAAGCTAGAGAAAAGATTATTGGAGCTGCAAATTATATTTTAACTTTTGCTAAGCCAAAAGATAAAATTGCATTATGCGGTAAAAATAGTGTTGAATGGGCCATATCTTATTTAGCAATTGTTTATGCTGGTTGTATTGTAGTTCCTCTTGATGCAAATTTAAAGGATCATGAAATTGATAAATTAATGAACTTTGCAGGGGTAAAAGCTTTATATGCTGATAGTGGTAAATTAGAATCTTTGGCTAAAGATATAGAATTAGAGAAAAAAATATCATTAGAAAAAAATAATAGTGATAACTATTTATTAGATAACCTTATTGAAGGTGAGTTAAATAAAAATGCTTATAAAGCAACTTCACAAGATTTAGCAGCTATTTTATTTACAAGTGGTACTACAGGTACTCCAAAAGGTGTTATGTTAACACATGAAAACTTAGTAAGTGACTGTTATTTGGCTCAATGTAATATGAGTATTTATTCAACTGATGTTTTCTATGCTATTTTACCAATCCATCATGCATATACTATGTTAGCTGTTTTTATTGAAGGTATTAGCGTTGGAGCTGAGATTATTTTTGGAAAAAGATTAATTATTAGCCAGGTTTTAAAAGAACTAAAAGTTGGTAAAGTTACAATGTTTTTAGGAGTACCAATGTTGTTTAATAAACTATTAGCAGGTTTATTAAATGGTGTTAAAAAGAAAAGCATAATTTTATATGGATTAATTAGATTCTTAATGAGTATTTCTGGACTAATAAAAAAGATTACCAAAAAGAATGTTGGACATAAAATGTTTAAATTCCTTCTTAAACAAATTTCTCTTGATACAAATAGAATTTGTATTTGTGGGGGAGGTCCTCTTCCATCTTCAACCTTCAAAATGTTTAATGAATTAGGAATTGATTTCGTACAAGGTTATGGTTTAACAGAAACCAGTCCAATTACTCACTTAAATCCAACAGAAGCATATATTGAATCTAGTGTTGGTAAAATAATCCCAACTTTAGAGCAAAAAATAGTTGATCCAGATAGTGAAGGAAATGGTGTATTATATATTAAAGGTTCTGTTGTTATGAAAGGCTATTATAATAACGAAGAAGCTACAGCTGAAATCCTTGACTCAGATGGTTGGTTAAATACAGGTGATATGGGACACATTGACAGTAATGGTTATTTATATCTAACTGGTAGAGCAAAAAATATTATTGTTACAGAAGGTGGTAAAAATGTATTCCCAGAAGAGATTGAAGATCATTTCCAACTTTACAATGAGATTGACCAAATCTGTGTAGTTCCTTTTATAAAAAATGAATCTACAAAAAGTGAAGGTATTAAAGCTTTAATATATCCAAACCAAGATTGGATTAAGGAAGTTAATGAAAAACAAGCTGAAAAGAGAATTAATGAAATAATAGCTGAAGTTAATAAAGAATCTATTCAGTACAAGAGAATTGAAAAGATATTTATTACTAAAGAACCTCTACCAACAACTAGTACTAAAAAAATTAAGAGGTTTGAAGTTGCAAAACTTTATAAGTAATTATTTCTTTAGTTAAAAAGTTTTTTTAGTATTGCTAAAATTAGAAAAGGTTGGTAAAGTCAGTTTTATGAAAAGTAATTTAAGAAACTATTTGCGTTCTAAAGCGCATAATACAGAACCTACAGTAATGGTAGGAAAAGAAGGTGCTAGTGATGCTGTTGTATTTGCATTAGATCAATCATTGCTGCACCACGAATTAGTAAAAGTAAAATTTCAGTCTCAAAAAGACCAGCTGAAAGAACTTAGCAATGAACTAGCTAAAAAAACAAATAGTGAGTTAATTTCTACTATTGGCTTTATTTCTATTTATTATAGAGCTAGTGAGAAGAAATTAATTGAAATACCAAAATCTTTATTAAGATAAGTTGAAAAGGAAGATATTTAAAATATATCTTCTTTTTTTATTTTTTTTATGTTTCTCTTTAAAAGTACATTGACAATATTTTTGTTTCTATATATAGTAACAATCAATAAATGGAGAATCATATGAAAAAAATTACAAGTGTTTTATTATTTAGTATTTTAGCTGTTTCAACTCTTTTTGCTAATGGTGTTAAGGAAGAACCTGTTAGTGGTGAAAAAGTATATAAGATTGGTATTTCAAAGTTTGTAGCTCATCCTGCATTAGATGCAATTGAACAAGGTATTATGGATGAATTAAATGAAAAAGGTTTAGCATATGAGTTTGATTTACAAAATTGTAATGCTGAAATTTCAACAGGAGTTTCTATTGCAAATATATTTAAGGATGGTAATAAAGACTTAGTAATTGGAATTGCTACACCACCTGCTCAAGCTTTAGCAGTTGCCTTTGATAATACTGATGTGCCCGTTGAATTTTCTGCAATATCAGATCCTTTAAGTGCCGGATTTATGGATGATGGTTTAACTAATATCTTTGGTATTAGTGATAAAAACCCAATTGAATTGCAATTAGATACTTTTGTTAATTTAGCATCTATCGATACATTGGGTATGATATATAGTGGTAATGAGTCAAACGGCGTAGCTATTTTTGAAAGAGCACAACAATATTGTAATGATAACGGCATTGAATTAGTTGCTGTAAGTGTTTCAAACTCTGCTGAAGTTAAGACTGCTATGCTATCAATTGCTACAAGAGTAGATGGTATTTATATTGGAAATGATAATACTGTTGTTTCGGCTATAGCAAGTGTTGATCAAGTTTGTACTGATTATGATTTACCTTTATTCAATAGTGATACTACAAGTAGTGAAAACACAAATTTCTTAATGAGTTTTGGTTTAGATTATTATAAAGTTGGAAGACTTAGTGGAGAGGCTGCTTATAAAGTATTAACAGGAACTCAACCTAGTGAAATAGGCACTGTATTCTTAGACGATATTACTCAATTTAACTTTATATTAAATTTAGATAGAGCTGATGAACTAAATATTGAAATTTCTCCTCAATTATTAGCTAAAGCAAGTTACGTTGTTAAAGACGGTAGTATGATTGAAAATTAATATAAAACAATAAAATAAATGACCACCCTTTTAAAGGGTGGTTATGATTTTAAAAGTTCTTCAACGCTTTGAAAACGTGCTAAAGCTCATAAGAGATAGTTTAGGTTGTAATATGAAATTTAATTAGTATCAAATTATTTGAATACAGTATTAATGTAATCATTAATTGTTTCTTCTTTATACATTAATCTATATAAAGCTGTAACAATAGGATAATCTTCTACTAAATTGTGCTCTTTAGTTTTTTCGTGCATAACTTTAATTGTTCTATAGCCTTCAATTACAGTTGTACTTTTATTATCTTGCAAAAATCCTTTACCCACTAATAAGCCTAAGGTTCTGTTTCTAGATAAATCATTTAAAGATGTTAATCCTAAATCTCCTAAACCACAATATTTGAAAATAGTAGAACTTTCACAATTAAAAAGTGTTAAAAATCTTCTCATCTCATCAACGCTCTTTGTATAAATTAAAAAGTCAACGTTAGGGGAGTTATATCGTCCAGATACCACACCAATTGCAATAGCATACATATTTTTTAAAATGCTAAGTAATTCTACAGCTCTAATATCTGATGTGTAATCTAAAGTCAAAGCTGTATGTTCTAAGACTTGATTTTTGATAATGTTGTAATCTTTTTCATCTCCACCAAATGTAAAAGCAGATGGGAATCCATTTAATAATTCAATTGCAAAGGTTGGACCTTTCATACTTGCTTTTCTTTTAAAAGGTAATTTTTCTGTTATAAAGGCACCTTGATCGCTCATTCCTTTAGCTAAATTAATTATTAAAGTATCCTCTTTTACATATGGTTTAATTTTATCACAAAAACTTAATATATTTTTTGAAGGAATTGCTAAAAATATGAAAGAAGCTTTACTAAAAGTCTCAATATCATTGAAAGCTTTAATATTTTTATTAATATATCTAGTTGAAAAACTTTTAGAATTTTTATGATCTAAGTTTATTTCATTAACAACTTCATTACTTCTAGCATATATCAATACTTGATTTTGAGTGTTCCAAGCTAATCTCTCTGCAATAGCTGTTCCAAATACCCCGCTGCCGGCAATAATAATATTTCTTTTTCTCATGTTTTACTTTGAATTTTGTTGTTCGAAAGCACTTATATCATGATTGTTTCCACTAATTACTAATATATCTTTTTCTTTTAAAATAGTGTCAGGCATAATATATCCATTAGCTTTAGTTTCTCTAACAATGGCAACGACGTTAATACCAAATTTACCTCTAAAATTCAATTCTTGAATTGTTTTGTTAGCATATTTATCATTTAACTCAATTTCGATAATTGAGAAATCTTCTCCAATAGGTAATACATCTAAGGTCAATCTAGCTGAAAGAGTTTTTGCCAGTTTAGCGCCCATATCAACTTCTGGGTTTACAACACTAGCTCCTATTTTTTCAAGAACCCTGCCATGATCATCACTTATTGCTTTTGCATATACTCTTGGAACTCCTAATTCAATTGCATTAAGTGTAGCTAAAATATTAGCTTCAACATCTTTACCAATACATACAACTACAGTTCCACAATCACCAATACCAACTTCTTTTAAAGAATCTTTAGATATTTCACCTAAGTGAATTAATTGATTAACAGTTGTTTTTAGTGGATAAAGTTTACTTTGATCCTTATCAATTGCGATTATAGTTTTTCCATTTTCTAATAAATTTTCTGCTAAAGCAAGGCCAAATCGACCAATGCCAATAATGCCATATAAATTATTATCTGCCATAATAAACCCCTTATCCGATTAAAATCTCTTCTTCAATGTAATGGAACCTCTTTGCAGAACCTCTCCAACTAAATGCGATTGTTAAAGGTCCTATTCTTCCAATAAACATTAAGAAAATTAAAAATATCTTACTTAGTGAAGATAACTCTGTTGTAATTCCCATTGAAAGTCCTACAGTTGCAAAAGCACTAACACATTCAAATATAACTTCTTCAAAACTAAAAGCAGTTCCTTCAATAGAAAATATAATTCCACCTGTGATAATTATTGCAAACATTGCTAATGTTGCAACTAAAAAAGCTTTAATTATTGAAGAATCAGATATTTTTCTATAAAAAGCTTTAACATTAGTGTGGGTTGGAATTCTAATTATCGATAAAACAATTGTAAACATTGTTGTTGTTTTGATACCACCACCAGTTGAACCCGGGGATGCACCAACAAACATCAAAAATAACATTACTACAACACCTGTATTACTTAATTTACCTATATTGATTGTATTAAACCCTGCTGTCCTAGCTGTTACACTTTGGAAAAAAGCTTGTAGGAATGTTATATTTTTTTCACTAAAGTAAAAAGTGAATGTACCAATTACTAAAAGGGATATAGACATTGTAAGAACTATTTTGGTGTGAGTTCTAAGTCTTTTATTCTTTTTGAAAGAAAAAATATCATATATTACAAAAAAGCCTAATCCTCCAATAATAATTAAAAAAGCTGTAGTTAAATTTAATAATACATCATTACTATATTTAGTAATACTTTGGAAATTACCAAGTAAATCAAATCCAGCATTATTAAAAGAAGAAATCGAATGAAAAACAGATAAACCAACAGCTTTCAATGGTTCATAGTCAATTCTGAAACTTAAGTAAAATAGGGCAGAGCCAACAATCTCACAAACTAATGATGTTATAATTACAGTTTTAACTAATGCTCTAATATCAAAACCTGGTATAGTATTAAGAGATTCTCTAGCTAAAGTTAGATTAGAATAGGATAAATTATTTCCTAAAATCATAAGAAAAAATACCGCAATAGTTGCAAAACCCAAGCCACCTAACTGAATTAAAGTTGCTAAAACAACCGAACCAAATACACTAAGTGTGTTACCAACATCAATGGTAGAGAGGCCTGTTACACATACTGCACTAGCTGATATAAAAAAAGAATTAACAGCACTGATTGATTTTCCATCTTGATGACTTATTGGAAGCCACAATAAAATCCCACCAATAATAATTATTGAAGAAAATCCAATAATTAGCCTAATTCCGGGCATCAGCTTTATTTTATGTTTCAATTTCATAAAGTCGATTATAATTGTTTACTTTAATAAAAACAAGATATTAATTGTTTTAAAGTATAGAGAGGGGATATATGTTTATTTTGAGATAAAAAAATGGTTTGATTAATAAAAACCAAACCATCAAATTAAATAAATAATAATTATTTACTTTGTTCTAGAGCTAAAGTTCTAGTTGTTAAGTCACAAACACTTTCAGGACCATAATACTGGATAGCTCCTGGGAAGGTAAAACAAGTATCAATTGCCCATTGATCTCTATGAGCTTTGAAATAATTAAATGGAGCACCATCTAATTCAACTAAAGCTTTTTTAATAACAGGTTTTTGTTCGCCATGTCTTTGTTCCATATTCATCATCATAGTAATTGGAATACCACCTGCAACCCATTCTTTAGCTGGTGCACTTAAATTTTTAACACTTGAAAGATATCCTGATAATCCACTAGCAATTAACATAAATGCGTTAAAACCTAAACTATAACAGTAGTCAGCATCAAAGTTTGATGGGAATGCACATCTGCCTTCATAACCAAAGAAGTGGTTTTGTGCACTGAATTTACCTTTATAGGTGCCTTCTTTTTTCATTTTATCTAGTTGTTTTGAAACCATCTCAATTAATAATTTATCAGTTTCAATTCTTGAAACTTGAACATTTCCATGAGGATCTCTATCCATTAATAGTTGCATTTGAATGCTTGTTGGTAAAATACTAAATACAGCTTGTGATTCTTTAGAAACATTGTTAAGGATAAAATCAACTTGTTCATCAGTAGAAGTTAATTTAGAGTATAAATCAGCCTTTTTAGCTAATAAATCATTTAGTTCATCGATTAGAGCTTTTACTTCAGGAATAAATTCAACTAAACCTTCTGGAATAATTATAACTCCAAAATTTAAGCCTTTATTACCTCTTTTTGCAATAACATCACTAATATAGTCAACAACACCTGCTAGTGAAGTTTTATTAGCTTCAACTTCTTCACTAACTAAACAAATATTTGGTTGTGTTTCAAGAGCACATTCTAAAGCAATATGAGATGCACTTCTTCCCATAACCTTAATAAAGTGCCAATATTTTTTTGCAGAGTTAGCATCTCTTTCAATGTTTCCGATTAATTCACTATAAGTTTTTGTTGCAGTATCGAAGCCGAATGAAATTTCAATTTCATCATTTTTCAAGTCACCATCAATTGTTTTTGGGCAACCAATAACTTGTATATTAGCCTTTTGTTGCAAGAAATACTCAGCTAATACAGCTGCATTTGTATTTGAATCATCACCACCGATAATCACTACTGCACTAATATTATGTTTTTGACAAGTTTGTTTTGCTAATTCAAATTGTTCTTTAGTTTCTAATTTAGTTCTTCCAGATCCAATAATATCAAATCCACCGGTATTTCTAAATTTATCTAGGTACTCACTAGTAATCTCCATAGTGTCATCTTCAATAATTCCACTAGGACCACCTTTAAAGCCATAAAGTTTGCTTTCAGGATTAGCTTTTTTAATAGCATCAAAAAGACCACTTATAACATTGTGCCCACCAGGTGCTTGTCCTCCTGAGAGTATAACGCCAACATTAATTTGTTTTTTAATTTCTTCATTATTTCCTTTTTCAAAAGTTACTTTATTTAATCCATAGGTGTTTGGGAATAAAGCTTTAATTTGATCTTGATCAGAAGAAGGACTTGTAGCTTGTCCTTGAACAGGAATAACTTTGTCGATAGCTTCAGTTAAAATTGAAGGAAGCTTTGGTTGATAATCATAACGGGCTCTCTGTAGAGGTGATAGATCCATAATTAATAATCTCCGATTTATTTTTGGTTTTGTTTTTTTATGCAAGTTACCTTGCACTAAAAAGATATTAAAATAACTTAGTTATTTCAAGTCTCTCGATAGAAAATTGCTACTAGTACTAAAGTAAATATTATATTATCCTAGATATAATAAAAATATGGAGATGCCTTTATAAATTATGAAAGTTTATGTTGATTCTGATTCCTTTTTTAAACAAATGAGAGATATTGTATTAAGAGCAGCTATTAAAAGAAATTTTGATATTACTTTTGTTGCCGATAGAGAATTAAAAGATGTTTTAAAAGCTAGGGAAACTCATACAGCTACTTTAAGAAAGAGAGCTAAAGAAAAAAATAAAAAAATAGATAATGAAAGTTTAAAAGAAATAAAAAGTTCAATCAAAATGATAGTTGTTGAAACCAATAGTGATAGTGCTGATGATAAAGTCGTTGAATTAGCACAGAGTGGAGATTTAGCAATCACTCATGATATTCCCTTAATAGATCGATTGACTGAAAAAGGTGTTTTAGTTTTAGACGATAGGGGAAATATCTTTACTAAAGATAATATTAAAGAAAGATTATCAATTAGAAATGCTATGACTGAACTTAGAAGTTATGGGATAAATATTGAAAAAAACAAACGAATGGGTGCCAAAGAAGTAAAATTATTTGCAGATGCTTTTTCGAAAACTATTGATAAATATAGAGATGAATTAAAGCAAATGTAATAAAATTTATATACTATTATATATGAACAATTCTTATCTAATTTTATATGATGATCAAAAAGATTTAAGAGCATTGAGGAAGCTTGCATTATACTCCTCTATATATAATAATTGTGTATTTACCTCTAAGTTAAATGAATATGATCCTAAAGAATTTTTAGCTATAATTACTATGACACATGATTTATTATCTCTAGTAAAACTAAAATGCTTATACAAAAAATTAGAGCCAATTTCTATTATAATTTTGGCAGATGGGGAAAATTTAAGTATATTACAAGCTTTAGAGGAAGATAATTTTATTATTTTAGAAAGAGAATGTAAGGTAAGCGAATTTAGGGAAAATTTAAAATTAATAGGTCCAAAAGATAATAATATTATTAAAATCACCAAAAGAGAAAAACAAGTACTTTCATTGATTTTAAAAGGACAAAACAATAGTAATATAGCAAGACAGCTTGGAATAAGTGAAAGGACTATTGAATCTCATAGAAGAAATATCTATTTAAAAATTGGAGTACATTCTTTTTCTCAATTAACAATTTGGGCAATTGACAATAAGTTGCTAAAGGCAAATTAATTGTTTATTAAATCAATTGCCTTTTGCATATTTTTATCAGTAAATTGAGCACCAACTTGAGAAATAATTTCTCCAGCTAGAATAGAGGCAATTCTACCACATTCTTCAATACTTAAATTGTTACAAAGCCCGTATATAAAACCTGCAGCATAAACGTCTCCAGCTCCTGTTGTATCAACGGGATTTACTGAACCGTGAACTGGAATATTATAAATTTTACCCTTATAGGATATAATCGAACCTTTAATTCCGTTTTTGACAATCGCAGTTTCACAGATTTCACCTAACTTAATGCAATTTTCTACAGGATCATCGTTTTCAAACATAATTCTAGCTTCTTCTTTATTTGCAAACACAACATCTATTTCATTTTCAATTAAATCTAAGAAAATATCTTTATACCTTGCAACAGCAAAAGGGTCAGCTATATCAAAAACAACCTTAGTATTATTTTCTTTAGAAATCTTTAAAGCTTTTTTAATTGCATTTTGTTGGTTTTTAGTATCCCACATATAGCCTGTGAAATAAAAGTAAGATGCTTTTTTTATACTTTCTTCATTAATATCATTTTCATCAAATAACCTATTTGCACAAAGGTAAGTATTCATAGTTCTTTCACTATCAGGTGTATCAAAGATAATAGAAGAGCCAGTGGCTTGATCACAATCAATTAATTCATCTTTAGTATTAAATTTAATTAGGTTTTTATGATAGTTTTTGCCGAATTCATCATTTCCAACTTTACCGGCTAAAATAGTATCAACACCTAACATAGATAAAGCGAGGATAGTATTGGGGCAAGAGCCACCACAAGAATAAACTTTTGATTTATCTTTCATAAAATCAACTAATTTTTCTCTGAACTCAGAATCAATTAGTTGCATAATGCCTTTAGTAAGATTTAGTTTCTCTAAATCTTCATACTCTACACTGGTGATAATATCTATAAGAGTATTACCAATACCATAAACTAATGCTTTATCTTTTCCCATAAAAGTTAAGCTATTACAAAAAGAAGTAATTTTCAAGATAAAATTAGCAATTTATAGAGTTAATTGGCACCTTTGGCTAAAAAAAAGAGATTTGATGTAACTCAAATCTCTCCTATATAATTTCTAGTTTAAATATTAATAAATATTTTTTTTAGTGTAAATCTAGAATTCAGCATTTCCAACAGTTCTTGGATAAGGAATAACATCTCTAATATTTTGAACACCAGTAACATATTGAACAATTCTTTCAAAACCTAGACCGAAACCAGCATGTGCTACAGTTCCAAATCTTCGTAAATCTAGATACCACCAATAATCTTCTTCATTTAAATCAAGTTCTTTCATTCTTGCTTTAAGAGTTTCTAAATCTGATTCTCTTTCACTACCACCGATAATTTCTCCAAGTCGTGGAACTAGAACATCCATACCTCTTACAGTCTTATTATCCTCATTGAGTTTCATATAGAAAGCTTTAATTTCTTTAGGGTAGTCTGTAACAATAACAGGTGATTTACAATATACTTCGGTTAAGTATCTCTCATGTTCTGTTTGTAAATCAGATCCCCATTTTACAGGATATTCGAAATTATCATTATTTTTTGTTAATACATCTATGGCTTGTGTATAAGTCATGTGAGCAAAAGGAGTATTTACAACAAGCTCTAGAGTTTCCTTTACGCCTTTTTCTACAAACTTAGAGAAGAATTCCATATCTTCTTTGCATTCATTTAAAACTTTTTTAAATAGGAATTTTAAGAAATCTTCAGCAATTTCCATATCTAATTGTAAATCACAGAAAGCCATTTCAGGTTCAATCATCCAAAATTCTGCTAAGTGACGTTTAGTATTAGAATTTTCAGCTCTAAAAGTTGGGCCAAAAGTATAAATATTTTTTAAAGCCATCGCATAAGTTTCACCTTCTAACTGACCACTTACAGTTAGATTTGCCATTTTACCAAAGAAATCTTTAGAGTAATCAACAATACCATCTTCAGTTTTAGGAACATCATTCAAATCTAAAGTAGTAACTTGAAACATTTCACCAGCGCCTTCACAGTCACTAGTACTTATTAATGGAGTATTAACGTAAACAAAGCCATTTTGTTGGAAGAATTCATGAACACCAAAAGCTAAGGTATTTCTAACTCTCATAACAGCTCCAATTAAGTTTGTTCTAGCTCTTAGGTGACCAATTTCTCTTAAGTATTCAATACTATGTCTTTTCTTCTGAAGAGGATAATCATTTCCAGCTTCACCTAAAATAGTTAAATCCGAACTCTGCATTTCAACAGCTTGGTTACCACCAGCGCTTTTTACAATTGGACCACGGGCTACAACTGAAGCACCAGTTGTTATCTTTGAAAGTAAATTATTATTATTTAGGGCTGCCTTATCAATAACTATTTGCAAACCCTTGAGACATGAACCATCGTTAAGCTCAAGGAAGCAAACGTTTTTGCTATCACGCTTTGTGCGCACCCAACCCTCAGCTAGGACAATTTCATCACTTGGGTTTTTTTGTAATAAATCTTTTATTCTATCATTCATTATAGTTGCTCCTTGAAATTTCATTTATTATCAAACGTAACAAGCCTCTCAGTCAAGGTGTTTTAATAAATTAATGCTATTTCAATATAAAAAAAGAAGCATTTAAAAGTTAATATTATTTATGTTTGTTGTTATGAAAGTTTTATTATAAATATTAGCTATTTTAAAAAATAATATTTAATAAAAAACTATAATAAATTTGAATTGTTAAACAACACAAAAAATACATATATTTAATTTTTTGTATATAAACTGTGCTTTTATGGCAAAAAGGATCTAATTACGATTTATTTTGACAAAATATTAAAATATGTTATTATTGACATATTGACATTACTTTGTAAAATTACTAATTTTTAATTATACAGGAGTCGCATATGGTAAAAACAATAGCACAAATGTTTCATAAAAGTGTACTTGAGAATCCAGAGTTGACACTTATTGGATCTAAAAATAATTCAGGCAAATTTATTGAAGAAACATATAAAGAAGTAGAAGATATAGTTATTAATTTAGCTTTAGGTTTAAAAGATATATTTAATTATAAAAAGCAAGAATTAGTTGCTATTATAAGTGATAATAGGAAAGAATGGTTATATAGTGATTTAGCGCTTCAATACTTGAATTGCGCAGATGTTCCTAGAGGCCTTGATGCTACAGATGTAGAACTTATTCAGATTTTAAATGATACTAAAGTTAAAACATGTTTTGTTGAAAATGTAAGTACTATAAAAAGATTTGATAAGCTCAAGGATAATCTTCCCCATTTAGAAACCTTAATATTAATGGATAAAGATGTAGTAGATTTTGATTCTAATTATAAAATAAAAAGAATTTATGACATTATATCTAGAGGAGAGGATCTTTTAGAAAAAGACTCAACTCTCAAAAACCTTATTATCAAAAATTTAGATAAAGCTAGTAAAGAAGATTTAGCAACTATTATATTTACAAGTGGAACAACTGGAGCTTGTAAAGGTGTAATGCTAACAAATGATAATTTTATCTATGAAGTTACTAACCTTCAATCTTTAGTTGATTATAAATTTGAGCCAGGTCAAAGATGGATGACTGTTCTTCCAATTTGGCACTCGCTTGAAAGGGCTGTAACTTATGTAGCAATAAATTATTCACAATCTATATTTTACAGTAAACCAATTAGCAAAATTATGTTGAGTGATTTTAAAAAAGTTAACCCTCATTGGTTCTCTTCAGTTCCTAGAATCTGGCAATCGGTAAATAAAACTATTGAATCAAAAATTAGAAAAACTAAAGGTGCTAAAAAAACAATTAGTTTAATTTTGATCAAAAATGCCAAGCAATGGAAACTCGGATATAATAAGGTACATAATTTATTACCACAATATAAAGAAAACAAGATTAGATTGTTTGAATATTTAAGTGGGTTAGTAAAAATGACTCTTCACTATCCTATTTACAAATTAGGACAAAAGATGATGTTTAAAAAAATTAAAGGTATTTTTGGAACTAATTTGATTGCTGGAGTCTGTGGGGGAGGTTCAATGCCTAAAGGAGTTGATGACTTCTTTAACGCTATTGGGATAACCTTATTAGATGGTTACGGTATGACTGAAACGGCCCCAATTATCTCAGTTAGAAATTTAAAGAAACCTATTCTAGGAACTATGCAAATAATTGATGGTTGTCAATTTAAAGTTGTTGATGAAAATAATAGAGAAGTAAGTTTTAATGAAAAAGGTGTCTTAAAAGTTAAAGGTCGTCAAGTTATGAAAGGATACTACAATAATGAAGAAGCAACAAAACAAATTATTGATGAAGATGGATTTTTAACAACAGGCGATTTAGTTATAAAGACTGTAAATAATGATATATCCATTGTAGGAAGGGCTAAGGATACAATTGTTCTAGCTGGTGGTGAAAATCTAGAACCAGTTCCTATTGAAGGGAAATTAAGTGAATTAGACTTTATAGATAATGTTATTGTAATTGGTCAAGATAGAAAATATTTATCAGCATTAATTGTTCCAAATTTAACTGCAGTAAAAGAATATATAGATCAATTAGGTGATAAATATAAAGATGATAAAGAGGCAATTCATAATTTTATTAAAGAAAAAATTGATGAAAAAGTTAATTGTAAATTAGGATTTAAAACTTATGAACTTATTAATAAGTTTGCCATATTAGAAAAACCTTTTGAAGTGGGAAAAGAATTAAGTGCTAAACAAGAACTAAAACGCAATATAATTGAAGAGTGTTACAAAAAAGAAATTGACACTCTTTATGCCTAAGTATTAAAACTCAAAACTTCGGTTTTGAGTTTTTTATATTTGAATCTAAGTAGAATTAAAATTTGTTTTATAGCTTGAAAATAAACAGTTCATTTATTAATATAATAAAGACTTTAGAGGGAAACATGATTCAAATAATTGGTTTTAAGAAATGTAAAGAAACACAAAAAGCTATTCGTGCTTTGAAAGAGAGAAATATTAAATTTCAATTTGTTGATTTAAATGAAAGAGATTTATCTTTAAGAGAATGGGATAATATTTTTTCTCATTATGACAGTGAAGAACTAATTAATAAAAATTCAAAATATTATAAGAAAAAAGGCTTTTCTTATATGGTTTTTGATGCTAAAGAAGAATTGATGGAAAATAGTGAGCTATTAATCACTCCAATTCTAAGATGTAAAAACAAGGTAAAAATAGGCTATGATCTTGATACCTTAATCAAATGGGGTGAATAATGAGATTATATCATGCAGTTTTAGGTTCTGGTTCTTGTGGTAATAGCTATGTGTTTTATGATGGAACAACTTCGATTTTGATAGACCAAGGTTATTCTTTTGTCCAATTTAAGAAGAAGTTAAGCGATGTTAAAGTTCCATTAAATAGTATAAAAGCCATTTTTTTAACACATTTTCATCCAGATCATTGTCATGGATTGAAAGTGACTTATAATAAGGCAAAAATACCCTCATTTATTCACTCTAAAGCTATAGAAAAAGAACCCGTTGTATTTGATAGATTAAAACTTCCTCCAAAAAGTTTTAATCAAATTGAAATTGATCAAGTGTATGAAGTTGGTGATTTTAAGGTTAGGGCATTTAATACCCTTCATGATAGTGGTGGTAGTGTTGGATACTATATTGAAAACAATGGTGAAAAGGTAACTTTAATTACTGATACGGGTGAAACTGATGAACAAATGATAAAGTTTGCAAAAAAAAGTGATGCATTATTTTTAGAATCGAACTATGATGATGATATGCTATTAAATGGACCGTATTCATATAAACTAAAAAGAAGAGTTAGAGGTAAATGGGGCCATTTATCAAATGATCAAGCATTAGATTTTGTTAAAAATAGTGGTTTTAGTGGAGAATATTTATATTTAATCCATCTTTCTACTAAAAACAATGATGAAGAGCTTGTTAATAAAATATTTACTTCAAATTTAAATGGACCAAAAGTAGTGGTATGTCCACGAGGAAAAGTCGTTAATAAAATGAGGACTGATATAGATGAAGAATAAACAACCTAAACATATGGAAATTATGAGTTATAAAAAGTGTCTATCTATTAAAAGAAAAGATGGACTTAGAATGAGATGTGTTGATGAATTTACACTAAATTCATTATTAAAATGTACAGTGAGTAGAAACTTCAAAAGACCATTTATGAGTATATATGGGGAAGATGAAGTACTATCTTATGGTAAATTTAATTATTTAATTCAAAACACTAAAGCATTCTTAGTTTCAAAAGGAATTAAAAAAGGAGATAGAGTTGCTATTTTTGGTGAATCTGCTCCTAATTGGATGATTGCTTATTTTTCTGTTACTACAATTGGTGCAATTGCAGTTCCTATCTTACCTGAATTTTCCAAATCTGAAGTAAATAAAATTTTAGCTCACAGTCAAGCTAAATCTATCATTGTTAATTCTAAACAGTTTGAAAAAGTAAAAGATTATTGTTTAGAAAACCCAACTTTAGTAATTAGATTAGATGATTTATTTCATATCCCAGAAAAAATTCTAAAGGATGTTTCAAATAAAAAAGATTTTGTTGAAGCTGCAGGAATAGATGTTAAAGGTTATAAGAGAAGAGCTAAAGATAATTTATTATTAAATGAAATAAAAGTTGAAGAAGAAGATATAGCTTCAATTATTTATACAAGTGGAACAACAGGAACAAGTAAAGGGGTTATGTTAACACATAAAAACCTAGTTTGGAATGCTGATATTTCTTCTGATGCCTATGTAAAAATTAAACCTAGAGATAAATTCTTATCAATTCTTCCAGTCGCCCATGTTTATGAATTTACTGAAGGTCAGTTATTGATGATGATGAATGGTGCTCAGATAATATTCTTAGGAAGACCTCCTGCACCAAGTATTTTACTTCCTGCTTTAAACAAAGTTAAACCTCAAATCCTTTTATCCGTTCCTTTATTAATGGAAAAAGTTTATAGAAGTGCAGTTGTTCCTACAATTAATAAAAATAAAACTCTTCAAAAGTTTATGAAAAATCCTCTAACAAGAAATGCTGTTTGTAGACTTGTTGGTTCCCGCTTAAAAGTTAAATTCGGTGGAAGAGTTAAATTTTTTGGCCTCGGTGGTGCTCCTTTGGATAAAGAAGTTGAAGACTTTTTATATAGAGCTAAATTCCCATATGCTATTGGCTATGGTTTAACTGAAACCTCTCCATTAGTAGCAGCTTGTGGTGCGAAAAAAAGAGACCATAAAAAAGGTTACATTGGTAAATTTGTTAACCATGTTGAGTGGAAACTACTAAACAAAGATCCTAAAACTGGTGTTGGGGAAATAGCAGTTAAGGGACCTGGAGTTATGAAAGGTTATTATAAAAATGATGAACTTAATAAAGAAGTGTTTAGCGAAGATGGTTATTTTATAACTGGAGATTTAGGTGTTGTAGAAAAGAAAAGATTAGCACTAAAGGGTAGATCCAAAACTATGATATTAGGCTCCGGTGGAGAAAATATTTATCCAGAAGCTATCGAGAGTATATTTAATAACCAAGAATTTGTTGAGGAAACTTTAGTCGTTCCAGAGGGTACTAGCTTAGTAGCTTTGATTAAGATTGATTATGACTCTTTTGCAAAGATAACTAAACTATCTTTTGAAGATAGTAAGAGTGCCGCAATTGAATACATAAATAAATTGAAAAGAGATATAAATAAAGAATTAAATTCATTTAGTAAAATTCATGAAGTAACACTTCAAGAAGAGCCTTTCCAAAGAACTCCTACACAAAAAATTAAACGTTTCTTATATCTAGATAGGAAAAAGAAAGATAAAAAGTCTTCAGATAATGAAAATAATAATGATAACGATGAAAAATAAATAACAGAGGAAATGATGCAAAATACTGATATTAGAATTGAAAGTTATGAACCTTTAGTAACAAGTAAAGAATTACAAGAGAAAATCCCTACAACCGTTGAAGTAAATAGGAAAATACAAGAAAGCAGACAAATTGTTAATAATATAATTCAAAATAAAGATGATAGAATTTTAGCAATTGTTGGTCCCTGTTCTATTCATGATCCTAAAGCAGCGATGGAATATGCCCACAAATTAAAAGAGATAAGTGATAAAGTAAGTGATAAAATTTATATCGTTATGAGAACATATTTTGAAAAGCCTAGAACTGTTGGAGGTTGGAAAGGTTTAATTATAGACCCTGATTTAGATGGCTCATATAATATAGAAAAAGGGTTAACAATGGCTAGAAGTTTACTAATTGATATTATCAAATTAGGCCTTCCTGTAGGTTGCGAAGTATTAGATCCAATTGTACCTCAATATATAGATGAACTTATGAGTTGGTCTGCAATTGGTGCTCGTACAACAGAAAGTCAAACCCATAGAAATTTATCAAGTGGTTTGTCAGTATCAGTTGGATTTAAAAATAGTACAAATGGTAATATTGAAAACGCTATTAATGCAATAAAAAGTGCTGCTTTACCTGCAGCATTTATTGGAGTTGATAGACTTGGTAATATGAGTGTTATTAGAACTAAGGGGAACTCTTTAGGCCATTTAATTTTAAGAGGTGGTAACACCGGACCAAATTATTACGATGAGAAAGTTGAAGAAGCAAGGGATGAATTAATTAAAAATAACTTACAGCCTTCAATTATAGTAGATTGTTCCCATGCTAATAGTGGCAAGAAAGCATACAGACAAAAAAGAGTTCTTAAAAACGTTATAGAACAAATTAACTATGGAGAGAAAAGTATTAGAGGCTTTATGCTAGAAAGCAATATTAAAGCTGGATGTCAAAAAATCGTAAAAGATATTAATTCTCTTGAGTATGGTGTTAGCATTACTGATGAATGTATTTCAATTGATGATACTAAAGAAATGCTATATTCTGCTTATGAAAAGTTAAATGGAGGTATTAAAAATGATTAAAGCCTTAGTTTGTTTAGCACAGGGATTTGAAGAAACAGAAGCAATCGTTCCAATTGATATTTTAAGACGAAGTAAAATGGATGTTGTAGTTGCAGGTGTTGATGATATTCAAATAACAAGTTCTCATGGGATAAAAATTGTATGTGATATTGAAATTTCAGATGCTGATGAGTCTTACGATGTTATTGTCTTACCTGGTGGAATGCCAGGAAGTACTAATTTATCAAATAGCTTTGAAGTAATTAGAAGGGTAATTAACACAAATCAAAATGGATATGTTTGTGCCTTATGTGCAGCTCCAGCTGTAGTTTTAGCAAATACAGGAATTTTAGATGATAAAGAAGCAACTTGTTATCCTAGTATGGAAAAAGTTGCACCATCTATTAATTTTACTCATGAAAAAAGATGTATTGTCGATGGAAGAATTATAACAGCACAAGGTCCTGGAGTTGCAGAAGAATTTGCTCTAACTATAGTTGAACAAGTTTTGGGTTATGAATCTATGAAAGAAATTAAAAAGAGCTTTTTAGCTCGTTAACAGGCTTTACACTTTAAAAGAAGATTGACTAGCATTCTACCACGTTTATTGTCTCCATAATTGAGACAAAAATCATGAGCAACTGTTTCTATATTTAAGGATGGTTGCTCTTTTCTTTTCAAATAAAGATGCTCTAAAAAAGAAAAATATAAACATTCTCTTTGTTCTTTTTTGAAGGCAATATCAAATTCTGAATTTTTAATTAGATGACAAACTGGTAAAAATATATCACTTTTATATGATTCTACAGTTTCAAAAAGGCTAGGATTTCTACCAAGTTTCTGACCTAAAAAATATTTATGAGTATTGAGTTGATCTATTATATTGTCAAAGCAAACATTGCCAAGTTCTTTTCTGACAATTTTGCAAAATTCTACTATTTCTTTTGATTTTCTATCAAATTCCATTTTTTACCTCTAAATTAATTAGATTTTTTAAAATTTCAAATACGATTTATAATAAACTTATATATCTTTTTTGAAAAGGGGTATAAAATTAGTTAAACAAAAAAACAATAAATTTATAATCAATTTATTATTAAATTATAATTATTCGCATTTTCAAGGAGTACATATGTTATATGACGATATTTCACAAGCTATTGGAAATACCCCATTAGTTAAAATCAATAAGATAAATAATTCTAATAATAGAATATACGCTAAAGTCGAATTTATGAATCCACTTTCAAGCATTAAAGATAGAGCTGCATTATTCATGTTAAATGAAGCCAAAAAAAAAGGTTTAATAAATGAAAAAAGCGTTATAATTGAACCAACAAGTGGAAATACAGGTATAGGACTAGCATATTTATCAGTTATAAAAGGTTATAAATGTATATTAGTTATGCCTGAGTCTATGAGTGTAGAAAGAAGAATGTTATTAAGTGCATTAGGTGCTCAAATTGTTCTAACTGATAAGGATAAAGGTATGGTTGGTGCGATTGAAAAAGCAAATGAGCTTGTTAAAACAACACCAAATAGCTTTATGCCATCTCAATTTGAAAATAGTGATAATGCTTTAGCTCACTATCAAACAACTGCAAGAGAAATATATAAAGATTTAGATTCTAAATTAGATATGCTTGTATCTTGTGTAGGTTCAAGTGGAACTATTATAGGATGTTCTAAATATTTAAAAGAACAAGATTCAAATATAAAAGTTGTTGCAGTTGAACCTTTTAATAGTGCCGTTCTTTCTGGTGGAGAACCTCACTCTCACAAAATACAAGGAATGGGTGCAGGCTTTATACCAAGTCTATATCAAGATGATTTAGTTGATGAAATAGCCTTAGTTAAAGATGAAGATGCTTTAGAGATGACAAAACGTATATCAAGAGAGGAAGGCTTGTTAGTTGGAATTTCATCTGGTGCTGCCCTTTGTGCTGCGCTTGAAATGTCAAAGAAAGTAGAAAATAAAGATATTGTTGTAATTTTCCCTGATAGTGGGGAGAGATACTTATCGACAGGCTTATTTAAGGATTAAAAATGGTTAATTTTGATTTACAAAACACACTTTTTTGCGGACAAAGCTTTTGTTGGAGAAAAGAAGGTGATTTTTATGTTGCAGTTTTAAACAATAAAGTATATAGGATCAATGAAAATAGTGAAATAGAGGATCCTTTTCTTAGGCATTATTTAGATATGGATTTTGATTACAAATCAGCTCTATCAAAGATTAAAAAAATGGATCCTTTTCTAGATGAAGCTGTAACTAAATGCAATGAACTTCACATCTTAAATCAAGATTTATGGGAGACAATAATAGGCTTTATATTAAGTCAAAATAATAATATCAAAAGAATTGAAGGCTTGTATGATACCCTTTGTAGAACATATGGAAAAGAAATTGAAGATGGT
Organism: Sphaerochaetaceae bacterium; assembly: GCA_963677735.1. Taxonomy (GTDB): domain Bacteria; phylum Spirochaetota; class Spirochaetia; order Sphaerochaetales; family Sphaerochaetaceae; genus Pleomorphochaeta. Next base: position 604,247 of record OY782505.1, read on the forward strand.
TATTATAGCTTTCCTAGGCCAGATATGTTAAGAGATGTAACTGAAGAAGATTTAAGAAATTTAAAGGTTGGCTTTAGAGCTCCTTATATTCTTGATGCAATAAAAAATGCTGATTTATTATTATCGATAGAAAATGAAGATGATAATAAAGCAGATGAAATATTACAAAGTATCAAAGGTATTGGCCCAAAGGTTAGTGCTTGTATAAGATTATTTTCACTGCATCGCTTAAATGCTTTCCCAAAAGATGTATGGATTAAGAAAATAATGAAATTAATGTTTGAAGGTAAAGATGAGTCTATTTTTTATCCCTTTGCAGGTTTAGCTCAACAATATTTATTTCATTATGCAAGATTAGGTTATTTACCAGAGGTATAAAACAAAGATTATAAAATAAAATTGTATGATATTTATGGATATGATATAATTAGGTATATGATTTTAGGAGGTTATATGGATACTACAACGATTTTCACAATTGGAAGACAATTTGGAAGTGCTGGAAGAAGAGTAGGTAGTGAATTAGCTAAAAAATTAAATATTCCCTTTTATGATAAAGAGCTTATTTCTTTAGTTTCTAAGGATAGTGGCTTAAATGAAGCTCTAATAGAGAATGTTGATGAAAAGGCAGCTAGTTCATTTTTCCAATCTTTAATGGCTGGTTCAAATCCCTTTGGAGCTTTTCCAATGGCAACAAGTAATTTAGGACTTCCTGATTTACCAATTAATGATAGAATATTTTTAATTCAATGTGATGCGATTAGAGAAATTGCAAAAAAAGGCCCATGTGTTATAGTTGGCAGATGTGCTGATTATGTTCTACGAGAAGAAAAGAATAGATTGTTATCTGTCTTTATCCATTCCCCTTTAGATGTAAGGTGTGAAAGAGCTGTTAATCTTTATAAAATACCTGAGAAAAAAGCTTCAAGCGAATGTCAAAAGAATGATAGAACTAGAGCTCATTACTATAATTATTTTACAGATAGAAAATGGGGCAAGGCTAGTAATTATGATCTTAGCGTTGACTCTTCAATATTAGGAGTATCAAAAACTGCAGATTTTATTATTGAGTTTGATAAATTAAGACATAGTTAATAATTCTTAATTTTTGTATTACTCAGCTTCAAAGGACAACTAGTTATGAGCTTCTTTAGCAAAAATCCTGATCCAAGGGTTCAGAATGAAATAAATAAAAGTAATATTTATCGAATTCATAAAATGTCATATATAGTAATAGTGATGGAAGTTTTTATGATAATGTTTTCTTTTATCATAAAGCTTCCACCTTATTATCAATATTCATATTATTCACTATTAATATTAAGTCTATTATTTAATATTTTTACAAGAAAAAAATATCATAATAAAATTAAATTTGAACGAATTGTAATCAATTTTGCAATTTATTTATTTTCTAGTTGGGGAATTATTATTTCTTTTTTAGATAATTCAAGAAATATAGCGGCTTACGTATATTTAATAAATATCAGTGCAATTGTTTGTTTTTTAGTTAGTACACCATTAGAAATGATAATATTTAATTTAATAAATATGGTTGTATTTTTGGGTTTATTCTATTTCTGTAAAGTATTAACTTACCCTTTATTTATTAATATAGTTTGTTTTCATATAGTTTTAATTGCCATAGCAATAGATAAATATATTTCAATAGCAAAAGGAATTGAAGCTAGATTAGAATTAGATAGCTCTAACCATGAGCTAAAAGTTCTTTCAACTATTGATCAATTGAGTGGCTGTAAAAACAGAAGAGGCTTATCTTATGAACTTGAAAAATATAGTGGTCAAGTAATCTTTGCCTTATTGACAGATATAGATAATTTCAAGGAAATAAATGATAAATATGGACATGATATTGGAGATTTATTTATAGTAAATTTTGCTAAAATACTTCAATCTAATTTTGGACTAAACAATGTATTTAGAATTGGTGGTGATGAGTTTTTTATAATTAGTAATTGTGAGCCTTTAGATGTTTGTTTAAAAAAATTTGAAATATCTTGTAATGAAATAGGGGATATATCATTTGTTGCAAATGCTGATATAAAGATGACTACTAGTGGAGGATATACTTACAGAGTTATAAATAATGAGGAAGATTTTAATCAAATATATAAAAGCCTAGATATTGCATTATATGCATCAAAAAACTCTGGTAAAAATAAAGTATTAAAAGCTGATGATTGCTAATAATATATAAGACAATTAATAAATAAATTAAGTAATAAAAAACTTAGAAGGTAAAACTTCCAAGTTTTTTTTAGTTTTCCCAGCATGGTAAACAGCTAAATTGTAAAAGTCCACTGAGTATTTGGCAATTTCATTTCTTAAATGAAATAAACACTAGTAAATGGCAAATGCCGTATCGGTTTGTGCTATGCGAAGGAATCCTAAGGCAGAGTTTCAATGCTTAGAGCTGAAACATGAAATATGTCTAATTATGAGGATGCATTTTCAAAAAGTGTTAAACTCCAGCCAAAATTTTATTAAATAAATCTTTTTCCTAAATTAAAAAAAAGATGTTGTTCTTAACTAGAGATATCTTTAATGCGTTTGAGAGGCTTGAATATCACCTTTAAGTTCAAGAATTTAGTGGAAAATGTCTGGCGCAATAAATAATGTGTTAACAAATAAAATTCTACAAGAAAAACTAAAATTAATTTATGAAATAAGATTATATGTTGAAAAACACGAGGAACCAAAGAAAAAGATAAAAATAACATTTATTTTTACTTTTTAGCAACAATAATGACAGATGAAGAAAATAGTTCAGAATTATCAAAAGACAACTAGATGTATTTTAATTCTGAGCGTACTATTTGATAAACCACCTAGTACCGAATAGGTTCCTAGGTGGTGGGAGTGGACGGTTTAATGATAAACCATCCTACTTTATTTAAAGAAAATAATTATTATTTATTAATTGAAATTAATTCAATTCTAAAGATCAATAAAGAATTAGGTTCAATGTTTTGATTTCCATCTTCACCATAACCAAGTTCTGGTGGAATCCAAGCAATAATTGTTTCACCTGGTGTCATTTGCATAACAGCTTGTCTAAATCCTTCGATAACCTGAGTTAATTTAAATGTAGCTGGAGTGCCTCTTTGGATAGAGCTATCAATAATACTACCATCTAATAGTGATAATTCATAATCAATAGTAACTTCATCTTCAGCTAAAGGAGTATCTCCAGAACCTTCAGTTAAAATTCTATATTGAACTCCAGATTCTAATGTTGTAATGCCATCTTGAGCTTTGTTTGCATCTAAGAAAGCTTGAGCTTCATTTAGATTTTCTTCTTTAACTTGATTTAAGAATTCTTCTTGTTGTGCTGTGTATTGAGCTTCAAAATCTCTCATAGCACTTTGCATTTGATACTCAGACATTTGAGATTCTTTAGAATAGGCAGCATCTAAGATACCTTGAGTAAAATAATAATCATCTACAGGAATACCTGAAGTTACAAATTGAGCAGCAATTAAATAACCATAAGCATATGCAAATTGATCATCTAAGATAGTAGGCTGTTCAAGAGAAGTAATTTCTTCTAAAGTAGCTTCGTTCCCATTTTCAGTCTTTTTAGGAATTTCTGTATTTTCGAATTGTTCTTGATAACTTTGTACAAAAGCTTGTAATTCTGCAATTGTGAAGAAATCTTCAGTGTCAATAGAAATAACATCTAATATACCACGAACGAAATAATTTGCATTAACAAAAAGACCTTGAGAGTTAAAGCTTTCCATTAAAGAATAACCATAAGCATAGTTAAAGCCATGTTCTAAAACATTATCAAATCCGTAATCATCATCTGGAATTTCAATTTCAGGTTCTGCAGGGATAAAGAAAATAGCACCTGAAGTAACATAAGGTGTAACATATCTAATGTTATCACTAGTTGCCATATCCATTGATAAGTCTAAATTATTAAAGCTAACATAATCACCAATTTGGTAAGAATCTATATTATAGATAGTATCAACATTGTTTTTATTGATTAAAACTGATATTTCATCTGTATCAGTTAAAACTTCAAATGTGTAAACATTATCACTTACATCAATATTTTGAATCATTGCTAAGGTTTCTGTAGTTTTAACTTCTTTTGTACCTGCTGCAAATATACTTGGAGTAACGATCACGCTTAGTGCACAAAGAACAGTAATTAAAGATAATTTTTTAATTTTCATAAATTTGTAATCTTCCTTATTTTGTTTTTAAACATTTTGAATTTATTTAACTTTAGGCTATGAAGGCAAATTAGTCAAATATAAAGTTGAAATATTTAAAATATTTTAACGTGTTAACTTTTTATATATTGTTATATTGTAAGCCTTTATTACTTGTTTGATAAATTATGAAGAAATATGGTTATTTAATAAAAATCTAGGAATTTTAACTTTTCCTTAAATAATTGAGCATATCATTAGCTTAGATTTTATGATAAAATATGCTTAAGGAGCATCAAAAAATGAATACAAGATTACCATATCTATTACAACCTTATAATATTTGTCATTATAAAGATTCTATTTTTTATATTGGGAATAGAAAAAACTATCCAAACGAAAAAAGCTTTGTTGAATGTACGTGTTGTAAGCAAATAGGTGATGCACTAAGATTAATGATTACGCAAGGTGGTGGACCCTTGCAAGTTGCTCTTACAGCTTTTAGATACATAGCAAGTCAAATGGATCGAAATATATTGCCTTTCTCGTTTGATACTTTAGAGAGAGAAATATTATATATAGTAAAAGCAAGAGTTACTAATACAACAATGAAAAGATGTGTTTATGATGTCTTGGATATAATAAGAAATAGATTTATAGATCCGACTTTCAATTCAACAGATTTAATAATTGAGCTAAATAAGATTATCGACGAAAAAGAAAAAGAATTTGATGATGTCTATTATAATATGGGCAAGTTAGGATCAACATTAATTAAAGATAATGATACAATTTTAACTACTTGTTTTGCTGAACATTCTTTTATCTTGGCACTATATTTTGCTAAAGAAGATGGTAAAGATGTTAGTGTGTTAGTTAATGAAACTCGACCTTATTTTCAAGGAACTAGATTAACAGCACCAAGTTTAAATGAATTGTCTATAGATGTAAAAATTATCAGTGATGGAATGGGATCTTTTTTTATGCAGAAAAATATGATAAATCAATATATGAGTGCAGCCGATCTTGTTTGTATGGATGGAAGTGTAGTAAATAAAATTGGTACTAATCAAAATGCTATCTGCGCTAAATATTATAATATTCCATATACAGCATTTGCAATGTCACCAGATCCTAGTAAAAGTACTTTAAAAGATGTTCAAATGGAATATAGAGATGGTAGTGAGATATTAAAATTAAATGATAAATACATTGGAGATAAAGAAATATCTGCATTATATCCAGCTTTTGATGTGATAGATAAAAGTTTAGTAACGAATATAGTTACAAATAAGGGAATATTTAAGGTTGACGAAATTAGAGGAGTATTTAAATGAAAGCTATAATTGGTGGGACAGGTATAGATGAATTGTATCCAAATGCTAAAGTTTATGAAATTGAAACAAAGTATGGGAAAGCAAACTATATTAAAGATGATGATTTAATAATTATATTAAGACATGGAGTTAACCATGCCATACCTCCACATCTAATTAATTATTTAGCAAATGTTGAAGCTTTAAAATTATTAGATGTAGATCAATGTGTTGGAATTTATGCTGTTGGATCAATTAGTAATATTTTATTGCCAGGGGCTGTTACAATAATCAATGATTTTATCGATTTTACTAAAGGCAATAGATTATCAACATTCTCCTCTTTAAATAATGTATTCCATATTGAAATGAGTGATCCCTTTGATTTAGATTTGAAAGTGAAAATAAAAAAAGAAGCCTCAATCTGTAATTTTCCTTTAGGTGACGGGGGAGTCTATATTTGCACTGATGGTCCAAGATTAGAAACTCCAGCTGAAATTAGAATGTTTGATCATTTTGGAGCAGATTTTGTTGGAATGACAGGCTGCCCAGAATTTACACTAATGAAAGAAGCAAACATTAAGTACGTTGGCTTAGCATATAGTATAAATTGGGCTAGTGGAGTAAATCATAAACAAATAACTTTTTTAGATAATCAAGCACGGAATAAAATATCTCAAGCCATAATTTCATTCTGTATTCAAGCTATGTCAAAAATATAAGAATTCTAATAAAATCTACATACTTCTTCACTAAATTATTATGGTTTTAATTTTTTATTAGTGTATTATTATAGTAAGACTATTTTATAGAAGGTGAAATAATATGAAAAAAGGATCAATTGTAAGTTTAGTTTTTAGCTGTATATTCTTTGTTATAGGTTTTGCTTTTATAATTGCAAGTTTTAGACAAGCATTAACTCCAGTAAATATACAACATTTTGCTCAAGGGTTTACGATGAGATTGAGTGTTAATAACTTAAGTTTAGCAATTTCATCTCTTTCCTTAATGTTTTTAGTTCTAGGCTGCAATTTAGTAATTAGTGCAATTTTATTAATAATGCTTTCTAGTTATTTACATGTTTCTAGCAATAAAGGTTCAAAACAATCAGGAAAAGTAGCTGATGAAATTAAACCTAAAAAATATGAGAAACAAAAACTAAACAATAGCCAAAAAGTGGAAGCATACCAACCTAATGAACCTCAAAAAGAGAGTGTAAAGGTTGAGGAAGCTTTAGTAGAGCCAATTGTTGAAGATAAATAAAAACTTAATTTAAATTTATAAAATAAAAAAACCGCTTGAGTGAAATCTTAAGCGGTTTTTAGTTTGCCCAGCATGGGCAACATCTAAGTGGTGAAAGTCCACTGTATGTTTGGCAATTTCATTAAAAAAAAGAAATAACCTCTAGTTGGTGGCAAGGGCTGTGTCATGAGGTGCTGTATGAAAGAAGCCTAAGGCAAAGTTTCAATGCTACGAGCAGAAACAAGATATATAGTCAATTATGAGGTTAAGTTTTCTAAAAGAGCTGAAGTCAAGCCAAGAGCATAATAGGTAAATCTTGAGTCCTTATGAAATGAAAGGTGTTGCTCTTATCAGAGAAGGTCTGTAATAGGTTGGAGGGGCTGAATATCTCCAATGATAATAACAATTAGTAGTACTAGTGATTGAGTCAACATTCTCACTCTAAAGTTATGACTATAGATCAAACTTAAATGCAGCTGCTACTGTAAGAAAAGCAATAATATATACAGCTGAAGGCCATGATTATGTAGTAGGTATGGATTTGTATAAGTTTTTCGACACTGTTAACCATGATAAGATAATTAAGTTCTTAGAAAAGAAATTATAATTGACAGTAAAGAATGTGAAGAGATAAGAAGGCAGAGCAGAAAAAGCTTAAATTTTTGGATTAGTATTTCAAACAAGAGGAAAGAAGCTTGAGCATGGAGTATTAAAACTTAAAATAGGTGTTCCAAGAGAAAAGAGTCTTGATAAATTAAAAGCTCGAATAAGAGAAATTATTAAATGAAACAGAGGTTTCTCATTAGAAAGAGTAATTGCTGAATTGAATAGTTTATTTAGAGGCTGGATAAACTATTATGCTAGAAGTTTTATAAAAGAGAAACTTAGATACATAATGAAATGGACACGAAGAAGAATGAGGCAGTATGCATACAAGATTTGGGAATCTAGCAAAAATCGAAAACATCAATTAAGACTATTAGGAACTGAAGAATGTAACCTTAAAAAATCCTTTTAAGTTCAAGAAGCTATTGTAAAATGTCACATGTGATAAAGAGAATATTCACAAATATTATGTTACATTAAAAGCTAAAACTAATTAATGGATTAAGATTATATGTTGAAAAGAATGAAGAAGCCAAAGAAAAAGATAAAGATATCATTTACTTTGACTTTTTAGCAAAAAGAACGGTAGATGAAGAAGAAGTCCTTGAATTATTAAAAGAAGATTGGCACTTCTTCAGCATCGAGCGTAATGATTAAAAACCACCTAGTACCAAACGGTTTGCTAGGTGGTGTAAGAGGATTGTTTCGTGAGAAACCCTCCTGCTCGATTCAATTAAGAGATTCCTTTTTTAATAAAAAGGAGAAAAAAAAATGAAAAAGATCCTAAAAAAAAGATTCCTTAATAAGGAACCTTAAATTAAGATTACGCCAGATAGGAGTCGAACCTATGACCTACTGCTTAGAAGGCAGTTGCTCTATCCAGCTGAGCTACTGGCGCAAACATCATCTCTTAAAAAGCAATTTATTTGCTCTTTCTTAACGACAAGAGAGAAATTAACATATTTAAAAATAAGTGTCAATAACTTTTTTTAATTAATTTTAATTGATTATAATAAGTTGAGTAATAAGCAGGGGTAATTCATTTTAGTGAAATGAAATACTCAAATTTATATTTTTATTTTATAAATATAATAGTGAAAAAAAACTCATAACTGAAATTGTTATGAGTTAAATGATCATATAAGTAAATTAGCTAATATGGTGCTCGAGATAAATTGAGTTATCTTTAGAATGAGGAGCATTAACAATTAAGAAATTTCCATTGTCTTGAAAATGACCAAGTGCCATTTCTTCACTAAAATTGTAAACTTTACCATATAAAATGTTGTCTTTAATCTCATAGTCCATTACGAATGATTCACCACCTGAAATATCTTGAATAATAAGTTTTTTATCATTAATAGTATATATTAGCTCTCCAAATAAATTTTCTTGAAGTAAATCGTTTTTTTGAATAGAACTTTTTATCAAATTAAATTCTTCTTTAAAATCATCATTGTTATTTTTAATATTATTGGAATTTAATAAATCAGTGATGTATTTGTTTATTGTCTCATCTCCAACAATATAACTTCCATAATATTTACTGTTTTGATTTAAAGTAGAGAGGTTAAGTAAGTTGTTCTCTTTTTGAGAAGTTTGAGCTGTAGCAAAATTTATAGTTGTTGCAGCCATAATTGATGTAGTTATTACAAAAGTTGTTAAACTTCGAATAATTTTTGTCTTCATGTCATTGTCTCCTAAAATACACAAATAAATATATTTTTATTGATAAATCAAGTCAATACTTATTTGTGCTCCATAGTAAAATGGTGTAATATAAATAAAATTAAATTTTGGAGTTAAAATGGATATATTATTTAAAGAAGAACTTGAAACAAAAAGTTTATTATTTAGAGCTTTTAACGAAACTGATTCGAAAGATGTTTTTGAGTATTCTAAAGATGAGGAAGTTGTAAAATATTTAACTTGGAATGTTCATCACAGTATTGAAAAAACTCTAGAGACAATAACAACATATTTAATGAAACCAGGAATTTATGCAATTGTATTGAAACCAATTGGTAAAGTTATTGGTTGTATTGATATTCGTTTAATAGATGAAAATAAAGCAACATTTGGATATGTATTAAACAAAAAGTTCTGGAATAAAGGTTATATGAGCGAAGCATTGTCTTTTTTTATTGATTATCTTTTTCAAGAGTGTAATGTAGATGAAATAATAGGTAAGTGTGAAGTTGAAAATATTGCTTCAGCTACTGTAATGAAAAAATGTAATATGAAATGGGTTAGAAGAGTTGATGGAGAAATTATTAATAATAAAAAAGCAAATTATGATCATTATATAATAAAAAAAGCTACCAAATAGGTAGCTTAAATATCGGGATGAAAGGACTCGAACCTTCGATATCTTGCTCCCAAAGCAAGCGCCATAGCCACTAGGCGACATCCCGTATGTTTTGTTTCTTTGATAAAAATAGCACTCGAAACAAAAGAGTGCTTATCGGGATGAAAGGACTCGAACCTTCGATATCTTGCTCCCAAAGCAAGCGCCATAGCCACTAGGCGACATCCCGTAACGAATGAGAGATTACCATTTGTATTGATAAAGGTCAATATCAAATTTAAAAAAAATATAAAAAGTTGAATCCAACATTTTTTGTATTCAAACTAAGATTAATTGAACCTTTTGTTCAATACATAACATTTTATTATAATCTAAATAATTAAAACAAATATGAGAGAAATATTTTTTTTGAAAAAGGAATAAATAAATTATTCAAAGTTATCTTTTAATCTAAGTTTTGTTAAAAATTAGTAATATTTACAAGAATTTTACAAATTTCACAATAAATTTAATCTATATTTATTTTTGTATCTAAATATAGTATTTTATAAATATGAATGAAAAAGAATACATATTAAAAATTTATGAAATTTTAGATAAAAACTCTAAAGAGAAAATTGTTTTTTTAGATAAAGCAGATCCCTTTCAATTCCTAATATCAGTAATTCTTTCTGCACAGACAACTGATCGAATGGTAAATATAGTAACAATTGACTTGTTTGATAAATATCCAGATGCTAAATCTTTAGCTAATGCTGATTATACAAAGGTTTGTCAAATAATTAAACCAACAGGTTTTTATAAAGTTAAAGCTAAAAATATTATTAATTGTGCAAGGGCTTTGGTTGATAAAACTGTTCCTGATGATATTGATGAGTTGATAAAACTTCCTGGTGTTGGAAGAAAAACTGCAAATTGTGTAATAGGAGATATTTATCATAAAGGTGCTGTTATTGTAGATACTCATGTTAAAAGAGTCTTGAATAGACTAGAAGTCGTAAAAGAAAAAGACCCCACAAAAATTGAAATGATTGTAAGATCTTTATTAGAGGATAAATATTTGTATAGATTTTCTATGACTGTGAATTTACATGGTAGAGAAGTCTGTCATGCTAGAAAACCTAATTGTTCAGCATGTGTACTTAAAGAACTTTGTCCATCGAGAGATGTTTAGTGTCTAATATTTTATATATTATTTGACTTTTGCTAGAAGTTATTTCAATTAGTTCTAATCTATAATCTTTAACAATCACTTTAGGAACTTCAATAACTTTTTTGAAGTCATTACCTAAATGAATAAAAGGGTAATTAGTTGAATCTTTTAACAAACTAAAATATGGAGTTTTGAAATTAATAATTTCATTTGAACAAAGTTTACTTTTTAAATTTTCAATTATTTCAGTGTTTTTACATTTTATTAAACTTATATTTTCACATGAAGATAAATGAGTATCAAAGATTAATGGATTTTTAATCGCTTCAATATATATTTGAGAAAGAGAAGAGTAATAAGTTTTACCAATAATTAATAATGGTTCAATTACATTAAAACTTGGATCATTGGTCTCTTTAAATAAATTTGAACATATATTTTTTAGATGTTTAAAATTATCGTCTTTAATTTTAAGGGTTATAAGGTTAATTTTCATAAAAGTAATATTAAGATAAAAGATATTTTAAAACTAGTATTTAATTTGAAAAAAAATATGAATTTAAAAAAATAAAGTGCACAAAGGTATGGAATAATATTTTTAGATTTAATACAATAAAAGTACGTTGATTTGATTTTAAGTGAAAATAATAAGTAAATATAGTAAATTCTTTGCATTAAGCAATGAAAAAGGTATTTACACAATCTGTTTTATTTGTTAATTTGCATAGAGTTGAACTGCGCTTTTCAAAATACCTTGCGTAATGCTCACGAGTTTATTTCTCGTGCAAGGCTCTCTGGACAGCAACAACGTTTTAATAATCAATATTTTTTATAAGGTGGATATAGTATGGCTCGTAGATGTGAAATTTGCGGAAAGGGAACAATTGCAGGCAACAATGTTACCAGAAAAGGTCAAGCAAAGAAGAAGGGTGGTGTAGGTCAGCATATTGGTGTTAAATCCAAACGCGTTTTCCGCCCAAATCTTGTTACTGTTAAAACAACAGTAAACGGTACTCCACGTACTGTCAAAGTTTGTACACGTTGCCTACGTAGTGGTGCAGTAGATAAACTATAAGATGTTTTCTTATGCAACCTGTATGTAAAAGAGCCCCTTTGGGCTCTTTTTCGCATATTAGGCTATTTGTTCACTAAAAAGTTTATTATCTTAAACAGGAGTTATTTTTTTGAAAGAGATTAACATACACGCTTTAGAAGCATCCATGCTACTAAATAAAGAAGGTCGTAACAAGTTATTAAAACTTAGAGAATCAAATAAACTAAGTAAATTAGTTTTAGTATTAACAAGTGATAAAGAGTTAATAATCGAAGCAAAAGAATTAATTTCACTTGCTAAGTCAAAAAATGAAAAAGTCTGGATCAAATTAGAAGAAAAAGAAGCATATCTTAATTCTGTAATATTTGATTTAGTTTCCAACGATTATAGAACTGAATTGTCTGACTTGATAAAAAATGATTTTACCAATATTGAAGATATTTTAAAAAGTGTTTGGTTAGTTGGCGACGTTTCATATGGTACTCTTGGATATTTTGATTATATCGTTGGAAATTGGATTGCAAATATCGCTAAAGCTTTTGTGAATGCTGAAGGTGATAGTGTTAGCTGTTATGACGCCAATCAAGTATTAAGTTTAACATCCGAGCAGTTGTCAGACTTTACTATAGTTAGTCCTCCCATTCATAAAATAAGAGAAAGTTTTAATGCTGAAATTTTTGCTTCTAAATTAGCAGTAAAATTTAATACTAATAATTTAGTATTTTGGAATTCTACTTCATTATTAACAACAGCAAATGTTAGTGAAGTTCCAAGTGCAACTGTTATAAAAAATCTTTGTTATAATGAAGCTACTGAACTCTCATTTTTTGGTTCTACTTTAATTAATTCTAAAGCAATTTTATTTGCGATTTCGAAGGGAATTCAAGTTAGATTAAGATGTTGGAAATATTTTTCTGATGAAGGTACATTAATAAATAATTGTGAAAATCAAAAAAAGGGACCTTCTGTTAAAGGCTTTTCTGTTGTTCATGATGTAGCGCTTATTAGCATTGAAGGTGCTGGATTAAATGGTAGAGTAGGTTTCTCTTCTAAGGTATTCGAGGCATTAAAAAGTGCAAATGTAAATGTAATTCTTTTTTCCCAAGCTTCATCTGAATATTCAATTTCTATTGCAGTTCCAATTTCTCACGCAGATAGAGCCATTGAAGCTATAACAATAAACTTTAATGAAGAGCTAAGAGAAGAAATTATAAATTCAATAGATTGTATCAGAGATTTAGCTGTAATTGCAGCGGTTGGAAACAATATGGCGGGCAAGAAAGGTGTAGCTGGAAAGTTTTTCAGTTCTTTAGGGAAAGCTGGCGTAAATGTCAAAGCAATTGCTCAAGGGGCTAGTGAGAGGAATATAAGTGCAGTAATTGAATCTAGTGAAAGTACTAGAGCTTTAAGAGCATTACATGCATCATTCTTTTTATCAAAACAAGCTCTTTCAATAGGTGTTATTGGACCTGGGAATATTGGTGGGACTCTTTTAGACCAAATTTCTAACGAATCATCATTTTTATATGAAAAATTTGGAATTGATTTAAGAATAAGAGCTATTGCAAGTAGTAAATTAATGCTTTTAGATGAAGATGGGATTGATTTATCTACTTGGAGAGAATCTTTTAAGAAAAATAGTGTTCCTTTGGATATGGATAAGTTTACAAGTCATGTAGGTGCTACATATTTTCCTCATAGAGCAATTGTAGATTGTTCATCAAGTAGTGAATTAGCTAGTCAATATATTAGTTGGATGAATAATGGAATGCATATTGTAACTCCAAATAAAAAAGCTGGTACTGCTAACTTAGAATATTATAAAGAAATATTTGAAACATGTTTAACTACTGGAAGAAGATTTTATTATGAGACTACTGTTGGGGCAGGGTTGCCAGTAATAAACACATTAAAAGATTTAGTTCAAACTGGAGATAATGTAAGACGCATTGAAGGTATTGTGTCTGGAACATTGGCTTGGTTGTTTAACAACTATGATGGAAGTGTAAAGTTTAGCCAATTAGTAAAAAATGCTAAAGAAATGGGTTATACTGAACCTGATCCAAGAGATGATTTGTCTGGAATGGATGTTGGAAGAAAAACTGTAATACTTGCAAGAGAATTAGGTTATGATGTTGAAGTAGGTGATGTTCCAATTGAAAGTCTAGTACCAAGTTCATTATCTCAATTACCTGTAGAAGAATTCATGAATAATTTAGAACAATTAGATCAACCAATTTATGATAAATATATGCAAGCTAAAGAAGAAAACAAGAGATTATGTTATGTTGGACGTGTAGATGAAAATGGTAATTGTAGTGTGGCCCTTGAGGGGTATCCAATGAATCATCCATTTTCACAAGCAAGTGGAACTGATAATGTAATTTGTTTCACAACTGATAGATATTTAAATCAACCTTTAGTGATTAAAGGACCAGGGGCAGGTAGAGAAGTTACTGCTGGTGGAGTTTTCGCTGATATATTAAGATTATCAGCATATTTAGGTGCAAGGGTATAAGGAGAAATAAGAATGGATTTTGTTTCAACAAGAGGTCTTTCAAAGAAAATAACAGCAGGTGAAGCTATATTGAAAGGATTAGCAGATGATGGTGGATTGTATGTTCCAGTTGAATTTCCGTCACTTGTTAATATGAATATCGGTGAGATATCTTCATATCCAGAAATGGCCTTTGAAGTGCTAGCTCCATATTTTGAAAATGATAAATATATAACTGTAAATGATTTAGCAGAAATATGTATGGATGCCTTTAATTTTAATGTTCCATTAGTGCAATTAGGTGATAAACAAAGTGTTCTTGAATTATACCATGGACCAACTGCTGCATTTAAAGATTTTGGAGCACGCTTTTTGGCTTCGACTTTAGAAAAAATAATTGAAAAAACACAAAAAGAACTAACTATATTAGTTGCTACTAGTGGAGATACTGGTGGAGCTGTTGCTTCAGCATTTTATAAAAAAGCTGGAATTAAAGTTAAAGTCCTTTATCCTAAAGACAGGGTAAGTGAAAGACAAAAAAAACAATTAACAGTTTTAGGCGAGAATATTCAAGCATATGAAGTTGATGGATCTTTTGATGACTGCCAAAAAATGGTTAAAGATGCCTTTATGGATAAAGAATTAAGTGAAAAATGGGGCCTCACAAGTGCTAACTCTATTAATTTAGGAAGACTTTTGCCACAAAGTGTTTATTATGTTTATGCTAGTCATTTATTTAGATCTATGTATGGTGTTAATCCAAATATTATTATTCCAAGCGGTAATGTAGGTAATAGTTGTGCTGCTTATTGGGCTTTTACAACAGGAGTGCCAATAGAATCAATCGTTTTAGCTGTAAATGCTAATAAAACAATTCCTAATTATTTAGAAACTGGAGAATATAAACCAAGTGCAAGTATTCATACTTTAGCAAATGCTATGGATGTTGGTGCTCCAAGTAATATGGAAAGATTGTTTAATCTTTATGGTGATATTGATTTATTTAGACAATTTGTTACTTCTTATAGCGTTAGCGACGAAGAAATAAAAGAAACGATTAAAAAAACTTATCAAGATACTTCCTATATTATTTGTCCTCATACTGCATGTGCGAAAAAGGTATATGATACTTATTATAAAGATAAACCTGCAATAATTGTTTCAACTGCTCATCCTGCTAAATTTGAAACTATAGTTGAACCACTAATAGATAAATCTATTCCAGTTCCAAAAAGCATTAATGATATTCTTTCAAAAGAAGGAAGTTTTATAAGTGTTTCTGCAAATTATAAAGATATTTTTTAATTTATAATTAATACATAATTTATATAAAGACTTAGGTTAATAATTACAATTTGTATGTTATATAACTTAAGTTTTTTATTTTATTTTTTAAAGTTGTTAAATAAAACAATTGTTGAAGAACAAAGGCCTTGCTATACTATAGAATTATATATTTCAAATATGTTATACTAGATAAACAAAATATTTGTTTAAAGTGAGATAACAGTTTAGAAATATTTGGTATTGAATTATCACAATAATGAGTTTAAAATATTTATATAATATTCCTAATTTATTAATTGATAAATACTGGATTACAGTTGGAGGACATCATCAAAACTATTAGAAATAAAATTAATAAAAGTGAATATATATCAATATTGAAGATATCATTATTAATAATAATTCCTATTATAATTCTATATGTATTCGTAATTAGTTACATTACAAAAACTCAAATCGATACTAACATTCAACTTATTGTTGCCGAACAAGAACAAAGAGCGAATACTATAAATTTTATTATTGAAGATATTTATAATGAAAGTGTTGAAGATTTATTAATAATAAAAAATTCTGATGAAGTCTCTTCTTATTTAGATAATCCAAATGATTATACGCTAACAGAAGTAAAACAAATGTTTTTTCGATTTGCAAATACAAAGAAAAATTTTGACCAAATAAGAATTTTAGATACGTCTGGTCATGAAATTGCTAGAGTAAATAACTCAATCAATTCTCCTGTTATTGTTGAGAGTGAAGATTTGCAAGATAAGAGTGATAAATCATATTTTACTGAATCAATTAATTTGCCAAACAATTATTATTATATATCCGACATGGATTTAAACTCTGAAAATGATGTAGTTGAAGTCCCACACAAGCCAATTGTTAGGTTTTCCACGCCACTATTTGATAACAACAATGAGTTAATAGGTGTACTAATTATTAATTATCTAGGTTTAGATTTCATAGATATATTAAATGAGCAATTTAGTGATATAGAATATGATTTTATTTATCATTGTTTAGTTAATCAAGAAGGTTACTATCTCTATAATGAAGATTCAAGTAAAACATTCTCGTTTATGTTTGAAGATCAAGAACAGTTTTCATTTTTTAATACACATCCTGAATTGAAAGAAGAATTTACAAATAATGATCATGGATTTGTTCAAAAAGAGAATATAGTTTATTTTTATAAAAAAATAATGCCTACTCGAAATATTTTAGTAGATGGTAATGAATCAAAGTCTTGGATTTTTATATCAAAATTTGATATTACTTCTCTTCCTGTTTTTAACAATCAACTATTTTTTTATTTATCGTTTGTTGATTTAGTCATATTATTAATACTATGTGTTTTAATTGTATATATTGTGAGTGCTGTCTATTTTAGAAATAAAGATAGAGAGCAATTGGCCTTGACCACAAAAATTGCTGAGAACACAAATGATGCAATACTTATAACAGAAAATGATACTAAAATTATATTTGTAAATAAAGCCTTTGAGGATATTACAGGTTATACTGCTGATGAAGTTATGGGGTTGAAAACTAATTATTTTAAATCTGGATTGCATTCACCAACCTTTTATTCACAAATGTGGAATGATATTCGAGAAAAAGGGCATTGGAGCGGAGAAGTTTGGGATAGGAAAAAAGATGGATTATTCTATCCAAAATTATTAAATATATACTCAATCAGAACCAAATATAGTGATAAGATTGATAAATATATAGGTATTTACACTGATTTAACTAGGATAAAAGAAACTGAAGCTAATTTAAATAAATTAAAAAATTACAATACTGAAACAGATTTACCAAATGAAACTTTATTAAAAAAATTAGTTGATTTAAGTGTAATGAATAATAAAAATAAACCTTTTGGACTCTTTTCTTTTTCAGTTATGAATTTCAATGAACTTACCTTTAGTATTTTTGGAATTGAACCAAAAATAATATTAAATGAGTTTATTAATGATGTTCATACATTAATTAGTAAAGACGATTTTGTTGCTCAAATTTCTAAAAATACTTTTGCAATAGGGTTAATATCTTATAATAGTAAAAAAGAAGTTAAATCATTCTGTAATAAATTTTTTGAATTAAATCGATTATTTGCACAAAAAAGAAACAATAATTTCTTTTTTGAAATTAAAGCTGGTGTCTCAATATATCCTGATGATGATATTACTTCAGAAGGATTATTAAATAGTGCTAATATTGCTTTAGAAGCCGTTAAAGAGTCAAAAACAATAAATGTATTATTTTCTTCACCAAAGATCAAAGAAAAAGTAAATAAAGAATTAAAAATGAATCTATTGTTAAGGAAATCAATAGAAAATGATGAATTAGATGTTAATTATCAACCTCAAGTAGATTCTAATTCTGGTAAGATAAAAGGTGCTGAGGCACTAATGAGATGGAATAGCAAAGAACTTGGAAGTGTATCTCCATTTTTCTTTATACCCGTAGCTGAGAAAAACGGATATATTGTTGATTTGGGATATTGGTTAATTGAAAGAGTGTTTGATGATTATAATAAAATTAAAAGTAAACTTCCTAGCGATTTTAAAATTTCAATAAATGTTTCTGCCATTCAATTCCAAGATTCTGAACTTGTAAATAAGTTTGTTTCACTATCTGAAAAGTATAATGTAAATTTGAGTAATTTTGAAATTGAAATTACAGAAAGTGTTTTGGTTTCAAATGTAGAAATTGTTAACTCCCATTTCCAAAAGTTTAAAGAATTAGGTTTATCAATAGCTTTAGATGATTTTGGTACAGGATTTTCATCTTTAAGTTATTTAAAGAATTTAGATATTGATAAGATCAAAATTGATAGATCTTTTATTAAAGATTATCCCACTCTAGATAATGGTGAAATTGCAAAGGTTATTGTAAATATTGCTAATGAATTCAATTTAGAAGTCATTACTGAAGGAGCTGAAAATAAAGAACAAGTTGATTACTTAAAATCGGTTGGATGTTCATTCATACAAGGATATTATTTTAGCAAACCATTATCATTTAAAGATTTTGATAAATATATAGATGACAATATATAAGATAAACTATAAATTTTAAAAAAAACTATTGGCAGAAATTTCAATACCAATAGTTTTTTTAATTAATGTAAATTTATTTTTTTTTATATAATTGGTCACTTAAACTACTCATAGTTAAACCAAAACTAGCAGCGTATTTTTCCAATGTAGAACAAAGAATTTGAGTTTTAATTTTCCCATGTTCTCTGTTGCAAATATTTGTTTTATTAATTCCAGATGATTTTGCTAATTGAGCTTCTGATATTTTTAATGATCTTCTGACCTCTTTTAACCTTTGACATATTTCACTTGGACTTAGTTTGTCAGTTTTTGTTACATAATTTAAAGTAATAGATTCTTTTATTCCCGCTATATTCTCTGCAATATTAAAGAAGGTTGTTACAGATATGTTAACAACACTGCAAATTTTTTCTACAGTAGAATATTTAGGATTCCAACTGTCATCGGCATGGCTGATTAAACTTAATGAAATATCAGCCTTGTTTGCAAAATCTTCAATAGAAAGACCAGATAAATTTATTACAAAAATTAATGTTTTATAGTAATTAATTGAAATGTTATTTGGCACACAAAACTCCTTATTTTAATACATTTTAGTTTTTGAAATATTGTTATAATTTGATTTTTTAATTGTCTTATAAAAAATATTAACAGATAAAAATATATATGTCAAAAAAATCATATGAATTATTAGATATATAACTAGGCTAAAATATATGAATTTTAAAAAAGAATAAATAATTAATAAATTTAATAAAATTGCTACAATAGGTGTTATATGTTTACTATAAGTGATATTTTAATACTTTATTAAAGTAACAGTTAACTTAAAATATGTTTCTCAAATTTTTTTTGAATAATGTAAAATTCTTAATCAAAAATTATTAAGTAATGCAAAAAAAAACCTTGAGGCAATTCTCAAGGTTTGTTTTAGTTTATTTTAGGCAAAACATAAAGTTTTATTTTCTCTTATATTTAATATAGTAACACAATCTCTACCAAATATTGATTCCATTATATTTGTAATTTTATCTGTGTCTTCAATAGGTATATAAGCTTGAATTGTACCAGCAAAACCACCACCATGAACTCTCACAGCACCTTTACCTTGTAGAATAGATTCTAAGGTAGCTAAAGCTAAGCCTAAGCCTTGTTCAGTAGGATGGACATATAAGTTTTGAAGATAATTGTATGAACTCTGTCCTGATTGATTTACTAAGTCGAGATAAGAATTAATATCTTTCGTTTTAAGAGCTTTTACCATTTTATCTACTCTAATATTTTCATTAAAGTAATGAATTGCTCTTAAAATTGCTCTATCATTGTTTATAGTATTTCTTACTTGATTTATATTTACAAAAAATAGTTCATATGGAACTTCCCTAAGAACTTCTTTTCCAAAAAAATTAGCTACAGATTTCATTTCTTCTGGAATTGCACTATAGCAGTGGGTTAGTCCATCATGTGAACCTTTTGTGTCTACAATAATTAGATTGTAACCAAATTCATTAAAGTTAAAGGGTATTTGAGTTACTAATGGATTTGAATTATCTTCAAAGTCTATTGAAATTATTCCTCCACTCGCACAGGCACTTTGATCCATAAGCCCACTAGGTTTACCATAATATACGTTCTCAGAAAATTGACCAATCTTAGCCAATTCTACAGGTGATAAAATATCATTGTTGTAAAGATTGTTAAAAATTGTTGCACAAAGTACTTCAATTGCAGCAGAAGATGATAATCCACTACCTTTTAAAACATTTGTGCTCGTGTTTGCAATAAAGCCACCTATATTAAGATTTCTTTGCTTAAAGGCGTAAGCAATACCTCTAAGAAGTCCAGCAGTAGTATTTTCTTCATCCTTTCTAAAAGATAAATCATTTAGATCAACAGTTACTGCAGGAAAGCCTTCACTTATTAAAACAGCTTTATTATCATCACATTTATTAACTGCTGCAATGGTATCTAGATTAATTGTTGCAGCTAGAACTTTCCCTAAATTATGATCTGTGTGATTTCCTCCCAGCTCGGTTCTTCCAGCTGTAGAAAAAAGGTTTGCTTCAGCCTTATTAAATAATTTAAAATGATTTTCCATTAATTTAATAAAACGTTCATCTTTCTTTTCATTTTGATAATTATTCCCATACAGATGAGGATATATATCATGTAGTTTGTGATTTTTTATATCATCAACTTTAATCATAAATCCCTCCTTTTATAAAGATTTAAGATAATGAGAATTCTCAAGTTCTCTTAATTGTTTAGCTGCCATTTCAGCTGTGATATCTCTTTGTGCCATTGCTAATAGTTCATATCCTACCATAAATTTCTTAACACTTGCAGATCTTAATAGTGGTGGATAATAGTGAAAGTGCATTATATTTCCTAAATAATTATCATCATTTGTTGGTTTTTGATGAATTCCCATAGAATAAGGGAAGTTTGTTTTAAATAAATTATCATATTTTATTGTTAAAATATTGATTGCCTTAGCTAAATTTAAATCATTTTCATCAGTTAAATCATTTAAATTGGTAAAAGATTTATTCAAAGGTAAAATCATTGTTTCATACGGCCATGTAGCCCAATAAGGGACAACAACTATAAAATCATCATTACTATAAACTACTCTAGATTGCTCTTTTAATTCATATTGAGCGTAATCTAATAACATTGAACTATTATTTTCTTCAAAATATTCTCTCTGTTTTGTTAATTCTATTGCAGGTAAATTAGGAATAACTTCTTCAGCCCAAATTTGTCCATGAGGGTGAGGGTTGGAACAACCCATTATTGAACCTTTGTTTTCAAATATTTGGACATGATTAATATATGGTAATTTTCCTAATTCATTATATTGATCTCTCCAAACATTTATAATCTTTACAATATCTTCTACTTCCATTCTTGCAACTGTTAAATCATGACGAGGAGAAAAACAAATTACTTTACAAACGCCTTTTTCACCTTTTGATTTTAGTAAATTATTTGGTCCAAATTGAGTAGATTCACTTTCTGTATCGCTTAAGAGTGCAGAAAAGTCATTAGTAAAAACATATGTATCTTTATAATCTGGATTTTGTTCATTATTACTTCTAGTGTTTGTAGGGCATAGATAACATTTGCTATCGTATGTAATACCGCTTGGACGTTGAACATCTTCTACTTGACCTTGCCAAGGTCTTTTTGTTCTATGTGGTGAAACTTTAATCCATTCTCCTGTTAGGGGATTTAAACGGTTATGGGTAGACTCTTGTAATTTTTCCATAAATGCTCCTAAATGTATTGATATGTACACGTGTACATTATAATATAATATTTGCTCTGTCAAGATTAAAAGGGGTAGTATGCCAATAACAAGAGACCAAGTAGCGAAACATGCAAAAGTTAGTAGTGCAACTGTTAGTAGAGTTTTTAATAATCCAGAATCAGTTTCTGAGCAATTAAAGAAAAAAGTATTAAAAGCTGCACAAGAATTAAATTATGTACCTAATAAAGCGGCTTCACAATTGAGACGAAGTGGAACAGGCGTTATTGGAGTAGTAAAAATTAATAAAGCTAATAGATTATATTATTGGGGATCTTTGAAACTTTTTGATTGGTTTTATGCACAAGCACAAAAAGGATTGCTTAAAGCCATCGAGAATACTAGTTATCAATTAAGCTTTTATTCTATAAATTCAAAAGAGGAACTAATAAATATTTCTAAAAAAGTTGATGGAATTGTAGGATACGATATAGATAATGATAGAGAAGAGTCCTTTTTCGAAGATTTAAAAATACCATATGTTTTAGCTCATCATATATGTCCAAATAATAAATACTTACATGTATCTACAGATAATATGTATGGGGGCATCCTCCAAGGAGAATTTTTAAAAAGTCAAAATGTAAATAATCCATTATATATCACTGGTTTCGTTGATGAAGTATTATCGCATCAACAACGATTAATTGGTATTCAGAGTATTTACCCATCTATAAATGTTAAAGAAATTGATTTCTTAAATAGTGATAAATTGAAAATAATGGTAAATAGTTTGAGAAATGAAATTCAAATAAATAAGTTTGATGGATTAGCTTTTGTAAATGATTTATTACTTGTACAAACTATTGTAATGTTGAATATAGATATACCTATTATAGGATATGATGGAGCTCCATATATTTCATTAATTAATGGTGTTTCATCTATAGATTTTCACATAGATGATATTTATGAATTAGCTTTATCCAAGGTAATCAGTCTAATAAATGGTAATAAAGTTGAAGGTGAAATAATTAGACCCTCAATTATTAATTAATTATAAATTTTCTTATTGCTTTATAACAAGTGTTTTTTCTTATATAAAATAATTAAATTAATGCCTATAATTTGTATGAAAATTTATGTCATATATAATAATATTATGCATATAAAATAATTTAAGTTTATGTCATAACTATTTATTTTTTTTAAGTATAATTGTGTAATTAGTTAGTATTTGTTATATTTTTCACCATTATATGGTGTCTAGGTATTGATTAAATGGCATTTAGTTGTATAATTAGCTATAAAACAAATTTAACAACTGGAGACATAAATGCCCGATAATAGAAAAATATTAATTATTGATGATGATAAAATTCAAAGAAGAATATTATCAGGCATCCTTAAATCCAAATACGATACTATTGAGGCAGAAAATGGGCAAGTTGGTTTAAATTTAGCAAATGAATATTTTAAAGAAATAGCCTTGATTATATTAGACTTAAGCATGCCAGTAATGGATGG
Organism: Sphaerochaetaceae bacterium; assembly: GCA_963677735.1. Taxonomy (GTDB): domain Bacteria; phylum Spirochaetota; class Spirochaetia; order Sphaerochaetales; family Sphaerochaetaceae; genus Pleomorphochaeta. The sequence continues at coordinate 627,745 of OY782505.1, forward strand.
CTTTGAATTTTTAGGAGAAGCTTCTAAAAATGTTATTTTTAATGAAATACCTATAATCGTATTAACTGGTGATGATCAAGTTTCTAGTTTGTATAGAGCCTTAGAACTAGGTGCAAACGATATATTACCCAAACCTTTTAATTCAGAGAAACTTATAAATAAGGTTACTCAGATTATTCATTCTTACCAATTATTAAAGATTTCTCAAGATAGAAATTATTTTAACTTAACTGCAAAGCAATTAGCTTATGCCAATGATTTAGACAAATTAACTGGATTGTTTAACAAGGAAGCTTTTACAAAAATTAGTACAGATATTTTAAATGAACATCCAAAGGATAATTATTATTTAATTAGATCTGATTTTGTTCGCTTTAAGCTTGTTAATGAATTATATGGAAAAAAAGCAGGGGATCAATTATTAAAAGCTTTTTCTATGCTTCTTGTAGAAGTGTTAGGTAAAGAGGCTGTTATTTCACGTTTTAGTGATGATGATTTTGTAGGCTTAATTAAAAAGGATAAAGAAGATTTAAAATTTGATTTAATCAAAATTGAGAATTTTTTAAAAAATTATCCATTAGATATTTCATTAAATATAGTATTTGGTGTTTATACTATTGATAATCGTAAATTATCAATTGATTTGATTTGTGATAGAGCAGCTTATGCATTAACAAAAGCAAAACAAGGTAGAGACAGTTGTGTCTATGTTGTATATAACGAGAAGCTCGATAAATGGTTGAAAATTGAACAAGCAGTTGTATCCGGAATTGATACAGCAATTGAAAATGGAGATATTCTAATATACTTCCAACCTAAATATTCCTTAAAAGATAAATCTATCGTTGGTGCTGAAGCATTAGTAAGATGGCAACATCCATCTTTGGGTATGTTAAGCCCTGGAGTCTTTATTCCTATATTAGAAGCAAATGGTGTTATACATCAATTAGATTATTTTGTTTGGGATAAAACTTGTGAAAGTGTAGCTAATTGGAGAAAAATGGGTCTATTACATATCCCAGTTTCAGTAAACGTTTCAAGAAACAATTTTTATCGTGATAAATTATGGGTTGAAATATTGGATTTAATTGAAAAACATGGAATTACTCCAGATTGTATCAATATTGAAATTACAGAAACTTCTTATATGAATGATCCAAATCAAGTTCAAAATGTTGTAAATAAATGTCAAGAATCTGGATTGTCCGTGCACATGGATGATTTTGGTAGTGGCTATTCTTCCCTTAATGTATTAAAAGATTTAGTTTTTGATGCCTTGAAAATTGATTTAAATTTCTTGCAGGGCTTAGAGTCAAATGAAAGGGCTGCTATAATATTAAAATCAATTATGGATATGAATAAATTATTAAAACTTCCTGTAGTTGCCGAAGGTATAGAAACTCAAGAACAAGAGAACTTCTTAAAAGAAATTGGATGTGAAGTCGGACAAGGTTTTTTATTCTCAAGACCTGTTGAAGAAAAAGTTTTTATATCCATGTTAAAAAGAGAAACTCTTAGAAGAAAGCACGCTTAATTTTAATTTATGCAGATTTATCGATACATTCTTCTGCTTTTTCTAATTCCATCAAGAAAATAAACTTCCAGCTAAATAAATAATTATGATATGGGTACCCCTTAAAAACATGTATATGCATTTTAGTCAAAAAATGTATTATTTTTTTTCATCTGAAGTCATTTTATCAATATCAATTTCACTTCTTGCGTTTAGATTATTAGCTAATCTTACAAATATATCGTTATTATCCTTTAAATATAGAGGTTGTAGGGCAAAAGTTGAATAATGGATTTGGTTTAAGTAATTTTTTAAGAAAACTACAGCTAATATAAATGTGATTATTGATGCAATAACAAATCCAAAACCAGTATATTTAAGTGGTTTTGTTGTAAAATAAAGCGTTAATGTTGCATTTAAGACAAAGAAAGTAAAAGCTGTAATTAGTGCTCTGCCTCTGCGCTCAAAATACAATAAAACTAGTATCAAAATAAATGCAAAAATATTAAACATAGCACCAAAAGATGTTATTCTAAAAAGATCTCTGATAAAATAGTTAATATTAAAATATTTAAAAATTGGTTTTGCAGTCAAAATTAAGGTTAATGTAATTAGAAATTGAAATATAAAAGTATATATTAAATTATAATTTAAAGTTTCTTTCATTTTATTTTTTGCTTTATCAATTTCTTCGAATGTTTCAGCTGAGTTTGCATTTTCGAAATATTGCTTGTAAGCCTTAAAAAAGTTAGTTTCTATAATAACTAAAAATAAAACTAAGGTAGGGATAGTTGTTAAATAAGAAATAAAAACTGCATTATCATAGTAGGGTGCAAATGTATAAGTACTCATTATTGTTTCTTGAAAATCACTAAACCATAAAATTATATTATCAATCCAAAGTCCTGAAGTATAGAAAAAACCAACAAATCCTAATGATGCAAACTTACCTAAATACTTGAAAAAGTCGAATTGGTACTTTTCACCATAAAAAAATGTTGAGAAAAAATTATATAAAAATAAGACTAATATTAAACTCAATCCAATTACATAGGCTAATAAGAAAATTGAAGCACCTTGTAATTCTTTAAATTGGATTGGATTTTCTAAAAAATAAAATATTAAACCTAGAGTAAGTGCTCCACCAAAAAAATAGGCTTTTGCAATTAGCTTATAATTTTTAACTGCACTTAAAAATATCATTAGCACCCAAATCATTGTAATAATAATAAATAAATATGAAGCGAATAATTTATAATATATTGGTAAAGGTTTGTTGTAGTAAAATAAAAAACATACAGTTATGCTCAAAAAAAACATTATTTTATTTAAGCCTAAAAAAGTTGGTCTAATTCTAGCATATTCTTGGTTATATAGTTTATCTGAAATATATCTAGTAACAGTTAGCTGAACTGGAGCAATTAATACTTGAGAAAATAAAAAACTATATACAATTGTAGCTGAGAACAAATTTCTTTCTTGAGTCTCAATATTTGATAATTTCATTAATACAAGTAAAAAATTAATCGATATTACACTTAATATCCAAGGCCCCGCAGCAATAAAGGATGAATATAAGTAGGCTAGAGCTCTATTCGTAAAAGTATCTTTTTCAAACATTCGTTTTAAAGCAAATCCAATACCTGCCATAATAATTATTCTCCCTTAAATTAAAAGTGCTTGTATAAACAATTATATAATTGTCTATAGCTTTCTATTAACACTTTGTCGTTATATAATCTTTTTACTCTTGCTAATCCATTTTCTCCCATCTCAGTTCGTAATTTTGGATTATCTATAAGTTTTAATATTGCTTTAGCAGTATCACTTGGAGAAGCAAGTTTTGTTACAATTCCACAGTCACCTTCATGTTTATCCGCTTGAAGAAGTTCTCTACAACTACCAACATCAGTTGCAATAAAGGGTATTTTAGCTGCCCAACCTTCAAGTATTACTAAAGGTTGACCTTCTGAGATAGAAGTTAAAACTAATATATCAATTTTACCAAGATATTCTTTTATATTAACTCTACCAGTAAATATTACCGATTCTTGAAGATTTAATAGGTTTACTAAATTTATACACTGTTGATAATAAGAGGAATCTTCTTCCGTAGGTCCAATTAAATAAAATTTAACATCTTTATGTTTACTTTTAACAATGCTAAAAGCTCTAATCATGGTCATAATATCTTTAATTGGGACAACTCTTAATATTGCTCCTACATTTATTCCCTCATGATCAATTTTTTCAATATTTAATTTTTCATAATTTATTCCGTTAGGAGTTATTTTTGTTTTACGTTTATTTACCCCAAGTTTTAATTGTATTTTTCTATTTGCATCAAATAAAGATGTCACCATGGCTGCTCTTTGATATGCTGCATTAGATATAGAATAGAAAAATTCAATCCAAAATTTCTTATATACACCAGTAACCCATTTTGCTTTTAGTAATTCTTCTTCTCTCTCCCTTCCATAAATACCATGTTCGGATAATAAAAAGGGTTTATCATTTTTTATGGAATAAGTAGTTGCCAAAATACCAGCATATCCGGTAGATGCTGAATGATATATGTCAGCTTTAACAGGATTTTGTTGCATCAAATAAATAAGAGGTAAAAGCATGTTTCTCATAGTCCAAAAATAATTATTAAAAACTTCTTTACTAAATCTATCTTTATAGAATTTTATTGTTTCATCGAAGAAAAACTTACTTTGTAAAAAATCAATGCAACTACCAATACGTTTATTATTACTAAAAAAATTTATTAAATAAGTCCAATCAATATCTTTATTTATTCTGATAAGGTTTATTAATTCCTTTTTTTCTCTTTTGGTTAGAATAAGATTTTTTATGTATTTTTTATGCCTGATTTTTAAAAAATCATCAAGAAAAATAGTTTTAATTTCTTCGACATTCTTAGGAATATCATATTTATATTCAACAGTCTCTCTACTACTTGGCATTATTGAAACAACTTTAAAAGAATGTTCTGGGAATGCTAAGATAATTTGATTAATCCAAGATGAAACCCCTCCGGCAACATAAGGATAGGAGCCTTCAGCAATCATACATATTGTCATTTAACTCTTCTCCCCTTTAAAAAAATTATATAATTCTTTTAATACTGTATTTTTTTCTAATAATTTTTCATCCAAATTTGTTAATTCATATTGCAATTGATTTATGTTTCCTTGCTGATACATAATATTTAGTTTGTTAACTAGAACATCCTCAGAATCACCAAATTCTTCTGCAATTTTATTATTTATCATTGTTGCATTATAAAGATCGTTAATTTGAAGATAAGCTTTAAATAGTTCATCTAAATCTTCAATCTTATATTTAAATTTATTCACTTTTATAGATAATACTTCAATATATTCTTCTTTGAATATTGATAGTGTATCCTCTTCAATTAAAGAAGAATTTAAATAAACTTTATACGATTTTATTAATTCATCTAATAATTTTATATCTTTTGATTCATTAAACTTTTCTCTAAGTAAGCTAATATTATTTGTTAACTCATTTTCTTGGCTATTTAGAAGAGTTGCTGAGTAGTGTTGAACTTCTTTATCATCTGATTCTAATCCTTTTTTTAGAATATTAGTATTATTAATTTTAACTTCATATTGTGAATCAATTAATATTTCTTTCTTTCTATCTGGATCAATAAAGGACAACATATCAATAAAACTCATTGTTTTGATTTCTTGTTCATAATTAATTCTTTTTCTATTAGTAGACTTTAAATTAGCAGATAATAATTGTTCGTATTCAAAAATAGAACTATTAGTATTTTTAAAATAATTTAGACTTATGTTAAATACAATATATATTATATCTCCAACAATCGGTAAAAAGAATATTGCATAAACTGGTATACCCTCATTTTTTGATTTAAAAGAATATGAAAGTTTCCAAATAATTAAAAATAAAATTGCGTGTATTATAAATACTTGTAATATGTATTGTTCATATAAAAACAAGAAAATAAAGATTACAATATCAACTATTAGACATAGAGTAAATAATATTAACTTCATTATTCCTCCGTATTTTTAAGTTCAATTTTTACCAACCGTTGATCAAACTTATCTTTTATTTTTTGCTCAAAAATAAAGCTGTTTGATTTTTTTGTTGCGGGTAGTAAGAAAGATAAAGTATTTTTACTATCGTTATAATAGGCAATATCTACATGTCTTAAAGTGTTTTTTACTAAATCATCAATTTGATTGATTGATAAATCGACAATCCTGTATGAAATAAAACAGTACTCCATTCCAAATTCAGTGAGTCTTCGTTTTTCTATTTCAAGACGTTTTTTAAAATATTGGCTACTTACTAATTGTGTATCTCCCAGATATTTATCTTCTAATAAATTTTCTACATAAGTTGCTTTATCAAGGGCTCTATTAATCCAATCAATTATAAGTTGGAATAAATTAAAAGCATACTCACTTATCATATCAAATTCCATTTTTTTAATATTAACTACTGCAATTATTTCACCATTTCTTATTAAAGGTCCAACCATAATTGGTTGAATAGTATCTTCTGGATGGTAGCCAATTTTAACTACTTTTCTCTCTTTGTCTACTTCTTTAAACCAATGACAATCAGGTGCATAAATAGAATTTACATCAGAATCATAATCTCCATATGATATTTTAAGTCTTAAATAATTATTAACTTTGTCAAAAGCATATAATGAAATATTTGTAGCTCTTAAATATTTTTTTAAGACACCTATTGTTTCAGTAAAGATATCCTCAGTTTCAAAAGTCTCTAACTTAGTTGCAATATCATAAAGACTAATTATACTTTCATCTGAACCGATTATTTGTTTTTTTAGTTCAGTTTGAATTTTATCAATTACTTTGTAGTCTTTTTCAAGTTCTTTGTTTTTCTTAGTTAAATCAAATATTTGATCGTTTGCAAGTTGTAGTTTTCTCTTATGATTATCTCTAAAGGCACCAAAAATAAAAGAAGTCCATAAAAACAATAGGGGATATTTATAATATTTGAAAAAATTAAAAAATAAATTTATATCTGATTTTAAAAGATAGAAAATATATATAAAAAATATACATGAAATTGAAGATGAAAGGGTGCTTAGTTTTATCCCATATCTAAGTCCCATGAACATTGCTAAGAATAGCAATGGGTGAGGATTTAAATAGAGATATATTTCTTGGTTTGGTTGGATTTTATAGAATAAATAATATACAACCCAATTATAAACAATTGTTTCTGCAACACATAATATTATTTTATAAAATGTTTCATTATTTTGTTTCAAAGAATCACCTCTTTTATTGTGCAAATTCTCCACTATAGTTAATTAGAGAAACACTTGATACGCCTTCTACTTCAGAAAGATCTTCTACAAAACCGGTTCTAGCTCCGATTACTTTTAATTCAATTGTTAATTCTACTAATCCACGAGAAACTGTTTTTGATTTAACTGTATAACTTAGCTCACTTAATAGCGAAAATATTTTATCATTAATAGTGGTATCGTAATGTATAACTAATAAGAAAATATTATTTGTATTTTTAAATTTAAGTAAAGTGAATAATACTAGACCTATTAATAAAGAACTAATTACGCACAAGGCATATAACCTAGCTCCTGATGTTATTCCGATTGCTATAGCCCAGAACATAAATACAATATCTAAAGGCTCTTTAACGGCGGTTCTAAATCTTACAATACTTAAAGCACCAACCATACCAAGAGATAATACTAAATTGGAACTGATTGTCATAATTATTTCAGAAGTTATTAATGCCATCAATACTAATGATACGTTGAATTTATGGCTATAAATATTTCCACTGTATGTTTTCTTATAAATAAAAAACATAAATAAACTAACAAGTAAAGTTACTACTATTACACTCAAGATGTCTTGAATTGTAAAATTCCCTAGAAATGAGGATTGGATCACACTGTTTTTGATTATATCATTAAAATTAATCAATTCATTCATAAATTATCTCCTTACTGATTTATGTCTCTACATAGTAAAAATTTTGAAACAGATAATCTTGTCAAATCATATGGTTCAAGTATTGATTTAATAAAGGTTGGTAAAAAATTATTATATTTTACTTCTAAAATTAGCGAATAATCTTTTGGTAGCTTTTTAGTAATAATTCTATCACTGAATATATTAAAGTCAGGGGTTGCTGCACACAATTGAGTGTCAAAAGTTAATCTAACTTCATTGTAGGGAAGGGTAAAAGCTTCTCTATAATAATCAACTATAATTTTTGGTCTCAAGAGCTTTAATCTATTCTCTAAATAATAACTTCTCTTTACAACGTTCGAGGAAGTTATCCAATCACTTATATTATTGTAATATAAATTTTCATATTCTTCTTTAGAAATAGTTGTTCCAATCTTATTTGTATAGTCTTGGTATTTCTTTTTTATTTCTAATTTTATTTTCGAATCAGAATAGTTGTAGATTCTAACTCTATATTTCTTCCTTTCAGAAATACCAGATAATTTTTCATACAAAGCACTATCATTATAGTCATCAAAATACAAGCTTCTAATTAGATAGCTTCCATCACCAATAGCGTTTTCATCTACATTCATTACTTTTGATAACGCATTTTTTAGATTTAAATAGCTGTCATATTCAATTAGAAATTTTTGTTCATGCCTTAGCTTCACAATCCCCTCCTATATAACTACAAATTGCTTCACACCATAAAAGTATGTGAGGGTTTCATCATCTAAATAAATATCAAAGGCATCTGTACTATTACCTTTTGTATTTGTTACTACGACACGATAGAAATATTCTCCTGGTGGTAATTTTTGGATTATTAACTCATTGTTATACATTTTATCTTCTTGATAGATAATATTTGCAAAATCTGGTGAATCACTTAATTCAAAAGAATAATAAAAATCATTTTTCATCAAATCATATGAATCAGACCAGTCAAATTCAATAAAGTTTCCTGTAACATAAGGTGAATTTAAAAATACTGGCATTGGTCTTTCTAAACTTTTATAATATTCATTTTTATTAGTAGTAATAGAGTTTCTCAATATTTCAAATTGGGCATCAATTTCTTCGTCTGTTAAGTCACTAATGAGATTGTCTGGATACCGATTTAAATATGTTTTAGCTATTGGTTTGTATAGATTCACTAAATTATCAACTTTTTCTTGATCCATATCTTGATAAAGTTCTTCAACTTTATTAGTAACTTGTTCAAGATTATTATCATTTCTTAAAAATCTATTTACTAGTATGATTCCCCAATAGTTAGATATACCTCGTGTCCAAATTGGTCTAGTATTACTATAGCCTCCAAGACCTTTGTCATAATCCCATGGTAGAAAATACCAAGTCTCTGAGTCTAAAGGGGAGTATAAAAAATAGTTTCTACTTTGAGTGTCAACATTATCTGTAATTATATTTAAAGCTAACCAAGTTACAAAGTTATCTCTATCAAAGTATTTATCTATTACATCATTTATATTAATTCTATCATTATTTACTTCATCTAACATTTGAAGTAATTTTTTATGGTCGTTAACGCCTTTAATTTCTAAAATGTTTTCAAATTCATCTTCATCATAATCAATATCATCAATATCTAATAAAATATCCTCATATCTCTTAAATTCGAAATTTTCAACTTTATATAAATATCCATTTTTATCAAGATCATGATTTTCTAAATATTCTCTATCTATATTTTCAATGTGAGTAAATAACCCATAATCAACAAAGTCATTTGAATAATTTCCTTCACTATAATCTCTAACATATAAGTGTACAAATTGAGTTCTTGCACTGGTAATATTGTCAATTTCTTTAATTAATTCAAAAGTCATTTTATTTCTAATTCTAAGATCATCGAATGGATGTTTATTTAGATTAACAGTTTCAAACCCATCCCACGGGGTTTTAGAGTTTAATTTTATTTTGTAGGATTTTAAATCAGCGATTCTAGAAGATTGGCCTCTAAGCTCCATAATGCCATTTGAATCACTTAATCCAAATCCAAAATCATCTTTATCAATTACACCATTTCTTCCTTCTTGGAAAATAACTTTTAATTCAGGTTCATCTTCTAATACTTGAGCATCATAATAAGTATTTAAATCTTGTAGAGTGAAATTATATTTTTTATCATTCTTTTTAGGTTCTAAAACAGTGATATAAACCTCTTTTATATTAGATAGTGAATCATTTTCATATACTTCAATGTTATCAGCTATGCTAGTATCAATATCATTTGTTAAATTGCTTTGACTACATGATATGACTGTTATGAGTACAATAAATGTTGTAATTAATATTTTGTGTATTTTCATTTTTTATCCTTATCTCACTTCAACATTCCAATCTGTATAACGATGTTCTCTTTCACTATAGAGAAAATTCCAACCTACTTTATCTATAACTTCTTTATTGAAGCATTCATTTTCAAATGAAATAACATCTACATTTGTCTTATTCCAAATAACTTGTCTTTTAAATTTATTGAATTTCTTAACTTCTGCTTTGTTCTCATTATATAAATTAAAGTTTTCCCAGAAAAAAACATCAATATATTTTTTACTAATTTCATAATAACTAGTAAAACTTCTATTTTGAATGATTAACTTGTCAGGAAATTTTTCTTTAAATTCAATTAAAAATAATTTATATCCATTTAATAAATTATTATAAAACTCATCTTCCTTTGCATATTCAAAATAGTCTATCCAATCAAGGGTATCAAAAAATACTCCATCCATACCTTTTTCTATTATCCTACTTTCTATTGTTTCTAATAAAATTTTTCTAAAATGTGATGAAGATAAATTGCCTAAATAATTTTTATTATCTAAATCCATTTTTCTCTCCCCATTTTCATCAATTAAATAATCAGTAGGAAATAATTTTTCAATTAAAATTGTATCCCAATATCCAACTTCGATAAGAGAAATATATCCAATGACTTTGGTATCACTCTTATGAAGATACTCAATATCATCTTTTGTAAAGAAAGATGCTTCAACTATGTTGGTATCGTAATCTTTCATATCTTCAAGAATATCTCCATCAATTTTATTATAATAAACTCTAAATGAAGATTTTTTCTGCTTATAAAGGAATTTGCTAGTAAATAATATTAATAGTCCAATAATTATTATTAGAATAATTATAAATATTTTAATAAAATGTTTTGTTATCATTTATATTCCTTTGTTATTTAATCATTATAGTGTATTTTTCTCGATAAAAAAAGTTTAAAAAATTGATTTAACAAGATTTAGAGGTTTTTATTAAAAATTAGTTGATTAGAAAAATAAAGGTCTTAATAAATATTATATTTTATCAAAAAATAATATTATTTTTAAATAAGTTTTATGAATTTATATTTAAATTAAAACCAAAAAATAGTTATATTCTTTAAAAAGTTATTGACATATGTTAGTTTCAGAGGTACTTTAAACTTACTATAAAATTAATTTAAAGGATGTTTAAGTATGAAAATTGGTATGGCACTAATGGAAAAAAATATTGAAAAGGATATTAATCAAACATTTGCAAGAGCTCCATATTTTGCAATTTATGACAGTGAGACTAAAGAAGTGATTTATTTTGATAATTCAGCTAAAGAGGCTAGTGGTGGAGCTGGAATTAAGGCTGCGCAATTTCTTGTTGATAAGAAAATTGATTCTATTATTTCTTACAGATTAGGAGAAAATGCTGTCCAAGTCTTATCGAAAGCAGATATAAAACTTTTTTCACCAAAAGAAGATTTTAATGCTATTAATAATATAAATTTACTTCTTGAAAATAAACTAAATAGTTTAGTCGATATTCACAGTGGATATCATCACGGTTAGGTAAAATGAGAAAAATAGCAGTTCTAAGTGGAAAAGGGGGAAGTGGAAAGACCTTTATTTCCACAAACCTTTCTAACGTAATTGATAATTCAACATATTTAGATTGTGATGTTGAAGAACCTAATGGTTATATTTTCTTTGATAAAAACAATTTGGTTGAAGAAAAAACAGTATATAGAGAAATTCCATCATTTGATGAAGACAAATGCGTTGGTTGTAGAAAATGTGTTGATTTTTGTAAGTTTTCAGCTTTAGCTTTTATAGCAAATAAGCCATTACTATTTAATGAGATTTGCCATAGTTGTGGTGGATGTGAACTAGTGTGTGAATATGGTGCTATAAAAAATAAAAAAGTAGATATTGGAAGTATTGAAATTTTTGAAAAAGAGAATAAAACAATAGTCAGTGGTAAGATGAAAATTGGAGAAGCTTCAGCTGTGAATTTAATCTCTGAAGTTCTAGATCAAGCAAAAGGTACAACTATTGTTGATTGTCCTCCAGGTAGTGCGTGTTCAACTATGGAAGCTATTAAGGGTGCTCAGTTTTGTATTTTAGTTGCTGAGCCAACAATATTTTCGCTTCATAATATTAAAATGATTGTTGAACTTGTAGAATTGTTTGATATCCCTTTTGGCTTTGTTTTAAATAAAAGTGATGAAAGTTTAGATTATATTATTGAGGACTATGTTAATTCACTAAATAAAAAATTACTGCTTAAAATTCCTTTTTCTAAGGATATTGCATCTCAAACGGCTGATGGGAAATTAGTGAGTGACCTTAATCCTAATTATCGTAATATATTTATTAATCTAGCCCAAGAATTACAAATAAATGGAATATTAAAATGAAAAAAATACTAGTTATATCAGGAAAAGGTGGGACGGGTAAAACAACTATATCTTCAACTTTAATAGATTTATTAAATATTAAAGCTTTAGCAGACTGTGATGTTGATGCCCCTAATTTACATTTAGTTAGTTCCTTTAATTCACAAAATGTAGATGAGAAACCTTTTGAAGGTATGGATATATTTAAAATTGACGAAAGTAAATGTATAGGTTGTGGTAAATGTGAACAATTATGTAAGTTTTCATCTATTAATTTGAAAAATAATGTTTATAGTATTGATCCTTTATCTTGTGAAGGTTGTGGTACCTGTCAATATTTTTGTCCTGCAAATGCTATTTCCAGTTTAAAAAATGTTGTAGGCGAAACCCAAGTTTTTAAATCTAAAAAGGTTTTTTCTACTGCTAAATTAAATATGGGAAGTGGCAATAGTGGTAAATTAGTATCTAAAGTTAAAAAGAATTTAGATGATAATATTGTAAATATTGATAATTATGATTTTGCTATAATAGATGGCTCTCCTGGAATTGGATGCCCTGTAATTGCTTCCCTTTCTGCTATTGATTTAGCTATTGTTGTTACTGAGCCTTCTCTTTCTGGTTTAAGCGATTTAAAAAGAATTATCAAAACAGCTAGAATTTTTAAAACTAAGATCGCTGTTATAATAAATAAGGCAAATTTGAATGATTCAATAAAGATGAAAATCTTAGATTTTATTAAAAAAGAAGATTTATTATATTTAGGAAAAGTAGACTACGATGATAATGTATCAAAAATAATTAATAGTTATAAATCTCTAGCAAATATCAATACAAAGGCTTCTAATGATCTAATTACAATATCTAACAATTTGTTATTAGAATTACAAAATTAATTTTTTATAACAAAAATTGCTATTTCATCAAATTTATTGTTAAAAGTAAACAAAATATATGTGTTTTTTTAGTATATTAATAAAAATAAATCAATTTTATCTCTTTTATCTCTTGAAAAAGTGGTTACAGCATTTTACAATATTTTAGTTAGTTTTTAATCTTAAAGGGGAAAACAAAGATGAAAGAAAAACTTAATAAGTTAAAAAATTGGGGCTGTGATATTAATGGCGCCCTTGAGAGATTTCTCAATGATAAGGATTTGTATTTTGAATGCTTATCGATGTTTGAGGAAGATGAAAATTTTGAAGCATTAAAATTGCACATTAATGATTCAAATCAAAAAATTCCTTTTGGTTATGTCCATACACTAAAAGGGGTATCTGGTAATCTTGGAATTACTCCACTATTTGAATCATTAAGTGAGCTTTGCGAAGCTTTGCGAAATGAAGTTTATGACCCAAATAGCGGATTATATGAGAGAACTGTAGTCGATTACAATATATTTCTAGAAATTATGAAATAAATTTTGTAATTAACACTTTTACATTCCCACCGCAAATCATTCCCAATTCACTTGCCTTTGAATTTGACAAATTATGGTAAAATAATTGGGAATTTTTGTCTGTGGATTTTAGTAATTTTTTACTATCTTCTATTACTCTTGCTTCTACAGCTCCACCACCTACAGTTCCTTGAACATCTCCATTTTCAAATACTGCTAAATAAGAGCCTTGTTCTCTAGGAGCAGATCCTCTTTTTTCAATTATTCTTGCAACAACAAATGGAGCTTCTTCTTTTGCAAGTCGTCTTAAAAGATTTACGTCGAGTTCAATCTGTTTTTTCTCACTTTTTGTAAATTTAATTATTTCTGCCATAATCGATATTGCTATTTCTTCTGGTGTTTGAGCGTTTATATCTATACCAATAGGAGAGAAAATTGAATCTAAATCTTCTTTCTTTATTTTAGATTTACCTGTTTCAATTTGTTCAAATATAGCTTTTTTAGTAATATGTACTTTTGATTTTGAACCAATCATGCCTACATATCTTGTTTTTTTTAATAATGCTGCTTCTAAACAAGTTTTATCAAATTTGTGACCTCTAGTTGCAATAATTACAGCTGCATTTGATAAATCCAACTTCATTATTTCTTTTTCATAATTTCCAAGTACAAGATTTGCCTTAGGATATTTTTCTGGTGTACAAAAATCAGCTCTATCTTCTATTATAGTAACTTTCCAATCTAATAATAATGCTAAATTATATACAGCAAGTCCCACATGACCACCACCGCACATTACAATCTCTAATTTACCAGCAAGATTTTCACTTAAATATTCACCTTTTTCTATAAAATCATCTGTATTTGAAATTAATAATTTATTATTTGAATTATAAATTGCTTCATTTCCTAAATTATTGTCATCAATTCTTGTTCTTCTTTCTATCTGATTATTTAAATTTTCTAACAATGTTGAAAAATATTTACTCATAATAACTCCTTTAAGTAATGTGTTTTTATTATATTACAAAGAACTAAAAATATCCATTATTTATTTCTAACTAAGATGAGAGTATCCTTAAGTGGTTAATATTGAATAAAGAATTATTATTATTATAAAAAAAATGTTAATTTATTGAATATAATAGTTTCATTTAATTAAAAAAGATGTAAAGTTAATTCCATGGAATCTATAAGAGAACTGTACAAAATTGGATATGGCCCATCAAGTAGTCACACAATGGGACCTCGGTTAGCAACTAATATGTTTTTAAAAGAATGTCCAAATGCTTTTAGATATGAAGTTGTTTTATTTGGATCTTTGGCAGCTACAGGTAAGGGACACCTTACTAATGTTGCAATTGAAGAAGTTTTTGAAAAAATTAATAAACCCTTAGAAATAATTTGGAAAGCTGAAGTTGTGAAAAGTTACCATCCAAATGCATTAACTTTTTATGCTTACAATGAAAAAAATATAATTGTATTTGAAAAAATATATTACAGTGTTGGTGGTGGTTCTGTTGAGGAAGAGGGGCAGGGGAAAATTGAGAAAAAAAATTTATATGGTACTCAATTTAGCTCAATGCAAGATATCTTAACTTATTGTGAAGATGAAGGTTTACAACTTTGGGAATTTGTTAAACTAATTGAAGGTGATTCAATTCTAACTTATATGGAAGAAGTTTGGGCTGCAATGACTTCAGCAATAAAAAAAGGTCTTGATGCTGAAGGTGTTCTCCCTGGTGGACTAAAATTGCAAAGAAAAGCTTCAATGTATTATTCTAAAAGTCTAAATTATACAGGATCAATGAAACACAATAGTGAGCTAATCGCTTATGCTTTAGCTGTAAGTGAGGAAAATGCAAGTGGTAATGTAATAGTTACAGCTCCAACTTGTGGAAGTTGTGGTATTCTTCCGGGAGTTCTTTATTATTTATCCCAAAACAATAAGTTTAAAAAAACTAAAATTTTAAATGCTTTATTAACTGCAGGTTTAATTGGAAATATTGTAAAAGAAAATGCATCAATTAGTGGAGCTGAAGTAGGTTGCCAAGGAGAGGTTGGAGTTGCTTGCGCTATGGCTAGTGCTGCTGCAACACAAATTATGGGTGGTTCTATTTATCAAATTGAATATGCTGCTGAAATGGGATTAGAACATCATTTAGGTTTAACTTGTGATCCAATGCTTGGTTTAGTCCAAATCCCTTGTATAGAAAGAAATGCTATGGGAGCTGTTAGGGCAATAGATCATTGTACATATGTTTTGCTAGGTGATGGAAGACATAAGGTTTCTTTTGACGATGTAGTTGCAGTAATGAAGGAAACCGGTCAAGCTATCCCACCATTGTATAGAGAAACCTCTCAAGGTGGGTTAGCGTTGATACAAAAATGGAAAGAAGATAGATTAAATAAAAATAAAATATAAACTAATTTTTATTTAAAAAATCATATATAACAGTTAATACCCCACCTGCAATGTTTCTGCCTTTGTCTGAAACTGATAGGTGGTCTGCTTCTTCTCCTCTAGGATCAATATCTGCAACTTTGAAACCTTTAGGAACTGAAAGGCCATCTTTTAATAATCCTCTTAATTTACCATCGATGGTAGCTTCAACATTTTCATCATCTATTTTTGCAATGATATCGCCTTTTTTAACTATATCACCAATTGCCATTAGAGGGGTCCAGACTCCACTTTTATGACTGTGGATAACTCTTTCTTTACCATAGCCCCCAATAATTCCAGGGATTCCTGAATTTTTAATGGCTTGCCCTTTAGTAATTACATTACCAACGTAATGGCCTCGTTTTGTTTCTATAATATAATGACAATCTTTATTTACTTCAAACCCGGGGCCTAATGCGATTACAAGAGGTGCATCACTAATTTTTGTTCCTAAATTCTTTTTAGCTAAAATTGCATCTATAACAATTAAAGGTTTGATTGTTTTAATTAAAGATGCTTGTTTATCTGCAACTAAAGCAATATTTCCTTCTTCTAAAGTATTTTGAATTTCATTTAAATTATCTTTATCACATTTTATTGCAGTTGAGCCCTCTACTGTGTATGTTTTATCATACATGGCTTGAGCGAAGGAAACGGTGCGCCTAATTACAGTTGGTTCATCAGTCTCTAGAGCAATAACTTTAAATCCTAATCTATGTAATTTTAATATAGTTGCTGTTGCTAAGTCTCCAGCACCTCTGACAATTACAGGTCTAAAAAGATGAGTTCGTTTAATAAGATTTTTGTTATTTTGCTTACCCATAACTTCACAGACAATACTCAGTGCAACTTGGTAGGGTGTTTGCCCACCAGTATTTAAACCTATTGGACAGTGTAATTTTAAATTTTGTTCATTAGTTAATTCAAGATTCTTAATTAAATTATACATATGCTTATGGCTTGTCATAATACCAACATACCAAGCTGATGAATTTAAAGCTGCAATATAATCTCTGTCTTCCATCAATGAATGATTTAAAACAAGAATGGCACTATTATTTGTATTTAAATTTTCTATAGTAGCACCAACATCTTCACAAACAAAGACTTCACTTGCCATCTCAAATTCTTCTTTTACTATAATTTCATTTCTTTTTTCAATAATGATAATCTCAAATCCTGCATTAGATGCAATTTGAGCTACACTTTTACCTACATGACCGCCACCAATAATTATTAATTTGGAAGAATTTTCACCTACATCAATAGATATTTTAATAGATGCATCTTTAGTTTTATCATCTCTATAAAGGGTAAAAAGGCCACCTTTTTGTTTAAGAAGTGCTTCTTTTGCTTTTTCAATAGCTTTGAATTCAAGCAAACCACCACCTATAGTTCCATAGCTTGTGCCATCTTTTTTTACTAACATTCTGCCAGTAGTTCTAGTAACAACTCCAGTGTAATCACAAAGAGTTACCCAAGCAAAAGGAATATTTTTTTCTTCAAGATCTGAAGCAATTTTATATGGAGAATTATTTAAGTTTTTCATGTATCCCATTATATCATATAAAACATAATCATGGTAAGCAAAAATAAAAAAAACTCTACCATTTTCACAGTAGAGTTTATAAGAAATTATTCTTTATTATTTAGCTTGAGGAGCCTTAACTAAAATCTTATTTAAGAAAGGTTTATCTTTTAAATTCTTAACTAGAGCTCTTGCACGAGCTTTATTTACATAATTTGGATCTTCAAAAGAATATTTAAAGTTTGTATGAATATCGTATGTATCATTCATTAGAGCAAATGCATCTTCAGTCATTACTAACTCTTCGTCGGTTGGAATAACATAAATTCTAGAAGGAGAGGAGTCTTTACTAATGTCAAACTCACCATTTCTACATCTACAATTATCATTTTTTTCAATATCTACATCGATACCTAAATTAGATAAACCTAATAGTGCTTCACGTCTAATGTGTTCACCCATTTCTCCAACACCTGCTGTAAATACAACAGCATCAACTCTACCAAGTAGGGCAGCATAAGCACCAATATATTTTTTGATTCTATGTGTTTCCATATGGATAGCTAATTGAGCCATTTTATTACCATTGTCTGCTTCTGTGTGTACATCTCTTCTGTCTGTTAACCCACAAATACCTAATAAACCACTTTTTTTATTTAAAGCTGAATCCATTTCAGAAGCACTCATGTTAGTTTTATTCATAATAAAAGGAACAATAGCTGGATCAATATCACCACTTCTAGTTCCCATTACAAGACCTTCTAAAGGAGTTAAACCCATTGAAGTATCAATACAAACACCATTTTTAACAGCACAAACTGAAGCTCCATTACCAATGTGACAAATAATTACATTAGTATCTTTATTTTCTTTTCCTAAAAGAACTGCTGCTCTTTTAGCACAATAAAGGTGGCTAGTTCCGTGGAATCCATAACGTCTTACATTATAGTCAGTGTACCAACTATAAGGGACTGCATACATAAATGCTTCTTCAGGCATTGTTTGGTGCCAAGCTGTATCCATTACGATAGCATGTGGTACATTAGGCATAACTTTTCTAGCAGCTTCAATACCCATGATATTAGCTGGCATATGTAAAGGTCCTAAAGGAATTAATTCTTTTAGTTCTTTAATAACTTCATCAGTAACTAAAGCTGATTTTTTGAAGGTTTCTCCACCGTGTAGAACTCTGTGTCCAACAGCACCGATTTGTGACAAGTCAGAAATAACACCATATTCATCATCTACTAACATCTTAATGATTAGTTCGATGGCTTCTTTATGAGTTGGGGATGAGAATTTTGCAGTATACTCATCTTTGTCTTTAGCTTTATGCTCAATAGTTGAATATTCAAGACCAATACGTTCAACAACACCAACAGCTAAAACGTCTTTATTTGTCCAATCGAATACTTGATATTTTGCGGACGAACTTCCGCAATTCAGAGTTAGAATCACCATAATTTGGGCTCCTTGATTTAAAAAAATGTCTAAGATTATTTTTTAGAAAATATGTGTTAAATTATCACACAAATTTATATGATGTTCAACTAATATAAAGCAAAAATAAGAATATTTTTGTATTGTAATTATGCGTATAATTAAATTTATAGTTTTCATTATTATTTTGTTGGGTTATAGAGTTTTATTTGCAGCAAATGTTAACATTAATTCCGATTTTGTGAAAAATTATCATAAAATCGAATTTACTGATAAATCAAATAAACTAGGTATAAAATTTGAGGAAAACAAAATTTTAAGTTTAAATATACTAAAATTAGAGCAAAATAAAATTAAAATTCAAAATAGCAAAATTATTGAAAATGAAAATTTAGTTTTTGATGAAAATAATTATTATAACTTAAATTTTATATATAATTGCTTTGAATTTTATACAACATTACCAATTCTTAACGATGAAAATATTGATATTAAATCAATTAAATACATTAATTCTAGTTTAGTTTTGCAAACTAGTATCTACCATCTTAAAAATCAAATAAATGATGATTTTTATTTTGATTATCATTCACTTAATTTTACACAAGAAGGAGTTGTTAATTATTTAAAATACACTTATAAGAATATTAGTTTAGAAAATGAAGTTGCATTATCAAAGTTTGGAATATTTTTGAGTACTAAAGCACTCTTTACATATAAAAAATTAAAATTTTTCTTTATAACAAAAAACATTAAAGAAAAATATAGCTACGGTTTTATTTTTGAAAACTCAATTGCAAAAGTAGAAGTAATTGATAAGATATATCAATTGTCAATTTATGGAGGACAAGGAGTTAAAAGAAACTTTCAAATATCTAGTGATTTGAAGATTCCAATAAGTACAGATTTTTTTCAATCTACTTTCTATTTATCAACTCAACATGAAATTGATTATGATGTTTATTTAAATAAATCAATTAAGCAAAGCTATAGAATAAGGAATAAAATTCAGTATAATGAAACAACACTAGAGTATAGCTGTAGGGTTGGAGAAAAAATATCTGCCTATCTTATAATTAACAATTTAAAGATTAGTTATTATAATAAAAAATTTGATTTTAATGTTTATTTTGAGAATAGCCAAAAAAACTCTAAGTTTAAACTAAATTTTTCACAAGAAGGGAATTTTCAAATATCTTATACATATTCCTTATGAAAAATCGCCAAGTAGTTGTACTTCATATTCTAAATCAATATCAAATTTTTCTTTTACTTTTTGTTTACAAATTTGACTTAACTTATAAATATCTGAACTAGTTGCATTTCCTTTATTCATAATATAATTAGCATGAGTTTGGCAAATTATGGCATCATTAACAGTTATATCTTTAATACCACTTTCTTCAATCAGCTTGCCAGCAATGTTGTTTTTTGGATTTTTAAATATGCTTCCTGCACTAGGATATGCTAATAATCCTTTAGTAATTCTATTTTTAGTATTAGTATCTTTAACTTGTTTAGCAAAAGTGCTGTATTTATTTTTATCTAACATAAATCCAGCCTCAAAGATAATAACTTTATCCATGTGCTTAAATGGACTATCTCTATAACTAAAGTCTTCAACGCCTCTGTCCATTCTATGCGATTTGCCATCATATGTTATATAATCTACATAAAGTAATCTGTCACTTATAGTATAGCCATAAGCTCCTGCATTACCATATATCGCACCACCAATAGAACCTGGAATTCCCCCAAGTCCTTCAAGACCTAACATTCCATCATTTTGTGTGATATTAATTGCTCTATCTAATGAAAGCCCAGATCTACAAGAAAAAATATTACCTCTAATTGAATATCTACAAAGTTTAGATGTTCTAATTACTAGCCCTTCAATAGGTTTGTCACTAATCAATAAATTTGAGCCAGCTCCAATTACATGAATTTTTAATTTATTAATATTTGCAAATTCTAAAGCTACAATTAATTCTTCATATAATGCAGGAGCACAAAAGTATCTAGCTTTTCCTCCTGTTTTAATAGTAGTAAAAGGAGCAAGAGGGACATCCTTTTGAATTATTTGATCAAACTTGATTTTTTCATCTTGATGGCTTACATTTGTATTCATATTTAGTATATTATCAATGAATAGGTATTCTCGCAATGGTTAAATAATATTTATTAATAGTGAATATCTATTATTTATATATTTTAAAATATTTGATATAATATACAACAACCTATTTTTAAGGATTAATTAATGGCAATTTATTTATATAATACAATGGGACGTCAATTACAAGAATTTAAACCAATAAATGATAAAGAAGTAGGCTTATATACTTGTGGACCAACAGTTTATAACTATGCACATATTGGGAATTTGAGAACTTTTATCTTTGAAGATATTTTGAAGAGAGTATTAATTCATTTTGATTACAAAGTTAAGCATGTAATGAATATCACTGATGTTGGTCATTTAACTGATGATGGTGACTCAGGTGATGATAAAATGACTAAAACAGCAAAAGAAAGTGGAAAAAGTGTTTGGGAAATTGCTTCCTTCTATACTAACGCTTTTACTCAAGATTCATCACAACTAAATTTAATTGAACCTACTATTACTTGTAAAGCAACAGATCATATTAAAGATATGATTAATTTAATTAAGAGATTAGAAGAAGGCGGTCACACTTATATAAGTGGAGGAAATGTTTACTTTTCAATTGATACTTTTCCAGAATATGGTAAACTAGCAAATCAAAATTTAGATGATTTAAAAACAGCTGTTAGAGACGATGTTAGTGTCGATGTAAATAAAAAAAATAGCAAAGATTTTGTACTATGGTTTACAAACAGTAAATTTGGAGAGCAACAGATGATGTGGGATTCTCCTTGGGGAAGAGGTTATCCAGGTTGGCATATTGAATGTTCTGCTATGAGTATGAAATATTTAGGTGAATCTTTTGATATACACTGTGGTGGAATTGATGCTATTCCTGTTCATCATACAAACGAAATAGCTCAAAGTGAAGCTGCAACTAATCATAAATGGGTAAACTATTGGATTCATGGTGAATTCTTGTTAGATGAAACTGGCAAGATGAGTAAGTCTAAAGGTGAATTTTTAACTCTTTCTTTGCTTAAATCAAAAGGTTATGATCCTATGGATTATAGATTTTTTGTTCTAGGTGGTCATTATCGCTCTCAATTAAGATTCAGTTTCGATAATTTAGACAATGCAAGAAAAACTCGCTTATCAATTGTATCCAAACTACAAGATTTATTAGATGATGGCGCACAAAAAGTTTCTATCGAGGGGAAAGAGGCAATAGCTTTAAGGGACGAATTTGATGAATGCGTATCAAATAATTTAAATATGCCAATGGCAGTTGCAGTTTTGCATAAAACATTGAAGAGTAATTTGGATAAAAGTTTAAAATATTCATTAATATTATACTTTGATGAAGTCTTTGGTCTAAAATTTGACAAAGTTGAAAAAAGAAAAGAATCTTTTCCAAAAGAAGTTGAGGCTTTGGTTAAGCAACGAGTAGAAGCAAAAAAGGCAAGAGATTTTGCAAAAGCTGATGAAATCCGTGACGAGATTGATAAATTGGGTTATATTGTAAAAGATACTGCAAAAGGACCAGTTTTATCAAAAAAACTGTAACCGATGTGTAACAGGATTGTTAATATTTATGAAAATACAAAGTAATGATGAACATGATTTTAGGCATATATATGAGAAAACATTCGCCATGTTATTTAGAGTTTCTAATAATATAGTGAGGAATCCTGATAGGGCTGAAGAATTATGTCAAGAAGCTTTTACTCGTTTTTTTGACCAAGGCAAATCTTTTCCTAGTGAAAATGATGCAAAATACTGGTTAATTAGAGTGACTAAAAATCTCTCAATTAATGTGGTAAAAAGGAAAAGCCGAGAGTTGAAAATGATTGAAAAGGTTAAAAAAGAACCTAATCGACATGAAAAAACTGGGGAAGAAGTATTGGTGGAGGATGCTATATGTGAGCAAGTAATGGATGCTATTGAACAGCTTCCTGAAAAGCTTAGATTAGTTATTACTTTGAAAACTTATACTGATTTAGATTATAAGGGTATTGGTGAGACTCTCAATATTTCAGAGAGTAATGTTAAAGTTAGAGTTTTTAGGGCAAGAAAGATGCTTGAAAAAATTCTAAGTCAGGAGTAAAAAATTTATGTGTTTAGATGATGCATTACTTAATTCATATCTTGATGGTGAACTACAAGAACCTTGGAAGACTCAAGTTGAAGAGCATCTTTCATATTGTAGTGGTTGCCAATTAAGATTTAACCAATTGAAAGGATTGGTTGATAATTTAAAAAATGCCACTATGTCTGAAGAGGATATTGCCCCTAGGTCAGATAGAGTTCTTAAATATTTTGAGCAAAATAGATTTAATACACCACCAAAGAAAAATCTTTTTAAAAAGAAGGTGCAAGTTAATCTAGTTCCAGCTCTTTTGACTAGTGCAGCTGCAGTAGTTGTTGTTTTTATAGGTTCATTTGTCCTTTTTGGGTCAAATAGTAAGCAAACTAGTGAGATAATGCCAGAGGTTATGCTTCCTATAGAATCAAATCAATTAGAACAAGTTAGTGTAGATGAAAAGGCTTCATTAGATGATTATAGTTTATCTGAAATTGTAAGATATCTAGATTCTCAAGGATATGCTGTTAAACTAGAATTAAAGACAGTAAATCCGTTAGAGGATCCCTCTCAAAGTGAATAATATTATTTTTTAATAAATGAAAAGGAGCTATGAGCTCCTTTTTTTTGTCTTTATATGATTTTTATAAAAAAAAGGTTATCTTTTTTTTTATTAATTTTGTTGTAATATGTTGTTATCTACTAGTCTTTTTGTTAAGATAATTCAACAGCATATTTTGGCAGGAGGATATTATATGAAGGCCGTAGAATTGCAGAAAGCCTATGATCCAAAAGATTTTGAAGAAAGAATTTATCAAGAATGGTTAGATAAAGGGTTATTTAGTCCTAAAGACAATGATAGTGAACACTATTCAATAGTCATGCCTCCACCAAACGTCACAGGTATTTTACACATGGGACATGCTCTTAATAATTCATTGCAAGATATTTTAATTAGATATTATAGAATGACTGGTGTTCCAACTCTTTGGGTTCCCGGAACTGACCATGCAGGTATTGCAACTCAAAGTGTTGTTGAAAGACAATTATTAAAAGAGGGTAAAAAGAGACAAGATTTAGGAAGAGAAAAATTCTTAGAGAGAACTTGGGAAGTTAAAGATAAACACCATAAAACTATCAAAAAACAATTAGAAACTATTGGTGCTTCTTGTGATTGGTCTAGAGAAAGATTTACTATGGATGAAGGTCTTTCTAAAGCAGTTAGAGAATGTTTTGTAAGTTTATATGAAAAAGACCTTATCTATAAAGGTGAGTACTTAGTAAATTATTGCCCTCATTGTGGCACAGCTTTAGCTGATGATGAGGTTGAACATGAAGAAACTCCAGGTAAATTATATGATATCACTTATCCATATGCAGATGGATCTGGTTCAATTACAATAGCTACAACTCGTCCTGAAACTATGTTCGGTGATATTGCAGTAGCAGTAAACCCTGAAGATGAAAGATATAAACATTTAGTAGGTAAAACTCTAAAATTACCTCTAACAGATAGAGAAATCCCAATTATTGCAGATAGTTTTGTTTCCTTAGAATTTGGTACTGGTATGGTTAAAATTACACCTGCTCATGATCCAAATGACTGGGAATGTGGAAAAAGACATAACCTGGAAATTATTAATGTATTAAACCCAGATGGTACATTAAATGATAATTGTCCAGAAAAATATAGAAATATCTTAGCAGCTGATGCTAGAAAGCTTGTAGTTGAAGACTTAAGAGAGCTTGGTAATTTAGTTGGAGAAAAAGAACATAATCATGAAGTTGGTCATTGTTATAGATGTCATACAGTAATTGAACCTTATTTATCTAAACAATGGTTTGTAAGTATGAAGAAAATGGCAGATAATGCTTTACAAGCTTGGAAAGATGAGAAGATTAAATTCTATCCAAAACGATGGGAAAATACATATTCTCATTGGTTAACTTCAATTAGAGATTGGTGTATTTCTAGACAATTATGGTGGGGGCATAGAATTCCAGTTTGGTATTGTGAAGATTGTGGCCACATGATGGTTTTAAGAGAAGATCCATGCGAATGTGAAAAATGTAAGTCAAAAAATATTTATCAAGAATCAGATGTATTAGACACTTGGTTTAGTTCTTGGCTATGGCCTTTTTCAACATTGGGTTGGCCAGAAAAAACTGTTGATTTTGACAAATATTTCCCAACAACTACATTAGTAACTGGGTATGATATTATATTCTTCTGGGTAGCTAGAATGGTTATGGCTAGCTTAGAATTTGTTGGAGAAGTCCCATTTAGAGATATTTATTTAACTGGTCTTGTTAGAGATAAACAAGGTAGAAAAATGAGTAAAACTTTAGGAAATGGTATCGATCCTATTGATGTTGTAAACCAATATGGTGCTGATGCCATGAAGTTCACATTAAGTTATATGGCAACACAAGGCCAAGATATTTTAATTGATATGAACTCCTTTAAGTTAGGTTCAAGATTTGCAAATAAAGTTTGGAATGCTACTAGATTCTTATTAATGAATTTAGATGATAGAACTTTAGTTGATATTAGAGATATTGAATTAGATACTATGGACAAATGGATATATAATAGTTTAAATGAAGCTGCTAAAAAAGTAGAAGTTTCAATGAAAAATTATAGATTCAATGATGGAGCAAGCGCTGTTTACGATTTCTTCTGGAATGATTTCTGTGACTGGTATGTAGAATCATCAAAGCAAAAATTATATAGTGATGACGCTAAGGTGAAAGATAGAGCTATTAGTGTTTTATTAGATTTATTAGCACAGTCAATGAGATTAATGCATCCATATTTATCTTTCTTAACTGAAGAAATTTATTCCAAATTACCTAATGTAAGTGATCAATTAATTACAAGTTCATATCCTCAGTTTAGTGATGATAGAAAATTTGAAAATGAAACTACATTGGTTAATTGTATGCAAGATGCAGTAAGAGGTGTTAGAGCTCTAAGAGCTGATTTACAAATTGCGATTGACAAGAAAGTTAAAGTTGTAATTAAAGTTGACTCTGACTTTGTTGCTACTAATTTCTTTAAAGAGAAAAAAGACTTATTGATGAATTTCATGGGTGCAAGCTCTTTAGATATTGATGATTCTTCTTCAATAGATACTTCTAAAGCAGTCCCTGTTGCAGGTATTGGTTTTGAATCTTTTGTATTTGTAAGAGAAGCAATTGATATAGATAAAGAGATTACAAAATTAGAAAAAGACATACAAAAAACTCAAAAGAGTTTAGATGGAACACTAAGAAAATTATCTAATGAGAAATTTATAAACAATGCAGCTCAAGTAGCTATTGATAAAGAAAATAGCAAAAAAGCTGAATTTGAAGAGAAAATAGAAAAAGGTAAGAAACATATTGCCTTGCTAAAAACTTTATAAAAAATAATTGAATTTAAGGGTTTAAACAATTTTGTTTAAGCCCTTTTTTCGGAGTATATAATGAGTAAAATTGTTTTTATTGGAAATGTAATCAAGGAAGAAACATCTCAAGGTTTCAAATATAGTGGTGGAATTTTAAAAGCACCATTAGCATCCTTAAGAGCTAATAATGATGTTTTTATTATTACAAATATTAAAGATGAAGATTACTCATCAGCTTTTAAACTTTTAATTGAAAAAGGCGCAAGTATCAAAGTTGTTAATAATGTGAAAACAACACATATTAAAGACAATAAAATAATTGAATTAGCACCTATGATATTATCGGACAATTTTAAAGAAATAGCAGCTGATTATTTTTATTTTATTCCCTCATTAAATCAGGATATCGATTGTTCATCAATTAGAGAAATTAGCTTAAAAGGGAAAATAGCACTTTCAGTAAATGGATTTATGAAATTCATTAAAGAAGATAGAATACATGTAGAAAGATTTCAAAATTTAGATGAGAATTTAAAATACATAAGTCACTTAGTTATAGATAAAGATATGTGTCCAATTCAAGAATTTTCTCATGATGAAGATCATGTAGCGAAAAAATATGCCCAAAAGGGTTGTAATGAAATTTTAGTTACTTACTATGATGCTTTATTTAATTTAAGAGAAAATTTTTTCTATCGTTGTAAATTTGTTTCTAACTTAGTTCAAAATAGAGATGAAGCGGGTGAAATAGCATTAGCGGCCTATATTTCTAAGAGAGATACTCTAATTAAAGAAGAAGCATTATTTTACGCAACAGCTATTGCTTGTTTCTATATGGATGATGTTGAAATATTTAACCTAAATCAAGAAGATATTTTTTCAAAAATGATAGATATTGGAATAGTAAATAATTAAAATTTATTATATCAAATAGAATAATACTCAATAACTAGAAATCTCCTTTATTATGATGTTTATTCTTAAGTTCGAACATTTTTTGTCGAAAATATATTTATTTTACAAATGTTGATAAAATGTGGTATTATATAGAAGTGCACTAATAAAAGTTATCAGTAGGAGTAATAGATGAAAAAAAATTAATTTCATTAATGTTAGTTGGGTTACTAGGTGGAGCAACACTTTTTGCTTCAATGAACTTTCTTCCTCTTAAAGCATCTTCAAGTGATGGATCTAATCAAGTGATAGGCTCACTATTTTATCTTGGAACAATGAATAGTGAAATTTCAGCATCTTCAATAGGATTAGCTGCTTTTTATCAAAACAAGCTAAATGATAATATTGGTATATATGCAAATGGTGGAGTAGGTAAAGCTTTCTCTTTTAAGTATAAGAATATTACAGATCCTTTAGAGAATACGGTATCAGTATTTATACAAAGTGGACCTTATTATCTAATACAATTAAAAGAAAATATGATTGTCAAAGTAGGAGCTGGTATTGATATTGCTATGTTTGGTGGTAAAAACCCTGCCAATGGTGATGAAAATGTTGCTCTTTCTCTAGGGGTTGGTGCTTTTGGAGCATATGAATATGTCTTAATGGATAATTTAACTCTAGTTGGGGCTCTTAATTTAGGATTTGATTTTATTACTTGGATGACCAATACTGCAACAGGTGATTTTGAGAGAGATAATGTTGGTGTTATTGTTAATATAATGCCTTCTGTTGGTGTTAGCTATAGTTTCTAATATATATAACAAATATAAAGGCAACATATCAATTTTGATTTGTTGCCTTTATTAGTATATAATTAAAAGTGATTTAAGTTCTATCGTTATTTAAGACTCTAGTTGACTTAATTTCACCATTATTTAATCGTCTGATAATATATCCTTCTTCTATTGGCTTATCAGTTTTTAAATATTGAACTTTTCCATGGTCAATTTGATCGATTTCTTCAAAATCACTATTTAAAAGAGTATAATCATTATCAACAATATTGAGCACATCTTTTCCAATATATTCAATAGTTTGACCTTTTTTTACTTGGAATCTAACATCTAAATCCCAAATACCTTTTTTGACTTCTTTATTAATAATGCCTATAAATAAATAATTTCTTTCATAACCATCTATTGTAGGTTCACTTATATTATCTTCTTCTGTTTCATCAAAAAAGAAACCAGTTGAATATTTTCTATGACTTATATTAAATAAATCTTTTCGATACTCACTTAGTAGAGGATCTTTATCTATTGCTTTTCTATAAGCTCTTGTTGCAACAGCATTATAATAAAGGCTTTTCATTCTTCCTTCAATTTTAAAGCTTGTTACACCTGCATCAATTAATTTGTCAATATGGTCAATCATGCATAAATCTTTGCTACTTAAAATAGTTGTAAATCCATCCTCTTCACTTATGGGATAGTACTCATTAGGTCTTTCGTATTCTTCAAGAGCTAGAGTGTCACTAGCTAAAACATCTTCTAAACCTTTGTTAGCCATAAGTTTGTAGTTCCATCTACAAGAGTGTGCACAATCTCCTTGATTAGCACTTCTTGATGAGAAATGTGAAGAGAGTAGACATCTACCAGAATAAGCCATGCACATAGCCCCATGAACAAATGTTTCAATTTCAAGTTCAGGAGCAGCTTGTTTCATATTTTTGATATCTTTTATAGAAGCTTCTCTTCCAAGAATAATTCTTGAAAATCCTATTTTATTATATAAACGGGCAGCTGCAGAGTTAATACAACTAGCTTGAGTTGATAAATGGACTTCTTTATCGGGCATTTCATTTTTAATAATTTCCATAGCACCGATATCTGTTACTATATATGCATCAAAAGGCCATTGTTTTAACTCTTTAACCTGTTCTTTTAGATCAGTAATTTGATCTTCATGAAAAATAATGTTAATTGCACAATATAATTTTTTATTACCAAATTGATTTTTTATGTCAATTAAATCTTGTCTTTGGTTTAAGTCAATATTTTTTGCATTGGCACGTAGGGAGAACTTAGGAAGGCCCATATAGGCAGCATCCGCACCGAA
This sequence comes from Sphaerochaetaceae bacterium, assembly GCA_963677735.1. Taxonomy (GTDB): domain Bacteria; phylum Spirochaetota; class Spirochaetia; order Sphaerochaetales; family Sphaerochaetaceae; genus Pleomorphochaeta. The sequence continues at coordinate 657,366 of OY782505.1, forward strand.
TGTGAATGCTGTTTTTAATTTTCTAATATCTCCAGCTGGGCTTAGTAGTTCAACCACGTAAAGCCTCCTTAACTGCATTAGATACTGCTGCACTAATTAATTTTACTTGCTCATTATTATCTCTTTGTTCAACAGTAGGGCGTATTGAATCCTTATCATTAGGGAAAGCAATTTCAAGTACTTGTGAAACATCATCTACAATATGAAAAACGATACCCTTAGTAACTTTAGGATCTAATTTATCTAAGTCTTTTTTGTTTTGCTTTGGAATAATAATCTCTTTAATTTTATTTCTCTTTGCAGCTAATACTTTTTCTTTCAAACCACCGATTGGCATTACCTTACCCATTAGGGATAACTCACCAGTCATAGCTAATTTTGGTTTAATAATTTGATTCGTGATTAATGAATATATAGCAGTAGTCATTGTAACACCTGCACTTGGACCATCTTTTTTAATAGCACCTTCTGGCACGTGAATGTGAATATCATAATTATTAAAATAACTAGGACTTAATCTATATTTTTCAGTATTACATTTTAAATAAGTATAAGCGATATTAATACTTTCTTTCATAACATCACCAAGTTGACCAGTAAGTTGTAATTTACCGTTACCTCGAGCTGCTTGAGATTCAATTGCTAGAGTGTCTCCACCCATAGCAGTCCATGCAAGACCTATAGCCATACCTGGTTTATTAGCTACTATTATATTATCGTTTGTAAAATAAGGAATTCCTAGGAAATCAATAATATCCTTTTCTTCAACCTTTAATGGTAATTCAATATCCTTATTTTCAACTATTTTCATAGCCAATTTTCTATTTATTTTATTTAGATTCTTTTCAAAATTTCTAACACCAGCTTCTCTAGAATATTCTTCAGCAATTTTCTTTAGAATAGAAGGAGAAAATATAATGTCAGTCTTATTTAAGCCCATTTTTGTTAATGATTTTGGTACCAAATATTTTTTACCAATTTGAACTTTTTCATCAGAGGTGTATCCACCAACTTCAATAAGTTCCATTCTATCTAATAATGGACCAGGGATTCCATTGATACTGTTTGCAGTAGCAATAAATAATACATTTGATAAATCAAATGGTAAATCTAAATAGTTGTCTCTAAATGAACTATTTTGTTCTGGATCTAAAACTTCAAGTAGAGCTGATGCTGGATCACCTTGGAAAGATTGTCCCATTTTATCAATTTCATCGATTAAGAAAAGGGGATTATTAGTCTTACAAGTTTGTAAACCTTTAACAATTTTACCAGGAATAGCTCCAACATAGGTTCTTCTATGACCTTTTATTTCGCTTTCATCTTTCATTCCTCCAACGGAGAATCTGAAATATTGTTTATTTAAAGCTGTAGCAATTGATCTACCTATACTAGTTTTACCAACACCAGGAGCACCAACAAAACAAATTATAGCACCCTTGTTATCTTTTTTAAGAGCCCTTACCGCAAGGTATTCAAGGATTCTATCCTTTACATCATTCATACCATAATGATCTCTATTTAAAACTTTTCTAGCAGTTGCGATAGAAATCTTTTTATCAGAACTTGGTTTCCAAGGAAGTTTTAAGATATTTTCAATATAATTTCTAGTAACATTGAAATCGGGTACAATCATTTCAATACCCTTAAGTTTTTCGATTTCATCTAAAACCTTTTCTCTAACTTCTTCATTAAAATAGGGTTGAACTTCTTTAATTTGTTTTTCCAATTTAGCAATTAGTGCTATTTTAGGATCACTGGACATCCCTAATTCCATTTGAATGGTTTTAAGTTCTTGTCTTAAAAAATATTCGCGTTGTTGTCTTTCAACCTTTTTATTAACTTTAAATAAAATGCTTTTTTGAATACGAGATATTTCTTGTTCATTTTTAATATGAATTAAAAGTTTTTCAATTCTCTCTCGAATATCTAAACATTCAAGTAACTCTTGTTGATCTTCACCTGTAATCTCTAGATTAGATATTAAAAAGTCAGCTAATTTTCCTGGCTCTTCAATATTAATCATATTGAGTTTTAGTTGCTCATTAAGCATAGGATCTTGCTCAGCAAGTTTTTTAATTTCTGTAAACAATTGTCTTGCCCAAGGAATTAACTCATCTTTATCATATTCTTTGTTATTTAAGTAATCTACTTCTGCAATTAAATATTTGCCACTATCTAAAAACGCTTTTACGGAAAAACGCTTAATAGTAGATATAAAAACATGAACTCCACCATCAGGAAGCTTAATTTGCTTAATAATCTTAGCTGCAGTTCCAACTGTATATAGAGAATCTTCGTCTTCTACAGTGTCGTTCTTATTCTCTTTAGTTAACAGAAGGCCAATCATGCCTCCATGTTTAATTGCTTTATTAATAACATCAATGTCTTGTGTTTCTGTAAACATTAAATGTGTTAAAAGGCCTGGGAAAACAGGTACAGGTCCAACTGGTAATATAAATAGATTAGAAGGGAGTGATCTCTCTTCATCCATTAGATCTATATCTTTCATATTTCCTCCAAAAATTTGTATCTATATTAAAAATAATCAAAAAATATCTTTGGGGATAGTACTAATTAATCTTTTTTTAACCACTTTACTCCTAAATAGCAAAAAGGTGTATCAATTAGAGCAAAAATAACTTTAAAAATCCAATATGGAATGATTAATGAAACAATGAAAGCTGCATTAAATTTAGGATTTATATTATAAAATGCGATAAACATAAAAATTGTTGTATCGAATAATTGGCTTACCATTGTTGAAACGTTATTTCTTATCCAAAGGTGTTTTTCTTTTGTAATTTTTTTAACAATAGAGAAAATTAAAATATCAATATTTTGGCTAACTATAAAGCTTATTAATGATGCAAAAGTCATTCTAAGTGTTGAACCAAATATATCTCTATATTCACTGTTTAAATGATAACTAGAATGTGGAGGAATAGCAACACATAAAGCAACCATTAAAAATAAGAAAATTAACATTATTGTTGAAAGCCTTACGTAATAAAGTGCTCTTTTTCGCCCTTTAACTTCACCTATGATATCTGTAACTAAAAATAATATAGGCATAAAAAATATACCTACTGAAACTCTAACTTCAAAAAGAGAAATAATTTTCGTACCAATTGTATTTACCAGTACCATTGAAGTTAGAAAAAGAGCAAATAAAAAAAGTTCTTTCTTATCGGATTCCATCGTTAATCTCCTAAAAATATTTTACAAATTAATAACATGAATCAATTTAAATAACAATAGAAAATAAAAAAATTAAATTTTATAAAGTAACGATTTATATATTTTTTAGGTATAAATAACTAGAAAATAAAAAAATGTTATTATTGGTTATTTTTTTGAGTTATATAGAAATAAAATATATTGATTTCATAAATAAAATCATTATTTATGAGATAGATGAGTATTTATAAGAACCTAATAACAATTTGTAACTATAAAATTAATGCATTTTCGTCTTTTATAACTTAATAAATGGATTAGCAATTTATCGATTTTATTATAATAAATACATTATAATTAAAGAAAAAAAAATTATTTTAAAAACTCATAAGAAAAGTGTTGCATTTTGTTGCATTTGTGATATTATACAGACATAAAACAAATAATATTTGATAAATAAGAATTCGTGGAGGACATATGGATAGCAAATTGATAGTCATTGCAATTGGGGGAAATTCTTTAATTGAGGATGCAAAACATGTGAGTGTAAAATCTCAATATGAAGCTGCGAGAAAAACAGCCGAACATATTGCAAGATTAGTAAAAGATGGACACAGAGTAGTAATCGCTCATGGAAATGGTCCACAAGTTGGATATATTTTATTAAGAGCTGAGCATTCTGCAGATATATTACATTCCGTGCCATTAGATTCTTGTGTAGCTGATACTCAAGGTGCTATTGGATATCAATTACAAATGGCTTTAGATAATGAATTTGAAAAAGCTGGATTAAAAAATAAAGTTGCAACCATTGTAACACAGGTTGAAGTTGACGCAGATGATCCATCATTCAATAATCCTACTAAACCAATTGGTAGCTTTATGAGTGAAGAAGTTGCTAAAGATAGAATGGAAAAGAATGGTTGGAGTTGTAAAGAAGATTCTGGAAGAGGTTGGAGACGTGTTGTAGCATCTCCTAAACCAAAAGCTATTGTTGAAATTGATACAGTAAAAATTCTAGGTGACAACAAAATTACAGTTATTGCTGCCGGTGGTGGTGGTATTCCTGTTGTAAGAAATGAAGATGGTTCTTTAAGTGGTAGAGAAGCAGTTATAGATAAAGATTTAGCAGCAGCTTTAATGGCTAAACAATTAGGTGCTGATTTGTTTGTAATTTCAACCGCCGTTGAAAAAGTATGTTTGAATTTTGGCAAACCAAATCAAAAAACTTTAAATACTATTTCTACAGAAGAAGCAAAACAATATATGAGTGAAGGTCACTTTGCACCTGGTTCAATGCTTCCAAAAGTACAAGCAATTGTTGATTTTGTTGAAAGTACTTCTAATATGGGATTAATCACTGATCCTGCTAATTTATATGACGCTCTTCATGGAGATAAAGGAACAAAAATTATCAAATAATAAAAACTCTTAATTTTACCTATAATTACATTTTAGCTGCTCCTTTCTAGGGGCAGCTTTCTATTTATTTAGAAATAGTTGATTATTTACTGTTTATACTATCTTAATGTTAAGTAATTCTTTGAGTGATTTTAATTTATTTTTAAATATATACTTAAGTAGATTTTAGATATAAAATATAATGTAAATAGGTGAGAATATATGTCTAATAATACTACAATCAAAGATATTGCAAAAATAGCAAAAGTAAGTTATTCAACAGTATCCCGCAGTTTAAATGATAGTCCTTTAGTTTCAGAGAGTACCAAGCAAAAGGTAGTAAAATTGGCAAATCAATTGCATTTCGAATTTAATGCAAATGCTAGAGGTCTAATTTTAAATAAATCAAATGCAATTGCATTAGTTTTATCAGATCAGTTTCTTGAGTTAAATTTTATATCTTATAATGATTTATTGTTAAAATCATATTTAGATATTTTTGATAAAAAAAATATTGATTTAATATTGATAAAACAAAAGGATTTATTAAGTAGTAAAAATAGAATCATTCAATATATTAATAGCAAAAAAATTGATGGTTTAATTTTTTTAGTCGAAAAACCTAGTGATGAAACATTATCATTTTTAAATGAAATAAATTTTCCTTCAATTTTTGTTTATTATGCAACAAATACAAAATTAAAAAATTTTAATGTTGTATATAATGATTATTATAAAGGTGGAATGATGTTAGCATCTCATTTAATTAAAAAAGGTCATACTAAATTTACTATCATTTGCTTTAATGAATATCATAAAGAGTTTTCATTGCGCACTGAAGGTTTTATAAGTGAGGTTAAAAAGATTGGAGGCTTTATCAATAAATTGAGTTGTGATCTGAAATATGAAAGTGCTAAAAAATGTTGTGAAGATAATATTTCATCAATAATAAAGACGACAGCAGTATTTGGTATAAATGATATAATAGCATTAGGTGCTATGAGAGCTTTATTAGATTATAAAATAAATATTCCAAAAGATATTGCAATAGTTGGTTATGATGATAGTCAATTAAGTAAATGTTGCAATCCATCTCTTACTACTATACATTTAAATAGAGAAGAAATGGTAAAACTTTGCATAGATAATCTATTGAGACAAATTAGAGAAAAAGATAATAATATCAAATATGTAGAAGAAATTGTTTTAGATCCGATATTAATTGAAAGAGATTCAACCTAAAATAAGCTCAGTTACAAATATGTATCAATTTACTTAAAATTCTATAGACAAATAAAAAAAATAAAAAAATAAATCTTCATCTAAAATATTATGATATAATTAAATTAGAAAGTTAGATAAGTTGTTATTTTGTATAACTTGTTAAAATTTATTAAGGTTAGTTTAAACATTTAGAAAAATATTTCTTTATTGTTCTATTACTAATTTAATTTTTAATTTTATCAATCCAGAACAAAAACGGAGTACTATTGATAAATTGGGATTTTGCGCATCAATTTATTTGAAATAGTTGAAAAATCATTTGATTTAACATTTAAACCTGTATTGATAAAGTAGATAGAAATCTCTAATCAAGGAGGAGAAAAATGGGAGTAATCACAATTTCAAGGAAAATGGGTAGTGAAGGTACCTATATTGGCAGAAAGGTCGCTCAAAAACTAAATATGGCTTATGCTGATAAAGTTTTTATTTCAAGAATAATGAAAGAGTATGGTTTTAGTACCTTTACAGAAATTTACGATGAAGCTCCTGGATTTTGGGATAAGTTTTTAACATTAAGAGAGCAAACAATTGACTTTTTAGCAAAAACAGAACAAGCCATTGGAAAAGCTGATAATGTTGTTATCGTGGGTAGAGGGGGTTTTGGTGTATTTGAAGATTACAATGATGTTTTAAATGTTAGAACAAAAGCTCCTATGGAAACTAGAGTAAAAAGGCAGATGAAAGAGCATAATCTAACTTATGAAGAAGCTTTAACACATGTTCAAGAAAATGATAAAGTTAGAAAAATCTTTATTGAATCAGATTTTAGATTTGATTACCAAAATACTAATAGTTTTGATATGGTAATTGATACGGCAATAATTTCTCCTGATAAAGCTGTTGACTACATTTGCGAAGTATATCAATCCTTGATGGAAAAAGGCAGATGTAGTACATCTAAAAATTTATCAGATTTAGAAGTAGATCCAATATTGCTTAAATTTGTAAAAGAAGAATTGGATAAAATCCGATAGTTATTAAATAAAATAGATAATACAATAGAAAATGCTTGAGTTATTCTTGAGCATTTCTTTTTAATTTAAAACCATAGTATATGTTTAGTTTGTATTACAAAACATTTTTAACAAACAACATTATACCTACATAATAAACACTAATTAATACTATAATATTATAAATTTTTTGTGGAATAATTTTAATTAATATTATTGATGCTCCAATTCCTGCAAATAATCCTACCATCATGCTTAGTGTAATTTTAAGAGTATCAAAAGAAATATTTTTCCAAAAAAAGATAAAAATTATAATTTTAGTAAGATTTAATATGAAGAAAAATAAAGCCGAGGAACCTACAAACGCTTGTTTTTTGTTAGTTTGTTTAAAAAAATAAATACAAGTTATAGCCCCTGCAGCATTAGATACTGTTGTAATACCTGCCATAAATGAAAGAAATAATGTTAATGGTGTGCTTAATTTTTTTTCTTGTTTGGGCACATTTCTTTTTTTATTTATGTATTTATTAATTTCTTGATAGCTTACCATAATAACCATTAATAGAATAAAAAATGAAATAAAAATTGTGAATTTTTGATCATCAATATTAGAAGCGAAAAAACTTGTAATTATTATTCCTAAAATAGCCAATGGTGCAAAGTTTTTTACTGCTTTTAAATTAATATCTTTTTTATACAATGCAATAGGTACAATATCTCCTAATAAATATATTGGAGCTAAAATACCAATAACTTCTTTAGATGGTAATATGGATAATAATAAATACATGCAAATTATTGCCAAATTTCTAAATCCACCTTTGTCTAACCCTAAAAAGAAGGCTGCAATTGTTAATAAAAGAAAATTTGATGAGATAAATTGATTAAACATACGCTACCTTTTAGTATTTAGTATAAAACTTTGAACAAAGAAAAATATAAATAGAGGGACTAATATTATATAATTTTGTTGATATAAAGCATTAGAGAAAATGTTCTTAGCTATTATAAAAAGTAATAAATAAAGACTATAAATAAAGCTAACTTTTTCAAATTTCATTAGTCTTCTTGTTGACTTCTTCTTTTTGTGAAGAGTGTTTAATGAATAATAGAATAGGATTAAGTATATAATTGGATTTAAAAATAATATATTTTCATTATACCAAGCAGGTTGGATATGAGAAAAGAGAGTTAAATAAGTTATACCAATTGATATTAATAAAAGACTAAAAATAATTATTGAATTATATATACCATATAGACACAATTTTTTATCTTGTTTAAATTTTTTTAAAATCAGAGCAATTATGCTAAGTACTAGAGAAATTATAGTGTAAAACAGAAGATGTAAAGATTTTGATGAAGCACTATCAAAAGTAGTTGAATCGTCTGTTTTGTAAATTACAGAGGATTGTGGATTTAACTTTTCATAATCTAAAAAAGCTTTTTCTAAATATTGTGGTGCAAACATAGCTTCCCATGTTGTGATATTTATATCGCAGTTTCTACCTAAAAAACTATTTAAAACCCAATTAACAATTAAAGATCTATCTAGCTCTTCGGTAGATAAAATCCTATAAGTATATGGAGTATATTGGTCTTTTGCCCATTTTTCAAAATCACCATCTGTAATCCAGTTAATAATATCTCGGATTCTAGTTGCACAATTATTAACATAAAAGTCATATAGATACGTATTATTTTCACTTCTAGCATTGTAATTTAAGAAATTAATAATATCTACTTTTTTTTCATCAGCTATATTTAATGTGACTTTAGTAACAGTTCTGTTCTCTTCTATTGGAATTTCCATTCTATCTTCAGCATAGGATGGTAGTAAAAGGTAATACATTTTACCTTGAAGAAAATTTTTGTAGAAATTATCACTATTAAAACTAAAAATACCGTAGTCATAAATGATTGAAGTATTTGCATCTTGTTGAACTAAAATTGCTGAGTGCCCAAACCAACTATATATAGGATCTGCTGGAGAAATAGTTATAAGAGATATTTCAATATTATCTAAAGATTCTTTATCATATTGCTCTACACTTATTGTTTTTTCAAAATTTTGTAAGTTCTCTTCACTTGGAAAAGGATTAGGTAAAGGTGTTTTTTGTAAACTTATACTAAATAAGGATACAATAAAAAAAGAGGAAATAAAAAGTAATATTGCAATTTGCTTAACTTTAGTCATAATACTTATTATAATATCATAAGAGTAAACGCATTTCTATAATTAATTTAAGTTTTTTAGAAACGGTTGATTATATATAGAATAATTGTTTTATTCTAGTTATTATTATTGTTGTTATACTTAAATGGAGGCTTAATGGACAGAAATATCGTAACTCAAGCTATTGTTCTTCACAGTAGAAGAGATGGTGTGAATAATGTCAATTTAACACTATTAAGCTTAGATTTGGGTATAATAACCGTTAGGGCCTTTGGTGCAAAAACAAGCAAAAAGGCACCTAAAGCATTTAGATTCCAAGAAGGACAATTTTTTCTTTACTATAATCCAACTAATAAACAATATGTTTTGAAGGACATTAACCTAATAGCCTCCCATGATTTACTTTCTACAGACTTTTCAAAAGTATGTACAGCTTCACTATTAAGTGAAATAATATTAAAAACTTATAGTGATAACTTAGCATTTTCCTATAGTTTATTTACGAAAAGTCTTGATTTATTGGAAGATAATTCTATTAATGAAGATTTAATTGTTATTCAATTTATATTAAGAATTATAAAAGATCATGGTTTTTTTGAAAATTTTGAATATTGTCCAAATTGTGAAAAAAAATATGAAGAAGATGAAATATTATATTTTTCAGATTCTTTAACAGTACCTAGTTGTAAAAAATGTTCTAATTCTTCTAATATGATATTACCTCCAAAGGCTAGAAAATATCTTATAATTACACAAAATTTAGATTTAGAAGAAGCTATAGCGGTACAATTATATAAAACAACAGCGCAAAGAATTAAATCTTATATGATTAAATGGATTATTAAAATTATAGGGCATCCATTAAAAAGTTTGAATGTATATAATTAGACAAAGGGAATATATGAAGTGGATTAAAAAAAGTTTAGATATTGAAGAGGTTAGGCAATTATCATCTAGATATAAGGTGGATTTACTTACTTGTTCAATACTTGCAAGAAGAAGAATTACAGATAGAGATAAGGTTAAATATTTTTTAGAAAACGATTTATTATTTATGCACAGTCCATTTGAATTTAAAGATATGGAAAGTGCTATTGAAAGAGTTTTAGATGCTATCGAATCTGAAGAAAAAATCAGAGTTTTTGGGGACAAGGATGTTGATGGTATTACAAGCACTGTATTATTAGTAAATGAATTAAAAAGACTTGGTGTTGATGTTAGCTATACTGTACCAGATGGTAACGATCCTTATGGAATGACAGTTGAGAAAATAAATAAAGCTAAAGAAGATGGTATTAGTTTAATAATTACAGTCGACTGTGGAATAAGTGAAGTTGAGGAAATAGCAGCAGCTAATTCTTTATTTATTGATACAATAGTATTAGATCATCATATAAGTGGTGAAGTATTACCTGATGCATTTGCAATAATCGATCCAAAACAAAAGGGAAGTAAATATCCTTTTCCTCATTTAGCTGGTTGTGGAGTTTGTGCTAAATTTATTTGGGCATTGAGATTTGCTTCATCTCAATATTTTAATGAAGATTATATCCTTTTACATGCTCAACCTGGCAATGATTCAATTATAATACAAGCTATGAAAGTGAGAAATCTTGTAGTAATAGATAGGATTATTGAAATAATTAATCCCGGGTTAATGAGTCCTCAGCAAAGTAAGTTAATTGAGTTTTTAAACTGTAATATTCCAATAATTGTTTTAGATGCAGAGGTAGAAAAAAGACAATTAAGTAAAGCTTTCAATTCTCAATTTGAAATATATTTACAAGATTTACGACCAGCACTAAATCAAAGTTTTCCCTCATTAAGCTCTAAAAGTTTATTTGCTTTAGCTAAGATCTCTAAAAGTGGTAGATATAGTGAGATTATTGGAGATGAATTAGACGTTCTTATGGGAATTTTCAATTCTCTTATATTTTCTAACGATCCATTATTATCTAAAGATTTTGATAGAGTATTAGACTTAGTAGCTATAGGTACTGTTGCAGATATGATGCCTATGGAAGATGAAAATAGAATACTAGTAAGAAGAGGGTTAAATGTCCTTTCAACAAATCCTAGAAAGTCTTTATTGCCTCTCTTAGCTCAAGCAAAACTAATCAATAAAAAGATAACAACAACCCACATAGGTTGGAATATTTCCCCAATTATTAATTCTGCTGGCAGACTTGGTAATCCTCAAGTTGCAATTGAAATGTTTTTGGCATCTGATCAAGAAGAAATTGAAAGTAAATCAGCAGAATTATTTTCTTTTAATAAAGAAAGACAAAAGTTAAGTGATGAAGCATGGCATAGTATGCAAAATGAAGCTCAAGATAATTATGAAGCTTTTGGATCAAAATTAGTATTTGTAAAAAATACAAAAGTAGCTAGAGGTATTACAGGATTGATGGCTTCTAGGTTGATGAATACTTTTAAAAGTCCGAGCATGGTTCTCTGTGATAATGAAGATGGAACATATATAGGTAGTATGAGATCTCCTAAAGGTTTTCATATTACTAAATTCTTAAAAAACTTTGAACCTTTGCTACTAAACTTTGGTGGACATGCTAATGCGGGTGGATTTTCCTTGAAAAAAGAAAATCTTGACTTATTTGTTAAACAAGTAAGTGATAAGTTAGATCATATGGATGATTTAGAAGATGTTAGCGATGACGAGGTTGAAATTGATTGTAGTATTAGTGAGAAAGATTTTAATCCAAAGCTAATGGATTTAGTTCAAACATTTGAACCTTATGGTCAAAATAATACTCCTTTAGTATTTCATATCGAAAAAGCCCAATTGATAGATTATAATTTTGTTAATGGAGGAAAGAATGGTAATAGAAATGTTAAACTCGTTATTTCCTTTAATAGTTATAGGTGGCCATGTATTTACTGGAATGGTGGTAAAAAAATTGATGAAGAATTTACAAAAGATATGTTTGTTGACATAGTATTTAAGATGGGATATAACAATTTCCAAAATTCTGAATCAATACAGTTAAATATAATTGATATTAAACAAAGTACATAATAAAATAGCTAAGTAGTAAAGTTTTAAAAAGTTATTAAATATATTAGCTAATTAGCTAAAAGGTGTTGAATAATTATATTTATTTATATATATTCACATTTGTTGGATTAAAATTTATTCCAACTAAAAAACTTGCCCAATGCATTAAAGAAGGGAAGGGGGTGATATTGAATGGCATATATTAAAGTTGATGATAACGAACCTTTAGAAAAATCAATCAAACGTTTTAAACGTATGGTAGAAAAAGAAGGTATAATTCGTGAGTATAAAAAAAGAGAATACTTCGAAAAGCCATCCACCATTCTTAATAGAAAGAAAAAAGCTAATGCTCGTAAGCAATTAAAAAAAGCTAGAAAGTTACATGCTTCAAAATCTTATTAAGATTACTTCCCGCTTAGTCAATGACTAGGCGGTTTTTATTTTTATAGACAAAAGTCTTTCTAAATACTTAACAAAATAATAGTTTATTTATAAAATAGTTAATTATAAATTATTGTATGATTTATTGAGTAATAGCAAAAAAATTCAAAATAAAATTGACAAATTCACCAATATAATATATTCTTAAATCAAAAAATAGTGATACCTAAATTATCACAAAAAGAGGTTAATTATGCTAATTCTTATTTCTGACGCATTTGATGCATCACTTGCTGGAAAACTTTCAGTATTTGGTGAAGTAACTGATGATAAACAAAGACTCAGTGAAGCAAATGTTGTACTAGTTAGATCAAAGACTATCTGTACAAAGGAATATATCGATCAAGCACCAAATTTGAAATTAATTATTAGAGGTGGGGTTGGTATTGATAATATTGACAAAGAGTATGCTCAATCTAAAGGAATCGAAGTTCGTAACACACCAAAAGCTTCATCAGTAGCTGTTGCAGAACTTGTTATGGCTCATTTAATTGCTGCTCCTACACATATTGTTGAATATCATAACGGAATGAAAGATGGTAAATGGTTAAAAAAACAAATTAAGAGAACCGAATTATATGGTAAAACTCTTTGTTTATTTGGCATTGGTAATATTGCTCAAAAAGTTGCTGAAAGAGCAGCAGCATTTGGCATGAAAGTTGTAGCATATGATAAATATGTTTCTTCTAGCGATAAAGCTGAAATGAAAGCTACTCCTGAAGAAGCAATTAAAGATGCAGACTATGTTTCATTACATATGCCTTTAACCGATGAAACTCGTGGTATGATTAATTCAAAATTATTATCAAACTGTTCTAAAGTTCCTGTTGTAATTAATACATGTCGTGGTCCAGTAGTAGATGCTGATGATATGTGTGCTGCATTAGAAAATAATAAAGTAGCATTATATTGTACTGATGTTTATCCAAGCGATCCACCTAGTGAAGATTACCCAATTCTAAAACAAGAAAAAGTTATTTTAACACCTCATGTTGGTGCTAACACAACAGAAAATTTATTGCGTATTGGTGAAGAAGCATATGCAATTATTGATGAACTTTCTAAGGGAGGAAAGCTATAATGTCACGTAAATACAACTTTTTTGCAGGTCCATCTGTATTACCTGTTGAAGTATTAGAAACTCTTGAAAGAGAAATTAAAGATTACCAAGGCAATGGCCAATCTATGATTGAAACATCACACCGTGGTGCAATGTTTGCAAATATGTACGCTGATGCACAAAACCTATTTAGAGAATTGTTAGGAATTAGTGATGATTATGATGTTTATTTCTTAGGTGGTGGAGCTACTTTACAATTCACAATGATTCCAATGAACTTTTTACGTCCAGGAACAGTTGCTGATTATATTAAAAGTGGTACATGGTCAAATAAAGCTGGACAAGATGCTGAAAAACTTGGAAAAGTAAACTATTACTTTGATGGAACAGAATCAAATTTCTCTACATTACCAGATCCAAAAACTGTTAAACCTTCTGAAAATTCTTCATATTTATACCTTTGTTCTAACGAAACCATTGGTGGTATTGAATGGCAAGATTTCCCAGATACTGGTGACACTCCATTAATTGCTGACATGTCTTCTGATATTTTATCTCGTCCTGTTGATGTTAATAAATTCTCAATGATTTATGGTGGAGTTCAAAAGAACTTAGGACCAGCTGGTGCTACTTTCATCATTATGAAAAAAGATATGCTAGAAAAACAAAATTCTAATTTGACCAATTATTTAAATTATGCTAAACATTCTGCTGGAGATGGTCTATTTAATACTCCTCCTGTATTCTCAATTTGGGGTGTTAAATTAGTATTAGAATGGGTTAAAAAGAATGGTGGAGCTCAAGGAATGTTAGAAAGAGCTACAGAAAAAAGTAATATTATTTATAATGTTCTTGATTCTTCATCTTTCTATAGATCTCCTGTAGATGCTAATTATAGATCAAAAATGAATATCGTATTTAGAGCTCCTACTGAAGATTTAGAAAAAAAATTCTTGGAAGAAGCTGGAAAAGAAGGTATGCTAGGACTTAAGGGACACAGAAGTGTTGGTGGATTAAGAGCTAGTGTATACAATGCTTGTCCAAAAGCTGATGTTGAAGTATTAGCTCAATTTATGAAAGAATTTGAAAGGAAAAATGGTTAAGAATTATGATTAAAAAAGTAGATGATACAAATAAGCAAATAATTCGTGATTTGATTGATGGAAGAAAGCCTTTTAGTGCTATTGCAGATAATCAAGGTATTACAGAAAATACTGTACGTTCAAGAGTTAACAAGCTTATAGAAGAGGGTGTTCTTTCCGTAACTGGTCTAGTAGATCCGGAATTAGTTCCTGGTTTACAAGTTGTAATGATGGGTGTAAAACTAAATACTTTGGATTTAGATAAAAAAGCAATTGAATTCGCTGATTTAAGAGGTGTTGTATCTGTTGCAGTTGTTACCGGTCGTTATGATTTAATGGTTCAATTAATTTTAAATGAAGAAGATGATATGACTTTATTAGATTTTTTCAAAAATGAAATTGGCAAAATAGATGAAGTTGCTGATGTTGAAACCTTTATTGTCTACCAATCTCATAATTTAAAAGTACCTTACGTTCTTTAAGAAGTAGATATTTTTAATAATATTATATAAAATCAACAATACTGTTGCGATCCATAATATCGTTACGGTATTGTTTTTTTTTCTTTAAAGATTAACATTTATTTTTAATGCTTTTTTAATAAAATTAATTAATAATTTTTCTATTTGTTTAGATTAATTTAGAATGCGCTAATAATTGATTTAATATACCATTTTTCCAATAAAATCAACATTTGGATTATTAATTTTCATAACCATGATTTTAATATACTAATATCATGCTAATTTTTGTATTAATATTACTAAAATAAGAATTTATTATTATTTCATTTTTTCTTAAGGGCTTGCTTATTTTTTGCTTTTTTAGTATTTTTGTCTTGAAAGTTAGACATGTTTAACTAAACGATTAAAATGCAACATTGCAGGAGATAATATTATGAATGAACTTGCTTGGAATTCTTTCAAAGGCATTTCTTGGAAAAAAGAAGTTAATGTAAGAGATTTTATTCAAAAAAACTATACCCCTTACTTAGGTGATGATAGTTTTCTCTCTGGACCAACAGAAAATACTAAAATTTTATGGGATCAAGTTTTAGATTTAAATAAAAAAGAAAGAGATAGGGGCGGTGTCCTTGATATGGATACAAAAATCATATCAACAATTGTAAGTCATGGCCCAGCTTATTTAAACAAAGATAAAGAAACAATTGTTGGTTTCCAAACTGATAAACCTTTTAAAAGATCTTTACAACCTAATGGTGGTATTAGAATGGCTGAAAAAGCACTTTCTGATAATAACTTCGAAATAGATCCAACAGTTAAAGATTTTTATTCCTATTACAGAAAAACACACAATGCAGGTGTATTCGATGCTTACACACCTGAAATGAGAAAATGTAGAAGTTCTCACATTATAACAGGGCTTCCTGATGCATATGGTCGTGGTAGAATTATTGGTGATTACAGAAGAGTAGCATTATATGGAATTGATTTTTTAATTCAAGATAAAAAAAATCAAAAAGCATCAACTTCAGCTGTAATGGATAGTGATACTATAAGAGATAGAGAAGAACTTAGTGAACAAATTAGGGCCTTAAATGAATTAAAAGAGCTTGGTAATATCTATGGTTTTGATTTAAGTAAACCAGCTAAAGATACAAAAGAAGCTATTCAATGGTTATACTTTGGCTACTTAGCTGCAGTAAAAGAGCAAAATGGTGCTGCTATGAGTCTAGGTAGAACATCTACATTTATTGATATTTATGCTACTAGAGATTTAGAAAACAATGTATATAGTGAAGAACAAATTCAAGAATTCATTGACCATTTTGTCATGAAATTAAGACTTGTTAAATTTGCTAGAACTCCTGAATATAATGCATTATTTTCAGGTGATCCAACTTGGGTAACTGAATCTATTGGAGGAATGGGAATTGATGGTAGAACTTTAGTTACAAAATCTAGTTTTAGATATTTACATACCTTAAGTAATTTAGGTACTGCTCCTGAGCCAAACCTAACAGTTTTGTGGAGTGTGAATTTACCTGAAGGATTTAAAAAGTTTTGTGCAAAAACATCTATACTTTCTTCTTCAATTCAATATGAAAATGATGATTTAATGAGAGTCACTCATGGCGATGATTACGCTATTGCTTGTTGTGTATCTTCAATGAGACTTGGAAAAGAAATGCAATTCTTTGGTGCTAGAGCTAATTTAGCTAAATGTTTATTATATGCAATAAACGGTGGAGTTGATGAAAAGACTAAAGAACAAGTTGGCCCAACTTATAAACCTATCACCTCTGAGTATTTAGATTATGATGAGGTTATGAAAAGATATTCAGATATGATGAAATGGTTAGCAAGTGTATATGTAAATACATTAAATATAATTCATTACATGCATGATAAATATTCTTATGAAAGAGTTCAAATGGCTTTACATGATAAAGAGGTCAAAAGGTATTTTGCAACAGGTATAGCAGGCTTGTCTGTTGTTGCTGATTCACTTTCTGCAATTAAATACGCAAAAGTGAAAGTAATTCGCGATGAAAATGGTCTTGCAGTAGATTACAAAATCGAAGGAGACTTCCCTAAGTTTGGTAACGATGATGATTTAGTAGACGATATTGCAGATGATATTTTGAAATTATTTATGAAATATGTAAAACAAAATCACACTTATAGAAATAGTGTTCCTACTACTTCATTATTAACCATTACAAGTAATGTAGTATACGGTAAAGCTACCGGATCAACTCCAGATGGAAGAAAAGAGGGAATTCCTTTTGCCCCAGGTGCAAATCCCATGCATCTTAGAGATAAAAAGGGAGCAATTGCTTCACTAAGTTCAGTTGCTAAATTGTCATTTAGCGAAGCTCAAGATGGAATTTCAAATACGTTCTCAATCATTCCTGAAGCTTTAGGTAAAGATGATGAGATTGAAATTAATTTTACAAATAAACCTATGTGTGCTTGTGAAGTTCCAACAGAAGATTAATTTATAGGAGTCAAAAAATGAAAGTAAATGAATCACAAATTAATAATTTAGTTACAATGTTAGATGCATATGCAAATAAAGGTGGCCACCACCTTAATGTAAATGTATTTCGAAAAGAGACTTTACTTGATGCTCAAAAACATCCTGAATTGTACCCTCAACTTACTGTAAGGGTTTCAGGATATGCAGTTAACTTTAATAAACTAACTAAAGAACAACAAGATGAAGTAATATCTAGAACATTCCATGAGGTAATTTAAATTGGGTTATATTCATTCTATTGAAACTTTCGGTACAGTTGATGGTCCTGGAATCAGATTTGTAGTCTTTTTGCAGGGATGTCCTTTGAGATGCCTTTATTGTCATAATCCAGATTCCTGGAAGAAAAATGCAGGGACTGAAATGACTGTGGACGAAATTTTGAATCAATATGAAAGGAATATAGATTTTTATATAAATGGGGGGCTAACCGCTACAGGCGGGGAGCCTCTATTTCAGTTAGAATTTTTAACTGAACTATTTGTTGAAGCTAAGAAAAGAGGTATACACACTTGTCTAGATACTTCAGCAGGCTGTTTTGATGAAAAAAATTTAGAAAAGTACGATCTTTTATTAGAAAATACTGATTTAGTTTTATTAGATATTAAACATAGCGATTCAAAAGAACATCAAAAGTTAACTGGTATTCCATCAAATAAACCGATTGAATTTTTAAAACTATTAGATTCTAAATATATTCAAGTAATAATTAGACATGTATTAGTGCCAACAATAACTGAGGACATAGAACATTTTGAGAAATTAGGTGAAATTCTTTCACCCTTTGATAATATCTATGGAGTTGATGTTTTGCCATATCATAATATGGGTGAGAGTAAATATGAACAACTTAATATTCCATACCCGCTAAAGGGATTAAGAAATGCAAATATTACTGAGGCTAGAAATGCTAGAACGATAATTGTTAATTCTTATTTAAAACATCGTTTAAAGCGCAAGAATATGGAAAAAAAACTAAGTTAATATAATTTTAATTAATTAAAAATTAGTAGATAAACTCATAATTCTAATTAATTTTAGTGAATGTTTTTGAATTATTTTACATTTTTTATCTATAAAATTACTTGACAAAGTATATCTTAATTAATCTTTGATAACCATATATGTTCTTATATGGTTATTATACGCATATATTTTATATTATTTATAAAATTCCTTTAATTATTTTGTAAAATAGATTATTATATTTAGAGTTATGAAATATATTGAATTATAAAAATTAATTCTTATAAAAAATGGAGTTTTATAATGGCGAATCTTACAACAAATTATATGGGATTAGAACTAAAGAATCCTATCATAGCCGCAAGTAGTCCTCTAACTGCAAACTTAGATAGTATAAAAAAATTAGAAGATGCTGGAGTTGCAGCAATAGTAGTTAAATCAATTTTCCAAGAACAAATTGATAAAGATGCAGAATCAAATGTTGATATGGAACAATCTTTTATGAACCATGCTGATGCATATGGGTTTTTAAAAGGTGCGAGCGAAGATCATTTTATCGATATGTATTTGACTTTAATTGAAGATGCAAAAAAAGCTTGTAGTATACCAATTATTGCTTCTTTAAATGGTACTGGTGACGGTTCATGGATAAAAGAATATGCACCACGTTTTGCTTATTGTGGAGCTGATGCTTTTGAAATAAATCATTATATTATGGCATCTAATGCTAATGTTGATGGTAGAAAAATTGAAAAAGATTTTATTAAATTTGCAAAAATTGCAAGAAAAGAAATCAAATTACCTTTATCGATGAAAATGGGTGCAAATTTTTCTTCTAATTCAAATATTATTAGGGAACTTGATTTTCTAAAGTATGATGGTTTAGTATTATTTAACCGTTTCTATAATCCTGACATTGACATAGATACAATTTCTATTAAACGTGGTAGTTCCCTTTCTTCAAAATCAGAATACTCCCAAACTCTTAGATGGGTAGGTCTTATGAGTGAAGAAATAAATTTAGATTTATGTGCTAATACAGGAATTCATGATGGTGAAACCTTAGTAAAAATGTTATTAGCTGGAGCATCTGCTGTTGAAATTTGTAGCGTTCTTATGAACACTGGTCTTGAATCCATAAACTTAATGCTTGAAACTTTAAATAATTGGATGGAAAATAATAATTATAATTCCATAAATAGTTTTAAGGGTGTTTTAGCACAAGAAAAAATGGATGATCCAACATTATGGGAAAGAACACAATATATTAGATCACTACACGGTTAGGAGCAAAAAATATGGATTTAAATTCTTATGAAGATATAGCTCCGTTAATTGGAGAAAAAGCTGAGGAAGGTGTTAAATTATTGCAGAATAATCCGCAATATATTCAACAGTTTCTTGGGATAATATTAGACAGCAAAGCCCCTGATTATAAAGAAAAGATAGGTAAATTAACACAAGAAATAATTATAGCATTAAATGATGTTCACAATTATGATGATTTCCAAAGGATTATTACTTCAGGATATTTTATCCCAACTCTTTTAGATAGATCTGTAACGGAATTAACTTTCTCAGGTATGGAAAATCTAACTAGTGATGATTCATATTTATTCTTTTCTAATCACAGAGACATTGTTTTAGATTGTGCCTTATTAGATTACGTCTTATTTAAGAACAAAAAACAGTTATGTGAGATGGCTTTTGGTGACAATTTAATGAGCAGTAAAGTAGCTGAAACCTTATTTAGATTAAATGGTGGGATTGTTGTAAAGAGAACACTCCCTTTAAGAGAAAAATATATTGAGTCTATAAGATTAAGCAAATATTTTTGTGAGACTATTTTAGATAGAAACAAAAGTATTTGGGTTGCTCAGAAAAGTGGAAGAGCAAAAGATGGAATAGATGAAACAAGTCCTGCAATTATAAAAATGCTTTATTTATCAATGAGGAAGAGTAAAATACCTTTTAGTGAATTGATTAATAAATGTAGGATTACTCCAGTTTCTGTTTCTTATGAATACGATCCTTGCGACATTAACAAAAGTAGGGAAGAAATTACTAAATTATTTAATGAAGGTGCCTATAGTAAGAAAAAGCATGAAGATTTAATTTCTTTAGTTAAAGGATTAAGAGAATTTAAAGGAAGAATTCATGTACATATTGGTAAACCATTAACAGATAAGAAATATGAAGACCATAACCAAGTAGCTAGGGAAATTGATAGACAAATTCATCTAAATTATAAATTATGGCCAACAAACTATTTTGCTTATGATTATTTAGAAAACACAAATAAATTTGAAGATCATTATAAAGATTTTGATACTGAAAAATTCTTAAATAAATATTGTCATTTAAATGATGATGTTAAAAAGTACGCACTAAATGCTTATGCGAACCCAGTTAGATCATATCTTAAAGAATTATAAAAAAAGTTTAATTATCACTATCATGATAGGAATAAGTATTTTATTCCTATCGTGTAGTGAACAAGAATTTATAATTACAGATACATATGCTTCTATTACTAATAATTTAACTTTTCGCTCTCATTCAGTAACTAATGGTGATGAACTTTATGATGAGTTATCATTATTTCATGGATATCCTAAACTTGAATTGGCAATTAAATTATCAGATTCAGAAATTAACATAAAAAACTATGAATTAATTAGCCCAAATAAAGATTTAGTTTGGGATATTGAACCTGTTCAAATTGATATTAATGATCAACAATATTTGGGCTCATCGTATATAGATTTAGTTTCATATCATTTTGAAGAGGGTGATTATGAAATAAAATTGACAAGTGATGATGGAAGACAAATATCAACTACAATAAATATTTCCAATCAATTTAATAATAGAAATGATGTAAATATATATTTAAAAGAATCTAATATAATATTTTTATCAAATCCTACAACCAATGATTTACAATTTGTATCAACCTTGGTTCCTCTAGAAATTTGGGATTTAGTAGTAAATTATTATGATAGTGAAAAAAATTTGCTTGCCTCAAAAAATTATGTAAATAATTTTGCATATCAAAATTATCAATTTAAAATTAAAATTGATAATTTTGAAAATGTGTATTATATAGAGTTAATTTACAAAGATATAAATTCAGTTGACTCAAATATCAAAATTGACTTAAGTCCTTCCCACAGCCCTTTTTAATTCATCATTATTAAAATGAATTAGAAAGGTTCTACCATGTGGGCAAACAGGTTCGTCTAGCTCAAATACTTTTTTAATTAAGCTGATAGCGAGTTTATCTTCGATTTCATCTCCCTGTCTAATAGCACTATGACATGCGAGAATAGCAAAAATTCCTTCTTCTATAGCTTTAGCATCACCAGTATTTTTCTGTATATATTCTATAATTTTACTCTCAATAGGTTTGTAAACTGTTGGTATTGAAACTAAATCCCATAACAAATCACCTGTTCTGTTTAATTCAATTCCTAAGTTTGCATAAATATCAGTATTTTCTAATAAGTAATTATCAACATCTCTTTCAACTTCAAAAGAAATTGGTATTAAAAGCTCTTGCGTACTTTGTCTTTCCCTAATTTCATTAAAAAGGATTCTCTCATGGGCAGCATGCTGATCGATTAGAAAAAGTTCATTATCTTTTTCAACAATCAAGAATAGTTTAAATGCTTGACCTATATATTTGAATTCAGTTTTTTCAACCTTATCCCATTCAAAAAAATTATCTTTTTCTTGAGAATTATTATCTTCTAAAATTGAGGTTGGCTGTGATAATACTTCCTTTGCTTTTTCAAACCAATCAGGGGTTCTAGGTCTAGGATCTTCTCCTACAAACGATTCTTTACCAATGGATTGAGATGAATTTGAAAAATAAGATGTTATAGGCGCTTTTTTTATAAAATTATCTTTCAATGTATTACTGTTATCTGCAATTCCATTATTTTCAATCGGTAAATCACTTTGATAAAAGGTATCTTCAAGTGATGGAATAGGGCGGTGCATCTGTTTTTGAATCATAGTAACAACCGCATGATGTATCTCAGATTGAATTCTTAGTTTTGCTTCACGTTTAGCTGGATGGATATTAAAATCAACTAAAGTTGGATCAACATCTAAAAATAAATAACAATAGGGATAACTACCACCAGGAAGTAATTCTCCATAACCATATGTAACAGCTTGCTGAAGAGCATAATTTTGTATTGGTCTATTATTAATGTAAACTTTAATATGAGACCTATCGCTTCTTTTTATGTATGGTAATCCAGCAACAGCATATAATGAAAATCTTTCATATTTAGACTGTAATTCAAGCGTGTCTTTCGAAATGATTTTATTTTTACCATTTAGAGTACTTACAATCCTTTCTTGTTTGGATGTTTTTGGTAAGTGTAATACTAACTTATCATCATTATAATATCTAAATTCAACATCATTAAAAGCTAAAGCTTTTTCAATCAAAACATTTTTACACATTGTTGCTTCAGTAGAAGCTCTTTTTAAAAACTGTCTTCTAGCTGGTATTTCTGAGAACAAATCTTCTACACTAATTTTAGTGCCAATGTCAGGCCCATTAGGAATAATGGTGCTTTTTTTACCATTATCTACAATAATAGTATGTCCTAAATTCCCCTGATAACTACTAGAGATTGTTAATTTACTTACTGCAGCTATAGAATATAACGCTTCACCTCTAAAGCCCATGCTAGTTAGATGATATAAATCATCAATACTATTTACCTTACTTGTGGTATGACTATTTGTACAAATTTCTAAATCATCTTTGTTGATTCCAATACCATCATCGATAAGTGTGATTTCATCAAGACCACCATTTTTTACTTTTAGTGTTATTGATGTAGCCTTAGCATCAATAGAATTATCTATTAATTCTCTAACAACTGAAGCAGGTCTTTCAATTACTTCTCCTGCTGCAATTCTTTGTGCAACTAATTTATTTAATTCATGTATTCTCATATTAAAAGTATTATAGCATAAAAAATAATAAATTTTGTACATAAAAAAAACCTAGAATCAAATATTAAATTCGATAACTAGGGTAATTTATAATTAATTAATTTTTAAAAAGCATGATCCAACTTTAAATTGAAACATAAATCTAAAGCTAATGGTGCACTAGTTGAACTTGGTAAATAAAGGGTACTAGTTACTGAGAATAAATCCATGTTGAATGTAACATAGGCACCATACTCAGTATAGCTATTAATCAAGAATGCTTGAATGTCAGTAATATTCTTTAAATTTTCAATAAAGTCATTATATAAATAGAAACCACCTAATTCAAACTTATTAAAGTCTAATGCCAAATCAAGATCAATTAAATCCTCACCAAATTCAAATGTAGGCATTTCCATTGGTAGTGTATAAGTAGCATTGAAGTCAATATTATTATTTTCATAACCAACTTTTATTACAGCTGAAAGAGTATTTGAATCAACTTCAGTGAAAATATTTGAATTGATAACATCTTTATGAATCATGTTAGTTGTGAACAAACTAGAATCTTCTGTTACTAAATAGTTACCTCCAAAAGAAAGTTTAAGCGTTTCAGAAATAATATCTATTGATGCATTAGCTAGGTAATTGGGGATTAAGTTAGGATCATTTGGGTTAAATACTGTTAAGAAACTAAAACTAGGAAGTGCTCTAAAGTATAATGTTGCTCCTAAATTTAGATTAAGTTTTATATCTTTGTTATTTACAGGTATAAAATCTAAATTAATTGAAGGATAAATATCTAGAGTTGAATTGTTACCAATTGCAATTGCACCAAGACTAAGGTTAATTAAGTCTAATGGTTTGAAAACAGCATTAACTGCCATAAATTCATCTGATGTAGAATTAATAACATTATAAATATCTAATGAAGAGGCTAAAACTTTTAATGTAAATCCTTGAGAATCAAATATACTATCATAGTGTAAATCAGTACCT
This sequence comes from Sphaerochaetaceae bacterium, assembly GCA_963677735.1. Classification (GTDB taxonomy): domain Bacteria; phylum Spirochaetota; class Spirochaetia; order Sphaerochaetales; family Sphaerochaetaceae; genus Pleomorphochaeta. The sequence goes on from OY782505.1 coordinate 681,880, forward strand.
CCTAGAGTATCATACGAGACAGCAGAGGATGTATTTGTATCAAATTCATCTCTATTTATTTGAATATCAATAGACTCACTAGGATTCTTAATAGAAATATGATCAATTAAGCTTGTAATATATTCACTAACTTCAGAATCAGTTGTAGGTAAAGGATATAAATTTGAAGTAAAATTCAAAGATTCATCTAATTCACCAACTAATCTTAGTCCTAAAGAATATTCTCCATGAGAAATATAAGGAATAATTGTTATATCTCCATAATAATCATTATTTGTGAATGTTGAATCATTTATATCAGAGGTTGCAGTAATATAAGTATCAAGACCTACATGAGTTTTTACTTTTAAATCTTCTCCTGTGTACATCGTAGCTTTTCTAGGTTCCGAAATAAGAATTTCTTCAACTTCGTTATCTAAAGATTCTTGATCAACTATTTCTTCTTTGCGAACTTTGAAAGAAATAGGTTTAAATTTAGGAGGATTGATTAAGTTTTCACTCTCTTGTGAACTTGATAATTGAGTATTAACTTTATTTGTACTAAAGCTTGGAGCTTTAGGTATTACAGATTTATTACTATCTGAAACAAAAGTAGGTGCTTTAGGAGTTTTAACTAATGAAGTCTTAACTTCATCTTTAAAAGTAGGTTTATTTAATACTTTTCCTTGAGAAACAAAAGTAGGTGCTGATGGGGCCTCTTTTTCTTCAACAGTAGTTGATGTGATTTGTATATCATTTGAAGTTACTGAAACATTTTGAATTGTAGGAGGAACTAAGAAGAAAGACATATTAGTAGGTAACGTAATGTCATTTATTAAATTACTTAAACTTTTATCAGTAGCAAATGAGTCAATATTTAGTGAAGCTAGTAATCGATTATCAGATTCAAAAATATTAGAAGAATAAACTTTAGCATATCTTGTAGATATAACATCGTGATCTTTAACTTTTATTGTGTAATTTTGTATTTCTGAATAACCAACTCCAGTATATATTAGTGGTACTTTATTAATACTCATCAAAGTAGCATCACTATTATTACTATCAATTAGAAGATCAATTCCATCAACATTATTTGCAATAAAAGCTGAATCGTACATATCATAATTTAAGTTTGAAACTAATATTACGTAATCTGCAACTTCGTGTGCTTTATCAATAGCTTCTTGAGCATTTTCAATTAATATTTGATTCGTTAAATCTAAATCCATTAATGTTGTTATATCAGAAGGATTAGATAACCCTAATACTGCAATTCTGAAATCATCAAATAAATATAAGCCAAAAGGATTAAAATAGAATAATTGTTCTTTATTCATTGCATTAGTGCTGATAAAATTAATATTAGTAGATTTATCTAACTTAGTTAAATAATCCACTCCATAACTTAAATCTATAGCACCAGGGACAAAAATATCATAACCAATCATATCTAATATTTTTATAGCAGTTTTACCTTTATCAAAAGCAACATATGGAGAACCATTTATAGTATTACCACCATCAATCAATAAGATATTTTGGTCATTATTCTTCGCAGCTTGTATTAAACCAGAAAATGCTGGAAAATCTAAAGCTGTAATATTACCTTGTCCATTTCCTGTTATAACAAAATTAATAGTAGTATATTTGTCAAAATCATTACTTTTTTGAATAGGTTTAATATTCATTAAATATGTATCATTTAAGAAATTTGACCTAAATTCTTCACTTGTAAGTCTTTTTTTAAGAGTTAATTCGTTGTCTTTATCTATATATGAGTTAGAAATAACTTTAGTATTCTCTTCACTTTCAATATCATTGCTATCATCGGCAATTACTTGAGGAATAGTTAAAGAGAAATTATTAGGGAAAGACATATCTATCATTTGATCACTTGATAGAGCAGTGGTCTCACCAGTGATTGAATTATAAGAAGTACCTTCACCTTCAAAGAATAAACCATATTCGGATTTTTCTGTGCTTAAAACTTTAATTTTTGCAGGGCTTTTAAATTCATATTTACTAACAGGTGTTGATATAATATAGTCTTTTATTTCATCTATATTTGAGTAAAAAGTTAACTGTCCGTCAACTAAGTAAAGTATAGGTTTTATTGAAAATGGATCAACAATTAACAAAGAATTATTTGCAAGTTCAATTGTTCCATAGTCATAATTTAGAACAATAGGGGTATCCATTGTTTTTATAAGTACTTTACCTGTTACATTTATATTTTCTTCAGAAACAACATTTATTTTTTTCCCAAACTCATTATAAATATTTAAAGTATTCTTATTACCTTGAACTAAACTAAATGTAGCTGATTGGGAAAAAATACTAGGTGCAACCAAAGTAACTAGTAATAGAGTAATTAATATTCTTTTAATTGTTTTGTTCATAAACATTCCTTCTCACTAATCTATAAAAGTGATAATTTGTACCCAAGTGAATAGGTAGGGTCTATATTGCCACTTTCATCACCTTCAATACTTATACTAACTGTAATTGCATTGACTTGATAAAATATTATATTTGCTGAAAGGTCAACTTCTAAGTTTTTAGTAGAGGTTAAGCCAGTTATAAAATCTTCACTGAATTCATCAGTAGAACTATCTATGTAATAACTTTTTGTAACTGATGCTGAAATATCACTAATGGGACCAATTGCTTTAGAACTGATAAGTTCGAGAGTAAGATCATAATTATCTAATTTTAAATCATCAAATTCTATTTCTGAGCCTAATGTAAATTGGGAGATTCCATTATTTGAATAGTAGCCAGTATTTGCACTGATTACAAAATCTTCTTTAAATTGAGGTAATATGGTTTTAGAAACTAAATCCCAGTTACTTTTACCAAAAGTATACTCACTTGCATCATCATCAATAATATTTTGAATATGAGCATCATAAGTAAGATCTGAAAAATACCAACCATAAACTCCAACTCTTTGAGATAGAGTTCTTACAAGATCATCTGTTGAATCATCAATCTCTGCTTCACTTATTAAATCGTAATATAAGATCATACTATTATCCACAGTTTTGAAAAGTGGTAATTGTAAATCATAAGCTAGATTTAACCAATAATCAGAGGAAGAATCCTCATATTCTGAGTTATAGGTAACGGTATAACCAAGTGTTAATTTATTTAAGAAATCATTGTTTAAAAAGAATATTGGTTCAACAAATACTCTACCACCGAATAAATCAGGGTCGAACATATCAGTTGCTATCAATTCAAATCCAAATGGTAAATTAATCATATTTGCATCGAACTTAAATTGTAATCCAGCTCTTGTTTCAAACTCACCAACATTTTCATCTTCATAGTGATATAAAAGAGCTCCATCACCGATAGTGCTATTTGTTATTTTACCAATTCTAATTGCAAAATCTTCGTTAAAGCTTGCCCATTGTGCATAGTTAATAAAGCTTAGAAAGAATTGTGAATATACATATGCAGAATCTAAAAAATCATCTTGCTCATCAGGAAGAAGATAATTAGAAAAATCAAATTCTACAGATCCTTCATCAACTTTAAAATAGATTGGTGTATTTAATTCAATTGAGAACTTACCGGCACTGAATGAGGGAAGCGCGACTAAACTAAATGGATATTCACTATCAACGGTATTACCATCAGAGTCAACTTCACTTGAGTTATAATTTAAACCTACATCTAGTCCTAAGCTAGCAAATATATTCAGATTAATTGTTAATAGGATAAATAGTGTTAAAATGTTTTTTTTATTCAGCACACATAGCTCCTTTATATTATTTGTATATAACTTTAGTTAAATTATACAGTATAAATAGCTATGTTAAAAGTACTTTATTTAACAATTAAAAAATTCTTGTTATAATTTGCTTAAGTTAAGTCAAAAGTAACAACTATTGTTTCTATCTACTTATTTTTTCAGAGAAATCATGTGCTTTGAATATGTGTTCTCTAGTAAGTTTATCAATATGAGCTAAACTAGAAATAATTGGTTTCAATTTTGATCGAATATTTGTTGCATCGTAAGGACAAACTGGTTTAACAACTGGTAAATCATAATTCTCAGCTAGCCTAATTAACACCTTTTCATGTACTTCAATCATTGGTCTAATAATAAAAAGAGTTGATTTAAAAAATTCTTGGACAGGTAACATTGTTGAAAAATTACCCCTAAAACAAGTATTTATTAACGTTGTTTCTACTAGATCATCTAAGTGATGGCCCAATGCAATAATTTTTAAATCGTTCTCTTTAGCGTAATTGAAAAGAATTCGTCTTCTGTTTCTTGAACAAAGATAACAATTGAATTCACCTTTAAAGGAAGGAGAATATTGTGGTTCATCAAATATTGTAAAATCAATATCTAATGATTCAAAAAATTCATAAAGTCTTGCTTTGGCACTATCACTTATAGGGTGTTCAATCCAATTTATCATTACTGCTTTTAAATTATATTTAATAGGAAGCCATTTTCTTCTTAATGCAAGGGCAAGGGCTAATGCTAGAGAATCCTTTCCACCAGAAACTGATAATAAGATTGTTTCATTATCTCTAATCATGTCAAAAGTATTGATAGTTTTACCAGTTTGTTTGATATATCGTCTAACCCATGGTGGAATATCACCTTCAATAAGTTTTTTGTAACTTAGTTTTTCGCCCATCTATTTATAGCCTCTTCAATTTCATTTATAGATATTTCATCAATGGTAAATACTCTAACTTTTCTCAAAGCTTTTTCAAAACCTTTAATGACAGAATTGCTGAAAACCCCTTCTAAATCTTTAAAAGATGTGATCTCTCCAGTTTTTAACAAAACAGGGATATCTACTTCAAAAGAAATAGGTTCAGGAATATCAACTATTAATTGCTCTTCCCTTAACTTTGGATATTTCACTTTTAATAAATTAAAAATAAATTTTTCAGCTTTAGTTCTATTTTCTAAATCAAGACAAAAATAATGGAATTTATTAGTCTTGTCAAAAGGTTTTTCATATTTTGTTTTTAATAAATTATTGTCATTTACGTCTAATACATTCAAAAAGGTAGAAGAATTTTTTTGAGCAATCTCAATAAAACTATAATCGTCAAGATTATATAGGTTGTCTCCTTTAATTATTCCATTTTCTAAATTATAAATTAAACATTTTTTAATCATTGCAGTCGCACATCTAGTTCTTTTGTGCCAATAAATGGTTTGATACATTTGATATTTAGAAAATAATAGCTGTTCTAGAGATAAAACTGCGCTTTCTAAAAGAGTACTTTCGTTATTACTAATTGTTAAATGAGATATTATAAAAGAGCAATCTTGCAACCCGTATGTTACACCTGAGAAGAATGCATCGCGATTCAAATAGTCTAGTTTATCTGGATCTAATGCCCCTGATAATAAAGACTTGTAGAATTTAATTTCATCATCAATAGCTTCTTCTTCAAAATTTAGAATATTGCAAATTTTATCTAAATTAAATTTCTCTTTCTTTAAAACTGAATTTAAATCATTTTCACCATTAATAATTTTAGTCGCGAGTATTTCATGATCTATCAAAGGTAATTCTTTTAAAGAGTGAGTGTAAGGATAATGTCCAATATCATGAAGTAGGGCAGCGGCTAAAAAACTATTTATTCCTTCTAATGTAAAATTATTATCTATTGATTTTGAAATCAAAGATTTAATTATTTCCTTAGATAAATGATAAACGCCTAAACTATGACAAAGTCTAGTATGCATAGCACCAGGATATATAAGGTTTGTAGGTCCAAGTTGTTTAATTCTAGATAGTTTTTGGACTTGTTTTGTCATGTATATATTATAAATTGATTTACTTAATTTTATATCCTGCCATAGAGGATCTCTAATTGAAATATTAAAATCAGTTTCTAAATATTCTAATAAAGTTGTTTGTTTCATATTATTTTCCTTTTTCTTTGTTGATGATATTTAGTTTCAATAAATCTTGAGAAGTAATTAATTTTGCTTTATTCTATATTATATGAATAAAAAAATATTTCTATTTACATTAATTTTACTTACATGCGTTCAATCTATTTTTTCAAAAGAAACTTCTTTAGAAATTTATAATAGCATAATTTTACCAAGAAGTAATAAAATTGGATTAATAAATTCCTTTAATTATAGAACAGGTGAAACTTATTTTAAGCAAATGTTTGAAGAAGAATATAATGTAGAGTGGGTAGATAGATATATAATGGATGAATATAAATATAGCTTTACAAAAGAAAATAGTAAATTTTTAGCCAAACTTTTACCTGTTGAAGGATCAATTTATGTTGGATACATGAATTATAAACCAAACAATAGGACAATAAGTGTTTTAATTGACAACGAACTTATTGTCCAAATAATCCTTGATAATAGAGTTGATAAAATAATATCAATGCAATTTATTTCTTCTTCTTAAATTTTCTTATTATTCTTTGAATGAGTTTCTCATCATTTATAACAGGTTTTTTACCTTCTTCGATTGCTTCTTTCATTAAAATAGCTTGGCAATCAATTGATTTATCAACTTTTTTAATTTTATGATAATTGCCTTTGTTGTCTAATCGTCTAGCTTTAACATTGTCGTTTAAACAAATATCCATAATATGGTGAATTTGTTGTTTAATTATGGGATTAGTAATTGGAGTTGCAATTTCTACTCTTCTTTCTGTATTCCTTGTCATAAAGTCAGCTGAAGCAATATATACTTTCTCTTCTTCACCTTTTCCAAATATAAAGATTCTTGAGTGTTCTAAATATCTACCTACAATACTGATAATTTCAATATTCTCAGTTTTACCTTTTACATTTGGGACTAAACAACAAATTCCACGAACAACCATTTTTATTTTTACACCGCTGCATGATGCAAGTTTAAGTCTTTCAATTACATCAACATCAGTCATTGAATTTATTTTTATTTGAATTAAACCATTTTCACCTTTTTCAATTTCTCTGTCAATTAAATTCAAAATTGAAGGCTTAAAGTTAACTGGAGATACTAATATATGTTTATAAGAACCAATCAAATTTGCAATTGACATATTTTTAAAGAAATGTGTTGCATCTAAGCCAATATTTGTATCGCTTGTGAAGTAACTTAAATCTGTATATAATTTAGCGGTGTTTTCATTATAATTACCAGTACCAATTTGAGTTAAATAACTTAAATTACCTTTTTCACTTAAAGTAATTAAAGTAATTTTTGAATGAACTTTAAATCCTTCAAAACCATAATAGACCTTACAGCCTGCCTCTTCTAACCTTTGAGACCAGTCAATATTATTTTGTTCGTCAAATCTTGCGCGCAGTTCAATTAAAACAGTTACATCCTTGCCATTTTCTGCAGCTATGCAAAGATATTCAACTAATTTAGCTTGGCTAGCTAACCTATAAATTGTAATTTTTATGCTAATTACATTTTTATGACTTGCTGCCTCTTTTATAAGTTTTAAATAAGGATCCATGCTTTGGTAAGGATAAGAAAGAAGCAAATCCCTTTTTTGTAATTGTTTAATTAAACTTTGGTTAAGATTTATTTTTGAAGTTTTTTGTGGTGAAAATTCTTTATATGATAAAGTTCTTTTTGAAGGAAGTTCAATATAATCTTTCAAATCAAAGGCATAAGAGAGATCTAAAGGGGCTTCAGTAATATATACATTCTCTTTAGTAAGATTAATTCTTGAAATAATAAATTCAATAAAACTGTTATTAACATTTGAAGATAATTCTAATCTTACTGCTGCTAATTTTTTTCTTTTTTGTAAAAGCTTTTTCATCTTTTTTCTAAAATCATTCTCGATTTCAAAAGCTTCATCATCAGCGTTAATATCACCATTTCTAGTAACTCTAAAAATAGTTTTGTCTTTTACTTTATACATTGAAAATACTTCTTCATAAAATTTTAAAATAAGATTTTCAATGCTAATATATCTGATTTTTGCACCAGGTAGAAAAATATGAGAAGGTAATGCTTCAGGTACTGGAATTACAGAAAATAATTCTGAACCATTTTGATCTAACATAGCTCCAACATGTAGTGTTTCGTTACTTAAATGAGGGAAAGGGTGTCTAGAATCCACAATTTGTGGAGACAATATAGGAAGTACGTTGTTTTCAAAATATTTTTTGACATATTTTTTTTCAGAACTAGTAAGTTCTTTATAACTTAAATTTGAAATCTGATGAATTCTTAGTTGTGATTCAACTTCAAAATAAGCTTTTTCTTTTTCTTTGTATAAAGAAGCAACCTCTGAATAAATTAAAGATAGCTGTTGTTTTGGTGTAAGACCAGAACGATTATCGACTACATCATCATTATATTCAAGCATATCAAATAAAGAGCCAACTCTAATCATGAAAAATTCATCAAGGTTACTTGAAAAGATAGAAATGAATTTCAATCTTTCAAGTAAAGGAACTGTTTCATCCATTCCTTCTTCGAGTACTCTTTTATTGAATTTTAGCCAAGATAATTCTCTATTTTGTGTATATCCTTGAGTATGTAAACTTCTCATTCTATTCCCTTAATAATTAACATTTATATAGTCTTTATAGTTATTATTGCAGTACTTTTGTTTTTTTACAACTATCAAAAATTTAAAAATAACTTAAATTTTTACTTTTTGATATTTTTAGAGATGTTTTTTAATCCTGAATCATTTAAATATTTTCTTCTTTTATAATTTTTCCTTTCAATTGGTCTTTTTTCCAATATTTGATAGGTGTAATGTCGATTTTTTTTATACTTAAAATAGATATATTTTGCTAATCTATAAATTAGATTTGCTAAAACTATTGAGAAAGCAATAAAGACAAAATAATCTCCATGCTTAGTATAAAAGCTAATATTTTCTTCACTATTATCATAAATTGGTACATTATAGACTTTAAAATCTGTTGTAAAAGGTGTGATTGGTTCTATAACTTCACCCCAAGCAGTTATTAAACAAGTTATTCCACTATTGGTAGATCTGACAACACTTTTTCTGTTTTCAATTGCTCTAAAAGCTCCTAGATACATATGCTGTTGCTCAGCAGCAATTGATTTAGACCAGCTATCATTTGACAAGTTTAATAAAAGAGTAGAGCCGTTTTTAACAAATTCTCTACTTATATCTGAGAATATATCTTCAAAACAAATTGAAGTGGAAAATTTAAGATTTTCATAATCAAATACCTTAGACTCATTAGATTGTAACCACCAATGATAATCATTAGATTTTAAAAATTGATAAAATCTTGGGAATTGTTTTTCATATGGGAAATATTCAGTAAAAGGAACAAGGTGTTGTTTTCTATAGGTGTCTTTCAGTTCCCCTTCGGCAAATAATATAATAGTGTTATAGTCATCTCTATTCCACTCTCCACTATCTAAAAAAGCTGGTTGTCCATTATCTTTTAAAACACCTTCAACATTACCTGTTATTAAGGGAACATCTAAATCTGACCCGAAAGAAATAAAATCTTCAACTAATTTGGAAGTTCTTTCACTACTTGGATACTTAGTATGCCATGCAACACTAGGGACAAAAGCCGTTTCGCTCCACATAACTAAATCTGGATTTAATTCCATTGCTTTATCAGTTAATTGGGTTAAGGTCTCAAAGTTACTTTTATACTGAGAATATCCACCTTTCCAAGTATCTGCATTATGTTGAATAGTTGCAATTTTAACATATCTATCTGGTGTTTTATATTTCCAGTAATTAATTGATGAGTATCCATAAATAAGTACACATAAGAAAATAAACAAATAAAGCATAATAGGTTCTTTTTTTGATTCAATATATTTTGAAAAAATAAGATTATTGTTGTTAATTAAGTAATTTGCAATAAACGATTGTGGTAAAAATAATAAAAAAGAAATTCCCCACATACCTGTTACACTAGCTATCTGAGCAATTATCGGTAAATTAATAGTAGTAGAAGCTAAAGATCCATATGCATAAGCTAAAAAGCCTTGTTGTACTATATATGAATATAATACATAACAAAGTGATTGTGAAATTGCTTTATATTTTTTTGGAAAAGTGTAAGATAGTTTCAACAAAGGGAAAAAGAAAAATAATTGAATCCCTTTTGCAACAGGCCCAATTACAATTGCTAGAGGATGAAAGGTGCTCAACCAATAGTTAAATATTCCTAAATATACAACTCCAAAAATTAATCCTAGCAATGGAGTATATTTCCATTTTGTAGTATTTACAGCATAAAGTAGTGGAATAAAAGAAAAGAAAGCAAAAATAGGGTATCCAGTATCATTTAAAAAAGAGGGGAAAGCTAAGGCATACATGAAGGCAGAAATTAATATTAATAAAATTTCAAAGGGTAATGTGTATATCTTTCTTTTTTTCATTAAAGCTCTCCAAAATAGGTTGAAATATTTTATAAATAATAACATCAAAAGTACTCTAAAGATACTAAATTAACATTTTTTTATTTTTTTTTTGAAAAAGTATTGACGAAAAGTTCAATAAAATATATCTTAGCCAACGTGTTCGAGAGAACAGTTCGGCGGCATAGCTCAGATGGTAGAGCAAACGGCTCATATCCGTTTTGTCAGGGGTTCAAGTCCCTTTGCCGCTATTTAGACTTAGCAAATGCTAAGTCTTTTTTATTGCTCAAATTATAATAACTTTGTATCATAATATATGAATTTATATATATATGAAAAAAACAGTACAATTTAAATGTTGACTGTGTAAGTAAATATTATTTTTCACTCACAATTTTGATATTTTTAACAATTTTATTGACACAAGTTTTATAGTAAATTATATTTCACTCAGCTTAAAATATTTTACATCCAAAGAAGGGGAAAAAGATGAAAAAATTATTTACAATCTTAGCACTTGTTTCTATTGCCATGACATCAATAGTTGCAAAGTCCGCACAAGTTCAATTAACAACAGTTATTTCTGAAGTTGAAGCTACCTACGAATTGTATTACAACAATGACAAGATTGATAATTTAACTACAGAATATGTTATTGATATTGAAGATGCACTATCAGATGGTGGAGCAACAGAAGATTTCACAGTTTTAGCATCAAGTAATAAAAATGATGATATGAGTGTTGAGGTTGTAGTAGCTCCAGAAAGTTTTAAAACAACTTTAAATGAAGGTACAGAGGATTATGATTCTGAAATTACTCCAACTGTAAATACTGAATTAGCAATTTCAACTTTAACAGCAGGTTTACATACTGATTATTTAGTAAATCAGTTTAATTTAAGTTGGGATGGTAATGATCAACTTCCTGCAGGTGACTATGTAAGCAATGTTACAATATCTTACACAATTGAATAAATTAATTTTAAATTATTCAGTAGGGTAGCTAAATAGCTACCTTTTTTTGTGCCTAAAAATAAGTAACCCAATTTCTAAATTTCCCTTTTAGAAATTGGGTTATGCAAGTTTTTTTATATATTGTCTTTTATTAGATAATATCTATATCAAAATATTAAAGAGCACTTATTGCTAAAACATCAGCATTACTAGCACTAACTAAAGAACCACTGTTATTGTAAAAGCCATATTCTACATTATTGGTATTGCTTTTAACTTCAAAAGAATCATCAGTTTGTTCAAAAGTTATTTTTTCAGGAACATAAGCAGCTATACGAACAGTTAATGTTTGTGCTGATAGTGAAAACATTGAAGTTAATAAAACTAAAAGGGTTAATGCTTTTCTCATTTCGTATGCTCCTTATCTCTTTAATATGTTCAAAGTATATGTAATAAGTTTGTAGAAGTCAAGTTAAGTTTTAATAATTAAAACAAATAAAAAGTAAAAACAAGTTAAAAACACGCTTTTTAACACAATAAATACATAATATGTTACAAATATAAGCATGTAATAAGTTTGTAGAAGTTGTTAAAACTTGACGTATTTCATATTAGGTAAGCTTTAATTCTTTTTATTTAGATCTATTTTATTTTTTTATTTAATCTGGGTAAAAATATTTATTATCACTAATTTAGCTACATTTTATTTAAATTTTGTTACTTATTGCATAAGTTACATTTTATTTAACTGTTTTTACTTTAACTAATTCTTTATATTATAAGCACTTATTAAAATTATACAAATTTATTATATTTTTTTTATTAAATGTGTTGACACAAGTTACAGAATATCTTATAGTTAAATCATCTTAAAGGAAATTAAGACAAACAAAAAAAACTATTTATTATTAAAGGAAAATTTAAATTATGAAAAAATTATTAACAATCTTAGCATTAGCTGCAATCGTATCAACTTCAATCTTCGCAAAATCTGCACAAGTTCAATTAAACACTTCTATTGAAGAAACTGAAGTTTCTTACCAATTAGCTTATGGTGATGTAGAATTAGAAGATGGAATCGAAACTTATGATATAGATATTGATGCTCCTCTAACTGAAGATGGTAAAACAGACCTTTTTACAGTTTATGCTTCAAGTAATAAAAACTCTGATATGAGTGTTAGTGTTAAAGTTAGCCCAGAAAGCTTTAAAACAACTTTGAACAATGGTACAGAATCTTATGATTCAGAAATTACTCCTTCTGTTAATACTTATACTTCTCTAGAAACAATCGCAGCTGGTTTACATTCTAACCTTTTAGTTAATGAATTTAACATGAGCTGGAGTGGTAATGAAGAACTTCCTGCAGGGGATTATGTAAGTAACGTAAAAATCGAATACACAATCAAATAATAAAAAACATATATAAAATTAAGAGAGACAAAGGTAGCTATTAGTAGCTACCTTTATTAGTAAAAGGTATAATAAATTAAAAATATTTTCATTGACAAAACTATTATTAATTGATATCTTTTACTTATTAATAACAAGTATTAATAATATTGAGGAGATATATTATGAATTTATATGATTATACTGTAAAGGACATGAAAGGTAATGATGTTTCATTAGCAGATTATAAAAACAAAGTAGTTTTAGTTATAAACACAGCTACAGAATGTGGTTTTACTCCACAATATGCTCCCTTAGAGAGCTTATATAAAAAGTATAAAGATAAAGGTTTTGAAATCTTAGATTTCCCATGTAACCAATTTGGAGAACAAGCTCCAGGTAGTGCTGATGAAATTCATGAATTTTGTTCAGGCAGATTTGGTATTACATTCCCTCAATTTGCAAAAGTAGATGTTAATGGTGATTTAGCAATTCCTTTATTTTCTGATTTAGTTAAAAACACAAAATTTGAAGGATTTGATAAAGAACATGAAATTACTCCTATTTTAGAAGATCTTTTACCAAAGTTTGATAAAGATTATGCTAAGAAGAGTACTATTAAGTGGAATTTTACAAAATTTTTGTTTGATAAAGATGGTAATTTAATTAAAAGATTTGAGCCAACAAGTAGTTTGGACAAATTAGAAGATGAAATAACCAAATTATTATAGATTTTTCTTACTTTTAGTTGTGATTGAAATTTAAATATCTACAGTTTTTATGCTGTAGATATTTTTTTATTTGATTTTTTTTATTATACTATGAATAAGTACAAAAATAAAATGAGGAGATAGAAATGGATAAGAAACAATATGTATGTCCTAAATGTGGCTGCACACATTATCAAAGTGATGTTTTTCAGGCAACAGGTGGCAATTTTGCCAAGATTTTTGATGTGCAAAACAAGAAATTTGTAACTATAAGTTGCGATAATTGTGGCTACACTGAATTATATAAGAAAAATAGTTCTAGTGGAATGAACGTATTAGATTTCTTATTAAATTAATAAAATATGATAGGATTTTTTATAAAAAAAGCATTTTTTGATGCATGGGATAATTTAATTGGTCTAGTAGTATCTAATTTGGGATTTTTGCTTGTTTTAATGGCATTTTCTCTTGGTATGCAATATGGTGGAACTTCTTCATTATTTACGATTATGATCCTTATTGTTTCAATAGTATTATTCTCGTTTCATAGTGTTGGTGTTGCAAATATTACTTTAAATTATAGTGATTATAAAAGAGTAGGATTTGCAGGTTATAAAGAAGGAATTAAAACTTTTACAACCCATGCTATATTTTTATCCGCTTTGAATATTGCAATAATTATATTAGCAACGATTGTATTACCTTTTTACTTAAATCTTGGTAATTATTTTGGTTTAATATTAGGTGTTATTACTTTTTGGATTTTATTAACAGTTTTATTATCAATTCAGTATTATTTACCTTTGATGAGTAGATTTACTGGAGATAAACCTCTTAAAACTTTCAAGAAAACTTTTATCATGGCTATAGGAAACTTAGGTACAACAGTTTTTTTAGCTATTTATAATATTATTCAATTCGTATTAACTATCGTAACTGCGGGACTGTTATTTAGTTTTACTGGCGTAACTTTAGCTAATCAAATAGCATTTAAATTATTATTATTAAAACTTGATTGGCTTGAAGAAAATCCACAAGAAGATATTAAACATGTAAATTGGGAAGATATCTTGTATGAAGAAAGGGAAAATGTTGGAAATCGTACAATTAAAAATATGATTTTCCCATGGAAAGATTAAATAATGTCAAAAGAAATTGAATTAAAAGCCCATGTTAAAGATTGGCAAGCTTTATTAAATAGGCTTCGCCAATCGAAGTTTATTAGTCAAGAAAAATATGCAGAGAAAAAAGATATTTATTTTTATAATCCCTTAATTGAGCAATCATTTAGAGTTAGACAAGAAATTTTTAAAGATTCTAACAATAAATTTGCGAAAAAAACTGTTTTTACTGTTAAGGAAAAATTATTAGAAAAAGGTATTGAAACAAACAGAGAGGTAGAAGTTGATTTATCATATGATAAATTTGATTCATCCTTAGAATTCTTTAAATCAATGGGATTTAGCCAAACTATTAATAAAGAGAAGACAGGTTATTCTTTTATATTTAAGTATTTTAAAAAACCTCTACATATTGAATTGTTAAAAGTAAATAATTTAGGTTGGTTTTTTGAAATTGAGTTTATTGTAGATGAAGAAACAGATATACAAGAATGTAATGCTCTTGTACAAAATTTATACAAAACACTAGATTATTTTAATATTTCTCATGATGATATTGAAATGAAATATTATTCTCAATTGATTGAAGAATGTTAAAAGTGGCAATTGTGCCACTTTTTTTAATCTATATTAAAGAAAATATACCCAAAACAAATAAACTTAACCCCAGTAATGTAAAAATGGAATTAGTTTTCGCTTCTTTTCCATCCATTATAATATAAATAAAAGATGATATACACAACATTGTAGCACTTGAAATTATAGCCAGTGTTGTGGTGCTAACTAGCATAAAAAAAGGAAGAAGGGATGTTAATAACATTTCAATTTTGAAAGCACCTTTTGTCCCTATCCCCATACACAAAAGAGCTAATGAACAAACTATAAAAGATAAAAACACTACTAATGTAATATTGTTAATTTTATATATAATTGATACTAAAGAATTCATATTCAATAATAAAATTATTTTAAATCCTTCAGATACTCTAAATAATGGATTTCTAACAGAACTCGTTGCATGAAATAGGTGATAAACAGATCTCAACACAAAAAATCCAATTGAAAAAATGAATAGGGTTATTACAAACAAATTTATTACTGGATTTTCATTTTTTATTTGGAAAAAATCAAAGACATAAAGTACTAAAAAAGTAATAGATACTATTGCACTTAAAATATCAACAACAGCATTGAAAGTTGTTGCAGGTTTATACTTTACGATTTCTTTATTGTATTTATTAATATCGTAGTTAAATTTAAAACCTGTTCCATTTAATAAACTACATGAGAAGTCAAGTTTTTTAACCTTGTCTCCATGTTTTGATATTTCTATTACCTGATTTTTAAAATCTTCAAATAAAATATTTAAATCATCTTTTTCCATGTTTTAACTCCAAAACTTATTAGTTTTTACGTCTTTTATTAAAAAAGAAATCTTGTCTCTTAATTTTTCTAAAATTAGCTTTTCAGCTAACTTAGGATCTTTTTTTGCAATTTCTTCTTCTTCAGTGAATAGCAAGGCTTTACCTATGTTGGCATAATAATTTTTATTTACTACAGTAACTTTTCTTCTAGCTGCTGGACTATGTTTATCTCTAACCCTTCTTTTGGGTGCTATTAATCCAATTGGGATTATAGGAACAGGATATTCTAAATAAATCCTAGCAATACCAGCTCTAAAAATATCTAATTCTTCCTGAGTATTTAATCTTCCTTCAGGAAATATATAGACATTATCACCTTCTTTTAAATATTTTACAGCGTTTTTTACTACATTATTCTTATCATCTCTAGAAAGTGCTGGGATTTGTTCACTCCAATATAAAAAATTTTTAATAAATTTAATTGAGAAAGCAGGCCCAATAACCATATGCAATGGTTGTTTTGATAAAGTAGTTACAAAATGCACATCTGATGATGAAAAATGGTTTGAACAAAAGATTTTTGGACCTGGAGGGAAGTCTTCTTCTTTCCAAACACAAAAATCATAGTTAAAATTTAAAATCATTTTTACTATTGTTTTATAAATATTGTGTAATATTTTTGCTCTTTTTTTCACAGTAGTAATTATTTAATTTAAAAAGATAAAGGTCAAGTAAAATTAAAGATAAAAAATAATTAGTTATAAAATAATTATTTATGTTATAATTAACTTGTAATGTGTATAGTATCAATATAATGGTAAAAAATGTTAAAAAAAAATTAATAAATATTTTTTTTGTGTTTTGTGTAATATAATAAGCAGATAGATACATATGTTACAAAAAAAAATTTAAAAATTGAGATATAATTAAAAAATATATAAAAAATATATTTTTTTATATTTGACATTATTGGCTATAATGATATTATATAAAAATCCACTATTTAAATTAAAGAGGAGATTAGTAATGAAAAAATTTGCTACTTTACTATGTGCTATGTTGGCACTAGGTTCATTTGTTTTTGCAAATGGTCAATCTGAATCAGCTGCATCTACCGAAACAACTCTAAGAGTTGGTATGGTTACAGATGCTGGAACAATTGATGACAAGTCCTTCAACCAAGGAACTTGGGAAGGTATTGTAAGAGCTGGTGAAGATTTTGGTTTCACTCCAAAATATATTAAACCTTCAGGAACAACTGAGGCTGATTACCTAGCTGGTGTATCAGATTTAGCTGACAGTGGTTATAATATGATTATCACTCCTGGTTTCAAATTTGAAACAACAATTTATAAAGCTCAAGATCAATATCCTGATGTAAAATTTGTTTTACTTGATGGTGTTCCACATCCTGGCGATTATAATGTTATTATCAGAGATAATACTGTTGCTGTTTCTTGGGCTGAACAAGAATCCGGTTTCGTAGCAGCTGTTGCTGCAGCTTTGAAAATGCCAAATAGTAAATTTGGATTTGTTGGTGGTATGGAAATTCCTGCTGTTCAAAAATTCAACTGGGGTTGGCAACAAGGTATTAAATATGCAAACGAAAACTTAGGTACTAATGTTTCTATTGCACAAGAAGATTGTTTATATTCAGGTTCTTTCAGCGATGTAGCTTTAGGTCAACAAATGGCTGCTACAATGTTTGATAGAGGTGTTGATGTAATATTCGCAGCAGCAGGTGGTGTTGGTGTTGGTGTTATCAACGAAGGTAAATCTCAAAGAACTTCAGGCAAAGATAAATGGGTTGTTGGTGTAGATATTGACCAATATGCTGATGGTTTAATGCCTAATGGTGAATCTTGTATCTTAACTTCTGCTATGAAATATCTAGACAGAGCTTCTTATGATATGATTAATGATGAACTAAATGATGCTTTCCCTGGTGGAACTTCAATTGTATTAACAGCTAAAGAAAATGGCGTTGGTATTCCTACTGAGAATCCTAACTTAAGCGCTGAAATTCAAGCTAAATGTGATGATGTTTACAAAATGATGCAATCAGGTGAAATCGTTGTTGCAGCTGAACAACTTCCAGGTTTATGGAAGTAGTAATTTAACAGCTTATTACAAGGCCGCCATTTTTTGGTGGCCTTATTGTGTTAATTACTAAACTAAATTTTAGGAGACTAATATATGGATTATTCAATTGAAATGCTTCACATCCGTAAGGAATTTCCAGGAATAGTTGCAAACGATGATATTTCTTTGCAGGTAAAAAAAGGTGAAATTCATGCGATTCTTGGTGAAAATGGAGCAGGTAAATCCACATTGATGAGCATTCTTTTTGGTTTGTATAACGCCGATAAAGGCGAGATAAAAATCAATGGTAAAAAAGTTGAGATAAATAACCCTAATGATGCTACTGCACATAAAATAGGTATGGTTCACCAACATTTTCAGTTGATAGACACCTATACTGTTACAGAAAATATAATATTAGGTAAGGAAGGAAGCTTTATACTGAACAAGAAGGATGCTTCTCAAAAAATTAAAGATCTTTCTGATAAATATGGATTGAATATTGATCCAGATAGTATTATTGAAGATATAACTGTTGGTATGCAACAACGTGTTGAAATTTTAAAGATGCTTTATGTTGATGCTGATATTTTAATTTTTGATGAACCTACAGCTGTATTAACTCCTCAAGAAATTGATGACTTATTAGATATTATGAGAGGCCTTAAAAATGAAGGGAAATCCATTATTTTAATTACTCATAAATTAAATGAAATAAAAGCTGTAGCTGATAGATGTACTGTAATTAGAAGAGGTAAAATGATTGATGTTGTAGATGTTGCAACAACTACACAATCACAAATGGCTTCTTTAATGGTAGGCCGTCCGGTTAACTTTAAAGTAGAAAAAACTGAATCACATCCAGGTGAATCAATTTTAGAAATAAAGAATTTAAATGTATTAAATGCTAAAAAAATACTAGGTGTAAAAGATTTTTCATTGACAGTCAGAGCTGGTGAAATTGTTGGTATTGCAGGTGTTGATGGGAATGGGCAATCTGAACTAATAGAAGCTGTTACCGGTTTAAGAAAAATTGAAAGCGGTCAAGTTCTTGTTTGCTCAAAAGACATTACACATTTACCCATTCGGGAAAGAAATGAAGCTGGACTTGGACATGTACCTGAAGATAGACAAAAAAGAGGTTTAGTTCTTGAATATAATTTAAAAGATAATTTTGTAATTAAAGACTATTATCATGCTCCTTTTAGTAAAAATGGTATTTTACAACAACCTGTAATGAAAGAATATGGTCAGAAAATTATAGATACCTTCGACGTTAGATCTGGAGAAGGTTTAGATTCTCTAGCAGGTAAACTATCGGGAGGAAATCAACAAAAAGCTATTGTTGGAAGAGAAATTATCGGAAATCCTAAACTCTTGATTGTTGTTCAACCAACAAGAGGGTTAGATGTTGGAGCAATAGAATTTATTCATAAGCAAATTGTACATCATCGTGATGAGGGAAATGCAGTTCTATTAATTTCCTTTGAATTAGATGAAATATTTAACCTTTCTGATAGAATTGCTGTTATTAGCGATGGTAAATTAATGGATGTAGTCAATACTA
This sequence comes from Sphaerochaetaceae bacterium, assembly GCA_963677735.1. Lineage (GTDB taxonomy): Bacteria > Spirochaetota > Spirochaetia > Sphaerochaetales > Sphaerochaetaceae > Pleomorphochaeta. The sequence continues at coordinate 701,392 of OY782505.1, forward strand.
GTGATACTGATGAAAGATCTGTTGGTCTAATGATGGCTGGTGTTTCCTCAAAAGGAGATAAATAATAAATGAGTTCTAAAAAAAATAAAGAATTAAAAAGTAATAATTTTATTATAGCTATTAGTGCTGTTATATTAGGGTTACTAGCAGGAGCTATATTAATTTTAATAATCGGTGAAAACCCATTTGCATCTTTTAAATACCTTGTAAGAGGTGCCTTAATGAGTGTTAGAAGAACCGGAACGACTCTTGCAATCACAACAACTCTTATGTTAGTTGGTCTTTCCATTGCGTTCGCTTTTAAAACTGGTTTATTCAATATTGGAGCTTCAGGACAAATATTAGCTGGTGGACTTGCTGCTACAACTGTAGCGTTCGCTGTTGATATTCCTCATGTTCCACTAATTTTTCTAATTCTACTTACTGGTTTTATTGCTGGAGCTATATGGGGCTTAATTCCAGGGCTTTTGAAAGCTTTCTTCAATGTACATGAAGTTGTTTCAACTATTATGATGAACTGGATTGCATATTGGGTAGTATTTTATTTTGTTCCAGCTTTTTTAAAAGGTCCTTCTTTAGAAACTGAAAGTGCAGGTCTTCCTTTTGAGAAAACTCTAAGAGTTGGTTGGCTAACAGATTTATTTGATGGTTCAAATTACATAAACGTAGGTTTAATTGTTGCTATTATTGCTGTAATTGTTATTAAGTTTATTATGGATAAAACTACTTTAGGTTTTGAATTAAAGGCTGTAGGATATAATAGATATGGTGCTGAATATGCAGGTATTAAAGTTAATAGATCCGTTGTGTTATCTATGATGATAGCAGGTGGTTTAGCTGGCCTAGCTGGTGTTGCTTACTATTGTGGATATTCTGGTAAAATACAAATTGGTATATTACCAACTCAAGGTTTTGATGGTATCGCTGTTGCACTTTTAGGAGCAAGTTCACCTATTGGTGTTGTATTCTCTTCTTTCTTCTTTGGAATATTACAAGCAGGAAAAGGCTTTATGAGTGGTAATACATTAGTACCTCCAGAAATTGCTGATACTATTATTGCTGTTATAATCTACTTTACAGCAACAAGTGTTATGTTTAAGAAGTTCTGGGATAAAAGATTTAAAAAAATTAATGAGAAACGAAATGTCGTTCAAAAAGATTCAAATTCTATAGAGGAGGATAATTAATATGTGGGAAACTATTACTCAAATTGCACCTTATGCTGTAGCTTATACTATTCCTCTATTGATGGGATCTCTAAGTGGTTTAGTTAGTGAAAGAAGTGGTGTTGTTAATCTTTGTGTTGAAGGCTATATGTTAGTTGGATACTTTATTAGTGCATTAACTATTTCTATATTACAACCTGTTATTGGCAATCTTGCCTTATTAATTGGGTTGTTAGTAGCTATGTTAGGTGGTGCTATATTTTCACTACTTCATGGTTTCGCTTCAATTAGTTTAAAAGCTGACCAAGTTATTAGTGGTACAGCAGTTAACTTAATTGCAACTTCATTAACTGTTTATGTTGCTAGAACTATAACAGGATCTGGTAATATTTCAATTATGTTAGGTATTGTAAGAAGTGATGTACCAATTTTACACAACATTCCTATATTAGGAAAATTATTATTCACAAATACTTATTGGAGTACTTGGTTTTGTATTGCAATCTGGGCATTCTTCTGGTGGTTGTTATATAAAACTAGTTTCGGATTAAGACTTAGAGGTTGTGGAGAACATCCTTCAGCAGTTGCTTCAGCTGGTATTAATGTTCATAAAATGAGATACATTGCTGTAATGTTATCAGGTGCTCTTGGTGCTCTAGCTGGGGGGGTAATGATAGTAACTTATAGTGGAGAATTTAATGGTTCTGTTGCTGGTCTAGGTTTCTTAGCAGTTGCTGCTATGATTTTTGGACAATGGAAACCTTTAGGAATTTTAGGAGCTACATTCTTCTTTGGAATTGCTACTACAATTGGTAATGTATCACAATTATTTGCATCATTATCATCATTCCCACCTGTTATATTTAAGGTGTTCCCTTATGCAATTACATTAGTTGCATTAGTACTATTTAGTAAAAGTAGTGCAGCACCAAAAGCTGATGGTGAACCATTCTAAAAACTATTGTTAAATAAATAATTTTAGTTTATTATTGTAGGGACTTTTTTAAGTCCCTATTTTTATTATTGGAGATAATAAATGCAATTTAGAGCATCACATATTTTAGTAAAAGATAAAGCATTAGCTCAAAAAATAGCTATTGAAGCAAAGCAAGGTGGAAATTTTGCAATGCTTGCAAGAAAATACTCAACTTGTCCATCAAAGAGTAAAGGTGGAGATTTAGGTTGGTTTTCCCCAGGCCAAATGGTACCTCCATTTGAAAATGCAGTTAAAAAGTTGTCACATAATAGAATTAGTGATCCCGTTAAAACTCAATTTGGTTATCATATAATTAAAAAAACAGGTATTAAGGAATAAAAGGTTATAAATGGACGAAATAATAATATATACAGATGGTGGTTGTAAAGGAAATCCAGGTGTAGGTGGATGGGCTTTTGTAATGTATAGTAATAATAAATTAATTACAGAACAAAGTGCAGGTGTCCCTTATACAACTAATAATCAAATGGAACTAACTGCTGTTATAGTTGCCCTAAGATCTTGTTTAAAAGTTAATCCAGAAAAAATAATTGTTAACACTGATAGCCAATATGTAAAAAATGGAATAACTTCATGGGTACATAATTGGAAAAAAAATGGCTGGAAAACTGCAAATAAAAAACCAGTAAAAAATAAAGAACTTTGGGTTGAGTTAGATGAATTAAATTCTAAATTAAATGTAACCTATCAATGGGTTAAAGGTCACGCTGGTATCGATTTAAATGAACGATGTGACACTTTGGTAAATATAGAGATGGATAAGTTAAGTTAAAATGGAAAATAATAAAGTTTCTTTAATATCATTGTTTACTTCTTTTGCTTCAATTGGAGCAATTACTTTTGGAGGAGGGTATGCAATGTTACCTTTTTTAGAAAGAGAGGTTTGTGATAAAAATCAATGGATTAAACAAGAAGAATTACTTGATTTTTATGCTTTAGGGCAATGTACACCAGGTATTATTGCAATTAATGTTGCAACTTATATTGGATATAATAAAAGAGGTTTCTTAGGTGCTGCTTTTGCGTCTCTAGGGATTATATTCCCTTCTATTTTCATAATTACAATTATAAGTGCATTATTTATAAACTTTCAAAACAATCAATATGTTATTAGTGCCGTTGCTGGAATTAAAGTAGTTGTTTGTGCTCTAATTGCAAGTTCAATTTTTAGATTAGTCAAAAAAAGTATTATTGATAAAACAACATTTACTTTATTTATTATTGCATTAATCTGCTTATTTGTATTTAAATTTAATATTTATCTATTAATATTACTTTCTATTTTAGCAGGATTGATTATAAACAAGGTAAAAAGGAAGATATCAAATGATAAGTAACTTATTTTTATTATTTATAGAATTCTTTAAAGTTGGTCTTTTTACAATAGGCGGAGGATTAGCTACTATACCATTTTTAAACCAATTAGCTATAAATAGACCAACTTGGATAACCCAAGTTGATATTTCTAATATGATAGCAATCTCTCAATCCACACCAGGACCACTTGGTATAAATATGGCAACTTTTACAGGATACAAGGTTGCAGGTATTATGGGTGGGGTTGTAGCCAGTTTAGGCCTAGCAATGCCAGCATTTATAATAATTCTCATTATTTCTAAATACTTAAGTGGATTTAATAAGAAATGGTATGTAAAAGATGCTCTATATGGTTTAAGAAGTGTTGTACTAGCTTTGATTATTTTTGCAGTATCTAAAATTTTCTTCATTTCATTATTTAATGATGATTTTTCAATTAAATCTATAGAGTTAATTCTCTTTGTTATTGTTCTTTTAATATATAGAAAAATAAAAATACACCCACTTTTTTATATTGGAGCAGGTGCAATTATTGGAATAGTATTAAAATTACCTTCTTAAGTTTTATTTTTTTTCCATATTTTCCTTTGCAATAGATAACATTAACTTAATTCTATTTTCTTGATTAACTTTTGTTGCTGAGGGATCATAATCAATTGGAACGATATTTGTGTCTTTAGCTCTTTCACTTACACTTCTTATCATACCCTTCCCAGCTATATGATTAGGAAGGCATCCGAAAGGCTGAGCACAAATAATATTTTTATAACCTAATTCACTGAGTTCTAACATTTCACTTGTTAGTAGCCAGCCTTCACCCATTTTAACACCATGATCAATTATACCATCACATAAGTTTTTCATATGTGCAAAACCCTTTGGTAAGACAAACTTATCAGTAACTTTATTAACATTCTTATAGATCATAGATTCAAAAGATTCTACAATTCTTAAACCTAAATTTCTTATTGGTAAGTTAAAAAACCTCTTTAATCCACCATAATATTTCTGATCATATTTAGCATTTTCCATTCCGTAAAGGAAAAAACCTAATAAGGAAGGAACCATAACCTCACAGTCTTGTTCTTCAAGAAAATCTTGTAAGTGATTGTTTCCAAGTGGAGCAAATTTAATAAATATTTCTCCAACTATACCAACCTTAATTTTTTTAGTCCCATCAAGTTCAATATTTGCAAAATCTTTAGCAATTTTAATTAAATTATTTCTCATTGCATATCCGATGTAGCCACTATTGTTGGAAAATTTTGTTGATAGGATATCAATCCATTTGTTTACTATTTGCTCAGTTTCACCCTTATTCACTTCATAAGGTCTTGTTTGATTACTTAAAAGTGAAAGTAAATCACCATAAACAACTCCAGCAAATCCTTGCAAAATTATTCTGGGAGTTAATTTAAACCCAGGATTCTTTTCTAAACCAAAAGATAGTGATATTACTGGAATATAGCTCATATCTGCTCTTTCAAGTGCTTTCCTAAGTAGATAAATATAATTACTAGCTCTACATCCACCACCAGTTTGGGTAATAACTAAAGCTATTTTATGTTTATCATATTTACCACTATTGATAGCATCTAGCATTTGACCAATAACGAGCTGTGCAGGATAACACATATCATTGTGAACATACTTTAATCCTTCTTGAATGACTGCAGGACCTTCATTTGTTAACAATTCTGCTTTATATCCATTATTTGTAAAAACTTCTTTAATAATTTCAAAATGAATAGGTAACATTTGAGGGAGTAAAAGGGTGTAATCCTTTTTCATCTGCTTTGTAAAAATTACTCTATCTGATTTATCTTTCATCTTGATCTTCCTTTAATGCAGCTAGAAGACTACGAAGTCTGATTCTAACTGAACCTAAGTTTGCAATTTCATCTATTTTTAATTGAGTATATATCTTATTTTTACTCTTTAAGATTTCCTTAACTTCATCAGATGTTACAGCATCTAGGCCACAACCAAAAGATACTAACTGAATAATATTCATATCTTTAGTTTCGCCAACATAATGAGCTGCAAGATACATCCTGTTATGATAAGTCCACTGATTTAAAACTTTTTGTTTCTTTTTATCTACAAAAGAAGAAATTGAATCTTCACTTATTATAGCACAGCCTAATTGAAGAATAAGGTCATCTATACCATGGTTAACTTCTGGATCAATATGATATGGTCTACCACAAAGAACTAATATAGGCATATTTCTTTCTCTAGCTAACTCAACAATTTCTTTACCTTTATTTATAATTGAATTTGTATATGTTTCTTGTGCTTTATATGCTAAATTAGTTGCATTGGTTATTTCACTATTAGTAAAATTGCCCAATTTAGTTAAAATTTCTTTTAATCTTTTTTTAAACATCCTCTTATTAGCAACAGATATATAATCATTTATATAATTAATATTATTTTCTTCTAACTGAGGAGTGTTTTTAGAAATTACCTCTCCATAGTAAGCTACAACTGGGCAGTTATAATTATTATCAGCTTTCTTTTCATTAATATTAAATGAAGAGTTAGGTATAAAGATATTTTCAATACCTTGTTCAATTAATTCAATTACATGACCATGAACTAATTTAGCTGGGTAACAAATTGTATCGCTTGGAACTTGACTTTGACCTTTTAAGTAGGTATCTCTTTTTGAGAAAGGTGTTATATAAACTTCATAACCTAATTCTGTGAATAAAGTATAATAGAAAGGAGCTAATTCAATTAATCCCAAGGCTAATGGTAGACCCATTCTACCTCTATCACCTTTTTTAACAGGTTTTAAATTTTTAATATAATTTTGTTTGTATCTAAATATATTTAATATTTCACTATCTTCAATAAAATTAGTTGGATTAGTAAATCTTTCACATTTATTTCCACTAATTAAAGTTCTATTACCTTCAAATTTATTTATAGTTAATTGACAGTGATTAGTACAACCTTTACAAACTCTTGTTGAAGTAGAATGCGAAAAATTTGCTAATTGTTCTAAATTAAGTAATGTAGTTTCTTTATTATCTTTTTTATGTTGCTCTTTCGCATGCAAAGCACAACCAAAAGCACCCATTAAACCAGCTTGTTTACAACGAGTAACCTCTAAATTTAATTCCATTTCAAAAGATCTAAGTACAGCATCATTTAAAAAAGTACCACCTTGTACAACAATATGCTTACCAAGACCAGTATTTGTTCTAATAACTTTGTATAAAGCATTTTTAACAACAGAAATTGCTAGACCTGCAAAGATATCCTCTATTTTAGCACCATCTTTTTGAGCTTGTTTTACACTTGAATTCATAAATACAGTACATCTAGAACCTAAATCAACAGGATGAGTTGATTTAAGTGCTAAAGCTGAAGCTTCTTCCGTACTATAACCTAAAGCTTGGAAAAAAGTTTGTAAAAATGAGCCACATCCAGATGAACATGCTTCATTTAAGAATATATCATCAATAACACCATCTACAATTTTAAAGCATTTTATATCTTGACCACCAATATCTATTATAAAATCAGTTTCTTTATCAAAATATTTAGCAGCTTTATAGTGAGCCATAGTTTCAACTAAGGAATATTCCAAATTAAAAGCCTTTTGAATTAATAACTCACCGTATCCAGTTGAACACCCTTTTTTAATATTAATATCTGGATATTGAGTAATAAAGCTATTTAAAAATTCTCTTACAGCTTCAACAGGATTTCCTTTATTTGACTGATATCTTGTGTGTAAAAGATTATTTGATTCATCAATGATACACATTTTTATCGTAGTAGATCCCGAGTCAATTCCCAAATAGGCATTTCCTTTATAAGTGCTTGGATCTATTGTCTTTAAGGAAGCTTGTTGGTGTCTTTTTCTAAATGCTAATAAGTCATCTTCTGTTTTAAATAAAGGAGGTAAACTGTTATAAGAACCAACTATATTTGAAGATTTCAAAAGTGTAATTAAACTATTGATTGAGAATTCTTCATTTGCTCCTAAGGCAGTTCCTATAGCAACATAATATAATGAATTTTCTGGGCAAAGACCTTTAGTATTTAATGTTTTATCAAAACAATCTCTTAATACACTCATAAAGGTTAAAGGTCCACCAAGATAAACAACATTACCTTTAATTGGTCTTCCTTGAGCTAAGCCTGAAATAGTTTGGTTTACTACAGCTTGAAAGATAGATAAAACTATATCACTTTTTTTAGCACCTTGATTAATTAGAGGTTGAATATCACCCTTTGCAAATACTCCACATCTAGAAGCAATAGGGTAACTTAAATTAGCTCTTTTTGCTATTTCATTAAGATTTTCAGTTTCTAAATCTAATAATGTAGCCATTTGATCTATGAAACTACCTGTACCTCCAGCACAAGTACCATTCATTCTAACCTCAAGATTACCATCTAGAAATAAAATTTTAGCGTCTTCGCCTCCAAGTTCAATAACAACATCAGTTGATTTATTATATTCAAGAATAGAAGTTCTTGTCGCATATACTTCTTGAATAAATGGGACATTCAAACGATTTGCCATGCCCATTCCTGCAGAACCTGTTAGAGATAATTTAATATTATCAGTTTCAATTAGATTTTTGACTGTTTCTAATAAAGTTATTGTTGTTTCTTGTATTTTAGAGAAATGCCGTTTATATGTTTTAAAAATAATTTTATTCTCATCATCTGTGAGTACACATTTAATGGTAGTGGAACCTATATCTAATCCTAATTTCATAAAATTCCCTTATTTTTCTATTTCTTAGAAAATTATAATCGATATAATAGTTGTATTATAATGACAAAATATACTAAAAATGACAGAATAATAATAGCATTTTTGTGAAAAAAATAGAATTAAAGTAAAATCTTTGATAAATAAGGTATGAATAATATGAAAAAAATAAAATTAATGATATTAATATTAATTATTGCTAGTTCTCAATTATTTTGTGCTGTTTTCAATGATAATAAAAATATAAATCTTTTAGAAACAAAGAATTTTGATATTATTTTTGATGAAGAATCTATAGAAGAAGCTTTTTTAATTTATGAAAATTGTGAAAAAACTTATCAAGATATATTATTATTTTTTGATCTAAATCGAAATCAAAAAATAAAAGTAGTAATTACCAGCGATATTCAACAATTAAATGCATATTTTAGTATTTTTCCATCTCCTCACATTGTATTATATAATACAGTAGGTATAAATAATGATCTAAATGTTTTTTCTTCAGATTATATTTTACAAGTTTTTAAACATGAATTAACTCATGCTTTGACAATCATGGGTAAAAATACTCCACTTAGACAAGTTTTCTCTCAAGCACTAACACCAACTTTATTAAACTTTACAGATTTTAGCTCTGAAGGATTTGCTGTTGTAAGTGAAAGTGAAAATGGAGAAGGAAGATTAAATAATGCTGCCTATAAATCAAGAATTTTAGAATCAAAATTAGAAAATAAATTCCCAAAATATTATGAGGTTCAAGGGAACAGAGACATATATCCAATGGATGTCTATTATCTCTATGGCGCTTATTTTAATAATTATTTGATTAATGAATTTGGTATGGATAAATTTAGAGAATATATTAAAGAACTAGAAAAATTACAAATATTATTTTTTGATGCTAATTATGCTTTTAATAAAGTCTATAACAAATCTATTTTTGAAGTTTATTCAGACTTTGAAATGTCTTTTGATACAATAGAAGTTTCAAATTTAAAATATAATAAATTAGATTTTGATCCAACTATAATTACAAAAGCTGGAGACAATATTTTAGTTTATGAATCAATATCAGATAGCATAAATGACATAAAAACAAATAAAGTAATAGAAAAATTTGTTTCCTCCTCTACATACGATTTTTCTTATCATTATGATAAATTAGTTATAAATGAATATGTTTATAAGCCACTTGCTACAACTCAAACTCTGATAATATATAATAATGAACAAAATTACATACAGATTGACAATTTTAAAAATGCCATAGCTTATAGAGACGATATTGTAGGTGTATATAATGAAGGAATGAGAGAATACTTAGCCTTTAGTCATAATGGAATTATATATAAGAAAATAAGTCTAAAAAAACACGAATATGTTCAAAAGATAGGTATTTATAATGATAAAATACTTATATTATCTCGTTATGAGGGAAAAGACACTCTCAGTATTCTTGAAAATGATGATAAAAGATTATTTATAGATTTAAATCAAAGTATTGAAATATTAGATTTTTCTATTTGGGATAATAAAATCGTATTAAGTAGCGTTAGAGACAATGAACTTTCAAGACTTTCATATATAAATTTAGAAACAAATGAATTATTTGTATCCTCATTTGATGTTATAGGAGGAGTTAATTCTCCAATAATTTTAGACGATAAAGTATATTTTATTGCTAAATTATTTGAAGAAAATGAATTAAGAGTATCATCCCTTTCAAATTTTGATTTTGATAAATATGAAATTGCTACAAAAATTAAAAAAATTGAAGAATATGATGAAAATATATATGATTATTCTCTAATTAAAGATTATAAATTATTTAAATATTTACTAGAAGGATCTTTTTTCCCTTTTATTTATTATGATGGAAGTGGAATCTCTTCTTCAATGTATTATTTTAGTATAGATCCAAGTGAAAAAGTTAATCTTCAATTATTTACTATATCTAATTTTTATGATGAGTTTCCCTTTTATTTAAATTTAAATCTTTCAAACTCTTCAACATATAAAGAAAACAGTTTAAATATAACAGTTGATACTGATTTAACCGATTTAAATAGTACAACAACATATGATATTGATTTTTATAATGCTAGAGTTTTTGATCTATATAATAATACTTATTCTCTACTAGCTTTAGATACAAATACTGATTTAGCAAATTCAATATCAATAAATCCAAAAATAGGGTATGGGTTTTCAACTACAGTAGGTCCCACATCCTATAATATATTCTCCTATTATTTTGAATTTGAAAATAATGAAACTTTTAATTTTAATACAAACACAATCAATATTGGAAACTCATTGTCTACTACAATAAAAATACCTTCATTATTATTTTTTATTGACTATGATAAAGCTACAATTAACTTACCACTAAAATTCAAACTAGAATTAGATTTAAATAATTATGAAATGTATTATGATATCAGTTTATTGTTATTTAATTTTAATATACAAAAATCATTTAATAAGGTGCCCATATTTTTTAATAAAATACAAGCTTATTTAAACTATAAAAATAGTTCAAATAAAAAGGAAATATCAGCGACGCTAATATTTCCTACTTCATTTGCTCAAACTATGATATTTTCGTCAAAAATTTATCCAGGTATAAAATACTCATACAATTTAAATGATCAAAAAAGTTCTTTTGATATAAGTCTTTTATCTGAATTTTAATCTTCTTTTATAGATTCCTTTCCGGTTGAATAAAAATCATAAGTTACAGTTTCTTCGACAGCTTTAACAAGTAAATCATCGATTTTCATCTCCTCATAATGTTGAGTTTCAACTTCAATGATAGGTCTAGTTAAAGGATGTTTTGGACTAAAAATAACACAACAATCTTCATAAGGTAGAATAGAAGTTTTATAAGTATCAATTTCTTCTGCAGTCTTCATTATTTCTTCTTTATTCATTCCAACTAATGGTCTAATAATCAACATATCAGTTGTACTATCTGTAAATGCCATTGAATCTAAAGTTTGGCTAGCCACTTGGGATAAAGCCTCTCCTGTTACAAGACAAGTTGCATTATTCTTTTTAGCTAACATAGTAGCTACTTTCATCATGCATGCTCTAAACATTAAAGTAGTTTCATCAATATTTGAGTGAGATTTAATCCAAAGTTGTTGCTCAGTAAATGGAACTACATGTAATCTAGTCCCTTGAAGGAATGGAGCAATTTTAGACGCTAAAACTTTTACCTTTTCCAATGCTAAATCAGAAGTATATGGATAAGCATGGAAGTAAATACATTCCATTTTTAAACCTCTTGCAGCCATTTTATAGCCAGCAACTGGACTATCTATTCCACCTGAAAGTAATAACATACCTTTTCCAGCTGTTGTTACAGGAAGTCCATTAGGACCTTTCTTTTCGCTAGTATATATATAAGCCTTATTTCTAATTTCAATATGTAAAACATTATCAGGATTTTTTAGATTAACTGTTAAATTTGGATATTCTTCATGAACTACTTTAGCAAGTTCACAAGATAAATCATATGAGCTAAGTTCAAATTTCTTATCACTTCTCTTAGCGTGGACTTTAAAAGTTCCAGTTTCACTAAATTTATAATCTCTTATTAATTGTCTAGTTGTTTCTTTAATTAATTCAATATCTTTTTTACATTTTACACATTTAGCATAACCTACAATACCAAATGTAGTAGAGAAAGCTAATTCACATTGCTCATCGCTACAAGCTGAATCAATTTCAAAATATAAACGACCTTTTTGTTTTGTTACAACATTATGAAAAGGTCTTAACTTTAATTTAATATTATTCTTTAATTTCTTTTCAAAAAAAGGTCTATTTAAACCTTTTAATGATATTTCACCAAGTCTTACTAAATATAATTTCGTTTCCACAAATTCCTACCTTATTAGCGTATCATATAGAGAGTTAATTTTTTTAACAAGAGAAATTACATCATTTAGTTTAGTATTTTTATCAAAAGAAATTCTTATACTTGATTTTGCAACATCAGGCTTAATGTTCATAGCTAATAATACATTCTCACCTTTATTTTTTACATTATTACTACAAGCTGATCCTGATGAAACTATAAAACCTTCATCATCTAATATTCTTGTGAAAACTTCAGAGGGAAAGGGAGAAATACTAAAATTAATTATAAAAGGAGATACATTTGATTTAGGTGAAATAATTTGAGGTTTTAAATTCTCTCTTACGTATTTATTTATTTCAATAACATTATCACACTCAATTGCTAAGTATTCTTCTAGAGCTACTTGCATAGCTACAATAGCAGCTAGATTTTCTGTTCCAGCTCTCAAGCCTCTCTCTTGTCCACCACCTCTTGATAAAGGTTGTATATTAGGGTTTTTTGAATATAAAAAACCAATACCTCTAGGTCCATGAAATTTATGAGCAGAAAAAGAGGCACTATCGACATCTAATTTATTCAAATCAAAATCTATTTTGTTTAAAGCTTGAACAGCATCGGTATGAAAATATATTTTTCTGCCAATTTGTTTTTCTTTATCTCGTACAACTTTAACTAGATTTTCAATATCATTAATAGCCCCAGTAACATTATTTACTGTTTGAATTACGACCATTTTTGTTTTATTTGATAAATTTTTTTTCAAAGCTTCTTTACTAATAAAACCATTAGGTGCTTTTAAAGTAATTACCTTATATCCTTTTTCACTTAATATTCTCTCAAAATTCAAAATACTAGAGTGTTCAGTTTTCCCAATTATTATCTCACCTGGACTTTTATTCCAGAAAAGGGACGATAAAATAATACTATTAGATTCAGTACCTCCAGAGGTAAAATAAATAGTATTAGGGCTAACTTTTAATAGATTTGCTATTTTAGATCTACTTTCTTCAAGCTTGATTTTACATTCTTGTCCCAAAGAATGGTTGGCTGAAGGATTAGCAAAATAATTCAAAGATATATTATTATAAGCCTCTAAGGCTTTTTTAGAAATTATAGTTGTTGCTGCATTATCAAAATATTTAGACATGATTCATATTTTTTACTAAAAAGGGAAAACTTTCAAGTGTTTAATTTATAAAAAATATAGTCATTATGAGTTATTCTATGCTATATTATTTAACATGAATGAAAGTATGAATGTTAAATTAGCTTGTGGAAATCAAACTAAAGTTAGTTATTTAAAAGATCTAAATGATCTTTCAACTATGTTGGGAAATTTTGGCAATAGAGCTTTATGGGTTGCTGATTCAAATACTGCAAATCTTTTCAAAAGATTACCACCAACTAATATAATTATTAGTGCTGGGGAAAAATCCAAAACACTAGCAACTGTAGAAAAAATTTTACGTGTTTGTGTTCAAGAAGGTATATCAAGAGATGATTACATCATTGCTTTTGGAGGTGGCGTTGTCTGTGATTTAGCCGCATTTGCAGCTTCAATTTATATGAGAGGATGTAAAGTTATTTTAGTTCCAACATCTCTTTTATGCATGGTTGATGCAACTCTTGGAGGGAAAACTGGCTGCGATTTTGTAGGTGGAAAAAATTTAATAGGTTCTTTTTACCCCGCAGAACAAGTATTAATTTGTCCTTCTTTGCTCAAAAGTTTATCTGAAAGAGAATATCTAAATGGGCTTGCGGAAGTAATTAAACATGCACTACTATCAAAAAATGAAATATTACATAAATTTTTAATTTCTAGAAAAAGTCAAATTTTACTTAGAGATGAAAATACTCTTTTATCGCTTTTAGAAATGAGTCTAGAGGTCAAGAAAACTTATATAGAAAAGGATCCTGAAGAAAAACTTGGTATTAGACAAGCTTTAAATTTAGGTCATACTTTTGGCCACGCATTAGAATCATGTGGCAGATTCTCTAGATTTTCTCATGGCGAAGCTGTTGCTTGGGGTTGTGTTAGAGCACTTGAAGCTAGTTTATTATTAAAAATAATAAATGAAGATTTTGCAAATCAAGCAATTAAATTATTTAGACTATATAATTTTGACATTGATTACAAAATTGGTAGGGGTGAATGGCTAGAATTTTTCAATACTGTTCAAAAAGATAAGAAAAAAAGAGATGGCGTTGTTCAATTTGTTTTAATGAGAGATCAAGGTGAATACGAATTAACAAATCTTAGCAAACAAATGATCATGAATTTAGTTATTAGTAATCCAGGATATGTTAATGATTAAAGTTATGTTTATATGTCACGGTAATATTTGTAGAAGTACAATGGCTCAAAGTGTTTTTTCACATATTGCTCACACTAATGGTATGTTATCAAACTTCAAAATAGACTCTAGTGCAACAAGTAGGGAAGAGATAAACAATCCACCTCATATTGGAACTAAGAGAATATTAGAAAAAAATAATATTCTTTTAGTTAAACATAGAGCTAAACAAATTACACCCTTCGATGCTGCTAATTTTGATTATTTAATTTGCATGGATCAAAACAATATTAAAAATCTAAAAAGAATAGTAAATAAAGACTATCATCATAAAATATCTCTTTTATTGGACTATGCTTCATTGAATAGAGATATAAGAGATCCTTGGTATACAAATAACTTTAATGAAACTTTTGAAGATGTATACAATGGATGTACTCATTTATATCAATATCTAATAAAAAATCACTTTTAAGTAAAATAACTCTTGTGTGAAAACAAGGGTTATTTTAATTTTTTTGATTAAAATAATTGAAAAAATACATACTTAATTATGAAATGTTTCAATATATAAATTATTATTTATTTAAAATATTGAAATTTTTTTATTTTTTTTCATAAATAATTACTTATAAAGAAAGTAATTATAATTTTTACTATTAAACTTTTATGAAACGTTTCAGGAGTTATAACTGAAACAAGTATAAAAAAATTTGACAATATAATAAATTTATAACTAATATTAAATTATGGAAAAGAGAAAAACAGTAAGGCAATTATCAAAAGAAATTGGTACTAGTGCTAGTACAATATCAAGAGTAATTAATCATCCTGAACTTGTTAATCCAAAAACAAGGGAAAGAGTATTAAATAAACTTGAAGATATTGGTTTTTCTATAGCTGAGAATAGACGTAAAAAGGCAAATATGATTATAGGATTAACAATATCAAATCCTAGAAGTGTTTTTGCATCTACTCTAATTGGGTGTATCAGTGATTTATTATCAGATACCAATTATCAATTATTAGTATTTGATATTAAAAAAAGACAATATATCCAAAGCTACTTTGCCAAGCATCCTGAATATTTAATGAAGATTGATGGGCTAATTATTAGTACTGCACTTGTTGATGAAAAAGCTAAAGAGTTCTTTGATATGAATCAAATTCCTTTAGTTTTACTACAAACACGTTGTGAAGGAGAATTTAGCATCCATAACAACAACTTTTTAGGATGTAATGATGCTGCATTATACATGTTATCAAGAGGATATAAAAAAATAGCTTTTGTAAGTTGGCTCCCTTTTGATGAACATATTAGAGATAGATACATGGGATTTAAAAGTGCCCTAGATAGGAAAGGCTATCCATTAAGCGATAAATATCACAAAAACTGTGAATTATCAGCTGAAGGTGGCTATCATGCTACAAAAGAATTAATGGAACAAACAAATCCCCCTGAAGCAATTTTCTTTGGATGTGATGATATGGCAGCTGGTGGTTATAGGTATTTAATGGAGAATAATTATTCAATTCCCAATGATATAGGTATTATGGGTTTTGATAATATGCCAATAGCTTCATTATTAGCTTTAACTACTTTAGATCAATCAATTGAATTGAAATGTCAAATTGCCGTAAATCATTTACTTAATAGATTGAATCCAACTAAGCACGAATTTTTATTCGATATGAAGGATGAAGTCAGTATAACCCCAAAGATTGTTATCAGAAAAACTTTGAAATAAGGTTTAACAGAAGTTAAATCTTAATAAATTAAATTGTACTCAAAAATTATTAGATTTTAATTACTTTTTTAAGTAGTTAATATATTCATGTTTTTTTATAAAAATTAGGAGGAATTTTATGAAATTTGTAAAATTTGGAATTTGTACTGCTCTATTGCTTGTTAGCACTACTTTTATTTTTGCAAGCGGACAAAACGAAATGGTTGAAGAAAGTGAACCAATGGATATGATGGAACCTGTAACCATTGAATATTGGACTTCACAAACTCAGACTGATAGACAGTCTACAATACAATTATTAATCGATACTTTTGAGGCAACTAACCCGAATATTAAGGTTAAGCTTATTGCTGTTGATGAAAACGATGTTACCTCTCAAATGGCAACGGCTGCTAATTCAAATACTTTACCAACTCTTGTAGAAGGAGCTGCCACTACTATGGTATCTTTCGGTGCTGATGGATTAGTTGATGTTGATGCTAACGCTGATGTAATTAATGCAATTGGTAGAGATAAGTTCTTTGATGGTGCTTTAAAAATCAATGAATCTTCAAGCGGTGAAGCTTATGGTATTCCTTTCCATGGTTGGTTACAAGGTTTATGGTATAGAACAGACTGGTTTGAAGAAGCTGGTTTAGAACCACCAACAACTTGGGAAAATATTGAAAAAGCAGCTAAATATTTCTACAACCCTAGTGAAAATACTTATGGTATTTTAGTTGGAACTAAAAGTGAAAACTTCACAGAACAATGTTTTACTCCTATAGCTCAATCAAATGGTGCTTCATTATTTGATAAAAATGGTAATTTAACCTTTGATACCCCTGAAATGAAAGAAGCTATTGAATTCTATGGTAAATTAGCAATGTATAATCCACCTGGACCACAAACTTGGAGAGCAAGAGATTACTACTTACAAGGGAAAATGGCTATGTTCTTCTACTCAACCTACATAATGGATGATTTAGCAATTCAAGATGCAGCGGCTTCTTCCTTAACTAGTGAAAACTTCTCAGATTTAGCTGGTTCACAATTTGATCCAGAACTTGCAAGTCACACTGCTATGGTTCCTACAATTACAAACACAGAATCAGCTTCATATGGAACAATCGTATCATTAAGTATTATTGATCAAGGGGATAGCAAAAAAACAGAGGCTGCTAAGAAATTTATTGAATACTTATATCAACCTAATTCATATGTAACCTTCTTACACATGGCTCCTGGTGGTATGAATCCAGTAATTAAAGGAATAGCAGATACTGATGAATTCTTAGATAATCCTGTATTATCAAATTATGGTAAAGATGCATTAGCAGAAATAGTTGCCGGTATGCAAGATATTAAATCCTTTGGTATTGTTGATGGAATGAAGATTGAAAAAGCTGACCAAGTTACAGCTCAACAAATTATTCCACAAATGATTTATAAATACACTCAAGAAGGACTAGATATTGATAGCTCTATAGAATGGGCAATTAAAGAAATGAATAAATTAAACTAATTTTGTTATTCAGGAGAAGTTTAAACTTCTCCTGAAATTTAATAAAGGGAGAGTCTCATGGCAGTGAGAAAACTTACACTACAAGAAAAAGATTCAAGACTTGGTATAAAACTAGTGCTACCTTCTGTAATAATTATTGCACTATTAATTATTTATCCAATTTTCTACAATATCTATTTAAGCTTTTTCGATGTAAAAATGAATGGTGATGCTTTTTTTATTGGTTTAAAAAATTATGCAAATGTATTAACCGATTCAACATTTTGGTCTTCTGTTGGCATTACATTCTTTTTTGTAATATCCACAACATTTTTAACTACGGTTATGGGATTGATAGTAGCTTTAGTTATGAATAAAAAATTTCCATTAAGAGGATTAGTTAGATCTTTGGTATTACTCCCTTATGTAGCTCCTGTTATATCTACTGTCTACTCTTGGCAATTTTTCTTCGATCCTGTAAACGGAATATTTATGCATGTGCTAGTTGATGTATTACACATATCTCAAAGTAGATTTAATTTAATATCTGATCCTAAATATGCTCTTTGGGTTGCAGTTGTTTTTAGTATGTGGAAAGCCTTCCCATTTACCTATCTTATGATTTTATCCAGACTACAAACAATAGATACAACTCTTTATGAAGCTGCAGAAATTGATGGAGCTGGTGCTATTAGGAAATTCTGGTCAATAACACTTCCTGAATTGTTCTTTGTATTAGGCTCTATTGTATTATTAAGATTTATTTGGAACTTTAATAAATTTGAAGAGGTATATCTACTTACCGACAATGTAAAGGTTTTATCAGTTTATACGTATTTTAAAGCGTTCACTGGTAGTTTAGATTTAGGGCAAGGTTCTGCATTGGTAGTAATTCAATTCTCATTATTAGTTGGATTAATACTAATTTATGTAAAGAAGGTGTTAAAATGGTAAATAAAAATCACAGAGTAATAAAAAAGATTGGATTTACAATTTTAGTGTTATTGATAGTTCTATTTAGTATATTCCCATTTATCCAAATGTTATCAACTTCTCTAAAGTTTTCATGGGATTGGGGCAACCCATCTCTTATACCTACTGAAATAAATACTACAGCTTATGCTGAAATCTTAGGATTAGGAGAACAAGTTGAAGTAGAAATTCCAGCATCTGTTCAAAAATTATTAGATAATACCCCAAATCTAACTGATGAACAAAAAAATACTATATTAGCAAAATATACTGACACCTCTGATGTATTTCCATTCTTTGATTATTTTAAAAATTCTTTAAAATTTTCACTCACAGCTTCACTTTGTTCTCTAATAATTGCAATTTTTGGTGCTTATTCTATTGCAAGAATGAAGTATAGAGGACAGAAAATAATTCAAAGAGGGGTACTATTTGTATATATGGTAGGAGGTATTCTTTTATTAATCCCATTATTTAAAATATCAACTACCCTTGGATTAACCTCTTCAGAAGGTGGAACGACTTTTGCTTTAGTTATTATTTATATTGTACAAACGCTTCCTGTTTGTTTATATATGTTAGGAAATTCTTTTAGATCAATCCCATTCTCAATTGAAGAAGCCGCCTTTATTGAAGGTTATTCAAGATTTCAAACTATTGTTAGAATAATTATACCTTTGAGTTTCAGTGCAATTGCAACAGTTTGGGTTTATTCCTTCATGATAGCTTGGAATGAATATTTATTTGCTTCTGTATTCTTGAAATCATATACAAACATGTATACTCTCCCAATCGCTCTTAAAGCATTATTTGTTTCAAAAAATGCTATTTGGGATAGAGTTAGTGCTGCTTCCTTATTAACTGCAGTACCAGTTGTTATATTATTTATGTTAATACAAAAATTCTTAGCAGGGAATAAAACTGCAGGTGGAGTAAAAGAATAAAATGATACTTGATAATGAAACTAAAATATTGGAAACACTAAAAACATTATATGGTGAAAAAAAAGCTGATAAGTATTTTTTGCAAGTAATGAACAAAATAAAATATTTAAAAACTTTTAAAAAGAATTCTAGAGATAATAATTTAAATGAAAAGGATACTATATTAATAACTTATGGAGATAGTTTATACAATAAAGATAAAGAGGAAAAAACCTTAGTCACGCTGCATACGTTTCTTTCAAAATATCTATCTTCTTACATTAATACTGTGCATATTCTCCCTTTCTTTCCATATACTTCAGATGATGGGTTTTCCATTGTTGATTATAAAAAAGTAAATGAGAAACTAGGTAGTTGGAAAGATATTGAAGCCCTTAATAAAGATTTTAATCTAATGTTTGATCTTGTTGCTAACCATGTTTCAAAGAGTAGTAAATGGTTTGAATTCTATTTAGAAGGCAAAGAACCTTATAAAAATTATTTTATAACATGTGATAAAGATAAAGACTATACAAAAGTATTTAGACCAAGAGCCTTACCTTTATTAACAAAGGTGGAATCTAAAGATGGAGAAAAATATGTTTGGACAACATTTTCATCCGATCAAATTGATTTAAATTATCAAAGTCCAGATTTATTGATGGAAATTCTTGATGTATTTAGTTTTTATGTTGAAAAGGGTGCATCTTTTATAAGACTTGATGCTATTGCCTTTATTTGGAAAGAATTAGGTACTACATGTATACACAATAAACAAACGCATTTAATTATTCAACTTATTAGATTAATGATTGAATGTGCAAAAATTGATGTTAAAATTATAACAGAAACTAATGTCCCACATAAAGAAAACATTTCATACTTTGGAAATGGATATAATGAAGCTTCTATGGTTTATAATTTTCCACTACCTCCATTAACTCTTTACACATTTTTAAAGAGTGATGCAACTGTTATAAAAAAATGGGCAGCTTCTTTGGAACTACCATCAGATAAAGTAACATTTTTTAATTTTTTAGCAAGTCATGATGGAATTGGACTTTTACCAGCTAAAGGATTAGTAGATGACAATGATGTAAAGTTAATGGCAAAAAAAGTTCAAGAACTAGGTGGATTTGTTTCTTATAAAATGGAAGAAGATGGAAACAAAAGTCCTTATGAGATGAATATTAACTTTTTTGATGCACTAAAAATTAGTGGTGAAGTAAATCAAGATTTAGAAGTTAAAAGATTTTTAGCAAGTCAATCTATTTTATTAAGTTTAAAAGGAGTTCCAGGTATTTATATACACAGCTTAATTGGCTCTAGAAATTGGATTGAAGGTGTAAAGCTACAAAACTCTAATCGAGCAATTAATAGAGAAAAAATAGAGATAAATCATTTAGAAGAGAAAATAAATAAACCAACTTCTCTAAGAAATCATATATTAAATGGCTATAAAGAATTATTATCACTTAGAATTAATAATAAATGTTTTTCTCCTTTTGCTGATCAGAAAATAATTGATGATATGGATAAAAGAATTTTTGCATTAGAGAGAATTTATAATAATAAAAGTGTAATTTGTCTAACTAATGTTAGTTGTGATACTGTTAAAACCGATTATAAATCTTGTACTTTGTTAGATGGGACATTATTTGATGGAACATTAGAACCTTATCAAATTGCTTGGTTTAATAAAGGAGAATAAAATTTTGAATATCTTAATGATTCATTACAAAGTAGGGGGTACTGATGGAGTATCACTTGAAATGGATAAATGGAAAAATATTTTTAATAAAATGGGCCATAAAGTAATTATGCTTGGAGGAGAGATGGATAATAAAATTGTTTATCCACCTCTATATCATATTTCTCAAATAGCAAGGGATTTTTACTCTTATTCATTTCAAAATAAACCAGTTTTTAGAGATGAAGAAGAATATAAAGAGAAACTATACCATGAAGTAAAAAAATGTGAAGAAATTATTGAAAAATTTGTAGATGAAAACAATATTGATTTAGTAATTGCTCAAAATGTTTGGTCAGTTGCAATGAATATAGCGGTTGCAATAGCTTTAGAAAATGTGATAGAAAAAAAACATTTAAAAGTATTAGCGCAACATCATGATTTTTTTTGGGAAAGGAAAGCAGGTGTCCATTATGGATGTGATTTTGCTCAGTATATTTCAAATAAGTATTTACCTCCAGTTAATCCCTCTTATAAGCATGTGGTAATAAACCAACAAGGTCATGACACTCTATTAAGAAGAAAAAATCTTGAAAGCACTATAGTTGCAAATGTATTCGATTTTAGAGCTACTTTATGGGAAAATGATTCTTTTAATAAAGATTTTAAAAAAGATATCGGCTTAAGTGATGATGATATAATCATTTTACAAGCTACTCGAATTGTTGATAGAAAAGCAATTGAATTGGCAATTGATGTTGTCTCTAGCATGAATAAATTTAAAGATTCATTAATAAATAAAACACTTTATGATGGTAGAACATTCAATAAAAATTCAAATTTTGTTTTATTACTTGCTGGATATGATGGAGATGATGAGAATGGAAACTATTTAAACAAATTAAAAACTAAAGCAAAACTCGAAAATGTTGATTTGAAGGTTATTAGCTCAAAGGTAGCTCATACAAGAGAAGATAAGGATGAAAAAATTTATAGTCTTTGGGATACATATGTTTTTGCTGATTTAATTTCATATCCTTCATACTGGGAAGGTTGGGGCAATCAATTTTTAGAAGGATTATTTGCTAAAAAACCTATGATTGTTTTTGAGTATCCAGTCTTTATAACAGATATAAAAGATAAAGGTTTTGATTATATAAGTTTAGGATCTTCTTTTGAAACTGATAAAAATACTGATTTAGTTTATATTGATGATAAAATAATTGATAAAGCAGCAAAAGAGACTTTTGATTATTTATTTGATATGAATAAAAGACAAAATAGTGTGAATAAAAATTTTGAAATTGGTAAAGAGTATTTTTCTATGGAAAGTTTATATAAACAATTAACTGATATTCTAAATACTTTAGATTAAAAAATGGGGCATATTTGCCCCATATTTTTTATAATTTTCTTCTTTTTTCTGCAATAATACCAAATATACTTTGTAAAATAATAAAGAAAGCTAATAAAGCAGCAATTGATATTCTTACCCACCAAGAAGATAAAGTTCCTTGGAAAGTAATAAAACTTTGAATTGTACCATTAATTAATACACCAAATAAACTTCCTATTACATTTCCAACACCACCAGTTAATAAAGTACCACCAATAACTGCTGATGCAATAGCATCCATTTCAAGGCCTTTTGCTTGTTCAACAAATCCAGAGCATGTATTTAATGCAAATAATATACCACCAATTGCACTACAAATACCACTTATAGTATAAGCACAAAGCTTTGTTTTTTTAACATCAAGTCCCATCAATAATGCACTTTGCTCATTTCCGCCAATAGCAAAAATACTTCTTCCTAGTTTTGTATATCTTAACATCCAGAAAATTATTAATATTGCTAAAACAGCAATTATTACTGTCGGATAAATATAAGGAAGTATTAATTTCCCATGTTTGTTAACATAGCCACCAAATGGTAAATAAATCTTATTACTAGCTATAGCTAAAAATACTTTATTTTGAATATTTATCATATCACTGCTAATAATCGCTGTCATACCTCTTGCAAAAAACATACCAGTTAATGTCATTATAAAAGGTTGAATTTTCAAATAAGATATAAACCAACCTTGTACGAACCCAAAAATTATTCCTATTACTAATACAAATACTATAGAAAACCCAACACTAGCTCCTTTATTTTCCATCAAATCAGCAAGCATCATACATGTTAGAGCAACAAAAGATCCTACAGAAATATCAATACCACCAGTAATCATAACTATAGTCATTCCGGCACTGATAACAATTAGGCCTGCATTGGAGATAAATAGATTTAAAAAGTTCTGTAAATTTGCAAATCCTCTGTCATGATAAATAATCATTCCTAATATATACATTGTAAAAAATAATATGATAGTAATAGCTAGTAATATATTTTTTGAATCAAAATTTTTCTTTATTTTCATTATGCAAGTACCTCATTTTTAATAGTCTTTATCTTTGTTGCTTTCAATTTTTTACTATAAATCCAATCTTTTAATATTGGAGATTGAGCACTTACAATAATTACAACAACTAAAGCTTTATATACTGGTATTTGGTCAGCACTTACACCCATTGCATATAAAGTTGTAGTTAAAGCTTGGATGGTATAAGCACCAATAACCGATCCAATTAAACTAAATTTACCACCAGATAAACTATTTCCACCTAAAGCAACAGCTAAAATTGCATCTAATTCCATTAATAAACCAATGTTATTAGCATCGGCAGAATAAATTCTACTCGACATTATTAAACCTGCAATTCCTGCACATAATCCACAAATAACATATGTAGCAAATATAATAGCAGTACTTTTTAAACCAACAAGTCGTGCAGCTTTTGAATTGATACCAACAGCTTCAATGTACATACCTAAAGAAGTTTTCTTTAATATTATTTGAGCTAAAATAATTACAAATATAGCAACAAATACGCTAGTTGGAAGTGGAACATTTGGAATATTTGCTCCAAGAAGTTTATAAGAATCTACTCTTACATATGTAATTTGTCCTTTTGTTATTAATTGAGCAATACCACGACCAGCAGTATATAAAATTAATGTAGCAATCATTGGTTGAATATTTAATTTTGCAACCAAAAAACCATTAAAAGCCCCACAAAGAGCACCTACTAATAAAGCCATAACTACAGCAAACAAATAAGGATTTTGATAAGCTGTTACAGAGACTTGACCACCGGCTAATATACTACAACAAATTGCTGCTGCAACTGCCATTACTGCTCCAACAGATATATCAGTACCAGCGGAAGATGAAATACAAAGGGTCATACCAACAGCTAAAATTACTAATTCACTAGCTCTATTTATTACATCAATTATATATCCATATAAAACACCTTCTCTTATTGTTATAGAAAAGAAATCCGGCGTTTTTATAACATTGATTATTAAAACAATAAATAAACAAAGGAGAGGCATAAACAGTCTTTTTTTAGTTAAACTCATTAATTTAGATTTCATTTAATCCCTCCACTAGCAATAGTTTGCATAATCTTTTCTTGAGATAATTCATTTTCTTGTAATTCAGAAACCTTCTCCCCATCTCTTAATACAGCCATTCTGTTACAGGTTCTAAGCATTTCATCAATTTCAGAAGAAATAAACATTATGCTTTTCCCTTCTTGTGCTAATTTAATTACTAGTTTTTGAATTTCTGTTTTAGTGCCAATATCAATTCCTCTAGTAGGTTCATCAAGGATTAAAAAATCAGGGGAGGTGAGTAACCATCTAGCTAGTATTACCTTTTGTTGATTACCTCCAGATAACTGACTAATTGGTATATCAATAGAAGGGGTTTTAATTTTTAAAAGCTCAACCATTTCATTACAAAGTTTTTCTTGTTCTTTTCTACTAATTACATTTGCAAAACCTTTTCTAGCTTGCAATGCAAGAATAATATTTTCTCTAATAGAAAGATCTTTTATAATTCCCTCAACTTTCCTATCTTCAGGCAAATAAGCCATACCTTTTTTGATTGAATCCAATGGAGTATGTGCAATAAAATTTTCTCCTTTAACTTCAATTTTTCCTGTATTTGGTTTATCAGCACCAAAGATTGCTCTAGCTAATTCACTACGCCCACTACCTAAAAGTCCAGCTAATCCTACAACTTCACCTTTATGTAAAGTAATATCGAAGGGTTTTATTGAACCAGAAACACCTAGTTGGTCAGTTTTAATAATTACTTCTGATTTATATTCATTTGTTTGATTAATTTTTACATCAGCTAAATCATCTAAATTCTTACCCATCATTTTAGAGACTAATTTTACTTTAGGTAATGTAGAAATAGCATATTCCCCAATTAATTCACCATTTCTTAAAACTGTAATTCTGTCACAAATTGCATAAACTTGATCTAAAAAGTGTGTTACAAATATTATGCCAACACCTTTTTCTTTTAATTTTTTCATGATAGAAAAAAGTTTTTCTACTTCAAGATCATCTAGAGATGAAGTAGGTTCATCTAAAATTAAAACTTTTGCTGACATATCTACAGCTCTTGCAATAGCAACCATTTGTTGTAAAGCTAAAGAATAATTTTCTAAGGCTATAGTTACATCCATTTCAATATCTAAAGTCTTCAAAACCTCAACGGCTTTTTTATTCATTGTTTTCCAATCAATATTTCCAAATTTCTTTGGTTCACGACCAATAAATAAATTTTCAGCAACTGATAGGTTAGGGCACAAATTTACCTCTTGGAAAACAGTACTAATTCCATTTTTTTGTGCATCTTCAGGTGATTTATTGACAATATTTTTTTCAAAACCTTTTAAATAAATTTCACCATTATCAAATGGATATACACCAGTTAATGTTTTAATTAAAGTACTTTTTCCTGCACCATTTTCACCCATTAAAGCATGGATTTCACCTTCTCTAAGTGTAAAATCAACATTATCTAAAGCTTTTACACCTGGAAAAGTTTTTGATAAATGTTTTATGCTTAATACAATATTATCAACCAAGGACCTGCTCCTTTATATAAATGATTATTTATTAATTTTATATCTTAATAACAATAATTCTAAAAAATAGACGAAGGAGAAATCCTTCGTCTATTAATTTTGTACATCGAATTAATATTTTCTTGTTGGAAGGACTTCTGCAGCAACTTCTGCTGGGAATACTTTTTCAACAACATAACTAATTTTATCAACTGATTTGCCATTTTCTAAATTTTGAATAATTTCAGCAACACGTGGTCCATGTAATGGGTTACATTCAACAACACAATTTAAATCGCCATCAATCATTGATTCAAAAGCAGCTCTAACAGCATCGAAAGATACAATTATAATATCACCATCAGGTCCACAAGTTTTACCTGCAGCTTTAATAGCATCAATTGCACCAAATGACATATTATCATTTTCACTAATTACTACATCAATGTCATCATATTTCTTTAAGAAAGATTCCATTACTTCTTGGCCTTTAGCTTGTGTGAATTCACCAGATTGGCGAGCTAACATATTCCAATTAGAGTGTTTAGCTAATACTTCACCAAAACCTTCAGTACGACCAACTTGAGCAGAAGAACCAATTGTACCTTGTAAAGTTACAATATTAATTTTTTCGTTTCCTCTACCTTTTGATTCTAGATATTCTGCTAACCAGTCACCAGCATCACTACCTTCTTTTAAGAAGTTACCACCAACCCAGCAGGTATAAAGTGAATCATCAGATACTTTAACCATTCTGTCTGATAGAATTACAGGAATTCCAGCATCTTTTGCTTCTTTAAGAACTGTATCCCACCCTGTTTCTACAACTGGTGCAACAACGATATAATCTACATCTTGTTGAATAAAACTTCTAATTGCTTTAATTTGGTTTTCTTGTTTTTGTTGAGCATCATCAAAAATCAATCTATAGCCATTTTCTTCAACGAATGTTGTTTTAAATGATTCTGTATTTGCTGTACGCCAGTCAGATTCAGCTCCAACTTGTGCATAACCTACAACAATTAAATCATTATCAGAACCTGAAGCAGATGTTTCAGCTGATCCATTAGCAAATAGCATGCTACCAACTACCAAAAAAACGCTTAATAGCATTAATGTTTTTTTCATTATTTGACTCCTTTTTTTTTATATCTATATTGTAGGGATACAAATCGCAATAAAGATACAGACAAATTTATTTAAATTGATGAAAATTTTTTTATATTATTTTTAAAAGTTAAATATTTTTAAATCAAAGTTGATTATTTTTAGATAATTTTATTATAGTGTACGTTAACGCACACATTTAGATATCTTTTGGTAATCTAACAAATACTGTAGTACCAAGATTTTTTTTACTTTCAATTCTTAATCCATATTTACTTCCATAGTTTAATTTGATTCTTTGATTTACATTCCTTAGACAAAAGATTTCATTAGAAACAGGTTTTTTATTTTCAATAATTCTATTTATTTCATTTAATTTTTCTTCATCCATTCCAACACCATTATCTATTACTTGAAATTCAATCTCATCAGAATTAATTTCTAATCCTCGAATTGTAATTAAACCTTTACCTCGTCTTTGTTTTATTCCATGATATAATGCATTTTCTACAAGAGGTTGTAATGTTAATTTTATTATCAAATAATCATAAAGAGAGAAGGGAACATCAATTTTAAATTCCATTATATCTTGATATCTAATTTGTTGAATTTGCAAATAAGATTTCACATGCTCAATTTCTTCTTTTATGGTAATTTTTGCTCTACCACCAGATAGAGTAGTTCTAAAAAATGAAGATAGTTGTTCAATTAACAAAATAGCATCCTCATTTCTTTTACTTTCTACTAAAGCCATAATTGTATCTAAAGTATTATATAGAAAATGAGGTTTAATTTGAGCTTGATATAATTGTAATTCTCTAAGTCTCAACTGTTCTTGCTCAGATTTTGTTTTTTCTAAGAGTCTTTTTATTTCTTTAGACATCTTATTAACTGATGAGGATAGTATAGCAACCTCATAATCATATTTTTCATCAGAGATATTTATAAATTCACCTTTACCAATTTCACTAGTAGCATTGCAGATATCTTGTATTGGAATTAAAACACTTTCTTTGATTTTATTATTCATATGTCTTAAATGAATTAAAGAAACAAATAATGCCAAAAGTCCAACAATAATTGTAACAAGCAAGGTTGTTTCTAATCTTTTTCTAACTAATTCTAAGTGTGCAGCTTCATAATAAACATATTCATGAACTTGGTTTGTAATCAATTCTGTAAGAATATATACATTTAATTCTAGAAAGTTCATATTCTCATCATAAAAACCTTTTTTTTGAGACCTATCATATAGAGTGTCAGCCATATTTCTTAAGCTATCTAATCTTTTAATAATGTTTTCTATTCTAGTATAATTATCCTTATCATTTGTCATTGATTTAAGCATAATCATATTATTTTTCATATTATCAATTGTTTTATAAGGATCTTTTATATCTTTATCGAAAGTTGTATCCCAGTTATTAGCAGAACCAATTACAGTTCTATATAATGCATAATCTACATCATGTTTAAATGTTAATATATTCTCATTTGCCTTAGTTATATTTAAAACAATCTGGTTATAGGAATTACCAATTATACTTATTAATATTAAAAGAAAAGTAACTATTACAACAAAGGTAACAATTGAGTGAATAAAATATGTTTTTAATCTTTTATTTAAAGAGTTTTGCTTATTTTGCATCATTAATTACTTCTCCTTTTAAAATCTCTAGGAGACATTTTTGTATATTTTTTAAACAAATAACTAAAATAATGAGCATCCTGATAACCAATATAGAAAGCTATTTCACTTGATCTTAATTCTGTAGTCAATAATAAATCTTTTGCTTTTTCCATTCTTAATTTTGTTAGATATTCAATAAAGGTTTCATTTGTTTCTGTACTAAATATTGTTGATAAATAGGTGGAGCTAATTCCCATTTCATCAGAGACATAATTTAAAGAAATTTCTTTGTTATTATAGTTTTTTTGCATGAAATCTTTGGTTTTTTCAATAATTTCTTTATGTTTTCCCCATGATATTGAATCTCGTAATTTCAAGGACTGTCTTATAATATCATCAAAAGAATCAATAAATTTATCAAAAGTAACAGCTTGTGCACCTGCTATAGAAAGTTTTTCTAAATCATCTTTTGATATACCAATAGAAGTTAAAAACTCACTACAACATATACAAGTGTCCATTAATAAATAATATCTAAAACTAGAGGAATCAATTGCATTTTTATTTTTATTGTTAATATATTCATTAATAAAATCAGCAATCTCATTTTGCTCGCCTAATTTTAAAAACCTTTTAATATAAGTTCTATCAATTTTATTATTATTAAGTTTATCAAAAGAAATACTAATTTCTTTTTCTTCAAGCATATGTAAATCTTTATAATCACTAATTATATTAGTTTTGTTAATAAAAAATCGTAAAGCAAAAGCTTTATTTGCAGCTTTGTAAGATTGATTAATTTCTGAAATTCGATTAACGATAGGGCCTAAAGCACCAAAATAATATAATTGAGAGTATTGATTTAAAAAATTTGAAAGTATTTTTTGATAGCCCTTCCATTTATCTCTATTAATATTTTTACAAATAATTCCAAAGCCTTCATCACCTCTATTAAAGAGTAA
Organism: Sphaerochaetaceae bacterium; assembly: GCA_963677735.1. GTDB lineage: Bacteria > Spirochaetota > Spirochaetia > Sphaerochaetales > Sphaerochaetaceae > Pleomorphochaeta. Next base: position 731,267 of record OY782505.1, read on the forward strand.
CCAATCTTTCTCAATTGGCAGAGTTTCTCCAATTTTATTATATAATTGTTCATTCTCTAAATTTTTATCATAAAATGTTAATTTTAAGAGCATTATGGCATAGTTGTTTCCAACTAAATCGATATCATAGATTTTACTTTTATCTAAAATCTGAGATAAAGAATATTTATTTGAAATCAGATCGATAAAAAATTGATTTTTAGAAAATAGTTTTTTTTCATTCATTTCAGCTTTATATTGTTGAAGTAATTTCTCATTTTCTCTTTCACTTTCAATTTCTAGTGCTAGTTCTTTTAATAGTGTTACTAATCTATTAGTAGTGATTGGTTTTAATAAATAATCAGTAACTCCAATATTTATTGCTTTTTGAGCTAAATCAAATTCTTTATAACCAGTTAAAAAAATAATTTTTGTTGAGGGCAATTTATTTTTGACTATTGTTGCTAATTGTAATCCATCAAGAAAAGGCATTTTAATATCAGAAATTAAAATATCAGGTTTTTTCTCTAAAATAATTGGTAGTGCAAGTTCTCCATCAGCTGCAGCACCTAAAAAATCAAAACCTTGTTTTTCCCATTCAATGTTATTTTTTATGTTCTCTCTAATGATTAATTCATCTTCAGCTAAAAAGATACTAATTCTCATTTCAGCTCCTTTTTGTTTTTTCCTAATAGAAATAATAATTATTAGATAAAAAAATATTTCTAATTTTATACCATTATATATTTTAATCTATAATTTTCAAACAATCGAGTAGGAGGGTTTCTCACGAAACCGTCCTCTCACACCACCTAGCATACCGTTCGGTACTAGGCGGTTTATCAAACATAACGCTCGATGTTGAAGTAGTACCAATCTTCTTTTATTGATTCAAGGCCTTCTTCTTCATCTGCCATTCTTTTTGCTAAGAAGTCAAAGTAAATGATATCTTTATCTTTTTCTTTGGCTTCTTCGTGTTTTTCAACATATAATCTCAATCCATCAACTAATTTCAGTTTTCTATGCAACATGTCATTTGTGAATATTCTTCCAATCGCTTGGGACATTCTCCAATAACTAGTTGAGCTTAAAAATGACTTTTTAAGTTTCCATTCTTCAGCTTCTAAGAGTCTCAATTGATGTTTTCGATTTTTACTAGTCTTCCAAATTTTATAGGCATATTGTCTTACTCTTCTTCGTGTCCAATGCATTATGTCTTTGATCTTTATTTTTATAGAACTTCTAGCATAATAATTTATCCAGCCTCTAAGTAAACTATTCAATTCAGCAATTACTCTTTCTAATGAAACACCTCTGTTTCTTTTAGTAATCTCTCTAATTCTAGCTTTTAACTTATCTAGGCTTTTCTCTCTTGGAACACATCTTCCGAGTTTCAATACTCCATCATTTATTTTCTTTCCTCTTGTTCGAAATACAAATCCAAGAATTTTAGCTCCTTCTGCTCTACCAGCTTTAGTCTTCTCTTTGTTTACTGTCAATTGTAATTTCTTTTCCAAGAACTTAATTGCATTATCTCTTATTCTTAGAGATGACATCTTTGACTTCGCAAAAAGTTGAATATCGTCGGCATATCGAATAAACTTAACTCCTCTTTTTTCCATTTCTTTATCAAAAGGTGTTAGATAGATATTTGATAATATTGGACTTATTACTCCACCTTGTGGAGTACCTACATTTGTTTCAACTTTAAATCCATTATCCATGACTCCAGATTTCAGAGAACTAAATATTAATCTTCTAATATCCTTATCTTCTAATGTTTCATCTACTAAGCCCATTAGCTTATCATGATTAACAGTGTCGAAAAACTTAGACAAATCCATGTCTACTACATATATATAGCCTTCAGCTATATATATCTGTGCTTGTCTTACAGCATCTTCTGCACTTCTCTTTGGTCTATAACCATAACTAAAGTGTGAAAATGTTGGCTCAAACAATGGCTCAATTACCTGTACTACTAATTGTTGTACAAATCTATCTAGTACTGTTGGTATTCCAAGCATTCTAGTTTTACCATTATCTTTTGGTATCTCTACCCTTTTAACAGCTTTAAATTTGTACTTACGTGATATTATCTTACTTTTGATATCTATGATATTTGAATCTAAGTATGTATCTAATTCACATACATTCATTCCATCAATTCCAGCAGCTCCACCATTCTTTTTAACTTTGATAAAAGCAGCTTTTAGATTCTCATTGGAGAGTAGTTTCTCACACAACCAAGTATTTGGTAATTGCGGATTATCTTTCCTCATCATTTCTTTCCTTTTTCTATTCTAGCACTCTCGTTTTATCGTTTTGGTTTTCTCCACGACTCCCTTTACATGCCAATAGTAAGACTTTTCATATTTACAAAAAGAATTCGATATTCAGGCCTTCACAATTCTCCAAAATTGCTACTATGCCATCTGCTGACTTCTGTAATACATGTTCACACATTGCTGTATGAATTGTTGTTATCATTGGTAATATTGCAACCTCTCCAACGTATTACAGACCTCCCCAGTTAAGAACAACATCTTTCATTTCATGTGGACTCAAGATTTACCTATTATAATTTTGGCTGGACTTCATCACTTTTTGAAAACTCATCCTCATAATCGGCCTTATATCTTGTTTCTGTTCGTAGCCCCGAAACTTTGCCTTAGGCTTCCTTCACACAGCACCTCACGATACTGCACTTGCCATCAACTAGTGGTTATTTCATTTTTTTTTCCAATGAAATTGCCAAACCCACAGTGGACTTTCACCACCTAGATGTTGGCCATGCTGGGCAAACAAAAAATAATCTCTTTAATTTAAGAGATTATTTATACTGATTAAACTAATATTATTCATCCAATAATTTTAATAGTTTATAATAATATTTTTGAACCTTTGAATATTGTTCTCTTTCTTCTAATTGTTTTAAATCTTCCATAAGTTCTAATAAAGCAAATAATGAATCATTTAAAGCTTTACTATAATCCTTACAAGGTTCATAGAAATAGGTACTATTTTTTGAAGCATGTAGTTTAATGAAATAATAATCATTTTTACCTTGAGGTGTTAACTTCAAAATTTTATCAAAATTATTAATTAATTCTTGGCAATCCTCTGCACTGTAATTAGCTCTAGGAAGAAAAGTAATAGAGGTTTTAGGATTATTATATTTATCAACTAAACCTAATAGAGAATAAAAAGAACCATTTTTTTGGATAATACGTCCTTGGTAGACGACTTCTGCTTTAATATTTTGTATTGGCTTTTTAGTGTGATAGTGTTTCCTAGAAAGATATTCAATATCCTCATAAGGAATTCTAGCAATATTAAGTTCTCTTTTACCACTTTTTAATTTAAATAATTTATAGTTTCTAGAATAAATAGTAATTGAGCCACCTTTAATATTAGCTTCATTAACTTTATCCCTGACACGCCTTTTATTCTTTTTAGAATTTTTATTTGAATCAATTGAAGATAATTTTTCTTCTAAGTCATATTTAAGACCTTTTTGAATATCGTCTAGCCATTCCTCTTTAATTGGAGAAACACTTCTAGCAAATAATCTTGAAGTTTGAACTAATTCACCAGCAACAATATATTTAGGTAAATTTCTAAAATCTGCAGAACCTGGGTGAATAAAAACTTGGTTTGCAAAAAGAGTGTTATACATATAGCCATATTCTTTAATACAAATAAACTGTTTTAACCCACTAGCAATACAGCAAATATAATCATGCATAGAACCATTCCCTGTCAAAGGAATGTCATTTTCGCTTATAATTTCACCAAGTTGTTCAACTATATGAACAATTTCTTGCATAGACTGATAATCTAAGTAATTTTTCTTGCAAAATTCCATACGATCATTTTTTACTTCAATAGAAACATAGGTTTTATATAGTGTTAAATAACTAGCAAAATCCCCATATCTATCATTATTAAAAGCTTTATGAGCAGATCTAGCCTCTTCAACCTTATCTGGAGGCAGAATAAATGGAGTTTTAGACGAAAGAAAGGCAATTGCAATAATAACTTCATTAATAACTGAAGGATAATTATAAATTGCTTCTACTACAACTCTAGCATGGCGGGGTAGTAGTGGGAACTTAACCATAAATTCACCAATTTTAGTAAGATGTCTATCTTCATCAATTGCATCAATAATTTTTAAAGTATGTTCTGCACTCTTAATCGCATCTTTATTAGGTCTAGTAATAAAAGGGAAGTGTTCATAATCATATAAACCTAAGTCACTCATTCTTAAAACAACTTCACTTAAATCAGTTCTAAGAATTTCTTCTAATGTATACATATCCCTAGAAGTGTAAGATTTCTTTGAGTATAATCGATAACACTTACCACTTTGTGTTCTACCTGCTCTACCTCTTCTTTGCATTGCGCTAGATTTTGAAATAGGAAGTGTAACAAGAGAGCTTGTAAAGTTCTTTTGATTGTAGAAATTAATTTTAGCAAGACCTGAATCTATAACAATAGCAATGTTGTCAATTGTAATTGAAGTTTCAGCAATATTAGTTGAAACAACAACCTTAGTTTTACCTTCTGGAGTTTTTGTAAAGACTTCTTCTTGTTCTTCCTTACTTAGTCTTCCATATAGTGGATAAATAACCAATTGATTATCGGGATCACTCTTTATTAAGGCTTTAATACAATTCTTTATATCAAATTCACCAGGTAAAAAAATTAAAACATCGCCATTTTTTTCTTTAGCATTATCTTTAACAATACTAACAATGCGATTATTTAGAATATCTTCGTTACTAAAATTCTCATTGATATAAATTTCTTCAATAGGAAAAAGTTTTGATTTGATAGAGATTATTGGGCAGTCATCAAAAAAAGCAGAAAACTTTTTAGTATTAATGGTTGCAGAAGATATAATAACTTTAAATTCAGGTCGTTGAGCCATTACTTGCTTTAACATACCTAAGATAAAGTCAATATTTAGAGACCTCTCATGGGCTTCATCTACTAAGATAACTGAATAGTTTTTTAATAATGGATCTGTTTTCAATTCCATTAATAAAATACCATCGGTCATGATTTTTATCTTTGTTGAAGTAGTAGTTGTATCATTAAATCTCATTTTGTAAGCTACAAAACTATCTGTATCTTCAACTTGTTTTTTTATGAAATCACAAACTGACAAAGTTGCGATTCTCCTAGGTTGTGTAATTCCTACACATAGATTGTTATCAAAACCAGCTTCGTGTAAAATTATTGGTAGTTGGGTTGTTTTACCAGAACCTGTTGGGCTTTCAACTACCAATACTTGATTTTCTTCTAAACAATCAATTATTTCTTGCCTGTGTTGATAAACAGGCAAATGACTCATGTCTTTCATTAATTTCCTTTAATAATCTCTACTGCCTTTTCAAGGCTAATATGATCAAATGTTTCTCTAGTTTCTAAATTCTTCAATGTGAATGTATTTTCAGAAATAGTTTCATCGTTTAACATTATACCATAAGGAATAGAATTTTTCTCTGCATATTTAAACTGTTGTGGAAGTTTTTTATTTAAAAGGTAAGAATCGACTCTTAAACCTTTTTCTCTTAATTGTGAACTTATCATAGTTCCAATAGGATATAACTCACTTCCTTTATTAAAAATAATAACATCACTTGAACTAGATTGTTTAAGTAGTGGACTGTCTAATTCTACAAGAGCACTTAATAATCTATCTAAGCCAATTGAAGATCCAACTCCTGGAAGTTCATTTTTTGTGTATAGAGAAGCAAGATTGTTATAACGGCCACCACTACAAACTGAACCAAAATTTGGTAAATCTTCTAAGAATGTTTCATAAACAATACCAGTGTAATAATCTAATCCTCTTGTAATAGAAGGATCTAAAATAAAGTGTTCACTTAAATCTGCTTTTTCTAAATAATTGTAAATCTCTGTCATTCTTGTAGTGTGCTCAACTTCACCACCACTTAGAGCAGATAATCTAGAAAGAGTTTGTAAAAAAGTTTCATTTTCATCATATTTTATATAATCTAAAATTAATTTTGCTTTATTTTCATCATCACTGATTTCAATTAAAAGTTCTTTTACTTTATCTTCTCCAATCTTACGAAGTTTATCAACAGCTCTTAAAATCTCAACACTCTTGTCTAATAGATTTAAATGAGTCAAAAAATTGTTAAATAGACCTCTATGAGCTACATGGAATTTAAAATTCTTAATACCTAATTTGCTAAATGAATGATTCATCATGGATAAAATTTCAAAATCAGCTTCGCTTGAATCTATGCCAACAATGTCAAAGTCACATTGATAAAATTCTCTAAATCTACCTTTTTGTGGTTTTTCACCTCTCCAAACTTTATTGATATGATATCGTTTGAAAGGGAAAGCTAATTCATTGAAATTTGCTGCTAAGAATCTTGCAAAAGGTACTGTTAAATCAAATCTAAGTGCTACCTCTCTACCACCGTTATCTTCAAAGTGGAAAATTTGTTTATCGGTTTCTCCACCACCTTTTCCTAATAATACTTGAGTATATTCAAGTGCAGGTGTATCAATTGGCACAAAACCATAAGATGAAAATAGTTGTTCAAGTTTATTAATAATTCTTCTTTTTTGTATTTCAATTTTAGGTAAAGAATCAGAAAACCCTTTTAAAACTTTTGGCTCAATAATCTTATTTTTTTGTGACATATATACTCCGTATTATTATTTTGAATTTAGAAAACTTATTAATTAAGTTATAATTTAATTATTAGTTATTTATACTCCAATATAATTATTTTTTCAATGAGATAAATAAATCATTATCTTTTATTTCTATTTTACACTCATGTATTACTAATAAGTTATCATTACTTTACAAAACTACAATAAACATAGTATTCTCAATAAGTAATTCAAAAAAAATAAATATGGACTACAATTTTAAATTTAAAATAGTAATGAGAAAAAATTAATGCTTATTCGATATAAAAAAGATTCTAAAGGAAATAGTATTCCATTCGCAAAAATATATACTAAAGATGAACATAAAATTGATTTATCTTTAATAGATAAAGATGCACTACGTGCTGTAAAAAAATTACAAGCAACTGGTGCAGAGGCCTATTTAGTTGGGGGAGCAGTTAGGGATTTATTATTAAATAAAGTTCCTAAAGATTTTGATATAACAACAAGTGCATCCCCTAGACAGATTCACAAATTATTTTGGAATTCTAGAATTATTGGTAAACGATTTAAACTTGTTCATTTAGAATATGGTGAAAAAATTTTAGAAGTCTCTACATTTAGAAGTGATGAAGAAAATTTTGGAATAAATAACAATGTTTTTGGAACAGTAGAACAAGATGCTAAAAGGAGAGACTTTTCAATAAATTCTCTTTATTATGATCCAACAACACAACAAGTTTTAGATTTTAATGATGCGATGGATGATTTTAAAAAGAAAAAGATATCCTCTATTATTGATTTAAAAGAAAGTTTTAAAGAAGATCCTGTTAGAATGCTTAGAGCAGTTAAATACAGTCTTACAACTGGATTTAAATTAAAATATAACGTTCATCGTTCAATAAAAAAATATCATAGTGAGCTATCTAAAGTATCTACTAGCAGATTAACTGAAGAAGTAAATAAAATACTATCTTCTGGATATAGTAGAGATATCTTTATAAAATTACAAAAATATAAACTTCTAGTATATTTACTACCATGCTTTAGTGTTTATGCAAAATTAAACAATGTTCAAAATAGTTTACTTGAATTAGATTATAAAGTTAGAGAATATAAAAATGGAGAAAGAGAAGAAGTACAACGCTCTAAAATGTTACTTCACCTTGTTAAAGAGTTGATAATCTTTAGTGATGAAACTTTAACCGCTAGAGAAAGATTTAAAGAAACATTTAGACAAGTTAAAGTATTGATTTCTCCAATGACCCCTAGTAATTATGAAGTTGAGTTATGTTGTGCTCAATTGTTAGAAATGAAAGGATACAAAGTACCTCGTGGATGTGTTAGACATCCAAGAGTTAGTAATAAATATGTAGATCGTAAACGAAAAACAACTAAAAAAAGAATACCAAAAAAACACGAACCAGTTAAGCGTAAAAAGAAAGTGGTAGCTCAAAAGACTGTGCAAGTCTAATTCCATTCTTCCATATCAATAAATACTTGAGCGATGAATATAGATCCATACTTTTCAAGGGACTCAGAAATATATTCTTGAAGCTCTCCAATAGAGGTTCTCATCATATGTTTTGATGGGATCCTTAATTTTATGGATAAAGAATATCCATTTTCTTGAATTTTTGCTTTTAATTTTAAAACCTTGATAGCAGGATCAAATTCATCCAAACAGTGAATTACCATTTGCGTAAGAGCAGCTTCACTAATAATTGTTTTATCAAAATGAGTGAACTGAGGTCTAACAACAGTTTTTTCAAAAACTTTAGTTCGCTTCCAAGGTCTAAATATTTTTCTAGTAAATAAAACTTTCATTGAATCAATAACAATTTTTGGAGAAGTTCTAGTAATTTCAATAGAAGGGACAGGAATTACATGTTTTCCTTCTGTAAAACGAATTCTCATTGCTGTATCTATTTCATCTTTTGTAGCTATATCACTAATATTAAATATTTTATCAGGCTGTGGTAGTGAAAGACGAGTTGCAATTTTTCGAATCATTTTCTCACTAGTACCAATGATTAAAATTTTTCTAAACCTTTCTTTTTTTAGTGCTTCAAATACACTTCTATAATGCTCAGGATCATCAAATACAGCCGTACGAACTGCAGCTAAAAAAGTTTCATCTTGTTTAGCGCTTTTTCCAGCTATAAGCTTATTCCCTTTAATTAATAATCCATCATCAATAATTAAATCTATATTATATTCTTCAGCAATCATTTTAGATCGAAAGCTTTTACCAGTTCCGCTTTTACCAACTAGTGCATATACTTTAATACCACCAATTTTCCAAAATGCATATTTAAATATTCGGTTCATACATATAGTATAACTATAGTTTAAATAATATGGAACTAATTAATAAATAAATTAATTAAAAATAAGTAACGCAGCCATTTTTTTATAGTAAATTTTTATCTATAAGATATACTATATTACATATTTGTATTGTGCCATTTCTCCTAATAATCTAAATGGTATAAAGATTAAAATTATGTTGTATTTTTTGGACTTAAAATAGGGAAATTATTTAAAACAATACTTGAAAATAGAACCTATAAGTTTTATTATTACCGGAGTGTAGTTTTTAATTGTCTAATTTTCACAAAAAAATAGATAATTATTGTTTTAATACACAAATTTATCGATTAATAATCAAATTGGAAAAAATAAGGAGCCTAAAATGCCTAAAGACGTTTTGACGTTTAAGCGAGGTGGAGTGCATCCTAAAGATCAAAAGCATTTTTCAAATACTAAAAAATTAGAAAAACTGCCCATGCCTTCTTTAGTAGTTGTAAGTTTATCTCAACATTTAGGAGCCCCAGCTAAACCTTTGAAAAAGGTAGGAGATGTAGTTAAAAGAGGGGAGAAAATTGGTACTGCTGCAAGTTTTATTAGTGCTGAAGTTCACTCTCCAGTCTCTGGGGTTATTAAGAAAATTATCAAGCAACCTTTAGCAAACAGTGTTGTTGCTGATGCATTCTTAATAGAAGTTGATAAAGATGCTGAAGAAGTTATCTTTGAAAAAGTTGATTATAGTAATAAAAGTGAAGAAGAACTTTTAAACACTATAAAAGATTTAGGCGTTGTTGGTCTTGGAGGGGCAACTTTTCCCTCACATGTTAAATTTATGATTCCTAAGGGTAAATTTGCCCAGTACTTAGTTATTAATGGCGTTGAGTGTGAGCCATATTTGACAAGTGATCATAGAACTATGCTTGAAAGAAGTGAAGAAGTTCTTGAAGGAATTATGATAGCTAAAAAAGTAACTAAAGCTAAAGAAGTTATTATTGGAATTGAAGAGAACAAGATGGATGCTGTTGAAAAGCTAAGAAGTGTTATAGCTGAAAATAACTATCCTATCAAAGTTCAACCTTTAAAACTAAAATATCCTCAAGGTGATGAAAAACAGTTACTTAAAGCTACAATAAATAAAGAAATCCCAAGTGGAAAGCTTCCTTTAGATATTGGAGCAGTTGTCGCTAATATTGGAACTTGTTTTGCAATATATGAAGCCTGTGCTCTAAACAAACCTTTAATTGAAAGAGTTGTTTGTGTTAGTGGTGAATGTATTAACGAACCTAAAAACTTAATTGTACCAATTGGAACACCTATATCTAATCTAATAGACTATTGTGGTGGTTTTAAAACTGAACCAGACAAAATTATTAGTGGTGGTGCAATGATGGGATTTTCATTCCACTCCTTAGATATACCCGTATTAAAAGGTACAAGCGGAGTTATAAGTATTACAGAAGAAAACAAAGCTCGTGAAACAGCTTGTATTTCATGCGGTAAATGTGTTGATGCTTGTCCAATAGGTTTAATGCCTACAATGTTATATAGAAATATCAAAAATGGTAATTATCAAGTAGCTCTTGATAAATATTCATTAATGGATTGTAAAGAGTGTGGTTGTTGTGCTTATGTTTGTCCTGCACATATCCCCTTAGTTCATTCCTTCAAAACTGGTAAAAAACTTGCGAGGAAAAAGAAATGAGAGTAAAAATAACATCATCTCCACATTTTCATAGTAAAAATTCTACTAAGTCAATAATGTGGAATGTAAGTCTAGCCTTAGCTCCTGCAGCACTTTGGGGTGTATATGTATTTGGAATAAGAGCTTTATTTGTTTTATTAGTTTCAATTGTATCTAGTTGTTTTTTTGAATACATTCTAGGTTATTTTGACGGTAATAAAGACATCAAAGAAAGTACTCTTTACGATGGCTCTGCATTTTTAACAGGATTATTATTAGGAATGAATTTAAGTCCTACCATACCTTTTGCAATAGTTATATTAGCTAATGCTTTTGCAATTGTTGTTGTAAAATGGACATTTGGTGGCCTTGGAGCAAACTGGATGAATCCAGCTTTAGCAGGTAGGGTTTTCGTATTCTTTAGTTTTACTTCTATGATGAGTACTTATACTGTTCCTAAAACTTTAGAGGTTGTAGATAGTGTAGGTGGAGCAACACCTCTATCTTTTGTTAAAACTAGTATTAGTGGTGGTCTATCTAATTTAAGTCCTTCACAAATTCTAGCAACATCTTCATATCCAACATCTTCATTTGCAACTTCAATTTCCTCTTCTACTGGAATTTCCCCTTATGCTATTGATGCATTTATTGGAAATATTGGTGGTTGTATTGGTGAAGTAAGTGCCCTTTTATTAATAGTTGGTGGTATTTACTTAATTGCTAAAAAAATAATTACTTACCATATACCTGTTTATTATATTTTATCATTCTCCCTTCTAACTTGGATTTTTGCTGGAGTTAGAGATGGTCTTGGCCTATTTAGTGGTGAAGTTTTAACACAAGTATTTTCAGGTGGATTAATCTTAGGTGCTATATTCATGGCAACAGATATGGTAACTTCCCCAATAACAAAAAAAGGTAAAATTATTTATGCACTTGGCTGTGGTTTTTTCACTTTCCTAATTAGATATTTTGGATCTCTTCCAGAAGCTGTATCTCTAGCAATAATTTTGATGAACATTGTAACACCAACAATTGATAGATACATTGTTCCTAAAAAGTTTGGTTATGTTAAAACAGTTAAAGCAAAGGAGGCTAAATAATGAGAGAATATTTAAAAACATCAATTGTTTTAGCTCTTATTTGTGCAGCTGCGGCAATTGTATTAGCTTTCTTAAACGGAGTTACTAAACCAGTTATTATTGAATACGAAAATCAAAAAACTCTTAATGCTTTAGAAGCTGTTAGCAACGGTTTAACAATAAGTGAAGATAGTATTGAAGTTGATGATAATTCCTTTGTTAATTACTATTTCTCATTGTCTCAAGATGATGAATTACAAGGCTATTTATTAAATTTATCTGCTGTAGGTTATGGTGGTACAATTTCGTTAGTAGCTTCATATGATAGAGATGGTAAAGTTTTACAAGCAAAGGTTGTTAGTGATTCAGAAACACCTGGTTTAGGTAAAAAGAGTGAAGAAGATTGGTATATGACAAAATATTTAAATGTTGATCCGGTACCAAATAGTAAAACTCAATTAAGCGGTGATGATGCCGATGCTATAAGTGGTGCTTCAATAACATTTACAGCAATAGGTAATGCATTACTTAATGGTAGTGAATTCGTTAAAGAATTGGGGGCTAAATAATGAAGAAAAGTCATAAAAAAGAATTAACAAAAGGTATCTTCAAAGAAAACCCTACTTTTGTATTATTATTAGGCCTATGTCCCACCTTAGGTGTTACTACAATGGTTTCTAATGCTATTGGTATGGGATTTAGCGTATTATTTGTTTTAACTTGTAGTAATATTATGATCAGTTTACTTAGAAAAGTTATACCTGATTCTGTTAGAATACCAAGTTATATCGTAATAATTGCTTCGTTTGTTACAATCATTGAAATGATTTTACACGCTTTTGTACCCGATGTTTATACAGCATTAGGAGTATTTTTACCTCTTATCGTTGTAAACTGTATTATTTTAGGTAGAGCAGAAGCTTTTGCAAGTAAAAATACAGTATTTGACTCAATACTTGATGGAATTGGAATGGGCATTGGATTTACCCTAGCATTAATTTTAATTGCTGCAATTAGAGAAATCTTTGGTTCAGGAACAATTACCTTATTCCCAATTGGAACTTTTGATGGCGTTATTAAAATACCATTCTTAAATGTTTGGCCAATTAGAGTAATGACTTTAGCTCCAGGAGCTTTATTATTAATGGGATATTTAAAAGCCTATTTTGAATTCCATTCAAGAAGACAGGCTAAGAAGGAGAAACTTGCATGACCTATATAGCAATTTTAATTACATATATATTTATTAGCAACTTTATTTTAGTCCAATTTTTAGGTATGTGCCCATTTATTGGGGTTTCTAAAAGCAGTGAAAGTGCACTTGGAATGGGAATGGCTGTAACATTTGTTACATCTATTGCTTCAGTTGTATGTTGGAGTGTTTATCAATTTTTATTACTTCCTTTTGAGCTAGAATATTTAAGAACAGTATCATTTATTCTTGTTATTGCTTCTTTAGTTCAATTAGTTGAGTTAGTTATTAGAAAAATTAGTCCTCCACTTTATAAAGCTTTAGGTATCTTCTTACCTCTAATTACAACAAACTGTGCTGTTTTAGGTATTGCAATTATTAATATTGATGAAAATTATGGCTGTTTAGAATCCTTCTTCGGCGGACTTGCTGCAGGATTAGGTTTTACTTTAGCAATTGTATTAATGAGTAATATTAGAGAAAAACTAGATTTAGCCCCAGTTAGAAGAAGTTTTAAAGGTGTTCCAATTGCTTTTGTTTCAGCCGGATTAATGGCTTTAGCATTTATGGCATTTGATAAATCTTTATTAATGAACTTACATTTAGTATAAGAGAGTAGATAATGAATATATTTTTAGCATTTATAATAATAACTGTAATGGGACTATTATTAGGAGTTGGATTAGCTTTCGCAGCTAAAAAACTTGCGGTTGCAAAAGATCAAAAACAAATTGATATTGAAAATGTACTACCTGGTGCAAACTGTGGTGGTTGCGGATATCCAGGCTGTTCTGGTTATGCTGAAGCTTGTGCAAATGGTGAATGTGCATTAAATCTTTGTGCTCCTGGTGGAAGTGAAGTTGCAAAGAAAGTTGGTGAAATCATGGGCCAAAGTGTTGATGTTAGTGAAAAAAGAAAAGTAGCCTACGTTTTTTGCGATGGTGATTGTGATAAAACCCAAAAAGATTTTGATTATGAAGGTATTTCAGACTGTAATGCAGCAGCACTTATGTTTGGTGGCGACTTTGCTTGTAAAGAAGGTTGTTTACAATTAGGTTCATGTATTAATGTATGTCCAGTTGATGCTATTTCAAAAAAAGAGAATGGTCATATCGAAGTTGATCCAAAATTATGTATATCTTGTGGTAAATGTGTAGATATTTGTCCACATAATGTTATAAAACTTATTGATGAGGATAGCGAATACGTTGTAAAGTGTAATAACCACGATTCAGGTGCAAAGGTTAGAAAAGTTTGTGAAGTGGGTTGTATAGGTTGCGGTATTTGTGTTAGAAAGTTCCCTGAGTCTGGGTGCTCAATGGATGGCTTTTTATCAGTATACGATAATTCTAAACCACATTCTCAAATTGAGGAAGCTGCTAATGCGTGCCCAAAAAAGTGTATTGTTAAACGTAATTAAGGAGACAGACTGTAAAAATGTCATATATAGTTGGAGCATATTCTCAATTAGCAGGAGGGACCTCTTCTGATTCTTATAAGCATATTTTAAATAATGCTATAAAACCTCTTTTAACGGAGGTTTATAAAAGAGAAGATGTTTTTCTTCAACTATATTTAGGTGGAGCTTTACTACAGTGGCTTGATACCTCGCACGCTGAAGTAAACATGTTATTAAAAAATTTGTCTAAATCAAATAAAATTGACATGATGACTGGAAGTTTTCATCAAGCAATACTTCCTCTAGTTCCACCTTCCGATCGTATCCTACAAATCGAAACGACTACCAATTTTATTGCCAAAAAGTATAAGAGATTACCTAAAACATTTTGGTGTTATGGTGAAATCTGGGATCCATCTTTAATTAGTTGTTTAAGCTTAAGTAAAATCGAAAGAGTGATTATTTCTTTAGATAACAAAAACACTTTTGAGGATTTACCACCCAAACCTTTTAAGATGCAAGAAATTGGTAGAAGTGTAGATATTATTCCAATTGATACTAGAATTAGTAAATTAGTTCATGATTTTGGACTTGGTAAAATAACATTCGACAACATGTTTTCACACATCAAAAGTTTAAATGATTCAACTGTTCAAGTAGCAATGATAAATTTAAATCAGTTATGTCAAGGGGAAATTACAAATGAACAAGTTATAGAATTATTTACATATTTTTTCGACAATTGTGAATTATCATTAGACAAACTATATAAAAAAGATAGTTCATTAGATTTAGATTATTTAGAAAAAGGATGGTATGGCTTCGACGCCTTAGTTCCTAAAAAATCTATTCATGGGGTATTATATAAAGATCAAAGCTTAAATTTCTTATATAACAGAATAATATCTCTAATAGAAGTTGCAAAACTGTATAAAAAAAATAGGGATATTAAGAGAAGAATTTCTAAAATAATACCAAAGCTATTATGTGGTGCTCCTTATCTCTATGATTCAAATGCATCAATTATTAAAGGTTCAATCAGATCTAATGTTTATAAATACCTAATAGAATTAGAGAAAATTCTAATTTCTCTAGAAGATTTCTCTTATCCATATATTCAAGATGTTGATAAAGATGGGCACAATGAAGTTATTTCTGGAGGAAAAAACTTTAATACAATTATTGATGCAAAAGGTGGAAGTATTTTAGAATTAAAATATTTCCCAGCTCGTTATAATTTTGTAAATGGTTTATTACCTTTCAACTATAATACCTATCCTGATAACTTAGCTAAAGCAGGAATTAAACAAAAATTATTCTCAGATGTTTTATTAGATAGTAATTTTGATTTAAAAACTTATAAGATGCCAAAAAATAAACTCAATGAATTAAATTATGATTTAGAGATATTAGATAATAAATATACAGAGTTTGAACTAAAATCTAATGAAAAACCATCTTTAGGTCTTAACATAATTAAACATTATAAATTTACATCTAATGAAATATCTCTTAGTGTTAAAATTAAGAATAATTCATTAAAAACTAAAGAATTTAAATTTGGACTTGAAATGCCTTTTAGCTTTTATCCTTTTGAAAATAATGTTAATGTAAAAATTAATGATGAAGATATATTTGAAACTCAAGAGAGAGAATATCCTTCAACAGATTCATTTAGACTAAATGATAAAAAACACAAAACTAAAATTGGAGTTAGTTTTTTAGAAAAATGTAATTTGTTTTATGCTAATTCTTATATAACAACAAGGACAGTTGTGGGTAATGAAAATCTATATCAATTCTCATTATTCCTACCTACTTGGGATTTTAAATTAGACAGTAAAGAATCAAAAGAAATTAATTTAGTGTTAAGAATCGGAAGAAACATTTAATTGAAGGGAGATTAAAATATGTTTATTGAAAAAAAATCATTACTAAACGATATTAAAACAGAAGCCTTAAAAGTATGGAGGCGTCTTTGACAATAATAAAGTCAAAGAACAAATAGAAGAATTAGAACAATTAAGTTCTAGTGCAACCTTTTGGAGTGATAATGATAATCCTGAAAAGGTTTTTAAACAATTAACAATATTAAAAGAAAGTTATTACCCTTGGGAAAATCTCTTAAAATCTATAGATGAAATAAATGATATTATTGAACTATATGCTGATGAAGAAAATGAAGAGATTCTAAAAGAAATTAATGAACAAATAGATGAAGTAGAATCTGTTTACAATCCTTTAAAAATCAAAACCTTATTAAATCAAAAATATGACCAAAATGATTGCTATTTAACAATTCACTCTGGCTCTGGTGGTACCGAGGCAAGTGACTGGGCACAAATGTTAATGAGATTATATCTAAGATGGTGTGAAAAAAAAGGTTTTAAAACTTCAATAGTTGATATTCTTGAAGACCAAGGTGGGATAAAAAGCGCAACAATAGAAATTAAAGGTGATTATGCTTTTGGTTATCTAAAAAGTGAAGCAGGTGTACACAGGTTAGTTAGGATATCTCCATTTGATTCACAGAAAAGAAGACACACATCTTTCGGCTCTGTTTATGCTACACCTGTAATTGAAGACGATATTGAAATTGAATTAAATAGTGACGATTATAGATTAGACACATACAGAGCAGGGGGCGCTGGCGGACAGCATGTAAATAAAACAGATAGTGCTGTAAGAATAACGCACTTTGAATCTGGAATTGTAGTTCAGTGTCAAAACGAAAGATCTCAATTAATGAATAAAGAAGTTGCATTTAAAATGCTAAGGTCTAAACTTTACACATACTATGAAGAAAAAAGAAAAAAAGAGCATGAGGAAAATGCTATAAAAAAGAAAGAAATTTCATGGGGATCCCAGATAAGAAGTTATGTTTTTCAACCATATACTATGGTTAAAGACCATAGAACAAATGCTCAATCCACAAATGTAAATGCTGTAATGGATGGTGAAATAGATGTGTTCATTGAAGCCTATTTACAATGGATTCAAGAGGACTAACCTATGAAGAGATGCTTTATCTTATTATTGTTGTTATTTAGTAGTACTACTTTTGTATTTGCTAATAACTTTTCAATATCGGTTGCTTTAGCATTAAATAGTGAAGAATATCAACTATTCTTAGATAACGATAAGGCATCTTCTTTAGTAAAAAATATTAATGATTATCAATTTTCTGAATTTGAAAAAAATACTTTTGATTATATATATTCTATCTACAGTTATTATTTACCACAATTAGAGGTAAGTGACTACTTTATAAATGAATTAAAAATAATAGATTCTGAAATTGCAGATAAGCAATTAAACACAACATATGCAACTTCAGTTCAAAATTATTCTTCATCACCTTCCGAAACCTCATTAAATACTATTGAAACTTCAAAATCTAAATTACTGAAATCAAATACTAGTGAAAGTGAAGATTTACTTACTGATTACCAATTTGAAGTTAATCAAATTGATGATAATGCACTTATTGGCCTTATTTTAGAAAACAAAAATACTTATATTATAGATAATCTTTTAAATAAGTATTCTACTAATGCATTTATATTAATCACTTATCCAGAAATCAACAAAGTAAAAAGATTAAAAATTGAATATGTCGATAACAACAAAAGAGAAACAATATATGATAAAATACTTCAAACTAAAAATATTAGTGAATCTCAAAAAGATTTATTATCAAGTTTGATTTTGTATTTCAATGATAATTACACTATATTAAATGTAAATAATAAAACACAATCTACAAAGATCCTAGATATTATTAATATTTCTAAAGAAAGATTAGAAGAAGTTGATAAAGAAGATTATTTAAATGTTTATATAAGAGAAAAAGACAAAAAGATATTAAATATAAATAAAGATTATATAATATTAAAAAAAGGTGTCCATTATTTAAAAATTTACAATTCATATAACTCATATATAGAAAAAATAGATTTGCAAAATACATATAACGAACTTGATTTAGAACTTAAAGAAGCAACAGTAGCTTCAATAAATATATTTTCAAATGTTGGTTCTTTAAATTTTACATTGAATGGAATGTATTTAAATGATTCTGTTGCTTTAAATTTAGTAGATGAGAAAATACCTTTTTATTTAGAGGCTTCAAAAAAAGGTTTTTCTACCTACACAATTCAAAACTTAAGTAAATTAGATAGTATTGATGTAGTTTTAAAACCAGAGTGGGCTAATCAAACGACTGTAATAGAACAATCTCAAGAAGATTTTTATTCATCTTTATTATCATATGTATTGATTAGCTTGACAACTTTGTCTATAAATAATGTAAACGATGCATTTGGTAATAGTGATATTGAGATAGCATTAGATATTTTTTCTACTGCGGTTAAGTCTCTTAGTTCTATAAATGTAATAAATAAGTTAATATCATATATAAAATTAGCGACAACATAAAATAAATAAATTGGAGAAATTATGTTTGAAAAATTTGGGGCTAAATTAAAAGCCTTATTTGGTACAAAAAAATTAGATGAAAGTTTTTATGAAGATCTAGAGGACTTATTAGTAGAAGGTGATTTAGGTGCCTCTATGGCAATGGATATTTCAGATCAATTAAGAGCAAGAGCAAAAGAAGAAAAGTGCGATACTCAAGAAGATTTGCAAAAAATATTAAAAGAAATTTTGAAGGATAAAGTAAAACCTTATCAATTACCTGTAAAAAAAGATGAACTAACAATAGTTTTAGTTTTAGGAGTAAATGGAGTAGGTAAAACAACATCGATTGCTAAAATTGCAAATAAATACAAAAAAGAAGGCAATAATGTTTTATTAGCGGCTGCAGATACATTTAGAGCTGCTGCAATTGACCAATTAGAATTGCATGCTAACCGTTTAGGCGTTAGAATTGTTAAGCAGAATAATGGAAGTGATCCAGGAGCTGTAATATTTGATGCAATAACTAGTGCAAAAGCAAAAAATGATAATTTAATTTTAGCAGATACTGCTGGTAGAATGCACAACAAAGATAACTTATTAAGAGAATTAAAGAAAATAGATAAAGTCATTCGTGCAAAAGGTATAGACGATGATCATTACAAAAAAGTTCTAGTAATTGATAGTACAACAGGACAAAATGGATTTTCACAAGCTCAATTATTTAACGATGCTATTAAACTAGATGCCCTAATTTTATCTAAATATGATAGTGCTGCTAAAGGTGGTTCCTTAGTACAAATAGGTGAAAAATTAAATTTACCTGTAGCATTTGTTGGAGTTGGTGAATCCTATTCAGATATAAAAGAATTTGATGAAGAAGAATTCTTAAATTCTTTGGTAGGTTTAAACTAAGAAGAGGATATATGAAAAAAACCTTTTTGATTTGTATATATTTTTTACTAATCTCAAATATATATTGTACAACTTATAAATCCAATTCTATTGGACAAAAATTGTCAATTTATAATGGGGAGGGAAAATATTACTTAATCGAAAAGGTTAATAATAAAACTACTATTGAAGAACTTTATAAAGACGATGGTTTAATTCAAACTAAAACTATTAGTAATGACGGATTTGTTAAAATTGAAACAATTGAAGAATTAGATTCAAAAACCATCTTAACATATCAAGAAAATAAGTTAATTAGTGAAATTAATAATGATGAAAAAATTACATATTATTACAATGATAATTTGCTTGAATCAAAATTCATTGTGCAAAACAATGGCAACAAAATAATTTATATTTACTATTACGATACAAATAATCGCCTAAATGGTATAAAAAAAATAACACCAAATAACAGTATTTTTTCAACTTATCAAATAACTGAAGATTATCAAAGTTTAAGTATTAGTGATAATAATACATTTAAACAATCTAAAGTTCACAATGGAGTAATAAACTCCTCACAATACAATTCTGATGATTTAATAACAAATATTGATGTTCAAACTATAGATGATGATGAAATAGTACTAGTTGAAAAAAAAGATAATCTTATAAGTAAAAAATATTATAAAGATGGAATATTAGAAAAACAAGAATTATATGATAATAATGACTTGCTTATAGAAAGCCAAGAATTTACTTATGATGAAAATTATATTAAGACAAAAGAAATAGTTACTACAAGAATATATAATGAACTTAGTGAAAGTTATGATAAAGTTCAAACTCAAGAGATAATCTATGAGAAAGGAAACATTTATAGCGTTCAAACTAAAGAGAATAGTCAATTAATAAGCTTTTATTATTATGATAATGACCTAAAAATTGAAAATTTATATTCAAATAACAAAGTATATTGTACTATAACCTATGAAGATGATAAAATAATTGATATTCAATACAGAGAGGATGCTGATGATTTATAAAATTGCGAGAAGATATGCTTTTTCATCTAAAAATCGTCATAAATTAACCTCTATTAGAATAACTATTGGAATATTATTTGCCACTTTGGCTTTAAATGTTATTTTGGCCTTTATGGTGGGTTTACAAGATAAGAAATTCTCTCTAATTAGAGAATATGATAGTTATGATGCAATAATTGATTTAAATGAAACTACAGATGTAAATCAATTATTAAATAAATTAAATACAGCAGATGATATTGACTTTGCTTTTGAATTTATTGAAGTTCCGACAATTATTAGAGATGTTTTTGATGGTGAACTATTTGGAAAAATTCGTGGGTTTAAACAAACAGATTTTGACAACCTTTCTTACTCCCTAATTAAAGGGGAGTATGATAAGAATGGCATAATGATCGGATATTCAAAAACACTAACTTCTTCATTTTCTTATAATAAAAATGTGAAAGTGACTATTTTAAAGAAAGGAAAGACAGTTACTGTTGTACCTCTTGAACTAGATAAAATAATTACTGGAGTATATTTTACACCTGTTGGAGATTTTAATAATTATTATGCATTTATGGATTATGATAGTCTAAAAAACTTAGCCCCATACACAATAAGTAAAATTGGTGTATATGGTGATATCGATTCAATTAAAGAAATAGCAAGTGATTATGGAACTGTAAACTCTTGGATTGATCAAAATGAAAGTTTATATGCAGCAATGAAATTAGAACAATATTTAATGTATTTAACACTATCATTATTAAGTTTTATAGTTTTATTTCAATTACATAATAGTACAATAAATTTAATTAAGACAAAAGAAGGTGAAATAGCTATGCTTAGGGCATTAGGCATAACAAAAAAGCAAACTAAAAATATTTTTGCACTCTCATCATTAATTGTTAGTGGTTTTGGTATAATTGTGGGTTCACTATCATCTTTTTTAATCTTAAATTATTACACTCAAATTACATCAGTTTTAAATAGATTAACAAACTATAGTATACCGTTATTAGCAATTAATGTAGAACTATCTTTTTCATTTACCAATTGTATTATGATTGCATTACCCCTTATAATAATTACATATATAATGAGTCAAGTTTCAATTAATAAACTTTTAAACAAAAATAATTTGGAGATACTTTTCAATGAATAATATAATCGAATTAAAAAATATTCTAAAAACTTATCCACTTCCTGATAGCAAAGATAATTTAATTATAATAAATGATTTATCTTTACAAATAGAAGAAGGTATCTCTGTATCAATAATAGGTAGAAGTGGCTGCGGGAAAAGCACCTTACTTCAAATATCCGCTTCTCTACTTAAACCAACTAGTGGAGAAGTTATTTTCAATAATAAAAAGATAAATGAATTATCAGATAAACAACTGAGCAAAATAAGAAATTCTCAAATGGGTTTTATTTTTCAAAATAGCTTATTATTAGAGGATTTTACTGCATTTGAAAATGTATTAATGCCTCTTTTAATAAATGGACTTAACAAAAAAGAAGCTAGCGATAGGGCTAACTATTTACTAAATAAAGTTTCACTTTTAGATAGAGCTACACACAAACCTTCGCAATTATCCGGCGGAGAAAAACAAAGAATAGCGTTAGCTAGGGCTTTAAGTACAAATCCTAAAGTAATATTTGCAGATGAACCAACAGGCTCCCTTGATGAAGATAACGCAACCTTTGTTGAAGATTTACTTATTAACCTAGTCAAAGAAGAACATTCAACTTTAATATTGGTAACTCATAATAAAAATTTTGCATCTAAATGTAATAGAACTTTAAAATTGACACATGGACAAATAACTGAGGATATAAGTGAATAACTATTTAAATAAATTATTAATTAAAAAAATATTATTTTCTACAAGTTCAAAGAATAAAATCATTAGATCTTTTATCCTTATAGTTTTGATAGTTTCTTTATTAATAGTTTCTACAATATTTATAAATTCGATGTCTAAAGGAATTGAATCAAAATTCTCTTTACTTGTAAATGGCGATATCGAAGTATATACAGATCAAAACCTAACTGATAAGTATGATTTTATTGAATCAAGTGATACAGTTACCTCAATTACTGGATTAATTTATGGTAAAGAAGAAACTCAAATTTCTTCTTTAAAAGCAGTTGAAGAAGCTTATTTTAATGATAAGAGACTTAATTCACTACATCTAAATACAGTTGAGAATAATACAAATTTACCATCAATAATTATCTCAAGAGAACTATCTGAGAGCTTAAATTTAGGAATTGGTGAGAAAGCTGCACTAATTTTAGCAAAAGATGAAAATAAACTAAGACCAAAACTAGTATTTATACACGGAATATATGATTCAGGTTACAAAGAAATAGATTTAAACATCTCCTTCATGTACCTAAAGGATTTAAAATCTATATATTATCAAGATTTATATACTCATCAAGAAATATTACTTAAGGATACAATAGAAATAAAAGATGCATTACTTAATTTCAACTTAGATGGATATATAGCGAGAGCTTGGTATGAAATACAAGTATCTGCCTACAATAATTTATTAATAAGTACTCAAAGTCTTTTAATTGTTTTTTTAGTCATTGCCTTGTTAACCGGATATTTTATTTCTTCAATTTCATCCGATTTAATTACAAAAGATCATAAAAGCATTGCAACCAATAAATTATTAGGTCTTAAAAATAGAATTATAGTAAAAAATTACTTTATTGCAATTGAATTATTTACAATATTATCAACAGCTGTTGGTATTATTCTAGGAATTATTACTAGTAAAGTTTTTTTAAAACTTATTAGTAATTTATCATTAAATAAAATACCTTCTTTGAGTTGGTATTTATTCGATTTTGACCTAATTATTCCATATCAAAACATATTTTTAATCTCAGCTTGTTTAATAATAATTTCAATATTAAGTGTTTACCTTAGCTTAAAGAGAATAAAAAGAATAGAAGTGCTAGATCTTTTAATTCATGAGTAAATCTTGTTGCTTTCATTAGGTTATTTTTTTATAATGTACTTATGGATTTTGAAGTATTTGTATTAGGAACTAGTGGAATGATGCCATTACCAGGAAGATTTTTAACTAGCTCAATGGTAAGGAGAAAAGGGGAACTTTTCCTTTTCGATTGTGGTGAAGGTACCCAAGTATCTTTAAAAATGTTGAATCTAAAATGGAAAAAAATTAATAGAATTTTTATTTCTCATATGCATGCTGATCATGTTACAGGACTTCCTGGAATATTAATGTTATCTTCTCAAGTAGATAGAGTAGAACCATTATATATATATGGCCCAAAGAAATTGAAAGAATATATTGATTCATCACGAAAAATTTTAGATATGTACATTAATTATGAAATAATTTTTGTAGAAGTAAATGAAGGGATAATAATAGATACGGATGAATATAGTATTGAAGCAATAAAATTAAACCATACAAAACCTTGCTTTGGTTATGTAATGAGAGAAAAAGATCGACCTGGAGAGTTTTTCCCAGAAAAAGCAATATCTTTAAATATTAAACCAGGACCTGATTTTGGAAAACTCCAAAGAGGGGAGACTGTAATAAACACAAAAGGTGAAGAAATTACTTCTAAAATGGTAATGGGAGATAGTAGAAAAGGAAGATCCTTTAGTTATATCACAGACACCTTATATCTTAAAAATATAGCAAAGAAAATTCAAAACACAGATTTATTATTATGTGAAGGAATGTTTGAAGCTGGAATGGAAGAGATTGCTAAAGAGAAAAAACATATGTGTGTTAATCAAGCAGCACAGATAGCAAAGGATGCCAATGTACAAATTTTAGGTTTGATTCATTATAGCCCTAGATACAACGATTTTGAACTCAAAGCATTAAAGTACCAAGCTAGAGAAGTTTTTGAAAACACCATTTTAACTAGAGATAGAATGATTTTTTCAATACCTAACGATGGTCAACCAATAGAAATTACTAAAGAAAAACGAGTTAATTATAATAATAACCGAATTAAAATAGTAATTTAATTTATAGAAAAAAAGACTCCAAAGTGTTTTACAAATAATTTTGTATACTTTGGAGTTTTTATACTAAAAAGATATTAATTACTTAAATAAGCTTCATTAATTAAAGTTTTGGCATCAATTTTTCTATTTTCTTGTGAAGCATAACCAATTTTTATATCTTGATTATCCAATAATGAAGATTCTTCACTTAAAATAGCATCGATATATGACTTAGCCTTAGTTTTATCCTCATATGGGAAAATTATTGCTTTATTATTATTTGTTGTATCATAAACATAAGTGTAAGGTGGTAATTTACTTAACAATATATCTTTAACATCATCACTTAAACGATTATCAATATCAAATATAGCAATTGATAAATCAAAATTATAACCTTGTTCTTGATGGTCTGATAATTCAGAATTTAAGAAATCTTCAAAACTATTAGTTAAATCACCTAAATCAGAATCAAGTAAATCTCCATGTTTAATATAATTTACAGCATTTAGAGCTTCTTCAGGGCTAAAACTTCTAATTGCAGAATTTGTATCTTCATCAAATGGTAAATCTGAAACAATCGAAGGTTGTCCATTATCAACATAGTCTAACCCAGCATTAATTTGATCATTAGAATAATAATTCAAACGATCTATCGTTTCATCATTAATCTTTCTTAAAGCATCATTTTCAAGAAGATCTAAACCTTGATTAATTTGTAAATCATTATAATTTTTTAATCTATGAATAGTCTCATCATTAACGTTATCTAAAACATGTTTTCCAAGAGAATCTAATCCCTCATTAATTTGAGCATCACTATAATTTAACAATCTATCTATAGTGGTTTCACTTAAATTAGGTAATACTACAGAATTAGGAGCTTGAACATCAGGAGCACCATCATCGATATAATCTAATCCAACATTTACTTGTATACTATTATATTCTTCTAAACGTAATAAAGTATCCTTATCTAGATTTTCAAATACTCTAGCATTAGGTTCTGAAGGTTTTGGACAACCAAGATGAACCCAATTTACTGCATTTGTTACTTCATCATTATTCATCAATGAAATAGCGTGTAAATTGCTTTCGTCTAGATTTTCTAAATTTACATAATTAGTTCGTCTATATATAAAGTCTAAAGCCATTGATGCTTCACGTTGTGAAAGCTTTTTAATCTCTTCTATAGTTTCAACATTTAAATTACTTAATACAACAGCTCTTTCATCTACTACTGGAGAACCTTGATTTAACCATTCAATAGCTTTTTTTACATCATTTGGAGAATAGGAGAAAATACTTTGAGTTAGGTCATTATCAAAAGGTGAATCAACTTTATTACTATTTTTGCCAGATTCAAAATCTTCAATCATCTTCATAATTTGACAATTATCATAATTTTCAATTTTCTTAGAAATTTTTTCATCCAAAGAATCTCTAAATGATGAAACATTATTATGAATAGTTGTAAAATTTGCTGAGGTAACTTTATCACTAGGATCATCATTTATTGTATTAAATAGAGGTGCGTCATAACTATTTTTAGGAAGTAAATCTTCATCATGTTCAACTAAATCATCATGTTTAGATGCTATAATCGAACCTATTTCAATAAGTGCTAATCCCAATAAAACAGGTAACAAATATATTAAAAATTGATAAATATCTTTTGTTTGTAAATCATAGATTGGGACAAGGTATTTAATTGATAAAAATCCTAGCGCTAGTAAAATCACCAAGGATATTACTATGGAGAAGAATATATTTCTTGCATAGCCTGTTTGTTTTGACATTATTACCTCCATCTGAGTCTTTACAATAATAGTAGCAGAGATTATTATTTATTATATTATATAGGATGGCTTCACCCATGACAATAAAAATCTTACATATTTTTACAATAAGTACACTAATTTCTTATTCTTTATTAATTATTGTAGCTTCTGACATAGGGATTATACATTATCAAGATTTTAAAAGCAATATTATTGCTGAAAAAAACGAAAATTTACTTCTTGAAGCCGAAATAGAAAGCTTAATTATTGAAAGAGAGCAACTAGAATCGCAAGAACAGGTTTTAGACCTTGCATTTGAGTTAGGATATGTCAATACTGGGGATAAAATACTATATAAAGAAGAAAATTCAGACAAACTTATTTATCAAAACTACAAACCAGTAAACTACTCAAACAAAAAAGCTAAAAATTTATTATTTTCAGGGTGGAAAAATTATCAATTTTTTCTATTAGCATTACCTATTGGTATTGCAATTACTCTTTGTTATTTATTAATATCAAAAAAAATGGAGAGAAAAAATGATTGATGAAAATTCAGAGGTTTTATACTTAGAACAAGAAAACACCTTTAATAGGACAATTGAACAATTACAAGCTAACAAGGTTGTGGTATTACCTTGTGATACTATATATGGACTGTGCGCTAAAGTAGGGGTGGCTGAAGAAACACTTAGAAACATAAAAAAGCGAAAGGAAACTAAACCTTTTTTAGTTTTAGCAACATTACAACAAGTTCAAGATATTTGTGAAGTTCCAGAAGAAATATTAAAATTATGGCCATGTCCTTTAACTGTTATATTAAATAAGAAAGAGGGTGGCACCTTAGCCGTTAGAGTACCTTCTGATCCTTTTTTACAAGCACTCCTTGAAAAATTAAATTCACCTATATATTCAACTAGTATAAATGAAAGTGGGCAAGCATCTTTAACTAATATTATGGACATTATATTAAATTATAAAGATAGAGTTCCAACCTTTGTTGTCGACAGTGAAATGCAAGGAGATACCCCTTCTACACTATTAAATGCTACGGTGACACCTTATAAAATAATACGACAAGGAAAATTTATTGTACCAAAAAGCTTGTTAGATTAAATTGGCCATTAGATAACAAAACCCTTCAAAATTTGAAGGGTTTTTTGTAGTTAAGGAGTAAAAGCTTAACTTAAAGCTCTAGCTTCCATATAATAACGTTTTTCATTTGCTTCACCCATTGAGAATGTTTTTCTTGGTAAAGCCTTATCTTTAATAATAGCATCAAAGAAAGTATGTTTTGATACATCAGGCATCAATAAAGCAAGATTATTGTCTTTTACACCTAAGTCGATAGTATCTTTGAAACCATGAATATAATCTAAAGTACACAAATTTTTCTCAATAATTTCATCTAATATCAACTGTATAGTACCAGCTGCAATAGCTGCATCAGGTGTATTTAATTTATAAAGTAATAAACCATCAGCTTTTGTTGCTAGACCAAAAGTCTGACCATCAACATCTTCAATAGCTTTTTGTAATTCATCATTAGATGCATAAGAGGAAACTTCAAAACTACTACAATGAGCAGCTAGTAAATTTTCAAATTTCTCTTTACTAAAATTGAATAATACTCTGTGAATAGGTTCAAACTCTAAACCTTCATCGTGAATATTTTCAATTTCTACTAAAGCAAATCTTGAAGGATGAGTCTTAATTTCCTCTTCACTTAGAGTTTTTTTAATATCTTCCCAACAACTTTTAGCAGTGGCGAGGGAATGATTACCATCTCCCATTGCAAAAAGCAAAGGATTGGATTTATCTAATGAACTATAAAGAGTTTCTAAAGCAGTAGCAATTTTATCAAAAGACTCTTCTCCTGTAATTAAATATCCTTCTAAACTACCACCATTTTCCATTAAAGAGGTTTCATACACTTTAGTTAATGCGTCTAAATCCTTTGTAAAAGGTTCTATTAAAGTTCTTTTGGCATCGTTAATTAAAACCATTATATGAGGTAATTCTAATGGAGCATTTTCTCTAATTTTTTTTCTAGGAGGAATTCTTGAAAGAATTGTACCTTCTGTTGCTCTTATTAATGATGTAGAATCAACGCTATAATCATATTTTTCTAAATCAAGAGCTCCAATTAATCCCCATCGGTGAGTATTGTTTACACTTCTTTTAATTAAGAAGAAACAATTTTCATAAGTTTGAAAAATTCCTTTTTCAACATATTCTTTCATTTTAGAATTAATGTCTTCAATTACTTGTTCTTCATTTCCATCTTCTAGGTATACTTCTGGATAAATTAAATCTAAAGTGCTAGGACTAGATTCAACAAAATCTTTCACTCTTTTCCAATATTCTCTATCTGATGTATATTGATCACAAGCAACAACTGCCCATTTTTCTAAGTCTATTCCTTTTTTAGGAATCATAATATCTGCTGGGTTTAATGCAAGAGCACTTAAACGACTTTTAGCTGATGACATAAAATTATCCTCTCTTTATAATTTTTCTGAATTTATAGTACATTACATATTTTAATTTGACAACCTTTATTTTAATTTTAATATATAAATTTTTGTATTATACTTAAATTAATAGCTTATAAATTAATAAATATTTCAAAAATATTTAAATTAAAGATTAAATACATAAAAAAATTAATATTTAGATGTAGAGTTTTTAAAAACAATTGTAAATTATTAGATTATTAGAGTTTATAATTAGCTAAAAATCCATTATTATATAAATAAAAGTGGTAATAAATAAAAAAGGAATAAATATATGAGAGCAATTATAGTCACAAATGGGAATGCTCCTTTGTCTTTACCTTCAGATTTTGCAAAAGACAGTGATCTAATTATCGCAGCTGATGGAGGGCTTGAAATAGTTGAAATTTTAGGTCTAGATTGCGACATTGCTATAGGAGATTTTGACTCCCTAAAAAATGTAGAATTATTAAATAATATTAAATATCAAAGATATGAAAAAGATAAAGATTTTTCAGACACTGAGCTAGCTATTGCATATGCCCGAGATCAAGGTTGTGATGAATATGTACTACTTGGTGGAGGGGAAGGGCGTATGGACCATTTATTAGGCATTTGGGGGATATTTAAAAACTATGGACCTCCTATTTGTTGGTTAACAAGAAAAGACGCGTTATATTTAGTTGAAGATAAAAAAACATTTAAAACCAGTATCGGAGAAACAGTGAGTGTCATAAACTCAATTCTTGGATCTAAAGCTAAAGTAAATTGTGATAATTTAAAATGGCCTTTGAATAATTTTGTAGTAACTAGTAATCATTTTTCCTTATCTAACGTTGCTACTGAAGGAATTTTAAACGTTGAATGTAAAGAGGGAAGTGTTTTTGTTAGTTTTTTAACCCCTAGGGAAGAATTGTAAATGCTTGAATCAAGAAGAGTTTTAGAATTAGGAAACAGACTACATTGGTATATTTTATGGTTAAGTCTAGGTATTTTTATTTACTACAATCTAGGCTTATTCTATGATGTAAATAGAAGCTACATGATGTTCGTATCAAATGTATTATCAGTAGTATTATTATTTTCATTAGTATTTGGAATTTGGATTTTTGTATTCGCATTATCTCTAGCATTTAGTGATAAAATTTTCCCAACACGTATTTTTATTTTTAACTTTTTAAGAATAATTCTTGTAATAATACTTGATGTTGCTTATTCATTTATAGTAAATATTGCAGGTAAAACAATAATAATTTAACAGAGAGGATATTATGAAGAACATCAGTGCATTAAGAGGTGCAACAACCGTCGAAAATGACAGTCCAGAAGAAATAGATAAAAACATTAAAGAATTATTTGAAAAACTATTAGAACTAAACAAACTAAGTGAAGATGATTTAATTAATGTACATTTTACAATCACATCAGATTTAAAAAGTAGAAATCCAGCAGCATCGCTTAGAAATTCAAATTATTGCAGTAATGTAGCTTTATTTTGTTCTCAAGAAGCTGAAATAAATAATATGTTAGAGAAAGTTATAAGGGTAATGATTCTTTGTAATAAAGAAAAATCACAATTAAGACATGTTTATTTAAATAGGGCTGCATCACTAAGAAAAGAGTATGCATTAAATTAAAAAAAAAATTTTAAAAAATTTACATTTAAAAAAAATTATATTTTTTTATAAAATTAAAAATAAAAAAAGCCACCTGTCAGATTCGAACTGACGACCCCGAGATTACAAATCACGTGCTCTGGCCAGCTGAGCTAAGGTGGCAAAAAGAAATAAAAATAATTAGCAGCCACCTGTCAGATTCGAACTGACGACCCCGAGATTACAAATCACGTGCTCTGGCCAGCTGAGCTAAGGTGGCGAACAATTGGGAATATACAAAAGATGGGCTAAGCTGTCAATAGAAAATAGAAAAATAATTATTTTTTCTTTTTTTTTGCTTCTTTTATAGCTTATAAATTACAATAATTTACGATTAGACAAAAAAGTGTTGAGAATTAATATTATTGTATGATAGTATCTAAGTTTATAAGAGAAACATAATGAATAAAAAACGTTTGACAATAATTATTGCTATAGTTCTAGTAATTTTAATTGGATTTTTTGCTTTCGCATTTTCCTATGGAAATTTAGAGAATAGTATTGATGATGAAAGAGTCCAGTATATTGGAGAGATAGAGAAACAACTTGTAAGCCGTTCAAATGAAATTAGAGACGACATTTCTTCCAATCTACTTTTTTTATCAGTTATTTTAGAAAACAACAAACCAGAAACATTTGATGAAGTAAAAATGTTCTATGCAAAATTAAATACTAATAATAAATCACAACTTGTTTTGGTCAATGAGAATGGTATATGTTACAATGCAGATGGCTCATTATTTGAAATACAAAATGATAATTTATTAACTTCATTAATTATTGATAAAAACAGTGTATCTAGTTTTGAAAGACTTGCTACAGGTCAAAATTTTTTAATTACAGCTCAACCTATAGACGAATTTTTTGTTGATGGTGAAAAAATAGTTGCTATCATGTTTGCTACAAGCGAAAACTTATATAGATCAAGAATGACTTTACCTTTATTTGGAAATTATGGGATGTCCTTTGTTTGTGATTATTTAGGACGACTATTAATCAGTCCAAAGCAAGATGCATATAGCATTATGGGATACAATTTATTTACTTCCTTAGAAGAACTAAATGTTAGTGAACAAACCATAAATCAAATAGAAGAAGACTTCTTTTTAGGAAAAAGCAATTACCATTATTTCCAACTAGATGAGAGATGGTTAATCCAATATGAATCATTTAACGATGGCAAAGAATTTATTATTGGACTAATTCCTGTATCTATTGTATCAAACAGACTTATAGAAGACGTCTCCAATACTCTTTTAGTTGCATATATTACTCTATTTTTCATTTTGATTTTAATATTAGTACTAGTTATTGTTATATTTGATATTATATCCCAGAGAAACAGAGGAAAATTCGAAAGTGAAATTAGAGAAAAAGCAGCATTAAGCAGAAGTGAATTTCTATCTCAAATGAGTCACGATATGAGAACTCCTTTATCTGCTATCGTGGGAATGACTCAAATAGCAAAAGAGAATTTAAATGATGTTGCTGTAATAGAAGACTCAATAGCTAAAGTAAATTCTTCTGCAAATTATATGCTAGAAATTATCAATGATATTTTAGATCTAAGTAAGCTAGAAAGTGGAAAATTCTCATTAAATAAAGAACCTTTCTCTCTCAATGATTTAATTAGCCAAATTAAACTAATAAATCAGCCTAAAGCTAATGAAAAAGATCTATTTTTCAGTTTTAATTATAACTTTGAAGATGAACTTTGGTATATAGGAGATAAATTAAGACTGTCTCAAATTTTAATGAATTTAATATCAAATGCCTTAAAATTTACTCCAGAAAAAGGCTCTGTAAATATTAGAGTACAAACTGAAGAATTTGATTTAAACCAAGATACAATTACTTTTATCGTTAAAGACACTGGTATTGGAATGTCTGAAGAATTTATGAAAAATCTATTTACTCCATATATTCAAGAAAACTTAAGCATCTCATCTGTTTATGGAGGCTCTGGCTTAGGTTTAAGCATTGTTGACAATTTAGTGAAACAAATGAATGGAACAGTAAAAGTAATTAGTGAAAAGGGGTTAGGTTCTGAATTTATCGTAAAAATTAACTTACCAAAAGCTAAAAACATAAATAGTAGCATTTACTCAAAATGTGAAAATATCGATTTCAGTAAACTCAAAGTATTATTTATAGAAGATCATCCAATAAATAGATTAATCGGAGAAAAACAATTACATACAATTGGAATGCAAGTAGATTCAGCTGAAAACGGAAAAGTAGGTTTAGATTTATTTTTTAAACATCCCCCGAATTACTATTCTTTGATTTTAACAGACATAAGAATGCCAATTGTTGACGGATTTCAAGTTATCCAACAAATCCAAAAATCAAATAGGGTAGATAATACAATACCAATAATAATTATGAGTGCTAATGCAAAAGATGAAGTAACAAATTCCACACTAGGAGTAAAAGCTACTTTGTGCAAACCAGTAGATATAAATGAACTTAAGGATGCAATATGTCAAATATTTGCAAATTAAAAATCTTAACAATAATAGTACTAAGTACAATATTTATAACTTCTTGTTCACAAAAAAATGGGGTGAATGCAGATATAACAAAACAATCAAATGAAATTATAATTTATGTTGATAGTGATATAGATGATGGAACAAAAGATTGGCTTTATTCTTTAAGAGATCAATTTGTTGATTATGATATAAAATTTGTAACTAATGTAGTAACAAATAAAAAGTATTTTTTAGATTCTATGATTGATAATAATTTTGATTGCGATATCATCTTTTCTAAATATCTCACAAAAGAAAACAGTTCAAATTTGGCAAATCTAGCAGGGAAATCATTTTTCCCAGCCTCATCATTCAATGCATTAAAGAAAATGGATCAAGATGGAAATATTTACCTAGTACCATTTACTGATACTAAAAAGTATTTATTAATAAACAAATCTTTTTTTGAAGAAAAAGGGATTAAAACACCTGATAGTGCCAAAGGGATTTTAGATTATTTGTATTTACTCAACAAATATCCTGAATCCATATATATTAATTTTAACTCAGCAAACTCTTTAGCAAATGAATTATTTAATTATGCCTTTTCATTAACAGATGGACTAACAATTAAAGGTTATAAATGGGCAAATGACTTAGAAGAAGGTATAAGTGATGTATCTAGCTATGATTTTTCCAAAACCTTTGATTTTCTAGATTATTTCAAAGGACTAGACTTACAAACTTTAAAATCAAATAAAATAAATTTAGATCAAGCATTAACTAAGCTTTCATTAAATGAAATAGCTGTATTTGAAGTAAATACTTCAGATATAAACCAAATTAAACCTTATTATAATGAAAATTTAATAGCCATTCCTTTTTACTCAACTTTAGATAATAAGGAATATGTAATTTCGGATGATCAAGTTTATATTGGCGTAAACAAAAGCTCAATGGAAAACAAAAAGATAATTTTAAATGATCTATTGTCAAATATATTAGGGAAAGTTGGTAAAATAGATGTAATATACGAGACAAACAGTATTTTTAATCCTTTAATTGGTTTATCTTCATCTGTTTATGATACATATTACAAATCAATAAACAGTTATGAAAAAAATCAAATAGCTGATTATTATGATTTCCAAAGAGGCAAAGATTATTTATCTACCGCAGTTGAACAATATCTACTAGGAGATATTAGTCGTGAAGAATTTATTAATTACTGGCAGCAAGATGTATTAGTTAGTAAGTTTGAATTAAACAAAGTACCATTAGCTAATACAGCAAGCAACCTATCACCACAACAATGTTCAATGTTAATTGCTAAAGCTATGTATGATCAGGTTGATTGTGACATTTCTGCTGTTACAATTAGTAACTTAACAGATGGTTTTGAGTCTTTAGATAAATTATATTCATCCTCTCCCTATTTTATCAAACAAGGTGAAATATATTGGGAAGATATATATAACTTAGTCCCAATGAATATAAACAAAGATCTAATCAATTCGAATAATCAGCAATTACTATATTCTATTTTAACTGGAGAGCAGTTAATTAATTTATTAAATAATTACACTGATGATTTAGCATACTACGGTATAAAAAAAATCGATGGTATCTATTATGTAATTAAAAAAAATGGGACTACTGAAGAAGTAGTTCTTGATGGTTATTATAACTTTATAACAAATTCAAATTTTTATCTAAAAGATTTTGAACTTCCTAATCCCATACTTTATAACAAAAGTGTCATTGATTGTTTAAATAAATGGATTATCGAAAACAATGATATATCAAACCAAACAGTTTTAACCTACAATATTGTTGCTAACTAACTATTTTTAATATATTCATAATATTTTTATTTTATTTTTAAAATTTTATGCTATAATTGATACTAATCGAGAAAAAAATTGATATAATAACAATGTAGAAAGTAAAAATATTTGATTTTTTATATTATTTTTAATATTTATTTTAGTTTTTTCAAAAATTGGTTGACTAAATTATTAATTTTATTTATATTCCTACTTGTCTAAACGACACGGGGAGGTTCCCGAGCGGTCAAAGGGGGCAGACTGTAAATCTGTTGGCTCCGCCTTCGAAGGTTCGAATCCTTCTCTCCCCACTAAAGTAGGTCTTCTCATTTGAGAAGACCTATTTGCTTTAATCTGAGAGGTTTTATGAGCAATTTTATAAAAAAAGGTCTTGAATTTGAATGCCAAGGTTGTAATTATTGTTGTAGTTGTGAACCAGGTTACGTTTTTTTAAGCGAAGAAGATCTTAATAACCTCTGTAATCATTTTTCAATGGATGAAGAAACTTTTATAAACACATATTGCAGAAAAGTCAGCATAGGATTTGGATATCAAATTAGCTTATTAGAAAAAGAAAATTATGATTGTATTTTTTTAACTGAAAAGGGTTGTAATTGTTATGAAAGTAGACCAATGCAATGCAGAACATACCCATTTTGGCCAGCGATAGTTAATTCACAAGAATCTTGGCAAGAAGAGGCAAAACATTGCCCAGGTATTAATAAAGGAAAGAAAATAAAAGTAAAAGAAATTAAACATAACTTAGACTTAATGGATAAGTTTATTCCAAAAATAGTACAATAGGAGCACAAGTGCCAAAAATTTCTCAACAGACCATTGATAATATTAAAAATAAAGTATCTTTATCTCAATATATATCTCGCTACGCTGATGTCAAACACAAAAGAGGTAGTGATTACGTTTGTTGTTGTCCATTTCATGATGAAAAAACCCCAAGTTTTTATATTCATGATGATAAACAATTCTTTCATTGTTTTGGATGTGGAGTAAGCGGAGATGTATTTAAATTTGTTTCACTTTATGATCACCTTAGCTGGTATGAGGCTATCATCAAAATTGCTGATGAAATAGGAGAGCCCTTAGATTTTGATACTAATAAAACCAATAGCAACTATAAAAAGAAATCCGAATATTTAGCACTTTATGATAGATCTAGAATATTCATGCACAATTTATTGAATAGTGAATTAGGAAAGACTGGACTTAAATATCTTGCTGATAGAAATATCAATCAACAAATGATAGAAAAATTTTCTTTAGGTTACTTACCACAATCCTCAGGTTTTTTATATAGCAGAATCAAAGCTAGTAGCGATTATAATGATGAACTGTTAAATAGTAGTGGAATTTTCTATCAAGGCTCTAAGGACTCTTTATTTGATGGCAGATTAATATTTCCAGTAAGAACATGGGATGGTAAAACTGTTGCTTTCTCAGCAAGAGATTTAACAGGCTTATCTAAGGCAAAATACAGAAATTCACCAGAAACCTTAATTTATTCAAAAAAGAATAATTTATATGGAATTTATGAATCCCTTGAGGCTCTTAAAAATAGAAAAGAAGTTGTAATTTGCGAAGGCAATTTTGATGTAATCGCTTTACATCAAGCAAATATAGATTATGCAGTTGCATCCCTTGGTACAGCCTTTACACAAGAACAAGCGAGATTGCTATCAAGGTACGTAGAACATGCTATAGTTTTGTTCGATAATGATGAAGCTGGAATCAAGGCAACTGTTAAAACTTTAACAATTTTACAAGGTCAGGGAATATCAAATTCAGTAGTAAACTTACAGGAATTTAATGATCCTGCAGAAATGTTAGAAAAAAGAGGGGCAGATACCTTAAAAAAAGCTTTAACAAGTAAAATAGAAGGCTTTATGTATCTTGTCAATAATGCAATAAAATTATATGATATAAAGAATTCGAAAGGTAAAGACCAGATTTTTCAATATGTTAAGCCATATATTGATGCCACATCATCAGAAATTGAAAAAGATGCTTTACTTCAGAGATTAGCAGAAATGCTTAAAGTTCATCATGATAGTGTTCTTTTACAATATAAAAAAGAGAATTCTAATAGGAGAACTTATGGTAGTAAGGAAAGCGTAAAACTTGACATTCTACCATTAACTAAAAATAGGTTTAATTTAGATTTGTTTTTAATGCTTGTTGTTGTTAATAATAGAAAACATTTTAAACAATTTCGAAAAAATATAACAGTAAATGATCTCAATGATGAGGAGGCTATATCATTATTTAATATATTAGAAGATTATTTTAGATTAAATGATGAAGATTGTGGTAACGATTATTTCTTACAACTAATAAAAGATCCCCAAATTAAGGCAGATGTTTCATCTTCATATTACATGGAAGAATTTAAAGAAAAATACTGCATACTTCAAATAAAAGAAGGGATAAATAGAATTAGGTTAAGAAGCTTAGAAGCTGAAAAAAAGAGATATGAAGAAATACTTGAATTAGCGCAATCATCAAATGATATCGAAAGCATAAAAACGTTATTAAAAGATCAAATTTTGTTAGATCAAGATATCGCTGAATTAAGAGGACAACTAGTCCCTAAGACCAAACAATAAGGAAAAACTAAAGAATGCTGGATAAAGACTTTCTTTTAAATTTTGGATTAATTTATCAAAGTGCTAGTGATGATAGTTCAACTTCAAAAAGCACTTCTCAGACAAAAAAATCTGTCAAAGCTGTAAAAAAAGCTTCTGACGACAATGAAGATGATGATGATGTTACAATCAAAACTGATTTATCTATCGAAAACAGAGAAATTCTCGAAGAAATATTGACTGAAATAGAAACAGAACCTGATGAATCAGCCTTCAATGATGTTGAAGAAGACCCTGATGATGATGCTTTCGTTAAAGATGATGTTGATGAAGACGATGATGATGTTGAAATTGATATTGATTTAGACGTTGATTTAAGCGCTGAAATTGCAGCAAAAAAGATAATTATAACTGCATTAGAAGGTGACGATGATGATGAGGATGATGAAGATAGTGACGAGGATGATGAAGATGATGAAGAAGCAATAATTGATTCATCTGATATTTCTGCATTTTCTTTCGATTCTGAAGATACAGTGGGCTCATCAGAAAAAGTATTTGATATTAATTCTATTGGAAGTAGCTCACAATCTGCTCCTAAAGAAGAAAAAAAATCAACAGTTTTAAGTAATTCAAAAGGGGATGTTGACGATCCTATTAGACTTTATTTACGTGAAATTGGTAAAGAAAAATTATTAACTGCAGAAGACGAAGTTGTTCTTTCTAAAAAAATGGAAGAAGGAAACGCTATAATCTTAGAAGTTATTAAAGATAATGGTATTTTAATCTCATTCTTTACTGATATTATTAAAAAACTTGAAGCTAAGATTGATGAAACTGAAATGGAATTCTCACAAAAAGAGCTAAAAGAACTTTATGCTGAACAAAAAAGATATAATCAATATTATAGAGAACAATTAAATCCGTTTAAGGCATCTATTAAAGAATATCAAAATATAAAAGAAGAACTTATTTCAAAAGGTCAAGATTTCTTAGAAGATAGTAAATTACAGAAGAAAAGAGTTAAACTTTTTGCAGCATTAAATAATGTTGATTTACAACCTGAAGAATTAACAGCTTTTACTGAACGTTATGTTAATGCTGAATTATCAATTGTTGAATTGATGGATTTAATGCAAAGTCTACAAAATAAACTAAATATTTCTTCAACAAAAGAATTAAGACAGTTAGGTCGTGATTTAGCAACTAGAACTAAAAGTAATAAAATAGAAGAAGAGTTAAACATGAGTGCTTATGAAATAAAAGAACTTATTTCTAAGTACCAACAAACAGAAAAGACTCTTAAAGATATTGAACAAACTTTTGAAGCTCCACGAAATGAAATACTAGAACAAGCTGTTGTTATTAAACGTGGTAGAAAAATGATGAAAACTGCTAAAGACAGATTGATTAAAGCCAATTTAAGATTAGTAGTATCTATTGCAAAAAAATATACAAACCGTGGTTTACATTTCTTTGACTTAGTTCAAGAAGGTAATATTGGTCTTATAAAAGCCGTTGAGAAGTTTGAATATAGAAAAGGTTATAAATTTAGTACTTATGCTACTTGGTGGATTAGACAAGCTATTACAAGATCTATAAGTGACCAAGCTAGAACAATCCGTGTTCCAGTTCATATGATTGAACAAATTAACAAAGTCGTTAGAGAATCAAGATTATTAATGCAATCTCTTGGAAGAGATCCTTCTGATGAAGAAATTGCTGATAGACTAGGATGGGATGAAAAGAAAGTTAAGACTGTTAAAAATGTAGCAAGAGAACCTATTTCCTTAGAAACACCTGTTGGTGAAGAAGAAGATTCATTATTATCTGACTTTATTGAAGATAAAGATGTTGAAAACCCAGCTACTCAAACTGCTTATAGACTACTTCAAGAACAATTGCTTGATGTATTACATACATTACCAGCAAGGGAACAAGAAGTCTTAAAAATGAGATTTGGTATTGATGGTGGATATTCATTAACCTTAGAAGAAGTTGGATTATATTTCGGTGTTACAAGAGAAAGAATAAGACAAATTGAAGCTAAAGCACTTAGAAGATTAAGACATCCAAAGAGAGCTAAACAGTTAAAGGATTTTATTAATACCTAGTATTAGACAAGTTAAATTATATTTATTGCAATTAATAAGAATATTCTTGATAATAAATATTATTTATGGTAAATTTTATGCCTGTGTGTATTTGATATAACCATAGCATATTACATATAAAACTCAAAGAAATGAGTTAAGATTAGATTTCAGGAGAAAGTGATGCAAAAAGAAGTATTCACAAAGCTAGCAAAACTTCAAGATAGCTTAAAAGCCAAATTTCGTGTAGAAGAAGAAATAAAACAACTTCCACATGATTTAAAAATTAAAAAAGCTCAGCTTGAAAAAATTAGAAGTGATTTTGAAGAATTAAATTTAAATGTTCAAACTATCGAAAAAGAATGTAAAACTCTTCGTTTTGAATATGACAATGCTGTAGTAGCTCATGAAAATAATCAAAAGCAAATGGAAGTCATTTCAACCCAAAGAGAATTTGAAGCACTAGAAAAACAAATTAGTGATTCTCATATATTAGAACAGAACTTACTAAAACAATTACATGCTAAAGAAAAATCTTTAACACAACTACAAGAGGATCTTGATGTAAAACGTTCAGTTTTAGAAGAGATCGATGCTGAAGTTAAAGAAGAAGAAGCTAAGCATGATGAAATTTTAGTCGAAAAATTGACTCTAAAAAATCAACTTGAAGAAGAATGTAATCAAATTGTTGAAGAATATGAAATTTCAGATGATTTATTCAAAAAATTCTCAAGTATTGTTAAAAATAAAGAAGGTTCTGGTATTGTTCCTATTCACGACAATGTTTGTGAAGGTTGTCATATGCTTTTACCAATTCAGTTTGTTAATGATGTTAGAAGCTTAGAAAATATTGAATTCTGTCCATATTGTTCTCGTGTTCTTTATTATGAAGAAACAGCACTAGCTCCAGATACAGATACAATGGAAATCGAAGAAGGTTCATTAACAACATTTGCTGATGATGATGAATTTGACTTAGATAACATTTAATAAGTAATTATTTTATAGGTTTTCTAGATAATCGCATGCAGTCTTTTCTGTATGAGGAAAGTCCGGGCTCCACAGGACATAATGCCGGGTAACACCCGGGAGCAGTAATGCTATAGATAGCGCAACAGAAAATAAACCGCCTATTTATAGGTAAGGGTGAAACGGCGAGGTAAGAGCTCACCGCGTGAATGGTAACATTTCATGGCACGGCAAGCCTCATTAGGAGCAAGCCCAAGCAGTGAGTAGAGTGGTCCGCTTAGTTCTCACGGGTAGGGTGCTAGAGACTTACAGTAATGTAAGTCGTAGATAGATGATTATCGTTATACAGAACCCGGCTTATTGAAAACCTATTTTTCTTCTTTTTTAATCAAATCCCAAACTCTATTTAATTCATCAACATTATCTGGAGTTATTGGGATTTCTTCTTTATCACAAATAGCTTTAACTTTATTGAATCTATTTTTAAATTTATTTGTAGATCTTCTCAAAGCTACTTCTGGTCTTATTTTTAAATATCTAGAGTAATTTATCACAGCTAACAATAAATCGCCAATTTCATCTTCAAGAGCATCTTTATCATTCGTTGAATCAGCTTCTTTAACTTCATCTAATTCTTCAATTATCTTAGCTGCTACAGCATCTTTATTATCCCAATCAAAACCAACTTTACTAACTTTTTTCATACATTCAAAAGAATATTCTAATTGTGGCAAAGATTTTGGAACTTTATAAAAGAAATCTTCTAAGTCATCATGACGATTTTCAACATTTTTTTTAACATTATCCCAAATATCTATAACTTGATCACTTTCAAGGTTTAATTCATCATAGGTTGAAGAAAAAACATGAGGATGCCGTCTGATAAGTTTTTCACATTCTTCGTTTATACAATTGATTAAATCAATATCCTTATATTGTTGATGAATTGTAAATAACATAATAATATTTGTTAGCATATCGCCAAGTTCTTCAGATACATTTTCTATATCATTATTATTAATTGCATCGATGTATTCATAAGTTTCATCAATAAGGTAGATTGCAAAATCCTTGTTGGATTGTTTTTTATCCCAAGGACAACCATTTTCACTTCTAAGTAACTCTGTAATTTTTTTTAATTGAGATAGAGCACTAGGTAAGTCAGCTTCTTTTTTTAAAGTAAAATTTATCATATCTTTAGATTAATTATTATTTTATAAAAAATAAAGTAATTAACTATAAATTATTAAATTTATTTTTCTAGTTAACAGAATATATATTATTTACAAAAAAAATATTATCGTAATTAAAGGTCAAAACTACCAACTTCATGTAAATCACTCCAAAAGATATTAGTAAAATCACCTTCAACTGTTAATGCTGCATAAATCAATACTGAATAAGTTTCTGATGTATCAAAATCATCAATATCAGTAAATAGATAATCATAGTCTGTTTCAGTTATATTAGACATATTGTCACTTACTATAAAATTATCATTATTGAATCTTTTGAGGTTAAATGTATTTGTAGAAGATTTAAAACCTGACGAAACTAAAGTATTAAAGGAAAAATAGTTTTCTGAATCACTAGAATCTTCTTCAACTTGATTAAAATCAATATAAAAATTAGATGAGTCTGATGAATCTACAATTTTTTGAATATTAAAATTAACTGTATATTCAATGCCTGTAGAAGAAAAAACTGTATCATCACTTTCTGAATCATCTACAGTGGTTAAATAAGACATAGCATCTTGATCGTAATAAGTATCAGTTAAATCTTCACTGTATGAAAATTTATATAACTTGATGTCTCCAGATCCATATGAAACACTCAATACGTAAGGATCACTATCAGAATTAGTATTTAGTCGTCTACCTGGCAAGTCAGTATATGTGGATTCGAATGCATCTGTAATTTTAGTAGAAAAAGTTGTTTCATTAAGACCGAAAATATCCGAAGTATATATTGAATAAAAATAAACAATTGATGGAGAATCTTCTACTACATATTCATCATCAATATTAAAAGTTAAAGTCGTAATATAGGAATCTGTACTAGAATATTTTACAGAATCAAAAGAATAATACGAAACATCATCTTCATCTGTAATGCCATTATTGAGATAAATACTTGTAGGTATACCACAAGCTGATACAATAAACAAAGACACACAAACAAGTAACGCTCTACCTATTTTAATGTGTCTTTTAAACTTATATCTGTTAAACATTTTAATAGTTTAATAAACTATTTTGAGCCAGTTTACCATATTCAGAATTTGGGAATTGGTCAGCTAATTGTTGGAATTGACCTTGAGCTAATTCGCTATTACCTTGTTTTTCATAAATTCTTGCTAAAGTAAACATAGTTTTTGGAGTTTCTGCAGCATCATTACCATATGTATCAAGTAATTGCTGACAATATTCTTCAACTAATAAATCATCACCTAATTGCTCTGCACAAACAATTGCATTACTAAGTGATAATGAACCCATATATGTACCTGAAGCCTTTTCTGAAATATTGATGAATCTATCCAGAGCTGACTGATAATCTTCATCACTATATTCTTTAAGAGCTAAAAGATAAGAGGATTTTAAACCAACATAACCCTTTTCGTTCTCTAAAGCTTCAAGATCAGCAATAGCTTTTTCTAAATCTTCGCTATATGTTTCAGATTCAGTATCAGCTGCTGTTGCACTAGCAAATTCAGTTTGTGCTACTTCTAAAGCATCCATATTCTTTTCTGCTTTATTGTTCATTGAAATGTTTAAGATAATAACACCTAATATAACAACAACAACTGCTATAAGAATATATTTAATGATTTTTGAATTGTTACTCAAAAAAGAAGAAACACGGCTTTCAATAATTTGATTTTCTTTGTTATCGAAATTATCTTTTTTACTCATTTATAAACTCCCTTTTAGGAAATGTTAAACAGGCGGGATACCCGCCTGTCTATTAATCCACTGATTTAATTGTCGTCTTTTGAAGCCATCAAATCAGCAAATGTGAAAGTATCCTCTTCATCATCATTGCCATGAATATACTTAGCAATTTCAGATTGTTGTGAACGCTTAATCATTTCTTTAATAGAAAGTGAAAGTTTTTGAGTATTAGGATTACATTCAATAACCATAGCTGTGATTGAATCACCAACATTGTATTTTTTCAATACATCATCGTTGAATTCTTCATCTGGGCCAATTAAGTTATATTTACTAATTAATCCTTCAATTTCTCCAATAACTTTTACAAATACACCAAATTCAGTAACGTTTGAAACTGTACCTGTGATTTTACTGTATTTTGGATAATCCTTTTTAAGTACTTGCCAAGGGTTATCTTCAAGTTTTTTAACACTTAAACGAATTCTTCTGTTATCAGGTTCTACTCTTGTAACTACTACATCAATAGAATCCCCTTCTTTACAGAAAGAAGACATGTTTTTAATTCTCTTTGTCCAAGAAATGTCATCGATATGTAAGAAGCCGTCAATACCTTCTTCTAAGTTAACAAATGCACCACTGTTAGTAA
The DNA here is from genome assembly GCA_963677735.1 of Sphaerochaetaceae bacterium. Lineage (GTDB taxonomy): Bacteria > Spirochaetota > Spirochaetia > Sphaerochaetales > Sphaerochaetaceae > Pleomorphochaeta. The sequence continues at coordinate 775,375 of OY782505.1, forward strand.
TTTTAACAACTGGTTTATTTAAAGTCATACCTACTGGGTATCTTTCAGCTATTGTATCCCAAGGATTTTCTAATAATTGTTTTAGTCCTAAAGATACTCTTTTCTTATCTAAGTCATAGCCTAGAACTTTCGCATTAACAACATCGCCTATTTTCAAAATTTCTTTTGGGTTATTTACTCTTTTTGTCCATGATAATTCAGAAATATGAGCTAAACCTTCTACGCCTGGCTCGATTTCAATGAATACACCGAAACTTGTTAGCTTTGTTACTGGAGCTGTAATTACATCATCAACATGATATCTTTGTTCAAATGTTGACCATGGATCTTCACTCATGTGTTTTAGACTTAAGTTAATCTTTTGTGATTCTGGATCAATGTTAATCAAACGTAATTGAACAACTTGTCCTTTTTTAACAAAATCTTTTGGTCTAGTAACATGACCCCAACTCATATCATTGATATGTAGTAAACCGTCAAATCCACCTAAATCAATAAATGCACCGAATGAAGTGAATGATTTAACTACGCCTTCAACTACATCACCAATTTTAACTGTTGAGAAGAATTGATCTTTGTTTTCTTTAATCTTCTTCTCTAAGTATTCTCTTCGTGATACAACGCTTTTGAGTTTAGTTCCTGCATGGAACTTATCAATTACAAAATAGTCTGTGATTCCAATTAAAGTTTCTGGCTCTTCAACGCGAACAACATCTGCTTTTGATAATGGACAGAAACCTTTATAGTCTCCACCTAAATCAACTTCAAATCCACCTTTGATAACCTTAATGAAAGTACCTTCGATAGGTGTTCTACCTTCAGCTGCTTTTCTTAATTCATCAGTGCGTTCTTTGATATCAGCACGTTTCTTTGAAACGACAATTTGACCGTGTTTGCCTTCTTTTGAAACAATAACAACACTTACGCTATCACCAATTTCTGGTACTTCTTTGAATTCACCACGAGGAATCTTACCCTCGCTCTTGTAACCGACGTCAACAAAAACATACTCGTTATTTACCTGAACCACAGTTCCGGTCACGAGCTGACCGTCTTCGATGCCATCAAGAGATTTAAGATACTCCTCCTGCATTAATTGCATACTGGTTTTCTTTTCTTCAATTTCACTCTCGTTAGCCACTTGCTTTCTCCTGATCCTAAATTCCTATATTTATCGCATATCTTGCGCTTTTATAGCTTTTATCACTTTCTCACAAACTTGCGGAATGGTCAAGTACGAAGTGTCAATAATTATCGCATCATTTGCAATCTTTAAGCTTCCTACGGGTTTTTCTTTATCATTTTTATCACGCTTTTTTATTTCGGATAAAATGGTTTCAAAATCTTGACCATCAGGGTGTTGAATGAATCTTCTTTCAGCTCTAATTTCAGCATTTGCATCAAAGTAAAATTTAAAATCTGCATTGGGGAAAACAACCGTAGTTATATCTCTACCCTCTGCAATTATATCGATACCCTCAGCTATATTTTTAATAATTGAATTAACAATATTCCTAATTCTAGGATCAACACTTACTTGGGATACATACTTATCTACATCAGCTGTGTGAAGCTTATCTTCAACATCAACACCATCTACACAAACTTTTGAGTTCTTAACACTAATTTTAATATTTTTTGCAGTATCTAAAACTGCATCTTTATTTAAAATATCCTTATTTTTTAATTGGTGGGCATATGTAATTGCTCTATAAAACGAACCAGAATTTAAATAATACAAATTTAACTTTTCGGCTAATAAAGCCGCTATTGTACTTTTTCCAACACCTGCAGGTCCATCAATTGCAACAACCATATACTATTTCCCCTTTCCAATTTTTATACTATTTGAACTTTTAGCATTATCACCAGCTAATAATCTTTCTATTTGATGATAATTTAATTGTCTATATTGGCCAGGTTCTAAATCACCTAGTTCAATATTTCCAATTCTAATTCTACAAAGTTGTTTTACTTCATAATCAAAATAGCTGAAAATTTTTCTTATTTCTCTGTTTTTACCTTCTGTTAAAACAATTCTAGTCCAAGTTTTTGTAAGTATTTGGAAACTTTTAATCTTGTATGGTCTTTTTTGATCTATATAAACACCATCTAAGGCTTTTAATAAATCAGACTTTTTAACTTCTCTATCGGTAGAAACTAAATATTCTTTTTCAATTTGGTGAGATGGATGCATAATTTTATTTGCAACATCTCCATCATTTGTATATAAAATCAAACCAGTTGATTCTTTATCTAAACGTCCAATATGGTAAAGTAAATGCCAATCGTTAATTTTTATTAATTCCCTTGCATATAGCTTCTCATTAGGGTCAAAATTAGTACACACAAAACCTTTAGGTTTATGTAGTGCATAATAATAAGTTTTTTCAACTGGCTCTATTGTTTCATCATCAAGTTGAACAACATCATCTCTGTTAACTTTTGTGCCTAGTTCTGTAACTCTTTTAGTATTTACCCTAACTCTTCCCGCGCTTATTAACGTTTCACAAAATCTTCTACTTCCACAACCACTTTTTGCTAAATAAGCTTGTAGTCTTATTGGATACTCTATCTTCAATCTTTACTCCTCATCCATTTGCTCATCCATAAATCTACTTCGATCTATGTCTGACAGTTTTGGTAGTTCACTTATACTTCTTAAATTAAATTCTAGCAAGAATTTTCTAGAAGTTCCATACAAACAAGGGTGTCCTGGAACATCTTTTCTGCCAATAACTTTTATATATTCTCTATCGCGCAATAATCGCACAATAGTATCACTTGATACCCCTCTAATGTTATCAATTTCACGCCTTGTAACAGGTTGACTATATGCAACAATTGAAAGTGTTTCAAGTGCTGCCTTACTTAATCTTTTATCAACTTTTTTCCCATAACATTTTCTAAGCTCTTGGTGTAAATCCCTAGATGGTAAAAACTGAAATCTATCATGCTTATTGCTTAGAGTAATACCATGCATAAAAGTATCAAAATGCTCTTTTATTTCCTCTAACGCTGCAAATAAAGAATCCTCATCTAAATTAGTCATTTTTAGAAGCTTTTCTTTACTTACACTATCATTTTCTAAAAATAAAATAGTTTCAACTAACCTAGCCTCGCTTGATAAAATTAATTTAGAATTAACATCATTTCTTTCATTTTTTTTGTTATTCATATTTATTCATCGTCCTCTAAATCAATTTCTTCGAAATCACCAACTCCCACAATGTTATCTTTTATACCTTCTATTTCAATTTCTTCAAAAGATTGTGAGAGGTCCGCTTTTTCTTCATCTTCTTCAAATTGAATTGAATAATCGTCCTTATCAATTTTATCATTTAATTCATTTTCATTATACAAGCCTTTTTCTATAGCTTCTTCATACAATTCATCAATTAAATCGGCTTCATCATTATCGATTTTTACTAAATTGCGTTTCTTAATAACTATTGTCTCAAAAGGAATTTTTTGTTCTATGATTATCATTTTAAATTTACAAGCTTCTAAAATTGCCATAAAGGAACAAATAATATGTAGTGGTTTATCTAAAAATATAATTATATCTTCAATAAATATTTCATCTTTTGATTCAAACAACTCATTAATTAACGCTAATTTTTCATTTACAGTTACCTCTTCATAAACATTAAAAACCTTTGTCGGAGAAATTTTGCTTAAAATTGAAGTAAAAGTAGTTAATAAACTATTTAAATCAATATTCTCAAACAACTGTTGATCTTCAAAGGGAATCATAAATGAAGATTTCTTTCTTTCTATAAACAAATCTTCACTGTTAGCAGTATTTGTAAGTAATTCAGTATATTTTCTAAATTTTTGATACTCTAACAACTGTTGAACTAAATCTTGTCTCGGATCTTCATATTCTTCATCAAATTCTAATTCTACAGGTAAAAGCATTCTGCTTTTTATATATAACAAATCTGCAGCCATTTTGTAAAAATCAGCAAGTTGATTTAATTCAATATTTGAATTGTTATTTATGTAATCAAGAAATTGTTCTGTAATTAAGGCAATTGGAATATCATAAATATTAATTTGTGATTTTTGAATTAGATGCAATAATAATTCTAAAGGGCCTTCAAAGCTTGGGATTTTAAAGGTATGTGAATCTACATTACTTGGCAATTCTATATTTGCTACTCCCATTAATCTCCCTCTTTAAATTTATTTTCTAATTATAACGCTAAGTCAAAAAAAAGTAAATTTTCATATACCTCTTTTTTAACTTACTTTAACATTTTTACCTATTATTTTTAAAAAAAATCTCCAAGTATAATATTTTTTTTGTACTTGGAGGTTATCTATAAATATATATATTGAATTATTTTTCTAAAACGTCTTCTTCTTTTGGTTTTGGAAACATAATTTCACGTAATTTATTATCTAACAATTCAACAATTTCAGGATTTTCTGTCAAGAATTTTGTAGCATTATCTTTTCCTTGGCCAATTTTTTCATCATTGTAAGAGTACCAAGATCCACTTTTTTCAATTAAATCATATTTAATTGCTGCATCTAAAACACTTCCAATGTAACTAAGTCCTTGGCCAAACATAAGATCCATTTCAACTTTCTTAAATGGTGGAGCAACTTTATTTTTTACAACCTTAACTCTAATTCTGTTACCAATGATATTATCAGCACCTTTGCTTAAAGTTTCGATTTTTCTAACTTCTAATCTAACTGAGGAATAGAATTTTAAAGCATTACCACCTGTTGTAGTTTCAGGATTACCAAACATAACACCAATTTTCATTCTAATTTGGTTAATAAAAATAATTGTTGTGTTACTTTTTGATAAGATACCTGTCAACTTTCTCAAAGCCTGACTCATCAATCTTGCTTGAAGACCCATATGAGAATCTCCCATATCGCCATCAATTTCAGCTTGAGGTGTTAAGGCTGCAACAGAGTCAATTACGACTATGTCTACAGCACCGGACCTTACTAATTTTTCACAAATTTCCAAAGCTTGCTCACCATTGTCTGGCTGAGAAATCCATAAATCATTTATTTTTACACCTAAGGCACCAGCATAGGCAGGATCTAAAGCATGTTCTGCATCAATAAAAGCTGCAATACCACCCTTCTTTTGGGTTTCTGCTACTGCATGAAGTGCTAATGTAGTTTTACCACTAGACTCTGGTCCATAAATTTCAATTATTCTACCTTGAGGATAACCACCTATACCCAAAGCTTCATCTAACAATAGAGAGCCACTTGAAATACTACCAATATCTAAAGAAGCACCTTTATCCCCTAATTTCATTAAGGAACCTTTACCAAATTGTTTGTCTATAGAAGCTCTAGTAGCTTCTAAAGCATCTCTTTTTTGTTTTTCGTCTGTTGGATTGCCAATAGTTGCTTCAACATTCTTTTTAGCCATCTATATAATCTCCTTTAGATACTATTTCTTATTATAATATATACTCTTTTATCATAAAAATGCATTAAATATTTCCTTTTTCATACATTTCTTTTATAAAAGCTTCACGATCTTGAGCACCAAAGAAAGCAGAGCCTGTTACAACTACATCTATTCCGGCTTCTCTTAATTGTCTAATATTGTGGGTAGAAATGCCACCATCACAATTAATTTTATATCTATAACCATTTTCAACTTTTAACTTGTGTAATTGTTTAATTTTTTCAAGACTATAATCTATAAAGACTTGTCCTCCAAAACCCGGATTAACACTCATAATTAATACCTGGTCAACTTCAGATAATACTGGGATTAATAAATCAACACTTGTTGCAGGTGTTATTGAAATTCCAACATCTTTATTATTTGCTTTTATCATTTGAAGGGCACGATGAACATGTTTAGTTGCCTCATAATGAATACAAATACCATCACAACCTGCTTTTGCAAATTCATCGATATATTTTTCTGGATTTTCAATCATTAAATGTGTATCAAAATATAAATTACTATGCTTTCTTAAATCTTTAATAAATTTAGGTCCAAAAGTAATATTTGGAACAAAAACACCGTCCATAACATCTAAGTGTACCCACTTAGCATTTGCATTCTCTATTGATTTTACATCTTCTACAATTTTAGAAAAATCTGCAGATAAGATACTTGGTGAAACTATTAAATTATTCATGCCTCTAGAATATCATAAACAAGAAATATATTGCAATTGTTTTGTATTTTTTTTAATCAGTTATAAAAAAATATTATAATTTATAAAATAGATTATCAAAAGTAATTTTCGTGATATATCAAAAGTTTTTAAAAAACTAAAAAATTAAATTTGAAACAAACAAGTTTATATTTTATCTTTATCAATTAATTGAAAATTATTGTTTTTTATCTTTAGTTTGTAGATTTAAAATTTTATCCTTATACTACAATATTTTTTTTAATAAAATTGAATCAATTAATAACTATGGTAAAACTTTCTCTTAAGTCAACCCAAGTATTTATATATATAGTATAAAAATATATATTTTATAAACAGAAAATTATTACAATAATATAAATTTATATATTTTTATTCTCTATTGCTAATTTGTTAAATTTGTAATATAATGATTATAAATTGTGAGAAAAAAATGCCCCCGAGCATCGCCATGCTGTTGCTCGGGTTTTGTTTACGAAAAACAAAATGGTCAATTTTGACTTTTTGACAATCAAATAATTAATTAGTAGGCTCAAACTATAAATGAGTCGATTTTTTGCGGAGGAAAAATTATATGAATATGAAAAAATTACAAACTATGTTAGATGAGGAGAAATGGAGTATTTCCTTCATGCAAAGTTGCGATATTCAATATTTTCTTGATTTAGATAAGCAAATTGGTAAAATAGCAGATGATGAAATAATTGAAGTCAAACAACTTTGTGATGATCATTTTGAAGAAAAGAATCAAAACAGTGTAATTGCTAGATATATTTCAGGAGCAGTTACTTTTTTAACTAGACCTCAAGAAGATAGCATAGCATTTTTAGACTTAATTTCTTCCTTTGCTCAAGTAAATAGATATGATTTAGTTGAATATCTATGTTCTTTGGTTCTAGTAGTAAATGAAAGTAAACCTGCTTTACGTTTATTAGGTGAATGTTATCAAAACCAAAAAAATGAAGAAAAAATGTATTCTGTTTGGGAGAGATTAATTAAAGTTGATTACTCTGAAACTAAATTATTAAAAGATTTAGCTGATTACAAATTAAAGAGTGAAAAGCAATCAGATAAAGAAGCTGGTATCCTTTATTACAAAAAACTTATTAATCGTTTAATTGCTAAGAACGATCCAATGAGTATTAAAGAAAGCTTCCCTATTTTAATTGCTTTAATTCCAGATGAATTTGGCTATATAATTGGTGTTTGTGAAAGAGTAGCTACTCACGTTGGCAAATCTTATGCAGTAGCTTTGTTAAACATTTTAGTAACTTATCATGGTGATAACATTGATAACAAAATTATTGTTTACAAAAAAATCTTAGAATATTCTAATGATGATATTGGTGCGAGAAATAACCTAGTAAAAAGTTATAAAATAAAATACAAAGATCATGGCCGTTTAAGCACTTGCTTACACCATAGCAAATTAAATGATAAATATTTTAAAGATGTTATGAGAGCTATCGAAGACTTTGAAACAAATATTGCTTTTGACAAAGGTACTTTCATTTATCAAAAATCTACAAATAAAATTGGTAGAATAAAAAATATCAATGAAAAAGATGTTTTAATTGACTTCCCAGATAAAAAATCTAAGATGTCAACTGATATGGCATTTAAAAGCTTAGTTGCATTACCTAAATCACATATCTGGGTTCTTAAGAGTGTTGTACCTCATGAGAAGTTAGCGGAAAAAATTAAAACAGATATTCCTTGGGCACTAAGAATTTTAATGTCTAGCAATAATGATAAGGCTTCAGTTAAAGAGATGAAGAATGAACTTTCTCCTTCTTTACTTTCTACTAGAGAAGTTAATGCCTGGGTAAATGCTGCAAAGAAAGAACTTATGAGTAATCCATTATTTGGTGTTAGTACTCAAGAAAAAGATACTTTTACTCTTCGTAGTACTCCTATTACTTTTGAAGAAAAACAATTAAATATTTTTAAAGGTAAAAAACAGTTCTATAGTAAAGTTAAAGTATTGAGAGAATTTATCCAAAACAATGGTGATGTTGAAAGTGATTCATTTTTAGAAATGTTAGCTTATTTCTCAAGTAATGTTACTAATAGTGATGGTACAAGTATTACTCTTCATAATGTAAGTGATACTATAATCAGTAGTTATTTATTACTTCAGGATTTATTTGTAAATTATAGTATGAACTTTGTTAAACTACCTGAAGGGCTTCCTTTTGTTGCCTTATATGAAAGAGTTGAAAATGTTGTAGATTGCTTTAAGAATATTGACGATCCTGAACTTAAAAAGCTATTTATCGAACATGTTGTTGAAGTAGATCCATTCTGGGAAAAAACACTAATGGATTTATTCCCACATTATTTAACTTCATTCATACCTGATACTTTTAGAAGTAATAAAAAAGCTGATAGTTTCTCTAGAGTATTTAAGCAAAGTGTTGAAAATTATAGAGATAAATCTCAAGTATTTTTATATCTATATAAAAATTATACTCTTAAAACCTGGGAAAAGAATGGTATTTCTTCAGAACAATTATTGTTTACTGCCCTTTCCTTATTGGATTATCTATTAAAACTAATAGAAAACAAAAAGAATGTTACTGAGAATAGAAAAAATGTAAAAGTTCTTATGACTAAACTTTTTGATGAAAAAGCTGTATTTAATTATATTGAAGAAGGTGATGAAATCAAAGGTAAAAAAGCGTACGCCTTAGTTGATAGATTACCTCTAGGTAAAGCTGATTTAGGTAAGAAAATTGAAGTTAAACACCAACTAACAAAGAAATATCCAAACTATGACTTTAATTCTAAAACTACTTTAGCCGAAGAAGATGTAATTCCAACTGGTTTATTCTGCTTAAAAGAAACTATGGAAGCAAAAAAAGCTTATCTATATAACTTACAGCATGTTCAACTTCCTGAGATTGCTAAAGAAATTGGGGAAGCTAGAGAACTTGGGGATTTAAAAGAAAACAGTGAATATAAATACGCTAAAGAAAAACAACGTATGTTAAACTCTCAATTAATCACTCTTAATGATGAAATTGAAAGAGCAACTGTTATTGATCCAGCTACTGTTACTAATGAAAAAGTTGCATACGGAACTAGCGTGACTTTATATGATAACAAGGCTAAAGCTGAAGTTACTTATAAGATTATGGGTGCTTGGGAAGCTGATCCTTCAAATAATATAATTAATAGACTTGCTCCTTTAGGATCAAATTTATTGAATCGTAAAGTCGGAGATAATATTAAATTTACTGTTAATGATACTCCATTTGATTTTACAGTTTTAAAAATTGAAGTTGCCATCTAAACTTAATTATTAAAAGTTAACCCAAAGATTAATCATTAATCTTTGGGTCTTTTTTTACTTTGAATAATACTTTCCAGGGGCTGGAGATTTAATTACATATATTTCTAATATATCTTCATCCTGATTTTGTACCTTCATTTTTGTGTTATATGGAATTTTAATAACTGTGTTATTCTCATATTTCATAAAGGGTAAGTCATTTAAACTTAAGGACAAGATGCCCTTTACAACAGTCATATAAACATTTGCATTAGAGTAATGGGTCTTTAAAGATTCTCCATTATTGAATACCATATGCATAAAATTTATATTTTCATCTTTTATTACTGCTTCAACTACAGATGTATCTATTTTATTCATTTTAAAAATTTCTTCTTTCATTATATACTCCTAACTCTTGTATATAATATTATTAAATACTTAAATAAAAAGACACATATATGACTATTTCTCAGTTTTCTTAAAATATTGGATAAAAGGTATTTTGAATAATGAATAAGACCCTATACAAATTAAACCTATTATTAATGATAGAATTATAGCTTTAACAATATTTACAAGAGTTGATCCGTCTATATACCATAGAGGAAATGCTTTTTTATAAATTATTAAGGCACCTATCATTGGAATATTTGCAACTAACGTTTGGATAAAGACATACAAAGTATGTTTAAAGTTAATATCTGATGCCAATACTATTGCATGAATAATTAACGTTATAAAAAAGGAAATAGTATTTGCAATAGGAAGTGCAATTATTCCAAGTTTTTTAATTAAAGTTAATGATATAATTACATCTAACACTGCTTGTATTGCTATTAGAACAAAAGAGAGTTTTGCTCTATTTTTAGCAATCAGTGCTCTATTCAACAGTGAATTTAGGCCAATTATTGTCAATCCTAATACTAAATAATAAGTTACTGATGCTGTTAGTAATGTATTTTCATAAGTAAATTTACCGTTTTGTAATAATACTGCCACATATTCTTTACTTAAAAACATAATAATTATAGTTGAAGGAATAAATAAATTAATCATTCCATCTATGCCATATTGTAATTCTTTTTTAAAGCGTTTCATATTATTATTTGAAAAGCTATCTGTTAATAAAGGATATACAACTGTAACAAACCCTGCATTAATTATCCCATAAGGGGTTGAAAAAAAGATCATGGAATTCGAAAAAGCTGTTGCATTTCCTGTATTCAATGTACTTGCTAAATAAGTTGAAAATTGTTGTGAAAAAATTGTTGTGAGTGCAGAAGATACCACTATAGCCCAAGTTTTTAATATTCTTCTAAATTCTAGATCTTTAAAATCAAAATTTATACTAGCCCTATAACCTCTTTTATATACGCTCCATAATGTAAATATAAGTTGGATAAAGCTAGCAAAAACAACCCCATAAGCCATTGCCATGGCATTTAATTTATCACTAAATATAGAGATAAATATAATTAAAGTTAATGAAAAAAATAGCGGTGCAATTCCATAAGGTACAAATTTTTTATCCGTCTGTAAAACTGCAGCAAAAATATTTGAGAAAGAAATAAATGCAAGGAATACTATAAAATATGGTAATAATCTTGCCCCTAAATCTAATTCGTTACCACTAAAATCGCTTATAAATGCAAATATTTGTTTACTGAAAAATATAAATAATAAAATTATTAAGCTAAACAGTATTAGTTGAAAGCTTAACATTAAACTTAATAATTTATTTCTGTATTTTTTATTTTGATTTACTGAAAGACTTGGAATGAAAGCAGAAGTTATAGCACCTTCTGCAAAAATTTTTCTTAAATTATTTGGCAAAAAATAAGCAACATTAATTACATCAGCAGTTGATGTTGCACCAAATGCTGTTGTAATTACACGAGCTTTAATAATACCTAGAAGTCTCGATATTAATGTTAAAAACATTAATAAAGTAGAATTCTTAGAATTTTGTCTATTTTGCGTAAAATCTTTCAAGATATTCCTTTTTAAATTGTTTAAATCTATCTTCTTTGATAGCTGTTCTAACTCTTGCTAGTAAATTATAAAGATAGGTTAAATTGTGTTCAGTTGCTAACATGCCACCAAGCATCTCATTTGTTTTAACCATATGATGCATGTAAGCTCTAGAATATTTTTGACAAGCAGTACAGGTACAAGATTCATCAATTGGATTGTGATCAAATTTATGAATTGCTTTTTTAAGTGTAACTACCCCATCATCACTAAATACTGCACCATTTCTTCCCATTCTAGTTGCTAAAACACAATCAAATAAGTCAATTCCATTTTCTACTGCATTTAATATATAGTCAGGAGAACCAATACCCATAACATATCTAGGTTTAGTATCATCAACAAATTCACTTGTATAACCTAAATATTCATAAAAAGCCTCTTTTTCTTCACCTACAGATAATCCACCAATTGCAATGCCTGGAAAATCTAGGGATGAAATATATTCAGCACTCTCTTTTCTTAAATCTTTATAAAAATTTCCTTGTACTATTCCAAACATATTGCCTTTGAAGCCTTCTAAATTATTCCCATAATCAAGTGCTCTTTTAGCCCAACTATGAGTTGTTTTCATAGCTTCTTTTGCAGCTCTATATGGAATATCTGGAGGTGTACATACATCTAAAAGCATACAAATATCACTTCCAATACTTTTTTGAATATCAATTACCTTTTCTGGTGTAAAAACGTGCTTAGAACCATCAATATGTGATCTAAAATGAACTCCACTATCTTTAATTTTTCTTAGATTTGATAGAGAAAAGACCTGAAATCCACCGCTATCTGTTAAAATATTCCCATCCCAGTTGGAAAAATTACGTAAACCACCAAAGCTATCTAAAACTTCAGTACCTGGTCTTAAATATAAATGGTAAGTATTTCCTAATATTAAATTATATCCAATATCCTTTACCTTATCATGGTAAATCCCTTTGACAGTTCCATTTGTACCAACTGGCATAAAAGCAGGAGTTTCTACTACTCCGTGGTCTAATTCGACTAATCCTAATCTAGCATTTGTATCTTTATCTTGATGTAATTTCGTATATAACTTCTTCACTATCTAATCCTTTATTTTCTTTACTAACTTACTTTAAGATTAAAAATGTTTCAACTATTTTTAACTATGGTAGAACTTTTTATTTTATTATATATAAATGGCACAAACAATATTATTATATAAGGGATTACAATAGCAATATAAGGATTAATCAATGCTTGTTTTGATGTAATTTGGAAGATCATCTTTGCTACATAATATATAACAGCAATTAATACTGAATTAAATATAGAAAATAAAAATATATTTTTTCTATTTCTATAATCAATACTGCATGCAATTATTGTCATTATAAAAGCAGAAAATGGTGCTGATAATCTATCTAGAAATTCACTTACATTTTCATACCATAATTGTAAATTTACTTTCTTTTGTACTTTTAGATATTTAATAGCACTTTCTAAAGCCATTGTTTGCAAATCTGTAGACAAGTTCCTAAATAAATTAGGCTCTAAGTTTATGTTTGGATTTTCATAGACTTCTAGCTCTTCAATTTCAACTTTAGAATCATAAATTGTGCTATAAATTACATTATGAAGTTGCCAATCATTATTCTCTTCATTCCAAACAGCTTTTTTAGCATCAATCCTTTCTGTTATTTTTCCACTATCATCTTTTAGAACAATTATAACATTAAATAGTGATTTACTTTTTTCTACATAACTATTTGCAAATATAATGTTATTATTTACTGAATCTATTAAGCCTATGTTAGAATTATCTAAATTATAATTTATATTAAAAACTTGGCTTTTAGTATTTTCTCTTTCTATTCTAGATTCAAGGACTATGTTTTCATTAAAAATAAAAGCAATTATGGTTATTAAACCCATTAAGATTAATATTTGGCTATATACCTTTTTTAATGATATACCACTCGATAATATAGCTATTATTTCATTATTTGAGTACATCTGGGAAAGAAAAAAAGTTACTGAAAATAATGCAGTAGGTGGAAGTACTATAATAAAGGCATGAGGTATGTAATTAATCGTTATAGTAAACATTTGATTAAAAGATACATTATTTTGGACATAGGCGTCAAAATTACTAAATAAATCAACACTTAAGAGTATTAAGATAGTTAGTAACAAGGTAGTAAATAGAGTTTTCAATATGGAGTGAATTATATATTTATTTAGAATTTTCATTAATTCCTCCAAACTCTTATTAAAATCAACGATATAACTACTATTATAATGTTAGGTGCCCACATTAAGAAAAGTGGGTTAATTGCAAATTGGAATGTTTTTATCTGTGCTAAAAATAATAAATACCAATACATTACAGCTACAAACATTGATATACCAAAACCAATTAATCTTCCGTGCTTAAATTTCAAATAAGATAGTGGCAATGTAATTAAAATTAAGAAAAAACATGCAGCACTTAAAGCAAATTTCTTATTGAATTCAGCTCTATAATACTGTAAATAAAAATCAATTGGATGTAAGTCTATTGAATTTATAGAGTTATAATCCTGGGTGAATGAGTTAATATTTAGATTCTCAACATTTTTATTAATTTCAAAATTTTTAGCTAAATTTAATACTGTATCGCTTCTTTCAATAAATGCATTTTCAACATTTCTTAATAAAATAGGCTTTGTTTTATTAATTTTTGTAATTAAATCTTTACTTGATAAATTTGAAGGTAAATTAGCACTAACTTTAGATAAAGTGTCAGAAAAATCAATATAATAGGTAGCATCTTGTGCATTTGCAATTTTCCAATAATTAGGAGATTCTAAATCTGTGAATATAACTTTTGGTGAATTTAAGTCTAAGGAATATATTAAAAAATTTGGATCAATTAAATTTAAAATGCCTTCATCTGAGTTTAATAATGTAGAACTGTCTTTAGTTTCTGATTTTAAAACGATGATATCTTCAATCTTATTATCTTTGACTAAACCGTTAGATATTAATAAATCATCAAAGACTTTGCTAGAATAGCTTTTAAGTTCGACACCAGGTGTTTTAGTTAATAATTGCACATATAATTGTTGATATTGACTAGCACTATAGGGTAATAAAATATCTGCAATTAAAAAACATAAAACTGATATTACTATTGATAATACAATTATTGGCTTGAAAACTGTATTCATTGAAAATCCTGAAGTTCGTAAAGCCAATATTTCATTTGAAGAATTTAAATCACCTATTACCATTGCAGCCCCACTTAGGGAAGCAAATGGAAAGGTATATAAGAGAAATTGTGGTATAGCTAAAACAACTAAGTTCAACATAGTAAAAAAATCTACATTGCTAAGTAATATTTTTCTAGCTAATAATAAAATTTGATTTATAAAAAAAATAAAAAAGAAAAAAACAAATGCAACTAAGAAGGCAAGAATATATTCTCGCCCTATAAATTTATATAATTGCTTTTCCCTTAATTTTAAAGTCAAAACTTATACTCCAGTAGATCCAAATCCACCTTCTCCACGTTCAGTACTATCTAAATCTTCTACTTCTATGTATCTAGTATTTACTACAGGAGCTATAACAAATTGAGCTATACGATCTTTATCATTAATAATAAAGTCTTCTTTCCCATGATTTATTAAAATAACTTTAACTTCACCTCGGTAATCAGCATCTATTGTTCCTGGTGAATTCAAAACTGTAACTCCAAATTTAGCTGCTAAGCCACTTCTTGGTCGAACTTGGGCTTCATAGCCAGCAGGTATAGCAATTCTTAACCCTGTTGGAATTAATGCCCACTCGCCAGCTTTTAAAGTAAACGGCTTTGAGAGCCTTGCTGAAATATCAGAACCAGCACTCAAAGCAGTTGTTTGTTTTGGCAGGATTGAACCTTTTTCTAATTTTGTTTTAACAACAATATCAGCCATTAGTTATTAGATCCTTTTTTTTTGTAAGGTTTTCTATCCCCTTTGTCAAAGCTTTTCTTTTCTCCTTTGTCAAAAGGTTTTTTTTCACTTTCTTCATTAGGATATAATGCATCAACATATGAAAGGTTTAATCTACCTTGTCTATCAATTTCCATTAATTTAACAGGAATTTCTTGACCGATAGTTAGAACTTCATCAACAGTTTTAACACGTTTTTTATCTAGTTTAGAAATATGGCATAAACCTTCTTTACCAGGTAAAATTTCAATAAATGCACCGAAATCCATTATTCTTTTTACAGTTCCTTGGTAAATTTTGCCAGGTTCTGGTTCTTCAATAATTGATTTAACTAAATCTTTAGCTTTTTGTGCTGAAGCACCATTTTTGCCGTATATAGTAACAGTACCATCATCACTAATGTTAACTTCTGCTCCAGTTTGTAATGCAATGCCTTTGATTGTTTTACCACCAGTACCAATAATAGCACCAATTTTATCTTCTTCAACTTTCATTGTTAAGATTTTAGGAGCATTTTCATTAATATCAGATCTTGGAGTAGAAATTTCTTTAGTCATAATATTTAAGATATGTAATCTACCATCTTTAGCTTGCTTTAAGGCTTTACTCATAATTTCTGGAGTAACACCTGCAATTTTAATATCCATTTGGAATGCAGTAATACCATCTTCAGTACCAGTTACTTTAAAGTCCATATCGCCTAAATGATCTTCTTCACCAAGGATATCAGATAATACTACATATTTTGAATAGTCTGCGCCCTCTGTGATTAATCCCATAGCAATACCAGCAACAGGTTTTTTAATTGGTACACCAGCGTCCATTAATGATAAACAACCACCACAAACAGAAGCCATTGAAGATGAACCATTTGATTCCATAATCTCAGATACAACTCTAATTGTGTATGGGAAGTCTTCTTTATCAGGTAAAATTGCTGTTAATGCTCTTTGAGCTAAGTGACCGTGGCCAATTTCTCTTCTACCTGTTGTAAGTCTACCACACTCACCTACAGAATATGGAGGGAAGTTATAGTGTAACATAAATGAAGAGAATGATTTTTCACCATCAATATTATCAAACATTTGTTCATCACTTGCTGTACCTAAGGTTGTTGTAGCAAGGGATTGAGTTTCACCTCTAGTAAATAAAGCAGAACCATGAGTTTTAG
This sequence comes from Sphaerochaetaceae bacterium, assembly GCA_963677735.1. Lineage (GTDB taxonomy): Bacteria > Spirochaetota > Spirochaetia > Sphaerochaetales > Sphaerochaetaceae > Pleomorphochaeta. The sequence goes on from OY782505.1 coordinate 791,944, forward strand.
GTAATAGACCAACTTCACAAGTAATAGGTCTAATATCTGTAACTTTACGTCCGTCAGTTCTAACACCTTCTTCTAAAATTGATTTTCTTAAAATAACATATTCTAAGTCATCGTACATGTGAACTAATTGACCTTTTCTCTTATCATCTTCAGCAATAACATCAGCAAATTTTTCTTCAATTTGATCGTGAGCTTCTTTTAATGCCGCATATCTTTCCATTTTACCTTTTACGAAAGAGGCTTTTTCAATTAATGGATAAGCAAATTCTTTAATAGGTTCTAACCAAGATAAATCTTCTTCAGCAACAAATACAGGTAATTTTTCTTTTCCTGCAATTTCTTTTAATTCTAATTGTGCTTTACAAAGATTTTTTATATGTGGATGTGCTTGAGCAATTGCTTCTAGCATATCTTCTTCACTTACTTCTTTTGCTCCACCTTCAACCATTGTAATACCATCCATAGTACCTGCTACAACAATTTCAAGTTCACATTTTTCAATTTGTTGGAAAGTTGGATTAACAATATATTCACCACCAATTTTTCCCATTCTAACTGCAGCAATTGGTCCATTAAAAGGAATATCACTGATTGTAACTGCAGCAGAAGCTGCGTTTATTGCAATAATGTCTGGAGTATTAATTTGGTCTGTAGATACTACAGTAGGTACTACTTGAATTTCTCTACCAAAGGCTTTATCAAATAAAGGTCTAAGTGGTCTATCGATTAATCTACTTACTAAAATTTCTTTATCTTTAGGGCGGGCTTCCCTTTTTAAATATCCACCTGGAATTTTTCCAGCTGCATAATATTTTTCATTGTACTCAACTTGTAGTGGTACATAATCTAGAGGTTCTGTTGGAGCTTTACCGCAACAAACAGTAGCTATAACTGCGCTTCCTGCATATTTTGCATAAACTGCACCGCTAGTCTGCTTTGCAATTTTCCCGGTTTCAAAAACTAGGGTGTCTTCCCCAATCTGAACACTTGCTTTTTTTGTTTCAAACATTTCTTATTCCTTATTCTTTTCGTTCTTTTTAATAGTTCTTTATTTTGTTTCTCTACTAGAAACTAGCCCTATTTTTTACAAAATTATTATATCTATATTATTACTTATTTTTGTAAATGTTTCAATGATAACAATGACAAAAAAAATATTGGAGGATTGTATTACTACTTTCCCCCAATATCTAAATAATTATAATCTAATTACTTTCTGATTCCTAATTCTGCGATTAAAGCTCTATACTCATCGATATTAGTATTCTTTAAATAACGAAGAAGTCTTCTTCTTTGACCTACCATTTGTAGTAAGCCACGTCTTGAAGCGTGATCTTTAGGATTTGCTTTAAAATGGCTTTGTAAGTCATTAATACGTGCTGTTAATAAAGCAATTTGTACGTGAGTACTACCAGTGTTAGATTCAGAATTACCGAATTTAGCTACAATTTGAGCTTTGTCTTCTTTAGTGATCATTTAGATACCCTTTGTCTAGCATATCGCTAGAGTCTTATTTTGTGCAGATGATTTTGGATAAGGAGTAATATAAAGAACATTATTTTTAACTTCAATTGAAGTTTTTAAGTCCTCTTCCACCCAGAATCCAGTAAAAACACCATTAACAGGTAATAGTTGTTTTACATCTTCTGCTTTTATTAACATAGAGCTACCAGAAAATTGGGAAGGTGTTAACCCCAAATCCAGCAAATACTCTCTGCCGAGTAAATCATGAACAACGTTCATTTTACCCTTTTTTACTAATTGTCTTATTCTAGAAGAACTAATTACTCTATCATCTTGATCAATGATAGCCTTTGTAATAACTACCTTAGTTTCTTTTGAATAAGAAGAAAGATGTTCCTGTAATCGAGAAGCCTTTATACTGGCTTTTGGATTACCTAATTGAAAATCTTCTCCAACAATTAATTTATTTATAGTTAAGTTTTTACATAACAAATATAAAAACTCATCTGCTGTAAGTTTACTGATTTTCTCAGAAAAGTCAATAATTACTTGCAGATCAAATCCCATTTTATCAAGCAATCTAGTTTTTAAATTATTAGTTAAAAGCGGTTTATCTTTCTGCTTTCTACCAGATGCCATTTTAGGATTAGTATTAAAGGTCATAACTACTGAATATAGCTTGCTATCTAGGACTTTATTTAATATTTCTTGATGACCTAAATGTAGTCCATCAAAAACTCCAATACAGAGCGCAATATTTTCATGACTATATTCAGTTTGGTCTTTAATAAAGTCTTGTAATAATATTGTTTTCATTAATTAGTTCCTATCAAAACACGGGTTAATTTGACATAATATTTTCGATATTGTCAAATCCTCCTCAATTTTTAAAACACATCTAAGTATTTCATCATTTGAGTAAATAGCAGCATATCTAGCATTTTCTTTTATTGATTCTGCTTTCAAAATATTGTAAGAAGGTTTTCTACCATTAGCTAAATCAAACAGATATTTATCATCAATTTTATAAATTGAAACAGAATCTAATCTCTTAATATAATCATCAGTTTTATTTAATCCACGACTAATTGATTGAGCATCTTCTGCCGATATTGCTTCTTCTAATTCGAAGGGTCCAATTGAGGTTCTAATTAAATCAACTAGATGTGCTCTAGAATTACAGCTTAATGCTAAATCCCTTGCTATAGATCTTATATATGTTCCCTTAGAAACATTAATTTTACACACTAGATCTTGATTATTATAACTTATAATATCAAAACTATATATAGAAATTTCCCTTTTAGGCATTTCAACCTCTTGTCCACTTCTAGCTAGTTTATAAGCTCTTTTGCCATCTATGTGTATTGCAGAATAAGCAGGTGGGGCTTGCATTACCTTACCAAGAAAATTCTCTTTGATAGCTTTCTCAATAGTAGCTAAATCTGGGGCTAAAGCTGTTTCAACAACCTCGCCTTCTACATCTAAGGTAGATGTTTCTTCGCCAAATCTAATTGTAGCTATATAAGTTTTATCTAGTGTTGAAAATAATTGATTTAATTTTGTTGTAGAACCTGTTAATACTATCATCAATCCATGGGCAAACTTATCAAGAGTACCTGCATGTCCAACTTTTTTATCAACGTGTCTTTTAATAGAACCTAAAGATCTAAACGAAGTTACATCTTTAGGTTTATTTGTTAATATAATATGTGAATTAGTCCCCATAATACTTCAATGAGTCAATTATATTATTGACCTTTTGTGCATCCTTATAGGAATTATCTGCTCTGAAGGTTAATTTAGGTGTATTTCTAGTACCTAGGAACTTACCTAATCTTCCCTGAATAAATGCAGCAGCTTTTTGCAAACCTGCTACACTTTTTTTCAAAGACTCATCATCTAGTACACTTGTAATATAAATTGTTGCATAAGCATTATCATGAGATAAACTTACTCTTGAAACAGAACATAAAGTACTAACATTAGAGTTTTTGATTTCACCTTTAACGATTAATGTACTTATTGCCTCTTCAATTTTGGCTTCAATTCTTTTTTGACTATACTGACTCATTTTTTATACCATCTTCTAATTTTCTTGCAACTTTCTCTTCTTCGATAATTTCAAGAATATCACCTACTCTTAAATCTTGGAAGTTTTCAAGGCCCATACCACATTCAAAGCCAGCAGCGACTTCTTTTGCATCGTCCTTAAATCTCTTAAGAGAAGAAAGTTTTATTAATGTTTTGCTTACTTGGATGTTATCTCTAACAACTCTTACTAAGCTATTTCTTTTAACCTTACCTGTAAGTACGTAACAACCTGCAATAAGTCCAATTTTAGGAACTTTGAATGTGTCTCTAACTTCAACTGTTCCAATTTCAACTTCTTTAACAATAGGTGATAACATACCTTCCATAGCATCTCTTACATCATCTACTACATCGTAAATAATATTATACTTTCTAATTTCAACTTTTTCTTGTTCAGCTAAAGCTAATGCTCTTGGAGTTGGTCTTACATTAAATCCAATAACTAAAGCAGCAGAAGCAGAAGCTAAAGTAATATCACTTTCAATAATTGCACCTGCACTAGATCTAATTACATTTAATCTAATCTCGCTAGTTGATAATTTTTCAAGTGAAGTTTGTAGTGCTTCAACTGAACCTTGAACATCACCTTTAATAATAACATTAAAGCTTTCAATGGTTCCTTCTTGAACTTTGTCAAACAGTGTATCAAGTGTAAACTTATTACCAGTTTTATTTGCACCCATTCTTTCAAGTTCTTGTCTCTTAGCACCAACTTGTCTAGCTTGCTTTTCATCTTCAGTAACTTGGAAAGGATCCCCAGCAGAAGGAATATTAGATAAACCAATAATTTCAACAGGAGTTGAAGGTCCAGCTTCACTTATTTTTTTACCTGTATCATCAAACATAGCTCTTACCCTACCAGGATAAATTCCAGCTACATAATGATCACCTTGTCTCAAAGTACCTCTTTCGATTAATACTGAAGCAACTGTACCACGGCCTTGGTCAATTCTTGATTCAATAATTTTACCTTCAGCTCTACAATTAGGATTAGCTTTTAATTCTAATATTTCACTTTCAAGTAATATTGTATCTAATAATTCGTCAATACCTTCTTTTTTAAGAGCAGAGATTTTACAATATAATGTTTGTCCACCCCATTCTTCTGGCATTAAACCTAAGTCTGATAATTGTTGCATAACTCTATCAGGATTTGATTCTGGTAAATCACATTTATTAATCGCTACAATAATTGGTACTTTTGCAGCTTTAGCATGGTCAATAGCTTCTCTAGTTTGAGGCATTACTCCATCATTTGCTGCAACCACTAATACAACGATATCTGTAATTTGTGCACCACGAGATCTCATCATTGTAAATGCTGCGTGACCTGGAGTATCTAAGAATACAATATCACCTCTTTGACCTAAATCAACTTTGTAAGCACCGATATGTTGAGTGATACCACCAAATTCTCCACCTGCAACATTTGTTGATCTAATTGCATCTAATAATTTAGTTTTACCATGGTCAACGTGTCCCATAATTGTTACGATAGGCGCTCTTTCAACCAAGTCAGAATCAACATCTTTCTCAGATTCGATTAATGTTTCATCATATAATGATACTAATTTAACTTTACAATTGTATTCACTTGCAATGATTTCTGCAGTTTCATGGTCAATTTGTTGGTTAATTGTAACCATCATACCCATTGTAAATAGTTTAGCAATAATATCATTAGCTTTTAAATTCATTTTTTTAGCTAGATCAGCAACTGTGATTGATTCCATGATATCAATTGATTTTGGAACTGAAGCAAGTTTTGCAGCTGCTTGTTCTCTTTTTCTTTGAATTTGGAATTCTTTTTCCATTGTTGCATCACGTTTTTGATAACTATTATTTTTCTTTTTAAAAGTTTTCTTTTGTGATTTTCCGTTACCAAATGTATTTGGTGCTGGAGCACTTCCGCTATTTTGGTTATTGTTTCTATTAAATCCACCACCGCTGTTATTTCTATTGAAACCACCACCGCTGTTGTTTCTATTAAAACCACCGCCAGCGTTATTTCTATTATAGCCACCAGGAGCTCTATTTCCACCTGTGTTATTAGGTCTATTAAAACCACCAGTGTTGTTATTCCTATTATAGCCGCCACCAGTATTGTTATAACCGCCGCCATTATTAGGTCTATTATAACCACCAGGTTGTTGGCTATTATTTCTATTGTAACCGCCAGCTTGTTGATTATTGTTTCTATTATAACCACCTGGGCCATTATTTCTATTATAGCCGCCTTGATTATTATTATAACCACCTTGAGCGTTGTTATTATTGTAACCACCACCATTTTGATTATTTCTATTATAATTGTTTTGACGTGGGTTACGAGTATTTCTATTTCTAGAACCGGCTACAGGTTTACCTCCAACTGTACCTGCTACACGAGGTGCTGCTGGATTAGGATTTGGTTGAACAACCTTTCCTGCATTTTTACTTTGCCATTCAGCATGATCTTTTGCAGTTTTTCCTTGGTTTGGAACTGGAGGAAGATTTGTACTTTTAATAATAACTGGACCAGTATGTAAAGGAGATGAACCTTTGCCAATGTTAGTTTTTTTAATAATACGTTTCTTTGTATCAGTTTCTTTAGCACTCTTATTTGTTTCAGTAGTACTTTTAACAGGTTTATTTCCACCTAATGAGCCTAAAGAAGATCCACCCTCTTTTACTTTTGGTTGGGGTTTAATTCTAACAACCTTTTTCTTGACAATTATTTTTTTCTTTTCAATTTTTGGTTGGGTTTGTGTAGATGCAGCTTCTACTGGTGTTGTAGGTTCTGCATCTGTATTTGAACTTTTTACGTGTTTAATTAAAGTTGCTTTTTTTTCACTCATATTTTTCTATTCTATTCCTCTTCATCAACAGTTTCAAATGCCAAACCTGTACCACATTCTGGGCATTCAGTCATTTCAACTGTTATCGTGTGACCGCAATTTGGGCACTTATACTCGTATTCATCTTCTTCAGTTTCTTCAACAATATCAACATACTTTAATATTATTGTATTAATTGCTTCTAATTCTTCAGGTGAAAAGTCTCCAAAAGACTCCATTTCAGCATCACTTAAATTTACAAATTCTTCAATAGTATATATGTCATGGAATTGAAGTTTTGCAACAATATTTGAATCTAACTCAATATCAGCGAATTGAATTTCATCTTCTGCAATACCTGTGTCTTGAGCTACCTCAGGTTGCTCTTCTTCAAAGTATTCTTGTTCATCACCATCCATAAAGAATGATTCAGCTCTTTCCTTAGCAACATTAACAATTTCCATATCTTGGAATTCTGCTGGAGTTTTAACATCAATATTCCAGTCACATAACTTCTTTGCTAATTTTACGTTCAAACCGCCTTTACCTATTGCTAAAGATAATTGTGATTCATCTACTATTGCAATAGCTCTATAGGTCAATCTATCAATAATTACAACATCTATAACTTGAGCAGGAGTTAATGCGTTAATTATATAATTTACAGGATTAGGATCGTAATTGATTACATCAATTTTTTCACCTTCAATTTCTTTAATAACTGTTTGAATTCTATTTCCTTTTAAACCAACACATGCTCCAACTGGATCGATATCTTGGTTATTAGTTTTAACAGATACTTTTGATCTATAACCTGCTTCTCTTGCAACATTAACAATCTCAATTTGACCTTGATTTATTTCAGGTACTTCTAATTCAAACAATTGTCTTACTAATTCACCAGAGGTTCTTGATAAAATAACTCTAACGCCTTTATCATTTTTCTCTACTCTTTCAACAAAACATTTAATTTTATCATCTTGTGAATAACTTTCTCTAGGAGATTGATATCTAGAAGGTAAAATTCCTTCAGTAGATCCGATATTTACAAAAATATCATTTCTTATTTGACGGTTAAAATAACCGTTAATAAGACAACCTTCTTTGTTTTTAAATTCACTGTAGATTGAGTCTTTTTGGATGTCTCTAAAACTTTGATGTGCTTTTTGTTTTGCGCTTTGTACGCTAATTCTATCAAATGTTTTATTTATATCAATAGGAATTAATATTACATCACCAATTTCAGCTTCTTCATTGTATTCTTTAGCTTCTTCGATAGAAATTTCTGTTAAGGTATTATAGTAGTTATCCTCATCAACAATTATTTTCCTAGAAGATAATTCAACTGAGCTTAAATCATCATTAAAAGTAATTACAGCATTTGCATCACTTCCAAATTTACGTTTATATGCAGCTTTTAAGAAATCTTCAACAGTGGAAATAACTAAATCTTCTGAGATACCACTTTCAACTATTCTTTTTATAGCGTCTCCTAAATCACTTGGCATGTTTTCTATCCTCCCAAATATATTCCAATTTAGCTTTGGAGATATTTTCAAAATCTATTTCTAAATCTGTATCAAGTTTATTATTATCTTGATCTAGACAATTAGTTAAAATTACACTGTGTTCTTTAACATCTTTAATTATACCAGAGAACCAACATGCTTGTATTATATCATACACTCTAACTCTCTTCTCTTTAAACAATGTAAACTCATATGCATCTCTGATTTTTCTTTGAAGCCCTGGTGTTGAAACTTCTAAATCAAAGTCTTGTTCTTCTGCTAGTTGAACTTCCATTCTAGTTTTAATTAAATTATGAACTTTAGCACATTCGTTAACTCCGACTTCCCCATCTTTTAGTTTAATTACTACAGCTAATCTAGCATTAAATGGGCTTTCTTTAAAATCGACATCAACAAGTGTTACATTCATTGCATCTAATAATGGAGCATACTCCTCAAATAAAGGATCTTTTGTTATGTTGTTTTTCATAATTTTCCTTACTTTCTAAAACCAATAAAAAGGAGACCTGCGATTTGCGGTCTCCCAAAAATCAATTATCAAAATGTACTTATATAGTACTGACACTACTATCTTTTGTCAAGAGATTCACTCTCTGCTTTTACTTCGATTTCTTCCTGAATTTTTTGTAAAAATAGCATAGCTTGAATTGGAGTTGACGTTGATAAATCATATTTTGTAATTTCATCAATTATTGAGCTATAATCTTCACTAAAATCATCATTATTATCATTATTTTCTAACTCTTCAAGTTGTGCCATTGAAAATAAGTCCATCTCAGAATTATTTATAGTATATTCACCAAAGTGTCGCCTTTGAAATTTATCAGCATCCTTTAATATCAAATTAGGAACACCTGCTAATTTTGCAACATGTAAGCCATAAGAAGAATTAGCAATTCCATCAACAACTTTTCGAACAAAGATTATATCTTTTCCTTTTTCTTCTACTGCTAAAGTTAAAAGTTTAACATTTGACACATCTAATAATGTAAGCTCATGATAGTGAGTTGCAAATAATGTTTTAGCATTTAGCTTAACTAAGTGCTTCATAAAAGCATGTGCTAAACTCATACCATCTTGTGTACTAGTCCCTCTCCCTATTTCATCCATTATAACAAAAGAGTTTTGACTGGCAGTTCTTAGAATATGAGCAGCCTCTTGCATTTCAACCATAAAAGTTGATTCACCTTTTGCTATATTATCAGAAGCTCCAACTCTACAAAATAGTTTATCAACTAAAGATAGTGAAGCTTCTTCTGCTGGAACAAAGCTCCCTATTTGAGATAATAAAATAATTAGGGCACACTGTCTCAGATATGTAGACTTACCTGCCATATTTGGTCCTGTAATTAAGCAAAATCTCTTACCATTTTCATCTAAGTCTAAATCATTTGCAACAAAAGAACCTAATCCTAATTGTTTTTCAACAACCGGATGACGCCCTTTAACAATAGAAACAGAATTTTTATCAACAAATTTTGGTTTATTATAGTTATATATATCTGCAACATAAGCTAAACTTTGTAATACATCTATTCTACTTAGCGCATTGGCAAGGAGTAATAGAGAAGAGGATATGTTTGCAGCTTTTTCAACTATGTTTTCATAGACAAATCTTTCTCTTTTCTCTGATTCATAACTGCTTTTAAGTATTCTAGTTTCTATTTCAGTAAGCTCATCACTTGTAAATCTTTCAGCATTAACAAGGGTTTGTTTTCTATAAAAGGATTTTGGAACTTTATCTACATGAGTTTTTCTAACTTCAATAAAATTACCGAGTATTTTATTATATCCAAGTTTAATGTTTGGAATATTAGTTTCTTCCTTTAATTTATCTATATAACTGTGTAAATATTTTGAACCTTGATTTTTGATATCTCTTAGTCTATCTAGCTCTTCATCAAAGCCTTTTTTGATGACTTTTCCTTCCTCAAATGGTCCTTGAATGTTTTCATTTATTGAGTTTTGAATTAAATCAACTAATGAAAAAATTTCATTCATTGTATCAGATTCAACATTACTTAAACTATTGCTAACATCAATGGGCTTGCTACTATTATCATTAATTAAACATTCATATTTCTCAAAATCCTCTTTAATTATATTAAAAAAGGCTTTTGCTGTACGACTAATTCCTAATAGATCACTTGGTGTATTCCTTTTCATAGATATTCTAGTGGTTAATCTAACCATATCTAATACACCTTTTAATTCTTCTCTTACCCTACTTCTTTCTTCTCTATTAAATTTAAAATACTCTACCCAGCTTTGACGGTTTACGATAATTTCTTTATTTACTAAAGGATAACTTAACCATTTTTTTAATAATCTAGTTCCACCACTCGTAATTGTTTTATCTAATACGCTGTATAAAGTGTTTTGAGAAGTTCCATCTTGTGTATTTACAAGAATTTCTAAACTTTTTCTAGTTGAGCTATCTATTGTTAAAAAAGCGGTATCCTCTTCAACTGTATATCCAGTAATATGATTTAATGAGGACATTGAGGTATCGTATATATATTTCAATAAAGCTCCAGCAGGTTTTATTGCTGGATAATCTTTTTCAATATTAAATACTTTTAAAGAGCTAATTGACAAATGATTAATTAATCTATCATATGCTTTCTTTTTACTAAAATCAGATGATGAGAGTTTAGTAATCATTATATTAGTTTCATCTAGTATAGAGGAGAAATCTTTATGAACAAAATAATCATCTTCATTTACTAATATTTCTTTTGGTCTTATTTGTGCTAATAATGAATTGAGTTGTTGAAAAGAATTATCTTTATCAAATGTTTTTAAAATAAACTCGCCACTAGTTATATCACAAAAGGCTATACTTGTGACTTTTACAGAGAAAGATATACTTAAAATATAATTACTTGATTTTGAATCTAAGTAATCATCTTCAACTACTGTAGCAGGGGTTATAACTTGAACTACTTCTCTTTTTACAAGCTTCGTATCTTTTGAAGGGGTTTCAACTTGTTCACAAATTGCAATTTTTTTACCTTCTTCCAATAATCTTTTTATGTATGCTTTTGAAGCATGATATGGAATACCACACATTGGAAAAGCACCTCTGTGTGTTAAAGTTAAATTTAATAATCTAGAAACTTCAATTGCATCTTCATCAAACATCTCATAAAAATCACCTAATCTAAAAAAAAGCACCTTATCCTTATTTTGATCTTTGATTTGATAATACTGTACCATCATTGGAGTTAATTTTTCTTTTTTCATAAGATGAGTATAACAAGGAGTTTAAAAAAATTAAAGCTTTATTTGAGGTAAAAAAATATCTCCCGAAGGAGATATTTATATTTTTTAGAATAAATTCGACGTAAAGGATAATACTAAATTAACTCCGTTGAATATTGAATTTGCATCACTATCAGCAAAATTAAATAAAGAGCCTTCAACAAATTCAAATCCATCACCATCACTATTTAGTAATGTAGCATCTTTAACTAAGTAAAGGCCAATTGGGAAACCAGAAATTTTAATCTTTAATCCAGTTCCTGCAGCAAAATACCAATCCCAATTTTGGAAAGCTGCTATATCATCGTAACTTTCAGTAGCTGCAGTAGCACTAATAAAGGTGTCCCAAGCTAAAATATTTTTAACCAATGAATATTCTAATGAAAATTTATTATCAAAGAGGAAATATAAATCATCTTCAACATCATGGCCTAAAGCAATTGATGCACCATCAATGTATAGCATTTCACTAGAAGTTGCACCTTCTTTAGCATCATACCAACCCCAAACTCCATCATCACTATAATAATATTGTGGGAACATGAAACTTGCACTAGTTGAATATGAACCAATAATTTGTTTTACTTCTTCGTCTTTAGTTTCCCATTTTAATACAGGTGTAAAAGCAGAGAAGCTAGTTGAAGATTTATTATAGTTTGATAAACCACCTAAAACACCACCTGCATAAGTAAAGTTTTGTGCAACATACCAACCTCTAGTAGTATTAGTCTTCAAATCTCTTCCATCCCAAGCAATACCTAATGTTAATTTATTTGAGAACTGCCATCTTAAGCTATATTTATAAATTAATTCTTCATATGGTAAGTAGTTACTATCAAAAATAGCTTTATTGATACTAAATGTTAGACCTGTACTAACTATTAATGAACCAGGATCAAATCTGAAAGTATAACCTGTATCATAGCCAGCAGAGATACTATATAATTCATAATCCATTAAATATTGAGAATCAGGTGTTTCTTCATCTGCAGCTACATAAGCAGCATAACTGCTATATCCTAATGGATATGCATTATTCTCATAATCATCATCATCAATATGACCATCATAGAACTCATCTCCACCTTTTACCAATACATCCTCAACAGTTGTATGTGAAAGGCTAAATGAAAAACCATTTGACCAAGGGATCTCATCAAAATATTCATCGACAAAACTTACTGAAGCTTTTTGAGTTGATGGAGATAATGTTATACTTGTTGAAAGGTCATTACCTGTACCAAATATATTTCTATCAGTTAGAGTTGCAAATCCTGAAATTGGGAATTCATCAGTAGTTCCACCGAAAGTTGCACCAAATTGAATATCTTGTTGACCACCTTCAGTAATTTCAATAATTACATTACAGTTTTCATCATCAATAGGGTCTAATGAATAATTCAATTCAGTAACAAGTTGAGTATTTTGAATATTTAATAAGCTTTGCTCTACAGCTGATTTATTAAAATATTCACCTTCTTTAAAGGTTAATTCTCTAGTATATACAACCTCTTGAGTACTTCCAATACCATTAATAATAATTTTATTAATCTTTGCTCTAACTCCCTCAACAATAGATACAGTAAATGTAACAGTTCTATTTTCTTCATCTACAGAAGTTTGAGGGTTAACAGCTAAATTGATATATCCTTTATCATAATATAATTGTGAAATTTGTCTAAGTTCTGTAATCCATAACCCACGATTAAATACATCACCTGCCCTTAACGTAATAGCTTCATTTAAGAATTCGTCACTAAAGATAGTGTTTCCTTCAAAGTTTATTTCACCAAGAGTCCAAATTTCTCCTTCAAAAACATTAAATACTAATTTAATTCTCTTTTGAGTATCTGTCTCTTCAATTATTTCTTGACTTGGTTCATCAATAGTTGCCATTATATAGCCACGATCATAATAAAATGATTGTAAGTTTTCTTTGTCACTAGCTATCTTGCTCAAAGAATAGTAACCATTTCTAAATAAAGATTTAGTATTTGATTCAAGTTGAGTTGATAAAACTTTCTTATCAAAGTGGTTATTTCCAGTAAACTCAATTTCACTAATAATTACTTGTTTACCTTCTTCAATAGTAAAATTAATAGAAACTGTATTATTTTCAGAATCTTCAATTAATTTAGGAGTAACTTTAATATCGGAATAACCTTTTTCAAAATAAACTTGTTTTAGCTTCTCCGCAGCTTGAGACATTTCATATCCTTCATAGAAGGTATCTAAATTCAAGCCACTAGATTCTAGAAGAGTGGCATCTGTTAGTTTTTTGTTACCATCAAAAGTAACAGAATCTAACAATTGTTTTTCAAAAAAAGTAAGAGTTATTCTTAATTGATTTGAATCAGGATTTATTCTACTTGCTTCTGCATAGAAGTAAGAAAAAGAATTTAAAGAATACAATTCAGCTTGTAATTGATTAAACAAATCCTCGGTATAAACTTTATTTCTATATTTGAATAATATATTTGAAACATCATTTTTATCGGCATTTTTAAGGCCTTCGGTTTGGAATTCTGATATTTTAACACCTTCATACCAAGTTTCATCTGCAGCAAAAATACTAGACAAACTTAATACAGATATTAACAATATTAAAGAAATTTTTTTAAGCATGTTATCTCCTAACTTTAATACATTTTACTTATACTAACGAAAATGAATTGTTTTAGTTACACTAAAACCAATAGTATCTAATATTTCTAAAAAGGACAACTGTGTTGGATTCGTAAAGAATGAAAACTTTGCCAATTCTGTATCAATTTCATAAGACATTTCAATGTCTAAAGATAAATCATTTGTCAAAAAACTTGTTGCATCACTATCATTTGTTGCAAGAAGATTAATTAATATTTGAAATTTAGAATCGGCTGTTAAATACTTGCCCATATATACTGTAGTATTATTTAAATACCTAGCTAATGGAGAATATGATGAATAACTTGGATCATCTATAAAAGTCTCTAATAATATATTTTCTACTATGCTACTTTTTAGACTAAAAAAGTCTAAATTTAGTGTAGATGCTATTGTTTGATTTAATGTAGAGACCCCACCAGTTTCAATATAACCTAATGATGAGAATACAGAAGTAGCTGCAGTTGCAATTGAAGCCACTGAATTAGTATCACTTGTGTTAGTACTAGAAAAAGATTGCCCTAATATACTCATTATTTCTTGTTGACTTTTTGATGGGATACTAGAAAATACTGGATTTAAATTATTAAGACCATTGTTTTCTAAACTTAATAAGATATCAACTGAATCTCCATTGTCATCTATTTCTCTAAGTGTTGCAGTAAGTGAAACTATAGGTTCAATTTGATTTGTTTCATTATTTACTCTTAAGGAGAGCGATCCTGAATCAATATAGAAATTCTTTTGGAAGTAAAAGATTTCACCTTGTAATATATCTACACTACCATTTACTGAATATGCTTTAGTTAATGAGTCAAATTTAAATTCAAAATTTTGATTTTTACTCATTGTTAAACTTATAATCGGGTTATCCAATTTTGGGTAATAAAAACTATTATTTTCAGCTGTTGTAATTGCAAAGTCCCCATTAGTTTCTTGTCTTGTAACAATCCAAGCTGGAATATCTACTCCACTTCTTACAACTGCATCTTTTACAACTAAATCTCCACTTAAATATGAAGTATTGCCATCAGTACTATAGCTGAAATAATTTTTAATCTCTGCATCTATAGTTAAATTCATCCCTAATAAAGGAACATATACAGGCAGATAGTTCGGGCACTCCATGATAACAGACGCATTTTTAAATATTAAATTATCAAATAGAATATCAGCAGAAGTATAAAATGAAGTAATAACATTTTTATCTAAATCATAATAGTTTGCTTTTAATCTATTTGTATAGAGTGTATTTTCATCTAATATTATGGAAAGCGAGGGTATTTCTACAAAATTATCTTTAATATATAAAGTTTGAACTTTTAAATTATTAGTATATAACTCTCCAAATACTTTAGGTTCATTAAATAAGTCCTCTACTAATAAGCTACCACTAATATTATCTCCTGAGAATTTCACTAATTTTATATAAATTAACTTTTCAACATAAGAAATAGGAACATCTAAATTTGTAGCATAAATATCAAAAGTATCATTATAATCAAAACTTAAATTACCAGATACATCATAATCCTCTTCAATATTGATAGTTCCTGTTTTATCAGTTAAATCAATATTAGCTATAATATAATCTGAATTTAATTCAAATTTACCCTCTTTTATATTAAATGTAGAATAGATATTATCAAGATCTAATTCTTCACTAACTTTATCTTTAAATAGTTTTTCATAATCTACAGTATCTTTTAATAAATCAATATTTGTAATATTTAAATATCCATTAATATTATTTAATAAATCATAATCAAAGCTTTTGTATTCATCTACCTTATTGTAAATAGAGGTAATTGTTGAAAAATTCAATTCATTTACGGCAAATTCCTCTTTAATTGTGTTTATTGTTGATTGGAAATTAATATAATAAGCAATTTTAAAACTACTTATTTGATTTGTTACAACAGATGGCTTTAATATCTCTATGTTAGAATCAATAGCTAAATCAAAATTTTTAGTATTTAATGTAAGATTAGCATCATTAAATGTATAATTACCAAAAGATAAATTTAAATTTTCTAAGGTAAAATCATTTTCTGATATGTTTAAATTAGTTGAAAAACTTAATTTATTTGTTTCTTCAGGAATCTCTATTGTAGATATATTAGTTGTTGATTGAGAGGGAAGATTAATAAATGGTATAAAAGAAACTACTCTGTTTAATAAGGTATTTGAAGAGGTTGGAACAATTGTATCAAGGACTGGATCATTTATTAATACATCAAGTATACCTGTCTCATTAAATTCAATATCTCCTTTAATTTGATTATCTTGATCAAAATCTGTTTCACCAATTATTCTAGCATCTAATAATATTTCGCTTTGATTTTTAAAGAATCTTGATATGTTAAATTGGCTAATATCTAAGTAAATATTTGTAATATCTGAATTATTAAACATCGAAGCTTCAATTCTTTGACTAGTTGTATCCCCAAATGTAAAGTTAATTTTATATTGGTCTTTGAATTTATTTCCAACTAAAGTTAAGTATTTTGGTCCTTGATAATTAAGAGTTCCAAAGTATTTATGATTATAGTTGTTATTATAGTAATCTAATTTATCTAAATTAATTGAATTTTGATTTATATTTCCATTCAAAATTATATCATAAAGTTTATTGTCATAGGAGAAATCAAAATCAAAGATATCGAATTGCCAAAGGTCTGTATTTTTATAATTAAATTCTAAATTACCATCGAAAGAGGAATTATCTAAATCTATTAAATTAAAATTATCTAAATTCAGTTGGCCGTAAATTGTATCATCGATATCTACAGTCAAATCAAGACCCTTCTCACTATTTACTATAAATTGTAAATTCTTCACATCAGCATCGATATTTATATCAATAGCTTCAGATTTTAGATTTAAATTACTTTTTATCTCATATTTTGAATTAGACATATTCTTTAGAGAACCTACAATACTAAATTGAGGAAGCTTAACAACTTTCAATGTAAAATTAGTACTATCTATCTCATCATTAATAAATGAGACGTTAACTAAATTTTCATCTTTATTTATATCATCTAAATTTAATAAACCTGATAAAGATTTAGATTTAATAATATATTTACCATTAAATGCTAATCTATAATCAAAAAGAGACAGAGACAATTCATCTACATCAAAATCACTCTGAGAGATATCAGTCTCTAAATTAAATCCAACATTGTATCCTGCATCTAAGAATTGAGCTTGTTTAATTAATAAGGAGGAGGTTAAATTGCCATCAAAATAATCTTCTAATGAGAAGGCAATTTTGCCATCATAGTTTATAGAACCTTTTAAGGCTGTATCATCATTTACATAGTTAACAAGAGATGGGGTTATATAAGAAAGATAAGGCATAAATTCACTTAATTTAAATTCATCAAAAATTATAGAGGAAATTACTTGGTTATTAGATAATTTTTCTTCAAACTGCCCTATTGTTTTTATTGATAAAGTCTCTCCATAAGTTATGTCCGCTTCAAGGGATTCTATATTATTTTCATCTAGGGTTAAGGGGCCTTGAAAGTTGATATAAGCGCTAATATCTTCTTTTAATTCATCTAATCTAATATTGTCACTAAAAAATGAAGCTGTTAGATTGTTAAAACTATCTTGAAGTAAGAATTCTGTAGAGAAAGTAGAATTAATTTTATGGTTTTGATTTTGTAAGGTAGTTTCACCATTTAAGTCTAGTGTGACAGATTTATAGGTTTTAATTAGATTTTCTAAATTAATCTTTGATAAATCAATTTCTTCATTTAAAAGTATGTTAGAAAGATCATTTTCAGTATTTACTTTAGCAATAATGTTTGAAAATTCACTATTAAAATTATCATTATTATAGTTCAGCTTACCAATTTTAATATTTGACTTGTTAAATAATTTATCACTAGATAACAAGGTCAATTCAACATTCTCTAAATTTATTAAATTTTCATCAATTAATACTGAAGCTTTATCATCATTTTTAAGGAAAAAAGATAAATTACTATTTACACTCGATATTCCTAAATCAGCTTCATTAAAGTTGATATTATTATTATTAAAATTTAAATTGAAAAGCTGAGGGTTTAGCAAAAGAGAAAAATCTTTAAAATTAGTATTTAATTGACCCTTTAAATAATTAATATTTAAATTAACACTATCTTGCAAATAATTTACTTCAGTTAAATTAAAGAATACTTCACCAAGTTGTTCTAAATCATAATTCACATCGATATAATCTATTTTAAGGTTATTATTAGCATACAAAAGTAGACTTTCATCTAAAACAATATCAACTTTAGTATCGTACAAGGAAATTAAAGCATCCTTTGCTTCGAAATCTATTTGATTGTTGTTAAAATATAATTCACTTAACCTAAAATCTAAATTGGTTAAAATACCTAATTTCTCTAAATTAATATTTAAATTATTAATTTTTGATTCTAAATTTAAATTATTAGCATTATATTTAACTATTCCACTATCAATATTTATATCGTAAGAATTTCTTATAATACTTTCACCTAAAAGGGGTTCTAAATCAATATACTTTTGCTTTATTATCGAGTTTAGTACATCTCTATAATCAAAGTCACCTGCACTTACATCATCTTTGGGTTTTTCTAATTTTGATTGTATTGCAATAGTATTTTCTTTAATTTTAATAGAACTTAAAGATGAGAATAAATCATTATAATCATCTTTAATATTTAAAATAATCGAAGAAGCATTGATCTTAAAATTAATACTTTTATTAAATAATAAATAACCTAAATAATCGAAGAAGTTTTGATTTATTGAAAGATTAGAAATAGTAATTATATCAGTATCATCTTTTGTTATACTAATACTTTCTATATTTTGTCTGAGTAAAAAAGATTCATTGATATTTTCAACCTTAACATTATAACCATTAGGCATTTCTAGATTACTTAAAAGAGCAGAGCTAACTGCTTGGACAGGAGTTTCAGCTTGAAATCTAAATATACCTATTCCAGAAATAATTAGTAATAATGTAATAATAATTGAAATTGTAAAAATCGATTTTTTAGTACTATGGTATTTCAAGACCTTCCTCCAAAACTTTATTTGCATTATAATACGAAAAAATAATTTATTCATTAGAAAATTAAATTCTTATACATTTAAAAGGGAAAAATTCAGAAATGGCAGATATTTTAGAGAACTTCATTGTAATTGAAGGCTTAGATGGCGCTGGTACTACCACTCAATTGAAAAAGGTTGCAAGCCAATTGATAAAAAAAGGATATAATATCCACAATACTTTTGAACCTACAGATAGACCTATAGGTAAATTAGTAAGAGATGTTTTAGCAAAGAGATTTCTTACAACACCTCTTACCTTAGCAAAACTATATGCAACTGATAGAGAAGATCATCTGTATAATTTTGAAACTGGTGTTATTAAACATTTAGAAAATAATGAGATTGTAATCAGTGATAGATATTTTTACTCCTCCTTAGCATATCAAGGGGTTGAATGCAATTGGGAAGAAGTTAAATCTTTAAATAATTATCCTCATCCTCAAATTTTAATTTTTATTGATACTCCTGTAGAAGAATGTTTAAATAGGATTAATAAGCGTGGAGCAGATAAAGATATTTTTGAACATAATGATTTTTTACAAAAAGTTTATAATAATTATCTTAAAATTCTAAAAGAACTCCCCGATCAAGTAACTTTAATTAAAATTGATGGCACATTAAGTGTTGAAAAAATAACCGAAACAATAATTGATGAATTGAATCAGTTATTAAAATAGTAAAGTTTAAAATTTAGCCCCAATTTATTTTTTACAATTAATTGGGGCATTTTTTATTTTATAAACATTGCATCTCCATAGCTGAAGAATCTATATCGTTTCTCAACAGCATGTTTGTATGCTTCAAATATATTATCTTTTGTTGCAAATGCTGAAACTAATACCAATAAGGTGCTCTCAGGTGTGTGAAAATTTGTTAGTAATTGATCCACTATTTTAAATTGATACCCTGGCTTAATAAACAAATTAGTTCTACCAAGCCCACTTTTTAAAAGCCCTTTTTCATCTACAGCACTTTCCAAAGTTCTAACACTTGTTGTACCTGTAGCTACAATCTTTTTATTATTCTTCTTAGCATTATTTATAATAGATGCAACTTCTTCACTTATACTATATCTTTCATAATGCATATCATGATCATCTAAGTTTTCACTTCTAACAGGCATAAAAGTTCCCATTCCTACATGCAATGTAACTTCTACGATCTCTACACCTTTAGCTTTGATTTTTTCTAAAATATCATCTGTAAAATGTAAACCAGCAGTTGGAGCTGCAACGCTTCCTTCATTTTTTGCATATACTGTTTGATATCGAGACTCATCACTAAAACTATCTTCTCTTTTTATATATGGAGGTAAAGGAACATGTCCAAATTGATTGAACCACTCTTCAGTTACTCTATTGTTAAATTTAACAATTTTAGTGCTATCCGCTAGTGTTTCAGTAATTATTGCTTCTAAACCACCCTCAAAAAAGTATTTTTTACCAACTTTTTGTTTTTTGCTTTTTGTCACCATGCAGTTCCAAGTATAGTCTTCTTTTTCTTCTAAAAATAAAAACTCAACTCTTCCACCAGTTTCACTTGTAGCATAAACTCTTGCTTTTCTTACCTTAGAATTGTTAATTACAAGAATTGAATCACTCTCTATTTCATCGACAAAGTCATCAATGCTTTTATCAAAATATTTGCCACTATTTTTTTCCAAAACTAAAAGCTTATCTTTACCTCTTTTGTCACTTGGAACTTGTGCAATTAATTCATGTGGTAAGTCAAAGCTAAAGTCACTAGTCTTTAAACCACTTTGTATTTTATCTTTCATTTATTTCCTCATTTATAAAATAGATGTATCAAAATCTTTAATTTTTGATGGGGGGCTCATATTTAATAACTCATAAGCCTTCGTTGTTACACACCTACCTCTTGGAGTACGAATTAAAAACCCTTTTTGGATTAAGTAAGGTTCATAAAAATCTTCTAATGATTCGATTGCTTCACCTACACTTATAGAAAGTGTACTAGCTCCAACAGGCCCTCCCCCGTAAAAATTAATGATTGTTTTTAATATATTTCTATCTTGATCTTCTAAACCAATTGGATCTATTCCTAATCTAGTGAGACCTTGATCTACAACTTCATTTGTAATTATTCCATCAGCTAACACTGTTGCAAAGTCTCTCAGTCTTTTTAATAGCCTATTTGCTATTCTAGGAGTACCCCTGCTACATCTAGCTAATCGGATTAAAGCTTCATCCTCTATTTTACAATCGATTAAGCTACTACTTCTTTTAATAATTTTACTAAGCTCAACTTCATTATAAAATTGAAGATGACATGTAATTCCAAATCTTGAATGAAGTGGAGAAGAGACTTGTCCAGCCTTAGTAGTAGCCCCAATTAAAGTAAATTTAGGCAGTGGGATTCTCATTGTCCTTGCTGCAGGTCCTTGACCTATAACCCAGTCAATTTCAAAATCTTCCATAGCAATATATAACATTTCTTCTAATGCTGGTTTTAATCTATGTATTTCATCTATAAAAAAGATAGAACCTTCACTAATATTTGTTAATATACCAGCTAAATCTTTTGGTTTTTCAAGTGCTGGTGCACTTGTCATTCTAATTTCTTTACCCATTTCGTTTGCAACGATACTAGCTAGAGTGGTTTTACCCAATCCTGGTGGACCAATTAAAAAGGTATGATCTAAAGCTTCATTTCTCTCTCTAGCAGCTTGGATAAAAATTGAAAGATTTTCTTTTAATTGTTTTTGACCTTGGAAATCTTTTAATTTCTTTGGCCTTAAAATATTCTCTTGCTCATCATCTTCATTTTGAAAAGTAGTTGAAACAAGGGAGTTAGCTTTTAGTGATTCTATATCTTGTACATTTTCTTCAAATTCACTCATAAATATCCTCTAGCTTAAATTAGAGATTGCCAATCTAAATAAATATGATTCTACATCATGAGGTGATAAATTTTCTAATTTTTCTTTGTGTAAATCATAAAGTTTATGGATTTCTTTAGTAGCTTTGTTTCTATCATATCCCATATCAACTAAAGCAACAATAAGTTCTTTAAACTGCTCTTGTTGTATCGGTATTTCACTATTTGATTTCTCTAAGTCATCTACAACCAATTGACCTCTTAAGGCCAAAACTAATTTTGAAGCAGTTTTTTTACCAATACCGGGGAGTTTAGAAAGAGATGTAACATCACTATTATCAAGCATAATTACAAATTCTTTAAATGTAACTCCACCCATGATTTTTAAAGCACCTTTCGCACCTATTCCAGAAACATTTTGTAACTGTAAAAAAAATTCTCTCTCTCTTTCATCTACAAATCCAAATAATGTCATGGCATCTTCTCTGTGTTGTAGATAAGTAACTATTCTAACTTCACTTTTGTCAGTCAATGCATTTAATTTAGCGGCTGTAGAACTAGCAACTAATAAATCAAATTCTATATTATTACTTTTAATAATTACATTATTTGCACTAATGCTTGTAATTTCTCCATATATTGCATTAATCATTTCATTATCCTATTCATTGATGTTTCATATGTAGCTAAACATAAGGCTGCTGCAAGAGCATCTGCTGCGTGATCAGGTTTAGGTCTTTGAGCTAAGCCTAAATGCAACCTAACCATTTCCTGAACTTGTTTTTTATCTGCATTACCATAACCTGTAATAATGGATTTTATTTGAAGTGGTGAATATAGTTTAACATCAAGATTTAGTTGTGACAATT
Organism: Sphaerochaetaceae bacterium; assembly: GCA_963677735.1. Lineage (GTDB taxonomy): Bacteria > Spirochaetota > Spirochaetia > Sphaerochaetales > Sphaerochaetaceae > Pleomorphochaeta. The sequence goes on from OY782505.1 coordinate 814,564, forward strand.
TATGAATTGAAGAGCCTATAACTTTTGCAACAGAAATTGCTGATGAAGAATTTTTTGTAAAGTAGATATCTTCAATAGAACATATCTCAACATTATACTTTTGAGCTATAACCCCAAGTTGTTCAGCTATAGTAAAAATTCTAACTTCACTAGGAGTATCTTTAGTAGTTTTTATCATACCAAAAGAAACAGGCCGGGATTTGTGTCCTATTGAATCAATAATACCCCAGCCTGTATTTGCTAATCCCGGATCAATGCCAAGAATACGCATATATTTTAGTCTTCATAATCATCTGGAAGTTCTAAGTTAGTTGAAACTTGTTGAACGTCTTCCAAATCTTCTAATTTTTCTACAATTCGTAATACTTTTCTTGCTTTTTCAGCATCTAAAGTAATCATTTGATCTGCTACTTTTTCAACTTCAGCACTTTCTTGTTCAAAATTAGCTGCTTGTAATGCTTCTAATACATTAGCAAAGTCTGAAGGACTAGTTGTAACTTCAATTAAACCATCACTTGTTTCAACATCGTCAGCACCATTTTCTAAAGCTATTTCGAAAATTTCTTCTTCACTGTATTTTTCTTCACTATAAGTAATAATACCTTTAGTTTGGAACATATAAGAAACACAACCTGTTGTACCAAGTGAACCACCTAATTTAGTAAGAGTAGATCTAACGTCTGCAGCTGTTCTATTTTTATTATCTGTTAGAGTGTCAACAATAATAGCAATTCCACCTGGTGCATAACCTTCATATGTTAATTCATAATAAGTTGAAGTATCTGTGTCTCCACTACCTTTTTTGATAGCTCTCTCTATATTATCCTTAGGCATGTTTTCAGCCTTAGCTTTTAATATAGCTGTTCTTAATGTTGCATTTGACTCGGGATCAGGGCCACCCATCTTAGCTGCGACTGTAATTTCTTTGATTAATTTTGTGAATTTTTGACCGCGTTTAGCGTCTGCTAAACCTTTTTTGTGCTTAATAGTAGCCCATTTACTATGCCCTGACATATATACCTCTTTAAATATAATAAAATTTTATGACTAATTATATATTTTTCTTGTAATGGATTTAGTCAAATCCTTATAAAAACTAGCATAAAGAATAATAAATTTCAAGCTTTCTTTAATATTTACTAGTTAGATTATAGTAGCTTTTCTAGTTATATCACAATGCAAAAAATAACCAATTAAAAAAATAATTGGCAAAGATTAAATAAATGAAAAAATTGGGGTAATAGTTAAAGAAAAGAATTAATTGAAATTTATTCAATTAATTAGCTTTATTTCTCTTTTCAAATCTTTCAATAAAGACTTCATAAGCTAATATTGCTCCATCATTTTCTGCTTGTTTAGTTTCTCCTCGCCCGGTCCAATCTAACCCATCATATCTATAAAAGCTTAAAAGCTCACCTTTAATAGTTTGAATCGAAAAATCTTCCTTTTTAGAACGATTTTCTAAGGCAACGAGTATAGTTTCATATGTTTTGTCGAAAACATCTTGGTAAATATCAATCATGAAAACAATAATAAGTATTTACTTAAAGTCCGTCAATCTACTATTTATAAAAAAAACAGTTTATTTAAGTCATTAAAAATATTATTATTTTAAGCTATTTAATCCTATAGAAATATCTAAAATAATAGTATCTAAAAGTAAAAAACCTTCTTCGGTTAGAGAAATAGCATCATTGTTAATTATATAATAATTAGAATCAATCTTAGAAAAAGCTTTAATTAAATCAGCTTTTGAAACATTAAAAATATTTATCAAATAATCAAAGTTTAACCCATTTTTATTTCTTAGTGATACAATTAAATATTCGTCTAAAAATTGACTTTTTGATAAAACTTCTTCCTCGTAATAATCAAATAATTCACTATTAATATATTTTTCTTTATTAGAAATATTTGTAAGTCGTATTAATCTATCATCATCATAAATTGTTGAAGCTGAAGAAGAACCCAATGATATATATGGAGATAAGGTCCAATATCTTAAATTATGTAAGCATTTATTATCATCTTTAGCAAAATTTGATATTTCATAATGGTGAAACCCTAAAGTATTTAAATAATTCCATAAATTTTCTAAGATATCTTTTTCGAATAAATCACTATTTTTTTTAATCTGTTTATTTTTAACTAAAGAATATAAATAGGTACCCTCTTCAACGCTTAAGCAATATAGAGATAGATGACTAAGATTACAATTATTGTTCAAAATATTAATATCTTCTATACAATCTTGTAATTTTTGAGTTGGTAAAGCACTCATTAGATCAAAAGAATATTTTATTTTTGTACCTAAAGAAAAATATTGTTCATAACTTATCATCTTATTTTTGATAAAATAATTATCATTTAAATCAATATCTAATGAATCTAGTTTATTACAAAATTCAAGGGCTTTTAAATTATCTTTTTTTCTTGCACCACGACCTAATATTTTTAAAATGTTATCGTTAAAGGACTGTATTCCGATTGAAACTCTTGTAACAAGCCCTTCCTTAAAAAGAGATATATGTTCATTTGTTAACGATTCAGGATTTATTTCAAAAGTTGTTTCTTTAGATGGTCCAATATTAATAAGTAGATTTCTAAGCTGATCTACAGATAGCACTCCAGGATTTCCTCCACCGATAAAAACAGTTTCAAAATTCTTAGAGTAATTTAATTTTAATAAAGCAAGCTCTTTATTAAGTTTATTTAAATATAATTTGATATTCTCTTCATCCCAACAGGAATTATCTTCGCTATAAAAGGCACAATAATAACACTTGCTTTGGCAAAATGGTATGTGTATGTAAAGAGATAAAGATTCTTGATTATCTAAAAGTTTTAAATATTTAAATTCAATCATTTATTGCCAAGATAACTAATTCTATTTAGCGGCCAAAATCTAAAGAAAACCCTGCCTATAATTTTATCTTGAGATACTGGACCAAAATATCTTCCATCGTGAGAATTATCTCTGTTATCTCCTAATGGAAGTATATAATTATCAGGTACACTAATACCATTGCTATAAGCATTTGAATTACTTCTAGAAGTAAAATCACTAGGATCTATCTTATGTTCTGTATTATATTTGGTCTTCATAAATTCATACATATCTTTTGGATAAGTATTATCACTTAGCTTTTGATATTCACTTAGATAGTAAGAGGGAACGTATGAAGAGTTATTTAAACCCTTATCTTGGTAAGCTATTAAAGTAGCCCAAGCTTTTAATGGAGAATAGTATGAATCATCAATCAATCGATTTGGACCATCACTGTAACCATTTTCTTCTCTAAATTCCATTTCATCAACAAATTCAGTTGTTCCAGCAAGTCTAATTTTAACATTTCCATTTTCAAAGGTTACTGTATCATTTGGCAATGCTGCAGCTCTTTTTACATACAATCTTTCTGCAGGAGTTCCATCTTCATTTTTATCAATATTAACAAGTGAAAAAGTTGCAGAAAAAAGCATTTGTGCTGCTACATCAAAAATTGGTCCTTTTGATTCATATTCAGGGTTATAAAATGTAATAATATTATCTCTTCTAACAACGCGATTTGAAGAACCCAATTTTGGGCCACCTGGCCAGATTTCTAAACCATAGACATTTTTATTTACAAAAACCCTGTCTTTGACTAGCATAGTTTTTTCCATTGAGGGTGTTGGAATAACAAATAATTGGAAAATATATTGATTAATTATCAGAATAACGACTACAGCGAATACTAGGGCATCTATCCACCCTTTTACCTCTCCCCAAACAGTTCTTTTTACGGGATGTTCTTTAGTATATATTTTGATAGCTTTTCTTTTGGTTAAATATTTTATAGTAAATTTTTCAACTTTTTCAATTAATAAACTCATGATATCAACAATACAATAAACTAAAAGAGTTGACAAGGATTAAAGGTATAAGTAATTTGTAAGATATGAAAGATATTAAAGATTTGCCTGAGATTGATGATGTTGTGTTGCCTAAAATAGGATCTCTAAGACCAGGAGTTTATATATTAACTCTTGCCATTATTGTAGTTTTACTAGTCGTTTTTTTAATTGGATTTTTACCAGGTATTTTAAATGGTGGTAAATTTGTCAATTTTACAAGTGAAATTGATAATGTTGGAGTATATGTTGATGGCACTTATATTAGTGGAACTCCAGCTCAAGAATTCATCAAAAGTGGTGAACATGAAGTTATTTATAAAAAAGCATCACAGATTATTGCAAAAGATACAATAAATGTTTCTCATCCAGTTTTTTTAACATATATTTTTCATCGTTACCAAGATGTAGAATTAGAGTTAAATCAACTAAATGATGACAAAATTGATAAAATTCTAAATAATGATATTCAATTAATAATAGATCAAAGTTCAATTTTAGAATTTTCAGCAGTTACAAACTATATCCCCTACTTTACCCAATTTGCAAAAGATGCAAAAGCTTTTAATCTTAACGAATCTGAAATAAAGTCTTATTTAAATTTGGCAAGTAGTTTCATAAGTTCAATAGAAATGCTCAATGATGCAAAAGAAGCACATTCTATTTTAGGCATAGAGAGCACAATTTCTTTACAAAAAGCTCAAAAGGTTTTTGAAGATGATAACACATTTATAGGTAATTCATTTATAGATAAAGATATCAGCGCAACACCTTCTTCATTAATAGTGGAAGATAATGCGATTATTAATATGTTAAGAATCGATCCAATTGATTTTGTTATGGGAAATTCAACATATAGCTCATATCCTAATATCAATGAAGCTGGTATAAATGTAAGTTTAAATGATAGTGTTTACATCTCCAAATCTCCAATTTCTAATTATCTATATTCTCTTTTTGTTGTTGAAAACCCAACTTGGTCAAAAAGTAATAAGCAAGCTTTAATTGAACAAGGATTAGTTGATGATAATTATTTAACTGGGATTACATTATCTCCATCTTATCCATCTCTTGAGCCAATTAGAAATATAAGCTATTATGCATCTCAGGCTTTTTGTGATTGGTTAAGTGAAAAAACTAATAAGGAAATCTATATCCCAAGTGAAGTTGAATGGAGTGCAGCAGCCCTTTGTTCTACAAATTACAAAGAAAACACTTATAGTTCTTCACTCATTGCAACAAAGTCGTATGATAATCAATTCGATTTAATGTTAGGAGGAGTTTGGGAATTTACTTCTACTCCATATTTTGCTCTTAACAGATTAATTGATGATAGAACTACAATAGAAAATGAACTAAAAGAATTTTATGATTATGATATCGTAGTTAAAGGTGGTTCATTATTAAACAGCTCTGTAGATATTAACAGAGTTGGTGCAATAGATAAATCTGCTTGTTTTGAATACATGGGATTTAGAATTGCTTACAAAAATTAAAATAGGATTAATTAATGAAAGATAAATCTAGTAATGATAAATTATTAAATAAAAATAAAAAAGCTTATTTCAATTATGAAATGGTAGAAACACTTGAATGTGGAATGAGTTTGGAAGGTACAGAAGTTAAAAGTATGAGAGAAGGCCGATTTTCTTTTACCGATAGTTATGTTGTCATTGAAAATGGCCAACTTTTACTCCTTCAATTTACTATCCAACCTTATAAACAAGGCTCAATATTTAACCATGATCCAGATAGAAAAAGAAAGCTTTTAGCACACAAAAGCGAAATTAAACGGCTTAAAAGAAAGGTAGACGAAAAAGGATTAACTCTTGTACCAACAAAAGTTTATTTGAAAAATAATATTATAAAAATGGAAATTGGATTAGCTCGCGGTAAAGCTCTTCATGATAAGAAAAATGTAATTAAAGAAAGAGACTTGAAAAAAGACGCTCAGCGTGAATTAAAGAGATTAAAGTATTAATAAATTTTAATTAATATATTTAGTTGTCACATAAGAATAAAAAAATTTATAGCAGTAGAAAATACTGCTATATTTTTTTTATTTATATCTGAAAAATAAACTTAAAGGGGTTTTCTAATAAAATTTAGTAATAGATTACTTCTTATTTTTTTATGATAACAAATGAACTTTTTTATTTATTTTTAACAGAAAATGTGAAGAAAAATGAAGATTAATTTGTTAATATTGAATTTTAAATTTCCTCGTTTTAAATTTTTAATAAGTATTATTTATATGGAGGAAAATACAAAAATGAAAAACTTCAAATCTAAATTTTTCTTATTAAGTTTATCATTATTTTTTAGTTTATCAATTTTTGCATCTAGTTATGAAGGATTATCGGTTTCAACTAAATACCCTTCTTTAAATGTAGATGACTCTTCTATGATAATATTTGATTTGTCCATAAAGAACTATCAAATTGCACCTTCTAGAGTCGATTTATCGATTAGCAACCTTCCAAGTGGTTGGGAGTCTCAATTTGTAGGTGGTGGTGGAAAAATTACAGCTGTTTTCTGCGATCAAGACTCCCCTGTAAGTGCTCAACTATGGCTAATACCACCAGAAGATGTAAAAAGTGGCAAGTATGATATATCAGTTAAGGCAACTACCGCTTCTAACTACTCATATGAATTACCTTTAACAGTATATTTAGGACAAAAAATTCCTCAACGACTAGCTATAGAGAGTGAATTGAATGAGATTGAAGGAAATCCAGGAGAAGATTTTACTTTTAATGTAACTATAAAAAATAATAGTGCTGCATCTACTTTTATGGACTTAGCATCACAAAGTCCAAATGGATTTAAAACTACTTTTAAAGAGCAATACGGTTCTAAGGAAATAAATACATTAACAATAGAAGCGGGAAAATCTTCTACCTTAAAAGTTACAGTATCACCACCAAAAGGAATTGATGAAGGCACATACCCAGTTTCAATTATAGCAAAAGCAGCAACCACAAGTGCATCATCAAAGGTAAATTTGAATATTAAAGGACAAGATGATTTAACACTTACAGGTGTAGATGGTCTACTTAGTTTTTCAGCAGTAGCTGGAAAGGAAAAAACCTTTACACTTCAATTAACAAATACAGGCACAGCTGAATCACAAGAAATTAAACTAACATCATCTAGCCCAACTAATTGGAAAGTATCATTCAATCCAGAAGAAATAACTAGTTTAGAAGCTGGAGAAAAAGTTGAAATACAAATGTCAGTAACCCCAGCCTCTGAAGCAATTACTGGAGATTATCAACTTAAAGCTAGTGCTTCTTCTAGTACTTCAGCAATAAGTTCTCCTCAATTTAGAGTAACTGTAAAAACCGCTTCAACTTGGGGAATTATATCAATATTAATAATTGCAGCTGCAGTAATTATATTATTACTTGCAACTAAAAAATTCGGACGAAGATAGGAGATTACTATGGTAAAAACTGAAACAGTTTTACAAATAAATAATCTCACCAAAAAATATTATAATAGCTTTACTGCAGTAGATAACTTAAATTTAACCTTAAATAAAGGTGAAATTTTTGGATTGCTAGGGCCAAATGGGAGTGGCAAAACAACTACTCTTTTAATGATTCTAGGATTAATTGAACCCACAGAGGGAGAAATTAAAGTTCTAGATTTAAATCCTTTCAAAGAACCATTAAAAGTAAAAAAACATATAGGTTATTTACCAGATAGTATTGGATTTTATGAAGATTTAACTGCTTATGAAAATATAGAATATACATCAAAATTGCTGAAAATTCCAAAAAAAGATAGAGAAAACAGAATAGTTGAAGCTCTAGATAAAATGGGATTGAAAGAGAGAATGAATGAAAAAGTGTCAACATTTTCTCATGGAATGAAACAGCGATTAGGTCTTTGTGAGATTATTATTAAGCAACCTAAGATTGCAATCCTTGATGAACCTACCCAAGGATTAGATCCAAAAAGCATATTGGATTTTCTTGATATAATAAAAAGTTTAAGTATATCAGAAAATATGACTATACTTATTTGCTCTCATCAATTGAATGAAGTGCAATATATTTGTGATAATGTGGGTCTTTTTTCAAAAGGCAAATTATTAGCAAAAGGTGCTGTAAAAACTTTGTCACAAAAAGTTTATGGAACTGATTATTTGATAGATGTTGATGTAAGTACAAATAAAGATATATCTTCTTTATTTAAATCAATCAAAGATATAAAATCTTTTGAAAAAAATGATTTTGGAACTTGGAGATTAAATTGTAAAAAAGATATTAGAAGCAATCTAATTAATACTCTTGTAGAGAAAAACATAAATATCACTAAGATTTCAACTTACACTCACTCTCTAGATGAGGTTTATAATCAGTATTATAAAGGAGGAGAAATAGATGAAAAATAAACAATCTTCCTTAACAGGTTTTTCTATAGTATTTGAAAAAGAATTTTTAGATATTATGCATTCAATTCGCTTTTATGTAATGCTAATATTGATAATAGCTACTGCTGCTATTAGTTTATATATTTCAGCAGAAACAATTAGAAATTATATAAGTGAAGATAGCTTTTTGCTTTTAACTTTTTTTACTACAAGTAAAAATAGCTTTCCATCCTTTTTAAATCTAATGTCATTTCTAATACCAATTTTAGGTATTGCATTAGGGTTTGATGCTGTAAATAAAGAGTTCTCCCAAAAGACTTTAGGTAGAATACTATCCCAACCTATATTTAGAGATGTTCTCCTTTTTGCAAAAGCATTAGGAGCATTAGGATCTCTTGCAATTATGTTATTGAGTTTATTTTTATTAGTCATAGGAGTTGGTATGTTAATTTTTGGCGTACCACCAACATCAGAGCAAATTGGAAGAGCCCTAGTTTTTTATATTCTTACTGTCTTGTATGCTGGTATTTGGTATATAATTGCAATGTATTTTTCAATTATTTATAAACAAAGTTCTACCTCAGCGTTTTTATCAATTGCACTTTGGCTATTTATGATGATATTTTGGACTCCTTTATCACAACTAATAGCATATTCCATAACCTCTAGTAGCTTAAGTGGAGCTAATTTGTATTCTATTTTATCAAATTTATCGCCATACGTTTTATTTAATAAAGCTTCAATTGCTATATTACGACCTACTACTAGAACTTTAGCTCCTGTAATGTTTTATCAAATGGAGGGAGCTATTTCTGGAACTCCATTACCATTTTCTCAGAGCCTATTGTTAATTTGGCCCCATCTAAGTGAATTTATTGCACTGATAATTTTTATATTCACCTTGGGCTACATTAAATTCCAAAGAAAAGAAATTAGGATGTAATTATTTAATAAACTCTTGCTAACCTATTGAGATTAGCAAGAGTCTATATCAAATCAAATAATCTGTTACTTCCTTAAATTAATAAAATTAGGTAAATTGTTTTATTATTTATCAATACTGCCTTGATTTGCAGTACTATTAATTTTTTCTTCTATTAAAGAAGAATCACCTAAATATTTTTTATTTTTTACACTAAAGTCATCATTAAATGAATAAACTAAAGGTACACCGGTTGGTATATTTTCACCAACTATTTCTTCTTTACTCATTTTATCTAAATACATAACTAGAGCTCTTAAGGAGTTTCCATGTGCTGCAATTAATATATTTTCTCCAGCTTTCAATCTTGGTTCAATTTCTTGTTTATAATATGGAATAACCCGATTTATAGTGTCCTCAAGACTTTCGCCTAGTGGAAGCAAAGATTTATCAACCTTTTTGTACATTTCTAAAAAAGCAGGATTTCTTTTATCACTCTTATCTAATAATGGAGGTTTTGTATCGTAAGACCTTCTCCATATTAAAACTTGATCCTCACCAACTTTTTTTGCCATTTCTACTTTATTTTCACCTTGTAATTTGCCATAATGTCTTTCATTTAATTTCCATGTTTTAATAACATCTAACCAAAGATAATCCATTTCGTTTAACGCAAGATTCAATGTATTTATAGCTCGCTTTAGATAAGAAGTAAAACAAATATCAAATTTTATACCACTTTCTTTTAGCAAAGTGCCAGCTTGTTTTGCTTCCTTAATACCATTTTGGGATAAATCAACATCTGTCCAACCGGTAAATAAATTTTCTTGATTCCAAATACTTTGGCCATGTCTTAATAAAACTAATTTATTTTTCATCTAAACTTTTCTCCTTTCATAAATCTAATTAAACTAAATAAAAATAAGTCTTTTTTTACTACTAAAGATTAGTAAAGCTATTTCACTAGTATCACTTAGTTATCTAAACTCTTTGTATAATTAGTCTACACTAACTTTCTGAATAAAGAAACCTTTTCAATATCTATAATCAATAAATTTTATCAATTTCAATTATTTTATGAAGAAGTATGTATTTGTATGGATTTTATAAACTCTTTTATATAGAATGATGTAGATTTTCATTTAAAGATTGCAATTCTAAAGATATTCTCCATAGAATACACATAAAAATAATATAGAAACAACAAAAATTTTTATATTTTGAATTAATGAGGTATTTTTGAGAGATAATTTAAAAATATAGCAATTGAGTTAATATTAAGAGAGGAATTATGGTTGAAAATACAACTTTGAAAAATAAATTTTGGAAAGTCTTTTCAAATGAATTAACTAAAATATTCAAATCTAAAAGATTTTCATTTATTTCCGTTTCATTTATCTTAATTGCTCTATTAAGTCTGTATTATTTATCACTTACTATAAACAAAACTCCAGGCACACCTAAGTTCTTACCATTACAAGTTTTTACAACAAAATTATATTTTATTCCATCATTTGCCTTTTTATTAGCAATTATCACGCCAATTTTTTCTATAGCATTGGGATTTGATTCTTTTAATAAAAAAGAAAAGAATGAAATTGATACTACTATAAAAGAAGAAATAATACTTTTTGCAAGAACTTTAGCAATAATAGTTTCATTTGCTTTCTTACTATTTATTATTTTTATGTTAATAACAATTTCTACTTTAATCTTTTATAAATTAAATATTAAAGGCTTTGAACTATTGAGAATTTCTATTTTTTATATATTAACTCTCCTCTATTGCACTCTTTGGTATATAATCTCAAATTTTTTCTCAATTAAATTTGAAAAAAATAAACAATCTTTATTTTTCTCAATATTAGTTTATTTAATTTTCGTTGTATTGTGGGCACCGTTAACTTTATTAGTTAGTTTTGGAATAACAAATTCAAGATTAGCTGGAGAAAATATGTATTCATTATTCTCAAATCTTTCTCCATTTATTCTTTACAAAAATGCTGCAGAAGGGATATTACTTCAACAAATTCCTAATTTTATTCCACACTTATTTAATCCTATATTATCAGCATTCTTGATACCTGTTGTACCTCAGTATCAAAATATTTCATTGGTACTTCTAAATTTATTAGAATTTATGGCTATGATTATTTTTATATTATCTTTAGGGTTTATAAGGATCCAAAGAAGTAAACCCGAACAGATAAAATGATATTATTTATAAATGACCCAAAAACAATACATTTATATTCTATTAATTTATCAAAGATTTTGTTGATAAACCCATAATTGTCAAATATAATATTTTGTTATGAAAAGAAACAAACAAATATTACTATTTTTTGCATTAATTATTTGTATAAGTATAATCGCATTTAAAATATCAAATAATCCTTTAACATGTGTTATCTATTTAATATTATTCAGTGCAACAATTACATACATATTTAACTCTCTTACAAATGAATATTCTTGGACAGATAGACTGTGGAGCACTCTCCCCATTGTTATTTCATTATTCTATTATTTTAAAACCCTAAACAATGTACTGTTAATAGTTACCATACTAATTACACTTTGGGGATTAAGATTAACATTTAATTTTGCTAGAAAAGGTGGCTATAGCAATAGTGAAGATTATAGATGGGCTTATTTGAGAGAGAAAATAAATTCAAAAATTAAGTGGCAGCTCTTTAGTTTATTATTTATAGCATTTTATCAGCAGCTACTATTTATTGGATTTACACTACCATTGTATTTATTATCAAAAGAACATATATACCTTAATAAATATACATATATCTTTTCAATTATTGCAATCTTATTTTTATCAATAGAAACCATAGCAGATCAACAACAGTGGATTTTCCAAGAATCAAAGTATGGAAGATTAGAAAAAAGAGATAAATTAAAAAAGGATTATGAGCAAGGCTTTTTATCAAGCGGACTTTTTTCTCTATCAAGACATCCAAATTACTTAGGAGAACTTGGTTTTTGGTATTCTATCTATTTTTTATGCAGCTCAACAATTAATAATTTTTTAAATTGGACTCTAATTGGACCTCTTCTTCTAACTACTTTATTTATTGGATCTGTTAAATTTACAGAAAATATAAGCCAAAACAAATATCCTTTATATAAAGAACTTTATAAAAAACAAGTTGCTCCAGTTTTTCCTCTTTTTTACAAGCGATTAAAATAATTACATATAAAAATATAAACAAATAAATCTCCAAGTATTCTCACATTAAATGAGATATATTGGAGATTTATATTTATAACTAATTAGTATTAATTATTACAACTTAATAAATCCAAATACATTTGCAACAGAGCTAATTAAAATAACAATTAAACAGACTGCATCTAAGTATTTAATAAAGAAATTATAAAGCCCTTTTCTCTTAAATTTAGATGATATTTCAACTTCCTTTGCAATTTTATCTAATCCAACAAACTTTAGAATAAGATATAAAGTTGCCAAGGCTGCAATTGGCATCAATACTGAATTGGTAATAAAATCAAAGAAATCTAAGAAATTCATTCCAATAATTGTAATAAAATCTAAAGTACTGAAGCCTAAGGCTGAAAGAGATCCTAGTAGAATTATAATAATAGTAATAATTATTGTACTTTTTTTCCTACTCCACCCAAATTGATCTTCACAAGTTGAAGCACTAGTTTCTGCAAGAGATATAGAACTTGTAATAGCGGCTACAAAGACTAATAAGAAAAATATAAAACCCACAGTACCACCTAATCCCATGCTAGCAAATACTTTTGGTATTGTAATAAACATAAGAGATGGACCTGCATTTAAAGTAGTTGGTTGCCCTGAAGAAAAAGCAAATACTGCTGGTATAATCATAAGGCCTGCTAAAATGGCAACACCTGTATCAAAGATTTCAATCTGTGCGGTTGATGCTTCAATATCAACATCTTTATCAAGATAAGATCCATAAGTATATAAAATACCCATTGCGATAGAAAGAGAATAGAAAAGCTGTCCCATAGCAGCAACTACAGTCATCAATGACAATTTACTAAAATCTGGTATTAAGAAGTATTTTACACCTTCCATAGCCCCTTCTCTTGTAACTGAATATACAGTAACAATTACAGCTAGAATTAATAGTAAAGGCATTGTTATTTTTGAAACTCTCTCTACACCTTTTTTAACACCAAACATAACAATCATAGTAGTAATAAGGGCAAAAATTATAAAATAAAATTCAACAGAAGCCCCTTCACCGATAAAATGAGTAAAATAAGAATCGTGAGCAACTTCAAAAGTATTTCCCTTAACATATTCTACTAAATATTTAAGAACCCATCCTCCAATAACACAATAATAAGGAGCTATGATTATTGGAATAATTGCATTTATCCAACCACCAATTTTCAAGGATTTATTACTTCCAAAACTTTGAAATGCACCAACAGGACTTTGTTTTGTCATTCTTCCTAAAGTAGTTTCTGAAATTATTAAAGCATAACCAAAGGTTATCATAAGAATTAAATATACTAAAAGAAAAGTACCTCCTCCGTACTTTGCTGCGAGATATGGGAATCTCCAAATATTTCCTAATCCAACTGCAGATCCTGCTACCGATAAAACATATCCCATCTTTCCTGAAAACTTACCTCTTGATGGGGATTTAAGTTCTTTGCTTTTTAAATTACTCATGTTCATCCTTTTTAAATAAATATTAAACAAATCCACACTAGACTAGCATTTCAACAGTTTTACAATCAAGTATTTTTTGTTATAATTTCTTCAATAATTGATATAAATTGTTTAAATAGTAAAATTACCTAACATTTATTAAATAAAATAACAAAATTAATAGTATGATTTTATATATTTATTCATTTTATAATAAGTAAAAAATATGAGTATTATTAGACATAAAGCTCTCAATTATTTAAAGAGTTTAATAAATTCTTCATAACCCTCTTCTTTCAACTTATTGTAAGGGATAAATCTTAGCGAAGAGCCATTAATACAATATCGTAGCCCACCTTTTTCAATTGGCCCATCATTAAATACGTGGCCAAGATGAGAATCTGCATTTTTTGATTTAACTTCAATTCTTTCCATATTATATGAATTATCTTTATTGAATTTAACAACTTCTTCACTTACAGGGTTAGAAAAACTTGGCCACCCACAACCACTATCAAACTTTTCACTTGATAAAAACAACGGCTCTCCTGAAACTATATCAACATATAACCCCTTATCATTACTATTATAAAATTCACTTGTAAAGGGAGGTTCTGTAGCCCCGTTTTGAGTTACTTCGTATTCAAGTTTACTTAATCTATCTTTAATATTTAATCTTTCTTCTTTATAACTATTATTTTTTTTCAAAAAATTACTCCTATTTTCTATGGCTATATATAAAAATAAAATTTATATACAAATGTACTATAGATAGAGTATTTTTAAAGACACAACTTGTCAAAGTATTAATACCTAAGAATAAAAATAACAGGTAATTTTATTAATTTTTGAATTTTTATCAATCTCAAAAATTAAAACACACAAATAAATTCATTGTGTTATAATATTAATATGATTAGAGAACTTAAATTTAATGGTTTATGGTATCCAAGTGACAAAGGAGAACTAGAAAAACTAACAAAAAGCTCTCCTAAGATAGATAATAAAGACATATTTGGTGTAGTACCTCATGCAGGATTATACTACTCTAGTTCATTGATTAAACTTTTTTTTGATACTTTAAAACCGGATATAGATAAAATCATTTTATTAACACCATCACACTACTTCTCTCTTAAAGAAAATTCAATCATCAGTGGTAACTTTGACTATTTTGAAAGCAATTTCAATATAATTGAAGGATATACTATCGATATATTTGACCAAGGAGGAGAGAGAGTTACAATAAATGAACACGCAGTTGAGATGATATTACCATTTATTGGACAGAGAAAAAATATTAAACTATGCTGTGCACATGTAAACCGATTCAATGATGTTAAAATAGCTTGTGACTATGCTAAAAAGTTATTAAAAATAATTGATGATAAAACAGCTGTAATTGC
Source organism: Sphaerochaetaceae bacterium (assembly GCA_963677735.1). Taxonomy (GTDB): domain Bacteria; phylum Spirochaetota; class Spirochaetia; order Sphaerochaetales; family Sphaerochaetaceae; genus Pleomorphochaeta. Next base: position 829,833 of record OY782505.1, read on the forward strand.
AAGCAGTGATTTTACTCACTATGGACCAAACTTTAATTACACCCCATTTGGTAATATAATAGATTCAACAACAGTTAATAAAGTAAAAGAATATGATAAAAATGTTGCAAATCTATTTATAAATGGAGAAGGATGCTTAGCATATAAAAAATATGCATTAAATGAGAAAGCCACTATTTGTGGAATCGCTGCTATGTTAATAGTTAGTGAATTAGCGAGACTAAAAAAGATGAAAGGGAGAATCTTAGATCAATCTACATCTATAAAAAGCACAACTTTTGATAACAATTTTGTTTCATATATCTCCCTAGCATGGAGGGAATAATTCATGAATGAAAATGATGAAAAAGTTTTATTAAGTTTAGCTAGAAATACAATTGCAGAAAATTTAGGCTTACCTTATCAAAAAATAGATGCATCTAAGTTCAATAAAAAAATGGGAGCATTTGTAACTCTTAAAAAAAACAACCAACTGAGAGGTTGTATCGGCTATATCTTCCCAATAAAACCCTTAAATCAAGCTATAATTGATTTATCTATAGAAGCATCATGTGAAGATCCAAGATTCAAATCAATTACAAAAGATGAGTTTTTAGATATTAACATTGAAATATCTGTTTTAACACAACCAATGTTAATAAATAACTTATCAGAATTTGAACTATATAGAGATGGTATAATATTATCCTTAAATTATCATAAAGCAGTGTTTCTTCCTCAAGTTGCAGTAGAAACTGGTTGGTCAAAAGAACAATTACTTCAAGCATTATCACAAAAAGCAGGCTTAGTAGCTGAGGCATACAAAAGAGATGATGTTCAATTTATGACTTTTCAAGCTGAGGTGTTTCATGAAATGTGATTATTGTTACAGACACTGTAATTTAACTGAAGGAGAGAAAGGTTATTGTAAGGTTAGAGAAGTAAAAAACCATAAAATAATTAGTACGAATTATGGATTTTTAGATGCTATAGCAATTGATCCTATTGAAAAAAAGCCTTTATATCATTTTTTACCCGGTACATCAACTTTATCTGTTGCACAAGTTGGGTGTAACTACCATTGTGATTTCTGCCAAAATTGGCAATTATCTCAAAACGAAATAAGTATCAATGCAGCCAAAACATCACCTCAAGAATTAGTAAATTTAGCAATAAAATATAAAACTCCATCTATTAGTTTCACCTATAGTGAACCAATTGTTTGGCAAGATTATGTAATTGATACAGCCATTTTAGCTAAAAAACATAATCTTAAAACAATAATGGTTACAAATGGTAGCTTTTCTAAAGAAGCTAGAGAAAGATTATCCCCTCTAATTGATGCATTTAATATAGATTTAAAAGGAGATACACCTTACTACAAGAATATATGTAAAGGCGATATAACACCTGTTTTAGAGGGGATTAAATATCTCATTAAACAAGGAAATCATGTTGAAATTACTACCCTATTAATTGAAGGCATACACACAAAAGAAATAATTGAAAAATTAGCAAAGAAACTAATACAATTCAATGTACAAGTTTGGCATTTAAGTAGATTCTTCCCAAGCTTTAAAATGAGTAATTCTAAAGAAACTAGTGAAAAATTTCTAAATCAAATGATTATAACTGCTAACAATATGGGAATAAATTATGTATATGGAGGTAACTCAACAATAGCAACTCCTACAATATGTCCAACTTGTAAAAATCCTTTAATAAATACACATACAAATTCAACTAATATAAAAAATGATTTAAACAAAAATATTAGAAATAATAAATGTATTTACTGTTCAACAAAGATTTATGGTCAATTTTAACAATTACATTACTTACCTTTAATTTCTTTTAATAAGCCTGTCGTAATAATGGATGCAGGCATAGCAACCAAGGCAATTCCTAAAAGAGATGAAATCATTGTAATAACTTTTCCAATAACTGAAGTTGCATAAATATCTCCATATCCAACTGTTGTAAGTGAGACAGTTGCCCAATAAATAGCATCAAAAAAATTATTACAATCCAAAATTATTCTTCAAATCCTTCATAATCTCGTTCAAAATCTTCAGACCAATCTAAAAATCTATCCCTAGACCATAGATAATACTTCATCAACAACCAATTAACAATTTTGACATCATAAGCTTCACTATCATATCCATTTTCAATCAGACCCATTATACTTTCAAAATCTTCACTAGCAGGGTTATTAATAGTTTCAACTAATCTATTATAACCTGAAATACCTCCAATATCTTCTGGAGGGCAGGCCCTTTGTCCATCAACACAATAGACTTCTAAATCACTTTCTCTCTTATAATTACTATCTTTAACAACTACAGAATGTTCCCAAAGATCACCAAAATCATATAAGTAAATAAATTTACTACCTTTTCTCTTTAAAAATTCATTTAATCTAAATTCTGGACTGAATAAAATATCTTTTTGTTCTTCCATATCTATAAATTCTGAAAATCTATTTTTACCAATTTTAAATTCATGAATATGAAAATCATGCCATCCCATAATAATCTGAATTACATCATGTAGCCTATCTAGAGTTATATCTGAAGGAACAACAAATTCTCTCCAAATTTCTGGTTTAACATCTAATAATGTTATTTTTAATAAATAATATTTTTTCTTCATGTAATTTCCTCCAGTACTACTAAACTCTTTATTTCTATTCAATAATAATTATATAAACATATTAAATGCTATTTTTTCAAAAAGCCAATTAAATAGAAGCAAATACAAAAAATATCTTTAATTTTAATGAGTTTTGTTAAAAAAATTCAGTTATTTTAATTTATTAAGTTATAAACCAACATTTCTGAATTTGATTTATGCTAAATTTCAATAATAATAAATAATTACAAAACCATAAAAAAAAGCTATAATAATATAACTACCTAAGGAAAAATATTATGAAAGTATTACACACTAGTGATTTACACATAGGCAAAAATTTACATAAGCATAAAATTAGCTTCGCACATGAACATTATTTCAACTATTTAATTAATTTAATAATAAAAGATAAAATAGACTTATTATTAATCAGTGGGGATATATTCGACACTTCTTATGTTAGTGTTTCAACCCAAAAAGTATTTTATGACTTTTTAGAAAGACTTACTAAAATAAAAACCTTAAAAGATACAGTAATAATCAGCGGGAATCATGATTTATCATCGATGCTTGATCTTGCATCGCCATTTTTAGAAAGGCATCATATCCATATAATTACATCTATTAATATAGAAGATCAAATATTTACATTAACAGAAAATAATATCCCGTATTGCAATATCGTAGCAATTCCCTATTTAAGAGAAAAAGATATAAAACCTAATTTAGAATCAGATAATATGATTGACATTCAAAAAGAATTAGAGCAAGCCTTAGTAGCACACTATAAAAAAGTTGATGATTATATAGAAAAAAACCTTGATTTAACTCTTCCAACAATATCATTAATGCATTTATTTGCTTCAGGAAGTAGCACAATTACCGAAATTGAAGGAGAAAAGCACAGAGATATTTACGTTGGTAAATTGAAAAGTATAAATGCAAACACTTTCCCCAAAAATATAGACTATTTTGCACTCGGTCATATACATAAACCACAGATAGTTAATAAAGATGAAAAAATAGTATACTCAGGCTCCCCTATTTCTTTAAACTTCGGGGAAAAAACACCTAAACAAATCATTAAATTAACATTTGAAGGAAAAACCTTTACTAAAGAAAAAATAAAGTTACCTAAATTCTTAAATTTAGAACAAATAAGTGCAAACAGCATAGAGGATATTAATAATCAATTAAACAAATTAGATCTTCAGATAGAAGTGGATTACAAAGAAGATCCAATATTTTTAGAAATAATTTATAGCAGTACACACATTGAAAGTTCAATAAATGAAAAAGTAGAAAGCTTTGTAAAGCAATTAAATAATAATTTTAAAATATTGATTATAAGATTAGAAAACAAAATATCAATGTCTGAAACAGAGAAAAAAAGAGTATCTCTAGATATGTTAAGTCCAAAACAAATCTTTGACATGACATTTGTTGATGCACAATCAAATAAGATTGAGGATGAAGAAGTAATTAATTTATTCTTAAAAGTAGTCGATGAACTAGAAAACGAGGCAAAATAAAACAATTATGAAGATACACAACTTAAAATTTGAAAATATAAACTCTCTAAAAGGTAAATGGGAAATTGATTTTGATTCACCTGAATTAACACGTGAAAATATCTTTTTAATAACCGGAAAAACAGGTAGTGGTAAGTCCTCAATATTTGATGCAATCACTTTGGCACTTTACGGAGAGACTACAAGACAGGGCAAAATAACCGGGACTAAAAATGAGTTAATGAATAAACATAGTGGAGAGTGTTCTGCTGAAGTTACTTTCTCAACTAATGGTATTAAATACATAGCAACTTTTAAGCAACGTAGATCGAGAAACAATCCGGATGGGAACTTACAAGGGAAAACTCAATCCTTAATCAACTGTAAAACGAATAAAAATTTAGTTTCAAAAACAAATAAATTAGAAGACGTTGTTGAAAAATTAATTGGATTAAACTTTAATCAATTTAGCAAAACAGTAATGCTAGCTCAAGGGAGCTTCGATAAGTTTTTAAAAGCAAAAAAAGAAGAAAAAGCTTCAATTCTCGAACAAATAACTGGGACTCAAATTTATACTGATATTAGTAAAAAAGTTTATGAACATTTTAAAGAAGAAAATAATAAACTTGACACATTAAATCAAATTTTAGGAGGTATTGAACTCTTAAGTGAAGAAGAAATTGAAACTAATAAGAAAGAAATAAATCAAATTGAAAAAAATATCAAAGATATTGATAAAGAGATAAAGTCTTTAGATTCAATCCTACAGTATTATTCAAAGCTAAAGGAAATTAATCAAAAAGAAGAAAATCTTTCTATCTTAAATAATGAACTAGATATAGAAAGAGAAACTTATAATTTAAATAAAACACAAATAGAAAAATATAATAATGCTTTACCTATAATCACTCTAGATTATAAACTTCAAGAAATTTTAAACAGTAAAGGCAGTTTTGAGAAAGAAATTAAAAATTTAGAAAACAAAAGAGATGAAGCTATAGAGATTAAAAAGAGCTTAACTGATAAAAAAGAAGAGCTAATTATAGCAAAAGAAAAAGAACTACATAATCTTTCCTCATTAACAGCTTTGATAAAAACAGTAAGGGATTTAGATACCAAAATTAATGCTGAAAAAGCTTCTTTAAACATTGCACAATTAAACTTTGATAATATAGAGAAAGATATAAAAGAAATTAGTGAAAAATTACAAAAAGATAAAAATAATAAAAAAGATAAAGAGCTTTCTCAAAAAGATACTAAAACCTATTTAGAAAGTAATTCTCATCTTGAAAAATATTTAAGTAATCAGGACACTATCTTATCAAAGCTAGAAAAATATATTCAACTAAAAAGAGATATTAAAAGCTTAGAAGAAAGTTTAAATAAAGAAAAAGAGAAAACTAAAGATATAATTGATAAATTTAGTGATCAAAACTCTTTAATTGAATCAATCGAAAAGAGAATTGAAAAATCTACCCAGAGTGTAAAAGCTTTAAATTTTGATGAAACAACTCTTAGTAACCTATTAAAAGAAATAAGTGATAATAAAAGTTTATTAAATACCTGTTTATTAAATTATGAAAAATATTATAAAAATTCTTCTAAAATTAAAGAATTAGAAAATCAACTTAATCAAAAGCAAGGTGAACAAGATAAGAATAATATTAAACTCAAATACACCAATGAATTAATTGAAAAACAAAAAGAAATAATAGGCCTAAAAAGTTATACTCATTTATTAGAGGATGGAAAGCCTTGCCCTCTTTGTGGCTCTACAACTCATCCTAATATTCTACACACAGATAACGGAGAAATGGATAAGTTGCAAAGAGAATTGCTACAATTAATTCAAGTAGATGAAAAAATTAAAGAAGAAATTTCTTTTATTCAATCAAAGTTAACAACAATTGAAATTCAACAAAAGGAATTAGAAAAAACATTAACAAATGAAATAATTATATCAATTTATCCTGAAGATACCTACCAAGCAATAATCATGGAAGAAATTGAAAACGTATCTAAAGAAGAAAGAAAACTTTATGCAATACAACACAGATTAAATGAATTAAACACCTTAATAAGAGAAGATACAACTTTGTTAATAAGTGAAAAAGCAAATTTAACAATTGCTAAATCAAATAAAGATAATAATGAATCCAATATTAAGAATTATGAAGAAACAATTGAATTAAATAATCAACAATTAAATGGAATTTCTAAAGATCTTGATGAATTTATTATTTCTAAAACCTATAAGCAATTAACTGATTTATTAACTACATATAATACAAAAATTACATTAAAAAATCAGCTAGAAATTGATATTTCAGATATTTCTAAAGAAATAGAGTTAAACACTTCTAAACTTTATACATTGAATGAAGAGAAACAAAATCTCGAAAAAAACAAAAATGAAGTAGAAGAGAACTTAAATAAATTAAAAACTCAAAGAATTTATAATTTTGGAGATAAAGACTGTGATATTGAGTTAGAAAATCAAAATAGAAAAATCGAAGAAATAAATAAACTTATTGAAGAAAATGCCAAAGAGTTATCCCCAGTTGAAGAATCAATTATTAAATTGGAAGAAAATATTAAAGACAAGAATCAAAATCTTAAATCTTTAGAAACATCAATAAATGAGATTAATTTAAAAATTGATGAAAAACTTACACAATTAAACATAGAAACAAAAGATAAAGCATTATCCTATGATTTAGAGTCTGAACTAATATATATACTAAATCAAAGCATTAAAACCTTTGAAAATAAAGAAATAGAATATAAGACACTTTTAAAAGAAATAAATACATCGAAAGGAGAAATTCAGTTACTTAAAGTTGAAATAGATGAAGAAACTGCTATAGAGAAACAAAATTCTTTACATGAAACCCGTGATGATTATATATCTCAGAAATCTAGACTAGAAACTTTATTAGAAAAAAATGAAGAAAATACTTTAAAGTTTAAAGATCAAGAAAAAGAGATAATAAAACAAAAGCATATAACCGAAAAATGGGATATTTTAAATAAAGCAATTGGTAGTAGTGATGGTAAAAAGTTTAAAACTATCGCACAGGGTATTACCTTAGACTATTTGATATATAACACAAATCAAAAACTTGTAGAACTATTTCCTAGATATGAACTATATAGAATAAAAGATGATAACAATTCTTTAGACTTAGGTGTAGTAGATAATTACAGTGCTGCAATTAGAAGACCTGTGAGCAACCTATCAGGTGGTGAAACTTTTATAATTTCTTTTTCACTAGCTTTAGGGTTAAGCGATTTATTGAATAAAAGAGTGACTATTGAAACATTGTTCTTAGATGAAGGATTTGGAACTCTAGATGAAGAGACATTAACCCAATCACTTGAAGCAATAGAAAATTTAACTAAAGCTGGTAAAGTAATTGGCCTAATATCTCATGTATCCCTTCTCCATGATAGAATTCGCTCACAAATCAAAGTACAAGAAAATGGAGACTCCACCTCTTCTCTATCAGGACCTGGTGTAAAATAAAATAATATTTAATTTTTTAAAATATCGATAATATTTGTTATAACAAGTAATACATATCGATATTTTTTTATCAATTAAAATATCAAAATAATTTGATATAACGTTTGAATATATTATAGTATACAAATATTTATACATAAATATTTCATATAAATAAATTGATATTATATTTAAAAAATTTAAAATTAAATTAGAAAAATTATTATTAAATTCAATATTTATAACATTTTATACTAACATTTTTATATTTTTAACTATTTTTTTATTGAAATTATATCAAAATATTATTAGTATTTTAATGAATAAAATATAAATATTTAATGCATATTTATATTTTATGCAATCAAAAACATTATACTCTTATTTTTTGTACTTACTTTATATAAGTAAGAACTTTAATTATATTGAACATTGGAATTATTAGCATAAATAACGTAAATACGTGATTTATCGCTTTAGAATTAATCATTTAATGACTTTACAAATTGAGCAATTGAGCATATAATTGAGCAAAAGCAATAAAAATATTAGAGGAAGGTCACAGTGAACAGCGCACCATTTACACTATGTAGAATTAAAAACAAGGAAAGAATGAGTTTTTATGTAATGTACAGGGATCCAATCACTGGTAAGCGAGGTACAAAAAAAAGCATCGATAAATTAAAAGGGAAATTAAATTTAGGATTTGAACACGTTACAAGACTTGATGAAGCAATCAATATAGCACAAAAAGCTTTAGATCAAGAACTTATTTTCAATACCAAGAAAGAAATAACTTTAAAAAAATATTTATTAAACTTTTTTGATTTTGAGAAGAGCCCCTATTTTACTCGTAAAATTCTCTTAGATAAAGATGCGATATCACCTGATTATGTTTCTACACGTAGAAATGCAATTACAAAACATATTTTGCCTCTAATTAGTGACTCTTTTTTAGTAAGTGATGTAAATATTCAATTTTTAGAAAACATTCAAACAAAACTAATTTTAAATAAAAAATTAAGTTCCACGACAATCAACCAAATAATGAACTCCCTCTCACAAGCCTTAGAATATTCAAAAAAAGAGAATCTACTTCCATATAGCCAATCAACTAAAGTTGAAGCCATAAGAAAAAATATAAAAGCAAGAGGTATTTTAAGCAATGAAGAAACAAAGAATTTAATGAGTTATTTAAAAAAAAATAACGACATTAAAACTTATTTAGCTATATCTTTAGCATTAGTTACAGGAATGCGTAGTGGTGAGTTGAGAGCATTAACAACCAATCAAATAAAAGATGGTTTAATTTTAGTTGATAGAGCTTATGCTAACATAGCAAAAACTAAAATACCAAAAGGAAAAAAAAGCAGATTAATACCTTGCCCTCTTTATCTATGCACTCAATTGAAAGAATTAGCACTATCAAATCCAAATTTAGATAATAAACTTGTCTTTTGGAGTAAGAAAAAAGGTAAAGTAATATCATCACACTACTTTAATTTTAAATTTACAAAAGCCTTGATAGATTCAAAGACCTTAACAAAGGAAGAAATATTAAACAGAAACATTTCTTTTCACTCTCTAAGGCATATGGCAAACACTCTATTAAGAGGAAGTGTTGATGAATATATATTACGATTAACAATCGGTCACTCTAGCGAGCAACTTTCTAACATATACTCTCATATAGAAGATTCTGCATTAGAAAGTATTAGAAAAGCCCAAGAGAAGAATATATTACCCTTTATTTCGTAAATTATTCTCATTAGCATTTTATTAAATAATAGCTAATCAAACGTAAAGAAAGCTCCCATACTAAATATTTCTACTGATTTTACTTAATTTTTATTTTCTAATGTGATATTTTAACTTTATGGAAAATTTAATCACAATTGAACATGCGAATGTTAGACGTAATAATAAACTAATTCTTAACGACGTTAATTTTACTATTAATAAAGGGGAACATACAGCAATCCTTGGCCCTAATGGTGCAGGCAAATCTACACTTTTAAATGTATGTTCTATGGAAATGCATCCTCTATGGAAAGAAAATTTATATATAAAAAGATTTAACTCAGAAATAATCAGAAAAGAGGAATTGAGAAAACACATTGGAGTGGTTTCGCAATTAATTTTTAATATGTGCAATACTACATATCTAGTAAAAGAAGTTGTTGCAAGTGGAATTTTTTCCTCAGTAGGTTTTGATTTCCACCATCATGTAACACAAGAACATTGGGATCTAACTGATGAAGTACTAAAAGACAACTACTGTCTACATTTAGCTAATAAAACTATGAACTCCCTATCAACAGGTGAAGCACAGAGAGTTCTATTAGCCAGAGCTTTAGTACATAACCCTAATTTACTTTTATTAGATGAAGCTGCTAGTGGCCTGGATTTCCCATCTAGGAGTCATTATCGAAATGCTTTAACTAATGCTATTAACAAAGATAAAACAATTGTTATGATTACGCATGAATTATCTCAAATATTACCTGAAATAAATAGAATTATTTTAATGAAAGAAGGAAAGATTTATAAAATAGGAAATAAAGAAGAATTACTTAATGAAGAGACCTTATCTAAATTATACGGTCAAAAAGTTTATGTAGCTAAAAAAAATGGCATTTATTCAGCCTGGTGTTAATATACTTTAACTAAATAATTATTCATATTTTATACAATTTATATTAACATGTATTGTTTAAAATACATCAATTATGTTATTTTTAACTAATCTTTTCTATTCGGAGGAAATATGAAAATAAATACAAAATGTATCCAAAGTGGTTATTCACCTAAAAATGGCGAACCTAGACAATTACCGATTTATCAAAGCACAACATATAAATATGATAGCTCTGAAGAACTAGCTCAATTATTTGATCTAAGCAAACCAGGCCATATGTACACTAGAATATCTAATCCAACCGTAGAAGCAGTTGAGGCAAAAATTGCTGATCTAGAAGGTGGCATAGGAGCAATGTGTACTTCCTCCGGCCAAGCAGCTTCATTAATTTCTGTTCTTAATATAGCAGAAGCTGGCGACAATATTGTATCACTTGCAACTATCTATGGTGGTACTACTAATTTATTCTCAGTTACCCTAAAAAAAATGGGTATTGAAACTAGATACGTCACTCTAGATATGAGTGATGAAGAAATAAATAGTTTAATTGATGATAAAACGAAATTATTTTTTGCTGAAACAATTGCAAATCCTGCTCTATATGTATTAGATATTGAAAGATATGCAAATATAGCTCATAAAAATAAAATACCATTAATTGTTGATAACACCTTTGCAACACCAGTTCTTTGTAGACCTTTTGAATTTGGTGCTGATATTGTTATTCACTCAACTACTAAATATATGGATGGCCATGCTACAGTTGTTGGCGGGGTAATTGTTGACTCAGGTAAATTTGACTGGACTGTTGACAATAAATATCCACAATTAACTACGCCAGATGAATCATACCACGGTGTAATATATACCGAAAACTTTAAACAAGCTGCATATATTGTAAAAGCAAGAACTCAATTAATGAGAGATTTAGGTTCTACCCCTCAACCAATGACAGCTTTCTTGCTTAACTTAGGGTTAGAAACTTTAGCTTTAAGAATAGAAAGGCACAGTCAAAATGCTTTGGCAGTTGCTAAATTTTTACAAGATAATGAATTAATTGAATATGTAAATTATCCAGGTTTAGAGAATGATGACTCTTATGAAAGAGCCCAAAAATACTTATATAAAGGGTATTCAAGTGGGGTTGTTTCTTTTGGAATCAAGGGTGGAAGAAAAAAGGCACAAGAATTCATGGACAATTTAAAGCTTGCAAAAATTGTTGTTCACGTAGCTGATGCAAGAACTTGTGTATTACATCCAGCATCAACAACTCATAGACAATTAACTGAAACTCAACTTGAAAATTGTGGGATTAAGTCTAATTTTATAAGACTTAGTGTAGGTATCGAAGATATTGACGATATAATTAATGATATCGATCAAGCCCTCAATAAGGTGAACTAATGCCAATACGTATTCCCAACGATCTACCTGCAAGAACAATTTTAGAAAAAGAAAATATCTTTATAATGGATGAAAACAGAGCATATACTCAGGATATTCGTCCATTAAAGATTGCATTGGTGAATTTAATGCCTACTAAAATTAATACAGAAACGCAGCTTTCAAGATTACTTGGGAATACTCCATTACAAGTTGAATTAGATTTAATTCAAATGACTTCTCACAACTCAAAAAATACCAGTTTAAATCATATGCTATCATTTTATCAAACCTTTTCTTCTATAAAGAATAATTATTATGATGGCATGATAATTACTGGAGCACCTGTAGAAAACTTACCCTTTAATGAAGTTAATTATTGGAATGAACTTTGTGAAATAATGGAATGGTCAAAAAGACATGTACATTCAACCTTTCACATATGTTGGGGAGCCCAAGCGGGACTTTACTACCATTATGGAATTGAGAAGAAACCTCTAAAAAAGAAATTATTTGGCATATATCATCATAAAGTAGTTTATAAACACCCTATTTTATTAAGAGGCTTCGATGAAGTATTTTGCGCCCCTCATAGTAGACACACAACAGTTGATGCATCAGATGTAAAGAAATGTAAAGACTTAAAAATTTTAGCTTCATCTAAAGAAGCTGGAATCTACGCCATATCAAGCGATAAAGGAAAGCATATTTTCATTACAGGTCATAGTGAATACGATAGAGACACACTCAAGGATGAGTATCTTAGAGATAAAAAGAAGGGCCTTGATATCCAAGTGCCTGTAAATTATTTTCCTGAAAACGATCCAACAAAAACTCCTATAGTTAGTTGGAGATCCCATGCAAATTTATTATTTAGCAATTGGTTAAACTATTTTGTATATCAAACAACTCCATTTAACCTAGAAGAAATTGAAAAGGATTTTTAACCAATTAGATAGCCACAATCTACAACAATACAAATCCCATCTATAGCTTGATTGCCTGCTAAAAATACTACAGTGTTAGACACATCTTCAACCTTAACTGTTTTCTTTAATACAGATCTTTCTAAAAACATATCTAAAACCGGATTTTCACTATCATGTAAATATTCAGCTTCAATTAAACCAGGTGCTATAGAATTAACCCTAATTTTATTAGGTGCTAATTCTGCTGCGAGACTTTTTGTGTAGGATACGATAAAGCCTTTTGATGCGTCATAGTGGGCAGTTTGTCCAAATCCAGGATGGAAAGCATTCATACTAGCAATTGTAACAATTGATGAGTTTTCATTCATTGCCTTTACGCAATGTTTAACACATAAAAAAGTTCCCTTTATATTAATATCAACTAAATTTTCAAATTCACTTAATTCTAAATCTTTTTGATAAGAAAGAGAAAATATTCCAGAAACTAAAACAAGCAAATCAAGTTTATTAACCTTATCAAAAAGATTCAAAACTTGATCTTCCTCTCTAATGTCCACCTTATAATAAGAACTATTAGTATTAGTAGATAAAAGCTTGGCCTTTTTCTCATTATTAGTATATGTAAAATCTACTTGATAACCATTATTTGATAAATCTTTTACAACAGCTTGACCTATATTACTCGTACCACCAACTACTAATGCTCTCATATATCACACCTTCAAATTAATAAATATAATTTTTAACATTACAAAAGTCTTTTATCTTTTGTAAAATTAAATCATCATAAGTTACAAAATCATCTTCACCAAAGCCTGGGACAACGGTAGTTGCAACTAAAGCCCAAGATCCACCAGCTTTTAGTTTAGTTGCTTGCCAAACATTCTTTTTGACTAAAGAAATCGCCTCAAAATCATCGCTTACTTTACCAACTTCAATTTCACTATAGCAATTAGCTACATCATCAAATTGAATTTGAATTAATGGATCGCCTTCTAAAAAATACCAAATTTCATCTTTTAGCACTTTATGCAAAGATGAAAAAGATGTTTCGGTGATTAGATAATAAATGCAACTACCAAGTTGCATTTTATTCTTATCTTCTAATGTAATTATCTTATTAAAATAACCACCTTCAACCGATAATGGCTGAAGGTTTAATTTTTCAATAATCTGGTTATAATCTACCATTTTTCAACAATTCCCTTAACTAAAGAAGTAAATTTATTTTTTACCATTTTACCAGTTTCTAAAACTTCTTCATGATTTAAAGGTTGGTCTAAAATACCAGCTGCCATATTTGTCAAACAACTAATCCCTAATGTTTTCATTTTCATATGAGAGGCTGCAATAGCTTCAGGCACAGTAGACATACCTACTGCATCGGCACCTAGAAGTCTAGCTAATTTTACTTCAGTTGGTGTTTCAAAAGAAGGCCCTGTGAATAATTGGTAAACCCCTTCTTTTAAATCAAGTTTTTGTTCTTTTGCAACACTTCTTGCTAAATCACAAAGACCTTTATCATAAGCATTAGACATATCAAAAAATCTAGGGCCTAATTCTTCATAATTTATTCCTCTTAAAGGATTGTCTGCAACAAGTTTAATATGATCAGTAATTAACATTAAATCACCAGGTTTCCAATTTTCATTTACACAACCCGCTGCATTAGTTAATAATAAATTTTCAATACCTAATCTCTTCATTACTTGAATTGGAAATACAACTACATCCATATCATAGCCTTCGTAGTAGTGAAAACGACCTTGCATACAAAGAACACGTTTATTTAGTAACTCACCAACTACAAGTCTGCCAGCATGGCCTGGAACAGTTGATTTAGGGAAAGATGGAATATCTTTATAATCAATAATTACAGGATTACTTATTTCGTTAGCTAAATCACCTAAACCACTTCCTAATACCATAGCTACTTCAATAGGATCACTACCAACCTTACTTTTTATATATGATGCTGCCAAATCAAGCTTCTCTAATAAATTTTCCATATTCTAACTCCGTAAATTATATTTTATGATAAACAAATTTTAACAGATTATTACAAATAAATAAACAAATTATAATATGTTTATAATATAAAAGTAATAATAATCTAAAACTGAAGATTTAATAAATTCATCCACCCTTCTAAAAAGAAATCGGCTACCTGCTTTGAATATATTATTGCTTCATCTCTATCCATATCTAGTTTTATTATTCTAATTAAGTCATCGATCAAATTTCTTATAATAGATTCAATTAAGTAAGAATTAGGTCTATTAAAAGGTATATTTTCTCTCTCTAATAAATCTAAAAATAAATTAAAGGCAGTTATCTCTTTATTAACAATTATTTCTAGATGTGTGTAATAATTTGTTCCTTCACCATTAATAATCAATTTCCATGCTATAAAGTCGGCATAAACATAGTCTAAAAACAATTCAATACCATCATAGTGACTCTGCTTTAGTTTTTTTATCATAGAAGAGTAATCAATTTTATTAATCTTACTAATTGCATTTAGATATTTATTATAATATTCTTTTGGTAGCGGACCAATCGCGGCTTCATACAATTTTTCTTTATTAATAAAATATCCATAAATTGCACCGGTTGAAACTTCTGCTTCATTAGCTATATCTCGTATATTAGCTTTTTTATAACCATTTTCTAAAAAGATCTTTCTTGCTACCTCAATAATCAAATCTTTAGTGCTCAAAGTTTTTCCCCTTAAAGTTTTTTTCATTATTGTTATGATATTTCCCATACATATCAATAATGTAAGTTAAATCACATATATTAATCAATATAAACAAAACTGTTTATAGAAATTTAATGTGGAGTTACTAATATACTAGATTTTATGTTATAATTCAAACAAAGAGGCTAAAAAAATGAAAAAAATTGTATTTATTTTAGTATTATTCTTATATTCTATTTCAATATCTGCTCAAGGGGCAAATATTAATAAATCACAAATTAATTCATTGCTTTCAAATTATTCAAATTTCCATTTGGATAAATTTTATTCAGGCACACTGAATGTCAGTCCTACGATTAAACTTCCTATCATCTTTGAATTTCAGAATGATAAAATATTTTTTTCATCCCCTTCTCAAAATGCAAATGATATAGAAATAGAATATGAAATTATAAACACATCAGATATCGAAATAAAAGCACCACAATTTGGATTTTATCTAAAGGGTAAAATTGAAGATGATAAAATAGTTGCTATATTTTACCAAAGTGGATTAGAAATACCTATAACTTTAACTCATAATCAAACTAACCCATTTAGCAAAATAATAAGGAAACAAGAACCTAAATATTTTAATTACAAAAGAGATGAAGTTGTAATTACAAATTCAAATAATAATCGCCAGTATTTTGGTACGTTAACTATTCCAAACACAAATAAATACAAGACTGCTATTTTATTTATTACTGGCAGTGGAGTTCAAAATAGAAACGAAGAGATTGCAAATCATAAACCATTTCTTGTAATTAGTGATTATTTAACTAAAAATGGCTATTTCACTCTTCGTTGTGACGATTGGGGTTATCATGGAGAAAATGTATTAGAAGAGACAACTCTAACAATTGCAGATGATATAAAGGCACAAATTACATATCTTAGACAAAATGAAAATATTGATAAGATTATATTATTAGGGCACAGTGAAGGAGCTTTAATTTCTCAAATATTAGCTAATAATGTAGATTCAATAATTCTTATGGGCTCACCAAGTGTAAGCGGTCGTGAGATTTATAAATTTCAATTACTTAAAGCTTTAAATCAAACAAAAACTAATAAAGAATTAGTTGAAAAAATTGATAAAATTACTGAAACGGTTATAGATGACACTTTAACCATTGAAGATAAAAAATCTTTACTCTTACCCATATTCAAATCTCTCGGAAACGATGATAAATCAGCCTTAACTGTGTTTAACACACTTAACCTACCATGGTATAAAACTTATTTTAAAATTGATCCTAAAGATTATATATCAAAAATTAAAGTTCCAACACTAATATTACAAGGTAGCTTAGACACTCAAGTAGATGCAAATTTAAATATTCCAGTATTTAAACAGTTATTAAATTGTAATTATTCAATAAAAATATATGAGAATTATAATCATCTTTTTCAAAAATGCAAAACAGGAGAAACTAAGGAATATTATGAAATAGATACTACAATTGAAGATAATGTATTGAAAGATATCCTTCAATTTATAAATTCCTTAAACAAAGATTATGAGTAAATTAAAATACAAAAACATAGTTTTATTTTCTTTTTTTTCAATGGTATTAGTTTTTATATTCATATCAAATTTTATTAGTAAAAATTTTAATTTTAAACTTGCAGAAACAATGTTTTTTTTAACAGTACCAAAATTCTTAGAAGTAACCAAGAACTTTACAAATGATAACATTCAATCTTATATAATGATGGCAACAAGCATAGACATAATTTGGCCAATATCATATTGTTTATTCTTCTTTATTATTAATGAAAAGTTAATTCTCCATAAAAAAAGCAAAAAGCTAGTTAATATTTATATTTTATTTATTTTTTTAATTGATATGAGTGAAAACTATTTAACAGCAAGATACCTAATGACAAATAAAAATAAAATAGCCACTTTAAGTGTTTTAGCAACAAATTTAAAATGGCTTTCAATATTTTTTATTATAATTATTTCTATAATAGGCATAGTAAAATATTTTAAAAAGAAATAACTTGAAAAATTTTATTTATGAATAATTGCCAAAGGTATTGGTCTTTCAGCCTCTGTTATAGCATCCTTTTCTCTATCAGCTATCTTTAAATATCTTTTACCCTTATAGATTATTTGTGCAGAACCACCACCATCTAGATTTATCAAATTTTTAATCCCTATAGACTTACAAAAGGATGAAAATTCAAGTAGAGAAGCGCCACAACTCTCCTTAGATTTTATATAACCAAGTTTCCCAGCACCTTCAGCCCAAATTATTATTGGTTTATTATCAAGCTCGCCGATACCAATTCTAGAAGCTCTTCCGCTATCAAAATCTAATGGATAAACAGTTGATGGGTATGGCACTCCTTCTCCAGTATAAAAAGGACAATCCAATTTAGTAATTTGGTTTTCCTCGACAACCATAGCCGGACCGACTTGAACACCAAATTTATAATTATTTGATTCACCAATATAACTAACATCTAAACTATTTATAAAGATATGATCATCGCTTTGAATTACAAAGCCTGCCATTGGTACTACAACCTGGCCACCTTCTTTTACAGCTACTACTTTATCTTTAATAATAATCAATGCACTGCCTAAACATTTGGGTGTAATTCTAGTTTCTGGTCGATAATAAAAAACTGAATTTTCATTATTTATAAAAACTTTATTATCAATTTTTATTTTCAAATCATCAATTTCTAAATATTTTATAAAAACATTATCATTATAATCAACCAACAAACATTCTCTGTGATTCAATGGAGGTAATAAAATTTTAGATTGTTGTAACGCTAAACTATGAGGTGTTCCTAATTCATCATAAGGAGAGTCTATATCTGTTAATTCCATGAGAAAAAAGTGACTATTTACAGATAGTATTTTTGACTTGATATCACTTAAATATCCCATATCCATAGAAAGTGGGAAAAAGGTTACAGTATCTAAATTGCCTTCAGCAAAGGCAATTAAATTCTTGCTTAATAAAAGATTATAGATATCCTGTAATTTTGGATCTTTAAAAATTAACCTAAATTGGTCTATTTCTACTTCATTTTCTCTATGTGCCTTTTCAAAATAATAATTTAGTAAAACTTGATCGTTAAAAATATATCCAATTTCAGTATGCCTATCTAAATCAATTTTAATATCATTAATATTATAAAAAACTAAAAAACCATAGGCAGATGGGTCTTTTGGTATAATATTTACACGATACAGTCTAGCCATAGCAACTATAACTTTATTATTAAAAGAGGGAGATTTAAAAATTAAATCATCCCATTTAAAATCACTAATTAATTGATATTTTTGTATATTATTATCATCTAATTTAACTTCTACAATTTTACTCTGCATTAACTACCCTTTTATTCCTGAGGAGATTGAACCTTCAATAATATATTTTTGTGCAAAAATGAATACAATAACTAAAGGCAAAATAGATAATACACTACCTGTTAATAGCAAGTTCCATTTTGCTGAATATTGACTTTGAAATTGAGTTAAACCAAGGGTTACTGTATATAAATTTTCTTTAGTTAAATACAACATAGGTCTCAATAAGTCATTCCAGTTATTCATAAAAGCAATAATAAACAAAGTTGCAGCAGGAGCAGAACATTGTGGAAGGAAAATATGAAGATACATCTTCCAAGCATTCGCCCCATCAATAATACCAGCATCAAGAAGAGCATCAGGTATTTGTTCAAAATATTCTTTTAACATAAATGTACCAAAAGCACCAGCTAAAAATGATGGAACGATTAGAGGTAAGAATGTATCTAACCAATTTAACTTCATCATAATATAATATTCAGGAATAATAGTAACTTGTACAGGAACCATTAAAGTAATTAGAAGCAGGGTAAAAACCACTTTACTACCTCTAAAACTCATCCTCGCAAAAACAAATCCACCTAAAGTACAAATTATAACTTGACCAATAGAAGCTAAACCACAAACAAAAATAGAATTCAGTGTATATCTTCCAAAGTTATATTTACCAATAACTAATTGATAATTTTCAAACATATTAGGTTTAAATAAAAGATCTGGTATTTTAAAAACACTTTTACTAAATATATTTTGTTCTGTATTGAATGAATTTTGTAACATCCACAAAAAAGGGAAAATTGCCACTAAAGCTGCAATTACTATCAATACAATTCTAAGAGGATTAACTTTATCAAAATTTTTATTACTCATTTATACATCCTCCTACTCTAAAGGTTGAGCCCAATGGCGTTTAATATAGAAATTTAATAGGGTTAACACACCTACAAATACCAATAGAACAAAAGCTACAGCTGATGCATAACCAACCCTGTAGTATACAAATGCATTTAAATAAACATCATAAACTAGAGTATTAGTTGAATTTTGTGGTCCACCTTTTGTCATAGCATAAATTAATTCAAAGTTCTTAAATGAATCAATAATTGAAACAGTTAATACAAAAAATACTGTTGGAGATAACATAGGAAGAGTTATTCTAAAAAATCTTTGTACTTTAGAAGCACCATCAACAATTGCAGCTTCTAAAGTTTCAGCAGATATACCTTGAAGCCCAGATAAAAACAATATCATACTATAACCAGCCATTTTCCAAACTTGGACACTAGCTACGGTAGTTAGTGCAAGTTTAGGGTCCCCTAACCAATAAGGAGCAGTTATGTTTAAACTTGCTAAAATTGAATGTAATAAGCCAATATTTGGTCCTAAAATCCAATTCCAAACAATACCAACAGCAACAGCTGATGTTACAACTGGTAGATAAATTACAGCTCTAAAAAAAGCGATTGATTTTATTTTTATATTAATTAAAACAGCTAAAAAAAGTCCAAATATTATTGAACCAATAACATAGATTATAGAAAATTCTATAGTATTGGAAAATGTTTGAATAAAAGTTTCTGTATTAAAAGCCTCAACAAAATTAGATAGCCCAACAAAATTGGGAGAACCTAAAAGTGACCATTGTGTAAAACTTAATACAAAAGCCCAAACTATTGGAATTAATCTAAAAACTAATAAACCTATTATAGTTGGCAGTAAAAAAAGCCAAGGGGCAAATCTACTATGCCATAATAATTTCCTATTTTTCATAGAATTTCCTTATTAAAAAAAAGATATTATGGCTACATAAGAGTATGTAACCATAATAATCATTTTAAATTATTTATAATATCTAGCTAAAACAGTGTTAATTGAGTTTGTACCTTTAGTTAAAGCTTCATCTAAGCTCATTTCACCATTAATTACACCATCAATTAAGCCATTTAATCCCAAAGACTCAGCAGCACCATAACCTCTCCATTCACTCCAACCTTTGGTAAATGAAGTAGTCATTTGACTGTCAGCTTGTTCTTTTAGTATATACATTTCAGCAGGCTTTTGATTAGGATCAGCAAATTCATCTGATTCTGTTAAAGCTTTGAAAGAAGGTATTTTACCAACTAAGTACATATCTAAAGATAAACCTTCACCAGCAACATACTTTGTAAATTCCCAAGCTTCTTGAGGATGCTCTGTATTAGGAGCAATTGAATAAGAATCAGCCCAAGCATAAGTGATAGGATTATCTGTACTAGGACCTGTAGGGATTTTTGCAATTCCCCAATTAAGAGAAGGATCTGCAACCAATCTGTTGTTATTTATATTCCAGGAACCATCAGTCCACATAGCAGCCATTTCTAATGGGAATACATCTTGTTGTCTTACAGAACTCATATCTTTTTGAGTTGGAGCACTCTTATCAACTAATACTAAATCAGTTAACATCTCTAAAGCTTCAAGAGCTGCTGCATCTGGTTCAAATCTCATAGTATCATGATTTAATAAACTACCACCATTTGCATAAACCCAAGGTTCAACATGTGCATATCTACCATAGAACCAATAACCATATTGATCAATTTGACCATCATTATCTTTATCTATAGTTAATTTCTTAGCGGCACTTCTAAAATCATCCCAAGTCCAATCATCATTAGGATATTCTAAACCAGCTTGATCAAATGCATCTTTGTTATAGAATAATGTAGTAGTTACTAAAGCAAAAGGAAGAGCATAATAATGATCTGTAGCACTTACCTCTTTAACAGCATCTAATAATTTTGGATAAAAGACTTCTCTAGTATTATCGGAATCAATAAATGAATCTAATTCTAAAACGAGACCATTTTCAGCCCATTCTTCTAATGTACTTGAACTCATTGTAAATACATCCGGAAGTTTATTTTGGTTCGCTAAAATTCTAATTTTAGTCCAATATTCTGTAGTACTTACAATAGTATTATTTATAGTAACATTAGGATGTGTTTCTTGATAAGATGCTATAATTTCTTGGTTTTTCTCTTTCATATCTGCATCCCAAGTCCACCATTCTAAAACAATATTCTCATCTTCTTTTGCTTGGGCAGCTTCATTTTGACCACCTGCAAAAACACTAGTAATACTTAGCGTTAAAATAACCATTAAGGCTAATAATAATTTTTTCATATCAATACTCCCTTTTCTAAACCTAATCAAATCATAAATCACAAAACCAGAAAACACAACTTAATAAAAGTTGCTATCACAAATAATTTTATTTAATCAAGCTCTTATTTTTGTATAACAATATAGTATTATTCAAACAACTTTTCAATTAGTAATTAAAAACATAATGGCAAAATCTACTATTTTTTTTCTCCATATAACAGTCCTGCAATGATTGCGGTGAGAGGAGCTGTTAAAACAAGGGAGAAACTACCAACAATAGTATTTAGAATCTCTGAGCTTACATAATTTAAATTTAAGATTTGTAACAAGGGAGTTCCTTGAGCTATAAATACTAATAATAGTCCCATATAACTACTTGAATAGGCCAATAAAAGTGTAGTAGTCATTGTTCCAATCACAGTTCTACCTACCCTAAATCCAGATAATATTAATTGAGATTGGGTCAGGCTTAAATTATGCATGTGAACTTCTTCGATACTAGTTGCAACATCCATTGAAATATCCATTAATGCACCACTTGCTGCCATAAAAATACTAGCAATAAAAATATCAGTTATATTTATTTGAGAATATCCACTATACAAAAGAGTTTCCATAAATGGTCTAACTGCACCACTAAGTTTAAGTAATCTTGTAAATATAATTGATAAAATACATGTTACAACAATCCCACTTACCGTTCCTAAAAATGAAGCTAGCCCCTTTTTAGAAAAATTACCTATAACAAATAGGATAACAAAGGAAAGAGAGATAACTACAACTAAAGAAATTGCAATTGGATTATATCCCAATAGAACTAATGGTAAGAGTACTTTAAATATCATCAACGCAGAAAAACAAAATGATATTAAAGCCTTAAAGCCAGTCCAACCGGCAAATAATATTAAAAATGAACCAAAAAGAACCATAAGTAAAACTTCAACACCAATTCTATAATGTCCAACCAAAGTTACACTTTTAATTTCATCATTGACAATGTAAGGAGTAACTAATACTTTATCTCCAATCTCATAAACACTGTCTAATTCCATTTTCCCCATTAAAAGATTTACACCCTTAACTTTTATATCCTTATATTCTCCATTTAATATAGTAACTAAAACACCTTGATTTCCTACTTTAGAAATCCCATATTGTTCCAAATTATCGTTATCAACACCAATCACCTCAGCTTTATAAGCTTTTGGTGATTGAGTTGAACTAAATTGTGTTGGGACAATAATTAAAATCAAAGTTATAATACTTAATAAAATTGAAAAATATTTGCTTAAATTATTATTATTTAATTTTATCCCTCTCATATTAATTATTAATTTGTGCTTTCAATAGCGTTTAGCATAAAGTCAAAGATGTCAGTATTATCAAACATCCCATTAACGTTTTCACTCCCATTACCTATCGCGAATGTTGCAACAGGTACAGCAGTGTGCGAATAAGAAGTAAATGCAACACCTGCCCTCTTATTTAGTATATGAGTAATCTCCATGATAAATGGTTCATATCCACCATATAGTAAATAATCACTATTTTGAGAACCTGTAATTATTTCACCAGCAATAGATCTTTTTAATGCATTTTCCAAAGAAGTTCTCTCTTCATCTGTCAAATTATTTAGGCCAAAGTAATAATTTAGATCATTTTCTAAATCTGATAGATTACAATTTCCAATTGAATGGGTTTCTTTATAATTTGAAAAATAATCACTTCCATATTTTTCATATGATATTTTTTGATTTTGCAACTGCTCATAAGCACTTTCATAGTGAGTTCCTGCAAAACCTAAAGTTAAGCCTCCAGTTTCATGATCTCCTGTTACAATAATTAAAGTATCATTTGGATTTTTATTATAAAAATCAATTGCAACTTGAACTGCATCTTCAAAAGCTAAAGTATCTTCAATTGCAGTTACAGCATCATTTGCATGACATGCATGGTCTATTCTACCACCTTCAACCATAAGGAAAAAACCATCACTATCGGTAGATAAACTCTCTATAGCCTTATCAGTCATTTGAGCCAAAGTTGGTTGATTTGCATTATCAATTTGATAATCTAGGTGTGATGCTGAAAATAATCCCACAATTTTATCACCAGCTTTAGGTTTATAATTTAAAAAATCTATTGTAGAATCTTCACTTATAAAACTCTTATAACCATTTTTTTCCATTTCACTAATTAAATTTTTTCCGTCAGTTCTTTTTGAAGCTAACCCTTTTTCATTATCTTTAGATACAAAATATCTATATCCACCACCTGCTAAAAAATCCACACCACTATAAGCTTCATCTTCAGCAATTTCATTTTCGGCATTTCTATCAATATTTTTTGCTAAAAATACAGCAGGAGTTGCATGGGTTACACGAGTAGATGTGACAATACCAGTAGCTTTATCTCTATCTTGAGCATATTCTAAAATAGTCTTTAAATCATTTTTATTCATGTCTACTGAAATAGCACCACAATATGTTTTAAAACCAGTTGCTAAAGCAGTTCCTGCAGCAGCTGAATCAGTAATCAATCTATCTCCTGCATAAGTTGAAGTTAAACCTTGATGTTCAAAGTCTTCAAAATTAAGTTTAGATATATACTCTCCATTTTGTGCTCCAACATAGGCTTCTGTAGTAGCTATTTGTGCAACACTCATCCCATCCCCAACAAGCAAGATTACATTTTTAACAGATTTTGTTGAATTATTCTCTTTTGAGAGATTAATTTCCTTAGTTCCTTCTGAAAATAGAGAGAAACTAACCATTGAAACTAATAATAATACAATTATTTTCTTCTTCATAAATACATTCACTCCTAGATTAAATTTATTTATAAATTAGTCTATAATTGTTACAAATAGATTAGATACTTATTAATAAAGGATAATATTTATAAAATAAACATTATTAATTTACTTAAACCGAAAATTAACATCTCTAAAATAGAGATGTTAATTATAATTCAAATAATTTCTTGTTTATCTTTCAAATGCTGATTCAATAACTTTATAAGCACCATCATAGATTCCAATTTTTGCAGCATCAATAATCGCCTCATTTAACAAAATTCTACTCTCAGGTGAATCAATTAATAATTTTAACATATTTATAGTCTGAGATTCACTTTCACATTCAAAAGTTCCATCACCAATTTCACTAGAATGAATTGCTCCCCACATTTCATGACCACCAACTCTCTTTAACATTAGTTTGGGAATAGGATAAAAAGCTAATTCACTCGGTTTTGTTAGTAATAAATCAGACATCCTCATCAATATATTTGTAGCATAAACAGCACTAAATATATCATCGTTATAGAAAAGATGAAGGCCATCTTCAACACTAAATTTTTCAACTTCAGAATAAGAGGTATGACATTTTGCATCTGTGAACTTTTTTTTCATTGCATCAAATACAGATTTATGATCTCCTAAATTAACTAAAACAATTGCTTTATCTTTTAAATAATTAATAATCTTTTCATATAAAGAAGCTTGAGCTCCGGCTCCTCCTATAGTTAATAATACAACTGGTTTACCACCATTTTTTGCACTATTAATCCTTCTATTACAATCTGAATTTATATTTGATACTAATTCATGATCTATATAATGGCCAACCATAGAAATATCTCTCGAATCTAAATTTACAACCTTATTTTCACTCATATTTCTTAAAGTCCTATATCCCCAATATGCTGAGTGGGTTTGTACAGTATGGAGAGCACCAGGAGCAAAATGTAATGCCATAGGCCAATTATCAGGAATAGCATTTACAACTTTAGTAAAATTAGCTTCCACTGCAGCTTGTGCAGTCCAAGAGTGAGTGCCAACAAAGGGAATATTTTTATCTAAATCATTAAAAATTGGAGTAAATAACTTAGCATTTTGTAAATCAATAGCATTGTAACTAAGTTTAGCAAACCCTACACTATTTAAAGGTTCCCAATAAAATTTATTAAATAAAGAATATTTTTGAGACAATCTAGATCCCATAGAATACAATTGATTTTGATGTTTAATTAGTTTTGATCCACTTGTTTCATCAAAAGAGGCTAAATCCATCCAAAGTGGAGTTTTGTTCAAATACTTAGCAGCACTACACATAGCCATTGCAATTCTATAGTGACCAAATCCCATCCTTATATTTCCAATAACAACTGGATCTTTAACTTCTAGTTTCAATTTTTTATCAGCTAGTGTTATGTTATAGGTAGACAATTTTGATAACACTTCATTAGATGCTAAGCCTAAATGATATTTCTGATTTGAATCATCCCCAAATTTCTTCTTGTTTTTCTTATAAGTTTTAATTGCTTTCTTCTCAGCCTTCTTAGAAATGGGATTATTAAAGATTTCCATACAGTCTCCTAAAAATATTTTTTGACAAATCATTATTCTAATGATAGTATTACTATCAATATGATAGTAATACTATCATCTGCAATTAGGAGCTGTCAATGGAAAATTTTTCTACAACTGTTGAAAAATATAAAGAAAAGAATATTGAAAAAGTTTATGAGGTAAGTTTAAAGCTATTTGCATCAAAGGGAATTCAAAAAGTTTCATTTAATGAAATAGCTAAAAACGCTAAAATTGGTGTTGCTTCTTTATATAGATACTTTAAAAATAAGAAAACTTTGATTTATGGTTGTGCAATATACCATTTAACAAAAATCATTGACGAGATAAAACCAAAAGTTAACTCTATCCAATTTCAGGATAAACTTGCAATTGAACAATTAGAAAATTTATTAAACTTTTATTTATCTTTTTACAATGATAATAAAAATTTTTTAAAATTCTTATCAGATTTTGATACATTTATTTCTTTTAATAAAATGGATGAAGAATTAGAAAGTTCATACAATAGACTATATAAGTCTTTTTATATATTAGCAAAGAGAATATATAATAAAGGCTTAGAGGATAATTCTATAAGGGATGATTTTGATTTTGATCAATTCTATTATTCAACAGCTTCTTCCCTTTTCCAAACTTGTATTAAAGGTGCTGTAAGTCCATCTATTATACCACTAGATTTATTAATTACTACAGAACAAAAATTAAAAACACAAATAGATATAGCAATTTATTATTGTAAAAAGGAGATATAGATGACATCTACAATTTGGATTTTCGCTTTAGGTCAAATGGGATGGGCAATGTTGGCAGGAATCATTTCTAACTGGTTAGTATATTTTTATCAACCTTCAAGTGAATCAATATTAGCTGGACAAACACTGTTTATTCAACAAGGGAATATTATTTTTAGAGTTATTACAATTATAGGTTTAATAACATTTATTGGGAGAATTTTTGATGCGTTTACAGATCCTTTGATTGCAAATCTAAGTGATAAATCTAAAAATCCTAAGGGTAGAAGAATCCCTTTCATGAAAAAAGTTGCGATTCCTTTTTCAATTATAACTACATTAGTATTTTGTGCCCCCAAAAGTGCAATTTCAAATATAAATACTTTTTGGTTATTTATAACACTTATGGGTTTTTATCTTTGTATGACTATATATTGTACTCCATACAATGCATTAATTCCAGTTATAGGACATGATCAAAAAAGTAGAATTGCTGTTAGTACTGCTATATCTTTAACCTTTATTATTGGTACTTCCCTTGCTTATTTAGCTCCAATCATTTGGAATATGTTAGGATCAAGTTTTGACAGAATTACTGCTATGAGAATTACCTTTGGTTCTCTTTCATTTATTGCATGTATTTTAATGCTTATTCCGACATTCTTTATTGATGAGAGAAAACTCAAACAAGTTCAACCTAGCAATGAAAATGCTTTCCAATCATTAAAATTAACATTCAAAAACAAAGATTTTAGAAGTTTTGTTTATAGTGATGTTTTATATTTTACTGCTTTAACAATATTTCAAACAGGATTGCCATTTTTTGTTGTTTCTCTTATGGGGTTAAAAGAAAGTCATAGTGCAACACTATTTGTATTAATGACCGCACTCTCTCTTCTTTGGTATCCTCTTGTAAATATTTTAGCACCAAAATTCGGAAAAAAGAAAATAGTTATGTTCGCCTTCATTGTATTTGCTATAGATTATGTTCTAACTGCCCTTTCTGGAATTATAGGTTTTGGAGGTCTCTCTTGGGGAATCTTAGTTGTAGCAATAGCTTCAATTTCAATGGCTATTTTAGGTATCTTACCTCAAGCGATGGTTGCCGATGTAGCTCAAGAGGATGAAGTTAATACTAAAATAAATAGAAACGGGATGTTCTTTGCAGCAAGAACTTTTGCATTTAAGCTAGGTCAATCAATTGCTATGTTAATATTCACCGGCTTTGCAGCAAAAGGTGTTATCGGATACAGACTAGCATCCTTCACTGCAGCTGGATTATGTATTTTAGCTTGCATTGCATTAACAAGATATGATGAAAAGAGAATTTTAAAAACATGCCTTGCTAACCAATAAAATATATTAATTACTAAAAACAACCACTAATTAAGAACTATTTTTCTTACTTGGTGGTTTTTGTTTATATATGATTTACCTCGGTTACACAATGTAAATGCATAGGTCTAAGCAATTTAAGTCCTTGAGAGTATTCACAATTTTCTTCGGTTGCATAGTTTTTATATTGATTGATTAAATATCCTTTAAACATATTTAAAAGCTCTCCGGATAATTGACTTTTATGAATTTCCATAGCCTTGAATTGAAAATCTAAATATTGTGTTATATCAACAAAAGTATTTGGCATTGGAGTAAAATAATAACCTATTGCCGCAACCTCAAATGGTTTTGTTTTAGTTTTTTCAGGATATTTAGCTAGAGAACAACTAATTACTGCTTGTGATACAGCTTGGCCAACAATTACATGATCCAAATGGGCTTCATATTTACAGTTAGGGTCACATACAAAAACAAAATCGCATTTTATCGTTCTAATTAACTCAGAAATCTTATAACTTAATTTTCTAGAAGTTTTTAAAGTTCCATCTTTATATTCAAAAAAATGAAAATGGGTAGCTCCTAACAATTTTCCAGCAGCAACAGCTTCTTTTTTCCTTATTTCTGCAAGCTCATTCAAATCTTGATTTTCATTTTGAGTACCAAGTCTTCCATCAGTTATTGTTAAATAATGGATTTCGCAACCCATTGTAGACAATTTTTTTATTGTAGCTCCCATTCCAATTTCATTATCATCACTATGTGGCTGAACACATAAGACTCTTTTTGCTTCTGTTAATTGAGGTGGTTTAAAAAATTTTAATAAATCATTATCCATTATTATCTCTCCTTTCTAATAATTTTGATTTAATACTTTTAAGCTTCTCTTCATCTAAATTATAAAAGTAAATTGGAATTATTGCTAATAAAAAAGCTATAGATGGTATAATAAATACCATAAAACTAAAACCTGATTGAAGTCTTTCTGTTCTTGGTGCATTTTCTACATATTTTAAAACAACTAAACTTACTCCTAAAATTACTCTCGATATTGTAGCTCCAAGTTTGGTTAGAAAGGTGTTCATAGAAAACACAATCCCTTCACTTCTAAAGTTATTTTGATATTCAGCCCAATCTATTGTATCCATTAGCATACTAGTTGTGACAATCATTGCAATACCACTAAATAAAAATGATAGTCCAATAAATATTAAACCTAATACTATATTAGAATAATCTATGAAGTAAGGAATACAACTAACAACACTTGCGGTTATACAAGTAATGATATAAATACTTCTTTTCTTATATCTACTTAATAAAAATGGTGATAAAATCATACCAAAAAGCATTCCAACAACTAAAGCTAAGCCGATTAAGGTCATGTAATTTGCATCACCCCAAGTATATACAGCAAAATATATTTGAACACTTTGTCTAATGCTATTTATAAAATTAACTACAAATAATGCAATCATTAATAATAGCAATGGCTTATTATAAATTATTGTTTTGATGTTTTCTCTAAAAGGCGTCTTCTCTTTATTGGGTTTTATTCTTTCTCTTGAAAACAGCCCTGTTATAAACATTAATATACAACCCGTTCCTGCAAATATCAAAGCTAAATAAAAATAAGCGTTTGAATTTCTCTCTCCCCCAAACATATTTAAAATTGGCACTGAGAGAACAGATGAAATTACAACTCCAATAGTCGCTCCAACTTTACCAAAAGTAACTTGTTGGTCTCTTTGTTTAGAGGAGGAAGACACAACTGAAGATAAAGCCCAAATAGGTATATCACAAGATGTAAAAATCATTCCCCAAAATATATAAGTTACTGCGGCAAAAATAATTTTTGAATTATAGTTTGTAAAACCATTGGAAAAGTTTAATACTGTGATAATACCAATAAAAAATGATCCAAATATTAAATATGGTCTAAATTTTCCCCATCTACTTCTTGTATTATCTGCAATCATGCCCATAATTGGATCATTTACAGCATCCCATAAACTTGCAATTATTATAATTATGCTTGCTATCGAAGCAGGAATTAATAAAATATCTGTAAAATAAAACAATATATACATTGCCATTAGGTTATAAATTAAATTTTGACCTAATATACCAGTACTATAAGTAATTTTTTCACTAAATTTAACTTGTGATACAATTTTTTCCATGGTTTTTGTCCTTTTGCTAATTGTATCATATAAAATACTAGTTTATCTAAATTATTTTACTATTTCCAAGGTCTACCTGTTTTAAACCAATTATTTTGCTGCCAATGTTTGCCATCAGCTTCACTTGCAGGGAATTTTTTTTGTACCATTTTATATATGAAAAAGTTAAATCTAATTTTTAAAGAAACTTTTGGTTTAAAAATATTTCTTTTAACTTTTTTAATTACTTTATTACTTTGCTTTTCTATTTTAAGCAATTTCTCTTTTTTTATTGAATTATAGGTTGGAGATGCTACTGCAAATCCTAATTTGTAAATTCTACTAATCCCAAACTGAGTAAAAATACCACTAATTTCTTTGAGAGTCTCTTTGCAAACAGGACCAGCTGCTGTAGTTACAATAATTAATTGCTTACTAAACATAGCCTTCTCTGGCCTATGCATAAGAAAAATTGAAGGAAAATGATCTATAAATGTTTTTAATTGACCACTCATATGTAAAATATATACCGGGGTTGCAACTATAATTAAATCTGCTTTCAGCATCTTATCTCTCATTAATAGAGTTTGCTTACTATGGGGACAAGCTTCCATAGACTTTTTTACACAATTTAAACAACCAGCACAATAAGGAAGGTTTTCCTTATGTAAATTTATTTCTAAAAGCGATGCACCTTCAAATTGTTTAGCAATATTTCTAGCTATAGTTGAAGAGCATCCATTACTTCTTGGAGAAGAGTGAATAATTAAAATTGTCACAATATAATCCTTTAAACTAAAATCATTATATAAATTGGTAAGAAGAAAAGAAATATTAAATTACTAATTGCGACTGTTTTTGTTGCAAATTTTCCATCAGCTTTATATTCAATAGCAAAAATAGAAGTCATGGTTAACACACAACAAGCTACTTGAATAACTAATACATCAATAGCATATTGATCTATATTTACTCCAATAAGTGTAAATCCAGTATAAAAAATATAAGCAAAAAGAGGTGCAATTATAAAGCGTATAATCAGAACTAAAATAGAATCCTTATCAGGTATAAACTCTTTGGGATTCATTGTTCTCATATACATTCCGATAAACAATAAAGAAAGCGGGGTGGTCATATTCGAGATATAGCCCAGAGCTGTATTTAAACTTGGAAAATATTTAACGTTTAATAAGTTTAATAATAAACCAACAAATAAAGAAACCATAATGGGATTTAAAAACATGTTCCTCAATTGATCCTTTAGTGTAAGATTGGCATTTTGTTCTCCCAAATAGGTAGCATCTTTCATAATACCTGAAAGCCCTAATGTAAAGGTTACTATACTACCTGCAATAAAACCAAGCATTACTAAAGGAACACTTTCAAAACCGAAAATCATAGTACAAACAGGGAGACCTAAAAAAATGGTATTTGAAATACTCCCCATGGTAGCAAAGGTACCATGTCTGGATTTACTTACTTTGAAAAGTTTAGCTATAAATAGAGAAAAATAAAATAAAATAACAATTAATAATACCGTAATTGGTAGTAAAATTCCAAAAGATATTAACTGATCGTGAGATACAGAATTAACCATACTATATAAAAGCATACAAGGCAGACAAACATTTAATAGCAATTTGCTTATCATAGTGACAGCTGTTTCCCCAGCCCAAGGTTTATCATAAATAAAGTATCCAATACAAAGTAAAATCATCATTGTCATTACAACTTCGACAGCTATACCCATTAATTCCTCACAGTAACTTTTTAAAAAATTTTTAGTATATTAGCATATTAATCAAACTTAGTAATATAAAGTGAGATTTTTTTTAGAAAATACATGTAACTATTTATTTTTCTTTCTCAATTTACCTGGAGTTAAATCTTCAATTTTTTTAAATACTCTAATAAATGATATATCGCTTGAAAACCCTGAAGAAAGAGCGACTTCTTTTACACTCTTATCTGTGGTTAGTAATAGATGTTTGGCATATGCAATTCTTTTTTGATTAATCTTTTGAACAATACCTATTCCACAACTCTCTTTATATACAGTTGATAAATATGTATTACTAACATTTAATTGATCACTTATTAAATAAAGTCCCAAACTATCATTTTTAAATGAATTATCAATAATGTAATTTACCTTATCGACTAGGCTTCTCTGTGACTCACTGACATCTCTCTTCCCTTTTACTAAATTCGCAAAAACATCCTTACTAATCCTTTTTTCATTAGAAATATCTAAATCAAAGTCAGGAGAATATTGTTTAATTTCTTTTACAAGAGATACTAATAAGAAAGAAGGAATAAATGTTTGGTTTGAAAAAACTCTATCTATACATGAGTCATACAGTTTTATATCATTATTTTCAAAAGAAGTTTTTAAATCTTGGATTATGTATTTAGTTTTATCAATATAAGCTGCTAAACCATTTTTCTCATTAGAAAGATAGGTACATTGTTGATAACCAAAATAAAGATCTGGAAAGGACAAACAAAAATCACTTAGTTTAAAATCTATCTGCCCACAATCATACCCGTTTACATTTAGTAAATCTTCTATTTCCATAAGAATTTTTTCTTGAACATTATTTTCTTCTTCAATATTAATAAATCCAATAAGTTTGTTTTCATACTCAGTTAAAAATAGTGTACAAGAAAGATCATAAAACAATTCATCCTGTGAATTTAGTAATAAAGAATTAACATCTTTATCTTTTGAAACAAAAATATAGAATGAAGAATATAAGAAAACTATATCATAATCCTTAATTAGCTTAGAACAGTATTTTTCACTGATGTTTTCACTAATCAATTTCAACAAAAACATCTTCTGAAGGGATTCAAATTGAACTTTTAATTTATCATCTTTAAAAGTATCTTCCTTTAAAAGAGATTCAATTTTCTCATTAATAATTAATAAAGAATCTTTTGAATACTTATTTGGAGAGAGTTTATATGCTAAATCTCTAAATGGCTTAAACAATTTTTCACTTTCTCTTAAAGAATAAAGAATCGATACGATAAAACTAAATAAAAGAGTAAATAAAGAAGCAAGTATTAAATAAAATCTACTACTTTGATAAGAAGTTGTATTCATACTTGTAATTAAATATAAATTGCTAAAATTAAAAGGGTATTTGTATATAAAATTATCATCAACTGCTAAAGTATTATTTTTAAACTCTAATTCATACCCCTTTTCAAAAAGTGAATTTATCATGCTGTTTTCATTTTGCTTTATTAATATCAATTTATCATCAACATAAAATCCTAATTCATCAATAAATGCTTTATCATCCTCAAAGGTTAAGCCACTCATATCAAAATTAAATACAACTATTTGTTTAAAATTGGATTCATTATTTAAATCACTTGAAGAAGATAATCTTGTATAACTTATAATATGATCAAATTTAGAATCATAACTAAATCCAGGTTTTTTATTTAGAAGATAAGTCTTCCAATTTTCAAAATCATTTCGATTGTCATAACCATATTCAATTAAGAAATATTCTTTTAAATCATAAACACCACTATTACAAATTACTAAATCTATCTCTGGATAATATATAAATAGTGAGTCTATAATGGCATTTGTAGTTGTAAAAGAATTCAGTCTTATTGAAAGATTATAGGTATCATCTCTATTATAATTATTGCTAATAATTTTTTGATTCATTGGATCTAAAATTATGGTAGTGGAATAATTTAGAGAATTTTGAAATTGTGTTTGAACTACTGAAACAATATACTCATTTAATTCTTGAAAATTATTTTTTAATTCTTTAGATATTTTTTGAAAAAAGAACACACCTAAAGTTGCGCATATGAGAAAAACTATAAAACACACACTCATCATAGCCTTAAAGGTCTTATACCTTGATAAACTTAATCCGAAATGTTTCTTGATTTTTCTCATACACAACAATATAAAGTAAGTTTACACTGTTAATCAAGAACTATAATCATTTTATACTATTTATAAGTTTTTTGCGCAAATTAATAATATAATTATTATTTCTTGGATAATCTGTAAATGAGAAACTATAATCTTCTCCATCTTTGATTAATTCTACAGTTTTTTCTCTACCAATCTTACTTTCTACAAGGTACAATAATTTTAGATCTGAAAAAGCTTCCATCTGAACTTCATTTCTAATAGAAGAAAGTGGGCCTGGATAAACTAAAAAAGGATCTCCAGCTGGGAAGGCACAATTTCCATCAGTACTTATGAAAGGATTTATGCTTTCTCTAGAATTTTCACTCTCCCAAAAGTTAAATCCCCAATGTAAAAAGCCTTCAACTTTATATAAATATAATAGAACACCCATTATTCTGTTTCTATAAGAAGGTTGTCCAATAAATCTATTAGGAACTAAATTTCCTTGTGCTATACAATAATAAGTCCAAAGGTGATCAACATTATTTACAAATGGTTCTATATGATCATTTGCTGGTATTGGAATTTCAACCAATTTATTTTCATAAAATGAATAATCACTTAAAGCATCAATTATATTACAGTCTTTTAATAAGTCAAAAACTAAATTTTTCGCGTTTTTATAATATTCAAGATGCTCTGAATGTGGTTCATCACTAATATGGAAATATAGATTACTTTTTGAATAACCAAAGCTTTCAAAAAAATCAATTAAATTTGGCAAAAAGGAATTTAAGAATTCTTTATATTCATTTGAAGTTGCACTAACATGCCATCCAAACTTTTTCTCTAATTTAAATTCTTTATTTTCATCCTCAACATAAACTTCTATTTTTGGAGTAAATTTAGCACCCCATTGAGTAAATAAATGAGCAATCTCTATAGATTCAATACCATGTTTTTTACAAAGTGAACACCATCTTTTTAATTTATCAAAATTAAAGCTATATTTACCTTCTTTATAATATACATCAACTAGTTGAACTGTAGTTCTCTCCCCACCAACATCAGTATCTAAAGGCGGAGTAAATACAGGGGTTAACAAAAGATTAACATCTGATTTATTACTGGCAAAGTCTATATATTTATCAATTAATGACCAATGTTCTTCACTAAATACCTTAGTCTTATGGTAATTTGCTATACTATCTGTATGAAACCATTGTGTGTGTTTAATTGGAAGTTTTGGTAATACTTCGTTTATCATATTAATATTCAAAGTTTCTTCAAAATAAACTTTTTTAGTATTTCTCATTTTACCAGTATTATCTTCAAATAGAACTTCTTCTAATTGTATAGTTACATAAGCACTTTTTATATTTGAATCTGGATAGATAGAAATCCATAATGATTTAAATTGATTTGCTAAAGGTTTTATATATCCCTTATTCTTGGTTAATAAATCAGGATATAATCCGGGAGTTGTATCAATATAAAATCTATCTTGATTTTCAGTTGCTAAATATTCACACTTTACAAGGTTAACATCAAATAATTCATATTTTAAACTTGTAATGATATTAACTTTAAACTGTCTATTTCTAATTTGCTTATCTGCTTCTAATAAATTATATACTAACTGAAGATTTAACTTATCATTAAGTAATAAGTCTATATCTTTTCTTTTATCTTCGATTACACGTTTATTTGAAAAAACTTTTTCTAATGAAGATGCTAAATAAAAATCATAATTTGCCATAAATATTATCCTTTAGTTCCACTAAGGGCTATTCCTTCAACAAATTGTTTTTGTAGGAATATATATAAAATAAATGGTGGTAAGAAAGCGAATGTCGATCCTGCCATAACCAATCCATAGTTAGTAGAATAAGAGCCTTTTAAAGATGCTATTGCTAATGTCAAAGTTTTCATTGAAGGTTTTGATGCAATTATTAAAGGCCATAAAAAATCATTCCAACTTGTTATAAATGTAAAAATTGTAAGAGATACTAAAACAGGTTTAACAAGAGGTATAACAATTGATACAAATATTCTATTTTCTCCACAACCATCAATTCTTGCAGCATCTAATAAATCATCTGGAACACTTACCATAAATTGTCTAATTAGAAAAACACCAAAAGCATTTATTATTGGTAAAATTAAAGCTGGATAAGTGTTCATCAAACCTAAATTTTTGATTATAACAAAAACCGGTATCATGGTAACTTGACCTGGAATCATTAATGTTGCTAAGTATAATACGAAAATCTTATCTCTAAATGGGAATTGTTTTTTCGCAAAAGCATAAGCAGCCATCGAACAAATAATTGCATTTAATATACAAGAAGAAACTGTAACTATAATTGAATTTCTTAAATTTACTAATAAATTAAATCCATCAATTACTTTAAAATAGTTTACAAAACTAAAAGTTGTATTACTAAAGTCTAAATCTAACATATCTTTCTGAGTCAAAGACATAACAGCCATATACACAAAAGGAAATATTGCAACTAAAGCATTAAATAAGAGTACAACTAAGAGAATATAATAACTTGGTTTATTTTGTTTTTGTTTAATCATTATTTATCATCTCCCCCGTCACCTAATAATTTTCTTTGTAAGGTTTGTAGTAGAATTACTATTACAAACATTACTAATGCAATAGAAGCTGCATAACCCATGTTAAAGCTTTTGAAAGCCGCGTTATATATTGTTAATACTAATGTGACAGTACTCATTCCAGGACCACCATTAGTCATCGTAAATACCATGTCAAATATTTGGAAAGACCAAATTGTTCCAAGAGTTACAATTAAATATGTAACTGAAGATAATGATGGAACTGTTATATGGAAGAATTGTTGAATTTTTGACGCACCATCTACTTGTGATGCTTCATATAATTCTTTGGGAATATCCATAATTCCTGCATAATAAATTACTAAAAAATAACCTACATTTTTCCAAATTGTAGCCATACTAACTGATAATAAAGCTGAAGTTTTACCCCCCAACCAGTTTATAGTAGGAATATGTAAAAAACTTAAAATAGTATTCATTAAACCGTTAGGTTCAAGGAAAATTGACCAAAGAGTACCAACTAAAACAGCTGAAGCAATTACAGGGATAAACATAGCACTTTTTATTGCTTCTCCTATTTTATTTCTAAATTGGCCCGCAAGAATTGCTGCAAGTAATAAAGCTAAAATAGTCTGCATAGGAACTGTGATTAAAGTAAATACAAAAGTATTTTTTAAAGATGCCACAATGTAAGGATCTTTTAACATTCTTGCATAGTTATCTAAACCAATCCATTGGGCACTTTGAATAACATTAAATTGTGTAAAACTATAATACACATTCATGAAAATTGGTATTATTGCAAACACACTAATTAATATAAAGCTAGGTAGTATATATAAATAGCCCATAACAGCATCGTTTCTGTTTTTCATTTTTCCCCTCATTTATGAATCTTTAGGGAAGGATTTACCTTCCCTAAATTAATTTACAAAAGTATTAAAGAACGTTTGTTGAATATTCAACGGTTCTATCAATAGCTTCTTTAGGTGAAAGTTCACCCATCATCATAAGTTGTAAATTCTTACAAAGATTATCGAAGATAGTTGCTGAAGCTTTTGCTACTGGTAGAGTATGGAAATATTCTGTTTCATTTTCATACATATCTTTAAAAGCAGGATTGTCATTATAACTTTCTGATTTTGTAATTGGAGTGAAAGCAGAAATTTCAGTATGGAATTTAGCCATTGTATCAGAAGAGGTAATAAACTTCATAAGAGAAGCTGCAAGCTCTTTGTTTTCGCTAGCGCTATTCATAATTAAAGCATCAGAAGCTACCCAAATACCTTTAGTTTCTTGTTTTAGTGAAGAAATAAAAGTCCAGTTTACACCTGCATCTGTCCAACTTTGGGCTTTATTAGCACCAAGACTAACAAAAGCAACATTACCTTGTTTAAAATCGTTTGAAACATTAGTTAATCCAAGTTGTGATTCATCAACTATGTCATACTTAAATCTTAAGTCGTATAAGAATTGAGCTGCCTCATAAGCTGCATCGTTATCTGTTAATGCAAGTTTAGTTCCCTCATCATTATAAATTTGACCGCCTGCTTGCCAGAAATATGGGAAGAAATTATCATCTAGTAATCCAATTGATGGATCTGCCCAAGATTGTGCAAAAGGCATTACACCTGGAACATTTTCTTTAATTTGTAAACAAACTTCGATAAATTCATCCCAAGTTTCAGGTAATTCTGTAACACCAGCTTGATCTAAAATATCTTGGTTAGCATATAATACTCTAGCATTACCAACAATAAATGGTAAACTATATTGACCACCCATCATATTACCTTGATCGTAATAATAATAATCGGATTTCTCTTCTTCATTAAAATATTTATCTAGATCTTCTAGAGCACCCATTTGAATGTAATCATAGAACATTTGCATGTACATATAACCTACATCAGGACCTTCTCCAGATGCAAAACCAGTTAAATATTTTTCTTCATATCCACCCCAAGGTGTAATTTCAATTGATAAATCAACATTATTCTCTTGAGCCCAAGGTTCTAATGTTTCACTCCAGAATTGTTGATCTAATGCATCACTACTTGATGCGAAAGGTGGAAGCCATAATAGCATTTCTGTTTTCTTTGCTTCTTTAGTGTTTGCACTTTCACTATTACCACTAGCAAAAACAAAACTTGAAGAAACAAGAGCAACTAATAAAATCATTGTCATTATTTTTTTCATATTTTTCTCCTAAAATTTGATATTGCTGAATTTTATATTCATTTAAATTAATAAATCAATTTTCAATTTTTTAACTAAATCCAAATTATATTAACACTTTTTCAACTTACAAATATTAAATCATGTGCATAAAGTTTTATATTATAACAACTTAGATAAAATCACCTCTTGTTATCATAATAAAAATTATTTAATAAAAAAAAATTATTTTATATGTAATTTTTTGTATATTTATTTAATTAATATGAATAAAATATAATTTTGTTTATTCCACTTAAAAAATTATTAATTTATAAATAAGGAATTTAAGGATAAAACTACTAAATTATACTTGATTTTTTTTAGTTATCTTATTATTTTAATGATGTACCCTTTAGGTATATAACCTAAGGGGGTGTACCGGTTTCGACTGGCGTAGATCAGGCCAGTGGCTGCAAGCGGAGCGCCAACTCCCAAAACTAGCAAACAAAATTAACTGCTAAAAAAGACGAAGAATACTTCGAAACTGCAGAATACGCTTTCGCTGCTTAATTGTAGTTAGCGTACAGGCTTTTAGGGTGCCGCTCTTAACTCTGGGATGCTTGTAACAATAGGGGCTTACTTTTATAATTGCTGGCGCAATAAAAGGACATTTTAGTCAGCTTGGATAGAATATAGTTTGTTAATGTGCAATGTTCTATCGACAATTATTCATTAACTAAGCTTGTAGACGTCAGTGGGTGGCACGTTAGGACGGGGGTTCGAATCCCCCCACCTCCACTACAAAAACTGTTTTAAGATTTTATCTTTTAACAGTTTTTTTATGTCTCATCACTTATTTCATTTATATTAATACTTTTTTCTTGATTATTGTATTATCCTACTCCATATTGTAAATAGAGTGGTTTTTCATTCTAATTGGGAAATACTAATATAAAGGAGAGCTAATAAGATGGAAAATGATAATACAATTAATGCTTTGTTAATTGATAATTCAGGAAAACATAAAATACTTCAATTTAGTAATCTAGACAAAATTAACACTAAAGATGATTTACTATGGATAGATTTAAATTACAATTTAGAAATTAACCATCAATGGCTTAAACAACAAAGCGATGTTGATCCTTTAGTAATTGAAGCATTATTAGCCGAAGATACAAGACCTAGATATTTTACTCATAATGAAGGACTTCTATTAATTCTTAGAGCAGTCAATCTAAATGTTGGAGCTGCGCCTGATGATATGGTATCTTTGAGAATTTGGATTGATAATAAAAGAATAATTACTATTTGGAGACGAAGCGTAAAAGCAATTAGTGATCTAAAAAATGATATTACCAATGATAATGGTCCAAAAACTGAAGGTGCATTTTTAGCTCAACTAACTAAATATATTTCAATTAGAATGGATGAATCTATAAATAGCATTTTAGACCAAGTGGATGATTTAGAGGATAAAGTCTTTGACAAAAGAGATAAGCCCTTGAGGACTGTAATAAGTGAGCTTAGAAGGCAAATTATTAAACTAAGAAGGTATTTATCTCCACAATTAAATGTTATTTTGAAATTACAAACTGAAAATATAACTTTCTTCAAAAAAGCTGAACTAGCAAGTTTAAGAGAAACTTTAGACATTTTAACTAGATATGTTGAAGATCTAGATGCAGCAAAGGAGAGAATATCTGTAGCTCAAGACGAGTTAGATAGTCAAATTTCTAGTAAAATGAATAAAACAATGTATTTGCTTTCCATTGTTACAGTGATATTTTTACCATTAGGTCTAATTACTGGGCTACTTGGGATAAACGTAGATGGAATTCCTTATGCAAACCACCCTTTCGCATTTTTATTCGTTTGTATATCACTACTAATTATAGCAATAATTGAAATTATATTTTT
The DNA here is from genome assembly GCA_963677735.1 of Sphaerochaetaceae bacterium. Taxonomy (GTDB): domain Bacteria; phylum Spirochaetota; class Spirochaetia; order Sphaerochaetales; family Sphaerochaetaceae; genus Pleomorphochaeta. The sequence continues at coordinate 870,797 of OY782505.1, forward strand.
TAAAAAGAAAAAATGGATGTAATAAAACAATTCTTCACAATCCAATAATACATATTAGTTGTGAAGAATTTTCTTATTTTTGAATATTACTCAATTTTCTTAAATTAGAGATAACATTACATCTCTTAAAAAGTAACCACTATCTTTTATTATTCTTTTACAATCATTTTTATAATCTACATATGTGATTCCAAATCTTTTTGAATAACCGTAAGCCCACTCAAAATTATCTAAAAGAGACCAAGCAAAATAACCTTTTAGAGGGATTCCTTCTTCAATAGCCTTTTTACAATATAATAAATGTTGCCTAAAATACTCAATCCTCTCAGTATCATGTACTCTCATATCAAAGGTTAGTACATCATTAGATGCCATTCCATTTTCTGTAATATAAATATCTATATTATCAGTATCATTGTTTAAAGTTCTCAAAAATCTTAATAGACCTTTAGGCACAATACTCCATCCCATTTCAGTAGTGTTTTGCCAACTATTAACCTCCTTCATTTTAAATGGAGATTTTTCATCATATTTAACAAGACTCTCGCTATAATAATTCATCCCAATAAAATCAATTTTTTGGTTAATATTTTTTAAATCACCCTCTTGAATAGGTATTTTTAAATTTAACATTGATTCTATTTGAAATGGATATTCTCCTTTAAAAATCGGAGAAATAAAAATATCAGTTTGACAAGCTTTTGCAAACTCAGCAATTAAAACATCTTCTTTAGATTTACTAGCTGCTTGTGGATAGATAGTATTAATTGTTATACCAATTTTTCCTTCAATTTTGAGTTTTCTAAATTCTTGAACAGCAAGTCCATGAGCTAAATTTAAATGATGTGCACTAGTTATTGCCTCGTTTAAATCTTGATGCCCTGGAGCATGACGTCCTTGATAATGGGAGACAATACTTGAACAAAAAGGTTCATTTAATGTAATCCAATTTTTTACTTCGCCAGAATATTCTTCAAAGCAGAATTTTGCATAATCTCTAAATGCATAAGCACACTCTCTGTTAGTCCAATCACCTAATGCTGAGGGCAAATCCCAATGATATAGTGTTACATATGGGGTGATATTATTTTTAATTAGTTCTTTCAATACCGAATGGTAATATTCAACTCCCTCTTGATTTATCTCATTTATACCATTTGGAAAAATTCTAGACCAAGCAAATGAAAATCTATATGCACTAAATCCTAATTCTTTTAAAATAGCTATATCTTCTTTATATCTATGATAAGAATCACATGCAATATCTCCATTTTCATTATTTAATATTTTGCCCGGAGTATGTGAAAAGTCATCCCAAATGGTTTTACCTCTTCCCCCTTCATTAGCTGCTCCTTCTATCTGATAAGATGCAGTAGCACATCCAAAAACAAAATCATCTTTAAAAATTAAATCTTCCAAAATCACTCTCCTTTAAATAACTATAAAAAATAGTCATAGATCAATATATTGTTTAAATTATATTCTTTCATTATTAAACACATATAATTAGAATTCAATGATTAAAATTTTAAATTAATTTAGTTATTTTCAAAAATTGAAATTAATTCATCAATATTAGTATGTTTTAAACATACATAGTTAAATTCTCTCAAAATCTTGTTATTTTCTATTTCAAAGGTTTCTAAGTTTGAATCTCTAATTATCGATTCATAAGCAAAGGTAATTCCTGAATTAGTGTTAATTATATTTTTAATTAATTCGAAATTACTAATGCAATGTACTTTTTTAAAACTATTTAGTGAATAATTATTTCTTGTAAGTTCTTGTTCAAAAATTAATCTTGTCCCTGACCCTTTTTCTCGTAAAATAAGCTCTTGATCAAAAACTTCTTCAAAACTAACTATTCTTTTAGCAAAGCTATGTTTATTAGAACATATACCTAAAAAAGACTCTTTTTTATATAATCTAAAATCATAATTATTTTTGTCAAAAATACCTTCTATTATTAATAAATCTAACTCATTATTATCCAATTTTTGCAACAACGATTTAGTATTATCAATTATAAAAGTGACTATATAATTTCTTTTGATTAATTCAACTATTTTATCATTAATTACATAATTTCCGATAGTTTTTGTAGCACCTATTCTTATCGATTTGACTTTAGTTCTACTGAGCTCTTGTTCTAAATAATTTTCATTTTTGACTATTGTTGCTAAATGTTTTTCAAGAAGCTCTGCTGAAGGTGTTTTAAATAATGTTTTTTTATCATAAATAAAAAGTTTAGTATCATAATACTGCTCTAAAAGGTGAATATGTTGAGTTACAGAAGGTTGGCTCATATTTAACTTTTCAGCTGTTATTCTATAATTCATCGTTTTACACAAAGTCATGAATGTTCTTATTTTATAATCAAGCATATTTACCTCATAAAAAATTTTTATCAATAAATCAAAAACTATTATTTTATTTTATTATTAATTTTTGCTATATTCAACAACCAATAGGAGAACATGATGACTTTTATAAAAGAAAACCTTAAAGGTTTTATATTAGCTATTTTAATAGCAACTCCATCTTTTATCATCGGAATTAAATTTCCTCTAATTGGTGGACCTATAATTGCTATTATTATTGGAATGATTTTAAATCCCTTAGTAAAAGATAAATCGAGTTTCGAAAAAGGAATTAAATTTACATCTAAAAAGATATTACAATATGCTGTAATTTTTCTTGGTTTTGGATTAAATCTAAATGTAGTATTAGAAACTGGAAAACAATCATTGCCAATTATTGTATCAACAATTACAACCTCATTACTTATAGCTTATTTATTAAGTAAAGCTTTGAGAATTGATAGTAAAATCGCAACTTTAGTTGGAGTGGGATCTTCAATTTGTGGTGGAAGTGCAATTGCTGCTACTACATCTGTTATTAATGCAGATGATGATGAGGTTGCAACCTCTCTATCTGTAATTTTCTTTTTTAATGTTCTAGCTGCGATAATTTTTCCACAACTAGGTGTTTTACTAAATTTTAATACTACAAATGGAAATGCTTTTGGCATATTTGCGGGAACAGCTATTAATGATACATCATCAGTAACAGCTGCAGCTTCAACTTGGGATAGTATGTTTAATTTATCTACACAAACATTAGATAAAGCTGTAACTGTTAAGCTAACAAGAACTTTAGCAATTATCCCAATTACTTTAATCTTAGCATTTATTCAAACTAAAAAAACAAAAACAACTGATGCATATAACTGGAGAAAAATATTTCCCATATTTATAATCTATTTTATTATTGCATCTTTAATAACAACTATATTAACTAATTTAGGTGTTGATCAAAGTGTTTTTACACCTTTTAAAACTTTAAGTAAATTTTTTATAATAATGGCAATGGGTGCAATTGGATTCAATACAAATTTAGTGAAGTTAATTAAAAAAGGTGGGAAACCCATATTTCTTGGATTCACTTGCTGGATTGGAATAACTTTTGTAAGTTTATTCATGCAAAATTTATTAAATATTTGGTAAGAGTTTAAAATAAATAAGGTGCCATTGGCACCTATATTTTTATATTGGAATATTCATAAATATATAAAATGCTCCACCTACAATCCCACTTAAAAGTAAAACTAATATTGGATTAACTTTTTTTAATGCCATAAAATATAAGGCAATTAAGAAAATTATTATTGCGTATATATTAAAACTATTTAATTCAGTTCCAAAAACAGCAATTAGGAAAATGGAAATTCCTGCACTTAAAATCATAGCAACTACAGCAGGCCTAAGACCAGCTAATACACCTTCTAATAAATAGTGTTTTTTATATTTGTTATATAAATATCCTAGTGCAGCTACAAATAAGATTGAAGGAAGAATACAGCCTAAAGTTGCAACTATTGCACCTTTTATACCAAATAAGTGAATTCCAACAAATGTTGCGCTATTTACAGCAATTGGACCTGGCGTCATCTCTGCTATAGCAATAAGGTCCGTAAATTCACTCATACTCATCCAGTTATTAATTGTAACAACTTGTTGCTGAATTAATGGTAAAGCAGCTAGCCCCCCACCAAAACTAAAAGCTCCTATTTGTAAGAAACAAAGAAATAAAGCGAATAATGTCATTACTTAACTCCTTTTTTTTGTTTATAGAGAGCATAAAAACCACCTAATACAGCACATGAGATAATAACTAAAATAATATTAACATTCATAAAATAAGTAACTAAAAAGGCTAATATCATAATTATAACAAAGTAGATTTCTTTTTGTTTTACTATATTTAATCCTAATTGGATAACAACAGAAATAATTATTGCAGCAATAGCTGGTTGCATCCCTTTCAAAAATGCACCTACATAAATATTTTCTTTAAACTGGTTATAACCAACAGATATCGCGGATAAAATTATAAAGGGAGGTAAAATAGTACCAAATATTGAAACTATTGCTCCAACTATTCCTCCAACTTTATATCCTACTAATATAGATCCATTAACAGCAACAGCCCCTGGAGAGGATTGAGCTATTGCAACAAGATTTAACATCTCCTCTTCATCAATCCATTTTAATCTATCAACAAATTCATTTTTCATTAATGATACAATTACGTACCCACCCCCAAAGGTGAAAGCACTAAGTGTAAACATTATTCTAAAAAGTTTAAAATAATCTTTCTTTTTCATAAAATTCCTTCACAAGCCACTATATATCATTTTATTATATATGTAAAATATAATATATTAATATTAATTATAAACTTTTTCTTATAGGATAAAAAATGACATTACGACATCTTAATATTTTCATATCTGTTTGCGAGAATAAAAGCACTGTTGCCGCAGCTGAAAAATTACATATCGCCCAACCTTCAATTAGTTTTGCTATAAAAGAGATAGAATCTCACTATGGCATTAAATTATTTGATAGAATTTCTAGAAAGCTAATATTAACTGAAGAGGGAAAAGTTTTTCTCTATCAAGCTAGAGAAATAATTAATAAAGTAAATCAACTGGAATCATCACTAAAAGACTGTGATTTAACTAAAAAAATTAAACTTGGTTGTAGCACTACCATAGCAATTTTCTTACTTCCTGAAATATTAAAAAATTTTGAAACCACAAATAACCAAGTAAAAATCGAATTAACCGTAAGAGATTCAAACACCTTAGCAGATTTAGTTTTAAAAAATGAACTAGATTTAGCTCTTATTGAAACACCTGTTAATAAAAAAGATATAATTTCTAAACCCTTCTTCTGTGATTCGCTTTTACTGTTCTTGTCAAAAGACAATCACTTAGCTAAAAAAAGTAATACTAAATTATTAGATATTGAAAAAAATACCCTTATTTTGAGAGAAAAACATAGTGCTGTTAGAAAATTAATAGACTCAATATTGATTGCTAATAATATCAAAATTAATGATGTATGGGATAGTACAAGTACTCAAGCAATCATTTCATTGGTAGAACAGAACTTAGGTATAACCATTTTACCTTCTCTTTGGGCTACAAACCTAAATAAAAAGTCTACTCTAATTGCAAAAGAAATAACTGACATAGCGTTAAAGAGAGAATACATGATAATAACCCATAAAAACAAATACCTCTCTCCAACAATAAATGAATTAATTAATATTTGTGAATCTAATTATTCTCAATAATATATGAAGCTAATTGTTTAAAAATATGTAAACGATTTTCAAAAAGATAGATATAACTTGAACAGAACCTAAACTTATTATTACTATCTTTATATCGGGGACAACCTCCTCTACAAAGATATAAATAAGGACAAACTTTACAATCATCATGTAGATCTGGTGGATTTTTAATAAATTTTATTTCATCTCTTTTTGTATCTAATTGAGCAAAATCATTCTCATTTATATTCCCTAAAAGATAATCATCTAAACAATAGAAATCACAAGGAAATACATCACCGTTTGATTCAAAAACATATTGGATAGAACAAATACCATTCATATCACAAGCTTCTGGAGGATTACCTAATAAAATAGACACAAAGTTATTAAATAAACGAATAGAAACATTTTTATTTCTCTGTAAATCTGAAATCCAAAGGTCAAATAATTCAACTAAAAACTTTCCATAAACTTTAGGACTTAAAAATTTATTTTCTTTATCTTCAATTGGATCCAAACAGGCTATGTATTGTTGATATAGATATCCATCTTTTACTAAATCAGTATAAATTTTTTCAATATTTTGAGCGACCTCATTAGTAACAACACATAAAATATTATGATCTACCTCATGTTCACTTAAATTTGATAAACCTTTTTTAACTTGTTTAGAACTTCTAGTCCCATCACTAAACTTTCTATGCAAATCATGAATTCTTGAAAAACCATCAAAAGATACACCTACAAGAAAATTATTCGCTTTAAGAAAAGAAGCAAATTTATCGTCAATTAATGTTCCATTAGTCTGAAAACTATAACTTATTATATCATTTTTATTTTTATACTTTTCAACTAGTGAAATAAAATTTTCAAACCAGGGTAAAGAGGCAAGAGAGGGTTCTCCTCCTTGAAATATATAATTTATATTATCAGAGGTTGCATGAGCATTTTTTACAATATTTTCTATTGTATTTGAGTTCATGATTTTTCTTTTTTTATCTAATCGGTTCTTCTCTTCATCTAAATAAAAACAATAATCACAATTTAAATTACATAGACTCGAAGCTGGTTTGATCATTAAAGTAATTGGCTTTTTCATAATTTTCCTCAAGAAGATATTAATCTTTTTGTTAAAAGAATAAAAGGGGTCTCAAAACATTTTGAGACCCCTAAACAAACAAATATTAATATTATTTTTTAGCCTTTTCAGCTTTTCGTTTATTGTGAGTTTTCTCTATCGCTGTAACAATAGTATCATAACCTGTACATCTACAGAAATTACCTGATACTTGTTTCTTAATTTCATCACGAGTAAAATCTTCATCACTTTCAATTATTGGTAATGAACTCATAATAAAACCAGGTGTACAGAACCCACATTGAATAGCACCTTCATCGATAAAAGCTTGTTGGATATCCGAAATAGTACCATCTAAAGTTGATAAACCTTCTAAAGTAGTAATATTTTTACCTTCAGCCCAAATAGCCATATAAATACAAGAATTATATGTTTCACCATCTATTACAACAGTACAAGCTCCACACTCGCCTACATCACAACCATGTTTAATACTATGAAGATGCTCTTCTCCTCTAAGTAAATCTGAAAGAGATGCTCTAGGATCAATATAATTTTCTCTTACTTTGCCATTAATTGTACAAGTTACTAGTTGTTTTTTCATTAGAATTCACCTCCAGCTTGTTCAATTGAAGATCTTAGAGCTCTTCTTGTAAGCTCTTTAATCAATTGAATTCTGAAATCTTTTGATGCTCTCCAAGAATTTCTTGGATTTACATCTTCCATTACAGCTTGTGCTGCATCTTCAAGCAATTTTTCACTAATTGATTGACCTTTTAAGCTCTCTTCAGCACTAAGTGCTCTAAGAGGAACAGGACCTGCAACACCAAAAGCAATTCTTACTCTGTCAACTTTTTTCTTATCTTCAGTTAATCTAACATTTATAGAACAACCTAAAGTTGCAATATCCATAGCTCTTCTCATTGAATATTTAATATATTTTCCAAAGGTGTTTTCATAAGAATCTTTTTTTATTCTAATACCAGTCAACATCTCGCCTTCTCTTAAATCAACGCGACCTGGACCTTTACTAAAATCTGCATAAGGTAAAACTCTAATTCCATCAACACTTGCTATTTCAAGAATTGCATCATATGTTTTTAATGTAGTTGCTGAATCTGCACTTGTAACACCATTACAAATATTACCACCTATGGTTCCAATATTTCTAATTTGTGGACCACCAATTTGATCTACAGCATCACCTAAGGTTGGAATATATTTCTTAATTAGTGGGTTATTAGTAATGTGAGAGAAACTAGTCATAGGTCTAATTAAAATAGTTCCATCATCTTCCATGCAAATTCCTCTAAGCTCGTCTAAGGTATAAATACTAATTACATCTCTACCTGCTAACCTACCTTCACGGCATTGGATTAAAATATCACTACCACCTGCTAGAAGCAAAGCCTCTGGATGTGCTTTTTTCATTTCTAAAGCTTCTTTTACAGTTTTAGGCTGATATATATTATTAAAATCGTACATAATTTGTCTCCTTATTTAATTAAACCTGCTTTACTAAATTCTTCAAATAATCTTTGTGGATGTAGAGGAATAGCATTAACTGCAACTCCGGTAGCATTATAAACAGCATTTCTTAAAGCTGGAGCAACTGGAATTACAGGTGGTTCTCCTAAAGCCTTATTGCCATAAGGTCCACTTGGATCTTCAGGTTCAACAAAATCAAAACCTAAATCAGGAGTATCTAATACAGTCATTAGCTTATAGTCTAATAAATTATCATTATTAGTTTTACCAGTTTTTGGATCAATAATTAATCTTTCATACAATCCATAACCAATTCCCATACTCATACCACCATGAACTTGTCCTCTAGCAGTTTGAGGGTTAATGATTTTACCAGAATCATGAACATTGATTATTTTTAATATTTTAACGCTACACATTGGAATATCAACTTCAACTTCAGTAAAACAACAACCTAATGCATATGTATTATCAGAACAGTGATGAGTTTCTTCAGCACTGATATGGTTAGAATTCTCTAATGAATAGCAAGCTTCCATTGCGACTTCTTCTGTTGTTAAATATTTTTCTCTTGTACCTACATGAACTATATTATTATCTTCAATATCTAAATCTGCTGCATCTCTATTTAGCATATAACCTGCGAATTCACAAATCTTTTTCTTTAAGGAAAGAGCAGTTTTCTTAACAGCCATACCGGAAACATAAGTTTGTCTTGAAGCATAAGCTCCAGTATCATAAGGGGTTACATCAGTATCTTGAGTAGAAATCAAGTTTACCTTATCTAAGGTAAACCCTAAAGTTTCAGCTGCCATTTGAGAAAATACTGTATCGGCCCCTTGTCCAATTTCAGTAGCACCCATTTGTACTTGAGTTGAACCATCTTGGTTAAGAACCATTCTAACTGCACTTGTCTCAAGAGCTATTGGATATACACCAGTTTTATAACAGAAAACAGCCATCCCAACACCACGTCTTACATCACCAGTTTGATTTTTGTATTCTTCAATTTTTTGATCCCAATTTACATATTCTTTACCACGGGTAATACATTCATCAAGACCAGAGGAGTGACAAGTAATTGTCGTAAATGGATCGACAAATCCAACTTGCATCATATTATCTCTTCTAAATTTTACCTTATCAAAACCAGCTTTTTGACAAATATCATCAACATGGGCTTCTAGTGCAAAACCAATTTGAGGTATTCCGTAAGCTCTCATAGCACCAGCAGTAGGTAAATTTGTATAAACAGTATAAGCATCACCTTTGATTGCACCAACAGGATACATCATTCTAAATCCGTTAACAGCATTTGCAACTAGAGCGTGGGCATGAGATGCGTAAGCGCCTTGAGTTGAGAATGCTTTAATTTTTCTTGCAGCAAAAGTTCCATCTTTTCTAACATAACTTTCGATAAAGAATTTCATAGCATGTCTAGTTCTAGTACAAACAAAAGTTTCTTCTCTTGTATAGAACAATTTAACACATCTACCGCCAACTACGGATGTTAAAAAAGCATTTAAAGGTTCAGTTAGAGCATCTTGTTTATTACCGAATCCACCACCAATATATGGTTTAATAACTCTAATTTTACCCATACCACAATCTAGGGCTTGAGATATTACACGACGAACAATATGGGGAATTTGAGTAGAAGATACAACTATGATTCTTCCAGATTCCATATAAGCATATGAGCCGGCGTTTTCAATATGACAGTGGCTTACAATAGGAGTTTCATACGTTCCTTCTACTTTAATTAAGCCTTCTTCTTTAATAGCTTCATCAAAATTACCCATTTCATAATCACTATGAACTACAATATTGTTGGGTTTTTCCTCATGGATTGCCATAGCTCCATCTTTCATTGCATCTTCATATGTTAAAATTGGTTCATATTCTTCATATTCAACTTTTATCAATTTAAGAGCTCTAGTAGCAGCAATTTCATCTTCAGCAATTACAGCAGCAATATCATCACCATAGAATCTAACACGTTTGTTTAACAACTTTCTATCAGATATATCTTGGTGGGCTTTATGAGTTGACCATGGATGACCAGGGGTTGGATATTGTTTATCAGGTACATCAAAACAAGTAACTATTTTAACAACTCCAGGGACTTTATATGCTTCATCTAAATCAAAGGATAGAACTGTACCGTTTGCAATAGTAGAATGTAATACCTTAGCAACTAACGCATTTGTGTCTACTAAATCAGCTACATATTTTGCTGTACCACTGGCTTTAGCTTCAGCATCTACCCTATTAACAGCTTTACCAACTATCATGAATTACCTCCATGTAACTTGGATATATAAATATAAAACATGTATACCCAATAATAATATTAATTTGTTAATTAAACTATAAACAGTATGTTTTAATATGTCAAACATAGCGCAGAACGGAGAAAATTAAAAACATTAATTTAAAGCGTTTAAATTGATTATGTAAATAAAAATATAATGGAGATTTGAAAATATTTGCTTTTTTAAGCATTAGATAGGCAAATCAAAGTTAAATCATTTTTGTTAAAATAATAACAAAAATAGCCATATTGCTTAATTTAAATTAAAAGTTTCTGACAAATGACATTATCTATATTCCGTTTTTATAGTGTTTTTTTTATTCTTTTTTTAGGTAAAAAAATATAAGATTTTTACCATAAAAAAATTTAAATTTTTTAAAAATTTTTTTTTAAAAAAGTCTTTTATCATATTTTTACTTTACAAAAATTAAGTTAAAAAGCGAATTACTTCATAAAAACAGATATATTAAACCATCTAAGTATTCTTTATGAATTATTTTTTACATTGAGAATAGAAAATACCAAAGTTTAATTTATTGCGTTTGAGATTATTTTTATATAGAATGAATGTATGAAAAAAATTAAAACTACCCTTTTTACGAGGCTTTTTATATACTTCTTTATATTGATATCTATTCCTCTAATCAGTTTTTCAATTGTAAGTTCTACAGTAGCTAAAAAAAAAGTTATTGATGGATTAAAATTAAATTTAAATATTTTAAGTGAAATTCAATCAAGTAAACTAGAAGAAGTGTTTGAAGAATATAGACATAAAACATATTCTTTATCAAAAGACTCTCTTGTAATTGAATTACTAGAAAATCCTAATTTAATAAATGATGATGAATTTAGTGCAAAAGTTTATAATTTACTTTTTTCAACAATGAAAGGTGATATTTATAAAGCATCAGCAATGGTAACTAGTACCGATGGAGATGTTAGAATATCTACCCATTCTTTTCCTGATGATTATGATTTAAGAAACCATGCTACTATCATAGATATAGTAGAGCCTCTTATGGATAGCAAACCTTTTTCTTATACAAAAATAATTTCTAATGATAATTTGAATACTGAAGATGATGTCTCAATCACCATGATACGTTATATCTTTGATGAAAACCAAAATGTTTTAGGATTTGTTATCTTAGATATATATGAATCCACTATTAAGGATATTGATGAGAATAGATCTCTTTCCACATCAATATTGATTGACACTGATTCTTTTGTAGCAGCTGAATTAGATAATGCTAGTGAGTATTTTTCATTCAACAATTTCCCAGGTTTATCTATTAGAGAAAAAGGTAAATTCAAAGAGACTATTTATAATGATAATAATTATGTACTCGCTCTCAATCAAGTTGGAGCTTCTTCATTTTATATAGCAAATTATATTGAAAATCAAACTTTTAATGACAACCTCAGACAAATAATAATTATTAATATTTTTGCAATATTATTCGGACTTGTTGTAGCTCTAATTGTTACATACTTTTTAGCTCAACAAATTACTAAACCTATTCATAAACTAATTAAGGGTATGAAAACAGTTGAACAAGGAAACTTAGCAATAGATATTGAAGATAACAGCATTTATGAAATGCAACAATTAAATGATAGCTTTAACAATATGGTAATTCAAATTGTAAATTTACTACAAACAACAAAAGAATCTCAAAAAAGGATTTTTGAAGCTGAAAGAGAAGCTTTACAATCTCAGATTAATCCTCATTTTTTATTTAATACCTTAAATACTATAAAATCTCTTGCTAAAATTAATAATCAAGAAGAAATATATACTATTTCAATAAAACTAGGGCACCTATTGAGATCTTCAATTTATAATGATTCCCCTGATTGTACTTTAGATAAAAGTTTAGAACTTGTTAAAAGTTATTTAACAATTCAACAAATAAGATTCCAAGATAAACTTCATGTTAAATATGATATTGATGAAGATGTTTTAAATACAACAACACCAAAGCTTCTTTTACAACCTATAGTAGAAAATGCTATTGTTCACGGTCTTGAACCAAAAATTGGTCAATGGTATATTTCTATATCAATAAAACAGGATAATTCAAATATTATTATAGAAATTACAGACAATGGTATAGGCTTTAAAAATAAAGAAGTAATGAAAAATTTAAGCCTTTTTGAAAAATCTGATCATGTAGGCTTATTCAATGTATATAAAAGGCTTCAATTATTTTATAAAAATCAAGCATCAATTAGTTTTAGCGATATTCACCCTTGTGGAACTAAGGCAACTATAATAATTCCTAAAAACTATTCGTTAACACATGGAGGTATAGGTGAGTTTTAAATTAGTAATTGTAGAAGATGAGCAAATAGAACTCAAAGAACTCTCTATGATAATAAATAATGAGGCAGAAGATATAGAACTTGTAGGCGTAGCAAGTGATGGAATTACTGGACAACAATTAATTGATGAGCTCTGCCCAGATATTGTAATTTCAGATATTCGTCTCCCAGGTCAAACTGGCTTAGATATGTTAAGTAAAGTTGTTCCTAATGTTTTTTCGATAATTATCTCAGGTTATTCTGATTTTAAATATATGCAAAATGCAATTCGCCTAGGTGTTGAAGATTATCTACTAAAACCTTTAGATAACCAAGATTTACTACAAGCTTTGTCCAAAATTACATTAAAATTAAAAGATAGAAAAGAAAAACAAACCGATAACATAATTCAAATTCCTTTAATTGAATCTGTATCAAATCACTTAATTAATAATGCAATAGAATTTATTAAAAAAAATTACCAACAACAAGTGGGTTTACAAGAAGCTGCACTATCTTTAAATGTAAGTGAAACTCATTTATCTAGATTATTTAAAGAACTAGTTGGAATTAATTTTTTAACTTATTTAAATACATATAGAATAAACAAAAGCACAGATTTACTTATAAATACAACTCTTAATATAAATGAAATAGCAAATAAATGTGGTTTTATCACACCCGGTTATTTTGCAAAGATTTTTAAACGTTTATTAAACACAACTCCATCAAAATTTAGAGATAATTTATAAAAAAGCTATTACAAACTTCGCGATTTGTAATAGCAAGAGTGATTTATCTAAAAAATTGGAAGGGGTTAACCTTTTCTAGATTCAAATACAGCAGCTCCACCTAAGAAATATTTAGATAAGAAGCCGAATAACAAAAACATTGGAATTGAAGCTAATAAAGCACAAGCCATCATAGCTCCTTCATCTGTTTGCTTTTCTTCACTAAATTTAGTGATATATAGTGGTATTGTCTTCATACTTTCTTTTTGAGACACTAACAATGGCCATAACAAATTGTCCCATTGATTTCTAAAACTTAAAATTCCAAGCGTTGCAATTACTGGAGTGCAGTTAGGAAGTACTATTCTTGCATAAATATTAAACTCTCCTAATCCATCAACTCTAGAAGCATCTAAAAATTCACTAGGAAAAGTTAAAAGGTATTGTCTCATTTGAAAAACACCAAAAGCACTAACTAAAAATGGAATTATTAAACCTCTATAACTATTCATCATATTTAAACTACTAGTAACCATGTATAAAGGAATCATAATTGCTTCAAAAGGTATCATCATTGTTGCCATTATTGCCATAAAAATGAAATGATTTCCTTTAAACTTAAATTTTGCCAATCCATATCCACAAAGAGATGCCAAAAATACTGTAGTTAAAGATACAGTTATTGCAACAACTAAAGAGTTAAATAAAGTTCTAAAGAAAATAGAATTATTGTTATTTCCTAAGATAGCTTTAATAAAGTTTGTAAAAAAGGTTCTATCAGACGATGTAAAATATTCTTTTGAGGGGATCCAGGAAAATGGCATTGCCAAAATTTGTTTTGAATCCATAAAAGATGCTACCAACATAAATAATATAGGCAATATTGTAAACAATAAGACAAGTGATAAAAATATCCAAACAATAGCTTCTGTAACTGTTAATTTACCAACAAATTTATTCATTTATTTCTCCTAATACTCTACATCATCACTGTTACTAGCTTTAAATTGTAGTAAAGTAAGTACTAACATAATGACAAATAAGATAATTGACATGGCACTTGCCCTAGCAATTCTTCCGTTTCTAATACCAGTGAAATAAATGTTCATAGTAATAACATCAATTGGTTGTCTAGCAGCTCCACCTTGATGGAACATATATTGGGTAGAAAAAGTTTTCAAACATTGCAACATAGCCATTACAGATACTAATAAAACTGTAGGTTTTAATAATGGCAATGTTATCCTCCAAAAAGTCTTCCATCTATTTGCACCATCAACAGTTGCAGCTTCATATATAGTTGGAGGGATCGAAGCTAAACCTGTTATAAATAGAATAACAAAGTATCCAATATACTTCCAAAAATATACAATCATGGTCGAAGCTTGTAGCATAGAGGAATTAACTAACCAACCATAATCTTTTCCTGAAGTTAAAAGTAAGAAATTACTAAACTGATTAAATAAACCTCTAGGATCAAATAAAATCATCCATATTGAAGCAGCAACAACACTAGATAATACAGCAGGCATATAATATGCAATTTGGAAAAAACCACGATATTTATTTTTTCTTAATTGCATCAATAATACGGCTATTATTAATGATATAACAACCATAGGAATAAATGTACCTATAGTAAATGTTAATGTTGCCCTCATTGAATTGGATAATGAGAACCCTCCGTTATCTTTAGTAAAAAGATATATATAGTTTTTTAAACCAACAAATTCTCTAGTCCTAGATAATACTTTTGCATCAGTTAAACTAGTAATGAAAGCATTAATAATTGGATAGAAGCTAAATATTGCAAAAAAAACAACACAAGGAACAGTAAATAATAATCCCCAACGTGCTTCTTTTTGTTCAATACTATATTTTTTTGTTTTTTTCGACATAACGTCTCCTAAAAAATAATTTTAAATGGGAGAAGTTTCCTTCTCCCGTAAACCTTTAATTATTCTTCGTCAATTAATTCTTGAACTGAAGCTTTTAAGTTTAAATAAGCTTTTTCAGGGCTTTCATCTTGAAGCATTACGCTTTCCACAGCATTTCTTAATAAATTTTGAATTTCTGTTGAATTAGCTCCAAAATATACTACATGACCTCTTGCAAAATCATTAGTGAAGACATCAGAGAAAGGCATGTTATGATAAGCTTCACTATTCATTAAAGCTTTAGTTGGTTGAATAATATTTACGTTTGTCAAATATTCTTCCCCATGTGATAGCATATAGCCAATTAATTCCCAAGCAGCTTTTTGAGTTGCTGCACTTTCTTCATTGTTAACCATGTAATAATGTCCATAATAACAAGCAGCTACATCATTGACGGCATTCTCAAAGGTTGGAAATGGTACTACCATCCATTCTCCACTATTGTAGAAATCAGGGTTATCATACTCAATTCTTGCTTCCTGGTATAAACCAGTCATTGCCATTGCAATATCATTATTGTTAGAATTAAACAATTTTCTTGCATTTTTGTATGTAGGAGAACCTAAATTCTCTCCATTTGGACCCCAATTTTTCATATAAGACAACCAAGCCACCCAAGCTTCTTCACCAATTATTGCTTCTGTACCATCTTCGTTAAATAAAGAACCACCTAATTGTTCTACCATAGGAACCATTGATTCCAAATAATATGGATATCTAAAATCGAAGCCTCTTCTTGTTAAAATATCACCATCTCTTAAAACTAATTTCTTAGAAACTTCTAACATTTCTTCCCATGTTTTGGGATAGTCAGTTTCAGGATCTAAACCAGCATCTTTAAATACGTTTTTATTAATAAATAAAGACCAGTTAGTTAATTCTAAAGGAAGACCATAAATTTCTGAATCAACTGTAACAGGATCTAACATACCTTCAACATAAGCATCCACTAATTCTGCTTTAGAGCCATAACCAACAGCTTCATAATCAATTGGTGCAACTAATCCTGCATCCATGAAAGGATATTCATCATTAATTGATAAATTAAAAATTGTAGGACCTTGCCCAGCTGCAAAAGCTGTTTGAACTAATTCAATCATCTTAGTAGAGGATTGCCTTGTTACATTTACGGTAACGTTAGGATGAGTTTCAATAAACTCAGCTATGTATCTTTCTTCTAACTTTTGTCTATTAGCATCTTCATGAGTCCAAAATTCAATTGTAATGTTCTCGTCTTCTTTTTCACCTTGAGCAAAAACAAAAGTTGGAGCAATTAATAAGATTGCTAAAACAGTTAATAAAACTTTTTTCATATAACCTCCGAGTTATCATTTATAGATATATTGTAGGTTAGAAATTCTAATGTGAAAATAAAACATATTTTATATTTTATAAACAAAATATGCATAATCACTATTTTTTAACAATTCTATAATTTATTTTTTACTAATTATGATTATTAGAAATTTCTATTTATCTCATCAAATGTACTTTTTAAATCAGTAAAGCGTAAAGAAGCATACATATCAAAGGATGTTCTCTCTTTATTTACTATAACCGTTTTTCCACCATTATTAATGGTATACATTATAAAAGAGGCGGCAGGCTGAACTACAAGGGAGGACCCTAATACAATAGCTAGATCACTTTTTGAAAATGATTTATATGCCCTTTCTAGAATTCCATAGTCCAATGATTCGCCATAGAAAACTATATTGGGTTTGATGAGCCCATTGCATATTTTGCATCTTGGCACATGTCCTTTCTTTACTATTGGAGCAATTTCTTCATAAGTATAAGTTTTGTTACACTTAGTACAATAATGATCTTTGATACTTCCATGGACTTCATAGATATTTTTACTTTTAGCTTTAGAATGAAGCATGTCGATATTTTGGGTAAATATATCTCCAATTAAGTTTTGGTTTTGAAGTTTTGTTAAAGTGTTGTGAACTATATTGGGTTCATATTTTTCCATATCATACCAATTATCTTTTGCCCAAGAATAGAAAATTTCGGGATTAGAAAAAAAGAATTCATAATTTAATATTTCTTCAACATTTAAATGCTTATACTTTTTAGAATACATTCCATTTGAAGATCTAAAATCTTTTATCCCACTTAATGTAGAAATCCCAGCTCCGGTTAAAACCGTAGTCTGGGAACTTGTTTTTATTAAATCTATTAATTTATCAATGTCTTTCATAATTAATATTATAATACTAATTATTAATTTTGTTAAAAGGTTTTATACTTGTTTTCCAACAATTGTATTTCCATTAACACTTAAGTATTCTACTTTAACTAAATCGCCAGGTTGTAATTCACAAATTGGATTAAAGGCAACCATTTGGTTGTGCTCATCTCTAGATAACATTTGCTCTTTATCATTTCTTGATTTTTTTGTTACTAATACAGTATGAATACCCTTAGCGTATTTAGCTTTTTCTTCACTGAAGATTTCTTGCTGCCTATCAATTATTTTTTGAAGCCTTTGATGTTTTATTTCATTCGAAATTTGTTCATCCATTTTTGTTGCTGGAGTTCCTTCTCTAGGATTCCAAAAATACATATAAGCTTCATTACATCTTAGTATTTCCATAACCGATAAAGTATCTAAACATTCTTCTTCTGTTTCACTAGGAAAGCCGACCATAACATCGGTTGCAAATGTTATATTTAGTATCTCTTTTCTAATTTTTGAAATAAGATTTAAATATTTTTCTCTATCGTAACTTCTATTCATTTTTTTCAAAATTCTAGAGTTACCACTTTGGAGAGGAATATGTAAATGTTTAGCTACTTTCTCTTCTTTTTTAATTACTTGAATGAGTTCATCACTAAAATCTTTAGGATGTGGAGATTCAAATCTAATCCATTGTATATTATTTGCAACTTCACAGACTTTTTCTAATAAAATTGGGAAAGTGATTTTATTATTATTTGAATCTACAAAATTATAGCTATTTACATTTTGACCTAATAAAGTAATTTCTCTTACTTTTTTAGAATCTAAAAATTTAACTTCTTCAATTATTGAATCTAAACTTCTTGAAACTTCCCTACCTCTTACATAAGGAACGATACAGTAAGTACAGAAATTATTACAACCATTCATTATTGGTACAAATGTTGAATAATCCCCTTCTTTATAATAGCTTTGTAAAAATTCATATGATTCATCTCTATGGATTTGGTCTTGTCCTGTTGCAATCTCAACAACTTTTTGTTTATCGTTTGTACCTAAAACAAAATCAACCCATGGAGCTTCATTTTGTAATTCTTCTAATAGTCTTTGAGCCATACAACCAATTACTATTAAAATCATAGGATGTTCTTTTTTAATTCTAGAATAATTTCCTAATCTGCCCCATACTCTGTTCTCTGCACTTTTTCGAACAGAACAAGTATTTATAATTACGATATCGGCATGTTCTTCATCATTCGCTTCTATTATACCAACACCTTCTAACATTGTTTTGAGCGCATTACTCTCTGCAATATTCATCTGACAACCATAAGTTTCAAACCAATATGTTTCAACTTTTTCTGGTCTCATATATTTACTCATTAATTATCCTTCTCTTCATGCATTATTGCACTTTCTAATGTATTTTCCATTAACATAGCTATAGTCATTAACCCAACACCACCAGGAACAGGGGTTATTGCACGAACTTTAGTGCTTACGTTTTGGTAATCAACGTCACCAACAACTCTATAACCTCTTTTTCTAGAACTATCTTCAACTCTATTTATTCCAACATCTATAACAACACAATTTTCTTTAACCATATCTTCAGTGACAAAATTTGCTCTTCCGATTGCAGCTATTAAAATATCTGCACTTTTTGTTAATTCTTTTAGATTTTTGGTTCTGCTGTGTGCTATTGTAACAGTTGCATCACGACCTTTTTGTATTAAAAGAGATGCCATTGGTTTTCCAACTATATTACTTCTACCAATTATTACTACATTTTTAGATTCAGTTTCAATATGGTAGTAGTCAAGAATCGCCATAATTCCTTTTGGGGTACAACTAACAAAACAATCTAAGCCTATCAAAAGTTTTCCAACATTAATAGGATGAAACCCATCTACATCTTTATCGCTTCTTATTCTTTCAATAACTTCTTGTTCATTTAGATGCTTTGGAAGAGGCATTTGCACTAATATACCATCAACACTAATATCGTTATTTAATTCATCCACTAATGAATTTAAATCCCTTTGAGTAACTTTTTCGTCTAAGATAAAATCTTTATGGCCATATCCTAACCTTAGACAAGCTTTTTTCTTACTTGCTACATAGGTTTGGCTAGCTGGATCTTCACCAACTAAAATTACAGCTAAAGTTGGTTTTCTATTATACTTCTCAATAAAAGATTGTGTTCTAGATTTCAATTCTTCTAGTTTACTATTTGCTACTTCTTTTCCACTTAAAACTACCATTATTTACCTCTTAATTGGTTTTATAACATAAATTTATATTTTATAAAACAAAGCTACATTAAAAAAACAAATTTAATACACAATAATTCCATTGCTAATATTGTTGCTTATTCTTTTGAAAAATGGTTTACTTATAATGATATTTCTTATTCATTATTTTATATTTGTAACATTATTAATATAGTGTTGATATAATAAATGAAACATATTTTTTTTGAGGTATTTATGAAACGAAAATTAATGATCGTAATGGCAGTTATTTCACTCTTTACTATAAATAGTGTTTTTGCAACCGACACTTTTTATCAAAAAGGTGATCAAAAAGTAACTTTTAATGTAGGTCCAAGCATTCCAGCTTTTATCTACTTTTTTACTACTACAGATTCAACACATACTGAAAACTTTTATCCTGGATTAGAGGTTTTAGATGTAGGTGGTTACGGATCTATTAACTTTGATTTTTTCATCAGTGAAAAAGAAAGTTTAGGAATTGAAGTTGGATATGACTTTAATTATGATAAGGGCGATGAGATTTATTCAAATGTGCCTATCGCAGCTCTTTATACCTACACTCCTATACAAAATGGGGTATGGGATTTTTCTCTTTCAGCCGGTTTGGGCATATCCTTTAACTCAAGAGATGATCAAACGCTTCTCTCTCTATTCTCATCTTTCAAAGCTAATGGATCTTACTTCTTTAATGAAAACTGGGGTATTGGGTTATCTAGTGGATTATATCTAGCTCCAAATATAAACTATTTAAGTGATTTAACCGAAGATAATGGTATAATTGCTTATGCACCAGTTACTTTATCTCTAACATTTAGGAATTAATTTATGAAAAAATATATAACAACTTTTACAATTTTATTTTTAACTCTTTTTGCATTTGTATCTTGTGATACTGATGCAACAAACGGAATTTTATCAGAAATTGTTAACTCTGAAACTGAAGAAGAATTTGAGTTAATTGCAGTAAGTGCTGATGATGATGCAAGTATAATTTATAGCATTGAAGATGACGGTATTTATCAATCAGATACTACTTCCCTAGAGAGAACTCTCATATTAGACACATCTGATTATTTAAATGCGTTTTATCTTTATTTAGATGATACCAATAATAGACTTTGGTTTGATTACTATGACTTAGATGATTCAACTACATACTTAGCCTTCCTAGATACAACAGATTTTACACAAGATGCAACTACAGTAGATTATCCTGGAACTTTTATTGAAATTACTTCTAACGGATATGTTATTGGTAAAGACAGTACTTATTATGCATCTTCTCTTGATAGTTACACTAGTGGTACTATTTCAGCAGATGCAACATTTGGAAGTAGTTCAGATAGCCTAGATGATACTATTGTTGTAGATGATGATACTATAATAGTTCAAACTGTTGAAATAATTGATGAAGATGATGATGAAAATGAATTTACATTCTATATTTATGATGGAACAACTAAATATGCAGGTTCTGAAACTCTAGATTATAAAGTTGTTGCTGCTGTAGATGATACTTCTGATTCTGGATTGTACTATTTTGTAACATCAGATGCTTCATTATATTCTTATGAAACTTCTACAGAAACACTAGATCAATTATTTGAAAATGATGATGATGACTATTACTTTAATATGGAATCTCAAAAGATGTTTGTTGCCGATCAATATATTGTGGTATTTGATGAAGATTTATATGTACTTTGCTATGATATTGATATGGATGAGACTGATTATTCAGATATTGATGCTGATGACTTATATCTTTCTGAAGGCTTTGCAAATACTCTAAGCAGCACTTCTGATATCGTTGGAATTTTCGCCGTTGACGATGATGACAATGATTATTTAGATGATGATTATACTTATGATTTCTACGTTGCAACAAACGAAAATGGTTATTATTTTGTTGGAATGGATACACAAGCTTTATCTGATGATGATAGTGATTATTCAGAAAGTGAATCTTTGAGTTTTACTTTAGTAACTGAATAAAAATAACTCTTTATACAAAAAAAGGATTAAATCGAAATGATTTAATCCTTTTTTATTTCTTATATAAATTTCTAAATTCGCTTTTAAACGTTATCTCCACGAACTTCGTGTAATATTGCTTTTACTTCTTCATCTTCAAACTGAGAGTCAATTTCATCACTGCTAAGACCAATAAATTCATGACAGTTATAGTGAATCCAAACTTCATCTTCAGGTTTTCTAATTACATGTTTTCTACAATAATAATCTGGTTGAACTTCAAGTGGCGCTTTATCAGAATTTTCAAAAACTTTATAATCAAAAACAGCTACTTTAACATCTTCACGTGGAATTCCTTTACTCATTACAACTTGTGTTAATTCATTAACAGTTTTTCCTGTATCAAAAATATCATCAACAATTAAAATTTTGTCACCAGTTCTTAAATAGTTAGGTGAATATGTCCAACCATCAACAATAACTTTTGATTGAGTTCTTAAATATCCATATGATCTAGCTACAACTGCAGCATAAAATACTGGTCTTTGATTTTGTTTTAATCTTACCATCTTATAATATTCGCTCATAACATTAGCCATATATGCACCACCTCTAAGGGAGGCATATATAATATCTGGCACAAAGCCATCTTCGGTATACATCTTATGAACCAATTTTAAAGCTGCATCTCTTATATCATCTGTTTTAACAAATTCTTTACTCATTTATTTCCTCTATACTTTAGTTAATATTTCAATTCCGTCTTTAGTTATTGCTATGGTATGCTCAAAATGAGCTGAAGATTTACCGTCTGCTGTTCTTACAGTCCAACCGTCTTCATCGTTATCATTTATTTTACCAGTACCTAAATTAATCATTGGTTCGATTGCAATAACCATACCAGCTCTTAATCTAGGATTAGGAGATAAGTGAGAAACATAATTTGGGATTTCTGGAGCTTCATGTAACTCAAGGCCTACACCATGACCACAATAGTCTTTAACTACTCCAAATCCATTCTTTGTAGCGTGATTGTATACTGCTCTACCAATATCACTTACTCTAGCATTTTTCTTAGCAGCAGCTTTAATACCTAAAGCTAAGCATTCTCTAGTAACTTGGCATAGTCTTTCATTTTCTTCAGTAGATTTACCACCTACAATAATAGTTCGGGCACTATCTGATATATAACCATCTAAATCAATACCTAAATCAACAGAAACTAAATCTCCATTTTTTAATATCTGATTTTTTTTTGGAATACCATGAATGATAACATCATTGACGCTAATACAGGCAGAAGCTGGAAAGCCGCCATACCCTAAGAATGCTGGTTTTCCACCAAGACCAATTATGTAATCATAACAAAAATCATCAACATCTTTAGTACTCATTCCTTCCTTGATAAAACCACCCTCTAAAATATCTAATAATTTAGCTAATTCATGGCAGCTTTTCCTAATCCCATCAATCTGTTTTTCACTTTTTATTGTAATCAATTGAATTTTTCCTCCAAATTCAACTTCTTTTGAAATGCATCCAGAATTCCATTAATAAATTTATAATTAACTTCGGTTGAAAAATCTTGGGATAATTTAACTGCTTCATCAATAATAATGTGTGGATGAACTTCATTTTGAAGTAAACTATATATACTTAAACGTAAAATGTTTCTATCAACAACATCTATTTTGTTCAAAGGTCTATTATAAGAAAATTCAGAAATATAAGTATTTATCTTATCAAGATTTGATAATGTGCCACGTAATAATAATGCAGCATAAATTTTAACTTCTTCCTCAAGGGCATCATACTCTTCTTGAGTCAAACAGGGGTAACTATCACTTACGAAATTATCAAGTGATAACTGATCTCTAATATCCATTTCATATAACGCTTGTAATACCAATTCACGAGCTCTATGTCTTGTCTTCATTAAAATTCCTTACTTATAAAAATCTAATATCTATATTGTATTTATAGTAACAAATGTTATTAACTCTTACAATCCATTTTGGCTCATAAAATATAAAAATCTCTAGCAAATGCTAGAGATTTTAATAATAATATCTTTACTTTTATTTTGTTAAATATGTAATAGTAGCCTCTTTTCTCAAATCTTTAGATAATTCAACTAAAGCATTTGCAGCTAATGTTTGTGCTTTCTGATTTGAAAGAAGGTTAGAAATATATTCTCTAACAGTTGTTGTATCAGCAGGACTAATTGGATCATCCAATGTTAATAACTTAGTATCGATATGATCTTTAATCTTTAATATATGATAGCCTTGTGAAGTTGTAATTACATCAGAGATACCTCCAACTTGTAAATCAAAAGCTGTATTAAAGTAATTTAGTCCAAGCACAGATTTAATATTTTGAGGGTCATCTTGAGTTAACCAACCAATGTCTCCATCACTTGTGCTATTAGATAAATCTTGATTATATTTAGAAACAGCTGAATTCCAAGTTAACTTTTTAGTTTTTAAATCTTTTACTACTTGTTCTAAGGTCTTTTCATTAGCTGAGTTTGTTGTATTATCTTTAAATGGTACAAAGATTTGTGCTATATTTACGCACTCAGGATTTACTAAACTAGTTTTATTTGCTCTATAATAGCTTTGAATTTCGCTTTCAGTTGCTATTGCTTTATCAGGAGTTAAGCTAGATCCTTTTTTCAGCATTAAATATTGATTTATCAAAGCTTGTGATCTTAAATACTCTTTATAGGAATCTAAAGATCCAACTTGTTTATTTATTAATTCTTCAAATTCAGCTTGAGTTATTGTCCTACCAGCTTGTTGTTCAATTAAATATTTTTGTTGTAATACTAATTGTTCAACCTGAGTATCACTTACTACTACACCATCACGTGCTGCACCAGCTTCTAACAATATATTATCTATCATAGAATCTAGTATTTGTTTTTTTATGGATTCAGCATCAATAGTTTGACCCTGAGCCTTATACATTGCAACAACGTTATTAACTTGAGTTGTTAACTCAGTTTCAGAAATTGGTTTTGTTTGGCCATTAAATTTTACAATTGCAGCAGGTTTACCTAGAGGAACTGCAGCAAATATACAAGAGGTACTAATAATTATGCTTATAAATAAAGCAACTATTCTTTTTGTTTGCATAGAAAAGGAACTCCTAATTTATTTTACTTTATATGTATTCGTTTACCAACGGCTATAGCTTGTTGTTCATTTTTAATAATATCACTGGTCTTTAAGTACATTCCTTGCTCTTCCATAATTTTCATTAAAGATTGTAAGGTTTTAGTACTCCTAATCCCAGGCTTTACTACAAAAGCCATACATCTTTTACCGGATATTGATCCACTTCTTTCCAAAAAACTTCGAACAATTGGGGGTACTTTACCACCAAAGGTTGTTGTGCCTTCAGCACCAACAATGATGTAATCATAATAAGAAACAACTTTACCTTCATCAAGTTTCATATCAATTACATCAACTATATGATTTTGTTGTTCAACCCCTTTAGCAATTGCTGTTGCAACTTTTTTAATATAAGAGCTGTTGTTAGATTTTGCCGCAAATAAAACACATACTTTCATAAAATAATTCCTCACTTTTATGTAGAAACCGATCGCTTAGGTGGCGATCGGTTATCGATATTAGTAATTTAATATATTAATTAGCAGGAGCATCGGTCCACCAAGTCTCTGATTGTTGAACTTGGTCACTTCCTACTGAATCCAATAAATTTGAATCAGAAGGAGCTTTGTTTATTAGTGCGATACAAAGAGCTAGAATCATAAAAATTGCGCCTAATATAGCAGAAGCTTTAGTTACAACTCTACTGGTGTGGGAACCAAAAGAACTTTGCGCAGCTGAACCAAAAACACCACCAAGACCATCACTTTGTTCATCCTGAATTGCTACAATAAAAACTAATAATAAACTCACGATGATAAAAAGTACCATCAGAATAACATTTAAAACACCCATACTATTTTACTCCGAAATATTACTTGTCAAAGCAAACAATTGGTAAGAATTGTTCAAGAGTTAGAGAAGCGCCACCTACTAATGCTCCATCAATGTTCTCTTTTGCCATTAATTCTTTAACATTTGCTGCCTTTACTGAACCACCATACTGTATAATTGTCTCTTCTGCAACAGTTTTATCAAAAAGTTTTTCAATTATGCTTCTAACAAAGGCATGAGCTCCATCAGCATCTTCAGGAGTTGCTGTTTTACCAGTACCAATTGCCCATACAGGTTCATAAGCTAAAGTGATATGTTTCATCATTTCTTTTGAAACACCTTTCAAACCTTCTGTTACTTGAGTTGTTAAAACTTCTTCTAGTTTTCCACCTTCTCTTTCTTCTAAGGTTTCACCAATACATAAATCAACATCCATTCCTTCTGCTAATGCTAAAAGTACTTTTTTGTTAATTAATTGGTCATCTTCACCATAAATAGCTCTTCTTTCACTGTGACCTAGAATTACGTTTGTAACACCTAAATCTTTTAACATTGTAGCAGAAACTTCACCAGTGAATGCACCTTTTAGGTTATCATTCATATTTTGAGCTGCAACAATAATATGTGAATCTTTTAATACTTCAGCAACACCAGGGATTGTAACAAAGTTAGGTGCTACCATTACTTTAGCATTACAACCTTTAGTTGCATGTGCTAATTCTTTTGCTAATTTTACACCTTCACTAGGTGTTAAGTTCATTTTCCAGTTACCTGCGATATAAGGGGTTCTCATTAATTTTCTCCTATTTTTCTAAAGCTTTAATGCCAGGAAGAGTTTTACCTTCTAAGAATTCTAAAGAAGCTCCACCACCTGTTGATACGTGACTAATTTTACTTGCTAAATTAAATTTGTTAATAGCTGCAACACTATCACCACCACCAACTACTGTAATACCATCACAATCAGCTAGTGCTTTAGCAACTTCTAAAGTACCATTACTAAATGCATCAAATTCGAATACACCCATTGGGCCATTCCAAACAACACTTTTAGCAGTTTTAATTTCTGAAGTAATTAAATCAACTGTTTTTGGACCAATATCCATACCAATTAAATCACCTTTAATTTCACCTTCAGATAAAACAGGTTTAGCATCTTCACTAAAGCTTTCACCACATAAGTGATCAACAGGAAGAATAACTTTAACACCTTTTTCTTCTGCTTTAGCTAAGAAACTTTTAGCAGTTTCAATATAATCGTCTTCTAAAAGACTTTTTCCAATTTCTTTACCTTGAACTTTTAAGAAAGTATATGCCATTCCACCACCGATAACGATAGTATCACAAGTATTAACTAGGCTTTCTAAAACAGTAATTTTACTTGATACTTTAGAACCGCCGATAATAGCTACAAATGGTTTTTGAGGGTCACTTAATAAAGGAGCCATGTATTGAACTTCTTTTTCAATTAAAAAACCTGCATAAGAAGGTAAGAAATGAGAAACACCTTCAGTTGATGCATGAGCTCTGTGAGCTGTACCAAATGCGTCATTAACATATACATCACCATAGGAAGCAAGTTTTTTTGCAAAATCTAAGTCATCATCTGTTTCTTCATTGTAGTAGCGACAATTTTCTAATAATAATACATCACCTTTTTCTAATGATTTAACTAATTCATCAACTTCACTTCCAATAACATCTGGAGCTAATTTAACTTCTTTATTTAATAATTCACTAAATCGTTTTGAGATAGGTGCCATAGAAAATTCAGGATTTTTTTCTCCTTTTGGGCGTCCTCTGTGACTCATTACAATAAGTGTTGCACCTTGTTCTAATAAATAATTAATAGTAGGTAATGCAGCTTTGATACGTGTATCATCAGTTACTACGCCATCTTTAATTGGAACATTAAAATCAACACGAATAACAACTTTTTTGTCGTTAAAATTAGCATCTTTGATAGTATTTAAAACCATAATATACTCCTTTAAAAATAAAGCCTGCCCTAGCATAAACAGAGCAGGCATCTCCTTATTAGGGAAATTTTAATTATTTAGCAATTTTTAGAGCTAAATCAACAACACGTGTTGAATAACCCATTTCATTATCATACCAGCTCATTACTTTGAACATTCTTTCACCCATTTTCATTGTCAATAATGAATCGAAAATTGATGAATGATTATTAGCAACGATATCGTGTGATACGATAGGATCAGCAGTATATTCTAAGATACCTTTTAAAGGACCTTCTGCAGCAGCTTTAACAGCAGCGTTTAGTTCTTCAACAGTACAATCTTTCTTTAATTCAACAACTAAGTCAACTAAAGAACCAGTAGGAGTTGGAACACGCATTGCTAAACCGTTTAATTTTCCTTTTAATTCAGGAATAACTTTTGCTACAGCAGCAGCTGCACCAGTAGTAGTAGGAATAATTGAAACAGCACCAGCTCTTGCACGACGTAGGTCTGGGTGTGGTTGGTCAAGCATTACTTGGTCATTTGTGTATGAGTGAATAGTAGTCATAAGACCTTGTTCAATACCAAAAGAGTCATTTAATACTTTAGCTAATGGAGCTAAACAGTTAGTTGTACATGAAGCATTTGAGAATGCTGTGTTGTTTAGATCGATTTCATCATCGTTAACACCACATACAATAGTTTGATCAATTTCGTCCTTAGCAGGAACTGTTAAGATAACTTTCTTTGCACCAGCTGTGATGTGATCTTTATAACCACCTCTTGGACCAGTTGCAGTTCTAAATACACCTGTAGATTCGATTACAACATCAACACCTAATTTACCCCAAGGTAAATTTTTTGGATCACGTTCTTTGTAAATACGAATTTCTTTGCCATCAACACTAATTGATTCTTCGCCAGCTTTTACTTCATGATCGTATACGCCATAAGTTGAATCATACTTTAGTAAATGAGCTAAAGTTTTTGGGTCTGTTAAGTCGTTAATACCGACTACTTCGATGCTTGGGTTTTTGGAAGCAATCTTATATACATTACGTCCAATTCTACCAAAACCGTTAATTGCAATCTTCATGGAAAATCCTCCAGATTTTATTGTTAGTTTATAGCTTAGATAATACTAATAAGTAGACAAATGGTCAACGAACCAACAAAAAAAAATGGTAAAAATGTAATTTTTAACCAAAAGTGCAACAGATTGCAACACTGTTTTTCTATTATCAATATTTAATATATAAAATAGTATTTATTTATAAGATTAAACTAGATTTAATGTTCCAATTAGAACATTAAAAATGCAATAAAATATCTTTTATTATATTAAAATTTTAATAATATTATTTAAGGTTAGAACTAGACATTAAAGTTAGGATATTAATCACTTAAAACGATTGAGATATTTACTATTTTATGACCTTCAATTTGTTCAACAGTAAAGATATTATTATCAATCTCAATGCTCTCCCCTTTCTTAGGGATTCGTCCAAAGATTTCTAAAACTAATCCACCAACAGTTTCAAAGTCCTCATCTTCAAGTTTTAAGTTTAGTTCATTATTTAAATCTTCTATATTGGTTCTAGCATCAACTAAGTATCGCTTTTCATCAAGTTTCTTTATTTCATCTTCTTCTTCATCAAATTCATCTTGAATTTCTCCAACTATGACTTCTAAAATATCTTCAAGACAAACAATACCAGATACACCACCATATTCATCTACAGCTACGGCTAAATGAACTTTTTTAAGCTTAAATTCTCTAAGTAAATCATCTAAATGTTTACTATCTGGAACAAAGAAAGGCTCTCTCATTATATTTTTTACATTAAAATTTTCTTCAATTCCCTTTCTAAGTAAATCTTTAGAATATAATACACCTATAACATTATCATTATTATTTTCATAAACTGGGTATCTAGAATAACCATCATTAGCAATTATGGTATAAAAATCTTCTAAAGTAATGTTGC
The DNA here is from genome assembly GCA_963677735.1 of Sphaerochaetaceae bacterium. GTDB lineage: Bacteria > Spirochaetota > Spirochaetia > Sphaerochaetales > Sphaerochaetaceae > Pleomorphochaeta. The sequence continues at coordinate 900,617 of OY782505.1, forward strand.
AATCTACAAAAGACACATCAATCCTTGGAACCATAACTTCTCTAACTGTCATTTTGTCTAATTCTCCAATTCCTTGGATCATAGTTTCTCGCTCTACCCGCTCAGCTTCCTGCGTCGCTTCAGCTTCTAGGTTATCCTGTTTTTTAAATAAGTCGCTTAAAAAGCCCACTTTAGTTCTCCCTAACTTCAGATAATATTTTTTCTTGTAAAATCAACATGGGCTCTGTTTTATCATTAGTTTTATGATCATATCCTAACAAATGTAAAACACCATGGATTAATATTCTCTCCACTTCTTCATCGAATGAAACATTAAAGTTTTCACAATTTCTTTCAATAGCACTGATAGAAATTACCATATCCCCTAAAATTTGATTTTCTTCCATTTCTGGCCAAAAATCAAAATCTTCAACATTATCAGATTGAACAAAAGATAAAATATCTGTTGGAGAATCTTTATCTCTCCATTGTTTATTTAAATCTTGTATTTCTTTATCACTAACAAATGTTATTGAAAGTTCACACTCTGATTTTGAAAAAGTAGATAAAATTTGATCAATCTTTTTTTCAACAAAAGATTGAGGTATCTTATCTTTATATTCATCTAAATTATATTCTATATCAATTATATTATTCATTTTTTCCTATTTTCTGTTACTTTTAATTATTGTTATTCTTTAAATATTAGTCAATTACTAAAACTAGTTATTTGGTTTATCTTCTTCATCAGGATATTTAATTCTAGTGTGTAATTTTCCAACTAGTGAATGCTCTAATGATTGTTCAATTATCTTTAATTCACTTAAATCAAGATGACTATCATTTAATTGCCCTCTATCTAATTTTTGTTTAATTATATTAGAGATTAACCTACCTACTTTTTGAGCACTAGTATTGTTCGAGTGAGAGGCAGCTTCAACACTATCTGCTATCATAACAATTGCACTTTCTTTTGACCTTGGAGGATTTCCAGTATAACAATAGTCACTTGGGACAACTCTGTTAAAGGGATTATCATTGCTGTCTTTTATTGCTTCATGGTAAAAATATTGTATTAAATCATTTCCATGATGTTCACTCACTATATTAATAATTTCTTGAGGTAATCCTGCACTTTTACAAGCATCTACGCCTAATTTGACATGTGATCTAATTATTGAACCACTCATTGAAGGGGTTAATTCGTCGTGTTTATTAACTCCATCATCTTGATTTTCAGTAAAATATTCAGGGTGATCCAATTTACCAACGTCATGATATAAAGCAGCAACTCTACATAATTGGGCATTTACGCCTATTGCTCGTGCAGCTTCATAAGCTAGCTCTGATACATTAATACTATGATTATATGTTCCTTGAGCATTTATTTTAAGTTTTGTTAATAATTTATGATCCATGCTACTTAATTCTTCTAATCTAAAAATTGTGGGTATGTTTAAATAATTATCAATAAATGGCAACAATATTCTCTCTAATAAGAAACAGGTTAAGATATTCAATATTAATATAATCATAGATATAAACAAAGAATTAAAGGGATACCCTTGTATTGCATATAGAATAACAGTCATTAATAATGCTATTAATCCACCTTCAAAAATACTTGTTATTCTTGATAATCTATTTTGGTCATAGATAATAATATATAAAAAGCTTATACCAATTGCAGATAAGTAGAAAAAAGTAAAGAAAGTAGTGCCTGGAAAAAGAGTTGCAAAAAGCGAATATTGTATTGTAAACAAAAAGCCAAATCTTTTCTTACCAGTGGTATTTTTCAAAAAGAAAGTACCAAATAGCACAGGCAAAGTTGGTCCAATAACTGTAATGTTATATTTTGAACCATAATATGTTATTATAAAAGATAATAATATTGTAAATAACATTAAAATAAGATAAATATATGTAAATTGGACTCTTCTAAAAGTATAAGCGCTACGTGTCCAAAACCAGTAAAAAGAGAAAACTGTTATCAATATTATAAGTATTATCCTTGCTAATATTTGTGTATTTGAAAAAATAGCACTGTGTTGCTCAACTTGCTTTAATAATTCAAGATCTTTTTCACTAATTACAGCATCTTGGCTTAATATTTTTTGACCCGCTGGAACGTAAACTATTACATCTGAAATACTATTTTCTGCCTTATCTTTTGCAGACTCTGTTAAAAGGGAATCATATTTAACATTTGGCTCAATTAATCCTTTAACAGAAAGTTGAACAAGTTGTGGGATACTTGAATTAGTTGGATAGCTTTCTTCTAAATATAATGAAACTTTTTCATCTAAATTATCACTAGTCGTTAATGAATTTAAAGTTAGAGTTTTAGTTGTTTCAATTTTTTCAATATTATAAAAATCATTTAAATATCCATTTAACGAAATTTTGTTTACATTTTCATTTCGTAACTGATTTACCTCATTCTTTTCAAAATACCCAGCTGTTATGATATTTTTAGATATGTCTAAGATCCATGAGGATAATAGTTTTTTGTCTTGGTCTGTTAAATTTTGAAAATCAGATAAAAACATATCTTTTTCACTTTGAGTCAAAGATACTAATAATTTTAATAGATTCTCTTGATTTTCATTATCAATGTTTTCTGCAAAATTTAGAATTCTATCTGTTATTAAATAAGTTTTTGAAACATCAAATGTAAATATGGGAAAGACCTTCGTTAGTGCAAGTTCTTTCTTTTCTAAAGTTGCTTTTTCATCTACGTACTCAAAGGACCTTTTTACAAAAAGATCTTCTGGTGCTAATTGTTTAATTTGAAGAGTTTTTGAGCTAATTGATGAACCAACTAAATTTCCTGAAACAAAATATGGCATGATAATCATAACTACCACGGTTGAGAGAAGTAAAAGAGAAAATATTATCTTTGTCTTAATATTTACTTCATCATCTTTAGCTTTTAATTTATTGAAAAAAGATTGTTTATTGTCCATTAGAATAATCCTTAGCGTATGCATCAATAATCTTTTGAACAATTTTTGCTCTAACAACATCTTTTGAAGTAAATTCAACAAAATCCATTCCGCTAATATCTCTTAAAATATTATTTGCATGGATAAGTCCACTTCTGTGGCCTCTAGGCAAATCAACTTGTGTAATATCTCCAGTAATTATAGATTTAGAATTTTCTCCAATTCTTGTTAGAAACATTTTCATTTGTTCAATAGTAGTATTTTGAGCTTCGTCTAATATAATAATACTATTGTGTAAGGACCTACCCCTCATATAGGCTAAGGGAGCAACTTCAATAGCTCCATTTGCTTCTAATTTATTTATTATGGAAGGGGGTAACATCCATTCCATAGCATCATAAAGTGGTCTAACATAAGGACTCAACTTTTCACTTAGTGTGCCTGGGAGAAAACCTAGATTTTCACCTGCTTCAACCACCGGTCTTGTTAATATTATTTTTTGCTTTTCCCCACTTGTGATTTGAGCTAAGGCAAAAGCTATAGCTAAAAAGGTTTTCCCAGTTCCAGCAGGACCTATAGCAAAGGTTATTTGATTGTCATTCATCATTTTGATAAATCTGCTTTGATTAAATGATTTTGCAAAAATAGTTTTATTATTAACACTTATCACATTATAATCTTCAAAAAGATTAATTTCACTCAAGCTTTCAATTAGTTCAGGAGAGTTTATAATACTTTGATATTCCATAAATATTTCACTCTCACTAATTACTTGATTTTCATTTATTATTAACATCTCTAATTTCTTAATTAGAGCTTCAAATAAAGCTAGTTTTGTAGCATCATCATCTTCGACAAATAACGTATTTCCTTTAGTTAAAATTTCAATTCCCATTAAAATTTCTATATAAGATATATTTCTATCATTTGCACCGCAAATGATTCTTAATTTTGATAAATCATCAACAATTATATTTTTTACCATTCTCCATCCATTTATGAATCATAACTCCAGCCATCTCCTTCATTGGTAAAACTCTCATCTACTTTTAATTCAGGCAATGTATTCCATTGTAAGTAAAAAGATACCGTAGGGACCCATTCATAATTATAGTTAGATAATACAACGGATCCACTGTATTTGCAATGCAAATCCCAGTCTTCCATCATATGAACCATATCCAAGGATACTTCTTCTAAATTAAATTGTGTAGAGTATATTCCATCTCCAAAAATATCAAGAGAGTTTGCTAAATCGGTGAATAAGAGCCCAAAATCAAAATTGTCATCATCATCATAATAATTATAAAAACCATAGTTAGATGTAGTTATTGAAAAATCAAGAGACAAAAATTCAGCAATTTCAAATGAAAGACTTCCTGTTATACTCAAATATGTTGAATATTTATCAGAAAAGCTGTAGTTAAAAGTTGCATCTAAGTCTAAGTTTAAGCCAATTCTGTTTTTCCACCAATACTTTGTATAATCATCCATACTTATAGTATTTTTAAAATAATCTAATTCAAGTTGTGATGATTCTGTATAAAAGTTTAATTTGCTTTCTAAATATTCATTTTTATAGGTAAATGAAAAATCACTAAAATAATTTTCTTCTGAATCATCATATAATCCATAAAATTTACTGCTATGAGTAAAGTATTGATTTTTATCTTTGTTGTTATAAGTTACTGTAGATGTTAAAACAAGAGAATCGACTAATCTATTAGCTGTTTTACTATCTTCAATATCATAATATATATCTAATCCAAAATATAAATCATTTATTGAATAGTTAATATAATTTTCAACTTCAGTGAATTCTACATCTGGATAGTCAATATCAAAAGTAAATACTGTTTTATTTTGTATATTTTTATAATTCAGTGTCAACGAAGGTTCTAGAGAAAGTGTTAATGGTGGTAATTCTAATGATATAGATGGAGTTATTATTAAATCATAATAATAAAATGATTTTTCCCACTCAATCTCATGTGTAGTTATATAATCATCACTAAACTCAAATTCGTATATATCTTCATCAATATCTCCATCTTCTTCTGTAATACTATATTTATATAACCTTGTATCAAAAAAATAAGATAAATTAAAAAATGGTAATTGAATTGCATTTTTTGTTTTAATATCTAAGGAAGTGCTTTCACTATCATCAAAAACATTATCATAGATGAAATTAAATGTAGTTGAATTATCTACTTCTAAAATATCTGGTTCAATTTGACCTTCGCTAGTAAAGGTTAGATATGATTTGTTATACAGTTCTGTATCACCATCATCTTCTTCAGTATAATAAAAAGTTTCATTGAGATTATATGATAAATCATAATAAGAGGTGTATTCATTATTTGTAGGATTTTTTTTAGATGACTGATATAAATTATTTATTATCTCTTGAGTTTCCTCATCTACATTCTTTTGAGTATCATTTTCACTTTCTTCTTCCTCTTCCTTTAAGGTTGTAAATAATTGACCATTAATATCAGCATCTAAATCTCCTAAGGTCATCTCATCAATTACATAAGAATAACTACCATCATTTTTTTCCCATTCATAATCAATATTAGAATCAAAACTATTGACTGTAATGTTTTTTACAAAAGGAAATAAGAAGTCTGGACTTAAATTAAATTTAGAATCTATACTCCAACTATAGCTATCAATATCTGAGGAGTATGTAGATGGGAAGCTTTGACTATTCCATATTGCATCTATGCTGAAATCTGATAATCTATTACCGTAGGTTTTTCTAACTGTAGGATCTGATACCATTGGCATATATAAATTTATAGATCCATCTTCAAATTGATATTTAGCTGATAAACTTGCATCATATCTAAATACTGGATAGTAATCATATGATTCAATATCTCCAACAATTCCATCACTAGCAATACTAGTTATAGCGCTAGATGTAATTGTTAAAGCTTTATCAAACAAATTAGCTTGAGAGACATACCCTAATACTACACTACCATTATCATCATCTTCTATTGAATATGGGGTATATTCATAAGCATCTAACATAAGAGTAAAGTAACTATTTGAATCAATTGCCCATTGTTGTAACTTAGATTGTGGTTCATTACTATCATAAATTGAACTAGTTGCATATGAGTCTTGACTGTCATCAGTTTTTAATAGAGATGTAAAACTACTAGATGAAGATGATTCGAAATTTGGATATTTGCCTAATAATTCAAATGTCGTATTAACAAATGCCCCTCTAGTTGATTCATAACCTATTGATGGATTTCCAATCATTGTTGCACCAGGAGAAAAAAAGTATGGTAAATATAATACATCAACTCTCCCAAGAGAAACTACTGCATCTTCAAGATATAAATCCCCATGTTCTAATAAAGCTATCTTATCAGCGCTAATAGAAGAGTAAGCATTTGTTGGATTTGTGGTTATAAACCCATCATTTAAGATTAAACTATTTGTTTCAGTATTTAGGGTAAGCAGAGAAGATGTAGCATTAAATTCAACACTCTCCTCATCACTGTTTTCTCTTTCTGTAAATACACTAGCATTACTTACCTGAAGTATTTTAGTTTTCCAATTATATGTAATAATTTCACCACTAATATCTTGTGTAAATAAACTATCTTCATCTTCCCCTACAGAGAAAGAAACCTCACCCATAGCTGCTAATTTTGAATTATCTAAATCTACAATTATAGTTTGAGCACTTAGACTTTTTTCTTCTTCATTTTCTTTAAAAACTAAAACAACATCTCCACTTAAAATAGTTAAACTACTTATACTATTTAACTGTTTCATAGAGTTTGCACTTTTTATCTCAAAAGACATTTTTTCATTTTGAGCTTCAGATGTTTCACTAGATTCAACTGTAACCGATGAAGTGTTACTTTCAGTTTCCAAAACTTCTTTTAGTGCTACAATCATTTCATCTTTTGAATCACCACAATCAAGATTCCTTAAACTGCACATCATTGCAAGTTCATTTTCACTCGCTTGATCTAAACTAATAATTGCTAGATTACTAGAATAAACATTTTGAACTAAAATTAATAAAAAAAATAAAATTGCAACAGTTTTTTTCATAGTGTGTTATAACATTTGTTTTAGAAATTGCCCTGTGTAAGACTTTTCATTTTCTGCCACTTGTTCAGGTGTCCCGGTTGCAACAACCATTCCACCTCCATCTCCTCCGTCAGGTCCTAAATCAATAATATAATCAGCAGTTTTAATAACATCTAAATTATGTTCAATTAATACAACTGTATTACCATTATCGACGAGTCTATTTATTACATCTACTAATAATTTAACATCTGCAAAGTGAAGTCCTGTTGTAGGTTCATCTAAAATATATAAGGTTTTTCCAGTATTCACTTTAGATAATTCTAATGATAGCTTAACTCTTTGTGCTTCACCTCCACTTAGAGTTAGTGCGCTTTGTCCAAGTTTTAAATACCCTAAACCTACACTATCTAAAGTTTCTAATTTTCTTCTAATCTTATTAATTGGTTTGAAAAATTCTTTTGCTTCTTCAACTGTCATATCTAAAACATCATAAATATTCTTCCCTTTATATCGAATTGATAAGGTTTCCGTATTGTATCTTTTTCCATGACAAACATCACATTTCACAAATACATCAGGTAAAAAATGCATTTCAATTTTAATATTTCCATCACCACTACAGTTTTCACACCTACCACCGGCTACATTAAATGAAAATCTTCCACTTTTATATCCCCTTGCTTTAGACTCTGGTAAAGATGCAAACAATTCCCTAATTGGTGTAAAAGCACCAACATATGTTGCTGGATTAGATCTAGGAGTCCTTCCTATAGGACTTTGGTCAATATTAATTAATTTATCAATATTTTCATAACCTGAGATTTTTGTATAACCATCATAATTAAAATTTTTACCATTTAATTTTCTTTTTAATGAAGGGACTACAATTTCATTTAATAGTGTAGACTTACCACTTCCAGAAACACCTGTAATTACTACAAGTTTACCTAGAGGAATATCTACATCTATACTTAATAAATTATTTTTACTAGCTCCCTCAATTCTAATTTTTTTCTTATTGCCTTTTCGTCTTTTAGCTGGGACAGCAATTTCTTGTCTCCTAGACAAAAATTGGCCTGTAATTGATTTAGGATTAGCTTCAATTTCTTCAGGTGTACCTTCTGCAATAATATAACCACCATGAACACCAGCTCCAGGTCCTAAATCAACAACATAATCAGCTTCTCTTATTGTAGCTTCATCATGTTCAACAACTATAAGAGTATTTCCAATATCTCTGAGCTTTTTTAAAGAATTTATTAATTTTTCATTATCTTTTTGATGCAGTCCGATTGAAGGTTCATCTAATACGTACATAACCCCTGTAAGTGCAGATCCAATTTGAGTTGCAAGCCTAATTCTTTGTGCTTCTCCTCCACTTAGAGTTCCACTATTTCTATCAAGTGTTAAGTAAGATAATCCTACATTATATAAAAAGGATAATCTATTATTAATTTCCTTCAATATCTCTTTTGATATAGTTGTATCTGTTTCACTTAATTTTAAGTTATTAAAAAAGGAAAGACTATCCTTAATGGAATAGGAGGTAACCTCCATTATATTTTTTCCACCAACTAATACATTTAGAGCATCTTCTCTAAGTCTTTTACCTTTACATGATGGACATGTTTTATGTGATTTGAAAGAGTCATACCAGCCTTTCATATGCATACTAGTTGTTTGAAAGTATCTTCTCTCTAATTCTTTTAAAACACCTTCATACTTTTTAAACACAATTTGCTTTGAATTAATTCCATTATCATAATTAATTGGAATTTCTTTGTTGTAGCCATTTAAAATAATATCAAATATTTTTTTTGGCAACTTATTTAATGGTGTATCAAGTGAAAATTTCAAGGCTTTAGATAGAGATTCAAATAATGCTTTATTCCAGTTTGCTTGTGGATTATGAGTTTTTATGGCATGTTCATTTATACTTAAAGACATGTCTGGAATAATAAGATCTAAATCAAACTCACTTACAATTCCAAGCCCCTTACATGTTGGACAGGCTCCATAAGGATTATTAAATGAAAATAATCTAGGCTCTAAATCTGCAAAGGTTATCCCACAATGTGGACAACTATTTCTTTGTGAGAAAACTTCATCCTTTTCTTCTTTAACTCCATCTTTATTAACTATATATGTTATCTTAACTAATCCATTTGTCATTTCAATAGCTGTTTCAAGAGAGTCTGAAAGTCTAGTTCTATTTTCTTTATTTAAAATCAATCTATCTACAACAATATCTATATCATGTTTAAAATTCTTATCAACTTGAATCACATCATCAAGCATCATCATTTCATTATCAATTTTTGCTCTTTGGAATCCTGCATTTCTAGCATCTTCAAAAACTTTCTTATATTCACCTTTTCTACCCCTTGCAACAGGAGCACTAATTATTAATCTTGTATTGTCTTCATAATTATAAATGGCATCAATTATTTGATCGATGCTCATTTCAGTTATTTCTCTTTTACAACTTGGACAATATGCTTTACCTACTCTTGCCCACAATAATCTATAATAATCATAAATCTCAGTAATTGTTCCAACTATCGATCTAGGATTTTTATTAGTTGATTTTTGCTCTATCGCAATAGAAGGAGAAAGTCCTTCAATATATTCTACAGCAGGTTTTTCCAATCTTCCAAGAAATTGTCTAGCATATGCAGATAAACTTTCCACATATCTTCTTTGTCCTTCAGCAAAAATAGTGTCAAAAGCTAAGGAACTTTTACCACTACCACTTAGACCACTTACTACTATTAATTTATCTTTTTCTAAAGTTAAATCAATTGATTTTAAATTGTGCTCACTTGCACCTTTTATAATTAATTTATTATTATTCCCCATCAATTGCCTCTAATAGTGCTTTTTTTGCATTCTGAACATCAACTTCAAGGCTTAATTTACCTTTTTTATATAAAAAGACTTTATTTCCAATGCCAGTAATTGCAAAATCTGCTTCTTTTGCTTCGCCAGGTCCATTAACCTGACAACCCATTATAGCTACAGAGATATTTTTATTAAGCTTTAATAAATCTGGTTCAATATCTTGTAGGAATCCTATCGAATCAAAAGAGTTTCGTCCACATCTAGGACAACTTATTATTCTAACACCCTTATCTCTAAGCCCTAGAGTTCTAAGTATTTCAACACCTGCAAAAACTTCATCTTCAATACTACCAGTTATTGAAATGCGCATAGTATCTCCAATTCCTTGTTTAATTAAGTTTCCTAAAACCCAAGTTGATCTTGCAACAGAGGATACAACAGATCCAGCTTCAGTTACACCTATATGTAATGGATAGTTACTTCGGTTTGTAAATTCTTCATTTGCTATTCTTGTTTCTTCAAGACTAGTAGATTTTAAAGATACGACTGTATTATAAAAATCTAATTCTTCAAACCATTCTAGATATTTTAATGCGTTATCAACCATTATTGAAGTATGATCTCCAGTACCTTTAGGAAGAGAACCCGAGTTTAACCCAATTCTAATAGCAGCTCCACTATCTTTGGCAGCTCTTACAACTTCATCGACTTTCCATCGAGCTCCAATATTTCCTGGATTAATTCTAATCTTGCTAAATCCACAATCTAAAGCAGCTAATGCCATTTTAAAATCAAAATGGATATCAGCTACCAAAGGCATTGTAGATCTTTCATTTAAATATTTGAAAGCTTTTCTATCATTATCAGAAGGATATGAGAATCTCATAATATCACAGCCCATCATAGATAAACCGTTCATCCTAGATAATAATAAATCTAAATCTTCTTTATTTGAAGGCACAGGACTATCGTACATAGTTTGAATACTTATTGGATAACCTTTACCTATTTTTATATCTTTAACATTCGCAATAATTGGTTTTCTCATATTATTTCCTTATTTTCTTCTTCGAAAATTACCTTCTCCCATTCTTTATTATTTAATACTGGAATCATAAGGTTCTTCAAAATTTTTAATTCAATAATTACATAATCTAATAAAGTAGTATATTCCTCTTTATTTTCTTTTTTTAATTTAGAATATAATCTAATTAATAATTCACTTGTAAAATCAAATGCATTTATTAAAAACAATATATTCGCACAGTTAAATATAAATTTAAATTCAACTTCTTCCCAATCAATATAATTAATATTATGATAAAAATATATAGAAGCCTTATCTTCTAAACCTAAATTCAATAGGATTAATAAAAAATCAAAATTAAAGCTTTTTAAATCAAAATAATAATAATAAACTCTATTAATCGCACAAGAATATACCCTACTATTTAAATAATTTAATTGCTCTATTTCAATTAATTGTTTGGATATTTTTTTTGTCGTTAGATTTTTTAAATGCTTAGTTAAATCTTCAACTCTATTAAAATTTTCTACAATATCATTTACTTCTTTAACTATATCATCATAACCACAATAGTCGTCACTATTTTTAACTTTATTCCAATAATAATTAATAGTATCTCTACTTTCAAAATTGATAGCAAATTCCAATAATGATAAGTCTTTATTAAACTCTTCTAAATAAACATTATCTTCTAAGCTTCTTTTATAAGGTTCAAACTCTGCACTACTAAATAATAATATATTCCTAATGATTAGGAAGTTCTGTCCTTTTTTTATAAATAAATCAGAATCTATATCCTGCATTACTTGCTTTATGTATGATGGTGAAAAATTTTCGAGAAAAAAAGGTAATAAAATAAAAAAAGAACTAAAGTCTATATTATTATATATAGTTCTAATTGATTTAAGAATTAAATCTCTGTTATCTAATATAATTAGATCTTTAACTAATTTACAAATATATATATCTAAGTATCTTAAGAAAACTTCAGCTTCTAAATTATAAAGTTGTGATAATTTAGAGATTAAAATAATTAGTTCTTGATATATTTCTACTCTATCGGCAACGGTAGAAATTGAATAATCTAAATTAATAAAAGCATTCTCGTATAATAATAAATTATCTTCCATATTTTCTAGATTATTATTCTCATAATCTTCCATAATATTATTTATTAAATCAATAAAACTTTCCTTATTTATTTTTGATGTTAAAAAAGGTGTTTTATATATAGATATTGCAGAAGATAATGTAATATCATTAATTGATGCAATTCTAGGGTTATCTAAAAAAGTATCAATTAATTTAAATTCATTAGAATCTTCAACTTTAACATTTTTACATATTTGATTTATCTTTTCAAAGTAATCATCAAAATGTTCATCAAAATATAAATGAGTACAGAAATGTTGGTTTATTTTTCTATTTAATTGTAGTTTGTCACTATTGTTATTAAAAATAAAATTGTCTAAATCAATTTTGGCTAATTCATTTTCATCTATTTTTTCATAAAAAATTTGCAATTCACTAAGAATCTGAAATTTTGTAAACCCATTTAAATAAAGCAGTTTTGCTCTTTTATTAAATAAAGCAAGTAATTTTTTACTATTATCCATCATTTTACCCAGTCTTTTCTAAAAACTATATATTTACAACACAATTCAATTATAACAGATTTTTATAAGAATTACTATTTTTTAAGGGTTTAAATTAAATTCTAAAAATAATTATATAATGTTGCAAATACAACCGAATTATGTGTGCTATAATGTTATTGTTCATTTATAATAATGAATAATATTTCAACAAGGAGAAATAATATGAAATCAGAAATGTTTTGTTACCAATGTCAAGAAACCGCTGGCAACAAAGGTTGTACTGTAAGAGGTGTATGTGGTAAATCTTCAAATACTGCGAATTTACAAGATTTACTTATTTATGCTACAAAAGGCTTAAGTGTAGTTACTTCAAGACTTAGATCTGAAGGTAAAACTGTTGATAAAGTGACTAACCACTATATCACAATTAACTTGTTTACTACTATTACTAATGCTAACTTTGATGATGATGTATTTGTTTCAAGAATAATTGAAACTCTTAATATTAGAGATTCATTGAAGAAACAACTAACTAATACTGCTGATTTACATGATGCTGCTACTTTTAAAATTACAACTTTAGATGAAATTACTTCAAAATCACAAAGTGAAAAAGTTGGAGTATTAGCATCAACAAATGAAGATGTTCGCTCCTTAAGAGAATTAATTACTTATGGATTAAAAGGTGCTGCAGCATATGTTGAACATGCGAATGCTTTAGGATATGAAAACGAAGATATTGATATTTTCTTACAGGATACACTAGCTAAATTACTTGATGATTCATTAACTGTTGATCAATTAGTTGCTCTAACTTTAGAAACTGGTAAATTTGGTGTTGAAGGAATGGCTCTTTTAGATACTGCAAACACTAAAACTTATGGTAATCCAGAGATTACTAAAGTAAATATTGGTGTTAGAAATCGTCCAGGTATCTTAGTTTCTGGTCACGATTTAGGTGATATTGAAAAACTATTAGAACAAACTAAAGGAACTGGAGTTGATGTTTACACTCATGGGGAAATGTTACCTGTTCACTATTATCCTGAATTCAAAAAATATGATAATCTTGTTGGTAACTATGGTAATGCATGGTGGAAACAAAAAGAAGAATTTGAAAAGTTTAATGGTCCAATTTTAATGACTACTAACTGTATCGTACCTCCTAAAGATTCTTATAAAGATAAAATGTTTACAACTGGTGCTGCAGGTTATGAAGGTGTTAAACATATCTCAGGAGCTAATGCAAGCGAAAAAGATTTCTCACAAATCATTAAACTAGCTAAACAATGTGAACCACCTGTAGAATTAGAAACTGGAGAAATTATTGGTGGATTTGCTCACGAACAAGTTTTTGCTTTAGCTGATACTGTTGTTGATGCTGTTAAATCTGGCGCAATTAAGAAATTTATTGTAATGGCTGGTTGTGATGGTAGACAAAAATCTAGAAGTTACTATACAGATTTTGCACAAGCTCTACCTGATGATACTGTTATTCTTACAGCTGGTTGTGCTAAATATAGATACAATAAATTAAACTTAGGTGATATTGGTGGTGTTCCTAGAGTATTAGATGCAGGTCAATGTAATGATTCTTATTCATTAGCTTTAATTGCTCTAAAACTAAAAGAAATTTTTGCTCTAGAAGATGTTAATGAATTACCTATTATTTACAATATTGCTTGGTATGAACAAAAAGCTGTCATAGTTCTTCTAGCTTTATTATATTTAGGAGTTAAAGATATTCATTTAGGACCTACACTTCCTGGATTCCTTTCACCAAACGTTGCAAATGTTTTAGTTGAAAACTTTGGTATCGCTGGTATTGGTTCTGTTGAAGATGACATTAAATTATTCTTTAACTAAAAAAATTATTTTCTAATAATACAAAAAAAGGGTTGTTTTCTATCTTTGAGAAAGCAATCCTTTTTATATATCTATTTTTTCAAGAACGAAGTCATTCTCAAAATTAAAATAACAGTAATTGTATAAAGAATTTTTGATCCATTATAAAACCATCTCACTAATTGTATACTAGCTTAGAGGTATGCTTGTACCCCTTTATTTTATTTAAGTATAAAGTTATCAGCTATTTTATTAAAACAAGTGATATTAAATATTTTATCGTATAAATCTAACTATCTGATAATTCAACTTTTGTAAATGTAGTATATTTATCTAAATTTTTTACGCCATTTCCAAGTTGACCTTGAGTATTTGCTCCAACACTATAACAATCTTTATTAGTATCAATTAATAAGGTATGGCTATCTCCTGTAAAAATATTGTTAACAGTATCTACAGCGTTAGTAACTTGATAAAAAGTGTTATGTACACTATTTGAATTATCTCCATCACCTTGTTTATGATTAGAATCAGAACCAGCTGCCCAAAGGCTATTATCATTCTTCACAACCATAGAATATCTATTACCAGCTGATACAATCTTTACATCAGAAAAGATATATTTTGGAAGTTTATTGTATCCAGTCGTTGAACCTGATTGACCATAGTTAGAATCACCAATACCCCATAACTTTCCCTCATCATCGATAAATAAAACATGTGCATCACCTGCTGAGATAGACTCAACATTTCTTCTGATTAATACAGGTTGGTTTGTATTTGTTGTATTGTCTTGTCCTAATTGTCCATATCCATTATTTCCAAAACCATAGAGATCATTTTCACTTGTTAAATAAATAGTGAAATTATCTCCATTTGATACGGCGATAACTTCATCACTTGTATTGACACTAACCCAAGAAGAAGAATGAGTGTTAGTATTATTTCCAAGTTGCCCCTCTGTATTATAGCCGGAAGTAAACAATTCACCATCTGTTGTTATAATAGAGGTATGAGCAGGTGAACAAGAAACAGATTCTACATCATCTCTAATTTTTGTAAAAGTTAGGAAATCATCCTCTATCCCATTTCCAAATCTTTTATCATTATCTCCGGTTGCCCATAGTGAATTATCATCTTTTATTATCATTGAATATCTTGATGATGCAGCCACTTTTTTCACGCCTGAATCAATTATTTTTGTAGCTTCTAATTGATTCTCAATTGTACTTGCTAAACCTAATTGACCACTTGTATTAAATCCAAATCCCCATAAACTTCCATCTTCTAATAGTACTAAACTAAACTCATCTCCTACAGCAATTGATTTTACACTTCCCATGGTTAAATCATCATCATTATCATCCTCACCTCCCAAATTATTAGAAGAATTAGAATCCACAATGGGACATGCACTTAATATAATAGAAATTAAAATTATCAAAACCACTATACAATATTTTCTCATAACTTCCTTATGTTCAAGAATTTAGCAACTATTGCTAGTATTGAATATTGCTACCTAAAACCTTATTTAAGTATAAGTGAACTAATTATCTACAACAATAAAAAAAGAAATATTATAAATATATTATAAAAACTACTATATATTTTACAATTTATATCAACATAAGGTAAGTAAATATTATTAATGTGAATTTAATTTGGGTTATTTTAAATTTATTATATTATTAAGATTAAACTTTAGGCAAAAAAAAAGAGCTCATAATGAGCTCCAATAAATAATATATTTAAGTGATTATTGTAATAATAATAATGAGAAAACCAATGTGAACAATGCAACTGTTTCAACAATACCAATAACAATAAAGTAGTTTGCTGTACCTTTTCCTGTTTCTGCTAAAGCATCACAAGCATTTGCACTAGTTTTACCTTGCATTAAAGCAGATAAACCAATTGCGATACCACCAAATACACCAACACCAAGAGCTAAGATTGGTGATGCGCCAGCAGCTAATGCACTTGTAATGAAATTCATTAACAAGAAACCGTAAATTGTTTGTGTTAAAGGAGCACCAGCAAAAGCAACCATAATAAATGGAGCTGGCTTACCATTAGCATAACACTTCTTCCATCCACCTACAGCAGCTTGAGCTGCGATACCTGCACCTAAAGCAGAACCCATTGCTGAAAGAGCCAAAGCACAAGCTAAACCAATAAAACCTAAACTATTCATTTTAATCTCCTTAGTTGTATATAAACAACCTATTTAACATTTTCATTTACCGTTTCTTTAAACGGTTCGTATTCAATTCCTGACCACTCCATTCCAAGTTGTCCAGAAAATTCTAATAAATTCAATCTAACACCGTGTACGATGACAGATAAAAGACCCATTACTAAATTCAAAGAATGTCCAATAATTAATATAATTATTGCAACTACAGTTGTTGCTCCACCCATCAATGGCGCTGCCATAGAGTTAAAGCTTTGAGCTATTGCAAGTGTTGCTAAACCTACAGCAAACAAACGTATATAACTCATAAGATTTGAAAAACAACTAATTGTATCTAAGAAGTTAGTAAATATTCCCCCAAGTCCTTCAGTTATTCCTTTTGCAAAGGATTGACCAGGCTTTTGTGCCCCAAATAACGTGACTAAGATAAATCCAACTATAATTATTGGGAATACCACTGAATAGTCACATGGTGCTTGGATAACTAAGTTTAGTACCACAAAATAGAGTACTAATATATCCATAGTCCAACCAATATCTGCAATAAAAGAAATATCCTTCTTACCTATTTTTCTAACTATATTAATAACTTCTGCTAACGTAAGTTGTATTGTTCCCAAAATAAAACAGAATTGCATAATATTATTTTGAGTAGTTTGAGAAGTTAAATCAAAATCAGTTGGGAAGTTAGTAATAGTTGGTAATACTAAATTCTTTAATGGTGTATTAATAAGAATGGTTTCTGATCCAAACCAAGTTCCTGTTAATGATCCCCAAATTATCGTTGCTGCAGAAAGTACATAAAGCAATAAGTTTGCAGTCGTAACTTTCTTAGTTTTTAGATGCATTGCTACACCAGCTAACAAGAATATTAATCCATATCCAGCATCACCAATAATCATTGCAAAGAAAAGAGTAAAGAACATTAAGAACCAAAGAGAAATATCTCCTTCATGATATCCAGGTACAGTACCTAAGATATCAAATAAAGGTTTAATAATCCCAACACCTTTTTGGTATTGAACTAATGTTGGCGGATTATCTTCTTCACCTGGATCCTCACTCATATAACCCCAGCTCTTCTTTTTAGCAACTTTCTCAAACTTTTCAAGTTTAGTTTGAGGGATATATCCTGTAATATAAACTAATGAATCATCATCTTGAGTAGAACAAGCTACTTTATCAAAGTTAATTTCCATCTCACATCTTTTAATAAAATGGTTATAACAGTCTATATATTTATAGTTGCTAGCTAAAAAAGCATCTATATCTGCAATTTTTTTACTATTAAATTCAACTCTTTGTTGCATTTGAGCTAAACTATCGCTAGGTATTTCAAACAATTTTGCAGGGAAAGATGGATCAAGCTTTTGATTAATAACCGCAATAGCAATTTGCTTATCGACTGGATCTAATTCAATATACTCAACACTCTTATCAATACTTAATAATTCTTTTTTTCCAAGTGTATAGAAATTTAATTCAATTCCTTCTCTTTTTAAATTATCAATATCTCTAGGATTAAAATTACCCCAATGTTTGATTCTATCAATAGTTAAAGTATCTTTAACTAAGTTTTCTTTTAATAGCTTCTTTTCATCAAGTTTAGCACTAACATCTGAATGGAGTTGCATAAAATCGCTTTCATCAAGCATTTCTTGTTTAACATTCTTAACATCAGTACAGCTATCTTCAATATTTATTCTAGCAGTATTTAATAAATCAAGCTCACTTAATAGTTGTTCACCCTTCTTACTCTTAGTGTTTTTGGTATAAATGTGCATTAAACCGTGTTTTCTAAGAGTCTTAAGCATATCACTTTTATTGTGAGTTTGAACAATAACGCTAACTTTCTTCATGGGTACTATCATTTAGGAACCCCCCACAACTTTACTTTTGGCAATTTTACCACGGACAACTGCAGCAGTTTGCTGATCGCCTAGATATATACCAATTCGTCGAATATTCTCTTTTGCTTCAGGAATTTTAACTTTTTCAAAGAGATTAACTCTTTGAGAAGTTGTTCTAAGTTCCTTTGACAATAGATCTATTTGTGTTTCTAAAGTACTGATTAAAGCATCAAGTCTTGCATATTCTTTAAGTGTTAAGATTCCATCATCAACCCAAAGAGGATATTGAGCTAGATCATAGTCAATTTCCTTAAAGGTTAATTCTTTAAATTCTGGAATAGTAACACCTGCAATATTGCTTTTGACTTTGATAACTTTATCAACTCTTACAATATTTGAAAGATCTTTCTTTTTCTCAAAGGCTGCATTTTCCGCATATACGCAAATCCAGTCTTGCATTCCATCAACAAGCTTATCTTGCTCAAGACGCAACTCTTTAATATTACTCTCAATGCCTCTAATAACCATTTGAAGTTGTTGTTTTTTCAACTGCAAAGTTGGAAGATATCGAGTAAATTGTTTAAGCTGATCTTTTTGCTTTTTTTGCTCGTTTTTGGTCAATTTGACTGCCATTTTACCTCCTAAGCATCCTTCTTAGGCCAACGTGCGATAATTAAATCACTCTTTAATCCTGTTTCATTAGGTTCAAAACACTCACTTAGAATCTCCCAACCTAAATCCAAAGCTTCTTCAAGAGGAATATTTACACTTAAGTCCATCATTTTTGATTCAAATAATTGGCCATACTTAAGTAATTTATCATCCCATTCAGTCATTTGGAATCCCATAGATTTCTTTTCTAAAGACTCTTTATATGATGCATATAATTTAATCATACCATCCATTAAAGCTCTATGGTCATCTCTTGTATCTTTGTTAACTTGTTGCTTTAGACGGGATAGAGAACCAAATGGTTCAATTCTTCCACCTTTTAGATAATATTGACCTTCAGTAATATAACCGGTGTTATCTGGAACTGGGTGTGTAACATCATCACCAGGCATAGTTGTAGCAGCTAGGATTGTTAGAGAACCAGCACCTTCAAAGTCAACAGCTTTCTCATATCTTGAAGCTAGGGAAGAATATAAATCACCAGGATAACCACGGTTAGATGGAACTTGGTCCATGGTAATAGCCATTTCTTTCATAGCATCTGCAAAGTTAGTCATATCAGTTAGTAATACTAAAACTTTTTTGCCATCAATAGCAAATTTTTCAGCTACTGCTAATGCCATATCAGGAACTAACATACACTCTACAGTTGGGTCACTAGCTGTGTGAATGAACATTATAGTTCTACTCATTGCACCACTTTTTTCTAGTGTGTCTTTAAAATATAGATAGTCATCATATTTAAGACCCATACCACCTAGAATAATTAAATCAACTTCAGCTTGCATAGCAATTCTTGCTAATAATTGGTTATATGGTTCACCAGATACTGAGAAAATTGGTAATTTTTGACTTTCAACAAGAGTATTGAATACGTCAATCATTGGAATACCAGTTCTAATCATATTTCTTGGAATAATACGTTTAGCAGGGTTAACAGAAGGACCACCTATATCTATCATGTTTTCATCTAGATTTGGGCCTTTATCTCTAGGAACACCACTACCGGTAAATATTCTTCCTAATAAATCATCACTATAAGAGACTTTCATAGAGTGTGATAAAAAGCGAACTTTATCTCCTGTTGAAATACCTGCAGCACCAGCAAAAACCTGTAAAGAAACTAAATCATCTTGTAATTTAATAACGTTAGCATAACTTTCACCTGTTGCAGTAGTAACAATTGCAAGTTCTCCATTTTTTACACCCTTTGCTCTAACGCTAATAACATTACCTACAATGGATTCAATCTTGGTATATACTTTTTGCATTTTACACTCCACTTACATTAATTTTTCAGCTTTTTCATCAAAGCTTACAAAATTATTATCGAATTGAGCATTTATTTCACTCTCAATTTGTTTAAATCTTTCGCTCTTAAATTCAACGTTATTCCAGTCTAAGAATTTCTGTCTAATTTCATTGAAATATTTACGAACTGATTTTTTATCTTTCAAATCTAAATTTGATGCAAGTACTTTAAATAGTAAGTTGAAACTATATTTTTGTCTTTCAACGATTACAGATGCATCAACAGGATCGAAAGAGTTCTGTTGCAAATATACAGCATCTAATAATTCACTTTTTTGATAAACAATATAATCATCAACGCTTGTACCTTCTTCACCAACAACTTTCATCATTTGGTTAACTTCAGTACCCCTAAATAATAGAGATCGGGCATATTCAACCATTTTGTCATCAATTACACCAGAATATTTTGACCAAGATTCTAAAGAGTTAATTGCAGGGTATTTTCTTGCATCAGATCTTTCTCTTGATAAACCATGGAAAGCTCCAACAACTTTTAAGGTTGCTTGGGTTACAGGTTCTTCAAAGTTACCACCAGCTGGAGAAACAGTTCCACCAATTGTAACTGATGCTGTTCTACCGTCTTTTAATCTAACTTTACCAGCTCTTTCATAGAATTCTGCAATACGTGTTTCAAGATATGCAGGGAATGCTTCTTCGCCTGGAATTTCTTCTAAACGTCCACTCATTTCTCTCATAGCTTGAGCCCAACGAGAAGTACTATCAGCTAAAAGAAGAACATTTAATCCCATTTGTCTATAATATTCTGCCATTGTTACAGCTGTATATACAGAAGCTTCACGAGCTGCTACCGGCATTGAAGATGTGTTACAAATAATAATAGTTCTTTCCATTAAGGACTTACCAGTTTTTGGGTCTGTTAATTCAGGGAACTCTTTTAATACTTCTACAACCTCACCAGCTCTTTCTCCACAAGCTGCAATAATTACAACATCAACATCAGCATTTTTACTTTCCATGTGTTGTAAAACAGTTTTACCAGCACCAAAAGGACCTGGAACACAGAAAGTACCACCTTTTGCGACAGGTAAGAAAGTGTCAATAATTCTAATTTTCATTACCAATGGTTCATCAGGTCTAAGTCTTTCTTCATAGCAATTAATTGGAACTTTTACAGGCCAAGAGAAAACCATAGTTAAATCTTTTGTTTCACCATCTTGATTTTCAATTGTTGCTACATTTGCTCTGACATTATAAGTGCCTTTTTCAACAATCTTTTTAACTTTCCACTCCCCTCTAACTATGTTAAAAGGAACCATAATTTGGTGAGTAAATAAACCTTCTGGAACTGTACCAATAGTATCACCTGCTGCAACACTATCGCCAACTTTAACAGCTGGAGTAAATTCCCAATCTAAATTAGGAATTGGATCTAAGTAAACACCTCTTTGCAAAAAGAATCCACATTGAGATGCTAATTCAGGTAGAGGGTTTTGAAGACCATCATAGATTTGTTTAAGTAATCCAGGTCCTAATTCTACACTTAACATTTCAGAAGTGAATTCTACTTTATCTCCAACTGAAACATCAGTTGTTGATTCAAAAACTTGTAAACTTGCTACATTTGAGTTGATTCTAATAACTTCACTCTTTAAACGAGTATCACCAACATGAATGTAACCCACCTCATTTTTAGAAATTGCGCCTTCGAATGCTACGTTGACCATATTTCCGTTGACGCCGGTGACGCGTCCTTTCATATTATTCATCATGTTCTCCATTAATTGCTTTTCATTGTTGATTGTAGATTATTTAATAATGATTTGAACTCATTATTCCCTTCTACTACATCAAAACGTGATTTTCTCTCTAGAAGCTTAAGTTTAATAGCAAAAGCTAATAATCCTTCTAAATCGAAAACATGGTTAGTACTCTCTTCATCTAGGTACTTCCAGTACAACTTCATCAAAAGAAGCTCCCCTTCATAAGCATTTTTTGCAGCTAAAGCAGCTCTCACTCCCTCAACTATTCTATACTCTTTATCATTAGTGTTTTTATATTTTTCACTATTGATATTAAGTTTTTTACTTCTTTGTTCGGCTAATTCTTTTTTTACGTTTGTATTAAATTGATACCATTTTTTTACAAATGAATGAGAAGCATTGTTATCTGAAAGGGCCTCTGCGATGATTTTATAGTCTTTTTTATTGACGTTACTTTTACATAATTGAAGGAACTCATCACAACTAAATGGACAAGAGTCTTCATATCGTAACATAGGTAACGTTGCAACTAAATAATAATAAGAAGCCACTAATTACTCCTTAATTAAAAACAATTTTTGCAATTGCTGGGGAAAGGAAAGGAATCATTAATTTGGCAGTAGCTTCAGTGCTAAAGTCAAAATAGCCAGAGCCATCTTTATCTGCTAACTTAAAGCCAACATTTACAGTTTTAACGGGTTTAATTTCTAAGCCTTGTTTAATCTTATCACCTAGTTCTTTTGTAAGAACTGCTGCTAAATCCTCAAAGTCTTTTTCACTGATTTGCAATTCAGTGTTTTCAACATCACAGAATCCTAGTGAGATTACATCTTTGATTAACTTTACAAAATCTTTTGTTTTAAAAGCTTTTGCAACTTTCTCTTCTAATAATGTGTTAATTTCAGCTGTAAGAGCTTTTTTAAGTGATAGTTGAACATCACGTGCTGCTTGAGATAAAGAGGCTTTTGCGCTTTGATCACGTAAAGCAATTTCTTTATCAGCATCAGAAAGAACCTTTTCGGCTTCTTTCTTAGCACTTTTAACAATATCATCTGCTTTTAACTTAGCATCAGCTATTATTTGCTCAGCTTTTTTATTGGCTTTTTCAATTCCTTCTTTTTGAATTGATTGAACCAAATCCTGAATTTGTTGTGCCATAGTATAATACCTACCTTTAATATTTTAGCGTTATTTCCATAAAACAAAATACAACATTTATTAATATACTAAAAAGTTAATTTTATGTCTAATACAATTTACTTTTTTTTTAATGCTAAGTGCATATTTATTCAAAAAAATGAGAAAAATAGTATTTGTTCACAATACAAATACAGATTATTTTTGATATTTATATCTTAGTTCGGATTTGTAAAGCTCTACTGAAACACTAGAATATATCAGTAATAAAATATTTATTTTATACAAATATATTATTTTTATATATTTTTTATATAAAATTATACTTAATTCATAATATTTTCTTTATGCAAACGTTTGTAGCATTTGTATTCTGTTATATTCCTAATTTAAAATTATCCTATAGATTTTTTATTATATTTATAAGGAGATAATTTATGAAAAAAAATGTGCTTTTTGTGTTTTTCACGATGATTACAATTGTATTCTTTTCTGCTTGTCAATTAAATGTTGAAAATGATTTTGATACTCTACCATCATACTTAACTGATACCTTGTATTTCAACTATGATCCTCAATCGGGAACTATTGTAATAAGTAATGATGAAATAAATGTTGTAGCAGGAACTACCCCAAATGAATATTATGAAGATGGAGTGGAACTTGATACTTCTTCTTTAAATGATGATGGCTATTCAATTGAAACCATCTACACAGATGAATCCGATGAAGATACACCAGAAGGTGAAATTGAAGCAACCCTAAGTATGGTTTGTACAAAGAGTGATAGTCCTACAATTAGATTTGAGTTTGGCATATATTATCCATATGATATTTGGGTATCTAAATATGTTGATGATGTCGAAGATGAAGATTGGCAGACATGTTTAACTTGGGATGATTTTTAAAATAAACTTAGATTGTTAAATTTCATGATATATATTAAGGTATATTAAGAAAATTAAACAATCTAGGAATAATTATGCTAAAAAACCCAAACCTATCACATTATCTAAGTGAAGAACCTGCTAAAGGAATTTTAAGAATTTATAACTTACAAAATGATAAATCACTTCTGCTAAAAAGTGAAAACATTATAGAAGATAGTAAAAATATTAGATTTCAATTGGATCTAGGTTTATATTCAAATTCTCAATTACAAACAGACTATAGTGAAATCGGTTTAGAATTATTTGCTATTGAACCAATTTGCTTTTTGAAAGAAGACGAGTCTTTAGATAAATTACTTGAAAAAGCTATCAATAATTATACTAAGAATAATATTGATTTATATAACTAATTCAATTTTTAATTGATATATGGCATTTGTAATGTTTAATTACAGATGCTTTTTTTTATCTTCAACTAATTTCTAATAATATTAATTACCAAATAATAACAAGTTACTATTGACATTGATTATCATTAGCACTATATTACACACATGAGAATTAAAAATTAAGGAGATATGTATGGAAGATTACGTTAAAATGCCATTACTCGGTGACAAAGCTCCTAGCTTTGTAGCAACAACAACTCAGGGTCAAATTAATTTCCCTGAAGATTACAAAGGAAAATGGGTTATCCTATTTTCACATCCAGCTGATTTTACTCCTGTTTGTACTACTGAATTCATGACTTTTGCTAGTTTAGAAGATGATTTCAAAAAATTAAATACTGAATTAATTGGACTTAGTGTTGATTCACTCTATTCTCACATAGCCTGGCTTAGAAAAATCCATGAATTAGAATGGAAGGGTATGAAAAATTTGGATGTTAAATTCCCTCTTATTGAAGACATCAAAATGGATGTTGCAAAAAAATATGGAATGATTCAACCAAATCAATCTGGAACTCAAGCTGTTAGAGCCGTATTTGTTATTGATCCCGAGTCTAAGATTCGAACGATTCTATATTATCCACTATCTACTGGTAGGAATTTTGATGAAATCAAAAGAATATTAATAGCTTTACAAAAAGCAGATAAGGATAATTGTGCCACTCCAGCTGATTGGAGAGAAGGAGAAGATGTTATTGTACCTACTGCAGGAAGTTGTGGTACTGCAAAAGAAAGAGTCGAAAGTAAGGATGAAGATATGTATTGCCTAGACTGGTTTATGTGCTTCAGAAAAGAAGAATCTAAGTAGAAATCTTAAATTTTTTAATAATAAAAGGGCTATTGAATTCAAATAATTCAATAGCCAAATATATATAAATTAATGCATATTAATTTTTGTCCATTTTAATTAAGTTTCTAACCCCTTCAATTGCAACTCTAATTGCACTTTCTGTATCATGAAGAATTGGATTATCCATACCTAATTTTTCTCTTTCTTGGTTTCCAACTACAAAGAATTCGCTTCCACATCTAACACCCAAATAAGATGCCACTGTAAATAGTGCAGCACTTTCCATTTCACTTGCTAAAACACCAAGTCTTTTCCATGCTTCCCATTTATTATTGAGCTCGTAACTTACAGGCATTAAGTCTGGAGAATGCTGGCCATAAAATGAGTCTTTGCATTGAACAATTCCAGTATGATTTTTAAAACCAAGTGTTTTTGCAGCTTCTTTAAGTGCTTGAACTACATCAAAGTTTGCAACAGCAGGGAATTCAATAGGAGCATACTCTCTACTAGTTCCTTCAAATCTAATTGCACCAGTAGCAACTACGACATCACCACCAACTACATCTAAATCGATTCCACCACAAGTTCCAACTCTTATAAATGTATCTGCACCACATTTATATAATTCTTCCATAGCTATAGATGCTGAAGGTCCACCTATTCCAGTACTTGTAACTGAAACTTTCTCTCCATCCAAATAACCTGTATATGTTATATATTCTCTACTATCTGCTATTAATTTTGGTTCATCAAAATATTTAGCTATCTTTTCACATCTTTTTGGATCTCCTGGTAAGATCACATATTTTCCAACATCTCCTTTTTTTATATGAAGATGATATTGAATTCCAGTTCCATGCATATAATCTGACATTACTAGCCTCCTAGATAATTTTTTTGTAACAGAGCATTTATTATAACACTGTTGTATCTTTATGTGCAATAATTTTAATTTGTTTATTTCTTAGAGTGATGATTACAATAATACATAAGTTTTTCCCATTCCGCCATCTGTTGGAAGAGCAAAATGATAGTCTTTCACTTGAGATTGAGATTTTAAAAAATTATGAATACCCGTTTGTAATATACCATCACCCAACCCATGAACTATTGAGAAGGTATTAAAATTATGAATTAAACAAGCTTCTAGTTGATTTTGCACTTCTTCTAAAGCCTTCTCTAAAGTCAAACCTCTAACATCAATATTTGTTTTTGGTCTAGGTGTTTCATTAGCATACGATATACTATATTTCCTTGTATTTAAAATAGGCTTAGCTTGGTATAAATCTTTTTCTTTAAAAGAGATTTTCAATGAACCAACTTGTACTTGCCATTTATTTTTGCCATCAGGTTTTAAAACAACCCCTTCTCGTTTACTGCTACCACATAATACATCCATTCCAACATTTATTGTAAAAGGTTCTCTTTTTTCTTGAAACTCGACTTCTTCTTTTTCAATCTGCTTTTTTACTTCTTTTTCTTTTTTATCCAAATTATTTATAAAATCTTTTACAGCTTTTGTTTTATCTTTAGTAATTTCACCTGTTACCAATTTACTTACAAGATTTTCTAAATCTTTTCGACTTTTTGATATATATCTAGAAAGTTCTGTAGATTGTTCATTTTTTAGTTGATGTTCTTTCTCTTTGACTTTTAATCTAAATAAATCAACTTCTTTTTTGAGATAATTTAACTCTTTCTCTCTCTCTTTAAGTTCTAATGTTTTTTTCTCGACATTTTTTCTTTCATTTTCTAATTGTTTTACAATTTGTCCAATTTGTAATTGCCCATCACCTAAATAAATTTTTGCTTTATCTATAACAATTTTAGGTAATTTCATTCTTATAGCTGTGTCTATTGCATGAGAATCACCAGGAAGTCCACAAACTACCCTAAAGGTTGGCAAATGAGATTCTTCATCAAATTCCATTGAAGCGTTTAACATTAAATCACTGATATAAGCTTTATGTTTTAAAGAAGCTAGATGAGATGTTATAAAAGAATATCTTGAATTTTCAAGTAAATAATCTGTTATACTTTGTGCTATTGCCCCACCTTCATTCGGGTCTGTTGCAGAACCTAGCTCATCTAAGATAATTAATGAGTTAGGTGTAGAATTTTTCAAAATCTTAGATAAACTATTCATGTGACCACTGAACGTTGATAATTCTTCTTCTATACTTTGCTCATCACCAATATCTGTATAAACTTTGTCAAAAATTGGTAAAATAGAACCTTCTTGAGAAGGAACATATCCTATAAATTGGTTTAAGAGTGAAAAAAGTCCAACAGTTTTTATTGTTACTGTTTTACCACCAGCATTTGGTCCTGATATAACAACGCATTTTATTGAAGGATCAACTTCAATTGAGATTGCAACTGCTTTACTGCCTAGTAAAGGGTGTTTAGCATATAATAATTTTATTTTATCTTCTTCAAAACTAACTCTACTACAATTATTTACTTTAACCCATCTTGCAAAACAATATAGCATATCAACATTCATAATTCTCTTATGTAATTGTTTCAATGAATTTTTAATTTCTCTTAACATATTACTAAGAGATGTATATATTTTTGCAATTTCGATTTCTATTTGTTGCTGTGCTAAAACAACTGAATTATTATACTCAACTAATTTATAAGGTTCTAGAAAAATTGTACTTCCACTAGAACTACTGCCATGAACAAAACCAGCTACTTTTGATTTTGCATCATTTCTTACAGGTAAAACAATTCTTTCATCTCTTAAAGTCTCTAAATCACTTTGTAAATAAGTTTTATTTGATTTAATAAAATCTCTTGTAAAGTTTGTCCTTTCCCTTTTTGATTTTTCTACTTGTTTAACTAAGGCTCTTATTAAAGGATGACTTTCCTTTACTTTACCACTTTCATCTAAAGCATAAAACACTTCATTTTTAAACTTAATCAACTCTTCGTTTATTGTATCATTTAGTAAATGAGAAATATTTTCAGATTTTTTATTATTGAAATTTGGTTCATTAATAAAATTTAACAACTTAATACTGCTGTCTATAAATGATGCAACTTTATATAAATTAGGGCCATCTATGTTTTGATATGTAATTTTTAAAGACTCAAAGGTTTCAATTAAAGATGGAAATCCATTAGGTTTTTCAACATTAGGATTTTCTAACAACGATAAAATATCTTCTATTTGATCTTGTAAATAAATTAATTGATCTTTATCACTTATAAAATCTCTTTTATTTAGTACAATTTTTGTATCTTCACACAATAAATATTTTTCAATTAAATTTAATACTTGGTAAAATCCTAAATCAGTTAATGTTTTTTTTGATAATCTCATTTTCTTTTTTTACTTGGCATCTTGTAGCGTGCCTTACTTGTTGAATTAGAACTGCCTTTCCATTTAGGACCTTGAAGTGTCAAGGAGTCTATCATTCTTAAATAACTCTCATATCTATCTTCGTTAATTAGTCCATTTTCAACCATTTTTTTTATTTCACAGTCAGGTTCATTTGTATGGGTACACATTGTAAAAGCACACTTATCACTATTTGATACAAATTCAGGAAAAGAATTAGCAATTTCAACAGGATCTCTGTGCGGTACCATTATTTCTCTAACCCCTGGGGTATCAACAATACTTAAATTATCTTTTTTTAACAAGATAGAAAAATTAGTTGTATGCTTACCTCTATTGTATTTTTCACTAATTAGATTTGTTCGTTGTTGAGTCCCTAATAATTTATTTATTAAAGTTGATTTTCCAACTCCACTTTGTCCAACGAATGCTACAACTTTATTTTCAATTTTTGAGACTAAAGACTCAATATTAATATTGTTCTGTGCACTCACTAATAAAGTATCATACCCAAGACTCTTAAAAAGCTCAAATCTTTCAGTTTCTCTCTCTTTTAATTCGATATCGCATTTATTTAATACAATTAAAATGTCTACATTCTCAGAACTAGCAATAACCCTATCAATAAAACGAGGTCTAAAGGGTGGGTTTCCACAGCTTGCAACACAAACTATTAAATCCATGTTAGCAACTACACTTTGGTTACATTTACCTTTCATATTCCATCGTCTAAAACAGTTCCTTCTTTCTAGCCTTTGAGTTATTAATCCCTCAAAATTATTAGTTTCTTCGAATTCAACATAATCACCAACAGCTAGAGGATTATATTCATCACTAACATCATTGAGTAATTTACCCTTAATTCTACACTCATATATTTCATCATCTTTCTCAACGTTATAAATATTATTTATTCCGCGTGTTATTATTCCTTTCATGTATTGTATGTTAGACAAAAGGAAAAGGCTTGACAAGCTATTTATTTCTGATAGTCTAAAAATATGTTCGAATTTAAGACTTGTAAGAAAGAATGGTGTAATGCCTTTGCAACTTTGGATAGCGATTTTTGCTATAGGCATTCACAAAATAAAGAAGAGCTGTTAAAAAAAATGTCAAGTTTTTTTGAAACAGAAAAATTAATTAGAGATATTACTTTTTCTCATGCAGAATTTGAAAATTTCTCAACTCAGCAGAAAAACTTTTCATCATCAAATTTCTCTTGGTGTACTTTTAGAAATGTGGATTTTTCCTTTTCAAAATTTACAACTTGTTTTTTTGATTTTTGTTTTTTTGATAATTGTACATTTAAAGAATCAGATATTAGATATTCTGTTTTTTCAGGGAGCAAGATAATTAACTGTGATTTTTCAGACTCTTTATTAATTCATAATAATTTTGCTGGAATTGATGCTTGGTTTTGTAATTTCAGTGGTTGTGATTTGTATTTCACAACTTTCTGTAGTTCTTGTTTAAGAGATGTTAATTTTGAGGACTGTAACCTTAAAAAGGCCGACTTTAGAGAAACAGAGCAAAGGCGACTGAGCTTTAGATATTCAAATTATGAGGATGCTACAAAATGAGAATATATCAACATTTTTCAGTAGTAGGATTTTGTAATACGTATATAGTGGGACCTAATGATGGTGGTAGAGCTGTTTTAATTGATCCCGGTCATGTAGATAATGAATTAATAAGTATTATTGAACAAAACAACTATATAATTGATACAATTTTACTTACTCATAGACACGAAGCTCACACTGGTGGGGTTGGAACTTTATTAAAACTATATAAACCTAAAATTTATGCCTATACAAGAAAAGTTTATGATTTTGATGTTACGGAGCTAGCAGACGGAGATACTCTTGAATGTAATGGAATAGAAATTGAAGCAATTCATTTACCAGGACATAGTGTTGATTCTTTAGTTTATAAAATTGGTCATGCTCTATTTACTGGAGATACATTGATGGCTACTAGAATAGGTTCAACACCAGGTTTTATTGAAAGATCTCTATTGGTAAAAATCATAAGAAATAAATTGCTTAATTTTGATGATAATACCTTAATCTTTCCTGGACATGGAGCTCCCTCTAAAATAAAAAATGAAAGATTATTTAATCCTGACTTAACCGAGGAGACAGCATCTCCTTGGTTAAGAAATCAAATAATGCAAGAGAGAGTAAATAGATTTTAAACTATTTACTTCTTATCTTTTCTGCACTTTCATAATATTTTTGACTTTGACCCTTTTCCATGACAAAAGGGTCAACTTTTTTAATAAAATCTTTGAATCTAGTTGGCATAGCAGCTCTAAATCTCATTTTTAATTTAGATTTAGGATGATTTAATTCAAGTTGCAATGCATGAAGCATCAAAGTTTCATTAGGATATTTCTTATCTGGATTTGAATATATAGGATCTCCTAAAATTGGATGATTAATACTTTTTAAATGGACTCTTATTTGGTGAGTTCTACCTGTATGTATATTTATCCTAACTAGGGCATAACCTTTATATTGTTTTAATACAAGATAGCTCGTATCTGCTGTTTTACCTTTATCATTTTCACAAGTAGTATATTTCTTTCTATCTTTAGGATCTCTAATAATATTAGTTGTAATTTTTCCACGCCTTTTTTGCACATATCCTTTTACTATTGCTATATATATCTTGCTAGTTTCTCTTTCTTTAAATTGACTAGAGAGATTTCTTTGACTCTCCCTATTTAATGCAACAACCATAACACCGCTAGTATCTTTATCTAACCGATGAACTATACCAGGTCTCATTAGAGTCTCACTATCACACATCTCATCTTCAAACTTTTCTTGAAATTCATCCCCATATTTATAGACTAAAGCATTAACAAGGGTGTGTTCATAATTGTTAGCACCGGGGTGCACTACAAGTCCTTGATCCTTGTTTATAACAAGAATATCTTCATCTTCATAAAGGGTATTAAGAGCTATATCTTCACCTTCAATTCCATCAAAAAAGGTTTCACTATATTTTAATTCAATAACTTGGTTATCTTTTACTTTAAAGCTATTTTTAACAATTTTATTATCTACTAATATTTGTGTATTTTTATCAGATACTAATGATCTTGAAACACCTTCCAAATTTTGTGCAATATAACTATCAACTCTAGTTTTTCCTTCTACACCCTCGACTATTATTGTATGACTGACATCTCGTTTTGACATTTATTATTCCATTTCTCCTATTATGTAATCAGCAAGCGCAATTGAAAGCGATAAAACAGCTGCAACAGAAATTTGATATTTAAAATCCGTAATATCATCATCTGTAGAACTTATTATTGAAGCACTTTCTAATAAATTGTAGGAAAGAACTGTGAGAGGAAAAGTTATAGCTAAGGAACCAAAGAATAAACTTTCACCCCGCCTAAGATTCCAACTCCAATTTGGAAATTCGTCAATTGTATACTCTTGATAATCATTTAGTTCTACTCCATCACTGTAAAAAGTAGATGAGGCTAAGATTAGTATTAATATTATTGCTAAAATTCTTTTTTTCATTATTTCCTTTATTTACTATAATCTCTATTTCCAAAGATTTTAGTTCCAACTCTTATTATTGTTGAACCTTCTTCAATCGCTATTTTGTAGTCCCCACTCATTCCCATACTTAAATCTTGAATTTCAATATTCAATTCATTCTCTAATTTTTCTTTAATTTCTCTTACTAGTTTAAAAGCTGCTCTTATTTGATCATCACTTTTACCTAAAGGACCTATTGTCATTAATCCCTTAAGATTAACGTTTTTATAAGAGGTTGCTAATAAAGCAGCTTCTTTTATTTCATTATATGTTTCGAATCCTGTTTTATTTTCATCCATGGAGCTATTATATTCAAGCATTATATCAATTGTTTTATCAAGATTAGTAGCATAATTATTAATCTTCTTTAAAAGTTTGATTGAATCTACACTATCTATTGAATCAAATAACTCTACAGCCTTCTTACATTTATTAGACTGTAGATGCCCTATCAAATGTAATTCTAAATCTTTAGCCCTCTTTTCTGGTTGTGGAAATTTAGAATCAACTTCTTGAACTCTATTTTCACCAAACAACCTTTCTCCTAAATTATATGCACTTTCAACAGCTTCAAAGGGATGAGTTTTGCTTACGCACATTAATTTAACATTTGGATTTAATTCATTTATTTGTGAGTGTAATAGATCTAATACTTCTTTCATTATTTTTATATAATAATCATATAATTACAGTATTTTAATTAATTGTTATAATATTGTAATTAATTATTATTATACTCCTCCTATATAACTATTTTTTGGTAATATTGTTAAGATGACGTTTCTTAAGTTCTTCATACTGTTTTTTGCCACGTAGAAGCCAAGTAGATAATTCTAATCTCGTTTTTGTAAGTTGATTATTAATAAATTTATTTTTACTTGCCATACTTGGGAAAGCTAAGAAAATTCTCTTATTATTTCTAACAAGTCTAGCTTTTCTTGTTACTAATTCCTCATTCCACCTATCTTTTATCGCTTGAATTAATTCGGTCTTTTCAGTAGTACTGAGAGAAATAAGCTTCTCTTTAACTTCTTCACTTCTATCTCTAATTTCTTCAAGAGCTTTATTAAATGATACCATTTTAGCTGCAGAAAGGGCAAAATCAAAACTCATGCCTAAAGCAATTGATAATGCTATATAATATTGAACAATCTCAGGTATCATAGAAACATATTTAGACACAAATGGATGAATAATATAAACCATTGTTAAACTTAACAAACCAAATAAGGTTGAATTAAGTAGACAAACTCTACCATTTATATTTAAAAAGTTTTTACTATAATCCCAAAGTTTAATATGAAATATTTTCTCAAGGAAATAAGATCCTAAATATTCAATAATACTTGTTGCAACCATTCCAGCAAAGAACAATAAAATTATATTATTAATAAAAGGCTCTAATAAAAACAAAACAGTCATTGCTCCAAAACCATAAATTGGAAGATATGGGCCATGCAAAAAGCCTCTATTTACTATTTTTTTAGCAGAAACTGAACAATATATTTCTTCACATAACCACCCAACAAAACAGTATATTAAGAAATAAATAATTTCTGTATTAATCATAATTGTCTCCCTATGTTTTTATAACTCGTAATAACTATTATTAAACAATTTTTTTGTATATGAATCAATCGGATTTTTAAATAGATTTTCTGTATCTTGAATTTCTATTATTTTACCTTTGTTTAAAACAGCTATAGTATCACAAATATAACCAACTACGTTTAGATCATGGGAAATAAATAAAAAAGTTAAGTTTAATTTTTGTTTTAATTCATTTAATAAATTTAATATTCCAGCTTGTATACTTATATCTAGAGCTGAAACACATTCATCTAATACTACAAATTTTGGATTTAGAACAAGTGCTATAGCAATAGCAAGTCTTTGTCTTAGCCCACCTGATAGCTGATGAGGAAAATTATTTTTATACTTAATATCTAAACCTACCAATTCCATAATTTCATCAACTTTAGCACTTCTATCTTTTTTACTCATTTTATTATGAATAAGTAAAGGCTCCTCTATTAGATACCCTATTCTTTTTTTACTATCTAAAGAACTATATGGATCTTGGAATACTATTTGAACATCTTTATAAAAATCTTTTAAACCCTTTTTGTTTTTTATTGTTAAAATGTCTTTATCATTAAAATAAATTTTACCTTTATAATTTTTCAAAAGCTTTAAAAGAATTAATGCAATAGTACTTTTACCAGACCCACTATCCCCTACTAAACCAAAGTTTTCACCTTCTCTTATATTAAAACTAATTTCATCTAATACTTTATTATCTTTATATGAAAAAGATAGATTTTCCACTCTTACAATATTCATTTGTTTATCTCCCTTGTAAAATGGCATCTGACTAAGCTTTCTTCAAAATTAATTAGTTTAGGTTTTTCTTTATAACATATTTCTTTAGCAAATTCACATCTAGGAGCAAAAGGACAACCTTCTTCCAATCTATTTTCAAGTTTTGGAACAACCCCCTTAATCGATGATAGAATTTTCCCTCTTTGGCTAATTGAAGGTAATGATTTAAGTAATGCTTGAGTATAAGGGTGTTTAGCTTTTTTTATTATATTTTCTATTGAAGAACTCTCTACAATCATAGAGGCATACATTACATATACTCTATCACATAAATTCTTTACTAATGCCAAATCATGGGTGATAAATAGAACAGCTGTTTCTTTTATTTTATTCATCTCTTTTATTAAATCTAAGATTTGAGACTGTATTGTTATATCTAATGCTGTTGTAGGTTCATCTGCAACTAATAGCTTAGGACTATTAATCAATGCCATTGCAATAATTACTCTTTGTCTCATTCCCCCAGATAATTGATGGGGGTAACTATTGTATATTCTATCGACTTGATTAAGTCCAACTTGCCTTAAAATGTCTTTTACCTTTTCTTTAGGATTTTCCACATTTTTTCGATGATTCAATAATACTTGTTGAATTTGTTTACCAATTTTCAATAATGGATTTAATGCACTCATTGGTTCTTGAAATATTATTGAAATGTCATTGCCTCTAATATCATTTAATTGGTCTAAATTTAATTGTAATAAATCTATATCATTGAATTTTATTTCACCATCAATAACTTTTGCACCTTTTGGCAATAAAGATAAAATCGAAAGAGCAGTTAAACTTTTACCACATCCACTCTCCCCAACTAAAGCTACTATTTCACCTTTGTTAATATTTAAATTGACACTATCGACTGCTTTAACAAATTTATTATTTATTTTTAAAGAGAGAGAGTAATCCTTAATTTCTAAAACTTCATTATTCATTTTCCCTCTCCTCTTCAAATATTTTATTAATCCCATCTCCTAATAAATTAAAACCCATAACTAATATAATTATAAATAAAGCTGGAATAATAACGTAGGAAGGTTTTTGCAAAATATAAGCTTGTGAATCGCTTACCATTTTGCCAAGACTTGGATTTGGTGGTTGTATTCCAAGGCCTAAATAGCTTAAACCAGCCTCTGATAATACTGCACTTGCAAAAGTTAATGAAGCTGTTACTAATAAATCTCCATAAACATGATTAAAGATGTGAAGTATCATTATTCTAAATGTAGAGGCACCTCTAGCCTTCGTTGCTAAAATGAATGGAGAATCTCTATATGAATAATACCCCCCTCTAGCTATTCTAGAAAAACGAGGAATACTCATTATGGTTAATGCTATTATAATATTAGTACTAGTAGAACCAAAAACAGCTATAAGCATTAAAGCTATTAACACACCGGGGAAAGCCATTAATGTGTCTATTAATTTCTTAATAATTTCATCAATAACTCCACCAAAATATCCACTAATTGCTCCTATTGGAGTTCCAATTAAAAATCCGAATAACACTACATAAAAACCAATAGATATGCTTAATCTAGATCCTACCATTATTCTTGATAATATATCCCTTCCCAAATGGTCAGTTCCTAATAAATGGTCTTTTGAAAAAGGTGCTAGCTTTTCTTTGATGTTTACTTCATTGATATCATAGGGAAGATTAATATAACCCCAAATTACTATTATTAAAATAAAAGTTAGAAATATAAAGCCAAATAAGAAACTTTTATTTTTAAAATATTTTTTCATCTTAAGTCTCCTATTTGATTCTAATTCGTGGATCTATAACTTTATATAATATATCTATTAAGAAATTAACTACGATAACTATAAAAGATAAATATAAAACCAAAGCTTGTATTAATGGCAAATCACGGCTAGTAATACTAGATGTAATTAGCTTTCCAATACCTGGCAAGTTAAATACATTTTCTATAATTATGCTTCCACCTAAAATATCAGCAACAATTAATCCAACAATTGTAATAACTGGAATCAAAGCATTTCTTAAAACATGTTGATACAATACAGTCTTTTCTTTCAATCCAATACTATAGGCGGTTCGAACATAATCCATTTTTAATTGTTGTTGAACACTAGTATTCAAATATCTAACAACTATAGATGAAGCTCCAATTGATATAGAAAGAGATGGTAATAAAAGACTTCTAATATTTTCAAGAGGATTTTGTAAAAAAGGGACATACCCAATAGATGGGAGAATTTGTAATTTGACTGTAAATATTGCAATTAAAAAGATTGCTAAACAGAAAGAAGGTATACTCATCCCAATTTGAGATATTATAGATAAAGGGATAAAACTTTTTTTATCCCTTTTAGAAACTAATAAAAGTCCAAAAGGTATAGATATTAAAAGTGTTAAAAAAAGACTGTAAATTGATAGTTGCATTGTAACTTTCATAGCAGCTGATATTAAAGATGAAACTTCTCTTTGATACTTATAGGAAACTCCAAGGTCTCCGTGAAATGCATTTTCTAACCAATTAAAATATCTATAAAGAGCTGGAGAGTCTAAATCCATACTCTCCCTAAGCTGCATTAATTGTGCTTCACTTGCATCTAAGCCTAATATAACTTGGGCAGGATCTCCTGGTAGTACATTAAAAATTACAAAGGTAATAATGGAGGAAATCAATAGAGTAAGTAAAGCACTTAAAAATTTTTTATATAAATACCGCATAACAATTCCTATTTTTTAACTCTTCTTATTATACAATATTTTTTTAATCAATAGCTACTAGATAAATTTAATTATTTTCATACCTCATAGCAGAGAAATCAATTAATCCAGCAGGATAATACTCATATCCAACTAAATCTGTTCTCATCGCTGCTGTATTATTAGGATCACATAACCATACAGAAGCACTAGTTTCGCTTAGTATTCGTTGTGCTTCTCTATATAGGGATACTCTTTTTTCATCATCTACGGATTTAGCAGCTTCTTCAATTATACTATCATATTGAGGATTAAAATAGTTTATAAAATTTCTTTTATAATTAGTTTCATATCTAGAGAGAATATCGTTTGGATCAATTTTCCCAGCTAAGCCAATAATAGTACTTTGGTAATTTCTATTTGTATAAACTTCTTCTAACCAAGTTCCCCATTCAACATTAATAATGTTCACTTTGATATTTAATTTTTCTGCTTCACTTGAAATAATCTGTGCAGAATTTACATGTTGATAATAATTTGAAGGTACAGTTATATCTATTTCAAAACCATCTTCATACCCTGCTTCTTTTAGTAAAGCTTTAGCTTTTTCTAAATCTCTTTGATAATAATTATCTAACTCTTCATTATAATAATGTTTCATTATTGGACTAAAATTAGTATATAGTTTTGTAGCATACCCACCAAATACTCCATCTACAATATCATCTCTATTTACCATTAAATTAAGAGCAAGTCTAACCTTTTCATTATCAAAAGGAGGCTCATTATTATTTAAAGCCCAAAGAACAACCATATTCATTGGAGAAGATTCAATTTTAAATTGATCCTCAAGTATTTTTGCATTTTCACTTGAAATAATAGCTAAATCTAACTGATTTGATTTTAAAGCACTTACAACCGATGCTTCATCACTTATTATATATACTTCAGCTGTTTTAATTTCAGCCATTCTATCTTTATTATAATATTTATCAAAACGCTCTAGTACAACCTTTTGGGATGGTTGATATTCAACAAACTTATAAGGTCCTGTCCCAATTGGAAAAGTTGACTGTTTATCATATCCACGAGGCAAAATAGCAATTGTAGTTGTTGATAAAAAAGCACTTGATGGTTTTTCTAATGTAATTCTTACAGTATATTCGTCTAATGCCTCAACTTTTTCAATTCCACTATAGCTAGCTGAATTTGCAATATCTCCACTCATTGAGTTTAAGTTTTCATATGTATATACTACATCATCACTTGTTAAATGTTTATCATTGTGAAAATATACATTATCTCTTAGTTCAAAAGTATAAACATCTTGTGTTTCATTAATAATTATATTTTTAGCAATTGCAGGATATAAATCACCAGTACTATCAAATTTCATTAATCCTTCAAAAACATTATTAAAAATAGCCTTAGTATCTACAGCTGCACTTAACCAAGGATCTAACGAATCTGGTTCAGATGCAATATTTACCCTAATTACATCAGTTTGTTCACTTGTATCTTTACAGCTAATACTAAATAGCAAGACCCAAATAATCAGGACATTAATAAATAGTTTTCTTTTCATTGAATAACCCCTTACCCATATTTACCACTTATTGAGTGTTTAGCTAAGTATATATAAAAAATGTTATGTTCTCTAGTATATCTAATGTAAAACTTACAAGTTATCAATTTACCCAAATATAAAAAAAATATTTTTTTTTTTAATATTTGTGTTGACTAAATAAAGGCATCTTTGATATATTCCATAACGTACTCGGGCGGATAGCTCAGTGGGAGAGCGGTTGCCTTACACGCAACTGGTCGGGGGTTCAAATCCCTCTCCGCTCACTTTAAGATTCTCAATTTATTTGAGAGTCTTTTTTTTTATTTATATAATTTTCAACACATATAATAATTATTTTTTTTTCAACTTTTTTTGTAAATTAGTTGACATAATAATAGTAAAGTGTTATTGTCCATAACGTATTCGGGCGGATAGCTCAGTGGGAGAGCGGTTGCCTTACACGCAACTGGTCGGGGGTTCAAATCCCTCTCCGCTCACTTTAAGATTCTCAATTTTTTGAGAATCTTTTTTTTATTTATTTAGCAATTGTTTTTTTTAATAAATAAGTTACAATAATTATATGAAAAAAAATATTTATCAAGCTAGAGGTCATTTAATTGACTCAGGTCTATTTTCTAAAATAGTAAATACAATTTTAGATGAAGGCTTAGATTATACTGTAGAAGAAATGGTTATTGGAAAACAACCGGATGAACAATCTGTTGTTAGATTCTCAATTACAGCTAAAGATGATGCATCTCTAGATTCCATACTTAAAAAAATATCTCCTCTTGGTGTTTATACTCTAAATAGTGAAAATGCTAGATTTGAAAAAGCTGATAAAGATAAACATGCTCCTCAAAATTTTTATTCAACTACAAATCATAGAACAGAAGTCTATGTAAATAATAAATGGATTGAAGTTCTAGATCAAAGAATGGATGCAGTAATTGTAAAAGAAAATAAAAGTACTTTAAGATGTGTAAAATTAAGAGACATTAAAAAAGATGATTTTATTTTAGTCGAAGGAGAAAGTGTTAGAGTATATCCTCCTCAAATTGAGGCTTCTACTGGAGGCTTTGCTTTTATGTCTAATGATGTATCATCTGAGAGACGTGGTGAAATTGCTGTAAGTAAAATTGCAACCGAAATCAAAGATATTAAGTCAAGAAATGGTAAGATAGTTGTCGTAGCTGGCCCGGTAGTTATACATACAGGGGGAGCT
The DNA here is from genome assembly GCA_963677735.1 of Sphaerochaetaceae bacterium. Classification (GTDB taxonomy): domain Bacteria; phylum Spirochaetota; class Spirochaetia; order Sphaerochaetales; family Sphaerochaetaceae; genus Pleomorphochaeta. Next base: position 940,706 of record OY782505.1, read on the forward strand.
GATTATCTAGCTTCTTTAATAAGAAATGGGTATGTAGATGGTTTTCTAGGAGGAAATGCAGTTGCTGTACATGATTTAGAATCTAGGTTCTTAAATACCTCTCTTGGTGTTGATATAAATACGGGGAAAGTAACAGAGCATGGACACAATCATCATATGAAAGCCATTAATATTATATATGGACAAGGTTCAATTAAAAATGCAATTAAAAATGATGTTTTAAGAGATGGAGTTATGTATGAAATTATCAAAAATAACATTCCATACTGTTTAGCTGGATCTATTAGAGATGATGGGCCTTTACCTGAAACTGTTAATGATATGATTGAAGCTCAAGCCCAATATGCACAAATTATTAAAGATGCTGATATGATATTAATGCTATCTACTATGCTGCATAGTATTGGAACTGGGAACATGACTCCTTCATCTACCAAAACAATTTGTGTTGATATAAATCCAGCCGTTGTAACAAAACTTTCTGATCGAGGAACAGGACAGGCTATAGGCATTGTTAGTGACGTTGGCCTATTTTTAAAAACTTTGAGTGAAAAGCTTAATTGTGATTAAAATATTTATAAGATATCTTTATTGAAAAATAAAGATATCTTGATAACAAATTATTAATTATTAGTCCTATTTTCTTTTAGTACAACATCATGTGCACCACCCTCAACTATTGAGGTTGAAGAAACTAATGTTAGTTTCGCTTTTGATTTTAGTTCATCTAAAGTTAAAGCACCACAGTTACACATTGTACTTTTAACTTTGTTTAGAGATTGCAATACTCCATTGTGTAAACTACCTGCATAAGGAACATAAGAATCAACGCCCTCTACAAATGAAAGCTTTTTATCTCCTCCTAAATCATATCTCTGCCAGTTTCTAGCTCTTGCGCTACCTTCACCCCAATATTCTTTCATATATGAGCCATTTACATTAATTCGTTGAGTTGGACTTTCATCAAAACGAGCAAAATATCTACCTAACATCAAAAAATCTGCACCCATTGCAAGAGCTAAAGTCATATGGTAATCATGAACAATACCACCATCTGAGCAGATAGGAATATAAACACCTGTTTCTTTAAAATATTCATCTCTTGCCTTAGCTACTTCTATCATTGCAGTAGCCTGACCTCTACCAATTCCTTTTGTTTCTCTTGTAATACAAATAGAACCACCACCAATACCAACTTTGATAAAATCAGCACCGGCTTCAGCTAGGAAACGAAAGCCTTCTCTATCAACAATATTGCCTGCACCAATTTTTACACTATCACCATATTTTTCTCTCACAAAGGATAGTGTATTTTTTTGCCACTGGGAAAAACCTTCTGAACTATCTATGCACAAAACATCACATCCAGCATCAATTAAAGCGGGAATTCTCTCTTCATAATCTCTTGTATTTATCCCAGCACCTACTATATAACTTTTGTTATTATCTAATAATTCATTTGGATTATCTTTATGGGTATCATAGTCTTTTCTGAAAACAAAATATTTTAATCTTTGCTTTTCATCCACAACAGGTAATGCATTTAATTTATTATCCCATAAAATATCATTAGCTTGAGATAGTGTTACTCCATCTTTTGCGTAAATTAGTTTACTAAAGGGAGTCATAAATTCCTTTATCTTTGTATCTAAACTCATTCTTGAGATTCTATAATCTCTTGAGGTTACAACACCAAGGAGTTTACCATGCTGAGAACCATCTTCAGTAATAGCAACTGTAGAGTGACCACTTTTCTCTTTTAATAAAAGTATGTCTTCAAGAGTATCTTCTGCACTTAAATTAGAATCAGATGGAACAAAACCTGCTTTAAAAGCTTTAACTTTCCTTACCATTTCAGCTTGTTTTTCAATAGGTTGAGAGCCAAAAATAAAGGAACAGCCTCCTTCACGTGCAAGGGCTATCCCCATTTTTTCTCCACTAACGCTTTGCATTATTGCACTAACTAATGGAATATTTAGTTCAATAGAACTTTTTTCACCTTTCTTAAATTTAACTAAAGGTGTTGTCAATTTTACATTACTAACTAAACATTTTTCGCTAGAATAACCGGGAACTAATAAGTATTCAGAAAAAGTTCGAGACGGTTCGTCAAAAATATATGCCATTATAAAAACTCCTACTTTTTGACAATTTATAATGGCCTAAAATTTAAATAATTGCAACTTAACAATATCATTATTTATAAAAAATATAGTTTTTTTTTGCGTAAAACCTAAAATCACTATTTATTTGAGCAGACTATATTTATATAAATCATTTGTACTTTTTTCTTCTATTAAATACTATTATAGAATTTTCTTTATCTTTTAAAAAAATCTTTTTATTTTCAACTTTCGCATCTAAAAAGACTTTATCAAGCGAATCTAATAATAAATATGGGATATCTAAGTTAATTGTTATGGCTTTATTTTCTTTATTTAAAATAACAAATATAACCTTATCTTCATTATATCTAACCATCACAAAGATATTTTCATTTATATTTAAAAGTCTAAAAGCTCCTAAATATAACACATCTTTATACTCTTGTCTAAATTTCCCTAGCATCTTATATAAAGTATGAAAATCCTTATTCCATTTATCTTCATCCCAGAGCATTGGATATCTACTCATTTCAACAGATCCCATTTTACCTGCAATACCAATTTCATCTCCATAATAAACACTAGGCATCCCCGGCAAGCTATACATAAGCATAACTGAGCTTTGATATGTATTAAATTCAAATATCTCAGCATTATTATGTAAACGTGGAGTATCATGAGAATCAATTAGATTCATTTGAAATTGTACCAATTGTTCTGGAATGGAATTAAGTTGAGAAGTTAATGCAACTTGTAAATCATTTGCGTTATATTGATTTACTTTTCGAGGGCTATGTCCCCAATTTAAGCAAGTAAAACGATCTTCTTCTCCCATCCATCTTCTAATTGGTCTAGAGCTACCAAAGTAATTCATTGTTGCATCCCACTGATCGCCTTGTAGGTGATCACTACTATCAATCCAACTCTCGGCTAAAATATATGCATTAGGATTTTCTTCTTTTATGCTTTCTCTAACCTCTCTCCAGATTTCCTCATTAAATTGATCTTCACCTTTTCTTCCAACCTCATCTGCAACATCAAATCTCCATCCGTCTTGATAAAAAGGACTCTTTAAATATTTTTTGATTACTGAATTTTTACCTCTATACATCAAATCTCTTAATTCTTGATTATTATAATTTAATTGGGGAAGCGTTTTTACCCCTTGCCAAAAGGTTACATTATTATCTTCATCAATATAATAATATTTAGCTTCTTTAGAAGCGTTATCTTCTAAGGCTTTTTTAAACCAAGGATGGTCTATCCCTGTGTGGTTTATTGATATATCTACTATAACTTTAATAGACAATTTATGAGCTTCATTAATTAATGAAATTAAAGCTTCATCACCTCCTAGTTTTGAATCAACAGAAAAGAAATCACAACAATCATATCTATGTGTTGTCTTAGAAACACCAATAGGATTTAAATAAATACAATTAATACCTAACGATTTAAGATACGCTAGAGATAATTCAACTCCCTTTAAATCACCATTAAAAAAATCTAAACATCTACCTTCTTCGAAATCTAAAGGTTCTTGATTGAAGCTCATTTCTTTAGAATAAGATCCATCAAAATAATATTCTCCAGTTTTAACATTATTATTTTCATTTCCATTTCTAAATCTATCTGGAAATATTTGATAACAAGTAGAATTGCTTACCCAACTTGGAACTTCTAATCCCACAAGAATATTAAAACAATCTCTATCTGATGGATGGGCACTACTAAATCCTAATTTACTAAAATAGTAGATAGAATCGTTTCTTTCAATTGTAAAAAATAATTTAGTATCTTCTAAAATTGTAAAGGCACCTTTAAATATGGAAAATATACTATCTATATGATGCTCAATTTCTAAATTTAAATAATTCCAAGTACCATTTTTTTTATAGTTAAGTCTAACATATTCAACATCTCTTATAGCTAAAAACTTAATAGTAAGAGAATCTTTTCTTTTAGGATACAAGGGATTTAGATATGTTTTATTTATACCAAAATCAAAATAATCTTTTACATTTTCCATTTAATTTCCTTAACCTGATTAATTTTATATTATTTAAACACTTTAAACTTAAGTATTTCTAATAGTAGATTATTACATTAAATTTATAGTTTACAGCTCCTTAGTCTAATATTATTTAAGTTTAATAAATTAATATTAAATATTTTTAGTATAGAAGCTAATAAATATTGAAAAAGGGTTTTTATTGACCGCCTTAGAAAACAGGTTTAGTATTTCAAGGTATAGTTTTAAAAAGATCTAATAATAAGTACTAGGATTGTTTACCATGAGTTTAAAAAATAGAAATAACGGAATACTTCTTCACATAACTTCCCTTCCAAGCAATTATGGAATCGGGGATTTAGGGATCAATGCCTATTCTTTCATAGACTTTTTAAAAAGAAGTGATGTAGGATTTTGGCAAATTTTACCATTAGGTCCAACAGGCTATGGAAATTCTCCATATGCTTCTAGAAGTACTTTTGCAGGAAATGAATATCTCTTAAGCATCGATTCATTAATTGAAGATGGTTATTTAAATAAAAATGAAATACCCGATTTCAAAAATATAAAAGAAGGGTATGTCGACTTTAATATAGTTGAAACAATAAAAAAACCTTTACTTTTTAAAGCAGCAGATAATTTTCTAGCAAAAAAAAATGAACTAACTGAATATAATAATTTTTTAAAAGAAAACGAATTTTATATAGAAGATTATGCTTTATTTATGGCACTTGTAGATTATTATTATGATGCTAGGTGGTATAGTGTTTGGGATAAAAATATTGGCAAAAGAGATGAAGATGCTTTAAAAATAGTGAAAAAAAAATTAGATAAAGAAATAACTCGATATAAAGTTTTACAATATTTATTCTTTAAACAATGGTTTAAACTTAAGAAATATGCAAATGATAATGATATAAAAATTATTGGGGATTTACCTATTTTTGTAGCTGGCGATAGCGTTGATGCGTGGGCTAATATTGAATTATTTAAAACAGATGATAGAGGCCATTTCAATAAGGTTTCAGGATGTCCTCCAGACGGCTTTACAGAAGATGGGCAACTATGGGGGAATCCTGTATATGATTGGCCCTCTCATGATAAGACAAACTATAAATGGTGGATTTTAAGAATAAAGCAACAGTTTAAACTATATGATTTTGTAAGAATTGATCATTTTAGGGGTTTTGAATCATATTGGCAAATTGATAGCAATCAAAAAACTGCTAAGTATGGCAAATGGGTAAAAGGTCCCGGTCAAAAGTTTTTTGATGCAATTAAAAATGAATTAGGCACCTTGCCAATTATTGCTGAAGATTTAGGTTATCTCACTAAAGAAGTTGAAGATTTAAGAAATCAAAACAATTTCCCCGGAATGAAAATTGGTATTTTCGGATATAATTGGGATGAACATGGCAATTTTGATTTTTCAAATATGGATTTGCCAACAAATTATGAAGAAAATTTTATAGCATATCCTGGAACACATGACAATCAAACTATATTAGGTTGGTTTAAATCTTTAAAAGAATATCAACAAAAATATTTACTTAAAATTTTAGCAACAACACAAGACAATATTGTTTGGCCATTTATTAAAGAATTGTATGCTAGTAGAGCTAAAGTCGTTATTGTTCAAATGCAAGATCTATTAGAAAAAGATGATAGTGCAAGAATGAATATTCCATCTACATGTGGCCCTTTTAATTGGTCTTGGCAGATGAAAAAAGATGAAAATATGGAACAGTTAGAATCTATATTGAAACTATACAATAATTATTATAAAAGAGTACTAAAATAGTTTATTTTACTCGTATATACATATGAAAATGATACTGACTAATATAATAATTTTATTATCTTTTTAATACATTTATATACAGAATTTTCTTGTTTCATTTACTTAAAAATGATATGCTTTTCACTATGAAACATTTAGTAAAGATTGAAGCAAACTCAGATTATAGTGGCATTATAGATTTTAACAACATTAATATAGATAACTTTCTTGATTTTGATTATTACAGAATTGTTAATCCTATAACAAAAGACGTATTCACCTATGAAAATAATATATTGAGAAAAATTGAAAACTATCACTGTTACGATATCTGGGACACAGGAAAATGTTGTCAATATTGTGTTTCAACTGACGCCTTAGTTTCTAGCACAACTCGACGCAAATTAGAACAAATTGATGGCTCCCTTTTTCTAGCTAAGGTATTTCCAATTTCAATTGAAAACGAAGTTTTAGTACTAGAATTATTCCAAAATATTGGAGACAGTTATGTTAAAACTAAAAATGAAAACATCAAACTCTCTAACATAATTGGTCAATTAAATGATTTAGCTTCTGTTGAATCTTTTAGTGGGTTATTAACCCATGGATTTATGTTTAATAAATTAATGGAAATTTCTAGAGAAAACAAATTGCCTGTATCTCTAATTTGTATGGACATAGATAAAATGAAGTATATAAATGACACTTTTGGCCATTTTTATGGAGATACTTTAATTAAGACTATTGCAAATGAATTAAACAAACTTAAAAGAGATGATATTTTCCCTGGACGAACTGGAGGAGATGAATTTCAAATTATATATTATGGATATACAAAACAAGAAGCTCTTAAAATATCAGACAATGTATTGAATAATCTTAAAAAAATTCTGATTGAAGACAACTATTATGCAAGTATTAGTTGGGCAATTGGAGAGAGAGAAGATGGACAAAGCAGTAAGGACTTTATGAATATGGTTGATAAAAAAATGTATAAAGTTAAAAAAGTACACCATCAAAGTTAATAAAAAGCCAGTTTTAAACTGGCTTTTTACTTATTTATTTTAAAGCTTCTTTTACTTGATCAAATACTTCAGTAGTACTCTTACTTGCATCAATATCAATCAATAAACCTTTCTCTCGATAATATTCAATTAAAGGCTCAGTTTGAGCTTGGTAAACATCTAAACGGTTTAGAATAGCTTCTTCTTTATCATCGTCTCTTTGAATTAAAGGTTCCCCTGTTTCATCATCAATACCTTCAACTTTTGGAGGGTTGTATAAAATATGGTAAATTCTACCTGTGCTTTTACACATTCTTCTACCTGAAAGTCTTTTTATAATTGATTCTCTATCTAAAACAAAATTAACAACAGCATCAAGTTTCTTAAATTCTGCTAAAGCATCTGCTTGTGCGATAGTTCTTGGAAATCCGTCAAGAATAAAACCTTTTTTAGTATCGTCATTTGTAAAACGATCTTGAACCATTTTAATGGTAACACTATCTGGAACTAACTCACCACTTGCTAGTATAGCCTTAACTTCTTTTCCTAGTTCAGTTTCATTTTTGATATTGTATCTAAATAAATCTCCTGTGGAAATATGAGGAATATTAAAGAAATCTTTAGCAACAGCTGCCATTGTTCCTTTACCTGCACCTGGAGGGCCTAAAAAAACTAAATTCATAATACGTATTAAAGAGATAAACTCTTTTCTCCTTCTAATAAATTTTCACTAAATGCTCTTAAAGTAGAATATAAAAAAAAGTTAATTGTAGCAATATAATTTTTAATTAAAACTAAATAAGATAAATGTTTTTTGTAAGATATAATATTTTTTCAATTATTTATTATTTTTTCTTTTTCTTACCCCCTTTTTATACTTCTTCAAGGTTGTAAAAATCAATTCTATAGGTTAATATAAATTTTCAGGAGTAGTTATGAACAAAATCGTTTTACACGCAACTGACTTAGATGGTTTTCTTCTCGAAGATGATAAAAAGGCCATTGAACAAGTTCGTACAATGTACGAAACTTCTTTAGAAAATTGTGCAATTATTGATAAAACAACGGACGAAACAGAGCTTACCACAGCTAAAGAAAATTTGGTAAAATCTGCTTCTCAAATTGGAGCTTATTTAAAAGAATTTTGCTCAAAAGAACCTAATATCCATGTATATTCTTTCGAAACACCAAAAGAACAACACGGACAAGCTTCTCGCTTAATTGCTAAGCTAAGACAACCTTCTACAAGCCATGAAGAATTTTTATATTATATTCAAAGAGCTTATGAAATGATGTTCGCTCATGTATATTGTGATGCAGCTTTACCAAATAAAAGGTCTTTAATTACACAGACCCCTGTTACTAATCCTGTTAGAAACTATGCTGCCCATAAAATACCTAACATCGACCCTACTGTTGAAAATTCAGTTATGTGTGTTATGTTAAGAGGTGCATTACTTCCTTCAATGATTATGAGTAAAGAAATTCAAGATTACTGTTCTAATGATTTTATAACTCCTTTTGCTTTATTTAAGATTAAAAGAGATGAATCAAAAAAAGAAAGCAATATGGATTATATTCTTGATTTAGATAAAAGTTTCTTTGACTTAGAACAATTAAATGGTAAAGATTTAATTTTTGCCGATCCTATGAACGCTACAGGTGGCTCTTTGGTAACTATTGTTAGATATTTACAAGATGAAGGTGTTAAACCAAAATCAATTAAATTCATCAATGTTATTAGTGCTTTTAAAGGTGCTGTTAGAATATGTAGAGCAATTCCAGATGTTGAAGTTCACACTTTATGGATGGATCCAGTATTAAATGAAGATGCATATATCTTACCAGGTCTTGGCGATGCTGGAGATAGATTGAATGGTGCAGATGGTGAACAACCTAGAAACATGATTCAATTAATTGCTGATTATGGTGCTAATATCACTAACCTATATAGAGATCAAGTTAGAGAAATAGAACAAACTGTATTAGGCAAATAGTTCAATGAACAATAAGAGACTAATTATGACTTTAAAAAAATATTTATTTATTTCATGTTTTATCTTTAGTTTATTTTTAGTCTCTTGTTCAACAACTTCCCAAAGCGACTATATTGAAAATTCTTTATTAAAAGCAAACAATTATGTTTCTAATGATGATATTGATAAAGCTTTAGAAACATATAATGATATTCTTCAAAAGTATCCTTTAAATCAAAAAACTCTTTTCAATCAAGCAATTTTATTTAAATATCAAAATGATTATGATTCAGCATTAGAAAATATTAATATAATTATTGATAATTATCCATTCAATATTAAAGCTTATCAATTAAAAATAGATATTTTAAAAGAACAAAATTTAAACTCCTCAGTTATAGAAATATATCAATCCTTACTTGAAGAAAACCCTTATCTATTTTCTCTAAGAGTTGATTATATCTCCTTTTTACTTTCTTATGAAATTGAGATAAGTTTAGAATCTAAAGAATTAATTAAAGAAAATGCCCTCTTTTTACTTGAAAACAATGAAGAAGTAAAAGAAGCATTAAAAGCTCTTTGTACAATCGAAAAAAATAATGCAGAGTATTCTGCATTATTATATCTTTATGATAAAAATATTTGGTTGAGCCTTTATAATCAAGAAAATAGTAACTAAATTACCATATTCATAGCTTCTCTAACCTCATTTAATGTTGATTGAGCTAACTCTCTAGCCTTATCTACACCATTTAATAAAACACTTCTTATGTATTGTGGATCTTTTTCTAATTGTGCTCTTTTTTGTCTTATAGGTCGTAAATACTCATTTAATGATTCTGTAAGCTCTCTTTTAAGCATTCCAGCACCACCATCTCCAATTCTTTGAGCTATGTCATTTGGATCTTCATTAGTACATAATGAAATTAATGATAATAAATTTGAAACTTCTTCCCTATTCACTGGATCGTAAGTAATAAAACGCTCTGAATCAGTTTTAGCTTTTTTTACAAGTTTTGCTGTTTCATCTTCACTAGAAGAAAGAAATATAGCATTATTTCGGCTTTTACTCATTTTTTGAAAACCATCCAATCCTGCAACAGATGGTGTTTTACTTAACAGAGCTTGAGGTTCTGGAAAAATTGGATTTTTCTTGCAATATCGATCATTAAATCTTCTAGCAATAGTTCTAGTCATTTCTAAATGTGGTAACTGATCTTTTCCAACAGGAACAATATCCCCTTTACAGAATAAAATATCACATGCTTGGTGAATTGGATAAGTGTACATACCTGCATTTACGCTCTTTAAACCTGCTGCATTTATTTCTTCTTTAACAGTTGGATTACGACTCAATTCTGAATTACTTACCAAAGTTAAAAAAGGTAGCATTAATTGATTTAATTCAGGAACATAACTATGAGGAAAAATTACAACATCTTTATTTGGATCTATACCAGAAGAAATATAATCTATTGTTAATTGTTTAATATTTTCAGAAATATCTTTATAGGAATCATGATCTGTTAAAACTTGATAATCAGCTATAACTATAAAGGTAGGAATTCCAAGATTAGCTAATCTAGCTCTATTTTGTAAGGTTCCAAAATAGTGGCCCAAATGTAATCTTCCCGTTGGTCTATCACCTGTTAAAACTCTATATTTTTTTGGATTAGCATATATATCTTGTTCAAGTTTCAAGCTTTTTTGAACAGTAACTTCATAAGTATCCATAATTTCTCCTAATTGTTATTCTTTTTTGAATCTGTGCTATAAAAGCCTTCACCTTTAAATAAAATAGGTGTTGCTCCATAAATTTGACTCAAAGAATTTAATGATTTACACTTTGGACAATCTTTTGGTAAATCATCTTTAATTGATTGTTCTATAGTAAATTTTTCCTTACAATTTTTACAATAAAAATCATACCTTGCCATTTTTATAATCCCACACTACTTGAATTTATTGTTTGCTTTAATAAAGCGACTTGCTCTTCACTAAGAGGCATTTCTATAATATTTACAACATTATCATTTCTACTAAACATTAGTTTTAATAGAGAAAAATCAAGCTTTTCACCAGCCTTTTTCAAAGTAGCTGTATATCCTGATTTTATAAGTCTCTCTAAAGTACTAGCGTTAGATTGAGAATCGACTTCAAATTGAGCATCTAAGGACATTGAGTTCTCCTCATTTTCATTAATCAAAAATAATATTGAATCAAAATGAGAAATCATAGAAGAATTTAAACCTAAACCAAAATCAAATAAAGTTTTTGGTTTTATACTGTATAGAGCAAAATTTGCATCATACATTTCAATAGCTGTTAAAGAGTCAACATTAACTTTCTTACTGTCAACAACATCTACTAAATCTAAATATGAAGTACTAGAAGCACCAACCATATTCTTGTGTATAACACCTACCTCTGTGTCCTCATTTTTGTAATATGCCTTAGAATCTTCTAGAACTTTAGTATAATCACTAAAATGAGTTAATGCAAAATTTGTTGTAAAGTATGGAAAATCCCCTTCTATTACAGCATTATATTCAAACTCTTCTAATGGATAGTCATCATTTTTTGGTATTATTTCTAGAGTAATTTCTTTAGCCCTAGATCCAATATCATCACCTAATAATGACTTTACTAACTCACTTTCCTTAGTTGCATCTATTAAAAGGATTGTATCCCCTTCATCTGCTAAGCTTTGAAGGGGTACAACCTCTGTTTCTGGGTTGAGGAACTTTGTGGTAGTACAACTCATTAAAAATATCAAAACGAAAAAAGATAATAATAAGTTACTTAACTTTTTCATAAAATTCCTCTCACCTAATTATAGTTTAGATATTTCTATCTTTATTGTATTGTCACCTACTTCTATTTCATCAGTAGATAAACTAACTTTATTTAATTCGTCACAAAGGGTTTCACTTAAGATATAATCTTTGTATTGAGCAAAAACATCATCAATATTTTGGTTTCCATCATAATTGATAACAATATGATCACTAACATCAAAATCATTATCTTTTCTAATTGTTTGGATAGCTCTAACAATATCTCTTGCAATACCTTCATTTATCAATTCTTGTGTTAATTCAGTATCAAAACCAATTGTTAATTCATTATCATTAACAACTTTTAAATTAGCTTTTTCACTTCTTTGAACAATGATATCTGATTCACCAATAGTTAAAACACCATCAGAGTATTCAATATCTTTTGTATCTCCATCAAGAATTGCAGAAATTGTTGCTGAATCTAATTTCATAATTAAAGTTGCAACTTCTTTCATTTTAGGTCCTAATTTTTTACCTAAAATTTTGAAATTAGCTTTAGCACTATAATCAACTAAAGATGATTCATCACCTTGAATTGTTACAGATTTAACATTTAATTCTTCACTGATAATATCAGTCATGGATTCTAAAATAGCTCTATCTTCTTCACTTCTATCAACTAAGTAAACCATTGATAATGGTTGACGTGTTTTTAAGTTATGTGAACTTCTTAAACTTCTACCCATATTAATAGCTTTCATTGTTAAACTCATTTGTTTTTCTAAAGCTAAGTCTCTTTGATCTTCATTATAGATAGGATAATCACATAAGTGAACAGATTTTGGCATATCTTCAGTTCTTAAATTAATATAAATAGATTCAGTTAAGAAAGGTACTAATGGAGCAGCAATTTTAACAACAGTTAAAAGAACGCTATATAGTGTATCATATGCCATCTTTTTATCACTATCGTTTTCACTTCTCCAGAAACGTCTTCTACTTCTTCTAATATACCAGTTATTTAGGTTATCAATAAAACTTACAATATACCCTGATGCTTTTTGAATATCATAAGCATCTAAAGCTGTAGTAACATCATCAATTAAACCTTGAGTTGTAGAAATAATCCATTTATCTAAAGGATTTTCTAACTTTTCAAAGGAAGTTGTTGATGGTTCATATTTATCAATATTTGCATAAGTTACAAAGAAAGAATATGCATTATATAATGGTAGTAAGAAAGTTTTAATAACATCTTTTACGCTATCTTCACTGAATTTTAAATCATCTGCCTTAACAACAGTACTGTTCATTAAAGCAAAACGAAGAGCATCAGCACCATATTGGTTGATAACTTCCATTGGATCTGTATAGTTCTTATCTCTCTTACTCATTTTCTTACCTTCTTTAGTAAGAACGATACCGTTAGTTACACAGTTCATAAAGGCAGGAGTTTCAAATAAACCTGATGCGATAATTGTTAGAGTATAGAACCAACCTCTTGTTTGGTCTAAACCTTCACAAATAAAGTCAGCTGGGAAGTTGTTATCAACATATTCTTTATTTTCAAAAGGATAGTGATGTTGTGCATAAGGCATAGAACCTGATTCGAACCAACAATCAAGAACGTCACTAATACGTCTCATTGTTCCTTTTCCATCAGGACTTGGCCATGTCAAATCATCTACATATTGTTTATGTAAATCTTCAACCTTTACTCCACTTTTTTCTTCTAATTCAGCAACAGAACCTATTACTTCAATATAATCAGAGTTATCGCACTTCCATATTGGAATAGGATTTCCCCAGAATCTATTTCTTGAAATAGCCCAATCTCTTGCGCCTTCTAGCCATTTACCAAAACGGCCATGTTTAAGGTGAGATGGAACCCAAGTAATTTTTTCATTACTTTCAAGCATTATACTCTTGATCTTTTGTACATCAACAAACCAACAGCTCATTGCTCTATAGATTAATGGAGCATCTGTTCTATAACAGAAAGGATATGAGTGAAGATAATTTTCTCTCTTAACAAGAAGATTTCTATCTTTTAACCATTTGATAATATCTTTATCAGTATCTTTTACAAATCTACCTTCAAAATCTGGAACTTCACTAGTAAATTGACACTCATCATCTATTGGACATACTACAGGAATACCTGTGCCTTTCAATACTTGATAGTCATCTTCACCAAAACCACTAGCAGTGTGAACAATACCACAACCATCTTCAGTTGTAACATAATCACCTAAAACGGTTATAAAAGCACCTTCCTCTTTTAAAGATTCAAAATAAGGGAATAATGGTTTATATCTTAATCCTTCTAAATCAGAACCTTTGTATTCTTCTACAATTTCATAATCACTTTCATTCTTATAATAATGAGAGAGTCTATCTTTACCTAAGATATAATACTCATTTCCATCTTTTACTTTTACATAGTCGATATCTGGGCCAAGAGCTAAGGCTAAGTTTGAAGGAAGTGTCCAAGGAGTTGTTGTCCAAGCTAAGAAATAAGTATCATCAGTTCCATCTAATAAGAAACGAACTGTAACAGCTTGGTCAGTAACATCTCTATAACCACCTTGGTTAACTTCAAAGTTAGATAATGGACATGCTAATTTAGGACTATATGGTAAAATATTATAGCCTTCGTAAATTAAACCTTTTTCATATAATGATTTAAATACCCACCAGATTGATTCCATATAATCTTTATCCATAGTTCTATAACCATTATCAAAATCAACCCAACGACCCATTCTAGTAATTGTTTTTTTCCATTGACTTGTAAATCTCAATACAATTGAACGACAATCATCATTAAACTTAGCTACCCCATACTCTTTAATAGCAGTAGGACCGCTAATACCAAGATTTTTTTCCATTTCATATTCAACTGGCAATCCATGACAGTCCCAACCAAAAGTTCTTAAAACTCTTTGGCCTTTCATCGAATGGTATCTTGGAATAACATCTTTTATTGTACCTGGAACTAAGTGTCCAAAGTGAGGTAACCCGGTTGCAAAAGGAGGGCCATCATAAAAAACATACTGATTATCTTCTGGCCTTTGTTCGATGGATTTTGCAAACACATCTTCCTTTTCCCAAAATGAGAGAATTTGTTCTTCGACTTTTGGAAAGTCTATTTTTGTATCTATTGGATTAAACATTTCAACTCCTAGAAATGAAAACTTATTTTATGCTATTCTAAGACAAAATTAAAATAATGACAACCAATTATAAAACATATTTGAGCCTCTTGACTCACTAACAAAGGAAGGTTAGTTTTTACATATGAAACATTTCCCAATTAACGATACAATTAAACAATTTGCATCTATTTTTCAAAAGAATGGATTCTCATTATATATAGTTGGTGGTGCAGTAAGAGATCATTTGCTCAATATAAAAAATGAAGATTATGACTTTGCAACCGATGCAACTCCTGAAAATGTAATATCAATTTTTAAAACAACAATACCCACTGGTATAAAACACGGCACAGTTACAGTAATTTTTAAATCAAACAACTTTGAAGTTACGACTTTTAGAAGTGAAGCTGATTATTTAGATGGTAGAAGACCTGAAAAAGTTGAATTTATTAGAAATTTAGATGAAGATTTAAAAAGAAGAGATTTTACAATTAATGCCTTAGCTGCAGATGCCAAAACTGGTTTAATTATCGATAATCATCAAGGAATTAAAGATTTAAAGAATAAAACAATAAAAGCAATTGGTATTGCTCAAGAAAGATTCGAAGAAGATGGGCTTAGAATAATGAGGGCTTGTAGATTCGCATCAAAACTAGACTTTGATGTTGAAAAAGCAACTCAAGAAGCAATGAGAGAAAAAAAGGATAATATTAAAAATGTTAGCCAAGAGAGAATCAAGGATGAATTATTTAAACTTTTAAAAGGAAAAGCACCAATAAAGGGTTTAAACCTTTTATCACAATCAGGAATTTTAGAAATAATATTACCTGAACTATCTGATCTTAAAGCAATAGAGCAAGGTGGCTTTCACCAAAAGGATGCTTATGAACATACCCTTTTGTGTGTAGAAGCTGCTGCTAAGTACAATTATTCTATTGAAGTAAGACTTGCAGCCTTATTTCATGATTTAGGTAAAGCACATACTCAAAAATTAGACCCAACACGATTTAGCAATTTTACTCAAACATCATATTCTTTTTATAACCATGAAAATATAAGTGAACAATTAACAAAAAAAATTCTTACTAGACTAAAAGCATCTAATATGATGATAAGCAACGTCTGTAATTTAGTTAAAAATCATATGTTTAATTATACCTCTGATTGGAGTGATGGCGCAGTAAAGAGATTTATTAACAGAGTTGGATATGAGAATATAAGAAATTTATTTGAGCTTAGAATGTGTGATCAAGAAGCTACTTTCAATAAAGCAAGTTGGCAAAGCGTTGAAGAACTTGAAAATAGAATAGAATCAATTATTGAAAAGAATGAAGCTCTTTCAATAAAAGATTTAGCAATCAACGGTAAAGATTTAATTAACCTTGGAATAAAAAAAGGCCCTCTCTTTTCAAAAATCTTGAATTACCTATTAAACGCCGTTCTAGATGATCCAAAAATGAATGAGAGGGATACTCTTCTTAATTTAGCCAATAATTTCCATAAAAGCTTAAATTAAGCTTTATTTTTAATTAACTGTTCAAAAGCTATCTTTGCAGCAGCTTGTTGAGCAGTCTTTTTATTTTTACCTGCTGCAGGTCCAAAAATTTTACCATTGAGATTTACACTTACAAAGAAAGTTCTACTATGGTCTGGCCCTTCTGTCCTTTCAAGAGTATAGATAGGCACTTTTTTCCAAGATTTTTGACAATATTCTTGAATGGCTGTTTTATAATCTCTAACAATTTTATGATCCAAAAAAGCATAAATTTGCGGAACCATTAATTTTTCAATTAATTTCTGAGCAGTCTCAAAGCCTTGGTCAATATAAACACAACCAAAGATAGCTTCCATACAATCTGAAAGTATAGCTTTTTTCTTTCTGCCCCCAGAGTGGCCTTCCCCTTTTCCCACTAAAACAACTTCTCCAACTCCAAGTTTTTGAGCAACTTGAAACAAAGAATCTTCGCTAACAACAGCGCTTTTGATTCTTGAGAAATCACCTTCATGTTTTGCAGGTAAGTTCACAAATAGCCAATTACTAACAGCTAATCCCAGAATTGAATCTCCAAGGAACTCCAAACGTTCATTGTTATCTGTTACAATAGGGCATTCGTGAGCGAAAGAACGATGAGTAAAAGCGAGATTTAATAAGTTTAAATCCTCAATTTTCACTCCCAATTTTTCCATAAAAGTAAAAAGCTCCCTTCTTCTCTTTGAGGAGATTGAGGGAGCCACTCCGACTTTAGCTTCTGTCATCGAAAAACAGTCCTTAGTCTAGCTGAGAATCTAGATACTCAACAGCATCTCTTACAGTTTCGAATTCATTAGCTTTTTCATCAGGAATGGTAATTCCCATTTCTTCTTCAATAGCATAAATTAATTCGTAAGTGTCTAGACTGTCAGCTCCTAGATCTTTTCTAAAAGAAGCATCTAATGTTACTTTAGATGGTTCTACTTCCATTTTTTCTGCAATTAATTGCTTAACTTGATCAAAAGTCTTGTTATCCATGATTTAGCTCCTATGTCTCTTACTTATCGCTAGTATCTACGATCATTTCGCCGCGATAGAAACCACATTTAGGGCAAACGCGATGAGGAAGTATTTTAGCACTACATGTTGGACATACTGTCAATGTAGGTGCTGTAAGCTTCATATTCGCAGCCTTTCTAGATGCAGCTTTAGATTTTGAAGTTTTATATTTAGGTGTTGCCATTTTATACCTCTTAAGTTAGATGATTTTTTGTTGACGCTTTGAGAAGAATAACGAAATAGTATAAAAACGTCAACAACTTTTTACCTTATAAATGAAATAATATAGTAAGAAATTAATTATTTCAATTTAATTAAATCAATAATTTTATTAATTTAACTAATTTTTTTATAGATATGTAATTAAGGCATATATTTTAAGTAAATAATTTTTAAGTTGATTTTTACACATTCATAGTATAAAAATATACTTATGCTTTACAAGAAGAAAAAACCCAAATTATTTAATTCTACAATATTATCCTTTTCACTACTTGTTTTACTACCTACTTTATTAATTTTCTCATTTGTATCTACAAAAATAAGAACCGAAATGATAAACCAAAATACTAGAATAGAAACTAATGCGCTTTATCAAACAGCTTTAAATATCGAAACTGAGATTAAAAACAATTCCATAATGGCCTCAGCAATTGTTCACAATGAAAAGATTATTGATGAAGGCTTAGTATTCAATATGGCAAACACAATAAGTGAAAACTATAAAAGCCATACTAATTTAGATAAATATTTAGAAAGTTATCTTGTAAGTAATAACTTCTCAGGGGAGATTTATATCTTATTCAACGATAAAGAGGATTTTCATCTAAGTAGAAACTCAACTAGTATAGACGCATCCTATGAGGATTTACAAAAAATCCTTAACTCAGCAAATATCAATGACGACAAAGCTCAAATTGTTGATAATCTATTTAATAACTTTGGATTCAAATATCCCCATACAATGGCAATAGTTACTTACCCCCCAGCATATTGGGGATACAAAAAATCATATACAGCGGAAATTTTAATTGCTCCCCTATATTCAATCAAACAATTTTATAACAATGGGAACTTAAATAGTGTAAACACAATTTTATTAATAAATGAAGAAGAAAAAATTCTAGCTTCAAATAGAATTGATTCGATTGGTAATCAATTAAATTCTTTAATCAATGAAGATGGAAAGCAAATAATAATTAAAAAGCCAATAGAAAACACTAATTGGACCTTAATTAGAATAATGGATTCTAAAGAGATAACTAAAACAGTAGATAAAATATTCACCTTAGTTTATATATTACTTTTTGTACTTTTTATTCTTTATATAATATACAATATTATAATACTTGTATTAATAACTAATCCATTAAACCAATTAATTGAAAATATGAAAGAAGTTGGAAAAGGTAAATACAAAACACATGAAATTCCAACATTCTTTTATGAGTTAAATTCTTTAAGTTCAAGTTTCCATTCCATGGTTAATGAATTAGAACAGTTAAATAAAGAAATAGAAAAAGCCCATAATGAAACATTAATTCATGAAATAGAAGCATTAAGATTCCAAATTAATCCACATTTCATGTGCAATTCCTTAAGTGCGATTAGAATGATGGCTATGATAGCAAAGAACGATGCAATAAAAAGAATGAGCACTTCTCTTATGGTAATAATGGAAGATAATTTAAATGGTACAGGATCTTTCTCCTCAGTAAAACATGAGCTAAAAAATATTGAATCTTATATTTATATAATGCAAGTTAGATATGGAAACTCTTTTACTTTTGAAAAAGAAATCGACGATGATTGTCGAAAAGCTCAAATCCCATCTATGTTACTACAACCTTTAATTGAAAACTCAATACTTCATGGGCTTAGAAATAATAACAAAGATGGTATAATAAAATTAAGAATAAAACATATTAATAATAAGTTAGAGATTGTTATATCTGACAATGGAGTAGGAATCGAGAAAGAGAAAATCAAAACCATTTTCGATAAAAACACAGGCAGCTCAAAGGGGTTCAATCATATTGGTCTCTCTAATGTTAAAAGACGATTAGAATTATTATATAACAATGAATCACAAATTATTATTAAAAGTAAAACTAATTGTGAAGATTCCTTCTTTATGCAAATTATGACTATACCTTTTTATATAATTAAAGATGAAAAAAACAAAAAATATGGATTAGAAAATGAAAAGAATATTATTAGTAGATGATGAACCTCTTGTAATTGTGACGCTAAAATCCTTGTTAAATTGGGAAAGCTATGGTTTTCAGATAGTAATGAGCTGCGCAAATGGTGAAGAAGCTTTAAACTATACCCTTCATCATAAAAATGAAATTGATATTATAATATGTGATGTAGATATGCCTATTATGAATGGAATAGAACTTGGTGAAGAACTAAGAAGAAACAATATTGATATTGCAATAGTATTTCTTAGTGCTTATAGTAACTACGATTACGTCAGATCCGCTTTTCAAAATGGAGCTTGTGACTATCTTTTAAAAAGTGATTTAGATGAAAATAAAATCCTTAAAGTTTTAAATTCTATAAATATAGATACAACTAATTCGAAAAGAAAATATATTCAAGATTTAAGTGAGGATAGAAATAAGTATATTCAACAAATTATCAGTAACAATTTAGATCATAATATTTCTTTCAATAGTTGCAAATTCGAAACACATTTCCCACTTTCTATATTATTTATTCGCATAAATGAATTTAATGAAACAAAAAATAAACCAGAAATTAAAACTATAATTGAAGGTGAAAATATTGATCTGTTATTTATAGATTGGCAATATTACGTTTTACTTGTACCAAAAACAAAGAATATTAAAGCCATCATCAACCGATTAAGTTCAAATTTATGGAATTATATGGATTTAAGTTTTGATTATAAAGTTGAAGAAAATATTGTAGATGAAGATACTATGAAAAAAAGTATATTGAAAATATATAATGACTTTCATCTTAGCAGTAGATTAGTTTATCTTAGTAGAAAATATATAAAAAATAATTATAAAGACCCTTCACTAAATCTAACCCAAATTGCAAATGCTGTAGGAATTAGCAAAAGTCATTTATCTAGGGAATACTCAAAAGAAACAGGTGAAACAATAGTTGAATATATTAGTAGAATTAGAATAAACGAAGCTAAAAAACTCCTTAGTAAAATTGATTTAAAAACATATGAAATTGCAGAACTAACTGGTTTTTCAAATCCTGAAACGTTCTTTAGAACATTCAAAAAAGTCTGTGGTATCACACCAAAACAATATCAAAAAAAATAGAAATTACAACAAAATCCATCATAAAATGATATTTTCCATCATTTACGACTATGAATTATCATGAAAAACTAGTTAAACAAAGGAGATAGTATTTATGAAAAAATTATTATTATTTTTATGTATCATGCTAAGTTTGACAAGCGTATTTGCTCAAGGATCATCAGAAAAAGAAACTGATGAAACAATCGTATTGAAAATGGGAGATAACGTCCCAGATAGAAAGAATGGCTTAGGTCTTGTTATAGAAACAATTAATGCTGAATTTGAAAGCACTCATCCAAATGTAACAATAACAACTGAAAGTTATAATGACCAACCTTGGCAAGAAAAGGTTAGAATTTATGCTACAGCAAACCAACTACCAGATGTATTTAGATACTGGTCTTTCTCAACTCTTTTAACTCCATTAGTAGAAGCTGGAATGATAGAAGAATTAGATTATGATGTTTATTCTCAGTATGAATTCTTACCAGGAGCTCTAGAAGGAAATATGATTGATGGAAAACTATATGGTATTCCAACAAGTTCCGACCTTTGGGTTATTTACTACAATAAATCATTATTTGAGAAAGCTGGTGTAGAAATCCCTACAAGTTGGGATGATATTATGGAAAGTGCTGACACATTCAATGAAATGGGAATCATTCCTATGGTAACTGATGGTAAAGACGGCTGGCCACTATGTGAACTCTTTGACAATATGGCACAAAGAATTAATGGTGATTTCACTTATGTTGCAAAAGCTCAAGAAAGAGAAATGAAATATACTGATGAATCATTTGTAAAAACAGCTGATTATATCCAAGAGTTAATTAAAGCTGGAGTATTCCAAGAAAATTTAACAACAAGTGACTATGGTGATGCTAGAAATGCTTTCGGACAAGAAAGAGCTGCTATGTACATGATGGGTTCATGGGAAATGGGCTTAGCTAATGATACAAACTTTAGTGCCAATTTCAAAGAAAATTTAGATGTTATGCCTTTCCCTATTGTTGAAGGTGGAAAAGGTAAAGCAACTGATACACTTGGTTGGTATGGTGGTAATATCGTAATTAGCTCTAATAGTAAAATTAAAGATGTAGCTAACGATTATGTTGAAATGATTGCAAAAGATTTTGGACAAAAATGTTGGGACCTACAAGCTGCATTCCCTCCTGTAAAAGTTCAACCTTTAGAAACAGATACACATGTTGCAAAACAACTATTATCTATAGCGGCTAATGCTACAACAATGAGTGGAACACCAGGTTTAGATAGACTTGATAACGTATTCAAAGAAGATCATCAAGAATTAATGAGACAATTATGTTCTCTAATAATTGATAGTGAAGAATTTACTACTAAACTTGATGCTTCAGCTCAAAGAGCTTACGACGAGAGATAATATAAAATAATAACTCGCTTGTTAAGCAGGCGAGTTTTTTTAACTCTTTTTTTTAATAAAGGACTTTTTATGCAATCACAATTTAAAGATAAAAAAGTTATAGCAACTTTAGTATTACCAGGTATTATAATAATGTTAATTGCTATAGCTGCTCCAATAATTATTTCTTTGGGACTTAGTTTTGTTAAATGGACAGGTTTTGGTAAGATGAAACCAATCGGATTTGATAACTATATAAGAATTGCCAAAGATCCAATATTTTGGAAATCAATATCAAATGTATTTATCCTAATTTTTGTTACCGTATTTTTTCAAAATACAATTGCTTTTATTTTAGCTATGTATCTATCTAATATTGGCAAGAAATTATCGAATATTTTTAGAACCATCTATTTTATTCCTGCTACCTTATCTTTAGTAGTTGTTACTAAACTTTGGGTAAATATATTTAATCCTTCTTATGGTTTATTAAACAAACTATTAGCTAAAATTGGACTTGAAAGCCTTCAACATGCATGGCTTGGAAATACAAGCACAGCCCTAGGTTCAGTAATTTGGATCATAATTTGGCAAGGTTTTGGATGGGCTCTACTATTCTACTATAGTGGAATTGTTACAGTTCCTGAGGAATTAAAAGAAGCTGCAAAAGTTGATGGGGCAAATAAATTTACTCTTTATACTAGAATTATCATTCCCTATATTATGCCTGTAATTCAAGCTATTATAATAATTGATGTTACATCCTCATTAAAGCAGATGGAAATGATTTATCTATCTACCGCTGGTGGACCGGGAGATACCACACAATTTTTAGCCCTATATTTATACCAAAGAGCTTTTAAATATTCTGAATATGGTTATGGAAATGCAATTTCCGTTATCTTTGTTATTCTAGCATTTACTCTAACAATTCTGATTAGAAAAATATTTGCTAAACGACTAGAAAGTCTTTAAGGAGTGAAAACAATGAGTAACGATACAAGTTTAATTTACAAAACCAATCTAAGAGAAAGAAGGAAAAAGAATGTTAGAAAAACTATATTGATGATAGTTCTAGTCTTTATTGCATTACTTCAGATTTTCCCTTTAGTTTGGGCCTTTTCATATTCAATTAAAACTAGTGGGGATCTTTTTGGACCAGACTTATTAAGTTTCCCTGAAAATCCACAATGGGTTAACTATAAAACTGCATTTGTTGATGGTAAAATATTAAAGTATTTATCAAATACTTTAAGTATTATAATACCTTCAGTTATTCTTGGAACAATTTTGCCTTTCACACTTGCCTATGCAACAACAAGAATGGAATGGAAATTAAAACCTTTGGTTTGGACAGTAGTTATTGCGGGGTTAACCGTTCCAATTCATACTACTTTATTACCAAACTTTATTTGGTTCAATAAAATTCATTTACTCGATTCTCATTTAGGTCTAATTATATGTTATATCGCGTTCAGTATGAGTTTTAATTCAATAATATTTAGTGGACTTCTATCAGGTATTCCTAAATCAATGGAAGAATCAGCCTTCCTAGAAGGGGCATCATATAGAGTTATACTTCCATCAATAATTGCACCAATGGCTGTAACTGGATTTTCAACAGTAGCTATTCAAACATTTTTAAACCATTGGAATGAATTTATTATGGCAAACACTTATCTTTCAACAGAATCAAAAAGGACTCTCCCCTTCTCCTTAATATTATTTGATGGTCAATACTCATCAAATTACGCAGTCCAATTTGCTTGTATGGTATTAGTAGCACTACCACCTTTAATTTTATACTTTGCATTCAGCAGTAAAATAATGACAGGTGTAACAGCAGGTGCTGTAAAAGGATAAACAAAAATGTATAAAGAATTTATTAAGTTTCCAAAAGATTTTAAATTTGGAGTTAGCACAGCAGCATTTCAAATTGAAGGCGGTGCTTTAGAAGATGGAAAAGGAAAATCAATTTGGGATGAATTTTCTTCAAACAAGAGTAATATAGCTGATGGATGTAATGGGGAAATTACATGTGATCATTTTCATAAGTGGGATATCGATTTAGATATAATGAAATCACTTGGAATAAAAAATTATCGCTTCAGCATAGCTTGGACTAGGATTTTTCCAACTGGAAAAATTGAAAGTTACAATGAAAAAGGTATGCTTTTTTATGAAAATCTAATCAAAGAAATGATAAAAAGAGATATCACCCCTTATGTGACCCTTTTCCATTGGGACCTACCATTAGAATTACAACAAAATGGAGGCTTTAACAATAAGCAAACTATTGAAGATTTCTTTAATTATTCAAAAACAGTAATTGATAGATTAAGTCCTCTTGTAAAAAACTGGATGACATTCAACGAACCATGGGTTTATTCTTTTTGTGGACATCTATTCGGCAATCATGCACCAGGATTAAAAGATTTAAAAACAGCTTTAGGTGTAACACATAATATTCTCTTATCACATGCAAAAACAGTAGAATATGTAAAAAGTAAATATGAAGATTTAGAGATAGGGATTGTAAACAATCTAGAACAAATAGTTAGTGCTTCAAATAAAGAAGAAGATATCCAGGCAGCAAAAAGATGGGAATTAGCTTTTAATTCTTGGTATTTAGATCCTTTGTTCAAAGGTCAGTACCCAGAAAAATTAGTAGACTATTATAGAAACCATTTAGATGAAAATAATAATATTGAAAATGTTATGATTGATTATACTGAGGAGGAAATGAAATTCATCCAACAAAACTGTGGTGATTTTTTAGGGATAAATTACTATACCCGTCGAATCATAGCTTTTGATAAAGATAATTATCATTTACAAGCTAAACATATTTTTAGACCAATGATAAAAAGAGCAAATTTTGAAAGTTGGGAAGTTAATCCTGAAGCATTTTATGATTTACTAATAAGTGTTAAAGAACAATACGGAGATATTAAAATATATATTAGCGAAAGTGGAACTTGTGGTGATGATTTTATAGATGATAATGGATGTGTCCATGATGATTATAGAATTGAATACCTAAGACGTCACTTTGCTGCAGTTCAACAAGCTATTGTTGATGGTGTAAACATTAATGGATATTTTGTTTGGTCTTTACTAGATAATTTTGAATGGGGTTTTGGTTTTACAAAAAGATTTGGTATTGTATTTACTGATTACCAAGACAATCAAAATAGAATTATAAAAGATAGCGGACATTTTTTATCTTATGTAATTAGAAAAAATGGTTTTGTTATAGATTAGAGGTTAAAATGATAAAAAATCCAATACTTCCAGGGTTTAATCCCGATCCATGTATCATTCGCGTAGAAGATGATTATTACATTGCAACAAGCACTTTTGAATGGTTTCCTGCAATAGCAATTTACCATTCAAAAGATTTAAAAAATTGGCACTTATTAACTCATGTTTTACAAAATGAAGAAGACATCGATCTTAGATTATTAGAATCAGCAAAAGGTGTTTGGGCTCCCGATTTAATATACGACAATAACAGAAAAGTTTTTATCGTAACATTTACTAGAATGGCTAGTATGAATGGTAGATATTTTGATTTAGATAATTTTTTAGTTGAATCACAAAGCATCATGGGTCCTTGGTCAAAACCGGTATATCTTAATTCTGTTGGGTTTGACCCCTCTATATTTATAGATGATGATAATAAATATTATGTTACTTCACTTCAGTGGGAATTTAGGGATAATTATGAGAAACCAGGTACCATTGTTTTGCAAGAATATGATATTCATACAAAAAAAACTATCGGATATGCAAAAACTATATCAACTGGTGCAACTGATAGAGGCTGTATAGAAGCCCCTAGAATCTACAAAAGAAACAATTACTATTATTTAATGCTAGCTGAAGGAGGAACAGGCTACGGCCATTGTGTGACTATTTCTAGAAGTAAAAACATTTGGGGACCTTATGAAAGTAGAAATGATTTGCCAATAGTAACATCCCATTTAGAGAATTTTAATGAAAGGAACAAACCTGATTCATTGAAGATAGAAAAATACAAACCAAATGGAACTAATTTGCAAAAATCAGGTCACGCAAGTATTTGTGAAACACAGGATGGTCAATGGTATTTATGCCATTTATGCTCAAGACCTTTTTTACCCGAACTTCGTTGTACATTAGGAAGAGAGACCGCAATTCAAAAAATGCGGTGGACTGATGATGGGTGGCTAGAAATGGCTGATGGGACAAATCTTGCGAAGGACGAGGTTGAAGAGCCATCCTTAAAGGAAGTAAAGTTTAAAAGTGAATGTGGTACTTTTAAATTCTCACCATGGCCTGAAACTTTGATATCTCCTAGAATCAACAAAAAGCATTTTTTATCGATAAAAAATGGAAAAGCCATTATTAGAGGACAACAATCCCTTTGTTCTTTAGACAAGGTTAGCCTTATTGCTCGACGATTAACTTCTGTAAATTGTAGTTTTGCAACTTCTATGGATTTCACTCCTGAAGTATTTCAACACACAGCAGGCATTGCAATTTATTATGATAATATGAATCATCTATCCTTACATAAAACTATTGAAAATGATAAAGAGATTCTAGAGATAGTGCAAATGGAAAATGGAAAAAGAATAGAATGTTTTAAAACACAATTATCCTTTAATTCAAAAATTGATCTCAAATGTAATATAAATTATAAAAAAATAACTTTCCAATATAAAGATAATGAAAAAGAAAAGTTCACAACAATTGATAAAATATTCGATACCACAAAATATAGTGATGAATATAGCCAATATGGTGAATTTACTGCAACATTTTGTGGAATATTTGTTATGGATTCTAATAAACGTGAAAAAACTGCAACATTTGACTATTTTGAATACAACGACTTTTAATAAATTAGGGATGCAAATGCATCCCTAATTTTTACTCTTCTAAAATTATTTCATAATTTTTGAAAGATCTTTATCTATAAATAAATCTTTAATACCACCTAAAGAGCTTAATACGCCACTTGCTTCGTAAGGCATATAAATAAGTTTAGAATCTTTACCTGCAGCCATCTCCTTAAATGTATCAATATATCTCATAGCCACTAAGTATTGGACGTAATTATCTTCGGATTCAATAGCAGCTTTTACAGCCTCAATAGCTTTAGCTTCACCTTGTGCTCTTAAAATAGCAGCTTCTCTATCCCCGGTAGCTCTATTAATCAAAGCTTCTTTTACACCTTCAGCTTGTAGAATAGCAGATTGTTTTTGACCTTCCGCATACAAAATCGCAGCTCTTTTTTCTCTTTCTGCACTCATCTGTTTTTCCATTTGCTTTTTAATGTCATCTGGAGGAATTATATCTTGCAACTCTACCCTATTAACTTTAATTCCCCATTTATCTGTAGCCTCATCTAAGATTAACTGTAATTTACTATTTATTGTATCCCTACTTGTTAAAGTTTCATCTAACTCTAACTCTCCAATTACATTTCTCAGTGTAGTTTGTGTTAATTTTTCAATTGCTATTGGATAATTGACAATCTCATAAACACTTCTTTTAGGATCAATTACTTGAAAATAAATAACAGCATCTATTGCTACAGTTACATTATCTTTAGTAATGACATTTTGTTTTGGATAGTCTAATACTTGTTCTCTTAAATCAATATATTTAGTATTTCCAATAATCATTTGTGGTGCAGTATTTGTTCTCTTAGTACTCTGAGCTTTCAACTCTGGTACAGTTTTAACTTTATCTAAAAATGGAATAATTACATTAATTCCACTAGATAAGGTCTTATGATATTTACCAAGCCTCTCTATAATAACAGCTTTTGCTTCAGGAACAATTCTTATTCCTAAGAAAAAACTTAATACAATAATTAAAACTATAGCAATAATAATATAACTCATTTTATGTCCTTTGTAACAATTAGCTTGTTACCTTCAGTTCTCAATATCTTTACTTTAGAATCTTTTTCTATAAGACCTTCTTCACACCTAGATTGCCATATAGAACCATTTATCAAAATACTTCCTTTTTTATCATCAATATCTTCATTAGCGTAATAACTTTTTCCAACCATTAATTCACTATTAAACTTATCCTTTTTATTCTTATATAAAACAGGTTTAATAAAATAAAAAAATACGAAAAAGAATACTAAAAAAGTTAATACTTGAACTAGAATTGAATCTACTAAAAAAGAAATCAGCCAAGCAAAAATACCAGCAAAAGCTATTGATAAAAAGAAAAACGTAGGCGTAAGCAATTCTATAATAAAGCTTACTATACTAATTACAATCCAAAAAGTTGATGCATCTTTCATAATATTTATCCTTTTATTAAATTCTACATCCCCACTCTCTTAAAAGTCAAGTTTTTAATCATTATATATTTATTTAGTTATTTAACTAACCTTAAAGGCAACATAACAGATCTCTACATACAACTTTTTAATTAATGCTAATTTTTAATATTTCTTAACTTTGAATTAGAAACAACATTTTCAACACGCATCTTTACAATGTTTACATCGAAAGGTTTCACTATCATATCTTTTGCGCCCTTACTTAAAGCCTCAGCCTCGTAAGATTGTTCTACTGATATTACAATTACTGGAATTTTAGATAAAACAGGATCTTTTTTATATATTTCTAAAAATTGGGAACCATCCATAATTGGCATTTTCATATCTAACAATATAATTGAAATATTTGGATGATGAGCTAAAACCTTCAGAGCTTCTTCACCATTTTCTGCTTGTAAAATGTTATATTTATCTTCAAAATAACTTTTCAACAATCTTCTAGCAATAAATGTATCATCAACAATTAACATAGTTGGGATGTCTGATTCAATTTCTTCTGATCTATAGAAAGCATAGCCATTTTTACCTGCAAGTTTAACATCATAAAGAGCTAAATCAGCTCGTGCAAAAACTGAATCAAAATTATCTTTAGCTAGAACTTTAGCTATACCAATAGAGAGAGAAACTTGTTCTTCAATTGATTTTTCAATTAATTCAAAGAATTGTTTTTGTAGTATACCTGCAAATTTCTCCACTTCAGCTTTATTGGATTTATTATAAAAAACAACAAACTCATCTCCACCAATTCTTCCAACTACTGAATTTTTTGGACTTAATTGAAAGAGCTTATTAGATAAGTCTTTTAATACTAAATCACCAATTAAATGGCCTTGATTATCATTAACATTTTTAAAGTTATCAACATCAATTACTAATAAATATCCATTAGAATTTTCAGCTAACTGAGAATCTATTAAATATTGTGTAGAACGTCTATTTAAAAGTTTGGTTAATGAATCTTGTGTAGAGAGTTTTTCCAATCTAGATAAATTTTCTAATTCAACCTCTCTTGTTCCACTTATTATGTTAGCACCTAATAAAACAAAGGAATAAGATGTAATGGCAATTAATATTTCTTGAACTTCAAAAGAATTATTGTTAACTAAATAAGATACTAATAAATAGACTAAGGTTGAGATACTAGTTATTGCAAAAGTTGATATAAAGGCTAATTGAAAAACTAAACCAAGTAATATTTGAATCATCCCAAATAAATAGCCAGTAAATTTATCATAAATAAAGACATTTAAAAAAATTACATATGATATGAATAAAATCCAATAAATAATACAATATATATTCGTTTTCTCAGAATCTTTTGAGATGCGATTTTCTTTGATAAATTTGAAGATAAGAAAAAGACTAAACCAAATTAATGAGAATAAAATCTCACCTATTGAATTTGAATTAGTTATGCTAAATATAGCAAAGAGAGCACTTGTGAAAATAGATAAAATTACTAGTGATTCTAAAACAGTTACATTCCAAGCGTTTATTTTCTGAGAAAATTGTCTCCTAAGTATTTTTTCTTTATTCAAAAAACCAAAACTAAGCATCAAACCTTTCCTTTATTTTTTTAGCAACAATAGGAGGTACCATAGTTTCAATATCTGCCCCATAAAAAGCAAGTTCTTTTATTGCAGAAGATCTAAGTAAGAAATAATTGGGACTAGTTGGCATGAATAAAACTTCTAATTCATCATAAAGTTGTTTGTTTGTCATAGCTAGCTCAAACTCATATCCAAAATCAACTAAAGCTCTAACACCTCTAATCATTATTGTTATTTTATGTTTTCGAGCAAAATCAACTACCAATCCATCATATATGACAACTTCAATATTTTGATGTTTTTTTAGGATTTCTTGCAGCATATCTTTTCTCTCTTGAGCTGTGAATAGAGGATTTTTTTGTATATTTGAAGAAACTACGACATATAATTTCTCGTACATTTTAGCAGAACGTTCTATTATATCAATATGACCTAAAGTGGGAGGGTCGAATGAACCAGGTAACATTGCTATCATCTTTTAACTTCCTCAATATATTTTTTCATTGAATCGAACTGCTGTGGGGTTTCAATTTGTATAGTTTCAACAAATTTTAAAGCACCGGTTTCATCTTTTTCTATTATAGCAAAACTGCCACGTCCTACATAACTAACACTTTGAGTTTCTTTAACTTTATAATCTTGTTTAATTTTATCAATAACACAATCAAAATGGTAATAACAAGCATCACCTTTAATGGCACTACTTATATTATTTATAACTTTATTACAATGTCCGCATTTTACTAACGGTTCTTTAATTCTCTTAATCTCCACAGGAGGAAGTGAACTTTTAGGAGTTACTTTTTTCTTAGGTGGCAACAAATCTTTCCCATCTTTAGAATTTTTAGCTCTTTTAGAAGATTGATTTTTATTCTTTCTTCTTTTATTAGCCTTTTTGGTAGGTTTATTATTATTGGGTTGGGTACTAACTTCCATGTTTATCTCCATATATTGAAAATACCTAAAATTATCATTAATAGCAATAAAAAAATTGTTAAAACTAAAAAAAGGATAACATTTTATAAATGTCATCCTTTTTTATCTTAACAAAGATATCAAAAAAACTATTTATTCTTACGAACAATAAGTTCTTTAACTTTTGCTGATTTACCAACTCTATCTCTGATATAGTATAGTTTAGCTCTTCTAACACGACCGCGACGTACAACTGTAATTTTTTCAATACGTGGTGAATGTAATGGGAAGATTCTTTCAACACCTACACCGTAGGAGATTTTACGTACAACGAATGAACGACGGATGCCGCTGTTGTTCTTTGCAATAACCAATCCTTCAAATACTTGGATACGTTCTGTAGTGCCTTCGATGATCTTAAAAAATACTTTTACAGTATCACCAACGTTGAAATTTTCAGCGTTTTCTTTCATCTGCTCTGCTTCAATAGCTTTAATTAAATCCATATTTAGGTCCTCTTTGCTCTGTTTCTGAGTTCATGTAAAGTCTTTCTAGATTGTAAATCTAATGATTTTTGTTCTAGAAGCTCCGGGCGAAAAGATATTGTCTTTTCTAGCCTTTTCTCCAAACGCCACTGTTTTATTGCTTTATGATTTCCATTAAGTAAAACTTCTGGAACTTCTAAGCCATTAAAAACACTTGGCCTTGTGTATTGGGGATATTCTAATAATCCGTCACTAAAACTTTCTTCCTCTAATGATTCACTACTAATCACTCCATCAATTAAACGATACAGAGAATCAATAATAACCAAAGAAGAAATTTCGCCACTTGATATTACGTAATCACCAATACTAATCTCGTCATCCACATACAGGTCAATTACCCGTTGGTCAATACCTTCATAATGTCCGCAAATGAAAACTAAGTTTTCTTCTTCACTTAACTCTTTAGAAAGAGTTTGCGTGAGTCTTTTACCTGACGGAGAAGCGTATATAACCCGCTTTTCTTTTGCTTTGATACTCTCGAGTGCTTTGCACAGCGGCTCGGGTTTTAGCACCATTCCTGCGCCTCCTCCATAAGGAGAATCATCACAAGTATGATGTTTATCAGTCGCAAAGTTACGAAAATCAATCATGTTATATGTTATGATGCCATTTTCAACAGCTCTTTTCATGATTGAATTCGAAAAGAAACCTTGAACCATTTCGGGAAACAGTGTTACTACGTCTATATTCATGCCAACAACCACTGCGTCAACAATTCAATAGTCTTATCTTCGATTGAGACCTTTCCAACGTATTGGTCAAGTAAAGGAACCAAGAAACGTTTATTAGAACCATCTTCAACTTCTAATAATAACGCCTGAGGTCCATCGAAATAACCGACTACTTTAGCCATTGGTTTGCCTTCATGCATTAGGGTGCAACCTAGCAAATCAGAGACATAGTATTCACCTTTCTTGAGAGGAGCAGCTTCACTTTTAGGAACAAAAAGTGTTGCGCCAGCTAGTTTCTTTGCTGTTTCTGGATCATCTACACCAGAAAACTTCATGTACGCCTGACTGCCACTCTTTCGAAATCCTTCGATAGCATATGTCTTCTCGCGGCCATCCTTCAAGAGGATAATTCCTTGCTTTAATTTTTTTAAGTAAGAGCAATCATCGTTGAATGGGCGGACCTTCACCTCACCCTTTAGACCATATGATGTCTGGATGATAGCCGTTGCGAGTTTTTCCATATTTTAATCCAAAATTTCCAAAACAGCACGCTTACCGCCTTTTGTCGCTGAAGCACTTAAGATGGTTCTAATTGCTTTTGCGATGCGGCCTTGCTTGCCGATCACCTTGCCAATATCCTCTGTTGCGACTTTGAGTTCCAGTATAGTAGATTTTTCACCTTCTACAACATTCACAGCCACATCATCAGGGAAATCAACAAGTGATTTTACAATGTATTCAACAAGATCTTTTTCCACAACTAATCCTCTTATTCTTGACTAGTTCTGGAAACTTGTACACCCTGCTTGTTTAAAAGAGCGCGTACAGTTGCACTAGGTTGTGCACCTTTTTGTAACCAATCTTTTACTGCTTCAACATTAAGAACAACTTGATCTTCTTTGTCTTCAACAGGATGATATTGGCCAACTTCTGCTAGAGTTCTACTCTTGTTAGCTGCTCTTGAGTCCATTACTACAATCCTATAATAAGGTCTTTTCTTGGAACCAAAACGCTTGAGTCTCATGCTTGTGCTCATTGTAATTCCTCCTACTCGAATTTCTATTAGCTTCTATATGAGTTATATTTAAATTAAAAAATTAATTTAAATAAATATTCACACTCAAAAGGATAACTTTTCTTTTTAACTTTGTAAAAAGACACAATTATCCTTTAACCGTTCACAAATTAAGGATAATACATTTTTCTTAATATAAAATCAAGGCAATTGACTAATTTTGTCAATTAATGAATGTATTTTTTTAATATCCCATTTGTTTTTGTAACATTTTTTGATATTTCTTGTTTTTGGTTAATTTTCTCATTGTATTTTTCATTTTTTCAAACTTTTTAATACATCTGTTAACCTGGGCAACACTTACTCCGCTACCCTTAGCAATTCTTTTTCTTCTTGTTGGGCCAATCAATCTATAATTAGCTCTTTCTTGAGGTGTCATTGATAAAATGATTGCTTTTTCTCTTTTTAATTCATCCATTGGAATATCGTCTGCTGATACTTGTCCGGCAGCACCAGGAATCATTTCAATAAGTTTATCCATTGATCCCATCTTATCCATTTGATTTAATTGGTCTAAATAATCTTGAAGAGAGAAAGTATTCTTTTTCATCTTCTCTTGTAATTTTAGAGCTTCTTCTTGATCAATTGTTTCTTGAGCTTTTTCTACTAAGGAAACAACATCCCCCATGCCTAAAATACGGGAAGCGATTCTATCGGGATAAAATGGATCTAAATCTTCCATTTTCTCACCACTACCAATATATTTAATTGGTTTTCCAACAACACTTCTTAGTGAAAGGGCTGCACCACCTCTCGCATCTGAATCAAATTTTGATAAAACAACACCAGAAATCCCAACTTTTTCTTCAAACTCTTTTGCAATGTTAACTGCATTTTGCCCTGTCATAGCATCAGCTACAAATAAGGTTTCTTCAGGGTTTATAGCTTTTGAAACTCTCTGAATTTCATTCATTAAAGTTTCATCTAAGTGCATTCTACCAGATGTATCAACAATTAAAACATTGTATTGATTTTTCTTTGCATAAGCTAAACCTTCTTTAGCAACTTTAACAGGATCCTTACATCCTTCAATTGTAAAGACTGGAACATCTACTTGATTTCCTAAAACTTGTAATTGAGTAATAGCTGCAGGACGAACTAAATCAGCAGCAACTAATAAAGGTCTTCTACCCTTTTTCTTTAAATTTAGAGCAAGTTTAGCACTAGTTGTAGTTTTACCACTACCTTGTAGCCCCATCATAAGTATTGTAGTTGTAGTATCTGGTCCCTTTAATTGGAGCTCTTGATTTTCTTCAGCACTAAGCAATTTTACCATTCTATCATAAACGATTTTGGTAAACATTTGGCCAGGATCTACAGCCTTTAATACTTTCTCGCCTAAAGCTTCTTCTCTAGTTCCATTTATAAAGCGTCTTACAACTCTTAAATTTACATCAGCATCTAACAATGCCACTTTAATTTGATCTACTGCATCTTCAATATTTTTTTCTGAAATTTTTCCTTTTCCAGAAATATCTCTCATAATTGTAGAAAATTTTTCACTTATTGATTCAAACATATCTTACTCATATTTTTTTTTGGATTTCTGTGGTACTTATACCTTAATAAAAGTCAAAATGTCAAGGTCGCAAAACTTTGCACAACTTAAACATCTACCTCTTTATCATCTAAACTAAGTATTACAGGTGCTCCTTTTTCTACCCCGATTTTATAGCTTACAGTTGTTGAAACTCCAGGTTCAATTTGAGTAACACCTAATAGAGTTCTACTCCCTGTAACTGTATGTTTATTATGGGTAATAATAATAAACTGGCTATCTCTTGAAAACTCTTCTAATACTGATAAAAAGAATCCAATATTTCTATCATCTAAAGCTGCATCTATTTCATCTAATATACAAAATGGGCTTGGTTTGACTTGATATGTTGCAAATAAAAGTCCAACTGCTGTCATAGACCTTTCTCCACCACTTAATAAAGATAGGTTAGTTAATTTTTTTCCTGGAGGTTGAGCTAGAATATTTATACCACTATCTAAAATATTATCTGGATCTGATAATTTCAATTCAGCTCTACCACCACCAAACAAACGTCTAAACATAGATTGGAAATTTTCAGAAATCTGTTTATAAGTGTTTAAGAATCGCTGCTCACTTTCATTAGTAATTCTTAAAACAACATTTTCTAAATCAGCCTTTGCTTTCATTAAATCATCAATCTGGGAAGATAAAAAATCATATTGTTGTTTAGCCTCTTCAAATTCATCACCTGCCATTTGATTTATGTATCCTAAACGAGAAATTTCATTTTTTACATCTTCAAGTTTATTTCTAAGAATTTTTGGATCCTCTAATTCTTGGTTCAATTTATCTTCGTACTCAGCTAAATTTTTACTATAGGTTTCAAAAAAGTTATTATAAATTTGTTCAACCATTTCTCCAATAGACTGAATTTGCAATTCAGATTGATCTTTTTCTCTTCTCAATTTATTAACAGTATCAAAAGAAGCATTCTTTTGATTTTGTTTCATATTTATTTCATTTGAGCTTATTTCAATTTGCTCAATTAATTCTTCAAGTCTTTGGGAAAGGGAAATACCTTTTTGAGCTATATTATCCATTTCCTCTTCCGTTACTCTAATATTTTCTTGGTGGCTTTCTGCTTTTTGAGAAGCACTTTTTGCCTCAATCAATCTATCATTATATTCTAATTTTAGCTCATCGTTTGATCTTCTTATAGTATCAATTGCAACCTTATGCTCACCAACAGAACCATTTATTTGTTCAAGCATTATTTTTAATTCATTAATACTATCTTTATAATCAGAACATTGATTATTTAATTTTTCATTATCATTTCTCAAATAGGAAATCTGATTTCTATATATATTAACATTTTCCCTGTTTGATAATATCTTTTTATCTAATTGATGTTTTTTAGAAACGACACCATCTTCACTAATAAAATCATCAATAAAGGAAGGTATTACCAAATCATATTCTTCAATTAAAGACTTTAATGATACCATATTATCTATGTTTGTTTTTTTATCTTGAGCTATTTTTTTTGTTAATTGAAAGCTGTCTAAGGTATTTAATTGTTCTAAAAATTTACTTTGATTTTCTAAAGAAGAAACTATGTAATTTATTTTCTCTTCAATTTTATCTCTTAAATTTTTTCTATTTTCATAACTGTATCCACTAGATTTAAGCTTATCATCTAGTTGAACAACTATAGCATCCGTTATTTGATTCAATTTAGTAGCTAGAGAATCATATACTTCTTCATTATCTCTAATTTTTTTCTCAAGTTCATTTATTTCATCATTTTGTTTAATAATTAAAGCTTTAGCACTATCTAAAGATTGTTCTAATTTATTAATATCTGATTCTATTTCAACAGCTTCACTCTTTAATCGTTCTATCCTAGAGTATTTATCTTTAATTAATTCTTCATTTACAAGAAGTTTTTCTTCTAAGGCCTTGGCTTTTTCATGAGAGGTTTGTTTATTTATAAGTGCTTCTTTATAATACTTATTTAACAATTCAATAAATTCAGTTTTACCTTTATGCTCTTCCTCTAGCCTTTTTAACTCAGTTTGAATTTCAACTCTTTTTGCTGTTTTGTTTCTTAAATCTTCTTGCATCTCGCCAATAACAGTATCTAAACCATTAAGAGCAACACTTTTATTTTGAATCTCTTGATCAATAGTAAGCAATCTTTTTTGCTTGTCTTCTTTTAATAATAGATAAGATTTTACTGTTGAAAGTTGAACCTCAACTTCAAGGTTAAATTTTTCCTTATTTAACTCATTATATTTAAAACATTTTGCAGCTTGAGTTTTCTTTGAATCGTAAGTTCTTTTGACTTCTCTTAGAATTGTATCAACTTGAGCAATGTTTTCATCTGTTCTTTCAATTTTTCTTTGAGCTTCTTTACTTTGTTGTTTAAATCTAGATATTCCAGCAGCCTCTTCAAAAATATATCTTCTATCCTCAGGACGAGTGGATAAGATTTGGTCAATTTTACCTTGTTCTAAAATTGAGTAAGCACTTTTACCAACACCAGTATCAAAAAATAATTCCTTTATATTTTTAAGCAAGACTCTATTCTTATTTAGATAGTATTCACTCTCTCCAGACCTAAAAACTCTTCTTTTTATCTCTATCTCATTTACATCTAAATTTAAATGTCTTCCTTCATTATTGATAATTAATATAACTTCAGCCATTTGAAGTT
Source organism: Sphaerochaetaceae bacterium (assembly GCA_963677735.1). Classification (GTDB taxonomy): domain Bacteria; phylum Spirochaetota; class Spirochaetia; order Sphaerochaetales; family Sphaerochaetaceae; genus Pleomorphochaeta. The sequence goes on from OY782505.1 coordinate 978,037, forward strand.
GGTTTCTCTTATCAGTACCATTAAAAATTACATCTTCCATCTTTCCAGCTCTTAGAGTTTTAGTAGACTGCTCCCCAAGAACCCATTTAATAGCATCAACAATATTACTTTTACCACATCCATTGGGGCCAAGCAAACTAGTTATACCATCGGAAAAATCTAATTTAGTTTTATCAGCAAAGGACTTAAATCCATATAATTCTAGACTTTTTAAAAACAAAATAACACCAACTTTTTTAAACGTATTTATTGACTAATAATAACATAAAACAAGGAATTTTCAACATTGTTGCAAATAATTAAAAATAAAAATTACTTGGTTAATATTTTTTTTAAATCAAATCTCAAAATTACAAATTATTATATAGAAATGATATAATTTACTATCATTTTTTTATAAAAAAAATATTATTTATATATGATATATATAAATTTCAATATAATATACAAATTATATAATTATTTTACATAATAATTATATATTAATTTAATAATTATCATTTATAATTGATATGGTAATTATACAGTTTTAACTAATTTATGATATAGGTTATAAAACTTTTTTATTTATTTAAAATGACTTTAATTTCACATTGATAGAATTTATGATAAGATTATAAAAAATAGTATTGTGGGATTAGGTAATGGGAGAATTTTTATTTGAAGATCTTAAGGATGAGGCACTCTCTTTAAATGACAAAATTATAATTGGACTCGATGAAGCTGGAAGAGGGCCTTTAGCAGGTCCTGTATGTGCTGGAGCTTGTATTTTAGGCAAAGACTTTCCTATAGAAATTTTGAATGATTCAAAAAAACTAAGTAGAAAACAATTACTTCAAGCCTATGAAATTATAATTAATAAAGCAAGTTGCTATAGTATTGCATGGTGTACTCCAAATGAAATAGATGAGTTAAATATTTTATGGGCTAGCATGAAAGCTATGGAAAAAGCATATAATAAGGTAATTAAAATATATGATAAGAAGATTGATATAGCCTTGGTGGATGGAAATAAAATTCCTTCTCTAGATATCGAAACAAGAGCTATTGTTAAAGGCGATTCTATCTATCCACAAATTATGGCAGCATCTATTCTTGCAAAAGTTTCTAGAGATAATTTTATGATGTATTGTGATAAAAAATGGCCAGAATATGGCTTTAAAAAACATATGGGATACCCAACTAAGTATCATCGAGAGATGATTGAAAAGTTTGGAGTATCCCCTATTCATAGAAAATCTTTCACTTTTAAAAAAGTTGAAAGCAAACAATTGGATTTGTTTTAATTTTTCTTATTTGAGTATTTTTTAATGAAATCAAGAGATTTTTGGAATTCTCTTACGAATTCACCCATATCTTCTTGGTAAACTAGAACTGATTGTCTAATATATCTATTAGATTCAGCATCGCCTTTACTTTCCACGATATTTAAATATAAATCGCCATATACATTTTCTTTTACGTTAAAAAAATAAGTTCTGTCATTTTTTTTGATACTTGTTGAAAAAACTTCTCCACGCTGTCCCATATTATTCCTCGCTTAATTATTAATTTTTTATATTAATAATTTTTAATTAATTTATAACTTATATAAACACTATATTATACTATAGTGTCAATGGTGTGACTCTAAATTAGATAAAAATGGGTGATTACTTAATTTATTAACAAAATACTAAACTTTTCAATTTTTTTTATAAAAACTACTTGACCTATCAGGCAAGTTTTTATAATATCTCAATCGTTGATTAGATAAAAACATTTACCAATCAATACTAACTATGCGCCATTCGTATAATGGTATTACTCCAGCCTTCCAAGCTGATAACGTGGGTTCGATTCCCATATGGCGCTCAAAAAAATAGATACTACTTTTTGTAGTATCTTTTTTTTATATCTAAATTAATTTTTATTTTTCTTACACCTACAAAAAATCAATTATAAAAATTATAACTTAATTTTTATATCATGCTCGTCAGCAACTCGTTCAACATTTAAAAGAGAGCCAAGCCTATCTAAAGAAGATAAAATCATCATTTGTTCCCAATCTTCTAGTTTATTAAAATTGGCATAAAAATCTTCATGTATTAAATCTACATCATTTTCTAAAATTTCCTTAGATTTCTCAGTTAAAACAATGTTAACTTTTCTTTTATCAACAATACTTCTTTGTCGTTTTGCATATCCCTGTAATTCTAAACGATCTAAAATACTTGTAACTGTCGCTTGAGATAGACTTATATCTTTAGCTATTGCAGAAATCTGCATATTAGAATTGTTCTTAATAGCTTTTAAAACCATTAATTGTGGCCCAGTTAGACCAAATTGTTTTTTTAGTTTTTTTGAATGTAAATCTATAGCACGATCTATTTTTCTTAGAGCAATAAATACGTCTTCTGCAATACTATAACGATCCATTTTTACCACCTATTTATTTAATAAAAATACTAAATATTATATAAATATCTAATTATTTTATCATCTTTAACAATATTATCATATAAATATAAAGTAATTATTTATAACAATTATTCGTTTTAACGTACATTACAAAACAGAATCCTGTTATAAATTTAAAATAAATAACTTTATATAAGCGAAACTTGCTTAATAAACAATTAAACCATATTTTTAAAAAAAATCCATCTACCAAATTAAAATCTTTAAGAAAAAAATATAATTATTAGTTTTTCTATCGAAAATCGAAATTAAAATAATATCTATTCCACTATTTCTAACCATAAAAAAAATTAAAATAAGGCTATTTCATATTTTGGTTATTAGTTATTAAACATTTTTTTTAATTTTTTTTTACCTTTTTTATTATGTATAAAATGTTTTAAAAGCATTAATATTGTATTTTTTATATAAAATACTTAGTATAATAAATATTATATTTATATCATAAATTTGATAAAAAAGCTAAATAACCCCTTTAAATCACTATTTAATAGTTACACATCTAAACAAATTTATCAAGTGTGTTGACAGTATTAGCAATAATTGTTTAGTATTATAATCATTAGATGACAAAATTAATTACATGGAGTATAAAATGAAAAAACTTAAAAACTTAAAGAAAACGATTGTGTTAACTTTTATTGTTCTACTTATTTCGACAGCAGTATTTGCAAGTGGACAAGATGAAGAAAAAATACAAACTATAATTTTTGGAGATTTATCTTGGGACAGCGTCCAAGTACATAACAAAATCGCTGGTTTTATTATTGAAAATGGTTATGAAGGATATATTGTTGACTATGTACCTGGAGACACAATGCCTATAATAAATGGTATTATCCAAGGTGATATCGATATCGATATGGAATCATGGCATCAAAATGTATTAGAAATATATAACCAAGGTATCGAATCAGGAAACCTAATTGATTTAGGTCAAAATATGCCAGACGCTCCACAAGGTTGGTGGATTCCACGATATCTTGTTGAAGGCGATAATGCCTTAGCACCAGACTTAAAAAGTGTTTCAGATTTACCAAAATACGCTCACCTATTTAAAGATCCAGAAGATCCTTCTAAAGGGATAATTTATGGAGGAGTTGCCGGTTGGGGTCAAATGAATATCTCAGAAGAAATATTTAATGAATATAGTCTTGGAGAGACATTTAACCTTGGTATTACCGGTTCTGGAACTGCTCTAGCAGGTTCAATGGTAGGTGCATACAAAAAAAGTGAACCTTGGGTTGGTTATTATTGGGCACCAACAGCTGTTTTAGGAAAACTTGATATGATTAGACTAGAAGGTAGTGAATTTGTACCTGCAGATGTTAACATTTTAGTAAATAAGTCAATGCTTGAAAAAGCTCCCGATGTTGTTGAGATGTTAAAAAAATATTCAACATCCGTTGATGACAATAATGAGTTCTTAGCAAAAATGGATGACGAGGGTTGGTCTACTGAAGAAACTGCTCACTGGTTTTTAGAAACTAAAGAAAATGTTTGGACCCAATGGGTTTCAGACGAAGTAGCAGCGAAAGTAAAAGCAGCATTATAGGAGTATTATGGAATCTATTAACAATAACCCACAAGTTATAATTAAAGATATATGGAAGCTTTATGGTAAAGACTCAAAAAAAGTCTTTACAAAAAAGTTAATGAAAGAATCAAAAGCAGTTATCCAAGAGAAAACTGGATGTATTGTTGGTATGAAAAATATCAATCTTGAAATCAAAAAAGGAGAGTTCTACATTTTAATGGGACTCTCTGGTAGTGGTAAATCAACTCTAATAAGATCTCTAATCCGTTTAGTAAATACTACTAAAGGCAATATTATTATTAACGGTAAAGATATTACTAAAATGAATAATGAACAACTATTACATTTTAGGAGAGATACTTTTGGAATGGTATTCCAACATTATGGGTTACTCCCTCACCTTACAGTTCTAGATAATGCTGCTTATGGTTTAAAAATTAAAGGTATTCCCAAAGGGGAAAGATATGCAAAGGCTATGCAAACTTTAGAAACTGTCGGATTAAAAGGCTGGGAAGATTATTACCCTGGATCCTTAAGCGGCGGTATGCAACAAAGAGTAGGTCTTGCAAGAGCTTTAGCAAATGATCCAGAAATTCTATTAATGGATGAGCCTTTCAGTGGTTTAGACCCATTAATTCGAAGGCAAATGCAAGATGAATTAGTGGAACTACAAGAAAAACTTAAAAAAACAATCATTTTCGTAACTCATGATTTGCATGAGGCTCTAAAACTTGGAGATCAAATTGCAATTCTACGTGATGGGGAAGTTGTTCAAGTAGGAACTCCTGAAGACATTGTAACTAACCCAGCTGATGAATATGTACAAGAGTTCGTTCAAGATGCATCACCTGCAAAAGTATTAACTGCAGGTAGCATAATGGAGGAACCTTCTATCTTAACATATGCTTGGGAAGGTCCTAAAACTGCTCTAACTCTAATTAGATCTAATAAACGTAGAGCAGCGTTTATAGTAAACAAATCTAGGGAACTTTTAGGTGTTATTAGAGAAAAAGAATTAGTTTCATTGCTTGAGCAAGAAACAAAATCAAAAACTATACCTATGGATTGTATTAAAAAAGTATCAACTGTGACGGAAGATACTCTAATTGAGGATTTATTTTCAATAATTACAGAAAATCCTTGGCCAATTCCAGTTGTTGACGAGAAAAATAGATTTAAAGGGATTGTAACAACAGACCACATCTTTGAATCACTTTCTCCCTTAGGAGGTGAATAATATGTTTGAATTTCCAGAAATGATTGATTTGCCAGTTGCAAAAATTATTGACTCAATAATGGATTGGCTTCTATTACACTTAGATGGATTCTTTGACTTTATTGGTGCTATTATTTTACATGTTGTACTTGCTCTAGAGAGTTTATTATTATTTGTCCCCTGGTTTATTATTATTTTATTAATTGGATTAGCTGGATGGAAACTCCTTGGAAAAATAAGTACCGGCATAGTATTTATGGTAATGATGCTTTTAATAGGTGGTTTTGGGTATTGGGATTTAGCTATGATTACTCTAAGCTTAGTTATTTCTTCAGTAGTTTTATCACTACTAATTGGACTACCTACAGGTATTAAAATGGCTAGAAGCGATCGAGCACAGAGAATTTTGAAGCCTCTTCTAGATGGTATGCAAACTATGCCTAGTTTTGTATATTTAATTCCAGCACTAATGTTTTTTGGAATGGGAAAAGTACCAGCAATGTTTGCAACAATAATATATGCTGTACCACCTGTTATTCGATTAACTAATGTTGGTATTAGAACTGTAGATATAGAAGCACTTGAAGCAGCTAAAGCTTTCGGAGCGACACCAAAGCAAATATTGTTTGATGTTCAACTACCCCTTGCTAAACCCTCGATAATGGTAGGTATTAACCAAACTACAATGATGGCACTTGCGATGGTTGTTATTGGATCTATGATTGGAGCTAAAGGTTTAGGGATGGAAGTTCTCTTAGCTATAAGCAGAATTGAAGTTGGTAGAGGTTTTGAAGCCGGTATATCTATCGTATTCTTAGCAATTATTATTGATAGAATAACTTATTCCTTCTCAAAAAAAGATAAATAATGTATAAAGCCCCATTTAAAAATTGGGGCTTTTTTACCATAATTAGATGTTAAAAAAACATCTATTTTTTTTTAATTTAAACAGAAAATCACTCCACTATAAATAATGGAGTGAGATATATTTTCTGATAATAATAATCTATATAGATTATTTTTTAATAGGAGTGCCATAGAATGCTGATTTGTAAATCATTTTTACATCATCAACAGTAGGTGTTCCTGGGTTAGTTAATGTACAAGGGTCTGCAAATGCATTCTTGCTCATTCTATCTAAAACTTCTTTGAATTTATCTTCATTAAATTCAACTTCTGTACAATCTTTGAAAGAAGCAGGAATATCTAATTTAACATTTAAATCTCTAACTAATTGTGCTACATCTTTTACATTTAATAGTTTTTCAATGTAATCATATCTGTCAGTAAATTGTCTGTTATAATCAATGATATAAGGTAATAAAATTGCATTAGCTAAACCATGAGTTACACCAAATTCACCACCAATTTTGTGTGCTAATGAGTGAACTAAACCTAAAGAAGCATTTGTAAATGCCATACCAGCTAAAGCTGATGCTTCATGCATATTTTCTCTTGCTTCTAAGTTTTCACCATCACTATAAGCAATTGGTAAATATTTTGCTACTAATTCAATTGCTCTAACAGCATAAGGTTCAGTAAAGTTTGTTGAAGCAATTGAAGCTAGAGCTTCTAAAGCGTGACACATTACGTCCATACCTGTATTTGCTGTGATGTGAGCTGGCATCTTCATAGGAAGTGCTGGATCTAAAATTGCAATATCTGGAACCATGTCCCCAGCTACGATAGGGTATTTAATATGATTTTCAGGATCTGTAATAACTGAGAATGCTGTAATTTCACTTGCTGTACCACTTGTTGAAGGAATAGCAATAAAACGAGCTTTGTTTCTTAAAGCAGGCATTGAACCAACTTCAATAATTTCTTCAAATTTTAAATCTGGGTGTTCATAGAAGCACCACATTACTTTTGCAGCATCTAAAGCAGAGCCACCACCAATAGCAACAACCCAATCTGGTTCAAATTCTTGCATTGCTTTTGCACCGCGAATAACAGTTTTAACAGATGGATTTGGTTCAACACCATCAATGATAATTGATTCTATGCCACCATCTTTTAAGATTTGTACAGCTTGATCTAAGAAACCAAATCTTTTCATTGATGTACCGCCAGTAACTAAAGCAGCTTTTTTACCTTTTAAGTCAGCTAGCTTTTGTAAAGAATTTTCACCGTAGTAAATTTCTCTTGGAATTGAAAAACTCATAACACCCATAATTTTATCTCCTCTGATTTTCAGAAATTTATAAATTATTAAAATTGAAAATCGATATAAATAAGTTACATATTATATAAATAATATTCTAATCTTCACATTAAATAAGCATTTTTCATATATTAATTAAAATAATTATCTAAATTACTTAGTTAATTGATATGTTCAATATCATTCATAGCCATACATTAACACTCAGTTTAAATTTTATCAAGAGTTTTTTAATATTTTTTTATCTATTAATAGAAAAATTTATTTTCTCTTTATTAATAGATACCATCTGCACTAAATTATACTTTTTTGTTATAGTGCAATCATGACAAATTTCGATTTACAATTTTCAAAATTAATTTGCTTTAGCCAATTAAATTTAAACTCAGGAGACTCTTTGTCTATTAATACAGAAGAGTCAACTTACCCTTTCACATTAAACTTAGCAAAGTTTGCAACAACTATAACTAACCTACCTGTAAATATTGTTGTAACTGAAGAAGGGAAAGTAACACAAACGGTTCCAGTGGATCCAGACTTATTAGATATTCAAAGACCTAAAGTAAAATCACAAGTAATGTGCAGAATACTAGATTTGAATAATTTTTTATATGAAAGCGACAAAGATCCAGATGAGATCATAAAAAGTGTTATAGAAATTAGCAAATTTGGTATTCTTAGCGAACCAATTGATTTAAAGAGAAGGATAGCTCTTCCATGGACTATTGTAGCTTACCCGTCAAAAACTTTTGTCCAAAAAGCTTTTACTGATTTAAGTGATAATGAAGTATATGCATATTTTGCTAAACTTCTAAGACTCGACAATGAAAATATGATTCAATATTGGATTAATCAATCTTGTTTACTAGATTATAGGACAAAAGAATTAAACAAATTAAATTCCTCTTCAATTAAGATAAAAAATCGTAATTCTAAAATTGAAACTACTTTAGTTGATAATTCTATTTGGGTATCAAATTACATTACTTTAAAAGATAACAGAAGTTTTTATAACTTCTTACCTTCTCAAAATATTCACAACAATGTTAAAAGCAATAGCACTAATGCACACATTGAAGCTACTAGAGATTTTTATCTATTTGGTCAACTTGTAAAGAATGCTACTTTTAATATTAAAAATGGTCGAGTTATTTCATATAATGCGACAAGTGGAAAAGAAGCTCTTACAGCTTTTTTTAAATCAGATGATAACGCCTCAATTGTTTCTGGCATATCTATTTGTGATGAAGAATCATTAGAAGCAAAATATATTAATAAAAGTGCTCATCCTCTATATTCTCTAGAACACACAACCACTATTGTTTTTGGTGGTGCAATGCAAGATTCTTTAATAAATATTGATGAAGATGCTTCTTTAAATAAATTATTAATAAATCAATCACTTGTTAAACTTGCTGTACCAATAGGAGATGAATTTACAACTATACAAATAGGTGATAAACCTATTTTAAAAGAAGGAAATTTTATTCTTTAAATTTAAATTATCTTTTATAACTAAAAAAACTACTTAATTATTATAATCAAGTAGTTTTTTTATATTAAAATAGTATAATAGTTAATTGTTTAACTATTAAAACAAGTCTTTATTATATAATAATAATACAATAATATAATAGTTTTATTTTAATTTAATGATGCTATATAAACCAACCCATCTAAAGTATGGTTCTTCTTTACCTCATCAATTCTATTTATCAATGGAGAAATTGTTGAAGAAAGACCACCCGTTGCAATTACTTGTAATTTTGTATTTAACTCATTCTCAGTTCTAACAATCATAGATTCAACTAAACCTGAATATCCATACATTATACCAGCTCTAATTGAACAATCAGAAGACCTTCCCATTGCTTTTATCGGAGCCTTTAATTGTACTTGCGGAAGTTGAGCAGTACTTCCAAATAATGCATTTACTGCAGTAATTAAACCTGGAGTTATTGCAACACCTACAACTTCTCCATCTTTATTTACACAGCTCATTGTTAGGGCTGTGCCAAAGTCTATAACCATAACATCTTTATTAGGATAAAGATTGTGTGCTTGTGCTAAATTGCATAAAAGATCAGAGCCTAATTCTACCGGTATGCTTTCTCTAACTAAACCAGTATTTAAATCGTGATTTATCATTATAGGTTCAATACCGAATAGTCTAATTACATTCTTCTGAAGGGCTCTATTTAGATTAGGCACAACAGAAGAAATTACTGCTTTAGTTATATTATATTCATTTGAATCAGAGTTATTTAAAAGTGATTCTAATAAAACAAAATATTCATCGCTGGTCTTATGTATATCTGTGTGGATACGCCAAATATTAATCCAAGATGATCCATCATGAACCGCTAATACAATGTTTGTATTTCCAATATCCACAGCAAATAACATATTTTTAAACTCCTTCATTTAGATAGAAAGATTGTGATGATTTTGACCTGCATATAATTCATCTCTTAAAGCATTTACACCTTCATCTGCTAAATATTCATCGAATGGCATCATTCTGTCAATTATTCCAGACGGAGTAAATTCAATGATTCTATTTGCAATTGTATTAACAAATTGATGGTCATGTGAATTAAATAGAATTACACCTGAGAAATCTATTAAACCATTATTTAAGGCTGTAATTGATTCTAGATCCAAGTGGGATGTTGGTTCATCAAACATTAGACAGTTGGCTTGTTCTAACATCATTTTTGATAAAACACAACGAACTTTTTCTCCACCAGAGAGAACAGTACAATCTTTTAATGCTTCATCACCACTAAATAACATTCTACCTAAGAAAGATCTTATATAAGTATCGTCTTTTAAATCAGGAGAATATTGTCTTAACCAATCTGTGATACTCACATGTTCTGAAAAATATTTTGTATTATCTTTAGGGAAATACGATTGTGAAGTTGTTACACCCCATCTATAGGAACCTTCATCTGGTTCTAAATTCCCACTTAGTATCTCAAATAAAAGAGTTTTGGCTAAATGATTAGGGCCAACAAATGCAATCTTATCTCCACTATTTACAACTAAATTTAAATTGTCAATAACTTTAACACCATCAACAGCTTTAGTTAATCCATCAATTTCAACAATATTATTTCCTAATTCTCTAAATGGCTTAAAAGCAATATATGGGAATCTTCTTGAAGAAGGTTTAATGTCATCAATAGTTAATTTATCAATTAATTTTTTTCTACTTGTTGCTTGTTTAGCTTTCGAAGCATTAGAACTAAATCGTTGAATAAAATCTTTTAATTCAGAAATTTTATCTTCTCTACGCTTTTTATCATCTTTCATTTGTTTATTTATTAATTGACTTGATTGATACCAGAAATCGTAGTTACCAACAAATAATTGAATTTTAGAGTAATCAATATCTGCGATATGTGTACAAACACTGTTTAAAAAGTGTCTATCGTGACTGACAACAATAACTGTGTTATCAAAATTTTCTAAAAAGTTTTCAAGCCAATTAATTGATTCTAGGTCTAAGTGGTTTGTAGGTTCGTCGAGTAAAAGTATATCAGGAGAACCAAATAAAGCTTGAGCTAGTAAAACCCTAACTTTCATACCATCTTCAATGTCTGCCATCTTTTTATCATGATAATCGGTAGAAATACCTAAACCATCTAACATTTGACCGACTTCGGCTTCCGCTTCCCATCCGCCCATTTCGGCAAATTCATTTTCTAAATCAGCAGCTCTTATACCATCTTCTTCACTAAAATCTTCTTTTTCGTAGATAGCTTCTCTTTCTTTCATGATTTGATAGAGTTTATCATAACCACGAATAACAGTTTCCATAACCGTGAAGTCTTGGAAAGCATAGTGGTCCTGTTTTAGCATAGTCATTCTTTCACCAGGAGTAATAATGACTTCTCCGGTGTCTTGTTCAATCTCCCCAGCTAAAATCTTTAAAAAGGTTGATTTACCGGCACCGTTTGCACCTATAATTCCGTAACAATTACCTGGGGTAAACTTAATATTAACATCTTTAAATAATACTTGTGTACCATAAGATAATGAAATGTTTGAAGCTGTTATCATTTATATATTCCTTGTAAATATAGTCTATCAAAAAAAAAGCAACCTGTCTTTAGGCTGCCTAAAAGTATTTAGTCCCTAGGGGAATCGAACCCCTATTTAAAGACTGAGAATCTTTCGTCCTAACCGTTAGACGAAGGGACCAGACAACTGGGATAGAGGGATTTGAACCCCCAAAAGCAGAACCAGAATCTGCGGTGTTACCATTACACTATATCCCAAACACACTAGTGGAAAATATACAAATTAAGACAAACATTGTCAATTAGTATATATAAAGGAATATAATTAATAGCTGAGAGTTTTTAATCTCTGACCCAATTTCTTAGACGTTTATTCGCCTTCATATGTTAACAAAACATCAACTTTGTGATCTTTTAATAATTCTTGGTATCCTAAAAATGGCAAACCTATAACACCACCTATAGCTTCAACTTTTGCACCATTCTCTTCAATAATAGATCTAGCTGCTTCCAAAGTACCCCCAGTAGCTACTAAATCATCAATTAATAAAACCTTATCACCTTTCTTAACATCAACATGCTGAATACAAATAGTATCAACACCATACTCTAAAGAAAATTCTTGTTCATAAGTTTTTCCAGGTAGTTTACCTTTTTTTCTAGCTAAAATCAAAGGAACGCCCATTTTTATAGCTAAAGGACTAGCAAAAATAAATCCACGTGCTTCTAGGCAAGCAATGCTGTCAATATCTCTATCTTTATACAATTCGTAAAATGCATCAATACAATAATTAAAAGCTTTTGGATCTGCTAAAATTCCAGTTATATCGTAAAATAGAATTCCTTCTTTTGGGAAGTCTTTAACCTTTCTTATTGCTGAATCTAAATCGAATTTCTCCATTAATCACTCCTATTGCTTTTTTTTAAATGCACTAACTCTTGCACTAGCACTTATATTATAATCATCTCTATAGCCATCCCTTAAATAGCTATAAGCTAAACCTGCTATCATAGCACCATTATCTGTGCATAATTTTAATGATGGAAAGGTCACACTGTAGCCACCTTTCTCCAAATTCTTTAACTCAGCACGTAATAAGCTATTTGCTGCAACACCTCCACCGGCTGAAACTCTTTGCAATCCAGTTTCTTTCAATGCAAGTTTAATTCTTTTCATTAAAATGCCTACAGCAGCTCTTTGAAAACTTGCAGCAATGTTTTCTTTTGTAATTTCACTTTCATTATCATGGAATTTTTCTAATTGATTAATTACAGCAGTCTTTAAACCTGAGTATGATACATCAAACTCATGCCCTTTAGATAAAGATGGACCAGGGAATAAAAATGCTTTTGGATTACCACTCTTACTCAATCTATCAATAACCACACCACCTGGATAACCTAATCCATAATGTTTTGCAACTTTGTCAAAAGCTTCACCAATTGCATCATCAATAGTAGTTCCTAATACCTCAACATCACTATAACTATTAACTTTACAAATAACAGTATGTCCTCCAGAAACTAACACTCCTAAATAAGGGTATTCTTGAGGATTTTCAATTTGAGAGGCATATAAATGCGCTCTAATATGATCTATTGTTATAAAAGGAATATCTAAAGTTGCTGCTAAACCTTTAGCAAAATTAACCCCAACTAGTAATGAGCCCAATAGCCCTGGCCGATTTGTTACAGCAATGGCATCAATTTCGTCAAGTTGTAAATCAGCCTGTTTTAAAGCGGTTTGAACAACTTGGTCTATCCATTCTGTGTGCAATCTACTAGCTAATTCAGGCACAACACCTTCATAGGGCTTGTGCAATTCAATTTGTGTTGCAACCACATTACTTAATACTTTTGACCCATCTTGTACAACTGCAGCACTGCATTCATCGCAAGAGGTTTCTATTCCTAAGATTTTCATAAATAAATTAATAATTCCTTAATCTTTTTTTACTTTTAATTTTGATACTATCTGAAGAAAGTCATCAATACTATTTATGGAGGTACTTTTTGATAAAGCTTCAAAACTAGCCCTTTGGTGTAAATCAGAAATTGTATTTCCTTCATTTAAGAGCGTAGGATAAAGTTCCATAAAAAATTGTGCTACTTCAGGATCCCAAGTTTCAGCAATAACTGGCCTTTGGTCAATTTCTTTTGAATATTGAAATGCATAAGTATCATTTCTTAAAGGGAGTTTTACTGTTTTTAATGTTTTATTTTGCTTGTTTACCATACCGGCTTAGCTTACAGTTTTTATAAGGGTCGGTCAAGATTGTATAAAGATAATGAGAGTAAATTAAATAGATTAAAATATCTCAAAGCAGTTGAAATTAACATAGGTTATATTGTATCTTTTTCATACTGCCGGAGTAGCTCAGGGGTAGAGCAACGCTCTCGTAAAGCGTGGGTCAAGGGTTCAATTCCCTCCTCCGGCTTTTTATTTTATTTTACATCTGTAAGATAAAAAATAAAAAAATTGAACATATTTACTAAAGAAATAGGCTGGTTTTAACTTTTAAAACCAGCCTATTTTATAATCAAATAAAATTAAAATTATTCTATCTGTTCATGATAACAGCTTGAGCTGCAGCTAATCTAGCAATAGGAACTCTGAAAGGAGAACAAGATACATAGTTTAATCCAATTTGTTGACAGAAATTAATTGTCTTTGGATCACCACCATGTTCACCACAAATACCTAATTTAATTGTAGGTCTTACAGATCTTCCTAACTTTGAAGCCATTTCAACTAATTTACCAACACCATCAATATCGATTGTTGCAAATGGATCATAATCATAGAATTGTTTATCAGTATCATTTACATAATGATTTAAGAATGATGCAGCATCATCTCTTGAGAAACCACAAGTCATTTGAGTTAAGTCGTTAGTACCAAAACTAAAGAATTCAGCTTCTTTTGCAATTTCATCAGCAGTAATTGCAGCTCTAGGAACTTCAATCATTGTGCCAAGTTTATATTCAATTCTAACATTTCTTTCTTCAAATAATTTTTCAATTTCATCAGTAGCATGTTTCTTACAGAAATTATATTCCTTATAATTACCTACTAATGGAATCATGATTTCTGGATGAACTTCAATATTTTTTTCACTAACATTAATAGCTGCTTCCATTATTGCTCTTACTTGCATTCTTAGAATTTCTGGATAAACAATAGCTAATCTACATCCTCTAAAGCCTAACATAGGGTTGAATTCATGTAATTCAGTTATCTTTTGTGCAATTTTTTCTACAGAAACTCCTAAGTCTAAAGCTAATTCATGTCTTGAAGTATGGTCGTTAGGTAAGAACTCATGAAGAGGTGGATCCAATAATCTTATAGTTGCAGGACGACCTTCTAATGCGCTAAAGATTTCTTCAAAGTCACCTCTTTGCATTGGGAGTAATTCATTTAAAGCAGTCTCTCTTTCAATTAGATTGTCTGCTAGAATCATTTTTCTAATTGATTCAATTCTCTTACCACCAAAGAACATATGTTCTGTTCTACATAATCCAATACCTTCTGCACCTAAAGAGACAGCTCGTTGAACGTCTTGAGGAGTATCTGCATTAGTTCTAACACCTAATTCTTTAATATCGTTAACATAGCTCATAAATGTATTATAGTTTTCAAATAGTAAAGAATCCTCTTCTTTCATACTACCATCTAAAACTTGTACAATTTCACTAGGTTTAACAGCAATTTTTACACCGTAAACTGCACCGGTAAATCCATCAATTGAAAGGTAATCGCCTTCTTTAAATTGTAAATCACCAACACTCATAATTTTCTTTTTTTCATTAACAGTAATTGCACTTACACCAGAAACACATGGACAGCCCATGCCTCTAGCTACAACTGCTGCGTGGCTAGTCATACCACCTCTGCTAGTTACAACACCTTTTGAAACAGCCATTCCTTGAATATCTTCAGGAGAAGTTTCAGTTCTAACTAATATTACATTTTTACCTGTCTTAGCAATCTCAACTGCTTTATCAGCAGTAAAATAAATATGACCACAAGCTCCACCTGGAGAAGCATTTAATCCATGAGCTATTTCTTCAATATTGTTATTTTGTATATCTTTATTATCTAATACAGGAGCAAATAATTTATTAAATTCACTAGAAGGTACTCTTGATACAGCAGTTTCTTTATCAATTAATCCTTCTTTTACCATTTCAACTTGAGTTCTCAACCAACTAAATACAGTTCTTTTACCATTTCTGGTTTGAAGCATATAGAGTTTTCCTTCTTGAATAGTAAACTCTAAATCTTGCATGTCATGGTAATGATTTTCTAAAATTGATCTTATTTCTACCAATTGCTCATATACTTTAGGGTTAACTTTTTTCAAGGTATCAATTGGTTGTGGTGTTCTAATTCCTGCAACAACATCTTCACCTTGAGCATTCATTAAATATTCACCATAGAATTTATTCTCTCCAGTAGATGGGTCTCGAGTAAATGCAACGCCAGTTCCAGATGTATCACCCATATTACCAAATACCATAGATTGAACATTAACAGCTGTACCTAATAGACCTCTAATATCATTCATTTGACGATATTTAATTGCTCTATCGTTATTCCATGAATTAAAAACAGCAATTATAGCTTTAAAAAGTTGTTCCTTAGGATCGGTTGGGAATTCTTCGTTAGTATATCTTTTATAAACTACTAGATATCTATTAATAACTTCTTTCAAATCATCTACATTTAATTCTGTATCAAACTCTTTATTGGTATCATCTTTAACACTTTGAAGAGCTGATTCAAATTCATGGTGAGGAACATCCATAACTACATCACCAAACATTTGAATAAATCTTCTATAACTATCCCAGGCAAATCTTTCATTACCAGATTTCTTAATTAAAGCTTCAACAGAATTTAAATTTAATCCTAAATTTAATACTGTATCCATCATTCCAGGCATTGATTGGGCTGCTCCAGAACGTACTGAAACTAATAAAGGATTAGTTGTGTCACCGAGTTTTGCACCCATTGTCTTTTCAAGTTTTTTTAGAGTTTCTAAAACTTCTTCTTCTAAATGTTTTGGTAATTGTCCACCGTGAGTATTAAAATATTCACAAGCTTCAGTGCTAATTGTGAAGCCAGGAGGTACTGGCAACCCTATTGAAGTCATCTCTGCAAGATTTGCACCCTTACCACCAAGTAATTCTTTCATTGAAGCAGTACCTTCTGCTGTCCCGTCACCAAAGAAATATACATATTTCTCATTGTTAGGTTTCATAATTTCCTCCCAAAAAAAATTATACAAATAACATAGTGGATTAAGAGTAGGTCATTCATAATTATCTGTCAATCTACTTGAGTTATTAATAATAATAAACTAGTAAAAATAATTAGGAAAAAATTCTTTTTTTTTAGATATATTTCAACTAGATAATTTATTATCAATTTAGGGTGCATTTTTAACTATACAAAATTTTAGTATTTTAATTTATACCGAAATATAAGATTCAAAGAACACACTACAAATATATTTTATTGCTTTAATATAATCTGATTGTTTCCTCATTTTATTTTAAAAACAACAAGAGCAACTACAAAAGTAATTGCTCTCATTATGTTAGTAAATTAATAGATTATTTAGGCACTATAGCTTTCTAAGCTTTTGTGTATTTCCGTGTTATTTAATTTTTGAAGGGCTCTCTTTTCAATTTGTCTAATTCTTTCTTTAGTCAAATTGTAAATTTCACCAATTTCTTTTAAACTCATTTGGCTTTTATTATTTAATCCAAATCTATGTTCAATTATATCTTTTTCTTTTTTACTTAACTGATTTAATGCCTCATTGATGTCTTCTCTCATCAAGGTCTCCATAACTTGTTGATCTGGAGAAGCTAAATCAGATTCTATATAGTCCCCAATATTACTAGTTTCGTTATCTTTAAATACAGGAGCATCTAAACTAACCATATCTTTAGAAACAGAAACTAATGTTTTAACTATTGTAGGTTCTAAGTTTGTAGCTTGTGCTAGCATTTCAACAGAGGGTTCTTCACCAAATTTATGCATTAAGTTTTTTTGAGCCTTTTGAATTTGAAGTAATTCATTAGATCTATTTAAAGGTAATCTTACTGCTCTACTTTTTTCATTGATAGCCTTCATAATTGATTGTCTAATCCACCATACTGCATATGAAATAAAATGATATCCTTTATCAACATCATATTTTTCTAAGGCGGTCATCAATCCTATATTTCCTTCATCAATTAAATCTGCTAAAGGTAAGCCTTGGTTTTGATATTTTTTTGCTATTTTTACTACAAAGCGGAGGTTAGATTCAATCATCTTATTTCTAGCTCTTAAATCACCTTTTTTGATTTTATTAAATAATTCAACTTCTTCTTCATGAGTGATTAAAGGTAATTTGTTTAATTCCTTCATGTACATTGAAAGTACTGTTGCATCCTCATTAGAATTTTCTTCATTATTAAGCATATTTTTATTTTTATTCATAAACCATTTCCTCCAGGTTGATAACTAATATGCAAAAACCGTGCCAACTTAGAAAACAGCATTTTAAGGGGTAAAATCAATGTATTTGATTTTTTTTTAGGCTAAACATAAAAAAAACAGGTCAAAATGACCCGTTTAAAAAAATATCAATTAAAAGTGTATCTTTATGACACAATTATAAATTATAACAAACTCTTGAGTGGCGTTTTGCTACAATTTGATACTTTTTTTAAGCAAAGATAGAGTCTTCAAACAACATCCAAGGGAAATCTATCTCTACACTTTTATAAAATGAACGTCTATTTTCATCTAATATAGTAAAAGGACTTGATTCAATTTCTTCTTTCAGCTGTTTAAAAGAATCTTCAATTAAATCATAAATCATATCACCTTCACTTAAAGCAACTTTAATTTTCTTTTTACCTAAAAGATATATAATAAATTGAATTTTAAAAAATTCAAGAAAATCATCATTTAATAATTCCAATTCAGTATTTCTTAGTAAAAAGGTATCACAATAACAATCTAATCCCTTTACCAAATCTTTTTTATCTAAAAAAGATTTAGCTAATTTATAAAAAGTTTCAGCTAATGAAAGTTGCGACGAATATGAATTAAAATAAAAATTAGTAGTTCTGTTTTTTTCAACTAATTTTGTACAATCTTCCATTTTTTTACTCCTTCACTGATTTCATATAAAAGGTAATTAAAAAGTATAAAAAAGGCAAATATTTTTAATATCATTTTTTTCATATTTTTATATTGCCACTTACATTTTATATTGTTATATTTAATAACGTGCAAAGCTTATTCACCTTTGCATTACTAATTAAGTACAGTTCAAGGAGATTATAAAATGACAGTAAAACCTTTAGGTGACAGAATTTTAGTAAAAATGGACGAAGTTAAAGCACAAACAGCAAGTGGTTTATTTATTCCACAGTCTGCTCAAGAAAAGACTCAAATCGCTTCAGTTATTGCAGTTGGTGATGATAAAGAAGCCATCACTGTAAAAGTTGGAGATAAAATTTTGCATGATAAATATGCAGGTACTCAAATTAAAATTGATGGCGAAGAACTATTAATCATTAATATGGGTGATGTCCTAGCTGTAGTAGAATAATAATTATTAGCTAAAATTATTATGTGATAAGCTATTTAGTGTAAACTAAATAGCTTTATTTTTTATCTTTTTATTTTCTCGAATATAGAAAATCTTCTATTTTTTCACACACTCCGGAACTAAATGTTTCAGGGTGATAGCAAGAAGGAAGAGCTCTAAGCATATACTTACCATAGCTTTTCTGACTTATCCTACTATCTAACAATAAAACAACTCCATAATCAGCTGTAGATCTCATTAATCTGCCAAAACCTTGTTTCAATTTCATTGTTGCTAAGGGCAAAGACAAATTAAAAAATCCACTCTCCCCTCTTTTTTCAAAATCCATTGTTCTAGCTTTTACCACAGGATGAGAGGGAACTTGAAATGGCAATTTAACTATAATTACCAATCTCAATGTATTACCAGGGGCATCAACTCCTTCCCAGAAGGAAGATAAAGCGAAAAGAGTCGAATTATCATCACTTTTAAAGTTATTAATTAATTTATGTTTAGAAGAACTTCCTTGCATTAATAAATTTAAAGACACTTCTTTAAATTTATCTTCTACTTTATTATAAACTCTTTGCATTATATCCCTAGATGTAAATAACACTAGGGCCCCTCCTGAAGATGAATATACACTATCAAATATCATATCGCTTATATAATTTATATATAGTTCATTTTCCATTTCTTTCTTTTTTATAGCTGACTTACTTGTATCTGAAGAATAAGCTGGTGGTGGTAAAGCATCTTGAGGTGTTAATAGCAATAACTTATTTTCGTAATCAAATGGAGAATTAAAGGATGCTTTAATAAAATTTCTTTTATGATCATAAGGAAGGCCAACTCTAGATGTCCAAAATTTAAATTCATCACTTAAATTTAGTGTTGCACTAGTTAATACTACTGTATTTAATTCTTTAAATATTATATCGACTAAAGAAGGAGATACATCTAATGGGGTAATTATTGTATTTATATCTACAACATTAGTTCTTCTTCTTTCAGCTTCAAACCAATGTATTTCATCCTCTCTCCAATCTTCAAAATGAATAAAAAGGCTCAATACATTAATATTAGCAATAATTCTACTGTGATTTGTTTCGACTTCTTTTTTTATAGCTAGAGAAAAATCGTCAACATCTACTTGATTTATGAAACTGCTCATAAGTTTATCACACTCTAATGCTGCATTTACTACGGTTTTAGCACCATCTATAAAATTTGTTAATCTGTTTTGTTGTGATTTTACAACATAAACACTTTTATAATTTTGTTTTTCAAATGTCTTTAGTAAATATTGACTCAATGTTGAAACACTATTTTTTAAATCTTTATATTTTTTTATTAATACTTGATGGTCAAAGCCTTGAGTTGAAAATTTTCCAAGTTTTTCAATTAAATTCTTTCCTTCACCTTTCTTCATTGAAGTTAATAAATTGTCTAATCTTTTCATCACAAAGTAATTACTGTATTGGAGAGAAAAAAACTCAGATGCAGTGTCTTCTATGTTATGTGCTTCATCTAAAATTAATCTATTATACGAAGGCAATACATTATCCTCATCATATCCTAATTGAGAATCTCTTCTACTCTTTGCATCGGTGAACAACAAATGGTGATTACTTACTATAATTTTTGACTTTTGTAGTTTTAATTTACTTTTTTGATAAAAACAATCTTTATGATATGGACATTTAAAATTAAGACAGAGCTCACCATCACTATTTATTTTGCTTCTTTCAAATGGGATTGATTGAGCATATTCTGTTAATAGGCCGGTCTCTGTTGTTGCACACCATTTTTTAAACAAGGATTCTTTTGATTCAGGATCTACTAAAAAGGCTGGTGATTTAGCTATTTCATCACTAAATCTTCTCAAGCATAAATAATTACCCCGCCCTATTGCTAGACCTACACTGATATCTAAGTCTAACATTTCTAATATAGTGGGTATATCTTTTTTAAATAATTGATCTTGTAAATTTATAGTTGCTGTAGATATGACTGTTCTCTCGTCACCATTTTCTATTGAATTATAAATTGCTGGAACTAAGTAAGCATAACTTTTGCCAATTCCAGTCCCAGCTTCAATTATTGCTATTGAATCTTGCTCATAAGCTTTTGAAACAAGTTTAACCATCTCAATTTGTCCCTCTCTAACTTCATAAGTACTTAGGGCTTTTGATAAGACTCCACCTTGTTCAAAAATGTCTTCTATCTCTGTTTTTGTCATTCTTCTTCTTTATATTCTTCTAATTTTCTATGAAGAGTTTTTCTACCTATCTTCAATATTTCTGAGGTTTTACTTTTGTTATTATTACAACTGCTTAAGGTAGATAATATAACTTGCTTTTCAGCTTCAGCTAGACTCATTCCAACTTGAAGGTTAATAGTTTGCCCTTCATTGTTTTGTCTAATTTGTGGTGGTAAATCTGTTAGTTCAACAAATTCTCCTCTACAAAGTACTACAGCAGCTTCAACACAGTTTCTAAGTTCTCTAATATTACCTGGCCAATCATATTTATATAATGCAGATTTAGCTTCACTAGTAAAGCCTTTTACTTGAGTATTATTATCTTTATTTATTTGCTCTAAAAAGGCTGTTAATAATAAAGGAATGTCTTCTTTCCTTTCTTTAAGTGGAGGAACCTCTACATGAACTACATTTAATCTATAATATAGATCTTCTCTAAATGTACCTTTTTCAATTTCTTCAAGTAAATCTCGGTTTGTTGCAGTTACTATTCTTACATCAACCGTTATTGTTTTTTCTCCACCGACTCTCTCAAATTGACGCTCTTGAAGAACCCTTAATATTTTAATCTGAGTAGCTAAATTAATTTCTCCAATCTCATCTAAAAATATTGTTCCTCCATTGGCCAATTCAAAACGGCCTTTTTTGGTTGAGATAGCTCCAGTAAAAGCTCCTTTTTCATGTCCAAACAATTCACTTTCTAATAGACTTTCACTCAATGCTGCACAATGAACTTTGATAAAGGGGCCTTCTCTTCTATTTGAAATTTGATGAATAGCATCAGCAACTAACTCTTTACCAACTCCACTTTCTCCAGTAACTAATACACTAGCTTTTGTTGGAGCAACTTGGTTAATTGTTTCTAAAAGTTTTTTAATTTTTGCGCTATTACCTATCATCTTACCATAGTTTTGAGAGGCTTTTAATGCTGCTAACTCTTCTTTTATTTTAATATTTTCATCTAATAAATCTTTATGTTTTAGAGATTTTTTTACTAAAAGTAATAATCTATCTAAATCTACAGGTTTTGTAAAAAAATCTACGGCACCATCTCTCATAGCATTAACTGCTGTTTCAATGGTTCCATGACCTGTTAATATTACTACTGGGATATTTGGATATGAGGCAACTATTTTTTTAAGCAGTTCTTCACCACTCATTTTTTCCATTCTCAAATCTGTGATAACTAGATCAACATCATTTTTATTTATTAATTTCCAAGCCTCTTTTCCACTATCTGCAAGTAATACACTATAATCTTCCAACTCTAAAGCTAAGGCTAATCCTTCTCTAATATTCTTTTCATCATCACAAACTAATATTGTTTTATTCATCAATCGCACCTCTAGAATCATCTAATGCCAATCGTTCGCTGTGAGGGACTGGTAAACTTATAATAAATTCGCTTCCTTTCTTAGGTTCACTAATTACTCTAATATCACCTTTATGTTCTTTAATTACTTTATATACGACAGTTAATCCTAAGCCTGTACCACTAGCTTTGGTAGTAAAATAAGGCTCAAATATTTTATTAACTGTATTTTGGTCCATACCTTTACCTGTATCTTTTATGCTGATAACAACCTCATCACCTAATAATTTGACACTTACTTTTATTATTCCTTTTTTCTCTATAGCATTCATAGCATTCTTAATAATATTTAAGATTGCTTGTCTAAATAAATTAGTATCTAATTCAATTTTTGGAACACTTTTTATTTCTCTAACTAATGTAACATGATTTTCTTTTAATTCAGGATCTATAAAATCACATATTTCATTTATGGATCTTGAAATACTTGTTAGTTTTAATTTAGTATCCATTGGTCTAACAGCAAATAGAAAATCAACAACAATTGAATTCAATCTATCAATTTCTTCAGATAAAACATTTATATATCTTGAAGCATCATCAATGCTAAGTGTATGTTTCTTTTCAAAATTCTTTGTTAACAATTGTAGATGAATGCTCATTGCAGCAAGTGGATTTTTTATCTCATGAGCAACTCCTGCTGCCATAGTTGTCATACTTGCTAAATTTTCACTTCTTCTAAGTCTAGTTTCATTTCTTCTTCGAATTGTTATATCATCAAAAACTAATAGAAACCCATTATCTTCAATTTCTTCTATTTCAGATAATTTTATAACATTTAGTACAATAGTCCTTATATCATCACCCCATTGATAATCAAATTCATTATCTTCATCGTTATAGCCTAATTTATTAATTTCAGCATTTAAGAAGGAAATGACTTTGGAATCTTGAACTATATTAAATATGCTCAATCCTTCATAATTATTTTTTCTAATTATTGGAGGTAAAGTTATTGCTTCTTTATTTATATAAACAACTTTTTTCTTACTATTAAGTAATATAATCCCTTGGGATAAATTATCTAATACTTGTTCAAGGGTAGATATATATGTATCTTCTCTTTTTATTAATTGAACTATTTGATTTATATCTAATTGTTCTATTTTTTCAAGAGCTCTTTTTACAAAATTATGCATTAATATTCTCCATCATTTTTCTATATACATTTTCGTACATATTTTTTTTAGGAAGATTAAAAACTCTTTGATTATTATATAATAGACTTACATCCTTAATTATATTTTTACAAACTAAGTTATCAATTTCATTTTCTAAAAACTTTTGTTTTATTTTATTGAGTAACTGGTGTAGTATAAATTCATCTTGATTAGATGAATCTAAGGCTTTTATCACAGCTGCTAATTGATCACTTGAAAGTTGTCTTCTCTTTACAACTGAGTCTACAATCAAATCTAAAGCAGATTCTACATCTTTTGATTTGTATCCACTTGAAGTTAAGAAAAACTTTTCAAAAGTATTTATAGTTTCATCTTCAATTTTAAAAGGCTTCAATAATTCTTTTTGAATATTTTCACTAATTGGTAAAAAATTATATTTACGAACTCTAGATAATATTGTTTTTATTATTCTTGAAGGATTATTACTTAATAAAATAAAATATACATTTTCATTTGGTTCTTCAAGAATTTTTAACAAACTATTTCTTACACTATCATTGCTTTTTTCAATTGCTTCAATAACAACAATCCTTGCTTTCTCATTAACTAAAGTATTTGAAACCCAAGTTTGTAAAGCCCTAACGCCATCAACACTTAATGCAGTAAGATTCTTATTACTAACACTTATCAATGGTTTAAGTTTTTGCTTTAATTCTTTAGAAAATCTTTGGGCTTCTCTAATTTTAAAATTTTCACCGTTTTTACCAAATTCATTTATCAACTCACTAACTTCATAAGCTGAATCAAACAATTTTTTATTTTTATCTGTATATACTCCATTATGATAAGATAATAAAAATATTCTAATTGTTTTAATCAAATAATTTTTAGAAAATAAATCCCTATTTTTTACAAAGGATTGGATTGCCACATCAATTCTATTCTCAAAATCTCTATTAGATATTACAACTAAATTTTGCATTAGATAATTATCATATGCTTTACATGATTCACAATCACACTCTTGCCCTTTCTTTTCAGTAAAACAAGATAAAGCTTTAGCTACTTCTATAGCAGCAGTCATTTTTGAAGAATATGATGACCCACAAAAAAGGGAAGAATTACTAAAAGTATTTGTTTCAATCGATGATTGTAATATCTCAGTTAACTCAGGTTGAGTTACACTTAATTTACTGAACATTCTTTATAAAGTCCTCTGCAACTGGTATTATTGGCTCAAAAACATTTTTAAAAATGAAAGATTCATTAATTAAATCTGATATATCGAATAAATGTTGATAACTTAATAACATTAAGGCTACTGCACAAAGTGCTAAAATAAAGACAATTGCCCAAATAAAACCTAGCAAGGAGTTTAATGGAGAAAGTCCAACTCCTTCAAACACTGTCGATAGCATATTTCCAAGAAGAAGCATGACAACATACCCAATAATAAAACAAAACATATAACTAAATAATGATAATAGAATTATGGGTAGATTAAATCTAGAGAAAATATTTGCCATAGCCAATTCACTAAACATCAGTCCTACAATAAGGCCTACTAAAACAGCTGCTTTTGAAGCAAAACTTTTTGCAAAGCCTTCAAATGCTCCTGCTACTCCTCCAATTAAGGCTATAGCTATTATAATAATATCTAAGATATTTAAAACTGCAGATCCAATACTAATTGTAAAGTCCATAACTTCCTCTCTATTTTATCAATTCTTTTATTTTGAGATATATTGTTTCATTTGCATCAATATAATTTAACTTGTTAAATTCTTTGTTTCTTTGCTCTATAACATTATTATTTAACAAATTTTTTACGGTGTCTATAAGATTCATGTTTTTTTCATAAACTTCAAGCAAATTTAAATTCTTAAAATATTTGGCATTTAATACTTGTTCCCCTCTACTTGCATTATTTTTTAAGGGTATTGCTAAGATGTTTTTTCTAAAAAATATTTCTTCATTTAAAGTATTTGCACCACATCTACTAATTATTAAATCTGCTTTTTTATAAAGATATCCTAATTCTTCACCAATCTGCCTAACTCCAATGTAACAAGCTTTTTCAATTTTCTTATATGTTTGGTTACCCATTTGGTGATAAATGTTATAGTTCTCTACCAATTTATCTAAATTATCAAAAATTAGGTTATTTATTTCTAAAGACCCAAGAGAGCCTCCTACAACTAAAATAATTGGTTTTTCTCTATTAAATGTTTTATCCATTTTCTTTTTAACATTTAATACACTATTGCCAAATTTAATATCATTTTCATTAACTACTCTTTTCTCATAGAATTTTAAATCAATATCTTTAAAATATAATAGGCTATCTCTCAAAGGGTTTCCACTATAAACAAATCTTATATCTTGTTTCTCTTCTTTTGTTAATTCAAATCCTTTAAAAATTACATTTGCAACTCTCATATTAAGTTTTGTAGCTAACCCTAAAGTTATATCCGATTCATGAGTAACTATCTTTATATTTAATTTCTTTGCTGCGTATACAACTGCTACAGAAACATACCCCCCTTTGGAAAAAAGGAGATCAGGTTTTATTTGTTTTAAAATTCTCTTTGCTTGGAAATAACCAATAATTACCTTAAAAATATCAACAAGGTTTTGAAAAGAAAAATAGCGCCTGAGTTTTCCACTACTGATAGAAAAAAATCTTATACCACTTTTTTCTACAACTTCTCTTTCATTCTCTTTATTAGTTCCAATCCAATAAAAATCAATAGTTTTATCTCTTTCCTTTATATAATCATACAAAGCTAAGGCTGGATATATGTGACCAAGGGTCCCCCCTCCTGTAAAAACTATCTTCATGTAGTAAAAATAACATACAGAACTAAAATAAGCAATAATAGAGTCAAATTGACACAGAGTATTACATTTAAAAAAACCTCCAAAAGATTGGCTTTGGAGGTATTGTGTTAATCGTAGATATTATTTATTAAATTTATTCTCTTTCTTTCTGTGGAACAAAGAATAAATCTGTTAAATCATAACCTTGTTCAATAGCTATATTCTTCATCATTTCTAAAGTTTCATCATCTATTGTTGGTTTTCTAGATAAGAACCAAATAAAACTTCTATTATTGTTTCCAACCAATGCCCACTCATAATTTTCTTCATCTAGACCAAATACTAAATAGTCCGATTTAAATAAAGAAAAAAATTTAACAATTAATGCACCAGGAACATTGTCATCTTCTCGCCAAGCTACAGCTTTAACTTGTGTATATTTTCCATCTAAGTTGTTTTTAAACCCGCTGTTAATTACTTGAATTCTACCATCTTTTCTAAGAGAATATTCTGCAGTTGCTCCATAAATATTTTTTTCAAAGCCACTTTGGAATCGTGCTATTTCATACCATCTTCCCAAATATCTCTCTAAATCTAAATTTTCAACTGTTTCAAGAGGGTCCCCTTCAAACTGATTTGTAGCACAACTTGTAATGAATAAGGAACTGATCAGTACAAGTAATGTAAATAATATATTAGTTTTTTTCATTAATTAGTCTCCTTAGATTTAGTATTGCACAAAATATTCACTCCTTCAATAATTAATAATTTAATTTCCTTTTCTAAATTAAGTACAATATTAAAAATATTTAGCTATTTATTTGCTATATCTACATAAATATTACTTTTTTTGTTAACAAATTATTTTTTTTATTTATTACTTTAATGATTATTATTTACAATACAGCAAATAATTATTATTTTTTATAAGAATATTAGCTTTGTATGTTGAAAAGTGATGGTAAATTACCGCTTTTCTTTAATCGCTTTTCAATGTATAATAACGGATATAGCCAAAACAGACATTTGGAGAAATAAATGGCCAGATCAATTTTTAGAGCCCTTTTCGGGTCAAAACAGGACCGAGATGTAAAAGCTCTTATGCCTATAGTGAAAAAAGTTAATGAACAAGAAAGTTGGGCAAAGTCTCTATCAAAAGAAGATTTCTTAGCTCAAACTCTTAAATTCAAAGAGCAAATTCAATCAAAAGAAAAAACTTTAGAGGATTTATTACCACAAGCTTTTGCCCTTGCAAGAGAGGCAGCTTATAGAGTTTTAGGTCAAAGACATTATGATGTACAAATAATGGGAGCTACTGTTCTTCATAAAGGTAAAATCCTTGAAATGAAAACTGGTGAAGGTAAAACTTTAACTTGTGTGCCTGCAGCCTATTTAAACGCACTAGAAGGGAAAGGGGTTCACGTTGTAACTGTTAATGATTATCTTGCAGAACGTGACTCAAAATGGATGGAACCTGTCTTTAATTATCTAGGACTTTCCGTTGGTGTAATTATTTCATCTTTAGATAATGAATCTAGAAGAATTAACTATAGTAAAGATATTACCTATGGTACTAATAATGAATTTGGTTTCGATTATCTTAGAGACAACATGAAATGGTCTATTGAAGATAAAATCCAACCAAAGCACCATTATTGTATTATTGATGAAATTGACTCAATTTTAATTGACGAAGCTAGAACTCCCTTAATTATCAGTGGTCAAGCTGAAGATGATTCACTTCAAGTAGTTGGTGCTCAAAAAATCGTATCTTCCTTAATTGAATGTGAAAAAGATCCTAAAACTAATGATTATTATGAAATGGATCCATTAGCAAGATTTGATAAGAAAGCTGAACCTTTTGATGAAAGAGGTGATTTTAAACTTGATGAAAAGAAAAAATCCGTTTCTTTTACTTCTCAAGGTATGAATCATATTGAAGAACTTCTTCAAAAACAACACATTATTTCAGGTAGTTTATATGAAGGTTCAAACTTCGAGTTTGTTCACTATGTAACTCAAGCTGTAAAAGCTGAAAAATTATTTAACAAAGAAGTTGATTACGTTGTTCAAGATGGTCAAATTCAAATCGTTGATGAATTTACTGGACGTATTCTTCATGGTCGACGTTATAGTGATGGTCTTCACCAAGCAATTGAAGCTAAAGAGAAGATTAAAGTTTTAGGTCAAAATAAAACTTTAGCTACTATCACATTCCAAAACTTCTTTAGAATGTATGATAAACTTTCTGGTATGACAGGTACTGCTGAGACAGAAAGTACCGAGTTTATGAAAATTTATAATCTTGATGTTGTAGTTATTCCGACTAACAAGCCTATCGCAAGAATCGATAGTCAAGATTTAATTTATTACAATGAAAAATTTAAATTAGATGCAATAGTAAAAGAAATTAAAAATGTTCATGAAACTGGACAACCTATTCTAGTTGGTACCGTTTCAATTGAAATGAGTGAAATTATTTCTACTTTATTGAGAAAGGTTGGAATCAAACACGAAGTACTTAATGCAAAAAACCATGCTCGTGAAGCTTTGATTGTCGAAGAAGCTGGGGCTGTTGGTGCTGTTACTGTAGCAACTAACATGGCAGGTCGTGGTACCGATATTAAACTTGGTGGTAGTATCGAAAACATGGCAAGAAAAATTTGCGGTACTGAAGCTACTATAGAAGAACTCAATGCTGCTATAGAAAAAGTTAAACCTCAATGGCAAAAACAATATGAAAAAGTTAAAAGCCTAGGTGGACTTTATATCTTAGGAACTGAACGTCATGAATCAAGACGTATCGATAATCAGTTAAGAGGTAGAGCTGGTCGTCAGGGAGACCCTGGTTGTTCAAAATTCTTTGTTTCCTTAGATGATACTCTTATGAGATTATTTGCAAATGATAATCTTAAAAATATGCTTGGTAAAATAGGTATGAAAGATGGAGAACCTTTAGAACATAAAATGTTAACAGGTTCTATTGAACGTGCTCAAAAAAAGGTTGAAGAAAGAAACTTTGAAATCAGAAAGCATTTATTAGAATATGATGATGTTCTAAATGAACAGAGAAACTATATTTATGATAGACGTGATGAAATTCTTAGCAATGAACATATTTTGTATAAAGTTCTTGATATAAGTCATGACCTTATAGATGAAATTGTTGAAGATGCGTTTAGAAAAAAAGATGGAAAAGAAGTTGTTCAAATCATTGAAGATATGAAAAAAGAACTATTCTATGAAGTTGTTCCTGTTGAATTGAATCAAACTAAGGAGCAATGGAAAGAATATCTAAAAAAATGTATTGATGATGAAGTTAATGCAAAAGTTGAATTAACAACTGAAAAACCTTTTAATGATTTCTTAAGATTCCATTACTTGAGACAAATTGACTTAAGATGGCAAGATCACTTATCGATGCTAGAAGAATTAAGAGAAGCTGTTGGTCTTAGAACTTATGCACAAAAAAATCCTTTAGTCGAATATAAGTTAGAAGGATTCGATATTTTCAATGATATGCTATTCAATATTGATAAATTTATGGCTCAAACTTTAGTTAGAGTTCAAATTAAAGATAATAAAGAAAGCTATCAAAAAAGAAGACCTACTAAAACTATTGAAAAACACTCTAGAGCTGCAGCTTTCCAAGAACAAGCAAGTAATGCTGCATCACAAACTAGAGCCAATAGAAACTCTAATAACAATGAGGCTCCTGTTACAGTTAAAAGAACTACTCCTAAGGTGGGAAGAAATGATCCTTGCCCTTGTGGATCTGGTAAGAAATATAAAAACTGTCACGGCAGACATGTATAAAGAGCTTTATAAAGCAAAAAAAGATGAGTTTAATACTCATCTTTTTTTATCTTCTTTCATAAATTATTAATTTTTCTTTCTAAAAAAATGATTCAGGATCTAACGGTATTCCGCTTTGAATAATTTCAAAATATACTTTTCTATCATTATCATCTAGTTGTCCAATTGTATCTGAAGTTGTAACTTCATCACCTATTTTTAATTGTGTTGTTTTCAAATTACCATAAATAGTTTCATATCCACCTTCATGAGATAATTTAATTTTCTTTTTTCCATTTACGTTTTGAATATCAACTACAACACCACCTGCTGAGGCTAGAACATTAGCTGAATTAGCTCTGATTAATACACCATTTAGACTAATATCATCATTATATGGATTATTTTCCATAAACTGACCATACTTAGCAATAACACTACCTGAAGTGGTTGGCAAAATAAATTGGTTAACAGAAGTTTTTATAGTAGGATTAACATTAACTTCACTCATATCTGGAATGAATATCTTATCACCAATGTCAAGTTTTGTGTCCGTCAATCCATTTATTTCTTGCAATGTTTTCCATCCAAGATTAGGACAATATGTGCTTGCTATTGTAGATAACATGTCACCTGATTGTACTATATAATAACGTCCATTTCTGTCTGGAATTGATAATACAACTCCTTCAGTAATTCCACTAATATTTTTTATTTCATTTATGCTAATTATTGTTTGAACTTTTAGTCCGTAAAGATTTGCTATAGAATTCAAATCTTCACCTTCTACAACTATGTGTTCTCTAAACTGAACAGCGCCTTCTTGAGCTTTTACATTTTTGACTTTTGAAATATCTAAGGCAATTGTAGTATCATCCTCATTTGTATCACTTACAACTGGACTAACATTAGTTTTAGATATAGTGGCATTATCACTAGCTAGAGTTATATTTGAATCCGTTTGGGGTTCAATTGTTTCTATTGTACTTTTTTCACTTATACTACTTTCCTCACTTGTTGGAGAACTAATTGTATTCTTAGCACTAACTATATAATAATATCCTGCAATTATGCATAAGATAACCAAAATAATGAAAACAAATATCATTAAACGATTGCTGTTCTTTTTTTTATTTCTTTTTCTATCGTTTGGGCCTTCTGGTGGAAGGGTGCCATCCATATCAAAATTTTCTCTATTCATGTCGACATTACCTTATTCATACTGTACTATAAATCTATCATGGATTCCACAAAAAAAGATAAAATTTTTATTTTTGCAGAGCTAATTATTATAATTTTATTCCTGATTATCCTCATTAGGGTTTCTTACCTTATGATAAATGGAAAAAATAAAAGAGTAAACTACAATGACCCAAATGTTGCCTCATATATTATTAGAGGGAACATATATGATAGAAACTCTAAATTATTGGCTATCGAAGTGCCATACTATAGTTGCAGTTTTAGAGTTGATAAAATTCAAGATCTAGAAACTGTTGCAACTATGTGTGCCCCATTCTTAGATATGGATGAGCAAGATATTATAACGATTTCAAATAAATATACTTATCAAGCATTAATTAAGTCAAGAATTGATGATAGTAAGGTTGAAGATTTTAAAAATTTTGTAGAAGAAAATAATCTAACTAATCTAGTTAAAATCGAGAAACAATATGGTAGAGATTATCCCTACACTTTCCATTCTTCACAAACTATTGGTTTTGTTGGATACGATAACAATGGTCTTGAAGGGTTAGAACACACTTTAAATAATTTATTATATCCAGGTCCTGATTTGAATGAAACAATAACTTACGGTCAAGATGTATATCTAACTCTAGATATGAACATTCAATATCTTTGTGATTTAGAAGTTCAACGTGTTAATCAAGAATATAGCCCAGAAAGTATTGTGGCTATTGTTATGGATGCAAAAAATGGTGAAATTTTAGCTATGTCTAGCTACCCTTGGTATGATCCAAATAATTTTAAAGACAGCTCAAGTGAAAGCAGAAAAAATAATACTATATCAATGCTATATGAACCTGGTTCAGTTTTTAAAATATTTTCATTTGCTGCTTTACTTGATCTAGGTCAAGCCGATTTTGATGAACCTTTTTACTGTGATGGTTCATATACTTTTGAATTAAATAATCAATCTTTTACTATAAATTGTTCTCACCCTCATGGTGATGTCACAGAAGATACTATGTTAAAATACTCTTGTAATGGAGCTATTAGCAAATGGGCTTTAGAAACAGATTCACAAGAGTTTTATGATAAATTAATAGAATTTGGTTTTGATACTAAGGTTGATTTACCATTAAATGGAATTGCTAGATCTAGAATACAAGATACTGAGCTGTGGTCTTTAAGATCAAAACCAACAATCGCATTTGGTCAAGAATTACTAACAACCGCAATAAATATAACTCGAGCGGCGACTGCTATATCAAATGATGGTATTCTTGTTGAGCCAAAACTTATCAAGCAGATTGGGGATACTTTAACAAAAGAGGCCGAATCTAAAAGAATTATTAAAGCGGAAACTGCAAAAACAGTGTTAGAAGATATGGTATTAGCCACAGAAGATGGTGGAACAGCTATAAAAACAAGAGTTGATGGAGTTAAAGTTGCTGCAAAAACAGGAACTGCTCAACTTTTAAATGAAGAAACAAAAAGTTATGAAGATGGAACTTCATTAGCATCAACTATTGCAATCGTCGATGCTGATAATCCAAAATATATTATTTATTTTGCAGCTAAATCACCAAGCAAAAACTCAATTTGGGGAAGTAACGTTGCCTCTCCTGCAGTAAAAAATATTATTGAGGGATTAAAATCTCAAAATAAATTAAATTAAATGGTCTTTATTTGCTGATTCCCACATTGATTTGAAATCTATTGAAAAACCATGAAACAAACTCATTATATATGAACTGTTTGCCGGATATATTCCACTTTCGATTTCTTTCCCATTGCTAAAAAATAATAATGGTATATCTTCTTCATTACAAAATGATAAAACATTCCCAATAGATTGTGCTTCATCACACATTGTAACTATTGCACTACGAATTGTATAATCTTTTTGTATTTGCTCATATGTATATTTCAGTTCACTTAATTTATATCTAGCATTTACACATAAATAATGTCCTACTTGCTGGCTAGATAAAGTATTCAACATTGTAGCTTTTAAATCTTTATCAATTTCTCCTGCATCAACAAATATTAAATCATATTTAGTAGACTCAGATTCAACAAAGCGTCTTAATGCTTGAGGATCTCCAACATGAAAAACATCTAATTCATAAAGCTCACAGATAGAATTAAGTTTGGATGAGCCTCCAAGAGATAGAATTGCTACCTTTCTTCTTGAAGACTCTTCAATATTTGTTGAATAAAGCAAAGAAAGTTTTAAAAGAGAGACTGTTTTCCCAACAGCTGCAGATCCATGTAAAACAAAAAATCTTGGTGGGTTTAACATATTTTCTCTATCAATCTCTGCACTATCAATTAGACTATTTACCAAACTGAGCTCCATCTCAGTTAAGTCTTTAGCATCTTCCCAGACAAGATCACCTATAACTTTATCAATTATGGTTTTAGAAAAATCATTTGCTTCTAAAACATTTCTCATCTTAGCTACAACTTCACTTGGAGCCTCAATACTTTTGGGTTTTTCAACTTGAGATTTCTCACTTTTTCCACTAGATTTTTGATCAACTAAGTAACAAGTAATTACGCAAGAACTTTTTTTAGCAAATGAAGAAGGATTATTTGAAAGGGTTTGAATCCTAACTGTGCTTCCATACCTCTGTCTTGCAATTTTAATTGCTTCATCATAATCCCTAGCTTCAATTGTGAGAAATTCCATTAGCCTATCCCCTTATAATATAAATCTTGATAGATCTTGATCTTGAACTACATCAGAGAGTCTTTCATCTACATATTTTTCTGTAATAGTAATAGTTTGTCCAGCACATTCATCAGCACTAAAGCTTAATTCTTCTAATAATTTTTCCATTACAGTATATAATCGTCTTGCTCCAATGTTTTCGTTTGTTGCATTGACTTCATATGCAATTTCACTAATTTTTCTAATTGCTTGTTTATCAAATTCTATTTCAACACCTTCAGTTTTTAATAACTCATGATATTGCATTGTAATAGCATTTTTTGGTTCAACGAGAATTCTTTCAAAATCATCTGCTGTTAATTCATCTAGCTCAACTCTTAATGGGAATCTGCCTTGTAATTCAGGAATTAAATCACTTGGTTTAGAAACATGGAATGCTCCACTTGCAATAAATAAGATATGAGTTGTATCTATAATACCCCATTTAGTGCTAACTTTTGTTCCTTCAACAATTGGTAATATATCTCTTTGAACACCTTCTCTAGATACATCTTGACCATTTTTTTGACCTTCAGCAGAAGCTATTTTATCTACTTCATCGATAAAAATAATCCCCATTTGTTCAACTCTTTCCTTAGCTTCATCTTTAGCTTTTTCAGGATCAACCATTTTTTGGGTTTCTTCTTCTCTTAAAATTTCACGAGCTCTTTTAATTGAACAAGTCCTTTTCTTTGGTTGTTGAAAAATTGAACCAAGAGAGTTCATAGCATTTTGTAAATCATCCATGGAAGTTGCACCAACCATTTCAATTCCAACATTCGCTTTATTTGCTACACTAATTTCAACTTCTCTCTCTTCTAATTTTCCATCTCTAAGCATTTCTCTAAATTTTTCTCTAGTAGCCTTAGAACCTTCAGATATTGATGTTGAAGAAATCTCAGTAGTAGAAACGTTATTTAAAGGAATTAAAAGATCTAATAATCTCTCTTCAACTTTGGCTTCAACTTCTTCTTTGTAGCCCTCACTCATTTCCCTTGTTACCATTTGCATTGAGATTCCCATAAGATCTCTAACCATAGATTCTACATCACGGCCAACATATCCAACTTCAGTAAACTTTGTAGCTTCCACTTTAATAAATGGTGCATTAGCTAATTTACTTATTCTTCTAGCCAATTCAGTTTTACCAGAACCAGTTGGTCCTATTAAAATCATGTTTTTAGGGGAAACTTCATCTCTGATTTCATCAGGTAATCTTTTTCTTCTTGTTCTATTTCTAATTGCTACTGCAATAGTTCGTTTCGCTTGGTTTTGACCAATAATATATTTATCTAGCTCTTCAACAATTTGTGAAGGCTTCATTTCATCTAATAATGGAATTTTTTTCATAAATTTTTTCCTTTCTTTATTTTGATAGTTCTTCAACGATAATTGAGTTATTAGTATATATACATAATGAAGCTGCAATTTCTACACTCTTAACAGCTATTTCTTTTGCTTCTAAATCTACATTAGAATCTAAATAAGCTAAGGCTGCAGATAATGCATAATTTCCACCTGAACCAATTCCAATAACATCGTTTTCAGGTTCTACTACATCCCCTGCACCATTTATTAAGAAGATTTTATCTCCATCCGTTACAATTAGCATTGCCTCTAATTGTCTTAATGATTTATCAGTTCGCCATTGTTTAGCTAAATCAACAGCAGCTCTTGTTAAATCACCGTTGAATTGTTTTAATTTCTTTTCAAATAATTCAAATAAAGTAAATGCATCTGCTGTAGTTCCAGCAAAACCTGTAACAACTTTGCCACCAAACAAATGACGTATTTTATGTGCATTACCTTTTAGTACAGTATTTCCTTGTGTAACCTGTCCATCACCTGCGATAGCGACCTTGCCACCTTTTCTTACTGCAACAATTGTTGTACCTTTAAATGATCCCATTTTTATTTCCTTCCATGTGGATGTGATTTTAAATACACATCCCTCATTTTTTTTTGTGATACGTGAGTATATATCTGTGTTGTAGAAAGACTAGAGTGGCCTAACAGCTGTTGAACCATTCTAATTGAAGCTCCATTGTTTAAAAGATGCGTTGCATAACTATGTCTTAAAACATGTGGAGTAAAACTTTTCTGCCAACCGAGTTTAACACGTTGTTTATCAAAAATACTCTCAACAGATGAAATCGACAAGGGTTTTCCTAAATTTGTTACAAATAATTTGTCTCTGAGTTCTTTTTCAACTATTTTTTTACTAATTTGCAATTCATTTTTATCTTTAATGTAGGTTTTTAATAAAAATTTAGTTCTATCAGTATAGAAAACAACTCTCTCTTTGCTACCCTTTCCTAGAATTATAAAACTATTTTTATTCAAATTAATATCCCTAACACTAAGATTTAATGCTTCACTAATTCTAAGGCCTGTATCGTACAATAAGCTATATAAGACTTGATTTCTTAAAGTATCAAAATCATATATTTCTTGGCTTAAAAGCTCGACTACCTCTTCTACACTTAGAACTGTAGGAAGCTTTCTTTCCCCTTTTCTCTGAGAAATATTAGAAAAAATATCTTTATTTAAATACTTATGCTTTCTACAATATTTAATAAATCCTCTTTGACTACTTATTTTTCTAGAGATAGTACTT
Source organism: Sphaerochaetaceae bacterium (assembly GCA_963677735.1). Classification (GTDB taxonomy): domain Bacteria; phylum Spirochaetota; class Spirochaetia; order Sphaerochaetales; family Sphaerochaetaceae; genus Pleomorphochaeta. Next base: position 1,014,929 of record OY782505.1, read on the forward strand.
TTACTAAGTTTTCTATCCTTTAAGGTCTTAACATATTGTAGGGCTGTATCATTATCCATCTGAGAAAAATCGATTTCATTTTGATTTAAAAAGGAATTAAATTCCAAAATATCTTGCTTATAACTAGCAATGGTTTTCTCGCTCATATTTCTGATATTTTTTAAATATGAAATATAGTTTTGTAAAATTATATTCAATTCCATAGCTATTCCTTTCTTATAATATAACATGGTTGATAGTGAATATTCAAATATATGAATTCATAAATTACAACATCAATTGTAATAAATATCGTTTATACAATTTATTGATTGACAACCTTCTTCAACAATATTATAACTGACTTCATTCTTCTCATTATTAATAGTTGCACTTTTATGAACAAAAATATTAGTTCCACAATCTAAAGCCCTATTTATTACTTTTATACAATCATCATTTTTTCCTAGTTGAAATAATATCAAATGATCTAATAGAGAGCCATAAATTTCATATGTCTGTAAAAATGAGTCTCTAGATGGCTTTAAATCAACTTCAAAAGGAGATAAATATATACTTTTATTTGAATGATTTGGATAGGAATCTAATATAGAAAAACCACTTGCAAGTAAACAATAGTTCTCTTTTTTTATCTCAAGATAACCTTTTTGAATAATTTTAGATATTCCACTAAAATTTAAAATTATTAAATTCAAATTATTTTTTGCTATCTCCATTCCAAATCTATAATATTCTTCTAAAAATGAAAAATTGGGGTGAGAAGAACCTAAAATCCCAATATGTGAGTCAAGGGTAGATGGAAATGATTTTGTTGAAGCTATTCTAAAGGGAGGAATTGCAACTTTTAATAGATCTATCGGATAAAAGAAATCATCAACGAATGCACAATTATAATCTTTAAAGCGCAAATATCGCTCATATAATCTACTAGTTGAATGATGTTTATGAAGATTTAATATTTCCTTAAGATTTAAATTAGCTTTTAGATATTTTATTTTCTCAAGTTCACTTATATCTCTAACTAAAGATAACAATAATTTATTTTCATAAGTCATATAATTAAATATATAATTACATTATAAAATGCCTTAATTTATTATTTCTTTTCTTTATCAATCTCAATTTCTTGATGATATTTGTTATAAGTATTTTCTAAGTCTTTATTATTTAAATGAGTATATATTTGCGTGGTTTGAATATCACTGTGACCTAGCAGTTCTTGAACTACTCTCAAATCTGCTCCACCCCGCAATAAATGTGTCGCAAAACAATGTCTAAGTGTATGAACATGAATATGTACATCACATTTATAACAATACATCTCAAGTCGTTTATTAATTGCTTGTCTACTTAGTTTATTGCCTCGTCTCCCAAGAAAAATATATTGAGTTTTATTTTTAACCAAATGAGATCTCGCATTATTCAAATAATAATTTAATTTTTCCTTTGCAACATCTCCAATGGGAACATACCTCATTTTATCTCTTTTACCTTGAACAATTAAAAAATCTTTTTGATAATTTGTTAATTCTAAATTTATTACTTCACTAACTCTTAATCCACAACTATAAATTAACTCAAATAGAGCATTATCCCTAATAGATAAATCATCACTTAATTCTATAGAATTTAATAATAAATTAACTTCTTCCTCACTAACTACTTCTGGTAAACTTTTATTTATTTTAATCGAATCAATTAAATCAAAGGGATTATCTTCTCTATATTTATTTTGAATTAAGAATTTAACAAAATTCTTCAAAGCACTATAATTCTTTGCTTGAGATCTAGGAGAAAGAGATCTTTCTTCTCGACTTATAGAAAAATATTGTTCAAGATCTTCTATAGTAAACTGATTAAGCTCTACTTGAGAATCATCTAAATACTTTAAAAAATATGATGCTTGAGCTTTATAAACATCGACGGTCGCATCTTGCAACCGTCTTTGATATAATAAATAATCTATATATTCTTTAATTATTAAAGAATGATTTATCATTTTTTATTTGAATCCCTTCTTTTTTGATATCTCAATACTGCTGGAATATTGTAATCATCAGGTTCTCCACCATTTGCTTGAGTTCCAATTCTCTGTTGTAAATCTTGCCATCTATTAACAGTGATTGTAGCCATATTTGATTTATCTTCCCCTTGAGCGCTTTCACTGTCTCTAGGAGCTTCGGCTTCAACTTTTTTAGCTTTCTCAGGTTGTGCTGTAAATAAATGTTCACCTACATTATCACTTGCCTTTTCAAAGCCTGTAGCAACAACAGTTACTTTAACTCTATCACCAAGATCTAAATTGAACGATTGTCCTGCAATAATAAGTGCATCATCGGCACAATTTTCAGTAATTAATTCAACAACATCTTGGTATTCTTGAATTGTTAGTGAATCAGATCCAGCTAAATTAACTAAAACACTTTTAGCACCATTAATTGAAGCATTTGCTAATAGAGGATTGCTAATTGCTTGTCTCGCAGCATCTACTGCACGATTCGCGCCTTCTCCAAAACCTATGCCCATTAATGCATCACCTTTGCCTTTCATAACGGTTCTAACATCAGCAAAGTCAATATTAATTTCACCAGGTTCTGTAATCAATTCAGAAATACCTTGCACACCCATGTATAAAACTTCATCAGCCATTAAAAAAGCTTGTTTTATCGGAGTATTATTCTCAACAACATTCAATAAGTATTGATTAGGAATAATAATCAAAGTATCAACTTGTTCTCTAAGCTTATCAATTCCTTGTTGTGCTAAGGCTAATTTTTTCTTTCCTTCAAAAGAGAAAGGTGTAGTTACAACTGCAACTGTTAAAGCATTAGCAGCTTTTGCAACTTCAGCAACAATAGGAGCTGCCCCTGTTCCTGTTCCACCGCCCATTCCAGCGGTAACAAAAACCATATCACAGTCTTCCACTTCGCTTTTAATATCTTCTTTACTTTCTAAAGCAGCTTTTTCACCAATTTCAGGAATACCACCAGCACCTAAACCTTCCGTTAAGGCTTTTCCTAAAGTAATTCGTGTTTGTGCATTAGATCTCTGTAAAGCTTGCATATCAGTGTTCATTGCAACAAATGATACCTTTTTCAAACCGCTTGCAATCATACGATTTATAGCATTACCACCGGCTCCACCAACACCAACAACTTTAATGTTAGTCTCTACTGCCTGATCTCCTGAAATCATATCTTGCACTTCAAACATTCCAACATCCATAAACTCTATCCTTTAATTTCTACAATAAAGATTTGAAAAATCCCAAAACTTTATGTCCAAATGTTCCATCTTTTTTATTATTTTTTCTTCTACTAGAAGAAGATTCTATGTGTTTTTTTGCGTTACTTTTTAATAAACCTAATACAGTAGTATATTGTGGATTTATATAATTTCTATCTAAGCCACCTAAAGCTTCTGGAAATCCAACTCTACAAGGAAGTCTAAAAATTTCACTTGCTAAATCAGTAACTCCAGATAATAAAGCTCCACCACCAACTAAAACTACGCCGCCTCCAATATTTCCAAGATCTGGAATTGTTAACAATTCATTTTGAAGTCTAGAAAATATTTCAGCCATTCTAGCTTCAATAACTTTTGCCAACTCTTTTCTAGGCATTTGAATAGAGGGCAAAGATCCAACACTTGGAATTGTAAATAATTCATCACTCGATACTGATGGTACAAAAGAATGACCATATTCAATTTTCAATTGTTCTGCAACCGCCTTAGGTTTACTAAAAATTAAAGCAATATCATCAGTAACTGAATTTCCACCCAAATTAACACCACCGGTGTATATAGGGGTTCCATTCCCATAAACTATTAAATCTGTAGTTCCAGCACCAATATTTATTAATATAGTGCCCATTTCTTTTTCTTCTGCAGACAATGTTACATCTGCATCAGCTAAACTTTGTAAGGTTGTTCTTCTTACGTTTAATCCCAAACGTTGAACACATTTTCTGTGAGTTTGACATAAAACAGAACTCGCAGTGACAACTAATACTTTAGTTTCTAAGCGTCTACCTAACATATCGATAGGATCTTTAATACCAGATCGACCATCAATTTTAAAATCTTGTACAAGTAAGTGTACAACCTCTCTATCTGATGGAAGCTCAAAAGCTTTAGCAACTTCCATACTTCTAATTACATCATCTTTTTTTATTTCTTGATCGGGGTCACTTATTCCAACAACACCTTGACTAATTGTGCCTTTTATGGATTCACCACCAACTCCAATTACTACATCATTTATTTCAGTGCCAGCTAATAACTGAGCTTCGTTTATAACACTATTTATAGCTCGTACTGCTTGTTCAATATTTATTATTGAACCATGCAAAACTCCTTCACTGGCTCTCTCACAAATACTGTCGACCATGAATTGTTCGTCTCGGCCTATGGAACCTATTACACATCTAATAGTACCAGAGCCAATATCTAACCCCATCAACACTTTTTCTCCAGCCAATTACTCACCCTCCCAAAGGCAAATCTCTCTCGATAATTGCCCCATGGTATACATCCAATACAGTTTGACTTTCTTTATTGAAGTCATATTTCTGTGCCAATTCTATTGCCTTCATAAGTAAATGAGAATCAACTTGCTCACGAACTCTAATTACTGTATTAGTATTCTCTAATTCTAGCTTAAAAAAACCAAAACTATTATTAACATTATTATCGTATTTTACACTACTTATCAAGTAAGAAAAATCATTTAATAAGTCAAGATTGTCTACAAGAGTATTAAATTTATTAAAGTCTTTCTGTTTTAGCAAAGCATTTAATACGTTTTGTTTCATCTCAATAATAATTAAATGATTATCAATTAAAGATTTATCTTCATTATTAACTCTAAAGATTCCTTTATCACTCAATATCGCATAAGATTTGTTTTCTATTTCATATATTATAGCATTAACTTGAACTTTTTTTAAGCTTATTCTTAAATTTTTTGATAGCGTAATTTTTGCTTTAGCACTATCAACGAATGGATTATTTTCAATCGTACTAATAATTTCATTCAAGTTTATTTTAAAAATATTTCTATTTTCATATTTTTCTAAATAAGATACAACCGTAGAAGGAACATCTCCTTCATCTATAGAAATTTCAATTTTCTCCAAATTAAGATTTGAAGAATTAAATAGGATTATAAAAATAGAAAAAATCCCCATAATTACAATCAAGGAGATTATGATAACTTTATTTCTTTTAGTCAAAATTTAACTCCTCATAGTCTGTAATATATTTTGAATTATTTACATCCTCTTTATCTAAAGAATCTTCATCTTCACTACTAATGGAAGTTTCAAATATAATTTTATGGATTATGGAAACTAAAACTATTGTAAAAAATAGATTTGTTCCTCCTTGAGAAAAAAATGGTAAGGGGATACCTGTTGGAGGTAATAGTGCTGTAACAACCATCATATTTATGATTGCCTGTAAAACTATTTGCGTAGTTATTCCAAAAGAGATGTAAGAAAATAATTTATTTTTGTCATAATTTTCTCTAGCTACACTGTATCCAATATGTGTAAAAACTAGAAAAAATAAAATTAAGATAAAAATTCCTATAAAGCCTGTTTCTTCCCCAAGATGAGCAAAGATAAAATCATTTTGCACTTCTGGTAAAATTCCCATTTTATAATAGCCACTTCCAATAGATTTACCAAATAACCCTCCACTAGCAATCGCTTCTATAGAATTATTAATTTGATAATTTAATCCTGTGGGATCTAATGAGGGGAAAATAAATGATATAATTCTTTTAATTCTATAACCTTGTGAAAAAAGAGCTAGTCCTGCTGGAATAAATAAAAATAGGGCAATTAATGATATAATCTTTAACTCACAGCCACAGATTAACAATAGTGCAAAAGATGTAATTAAATAAACAATAGTTGTTGAATAATCTTTTTGAAGTAATATTAGTGCAGCATTAAGCAATACAAGTAAAATTGGAATAATATCTCTTTTATTTTCATCCTTATAATATTTAGCTAAAAATAATACAGTAGAAACCTTAACCAATTCCGATGGTTGGAAACTTGGTATTGGTCCAATTTCTAGCCATCTTCTAGCTCCTAAAATAGTAACCCCAAATGGTGTAAATAAGGTAAGCAACATAAAAATTATTGATATTATTGTAAATGGATAAGTAACTGCTTCAATTACTTTAAAATCAACAAAATGAACTATTATGGCAACTATAATTGCTAAAATAACAAACATTACTTGTCTTTTTAAAAAATAATAATGGTCTAGATTATGAATAAGTGCTTCATAATAAGAAGCACTATACATTATAACTAAACCATACAATACGATTGATAGAATTAAGATAAAATAGACGAAGGGAGATAAAAAAAAGTTCTTATCTTTTATATTAGATTTTTTCTTCATTTTCCCCTCTCCTAAGGTAAGTATAATTACTCCTTTTTTTATCTTTTAATTATTCAAATAACAAAATAATAATAAAGCTATAATTGAAAACAATGCTGAAATTCTTGTAAATTGATTTACAATTTTAATTTCACTTTCACCTTTTTTTTCAAATAAATGATGTATTGGTGCTATTGAAAAAACTTTCTTTTTAAAAACTCTAATTGCTATAATTTGTATAAGCGATGTAAACAATTCAACACTTAGCATTAATGAAGCTATTATAAATATTGTTGCTACATTTAATGAATATGCAATAAGAAGCAAAGTTGCACCAAGTGCCATTGATCCACAGTCACCCATAAAGTATTTTGCCGGGTATCTATTGAATTTTAAAAAGGCTAAAACTGAGGCAAAAATACTAACAGCCAAAATTATAGTTAGTTTGTTACTTGGAATCATTATTGCAATCAATATTAAAAGAACACATAAAGGTAAACTAACATAACCTGCTAAGCCATCTAGTCCATCGGTAATATTAAAAGCATTAACAAAATATACTAATAAGAAAATTAAACAAACATTTTCTATAACTCTATATAGAATTTCCTCTCTTTCAAAAAAAGCAATTCCACTAGATATATAATTGTTTTTTGTTCCATACATAACAAAAACAACAGATATTATAATCTGCCAAATTAATTTTGTTGAGCTTTTAATTCCATCACCATTTGAACTATCTTTTTTATAGAAATCATCTACAAACCCTAATAGAGCAAAACTAAAGATAGCTGAAATAAAATATAGTAGTTGTTTATCTATTTGAGCAAATATAGATGTTGTAACCATAGTTGAAATCACAAATGATACTCCACCTATATTTGGTATATTCGCTTTGTCAGGATGGAATCCTTCTAGTTCAGGTTTTGGTTTGCTTACTAAAATTTTTGCCTTACTTATTAACAAAAGTGATGTTAGATAAGTTAAAACATAACTTAAAATAAAAGGAAATAAAAAGCTATATAAAAAATTTGTCACTAAACTACTCCTTGTAAAGTTGGGAGTAATCTTTCAATTGCCATAGCTCTTGATCCTTTTAACAAGAACAAATCTCCTTGTTTTTTATTTTTATCAACAGCATAGGACAAATCATCAAAATTATCACTATAAAATAAATTTCCTTGGAAATTTTCCTTTTTCAGATATTGATAAGCATTTTCCATTTCGCTTCCAAATAGAAAAGCACTTTCTATTTTATTATTATATACACTCTTTGCAATTTCTACATGAGCTTTCTTAGTATTTCTTCCAAGCTCTTTCATTGAACCTAAAACAACTTTTTTATTTCCTGACCAAGCAATTTTCTTTAAATAATTTAGGATAAAATTCGTAGAAATAGGAGATGCATTATAACAATCTTCAATTACAGTTATATCGCCATCAACAATAGATCCTCTACCTGGCATAGGCTTAAAGTTAGATAAACCTTCAAGTATTTGTTCGTTATCTAAGCCCATCTTCTTAGCTAAGGTAATTGCAGCTACTATATCTTCAAGTAAATGTTCACCAAGTATAGGCAATCTTACAAAGTCCTTATCAATTTGTATCTCAACACCTAATAAACCTTGATCAAAAAAATGTACATCTTTATAGCTATATTCATGAGGATTATTTTTTAAATTTTTACATAACAGATTTTTATATGCACAATCTTTTGAAATTAAAGCTATATCTAAATTTTTGTGAAAAATTTTGCCTTTTTCCTTAGCAATCTTTCTTTTTGATCCAAGTTTTTCAATATGAGAGGTACCAATATTAGTTATTATAGCTTGGTTAGGAGTTAACATAGATAAATGTTTATCCATCTCTCCCCTATGATCAATTCCCATTTCAAAAACACCATAATCTGTTGTTTCATCAATTTGTAATAGGGATAATGGTAATCCAATTTCACTATTGTAATTATTTGGAGTATATACTGTATTACCATGAGTTGACAAAAGAGCTGCTAAGGCTTGTTTTGTTGTACTCTTACCAACAGATCCTGTTATAGCTGTATAATTAACTTTTGGGAATTGAGATATATAATTCTTAGCTAGTTTTTGTAATCCATCTAGTGGTGAATCAACAGCTAATATACCAATATCTTTGTTTTTTGTTCTATCTTGAACTTCACGAATTTTATTTTTTTTAATCAAAAGAGCACATGCACCTCTTAAGATCGCATCTTCAATGAAATCATGTCCATCGAAATTTTGACCATCAAGACACACGAACAAACAGTTTTCAGTAATTTTTCTCGAGTCTATTACAACGTCTAATATTTTTTTAGAAGTCTGTTTAACTACATTAGCTTGAGAAAATCTTGCAACACTGAAGATTCCGTATTTATACGTTGAAAAAGCCATATTAACCTTCTTTTATTCATTATTTACCAACTGTAAATCTAAATCTTGTAAAAGTGCCATTTTATAAACACTTTCAGGTGTTTTTAAAGAACTAATAATACTTAGCTCCTTATTCCTTCTTTCAACTAATAACTCTCTTTCTTGCATCAACTTAGAATGTTCAATAACTAAACTTTCGTTGATACCATTTAAATAAGCTGGCGTAAAAAGGCTGGTAAATGTCGCTGCAATAGTAAAAACAGTTAACGCGTGAGGAATATTTACCCTTTGACCTGGTTTTTGTTTTTTTTCGTTTGCAACCATTTAACACCACCCTTTTTAGTGCTTAATTAAATATTAATTAACACACACTTCTCAAATTCTCTCAATCACTCTTAGCTTTGCACTTCTACTAGGAGGATTAACCTTATTCTCTTCTTCAGTTGCTACTATTGGCTTTTTTGTCAATATTTTAACTAAAGGTTCTTTATCACATGTACAATAGATGGCTTCAGGTGGACAAGTACAGGTTTTTGCTAGTTCCTTAAATGTCCATTTAACTATTCTATCTTCAAGTGAATGAAAGGATATTACAGCCATTCTTCCACCAACTTTTAATGCTTTTGCTCCATTCATTATTGTACTTTCGATTCTGTCTAACTCATTGTTTACCTCAATTCTTAAAGCTTGGAAGGTCCTTGTTGCAGGATGAATCCTTCCATGCTTATAATTTTGAGGTACACAATTGAAAATAATATTTTCAAGTTCATTTGAACTTTCAATTTTTTTAAGTCCCCTAGCTTCACAAATGGCCTTTGCAATCCTTCTAGAATATCTCTCTTCACCATACTTATAGATTAAGTTGGCTAGATCTTCTTGTGAATATGAATTTACTACCATTTGTGCAGTAAGATCACTTTTTTCATTTAATCTCATATCTAATTTTTCTTCTTTTTTAAAAGAAAAACCACGATTAGACTCTTCATAGTGGTAGATGCTAATTCCTAAATCAATAAGAACTAAATCTAGTTTAGGTCCACTATAATCCTTAAAATAATCATCAAACCAAGTATGTACAGGTATAAAACGGTCTCCAAAGTTTTTCATACGATACTTAGCTTTTTCTTGTATATGTTCATCGCAATCCAAGCCATAAACTGTAAGATTTGGATAACTACTCAACATCATATGTGTATGACCACCTTCTCCGGTAGTACAATCCACCATTACTGGTTTTTCTTCAGTTGGAGGGATTAAATATTCTTTTACTTCTGCTGCCATTACTGGCATATGCACATATTCCATAATCACTCCTAAATTTGGTTCATCTTATCAAACAACTGAGAACTAGCCTCTTCAATATCTAGACTGTCATTTATAGCTTGATAATTTGATAAACTCCAAATTTCTATAAATGGTCCAGCATTTAATAAAATACCTTCGCTCTTACTTATTAAATCAACATCTTCTCTTAAAGCTCTTGGTAAACTTATTCTACCACTCTTATCTAAAGATATTTCTGATGCAGGTGCTACAAATCTTCTAAGTAACATCCTACTATTTCTATCAAACATGGAAGCAGTATTTTTGTTTATGGTATCCTTAATTAGGTTGAAGTCATTAACACTAATTATTTGTAAGCATTTTTCAACACCATAGGTTAGCACAAAAGTTTCATCTCCAAAAATATCTCTCATTTTTGAGGGAACTTGGAAACGACCTTTTTCATCTATAGTTATTTTAAAGATGCCTGTGTCCATTAAATAAACTCCATATATTTATTTATTACTCATTTTTTACCACGTTTCAACCCTTATGTTACACTAAATACCACTTTTATACAATATTTTATTTCTATATTATTATTTTTAACAATATTTATGTAACAAATAGTTACTTTTTGTTTAGTAATAATAAATAATTAACAATTAAATAGACAAAAATAGACCTAGAGTAATATCTCTAGGTTTAATATAAAATATATTTTAATTAACAATTATTAAAGATTATTACAATTATAAATCTCAAAAATGTTATAGTCCATTCTAGGAAAGATTGCATCTCTTGATTCGCTTTTTACAAGCCATTCTGTATTTACTGCATTCTTACACATATTAGAATAAACAACATTAAAATTAGCAAGGTGTGAAATTAACTGATTTTTTGCAAATTGTGAGTTTGTATCATTATAAATCATATAAGGCCAATCACAAGCCATCGATAATAATACTTCTCTTGCAGCCTGATCTAAAAATCTCTTTTTTAAACTTTGTTGGTTTGGGAATCTTTCAGATAATTCAACCATTCTTTCAATAGCCTTATGCGTATGACGATAAATCCAGTTATTTGACCCATCGAGCCAAATTTTAGCAAAACCACCATTACTCCAAGAAGATAAACAAGGTTTAATTGGTTGGAAATTCTTATATTCATTATTAATAAAGTCTTTAGGACTAATAAATGATATTGAAGCACATTCACTATTTTGTTCAGTTAATAATGTTTCTAACCATTGTAGTCCTTCATACCACCAGTGACCAAAAAGTTCTGCATCAAAACATAAAGTAAATAAAGGATCTTGTCCATTTAGATTAGGTCTAACAGCTCTACCCTTTTGTGAAATATTATAAACAAAGTTTAAAGCATGTTGACTTGCAACCTTCATTGCTTTATCTCTATCATAATACTCTTTATTTGGACCTTTTTCTGTAATAGCCCAATATTTAAAACCAGTAAATACTCTAACTTCAGGTTCATGGATATATGGTCCAATGTAATCAATTGGTAAATCATAACCAATATCTCTATAGAACTCTCTGTATTCTTTAGAAGCTGGATAACCATCTTGAGACCAAACTAATGATGTTGTTTGATAATCCCTTGGAAATACTGTAACGCCATTTTCTGTTCTTACAGGTCTATATACACCGGTATCACAACGAGTTTCACTAAATAAAACAGATTGAGAAGATGCAGGGAAATATGAAATATTATGTTTAGCTAATATTTTTTCTACCCCTGGATAATAGCCTAACTCTGGTAACCAAAAACCATCTGGTTCATAACCAAAAGCTTCAATAAAAGTTTGAATTCCGACTTCAACTTGTGCATTAACAGCAATTGGAAATTCGCTATATACGGGGAAGAAAGAATTTGTAGCTGCACTAGCTAGCAATTCTAAATAACCTTGTTCTTTAAGTTCTTTAAACCCTTTTAAAATATTATGTTCATATAGATAAACATACTCTTTTAAGTTAAGTTCTAATGACGCTAAATAAGTCTTAGCCATTTCTAAGGCTTCAACTTGTTCTCTTGAACATCTTTTAACTTCTTTCCTACCAAGTTCAATATGTAGTTTCAAATAACTTATGTATCTTTTTTGTAATAAAGGATCTAATAACATAGTAATCAGAGTTGGCGAAAAACAAATACTCATCTTGTAATTAATATTACCATCTCTGAGTTTTTTTAACATTCTAAGCAGAGGTAAATAAGATTCGTTAATTGATTCAAATAACCAATCTTCTTCTAAAAATCTTTCATGTTCAGGGTGCCTTACAAAAGGCATATGAGCGTGAAGAACAAAATTTACATTAGTATTTGCCATTATTATCTCCATGAGCTAATTTCGTCATTACAGATTTAACTACTAAAGTATCTTTATAATCACCTTGTTTTGTAATTATTGAAGAAAAAGAAGAATTAAATAGAACAGGATTACTTTCTAACTCTTCTGAATGTTTAAACCAATAAGGAAGAGGAACTGTTAAAGCAATTGATTGAGCTAAAGCAATTATCATACCTGCATCATTTTTAACACATAAAGAAACTTGATATGTACAACCAAGATCTGAGAGATTTATGCTCCAACATGTATCATCTTTATCAACATTAATATCATAAAAAGAAGTTTCATTTGTATCATTATTTGTTAAAGTAACTCTTAAAAATACATTTAACAAATAAGTTTCATCTTCTTCTAACAATTTAGCTTTAGTAAGTGGTGAAATTGACCAATAAGCAAAACCCCAACTTAAATCTGAAAGCATAAAATGTATAGACGTTTCCATATATAATTCAGTCAAGCTCTCAACACCGGGCAAGTCTTTAACTTCTTTTTGTGTTGCTGAATCACTTAAGGAATTAACATATCTTTGTCCACTTGTACTTAACAGTCTGTTATTTAATTGAATAGATCCATCAACTATATCAAAAATATCACTTAATTCATCAATTAAGTCATCTTTACTCAAATTTTCATAATCTTCAACGCCTTCTTGTTTGGCAAGATATTTCAACTCTTGAAAAGATAGATTCCCAATATCGACAAGTATCATAAATAGATAACCCCTTTATACTCAACGTTAAGTTATGGTAAATAAATCTTAAGTTTTGGTCAACCGTATGTTAATGTAAAAACCATATATAGATAGGCTTCTACACAAAATTTTTTTATTATGCTATATTCCCACTATGAGCAACACAAATAAAAAAAAACTAATTTTACATGGGCACTTTTATCAGCCCCCTAGGGAAAATCCTTTTACAGGCATTATTCCCAAACAACACTCTGCATCCCCTTTTATAAATTGGAATGAGAGAATACTCCATGAGTGCTATGCTTCAAATACAAGAAGTAGATATTTAAACTCAAAAGGTAAAATTGTTTCGTTATTAAATAACTTTGAATATATATCATTTAACTTTGGACCTACTCTTTTATCATGGATTGAAACCCATCATAAAGATGTTCATGACAAAATAATTGAAGCAGATAAAAAAAGTATTGAAAGACTTGGGCATGGAAATGCAATAGCGCAAGGTTTTAATCATACAATTTTACCCTTAGATAGCCTTGAAGATGCAAGACTTCAAATTCGTTGGGGAATTGAAGATTTTAAATCACGATTTGATAGAATGCCAGAAGGAATGTGGTTGCCAGAGACCGCAGTTAATGAGAGTGTAATTGATATTCTTGTTGAAGAAGGCATTAAATTTATTATTCTTTCCCCTTGGCAGTGTCAAGCTATAGAAGATGATAAGCAAAAAATAATACAGTTAAAAGAGCAAGCTGCACCTTATGATACCCCATTTTACATTTATGGTGAAAATGGTAATAAAATATCCGCATTTTTTTATAATCCTCAATTAGCTGAAGGTATTAGTTTTGGTCACCTTCTACGAGACGCTGATAACTTATACTCTGTAATTAAAAACATCAGTGATAAAGATAATACTACCTTAATACATACGGCAACCGATGGTGAAATATATGGCCACCATGAACCGTTTGGCGATATGGCATTAGCTGCTTTAATAAAGAAGGTATACCAAAGAGATGAATTTGAACTAACAAATTATGCTACATTCTTAGAAGAGAATCCTCCAACAAGAAGAGCTTATCTAAAACCAGGTGAAGAAAACAAAGGAACTAGTTGGTCTTGTTTTCACGGGGTTAGTAGATGGTATAAAGATTGTGGATGTCATACAGGAGGGGAACCTAATTGGAATCAAAAATGGAGATTGCCACTTAGAATAGCCTTTGTTAATAATTCAAATAGACTAAAAGAAATTTATAATACTAGAATTTTAGAGATATTTAATTCTAAAGTAGACCCATATCAATTATTATTAGACTATTCAACTTCTGTTTGTGGGTCAGTTGATATGGATAATTTTATAGATAGCATAGTCTCCTCCCACAGTGAAGCTAAAGGGCATGAAACGGAAATTGCATCACTTCTCGTAGGTATAAAAAACACTCATTTCTCTTTTACATCTTGTGGTTGGTTTTTTAACGACTTAGCAGGTGTTGAACCCGTTCAAAATATTAACTATGCCCTCTATTCCATTAACTTGTTTCAAAAATATAGTAAGGATAGTTTGTTAACACCATTCTTAAAAGATTTAAAATTAGCAAAATGTAATAACAAAAGTGATGGAGATGGTATGAGCTTAGCTCAAAAATCTCTAAACTTATTACCGGGAGAGGTTGAAGCTTCTCTATATTTCATATTAAATCGTTTGATAGCTAATATCGAATTATATGATAGTAAGTATGGAAGGTTCAATTTAACTAAGTACATGATTGTTGAAGAGAATATTAAATTTGAAATATTTGATTCAGTTTCTCTTAGAAAATTTAAAGGAGATGCAATTTTAGATGAACACTCAGGCGAAACTGGCTTTGAATTGTATCTAACTTTAACTGATAAAAACTCTAAAACTTCAAACCACTATACAATTAATAATAGTGATGTAAATGAAAGAATTGTTGATTTAACATATAAATGGATTGAAAGATCATTAAGCGTTGTTGACGATTTGGAGTTAAAACAGATTGCAAGAGATATTGATAATTACTCTATGATATCTAAAGGTACGAAATATACTCCAACAGATACAATCTTTATAGAAAATATTGGTACATGTCTTAGAGCTTTAAGATCTTTATTTATAACTCCAAATACTCTAACTTGGGAATCTAAGAAACAAAGTATTTCACACTTAATTGACTTTATAATGATCCAAGGTAGAAAAAAAGAAAAAGATACTGTTAAAAGTATTTTTAATGATGAAGCAAAATCTATAGCTGTAAGAATAAATAAAGAAGGATTACATAATAATCTAATTGAATATACTATTAATTTCTTATCAATGGCTCATGAAGAAAAATTGAATCTAGAAATGAAAGCTCTTCAAAATATTGTTTATACATATTTTGAAAAGGACTTAGATACTTTAAATATTAATAAAGACTCGTTTAAAGAAATGAAAACTTTATTAAATTTTGCATAAATAATAATATAAATCAAACAAATTATTATATAAAAACTATATAACTATATCATCTAAATTATTTTATTTGATATAGTTATTATATATTTATTTATTAATATTACTAAAAACCCATATTTGATTATATAATTTTAGTATCAAACTAATAAAGCTTTAGCATGCTCCAAAGATACCTTTGAATTACTATCTCCGGACAACATTCTAGCTATTTCTGAAACTCTTTCCTCGTCATTAAGTTCAACAATTGATGTAAAACTTAAATCATGTTCTACATATTTTTTTACCATTAAATGAGAGTGCGCCTTACTTGCAATTGAAGCTAAGTGAGTAATTGCAATAACTTGAGAAGTTGCAGCTAAATCGAGTAAAGCTTGAGCAACATTAGTAGCAACTTCACCACCAATTCCAGCATCGACTTCATCAAAAACTAAGATTGAAACTTTATCCTTCTCACTTAACGTTGTTTTAATAGCTAGCATTACCCTTGAAAGTTCACCACCGCTTGCTATTTCCTTAATACTTCTCTTTTCAACACCAGGGTTAGCACTCATTAAGAAATCAACATTATCTATTCCATCAAGATGAAAGTCTTTTGTTGTCAAATTCACAGCAAAAGATGCATGTTTCATTCCTAATTTTTTCAAAGTTTTTTCTATGGAAGAGGATAATTTCAAAGAACTTTTTTTACGTCTAGCACTTAGCTCATAAGCTTTTTCTTTTAACTCAGCTTTAGCTTTATTTAGTTTCTTTTCAATAAAAA
Source organism: Sphaerochaetaceae bacterium (assembly GCA_963677735.1). GTDB lineage: Bacteria > Spirochaetota > Spirochaetia > Sphaerochaetales > Sphaerochaetaceae > Pleomorphochaeta. The sequence continues at coordinate 1,031,273 of OY782505.1, forward strand.
TAATATCATCTTCACCATTAGTTAATGCACTTAGTTTGGAATCTATATTATTTTTAAATTCAATAACACTGCTAAGAGAAGGGCCATATTTTTTCTTTATTTTTTGGAGTTGAGCTAATCTACTTTGCATCTGATCGAGTTCAACTTGGCTATATTGCATATTCTCTAAATAATCTTTTAAAGTTTCATAAATATCTTCAATCTCTAAGGTACAACTCTTTATTCTTGAGGCTAAAGGTAGAAGAGAATCATCTTTTCTACCAACCTTATCCAAAAGTTCATTGCAATTTTCAAGATTGTTTATTGTACTAGCTCCCTCATATGAATTTCCTAAAATATTAATTATATAGCTTATATTATCATGAATTTGTTCAAATTGACTAATTCTTCTAATTTTGTCACTTAATTCTTCATCTTCATTTTCTTTCGGATCTACACTATTTATTTCTTCAAAGGCATATTTTAAATAATCTTCTTGCTGTTTTGATGAATTTATTATGTTCTCAATTTCAGTTTTTTGATTTTCTAGGTCCTTAACTCTTTGATAGGCTTCTTTATATGAATCTAAATATTCAAAGTTCTCTCCATAACTATCAAGCAAAAATAATTGTTTAGAACTTTTCATAATCGATTGGTGTGCGTGTTGAGCTGAAATATCAATTAAATAAGTAGATAGTTGCATTAATAAATTTCTATTAATCGCCTCATTGTTTATATAACTAAGTGTTCTGCCATTTGTTTTAATAACCCTTTTAATAATAAGTGTATCATCACAATATTCGATATTATTATCTTTGAGAAAACTTACTAATTCTTTATCATTACTATTTATAAAAAATTGTCCAATCACAGTAGCACTATCAAAACCATTACGGATAGAAGAGGCTTCCCCTTTAGCTCCAGAGAGAAGAGATAGAGCAGAAAGCATGATTGATTTACCAGCACCTGTTTCACCAGTAATAACACTGAAACCATCTTTAAAATCAATATGTATATCCTCAATTAATTTAAATGCGTGTATATCTAAACACTCAAGCATTACCTCTACCTCCTGACCAGTTCAATTTATCACGTAATATATCAAAATTTGTTCTATTATTTGTAACTAATAAAATAGCTTTTGTCCTTGATTTTCTAATTTCAACAATATCATTTTCATAGACTTGAGTATTTACCTGTCCATCTAAATTTACCATAACATCCGTTCTCTGATTTTCCAAAACTTTCAAAGATATCCGTCTTTCACTTGAAACTACTAAAGGTCTATTTGATAAAGTAAATGGACAAATTGGTGTGCACACTAATGCTGATAAATCATTATCTACAATAGGTCCACCAGCAGCTAAGGAATAACCTGTACTACCTGTCGGAGTTGCAACTATCATTCCATCTGCTCTAAAGTTTCCAAGTAGCGTATTATCTACACTCATATCAAGAGTAATTACTTTACTAAGGCCATTGGATGTTACAACAACCTCATTTAAAGCAGTTCCTGAAAACACAACATCACCCTTTCTTATAATTGAAACTTTTATTGTCGATCTTTTATGAAGCAGATGATTACTTCCACCCTCTATATAGGAATTTAAGGTAGCTTTCCATTCATTTAAAGAAACCTCAGTAATATATCCAAATGTTCCCATATTTACAGGTAAAATAGGAACACCTAAATCTTGCAAATGTCTTACACAATACAAAACTGTTCCATCACCACCTAAAGATATAACTAAATCAATATCTCCATCAAATTGAATTAAAGTTTCATTTGAGTCAGTTTTAAACAAAGTAGATTTTATATTAATTTTATCCAAATAATTTATTATTTTTTCAGACACCTCTTTAACGTATGTTTTCTGCCAATTAGCTACAATTAATATATGTTTCAATTTGTTAATCATAAATTCTCCTAATCATTATCCTTTTATGGTAAATGTGAAATAACTTTTACTAAAATATCAATTTCACTAGCTTTTAAGAATGGATAAATTGGGAAAGCTACAGCTCTTAATAAAGAAGCACTAGCATTTTTATATAGTGTGTATTGATTCTTATAGTCGTTTCCGACGCTGTTAGTGAACATTTTCATGCATGTTACATTATATTTCTTTGCAAATTTTATTACATCATCAGGGTTACTGTCCAATATTACCGGAAATGTCCATCCATTAGAAATAAAATTAATATCCTTTTGTCCAAATAGTTGATGATCTGTTTTCATAAGTGCATTTTTAAACATATTAAATATCTCATTTCTCTTTTGCAAATGAGCATCTACCTCTTTTAATTGAATAATTCCCAAAGAAGCATTTAAATCTGGCATTTGTTCGTATTTAGATTTAATTTGATATTCTTTTTTTATAAGTTCTTTATATTTCTTTTCATCATTATATAATATAGCAGCTCCACCACCACAAGATACTATGTGTTCTTGTTCGAAAGCACAAATAACTAAATCCCCAAAACCACCTGCAAAGAAATCATCAAAAGTAGATCCAAAACTTTGGGAAATATCTTCAATAATTGGTATATTTAAAATACTAAAATCTTCATTATATGGAATTTGACAATAAGGTTCACACAATATTAAAGCATCTGCACTTTTCTCACTCAAATAATCTAAAACCGTTTGAGAATCTAAACAACCTGTTTCAGAATTGATATCAATAAATATCGCCTTAGCCTTTAAACTTGATATAGCTAATTTATATAATTTGGGAGCTAGAATCGAAATAATTACCTTAGAGCCTTCTCCAACACCTGCAATTTTTAAAGATGAAACTATAGCATCATAGTAACTACGAAGAGCTATTCCACCTTTCTTTTTGATTTTTTCACATAATAATGAAATAAATTCTTGCTTTTTTGCACCCGGTCCTATTTTCTCATCTACCATAGTCTGTAGTACAGACTGCATATCTTTGCGTCTTAATGTAGGTTTATAAAATTCTATATAATCTGCCACAATATCCTCAATTTAAAATATGTACATATATAATATATACGATAATTAAAGTTTTTTCTTCATTTATTTTATTTTTTTATTAATCTAAGATTTAATAAATATATCATTCTTATTTTAATATAAAAAGAACTATAAAGCTATTATAATCCATGATATTATAAATATATGGAATTATCAAAAATAGATGCTATGGAAATAGTAGTAGAAATATCAAATTTATTAAATAAAAAACTTAATCTGATGGATGATAAAGGAATTATTATTGCAAGTTCCGATAAAAAAAGAATTAACACTTTTCATGAAGGTGCTTATAAAATTATAAGTGAAAAACTTTCTGAATTAGAGGTCCATGAAAATAATCTAAATTTAAAAGGAACAGACATCGGATTAAACTTTCCAATAGAGATAAACAATGTAATAGTTGGTGTTGTCGGCATTACTGGTAATAGTGATGAAACTAGAGCCTTTGGTAAAATTGTAAAGAAAATGACTGAAATTTTACTTGAAGGAAAAGCGAGAGAAGAAGAGAAGAGAAAAAAAGAAACTGTTAGAAATTATTTTCTTGTCGACTGGATTTTATCAAATAACACAATATTTAATGATCAGTTTATCCAAAGAGGGTTAGATCTAAATATTGATATTAAAAAAACAAGACGAATTATCTGTTTAGAAATAGTTTTATCAGATAAAATTGAACTTTTAGATTTAGAAAAACATGTTTTAAATAAACTAAATTCATTATCTACTAACAATATTGTTCTAAAAGACTCTAATTCCATCATTTTAGCTACTCATCTACTTGAAAAAGAAAAACTTAATAATCAATTAGAATCTATAATTGGTTTCATAACACAAGCTAATGCAAAAGTATTTATTGGTATTAGTGATGAAACTGATTTATTTTATAATATAAACGAATATTATATTAACGCAGAACATGCCCTTTCAATTCAAAAAAGCAAAAATAAAAGCGGATTTTCATATTACACAGATTTAAATATTGAACTTATTTATGAAAATGTACCTATAAATACTAAAAATCAAATATTAAATAAAGTCTTCAAAAATTATAAAAAAGAAGACCTTCCTAAAATAATTAATATCTTAAAAATGTATTATGATTCAAATGGTTCTATCCAAAAAGCTTCAATCTTACTAAATATGCATTCTAATACTCTTCAGTATCATTTAAATAAAATAAAGGATATTACAACCTTAGATCCAAGAAATGTTAAAGACTCTATGATATTTCAAATCGCAATCGACTTCTTTCATGAACTGCATTATTAAATTTAATAGTGTTATAAACTAAAAAATCACCCTAATATTTAGTCTATAAACTAGTTTTTTTATATAAATTTCCATGCTAGAATATAACAAGCTAGGAGGAAGAAATATGAAAGTAGTTATAGCTTCAGATTCATTTAAAGGAAGTGCTTCATCTCTTGAAGTTGCTAGTGCGATTGAAAGAGGTATCAAAAAGGCTGATAAATCTATAGAAATAAAAAAATTTCCAATTTCAGATGGTGGAGAAGGTCTCATAGAAGTAGTTGAAAGTTTACAAGGTTATAAACGAGAAACAATTACTGTTAAAGATCCCCTATTTAGAGATATTGAAGCAAGTTATGTAAGAAATGAAAACACAGCATTTATAGAAATGGCAGCAGCAAGCGGATTACCTTTAGTTGAAGAGTCAAATCGAAACCCATTGAATACTACCACATATGGTACAGGTCAATTAATTAAAGATGCATTAGATAAGGGAATTTTAAATCTTGTCATAGGAATTGGTGGAAGTGCTACAAATGATGGTGGAATTGGTATGCTTAATGCTCTTGGAGCAAAATTCTATGACAAAGACAAAAATGAAGTTTCACCTATTGGAGGAAACTTATCTAAAATAGAAAGTTATGATTTCTCTCTCTTACATAAGTCTATTTCAAAAGCAACAATATCTGTAGCATGTGATGTTGATAATCCTTTATGTGGAATTAATGGAGCAAGTTATATTTATGGTCCTCAAAAAGGTGCAGATAAACAGAGTGTAGAATTTTTAGATCAAAGCCTATTACAATTTTCAAAACTTGTTAATAAAGAAAAAGAAGCTCTAGAAGCTGGAAGCGGGGCTGCTGGTGGATTAGGTTTTGCTTTACTATCTTTTTTAAATGCTGAATTAAAAAGTGGAATAGAACTTGTACTTACTGCCATTGGCTTTGAAAAGGCTTTATTAGATGCAGATTTAGTAATTACTGGCGAAGGTAAAATCGATGGCCAAAGTAAAAGAGGAAAAGTTCCTGTAGGAGTTGCTAAGATTGCAAAGAAATTTAATGTACCTGTTATAGCCTTAGCTGGGGATATTGGAAAAGGGACTGAAAGTTTATATGATTTAGGAATTGATGGAATTGTTTCAACCACTAGTAGAGCGATGCCTCTAGAAGAAGCAATGAAAAATTCATTAATTTTGACTGAAGAGGAATCTTTTAGACTATGGAAAATATTGCAAATACAATTAAAAAATATTTAGCATAAATAGATTTATAAAAAAGTAGACAAAGTTAAGTTTGTCTACTTTTTTAGTATTTAAATTATACCAATTAAATCAAACTTAAATATATATATTACTCTAATATATTTGTACAATCCATAATAAAATGAAATATACCATCCTGTGAATTAGATTTAGTTATATATTTAGCAGCTTTTTTGATATTATTCTTAGCATTTCCCATAGCCACTGTATTAGTGAACTTGCTCAACATTTCGATATCATTATGATTATCTCCAAAAATTAAAACTTGATCTTCATTAATCGATTCTAATTCTAATACCTTTTTTATACCAAAATATTTATTGGACTCTTTATTTAAAATTTCTAAGTAGTTTGGATGTGCTGAAGTTATATATAAATCTTCATCAATATTTTTACTATGATTTATAACCAATTTTCTCAAATCTTCATTATAACCTTGGTCCTTACCAAAAAATTCGCATTTTAAAGCAATTTCATCATCAAAATTATAATGTTTTTGGTTAATCAAATTTTGTCGTTCATCCCCAGAGTCTTTAATATAATCACTAATCTTTGATTCTTCCATATAAATACAATATGGAGTATAGATATTTAAACTAATCTGAATATCTTTAGATACATTCAAAAGATATTTAATAGTATCATTACTTATAGGATTTGATGAGATTATTCTCTTGTCACTAGGATTATAAATTAATGCACCATTGGCTAATACCATTGGAGAATTTATATCCAATGATTTAGTCATTTTTAAGGCTGTTTGAGGTGTGCGACCAGAAGCAATTATTAGTTTTATACCCTTTGTTTTTGCTTTTAATAAAATATTTTTTGTATTATTTAAAATTTGTAAATCCGGAGTAAGTAGAGTCCCATCCAAATCTAAAACTATTGCTTTAATATTATTTAACTTATTCATAATCTTTAATTCAGATTAAAGATTATTAAATATAAAATCAATTATAATCTCTTAATTTTAAACAAAATTAAAAAGCAAAAAAAAAACACCCTAAAGGTGTAAAAATAAAAAAAGGCCCGGCAGCTACCTACTCTCCCACATAATTGTAGTACCATCGGCGTGAGAGCGCTTAACTGCCGTGTTCGGGATGGGAACGGGTGTATCCACTCTGCTATGGCCACCGGGCCAACTTAAACCTAGAGAGCTAAAAAGAATTTAGCTATCGAGTTTAAGTGCGATATATATAGGGATCGCAACGATAATATGGTCAAGCCTCACGGCTTATTAGTACCGATAAGCTGAACATGTCGCCATGCTTACACTCTCGGCCTATCAAACAGGTATTCTTCCTGTTTCCTTCAGTCCTCTTAAAGAGGATGGGATGTCTCATCTTGGGGAGGGTTTCCCGCTTAGATGCTTTCAGCGGTTATCCCTTCCAAACGTAGCTACCCAGCACCTGCCGTTGGCACGACAACTGGTACACCAGAGGTTTGTCCACTTCGGTCCTCTCGTACTAAAAGCAGAACCCCTCAAACATCCAACGCTTGTGGCAGATAGGGACCGAACTGTCTCACGACGTTCTGAACCCAGCTCGCGTACCGCTTTAATTGGCGAACAGCCAAACCCTTGGGACCTGCTCCAGCCCCAGGATGCGATGAGCCGACATCGAGGTGCCAAACCTTGCCGTCGATATGAACTCTTGGGCAAGATCAGCCTGTTATCCCCGGAGTACCTTTTATCCGTTAAGTGACGGCGCTTCCACACGCTACCGCCAGATCACTAAGACCTACTTTCGTACCTGCTCGGCTTGTAAGCCTCGCAGTCAAGCCACCTTGTGCCTTTACACTTGAGGGATGATTCCCAACCATCCTAAGGTGACCATCGCGCGCCTCCGTTACACTTTAGGAGGCGACCGCCCCAGTCAAACTTCCCGCCTGACACTCTCCCCTAACCGGTTTCACGGCCAGGGTTAGAAAACTGGAAAAGGAAGGGTGGTATTTCACCAACGACTCCGCGCAAACTGACGTCCACGCATCTACGTCTCCCACCTATCCTACACATCCTTGTCCAATTTTCAATGTCAAGTTGAAGTAAAGGTTCACGGGGTCTTTCCGTCTAACCACAAGTATCAGGCATCTTCACCTGAACTTCAATTTCACCGGATCTCACGTTGAGACAGCGCCCATATCGTTACACCATTCGTGCGGGTCGGAACTTACCCGACAAGGAATTTCGCTACCTTAGGACCGTTATAGTTACGGCCGCCGTTTACTGGGGCTTGAGTTCGTAGCTTCTTGATAAATCAATAACCACTCCCCTTGACCTTCCAGCACCGGGCAGGTGTCAGTCCATATACTTCCCATTGCTGGTTCGCATGGACCTGTGTTTTTGGTAAACAGTCGCATGGGCCATTTCTCTGCAACTCACTCTCGTGAGCCATACTTATCCCGAAGTTACGTATGCATTTTGCCGAGTTCCTTAACGTGAGTTCTTCCGTACGCCTTCGCATTCTCAGCTCGCCCACCTGTGTCGGTTTATAGTACGGTCCCTCAGTGCCTTACCTTAGAAACTATTTCTTGGCACGACGACTACACGCGCTTCTTACTTCCGTAAAAGTAATCGCTCACAGCTCCTCTTGGTTAACGGATTTGCCTATTAACCTTAACGCCTCGCTGCTTCGACAGGGACAACCGTCGCCCTGCCGCGTTTCGCCCTATGCTTCGTTCCATCGAAACACTGAGAGGTGCGGGAATATTGACCCGCTTCCCATCGACTACGACTTTCGTCCTCGCCTTAGGGGCCGACTAACCCTTGGGTAGATTGACTTTACCCTGGAAACCTTAGGCTTTCGGCGGAGGGGGATCTCACCCCTCTTTTCGTTACTCATGCCTGCATTCTCTCTTCTGTCCCGTCCACCAAAACTTCCGTCTTGACTTCATCCGTACACAGAATGCTCCCCTACCCACAGCGTCTAGCGCTGTGCCGTAGCTTCGGTGATATACTTAGCCCCGTTGGATTGTCGGCGCATGACTACTCGACCAGTGAGCTATTACGCACTCTTTGAAGGAGTGGCTGCTTCTAAGCCAACCTCCTGGCTGTCTGTGCAATCATACTTCCTTTCCCACTTAGTATATCTTAGGGACCTTAGCTGACGGTCTGGGCTGTTTCCCTCTTGACGACGGCCCTTATCAGTCGCCGTCTGACTGCTACGCATTGTACCACGGCATTCAGAGTTTGGTTAAACTTGGTACCCGGTGAAGGGCCCGCATCTATCCAGTGCTTTACCTCCGTGGCAGTCCACGTAACGCTAGCCCTAAAGCTATTTCGGGGAGTACCAGCTATCTCCAAGTTTGTTTAGCCTTTCACTCCGAACCACAGCTCATCGCAACCCTTTTCAGCGGATTTACGTTCGGCCCTCCACTAGATTTTACTCCAGCTTCAGCCTGGCCATGGTTAGATCACTTGGCTTCGGGTCTACCGCATGCAACTTATCGCCCTATTCAGACTCGGTTTCCCTACGGCTCCAGGACTCCTATCCCTTAACCTTGCTACATACGGTAACTCGCAGGCTCATTCTACAAAAGGCACGCCATCACCCAATAAATTAGGCTTTGACCGCTTGTAAGTCCACGGTTTCAGGTTCTCTTTCACTCCCCTCCCGGGGTGCTTTTCACCTTTCCCTCACGGTACTATGCGCTATCGGTAGCCGCCGAGTATTTAGCCTTGGAGGGTGGTCCCCCCAGATTCCGACAGGATTTCTCGTGTCCCGCCGTACTCAGGAAATGCATTCAATTAGTGTATATATTTTCAACTACAGGGCTTTCACCTTCTTTGACAGATCGTCCCAGAATCTTTCGTCTAATACATACATTTTTTACTAATCGGGTTACCCCTAATGCACCCCTACAACCCCAAACACTTAAAAGCGCTTGGTTTGGGCTCTTCCCCTTTCGCTCGCCGCTACTAAGGGAATCTCATTTTTGATTTCTACTCCTGCTGGTACTTAGATGGTTCAGTTCCCAGCGTATACCTCTAATATGCTATTTTATTCACATATTAGTGACAATCATCCAGACTGTCGGGTTACCCCATTCGGACATCTGCGGATCATAGGGTGTTGGCCCCTCATCGCAGCTTTTCGCAGCTAACCACGTCCTTCTTCGCCTGGCGGCTCCTAGGCATCCTCCGTGGACCCTTATTCGCTTGACCATATTATCTTTACAATCCCTTACGCTATATATTTCAAATATCTGTTATTGGAGGCAAGGGGACTCGAACCCCTGACCCTCGGCTTGCAAAGCCGATGCTCTAGCCAACTGAGCTATGCCCCCGTTGTCTAAAATTATAAAAGAGCGGGAAGAGAATTTTCTTGCAAATTATTTTAAGAGGGTCTTTTTGTGATAGGTCTTCCACCTATCGGATAACATCCTATGTTGTAGTATTAGCTGTGAGTAGCTATTACTTATACCTTTCTTATTAGAAAGGAGGTGATCCAGCCACACCTTCCGGTACGGCTACCTTGTTACGACTTCACCCTCCTCGCCAAGCATACCTTCGGAACCGTCCCCCCTTACGGGTTAGACTAGCGACTTCGGGTACCCCCAACTCGGATGGTGTGACGGGCGGTGTGTACAAGGCCCGGGAACGTATTCACCGCGCCATGCTGATGCGCGATTACTAGCGATTCCAACTTCATGGAGTCGAGTTGCAGACTCCAATCCGTACTGAGACCGGCTTTTTGCGATTCGCTTAACCTCGCGGTTTCGCTGCGCTTTGTACCGGCCATTGTAGCACGTGTGTAGCCCAGGACATAAGGGCCATGATGACTTGACGTCGTCCCCACCTTCCTCCGGTTTGTCACCGGCAGTCCCACCTGAGTCCCCACCATAACGTGATGGTAACAGGCAGTAGGGGTTGCGCTCGTTGCGGGACTTAACCCAACACTTCACAGCACGAGCTGACGACAGCCATGCAGCACCTGTATATCGACCCCGAAGGGAAAACCTATCTCTAGATTCGTCCAATATATGTCAAGCCCTGGTAAGGTTTCTCGCGTATCATCGAATTAAACCACATGCTCCACCGCTTGTGCGGGCCCCCGTCAATTCCTTTGAGTTTCACCCTTGCGAGCATACTCCCCAGGCGGTACACTTAATGCGTTAGCTTCGGTACTGAGTGTAACCACCCACCACCTAGTGTACATCGTTTACTGTGCGGACTACCAGGGTATCTAAACCTGTTTGCTCCCCGCACCTTCGCGTCTCAGCGTCAGTACATGGCCAGACATTCGCCTTCGCCACCGGTGTTCTTCCAGATATCTACAGATTTCACCCCTACACCTGGAATTCCAATGTCCCCTCCTGTACTCTAGTATTACAGTTTCCAGCGCGTTCCCTCGGTTAAGCCGAGATCTTTCACGCCAGACTTGCAATACCGCCTGCACGCCCTTTACGCCCAATGATTCCGAACAACGCTTGCCCCCTACGTGTTACCGCGGCTGCTGGCACGTAGTTAGCCGGGGCTTATTCCGGGATTAACGTCATCAGTCTGCCATTCCCTGCAAACCTTATTCCTCCTCCCGAAAAGAACTTTACAACCTCACGGCCTTCATCGTTCACGCGGCGTCGCTCCGTCAGACTTTCGTCCATTGCGGAAGATTCTTAGCTGCTGCCCCCCGTAGGAGTCTGGACCGTATCTCAGTTCCAATGTGGCCGATCACCCTCTCAGGCCGGCTACCCATCATTGCCACGGTAGGCCTTTACCCTACCGTCTAGCTAATGGGACGCAGACTCATCCTCTTGCGACGCCTCAGCGCCTTTCCTTCTTCTATCTTGTGATAAAAGAGTATTATTTGGTATTACCCTATGTTTCCACAGGCTATCCCAAACAAGAGGGTAGATTATCCACGTGTTACTCACCCGTCCGCCGCTCTAGGCTAACCGAAGTTAGCTTACCGCTCGACTTGCATGCTTAAAACGCGCCGCCAGCGTTCGTTCTGAGCCAGGATCAAACTCTCCGTTATATAATATGGTCATAAAGACCATTATAATTTAACAAAATCATTTAATTCCTGTCACTCGCTTTACGAACATTAGCTTATTTCATCTTGTTCTTATTTTGAATTGACAGAAAGCCCTCTTTACAGCAATTTTCATCACTATAATTTGCTTTCTATTTCTCTTCCCTTACGCTCATAATTTCAAATAACATTTACATTTAGCTCTCTTTACAAAAGCTTCATGTGAGCACTCATTTTTTTTGAGCACTTAAGTAACATAACAGTTATTAAACCTTTAAGTCAATACTATTTTTACATTTTTTTAAAATAAAAATTTAGTAAATTTAGTATTAAACTAGTCGTTTGTTTAGTCACCGTTAGGGACAATACAGCACTACAAAAAAATATTCAATACCTTTTTTAAAAAAAAATATTTTTATTTTTTAAAGAATACTTACCCCCTATTTTACACAATATTGGAATTGAAAAAATAGGTTTAAATTAAGTAGCAAACATATTAACCATTCGATAAATATTAAATTCTAAGACCTAATTAGTAGTAGTTGGGTTATATACTATTTCAATATTTTCTGAGGTAGTGATTCTTTTTTTTTCATCAAAATTTAGAATTAGACTTTCTCCATTAAACTCAAAAACAATTTCATCATCACCACGCTTAGCATTAACATAAGGAGAGGTGAATCTATCGTAATTGAATTGTTGAACTTCGTTATTTATTTCAAAGCTTTTATCATAACTTAATTTTAAATTTAAATCATGACTAATATATTCAAGAGTTCCATCATTATAATCGACTTTATTTGATTTTATTTTATTTTTAAATGATTCAAAAGTTTTAAACTCATCTATACTAGCTAGTTCTGTAATCCAATAAGTATCCTTACCCTTTTGAATTAGGCGATCATTTTCATATAGTTCAAGATTATTTTTTGCAACTATAGCAATGTAGGCAGAATTTTTTTTACCAAAAGCAATGTTTCCATCTACTTCCCATTGATCAAACTTCTCTGTTGGAAACCAGCTATATGTATAATCAATAATTGGCGATTGTAAAATTCCAGCTTTTTGTGGGAGCTGATAAATAGACATAGCAATATTTTTATATTGTACTGCATCAGGGAGATATCCATATCCAACCCAATAGGTTGGAGAGTTTCCATGTATCCCATTTTCACCCTCTTCAACTGCAGGATGAGTATTATAAACACAAATATCATTACTGAGAGTTGCACTTTGAATATGATGTTGATCTCCAAAACTTCCTGGATAATAGTTCATTGCAGTTGCAACCATATAATCTTTAGTTTTATATGTATAATTATCCCCCTGCTGCATTGCAATACCATTGGTTTGGGGATTAATTAAGGAAATGATAGGAGCAATTAAACCAGATTTTTTCAATAAGGTATAATTAAGCTGAGAAAAATCTTTTAGAAACGCATTACTATACATATTATATTTATCAATAATATCTATAGTATTTGAAACAACTTCACCATTAGTAAAAGCTTCCATTCCCCATTGCATCATTATTGAAGAATCATCGACATTATTAAATCCAAGATCTTTTAATTCTGACAACTTAACACCTGATGAGCTTTTTATTTCAACATTACCATGATCTTTTCCAATCAAATATAAAACTTTAGGAACACTATAATTTTTCATAGATAAGAAATTCATTTCTAGGCCTAATCTATCATCTTTGTTCAAACCATAATTCCAAATAGAATCAACAACAGCTCTAAGAGCATTTCCTTCTCCCGATTTTCTGTTTTTTTCATATGCTCTAGTAGTTGTAGATGTAAAATTACCATAAAAAGATTGAGAGGCAATATCATAAATAATTAAATCCATAACAATTTTACTCTTTTCAACAATTTCCTCATTTTCAGAAAAATCAATTAAATTAGCAATAGCAGCTATATCTTCAACATAATACTGATTTGAATACCATTCACTAAATCCATAAGTCCATCTTTGATCTAGCCAAGTTAAAATTCTCTTTTCAGCCCTTAATTTATGTTGTTCGCCTGTCAATCCTGTTTGAGTAAATATTTTATCATTAAACATCTGGCCAGCTAAATATTCAGATGCTGCGAAAAGGATTTGATGATTTTCTGACCAATAACACATTGAATCATCTCCACCATCACTCATCCAGTATTTAAAATTAAGCAAGGAAGTCTCAATCTCTTTTCTATTTTTTTCGCTTAATGCATAATTATCACTATATAGAAACCTTATAAGAGTAATAGTTTTAAAATCAGAACCATCATATCGATTATCAACATATAAGCAAGCATTAGTAATTTGATCTTCATTATAATCTAACCCTTGCTCAAGATTTAAAAATACACTTTTCAAACTTGTAGAAGGAAAAGTTTCAGAAGGAGTTGATTTAACACTTATTAAATTATTATTCTCTTTTATATCCAATAGGGTTATTATAATAGCTAGACTCAATAATAAAACTACAACTACAATAATAAACTTTTTTACATTATTTTTACGCAATTAAACCTTCTTTAACTCATGGAGTATCAATATTATAGTTTATTATAAACAAGCTCATGCTTCTTGGAAAGTAAAAATTACCTAATAGTTAAATAATAAAGGATGTAAATCCTTTATTATTTATTAAAATATAACTATATAATAACTATACTATAATTAATATATCTAAATGATATCGTAATCATATAATAATAATATAATTTTTATTTATCTTTAGTTAAATGTTCTAAAATAACACCTTCGACACTTCTATTAATAAAACCAGGCCAATATGTATGGTCACTATTATAAGATCCATCTTTATTAACTGAGTAAACCCCATCACTAGCGTTTTCAACTTTTACATCAAAATATGCTAATTTATCATTATCACCTTTCAAGTAATAATCCATAAAGGCTGAAACAAAATGCATATTTATATTATTAAGTCTTCTAGTATCCCAACTTGGATCTGCCCATCGCGATGCCAAATCCCAATTTTTACTATAGGCTTCTAAAGGAGCGGCATTTGGAGCACAATTGTGCATAACATTTTCATAACTTAGTAAATATCTATCTGAAGAAAGTGACCAATTATATAAATTGCGAATTCCTTTATAACCTGCAATATCATCTTTTGTTCCAGCAATCCATAATGTTGGAGATGTTATATTTTTTAAGGAATCTTTATCATATATTCCTAAATTATCAATATTTATAAATTCTGCTCCCCAAGGAGCAAACAAAACAGAGGCTTTGATATTACTAGCAATTGAATCGGTTTGTTCTCTCATTAGTAAATAATCAAGAGGCCCAACTAATTTTGAAATCTCATTATTCATATTTGCACCTAGTGTTCTAAGTGCGCCATAACCACCCATACTATATCCAATCAATCCAATATTGGATGTATCAACTAAAGAATTTAACCAGCTATTACCCTTGGATAATTTTGTAAGTTCATTTATTGTAAATTTTTGGTCTAATGACCTATTTATTAAAGTGCTAGCAAAATTTGATACATCTTCATACGTTGAATCAGTATGTGCAATTGCTACAACTACATACCCTTTAGTTGCTAGATTTTCACAAAGGTAACTCATTATATAAAGTGAACCGGGATACCCGTGTGATATTATAATTAAAGGATAAGGATCCTCACCTATTAAAGGCTCTGCATCTCTTACAGCTCTACCAACGATTTTAAAAGGTTCAAGATTATTTTGGTCCGCTCTTCCAAAGTAATCAATATATTGACAAAGTTGAGTCTCATTTTCTTTGACAAGTGCAGGATACCAAATACCTAATTTGAGATTTCTTTCATATAGTTTTTCTTTGTTTAATTCGATTGAAGATAAAACGTCTATCTGTGATGGATTTACTATAGTTAGCTCTCTATATCCAATCGCAAATTCTCCTCTTTTTGAATTTTCTGGGGCACCAGAAGTTGCATCCCCTAAAACTGTACCTACAGGGTACTTAGATTCATCTAGTTCCATGTCCATTTCAATCTCTCCATTTGCTAAAATTGGTAACGTACTAAGAAGCAACAAAACTGTAATAATTGACCCAATCTTTTTCATAAACACACCACCCTTTTGTTTTATATCAAATAACTCAAACATGAATTATTATACACTATAATTGTATGGTATCTAATGAATTGCCATGAGTCAATCTTTTATTTTCTTCAAGAAAGAAATTAATAACATTCTAGCAATATAGCCTTTGGTTTTTATATAAAAATATAATTAGTTCAAAGTTATTTTAAGGATAAATAATATATAAATTGTATCAATAAAACTAAATATAAACTTTTTACTAGTTTTTTTTGGTAAAGTAGTTGACGCAACTTACTGCTTTTGATATATTCCTAATCGTTGCACGGGCTGCTAGCTCAGTTGGTAGAGCAACGCCCTTTTAAGGCGTGGGTCAAAGGTTCAAATCCTTTGCAGCTCAAAATTAAATGTCTCCTTCGTCTAGTGGTTAGGACACCGGGTTTTCATCCCGGCAACACGAGTTCGACTCTCGTAGGAGATGTACCAGTTCTTATGAACTGGTTTTTTTTTGCTTTGACTATATCAATTTATTTGATAAAATATAATATCAAAATATATGTGGAGGTTTAAAATGGCATCAGATATCAGAATTATTACAACTGGGGGAACATTTGATAAACAATATAACCCAATTGAGGGCCAATTAACTTTTACAGATTCTCAACTTCCTAAGATACTAAAAGATTCAAGATGTACAAATAGCATTGTATTAGAATGTCCAATTGCAGTTGATTCACTTGATATGGATGAAGTCCAAAGAAAAGAGATTGTAAATAGTGCTCTAAACAGTCCTGAGAGTAAAGTTATTATTATTCATGGAACTGATACTATGAGTGAAACAGCTGAACTTGCAAAATCACTTTTAACCAAAAATGACAATCATACTATAGTATTCACAGGTGCTATGGTTCCTTATTCATTAAAAGATAGTGATGCTGTGTATAATTTAGGTTGTGCACAAATAGCTGTTCAATTATTAGATCCTGGGGTTTACATTTGCATGAACGGTCGTGTTTTTGAAGCTGGAAAGGTATTCAAAGATAAAAAGGCTGGTATATTTAAAGAAAAATAAAAATGTAGCTTTTGCCACATTTTATACCTTATCAGTAAACATATTCAGACATCTAACAAAAAGAATTTGATAGAAACATCTATTTTGTTTTATTAAAACAACAAAAATATTCTAAAATGTTGTTTAATATCTATTATTTAAACAAAATTTTTAACTTTTATCTTCTTTTTGCATTATTTTTATTGAAACTTAGACATACTTATTATAATATAATAGTAATTAATTAGGAGATACTTATGACAACAACTCAATTATATCAGATGATTGAAGAAGAAATGTATGAGAAACACAAAGAAAAACCTAGGGTTGATTATGATGTGTTTCTATCAAACTGGTTTGTAACTAACTGCATCGATACCGTTTCTGATTATCCCCTTGATAAATTAAGATTTGTATGTCCACAAAAGTTCTTTACAACTCTACTACACTGTGAAAGTGAAAAACATATTATCTTATTAGCAACATACTTTCTGCCAGCTAATTACACTATCCCAGATCAAGTAATTAAAGATTTTGTAAACTACCCAGTTGAAACTTTCCATCCAAAACATCCTAAAATGAGCCAAAATGCTTTATTTGAAAAGGCTTTATATGATAAGGATTATCATATTTCTATGACTATGGTTACTACTAGTACCCAATCATTAGATGGACGTTCTTGGAATATGTTAAATAGATTTAATAAAGATTTACAAACAACATATGATTGTAGAATTACTGCTCGATATTTAGGTTTAGAAAATATTAAAACTTTATATCAATATAATGAAGATATTTTTGCTTATGAAAAACTTCTTGAGCAAGAATTAACTTTATAATTTAAGGTATTATTTCTATTTTCACTTTATTAAAAAATCCAAGGCTCTAAGTTTTGGGTTTTTTATTTTCTAAATACAAGGAAAAATTATGAATAGAAGCATTGAACAAGCAATAACTGATTTACAAAAATATTATAACGATAATAGCACCCTATCCTATAGCTTTAGATTAGAGATGCTAAGAAAACTTAGCTCTGCACTATATACATGGGAAAAACCTTTACTAAAAGCTTTATATGATGATTTAGGCAAATCTAGTGAAGAAGCTTATATGAGCGAACTTGCTATAATAAAACATGAAATTACATATATGATAAAACATTTAAAGCGTTTTATGAAAATTAAAAAAGTTAAAACTCCAATAATGCATTATCCCTCTAAAAGTTATATTGTAAATGAACCTCTTGGCTTAGTTTTAATTATGAGCCCTTGGAACTACCCTCTTCAATTAACTTTAGCACCTTTAGTTGCTGCCATTGCTACTGGAAACACTATTATTTTAAAACCTTCAAGATATAGTGAAAACACCTCTCGAGTTATAAAGGAAATGATAAATTCAATTTTTAACAATAACTACATTGAAGTATTTCTTGGTGGATCTGATATTAATCAAGAGCTTTTAAAATATAAATTCGGTCTTATATTTTTTACAGGAAGTGTTAACGTTGGAAAAATTGTTATGCAAAAAGCTAGTGAACATTTAACTCCAGTTGTTTTAGAACTTGGAGGTAAAAGTCCTGTTTACGTCGACTCTAGTGCTAATATTAAAGTAACAGCTTCAAGACTTGCTTGGGGAAAATTCTTAAACGTTGGCCAAACTTGTGTTGCACCTGACTACGTTCTCTGCCATGAAAAAGTTTATCAAAAACTTCTTTTAGCTTTAAAAGATGAAATTGTGAATATGTTTGGGGATAATCCTGTATTTAATCCCGAATATGGTAAAATAATTAATGAAAAGCATTTTAACAGATTAATACATTTACTAGATGATGGAAACTTAGCCTTTGGAGGTTATATAGATCCAAATACTAGAAAAATCTCCCCATCTCTTTTAGTTGGAGTGGATTTAGAAAGCGACTTGATGAATGAAGAAATTTTCGGACCTATTTTGCCTTTAATTAAAGTAAAAGATTTTGAAGAGGCTGTAAGTTTTATTAAATCCAAACCAAAACCTCTAGCCTCATATTTATTTACAAATAATAAAAACCAAATTGAATATTTTAATAATAAAATTAGTTTTGGTGGTGGGTGTATCAACGATTGTATAATTCATCTTGCAAATTCCAATCTGCCTTTTGGGGGGATTTCAGACAGTGGTATGGGATCTTATCATGGTAAAAAAAGTTATGAAACGTTCTCACATAACAAATCAATTACAAAAAAAAGTACCTTAATTGAGATAAAACTTAGGAAACCACCTTATAAAGGCAAAATGAAAAAATTAAAGAAGCTTATGTAAAAATTCTTGCTAAATAAATAATTCACCTTTATCATTATCATCAAGGGGTTGCAAATGAGAAAAACTATATTAACTTTTTTATCACTTATACTTGTTAGTATGAATTTATTTTGTGCTATCGATTTTACCGATGTTGATAATCTGTATGTTATGGATATGATTGACCAAAGTAAATCATTACTCGATAGTCAATTAAATACAGCATCAAATGATATTGATAAATCAGAGATATATTGGAGATTATCTCGAACACAAATAAGTCTAGGTGATAAAAGTGAAAGCGATAGTGAAAAATTAAAACACTTTAGATTGGGCTTAGATTATGCAAATAAATCAATTGATTTAAATGATAATTATAATGCTCATCTATGGAAATCAAGTAATATTGGAAGAATCGGTCAAACTCAAGGAATATTAAAATCTCTTTCAGCCGCTGAAAATATGAGAGATGATTTGAGAATTGTCTTAGATGATTTTAATGCTCTAGACTCTAGTGAGACTTGGTATGTTCTAGGTACTTTATATACTTCAGTTCCTGGTGGATTCATCAGCTTTGGAAATAATAATTATGGTATCTCTTATTATAGAATTGCTGTAGACACAATCCCTGATAATGTAGTTTATCCAAATCATTACAAAGCTTTAGCAACTGCTCTTTATGATAGAAATTGGGATAAAAATAAAAGAACAAAAGAATTACAAAAAATGAATTCCAGTTGGAAAAAAACTACTAAACCTTATGATAAATATGCTTTTTATGAGGGTAAAGACAAGGGTGGCAACACCCCTTATTACTCATCAGTTGCACTAAATAAAATGAGTGACAGACAGGAAGCTGTTATGCTATTAAATTATGCTATTGCAAAATTTAATGTTTGGCCAACTCATAGCGAATCTGAAGAATTAGCAATTGAAGAGATAAAAATCTTAAAATCTCAATGGACTTAATTCTTTCTTCTTCAAAAATACTTTGAGCTTAATAATGTTTTTATTAGGCTCATTTTTTTATTCTAGAATTTATTAAATTATTTTAATATTATTTCAAAACACTTTATTCTTTCCATGTTTTATTAATCTCAATTAAAACAATTGAAAATTAAATTAATTTTTGTTAATCTAATTTAGATTTATTCTTATTGGATAAGAATTAAAGATTTACAATAAAATTTGATATAAAAAGATTTAGGAGTCAAAACGATATAATCGTTTAACAATTTATGATAGCAAACAAAACAAGAAATATTGGCATTATGGCACACATTGATGCTGGAAAGACAACAACAACAGAAAGAATTTTATACTACAGTGGTGAAAATCACAAAATAGGCGAAGTCGATAATGGTAATGCTACTATGGACTGGATGGAACAAGAACAAAATAGAGGTATTACAATCGTAAGCGCCGCTACTACTTGCTATTGGAAAGATAATCAAATCAATATCATTGATACGCCAGGACATGTAGACTTTACTGCAGAAGTTGAAAGATCACTTAGAGTTTTAGATGGTGCTGTTGGAGTGTTTTGTGCAGTAGGTGGCGTTGAACCCCAAACTGAAACAGTTTGGAAACAAGCAGACACTTATAATGTTCCAAGAATTGCTTTTGTAAATAAAATGGATAGACTTGGTGCGAATTTCTTTAATGTAGTTGAAGAGATGAGTACTAAATTAAATGCTAACCCAGTTCCTCTATTCATTCCTGTAGGAAGTGAAAATGATTTTTCTGGAATTATAGATTTAATTAACTTAAAATTATTAACTTTTGATCAAAATGATTTTGGCCAATCTATTGTTGAAAATCCAATACCAGAAAATTTAATGGATTTAACTAACGAATGGAGAGAAAATTTAATTGACAAAGCCTCCTCTTTTGATGAAGAGATAATGGATTTATTCTTCAATGAGGAACCAATTAGTTCTGAAATTTTAAAAGCTGCAATAAGAAAAGGTTGTCTAAATAGAGAATTACTTCCTGTTTTTGTTGGATCTTCTTTAAAAAATATTGGAGTACAACCAGTTTTAGATGGTGTAATCGATTTCTTACCTTCTCCAAAAGATGTAACCCCATTAACAGGAATCAATGTTAAGAAAAACACAGAAGTTCAAGTTATACATGATGAAAATGCTCAACCTTTAGCTTTGCTATTCAAAATTCAAATGGATAAAGAAGCTGGAGTACTTTCCTATGTTAGAGTCTATAAAGGTAAACTAAAAAAGGGTGCAACAATCTTTAATGTTACTAAGAACAAAAGAGAGAGAATTGGTCGAATATTGAGAATGCACGCAGATCGAAGAGAAGATTTATCTGAACTAGTAGCTGGAGACATTGGTGTTATAGTTGGTTTTAAAAATGTTCAAACTGGTGATACTTTAGCAAGTGAAGGTGAAAAAATTCTTTTAGAAAAAATGGTTTTCCCAACTCCTGTTATTTCTATTGCAATTGAACCAAATTCACAAAACGATAGTGATAAACTAAAAAAAGCTTTAACACAATTAGCAATGGAAGATCCAACTTTCACTTATAAAGATGATAGCGAAACAGGACAACTTGTAATTAGTGGTATGGGTGAGTTACACCTAGATGTATTAGTAACTAGATTAACTGATGAAATGAAGATTGCAGCTCATGTTGGTAATCCTCAAGTATCTTATAGAGAGAGCATCACTGCAGAAGCTAGTGGAAGTGAAGTATTTGATAGAGTTATTGCAAATAAAGAAAATTATGCAGGGATATCATTAAATGTTAGACCTCTAGCTAAAAAAAGTGGTAACAATCTTAAAATTTCTGCAAATACTAGATTAATTGATCCAAAAATTATTGCTGCAATCGAAAGAGGTATTACAAATTCCTTCTTAAGTGGCATTAAATATGGTTATGAAGTTTGTGATGTAGAAGTTGATGTAACAGATATTAAATATGATGAACTCACAGCTAGTGAATTTGCTTTTGAAGCTTGTTCTTCAATGTGTTTTGATAAGGTTTGTCAAAGTGCAAATCCTGTGCTGATGGAACCTATTATGAAAGTTGAAATTGTTGTACCAAATCAATACGTTGGAGAAGTAATTGGTAGCTTAACTAGTCGTGGAGGATTGGTTCATAAAATTGATTCAAAAACAAATGCTGACCACATTAGTGCAGAATCACCATTGTCTAAGATGTTTGGTTATTCTACAGTCCTAAGATCTTCAACACAAGGAAGAGGTAATTTCTCAATGGAATTTGATCACTATGCTCCAAAGGCTGAAAAAGCTTTCTAAAAGGGATATATAATTGTCAGAAAATAATAATTTAAAAAATATTTTTGCAAGAAACTTAAAAATAAGAAGAAAGAAAGAACATTTAACTCAAGCACAACTAGCAGAAAAAATTGGAATCTCAACTTCATTCATTACTGAAATTGAGAATGGGAGGAAGGCTCCTTCGTTTTCAACGATTGAGAAACTTTCTAAAATATTGAAAGCCCCCTGTTGGTCATTCTTTTGTGACTATGGAGATAAAATCACAGTAGAAGATGAGAAAGTTGAAAAACTCTCTTTAGAGTTAAAAAATGAAATTTCTTCTACAATTGATGAGTTTATAAAAAATAGATTTTAAATCGTCAAGCCTATTATTATTAATCAAATTAATATTAATAATAGTAGGTTTTTTTATAATCATTTGCTCAGTAACAAATTAAAATTCAAAAAACTCACTATATAATTTTTCTCTCATTCTAGAGCTCCTCCTTTTAAAAATAAATAATTTGACATATAAGTTTTCGAGGCTTAACATATAATAAATACGCAAATAGCTTTTAATAAGCACAAGGAGGAATTATGAGCGTTACCAGTACTGATTTAAGGAATGTCGCTATCGTCGGCCACAATGGTACCGGAAAAACCTCGTTAATGGAGCAGATGCTCTATTGTAGCGGAGTTATTCCGAAAGTAGAAACTATTGAAAGTGGTAAAACAGTTAGCGATTATACAGAAGAAGAAATTAAAAAACAAATTTCTATCCACACTAGCCTTTCACATCTAACTTGGCAAGATAAATGCCTCAACATCCTCGATACTCCCGGCTATTCAGGATTTATTGGTGAAGCAATCTGTGGCTTTAGAGCAACAGAAGCATCTATAATGATGGTAGATGCAAGGGATGGAGCTCAAATCGAAACCATTAAACTTTGGCGTCGTTTAGATAATAGAAACAAACCTCGTGCCGTATTTATTAACAAAATGGACAGAGATAGAGCAAATTACAATAATGTAATAAATGATTTAAGAGAACATTTCGATGCAACATTTGTTCCAACTTTTATCCCAATGGGAGAAGGTGAAGAATTTAAAGGCATCATTAATTTAATAGAAGATAAAGCATATTTTTTTGATTCAAATGGAAAGGAAAAAGATGGTCCAATTCCAGAGGAATTTAAAGAACATGAAGAAACATTTAGAGAACAATTAATTGAATATGCAGCAGAAGGTGCTGATGATTTAATTGAAAAATATTTTGATGAAGGAACTCTTTCTCCTGATGATATTAGAAGAGGTCTAAGTCAAGGGTTAGCTGATAACAGAGTTGTACCTGTTTTCTGTGGGTCAACTAAAAATGCTAGTGGCATAGTTTCACTTCTCAATTTCATTGCTCACAACTTCCCATCTCCAGTGGGTCAAGTAGAATGGACCACAACAGAAGATGGTGAACACAATGATATGAAAATTGTTGAAGATGGTGATGCATCTGCTTATGTATTTAAAACAACAATTGATCAATTTAGTGGAAAATTAAGTTTCATCAAAGTGGCATCAGGCCATATAAAAACAGATATGGAATTATATAATCCAACACTAAAGAAAAAAGAGAAAATTGGTAAGCTTTATAGAGCTGTAGGAAAAAAACTAATTGAAACTGATAGCCTTACCGCTGGTGGAATTGGAATAATTGCAAAAAGTAATATTTGTTCAACTAATTGTACTCTATTGCAAAATCCTTCAAGCCAAAAATTCACCTTTAAGCCATTATCTTTACCTCACCCAATTTATTCATTAGCTATATCAACAGATGATAAAAAAAGTGCAGATAAATTAAATGAAGCTCTTCATAAAATATGCGAAGAAGATTTAACATTCCAAACACATTTCAATGAAGAAACTAAAGAATCTGTAATCATGGGTATGGGTGATGTTCATCTACAAATAATCTTAGATAAGATTTCTGAAAAACAAAAAATTAAAGTTCATACTAAACTACCAAAAATTGCATATAGAGAAACAATTTCTAAAAAGAGTGGTATTGTTGAATATGCTCATAAAAAACAAAGCGGTGGTCACGGTCAATACGGTAAAGTATTAATTGAGATCGAACCAATTGAAAGAGGTTCAATTTATTCATTCACTAATGCAATAAAAGGAGGCTCTGTATCAAAAGGTTACGTCCCTGGTATTGAAAAAGGTTTGAAAGAAAGAATGGAGGAAGGTTATTTAGCTAATTATCCTTTAGTAGATATTGGAATTACATTAGTAGATGGTAAAGAACATCCTGTAGATTCTTCAGAAATGGCTTTTAAACTTGCAGCTAAAGGCGCCTTAGATGCTGCTTTAGCAAAAGCGAATTGTTCATTACTTGAACCATTTATGAATGTTAAAGTTTTTGTTGAGAATCAATATCTAGGTGATATATTATCTGATTTATCAAGCAAACGTGGTAGAGTAACGGGACAAAAAGAATTTGGACAGTTACAAGAAGTTGATGCTCAAGTTCCCCAAAGCGAAATGTTAAATTATGCTATTGACTTAAAAAGCATGACATCTGGTACGGGAAGTTTTGAAATTGAATTCTCTCACTACGAACCATTAACAGGTAGAAATGCTGAATTAGTAATTAATGCCTCAAAGAATGAAGAGTAGTAAATTAAATCT
Organism: Sphaerochaetaceae bacterium; assembly: GCA_963677735.1. Classification (GTDB taxonomy): domain Bacteria; phylum Spirochaetota; class Spirochaetia; order Sphaerochaetales; family Sphaerochaetaceae; genus Pleomorphochaeta. The sequence continues at coordinate 1,056,044 of OY782505.1, forward strand.
TTGGAGATCTAATGATGGGTTATTGTTGATTTTTTTCAATAGCCCATCTTTTTTTTAACTCATTTCAAAAATATTGACACAAGTTAGTTGACAATATTCGAAGGTACTAGTAGCATATTACTTGCATATTAATGTTTTATTTCTGAAATCTCTAGTTACGTCTTTTGCTAATACTTCAATGTTTAACAAAAAAGAATGATGGATTTGTTAGCAATATTCTTTAATAGCAGAATATAATTATAAGGACGTATTTATGTCAAAAAAACTTTATGTAGGAAATTTAAACTACAACACAACCGAAAATGATTTAATCGAATTATTCGGTCAATTTGGAACTGTAAACAGTGCAAGTATCATCATGGACAGAGAAACAAACAGATCTAAAGGTTTCGCATTCGTTGAATTAGATAGCGAAGAAGCTGCAGATGCTGCAATTGCTCAACTTAACGGACAAGACTTCTTAAACAGAAATCTACGTGTTAACGAAGCAATTTCAAAACCTCGTAACAACAATCGTGGTGGTTATAGAAGATAATTTCGATTTATAATCAGCTTTTCTTTCCTTTTTATTAGAAATTTTTTACGTCTTGTATTAATTATAAATAATTATTATCCTATGAATTAGGAGATATATGAATGGATTTTACGATAACGAACAATAAAATATATTATAAGAAAGAAGATGAAGAATTAGCCTATATCGAGTTGGATTACACTCCAGACGGTTTGGTTGTTTTTGAAAAAGTATTTGTTGATCCTAAGCTTAGAGGTCAAGGAATCGCTTCAAAAATAATGGCTTTTGCTGCTAATTACTTTGCAGAAGAAAAAATCACAGTCGTTCCTATGTGTTCTTACGCGAATACTTGGTACATGCGACATGAAGAATATTTAAAGAATGCTAAAATGCCAGATGATGGCCCAAGATGCAAACTCTAGATAGACAAAACGGATTGAATAATATTCAATCCGTTTTTGTTTATTGTTTTTCAAACCATATTTCATTTATAGTGTAATCTAACTTTACACCCCGCCTTTCATATTTAGTTGTAGGTCTCCATTCTCTACTTGGAGCAAATCCATCATATGGATTTATTAAATTTTCGGTTTGGGATAACACATCGATCATCTCAAATGCATATTCACTCCAATCGGTAACACAATATACATAGCCTCCCTTTTTCAACTTCTTAGATATTAAAGTTGTAAATGGGAGCTGAATCAATCTCCTTTTATGATGTTTTTTCTTTGGCCATGGATCTGGAAAGAATATATGAAAACCTGCTATTGAATTATCTTCAATCATATCTGTTAAAACAGCTACAGCATCAAATCTCATTAATCTAACGTTTTCAATTTTTTCATCACCAACTATAGATAATAATTTTGTATATCCATTTAGAAATACTTCAATTGCTAGATAGTTATATTCATCTCTCACCTTTGCTATTCTCTGTGTAGATTCACCCGTTCCAAAACCAATTTCTATAACAACAGGTTTGTCATTATTAAAAATCTTTTTAAAATCGATTTTTTCATTTGAATATGGTAGCCCATAATGAGAATAATAATTCTTTACGGCTTCAAGTTGAAAAGTATGTAATTTATTAGTTCTTAAGACAAAAGAATGTACTTCTCTTTTATCATCAACTAAATCTTTTTTCTCAACAATAGCTAATTCTGGAAATTCATCATATATGGATTGTGCTTTTTCTCTCATTTATATCCCCTATAGTAATCTTTGAAGCATTTCTAAAATAAAGAGACTTTTGTCTTTTAATGAAATAGCTTCTGTTTTTAACTTAATATATTCAGGTCTCTTTGTATCATAACTTACCGCACCATTACTATATGGTAAGAGTCTTAATAACTTATCCCCATTTATATATTTTATTGCTCTAAATTTAGCAAGTACATTACCCTTTCTTTCAGTTAAATGTATAATTTTTAATTTTCTACAAACTATCTTTAATTCAGCGATATGGATTAAATTACTAACTTCTTCAGGCATTTCTCCAAATCTATCTGTTAATTCACTGTTTAGCATATCTAACTCAGATTCAGTTTTCACAGTTGCAATTTTTTTATAAACTTCAAATTTAACTGAAGGCTCTTGAATATAATCATCAGGGATAAATCCAGTATAATCTAATTCTAAGAATACTTCTTGCTCTAAATCCTCTTGATTATTTGTTCTAAGTTCATTAATTGCTTCATCGAGAATTCTAATATACATATCAAGACCAACTGATGCTAATTGCCCACTTTGTTGTTTCCCAAGTAAATTACCGGCTCCTCTAATTTCCATATCTCTCATAGAAACCTTAAACCCTGCACCTAAACCTGTATTTTCACTAATAGTCTTTAGCCTCTTAACAGCAATTTCACTTAGAGCCTTATCTGCTGGATAGAACAAATAAGCAAATGCTTGATTTTCACTTCTACCAACCCTTCCTCTAAGTTGATATAGTTGAGCAATCCCATACATATCAGCCCTATCGATAATTATAGTATTAACATTTGGAATATCTATACCATTTTCTATGATAGTTGTAGATACTAAAACTTGAATACCCTCATGAACAAATCGTCTCATTGTATCCTCTAAATCTTTAGGATTCATTTGACCATGAGCGGATTCAATTACAACCTCAGGTAGTAAAGAGCTTAACATTTTTACAACAGCATCTAAAGATTCTACCCTATTGTGAAGATAGAAAACTTGTCCACCTCTGCTTATTTCTTTTCTTATAGCCTTTTCTATCAATTCTATATCAAATTCCAATATCTTAGTTGTAATTGGATGTCTAGAGATTGGTGGCGTTGTTAATAAAGACATATCTCTAATTTTTAGTAATGACATGTAGAGAGTTCTTGGAATTGGAGTCGCCGATAAAGCTAAACTATCGATACTATTTCTAATATTTTTTATCTTTTCTTTATCTTTTACACCAAACCTTTGTTCTTCATCAATAATCAATAGACCTAGATCTTTGTAAATAATATCTTTTTGTAAAATCCTATGGGTACCAAATAAAACATCAATTTTACCATCGATTAAATCTAATAAAGTTTTCTTTTGTTCCTTTTTAGAAATAACTCTTGATAAAAGACCAACGTTAATTGGAAAATCTTTAACTCTTTCAACAAAATTATTATAATGTTGTTCAGCTAAAATAGTGGTTGGAGCTAGAAAAGCAACTTGCTTATTGCTTAATACAGCTTTAAATACAGCTCTAAAAGCAATTTCAGTTTTACCAAACCCCACATCACCGCAGACAAGTCTATCCATAACACTATTGCTTTCCATATCCATCTTAATATCATCGATACAAGTTAGCTGATCAACTGTTTCTTGGTATGGAAAAAGAGCTTCAAACTGTAATTGCATATCATTATCTTTTTCAAAGGGGAAGCCAATTGCTGCTTTTCTCTTAGCATAAAGTTCTATTAAATATTTAGCTAGTTTTTCAGCGTTAACTCTAGCTTTTGCCTTTTTCTTTTCCCAAACAGCAGAACCAATTTTATCGAGTTTAGGATTAGTCGAAGAAGAGCCTATATATCTTTGAACAAGGTTTGCTTGCTCAATGGGTACATAAATATTATCTCCATTAGCATAAGCGATTTTTATATAATCCCTTTCTCTATCAAAAGATTTAACTCTATCAATTTTTATAAACTTACCAATTCCATAGTTTACATGAACAACATAATCACCTTCATGAAGATCAACAAAAGAATCTAAGGGAGAACTCTTCGTATGTTGCAAAGTCTTAATAACTTGTTTTCTTCTTCCAAAAATTTCTGATTCACAAAAAGCAATAAGTTTAATAGAGGGAATAGAAAACCCACTTGAAATTTCCCAGTCGAGATACTTAATACGATTAAAATCCTTAAGCATTTGCATAAGTCTTTGTTTTTGAATTGAATTGCTTGTAAATATATATACATTCCAATTAGCCTCAAACATAGTCTTTAATTCGCCTTTTAATCTTTTGAAATCACCAAAATATGATCTTGGACCTTCCACATCAAAACTAAAAGATGGATTGCTATCATTTGGAATATCAACTAAAGTAAGCTTGTTTTTAACATTTTTGTAAAAGGATAAGTAGTCAAATAGTATTTGATCATAGGCAATAATATTTTTATCTCTATGATAAGCCTCTCTATATAAACTTTTTGCTTCAGATAATAAACTTTTGTAGCTAGTATTTAATCTTACATCACCTATAAAACAGAAAAAATCATCTTTTCTAAAATAAGAATCAATTTTCGAAAATTCAAGAAAACTATCATCTTCCTTTAGAAGAGAGATTGTCACCTTATTCATGCTTGAGACAGTCTCTTGAGTTAAAGCACTAAATGTAGCAATTTTTTCAATTTCATCCCAACTTGCATAAATTCTAATTGGCTCTTCAAAAGAAAATGGAAAAATATCAACAACTTCACCTCTTAGAGTAAATTCACCAGGCATAGATGTGCTTGGAACTCTAATATATCCAGCCTCACTAAACAACTTTGCCATTTTAGTTGGCTCAAATTTATCATTTACCTTTAAAGTAAAACTTGTATCATCTAAACAATGATTACTGACAACTTGCGATGAAAAAGCTCTTAAATGGGTAATAATAATCGAATCATTATAGCTATTAATTTTAGTTAGAGCTTCAAGTTGAGTATATTCATCCTTTCCACTCTCAAATTCACTATATAATTTTTTCCCATTTGACGGTAAATAAAATATTGGAACTTCGATATTAAATTTATCTAAATTATAAATTCGGTTCTCATTGTTTATTTCATAGGCAAAGTTTTTTAACATTTCCTTTGCACTATCTTTTGTTGAACAAATTACCCAAACTCTTTTTTTTCTAGTTCGATAAATTCTTCTAATAAATTGAGATAAAACATAACCTTCTAATGAATTAATTTTAATATCTGTTACTCCAGAATTTAATTCTTTAAAGGCTTTACTTGTTTTTAGGTATTGTTGTATTTGAGCTGTTATATTATTATTATTTTCCATAAGCTGATTTACCTTAGCATATTTAAATGAGCCTAGACAAGAAATAAGGAAAGATAATGAATAAAAATTATTTAAGTAAAGAAAAATTAGATATTCTTTTTGATCAAATTGTACAATGTGCTAGATTTGCAAGAGAAACTCAAAGTCAAATTATAAGGGAATATAAAACAGATGGATCAGTTTTAACTAAAACAGACATAGAAATTTCTAATACCATTATCAAAACCATAAACGAACTATTTCCTTTATGTAATGTAATTAGTGAAGAAAGTATCACAGAATTTAAGAAAAATGCCCCATTTACCTTTATTTTAGATCCAATAGATGGAACAGATGTTTACTCTCAAGGCCTTAATTCATTTGCAATTGCTTTAGGAATATTAGATCAAAATAGAATTCCAGTAGGTTCTATGATAGTAGCACCCCGCTTTGGTATTGCTAGAGAAGAATTATTAGTTAGACTAGATCCAGGAGCTGATTTATTAATTGATAATAAACCCTTCAAAGCATATAAAAACAAGGATATTCCACATCAAATTACAGTAAGTTCAAAATTACAAAAGAAGTTAGATTTTAGTTTATACAATGGAAAAGTTAGAACATTTGGATCAACTATACTACAAATATTATCTGCGCTAATTTTTTCAAATATTGAAGGTTGTATAAATCAAAGAGCCTATGCTTGGGATATTGCAGCCTCTCACGCAGTCCTTTTAAAAATGGATTTAAACGTTGTATATCCTAATAAAGAACCTTTGTTATATGATGATGATTTATTAATCGAAAGAAAGACTTGTAAAGATATAATATATTGTGGTAGCACAAAATGTATAGAAACACTCTTAAAAGTACTACCACCTAAGAATAATAACTAAATACTTGTTTTTATTTTGCCTTCATCAAACCATTTTTTTGCTAAATATAAAAATGGAGTATCTAAAATTGCAACAATCCATTTTAATATATAAGTTGATAATACAATTTGATACAATACATCCATACTATAAACACCGTAAAAGGCAATAAATGTAAAAATAATAGAATCAATCAATTGAGATACAAGAGTTGAAGCATTATTTCTTAGCCAAATCATTTTTGTTGAAGGGAATTTCTTCTTCCAAAATTCATATGCCATGATATCATGATGATTGCTAATAAAATATGCAATTAAGGAAGCAACCATTAATCTAGGCATGAATGAGAAAATAGTAACCATAGAATCTTGAACAAAATCAGATGCAGCTGGTTCAAATCTAATTGCAAGTTGCATCATTAGTGTTAAACAAATCAAAGCAAAAAAACCTATACCAATTGCTTTTCGACTTTCTTTTTTTGAAAAACATTCACTTAGTATATCAGTTACTAAAAATCCAGTTGCATAAACAATATTACCTAAAGTTGCCTCTAAGCCAAATAAATTAACAGTTTTTGTAACTTGAATATTTGCGATAATTACAGAAATTGGGATCCAAAGATATAAACCTAATTTGCCCCAAACACGATAAGCTAGTAAAATAGCTGAGAAATTGATTATAAGCATAATTGCCCATAATAGCTCGTTCATAAAATAACCTCACTTAGATAGAGTAGCCAGAAGATAAATAACCTTCCCTACGCCGTGATAAAACTTATCCGGTCCAAGCGCACAATGTGCTTAGAAAATGACTATAACATAACCAAGCTCTTTTATATAAGAGCCTGGTTACAAATTTATACTAAATTTACTAGTTTTTCGCCATTTTCAAACGAAATTATATTATCTAAAGTCGTTTGTGCAATATTTTTTAAAGCTTCTTCAGTCAAAAACGCCTGGTGACTCGTTACAATCACATTGGGCATAGAAATTAATAACATAAGAGTGTCATCATCCAAAACGGCTTCACTTTGATCTTCAAAAAATAACCCAGCTTCCTCTTCATAAACATCAAGAGCAGCCGAACCTACCTTTCTACTTCTAATTCCTTGTAGAAGAGCTTGTGCATCCACTAGAGCACCTCTAGAAGTATTTACAATAACAACACCATCTTTCATTATCTCAATGGTTTCTTTATTTACTAGGTGTCGTGTATCTTTTGTTAAAGGACAGTGGAAACTAATAATATCTGACTTTCTACATAGAGTTTGAAAATCAACATATTCCACATCCAAATCTTTACTTGGATAGGGATCGTAAGCTAGCACCTTCATTGAAAATCCTTTACAAATCTGTATAAATACCTTACCAATTTTTCCTGTTCCAACTACACCAATTGTTTTTTGATGTAAATCAAAACCTACTAATCCATTCAATGAAAAATTAAATTCTCTTGTTCTAACGTAACTGTGATTTATTTTTCTCACACTTGCTAATATCAATGCCATAGCATGCTCTGCAACTGCATAAGGAGAATAAGCTGGAACTCTTACAACTTTTAATCCTCTCTCATTTGCACATTTTATATCAACATTATTGTATCCGGCAGATCTCATTGCTAATAGTTTAACACCTAAATCTACCATACCATTAATTACTTTATCATTTATTTCATCATTGACAAAAGCTACTACTACTTCGAACCCTTTTACTAAAAAATAGTTTTTGGCATTTAACCTAGATTCAAAATAAACAATTTCATCTTGATCTCTTTTTAATTGGTCAAACCATTTCTTATCATATTTTTTAGTATCAAAAAATGCAATTCTCATAAGTCTCTTCTCCTTTGTCTAATTGTTTGCTTATGTTAACACTCTATTTCATTTCAATTTAATTTTCAATTGATAACAATTGTTTTTAACCTAAATTAAAAAAAAAGAAGTTTTTTATATTAATTTTCAAAAAGTGGTTGACTATATTTTCATTCTGTTCTAAATTCCTACTTGTGTTTGACACATGGGGAGGTTCCCGAGCGGTCAAAGGGGGCAGACTGTAAATCTGTTGGCTCCGCCTTCGAAGGTTCGAATCCTTCTCTCCCCACCTTAACTTCTTTCTTAATTGAAAGAAGTTTTTTTTATCTAAAAATTATATTAGAACCTTGTTTTTTTCCAATTCTCTTGTATCATAAATGTAAGAGAGGAAATAAAAATGGCATATTTAGAAATAAATGATGATGCAATTGATTTTACCCTTCCAAACAAAAATGGGGATCAAATCAAACTAAGCGATTTTAAAGGTAAAAAGATAGTTTTATATTTCTATCCAAAAGATAATACTAAAGGTTGTACAATAGAAGCTTTAGATTTTAAAGCTAATTTGCAAGAGTTTAATAATAAAAATGCTGTTGTATTTGGCATTAGCAAAGACAGTGTAAAATCTCATTGTAATTTTAGCGATAAGTTTGAGCTCAACTTTGATATATTAAGTGATGAAGATGCTACAGTTATTAATCAATATGGTGTCTGGCAGTTAAAAAAGAATTATGGTCGTGAATATTATGGAATTGTGAGAACCACTTACATCATAGATGAAAATTTTAAAATTAAAAATGTTTATAAAGTGAGCAAAGTCGCAAAGCACGTTGAAAAGGTATTAAGTGAATTATAAGAGTTTAAACTAAGAGTTTCAAATAAAATAAAAAATATTTAATTATTGGCAAATATATTTCTCTAAAAATAGCAAAAACCTTATTTATCAATGATAAAACAAGCATTTTATAGTTTTTTTTAAGTTATTTTGTTTGCATTTTGAAATATGTGTGTTAAAATTTCTATATATTTTAAATGGAGGCTCTTAATGACTACACATGAACAATTGTTAAAGTTTTGCGAAGAATACCAAGCAGAAAATGCTAAATTCACTGAAAAAGGTGTAAAAGCATCAGCAGCTAGGGCACGTAAAGCTCTTTCTGAAATTTCTAATCTATGTAAGGTTAGAAGAAAAGAAATCATGGAAGAAAAAAACGAAATGACTAAATAGTTTAACTATAATTACCTCATTAATGAGTACAAAAATCCCACATTACTGTGGGATTTATTATTTCACTTCGATTAGATTATAATCATTAAATTTATATTTCTTACAAACATCTTCTAAAAAACTATCTCTAACACAAAGAATCAAATCTTTATCTAGATCTATTAACCTTTTTAACAAAGGATCAAAACCAGAATTAAGTAACTCTAATTTTCCAATTTCATCAAGTACTACAACGCAATTTTGGTTTTTTAGTTGTGAGACTTGATTCAACAGAGTTTCACTAGCTTTTTCAAAAGCATTTATTATTATATTGTATTTACCAATTTTCTCATTAGAAACACAGTCTTGAACTTGCATAAGCTTACTTATTTCATTTGTTAAGACATTTCTCAAATAAAATATTGATTTATCTGATGAACTTTCACTAACATAACCCAAGTATTTTTGATTATGTTCTCTTATAAATTTTTTTAAAGTTGTCGTTTTAGAGGAGTTTTGAGGCCCACTAATGATTGTAACTTTCATATTAACTTAAAAAGGATTGTAACTCATCAAAAGCTTTCATAGAATCTTCTCTCTTAATTACGAAAGTTAACTCGTTTTTTGTAGAAAGAATTTCAATAACATTAATTTTTTCCCAAGCTAATTTTCTAACAGCCTCGTAAACAATACCAGGAGTCTGTAAAAAATCACCAGAAAAAACTAAAGAAAGTGCAACTAGATCATCCATTTTATGAAGAATTTCCTCTTCTTGAGCTAATTCCTCTAATAATTGGCTATATTTCTCACTTATAGCAACAGAAATCTCATGACTGCCTAAAGAAACATTTAAAAAATCGCCTTTCTCAGTTGATACTTCATTATATAATTTTGCAAGTTTTGCCAGAAATTTATCATTGCGAACGATGTTTAAGTCGAATATCTTAGTTTTCATTACTATTTCATAATCAACATCAGTTTTTCTTTCATTTTCTTCTTTGGCTCTTAGTTCATCACCATATCGTCGAATAGCCATTACAATAGCACTATGTTTAACAACTTTGCCATAACTCTCTTCAACATCCTTTTTGATTGATGAAGCATAATTACTATAAGATAATATACCTTTCACTAGCATTTCATTAATGAATGGGGTTTTGTCAATTATTCTTTTAACACAACTACTTACTGATTCTGCCATACATCCTCCACTATTTGTTAATATAATCACATATTGTATAAAATAGCAACAGTTTAGCCATTAATTTAATTATAATTACAAATATTTTAAATAATAGACATTTTTTTATATATTGACATGATACTAAATGAGAACTATTCTTAATAACACACAAATTTTTCAAGGAAAATACATGAAAACGATAATAGGACCACATTTAACAAGTTCCAAAGGCTTTATGAATATAATAAAAGAAGCAAATTCAATCAATGCTAATACTTTTCAATTTTTTACAAGAAACCCTAGAGGAACTAAAGCAAAAGCTTTAGATCTAAAAGATATTGAACAATTCAAGAAAGAATGGCGTCAAAGAGGGAATCTGCCATTCGTTGCTCACGCTCCTTATACCTATAACCTCTCCTCAAGCAAAGAAGATTTAAGAGATCTTGCATTACGACTTATGGATGACGATTTAAAAAGATTAGATATAATTGGCTGTCCTTATTATAATTTTCATCCAGGAAGCCATACAGGACAAGGTTTTGAAATTGCCATTGAGGAGATAGCTTCAGCATTAAATATATTGCTTGAAAAGAATACAGGTTCAAAGGTAATTATTTTACTTGAAACAATGGCTGGCAAAGGAACAGAAGTTGGAAGGACTTTTGAACAACTAAGAGAGATCAAAGATAAAGTAAAAAATAAAGAAAAACTTGGTATTTTATTAGATACTTGTCATATTTTCGATGCAGGGTATGATATTAAAAATGATTTAGACTCTGTCCTCGAGAGTTTTGACTCAATTTTAGGTTTAGAGAATTTAAAAGCTATCCATCTAAATGATAGTTTAAACAAATTAGCATCTCATAAAGATAGACATGCAAAACTTGGAGAGGGAAATATTGGAATAAAGGCAATAGAAAATATAGTCACCCATCCCCTTTTAAAAAACTTACCTTTCCTTTTAGAAACACCAAATGACTTAGACGGCTATAAAAAAGAGATAAAAATAATAAGAGAATTTACACAATAATCACATTTTTTTAGGATAAAAGGCATATATAGCGTGTTTCTTAATTATAAATAACGATTTATTAATATCTATACCACTAGAAAAGCATATTTTTTTTCACTATAATAAAGTCCTATCCAAAAATAGGGGATTAATTATGAGATGTCCAAATTGCTCATGTGATAATGATAAAGTTGTTGAATCAAGATCTAATCAACATGGCACATCAATTAGAAGAAGAAGAGAATGTTTAAATTGTGGTTATAGATTTACTAGCTACGAAAAAATTGAAGAAAAAAGAATAACTGTTATAAAAAAAGACAAACGAGAAGAGTTTTTTGATATTAACAAAATAAAAAGAGGAATAGTTAGTTGCACTGATAAATTAAATATTGACGATGAAGTAATTAAACAACTATTAGAAAATATTGAAATAAACATTAGACAACAAGCTGGCTCAAAAAGAGAGATTCATTCTTCACAAATAGGAGAGGAAACATTAAAACAGCTCTCTACAATTAACACAGTAGCATACGTACGCTTTGCTTCAGTCTACAGAGCTTTTGATGACTTGAAACAATTTATTCAAGAAATAGAAAGACTTAATAAAAAAGAGTCTACATAATTGACTATTTAATATCGAACCATTTACTAGTTATATTAGATTCTAATTCTTCATTTAAATGATCTGGGATGAGAATTTCACTTGCACAATCTAAGGCAAAATTATCACTCATTCCCGCAATATAATCGAATATCAATCTCTTATAACTACCCTCTTTTTCAATATAAATAGATAACATCTCGCTTACATGATTGCTAAAACCTATAGCTAGCATATTTTTTTCTTCTTTATATTTTTCTTTATCATCGTAATATGATGTAAATAATTCATTTAAATATTGGTAAATCAAATTCAACAATCTACTAAAATATTTTTTATAACCATTTAAAATGGGGGATTTATAAATATTTTCATAATTATAATTCTTCATCTCAGTTACTACTTCAAAAATATCTTTACTAAATCTTATCCCATCTATATCACTTGAATCTATTAGATTATTTACCAAAGTATCAATAATTTCACTATTACTAGATCCTAATAATTTCTTAGGACCTTTAGGAAGATTATCTTTATCAATTATATTTAATCTACAAGCATCTTCCCAGTCCCTTCCTAAATAAGCGATAGAGTCACTGAATCTAACTATTGCAGCTTCAAATGTGGTAGGGATTAAATCTTTTTTACTTTTTATTTTCTTAAAATCTTTAATTTTAAAAGTTGGACTTATACATTCAACAAAGGACTCTCCACAATGACTAACTATGCCATCTCTAACTGCATATGTTAAATTCATACCATTTCCTTTATTAGATAAGAAATCAACAACTCTTAATGAATGAATTTCATGTTCAAAAGATTCTAAGCCTTCCTTTTTCATTAAATCACTTAAAATCACTTCTCCTACATGTCCAAAGGGAGTATGTCCCAAATCATGTCCAACGCCAATTGCCCAAGCTAATTCTTGATCTAAATTTAAACCTCTACATACAGTTGAAGCTATTGATGCAACATGTAAAACATGTTCTATCCTAGTACAAATATGATCGTTATTAGGTGCGAAAAAAACTTGGGTCTTATGCTTCAATCGCCTAAATGCTGAAGAGTGGATTATTGCTGTAGTATCTCTATAGTAAGCGCCTCTAACATCAGGAGTTTTTTCAATAATTCTTTTTTGTAGTTCACTCATCTCAATTTTGGTATTTTGGTATTCAACCATTTTTCCTATTTGCATTCACAAACCCTCCCATATATGCTATAATAGACTAATTAGGATTTCCAAAGAGGAGGTATTTAGTAATGGATAATATCATTTTGACCCTTACTTTTATAATATATTTATTATCACTTTTAATGATAATACGTTTTATTTTTACCCCGGAATGGTTATCATGGGTTTTCCCCTTAGTAATCACCCTAATATTTGTTATATCTCAAGCTTACCAAAGCTTTGCTATAATGAAAAGCGAAAATTTAGACTCAAACCTCTTTTCTCAATTTCCACCATTTGTTACAAATGCAAATAGTGCCTTAACCGCACTACTTATTTCTATATTTTGGCTTCTCTCTATCATTCTTTTTTATAAAGCCATAAAAAGAAATAGAAAGCCAAAAGATAAAAGAAGAGAAGCTATGAAAAACAATTATTATGGTGCTCAATATTCTCAACTTCTTGAATCTAAGAAAATAGATTATATGAAAAAAAGAAAAGATGAAGAAGAAAATTTTGGATTTATAAAACCAACTATCAATAAAAATGGTGATAAATGGGTTAAATTATTTGACGACGATAATGAGGACAATAAATGACATATTTTTTCTCTGGAATAAAACACAGTGGTAAAAGTACACATGCTAGACTTTTCGCTGAATTTAAAGACTTACCTTTTTTTGACTTAGATTCATTAATAATTGATAACATTAAATATGATAATGTTAGACAATTGTATGAAATTGAAGGCAAAGAAGCTTTTATGGAGCAAGAGTATATCTGCTTAAAAAAACTCCTAGAAACTAATACTGAATCTAAAGTCATAGCTTTAGGTGGTGGAATTTGCGATAATAAAAGAGCTTTTGATTTATGTACTAATTTAATTTATTTAGACCTAGATGAAAAAGTATTACTAACTAGAATTAAATATAATGGACTGCCTCCATTCTTGAGAGATCAACCTGCAAAACAATTCCATTTATTGTATGAAAAAAGGGAAAAGCTTTATAAAGAAAAAGCCTCACTCGTAATTGATATCCAAGATGCAAGTGTTTATAGAGTATTTGAAAAAATTAGAAACACTATAATTGAATGGGAGAAATAATGGGAAATAATTCATTTGGAAAACTGTTAAGTATTACAACATTTGGCGAATCTCATGGCCCTGCTATAGGGGTTACTATAGATGGCCTAAAACCTAACTTTTCCCTAGACTTTGAAAAAATCCAAAAAGAGATGGATAGAAGAAGACCTGGTGGAAACAAATTTGGAACGAAGAGAAACGAAAGCGATAAAATCAAAGTATTATCAGGCGTTTTTGAAGGTAAGGTTACAGGAACCCCTTTAACTATTATCATAGAAAATACTAATCAAATATCAAAAGATTATGGAGAAATTGCTAAAACTTTTAGACCATCTCATGCGGACTATACTCTCTTTAACAAATATAAAATCAGAGACCCCCGCGGAGGTGGTAGAGCAAGCGGAAGAGAAACTGCTAGTAGAGTAATAGCTGGAGCGATTGCTAAACAATATTTAGATGTAGATAATATAAGCATTGAAGCTGCAACTATTCAAATTGGTAATATAAAAGTTGACAAAAATAGCCAATCTTTCAATTGGGAATCTAGAGAAAATAATGATTTTTATACTCCAGATGATACTAAAGCAAAAGAAATGGAATTACTCCTTAACAAGTTAAGAGAGAAAGGCGATAGTATTGGGGGAATCATTGAATGTCATATTAAAAATTTACCAATAGGATTAGGAGAACCAACCTTTAATAAATTTGAAGCACAATTAGCTAAGGCTATGATGAGTCTTGGTGCTGTAAGAGGCTTTGAAATAGGAATGGGATTTGAAAGTGCTACATATAAAGGATCTACCTTCAATGACCAGATGGATAAAAATGGATTTAAAACAAACAACAATGGTGGAGTTTTAGGAGGTGTTACGACATCTCAAGACTTAGTTTTTAGAGTAGCTTTTAAGCCAACACCATCGATTTCATTACCCCAAAAAACATTAGATATAAATAATAATGAAACAATTATTGAAATAAAAGGCAGACACGATCCATGTATTTGCCCAAGAGCTGTAGTTGTTGTAGAAGCCATGGCGGCTTTAGTTACCTTAGATTTTATTATGGAAAAGGATAGTAGGAGGCCTTTTTAATTGAAAGATAGCCCATTAATTGTACAAAGCGATAGAACATTACTTTTAGACGTTCACCACCCTCTTTTCGAGGAGTGCAGAAATGACATTTCTACCTTCTGTGACTTAATCAAAAGTCCAGAGCATATACACACATATGCCTTAACTCCAATATCACTTTGGAATGCAGCATCTTGTGGAATTGTTAGCACCACAGTAGTTGAAAAATTAAAACAGTGGTCTAAATTCCCATTAACACCTTCAATAATATTTTTTATTGAAGATATTTCTTCAAGATTTGGTAAACTTGTGTTATGTGAAGATGATAGAGATGGTAAAAAAACAACCACCGAATATACTACAGATAGAACAAATGATGAAATAGATAAAGAGCTTAATGAATATTTAAAACAAAAAGCCCTTAATTCTAAAATAAAAAGAGACTTATCTAAAAAGAAAAGAGAAGGTGTTAAATTAAGTGAAGAAGAACAAAAATTATTAGATTCACTAATTGTAAATACAACCATTAAAACAGAAGAAGATAAGAAAAATAATAATTTATTAGCCTTTGAAGAAGTATACCTTTTAAAAATTAGTGACTCTCTTATATTTAGAATAATTGATAGTCATAGAGATTTAAATGGATTCTTATATAAAGTAGCTGATGGAGTTTTTGCGCTTAGAAAACTCGATAGAGGTGAGATTAAGGTAAAACTTATTGAACTCGGATATCCTGTTGATGATAGAATTCCTTTAAAAAAAGGTATACCTATTGATGTAAATTTAAGAAAAACCACATTAGCAGGTAAACCTTTTGAAATAAGAGATTATCAAGAAGCCGCAGCACAAACTCTAGTCGGTGGAGCAAATGAAGGTTCAGGGTATGGTACAATTGTACTTCCTTGTGGCTCAGGTAAAACTATTATTGGTATCGATATTTTAACTAAACTTGCAACAAGAACCTTAATTATTACTACAAATGTTGCTTCTGTTCATCAATGGGTCAATGAAATTAAAGATAAAACCACATTAACAGATGATGAAATCGGCCAATATACTGGAGAAAATAAAAGTGCTAGAAAGGTTACAGTTTGTACTTACCAAGTATTAACCTGGAGACCTGATAAAATAGGACCATTCCCTCATTTTGAGTTATTAACAAAAGGAGAATGGGGATTAATTATTTACGATGAAGTACATATGCTCCCTGCCCCAGTATTTAAAGTAACAGCTGAACTGCAAAGTTTACATAGAGTTGGATTAACAGCAACCCTTGTTAGAGAAGATAACAAAGAAGATCAAGTCTTTTCTCTAGTTGGACCAAAAAGATATGATGTGCCTTGGAGTGAATTAGAGCAAAGAGGATATATAGCTGAAGCTTTTTGTAGTGAAATTAGAATACCACTACCATTAGATTTAGAAGTGCCATACGCACTAGCTAAGCCAAGAGAACAATTTAAAATTGCAAGTGAAAATCCTAGAAAACTTGAGATAGTACACACTCTTCTTAAAAAACACGAAGGTGAGTTCATCCTTATAATTGGACAATACTTATCCCAATTAAAAATTGTATCAAAGGAATTAAATACACCAATAATTACTGGAGCTACTTCAAATAAAAAGAGAGATGAATTATACTCAAAATTTAGAAAGGGTGAATTAAAAGTCTTAGTTGTATCTAAGGTTGCCAATTTTGCTATTGACCTACCTGACGCTTCGGTCGCAATTCAATTATCTGGAACTTTTGGATCAAGAGCAGAAGAAGCACAAAGACTTGGAAGAATCCTTAGACCCAAAAAAATTAGTAGCCATTTTTATTCATTGGTAACTCAAAATTCTAGTGAAGAAGAATTTGCACTAAATCGTCAAAAATTCCTTGCAGAGCAAGGATATAAATATTCTATTGAAATATATGATAAAGAATAGAATCAATTAGAACATAAGGTAAGGTTATAAGTAAAAATATGAATGAAAACCCTGACTTCTTCAAAAAATGGTTAATCGGTTTAGATAATGAGAAATTCTACTATATAGCTAGAAATTTCTTACCCGAAACTTCAACCCCATTTAATCAAGAAAATATAAGTGAAGATTTAACAAGCTTCTTTCTAAACGAAGAAAAGGCAAATTCTTTATTATCTACCATAGATAATTTAGATAGCCTTTTGCTTGGTATTTTTCAAATTACAAATGGTGCTTCAACAAATCAAATACTACAACTAATCAAACCTTTTGAAAAAAGTGTAGAAAGTGAAAACAATGAGTTTGTTTATTATTCTTACTTTACTAATAATCAAAAACTTGAAGAATTTAGTTATGTATCACTCATAGAACACATTTCAAACTTAGCAAAGAGATTAATTATTCTATCTGTAAATGATAAGTTTATTTTAAATCCAATTTTTGGGGACCGATTAATTGATAAAGCGAGCTTATCTCCAATATTTGATACACACGATTCATACAATAATGATTTAAACACGAATGTAATAGACGGGGAATTCTTGAGAGGATATTTAAGTATCGTAAAATTAAATTCAAAGCTAACAGATTATCAAAAAAGGAATATGGTTGCCCCATTATTTCCAGCGTTTCAAGTAGATGAATTATTAAAAGTAACTGAATTAATAGATAATCTATTAGAAGAATTAGAAATCTTCAAACCTTTTGATACAATCGAATATGAGATTTTACAACGTTTAATTGATTTATCCTCATTTGATTTGGCTGTATTATTTTTATCTCAAGCAATCGCCCCTCTTTTTGAAAATTATAAAAAGATATTTATCTTTGTAAAAAGCACTTTAAGCTTTTTATCCGAAATAAAAACTTTTGATGAAAAAGCCTTAACTTTTTTATTAGAAACACAGGCTATAAAAAGTGAGTTAGAAAATATAGATTCAATAATTGAAAAAATGTTGGATTTAAATATTATTGTAAAAACTGAAACAGCTTACCAAATTAATTATTTTAATAAAGAAATTGATCCTCCACACACTTTAATTTTTGATACAGATTTAAGTGTCAGATACTTAGGTAATAGAGGTAAAAATGACATCCTATGGAGATTTGCATCTCTAAATTCATTAGATATTCAAACATCTTATAAACTTACAAAAGAAGATTTTAGAGATGCCCTTGATAGTTCAATGGATAAAGAAACAATTTATAATTACATAAGAGAAAATTGTGAAAATTCAGCAAATTGTACTGCTTTTAATTACTTAGATTTAATCGAAAAGCAATACAGTCAATTAAGTGTTTATGATGGTATTGTTCTTCAATGTGATCAAAGAATTTCTAGAATAATTGATTTACACCCAGAAATGGCGGAGCATATAATAAAAAAACTAGCAGATGGTGTATATCTTATGTCTAGAGAAAAAGAAGCACAATGGACAACAATACTTGAAAAAGCTGGTTTAATAATCCCTAGAAGAAAAGGTGATTTAATACAAAGTGAAACATTCTTTACAAATGCACAATGGAGATTGAGTAATAATTATCATCTTAAAGAAGATCAAGTTTCAATTCTTGATGAGCTTGAAAGAATATCTTGTGAGTTATCATCATCTGAGAAAAATATTATTAAAAATGATGTATGTGAAAAATCTTTTAACTCTAAATTTCTTAGGGCAAAAATTGAATTAATGAATCTAAAGAAAGCTGAGAAACAAGACCTTCTAAACAGATTAAGATCATCAATGATTGTTGATGAATCACAGATTGTACCACACGTTTTAGATATTGATATAAGTGCGAGTGGATTTGAATTTAGAAGAAAAGTTAATGTTTGTAAAATGGCTACTAAAGATGAAAATACAGTTTTAAAAGTAACCTATTCAACCCATGAATTATTACTATTAGTTGAAAAAGTTAAGTCTGAGTCAAATAATGAATATTTTGTAGTTGCTAAGAAACTACCCACTCTTGAAACAGTTACATTACCAATTAGTAAAATATTTAATGCTAAAATAATGAATTATGTAATAAACTAAAATAGGAGAAATTATGAATATAGTCAGATTCAAATTCAAAGATGAAATCCTTTTTGGAAATTATGAAGAAAAGACAGGTAAAATCACAATTTATGAAGGAACCCCCTTTGATGGATTTTTCAAAACCAATGAAGAAGTGGACTTTTCTAAAGTTGAGATATTAACTCCTTGTGATTTTTCAAAAGCAGTTTGTATAGGGTTAAACTACAAAGATCATGCTAAAGAATTTAACCTTCCGATTCCAGAGAGCCCAATAGTTTTTATTAAGCCATCTACTAGTAGCCTACCTCATAATCAAAAGGTCATTAAACCACAAATGTGTCAAAGATTAGATTATGAAGCAGAATTAGCTGTAGTAATCAAAAAAGAAGCAAAAAACATTAAAGAAGAAGATGTAAATGACTATATTCTAGGCTATACATGTGCAAACGATATTACAGCAAGAGATTTGCAACCAAAGCAGGGACAATGGACTATTGCAAAAAGCTTTGATACATTTTGCCCTTTTGGATATGTGATTAACACGGAACTAGATCCTAGCAACTTAGAAATTTCAAGCGTTGTAAATGGTAAAGTAATGCAAAAATCAAATACCAAGAACTTAATATTTAATGTACCTTTTCTTGTAAGTTATCTCTCTTCAATTATGACTTTATTACCTGGAGATATTATTTTAACAGGAACTCCTGGAGGAATAAGCGGTATGCAAAAAGGAGATAAAGTCGAAATAATTATTGAAGGACTTCCACCTTTAGTAAATATTATTAGCTAATAAATAAAAAAACCAATTTTAAAATTGGTTTTTTTTTATTATAAATCTACTTCAACCCAATGAGGAAAATGATAACCTGTAAAAGATTCAAATTGTAATTTGCCTTGTTCAAGCAACATAGTTGATCCATTAATTACTGTACAACCACTTTCTTGAGCTCTTTGCAATAATTTTGTATATTTTGGCTTATAAACCAAATCATAAACATAACAAGGTTTTACAAATTCAAAATTTTCTAAAATATCTTCATCTTCATTAGGGCTCATTCCCACAATAGTTGTTTGAACAACTAAGTCTACAGAATTTTGAAGAGTATTAATTTTTTCAATCTCAATAAAATTACTCATAGTTTCACTAGCTAATAATTTAGCCTTACTAAGAGTTCTATTAGCAATAGTAACTTTAACATGATGATTTCTAAGAGCCCAAGCAACAGCTCTTGCAGCACCACCTGCCCCTATAATTAGAGCACTTTTTATCTCACCCTTACTAATTGCAGTTTCTATTGGCGATAGAAAACCATAATAATCTGTGTTTGTACCTTTCCACATACCTTGAATTCTTGTGACGGTATTACAAGCACCAATTTGTTTAACTTCTCTCGTAATTTTACCTAAGTAAGGGAGAACATCCCTTTTGTGAGGGACCGTAACACTAAACCCGTGAATTTTAATTAATTCAGCTAATTTAAAAAAAGCTCTAACTTTATCTACCAAAAAAGGAACATAAATAGCATTATAATGGATTGCATCAAAACCTGGATTATGAATTAAAGGAGACGATGTGTGTAAAACTGGATTACCAATAATACCATAAACATTAGTTCTAGGATTAACCTGATCTGCTCGGTACAATAATTTTAAAGTTTTTGCAGATAACTGACCTGGAGCAATTTCATCTTCACTTGCAAAAGTTAACATAGAGCCAACCCTTTTATATAAAATACGAGTACAGACTCCAAAATCACCCATACCAATAATTATTTTTTCTTTTATATCTTTTAATTCTTCATTCATTCTAAAAAGAGTTACAACATCAACTATAGTATTTGGAGTAACAGCAATTTTTGGAATGTCACCTTTTTTTGCAAGTTTAGAAACCAATGAAAATAAATTACTTGGCAATTTTTCCATGTCATGAAAAGATCTAATTATTTTAATACCTTTCATTTTTAGCTCAGCTTCAAAATCATACCTAGGTAAATCATCTTCACTTTTTATTTTCAAATCTGATTTTTTCACATCTTCTTCAATATCTACATATGAAAAATCACCTTGCAAGACAATGTCGCGTAATTTAGTCATCCGAATTTTATCACTCAGTTTAGACTTACCACCATCACTCACCCTTCTAAAAGTTGCAATAGTAGGCAATGCACATAAACGCGGAAAAATTTGAGCACTAGCTAATTCATCTTCATCTAATAAATCTAATCTTAGTTCAACCATATCTATATATGCTTTATTTCTTTCAACTTGTTTTAAAGCACTAGTTAATGTTCTTTCTGTTGTTGTAAGGCAAATCAATTGGCCCTTCCTCCTGTTGTCATAAAAAACGACTATATGATAAACTCTATAATAACGGTAATAACCTTACTTAGCAACACAAAAACTGGAGAAATAAATGGGAACGCTTCAAGTTCAAGATATAAATTTGGCATTTTCTGATAGAGATATATTATCAAATGTAAACTTTACCTTAAATGAGAAATCAAGATCTGCCCTAACAGGGGGAAATGGTAGTGGTAAGTCAACACTATTAAAAGTAATAAATGGAGATATTCAAGCCGATTCAATTCAAATATCAAAAACAAAAGGATTGAGAATTTCTTATCTACCTCAAAGTGATATAGTTTTTGAAACTGACACACTATTTGATGAAGTTGAAAAAAGTTATCATCGTTTTTATGATTTACTAAAAACGAAAAAAACACTTGAAAATAAATTAGAAAAAAGTAGCGAAAAAGAGAACCTTGAATCAGATTTAATTATATTACATGAAATCCAAGAAAAACTATTAGAAGGTGGTTATTTTGATAGAAAAATCACTATAGAAAAAATCTTATTAGGATTAGGTTTTAAATTATCAGATTTTGAAAGAACTTGTGATCAATTTTCAGGTGGATGGCAAATGAGAATTGCTCTTGCAAAAGTTCTCTTAGAAAAACCTGATATAATGCTACTTGATGAACCTACCAACTATTTAGATATTGAAGCACGAATTTGGCTTAAAAACTATTTAAAAGCATACAAAGGTGGATTAATGCTTGTAAGCCATGACCAAGGCTTTCTTGATGAAACAATAAATGAAGTATTTGAATTATTTAATGGTAAACTAACTCATTATAGTGGTAATTACTCCTCATATTTAAGACAGAGAGAAATAGAAATAGCACAAAAAGAAAAAATTCTCACAAAGCAATTAGAAAAAATTGAAAAAACAGAACAATTTATTGAAAAATTTAGATATAAAGCAAGTAAAGCAAAACAAGTACAAAGCAGAGTAAAACAAATAGAAAAAATTGACTTAGTAGAAGTTCCTTCTCATTTAGAAAAATTACATTTCTCCTTTCCTATGGCACCTCATAGTGGAAATGAAGTATTAAAAGTAAAAAATTTAAATAAAAAATATGGAGATAATGAAATATTTAAAGATTTAAGTTTTCTAGTTTCTAAAAATGATAGAATAGCTGTAACAGGAAGAAATGGTGAAGGTAAAAGTACCCTTCTTAGAATGCTTTGTAGTAGAGATAAAGACTATGAAGGAGATATTATTGAAGGCTCAAATGTAAGTATTGGATATTTTGCTCAAGATACGGAAAAAACTTTAAACCCTAACAATAGTATAATAGAAGAATTAGAAAGTGTGTCTACCACAGACCAATTACCCCTTCTAAGAAATTATCTAGGAGCATTCCTCTTTAAAGGTGATGATGTTTTTAAAAGTGTTAGCGTTCTCAGCGGTGGAGAGAGAAGCAGACTTGCTTTATTAAAGATATTGATGCACCCAGTCAATTTATTAATACTAGACGAGCCTACAAACCACTTAGATATAAATGCCAAGGAAATGTTAATCCAAGCTTTAAAACATTATGATGGAACAATGATATTTGTAAGTCACGATACTTACTTTATTGAAAATTTAGCAACAAGAATATTATATCTTAGTGAAGAAGCTCCTACTTTCTTTGAAGGGGATTATAGTTATTTTAAATTCAAACTTGAAGAAAAAGAAAAATATCAAGACGATACCGCAGATAATGAGCCACCTAAAATAGAATCAAAAGGTGCATTAGACTACAAAGCACAAAGGGAAAAAAACAATAAAATTAATAAGTTAAAAAGATTAAATGAAAAACTTCTTGAAAATACTGAAAAACTGAATACTAAAATCAAAAAACTAGAAGAAGAAATGGCAAAAGTGGAAGTTTACTCAGACGCACAAAAAATAAATAAGGTATTAGAAGAAAAAGAAAAATTAACATATCAAGTTGAAGAAAACGAAGAACTTTGGTTAATTAACGAAGAAGAATTACAATCTTTAATAAATGAATAAAGGAACGAAATGATAAATATTATATTAGCATCTAATTCAAAAGCGCGATTACAACTTTTAAAAGACAAAGGTCTTAGTGTAAAAGTAAAAGCTACAAATATTGAAGAAGTTTCTAATGAAAAAGATCCAGGCAAGCTAGTTGAAGACTTAGCAAATCAAAAACTACAAGCCTGCCTCTCAACTTTAGACAAACCAATTAATTCAATTGTCCTTGCTGCAGATACAATGTTATTTTATAAAAATGAATTAATTGGCAAAGCTAAAGATAAAAAAGAAGCTTATCAAACTTTAAAAAAACTCAGCAACAATCAACACCAAATATATTCATCTTATGCTATCTATTTGCCAGATAACACAATAAAAAGTGGATATGAATCTGTGGATGTTTATTTTAAGAATCTATCAGACCTTACAATAATGCATTACCTTGATAACAACGAGTGGATTGGTGCTGCAGGCTCTTATAGAATTCAAGGAGAAGGTAGGTCTTTAGTTAAGCAAATAAATGGTGATTTTAATGTCGCTGTGGGGTTGCCACTGATGTCAATTTCTGATTTAATAAAGTTAACTTAATCATTCCACGATTAAGAAATTTCCGCCCCTTGAGGGTGAGATATATACGAAGGGTGGCAACCTTGTTTAGCGAAGAGTGTTTAAACATGTTTAGTTGTCAGATATAGGAGAGGATAATATGTCCGTAGTTACAATGAAAAGCCTATTAGAATCAGGCGTACACTTTGGTCACCAGACCAAAAGATGGAATCCAAAAATGTCTCGTTACATCTTTTCACAAAGAAATGGGATTCACATCATCGATTTACAAAAGACTTCAACTTGTATTGTTGAAGCATACGAAGCAGCTCGTGCTACTGTAAAAGAAGGAAAATCAATCCTTTTTGTAGGTACAAAAAAACAAGCTCAATTAGTTATCGAAACCGAAGCTAAACGTTGTGGCATGCCATATGTAAACAATCGTTGGTTAGGTGGTATGTTAACAAACTTCTCTACCATTAAAAAATCAATTGCAACTCTAAAAAGAATTGAAAAAATGGAAAATGATGGTACATTCGAATCAATGACCAAAAAAGAAGTTTCTCTATTAACAAAACAAAAAAGCAAATTAGAAAAGAACCTTGGTGGTATTAAAGATATGAAAGACCTACCTGGTGCTCTTTTCGTTATTGATACAAAAAAAGAAGCAATCGCTGTTACTGAAGCTAAAAAGTTAGGTATCCCAGTAATTGCTGTAGTTGACACAAACTGTGACCCAACTGATATCACATACCCAATTCCTGGTAATGACGATGCAATTCGTGCAATTTCATTATTTGTTGAAATTATCGCAAGAGCTGTTATTGATGCAGATAACGAAGCTGGAAATCTACAAATTGTTGAAACATTATCTGATGAAGTTGAAACAGAAGAAGTTGTAGAAGAAACAGAAAGCGTTGTATTCTCAAGCGATGAAGAAAATGATCTTTCTAAATTTGAAGAAAAAAAAGATGATGAAAAAGACGAAGATGAAGGTGCAACAGTAATCGCCGGCATCGAAGTTGATGATAAAACCCTTTATCAAGATTAAGGAGAAAATTATGGAAATTAAAGCTGCTACAGTTAAAAAATTACGTGATACAACTGGCGCTGGTATGATGGATTGTAAAAAAGCTTTGGTTAAAGCAGAAGGTGACTTCGATGCTGCAACTAAAATTTTACAAGAAATGGGCCTAGCTGCTGTTGCAAAAAGAGCTGATCGTGCTACAGAAAACGGTCGTATATTTACAAAAATTACTTCAGACAAAGCCGTTCTAGTAGAAATTTCTTGTGAAACAGACTTCGTTGCTAAAAATGAAGACTTCAAGAAACTTGGTGAAGAAATGTGTGATGTAATTGTTGAAAAAGGTTATACTGAAATTAACGATGAGTTAAGCTCAATGGTAACAGCCTTAATTGCAACAATTAAAGAAAACATGGCTTTAAAGAATGTTTTAGTATTTGATTTAAGCGAAACTGAATATGCAACAACTTATATCCACGGTGCTGGTGAAAAAGGTGTTTTAGTAGAATTCAAAGCTGATAGTGCAGCTGCATTTGAAAACGAAAGTGTAAAAGAATTCTGTCAAGACTGTGCATTACATGTTGCCGCTTATACTCCTACTTACTTAAATGCTCAATCTATCAATGCTGAACAAATTGCAGAATTAGAAGAAATCTTCACAAAGCAAGCATTAGGCATGGGTAAACCTGAAAAGATTATACCAAATATTGTAAAAGGTATGGTAGCAAAACACTTTAAAGAAATTTGTTTCTTAGATCAAGCTTATATTAAAGATGATAAACTATCTGTATCTCAAAAAATGAAAGAAGTTGCAAAAGCTGCTGGATGTAAATTAGAAATCACTGGTTTCCAAATGTACTCAACAGGCGCTTAATAAGCTAATTTTATAAATGCTCACTAGTTATACTAGTGAGCTTATTCATATTTGGAGGAATGATATGGACACAGTATTAAAAACATTAGAAAGCAAAATGAAAAAGTCTATACAGGCTCTTGAAACCGAATATCAAGCCTTAAGAACAGGTAGAGCAAACGCAGCATTATTCAACAATATTCAAGTTGAATATTATGGAGCACAAACTCCCCTATCTCAAGTTGGTTCAATTTCTGTGCCTGAAGCTAGAATGGTAGTTATACAACCATGGGACAAAACAGTTCTTCCTGCTATTGAAAAAGCCATCTTAAAAAGTGAATTAGGCTTAACTCCTAGCAATGATGGTAAATTAATCAGAATTAGTTTCCCAGCATTAACAGCAGACAGACGTAAAGATCTTGCTAAAAATGCAAAACAGACAGCTGAAAAATATAAAGTTGGTCTAAGAAACTTACGTCGTGAAGCAATTGATGAATTAAAAGCTATGGAAAAAGAAAGTTTAATTAGCGAAGATGATTTAAAAGTTGGAGAAACTAAAGTTCAAAAGATCACTGACACTTATGTTGCACAAGTAAGTGATGTTGCTGCTGCAAAAGAAAAAGAAATCATGGAGATATAATGAGTACTGAAAAATTGACACACTTAGCTGTGATAATGGATGGAAATGGAAGATGGGCAAAAAAAAGAAATCTGCCTAGGACAGCCGGACATTTAGCTGGTTTAAAAGCTTTGAAAAAAATAATCCTAGCTAGCAAAAAAAGTGATGTTAAATTTTTATCATTATATGCTTTCTCAACTGAAAACTGGAGGCGACCTGATTCTGAGGTAAACTACCTTATGAATCTAATAGCCTCCAAACTACCTAGTGAAATAAAATTCTACAAAAGTGAACAAATAAGAATATTAGTTCGTGGGGATAAAACAAATTTACCAGATGCTGCAGTTAAAGCTATAAATAAAGCTGAAGAAGAAACAAAAGATTTTTCTGCAATAACAGTGATATTATGCATTAACTACGGTGGTCACGACGAAATTGTTAGAAGTGTAAATTCAATACTTAAAGAAAATCCAACTACTGAAATTACTGAAGATTTAATAAAATCACACATGCAATTCAATGATATGGTACCTTGTGTTGATATGATAGTTCGAAGTGCTGGAGAAAAAAGGCTAAGCAATTTTTTATTATGGGAAAGTGCTTATGCTGAACTAGGTTTTTATGATACACTTTTCCCAGACTGGGATGAAAAAATGATAAACTTAGTTATTAAAGATTATCAATCTCGAATAAGAAAATTTGGAGGGATTTCTTAATGTCTTCATTAAAAAATAGATTATTGACGACTTTGATTGGCGTACCATCATTATTGATTATAGTATTCTTACTACCACAATTTGGTCATTTAGCCTTTGCCTTATTAGTTACAGGATTTTCGATTCTTGGAAGTCGAGAAATATATCGAATAGTAAAAGCTAAATATAATGTAACTCCTAATTTACCTTATATAACTGTTGGCATAATTCCATTGGCAGCTTGGGCTAGTTCAATAACCCCATACAAAAACTTAACAGAATTAACACTAATATTTTTGTTAATGCTATCATTCGCTTTAGAAATTTTTGACGGCGCTAAAAAGGAAGATCCTTTTTCTGATTCCTTATTAACTATTAGTTTCGATAGTTTTTCTTTAATTTATCCTAGTTATTTATTATCTTTTATCATTAAAATAAACTCATTTGAACAAGTATCTGCATTTTATGCATTATTTTTACTTTGTGTTTTTTCTAACGATATTTTTGCATATGTTTTCGGAATGATGTTTGGAAAAAATTCAAGAGGATTCATTAAAGCAAGTCCTAATAAAAGTATTGTAGGCTTTATTGGCGGATTTTTAAGTTGTATTGCAATTAGTATAGCTTCAACTTATTTATTCAATATTCCACTAAACTTAATTCAAACAATTATAATTGGTATTAGCTTATCTCTTTCTTCAAATATCGGGGATTTAATTGAATCAGTTATAAAAAGAAGCAGTCAAGTTAAAGATAGTGGTACCCTTATCCCAGGTAGAGGTGGGGCTTTAGATAATCTAGATTCCTTACTAGCAAGTGCTCCCCTATTTTATTTATTGTTAGAAATTTTTATTTAAAAGAATATATTATGAAAAAAGTTATTATTTTTGGTGCTACTGGAAGCATTGGAACAACTTGCTTAAATGCAATTAAAGAAAAGCAACTACCAATTGATGTGGTAGGAATAAGTGCAAATACTAACTATAAAAAACTTGAAGAAATTGCAAATAATTTTAATGTAAAGAATCTACTTTTAACAAAATCCAAATCTTATAATTCATCATTTAATTATTATAACAATTCTCTTGAATTGATAGAAAACACCCCTTGTGATGTGGTATTAAATGGAGTATCTGGCTTTGATGGTCTTAAAATTACTATCGATTCTATAATTAATGGTAAAGATGTTGCCCTTGCAAATAAAGAATCCGTAGTTTCTGGCGGTGAATTTATATTCGATTTAGCTAATAAACATAATTGTAAAATAATCCCCGTAGACAGCGAACATTCAGCCATTAAAGCATTAATAGACTCTCATGATAGAGTTAATGTCAAATCATTAATCATTACCGCTAGCGGTGGTCCTTTTAGGACTTTAGACCAAAAAGACTTCGATCAGATAACTGTAGAAAAAGCACTAAATCATCCAACATGGAAGATGGGACCTAAAATTACCATAGATAGTTCAACTCTTGCAAATAAAGCTTTAGAAGTAATAGAGGCATCATATTTGTTTAACTTTGAGAGTAAAGATATTGAAGTTTGTGTGCATCCTCAAAGTATCATACACTCAATGATTAGACTTTATGATGGAGCCGTTTATTCTCAAATGGGAAATCCTAATATGAGCTTACCAATAATTGAGGGAATATTTGATGGATATTGCAATAAGGAATTAGTTACACCATTAGACTTTACTAATTTAAGCTTAACTTTTGAAAAACCAAATTACAATAACTTTCCTTTACTAGCCTTAGCATACGAAGTGTTAGATAAAAAAGGTGGATATCCTATAGCTTTCAACGCAGCTAATGAAGAAGCTGTTTATGCATTTTTAGATAGAAAGATTTCTTATTTAAAATTACAAGAAGTCGTTTTAAAAACAATATCAAACAATTTTAATTATCGAGTTAATGATTTTAATGATGTGTTAAGCATTGATGCCCAAGCTAGAAGAATCGCAAAAAATTATATATAAATCTTTTTGTATTGTCTTATATAAGGTATAATTAAACATGGATCAAATAATATCGACAATTTTAAAATATGCAATAGGTATAATAGGTGTTGGGTTTATTGTTTTATTACATGAAATCGGTCATTTTATTGCAGCCCGTATATTTAAAATTGAAGTTGAAATTTTCTCGGTAGGATTTGGTCCGAAAATGATTGGGAAAAAATTAGGGCATACAGAATACAGAATATCTTGGCTACTTTTTGGTGGCTATTGTAGGATGAAAGGCGCAGATGATTTAACTCGAGCCTTAGATGCCAATAGTAAAACTTTTGTCCATGTAGAACATGGCTCTTTATTTGCTACAAAACCTATAAATAAATTTTTAACATACTTAGCAGGACCACTAACAAACTTTTTAATCACAATTTTATTGTGTACCATCCTAATTTCAACAAACCATGAAACCTTATCTTCCTTAGCTGTAGTTTCTCCAGTTAGTCAATATCCCACCCTCTTTTCTAATTCCTCAAGTCCAGCAGAAAAAGCGGGAATACAATTGAATGATAAGATTTTAAAATTAAATAATGAAGAAATTGAAGATTGGCAGGAAGTTGTTCAACTCTTAAATGAAAATAAAAATTCATATATAACACTTTTGGTTGAAAGAGATTCAAAAGTATATAATGTTATTGTTGATGGTGAAAAAAACTTAGATGGCTCTTATAGATTTGGTTTAACAAATGTCTTAACTACAAAAATATCTAGTGTTAATACATTTAGTCCTGAAAAGCAGGCTGGATTAAAAAAAGGTGATTTAATATTAGAAGTAAATGGAAAAAGCATAAACAACAACCTTGATTTAATAGCCTATTTTGAAGAAAACAAAAAGCCTTCAGTAATTAATTTTACTATTTTAAGAGATGATACAAAATTAAATATTAAATATAATCCATCCTATAATAGAGATGGATCTTTAAAGCATAATTTTGCTCTTTTTTCTCCAACAAAAACTATTGAAGGATTGCCATTTGATAAGGCATTAACAGATGGTTATAATATGGCATTAACGTTATTTAGCGATACAATCTCAAGTTTATTAACTATTATAAGAGCCAATAAAGATACATCTCAAGTAAGGCAAGTTTTTACAGGTCCAATGAGAGCTTCCCTTATGATTGGAAATATTACAATTTTAGGTCTACAAAATAGTTTAACTAGTGGAATAAGAGCTTTATGCTATCTTTTGGCTGTTGTATCAATATCTCTTACTATTGCAAACTTGTTACCTTTACCCTCTTTTGATGGTGGTCAAATGTTAATTTCACTATTGGAAATTATCACACGAAGACGAATTTCTCCAAAAAATTACTGGATTTGTCAATTAATTGGAATGGTTAGCGTAATACTACTTTTCTCATTTATGTATTTTATTGATTTTAAATATTTTTATAAATTATTTACATCTTAGATTATAGATATTTTTTTACCTATTTACTTATATATACGTACCACAACTATTGTAATGTGGGGTATTTTTCAACAATTTACATAAATTGACCATTTAATTCTAAAAATTTAATGCCTATCATACTAAATATGGGAGGCACATAATGGGACTATCACACAAAGCTACAAGAACAGCAATTAGTGCTGGTTTAGATATTGCTATAAATCGTGCAAACAAAAATCAAGAAGATGGAATAAAAGATTTCATTAATATAATAAAAAAATATTACAAACCAACAGACAAAGATAAAAATATGTCTGGTTCAAATGCATTTGAAAATATTGCTAAATTTACTGAGGATCCAAATTCAAAATGGATGAGATATGCAAAAAAATTATTTGCTAATGTAGATCCTAAAATTATTAAAACACTAATGCTAAACCTGGGGTATGAAGCTGGATATTGTGGCTTGAACAAAGTTAGAGAAACTAGTGAGAAATATGATTGTAATGTACCTTGGACAATGCTATTTGATCCAACTAGTGCATGTAATATGCATTGTAAAGGTTGCTGGTCTGGGGAATACGGAGAAAAAAATAATTTATCTTATGAAGATATGGACTCCATAGTTACACAAGGTAAGGAACTTGGAACTCATATGTATTTATTAACAGGGGGAGAACCCTTAGTTAGAAAAAATGATATAGTTAAATTAGCTAAAAAGCACTCAGATTGTATTTTTCACTGTTTCACAAATGGTACATTAGTTGATGAAAAATTCTGTCAAGACATGCTAGATTGTAGAAATATTATATTGGCAATTTCTTTAGAAGGATTTGAAGATCAAAATGACTTTAGGCGCGGTAATGGATGTTTCGATAAAGTTATGAATGCAATGGATTTGCTAAGAAAATATAAACTTGCATTTGGTACATCAGTATGCTGGACAAGTAAAAACTGTGAAACTGTAATTAGTGACGAATTCTTAAAATTATTAGTTGATAAAGGTTGTCTTTGGGCATGGTATTTCCATTTTATGCCAGTTGGAGAATTTACTACTAACGAGTTAATTCCAACCCCTGAGCAAAGAGAATATATGCTTAAAACCTTACGTAAAAAAAGAAAAGAGAACAATGATCATTTGTTAGTAATGTTAGATTTTCAAAATGATGGGGAATATGTTGGAGGATGTATAGCAGGTGGTAAACACTTCTTGCATATTAACTCTAATGGAGATGTTGAGCCTTGTGTATTTATACACTATTCAACTGCAAATATTCATCAAGACACTCTTTTAGAAGCCTTACAACAGCCATTATTCATGCAATATAGGAAACATCAACCATTTAATAAAAACATGTTTAGACCATGTCCAATGCTTGAAAACCCTTCTTTCTTACCTCAAATGGTAGAAGATGCAAAAGCTCAATCTACAGATCTAGAAGCACCAGAAGAAGCTTCACATTTAGTTGAAAAAACTATGGAATATTCCAAAGCTTGGGCGCCTGTAGCAGATAAACTCTGGAAAGAGAGAGTTAAGGAAAAAGAAGAAAGGAATAAAGTTAAATTAGATGCTTAATATAAGCTTTGATATATCGAATTATCTCCAGAAAGAAATTTCTGGGGATTTTTTATTGAATATATTTTTGTTAAATTTTAAGATTTAGGACTGAAATCGGGACTAACTTCTTCGAATCTTACTATCTTTCGATGGAAACCCAACTCAATCTTACCTGTTTCACCATTTCTGTTTTTTGCAACTAAAACTTCAGTTTTTTGAATTGGAGTATCTTCAGCATTATTTCTATGAAGTAAAATTACGATATCTGCATCTTGTTCAATAGATCCAGATTCTCTTAAGTCTGAAAGCCTTGGTAATTGACCATCAGTCTGTCTACCAACCTGAGATAATACTACAATAGGTATATTTAATTCCCGAGTTAGCTGTTTTAAAGTCCTTGAAATATTAGCAATCTGTTCATGACGAGGTACAGAATTATCTGTATTTTGAATTAAACCAATGTAGTCAACAAAAAGAATTTGTATATCATCTTCTCTCTTCATTTTTCTAGCTTGTGATCTAATATCATTTAATTGCATATTTGGAGTATCTTGAATGAAAAATTTTTGTTTTGCTAGATTATCGCAAGCATCAAATATCAATGACAATTCACTCTCTGTCAAAAGACCATTTCTAATATGAGAAAAATCAACTCTACTAATGCCTGTTAATGCTCTTTCTAATAAATCTGTTGCTTTCATTTCTAAAGAAAGAAAACCAACTCTATAAGAGTGCATAATTAGCATATTAATAGCAATTGTTAGAGCGAAAGCTGTTTTACCAATTGAAGGTCTTGCCCCAATAATAACATAATCTTGTTCTTTGAAACCACCAGAAAGACGCTTATCAAGATCATTAAATCCTGTACTATAACCGGTAAACCCATCTTCACTAGTTCTTTTTTCTATATTATTTATTGTTTGAATTAATAATTTTGTTGCACTATAATACTCGCCTGCAACATTACCTTGTGAGGCTAAAGAAGATAAAGAACTTTCTCCCTTATCAATCGTAGTAGAAATATCTTGAGTTAAATCAAAAGCATCATCTTTTAAAGAAGTAGCAACAGTTACAAGTCTTCTGCGCATTGATAGTTTTTTTATCATATGTGCATAGATTAATGCAGTTGTTGATGAGGGGGCATCATTAGTTAAACTTGAGATGTATGGCAAACCACCACAAATATCAAGTGTGTTTTTTTTATTCAAACAATCAACTAAAGTAATAATATCAATTCTATTACTTGAGCTCTCATTAGAATAATCAAGCATCGTTTGAAACAATTCTTGATGCCCGTGCTTATAGAAATCTATTGGCTGTAAAATTGTAGATAATTCACTTATAATTGAATTATCTAACAAAATTGCACCAAGAATAGCTTTCTCAGCAGCCTCATCATTAGGCAAAATACGAGAATTACTTTCAAACGATGCCATATAAAATTACCCCTATTCAGTTACAGGAGCGGTTTCTTCAACAACTTCTTCAGCAGCAGCTTCTGCAGCTTGTTTTTTTGCTTCATCAGCAGCAATTTTTGCAGCTTTTTCAGCAGCTCTTTTTTCTTCTGCTTCACGTTGTTTGATTTGTGCTTCACTTTCTACAACTAATTTAACAACAGAAAAATCACTTTCGTAAAGGCGTACACGAACAGAATAGTTACCTATCATTTTAATTTCGTGTGATGCAACTTCAATTTTCTTTCTTTCAATTTCAATGCCTTCTTTAGCTAATGCTTCTTGAATCATTGAAGAAGTTACACTACCAAATAATTTACCTGAATCTCCAGCAGAAACTACTAGATTTAAAGTTAAACCATCTAATTTTTCTTTTAGACTTGCAGAAGCTTTTCTCTTTTCAGCTTTTCTTGCTTCAATTGCTTTAGCACGACTATTTACAATTGCCATATTAGTTCTGTTATAAACTACTGCAATACCTTGTGGTATAAGATAGTTACGAGCATAGCCATCTTTTACTACTACTACATCACCCTCTTCACCGAGGTTTATTACATCCTGATTAAGAATAATCTTCATATTGAAAACTCCTTCTCTCTTACTTTCTATATGTAAACCATGTCTCCGTAACACCAAAAATTGGTAATCCGATGACAGCAACTATGTTCAAACCTTGAAATAGTAAAATTAAAAACAATGTTAGGCCAAATACTCTTGCAGCTCTAGTGTGATATCCTTTAGCTCGTCTTCGATATAAGATTATTGACAAAGCCTGAATTGCAAATAACAAAGCTAAATATAAAGCTAAGTTTAACACAATTACAGAAATACTCAATGAATAATCAATTACTACACCAAGTAATAATATAATCAAACTTACTAAAAAGGCCCACATAAAGCCTTCTGGTAATTTCCAATTTTTTACCCTTTCATCAAATTCTTCATCTCCAAGATATTTTGGAGTAGATAAAGCAAAAAAGGCATTGAAACCAAAACAACCAGCGCCTAATGGTAATAACATGGAAAAAACAACAGTTCTCATTGTTATAAACAATTCTTGAGATGAAACTCCTAAAATATAAGAAGTCTGTTGTGAATCTTGGCCAAGCATAGAATTCATTGCACTAACTATTGCATTATCAACAGCTAATGACATTTCTGCATCACTTTTAAACCAAAACCCAATTATTACCATTATTAGTGCAACAATTGCAGAACTAGCTACATATCTAGTTAATAGTCTGTAGCCATCTAATAAAACCCAAACCATTGAACTTCCAATTAATACTATTGGTAAGAACAATCCAATTGAGAGTATTCCTAAATTTCCTTTATCAGATAAAGTTCCAATTAAAGGAAAGATCTCCATCATCAAAACAAATACTAAAAGTACTGCTAATGATAATAAAGTTTTTTCTCTCTCCCTGCTACGAGAATAATAGATTAACAAAGGTAAAACCAATAAAAAAGAAGTAAAACCCAATGCATACAAAATTGCACCCATAACAACTGCAATATATACAGAGGAAATTTTTCTATCGATTATCACCATATATTACCTATTATTTCTTTTCGAAAGGTAAGTATCCTAAGATACGAGCCTTTTTAATCTCAGCAGTTACAGCTCTTTGGTGTTTAGCACAGTTACCTGTGATACGAGCAGGAAGAATTTTACCTCTTTCTGTTGTGTATCTTTTTAACTGATCAGGATTTTTGTAATCAGGTGCAGTGTTATTAGCACAGAATCTACAAACCTTTTTTCTAAAACCGCCACGACGAGCGCCACCTTTTTTAGGGCCTCTGTCTTTCTTTTCGTCTTTTGCGTCATAATCTTCGCGCATTATTAATTTCTCCTTAGATCTTAGAACGGAATATCATCAGCAAAATCTTCAGGACCTACTTCTGATGGAAAATTATCAGGTGCTGAAAATCCATTATTTTGAACATTAGCATTATTTGAATTATTCGCATTATTATTTGAATAATTATTTCCTGTATTTCCAAATTGTTGACCACCATTATAGTTTGGTTTAGCTTGGCCTGAATAATTTTGATTTGTATTTCCATTATTCACATACGTTTGTCGATTAGTATTATTAGAATTTCCACTACTTCCCAACAAACTCAAAGAATTTACTATGACCACTACTTTACTTCTTTTTTGTCCGTTAGTTTCCCAAGTTTGTTGATCTAAGTATCCTTGAATAGACACTTGTTGACCTTTTGTGAGATATTGACTCACCCCTTCCGCAGCTTTACCAAAGTAAGAACAATCAAAGAAACTAACAGAATCATTCCAAGAGCCATCTTGAGATTTTTTTCTTCTGTTAACTGCAAGAGAAAATGAACAAATTGCAAAACCTGAATTTGTATAACGCATTTCACAAGGGCGAGTTAGTCTTCCAACTAACGCAACAATATTTAAATCAGTAGCCATATACCGTCTCCATTAAACTTTTTATTTTTCTTTATTAACAAACAAGAATTTAATAATTGAGTTGTCTAATAAGAATTTTTTCTCGAAAGTTACAATAGATGCAGGATCTGCAGAGATTTCATAATAGAAATAATGACCTTTATCCTGTTTCTTCATTTCGTAGGCGAATAATTTTACACCTAAATCATCCTGCTTAGTGATTTCTACACCAGCAGCTTCAAACAAACTGGAAACTAGCTTAAGACCAGCTTGAGTGTCTTCTTCAATTGCTTTGAAGATTACTGTGAACTCATAATTTCTCATGGTTCCTCCTTACGGACATTATGATCCACTTACGTGGATAAAGAGGCTTCTTTATAATCTATATTCTTAAGCTATGAAAAGATTATAAAGCGTGTGTTTGTCCAACCAAACACATCGAACGATACTGTTCGCTAGAAAACCGCCGGAAGAAATAACCGACGGTTAATAGCTAAGCGCTGCTTATTTGCAGCAAAAGCGGATTGCCTAAGAATTATTTATTCTTATGTCTATTCTTTCTGAGTTTTTTCTTTCTCTTGTGAGTGGCAATTTTATGCTTTTTTCTTTTTCTTCCACAAGGCACTATAGAGCTCCTTTAATATGATTTTTCGGTTTAATTATCACAACGTGACCCGAAGTAAGTTACTAAATATTTTATTAGAGTTTGCAATAAAATTATGATTATGTCAATCAAGCCTATTCATACAAACTGCTTTACTAGCATATTAGTTTTAATATAATTATTCAAGGCTAAATATTAAATTTATAATCAGTTTTTTACTCAAATTAATTAGTTACCCAAATGTAAAATAAAATCAATTTATTATTGTTTTTATCTTTTATTCATGTTTATAATAAACATAAATTAGGGAGAGAAATTTATGAATGTATTAATATTTGGATTAGGTGTGAATGGTGGAGGATTTGCAGCAGCTAAATATTTTTTAAAGCATGATCATAACGTATTAGTTACAGATTTAAAAAGCAAAAAAGACTTTGGCAAAGCAATAGGCGTACTTGAGAAACTTGGAGCTAAATTTAGATTTTCCCAACATCTAGTCGAAGATTTTCTTTGGGCAGATTTAGTCGTAAAAAATGCTTCTATTCTACCTAATAACAAATATCTACAATATGCAAAAAAGATAACTACTGATTTTATATATCTATTTGAAAACTACAATCTTGATGATATAAAAATAATTGCAGTAACTGGAACAAAAGGAAAAACAACAACTACCCATGCAATAAATCACGTATTAAAACAAGAAGGTTATAATACTAAATTAGTAGGGAATATGGGAATTAGTGCTTTTGAAATTGCAACTTTACTTGAACAAAACAAAAAAACTATAGATTATTTAATTTGTGAATTCTCTTCTTGGCAATTAAGGGATATATTTAATTATATAACAGTTGACTTTCCCCATACAACAATCTCTCTCTTTACAAACCTTTTAGAAGACCATCAAAATACTTACGATTCTATGGAAAGATATTTGCAAGATAAATTAAGTTTATTTACACCCAATACACAGATAGCAATTTGTCCTAAAGGGTTTTTCAATACAATAAAAGAAAAAACAAACTTAAAGAAAAGAAATATAAAATTTACTGATGATAAGATAGTTTCTGAATTACAAAATAAACCAGAACTAATACCTCCATACAAGGCACTATTAGCCTTGAATTTTAAAAAAGAAATAATTTTAAAACATTTAAATTCATTTAAAGGTGTTGCTCACAGAATTGAATGGGTTGGTACAAAAAATAATATACTATTTATAAATGACAGTGCTGCAACTATACCAGAAGCTATTGAATTTAGTATGCTACATTTTGATAAAATCAATATTCACTTAATCTGCGGAGGAACAGATAAAAAACTTAAAACAATTAATATGAAAAATTCATTAACAAAGGCAAAGTCCATAACACTTTTAGATGGGTCATTTACACAAAATCAACTAATACCATTTTTAAAAAAAAATAAAATTAATTATAATGGGCCGTACGATAACATGAAGAAAGCTTTTAATACTGCACTTAGCATTGCACAAGCAGAATCAGATATTAATATGAAAGCTGTATTATTATCCCCTGGTGCTGCAAGTTTTGACTTATTTATTAATGAATTTGATAGAGGCAATCAATTTAAAAGATTAGCTAAAGAATTTATCGATAAACAAAGTATCTAAGTTTTTCTATAAATTTATAGGCTCTATATAATAATTTATTTATTGGATAATCTAGAGAGGGGATTCTCTCAATTTTTTCTCCACCAAAAGCAGTCTTAAATAAAGTAAGACTTTTTAGATGCTCTGAGGTGCTATCATCCCCTATTCCAAAAAAGTCGTATTTTTTTATACCAAGCTGTTTCATGTTTTCTATAGCAAAGTCCTGCAAACTATAACTTGGAGAAATATGAGGAAGTTTTTTAGAGGCTCCAAACAAATATATTGCTTCTTTTTTAGAATAAAGAACAATAATACCACCTACTACTTCATTATCTTTATAAGAAAAAATTAGCTTTGCTTTAATACTAGATTTTATATTAAACACCCGTTTAATATATTCAAAATTTCTGATTTGAAAATTATCTCTTTTTGCTGTTTCTTTATATAAAGAATACCAAATTTCAATATTTTGATCAGTCGGGTCAACTTCTGTTGTAAAGATAGTATTTACATTCTTTTTTAAGTTTCTGATTGCTCTTTTTTTATAACTTGCTCTAATCTCAGATATATCTTTATTTAAATTAAGCTGCACTGTTAAATTAGGCTGTATACTGTTTTTATTTTTTACAAATTTATCGATAGATATTTTATTTAAACCATATGAGAATGGTAAATCTAATCTGAAAAATAATATATTAAATTTAGACTCAACATTAATTAAGTTTAAAATTTCTATTAATTGTTCTTGATTTAATAATTGATTTTTACCAATAGCTATGGGAGAAAACGGAATATATGCTAAATATTTGTTGAAAACAATCTTTTTATACAAAACAAGAATCTCAAATAAAATCTCATTATCATCAATTATATATGCCTCGTTTTGCCAATTATTAAACTCTTTTAATTTAGCCCAATATAAACTTACAAACGGATGAATACCTTGTAATTTGTTTATAGAAATCTTTTCAACTTTCACAACAATTTAATTATTGCTAGTAATAGCAACTCTTACATAAGCTTCCATATCCCAATATTGATCAACAGTATCAGTATATCCATCCCAACCAAAGTTAAAATTTATTAAATCAAGAGAGTGAAGTCCGCTTGGAACAATTATTTCATATCTATATAAATAAGCATCAACATTTCTAGAGCCATAATCCATAGTAGTTGTAGAACCTTGGTAGCCAGAAACTTCATCTATATAGTTATCGGTATTATATATATATCGTCTTCCACTAAGCGAATAATAACTAGTCGTCTCTTGACTTAGAGTTTTATTTAAATAAATATCGACTACAGGATAATTGTTAGCATTAAATTCACTATCATCTACAGGCACAAAATGTTGAGAAAAATATATATCTAAATAATAGTCTTTGTATTCTTCGTTCACATAGTAATATTGATTCAAATAGCCTAAATAATTACTATAAACATACAAGTTAAAATTTTCAGTTTGATTAGAAATACTTAAATCAAAATCCTCAGTCTCAAATTGAATTGACGATTGTGTATAATCAATACTTTGTGAACTTGCAGAAAGAATAAACAAGGGATCGTCATTAGAATTCCAAATACTATATATTTCTAATGGATTTGTTAGATCAGGTCCGGACACATTGGTATCTGCAAAAATAAAATTTGCAAGTGTTGTCATAATTACCAATAAAATAGTTATTTTTCTTTTCATATTTTTACTCTTTTTGTCCTTTTCAAACATAATTTAACATGGATTTTAAATAATAACAAGATTTCAAGTTACTATTATTAATATTTTCTATAAAAAATACTATATAAAGTATAAAAACGTTGACAATTTTATCTTTAAGTATTAATCTTGTGACATGAGAACAAGAAAATTAATAAAATATATTGCATTTTTAATCTTTATATCAACTATTTGTCTAAACACTGCTTTTGCTTACGATGAGAGCACGGCTGTTCCTGCATCTTTTTATAACATTGAAACTATTACATATTCACCAGTAACAACAAACACTGATTATAGTTTTTCTGAGGGAACCAGTAGAACTAAATATGCTATTAAATTAGTTGAGTATTCAAATGACACAACCAGTACTGAAAGTTATAAGGCAATTCCTCATATAAATAT
This sequence comes from Sphaerochaetaceae bacterium, assembly GCA_963677735.1. Lineage (GTDB taxonomy): Bacteria > Spirochaetota > Spirochaetia > Sphaerochaetales > Sphaerochaetaceae > Pleomorphochaeta. The sequence goes on from OY782505.1 coordinate 1,096,279, forward strand.
AGAAAACAGAACAGCAGAGCTTTCTAGTAGTACCGAAAGTGCCGTTTGTACTTTAGTTGCTAAAGTAGAAATTGATTATGATAGCAACAGTGTAGACCATAGTACAACTTATTATGAACTTACAGAGACTCAAACATATATTTACCCAAGAGTAAATCTTAATTATACAGCTGATGATTTTACAATTACTTTATATTATGTATTTGATACTTCTAGTTCTTTAGGGACTAATGATTCTGAATATTTATCATTAGATACTGGTGGTGCCACTAATTTATATCTATTTTATTACACAAATAATGTTGAAACAGTTTTCTATTATGGAAATCTGACCGACAGCATTATAACACCTGCAATTGCAGATTTTAGTGGCTATGATACCTACCTAAATATCAACTTTAATCGTCCTAGCACTTGGACAGAAACTGGATTTTTTGAAAATCTTGGATCCAATTATCACGAATGGACTGTATCTATGCAGGTTGGACCTAGTACTGCAACAAACACAAACTACCAAGTGGGACTAGAAATTACTAGCGACAACAATTTTACACTTATATCTACAGATCCAGGATCTGGTATAAAGGAAGTTCCATATTCCATTAAACTTAGCGAAACCAGCTCATCAAATACGGTAGAAATTGATTCAACTGATAAAATATTAATTCAAAGAATTAGAAGAAATAGAGAAAAAGTATTTTATATTTATACCTATTCTTCTTATTCAGATACGAGTGCACTTAACTCTGGTCGATTTACTGATAATATATATTTAAATTTTACAACAATTGAAACTGGTGAAACTTATAATGCCGATGAGACAATAAGAGTTTTTTCAGAATAATAAATAGTTTTTAATTTTCATCTCCAAATTATATGGAGATGATTTTTTATATACAGATAAAACTAAAAAGAGGATTGCATTGAAACAATCCTCTCCGTTCATCTATCTTTATTTAAAGATTAACCAACTTCTCCATTAACATATACTTTAGCAGTCAAGGTTTTTCCATCAGCTGATTGAATTGATTTACCATCAACTTTTACAACACCTTCTTCAGTATACATTGGCATATCAAAGAATTTACTTCCTTTAACATAGAAGCGATCTGCTTCGGGAGCTGTTGTACCTTCAGGCAACAAAGTAGTTCCAACTTCAAAATCATCTGCAAATAGAACTTCACAAGTTGAGTGATCTTCATCATCTTTTGCACTAGCTGCTAAAAGCATACCACAAGATTTAACACCTCTAAATTTAGCAGGTTTTAAGTTTCGAACCAAAACTATATTCTTGTTTAATAATTCTTCAGCACTGTAATAAGGGACAATAGATGAAACAATGGTTCTATCATCATTTTCATCACCTGTATCTAATTTCAAAATATACAACTTATCACCTTCTGGGTGTTTTTCTACTTCAACAATTTTACTAACTACTAGATCTACACGATTAGCAAAATCTTGAGCCATGGATAAATTATCTTCATTATCTTCCATTTTCTTATCTCCTGAATTTTTCTTTTCTTCTCTTTCAGCTTGAGAGCCACTATATTTAATTTTTAACTCTTCAATTCTTTCATGTTCAAGCTTACTAAATAATAATTCTATCTCGCCGATTTCTTCAATATTTTCATATTTTCCTAAATCAGACCAATTTGCATTTTCATTCTTTACAAATTGTAAGATTTTTTTACTTGTTTGAGGCATATAAGGCTCTACTAATACCCCTAAATCTCTAATCAAATAAACTAAAGTTTTCAACAGGCTTGCAGCTTTTTGAGGATCTTCTTTTCTTGTTCTCCAAGGTTCTCCATCTTGGAAAGCCTTATTTCCAATAGAAGATAGGAAGAAGATATTTCTAAGAGCTTCTCTCTCTCCTGCTTTTTCAAGCAATTCGTCAATTTTTGCTTCTTTTTCTAATATTTGTTCAACTAAAGAAGAATCAAGCTCACCTTCTGGAACTTTTCCATCATAAAATCTATTAATAAATGTTAAAGTTCTATTAACAAGGTTTGATAAATTACCAATTAATTCACCATTTACTTTTTCTTCAAAATCAGACCAAGTAAAGGTTACATCAGATTTCTCAGGCCTATTATAGAACATATAAAAACGCCATACATCACTTGGAATGTTTGTATCCATAACATCATTACCAAAGATACCAACACCTAAACTCTTTGAGAATTTACCACCCTCATAATTTAAATACTCTGTTGAACTCATATGGTGCAACATAGTCCAATTGTCACCTGAAGCTAATTGTGCAGATGGGAATATTACAGTATGGAAAGGGATATTATCTTTACCTATAAATTGGAAAAGCTCAGTATCATCTGGACTTTGCCACCATCTCTTCCAGTCCTCAACAGCATAAGCTGAAATAGAAATATAACCAATTGGAGCATCAAACCATACATAGAAAACTTTATTTTCATAACCTTTCTTTGGAACAGGAATTCCCCATTTTAGATCTCTTGTAATAGCTCGTTCTTTTAAACCATCACGAATCCAACTCTTGGTAACTTGAACAGCATTTTTAGCCCAAAATCCTTTAACAGAAGCTTCATTCATCCACTCTTCTAATAGAGGCAACACTTTAGGTAAATCTATATATAGATGAGAAGTTTTCTTAACTTCAGGGGTTGTTCCACAAACACTACAGTGAGGATCAATTAATTCAGTAGGCTCTAAAAGAGTTGAACAATTATCACATTGATCACCTTTTGCTCCTTCACTATGACAGTGAGGACATGTTCCTAAAACAAATCTATCAGCCAAAAAACGGTGACAATTTGGACAATATAATTGTTCAATTTCGCCTTCTCTAATATAGCCATTCTCATCAACTTTATTAAAAATATATTGTACGATTTCAGTTTGCTTTTCAGTACTAGTTCTACCAAAATAATCAAAATTTATATCAAACCATTTATATATATCTCTATGAATAGCATGATAGTGGTCACAAAGTTCCCTGGGAGTCACACCTTGCTGTAATGCTCTAGTTTCAGTTGCTGTTCCATATTCATCGGTACCACAAACGTATAAGGTTTCATAACCTTTCGATCTACAAAATCTAGCAAAAACATCAGCTGATAACACTTGTGTTAAATTTCCAAGATGTGGAATATTATTAACATAAGGTAAAGCAGAAGTGATAAGTCGTTTTTTCTTCATAAAACCTCCAGGCAATCCTTCAAAAAAAAATTGCTCAAATAATTTAGCAATAATAGATAAAATTTCAATAGTGCTTTTGGTATAATATAATTGAAATAACAAATTTTCAACCTATCTCAATTAGTTTTATCAGCTAATCTATAATAATTAATTAAAATTTTTTTTTATTTCTTATTTATTACTAAATATAAGGTTAAAAACTAAATATTTGGTAATATTGGGAGAAAACTTCACATATAACAAATAATAGTAGTGAATTTGCTTGACGATTGTAGGGTATCTTAGTTAAATTTAACTTATAAGAGATAAAACTCTTAAGGAGATAACATGGATCAAGAACCTTTCAAAACAGCTAAAAAGAATTTGAATATTAGTCCAAAATTAATAATTGGTTTAATTATTGCTGTAATCGTTCTCGCTTCAGCTATGTCTAGTTTTTTCGTAGTAGACCAAACAGAACAAGCTGTAGTAACCAGATTTGGTAAATACAATAGAACCGTAGGACCCGGATTACAAACTAAAATACCATTAGGTGTTGAAAAATCATACAAAGTACCAACACAAGTTGTTCAAACAATGACTTTTGGATATAGAAGTGCTATTTCTTCTAGTCCGTTAATTTCTAGTACTGATTTTCCATCCGAATCAATTATGTTAACAGGTGATTTAAATATCATCGATCTAGAATGGATTGTTCAATATCAAATAAGCAACCCTGAACAATGGTTATTTAATGTACAACAAAAAGAAACTACAATTAGAGATATTAGCCAAAGTATAATGAACCAATTAGTTGGTGATTTACCAATACTTTCTGTAATGACTAGTGAAAGAACGGCAATTGAAGTCCAAGCTCAAATTGATATGCAAAACAAATTTGATACTTATGGACTTGGAATAAGAGTTGTTACAGTAAAATTACAAAACATCGTTCCGCCAGAAGGAGATGTTCAAAATGCTTTTGAAGATGTAAACAAAGCAATACAAGATATGAATAGGTATATTAACGAAGGTAAAGAGCAATACAACTCAGTAATTCCTAAAGCACAAGGTGAAGCAAAACAACAAATCCAAATTGCTGAAGGTTATGCTAAGGAAAGAGTAAATAACGCACGTGGTGATGTAGCTAGATTTAATAGTATGAGAGATACATACGAACAAAGTAAACAAATCACAGCAGATCGTCTTTATCTTGAAACAATGGAAGAAATTTTTGTAGAGAATTCAAATAATATCACTTTAATTGATAAGGATTTGAAGAATTTCTTACCAATCTCACAAATTGACAGTTCTAATAAAACAGTCGTTGTAGAGTCAAATACAACCACAGGAGGTAGTAACTAATGAAAAAATTTGTAACCACAATAGTTGTAATACTAGCTTTACTAGTTGTATTTGTTTTACTTGGACCTTTTTACATTTTAAATGAAGGTGAACAATCAGTAGTAACACGTTTTGGTAAAATCATTGATGATGAATATACTGCTGGATTAAAATTCAAAATCCCATTTATTGATAATGTAGTAATTTATCCTAAGAAAATTCTATCTTGGGATGGAGAAGCCCAAAGGATTCCAACAAAAGAAAACCAATTTATATGGGTTGATACAACTGCTAGATGGAAAATAACCGATCCTGCAAAATACTATGAAACTGTAAACACATTAGACAATGGTGTTTCTAGACTTAATGATATACTTGACTCAACGGTAAGAACAGTTATTTCAGAAAATTCATTAAATGAAGCAGTTCGTAACTCAAACCAAATCAATGATATTGAAATAGAAGACAACGTTGTTCAAAATCTAGATAATTTGCAAGATGCAGAAAATTTAAGAAATTTAACTAAAACAACTACCCTACAAGAATCAATTGAAATTGGTCGTGAAGGCTTATCCCAAAAAATGTATGATATTGCAAGTGAATTCACTGATGAGTATGGTATTGAGGTAATTGATATTATAATTAGACAAATTAGATATAGTGATGATTTAACTCAAAGTGTTTATGAGAGAATGATTAAAGAAAGAAACCAAATAGCTGAAGCTTATAGATCTTATGGTCGCGGTCAATTAGCCCAATGGGAAGGTAAAACCGAAAGTGAACAAAAGAATATTATTTCTACAGCCTACGCTACTGGGGAAGAAATAAAAGGTATCGCAGATGCTGAAGCTGCAAAAATATATGCTGAGGCTTATGAAGCTGATCCTTATTTCTTTAAACTTTGGAGAACTTTAGAATCTTATAAAAAAACAATTCCTGATTTGAACAAGATACTGTCCACAGATATGGAATATTTTGATTTGATGTATGGAATTAATACAGAAAATTAAAATTTATTTCTAATAATAAATATAAACTTGAATGATTGTAAAATGTCATTCAAGTTTTTTTTTATAACTATATTTGCAACTTTTGTTAAAATAGTAACATTAGCTTATGAATATTTATTAATAAATTCTACTTTTTTATGTATAAATATTAAAAAATACTTGATTTACATCAATTTTTACTGTATAAATATTCTAATATTATTTGGAGGCTATTTATGGTAAAAGTTGGAGTTGTTGGAGCTACTGGATATTCAGGCGCTAAACTTGTTGAATTATTACTCAATCATAAAGAGACTGAGATTGTATATTTAGGATCTAAATCCTATGCAAATATGAAATTTCAAGATATATATAAAAATTTTACAGGTATTGAAAATTTAGTTTTAGAGAATCAAGACCTCTTAGAAGTTAGCAAAAAATGTGATGTAGTGTTTTTAGCACTTCCTAGCAAAGTTGCAAAGGATATGATTACTCAAGAAGTTTTAGACAATACACTTATTATAGATTTAGGTGCAGACTTTAGATTAGAAGATCCTAAAGATTATGAACAATGGTACAAATCATCAGCTCCTGATTTTAATATTCTAAAACAAGCTGTTTATGGATTAACAGATATTCATGGAGATAAAGTTAAAAGTACTAAACTTATATCTAATCCTGGTTGCTATACAACATGTTCAATACTAACATTGGCACCTCTTGTTAAAAGCGGTTTAATTAACTTAGATTCAATCATAATTGATGCAAAAAGTGGAGTTACAGGAGCTGGAAAAGGATTAAACTTAGGATCTTTATATTGTGAAGCAAATGAAAATATAAAAGCTTATGGAATTACAACGCATCGGCACACACCTGAGATTGAACAAGAGTTATCAAAATTAGCAAATCAAAAAGTTATGGTACAATTTACCCCGCATCTAATTCCGATGAACAGAGGAATTCTAGCAACTTGCTATGCAAAACTAAAAGATGGCGTTACTAGTGAACAAATTGATGATGCATATAAAGTTTTCTTTAAAGATAGTTTATCAGTTAACTTTTTAGGACAGAACAAAATTGTAGAAACAAAATATGTAAAAGATACTGAAAGAGTAGATATCAGCTACACTATAGATGAGCGAACTAACAATATTATTGCTTTAGGAGCAATTGATAATTTAGTAAAAGGTGCTAGTGGACAAGCTATAGAAAACATGAATATCTATTTCGGATTTGATCAATATCAGGGTTTGAAAAAATTTGCTTCAACCCCACTTTAGGAGAAAAAATGTTTAATAAATTAAATACCCCAATATTACCGCAAGGCTACAAAATAAATGGAATAGCGTGTGGACTAAAAAAAGTTAAAAAAGATTTAGCACTACTTGTTAGTGAAAATCTTTGTAATTCAGCTGGCACCTACACTACAAATAAAGTTAAAGCTGCCCCTGTAATTTGGGACCAATATTTAACAGAAAGTAAATTTAAGACAAAAGCTATAATTGTAAATAGTGGCAATGCTAATGCATGCACTTCTCTACAAGGGGAGAAAGATAATGAAGAAATTGCTTCAACTTTAGCGACTCAATTAAACTGTGATAAAACAAACATACTAGTTTGCTCAACAGGAGTTATTGGCGTACCGCTTGATATGGACACTTACAAAAAGGGTATAAACAAAATATCCCCAACTATTGATTCTAAAACTGACAATCTAGATAATTTTAGTACTGCAATACTTACAACAGATACTACTAAAAAGATAGTGTCTGTAAAAACTATAATAGATGGAAAAGAAATTATTATAACAGGCGTTGCAAAGGGTTCAGGAATGATTCATCCTAATATGGCAACTATGTTAAGTTTTATTTTTACTGATGCAAACATTGACCAATCAACCCTCCAAAGTCTATTAGGTAATACCATCGAGGATACCTATAACATGATTAGCGTAGATGGTGATACTAGCACAAATGATACAGTTTTAGCATTGGCAAATGGTAGTGCAGGTAATAAAATTATCGAAAAAAACAGTAGTTATTATGAAACATTTAAAGAAGCTTTTATGTATGTAAATACATATTTAGCAAAAGAAATTGTTAAAGATGGTGAAGGTGCTAGTAAATTTATTGAAGTATCTTTAACAGGTGCAAAAACTCAAAAAGATGCAAAAAATATTGCAAGAACAGTTATTAGTTCAAGTCTAGTTAAAGCTGCATTCTTTGGAAGTGATGCAAACTGGGGTAGAATTCTCTGTGCGATGGGTTATAGCGATAGCTCATTTAATGTAGATAAAGTTACAATTCATTTTGAAAGCGATAAAGGTAAAATTTGTGTAGTTCAAAATGGCCAACCAATTAAATTTGATGAAGATAAAGCAAAAGAAATTTTGTTAGAAAATACAATCATTGTATTAATAGATCTTCATGATGGTTCATTTTCATCTAAAGCTTGGGGCTGTGATTTAACTTACGATTATGTAAAAATTAATGGGGATTATAGGAGTTAGTATGAAAGAAATTATTAAAAAAGCAGATATTTTAATTGAAGCTATCCCTTATATTAGAAAATTTTCAGATTCTACTGTAGTTGTAAAGTATGGTGGATCAGCCATGTCGAGCGATAAATTAAAGAAATCAATAATTGAAGATATTTCAATGCTCAAATACTTAGGTGTTAATATAGTAGTAGTCCATGGCGGTGGAAATGATATAACAAAAGCTCTAAAAGAAATGAACAAAGAAACCAAATTTGTTAATGGACTAAGAGTTACTGATAAAGAAACTGCTAAAATTGCAGAAATGGTACTATCTGGAAACATTTCTAAATCCTTAGTACAAGATTTGCAATCACAAGGGCTAAATGCTGTTGGAATAAGTGGAAAAGATGGAAACACCTTAGAAGTTTCTAAAGAAATAAAAGAAGTTGATCTTGGCTTTGTTGGAAAAATAGATAAAGTAAATACTCAACTAATAGAAACTCTTTTAGATAATAATTATATTCCTGTATTCTCTCCAATTGCTAGTGACAATGATGGAAATACATTTAATATCAATGCGGATTACGCAGCTAGTGCTATTGCAGCAGCACTTAAAGCACAAAAATTAATTTTCTTAACTGATACAAATGGAATTTTAAAAGATCCAAAAGATAATTCAAGTGTAATTAGCCAAATCACAAAATCACAAGCTATTAAATATATTGAGGATGAGACTATTCACGGCGGTATGATTCCTAAAGTACAATGTAGTTTAGAAGCAATTGAAGAAGGCGTTAAGTCAGTTCACATTCTAGATGGTAATTTACCTCACTCAATCCTTTTAGAAATCTTTACCTCTAAAGGTTGTGGAACAATGATGTTTAATAAGGAAGAAGATAATGAATAAACAAATTGAAGAATCAAAAAAAGTTATATTAAATACCTATACTAAATTTCCAGTGGTATTTGAAAGCGGAGAGGGAAATTATTTAATCGACAGCAATGGAGATAAATATTTAGACTTTGTTGCAGGTATTGCTGTAAATGCTTTAGGTTATAATAATCCTGAAATAAAAGAAGCCATCGAAAAAGTAATTAACAAAGGTGTCTTTCATACCTCTAACCTATATTGGCATCCATACGAAGCAGAGGCTGCTACTAAACTTACAAAGCTTTCGGGTATGGAAAAAGCTTTTTATTGCAATAGTGGGGCTGAGGCAAATGAAGCTGCTCTAAAATTAGCTAGAAAATTTGGCTCAAAAGATAACAGATATAAAATTATATCTATGAACCACTCTTTTCATGGAAGAACTTATGGCGCAGTATCTGCTACTGGGCAAGATAAATACCACAAAAACTTCTTCCCATTATTAAACGGTATAGTATATGCCGATTATAACGACTTAGAAAGTGTAGAGAAAGTTCTAGATGACAAATGCTGTGCAATAATTGTTGAACCATTACAAGGTGAAGGTGGAATAATTCCTGCAACCAAAGAATTTTTAAAAGGCCTTAGAAAAATAGCTGACAAAAATGATCTTCTTTTGATATTTGATGAAGTTCAATGTGGAATGGGAAGATGTGGAAAGCCATTTTGCTTCCAAGTTTATGATGTTAAACCAGACGTTTTAACTCTTGCAAAAGCTCTAGGAGGCGGAATCCCTTGTGGCTCAATGGTTGTTGGAAAAAAAGCAGACAATATATTTGAACCAGGTGATCATGCATCAACATTTGGTGGAAATTTAGTAGCATTAAGTGCTTCTTCTGTAGTTCTTTCTAAATTAGAAGATAAAGATTTCTTAAAAAATGTTGAAGAAAAAGGTAAACACCTTACTATAGGATTGAAGAAATTAATCGATAAATATCCAGATAAATTAACATCAACTAGAGGACTTGGGCTTATGCAAGGACTAGTTGTTAAATGCAACCCTATTGATATAATTAATGGTTGTTTAGAAAATAAATTACTAGTTGTTAGAGCAGCAAGTGATGTAGTTAGATTTGTACCACCGCTAACAATTAAAGAAGAAGAAATTGATTTAATGTTATCAATTTTGGATAAAGTTATAGCATCGTTATAATAAAAGTGAAGGGAGATTAAAAATCTCCCTTCTAACATTACTTTTTCATTGATTTAGATTCATTTAAAACTATTTCGTTAATTTTTTTTATTAAATGAAGCATTTCATAATTACTAACTGTTGGATTTAATAATGTACATTTCAAATATACTTTATTATTATATGAAGTTTGTCCAATAACTAGACCATGTTCATGTAAAAGAGCTTTTCTAATCTTTTTATTTAGTTTATCAGACCCTTTATGCTTAAATACAACAGAACTCAATTCAGGTTCAAGTAAAGTTTCATAAACATCAGCTAAATCGAGCATATTATAAAGAGTATTTGCATTACTTATACACTTATCAATTATAGCACTATACCCCTCTTTACCTTGGGTTTGAAATGAAATCCAAACCTTCAAAGCATCAAAGCGTCTTGTAGTTTGAATAGATTTCCCAACTAAATTTGTATATCCTTCTGCTTCATCCTCTTCTCTATTTAAATAATCAGAATGTAGTTGATAAGGCTCTAATAATTTTTTATCATTTACTAAGAAGGCACTACAACTTATTGGTAATAAAAACATTTTATGAAAATCAATAGTTATTGAATTTGATAACTCAATACCATCAATCCTATCTCTATACTTATCGCTTAAGATTAAAGCTCCACCGTATGCTGCATCACTGTGCAAATACATAGAGTGTTCATCACAAACTTCTCTAATCTTTCTAACATCATCTATACTACCATAATCTGTTGTTCCGATTGTAGCAACAACAGCCATTGGAATAAACCCTTTTGCCAAGTCTTCCTCAATCATTAATTTTAGGGAAACAATATCTAATTTAAACTTATCATCAGTTGGGACTTTTCTTACAGCATCATAACCTAAACCTAAAATATGAGCAGATTTTTCAACTGAAAAATGAGATAAATGTGATGTATAAATTCTAAATTTATTATAATTACTTGGTAGCCCTTTTTTCTTAACATCATGGTTTAAAATATTATTACAATACCAATCTCTAGCACACATTAAACCACTAAAGTTTGATTGAGTACCACCAGAAGTAAAAACGCCATCACTATCTTGTCCAAGTTTATATAACTGAGTTAGCATATTAATAACAAGCAATTCAATTTCTGTTGCTACAGGACTTTGATCCCAAGAATCCATAGATTGATTAAAAGAGGCTATAATTAATTCACTTGCAATACTTTCAATAATAGCTGGGCTATGGAGATGAGCCATATAACCCTTTGATGAAGTATATAAAAAATTAGGTAAAATTTTTTTAACAACTTTTGATAATACTTGATCAAACCCTTCCCCTTGTTGGGGAAGAATTTCTATTTGATCCAACTCTTTTTTTAGTTCATCCGGGGATAAACCTCTATAAGCTAAAGTTGTATTCAAAGAGGAAGTAATAGCTTTAGTAGTAGATTCAATGACACTAGAAAAGTGATCTTTACTCTTCAAATTATTAGAAAGTAATAATTTTTCAAATTCCATTATCAACCTCCTTAACCACTGATGAAAAGATCTCTAACATCTCATCAAGCTCTTTATAACTTACATTTAAAGCACATAAAATTCTCATAACAGAACCAAATCTTCCGCCTTTCTCCATAATTAAATGCTTTTCAAAACAAAGTTTTTGAACAGTAGCTGAATAAATTGAGCTTGGAGGATAAGAGCCAATCATATCCTTTTCACCAGAAGGATCGATAAATTCAATACCAATCATCAAACCTTTTCCGCGAATATCACCAATAATTGAAACCTCATCCTTTAGTTCATTCAATTTATTTAATAAATATTCACCCTTCTCTCTAACTTCTTGTAAAAATGATGGCTGTCCAACCTTTTTCATAACTACAGTTCCTGCAGCCATAGCTAATTGATTACCTCTGAAAGTTCCAGCATGGGAACCAGCATTCCAACCATCATATTTTTTATCATAAATAACTAAGCTCATTGGTTGAGTTCCACCAATAGCTTTTGATACTAGAATTGCATCCGGGCTAACTTTGGCATATTCATGGGCAAAGAATTTTCCACTTCTTCCTATACCACATTGAATTTCATCAAAAATTAATGGGATATCTAATTCTTTAGTAATTCTTCTAATCTCTTGTAAAAATTTAATAGGAGCTGGGATTACTCCACCTTCTCCTTGAATAGGTTCTAAGATAACAGCCGCAGGTTTTGTAATTCCAGATTCAGGATCTTTTAAAGTCCTTTCAAAATATGCAATAGCAGCATCAATTCCCTTTTCTCCACCTAAACCAAAAGGACAGCGGTATGAATAAGGATAGGGAAAAAAGTGAACATCCGGCATTAAGGATGCAACCTTCTCTTTAGCATTAAGATTACCAGTAAGAGCTAAAGCTCCATGCCCCATTCCATGATAAGCGCCTGAGAATGCAATTACAGTTCTTCTTCCTGTAACTGTTTTAAACAATTTAATTACAGCATCAACAGCATCTGTACCAGATGGACTGCAAAATTGAAGTTTAGCATTGTCTTTTAATCCACTAGGTAAATTCTCAATTAATGTTTCCACAAATAAATCTTTTGTAGGAGTTATTAAATCCAAAGTGTGAAGAGGTGCTTCACTAGAAATTAAATCAATCATAGCTTGATTAACTTCTTTATTATTATGACCCAAGGCAAGGGTTCCTGCACCACAAAGGAAATCTAAGTACTTATTTCCTTCCACGTCTTCTAAATACGATCCGAAAGCTTTATTTAAAGCAAAAGGGAATTTTCTAGGGTAACTTCTTGCGCTTGATTCAAACGCTTTTTGTCGACTAATGTAATATTCATTATTTCTCATTTGGTTACTTCCTTATTAAAATTTTTCACCAAAACCCATTTATTAGTTGCCAAAAGAAATTGCTAACTTTTTATTTACGGTTTTCTAGATAGGGAGAATATATTTAAAATTTATAAAAAGCTAGCCTTTTTAACCTCATTTTTATAAAAAATAATCTTTTTTTTTAAAAGGACTATAATAACAATTCTAAAGCCCCATATTTCAACATTTAAAAGGTAAAATAACTAAAGAAAAACATCTAATTTAGCTAAAAATTTATCACTAAATCATAAAGTTTTTATACATATTTTTTAACTTATGTATGAAATGAATATATTTATTAAAAAAAGAGGACTATCAACAATAAAATGATAGCCCAACTATTTACTATCAAACTTAATTAACTGAGACTTAAAATTCTATTTGCCACATTAATTGCAACTTTGTAAAGAATTGCCAAAATAACAAGAGATACAATAAATGAAGCTATTACTAAATTATTAAAAAAGAATAACACAAGAATTGACGGAGCTATAACTAAAAGAGCTCCTCCCATACCAAAGAGAGCATTCATATTTCTTTTCATTGCACTTGTAGCACTTTCCCATTCAAGTCTAGGATTCTTATAGTCTATTATTAAACCAGATAGAGAAATATTTACACTATTTATCACAAATAATGGAATCATCCAAAATAATAAGCTTAAATCAATTTTTAAGAAAATTATAAATGCAACTAAATATATCACTTGTAAAACCGTAACAAAAAGCAAATGAAATAATATCTTACTATTAATTATAGTATTTACTTTTATAGGTAATAATTTATTAATCTTAAACAATTTACCTTCTCTGCTAACAGAAGTTGAAGAGATTAATACCATAGCAGCAAATAGCTGAATAATCAAAAAAACACCTGGTATAAAATATTGATTATTTGCTAATTCAGATAACAAAACATTCACAGAATCCAAGCTACCTGTTAATTTCCATACTACTATTAATATCAAAGGAACAAAAGCTTCTGAGAAACTTTCTGAGATAAAACCTTTATCACTAGTGATTATGAAAAATTCACGTTTTATTAGAGAAATAAGGATTGGAGATTTTTTAATATTTGCAGATTTAACATTCTTTGATTTTTTTCTAACTGCAGTTTTATTGTTTGTTTCATTAACAAAGTTTAAGCATATCTCATACAAAGGAGAAATAATTAATGATGAAATAGTAAAGAAAGAGAGAGAGATAACTATAAAGATCAATAGAGAAGAACTATTTATAAACATTTTCCCCATTAAAGAAAAATAAGGAAGAGATCCAATATTACTAATATAATTTTGATATCCTGCGATTTGCGATTGAAGCAAATCAGTAGAAACTAACTCTACCATTTCATTAGAAGATTTACTTAAATATAAAACGCATAAAATAAAAGGCAAATTATTAAAAAGAAAGTCTATAATTTTTATGCTTCTACCTTTAAAAAGATAAACTTTTATTGTCACTAACAAACTACTAAAAACCACAGGAATAATAGGCAGAAAGAAAAACAAAAAAATTGAAGATAAAATAGTTAGCAAATTTATACCAACATAAACAAAAATCCCTACAATCAATGGGACTGTTACTATTATATTTGTAAGTAAAGAATAGCAATAGCTTGCAATAAATCTTGCTAAAAAGAACTCTCCTTTAGAAATTGGTAAAAGTTTCCAAAGAGATACATCTTTACCTCTAAAATATACATTTTCCAAAAAAGTTGTGCTAATAAATAGTAAAAATATAGTACTCGTAAAAGCACAAAGCGCAATTCCTTTCTCAATAATATTTAAGGTTTTTGAAATATATAAATAACCAAAATAGCTTGAACCTATCAAAAATAAAAAACTAATTGATATTGCAAGCAAACCAAATATTTTTAATACAAGATGAAGAATTTTGTTTTGCTTAGAGCTTTTAGATGCACTAGAAAACATCTGTTCTAAAGGTTTTGCTGCGATAATTTGATTTTTAACAAGAGAAATAATTACCTTCACTCTCATAATAAAGCCTCATCAACAACTGATTCTAAGTCCTCATTGCCTGTAATCTCTAAGAAAACTTTTTCTAAAGAAGCATTTTCCTTTTCATTAAAATTTTTCAAAGAAGTATGTAATACTATTTCACCTTTATTAATGATAGCAATAGAATCACAAAGATTCTGTGCGACCTCCATTACATGCGTTGAGAAGAAAACTGTTCCACCTTTATCACAAAACCTTCTCATAACATCTTTTAAAATAAAAGAAGCTTTTGGATCTAAACCAACCATAGGTTCATCTAAAACTAAAAATTTTGGTTCATGAATCAAAGCTGAAATAACTCCAAGTTTTTGCTTCATACCATGAGAATAAGATGAAATTCTATCATTAATTGCATTTTCTAAATTAAATAATTTAACCAATCTTTTTGCTCTCTCATCTCTCTTGCTCTCCTCAACGTTAAAAACATCGCAAATAAATGAGATATGTTGCATTGCTGTCATTTTCTCATAAAATAAAGGCTCATCTGGTACAAAACCAATCATAGACTTAGTTAAAAAACTATCTTTTGAAACACTATAATCATCTACTAAAATTTCTCCACTACTAGGACTCAATACTCCCATTAACATATTTATAGTTGTACTTTTGCCAGCTCCATTTGGTCCTAAAAAACCAAATATTTCACCACTAGTAACTTCTAAATTCAAATTTTTAACTGCAAAAGGTTTATCCTTTTGATATTGTTTACTCAAATTTTTAAAATTTATCATAATGTTTTGAAACCACCTTTAGATATCATTTTGATATCATATTTATTATCAAACAAGATTTTTAATTTGTCAATATAATTATGAATGATCCAAGTTTTATACTTTTTCTTTATAATTATTTATATGCAGCTTTGTAATTATACTAAATTTTATGAATATTTATTTACAATTACCCCAAAACAACCTAAATTTTCAAAAATAATAAATATTTATTCACAAAACCACTTGATTAAAACTGCATATTTATGCACAATGTCAACAATTAAATTATCTTTAAATTTAGGAGATAAGGGATATGAGTAAGAAAAAAGTAATATTAGCATACAGTGGCGGTTTAGATACATCAGTAATTCTAAAATGGTTAACAAATAAAGATTTTGAAGTTATTGCATACGTTGCAAACGTAGGTCAACAAGAAGATTTCAAAGCTGTTGAAGAGAAAGCTTATGCAAGTGGTGCTTCAAAAGTATATATTGAAGATTTAAGAAAAGAACTTGTTACAGATTATGTAATTCCTGCAATGAAAGCAAATGCTATCTATGAAGGCACATACCTTTTAGGTACTTCAATTGCTCGTCCTATTATCGCAAAACGACATATTGAAATTGCAAAAAAAGAAAATACAGTATATGTAGCACATGGTGCAACAGGTAAAGGTAATGACCAAGTTCGTTTTGAATTCGGCTATTACATGCATATGCCTGAAGTTAAAATCATTGCTCCTTGGAAAGATCCTGAATGGTTAAGTGAATTTGAAGGTCGTTCTGATATGATCAATTATGCTAAAAAGTATAATATTCCAATTAAAGCTTCTACAAAAAAACCTTTTAGTGAAGATGAAAACTTAATCCATATTTCTCATGAAGCTGGAATTTTAGAAGATGCTAGTATGAGATGTCCTGAAGATGTTTATAACCTTACACTATCATACAAAGATGCTCCAGAAGAAGAAACCTTATTAAGCTTTGAATTTAAAGATGGTGTTCCAGTATCTGTAACAAACGAAACAACAAATACAACAGTAACCGATCCTTTAGAAATGATTAACTATTTAAATAAAATTGGTCATGATAATGCTATTGGAAGAGTTGATATGGTAGAAAACCGTTACATTGGTATTAAGAGCCGTGGGGTTTATGAAACTCCAGGTTGTACAATTCTATGGCAAGCACACCACAACTTAGAAGGTATTACAATGGATAAAGAAGTCATGCACTTAAGAGATTCTTTAATGCCAAAATATGCTGAATTAATCTATAATGGTTATTGGCATGCACCAGAATTTGATATGTTAGATGCTGCTATCGAACAAAGTCAAAAAAATGTAACCGGTACATCTAAAGTTGCTCTTTATAAAGGAAATATAATTATGGCAGGTATTTCTAGTCCTGTTTCTCTATATAATGAAGAACTAGGGTCTATGGAAATCAGCGGTGGTTATGAACCTGTAGACTGTAAAGGCTTTATTAATATCAATGCAATTCGTCTGATGGCTTCTGCTGGAAGAGATAAATAATTTCTATTTTAAGAGATACTAAATTGCTAGTATCTCTTTTTTTAAATTCTTAACTGTTGCATAATGTTGTAATTTTAGGATATAATCATTATAAATAATACTAATCTAGTGAGAATCATATGTGTAAATCAATTATGGAAAAAGCTATAGAACAAGCTGATAAAACAATGAGTCAAGGAATCGGTGGACCATTTGGAGCTGCCATTGTTGATAAAGATAATAATATCTATGTTGCTAGTAATTCAGTTTTAGACTCTCATGACGCTACAGCTCATGCTGAAGTAAATGCAATAAGAAAAGCTTCAAAAGCTTTAAATACTCACGATCTCTCAGGATGTGTTTTATATACTACTTGTTACCCCTGCCCCATGTGTATGAGCGCGGCGATTTGGGCGAACATAGATAAAATCATTTATGGCTGTAGTGCGAAAGATGCAGCAGAGATTGGATTTAGGGATGACTTTATCTATGACTTCATACAAAACAACTGTGATAACGAAAA
Organism: Sphaerochaetaceae bacterium; assembly: GCA_963677735.1. Lineage (GTDB taxonomy): Bacteria > Spirochaetota > Spirochaetia > Sphaerochaetales > Sphaerochaetaceae > Pleomorphochaeta. The sequence goes on from OY782505.1 coordinate 1,113,946, forward strand.
TATTGTAGAACTAAAACAGCAAGATAGAGAAAAAACTCTAGCTCTTTTTAAGAAATATAAGGAAAAACTAAATATTATATATTAGATATTTTCTTAAAAGAGCCAGATTCCTAAGAATCTGGTTTTTTTATACTCTAGCTCCTGTTTTTAATAAATAATTAGTAAAAGATAATTTATTATATAACAATTTTAATATATACTTATCAATTAATAATTACAAACTTTTTGGAGGGGAACTAAATGCTAAAAATAGGTTGGATAGGCACTGGTGTAATGGGAAAAGCTATGTGTCAGAGATTATTGGAAGCGGGCTATTCAATTAATGTTTATAATAGAACAAAAGAAAAAGCCCAATACCTTATAAACCAAGGTGCAACTTACTGTAACAGTCCAAAGGAAATTGCAAAAACTTGTGATATAGTTTTTACTATAGTTGGATTTGTTAAAGATGTTGAGCAGGTATACTTTGGAACAGAAGGCTTATTTAGCTCTGCCAAAAAGGGACAGATTTTCTGTGATATGACAACAACAAGCCCTACTCTATCTAAGAAAATATTTGATAAAGGAAAGGAAGTTGGCGTTTCAACCCTTGATGCTCCAGTCTCTGGAGGGGATGTAGGTGCTAAAAATGGTACTTTATCAATCATGGTTGGAGGGGAAATAGAAACCTTTAACAAAATGAAGGAATATTTTGAGATTCTTGGTAAAAGTTATATTTTAGAAGGACCTGCTGGAAGCGGAAGCCATACAAAAATGGCTAATCAAATAACAATTGCGGGAACTATGGGTGGCGTTTGTGAAGCTCTACTATATGGTGAGAGAAATAATTTAGATTTACAAACTTTAGTAAACACCATCAATAATGGAGCAGCGGGCTGTTGGACATTAGATAATCTAGCACCTAGAATAATCAATAATAATTATGATCCAGGTTTTTATATAGATCATTTTATCAAAGACATGAAAATAGCTTTAGATGAATGTGAAAAATTAAATTTAAATTTACCAACTTTAAAATTGGTAGAACAATTATATGAAAAATTACAAGAAAATGGACAGGGAAAGCTAGGTACACAGGCCCTAATAATAGCACTAAGAGAAATGAATAAATCTGTAAACAAGGAGTAAATATGGAAATAGACAAAGAAGGCGCAATCTTAAAAATAAACAATCAAGAAATTAAATTAGATGTTTTACATGACAATGTAGATATTACATCTATTGATATTTCTTCCTTAAGAGCAAAAACGGGTATTTTAACTTATGATCCAGGATTTGCAAATACTGGTTCTTGTCAAAGCTCAATTTGCTTTGTTGATGGAGAAAAAGGTATTTTAAGATATCGTGGATATGATATTGAAGATTTAGTAGAAAATTGTGACTTTGTTGAAGTTGCATACCTATTAATAAAAGAAGAGCTACCAAACAAAGAACAAAGACTAGCATATCAAGACCTATTAAACAGACACTCCATGTTACATACTGATATGAAAGTGTTCTTTAGAGGCTTTCCTCAAAGAGCTCATCCTATGAGTATTTTATCTGCAATGGTATCATCACTTTCAGCATTCTATCCTGAATTAGATGGTGATGACCCAGAAGACCACTTAGACTTGACTGTTACTAGATTATTATCAAAAATGAGAACAATAGCTGCATTCACATACAGACAGTCTATAGGCCAAGATGTTGTTAATCCTTCATATAAATATTCATACTGTGAAAACTTTTTACATATGATGTTTGATTCACCTGTAAATAATTACACTCCAGATCCTAAACAAGTAGAAGCTCTAAATAAATTATTAATTTTGCATGCAGACCACGAACAAAACTGTTCAACAAGTGCAGTAAGATTAGTCGGCTCTTCTGCTGCTAATCTTTATGCTTCAGTTTCTGCAGGCTGTTGTGCACTGTGGGGTAAAAAACATGGTGGAGCTAACCAAGCTGTTCTTGAAATGCTCGAAAACATTAAAGAAGAAGGTTGGAGTATAGACGAGATTATTGCAAAAGCAAAAAATAAAAATGATAACTTTAGGCTTTCAGGTTTTGGACATAGAGTTTATAAAACCTACGATCCTCGTGCAAAAATTGCTAAAAAGTTATGTGCAGAAGTTCTTGGCGATGATGCATGTAATGACCCACTATTAAACATTGCACTTGAATTAGAAGAGAAAGCATTAAACGATCCATATTTTATTGAGAAAAATCTTTATCCTAATGTTGATTTCTACACAGGTATAATATTCCACTACATGGGTATACCTTCAGAAATGTTTACTGTAATGTTTGCTCTTGGAAGACTCCCTGGATGGATTGCTCACTACCTAGAATGGAACAAAGATCCTTATCAAAAAATTGGAAGACCTAGACAAGTATATACTGGATTAAACCATAGATCAGTTGTACCGATTGACCAAAGATAATCAAACAATTATCCCTTCAATTTATCAATTAAATATTGAAAGAATTGAAGGGATATACTTTAATTTCCTAAAGTTTGATCAATGAAAAAATTCTTTTTTTGTTTATATGATGCAAGGAAATCGAGTCGACCAAATGGCAATTGAGCTATTCCTTTATCTCTACCTAGAGTAACAATAGAAAGTTTTCCTTTGAACGGTTTATATTTTTTTAAAGGTTTATTATCAATAAGATTAATTAAGTTTTGTGCAGTAGTTTTTGCTTGATTAGTTGCAAAAGATCCTAATTTTATCTCAGCAACATTGTTTATATCTCCAATAACAAAAATTCCATCATTTGCTTCTAATTGTAAATATTCATTAACAGTTATCTGATTTAATTCATTTATACATTCTTTAAAATTATTATTCAAAAAAGTTGAATCATATTTATTACCAAATGTTTTATATATCAAATCGTATGAAAAATTATTATTATCTATACTAATAATTTTTTCACTTGAAACATTTTTGGGGAAAGCAACTTTTGTATTAAATATCATTTTTACATTAAACGATTTGAGAACTTTATAAGCCTTTTTACTAGCCCCTTTGCCTAATTGATTCAACAATCTATCTCCACCATGATATAAAGTAATATTTTTATCTCTATAGGTATCTCCAATTTCTGCAGCTAGTTCAACACCTATTGGTCCACCTCCAACAATTGCAATATTTTTTGCATTTTGTAATAATTTATTTTCTTCATTCCATTGAGTAGCTCGTTCCTCTTTACTCTGTTTAGTTCTAATTTTAAGATCACTAAAACCATTTATAGCGGAACCTGTTGCAACTACACAATAATCGAAATCAATTTCGTCTCCATTATCAATAACAACGCTCTTAAGCTTTAATTCAGTAGCTTTTGCCATTATGTGAGAACATTTTACTATTTTAGAGATTTCCTTTCGAACAATTTTTCCAATTCCATTTGGGTCAACTAAGGATCTTAGCATAGCATAAGGAACTTCTAAATAATCTTTAGGTTCAATTAATATTATTTCGAAATCATTAGATGATTTTTCTATTTCTCTTATAAAGGTAATACCAGCAATACCTCCACCTATAATAACTAACTTTTTCATGTGTCCTCCAATAAAAAAATAATCTATCTAAATAAATATTAAATTCATTTACTTCTATAACTAAATAATAAGTTATTTAAAACCCAAAGTACATAGGAATATAACAAAAATTTATCAAAAACTATTTGATCAATTAGAATAATCTTTATAATTAAATAAATACTTTAATTTTTAAATATTTAATGATATTCTGTAGAAGATGAAAAACAAGAGATGGAAAACAAGCGATGAGACAGTTTCGAGTTTATATTATCACATATTATGGTGTGTTAAATATAAAAGAGAATTATTAGTCGATGATGTAAAAGAAAGACTTGAAGATTTACTTTATGAAAAATCAAGGGAAATAGATATTATCATAGTTTCAATAGAAATTATGCCAGATTGTGTTCATCTTTTTGTTAAAGCAAATCCTGAAGATAGTCCACATTTTATTGTACAACAATTTAAAGGTTCAACTTCAAAAGTATTGAGAGAAGAGTTTAGCCAACTAAAAACTAAAATTCCTACTCTATGGACAAGAAATTATTATGTATCTAGTTCAGGGATTTTAAATGAAGCAGAAATTAACACCTATTTAGAAAGCCAAAAAAATAAATAAAAAGATAGTTGAAACCTCAACTATCTTTAATATTCTCATAAAAAATCTTTATTTTTTATTTTTTAATACATTCAACAGACCACCTGCAATGAGCATATCAAGTTGGTCTTTTGTGATATCACATCTCATTTTAATATGTCTATTTCCAATATTTACAATAACAGGATTATCCTCTAAATGTGCCATTGTAATTTGATCTGGTAAATCTTCAATCAAAATAGATTCACCTTCTTTAATATTATTATAATCTTCTTCATTTATAAAAGTTAAAGGAACAATACCGAAATTACATAAATTATTTTGATGAATTCTTTCTATAGATACAGCAAGTACTACTTTAACGCCTAAGTACATAGGACAAATTGCAGCATGTTCTCTAGAGGAACCTTGACCGTAGGAAGCTCCGGCAACAATAAAGTTGTTCTTACCTTTTTCTTTATTCTCTTTACAACGAGTTGCAAAAGTAGAATCAACATTTTCAAATACAAATTCTGAATATGCTGGGATATTAGACCTATATTTTAACCTTGCTCCAGCTGGCATAATATGGTCGGTAGTAATTTTATCACCAACTTTAATAGTAATCTCACCCTCAACATTATATGAAAGAGGATCGTTTAAAGGAGGAGCACCAATATTTGGACCTCTAATTATTTCAACATCACTTGTATCTTCTTTAGGGAAGATGAACATAGAATCATCAATTGTAAAATGTTTAACATCTTCAAAATTAGGATATTCAATGCCATTATCATCTAAAGGGTTAGTAAATACACCTGTTATTGCACTTAGTGCTGCAGTTTCAGGACTTACTAAATATAGTTGAGCATCTTTAGTTCCACTTCTTCCTTCAAAATTTCTATTTGATGTTCTTAAAGAAACAGCTTTACTAGAAGGGCTTTGGTGATTTCCTATGCAGAAACCGCAAGCGCTTTCAAGAATTCTTGCACCAGCTTTTATCAACTTTTCAAGACTTCCGTCTTCGCTTAACATTAATAATACTTCTCTACTTCCTGGAGCTATACCTAAACTTACAGAAGGATTGACGGTTTTACCATCTAGAATATAAGCAACCTTTCTCATATCATCATAGCTTGAATTAGTACAAGATCCAATTAAAACTTGATCAACCTTCTTGCCTTTAAGCTCTTCAATACTCTTAATATTTCCAGGACTATGAGGACAAGAACATAAAGGTTCAACTTTAGCTAAATCAATTTCAAATAAACCATCATATTTAGCACCTTCATCAGCGCTTAATTCTTTATATAAATCACCTCTATCTTGAGCTTCTAAGAAATGTTTAGTATTTTCATCACTTGGGAAGATACTAGTTGTAACTCCACATTCAGCTCCCATATTACAAATAGTTGCTCGCTCTGGTACTTCTAATGATTTTACACCTTCGCCAGTATATTCAAATACACAATTAACATTTCCTTTTACACCAAACTTTTGTAGGACAGTTAAGATAACATCTTTTGCACTGACCCAAGGACGTAATTTATTTGTCAATCTGATTTCTATAACTTTTGGAGTGATAATATGAAACGGACCGCCCGCCATTGCTACAGCAATATCTAATCCACCAGCACCAATAGCAATCATTGATAAACCGCCTCCTGTAGGTGTGTGTGAATCACTTCCTAAGAGAGTTTTACCTGGGGCACCAAATCTTTCAAGATGAACTTGATGACAAATACCATTTCCAGGACGAGAAAAAACAATGCCTTTCTTTGCAGCTAAACTTTGTAAATATTTATGATCATCAGCATTTTCAAATCCAACTTGCACTGTGTTATGATCGACATAACTAACCGCTAGCTCATTTTGAACCTTATCCAATCCCATTGATTCAAATTGTAAATATGCCATAGTTCCAGTGGCATCTTGAGTTAAAGTTTGATCTATTTTGATTCCAATTGGTTCTCCAACTACATAATCACCTTCAACTAAATGTTCCATAAGTATTTTTTCTGTTAATGTCTTTGCCATTTAATTCACTCCTATACTTTTAAATTATAATGAGAAAGTAATAAAATTCAACCACTTCAATTATAACTAATATATAAATCTTTTATAATTATATCAGAATATAAAATCATAATATATTAAATAAACGATTCTTTATATTTTCTTTTTTTAACATTCACATAAATTAGGTATATTAGTATTTCAATTGCAATTACAGCTATCATGAAAATACTAAAATCAACCATTACAGTACTAAAGTCAACTTTTTCATAAATATAACCACCAAAAATTGAGCCTAGTACCATACCTGCAGTTAACAGCACCTCATGAATCATCATTCTTCTAGATCTATTTATTGCACCACTTACACCATGGAAAATACTTTGCATATAAATTAAGGAAAAAATAAAGCCAAATAGAATAAACATAATAAACCAGTAATTATAACTTGTAATAAAACTCGAACTATAACTTAATAAAGCTAATAAAAGCTGTCCAACAATAATCAAACTTCTATTAAAATGCCAAAAGCCCCTCTTTCCCAAGTAATAGAACGCAACACAACTTATTATTCCTCTAGACCAAAGTAGCACCCCAATCTTTGTTTCATTAATCAATAAAACCTCTCTGCCATAAAGAGGGAAAATATTAAGCAGCATACCTAAAAAGAAATACCCCAAAATAATTGCAGCCCACGACAAAAATCGCAAAGGAGTGCTCTCATCTTTTAATGAATTTTGTTTAATATATTGTTTTTCACTTTCAACAGCTTTTAAATAAGGAACTTTATTTGTAATCAGAAGAACGTTAATGGATAATAAAAAAAAGAAAATTATTCCAATAACAATAGGTAATGAAACATTTATTTGATTTAACAAACCACAAAATATTGGAGCAATAGACATACCTAGTTCCCAAGATAAATTAAAATAACTAATTGCTTTATTTAATTCTTTCTTTTCCCTCCCCCTAGAATACCAAGTTTCCATAGGCGGCCACAAAAGAGCCATAAATGCACCGTATAAAATTAAACTCATTATTATCATGAAAAATGAATTTGAATTTAAAAAGAAAAATATTGATAAAGCCATCCCAAATAAAGCTACAAAAATTATATGTCTTGGACTAAAGTTATTACTTGGTTTTTCTAAAAGTAAACAAAAAATTACATAAGATATTGAAAAGGTAGAAACGGAAATTGCAATTAAAGAAGGAGAGAATTGAAACACATCTCTCAAATAATATACAAGAGATAGATTAATCATTGAAATCAACATTTGTGACATCAAGGAAATTGAACTTAAAAACAGAATTTGTTTGCTATCATGATTCATTTTTAAACTACTTTAAATATAAAATTTTAGTTAGATTAACATACTAATTTAAAAAAGTCTTGTTTTATTATAGAAAATAGGATATTTTTTCAACATGAGTAATACAAATAATTTATTAATGAATGCGCCGTTTTTATCGGCTTTCTTTGCTTGTTTAATTGCACAATTCATTAAACCTATAATATCTCTAATCGTTGGAGAAAAATTTGATATAAAAAGAGCTATCTCAACAGGTGGAATGCCATCAAGTCATACAGCTACAGTAATTGCACTAACTACAACTATTGCAATTCAATATGGTTTGGGTTCAACTTATTTTGCTATTTCAGCTGTATTTGGAACAATTGTTATCCACGACGCTATGGGAATTAGAAAGGAAGCAGGAAAACAAGCTGAATTGATGAACGAATGGAGTAGAATCTTTACTGAAATCCATGAAGAAGGTCAATTTACTCAAGCTAACCTAAAAACAATGCTAGGCCATTCATTCTCTCAAGTATTCTTTGGCATTATTCTTGGAGTTGTAGTTGGAGTGATTACTCCCTACTTTTTCTAAACTAACCTGATATTTTAGTTAAATATAAACATTGATTCTTTTTTTGAAAAGGATCATTTTTTTAAAATATTCATTATAAATATAATAAATATACAATAAAATAATAAATTTTACCGAATTTTATTTAATAAATATGCATATAATCTTGACATTATATGTATATTTATGCATAATCTCATTAAATCACAAATAAAAATGCTAATTTAGGAGAAGATTAATGAAAAAAAATTTATTTATTTTACTAGGAATTTTAACAATATTTAACTTTAATATTTATGCAAATGGTCAAAGTGAAGATGATAACACATTAGTAGTTGCAAGTAACTGTGAATGGCCACCTTTAGAATTTGTTGACACAGATGGAGAACTAGCTGGATTCGAGATTGAATTAATTAAAGCACTTGAAACTGTAACAGATTATAAGTTTGAAATCGTAAATGTTGCTTGGGATGGTATCTTTGCAGGTCTATCAAATGGAGCTTATGATTTTATTGCAAGTGGAGTTTCTGTAACTGAAGAAAGAAAACCTAAAATGGAATTTTCTACACCAATAATTGAAATTACTCAAAGTATTATTGCTCCAGCAAATGCTACTGGTATGGCAAGTCTTAAAGAAGTTGATGGAATGACTATTGGAGTTCAAATTGGAACTACTGGTCACTTAGTACTACTTGATACAGAAGAAGTTGATGTTGATGTAAAAGCTTATGATAATATTTCATTAGCAATTGAAGATTTAATTAACGGAAATCTTGATGGTGTTATTACAGACAGTGTTGTAGCAAGTGATTATGTTGTACTAAACGAAAACTACAATGGAAAGATTAAAATAACAGGTATTGCAAGTAGCGATGTTGAACCAATTGCTATGGCTTTCAAAAAAGGTGATTTAGAAACTCTAAAAATCGTTAATGATGGCTTACAAAAACTTGAAGAAAATGGTGAATTAGCAGCCTTAAAAGCTAAATGGAATTTATAATTCTAAATTATTGTAATTGATTTATGATAGCTAGAGAGTAAGATTTTAGCAAAATTTATTAAGCTAAATCTTACTCTTTTCTTTATTTAAATCAATCAGTAATTTTGTTAAAAGAGAAATATCAATAGGTTTAGAAATATGACCATCCATTTTAGCATCTAAACACTCTTGTTTTATTCTTGCACTTGTATTTGCAGTCATTGCGTAAATTTTAATAGATTTAGCATAAGATAAATTACTTTCTCTAATCAATTTAGTTGCTTCTATTCCATCTAATACTGGCATCTTATAATCCATTAATATCAAATCATAGTAATTATCACCTTTTTCTATAAATAAGTTATAGGCTTCTTCACCATTGTTAGCAATATCAACACTTGCCTTTTTAATTTCTAATATCTTTCTAGCAACCAATTGATTTATTTCATTATCTTCTACAAGCAAAACAGAGAACCCTTCAACTGTATCCTTTTCCTCAGTTAAATCCATTTTATTTATTAGACAACCTGATTCAATATTATCTAAAACAGTAACTAGTGTAGATTTAAATATTGGTTTTGTAAGATAATAAGATCGAAATTGCTCATCAAATAGCTCTTGTGCATAATCACAAACAAGTAAAGTTGTTGTATCATGATTAATTAACTCATTTATTAGTGGCAGCATTTTCATTACTTCTCGATTATTTAGCGAAAGAGATACAATTATAAAATCATATTTGATATTGGCAGAAAGATTTTTTTTGATTTTGTTATAACCTTTTTTATAATCAATAGAATGATCACAACTTATATATAATTCTTTACAAACTTTGATTATTTGCTCACAGCTTTGTTTATCATCTATTACAAAAATACTTTTATTTGATAGATTATCACTTAAAGGTTTCTCATTTTGTACATAATCAAAAGGTATTTCTACAATAAATGAAGTGCCACTATCTTTTTTTGATTTAACATTTATTTTTCCATCCATCAAATCAACTAAACTTTTTACAATTGATAAACCTAAACCACTTCCACCATATTGTGATTTTACACTTTTATCCGCTTGAACAAATTTGCTAAATATATTTTCTAATTGATCTTTATCAATACCACAACCTGTATCTTTTACTTCAAATTCCATTACAACATGCTTGGTATCTATTTGCTTTTGACTTATAAAAAGCTCAATAGAACCACCCTCTTCAGTAAATTTAACACTATTGGATAACAAGTTCGATAGAATCTGTTTTACTCTATATACATCACATAATATTAGTTCCTGAGCTATAAAAGAAGTTGAACAATTAAATTTTATACCTATTTCACTACATCTTAGATAAAAGAAACTTGAAATAGGATATATCAAATCTTTCAAAAAACAAGGTTGTGTTTTAATTGATAATTTACCCTCTTCGAGAGCAGATATATCTAAAACATCATCAATTAAAGTTAAAAGATAATTCGAAGAAATATCAATTTTATATAAATATTCTTGAACTTCAGAATATTCTAATTCATTATTTCTAGCTATTTGACTCAAACCAACAATAGCATTTAGGGGAGTTCTAAGATCATGCGTCATATTTTCAATAAAATCGGTTTTAAATTTATTTTTTTGATTTGCTAACCTTTCTCTATCTTCAACACTTCTTTTTTTAGTATAAAGATAGTAAGAAATAATTGATGTCATAACTAAAATACTAACTATTAAAATGATTAAAGATAAAATTCTTTGTTTTTGTTTATAAATTTCATTAGCTTGAGAATAAATATCTTCATAAGGTATTCCTGAAGCAACTATCCAGTTAAAAGGTTCATACAACTTTGCATAAGATAACTTTTCAGTTTCTCTTCCATCAGTTGCATTTTTAAAGAAATAACTTTGAAAGATTTCTCCATTTTTAACTATTCCTTCAAGCTCAATTTCATAAGGCAAATTACCAGCAATGTCGTAGGTATTAGTAGAAAGATAAATTCCTTCTGTATCTTTTAAAGATTGATGAACTCTCCTAATTGCATAGTCATCCCCACCTTCAAAGTTAATAATTTCATTAATCCAATAATATTGATTATTGTAAAAAGATAAGTTTTGAATTAAATCATGTATTTGATTCTTTACTCTTTCATTGATATAACTATCATCTAATTGACTTGAATAAAGATTATTATCTAAATTTTTAATTTGTTCTTCTTTTATATTATCAATTATTATTATTAAATTGTTTACTGAGTTCTCTAAATCTTTTTTAGCATCCTCCACAGCAATATTTTTAAGACTCTCATGATTTATATTTACTATATTTTCATATACAAAAATAATCATCACACCAAAAGCGATAATTAATATATAAACAAAAAGGTCTAGTTTCTTTTCAATTTTAAAAACTTTCATATTACTCCATACTACCCTTTGTAAATAAAAACAAACTAATTACTATATATCTAACAATATCATATTATTTGAAACAGAGAAAGCAAGGAATTCTCTTACTAGATAAATATGTGTTTTTATAATTAATTCAAGATTGATACTAAAAGATATTAACTTGAATTTTTTTCTAGTAAATAATATCTTATTTAACAAGTAGGAAGGTTAAATGTTAATTAATAGTATTAGAGGCTTATTTATGTCTATCGCAGATAGCATACCAGGAATTTCTGGAGGAACGATAGCATATATTCTTGGGTTTTATGATGAATTTTTATTAAGCCTAAACAATATTATTTCAGATAATCAATTAAAAAGAAAAAAAGCATTTATTTTTTTAATTCAATTATTATCGGGTTGGATAATTGGAATGATACTAAGTGTTCTAATTCTCTCTTCTCTATTTTCATCACATATATACTTTATGAGTTCGCTTTTAATAGGGTTAACCATATCTGCAATACCCTTAATTTTATTTGAAGAGAAAAATACTTTTAAAACAAACTTAAAGTCTATCATAAAATATTGCTTTTATTTTTTGATAGGATTTATTTTAGTAATTTTTGTATCAACAACTTCAACTTCATCACAAAGTAATCCAATTGTATTAACAAATTTAGATTTCACTCTTTCAATCAAATTGTTATTAGCAGGTATGCTTGCTATATCAACTATGATTTTACCAGGAATTTCAGGATCTTCTGTTTTAGTAATATTGAAATTATATATTCCAATTATAAATGCGATAAAAATGGTAATCACATTTAATTTCGATTATATATTGCCCCTTGTAATATTCGCAATAGGCATACTAATTGGAGCTCTAACAACAGTTAAGATTGTAAAATATGCTTTAAATAATCATAGGCCCTCAACTATAAGCTTTATTATTGGTTTGATTTTAGCAGCCATCTATTCAATTATTATGGGACCGACAACCCTTGAAATGCCAAAAGAGCCATTAAGTCTATCAACTTTTAATGTTTTAGGTTTTGCTCTAGGGATAATAATTATCTTCCTTTTACAAAAATTAAAACATAAAAAAGAAGAAAATCTTAAAAATAAATCTTTATAATATTAATTAACTACAATTGTATGTATACTGAATATTTATTCATATTATCTTGACTTTATTGCATATTTATGAGATAAAGAACAAAGTTAATGTATAAAGGATTAAGTGAATATACAATGAAAGATCAACAAAAAAACAAAAAACAAGAAAATTCTAATGAGAAAAAAAAGCCCATTACTATTCAGATGACTGATGGTGTTCTTATTCCTAATAAGAATAATGGTAAAATATTAAATAGTTGGAGAATAACTTTTTATTTTGCCCTTCTCTCTTTATTATCCTTGATTGTTTTCTTTCCAGATCCATACAGAGAAATCTTTTTAGTATGTATTCAAGGAACTCCAGTAACTTTTCAATGTACCGTATTTGCAATAATTGGTGCAGTAATAATCGGAACTATAACAGGATTAGGCTCAGTATCTAAACATAATATAATTAATATGATAAGTGGTGTTTATGTTGAACTTATACGTGGAATACCATTGTTAGTACAACTTATCTTTATTTATTATGCTTTAGGTAGATTCTTCCATCTAAGTGGTATAACAGCAGCTATTATTGCTTTAGCTATTTGTTTTGGTGCATACATGGGAGAAATTGTTAGAGCTGGTATACAGGCAATTCCAAAAGGACAAATGGAAGCAGCTATTGCTCTTGGACTTTCAAGATATCAAGCTTTTAGATATGTAATATTACCTCAAACCTTAAAGGTCGTTCTTCCTGCTGTAGGAAATGAGTTTATTAGTATGTTAAAAGATTCTTCTTTAGTTTCAGTTATTGCTTTAAGTGATATTTTGAGAAGAGGAAAAGAATATATTTCTAGAACTTTTTTATCTTTAGAAACTATGTTAGTAGTAGCTCTAATATACTTAATTATTACTTTGATTTTATCACGCTTAGTTGGAAAATTAGAAGAAAGGATGAACAGCAATGCCTAATATTAAAATAGAAAATTTACAAAAAACTTTTGTTACTCAAAATGGAAATACAGTTCATGCTGTTAATCAAGCATCTTTAGAAGTTAAGAACGGTGAAGTTGTAGTAATTATTGGTCCATCAGGTAGTGGTAAATCAACCTTACTAAGATGTATTAATAAATTAGAAATTCCAACTGGCGGTTCAATTTTAGTAGATGGAGTAGATGTAGTAAAAAGTTCTACAGATATAAGAAAAATTAGAGAGGAAGTTGGAATGGTTTTCCAATCATTTAATCTATTCCCTCATCTAAGCGTATTAGATAACATAACACTAGCTCCTTTAAAAGTTAAGAAAATGAATAAATCTGAAGCTGAAAAAATTGGTATGCAACTTCTTGAAAAAGTCGGACTTAAAGAAAAAGCAAACTCATATGCAAATCAACTATCTGGAGGACAACAGCAAAGAGTTGCAATTGCAAGATCTTTAGCTATGCACCCTGATATAATGCTTTTTGATGAACCAACTAGTGCTCTTGACCCAGAAATGATTAAAGAAGTATTAGATGTTATGCTAGATTTAGCAAAAAGTGGAATGACAATGCTATTAGTAACACATGAAATGGGTTTTGCTAGAGCAGCTGCAACTAAAGTTGTATTTATGGATGAAGGGAAAATCATTGAAGTTGGAACACCAAATCAAATCTTTGATAACCCTCAAAATGAAAGAACTAAAACTTTTTTAGAACACATTTTATAATTAATTTTATAAAATATAAAATTGTAAATAACAAACCGTTGAAAAGTCCTAAGACTTACAACGGTTTTTTTAACGCGACTAAAAATTAACAGATTATATTCAAAATGAGAAATAATTTATATGTATATTATATATTTAATAATGAATATGTTATCATATTATATATTTTATTTACAAAAATTCAATACTCTTAACCATTGTATTACAATTATAAATCTCTATTTATTAAGCAATTAAATAAGATTTTACATTTGATAATATTTATTTTCAGTTTATTGTTGACACAAGTTACAAAGTATCTTATATTAAACATATCGACAAAATGTACTCCATTTTGCTTTTAGGAGTATTAACTCTCTATTAATTATCACTTTGGGTGTTTCTAAATGAAGCACCCATTTTAAATTTAAAGCTTTCTATTTAGGATTGTACAAACTTCAAAGAAGTTGTAACTTTATGGTAATAATTAAAGAGGTTATATAATTTATGAAAAATCAAAAAAGTTGGCTAGAAAGAAATATTTCTTTACCGGATTTAGTAAAACCTGAAGCTGAAAAAGAAAATTCAATTTCGCATGCTATTGCAGCAGCACTTGCAGCAATTGGGTTAATCTATATAATTGCAAATCTTGATAAGGCAAATAATCCAAATCTTAAAACAGGTCTCATTATTTTTGGACTTTCGAATTTACTGTTATATTTTGCTAGTTCTTTATATCATGGACTTCCTAAAAACAACGCTAAGAGAGTGTGTAGAATATTAGACCACAGTAACATCTACTTTTTGATAGCAGGTACTTATACACCACTTCTTCTCTTTGTAAACACTGAAAAAAGCATTAAAATATTTTATTTATTATGGATAGTTGCTTTATTAGGTGTCGCATTCACCCTTATATTTTGGGGAAGATTAAAACCATTACATGTTGTTCTATACTTAGTTATGGGTTGGTTATTAATATTTTTTTGGAATGATATTATTCCAAATTTACCAAAAGGTATTTTCAAATATATTATAACTGGGGGTATATTATATACCTTAGGAGTTATCTTTTATGGATTCAAAAAAATACCTCATGGACATTTAATTTGGCATATATTTTGTGTTGCTGCCAGCGTTACATTTTATATAGGAATTATTAAATTCCTTTTATAAATTAAGAAACCCTAGCTATATTTCTTAGCTAGGGTCTTTTTATGTCTATTATTTAATTTTATTGAGCCAATAATTGCTCAATTGCTGTAACTAAAGTATCCTTAGAGACCATACCTTGATATCCATTAACTGGAGTTCCTTCTTTATCCAATAAAATAGTTGTTGGTAAACTATTGGATTTGAAAAGATAAGAGATATAGCCTGGATCAATTACACAGATAGTATCATCATTAAAATACTCTTGTGCAAAAGCATTTAAAGTCTCTTCTGTTTCTCTCTCACCATCAAACGAATCAAAGAAAATAAAAGTTACTTCCCCTTTATACTCTTCACTAGCTTCAATAAATTCAGGCATTTCAACTTGACATGGGGGACACCAAGAAGCGAATGAATTAATAACAACAGGCTTACCAAGTTCGGCTAGTTGCCAGAAAGTAGTTTCTTCTCCATTTAATAATGTTAATGGAATATCAGGCATCATATTTGGATTCTCAGCTTGAGTCACCTCATCATCAGTAGAGGATGGATCACCCACCTGATTATCATTTTCAACTTGAGTATTAATAGAATCTTGAACTGTGTTCACATCCTTTGCAACAAGCTTTTCTGATTCTTTCTCTAAATCACTTATCTTCTCTTCATTAACATTAATAGTTGGTACATATGAAGTATTAGGACCATTCTCACTTAATTTATTATACCCTATGTAGGCAAGAACAAATATTAAAACAATTAATAATATAATTAATACACTATTTTTCTGATTTTTATTCATAAACTATCTCCAAAAATTATTCGAACAAGATTGCTGGTGAATATCCCATCACCATTAAAATACCCATTATCAAGAGTAAACAACCACTTATAATTGTCACAACTTTATAATGTTTTTTTATAAAGGCAAAAGCACCTTCTAATTGTTTTAACAATAAAGCAGACAAGAAAAACGGAATTGCTAATCCTAAAGAATATGCAATTAATGTAAATATACCTTGATACAATGTAGCTGTATTAGCTGCTAACATTAGTGCAGAACCTAAGAAAGGACCTGTACAAGGAGACCAACCTACAGCAAAAACGATTCCAAAAACAAATGAAGAAAAATAATTTAAACTTTTTGTTCTTGCTTTTAATTTGTAAGTATTTTCCAAAAAAGGAAGAAGCTTGAGTCCCAAAAAACTTAAAGCAAAAATAATTACAAGTACCCCGCCTACTCTATTAATCACATCTAAGTGTTCACTTAGATACTGACCCAAAAAGCTAGCACTAGCTCCTAAAGATGCAAATAATATAGTAAAGCCCAATATAAAGAAGATTGAGTTAAAAATAAGTTTATTTTTATCTACAGCTTCTCCATCTTTTTCAGCTATTCCACCTGCTAAATAACCAATATACAACGGTATCATTGGTAAAACACATGGACTGATAAAACTTAATAATCCTTCTAATAATGCTGTTATATATGCCATGGTTATATAATAATGACATCAATTAATTTGTAAAGTAACTTTATCACCTAATTTTGGTAATTATTTGATATATAAAGCCAAATACATTCAAACTACATACTATAAATAATAAATCTCAAATTATTTATAAAAGTATTCAAAATAAAGTAAAATACAGCTATAATAATTAACATGGCTAAAAAGAAGAAAAATATTGATAGAGCAGCTGACTTTAATAATTACTATAAAGCTCTTTTTCCAGACAGATGGGATGAATTAAAAATTGCTTTATTAAAAGATAAAAAGAACATTGAATTCTCAAATAATTTAGAAAAACCATATTTTTTTGATGAAGCTTCACTCTTTTGTGCAAATCTACTAGATATAAAAGAAGGCGACAATGTTCTAGATATGTGTGCAGCCCCTGGTGGCAAGTCTTTAGTATTGGCATCTAAGTTAAAAGGAACCGGTCATTTAACAGCTAATGATAGATCTAGCAAAAGACGAGCTAGATTACATAATGTTTTAAACGAGCATTTAATAGAAGATTTTAGAAAAAATATTTCTATCACTGGGCATGATTCAACAAAATGGGGATTATTCGAACAAGAAGTATATGATAAAATATTACTAGATGCCCCCTGTTCAAGTGAACGACATGTACTAAGTGATCAAGCCTACTTAAACCAATGGTCATTAAATAGACCTAAGCACTTAGCTTACCAGCAATTTGCAATGCTAGCAGCTGCCCTTGAAGCTGTAAAAGTTGGGGGAACTATATTATATTCAACATGTGCAATTACTCCATTAGAAGATGAAGATGTAATAAAGAAGTTATTTAAAAAAAGAAAAGATCGATTTGAGTTAATCAATTTCGAGTGTGATATTGCGGAAGATAGAGAATTTGGTAAAATTGTGTTACCCGATGTTAGTGAAAATAGAGGACCTTTATATTTTTGCTTAATTAGGAGAAAAAAATGAGTGTAGTTTGTATTGAAAAATGTGAAGATTATGAAATTGAGAATGTTTATAATGTTTTAAAAGACATTATTAACAATTCAAACATGCCAAAAGTAAAGAATAAAAAAATATTAATAAAACCAAATATTTTATCAGATGCAAAACCAGAAGCTTGTATAACCACTCATCCAAGTGTTTTAAAAGCATTGATTATGATACTAAAAGAAATGGAAGCTAAAGAAATATTAGTTGGCGATTCACCAGGACTTCACTCACCTAAATTCAAACCAAAGAAGTCTCAATTATACAAGGTATGCAAAGAAGAAAATGTAGAATGGGTAAACTTTCATAAAAAATCCAAGAAGAAAAAAGTACCTTTTGTTGATAGAAAAATTGCTATTACTAAAACTCTTGATGATGTAGATTATTGTATTTCATTAGCAAAATTTAAAACTCACGAATTAATGCTCACCACAGGTTCAATAAAAAATATGTTTGGCTTAGTACCAGGCTTAAATAAAAGCAAACAGCATGTTCACAATCCTACACGTAAGGGATTTGCAAAAATGATTTGCGGACTATTCACTAT
This sequence comes from Sphaerochaetaceae bacterium, assembly GCA_963677735.1. Taxonomy (GTDB): domain Bacteria; phylum Spirochaetota; class Spirochaetia; order Sphaerochaetales; family Sphaerochaetaceae; genus Pleomorphochaeta. The sequence goes on from OY782505.1 coordinate 1,132,253, forward strand.
TAGTAAAACAGAATTTGCTATTATGGATTCTATAATGGCAATGGAAGGTGCTGGCCCTGGAAATGGAGATCCGAAAAAAGTTGGTTTACTTATGGCTAGCGATGATGCCCTTGCTCTTGATATTAGCCAAGCGATAATAATGGGACATAACCCACTAGATATTCCTATTATTAAATATGGTATAAAAAAACACATAAGTGAAACTTCAAAAATTAACGATATAACATATAATAAATTAAATGCAAATGATTTAATTATTGAAAACTTCAAAAAAATTGGAAAAAATGATACACCAACACAAAGGCCCGCTCCAACATTTTTACATGACCGTTGTATAAGATGTAAAAAATGTATTAATATTTGCCCTGCTGATGCACTAAAACTTAAAAACAAGAAAATTGTTATAGATGAAGAAAAGTGTGTTAGATGCTATTGCTGTCATGAAGTATGCCCAGCAAAAGCAATCAAAATTAAATAACTTTCAAATAATAATAGGAAATTATGGACTTAAAAAATGAATTAAATGATAAGCAATATATAGCGGCCTCAACTATTGATGGTCCGCTATTAATTATTGCTGGAGCTGGTAGTGGTAAAACTAGAATGCTTACATATAGAATAGCCCACATGCTAGACATGAATATAGATGAAAAAAATATTCTTGCGCTGACTTTTACTAACAAAGCAGCAAAAGAAATGGGTCAGAGAATAAGGAGTTTAACTTCAAGAGAATTAAAACACTTAACAACTACTACATTCCATTCCTTTGGACTAGGATTACTAAAACAACACATTCATCATTTAGGATGGAAAAATAATTTTACAATTTATGATACAAATGATAAATTATCCCTTATCAAACAAGTAATTCTCAATCTTGGGTGGTCTATTGACGCATTCAACCTCTCAGATGTCCAAGATTATATAAGTAAATATAAAACCAAGCGATTAGAAATAAACAACAATACTGCTGAAAATACAAAATTACTATTAACTGAATATGAAAAATATTTAAAAACATACAATGCTGTTGATTTCGATGATTTAATTGTAAAACCTTTGGAATTATTTGAGAAATTTCCTGAAATTTTAGAAAAAACAAGTAATAGATTTAAATATATTTTAGTAGATGAATTTCAAGATACTTCTATATCTCAATATAAACTTGTAAAAGCGTTAGCTGAAAAAAACAGAAACTTATGTGTTGTTGGGGATGATGATCAAAGCATTTATTCTTGGAGAGGTGCAAACTACGAAAATATATTAATGTTTGAAAAAGATTTCCCTGAGCGTAAAGAGATTATGCTAGAGAGAAATTACAGAAGTAGTAAAACAATACTTGATGCTGCAAACAATCTTATTACAAACAACAAACAAAGAAAAGACAAGAAATTATGGACAAAAAGTGATAAAGGCACAAATATATATTTAATTAAACCTGATGATGGCGAAAAAGAAGCAAATCAAGTTGCTAGAGAAATAATAGAGCTACATAAAAAAGAAAATATTAAATTTAATAACTTTGCAATTTTAACAAGAACAAATGCTTTAATACCAGCATTTGAATCAGCCCTTATGATGAGAGATGTTAGCTGCCATGTCAGTGGAGGTAAATCTCTTTTCGAACGAAAAGAAATAAAAGATATACTAAGCTATCTAAAAGTTATAATTAATCCAGATGATGATGTTAATTTCTTAAGGATTATTAACACTCCTAGAAGATCTATTGGAAGAGTAACAATAGAAAAGATTAAAGAAGTTGCTAAAAACCATAATGTTTCATTATACTCTGCTCTGGCAATCATGGCTTATTCAAATGATTACAAAATCAGAGATACAACGAAAAACTCTTTAAAATTCCTCTATAATCTAATTGAAAAATATTCTAGAGAATTTGAAGACAATGAAGATAAAACTCGTTATAAAGTCCTAAACCATCTAATATTAGAAATCAATTATAAAGACTTTCTGATAGAAGAAAATAATAGTGAAAAAGCAGTTTTATTTAAATTAAAAGGTATAAATATTCTTTCTGATATGTTAAGGAAATGGGAACAAAACTATTTTAACGAAGGAGCTTCTTTAGAAAATTGGGTAAACAGAATACTGTTAAATGGAAAAGACAATGATGCAGAAAATAAAACTAGTGTAAATATAATGACTATGCATGCCTCAAAAGGTCTTGAGTTTGATATTGTATACTTAGTAGGTATAGAAGATCACATAATCCCTAGCCAGAGAGCAATCGAAGAAAATCCTAAAAATATCGATGAAGAAAGAAGACTATTTTATGTCGCAATTACAAGAGCTAAAGAAAAATTAATTATTAGTTCAGCAAAAAATAGAATTAGAGGAACTCAAATTATACAAAGTTCCCCTTCACGATTTATTAAAGAAATTCCTGAAAATCTGATTGATGAAGCAGAAAATAGATTGATTCCAAAATCAGAGATAAGCAATTCATTTGCGGCAATGCGAGCTAGATTACAGGGCAAATAATTGCCCTGTGAATTGATTAATTAGTTGTCAAATAAGCTCATATCCCCATCTTTAATCAAACCTTTTTTTCTCATAAAGAAAGCAATTATTAAAGACAAGACGGCAGGTAGTATAAAATGCAATAATATAACCTTTGGGATTGCACTTGTTCCCATCACAGCTATAGTATTAAATTGACCTACTAAACCACTAGTCCCCATACCAGCCCCAGCTGCGTTATTTTCCATTTTAAAAACAACTGTAGAAAGTGGCCCAATTAAAGCTGCTGTCAATGTTGGGGGAATCCAAATTAATGGATTGTGTATTATATTTGGCACTTGCAACATACTAGTTCCAATTCCTTGTGAGATTAATCCACCCATTTTATTTTCTTTATAGGATATAACCGCAAAGCCAATCATTTGTGCACTACAGCCAACTGTAGCCGCACCTGCTGCTAATCCAGATATTCCTAGACTAATACAAATCGCTGCGGATGAAATTGGAAGAGTTAAAACCATACCAACAACAGTTGCCACTAAAATTCCCATAGGTAAAGGGTATAAAGTCGTAAGAGAATTGATAAATAGCCCTAAAGCTTTCATCATGGAGCTTACATAAGGAGATACAAAAACTCCAACTAACCCACCTGCTATAATCGTACAAATAGGAATAACCATAATATCAACTTTTGTTTTTTGGCTAACTAATTTAGCAACTTCAGCACCAACTAAACTTGCTAAAAGAGCACCAACAGGTTCACCAATTGAAATACTAGCTATTGAGCCATCACCTGAGAGAACGAATGTTCCAGCTCCAATTGCCCCTGCTACAGCTGCACTTAGAACGCCTAGTTTTGGTGTGTTTACAAATAATGCTACACCTAGTCCAATAGCAGGGCCTGTTAAGTACTGAGCCACAGTACCAAAACTAATTAGAAGTGGAAGATTTAAGTAAGTTCCGATTTGTTTGATGATTAATCCAATAATTAAAGAGGCAAATAGACCTTGAGCCATACCATTTAAGGCATTAATGATATAGTCACCAACCTTCTTTATTTTTTTGGGATTATCTTGTGAAATTTTATTCATAATAAAATCCTTCTATATAGGGTTGGATGACTTAGCTGCTATTAAATCTATTGTTTAATAACAGGCCTCCATTTAATTTGAACTATAATAAAATTATTTAAGTATGTAAAGCCTAAAAATCAATAGAATATATAGCACCTTCATAAGGATGGAGCAGAATTTGTTTACTATTAAAGTCAGGGCTTTTAGCTAAGGGGTTAGTAGAAAATATAGAATCTTTTGCTAAGAAAGGTAAATCAATTGAACTAAATTTAATAGTTCTTTTTTTTCTAGAAAAATTTAATATAACTAGCAAAGCTTCATCTTCACTAGATCTGATGTAGGAGATAATATTATCATCATTCACATCTATAAAGGCTACATCTCCCTCAATAAGCGCTCTATGGTTTTTTCTAAGAGCAATGAATTTTTTATAATACTTGAAGATTGAAACATCTTTATTCTTCTGAATTTCTAAACACTTTTTAATATTCCCTTGAGGCAAATAAGGTTTAACAGTTGAAAAACCACCATAAAGGGAGCTATCCCAGAGCATAGGCCCTCTAGCTCCATCTCTACTATTTTGAAAAAAGAAAAGTTGTTTTCTCTGTAAATCCTTTTGGACTTTTTTGGGGATAATAGAATCTTCTAATCCTAACTCCTCTCCATAATACAAAAAGGGAGTTCCTCTCTGAGTCATTAAAAACATAGTTACTAATCTTGTTTTCTTCATATTTCCATTTAGCCTTGTCATCAACCTCTTGTAATCATGATTAGAAAAAACCCAACAAGGCCAAGAAGTATCACAAGCTTCAACCCATCTCTTAGCAGCTAATCTGAAATTTTTGGGCTTAAGTGGAGTATTCGCAATTGAATAATCAAAGGCTAAATGTAATTCGTCTTTATAAGGTCCATAATATGATGCTACTAGCTCAGGCTCCCCTGGTGGGGCTACAACGATATCACCTATTAAAACTCTGTCTTGATATGAATCAACTAGGGCTCTAATTCTCTTTATAACTTTATGAGAATAAGGTCTATTTCGATCAAAAATATGACGTTGTTTTAAATAACTATTCCTAAAGGTTCCCGGGAATTTTGGATTATCTCGCAAATCTTTATCTTTAATAATTAAATTTGTACAACTAAGTCTCAGGCCATCTACACCTAAATCTAAATAGTGCTTGAATACATTAAGCATCTCACTAACTAAAGCTTCACAACGCCAGTTCAAATCTGGTAAATCTTTAGAAAAGGAATGCATATAATATTGCTTTCTTTCTTCATTAAAAGTCCATGCACTTCCCCCAAAATTGGAAATCCAATTATTAGGAATTTCATCAGACCAAATATAATAATCGCTATATTCATTATCTTTAGATACACAACTATTTTTAAACCAACCATGAAAAATTGAGGTATGATTAATTGGGATATCTATTACTAACTTCAAATTGTTGTTATGAAGGACTTCAATTAAGCGTTTAAAATCATCCATAGTACCAACTTTGCTATCAATATCATAATAGGTAGTGACGTCAAAACCACTATCATAATATGGGGATGGGAAAAAAGGAGTTACATATATTGCATCAATACCAAGTTCTTTTAAATAGTCAACTTTTGAAATTAGTCCGTTAAAGTCTCCAATTCCATCATTATTACTATCTTTAAAGCTTCGTAAAAATATTTGATAAAAAATAGCTTTTTGCCACCAGTTTGTGTCCATATTAAAATTTAATAGCCTCTCTTTCTGTTTGATTTAGAATAATTGATACAACTAAAAAAAACAACTATTTTTGATTCCAAATCATTATTTTGAGAAACAAAAAAATTAAAGTAACGCAGAAAAGAAATATATATTTATTAATGAAAAAAAATACTCTGAAATTATACATTCCAGAGTTTAGAAATATTCTTAAATAACAATTATTATAAATCATCATCATCATTGATGAATTTGAAATTCTTTTGGAAAAATTTTAAAGCAAATCTTATCCCAGATGCCCAGCCTAAGCCCATTTCATCAAATTGAGCTTCCAATGATTTCTTGAAAGAAGGTTCAATTGAAAAAGTTGTTAGGCTTTTTTTCTCTTTCTCTTCTTTTTTTATATTTTCACTGAATAATTTATCCGCTCTTAATTGACTTGAACTATTGTCGTTTTTCTTTAATGCCATTTTTAACTCCAAATTTCGCTTTCCATTTCTTCAAAAGTTAGCTTTGTTTTTTCTTTTAATCCTTTTCCATTTTCTTTAAATAACTGAGGAGCCACATTTTTATCCTGTGATTTTCTAAACACAGGATCAACAGGAATCTGGAAAATTCTAAAATTACCTTTACTTGCAGCCTCATATATATCTCTATGTTGACGAATTCTATCATCATAAGAATTTATAACAACTTTTTCATGAATAACATCTGCTCTAAAATTCTTTTTCAATCTATTTAATTCATCAATAAAAATCTCTAATCCATCTAAACTAAAAGCTTCAGGTGTCATTGGAGTAATAACTTCATCACTTGCAATAAGTGCTGATCTCTCTAACCTTCCCAATCCTGGAGATAAATCCAATATTACATGTTGAAACTTTCCTTTAAACTCTTGTATCAAATCTTGAATTACAAAAGGTTCTTCAGCCAATTTAGTCTCTGAATATAATTTTAAAGTACCACCAATTCCGAATGTTGGTAATATATATAAATTTGGAACTTGCTCAACTGCTACGATTGCATCACTAGCAAAACATTTACCTTGAACAACGTCTGATAATTCCCATTTAGGTGTTCTTGATAAAAACCAAGAAGAAGCATTGCCTTGGGGATCCAAATCTACTAGCAATGTTGGAATACCAGCTAACGCTGATTGGCATGCGAGGGTTCCAGAAATTGTAGTTTTTCCAACCCCACCTTTTTGTAAATGAAAAGCAATAGTTTTTGTCATATCTTTCAAACCTTATATTGATTTATTATATACAAGTTCTTCTTTATTTAACAAGTATATTGTTTTATATTTTTTAGAAATCATAATTTTCGCTTGTATTAAAACTTACGTTTTGTATATATAAATAAATTGTATTGATATAAAAACATAGTTAAATAATACAAATTTGATATAAAAAAAATTCAATAATAATAAAACTTATATAATATTGAATTTAAACAAATTCTAAAAACTCAGTAGTATAAAAAACTAACAATTTAACTTAGGATATCATAAATTTTATTAATTTACTACAAAAATCATTTTTTTTTATCCATATCATTTGAATATGTTTCTTAATTAATATAGTTAAATAATAATCAATTTTCTAAAATTATGTATTATTTAATTTTTTAAATAAAAAAATACGTTATATGAATATTTTTTCTTATAATATACAGTTTTTTATTAATATTTAATAATTACTTAGTTGAATTATTATTAAATTATAGTGTAAAGTATCAAAAACCAAGGAGATTAACATGAAAGAAATATTCCCTGATAACTACAAACCTGTATTAAACAAAAAACAAACTGAAAAAGCAATTAAATTTGTAAAAGACACATTTGAAAGAGAATTGTCTGGAGAATTAAAACTTAGTAGAGTTACTAGCCCTTTATTTGTTCCTAAGGGATCGGGTATCAATGATGATTTAAATGGCATTGAAAGACCAGTACGCTTTGAAATTGGTAATCTTGATAATAAGGAAATGGAAATTGTACATTCTCTAGCAAAATGGAAAAGAATGGCTTTAGCCGATCATGGCTTTTCCCCAAAAACTGGGTTATATACAGATATGAATGCTATCAGACCTGATGATATGATTGATGCAATCCACTCATTATATGTTGATCAATGGGACTGGGAACTTGTAATGGCAGATGATCAAAGAAATCTAGATTTCTTGAAAAATATTGTTACAAAAGTATATGAAGCTATAAAAAGAACTCAATTCTTAGTAAACGAGAACTTTGAGTCAGAATATCCTATTTTACCAGAAGAAATTGTATTTATTCACAGTGAAGATGCACAAAAAGAATTCCCTAATTTGACACCTGAAGAAAGAGAAAAAATCTTAGCAAAAAGACATGGTGCAATTTTTGTAATAGGGATTGGTAATAAGCTCTCTGATGGAGTTAAACATGGTGGCAGAGCTCCCGATTATGATGATTGGTCAACTGAAACAACAGATGGTTACAAAGGTCTAAATGGTGATATCATCGTTTGGGATCACGTTAGAGAAGATTCTCTTGAATTATCTAGTATGGGTATTAGAGTAAACAAAGAAGCTCTACTTAGACAACTCGAATTAGAAGATGCTCTTGAGAGAAAAGAATTATATTGGCATAAAAGACTATTAAATGACGAATTTCCACAAACTATCGGTGGTGGTATCGGACAAAGTAGAATTTGTATGTTCCTATTAAATAAAGCTCATATTGGTGAAGTTCAAGCATCAATTTGGGATGATGAAACTTTAAAGGTATCAAAAGAAAAAAATATTGCATTAATGTAATTTTAGTTTTTTTACAAAAGTCACAGTCATTTAGCTGTGACTTTTTTTTTTGCTTTTTTTATATTAATATTAATTATGGAGAAAAAAATGAATAAACTTAAATTTACTTCTTGGAATGTAAATGGAATTAGAGCCTGTGATAAAAAAGGTTTTAAAGAATATTTTAATCAGTCAAATTCTGACTTTTTTTGTTTACAAGAAATCAAATTATCTGAAGGCCAATATGAATTCAATCCCGAAGGTTATTATAGTTATTTTAATTATGCTGAAAGAAAAGGATATAGTGGAACGGCAATCTATACTAAGCATAAACCAAATAACGTTGTATTTGGAATAGGCAATGATTTAGATAATGAGGGTAGAACTATCCTTTTAGAATATGATAATTATTATGTTTTAACCGTTTACACACCTAATAGCCAAGACGCTCTAAAAAGATTACCAATTAGACTTAAATGGGATGAGGATTTTAGAAACTATGTATCAAAATTAGATAAAAATAAACCTATGTTAATGTGTGGTGATTTTAATGTAGCACATAAAGAAATTGATTTAAAAAATCCTAAGACTAATGTTAAAAACGCTGGGTTCTCACCTGAAGAGAGAGAGAGTTTTACAAAGTTGTTAGACTGTGGTTTTACAGACACTTTTAGATTACTTCAACCTGAAGTTACTCAAAGATATAGCTGGTGGAGTTATAGATTTAGAGCAAGAGAAAAGAATGCAGGATGGAGAATTGATTATTGGTTAACTTCTAATAGACTTGATAATCAAGTTATAAAAAGTGAAATAGATGATACGATTTTAGGTAGCGATCATGCTCCAGTTTATCTTGAAATAGAATTATAGCAAATGGATAAATTCCACTTGCTATAATTATTATTTATTATTTTACGTAATCTGGGATGATTCCACGACTTTCAAAGATTTTTCTTTGTTGTGTTCCAAGAACTTTCTTACACATTCTAATTGATTTAGGAGTTACTTCTACTAATTCATCATCTTTAATAAATTGAATAGCTTGCTCTAATGTCATTCTTGTAATTGGTGTTAGAGTAACAGCTTCATCTTTACCACTAGCTCTCATATTAGATAGTTTCTTAGTTCTAGTAGGGTTTAATAACAGGTCAATATCTCTATTTCTTTGTCCAACTACTTGTCCTTCATAAATACTATCACCAGGCTTAATAAACAATTTACCTCTATCCTCTAATTGCCATAGTGCATATGCAACAGCAACACCACTTCTATCACTTATTAGAGAACCGTTTACTCTATCCGGAAAATCTCCCTTATAAAGTTCATAACCTTTTATATATGAGTTCATGATACCAAAACCACGTGTGTCAGTTAAAAATTCGTCTCTGTAACCAATTAAACCTCTAGATGGGATATCAAATGTTATTTTAACTCTATCACTTGTATAAGTAATATCCCTCATCAAAGCTTTTCTCTTGGAAAGTTTTTCCATTACTACACCAGAAAATTCTTCAGGGCAGTCAATAACTAGCTTTTCAATAGGCTCAATTTTTCTTCCTTCTTTATCTTTTTTAAAGATAATTTTTGGTCTACCAACACATAATTCAAAACCTTCACGTCTCATTTCTTCAACTATAATTGCCATTTGGAATTCTCCACGGCCTTTAACGGTGTATGAATCATCTTCATTTTTAACTACACGAATTGATACGTTACGAAGAGTTTCTTTCCTTAGTCTTTCACCAATTTTTCCACTAGTAATTTGCTTACCTTCTTTTCCGGCTAAAGGACTAATATTTTTACTAAATAACATAGCAACAGTTGGTTCATCTACACTTATTCTCTCTAAAGCTTTAGGATTTTCTTTTGTGCAAATGGTATCTCCAATTGATACATTATCAATTCCTGCGATAACAACTATATCTCCAGCACCAAGTCCATTAGTTTGAACATAAGAAGGTCCATTAAAAGTATATAATTTTGATACTCTTAAGTTTGTAATTTCATTTTCACCAACACAAACTAATTGATCGTTAATTGAGGCATTACCATTGATAATTTTACCAATAGCTAACCGACCTAAAAATTCACTGTAAGATAAATCACTTACCAACATTTGAAAAGGTTCTTCATCATCATATTCAGGAGCTTTTACTTCTTCTATAATTGCATCTAATAATGGATATAAATTTGCTTCAATCTTATCTAAAGATCTACCACATACACCATCTCTACCATTGGCAAAGAAAACAGGTACTTCTAATAAAGATTCATCATCACTTAATTCAAAAAGTAAATCATAAACTTCATCAAGAACTTCTTCACTTCTTGCATCACCTCTATCAATTTTGTTAATTACAATAATTGGTTTTAATTTTAATTTTAGAGCTTTATCTAATACAAATCTTGTTTGAGGAAGAGGGCCTTCTGCTGCATCAACTAGCAATACAACTCCATCTACCATAGATAGACCTCTTTCAACTTCACCACCAAAGTCTGCGTGACCTGGAGTATCAATAATGTTAATCTTTGTATCTTTCCAGTTTATAGCGCAGTTCTTTGCACTAATAGTGATTCCTCTCTCTCTTTCAATTGCACCACTGTCCATTATTCTATCTTGGTTTTGTAACAATCCTGATTGCTCAAACATCCCATCTACTAAGGTAGTCTTACCATGGTCTACATGGGCAATTATTGCTATATTTCTTATAGCATTATTCTTTTTTATCATTAAATTTCCTCAAATTTTAAGGGAGGTGACCCTCCCATAAAAATAACTAACTAAACTTAACACTCCATTAAAACTTGGGCAAGAGTTACAGCCTCTGCCGTTAACGGAATGTTAAATAATTCTTCTATTTTAAACCAATTTTGATTATCTATCAGATCTTCAGTGACACTAGTAGGCTTTAGATCAACTACAAAAGAATCAATATCAAGAAAAAAGGTTTCACATTTGTGTTTTATATTACAAAAGTAATTTACGTCTATTGTATCAATATCTAGAGAAAAAGTCTTGTTAATGTAATTTATTAATGCACTAATAACTATTTCACTAGGATTAACTACCACTTGAGGGAAATTCCATAGACTATTAGTGTCAGAAGAATCTTTTTTCACTAAGCATACTTTATTATTATACTTTACTATTGCACACACAGTTTTAACTGTTTGCAAATTTAATTTATTTGAATCGCTCACATTTCCCTCCTCTAAAAAATTATTTAACATGAATATCTGCATTTTTTGACAACAAATTTATAGTTTGTTGATAAGATGTAAATAACTGTTCTCCATCTTTATCATGTAAAATTGAACAAATTGTAATCTTATCATCTATTATACTAACACCAAAACTATTGGAAATAAAAGAAGTTGAAGGGTAAAAACTCATTGTTGTTAAAATTTCATCATTTTCAATTGTTGGTATAGCATCAAAAAATAAATCACTATGAAGTAACTTAGAATACGTTTTATTAGAAAAAGGTTTATCAATTACTTTATCAGATACATTATTTAAAAAAGAATTTCTTAGTAAATATGGTTTATATTTTACAAAACTTTTGAACAACTTATCAAGTTGTCTACAGTTATCATAAAAAGACAACCTAGGTTCAAGTCCTCTTTTAAATTTAATATGAGATGAATCATTAACTAAAACTATATTATCTTGTAGTTTAGAACAAAATGGAATACAAATTTCTTTTCTAACTGATTTGCTTAAACTTAGTGCTACTGTAATAAAGAAAGATAATAAAGAAACACCATTTGAACTACAAAGATTAAAAATCAAATTAGATTTTAAAGTGATCTTTTTAATCTTAATTTTTTCAACATCTATTTCTAAGAGTTCCTCTTCTACTAACTTCTTATATTTCTTAACTCTTAGTTTGTTAATAAAATTTACTTTAGCATCATCATCTTGTGTATATATAAAATCAAAGTTTTCTGTACCTAAAATTAATGCTTTAGCAAAATTAACAAGCCCTCGAGAGTCTGATATAATGGTGTGAGCAAAAATAACAAGGTTTGTGTTGTTATATAATGCGATACGTAAAAATTCACCTTTCTCAAGATCCAGAGGATTATTATATTGCTTATTTAGCCAAGCGTTTATATTAGAACATTGGTCAATATTATAATTATATCCTTCAAAATCTTCATTAAAAAAATATGTATTATCCTTAAAATCTAAACAGGTATTTAATAGAGGAATTAATTTTTTTACCTCAGCAAAATTTGATTCGATTTCTTTTAGTTCAATTTTTTTAGAAAAGCCTACAACTAAAGCATTAGCAGCTAAATTGTCACTAATTGTATATCTGTGGTTTTTTATTTCATACTTCATAATACATAGAATAATTGTTATTTTTATTTGATTAAAGAGCTAATTGTATTTTTTTTAATTATTTTTTACTAAATACTTAAAAAGCCAAAAAAAAACACCCTAAAGGTGTAAAAATAAAAAAAGGCCCGGCAGCTACCTACTCTCCCACATAATTGTAGTACCATCGGCGTGAGAGCGCTTAACTGCCGTGTTCGGGATGGGAACGGGTGTATCCACTCTGCTATGGCCACCGGGCCAACTTAAACCTAGAGAGCTAAAAAGAATTTAGCTATCGAGTTTAAGTGCGATATATATAGGGATCGCAACGATAATATGGTCAAGCCTCACGGCTTATTAGTACCGATAAGCTGAACATGTCGCCATGCTTACACTCTCGGCCTATCAAACAGGTATTCTTCCTGTTTCCTTCAGTCCTCTTAAAGAGGATGGGATGTCTCATCTTGGGGAGGGTTTCCCGCTTAGATGCTTTCAGCGGTTATCCCTTCCAAACGTAGCTACCCAGCACCTGCCGTTGGCACGACAACTGGTACACCAGAGGTTTGTCCACTTCGGTCCTCTCGTACTAAAAGCAGAACCCCTCAAACATCCAACGCTTGTGGCAGATAGGGACCGAACTGTCTCACGACGTTCTGAACCCAGCTCGCGTACCGCTTTAATTGGCGAACAGCCAAACCCTTGGGACCTGCTCCAGCCCCAGGATGCGATGAGCCGACATCGAGGTGCCAAACCTTGCCGTCGATATGAACTCTTGGGCAAGATCAGCCTGTTATCCCCGGAGTACCTTTTATCCGTTAAGTGACGGCGCTTCCACACGCTACCGCCAGATCACTAAGACCTACTTTCGTACCTGCTCGGCTTGTAAGCCTCGCAGTCAAGCCACCTTGTGCCTTTACACTTGAGGGATGATTCCCAACCATCCTAAGGTGACCATCGCGCGCCTCCGTTACACTTTAGGAGGCGACCGCCCCAGTCAAACTTCCCGCCTGACACTCTCCCCTAACCGGTTTCACGGCCAGGGTTAGAAAACTGGAAAAGGAAGGGTGGTATTTCACCAACGACTCCGCGCAAACTGACGTCCACGCATCTACGTCTCCCACCTATCCTACACATCCTTGTCCAATTTTCAATGTCAAGTTGAAGTAAAGGTTCACGGGGTCTTTCCGTCTAACCACAAGTATCAGGCATCTTCACCTGAACTTCAATTTCACCGGATCTCACGTTGAGACAGCGCCCATATCGTTACACCATTCGTGCGGGTCGGAACTTACCCGACAAGGAATTTCGCTACCTTAGGACCGTTATAGTTACGGCCGCCGTTTACTGGGGCTTGAGTTCGTAGCTTCTTGATAAATCAATAACCACTCCCCTTGACCTTCCAGCACCGGGCAGGTGTCAGTCCATATACTTCCCATTGCTGGTTCGCATGGACCTGTGTTTTTGGTAAACAGTCGCATGGGCCATTTCTCTGCAACTCACTCTCGTGAGCCATACTTATCCCGAAGTTACGTATGCATTTTGCCGAGTTCCTTAACGTGAGTTCTTCCGTACGCCTTCGCATTCTCAGCTCGCCCACCTGTGTCGGTTTATAGTACGGTCCCTCAGTGCCTTACCTTAGAAACTATTTCTTGGCACGACGACTACACGCGCTTCTTACTTCCGTAAAAGTAATCGCTCACAGCTCCTCTTGGTTAACGGATTTGCCTATTAACCTTAACGCCTCGCTGCTTCGACAGGGACAACCGTCGCCCTGCCGCGTTTCGCCCTATGCTTCGTTCCATCGAAACACTGAGAGGTGCGGGAATATTGACCCGCTTCCCATCGACTACGACTTTCGTCCTCGCCTTAGGGGCCGACTAACCCTTGGGTAGATTGACTTTACCCTGGAAACCTTAGGCTTTCGGCGGAGGGGGATCTCACCCCTCTTTTCGTTACTCATGCCTGCATTCTCTCTTCTGTCCCGTCCACCAAAACTTCCGTCTTGACTTCATCCGTACACAGAATGCTCCCCTACCCACAGCGTCTAGCGCTGTGCCGTAGCTTCGGTGATATACTTAGCCCCGTTGGATTGTCGGCGCATGACTACTCGACCAGTGAGCTATTACGCACTCTTTGAAGGAGTGGCTGCTTCTAAGCCAACCTCCTGGCTGTCTGTGCAATCATACTTCCTTTCCCACTTAGTATATCTTAGGGACCTTAGCTGACGGTCTGGGCTGTTTCCCTCTTGACGACGGCCCTTATCAGTCGCCGTCTGACTGCTACGCATTGTACCACGGCATTCAGAGTTTGGTTAAACTTGGTACCCGGTGAAGGGCCCGCATCTATCCAGTGCTTTACCTCCGTGGCAGTCCACGTAACGCTAGCCCTAAAGCTATTTCGGGGAGTACCAGCTATCTCCAAGTTTGTTTAGCCTTTCACTCCGAACCACAGCTCATCGCAACCCTTTTCAGCGGATTTACGTTCGGCCCTCCACTAGATTTTACTCCAGCTTCAGCCTGGCCATGGTTAGATCACTTGGCTTCGGGTCTACCGCATGCAACTTATCGCCCTATTCAGACTCGGTTTCCCTACGGCTCCAGGACTCCTATCCCTTAACCTTGCTACATACGGTAACTCGCAGGCTCATTCTACAAAAGGCACGCCATCACCCAATAAATTAGGCTTTGACCGCTTGTAAGTCCACGGTTTCAGGTTCTCTTTCACTCCCCTCCCGGGGTGCTTTTCACCTTTCCCTCACGGTACTATGCGCTATCGGTAGCCGCCGAGTATTTAGCCTTGGAGGGTGGTCCCCCCAGATTCCGACAGGATTTCTCGTGTCCCGCCGTACTCAGGAAATGCATTCAATTAGTGTATATATTTTCAACTACAGGGCTTTCACCTTCTTTGACAGATCGTCCCAGAATCTTTCGTCTAATACATACATTTTTTACTAATCGGGTTACCCCTAATGCACCCCTACAACCCCAAACACTTAAAAGCGCTTGGTTTGGGCTCTTCCCCTTTCGCTCGCCGCTACTAAGGGAATCTCATTTTTGATTTCTACTCCTGCTGGTACTTAGATGGTTCAGTTCCCAGCGTATACCTCTAATATGCTATTTTATTCACATATTAGTGACAATCATCCAGACTGTCGGGTTACCCCATTCGGACATCTGCGGATCATAGGGTGTTGGCCCCTCATCGCAGCTTTTCGCAGCTAACCACGTCCTTCTTCGCCTGGCGGCTCCTAGGCATCCTCCGTGGACCCTTATTCGCTTGACCATATTATCTTTACAATCCCTTACGCTATATATTTCAAATATCTGTTATTGGAGGCAAGGGGACTCGAACCCCTGACCCTCGGCTTGCAAAGCCGATGCTCTAGCCAACTGAGCTATGCCCCCGTTGTCTAAAATTATAAAAGAGCGGGAAGAGAATTTTCTTGCAAATTATTTTAAGAGGGTCTTTTTGTGATAGGTCTTCCACCTATCGGATAACATCCTATGTTGTAGTATTAGCTGTGAGTAGCTATTACTTATACCTTTCTTATTAGAAAGGAGGTGATCCAGCCACACCTTCCGGTACGGCTACCTTGTTACGACTTCACCCTCCTCGCCAAGCATACCTTCGGAACCGTCCCCCCTTACGGGTTAGACTAGCGACTTCGGGTACCCCCAACTCGGATGGTGTGACGGGCGGTGTGTACAAGGCCCGGGAACGTATTCACCGCGCCATGCTGATGCGCGATTACTAGCGATTCCAACTTCATGGAGTCGAGTTGCAGACTCCAATCCGTACTGAGACCGGCTTTTTGCGATTCGCTTAACCTCGCGGTTTCGCTGCGCTTTGTACCGGCCATTGTAGCACGTGTGTAGCCCAGGACATAAGGGCCATGATGACTTGACGTCGTCCCCACCTTCCTCCGGTTTGTCACCGGCAGTCCCACCTGAGTCCCCACCATAACGTGATGGTAACAGGCAGTAGGGGTTGCGCTCGTTGCGGGACTTAACCCAACACTTCACAGCACGAGCTGACGACAGCCATGCAGCACCTGTATATCGACCCCGAAGGGAAAACCTATCTCTAGATTCGTCCAATATATGTCAAGCCCTGGTAAGGTTTCTCGCGTATCATCGAATTAAACCACATGCTCCACCGCTTGTGCGGGCCCCCGTCAATTCCTTTGAGTTTCACCCTTGCGAGCATACTCCCCAGGCGGTACACTTAATGCGTTAGCTTCGGTACTGAGTGTAACCACCCACCACC
The DNA here is from genome assembly GCA_963677735.1 of Sphaerochaetaceae bacterium. Classification (GTDB taxonomy): domain Bacteria; phylum Spirochaetota; class Spirochaetia; order Sphaerochaetales; family Sphaerochaetaceae; genus Pleomorphochaeta. Next base: position 1,148,868 of record OY782505.1, read on the forward strand.
TAGTGTACATCGTTTACTGTGCGGACTACCAGGGTATCTAAACCTGTTTGCTCCCCGCACCTTCGCGTCTCAGCGTCAGTACATGGCCAGACATTCGCCTTCGCCACCGGTGTTCTTCCAGATATCTACAGATTTCACCCCTACACCTGGAATTCCAATGTCCCCTCCTGTACTCTAGTATTACAGTTTCCAGCGCGTTCCCTCGGTTAAGCCGAGATCTTTCACGCCAGACTTGCAATACCGCCTGCACGCCCTTTACGCCCAATGATTCCGAACAACGCTTGCCCCCTACGTGTTACCGCGGCTGCTGGCACGTAGTTAGCCGGGGCTTATTCCGGGATTAACGTCATCAGTCTGTCATTTCCTACAAACCTTATTCCTCCTCCCGAAAAGAACTTTACAACCTCACGGCCTTCATCGTTCACGCGGCGTCGCTCCGTCAGACTTTCGTCCATTGCGGAAGATTCTTAGCTGCTGCCCCCCGTAGGAGTCTGGACCGTATCTCAGTTCCAATGTGGCCGATCACCCTCTCAGGCCGGCTACCCATCATTGCCACGGTAGGCCTTTACCCTACCGTCTAGCTAATGGGACGCAGACTCATCCTCTTGCGACGCTTTGAGGCGCCTTTCCTTCTTCTATCTTGTGATAAAAGAGTATTATTTGGTATTACCCTATGTTTCCACAGGCTATCCCAAACAAGAGGGTAGATTATCCACGTGTTACTCACCCGTCCGCCGCTCTAGGCTAACCGAAGTTAGCTTACCGCTCGACTTGCATGCTTAAAACGCGCCGCCAGCGTTCGTTCTGAGCCAGGATCAAACTCTCCGTTATATAATTATGGTCATAAAGACCATTATAATTTAACAAAATCATTTAATTCCTGTCACTCGCTTTACGAACATTAGCTTATTTCATCTTGTTCTTATTTTGAATTGACAGAAAGCCCTCTTTACAGCAATTTTCATCACTATAATTTGCTTTCTATTTCTCTTCCCTTACGCTCATAATTTCAAATAACAATTATAATTAGAAATTATCTAATCATAAAAAATGTTCTCAAACAGATACCAAGCATTGAAAATCCATAATCTTTACTATGTAACTCACATCACTTAGCTCTTATCGTTGAACAATCGAGAATATACCATGGTAATTATTTTTTGTCTACCTTTTTTTTCAAAAAAAATAGATTTTTATACACCCTAATTTGTAATTTCTTTTACTACATGAAATTAAATTAATAAAAAAATTAAAATAAATTATGACCTCACAAATTTTACTATAATTATTGTAAGGTCATATAACTTGTTTTACTATTTATCTATCTTTTTCGCAGTCTCCACACCACTTCATTGATAAATATTCTAGATCACTTCTTAAGCGCTCAATAGCATTAGTGAGCCTAATTGCATCTTTTTCACTTAATTCATCATCTTTACTTGCTTTAATCATTCGAGCAACAACAGTTTCTAAGGATTCTCTTTCACCTACTAATTCAGAAATTGCATTGTTTAGTTTAGTACTTACTGAACTTGGTAGAGGTGATTCACTTTGGATAGGTATTGCAGTTGCATCTATTAAGGAGAAACTTTCAAGTGGATTAGGAGCATAAGCTGTTATATCTAACTCTCTTTTTATTAAAGTTGCAAAATAGGAGGCAACCTCTCCCTCACCATGATTTACAAAAATCTGTTTGGGCTTCTTTGTAAAGGAGGTAATCCATTTGAGTAAACCTTCTTGATCGGCATGCCCTGAAATGCTTTGTAAAGATGTAACATTACATCTAACATCAATCTGTTCACCAAAGATTGTAACATGTCTCGCACCATCTAAAATAGAACGCCCTAAAGTTCCATTTGCTTGATAGCCACTAAATATTACAGTTGCTTCTTTTTTCCAAAGATTGTGTTTTAGATGATGTTTAATTCTACCGGCCTCACACATTCCACTGCTAGAAATAATTACACACGGCTCTTTTCTAAAGTTTAATGCTTTAGATTGTTCAACATCAACAATAGTAGTTAATGAAGAAAATATTATAGGATTGATTCCATCATTTACCATTTTCATAGCTTCATCATCATAATAACCTTGTATTGTGGAAGCAAAAATAGCTGTTGCTTTAGCAGATAATGGAGAATCAACAAAAACAGGTAAGTTTGGATAGTCAGGTAATAATGAATTATCTAAAATATATCGAAATAAATATAAAATTTCTTGAGTTCTTCCAACGGAGAAAGCTGGGATAATGACATTACCACCTAGCTGAAAAGTTTTTTCTACTATTTTTGCTAATTCTCTTGCTCTAACAATAGTTGGGACATTATGACCCACAGCTCCTTCTGGCTTTTTATGAATTCTATCTCCATAGGTTGATTCCATTACAACAATATCTGCATCGTCTATATAATGAGGATCTTTGATTATTGGTTGATCAAAATTACCTATATCTCCACTAAAAACTAATTTTCTTTTCTTACCATTTTCCTCTAGCCATAATTCTATTGAAGCTGAACCTAATAAGTGGCCTGCATCAATAAATCTACAACTGATTCCTTCACTTATATTAACTTTTTGATTGTAATCACATTCTTTAAAATATGTTAAACTCTCAAGAGCATCTTCAATGCTGTATAGTGGTTCTACACCACTTTTGCCTGCTCTTTTGTTTTTTCTGCTTTTCCATTCAGCTTCCATTTCTTGAATATGAGCACTATCATTTAACATAATATCACAAAGCTTTCTTGTAGCTGAGGTTGCCCAAATTTCACCTCTAAAGCCATCTTTAACCAATTGAGGAATTCTACCACTATGATCTATATGTGCATGTGTTAAAAGAACATAATCAACTAATGAAGGTTCAAAGAAAAAGTCTGTTCCCATATCTTTTTCATCTCTGCCTTGCGAAAGACCACAATCAATTAAAATAATTTTTCCGTTGCATTTTATGTATGTACAACTTCCGGTAACATGTTTTGCTGCGCCATAAAAAGTAATATCCATAAATACTCCTTCATACATTCAAGATACACCCTTTTATTTCACAAGTAAATTATTTTATAATGCAAGAGCAAAAATTAAACGTTATTAGACTATTTTTGGAACATTATGTTTCTTTCTTGAACTAAATAATGAAACAAGTACAGTTGCAAAGATGATGAGAAAAACTCCAATTTTATAATATTTTGGAGCACTTTCGTTCAAATATAGAACGCCAATTAAAACAGCTGTCAAGGGTTCAAAAGAACTAATAGTTCCAGCTATTGGACCACCAATTTCTCTAGCTCCATAACTAAAAATTATAACACCAACAGCAGAAGCTCCTATGAGCCCTAAAGTGCCATAAAAAGTTTCAAAAGAAAAAATTATTGATTGAGAATTGAATAAATGATTACTAAAAAAGATTAAACTTAATATTAAAAGGATTACAGAGAATAAAGATAAATATATTACAAATATATTATTATCCACTTTTTTAATATCCTTATCATTTATCATAAAAAGATAAATCGCAAAAGTCAAAGCAGATAAAAGTGAAGTACTAATTCCAACAACATTACATTCCATATTAAATGGATTTGTAACAAAAACAACTCCAATAATTGATATTATTATTGCAATTATTAAAGAAAAAGTTAATTTATCCCTTTTGGTCCAAACACTTAATATCGTTATAATTATTGGATAACTAAAATGCAAAACTGTTGTTAGTCCAGAATCTATCTTAGTATATGAATATACTAATAAAACACCAGTAGACAAAAAGAAAAAGGAACTTATTAATATTTTTAATAATAACTTATAGTTTTTAATAAAAATAAAATTTCTTTTTTTTAACTTAAATAAGAGTAAATAAACTAACAAACTACCAACAAATCTAATAAACAAAGATAGGTAAATACTAACATTGTTATTAGTTAATAAAAATACAAATAATGGATTTAATCCAAAAAGCATCGCGGATAAACTTGTTAAAAGAATACCCTTAAAATATGAGTTCATTAATTTCCCTCTAAATTCAATTTTTTTAGTAATACAAAATAATTATTCTAACTCTAAAGACAAAAAAAAACTGCCAATAAAATTATTGAACAGTCTTATTATGTTTATTTTTGAAATTTAATCAAGATAGGAAATCTTATCTTCATACCCATGATCAATAAAATATTTTTCAACATCTGTATCTTTATGTATTTTTATTTTATTTATTTCATCACAACTATCAAAAACTAATGATCCAAACTTGATTTGAGTTGAATGAATTGTAATCTCTTTTAAAGATGAGCAAAATTGAAACGCACTACTTCCAATTTCACTAATTCTATCACCTAATTCAATAGTTTCTAAAGATACACACCCTATGAAAGCACAACTTTCAATTTTCTCAAGATTATCGCTTAAATCAATTTCTGTTAAACTTCTACAACTAGAAAAAGCAAAACTACAAATTGAGGTAACTAATGGTGGTATTTTTATTTCTTCTAAATTATGGCAACCATGAAAAACTAATTCTTCAATGACTTTTAATTTTTGAGGTAATTCTATTGTTTTTAAATGCTTACAATCTTCAAACGCTCCAACACCAATTGAATTAACACTTTCTGGTAATTTAACTGAAATCAGCGAATTACATTCTTTAAAAGCTCTATCCCCAATTGTATCAATTTTATCATTAAATTCAACACTTGCTAATTTCGAACAGTCTTCAAAAACTAAAGGTCCCAAGAACTCTAAATTATCAGGAAGTTTAACTTTTTTTAAGGTTGAACAAGTTGCAAATGCAGAATCACAAATTTTTTCAACTGTATTCGGTATTTCAATATTAGCCAAAGCTGAACATTCACTTAAAAAGTATGGAGGAATATTTTTTATTTCTGGGGGGAATTTAAATTCTTTTAAATTCTTACAACCCGAAAAAACAGCATTTCCTATTTTTTTAACAGGACCTTCAAACTCAACTCTCTTTAATTTATTACATTTTTCAAAAGCACTTTTACCAATTACTTTTACATCTTTTGGAATTATTATATTTTTTAATTTTTTACATTTCTTAAATGATTTTTTTCCAATCTTTGTTGTTTTTTTTGAAAAAGAAATTTCTTTTAAACTCGCATTGTCTTTAAAAGCTTCCTTTTTAATACCTACAACATCATCAGGTATTTCAAAAGTTTCTATTTTTTTGTTGTTAGGGAATTTTACGATATTTTCCATTTCTTGATCGTATAAAACTCCTTTAACTTTTACAAAACAAACCCCTTCTTTAATAACATATTTCACTTAATCACTCCTGCCTATTTGGCTTGTGAAATAAAATATCAATAGATATTTTTATTCAGAGAAAAGTTGTAATACTTCTTTACTACTTTTACATTGTTCAAGCATTCTTCTAAAAACCCCTGAAGAACAAGTTCGAGCAATGGAAGCTAAAACTTCAACATGCGCTGAAGCAGCTCCTGTAGAAGCTACAACTAAAAAGAATAGTTTAGATTTTAAATTATCTGGTGAATCAAAATCTATTGGGACTCTAGAAACTCCAACAACTACACTAATATTATCTATTGAATCACTTTGGGCATGTGGAATACAAATTCCTTTACCAATGCCGGTAGAGCCTAATGCTTCTCTATTAATTACTGCATCTAATACTGTGGCTCTCTCTGATAAACTTAGCCTCTTAGCCTCTGCTAATACATCAACTAATTCTTCTAAAACTTCTTCTTTAGTTGTGCTAGCGAGTGGAACTTTAATCAGATTTTCTTCTAAAATATCAATTAAATTCATGTTTTTTATTTATTTAGCATAAATCTCTGTTTAGCTATACTCCCTTAAATATTTAAATATGTAAAAACTACATACTATAATAGTATTGCTTTTTCCATAACAATTCAAATATTTTTTATTTTTTTTTAATTTTGGAACTTAAAATAACAAATTTTTAACAATTATTCAAATTCTTGCCAGATATCTTCGTCATCCCTAATTACTAATACTGGGCAAGTTGAATTTCTAAGCATTCTATCTGTTTCACTATTTAATTCATCTCTTCTAGATCTAATGCCACTAATTCCACCAATTAATAATAAATCAATATTATTTGATTTAATATACTCTCTAATAATTCTATGTGCAGAACCTTCTTCAACGATACAATTCACTTCAACATCTTTCATTTTAGCTAATTTGGTAGCGTGTTTCAAATAACGTTGTGCATCTTTTTGTAGATCCATTTGATATTCGGTTCTTTCCATATCCAAAAAGATTCCAGCTTTTACCAAATCTGAAAGAGCTCTTGTATTTACTACATACATTATATCTAATTTTGCTTTATTATGTTTTGCTAATAATATTGAATACATCATTGCAGACATAGACTCTTCACTACCATCAATATATGTCAATATGTGTTTAAAAGGTACAGCCACGAATTCCTCCTATTCCTTCTGAGAAACAATTTCTGCTTTCAAAATATTTTTTTTAGAATTTTGTTTCTTGTTTTTCAACTCTTTTTGCTTTTCTAAACGGTCTTTAACTGATTTTAATAATATAAAACTTTCCCTCTCACTTTCTTCTATTCTACTTTTCATATATTTAATAGTTTCTTGTGTTTCAGGAATTGATATTTTCTCTAATGCATTTACTTTTCGAATAGTTTTTTTTACTTCTCGACTCAACCTCATTATTGAAACTTTTAATTCAGCTAATCTACCCATTAATTCTAAACTCTCACTGAATTGCTGTATACCTAATTCAGCAATTATATTTGAACTTTCTTGAGAAAAATAAGGGCCCTTATCGCTAAAGGTTGTCTCAACTACAGGAACAGCAACACCCATAACCTTTCTTTGAGAGACATTTATATTATATTCAATATTAGTTGAACCACAAAGATTGCCCACCTTTAATCGGCCCATTTCCATAATTGCTTTACTTAAAGTGTCCCAAGCTGTTTCTAAAGCTGAATCTACACGGCTTTGATAATCTACTGCTTGGTCAACTAACGCAAGTAATTCAGAAATTAATATTTGCCTTTTTTGATCTAACAATTCATAACCTAAAGTTGCAAACTTTAGATTATCTTCTAACTTCATCAAATTAGATCTTGTGGGAGCTAAATTTGTAGTCATTAATCTTCCATCTCCTGCCAATATTCGTCTATTTCATCTTCGCTAAGTCTTTGTAACTCTTCACTTGGAAGATAACCCAAAGCTTGCCAAGCTATATTTAGTGTATCTTCGATACTTCTATCCTCGTCAAAATCTTGACTGATAAAATTATTTTCAAAAAATTGACCAAATTTTAGGTATTGTTTATCAATTGAAGTTAATTCTTCTTCCCCAATAACCGATGCTAAGTTTCTAACATCTTGTACGTGTGAATAGGAAGCAAAAAGTTGGTTGGAGAGATGAGGATGGTCTTCACGAGTCATGCCTTCTCCTATTCCATCCTTCATCAATCTTGAAAGAGATGGGAGTGGATTAATAGGTGGATACAAATCTCTAGAATGAAGGCCTCTATCAAATACAATTTGTCCTTCTGTTATATATCCAGTAAGATCTGGGATTGGGTGTGAAATATCATCATTTGGCATAGAGAGTATTGGAAGTTGGGTAATAGAGCCTTTACTTCCTCTAACCTTTCCAGATCTTTCATATAATTCAGCTAAATTGGAATATAAGTAACCAGGATAGCCCTTTCTAGAAGGAATTTCTCCTCTAAGTGTTGAAATTTCTCTAAGAGATTCACAATAGTTTGTCATATCAGTCATAATTACTAATACTTGTTTTCCTAAATCAAATGCTAAATATTCTGCAAGTGTTAAAGCTGTTCTTGGTGTAATTGTTCTCTCAATTGATGGGTCATCAGCAAGTGACAAAAATAAAGCTACATTATCAATTACGCCACTTTCTTCAAAAGAATCAATAAAGAATCGAGCTACATCATATTTAACACCCATTGCAGCAAATACTATTGCAAAATCACTATCACCACCCCGAACTTTAGCTTGTTTTGCAATTTGAGCAGCTAACTGGTTGTGAGACATCCCATTACCACTAAAGATTGGTAATTTTTGTCCTTGAATTAGAGTTGTCATTCCATCTATGACTGAAATTCCAGTTTGTATAAAATCTCTAGGATATATTCTAGCTGTTGGATTTATTGGAGATCCATTTACATCTCTTTCAAATTGACCTTGAGCTATTGGAGAGCCATCACGGCTTTTTCCAAGTCCATTCATAACCCTACCTAACATTGACTCACTTACAGAGAGTGTTAAAGGGTGCCCTAAGAAGTGCATTCCTGTTTTGGGAAGTGTTAAGCCAGTAGTACCTTCAAAAACTTGAACACAAACAACTTCGTCACTTGTATCTAATACTTGACCATTTCTTCTGCTTCCATCAGGAGCAACTATTTCAACTAATTCACCATAACCAATGGGGTGAGTATTTCTCATATATACAAGAGGACCATCTATACGACTTGCACCACGGTATTCACGTCCAGCTAATAAACGACGGTCAATTTTTTCATCATTAGTCTTCATAAATGCCTCCAAGTTTTTCAATACTTCTTTCAAGCTTTAGTTCTAATTTGTCAATCTCTTGAACATCATCATTGCTAATTGAAAATTTAATCTTTGCAACATCTTGCACAACTCTCAGTCTTCTCAATTTTACTAATGGAACTCCTTTTTCAATAGCTTCAAGACCTTTATGCCAATATGTTAATATACAAGAAAGCATTTTTGTTTGTTTCTCTACAATACTATATCTATCTATCTTATCAAATGCGTTTTGCTGTAAGAAAGCATTCTTAAATAAAGAACAAACTTCTAATATAAAGTTTTGAGAATCAGGCAATGCATCAGCTCCAACTAACTTAACAATCTGTTGTAACCTTTCTTCTTTTTGAAGTAATTCCATAATTTCTTTTCTATTAGATTGCCATTTATCATCACTTCTCTCGTTCCACCAAGATTTTACATCTTGTAAATACTCACTATAACTTTCAGTCCAACTAATTGCTGGATAGTGTCTAGCTGAAGCTAATGATCTATCAAGTCCCCAGAAACATCTTACAAATCGCTTTGTATGCATTGTTACAGGTTCTGAAAAGTCACCACCTGGAGGAGAAACGGCTCCAATTACAGAGACAGAACCTTCTTTATCACATAAGGTTTGCATAAGGCCTGCTCTCTCATAGAATTCAGCAATTCTTGTGGCTAGATAAGCTGGAAATCCTTCCTCAGCTGGCATTTCTTCCATTCTACCAGATAATTCTCTCAATGCTTCGGCCCATCTAGAAGTACTATCTGCCATAATTGCAACTGCATATCCCATATCTCTATAGTATTCAGCGATTGTAATTCCTGTATAGATTGAAGCTTCTCTAGCAGAAACTGGCATATTGGAGGTGTTTGCAATTAAAATTGTTCTCTCCATTAAACTTTTTCCGGTTTTTGGGTCAACTAATTGAGGAAATTCTCTAAGTACATCAGTCATTTCATTCCCACGTTCCCCACAACCAATATATACAATAATATCAGCATCACACCATTGAGCGATTGCATGTTGGGTCATTGTTTTACCAGTACCAAAACCACCTGGTATAGCAACTGTTCCACCTTTTGCTATTGGAAATAAAGTATCAATTACTCTAAGGCCTGTAACTAGTGGTGCATGGAAAGGCAACCTTCTTTTAACTGGTCTAGGATTTCTAATTGGCCATTTTTGTACCATGGATACATTTATATCTTTTGATTTTTCTTGAGAGACAGTTGCAATAATTTCATCAACGTTGTAATCACCTTCATCAGCAATTTTAGTAATTACACCATCTCCTACAGTAGGTTCAATAATTATTTTATGAACAATAGTCTCACTTTCTTGAACTTCCGCAATTATTGATCCACCAGAAACAGAATCTCCTAATTTAACAGTAGGGATAAAATGCCATAATTTTTTATGATCAATACCATCAAAGGTTAATCCTCTAGCTATAAATGTTCCACTAGCTTCTTCCAATTTTTCTAATGGTCTTTGTATACCATCATAAATTGAACCAATAATTCCAGGTCCTAACTCTACACACAAAGGCATAGCTGAACCATAAACGTTGTCTCCTGGCTTTACTCCAGTTGCATCTTCATATACCTGAATTGTAGCTTCGCCATCAAATAATTTAACAACTTCACCAATTAATTGTTGCTCACCAATTCTAACGAGTTCTAACATTTCAGCATCTGTGATGTCACAAACAGTGATAACTGGTCCATTTACACGTTTTACATGTCCTATTATTCTTGTGGGCATATGCCCTCCTGAATTGCAATTTTGATATCGCGGTCAAATCTTCTCATTCTAACATCAACCTGATTATTAAAGGATACTTTTCCATCTAAAGATGTTGCAACAACTCCAGGAACAACTAGTCTTCTTGTATCTAATTGTAGTTTAAGGGTTAGATTGTACTCATTTTTAGCCGTTTGTTCAACTTTTCTTAGCATTTCTTCTGTAATTGGATAGCTAGCAGAGAAGGCAATTTTAGCCTCATCTAGGCCGAGTCCTAAAACTGCTTCTAGCATCCATTTCTCTAAGTATGTTGAAGCTTCTTTTCCGTCAAGAAGTTTATATATCTCTTCTTTTACAGAGGAGTAAAGAAAATCATATTGTTTTTGTAATACTTCTAATTGAACTTTTCTCTCTGCGGCTTTTTTAGCAGATTTAACTTTTAATTTTTCAACTATTAGTAAATTTTCAAACTCTTTATCTTCTTTAGCTAACTCTTTTTCAATTTTATGTTGAGATTGAACAATTATTTCATCGACTCTATTTTGTGCGTCTACTAAAATCTTAGCAGCTTTATCTTGAGCTTCTAAACTAATACCCTTTAACAGTTTGTTATCAGTATCCAAAATATTTCTCCAATTTTTTATAGGCTAACGCCGATTGCCTCGTTTACAAGCAATCGTAAATCTCTACTCTTTTGGCCATTAGGACCTGGAATAACAACAACTAAAGGAAACATTTCTGTAAAAAGATATTTGTCTACAATAGACTTAATCATATCAGCAACAGGTTGTGTTATAATTATTATTCCATTTTCTTTGTCCGAAAGAGCTTTATCCCAAGCTTGTTTCGCTTCACTAGGATTTGATGCTTGTAAGCCGTATACACCTACTAAGGAAAATCCTAATACTGTATCTTCATCGCCTATAACAAAATACTGCATTTTCTATGCTTTTCCTAAAATCATTAGTGCAATGATAAATCCAAATACAACTAAACCTTCAGCTAGTGCAATAAAAATTAATGCTTGAGATGCGAGTTCAGGTTTTTCACTAATAGCACCCATTGCAGCAGCGCCAACGTTTCCGATAGCAATACCTGCAGCTAATGCACCCATTGCAAAAGCAATAGCAGCAGCTAAACAAATCATTCCTGTTTGAGCTGTTGTAGCACCTTCTACAACACCTTCAGCAAATAAACTTGGAGTAAATATGAATGCTGATGCACCCATCATTAATAAAGTAGCAACTAGTGATAGTTTAACCCTTTTTTTAAAGGCAATATTGGTCATACAACGACCCTCCTATAATTATTCTATCGCTCTGATGAGCGTAAACTAACTGGTGAATATGCAATTCCTTTACCATTAAAGAACTTAGTAAAGAATTCATAATAATTAAGTCTCAATGATTGTATTCCAGAAGATAAACCCTCTAGTGCAATTACTAAAACATTACCAAAAATTAAAATTAGAATACCAAATACAGATGTCATTCCTGGCCCTTCTGCTAAGGTTTCAAAGGCACCCATTAAACTAACATGAGCTATACCAAGACCTGCCACACGCATAAAAGATAAAGTATTAGACATGTAACCGGTAAAAGTTTCAAGCAATTCAATTGGCCACATCATCAAAGTATTTGACACCATAGCACCTACGCTTTCAACTTTTTCTCCAGCTCTTTTATGCTTTAAATATTCTAAAGGTTCTTTGATTAATAAACACAATGCACCAACTATTAACATTATAAAAATCCAATTGTCTGTTGGGAAAGTTTTATAACCACTTTTTATGTAAGAGTAACCGATAAATATTCCCACACTATACATCATAGCACCGGTTAGTCCGGTTCTTGCAAATAACAATTCTATATAATCTTTTTTTATTATTAAATTAATCCAATTGATTAATAATCCAACGAAAATAATAACAATACCATAAATTATGGTTATACCTAAAATATCGTAAACATTTTGAACAGGAGTTCCTAACTGAGCTGTCCCGGAAACAACTGAGTGATAATTAAACCAAAGTGGTGGAATTAAACTAAAACCAAAGGTTGATCCAAATATTAATCCCCCTATCATAGAGGCAACACCGAGATAAATTAATAGAAGCGATACTCCTCTATTTATAATTGAGTCTTTCTTCATTGGATGTTTTTTATAGGAATGATGAGTTAATAATCCTATAAGCAACAATACAAAACCTTGTCCTAAATCAGCAAACATCAACATAAACATTGATAGATAAGCAACTGTCACAAACCAAGTTGGATTAATAGTTCCATATTCAGGAATTCCATAATTAGTAACCATTTTTTCGAAAGGTTTGAAGAATTTTGGTGTGGTAACTTCAACTGGAATGTTTTTTATTTCACTAGAGCTTGGATCACTTTGATCTATAATACACTCTCCATCAGATGCTTGATAAATCGCACTTTCAACTTGTTGTGCAAATTTCTTTGGCACCCAACCTGAAAACAATGTTGTATTTTTTGTATACTTAAAATATGATCTAATTTGATCTGATAGTTCATGCAACCTTAAATTACACCAAATGTTAATTAATATAGGCTCTTTTTCTTGAATTTTTTCTCTAATTGTAAATTCTAAATCTTCTTTTTCTTGAACAATTTTATCAAGTTGAGTATTTAACTCTTGTCGAACTAGTTTTGTTCCTTCTTTTTGGAGTAGACCATCTTCACTTTCAATCCACCCTACCATATTCAATATTTGTGAGATATTTGAAGTATCTCTTTTTAAACTAAGAGTGGCAATAAATTGGTCTGTTTTTATAATTAATGAACCAAAATCTGATAATCTTTTCTTTATTTTTTCAATATCTGTTTTAGCAGTGCCAACTCTTATTTCAACAAACTCAGATTTATTAGCATCCAAATAACGTTTAATTTCATTTAGAATTTCAAACCTTTGGTTTAATGTTTTTTGTTGTTCTTTTATTTCTGAGATTGAGGAACTAAATTCATCTAGTATATTTCTGTAACCTTTAATATCTAAGGAGACCATATCCTCAACTTTTAACAGAGAAGAGTTTGGTAGAGTGCTTCCGCTTTGACGGAGAAGATTATCAATTCTTCTTCTGGTATCTTCAATAGCTAATCTATCTGAATTTGGTCTTTTTTTACTTAACTTTGCTAATTGGTCTGGTGGCAAATTTGTAATTTGGACAAAATCTAAGGCGCCTATTGAAAGGAGAGCTTTTACTACGTCATCGCTTTTCTTCTCAATTACTACAGCTGTTAATAGTCGCATATTCTCTGTAAATAAACTCATAAAATCAATCCTTCTATTTCTTTTGAATCTACACCATAATACTTTCCACCTAATATCCCACAGATTATACTATATTGTTGTTCTCTGAGATAAAAATAGGCCAAAGGAGTTGCGATTGTGAAAGGTTTACCTCCTAAACAATTCTCAAACAACTTTCCTTTTTTCGTAAATAAGTATCTTTCTAATGCTCTAACTTGATTTATCATCTTTAACTTATTATCTGTAAAAGAATCATTTACTAAATTTGATAAATCTTGGTATTTTTCTTTTAATAGTGATTCAACTGATCTATTTTTGGGATTAGAATTGATGTAAACTTTGGTGATATCATCTTTGTAAACTCTCGAATAAGGATATAAAATAGAACTAAGTCTCTCACTTTCTAGTTGGTGGAACCATCCATAACGAACTAGCATTATGATATTCTTTAAATCAACTTCCATTTTAAATAGTTTAATTGCTACACTTTTATCATCTTTTTTTAATGCATTGCTTGCTTGATATAATAAATCAATCACTTTTTTATCTAAAGCTGACTCTAATTCAAAAAGTCCATTGGCCTCTATTTCTTCGAGAGTAAATTGCTTTAAAACATTCTCATACCAACTTCTACCTACTGCATCAATTATATTATCAAACGTTACAGCATTAATTATGGCAGTATAGTTGATATCGTTAACAATTTTATATTTTACTAGATATGCACTTCTATAGGAAATAGGTCTGTGATGTATCGCAGAAGAATACCAAAGCCTAATTGCATTTTTAACATTTTCAACTTCAATTCTAGTTAATAATATTTTAACTAGATTTTTAGGTTCCCCATTTAAGAATTTACTAACTCTCATCAAATCTGTAATTTCATCATTTAAAAGAGACAGTTCTACAAGTTGTAAATCACCTGTTTTATCATATACCTGGGCAGCATTATCATAACCATGTTCTTTTAAAATACCTATGGCCTCGACTAAGCTTCCGGCTTTCAACAAGTCATCTTGTAGTTGTGGATTCCTTATATCTCCAATTTTTGCTCTTAACTTAGCATTAATAAAACCATATGTATTTACTGAACTTTTCATTTTTCAAATACCGATGAATTACAGATTTTTTTTGCCAACTCTTTTGAGATTTGCTCTATCTGGTTAGTATCAATATCAGAAGTGGCTTTTACACTCTCCTCATATTTTTTTATCTCATCTCTATTTTTTTTTCTAATTTCATCTATTTTTTGATGGTTGAGTATTCGTCGCTGCTTAACAGCTTCTTTTAGCTTTTTATTTGATTCGAGTTCAGCACTTGAAATCAATCTGTTAGCTTTTTGGCGAGCTTCATCGACTAGCTTAGTAGCATTTTCTTCGACTTCTATTATTTCAGAAATAATATCATTTTGCATAGAATACTCCTATAAACAACTAGTATTAAGTTATCTTAATATTGTGTCAATATAAAATCAAAAAAAAATTTTAAAACAACTAAATTTAAACCTAATAGTGCTAAAATACTAATAAGTTCTAAAGATTTTAACCTTTAGAACTTGTATAATTTTTATAATTTATGGAACGTATGTTGCATTTGGATTGGTTTCACTATTATCAACAACAACTGTAGAAATAGTATCATCAATTGCACTTTCCCAATCATCTGCAGTATCCGCAAATGCTGGGTCATCAAAGAAGAAAGAATCATCAAAAGCCTCTTCTTCAACTAAACTATCTTGCCAATCAGCAGCAGTATCTTCAAATGCTAAATCATCAACACTTTCATCTAATGGAGGGAAAATTACATTCCAGAAGGTCTCTTCATCTTCATATTCAGCTATTTGTAGTTCGATAATATCTAAATAATCTGAAGCTAAAGTATCACCAAAGGTTCCTTCAGTTTCTTCTTCTATATCTCCAGTAACAACATCAAAGGCAGTTATAGATTGTTCTTCAACTTCAAGTTGATAATCTTCAAGTAATACAACTGTTTTATCAGTTTTAGGATTATCTTCTACTGTAAAATATAGTCCATACCATTGATTATCATCTAATGCCATGTCAAATAGATATGTTCCAGGTTGAACTTCAGATAAGATAAATCTACCATCTAAATCAGTAAATAGATAAAGTTGTTCATCTGGTTCTAAGTATTCTATTCCATTTTCATCTACCAATAATTTATATACAGGTGATGAATATTGATCAAATGGTGTTCCATCTGCTTGTAATAAGACACCACTAACTGTATATGAAATTGGTGAGTATAATCTTTGAGAGAAACCTGTTCTTGTACTAGTATTCAATTCATAAGAGAATGATCCACCTGAACTATATAAGCTCTCTGATGTTCCATAAGCAATCAAATTATTCTTAGAATTTGAACTTAATAAAGTATAAACTGCATTTCCAAATAGTGTATCAATCTCATTTAGACTAGAAGAGTTTGTTTTACCAATAGAAACTGGGTTATTTGATAAATCACCTTCAGGTCTAATAATAATGAAGTTATTAGCTGCAGATCTATTTAGTGCAAATAATCCACCTGAATAATATAAAGCAGAAGAAAGAGATGCAGAACTTGTTAAACTTCCAGCATTATCAGATGCAGTTTGTTTTAACAATAGTGAATAATAGTCATCTACATGTTGCCAATATGCATTATATACAGGATTTGTTGTAGTTAAGAATTGAATACCGCTAATATTGAATTGAAGGGTATCCCTATTTGTAGGTTTATAACTAACAGACAAACTCTCTGATCCACTCGTTGAAAGAGAATGAGAGGATGTTAGATTATTTAATAAAGTATAGCCAATTCCAATTTGGAAAATCATTGATAATTCATTCGTATAATCAACATTACTGATACTTAATGAGCTACTTAAACTTATACCAGATAATGGAGAATAATTTGAACTGAAAGTCGTTGACCAACTTATTCCACTATCATTTAAAGAGGCAGAAATTGAAGTACTAAGTGGTGGCAAATTATCAAATGATACACTATGGCTTAAACTTAATCCTAATTCACTTGAACTATATAAATCACCACTATCACTCTCCCAAACCGGAAGTTGTAATGTTACTGAAGCATTTATATCTCCAATTAATGTATCAATTGTGTGTGATAGCGTAGTATAAACATTTGGTGAATAAGTATCTGTATAGCTTGTGTAAAGCTTTCCTACAAAAGGACCAGACATGGTTGCTAATATTCCATCAAAAGTTGCCTCTATCTCATCAACACCAAAAGCAAAGGATGTATTTAATGTAAACGTATCAGAAATACCAACATCTAAATAAAAATTAGTATCAAAATCACTTAAATCATAATCATATAATTGTCCATCTAAATAAGGAAGGGTTAACCAAGATGTGGAATCATCTTCTCTCTCACTTTTACTTATTGCTGCACTATATCCATATAGATAATCCCCTCGTGCCAATAGTCGTGAATCATAAGGTATATCGAAAGAATCTAATATAATTGGATATATTTTATCATTTGGAACGATTTTAATTCTAACATGGTTTGCACCTTGTACCAATGGGAAATCTTTTAATATGTATTCACCTTTTCTCAAAGACTTAATTATTGGTTCTTCATCATTCATATATATATACATTGTTGAATCACTTTCTAATAAATATCTTCGAGTAAATTGATGAGTTAATGCATCATCATCACCATAAGTATAGTTTTTCTCGACTTCAAAACCAACGGGAGTTCCATCAGTTCCAAGATATGAACCTGTGTTACCAAAGCTAACTCTAAGATTTTTATCTCTTATATCAAAATAACCATCCCAAGAATCAACTTCATATTCAAATTCATTTGAACCAGACTCAAGAGTATAACTAAAACTATTAGAAAAATCTAAAGCAACTTTGCCAATAGAGAAGGAATTGCTCATAGATAATGTATTTGCGAAAGATTCAGTTGAAATTGATGATCCAAAAGTATATGAAGAAGATAAATTTAATGCTGATACAAAAGAGAAGAAATTTGGAGTTAATACATTAGCATCAGATATACCATATTGTTCATTTCTATTTAATAAAGTATTTTTTTCTACTTTATTAATAGGAAGATATTGTATAGGTATATCATCCACATCGAATTCCATACTTACAGTAAATGCATCAACATCAATTGAGACATCAACATTTAGTGCAATTAATTCATCAATTGTATAATATTCAGGAGCATCAGTAAATATTCTATTTATTGCATAATCACTTAAGATATCACTTATGTTTTCATATAAGCTTTGTACCCCGATTGAATAGAGAGTACCTTCAAATTTAGTTTCAACATCTCCATTTCTATCTCCATTAACAAATAGAGTTAAATAGTAAATACCGTCTTCATATAAACTCTGATCGGTTTCACCAGCTATATAGAAATCATCAAAGAAATCATCATCTAATTCTTGATCATTCGTTTCTTGAGGTTTAAATAAATCGTATTCTTCTTGTGTTTGGATAAGGGGTTCAAATAAGAATGGTTCGAAAGGCGTATTAAAGCCATCAGCAAAACCACCATCCCATGAATCGTCATCGAATGAGAAGTCATCGTCAAAATCACCAAAATCATCAAATTCATCTTGGTCATCCCAATCTAAATCATCAAATTCATCTTCAACAAAACTTGAATCTTCACTAACAGAAATATCTTGTGAAACAGACTCTTCGACATCACTTATAATATCTGAATTAAGAATTTTACTACTAATTGATTCTAAGTCAACTGATAACTCAATTTCATCAAAGAAATTAATATCTTCATTTTTACTAGTTTGGGAGACTTCAAGAGAACTGGATACTACTGTTTCATCTTCAACTTTACTAATAACATCATTAGTACTTGGTTTATAAATTTCAGGTAGTTCATAAGGAGGTAATAAACCAAGATCATAATAATATCTCTCTTGGTCAATATTTAATTTTCCTTCACCTGTTGTAGTAATATTTTTTTTGATTGAAAAAGGAGCTTGATCCTCAGTACTGATTTGAGTTTCTGCACCAACAAAACAAGATCTAGCTAAAACAACAATTATTAAAGTAGTGAATACTAATAAAAACGTTAATCTTGTTATTTTAGCAGCTCCTTCCTTTTTTAGGGTTCTCAATATCCTCTCCGTAAGTTATATATTAACTGAAATCAAACTTACTCTTATATTGGACTCCATCTTCTCTAGATAATTCACTAGGCCAAGGTATTTGAAGAGTAATTGTCTTTCTAGCAAGGATATTTGTACCTGTTAAACCAGAGAGTTGTTCTTCTCCAGATAATTTTACGGTATTGCCTTTGCTATCTTGTACGATTAGTGTTGCATCAATTAATAATTGATGAACAGTGCCTAAATTTGAAAGAGTTACTGCCATAGTTTCAACTTTCTCTTTTGTTACATTTCCTTCATCATCTGTTCTTTCAACAATTTGATAAGAAGGTGCTACTTGTCTAATAGATACTCTTTCAACAACTTGAGATGGTTCAACATAAGCACTTGTTGTATAAACATATAAAAAGTTAAACATGCTATTATCATCTGCATTTTTACCTTTTGAATAAGGTACTTGTTCTGCTCTAATTCTAAAGCTTAATTCAGAAGTTGTTGTTTGTGGTCCTCTATATTGAACTCTAACTATTTGAGAACTTTGTGGTTTAACAATAGTTTTATTTGGAACTATAGAAAAATATTGTGTAGCAGGTGAGTTAATCTCCTGTCCTTGGGAATCTTGACTTCTTGTTAACGCAGTAATTTCAACCGCAATAGAATCATTACTATCGTTTACAATTGTATATGTTTTAGTATTTCCTGCCCCAGTAGGAGAAAATGTTTGTTCAAGTGGTGAGAACTGGAAAGCAAATACCTCAGCTGTTACAAAAGTAGTAAGAATTAATAAAATTGTTATTATTTTCCTAAAATTTTTCTTCATGACTACCGTCCCTTATATTATCTCTATAATTTATAATACGAAAAATTAATAATTTATACAAGGAAAAAATACACTATATGCCATACTTTTCACATAAGATACAAGTTTTTTTTTGATATAATATCAAAATTTTAGATTATAAATGCCATTTTAGTTAACAAATACTAAGTATTTATAAAAAAACAGTCAAATAATAATCACATCACTATAAAACTTATGTCCAAAGGTGATTTTACTTCTTATATAAAAAAACAAATTTCTCTTTTAATAAAATAGCATATATCTGCTATATTTTCACTATAAAATGAATTTTTTTGTTAATATATTCAATTATTTTACTTATATTATATAATATTAATAAAATTAAGAATTGACTAAAAAAGCAATAAAGTGATAATCTCCTTTCGTATTCGGGCTGTAGCGCAGGGGTTTAGCGTACAAGTCTGGGGGACTTGGGGTCGCCGGTTCAAATCCGGCCAGCCCGACTGAATATCTTAATCCTATAAGAAAAAAACTTATAGGATTTTTTTTTATTTGAAACGGAATAATATTTTCCACTGTAATAAAAGACTGATAAAAATATTTAATAGCCCTTATTTCATGATTAAAAAATTTTATATAAAGCCGATAATTTATCCAATTTAAAAAATAATATTGTTTTATTTTAGTTAATTTAACCTTTAAATAGACAATATAGTGCTCTATTTCAATATTTTACTCAAATTATTCAATGTTATGATATGAACATTTTTGTTAAATTTATTTAATTTAAAGTAACTCATAACTTAAATTTTTCCTTATAGTCTAAATTCAACTAAACAAATTAATTAATCATATCTTTATATAAAACATTATATCGAGTTTAATTTTACGCATATGTGTAAATTCATTAATTAAAAATGTATGAATTCTATAATATTTATTATTTTTCTAACCAATATATTTTCATAACATCTGACATATTTCTAAGACTTAATCCAATTTGTTATGGTATTAACATCTCAAAAATTACTAGATTTAATTTGACACCCCTTATCGTATTCATTAAACTATAAGGAAAATTTTACATCTTAAATTGATGTATAGTTAAATTTTGGAGGAAAAATGGCTAATATTTTAGACGAATCTAAACTTCTACAAGAAGAAATTGTTGCTCACAGACGTCACATCCATCAAAATGCAGAACTAAGCATGGACCTACCATTGACTACTGCATATGTGTCACAACAGCTTGAAAAAATGGGATATTCTCCTCAGTTAATTTGTAAATCTGGGATAGTAGCTATTGCGGGTGGGAAAAAACCTGGTAAAGTTATACTTCTCAGAGCTGATATGGATGCTCTCCCTATCACCGAAGATACTGATGAACCTTTTAAATCTACAAATGGTGCTATGCACGCTTGTGGACACGATACTCATACAGCTATGCTTCTTGGTGCTGCAAAACTTCTAAAAAATCATGAAGATGAAATAGAGGGAACTGTAAAATTAATGTTTCAACCAGCTGAGGAGACATTACTGGGTGCAAAAACTATGGTTGAAGCTGGTATTTTAGAAAATCCAAAAGTTGATATGACTATGATGATTCATGTCGCAACAGGAATGCCAATTCCAGCAGGACTCATATTAACTCCATCACCAGGAGCTTTATCTGCTACTTCAGATGGATTTAAAATAAGAATCCAAGGTAAAGGTGGTCATGGTGCTATGCCTAATATGGCAATAGATCCATTAATTCCAGCCTCAACAATCCATTTAGGACTTCAATCCATTATAAGTCGTGAGATGGCAGCTTCAGACTCTGTTGTTGTTACCGTTGGTAAATACACTGGAGGACATGCTCCAAATATTATTCCGGATTTTGCTCAGTTAGAAGGAACAATCAGAACATTCGACAATAATCATAGAGATTTTGCAAAAAAAAGAATTACTGAAATTGTTGAAGGAATTGCTTCTTCATTTAGATGTACTGCAGAAACTACATTCTTTAATGGTTGTCCATCTGTAACCATTTCAGAAGAAGGTGCTAGTGATTTTGAACAAATTATGAAAGAAACATTTTCTTTACAATCAGTTTTACCAATGTCAAAAATTAATCCTGGAGGGAAAGTAATGGGAAGTGAAGACTTTGCTTTTGTTACTGAAAAAGTCCCAGGCATTATGGCTGTATTAACAGCTGGAGATGTAAAAGAAGGGTATTTATATACCCAACATCATCCTAAAGCTAGATTTAAAGAAGACGTTCTTTTCAAGGGAAGTGCAGCATACGCAGCTTTTGCTCTTGAATGGCTTAAAAAACATAACAACTAAGGAGAATTATATGGATTATATGCAAATTGCTGAAAGTCCAATTCTATATATACTTGTTGGTGTATTTGGAATTGGTACTGTATTATTAATGGCTGGTATTTTTTTGCGAAAATCATGGTTAAGAGCTAATGAATTAGGTTACACACATAAGCAACTAAAAGATGTAGTAAAATCATCTCTTTCATTTTCCCTAATCCCATCTCTTGCAATTGTAATTGGATTTTTCTCTCTTGCTACAATGCTTGGTGTTCCTTGGCCATGGTATCGTTTATCAGTTGTCGGATCGGTAGGTTATGAAATCATGGCTGCAGATATGGCTTTAAGTACATTAGGAAAGAGTCTATCAGCTGCAACTGCAACAGACTTTACATTAATTATGTATGTTATGAGTCTTTCAATCACCGGCGGACTAATTACAATATTATTCTTAGGTAAAAGATTACAAGAAGGAACATTAAAATTAAAAGAAAAAGATAATCGTTGGGGATCTTTGGCAAATAGTTGTTTTATGCTTACTATCGTCATAGTTTTAATTATTCCGATGATTTTAGAAGGTGGGGTTTCCTTGCTAACTCTTTTAACTAGCGCATTAATAGCCATTATATTAAGTTTTTTAATAAAAAAAGGCGCAACGTGGTTAACAAATTTTGTATTAGCCATCTGCTTAATAGGCGCTATGTCATCTTCAGTCCTATGGACAAATATTCTATCTTAGGAGTCAATCATGCAAACAAAAGAACAATATTTTCATTCTATTCATAAATTAGGCAAAGGCTGTACTATAGCAGCACTTCTAATTATGTTAGGAATTCCAACAGTTATAAGCTTAATTTTTGGTACCTTTCCAGGTTTTTTAAAAATCATTACAGCATCAGCAGGTCTTTTAGCAATAATGATTCCTCTAGCAATATCAGAAGTTGTAGCTTATACACCAATACTTGGTAGCTCTGTATATTTAACATTTATTACAGGAAATATTTTAAATCTAAAACTTCCAGTTGTAACAAATGCACAATCAATTACTAATACAGAATCGGGAACAGAGGAAGCTGATGTTATATCAACTATTGCAGTTTGTGTTTCCTCTATTTCAACAATTATTTTAATAGCATTAGGAGCACTTCTGCTTGTTCCACTAAAACCTATACTAACCTCCCCATTTGCTCAAACAGCATCTCATAATATTCTACCAGCACTTTTTGGTGGTATGGGATTAGGTCTATTAGGGAAAAAAGTTTCAGGTGGTGGAATAATTAAAGGCAGACTTCTTGCAGCTATTGTTCCAGCTATATTAGTAATCATTGTCACTTTAATTACACCAACAATTGCTGAACAAGCATCAGGACTTTTGATTTTAGTATGTCTACCTATTACATACTACGGGTCTAAATTACTATATAAAAAAGGTAAGATTACAGTCACACTACCAACTGATTAAGATACTTTAAAAAGGA
Source organism: Sphaerochaetaceae bacterium (assembly GCA_963677735.1). GTDB lineage: Bacteria > Spirochaetota > Spirochaetia > Sphaerochaetales > Sphaerochaetaceae > Pleomorphochaeta. Next base: position 1,172,139 of record OY782505.1, read on the forward strand.
ATGAATAGTCTTTAATTTTATATAAGACCTCTAATTTAAATTAAATATCTTATTATTCATCATTAAATAAAATCCTCCAAAGTTTATCAAAAATTTTTGTATACTTTGGAGGTTTTTCTATTAATAGAATTTACAAACTTTGTTATTTGATTATTTCTTTAAAAGACTATCATCAATTTCAGCATCTTCAACAGCTCTAGCTATTGCTTTAATTCCGTTAATACAACCAGGCTTTGTAGCATAACCATCTTCAGATATAGCTACATTCATGCCATTAGCTGCAATCATCCTATATCTATATAAATTTGCTTTATCAAAATAGATTTCAAATTTTGGGCATTTCTTTTCTACAGGTTTTTGAAGAGTTTTATCTTCAATCTCACTACCTGAGTTTTTCTTAATTGTTTCAATACCTGCAATACAAGTAGCACGAGACGAATAATTCTTACTTGTTAATATAGTCATAGCGTTTGCTGCTACTAATGAGAACCTGAAGAATCCTTTTGGAGTTTTTTTCAAAATAAACTTTCCGGGCATTAAATTCTCTCCTTATAATTTGTATTTGTTTTCTAACTATTATACCTCAGTAAATCAATACAGTAAACATAATCACATTAAAACAAAGGGATAAAATGGGAATTTTTTTACAAAATTAGCCAAAAATTAATATTATTTATAACATTTATTATTTTTAACCATAATTGAAAACAAATTCCAATCATAATGAATTTGCTCAATTTTTTAACTTAAATAGCCATTTCTTAATCTAAAAATTACCCCAATTACCATTAACTGTCCAACATTTGCATTTTTTTTACACAATGTGCTTGAATTACACACAGTGTGAATAGTATATTCCATTTGTTAAAAGATTTTATATTATGGAGGTACCAAAATAATGGTATATTCAAAAAAGAAATCATGGGCGATTATAATTTCAGTGTTAATAATTACTGCATTCTTTGGTGTTCAAATTCCAAAGCTTGTTATTGATAATGATGTTAAAAACTACTTACCCCATGATCTTCCTGACTACACGCTTCTACAAGAAAGTGAAGAAATTTACGGCAGCGAAATATTAATGGACGTTGCCTTGACTACAAACAATGATTCAATACTTTCTTCAGATAATGTAAATAAAATTAGAGAACTCACCCAAGCTTTTGAAACACTAGATAATGTTGATAAAGTTCAATCTCTGACAAATATTGATTATCTAACTAGTGAAAATGGTAGTATGGTAGCAACAACATTAGTTGCAGATGATTTTAGTAATTCAAAAGAAGAACTACAAGAAATAAAAGAAAAATTGGTTGATTGGCAAGAAATGTATGATGGAATCATCATTTCAAAGGATATGCGTGGATCACAAATCATAATAACTATCGATAAAGAAATAACTCCAGAACAGATGGATATACTCTATGATCAAATTGCAACAATTGTAAATCAGCACAATTCATTAGATCTTGAAATTACCATGGCTGGAGATCCTGTTTTATCTCAAAAAGCTAGAGAATATATGAATACAGACTTAACTGGACTAATTCCTTTAGTAACAATTATTTTAATGCTCTGTTTATTTTTTAGTTTTAAAAAATTTGAAGGAATGCTTCTCCCTGTTATTACTGTATTAATAAGTACTGTATGGGATATAGGATTAATGGCATTAACAAAAGCTCATTTCACTGTTGTATCATCTTGTTTACCTGTTGTTTTAATTGCAGTAGGTTCAGCATACGGTATCCATGTATTAAATCATTACTATGAAATGATTTCAAAGGAAATTGGTGTTGTAAGTCATCAAAGACAAACAGCTATAGTAAATGAAGCTATGAAAGCAATTAAAGGACCTGTAATTCTAGCAGGAATCACAACTATTGCTGGATTTATATCAACAATTACAAGTCCGGTAATTCCTTTGAAAACATTTGCTCTATACAGTGCAATCGGAGTAACAATTGCATTAGTGCTTTCTCTTGTATTTATTCCATCTCTTCTAATCGTAAAATCATTGAAAGGTGAAAACAAAAGAATTCAAAAAAGAATTAATTTTCAAAAAGCTCAACAATCAGAGAACCCAAATGTTGTTGCAAGAATCAGTGCAAGAAGAGAATCTTGGAGTAAAGGAGTTTCTACACACATTGCAACATACCTTTCTGAGCAAAGAGGTAGACTTTATATTTTCTTTATTATTGTTGTTGCACTAAGTTTATGGGGAATTTCTAAATTAAATATTGAATCAGCAATTATAAATTACTTCCCTAAAGACTCTTCAATTAGAACTGATGCAAAAATGATTGATGAAAATTTTGCTGGATCAAATTCCTTCAATTTTTTAGTTACAAGTACAGATGAGGACAATCTAACTAATCCAGAAATTTTAAAACAAATGGATGATTTACAAAATTATTTAGCTCAAAAGTATCCAGATGAAATTGGTAAGGTTATATCTTATACAGAATTTATCAAAAGAATGAATCAAGTAATGCACTTTGAAGATGAAGAAGTTGAAGAAGATCAATCTTTCTCAAGTGCAAGTGAAGAGGTTGATAGTTTCTTTAGTGATGAAAATATCACAGATAGCAATACTGAAAGCTTCTTTAGTGCTAGTGGTGAAATAAGTGATGAGGAAGCTTTCTCAGATGGTGATGATTTTAGTTCTTTCTTTAGTGATGATGAGATTTCATCAACCAACTTAGAAGAAGAGCAAATAACAGAAAGTGTTGATAGAGGCTCTTCACAAAATATGTTAGACTCAACCGCTACTGTTGCACAATGGATAGAATTAATGAATAAAACATACGTTGCAGCAGGTGGTTCAAATATAAGCGTTGATGAATTCTACGATCAGCTTCTCAAGCAATTAGATTACAACGGAGCCAATTATTATGAAATACCTTATGATGCAACTAAATACCCTGTATCTGACAAACAAGGTTTAAAAAACTTAATCAGTCAATATTTACTATTATATTCTGGTTCCTTAAATGATTATAGCAATGATTCATTAGAACCCACACAAGCTAGAATGCAAATAGAATTAACAACTCACGATACTCAAGCTGTTGCTAATATCATTAATGATGGTAAAGCTTTTGCACAAACACACTTTCCAGAAGGTTATTACATTGATGCATACGGTATTGCAGAACTTGAATATTCACTAACGGATATGATTACTAGTAGCCAAATTACTTCACTACTATTAGCAATTTTGATTGTGTTCGTTATTCTATTATTATATTTCAAATCACCTATAGCTGGCATTATCGGAACCATTCCTTTAATTCTTTCCATACTAATCAACTTTGGAATAATGGGTATTGCCCATATTAATCTAGATATGGTTACAAGTTTGATTGGATCTATAGCAATAGGAATTGGTGTTGATTATACAATCCACTTTATGGATGACTATCATAAACAAAGACTTCTCTCTAGTGATCTTCAAGTTGTTACTTTAAACACCTTATCTCTATCAGGTAAAGCAATTATTGTAAACGCTGTTTCAGTAGGTCTTGGTTTCTTAGTTCTAGCATTATCACAATTTGTTGTACTTCGTTATATAGGTATCTTAGTTGCAATAGTAATGTTTACAAGTAGTTTTACTTCAATGACAATTTTACCAGCTTTATTAAATACCTTTAACCCACAATTTATGCAAAAACCTTTAAGAAAAAAATAAATTATTCAGATATTAAATATCTTAGGAGAATAAATATGAAAAATCACAAAAAATTATCAAAACAAATATTTTCAATTATATTTGTTAGTTTGATTGCTTGTACCACTTTATTTGCTACAGATGGTACATCTATTATGCAAAGAGTGTTTGACACTCCTGCCCCAGAATTCTCTCATTCTGCTGTAAAAATGGAATTAATTGATGCAAATGGAGAAACACAAACAAGATTAATGGAAGAATGGGGAAAAGATGAAAATGACTTAGTATCTTCTGTAATAATCTTTAGATCCCCTTCAACAGTAAAAAACACTCGTTTTCTTCAGGTTCAAAATGAAGGCTCAAGTGATAGTAAATGGATCTATTTACCTGCTCTTAGAACAGTTAGACGTATAGCTTCATCAGAAGGATCTAAATCGTTTATGGGAAGTGATGCAACTTACGATGATCTAGAAACAAGAGATGTAGATAGAGACATTCATGAATATCTAGGAGATAAGACTATAAATGGCTATGATTGCTATATCGTTAAATCAAGTGCAAAAGATAGTAATGATAGTCAATATTCATATCGCTTATCTTACATAGATAAAAACAGTTATGTTCCAATCCGTGTCGAAATGTTTGATAAATCAGAAAACCTATACAAAATTTTAAATGTTGAAAAATTACAACAAATTAATAATTATTGGATCCCAATGGTTAACTCTATGGAAAATGTTCAAAGTGGACACTCAACTGTTTTAACAATTTTAAAAATAGAGGTTGATAACCCATTAAGTGATAAAATATTTACTTCAAGTTTCTTAAAAACAGGAAGATTATAAAATAATTAGCTCAATCTATTAAGAAAAAAGGAAACAATTTATGAATATTAAAAAAATTAGTGTTATAACGATTGCCTCGTTATTGATATTAACTCCAGCATTCTCTGATGACTTTGATTTCAGTGATTTTGGAGATGAAGGAGTTGAATCTTCTCAAAGTTTTGATGATTTATTTGGAGATTCTTCATCTGCTAGTTCAAAATCATCGGCTTTAGAAATAAATGGTACTGCCTCAACATCACTTAGATCATATCTATTCTCTAGTGATTGGTCTAATAGTGATGATTATGAAGGAGCTAACCTCTATTCGCTTGCAAATACTAGTCTTTCTTTGAACATAAGCCATTCAACAGAAAAGAGTGATTTAACATCAATTATTATATTGAGTGAAGATACTTTTTCACTACCTAGTGATATAATTGATGAACTTACATATCGTTATTATGATGGAGATTTTATCTATCAAGTTGGTAAAACTAAAATAGTTTGGGGACGTGGAGATAAATTACATGTTCTTGATTTAATAAATGCAAATGATTATACCGATTTCATTAATGAAGATTATATCGATCGACGTATTGGAGAAATTGAAGCTGATGTATCTTGGTATAAAGGTGGCGATCATAATATCAATATACAAGCTGTTTACACCCCTTTTATGACTGCTGATAGATTAACTTATTCATCAGAGGACATTTGGACTCAAAGTTCAATCATTGATGCAAACTCTTTACTACAAGCATATGGAGTTACAGTTGATTTAGAAGATTGTTTAGATGATACTAATCAACTAAAATATGGTCAATTTGGATTGAGAACGACTGGAACTCTTAATGATTTAGATTTTGGACTTGAATATTATTATGGACATTATAAAACCCCATCAGTTGCAGCCACTTCAGCTATGAGTGCTTTAATTGCTGCAGCAAATGCAGGGGTAGCAAGTTATCTAACTGCAGATGATATTTCTGAGTATGTCACTTATGATAAATTACAAGTCTTAGGCATTGATGGTGAGAAAATTATTGGCAAATTCAATCTCAGAGGAGAACTAGCCTATTATTACACAGAAGATTTTGAAGGTGATGATCCCGATGTTCACAATAATAGCATACAGTGGGTAACTGGATTTTCTATTGATCTACCAATCAATAATATGAGTTTAAATGTTCAAGATCTTGGTTCATATATAATTAACTACGATGATAATTATACTAATCTAAATGTAGACTATAGTGCTGGAGAATCTTGTTCAAACATGATTGTAACTCAGATTTCTGACTCATTTGATCATGATAAAATCCAAACTAGCTTATCACTAATAGTGGATATCGAAGATTTAGATGTAATTGAATACATAATTAAACCATCTCTTGATGTAACTCTTAGTCAAGGTTTAAATTTAGGTATCGAAGGGAGTTACTTCACCGGTTCTGATGATAGCGAATTTGCAACATTTAATGAAAATGGATTTATAGAAGTATCATGTGATTACAGTTTCTAATTTAGAAAGCGATAAATTAAAAAGATACCCAGCAATAATTTTCTCGGGTATCTTTTATATTTATAATTTAACTTATAAAATTAGTAACTAGATGGGGAGAGATAATTTTTAATAGCAGTTACCATCTCATAAAAGAATTCCTCAGGATTTAAATTTAAAGCTTTTGTTAATAGTGCATTATCAACATCCACACTTAAAATAAAACTATGAACTAAACTAATTAATACAGCAGAAGCTTTATTATAATTTTCTATTGAACGGATACTTCCATCTTTACAACCACGCTCAAGTGACTTGGCAATGAAATCTCTGATATTATTTACAGTTTGTTTTACCCTCTCTACAACTTCATTATCTTCACCCAGTTCATTTATACATAAAGTAAAATTAGGAAGCAGTTGATAATTACAATCTTCAAACATAAATTCATTTTTATAACTTTCAATAAAATATAAAATACATTCTAATCCGCTTTTATCACTGTTAAAAATTTTATCCATGTTTTTAAGTTCTTTTTCGAGTGAATTTTCAGCTATTGTTAATAATATCTCTTCTTTATTCTTAAAATATAAATATAAAGTTCTTCTACTTAAATCCGACATAGCAGCAATATCATTCATAGTAGATTTATGAAAACCCTTATCAGAAAAAATAAGCTTAGCTCCATCTAAAATTTCTTTTATTCTCTTCTGACGGTCTCTTGCTCTTCGCTCGATTATACCCATAAAATTTTCCTTTGGTAATAAAATAAAATACGTATTATTTATTATATTCTAAGGTTTAATAAAATGCAAAATATATAAGCTTTTTTTTATCTAAAACACAATTATAATTAAGCTAAAGCTTCGACAAGCTTCATTAACTAATAAATAAAATATTATTCCCATCTCAACAATTCATAGCTATTTTACGATAGTGCTTACCTTTTGGAATAATCAAAGGCTCGTCAGTCAATGGATCCTTAATTATAATGCAATCTAAATCATATACTTCTTTCATTAGTTTTTCGCTAATAATGTTTTTAGGTTCGCCTTGTGCTATTAATTTTCCCTCTCTCAGTGCAAAAATATAATCGCCATATCTAGATGAGAGATTTATATCGTGAAGAACCATAACTATTGTAGTTCCTTTATTTCTATTTAATTCAAAAAGCAAATCTAAAATCTCAACTTGATATTGGATATCTAAAAATGTGGTAGGTTCATCGAGAAGAAGGACATCGGTTTCTTGAGCTAAAGCAAGAGCTATCCAAACTCTTTGTCTTTGTCCTCCACTAAGTTCATCAATTTTTCTGTTTGCCAAATCTAATATATTGACCATTGATAAGGCTGAATTAACAGCATCAAAGTCTTCTCTACTAAGATTACTCATAAATTTTCTATGGGGAAATCTCCCTCTAGTAACTAAATCAAACACACTTATTCCTTCTGGAACTATAGGCGATTGCGGTAAAAGACCAAGAATTTGAGCGAATTTTTTGCTTTTATATAAAAAAACATCTCTTTGGTCTAAAGTAATTTTTCCTTTTATAGGTTTATTCAAGCGTGCAAGGTTCTTTAAAAGTGTCGATTTTCCACACCCATTTGAGCCAATAATGATATTAATTTTTCCAGTTTGAATTTTAATATTTAGATCGCTTATGATGATTTTTTTATCATATCCTGTAGTAAGATTTATAGTTTCTAAATTCATTTTTATTTCCTTCCTCGAGACATATTTATTAACAACCAAATCAGATATGGTGCACCAAGCATCCCTGTAATGACACCTACTGGATAACGTACACTAAAGAAATTATTCCCCACTAAATCTGCAGCTAAAACAATAATTGCTCCGATTAAACCAGCTGGAACTAAATTACTTCTATCATTATTAAATATCCGTACAGCAATAGGACCAGATAAAAAGGCAACAGATGAAATTGGTCCTGTTATTGAAGTTGTTAAAGCTACTAAGAAAACTCCAATGATAATAAACAAAGTAAATACAAGATTTAACTTTAGCCCTAAACTTCGACTAAGATCGTCTCCAAGAATAATTAATTCTAAATTTGAATTTAAAGATAGTAAAAGTATGAAGAGAATTAAAATTAGAGTTATATAGTAAGGCACTTTATCAAGCGTAACACCATTTAAACTACCAGATAGCCATTGTAGAGTGGATGCAACATCAAATTCAGCTGCACGAGATAATAGATAATTTGTTATAGCACTAAGCATTGCCTGCACTCCAATTCCAATAAGAATCATTTTTATATGAGAAAAATGCCCCTTTGTTATGGAAAGAACATAAATAATGGCAGCAATTAGAAGACCTACTATAATTGCGATGAAAGAAACAATAGGTCCATCTAAGCCAAGAATCAAAATAACAAAAACAGCTGAGGTACTAGTGCCTGCACTAACTCCAATAACATCTGGACTAGCTAAAGGATTGAGTAAAAGCGTTTGGAATATATATCCAGCTAAACCTAAAGCAAATCCAGAGCCAAGTCCAATTATCATACGAGGTAAACGAAGATTAATAATTATAAAAGAATTTTTAGTTTCTTGCTTTAACAATACTTTTAAAACATACCATGGACTATAATTTGTATTACCTATGCATAGAGCAATGAAAGCTAAAATTACAACTATAACTATCAATATATTCCTTTTTATTACATATCTATGTTTTCTCGTATTATAAGATTCAATTTGTTTCATCATAAAGCTTTAACCTTCGAATGTCTAATGATTGCAATAAATACAGGTGCTCCAATTATTGCAGTTACAATCCCAACCTCAGTTTCAGAAGGATAACCAATAACACGTCCAATAATATCTGAACTTAAAAGAATTATTCCCCCACATACAACTGAATAAGGTAAAATTATTTTCATAGTGTTCCCTATTAATGAGCGAATAATATGTGGAACCATAAGTCCAATAAAACCTATTGGTCCTGCAAGAGCTGTGGTTGCACCGCACAGAACTACACCTGCAATAGCCCCAATTATTCGAATTTTTAATGTATTTGTCCCAAGAGATGTTGCAAGTTCATCTCCGAGAGCAAGGTTATCGAGACTTTGAGAAATTAAAATAGATAGGATAAACCCACAAATAAAAAAAGGAAGTAAAATCTTTATATTGCTCATAGTTGCCCCACCAATACTGCCAACTTGCCAAAATCGAAAAGAATTCATTACATTATTATTTGGAAGCATGAGTGTTGAAACAATAGAGGATAATGCAATACTAATTGCAGAACCGGAAAGTGCTAGTTTAATTGCTGTTGCTCCTTGCTTTCCAAGAGAAGCTATTGCATAAACTATTATAGCAGTAATTCCTGCCCCCATAATTGATAACCAAATATATTGGCTAGCTGTAGTGATATTTAAAAATACTAATCCAATAACTACAAAAAGCGAAGCGCCTGTATTTACCCCTAAAATACTTGGATCGGCGATGGGATTGCGAGTTATTGATTGCATTAATGCCCCCGATGTTGCAAGAGAAGCTCCAGCTAGAAGTCCAAAAAATGTACGTGCAATTCGTTTTGTAATAATTGCAGAAACTATCGGATCTAATTGCTCATTTCTTATATATGCAACAACTTGTGATATAGGAACAATTTTTATTCCTACAACTAAAGAAAGCAAGCTTACTAAGCATATTAATAAAATGCTTAGTAAACTAAAAAACGCGATTTTCTTCATCTTACTAGTTGAATACTGAGTCAATAGTTGCTAAGAAATCTTCAACAGTAGCCTCAATAGAAAGAACAGTTGGATTAATAGCTGCAGTTAATTCAGTTCCATCTTCTAGAGCAACAACATGATGATTTTTTACAGCCGGAACTTGTGAGAACAATGGATCAGCTTCTAAAGCTTCAACTGATTTATCATCACCATAGATAATAATAAAATCAAGGTCATATAGTTCTTCTATATTGTCAGAGCTTAATGTAGCTGAAAAAGAGCTATCGTCAGTGAAATAGGACATTATAGCATCTGGGTAAGCAAAACCTAAATCTAGTAAATAAGAACCACGTGGATCTGTAGGTCCGTAAGTGTAATAAATACTCAAATCTGTTGGATTAATCCATAAAAGGATACCCTTTTTACCATCTAAATTAGGATATAGAGATTTAGCTTTAAAAATTGCCTCTTCACTTTCACTGATAATTTTCTCACCCTCTTCTCTCATTCCCATAATATCTGAAATATCTCTAACATTTTCCTTCCAATTAGAACTCCAAGCAGTGTTCAAATATGGAATAGTAGGTGCAATTTGTGATAGCAATTTATACTCATCTTCAGGCATTCCAGAATAAGTTGCAATAATTGCATCAGGATTTGATTGTGCCACTGCTTCAAAATCGGTTCCATCAACATCATCAAAAACATTAGGATTTTTTACACCTAAATCGACATAAGCTGAATAAGTCCAAGGTAAAAGTCCAAATTCATTCACTGCGCCCCAGTTTGCTCTTGCAGTACCAACAGGAGCGAAACCCAAAGCTAACAATACATCTTGATTTGACCATCCTAGTGTAACAATTCTCTGAGGTTGAGATTCTAATTCGGTGCTTCCCCAAACATGATTTACAATCTTAGGAAATTGATTACCTGCAACACTAATATCGCTTTTAACAACATTATTTGATGTTTCTATGGAATTATTCTCAACTGTTCCTTGAGCAAAAAGACTAACACTCACAAATATCATAGTGATTGACACTAGTATTTTATTCATTTTTATACCTCTAAAAATATTTTTTAAGTTAGTTTATGCTAACCTATTTTTTTATGCAATACTTTTTATAAAATTTTAATTAAAAAATAAAATTCGTATCAAAATAATAATTAAATATAAAATTATTACTATCATATGGATATATAAGTAATTTCTTTAGATAATATAATTAGAACTAAAAGACCTTTTAATTTAGCAAAAATATAATTATTAACAAATCTAGGTTAAGCTAGATTTATTTTGATTTTAAAGAATAAAGTCTACACTTTAAAAATCTATTTACATAATTATTTATGCCTATATCTCAATTGAAAAATTATTTTTAAAATTCGTTTTTTTATTATAGGACTGATAAAGTACATACAAAAACTTTTAGTTCTTCTTTTTTGTAGAACTTTGCGATTTATATATTCTTTAGATGTAATTCTAACATTTAATATTTCAAATTTTTTAATTTAAATTAAAATAGAAATTAAATATTAAATTCAATGTTGTTAACAAATTTTTGCGATACAACAATGAATTCTTTAATAAGATTTATTTTAGATAATTATTAAGGAGTTTCTTATGTCAATTAAAAGTATCGTTGGGTGCATAGGTTGTGGAGAGTGTGTTCAAAGCTGTCCCACAGATGTAATCAGATTAAGCACTGTAAACAAAAAGGCTTATATAGCCTACCCCGCAGATTGTCAAATGTGCCATCTATGTAGGATGAGTTGTCCTGTAGATGCAATAACAATAGATAGTGAAAAATCAATACCAGTTATGGTTTCATGGGGTTAATGATGGAAAACAAATCAAAACTTCACTACTTAGTAACAGCAGCTATTTTATATTTAGCAATCCCTATGCTTTATATGATTTTTGGAAACTTTGAGCAAAGAACGATTCTTAAAGAACTGTTATCTTTAATTACTGTTGCAGCTTTTTACTTACTGCTTGGTCAGTTTTATTTATCAAGAGTAAATATTGTTAATATAAAAGGACATAAATATTCAAAGGTTGTTAAATTACATAAAATAATTGGCTATATAGCAATCCCTATTATAATTCTTCATCCAATTTTTATTGTTTTACCTAGATATTTAGAAGCTAGTTTGGATTTGACAGATGCCTTCATTTTAATGGTAACAAACTTTGAATCTAGAGGAATTATTCTTGGTCTTATTGCTTTATTCCTTCTTTTGGTTATAGCAATAACATCAATGTTAAGAAAGAAGATGAAACTTAAATATACCACTTGGAGAAAATTGCATGGATTATTATCTCTTTCTTTTATTTGTGTGGCAACTTTCCATGCTGTAGATCTTGGAAGACATATGGATACATTCTTATCAACTTACACCATTGTAATGGCCTCAATTGGGATTGTTTTCTTAATCAGACTCTACTTTTTTAACCAAACATCTAAGGAGAAATAAATGAGCGAAAAATCAGGAATATCACGCAGACAATTTTTAGGGCTCTCTGGAGGCGTTGTTGCAGCAGCAACTTTAGCTAGTATGGGTATAAAATATCACGGAAGTAAAAATGAAAGAGAATTAGATCTAAGTGATTTCAAATACAAAGAAAATGAAACTGACGTGTTAGTCATTGGTGGAGGAATGTCGGGTTTATTTGCTTGTGTCAAAGCTCATGATGCTGGAGCCAAAGTTCTTTTAGTATCTAAGGGTAGAGTTGGAAGCTCAGGGGCAACCCCTTTTGCCAAAGGTATTTTTGTATACGATTCAGACACAGCCTCTATTAGTATAGATGAATTTGTAGAAAAAGTTTCTAAATCAGCAATTGATACTAATAGAAGTGAATATACTAGACAAATGGCCTTGTATTCTAAGGATAGAGTTGAGGAATTAAAACAATGGGGATTTTTTGATTCACCTCTTTATCATAAATCATTTATGACACCTATAAATAAAAGAAACATTCAAGTAAAAGAAAGAATAATGATTACTCATTTAATTAAAGAGAATGGTAGAATAGCTGGTGCTGCGGGATTCAGTTTTGATAATCCTACAATTCATATTTTTAAAGCAAAATCTATAATTCTCTGCACTGGTGCTGGGGGATTTAAACCAAATGGGTTCCCTATATGTGATTTAACTCATGATGGAACTATAATGGCTTATAATATTGGTGCTAAGGTTACAGGAAAAGAATTTAATGATGGTCATTCAGGTTCTTCCACAAACCCTGCGGATTGTTATACAGGTTGGCATGGCATGTTTGATAGAAAACCATCTACAAATGGTATTGAGATTCATCATGATCTTGGAGTTGATTTAAATTACAAAGCTTATGTTTTAGGAAACCCTATATCTATGATGCCAGGATCTGATAATTCAAAAGTCGAAGGGGGACCTTACGTTCCTGAAGGGTTTGATAGACAAAATGAAAATGATAACAATAGACCTTCAAATCCACCTAGTGATCTAAAAGGAGATGGCCCTAAAAATCCACCTCCTATGGATAAAAAAGATACTAATGAAGTAGCTCCAACAGGTGGTGGTCCAGCAGGTGGGGCACCAGCAGGAGTTTCTCAATCTTCTTCAGGGGGTTCCTCTGCAGGTATGTCTATACATAAATCAGAAGGTATAGCTCCAATCAATCTACAAGGAGAGTCAACAATACCAGGCTTATATGCTGCTGGAGATGCATTAGGTTCTTATATGGCAGGAGCTATATATACTCAGGTTGGATCCTCTCTAGCAGGTTCGGCAGTTCAAGGTGCAATAGTTGCTGAAGCTGCTGCTTCATATTGTCAAAAAGTTACTTTACAAAGTATTCCTACTTCAAAAATAAACACAATCAAAGCAGAAATTTTAGCTCCTTTAAAAAGAGATGTTGGATATAGTGCTGCTTGGGTAACCCAAATTTTACAAGGAATTATGATTCCAAACTTTGTTCTCTATATTAAGAAAGAAAATCTTTTAAATGCTGCACTCGCCTATGTTGAAGAATTAAGAGATCATCACTCTCCAATGTTAAAAGCTGCAAATCTCCATGAACTAAGACTTGCACATGAGACTAAAAATATGATCATCACAGCCGAAATGAAGTTAAAAGCATCATTGATGAGAACAGAAAGCCGATGTAGTCATTATAGATTGGATTATCCAGATGTTGATTATAAAAATTGGCAAGCGTGGATAAATATATATAAAGATACTGATGGAAATATGAATTTCGAAAAAGTTTCTTTTGGAGAATGGACAAAAGCATAATATGGAAACTGTAGAATTAAGTTATGAAGATGAAGATACCATGCCTATATTAGAGCATTTAAAAGAACTTAGAAATAGATTAATAGTATCCTCTATTTCTCTTGCTTTGGGATTTTTTGTTGCATTGTATTTTTATAACTATATAATTGATTTTTTATTTGAACCATTTAAGCAACTTAGCTCTTCAGATTCATCTAAAGTATTATATGTAAATACTGTTGCTGAAGGGCTAGTAGTACAAATAAAAATATCAGCACTAGTTGGTTTTATTCTATCTTCACCAATACATATGTTTAATATATTAAGATTTATATTCCCCGGTCTATTGAAAAAAGAGAAGCAAATTATTTCTATCACATTATGTTGTAGTTTTTTATTAATACTTGGCAGTTTTTATTATACCTATTACACAATAATCCCAATTTCAATAGCTTTTCTAACTGGCCATGGATTTATACCAGATAATATTGGAATGTTGTTAAGCTTTGGCAGTAATATTTTTTATATATTACAGTTTATATTAATGGCTGTTGTTGTTTTTCAACTCCCAGTAATATTAGAAGTTTTAATGATATTAAATCTCGTAGAAAGAAAGACTTTGTTTAATCTAGGAAGATATTTAGTAGTGCTCTTTTTCTTAATTGCCGCAATTTTATCTCCCCCAGATTTCATAACTCAAATAGGATTAGCGCTACCAATGACAGTATTGTTTTATTTAACTTTACTAATTGCTAAAATATTTAAATTTGGAGAGACATAAAATGTTCGCATTAGGATTGAGTGAAATATTTACAATTTTTATTGTCATAATTGTTGTTTTAAATCCAAAAGATTTACCTATCATAGTAAGAAAAGTTGGTAAAACTTATGCAAAAATTATGCAACAAATAAATCAAGTAAAAAAATCTTATCAGAAATTTGAAGAAGATCTAAAAATAGAAGAGTTAAATAATATCGAAGTTACAAAAACTCAATTTAGAAACAAAAATAAAAAATTATTATAATAGGAGTATATTATGATTGGAACTACTGAAGTAATTGTTATATGTGGTGTTGTTGTTTTATTATTTGGTGCATCTGCGTTGCCAAAATTTGCTAGAAATATTGGAAAAGCAAGAATGGAGTTTGATAAAGGAATGAAAGAAGCTCGCGATCTTGCAAATGGACAAAATTCTGAAAACATCACAAATGAAAAATCATCTGATGTAAAGAAAGACTAACTTATCTTTTTAAAAGAACTATAACTTATTAGCCTCTATCAATATTTAATCGTTTCCTAGAGGCAATAATTTATATTGATTTTTGTTTTGAATATTATTTTATTAATTATATTAATATAATAGAAAAGAGCAATAAATATTAATGAAGAGATTTAATTGTGTTTTTCATAGGTCCATTGAGTATTTTTATTTGTATTTATCCAATATTTATAAATACGAATAACATTTATTGACATTTTAAAAGTAATAATAGAAAATTACTTTGTATACAATATCTATAATACTATGGGGTTTAAATGCAAAAACTATTATATTCATTATCAATTATTACCATAGGACTTATTCTCGGTTATATTATACAAAGATTAACACTTTCAAACATTATAAAAGCAGATAAATCTCTAAAGAAACCTAGAAAAGCTCTTCAATCAATTGCAATACTAATATTGTTTCCAATTTCTACTATTGGAGCACTTTGGGATTTCTCATTTACAGATATTAGTTTATTTCTTTTACCTTTTGTTGGGATGATTGCAGTTCTTCTTGGAGGATTTAGCACTTATTTTCTTGGTAAATTATTAAAATATGAACCAAAGCAAGCTGGGGCTCTATTTAGCTGTGGTGGAATGTCTAATATAGGATCAATTGGGGCTCTAATCGTATTTGTTTTTTTAGGGGAAAAAGCCTTTGCATTAGTACCTATTTATAAATTATTTGAACAAATAATTTATTATGCAATTTGGTTCCCTATTGCAAAAACATTTTCAGTAAGTAGTAAAAACAAAGATGATAAAAATAAATTTTTACAAATTTTAAAAGATCCTTATATTTTAGTTGCAACGCTAAGTATTGTAGTTGGTATTTTATTAAATCTTTCAAAGATTCAAAGACCATCATTTTATAGTGACTTAAATGCGATAATTATTCCAGTTGGAAGTTTATTATTACTTTCTTCTATCGGTATGGCTATGAAATTTAGTAAAGTAAAAGATTACATTAAACCAGCTTTAATGCTCTCAGGTATTAAATATCTATTTGTCCCATTTATAACAACATTAATTGCATATCTTATAGGTTATGGTCAAATTGATAACGCTATGCCTTTAAAAGTAGTTTTAATATTATCTTCGGTTCCTGTTGGTTTTATTGCTTTAGTTCCACCTTCAATTTACGATTTAGATATTGATTTAGCAAATGCAGGTTGGTTAGTTTCAACTATTTTTCTCATTATTGTAATTCCACTACAAATGCTTGTTATTTCTCTTTTTTAATCTTTAAAGAATTGTTTACTAATTCTCTTTTTTTACAATAGGAAGCCAGATCCAAGCTTTTACCCCTTTAAAATCAGCAGTATTAATATTACTAATACCGCACTTTCCTTTGTGCTTATCTACTAAGTTTCTAACAATAGATAGGCCAAGGCCGGTTCCAGAATTTAATTTATCTCTTGATTCAAATGCGCTGTAAAATGGTTCAAACAAATTTTCTATATGTTTATCATCAATATTTTCCCCTTCATTAATTACTTCGATAGAAACTCCTTCTTTATCAAAAAAAGCTTTAAGTATAATTTTATTATTTGAGAAAGTGTGTCTAATTGCATTGTTTAACAAGTTTTCAACAATTTGACTAATCCTTATTTCATCAGCATATAAATCTATATTTTGTGGAAATTCTTTTATAATAATCACCTGTTTTTTAGATATTATATTGCTATTTTTCTCAACGATATTTTTTAATAGTGTAATTAAATCAAATGTTTTAAAGTTCAATACAAATTCAGTAGATTCAGATTTAACCAAAAATAAAATATCGGAGACAAAATGATTTAATCTATCTGTTTCATCTAAAATGATATGAGAAAACTCAGCAACTTCTTCAGGAGATTTTGCAAGTCCTAATTCTAGTGATTCAGAATAGCCTCTAATTAAACCAATTGGAGTTTTAAACTCATGTGAAACTCCAGCAAAAAATCTTTTCTGTAAATACATCTCTTTTTTTAACTTTGTATTAGCATCTTCAAGTTCCTTCATATAAGAATCTAGTTGAGAGGATATTTTATTTATACTAGTTCCTAATGTCTCAATTTCATCATGAGAGTGTCCACTATATTTATGACTAAAATCTAAATCTGCGATATATCCTGTTATTTTCGTTATTTCCTTTATTGGTTTTACAATTGAAGAAGCTGAAATCCTTGAAATTATAATCGATAGAAGAATTGAAAGCACTCCTATTATTAATAAAAATTGATTAGTAATTGAAGTTTGTTCATCTAATTGTTCTATAGGTCGTACAATTACTAAATAATAATTAGAATCTAATTTTGAGGCAAATACTAAATCAAATTCATTATCGCTACTCATTTGCCTATTCACCGTTGAAAAAAGAGGTTCACCATTATCTATTGAATCGATATTGTCTTTTAGAAAATTAAACTGTTCTCCAGGTAATTCAATTAATGGAGGTTCTTTAAATCTTTGATTAGGAGCAGGAGGCTCAAAAGATAAAAAATTTGGAATTGAAGATAATACAATTCTAAAGAAAAAAGGATCTGATTTCTCTAGTATATAATAAAGAGAACCAGTGGTTTTATCTTTCTCTCTTAACATTTGTAATATATCCTGGTTAGGAGTTTCAAATACACTTTGAATTTCTTCTAAATCACGATAGAAAAGTGTTTTATTTTTACTAATATAATAATCACCTAAGAATAATGAATTAGCTACTAAAATTAATACTACGATAGTTATAATTATTGCTACAATTGAAATGCTAAGTTTAGTTGCAATTGATTGAGAGCGTTTAACTTTGATAATAATACCCCCTACCTCGTGCCGTTTTAATACTATTGCCATATTTACCTAATCTTGATCTTAAACTTTTAACATGGGTATCAACAGTTCTTGGATCTCCATAATAGTCAAAACCCCAAACACTATCTAAAATCTGATTTCGAGAAAAAACAAAATCTTTGTTATTTAAAAAGAACTCTAATAATAGTATTTCTTTAGGGGTTAGAGAAATCTTCCTACCTTCAATAATAACAATTCCTTTATCTTTAATAAATTCAAAGCCATTCTCATGATAATTTTTAATTTTTTTATTCTCACATCTTCTAATTACACTATTTATTCTAGCTATTAAAGTATCTCTTGAAAAAGGTTTAGATACATAGTCATCAGCCCCTAAATTTAAACCTTCAACTTCATTTGAACTATCTGCTAAAGCTGTAAGCATAATTATTGGAATATCAGATGTTTGTCTTAAATACTTACACACTTCTTTACCATCAATATTAGGCATCATAATATCTAAAAGTATTAAATCCACATCATTGTGTCGAGCTATATACTCAAGGGCTTTTTCACCATCTTCTACTGTAACAACATCAAATTTTGCAGATTCTAGGAAGACTTTAACTAGTTTTCTATATCTCTCTTGATCTTCAGCATATAAAATCTTTGGCATTACTCACTCCTAAGCTTACTTTATTTTAGTATACAACAATAAAGTTTATTTAGTTAAGAAAAGTTTCAAAATTAGTAAAATCTATCACATTGTTCTCACATTGGATACCTATTATTAGAATTACAAAAGTATATTAGGAGTCAACAATGTATAATTCTTTAAATAGAAAAAAATCCATATTAATTAAAATTTCATTTTTTTTAGTCATAGGCTTAACCGGTTGTGCAAATCAAACCAATCAAGCTCAAGCTGTTAAAGAAACTAATGAAGTTGAAACTATTTCAATTAAAACAACCCCTCTTAGTTATCCACTAGTAGATACAAATCAAGGTTTATGCTACGACAATAGTGAACAAATTGAAGCTCCTAGAAGAGGTGAAGCTTTTTATGGCCAAGATGCTCAGTATACATCTAATGTTCCAAGCTACACTGATAATGGTAATAAAACCATTAGAGATAATGTAACAGGTCTAACTTGGAGTCAAGAATTATCAGAATATCCAATGACTTGGGAAGAAGCTAAAGCATATGTGGATTCTTTAAATTTAGGAGGAATCACAAATTGGAGACTTCCTAATATAAAGGAATTATGGTCAATTAGAGACTTCTCTCAAGGTTGGCCTTGGGTTGATACTAATTATTTCCACCTTGTTGGAGACGGATCACAAGGAGCACAACAACACTCTTGGTCAAGTAATTATTACCTAGTTGATACAGATTTAGCAAAAGAAAATGTTGCATTTGTTGTAAATGACTGGACAGGTCATATTAAAGCTCTAGATGGAAAAAGATATGTAAGAGCAGTAAGTGGAAATGAATATGGTGTGAATGAATTTAGAGATAATGGAGATTCAACAGTAAGTGATTTGTCCACAGGTTTAATGTGGGCTAAAGATGATAGCCAAGAAGCTATGAATTGGGAAGAAGCTCTATCTTATGCAGAAAATAGTGAATATGCTGGATATACAGATTGGAGACTTCCAAATGCAAAAGAACTTCAAAGTATTGTTGATTATTCAGGAGTATATCCTGCAATTGACACATCAGTATTTAATATTTCACAAATTGTAAACGAAGCTGGAAATGATGATTATCCTTATTTTTGGACAAGTACTACAAATCCATATATAGATCCAAATGATGAAGATGGTTATTGGTATGCTTGGTATGTTGCTTTTGGTTATGCTGTTGATCAAAATGGGGACGATATTCATGGTGCTGGTGCTGTTAGATTTGATACAAAGGCAGAAGATGGAGCCGATGGTCCTGATGGGGAGAGATATTATAATTATGTAAGACTAGTTCGAGGTGGTAATGTGAAAGAAACGCCTCATGGAGACTTTTCAACGATTGATGTTGATCGTATTGTAAACTTTGATAATAGTGAAACAGGTGAAATGGAACAGATAAATAATCCTCCACAAGGAAGAGCTTTTCAAGGGGACACTTCTTCAAACGGACAAAAACAACCACCACAAATGGGAGCCCCGGATTTTGCAGCAGCTGCGTTGTCCTTAAATATAAGTGAGGATGAATTAATATCAGCTTTTTCAGATCCTAAACAAGGCCCACCAAACTTTGAAGAGATTGCAAAAAAATTAGGTGTGACTCTAGAAGAACTTCTAGAAGCACTAGCAATGGATGATCAAATGGCAGGTCCCGGACCTGGTCCAAGAAATTAATAGAGAGTGATAGATTTAATGGCTTAGGAATTTTCTAAGCCATTATTTCTATCTATCTATATTTCACTTTTTACTAAATATTTTTTTTAGCATTTTCAAGGGCAGCTATTACTCTATCACACCACAAATCAAATTCAGGATCTTCCTTTTGTAATTCGGGATTATTCAATATATTATCGATGCACTCTTTAATACCTTGATCAAACCTAATTGTAGCATTAAACCCTGGAACTAATTTTTTTAGTTTAGAATTATCAAAAACAACAGTATTAGCTTTATCTCCAATTAAACCACCTTTAAAATCATATGGGCCAACCGCATCTAAAAAATCTGATGAAACATAATAAGGTTTTAATTCAACATTTAAGGCCTCTGCTATAGATTGATAAATCTGGTTCCAAGTTAAAGATTCATCAGATGTTATTTGGACAGCTTCTCCTATTGCATGAATGTTACCTAAAAGGCCAATAAATGCTTTAGCAAAATCTTTATTTGAAGTCATAGTCCACAATGAGGTTCCATCTCCATGAATTATTACCCTTTTGCCTTCGAGCATTCTTTTTGCTACCTGCCAGCTTCCATTATCCCCATGAACACCTAAAGGTATTGATTGATCACTGTAAGTGTGGCTAGGTCTAATGATAGTAATAGGAAAATTATTTTCTCTATACAATTTAAGTAACAACTCTTCGCATGCAATTTTATCTCTAGAATATTGCCAGTAAGGATTAGATAAGGTTACGCCTTCTGTAATTCTATAATCTGAAAGAGGTTTTTTGTATGCAGAGGCAGAACTAATAAATATATATTGTTTTGTTTTGCCTTTAAAAAGTCTGTAATCTCTTTCAATCGCACTTGGTTCAAATGCAATAAAATCAGCAACAACATCAAAGTGTAAATTTTCAATCATTTTACTAACATTTGCTTCATCATTAATATCACAAGTTAAATAAGTAACACCATCATTTCCTAAAACATTGTTTCTAGAACCTCTATTTAAAATATATAAATCTTCTTTCATTTTAATTAGTCGTTTGGAAATTGCAGTACTAATTGTGCCAGTTCCACCTATAAATAATATTTTCATAATTTTCTCCTAAATTTAAAAAAATAGTAGTATCTTTTTTTAATTATAAGGGAACTTAACTTATATTACAAAACATATTTAAATAAGTTTTAAATCTAGGTATATTTCTAAATATTTTCTAATAGATTTTTTAAAACTATTAAATAAATTCTAATTTAGGATGATTTTCTTTTATAAAGATTATAGCTTTTTTATGTCTTTCTTTACCATTAAGATTTTTGTGTTTTTCATCAAAGCGTCTTACTCTTAGATAAAAAAGGAACATCTGTATAAAAGCTTTCCTAGTTTTCTCAAGAGATGCTTTATAAACTCGCTCTTCTCTTTTTCTATTAAATTTACTGATATATCTTTGTTCAATAAAGATTTTAAAAAGTGCAAAAAAAACTACAATTATTGAAGCACTGATCAATGTAGAATATTGTGTTACAAAAAAATTGGTTAATTCATGTATTGCCATTATTAAAATGAAAGATCCAACAATTTCTCCAATAGTTGATAATGTTTTAGCTCCGTTAAAGGCCTTAGCATTTTTCTCAATTGTTTGAGCGATTTTTTGAAGCATATTATTAGTCTCATTAACAATAGATTCACCTTCTTTATCTTCTCTTAACCTACAAAATGCACCCTTAATCTCTTCTTCAAAAACTTCTTCAATACGATCATGAGAATAATTAAAAACCCATTGCATATTATATTTTTCAATCTCTGATTCAATATCTTCTAATTCATCAAACATTTTATCTACAATATTCAGTTTGAGATCTTCTTCTTCCTGTTTAGTTAAATCAATACGATCTAATATTTCATTTCTTATTTTTTTCATTATTTATTTCCCTTAATCTTCATTCTAATTAATGGGAAAACAAGATACAATAACTTATTATAACAATTGATATAAAAATATATAAAATAAGTATTATAACTTTTGAATATTTTTTTTATCTTTATTCTTCAAGAATTTTAGCTACTCTTCCAACCTGTTTTGATTCTAATCTCACTTTTATTCCGTGAGGGTGTTTAGCCGAATTTGTAAGAATATCTTTAACGATACCATCTGTTAGTTTTCCACTTCTTTGATCTTGTTTTAAAATTATAGATACCTTTAAACCAGGCTTTATATTTTTTCTAATTTTTCCATCCATAAATGACCTCTTAAAGAGAGTATATGTTTTTTTTGTACTAGGGTAAATGAACTATTTTATATAAATAAGTATTAAAAAATAAAAGGAGCAGAATTTGCTCCTTGTGTAATAAATTAAAGTAATATTATTATTTATCTTCTCTAAAACGAGTTAAGAATTCTTTAGTTCTTAAACTCTGAGGATTGTAGAAAATATCTTTAGAAGTACCCTCTTCTTCAATCTTACCATCAGCCATAAATACAACATGAGAGGAGATATCTCTTGCGAAAGACATCTCATGAGTTACTACAAGCATTGTAGTTCCTTCTTTAGCTAAAGTTCTCATAACATCTAAAACCTCACCAACGGTTTCAGGGTCTAAAGCTGAAGTTGGTTCATCAAATAATAGAATTTCAGGATCCATTGCTAAAGCTCTTGCTATTGCAACACGTTGTTTTTGTCCCCCAGATAATTGGGAAGGTTTTGCATTTATATAAGGGGCCATTCCAACTTTTTCTAGATATTTTAGAGCTTGTGCTCTAGCTTCTTCTTTATTCCTTTTTAAGACCTTAATTTGTCCTAGCATACAATTACTCAAAACAGTATGGTTGTTAAAAAGATTAAAAGACTGAAAAACCATTCCAACTTTTGCCCTATAATCTTCCTCTTTAATTCCACCTTCAGCTACTTTGTTACCATGAAATAATACATCACCAGAAGTAGGGGTTTCTAAAAGATTGATACATCTTAGAAGAGTTGATTTACCTGAGCCAGAAGCTCCTATAATAGAAGTAACATCACCTTTTTTAACTTCAAAATCAATATCAGTTAGCACTACATTATTACCAAAAGTTTTTGATAAATGCACAATTTTTAATATTTCATTCATTATAGTCTCTCCCTAGTTGATATGTGTGCTAAATTCATTCCACTTGTATAAGCTAAAGTATCAGTAGTTGCTAAATCGAAATTTGCCGGTCCATCCATTTTTCTTTCAAAGTATCGCATAATTTTTGAACAACTAAATGTTAATATAAAGTAAATAATTAATGTAACTGTAGCAGCCTCAAAGTAAGTATATAAAGCTCCAGAAATACTCTTAAAAGTAAAGAATAATTCTACTGTTCCAATAATTGATAATACACAAGTATCCTTAATATTAATAATTAAGTTGTTACCAATTTGAGGCATAATTAATCTAAAAGCCTGAGGTAGTATTATACTAGTCATTGTTTGAAAGTGATTCATACCAATTGCCTTAGCCCCTTCTGTTTGACCAATATCAACAGATAGAATACCACCCCTAACAGTTTCAGCCATATATGCTCCTGTATTAATAGATACAATTAATATAGCAGCTTTCCACATCCCAAGGTTTATTCCAAAGAGTTGGCTGAATCCATAAAATATGAATGCAGCCTGTAACATCATTGGAGTACCTCTGAAAAATTCAACATAGATAGATAATAATGTTTTAAAAAATTTAATAAAGAATTTACTAATAGGACTTGCATTTCTTTTAGGCTCGATAGTTTGCACAATACCAACACCTAAACCAATTATACATCCTAAAGCTGTACAAATGATTGCAATCGCCATTGTAACCCCAGCCCCTTTTAATAAAGAGACACTATAGGCTTGCACAATGTAAACCATACGTTGAAAGAAGCTCATATCAGAAATACTCATTATATTATCTACCTATCCTTATTTATAATTTAGTTTGATAATGGTTGAACAGAAATTGCTTCAGCCATCATTTCATTGTAATCATTTTCATCCATTGTTGCTAAGATTTCATTAATAGCTTTTGTTAATTCAGGATTTTTCTTTGAAACTGATACACTGATATCAATATCAGATTGACTTAATACAAAGTCATCACCACTACCACTGAAATTTAAGATTTTCATGTTAGGGTATGCTACTAAAGCAGCTTGTGCTGTTGGCATGTCGGTACAAATGAAATCTACTCTTTTACTATTTAAAGCAACTAACATAGCAGGTGCAGACTCTTGTGCTGGTAAAATATTAGCACCATCGATTTGTGGAAGACATGTATCATACCAAAGTGTACCTAATTGGGAAGTACAAGAAGCGCCATTTAAATCACTTAATCCTTGAGCATCTGCATATTCACTATCAGATAGTGTCATACATACAACTGATGCGTAGTAATAAGGATCTGTAAAATCAACCATTTCTTTTCTTGCAGGAGTTGGAGATTGTCCAGCAATTACACAATCTACTGATCCAGATTGAACTGCAGGAACTAATGAATCCCAATCTAATTTAACAATTTCTAAAGGACGATTTAATTCCTCAGCAATAATTTTAGCCATCATTACATCATAACCAAATGCATAGTCATTTGAATCAGCAATTGGTACAGCACCATTTGAATCATCTGCTTGAGTCCAGTTATATGGAGCATATCCACATTCCATAGCAACTCTTAAAGGTTGTACTGCATCTTTTGTATCACTAGATTGTGATTCATTTGCTCCACCAGCAAATATAGTTGAAATGCTCATTGCAAATAACAAAGTAAGTGTTAATAATTTTTTCATTTAATTTCTCTCCCTTGATAGTGTGTTTGGATGAATAATCCAAAAACTAATTAAATATGAATTCAATATAACTTAATGTTATATTTATGTCAATAGTGTTATTAATTTAACATTTTGTTTTAATTTTGATATTAATCACACTTTTTAATCTCGAAAATACTCAATTGTTTCAATTATAATTGATTTAATAGTCAAATATTTTTTATTTTTTTATTTCTAGCAAAAAAAAATTGTAAAAAATTTATATTAATATCTTTTTACTTTTTTTTATAATTTTATGTAATAAAAGTATATTTAATGATGATTTAATCATTGACTAACCATCTCGAAGAATACATATTAAACCTTTATAATAGACTTAGGAAATTTACTAATTTCCAAATACATGGAGTGTTATATGACAGTCGATAAATTTAGTTTTAAGGATGAGGATGAGAAAACTCAACTAATTATTTCTCAAATTCTTTATAAAGCCTTCGAAACTAAATTCACCCCCATACTTAAAAAAGTATCACCATCGCAAGCAATAGATATAATAAAGCAAACTTTATTACCTACTAGCGGATTAATAGGACGAGAAGGCTCAAAGATAATTGGAGTTGCAATTTTATCTTCAAAAAAAGCACCTTCTCTAAACATCGATAAAACCTTAATTAAAAAAATTGGTTTTATCCCATATAAATATTTTAAATATGTTTTTCATGTTGAAACAATTAATGATGAAGAAACAATTAAAATTGAGTTGCTTGCTATAAATAAAAAAGCAAGAGGAAAAGGATATGGATCAAAACTTTTATCTGAAATAATAAAATATTCAAGACAAGAAAAATATAAAAGAATATTATTAGATGTTGTAGACACAAACCCTAGAGCTAAAATGCTTTACAAAAGGATTGGATTTAAAACAACAAAAAAACATTATTCTGGCGTACTTACAAAAGCATTTGGGTATAGTAGTGAAGAAGAAATGAGTTTAAACATTAACAAAAAATACAAATCTATACCAATCTAGAAATTTATAATTATGAAAATCTTACTAGTTATCTTTAGTTAATGCATCGAAAAACAATTCTGATAATTTAATAGATAATACAGAACCTACACAAATTAACTGTTCTAAATATGCTTCTGGTTTAATAACAGGATAATTAGTAAGCCATCTTAAAATAGAAGATACTAAAAAGTCGGAAAAAGAATCTGCAACTATCTCAAGTTCACCTTCATATTCTTCACTTACAAATAATTCTTCTACAATTGGGGCAATAACCTTGCCAAAATAATCTCTTAGGCTATGTGGGCCCATTTCTTGAAAAGCTTTTTTATAGAAATTTTGATTATCAAATATTCGTGTTAAAAAGAACAGTGCTCCATCGTAACTATGTATGGAGCCGTGTTTTTCATAAGTTATATCAACAACTTCTTCTTTAAATATCCAAATCAATAATTCATATTTATCACCAAAATGATAATAAAATGTTTTACGGTTAATGCTACAGTCTCTACAAATATCTGAAACAGAAATCTTGTTTATAGATTTTGTCTCTAAAAGCTTTTTCATTGAATTGGCTATTGCCGTTTTTGTTAATATATTATTTGCCATAAATCTCCTCCAAATTGATATTTAACTCAAAATGAATAATTACAGAGAAAATTCGGCGCTTAAATAAAATGCTCCAACAATATATGAATGTTTTGATAGTGGTTTTTCTAAAATATTCTTGCTATATATGATATCTAGCTCACCTATAACAGTATCTATTGTTGAAACGAAGCAAGGATTCTTTCCGAATTTGTATTCTCTAGTATCAATAACTTCAGCAGCAATCAGATTGAATAATAAATTTTCTTGATATCGTTTTTTTTCTTCTTCACTTAGATTTTCTTCTAGGCTTCTAATATAAAAATATGGTAAAACTGATTTATCCTTTAAAAGAGCATCTTTAACCGCTTCTTCATAGCTAGATCTACTTTCATAAACTTCTAATGAAGAAGGAAATGCACACATTTGAAGAGATACTTTAGTATCAGTGTTCATCTCACCTTTTACCAATCCTGCATGAAGTAAATTTGCTATAAATGCTGTTTTATCATCTAGGGAAGAAAAAAGTATAGCAGGTAGCTCCATTGTTTGACCTAGGCTTAAAACAGGTTTTGCTATTACTTTATTTGAATTAACTAAATGGGAATCAACTCCCACAAAATCATAATCCTCACTATCTTTTTTTATTCTTGCAACTAGCTCTAAGCCACCATCATAAAAGAAAGTTTTATAATCATAATCTTCACCAGAAATTTTATCTGTATCTTTAAATAAATCAATAATAGTATTTTGATTTTGTGCAAGTGCACTTAAACCTAAACTATCTAAAAAAAATGCCATTTTTTCCTCCACTCAAACCCATCTTATCAACAATTAGACTTGATGAAAAGTCCATAACTCAATACTATGGATTTCATGGATAAAATTTTAACTAAAAGAGATGGTTTTTTAGATGGATTTCCGATTTTTCTAGGATATTTTTCTACAGCCATTGCCTTCGGTCTTGTATGCCGCAATGTAAATATTTCTTTCTTTAATAGCACTTTAATTAGTTTAACTAACTTTGCAGGTAGTGGACAGTTTCTCATGGTTAATTTATTAGCAAATGGTGCATTGTTATTTGAATTATTTGTCTCAGTTCTTCTAATTAATTTACGATACCTATTTATGGGGGCAGCCTTAAACCAAAAGCTAGGTGATGATATAGGGTTTTTTAAAAAAATAATTGTTGCCTTTTCTACAACTGATGAGATATTTTCAGTTGCAATATTAAAACCTCAAAAATTAAATTTTGCTTATCTTTTTTCTCTAGAATTGACAAGTTATACCGGTTGGGTAACAGGTACAATGTTGGGTTATTTAATTGGAGTTGCCCTTCCCCACAAACTGCAATTAGCACTCTCTATAACTTTATATGCGATGTTTGCATCTCTATGGGGACATGAAACTAGAAAAGGTGGTTATAAAATTCTTATAGTTGGTTTTATTTCAGCAGCTTTAAACTCCCTTTTGATTTTGAAACTTGATGTGGCAATTGGTTGGTCTTTTGTAATTTCAATGTTGAGCGCTACACTAATTAGCTCATTTTTTATTAGGAGTGAAGATGAATAATATAAACCTACCAATGATTGTAATTGTTTTACTCTCTGCTCTTGCAACAATGATTCCAAGATTTTTACCCTATTTTTCCTCGGCTATTAAAAAAATCCCTCAAGCAATTACAAATAAATTAAAATTATTACCAATAGCTGCATTAGGAGCATTAATTTTTCCGTTCTCTATTTTAGATTTTAATCCCGTTTGGATTGCCTCTGCAGCCGGAGTATTAATAGCTTTTGTACTTGGATATTTTAAATTTAATATGATTATTTCTATACTTTTTAGTGTTATTGCAACTTACTTTATTCTAATGATAATATAATAGTATGTTTGATTTTCACCGACACTTTTCAAAAGACAAACCTCTCGATACTGCATTTTACTGTACCTCATCAATTAATGAATGGGATCAAAAGGCTAAATATATGAGTTTTGGTATTTTAGCAAATAATTTTGGTATTAAAGTCAAAGATTTTGAATATTTATTATCTAAAAAGCTAGAAGAAAATCCATCTTTTCATATAGGAGAAGTTGGTCTTGATAATCGGTTTGAGAATTTAAATGAACAAATTCTTCTTTTTGAAATAGCTTTGAAGCTTGCTTATAAATATAATAGAATTTTCACAATCCATATTGTTAGAGAAAATGATTTGTTAATAAATATTTTAGAGAAAAATAAAAAGAACCTTCCAAAATATATTATTTACCATGGATTTAATAAAAGTGTTGAATTAGCAAAACAATTGAAAAAATATAATGTTGTGGTAAGTATTAATCCAACTTGTATGAAAAGCAAACTAATTAATAATATAAAACAGCTTGATAAAATTGGCTTTTTATTAGAAAGTGATTGGGATAATCAAACAGATGATAAATACAAAGAGTACTTTAATAAATTTACTAATGATATAAAGGCTCTTGGTGCAATAAATTTTGAGGTTATAAATAATGAGTTCAGAACAATTCTTGAGAATTTCTAGATTAATTGGCGAGTCAAATGTCAATGAATTACATAATAAAAAAGTTGCGATTGTCGGTATGGGTGCTGTTGGAAGTATGTGCCTTGAGTCTTTAGCTCGAAGTGGTGTAGGCTCTTTTACTTTAATAGATTTTGATGTTGTTGGTGTGACAAATATAAATAGACAAATTTTAGCAACCTGGGATACTTTAGGAAAAGTAAAAGTTGATGTAGCGAAAGAAAGAGTTTTATCAATAAATCCTAATTGTGAAGTAAATGCTATTCATAGTTTTTTTAGCGAAGAAACTGCCCCTAGTTTAATTGATAATTCATTCGATTTAGTTATCGATGCTATTGATTCACTAAATCCAAAATGTGCTCTTCTATCTTATTGTTATTTAAACAATATTAAAATTATTAGTTCAATGGGAGCCGCTCTTAGAAGAGAACCATCTTTGGTTCAAAGTGCAGATCTTTTTGATACATACGGTTGTCCATTAGCTAAATTAGTTAGGAAAAGATTAAGAAGAAGAGGCGTTGATAGAGGAATTAAGGTAGTTTACTCCCCTGAAATTCCTAGATATGAATATAAAGCTCCAGAAGATGAGGAATATTCTGATTTCAATGAAGAAATTATTGAAAGAGGAAGAAAAAGAAATGTTCTAGGCTCTCTTCCAACTCTAACTGGTATTTTTGCACTAAATCTCGGTCATTTAGCTCTAAAAGAGCTTGTTGGTGATAGTGAATTTAGTGGAGAGCCTGCTTTTGATTCAAAGGAAAAATTTTTAAATTATAAAAATTTAAATAAAAGATAAGGTCCCAAATGAGCTAGGTTTGTGAAAATTTGGGATTTCACTATCTACATCAAATAATGAAAAATAATGTGGTGATTGTAACTTATCGCCACATTTATAAAAATTCGCTTTTAATTCTTGTTTTTGTAAATCCAAATTTTTATTAATTAATCCCCATTTAATCAAATCTATTTCAATGTCTATCTTCCAATGAGAAAGATCTTCTCTTTCATCTAAAATCGTAACTTTTCTCTTTATTTTATTAAGCGTCTCGTCATCAAAAGATATTCTATTTTCTCTATTTTCACCACGTCCTACTAAAACATATGAAGATGCACTAAATTCAAAATTATAATATTCCTTACTATTTGGAATTTGAAAAAAACACTCAACACAACTATCTTGATATACTTTATCATTATTATGTGTTGTTTCCCTTCTTATTTCATTTTCAAATACATCAAAATTAATGATTAATATTGAGCTTGAATAGTTAAAACTTACATTAACTTGAGTCTCATTATCTTCTATCCACTGATATTCTAGTTTATGATAAATCTTTTCTGTATTTTCTGTCTTTTTTAAAACTTGAATTTTATCCATCAAATCCTCTTATTTATGTCCATTATGATATTTCTATATTTATTTTTAAAAAAACTCAAGCAATATTCATAAATTCTCAATTTATTACATTAAAGCCATAAAAAGTAAAATATTTACTTTAATAAATAGGGCTTTTATCGAAAAGCCCTATTTAATAAATCTATCACTAGGAGAATTTTATGAATAGTTATAAAAAAATAAAAAATAGATTTTTATTATTTTTGTTTGCCTTAATTTCAACTTTTTGTTTATTATCTTGTGAAAATCAAGAAAGCTCAAATTTAATTGATTTAACATTATCTTTAAATAGTGCTGCTAAAACAAATTTTTCTAAAGACATTAGTCCCGCTGAAAATGAATTAACAGTTTATAAATTTAAAATAAATGGAATTGGTCCTAATGGAAAAACGTTTGAAAAAGAAACTTCTAGTCAATCAACTACTCTCACAGGACTTGTGAAGGGTAAGTGGGAAATATCTGTTATTGGATATAACGAAAATGATGAAGCAATAGTTGATGGAAGTGGCACTTACTATTTATTTAATTCAAAATCTGTTGTTGATATTACTTTAGAATATTTAACTGGAAAAGGAAATGCAACAATAGATGTTTACTGGAACAAAGATCAAGCAGATCCTTTAAAAACTGGAGTTTTAACAACATACTATAAATTAGAAAATAACGAATTTATTCCATATGACGTTGATGATGATGTTGAATACTTTGAGGGAGAGGGCCATGCAATTATTAGTAGTAGTTTCGATGCCGGAAATTATATTCTAGCTGTAAAGCTTTTCAGTGGACCAACTGAATTATCAGGATTTGCAGAACAACTTAGAATATTGGCAAATCATACTACAGTTGGATCTAATACTTTTGTAATTGGAGACACACAACTTGATTATGGAATTAATTTCTACAGTAATACTCACCTTCCAATTGTTGGAGTAATCTCATCATCTCCTGAAGTAATTGTCGAAGAGCAAGAAATTACATTAACTTTCACTGCGACATCAATACCTGAAGGTTATACAGCGGATCAAATCAAATATAGATGGTATTTTGAAGGAAGTTTAATCGATAATGAAAACACAAATATTTTATCTATAATGCCCGAGAAAGGTGAACATAGATACGATTTGTTTGCATATATTGATGGAATCTCTGGCACCTTAGGAAGTACAAAAATTCTTGTTACATGTGAATAATCTGTAGATTAAGAATAAGCTGTTGTTAGTTTATTGACAAAGGGGTAAAAGCTAATCATATTAAATATATGAAAAAAGATAACCCAACCATATTGATGGAAATCCCTGTTAAATGTGGGTTTCCATCACCTGCTGCTGACAGCAGAGAAAACCCTTTAGATTTTAATGAATTACTCCTTAAACATAGAGCCTCAACTTACTGCCTAAGAGCAAGTGGTGATAGTTTAGAGAAAAGTGGTATACTTGATGGCGATATTCTAGTTGTTGATAAAAGCTTAGAAGCTAAAAATAACGATTTAGTTATAGCAGAATATGAAGGTGAATTCACTGCAAAAAGATTGAAAATTAAAGGGGAAAGAGTTTATTTACACCCAGAGAATAATAATTTTGAAGATATTGAGATAACTAATCTAGAGAGCTTTTCATTATTTGGTGTAATTACCTCTGTAGTGAGGACACTGAGATGATGGTGGGTTTATGTGATTGCAATAATTTTTATGCATCGTGTGAGAGACTTTTTAGACCAGATCTTAAAAACAAACCTATAGTTATATTGTCGAATAATGATGGATGTTTAATTGCTCTTTCTAAAGAAGCTAAAGATCTTAATTTAAAGAGAGGGATGCCTTATTTTAAATGTGAACAATTATTAAAGAAAAATAATGTTCATGTATTTTCATCAAATTATACTTTGTACCAAGATATTTCAGATAGAGTAATGCAAGAGCTAAAAGATTTAGTTGGAATTATTTCTCCTTACTCTATAGATGAAGCTTTTTTTAAAATGCCAAAACATTTAAGCGCCCAAGAAATTAGAGATAAAATATCACAAAATGTAGGAATTCCTGTTTCTATTGGAGTTGCAAGAACAAAAACTTTAGCTAAAATAGCTAATCATATTGGCAAGTCTTTAGATTCCAATTCTCTATATTTAAAAAAAGAATGGGAAAATAAAGCTCTTTATAAAACTCCTGTTGAAGATATATGGGGAGTTGGTAAAAAAAAGGCTCAATTTTTGAGGGCTCACAACATATTTACAGCTTTGGATTTAACAAAACAAAATGAATTGTGGGTTAGAAAAAATTTAAGTGTTACAACTTTAGAAACTTTAAAAGAATTGAAAGGAATCCCTGCAATAAATATAGAAAATTCTCAAACACAAAATTTATGCAGTGGAATATCTTTTTCTTCAGTTAGGACGACTTATGAAGAATTAGAACAAGCTATTTCATGCCAATGCACTATATTAGGTGAAAAACTTGTAAATAAAGATCTAGTAGCATCCTCAATTAGTATAAACATATCTACAAATCGTTTCGAGGAAAACTATATCGCTCCAATTTCAACTATTTATCTTGAAGAACCCACTAACTATATTCCAGCTTTAATTACCGCTGCAAAATTAGTTTTAAAAAAGATATACGTTAAAAACAAATACAAAGGTTGCAGAGTTTGGGCAAATAATTTAAATAAAGCTGGTTTTAGACAATTAGAATTATTTAAAAGTGAAACTCATAATGAGTTATTAAAGAAACAAGATACTCTTGCTTATGTCGTCAATGAACTATCTAAAACCTATGGAAGAAAGAAAATAACTAGTGGAGCAACAAATAATTTAGAAAGGAACAATTTACAAAAAAGAGAGATGTTATCTCCTTGCTATACAACAAAATGGGAAGATATCCCTGTTATAAATCTTAAATAACATTTTCTATTCCACTTTTTTTTGTAATAAAAATTCACACTATTGTGAAAAAAAACTTGCAATTAGCTTCCTTATCTTCTATCATAAGATACAAGAAGGTACTACTATGAAAAAAGAAAAAATGATCATAGGACTAACTAGTATCGTATTAAGTTTACTTATTTTTATACAAGAATTAGCAATCAGCTTATATAGATACAATTTAAATAATACTAAATTAACATTTAGTAATGATGTATATTTTTTTATTGGATTATTTGCTATTGGGTTATTTGTTGTTTTGAGTAGAAATTCTAACAATTTTATATTTACCCTAATTGCCATAATTGCATATTTAATTTTTAGTATACTTGGAATTAAGAATTTTGATTCGTTTGGAAATAATTTATTTTATTCAATTATTACTTTAGCTTATGCAATTATCCTTTCGCTAAGACTTAGAAACAAGCAAATAGTTTTAGAAGAAAATTTAGCCTAAATTTAACAAATAGAAATAATTAACGGTAATGAAAATTATTACCGTTATTATTTTTAAAAATATCTTACTGTGTTATATAATCACTAACCTTTAAAACAGTATTGTTTTCTAGATTTATACAAGCGACTTTTACTTTTAAAACACATATAAGTTCATTATTTCGTTTGATTTCTTGTCTCAATACTACACTAAAAGTTTTCAATGATTCTATTGTTGTATGAACAAACAAAATATCATCTAATTTTGCTGGCATATTATATACAACATTAATTTCTTTAAGAACAAAAGCTGCATGATTTTTAAGCATTTCATTTTGATCAACGCTCTCTCTAATCATTTCAGATCTAGCATGTTCTGCAAAATCTAAATATTTTGCATGATATACTATTCCTTGGCAATCTGTATCTGAAAAATAAACTCTTTGTGAATATTGATGTCTTATCAAAGCTCAACCTCCGCTCCATCAAATCTTAAGGTTTCGAAATAATCTTCCATAGTTTGTTTGCGTCTAATTAATTTAAGATTATTATCTTTAGTTAATAAATACTCAGCAGGTCTTAATTTAGCATTATAATTGAAACCCATAGCATGACCATGTGCTCCTGTATCATGAATTACTAAGACATCACCTTTTTCAACTTCAACTAACTCTCTATCTATTGCGAATTTATCATTATTTTCACATAAACTACCAGTAACATCATAAACATGTTTATCTCCATGTTTATTTAGTACTGTAATATGATGATAGGCTCCATAAAGAGCAGGTCTCATTAAGTCTGCCATTGAAGCATCTAAGCCTACGTATTCTTTATATTTTTTAGTAACATGTCTAACCCTAGAAACTAGATATCCATAAGGTCCTAAAATATATCTTCCAAGTTCAAAGGAAATTTCTAGAGGATCTAAGTTATTCCCTACAATTATAGACTCATATAGTTTTCTAATTTCATCACTAACAAATTCTAAATCCATGGCTTCATCTTCAACTTTGTAAGGGATACCTACCCCGCCACCTAAGTCAACAAAGTCAATTTTTACTCCAGCTTCATCATAGATTCTTTTACACAAATCAAAAATCATTCTAGCTGTTTCAACAATGTAATTACCATCTAATTCATTTGAAGCAACCATTGTATGAAGGCCAAATCGTTTAACGCCTTTTTCTTTCATGATTCTATAGCAATCAACGACTTGATCACTTGTAACACCATATTTAGCTTCTACAGGATTACCAATAATTGCATTACCAGTTCTCTCTTTACCTGGATTGTATCTAAAGCAAATTGTTTCTGGAACTTTATGGATTGCATCTTCTAAAGCTTGAATATGTGTAATATCATCTAAATTAATTATAGCATCGATCTCATCAGCATATTGAAATTCTTCTTCAGGAGTATCATTACTTGTTAAAATAATTTTACTACCATCTAAACCACATTTCTTAGATAAAACAAGTTCAGGAAGAGAAGAACAATCAGCACCATACCCTAAATCAAATAAACGTTTAAGTATACTTGGATTTGGACAAGCTTTTACAGCAAAATAATTAATAAAATTAGGAGCCCACGAAAATAAATCAGTAAACTTTTTAGCATTATCAACAATTGCTTTTTCATCATATAGATAAAAAGGTGTTTCTATATCTTTAATTAAAGAAGCTAACTGTGCTTCTTCAAGAGGTAATGTTTTAATTGACATTTTTAAAATTCTCCTTAATTGATTCTATAGCTTTTTCCACATTTTCTCTATGCCCATAAGAAGAAACTCTAATAAAGTTTTCACCATTTGGACCAAATCCACTGCCAGGAGTAATTACAACGTGACATTCTCTAAGTAAGTAATCAAAGAATTCCCAACTTGTCATGTTATTTGGAGTTTTTGCCCAAATATATGGAGAGTTTACACCACCGTAACAAACAATGTTTACACTCTCTAAACCTTCTTTTATTATTTTAGCGTTACCCATATAGTAAGAAACTAATTCTTTACATTCTTGTAAACCAGGACCACTTAAAGCACTTAGACCACCAGCTTGTGCGATATTAGAAGCGCCATTGAAGAATGTACATTGTCTTCTGTTCCACATGGAATTGATTACACCAGGTTCACTGTTTTGACAAACAAGTTCTTTAGGAACGATAGTCCAACCTAGTCTAACACCAGTAAATCCAGCATTCTTACTGAAACTATTTATTTCAATTGCACAAGATTTAGCACCTTCAACTTCATAGATACTTCTTGGAAGAGAAGGATCGCTTATATATTCACTATAAGCACTATCAAAAATAATTACAGCCTTATTCTCATTTGCATAATCTACAAAGGACTTTAACTGCTGATGAGTCATTACAGCACCTGTAGGATTATTAGGAGAACATAAATAAATTAAATCAACCTTTGATTTAGGTATCTCAGGAACAAAATTATTTTCTTCAGTACAAGGTAGATATACAAAGTTACTATAACCTTGCTTTTCTTTATCATATCCTTCAGTTCTTCCTGCAACTACATTGGAGTCAACATAAACTGGATAAGCTGGATCTTGGAAAGCTACTATACTATCACTGCTAAATAATTCTTGGATATTAGCAGCATCAGCTTTTGCACCATCACTTACAAAGAATTCCGTAGCATCTAGGTCAACACCATAATTCTTATAATAATTTTTTAGGGCTACGCGTAATTGTGTATCACCTTGTTCATCTCCGTAACCGGTATAAGTTTCTCTATCAGATAATTGATCTAATTTATCTTTCATAGCTTTAACAAGTGTTTTTGACAAAGCTTCAGTTGTGTTTCCAATTCCTAATTTCATTAATTCTACATCAGGATTTTCTTGCAAGAAGGCATTTGTTCTTCTTGCAATTTCCGGAAATAAATAACCTGCAGCCAACTTACTAAAGTTATTATTTATATTCGCCATTTTCTTTTTAT
Organism: Sphaerochaetaceae bacterium; assembly: GCA_963677735.1. Taxonomy (GTDB): domain Bacteria; phylum Spirochaetota; class Spirochaetia; order Sphaerochaetales; family Sphaerochaetaceae; genus Pleomorphochaeta. The sequence goes on from OY782505.1 coordinate 1,209,085, forward strand.
CTCCTTCTCCAGCAATAATCAAAGCTGGGATTTTTGCTTAATTCATCAAGTACACTATATAATTGTGCTCTATTTTCGTCACTAGAAAAAGGACACATAGGCAATCTAAAACTTTCATGACAATAGCCATAACGAGCAAGAGCAGTTTTAATTGGAATAGGATTAGTCTCAACAAAACAAGTTTGGAAAAAGCTTGATAAAGTTTTTTCTATTTCTCTAGCTTCAGCCATTTTATTATTTAAAGCAAGATCTACCATCTGACTCATTTGTCTTGGGAAAAGGTTTGATGCAACAGATATAACACCTTTTCCTCCCTTTTCGATTAAATCAAGAGACATATTATCATCACCACTTAGTACGATAAAATCTGAGGGAGCTCTATTTACAACATCTTCCATCTGTACGATGTTACCACTAGCTTCTTTAACAGCTACAATGTTTTCACAATCATTTGCAAGAGCTACTAAAGTTTCAGTTTCGACATTTACACCAGTTCTTCCTTTGATATTATATACAATACAAGGAATATCAACACTATCAGCAATGGCTTTAAAATGTAGATACAAACCCTTTTGTGTAGGTTTATTGTAATATGGATTAACCAAAAGAACAGCATCAGCACCTACGCATTGAGCATGCTTTGAAAGTCTAATTGCTTCGCTTGTAGCATTACTACCTGTACCTGCTATAACAGGAACTCTATTATTTGTATATTCAACAGTCAATTGAATGACTCTATCATGTTCATCATGAGATAAAGTTGGACTCTCACCTGTGGTTCCACAAGGAACAAGACCACTTACACCATTCTCTATTTGGTAATCAATCAATGCCTTTAGAGCATCAGTATCTAAATTATCTTTTTCTGTAAAAGGTGTTACTAAAGCTGTGTGAACACCATTAAATCTACTCATATCCATTTTATTTCTCCTAATTGTTAGTTAAAGTATTAACCAAATCGTCTAAATTAAAAAATCCTTTTTTATCCATTATCCATGCAGCGGCTATCAAAGCACCTTTGGCAAAGCCTTCTCTATTTTTCGCTCTATGTACTAATTCAATACTATCAACTGTGGAATCAAAGACAACACTATGTGTACCTGTTATATACCCACCTCTAGTTGAAGAGCAGTGAATTTCATTTTTATTTATTTTTCTTTTAAGCTCTTGACTTACAATAGTATCTTTTCCTTCAAAATTATCTCTTACAGCTTCAGCTAATAATAAACTAGTTCCAGAAGGAGAATCAGCCTTATCCTTATGATGAATTTCATTTAAAAAAACATCATATAAAGAAGTCTTTGATAAAATGGAAGCAGCATATTTAATAATCTCTCTAAATAAGGCAACACCCATTGAAAAATTACCACTATAAATTAAGCTACTAGATTCAAAATCCTTTGCAAGGGTCTTAAAATCATCAATTTTATCGTACCATCCAGTAGTTCCAATTACACAAGGAACACTGTTTTCAATATAAAATCTTATATTAGATTCGATAGATGAAGGATGTGAAAAATCTATAACAACTTGCGCACCATTTAAAGTTTCAAGCGTCAATTCTTTTGCGCTAACTTCATCACTTTTACTAAAGGGATCAATTATAGCAACAACCTTATCTTTCTCATCGACAAGTGAATTGATCATGTTCCCCATCTTTCCATATCCGACTAATGCAATATTCATTCTTTACCTCTAATTTAACTATAGTAAATCATTTTTTTCATGTCTATATAATAACAATATGTTTTTATTTTAACAATTCATATATTTATATAACATGTTTAAACAATTTATTAAAGTCTTTTTTATTATTTTTCTGAATATTCTTGAATTATTTTTTTTAATTATTAATTATTAGTAAAAAAAGGGAAATATTACATGAGAAACAGAGAATCTTTTCACATTTATAAGCTTTTTGAAGAATATTCTAAAAAATATCTTAGTTTTGACTATAGCCCAAAATTTTATCTTGATAAAAATTATTATTTAAAACTAAATGATGTTAAAAATATATTAAAGGATAATGCGAGATTAATAAAGGCTATGTATGATGGCGATGAAGCTACGATTGGAGAAATAGTAAAGAAAAAAGATATTCTAGTAGATAATTTTGAAGGAGCTCAAATTGATGGGAACCAAAGTAAAAAAAAATTAAATATCACCCCATTACCCATTCAAGCTAGATATGTATTAAAAGGATGGAATAATTTAAGAATAAATGATTTAAATAGAGAAAATTTAATTTCAATATTTAGTAAAAAAGCTTTTGATAAATCTCCTTTTCCTCAGCTTACAAAAATGGGTTTAGCTTTTGAAAAAGAAGATTTTAAAGATGTTGCATTAAATACTTTAGAGTGTCTAATAACTGAGGATCAATATTCACTATTTTATTCACTTTTGGCCTATTATTATAGAATTAACCAAAATACAGCAATAAAAGACACTTGCTTAACCCTTTCAAAACTCTATGAGAATAAATTACAGGTTGATGAAAAATTAATAACAAACATAAAAATTGAGTTAAATAGCTAAAATTACACTCACTATTTTTTTCTTTTCTTATGCCTATTTTCACTTGCCTTAATAAAGTCAGCAAATGTTGATCCACTCTCTTTTTTCTCACTATTATATTTAGTATTTTGCCAATTATTATTTTGAGGTTTGTTATAAGAATTCCTTCTCAATTTACTCTCTCTGACAACCTCAATTACTTTTTCAATTTTATAAGCTGGCTCAGCTTTTTTTACAGAAGGCTTAACTGTCAAAGTTTTTTGTTTTTTTTGTATATTTTGAAAATATGCGGCAGAGGATGAAACTTTTGCAGCTTCTTTTATTTCAACCTTTACTTTTGGTTTTACAACCACAGGCTTTACCTTTTTAACTTTTTTTACAACAACCTTAGGTCTTTTTGCTAATTCTTCCTTAGACAATGGTACTTTTTTAATAACTTCCATCTCCTCATAAGAACAGGAAAGTTTTTGACAGATAAAATGAACCCTATCTTGATTATCTACAACTTTCATCATAGGACTATCACAATATGGACATTTTTTACTCTCTTTATAATCGGGAGTAAAGCTTTCAAAAGAATCACCTATATTTTTAACTAACTCTTTAGTTAATTTCTTTATATCATTTATAAATGTTAAAGAATCTTCTTTCCCTTTTGAAATATTATTTAATCTTTCTTCCCATTTTCCAGTTAATGCTGGACTTTTTAACATTTGAGGAGCTAATCTTATAATCTCTCTACCAATAGGAGTAGGCATTAATTCATTATCTTCTGTTCTAACTATATAATTATTATGAATTAATTTCTCAATTATATCTGCTCTAGTTGCAGGAGTTCCAAGTCCAGCTGTTAAGTTTTTCTTAAGGGATGCATCATCTACATATCTACCGGCATGCTCCATCGCAGACAAAAGTGTTGCTTCATTATATCTTGAGGGAGCTTCTGTAGCTAATTTTTTAACAGAATAATCTTTATAAGATATTTTATCTCCAATTTTATAATCTAGCTTATCATTATCATGTTCTAAAGAAATGCTAAGATTACCAACCGATTTCCAACCATCTTGTATTTTCTTTGTAACTCTAGTTTTAAAAGTTAACCCATCAACATCAAGGTACATTGTTGTACTTTGATATATATAATCTTGTTCTAAAACTTCTAAAAATCTCTTTACAATCAAAGACCAAAGGGCTTTTTCATCTTCACTTAACCTAGAGATATTTACCCTTTGTTCCGTTGGGATAATCGCATGGTGATCACTTACTAACTCATCCCTTACAAACCTATCACTAACTCTAAGTTCCTTAGACAATAACAGTTTAGCATGTCGTTCATAATCACAATTTACTAAAGCCTTTAATCTCTGATCAAGGGTCGCAACTATATCGGAGGTTATATATCTGCTATCAGTTCTTGGATAGGTAACTATTTTATGATATTCATATAAACGTTGTAAAACATCTAAAGTTTTTTTAGCACTAAAAGATAATTGTAGATTCGCATCTCTTTGTAATTCAGTTAAATCATAAGCTAGAGGAGGTTGTTCCGTTTTTTCTACAACATCGATATTTGAAACCGTAGCCTCTTTATTTTCATCCAAAATCTTTTTAACTTTTTCTACATCTTCTTCTTTGTCGATTCTAATTGAATCAGCCAATGGATAATATGAAGCATTAAATGCATCAAAATTCCCTTTTACAGTCCAATAAAACTTTCCACTAAACTTTTCAATTTCTTCTTCTCTTTCACACATTAGATAAAGCGTTGGAGTTTGAACTCTACCTGCAGACATCTTAGCATCATAGTGAGTTGTTAAAGCTCTAGTAACATTAATTCCGACATACCAATCAGCTGCTGCCCTAGAGTAAGCTGCTTTATAAAGATTCAAATATTGATCACCATCTTTTAAGTTATCAAAACCTTCTTTAATAGCTTGGTCTGTTTGACTACTAATCCAAAGTCTTTCTACTTTTTTATCATAATTAGAAAGTTCTAAAATCCATCTTGCAACTAGTTCCCCTTCTCTTCCAGCATCTGTTGCAATTATAAATGTGTCAACATCAGATCTCTCAATTAAAGATTTTACAACTTTAAATTGATCAAGTGTTCTTTCAATTGGTTCTACTTTTAAACTCTCAGGAAGTATAGGAAGGGATGCAAAACTCCATCTTCTATAATTTTGAGAATAAAAGGCTGGTTGAGAGAGTTCAACTAGGTGCCCTAAAGCCCAAGTCACTATATACTGTGTACCTTCTAGATAACCTTCGCCCTTATTATAAGCGCCTAATACTTTGGCTAAAGATCTTGCTACACTAGGTTTTTCTGCTAAAACTAATTTCTTACTCATTTTGAAAAGTTACCCTTCCCGATTATTTAAAGTTAAAAAAACGATAAATTATATTTTTAGAATTTACAAGTTATTTTATTTATTTTATTTGCTTTTCCCTTATTTAAAGACCTTTTATCTAAATAGTAAAACTACTTAATTTGTTTAGAAGCTCTAACAATAATTATTTTTTTGTTAACAAAGTGAAACAATATTATTTTAATAAGTTTGTAAAACCTAAATTATAAGCCTAAATATTCATTAATTTATGAATTTATATGACTTGACTACTAACCAACTTGGTGTTAAAAATAATGTATAAATTACAAATAAGTAAGGAGTGACATCATGGCTTATAAAATTACTGAAGACTGTGTTGCATGCGGAAGTTGTATTGGCGAATGTCCAGTAGAAGCTATTTCAGAAGGCGATATCTATGTAATTGATGCAGATACATGTATTAGTTGTGGCGCTTGTGCTGAAGCTTGCCCTACAGGTGCAATTTTAGCTGACTAGTTTACAATTATTTAGGTTATATTTAACTTAGTGGAGTCGTTTATATACGACTCTATTTTTTTTATCATTAAAAGTTCCACAATTTTAAGAAAATTTATTATAAAAAGGTTCCTTATATAAAAAAAACACTTTTTTTATATATTTTTTTTTATTTTTACAAAATTCTTTTTCTAAAAAAACTAATGCAACTAATTGTCTAAAAATACCCCTATTTTATACTATATTGTTAGCATATGTTTACTTAAGCATTTAGAAAAATTGTCTTTTGTTTCAACCTTATCCTAATGACAAAATATTCACTACCTTATATTATTGAAACTAATTTAGGAGTATTTTGTGGATTCAAATAACATACCAGTATTAAGTGTAAGCGATTTAACTTCCTTAATAAAAGACACTTTTAATCAAAACTTCCCATATTTAAACATATTAGGAGAAGTCTCAAACTTTAGGCCTTCTTCTACAGGACATTGGTATTTTTCACTTAAAGATAACAATGCATCAATATCAGTTGTTATGTTCAAAAACAATACTTGGAAAGTTGACAGACTTTTAAAAGAAGGTGATAAGATTCAAATATTTGGAACATTAGATGTTTATGCACCAAGAGGTACTTATTCAATAAAATGTGACAAAATAAGCTTTATTGGAACTGGAGATATACTAGCGAACCTTGAAAAGAGAAAACAAGCATATAAAGAAGCTGGTTGGTTTGATGAAAGTTTAAAAAAACCCATTTGTAAATATCCCAATAAAATTGGGGTGGTAACTAGTCCCACTACTGCAGCACTGCAAGATATTTTGCAAGTTCTAAATAGAAGAGCTCCTTTTTTAGATGTAATTATAATTCCCTGTGTTGTTCAAGGAGAAAATGCTGCTTTTTCCATTGCAAAAGCTATTGAGATTGCAAACACCTTTGATATCTGCGATCAATTAATTGTAAGTAGAGGTGGTGGATCAATAGAAGATTTACTTCCTTTTAGTGAAGAAATTGTTCTAAAAGCCATTTTAAAGAGCGAGATACCAGTTATAAGTGGTGTTGGCCACGAAATTGATTTTGCTCTATCTGATTTTGTAGCTGACTTAAGAGCCCCAACTCCTTCAGCGGCTGCTGAATTGGCAAGTAGTGGATATAATCAATTAATTTCGAAAAGAAAAGATTTAGAAAATGATTTGAATAATGCACTATCTAGTAAAATTAGTTATTTACAAGAAAAGGTATATAAATATGATTTAAAAAATCTCAACTCTCTAATTCTATCAAAAATTGAGAACATTTATTATAGAAGTGTAAATGCAACAAATGACATAGAACTTGCACAAAATAATAAATTAACTAATTTTACAAATAGATATAACCTTGCAAAATTGGAAATTGATTCATTAAATCCCAATTCAATTTTAAAGAAAGGATATTCAATTGTCAGAGATAAAGATAATAAAATTATAAATAGTAAAAAAAGTATTAAATGTGATGATGATATTAAAATCACATTTATTGATGGCGACATTAGTGCAAAGGTAGGAAAATAATGGATTTCGAAAAAAAATTAAATCGTATGGAAGAAATAGCACAGGCTCTTAGAAATAATGAAACTCCTTTAGAAAAAAGTATTGAATTATATGAAGAAGGTATGCTACTTTCTAAAGAATTAGAAAAAAATCTTGATGATGCAAAAAGACGTATTGAAATTGTCAAAATTCAAGATGAAAGTGAAATTGAAACAGAAGAGTTTGGAGATTTTTAATGTTAAAAAAAGATGAAACTAAAACTATTAGCTTTTTAATACAAAGTGAAGATAAAAAAGGGATTATGCAAAAATGTGTTAACTTTTTTACAGATAAAGACTTTAATATCGTGCACTGTCAACAACATACAGATAGTTATGAAAACATGTATTTTATGAGACTTGAACTTGATTTATCCGATTTAAAAACTAGTAGAAAAGAACTAGAAAATGAATTTGATATTTTTGCAAAAGAAAATAGTTTAAAATGGTCATCTCATTATAGTGATTATACCCCAAGAGTTGCAATTTTAGTTAGTAAAACTAGCCATTGTCTTTATGATTTACTTGCAAGAAGAAATCAAGGTCAAATCAGTTGTGAGATTCCATTAATTATCTCTAACCATCCTAATTTAGAAAAAATTGCAGATAGTTTTAGAATTCCATATCACTATCTACCTGTTACAAAGGAAACAAAGCCTGAACAAGAGATGAAAATTAGAAAATTATTAAAACAATATGATATTGATTTAGTAGTTTTAGCACGTTATATGCAAATTTTAAGTTCTGATTTTACAAATGAATGGGAAGGAAAAATTATAAATATTCACCATGCATTCTTACCTGCATTCCAAGGTGCAAACCCATATCAGAAAGCTTATGAAAGAGGCGTTAAAATGATTGGAGCTACAGCACACTATGCTAGCAAAGATTTAGATCAAGGGCCCATCATTGAACAAGAGGTTGTTAGAGTTGGACATGAATTAACTCCAAAAGGATTAAAAGAGGTAGGTCGTGATGCTGAGACAAGAGCACTTGCAAAAGCTGTACAGGCTCATCTTGAATCAAGGATATTAATTTACAAAAACAGAACAATCGTTTTTAATGCGAAACACTAATATTTATTAGCTCCTATAGCAATTTGTTATAGGAGTATTTATTCTACAGTTAAATCACTTTTCAAAAAGTCATGTATTAATTCAAGATCATTTTCAGTTACTACAAGAACCCCTAATTTAGTTAATTCTCTTACTGTTATTCCATTTCCCTCAACAATATTATTAGAAAAACTACCGTCATAGATATAATTAACCCCGCAAGATGGAGAATTACTTTTTAAGATTGCTAATTTAATATTATTTGCCTTAACTTTATTACAAGCTATTCTAGCACCTTTATTAAAAAATTCAGTTTTATCATCTCCAGCAGTATTTATAACTTTATCATTAACAATCTCACACGGCAGACGTGGCACTTCCATTCCAGATTCAACTTCAGGACAGACGGCAATAAAATTATGAACATTTTTATAGGTATTAATTAGCTCATACAAGGGCTCTTTTCTGAAAGCTTTTCCATCATATCTACAAGGAAAACCTAATAAGCAACGAGAAATTAAAATATTCATAAAACATCTTCCTTTCGATTTACTGTTCTTTCTACTTGAGATGATGGATCAATGAAAGAAATAGAATAACAATTCAAACCAAACTGACTGCTCTTCTTTGCCCCATATAAAACATCTCCTACTAAAGGATAACCGCTCCATGCTAAATGAACTCTAATTTGATGTCTAAAGCCATTAGTTAATGAACAATTAAAATAGTAAATCCCATCTATATCTTTAATATATCTTACATTCGTACTGTATTGAGTGCTACTTGCTTTTTCTACTATCTGTTTAGGGTAATCAGTTAAAACAGGTCTAACACTTTTTCTACCTTTACCATAATGTCTAAATAATGATTTGATAGTTATCTCTTTATTATTTACAACATTATCATATGGAAAAGCCCTAAATCCATCTAACAATTCATCACTCTTCTCTGACTTTACTCTATATCTTTTTGTAAACAAGTTTTCTTTTTGTTTTTCTCTCAAAAAATCAAAAGACTTTTTATTTTTTGCTATTAACACTAAGCCACTAGTGGGGGTATCAAGTCTATGTAAAACTCCCCCTTCATGATCACTATAGCCAGTAAAGCTACAAACATTTGGGCAATATTGTTCTACTAAATCTAGCAAAGTTAATTTTCCATCGTCATTTTTTAAAGGTACTGTTGGCAGATTTGAAACCTTATTAACAACTATTATATTGTCATCTTCAAATATTATATTTTCTATTAAATTAAATTCCACTATAAAATTACCTTTATAAAGTTACTCTTGTTATTATAGAACAACATTTGTTAATCCACAAGATTAATTTAACTTATTATTAACTTCACATCATATATTTATTAATAATTTTAGGACCTAAATATAAATTTGTTTCCACAAATTAAACATTGTGTAGTATAATCAAAATATGCAAGAAATACCTATAAACACCTATTCATCTCCAACTGTAATCCTTGATTTAATTTACAGATTAAAAGTTAAAGATGTTATGTATAAAAATTTAGTTTGTGCAAATATGAGTTCAACTCTTAGAGAAATACAACATCTCATGAAAAAAGAGAAAATAACTGGAGTTCCAATAGTTCAAGGCAAGAGACTAATTGGGCTTGTATCTATGGATGATATAATCCAAGCCCTAGATAAAGGATACATAGAAGAGCCGTGTAAAGCTTATATGAGTAGAAACATTATTGTTTTAGAAGATGATATGCCAATATCATTTGCAATAAACTATTTTGATAAATTTTCTTTTCACAGATTTCCAGTATTAAACAAAGAAAAAGAACTAGTAGGAATGATTACTTCTAGGGACATATCAGCAACATTACTTGTCGAAATTAATAGAGAAATGGAAATTCTTGAGAAATCTCAAGCTAGCAACCAACCAACAAATCCAAACAATATAAACGGTGAAATTCACAGTTATAATATTATCAAACACGATTTTGAAAATGCTGGCTATGCAAGTACTCAAATTAAGAAAAAACTAAAAAAAGGCGGAGTTGCAACCCAGATTATAAGACGTGCAGCAATAGCCTCTTATGAAATGGAAATGAATATAGTAGTTCATTCAAATGGTGGACAACTTAGTGCAACTTATACCCCAGATAAAGTTATTATCTGTGCTCAAGATAGAGGCCCTGGTATAAAAGATATAGAAAAAGCATTAACTCCAGGTTGGTCAACAGCTAACGATTGGATTAGATCCTTAGGATTTGGGGCCGGAATGGGCCTCCCAAATGTTAAAAACGTAAGTGATGATTTTTCTATTGAAAGTAGTGCAAAAGGAACAATTGTTACATGTACAATAAATTTACAAAAAAAAGATGAGGAGAACAAAGATGACAGTAAATGATATAGCTAAAATTGAAGGATTTAACACAATATTATTAAGTGATGGGAGCTTAGAAGTCTCAAGTGCTTACACAGGCGATTTACTTAGTGATGTAATTGCTAATGTAGGTGATGATAGTGTATTAATCACAGTACAAGCTCATAAAAATACAATTGCTGTTTGCTCTCTTTCATCAATGCCAGCAATTGTAATCTGCAATGGAAGAAGTTGTCCTGATGATATGATTAAAGCAGCAAAAGAAAATGATATTTCAATATTTGAAACAGATGATACACAATTTTTAGCTAGTGTAAAAATTGCAAAAGCCCTAAATCTCTAAACTATTATGAAAATAAAACTAGATTTACACAATCATAGTTGTTTATCCCCTTGCGGCAGTGATGATATGTTACCATCCTTACTAGCCTTTGAAGCTATGGAAAAAGGAATAGATATTCTTTCGTTAACAGATCATAACTGTAGCAGAAATCTTGCTCCCTTTAAAGAAGCTTGTGAGCTTTGCCAAATTCTACCAATCTTTGGAATGGAAATAAATACAATAGAGGATGTCCATGTACTTACTTTATTTAAAAATTTAAATGATGCTCAAGAATTTGGCTTTTATATTGAAAGCTTATTACCAAATATAAAGAATGATCCAAGATTATTTGGAAATCAAAACATTGTAGATATTGAAGGAAATATAATATCCACTTTTGAAAAATCCCTTCTAACAACATGTGGGATATCCCTCGAAGATGTAGTTAGTGAAACACTCTCTAGAGATGGATTAGTAATCCCAGCTCATATTGATAAAAAAGCAAACAGCATATTAGCAAACTTGGGGTTTTTACCAGATTTAGATTATTCTGCTCTAGAAGCTATTAGACCACAGGATATAAAAGACACTCATAATAAAACAGTAATTCAAGGCTCAGATGCCCATTATTTAGAGCATATAGGTAGAAGATATTGTTATCTTGAAGTTGAAGAGATTTCTTATGAAGGCTTAAAAAAAGGACTCTTAGATGGAAAAGTCTCATATAAAAATTAAAAACCTTCTTTTGACAATCATCAAAAAAAGGTTTTTCTAACTCTAAACAAATAGTTTCTAATTATCACGACCACCAAATATTCTCAATAAAAATAAGAATAAGTTGATGAAATCAAGATATAAAGTTAATGCACCATAGATACTAGCTCTATGATAATCAATTCCACTCATGCTTGAAACAAATTGTTCGTTGGTTCTCTTTATCTTTTGAACATCCCATGCAGTTAAACCTAAGAAAGCCGCTACACCAATTAAAGAAATAAAGTATTCTAATGCTGCAGATCTAAAGAAGAAATTTAAAAGCATTGTTACAATAATTCCCCATACAGCCATTCTAGAATAATATCCTATTCCAGATAAATCCTTCTTTGTAAATTGAGCATAAGCTGCCATTCCAGCAAACATCAAAGCTGCTGTTAAAAATGCTAAAAAGATTGTTTGAATTTGAAATGCATAAAATATGGTACTAAAAGTAACACCAGTTACAAAAGCATAAGCTAAGAATGCAATTGTAGATGCGTTCTTACTCAAATCTTGAATTTTACTAGATAAATACATTACTAAACCAATTTGAACAATAAATAACATCATAAAGGAGAAACGATTTGAAAGTAACATCGTCATCAATTGTTGGTTTGTTGCTACTCCATAGGCTGTTAATGCTGTTAAACCTAAGCCAGCACTCATCCATGCATAAACGTTTTTTATAATACTTCTTTCTCTAATCTTTACATCACTGGTTGAAGCATAATTAATATTATTTGCCATTATGGCCTCCTCTAATATCTATACATATAAAGTAAATCGTTTATGTAAAATCGTCAAGTTCTAAAAACCTTTAATCTAATTTCACACCTCACAAAGCTATTGTAAATAATTATAGAATAAAGAAATATATTATATGTATTTTATATGAATATTAATTTATATAATGAAAAATAATATACAACATTAGTTTAAAAAAACTCTCTTCAATGCTATAATTAATTTATATGAAAAAATTTGGATACATTTTAATATTTTTAACATGCATTACTAGCCTTTCTTGTCAAAGTATTGAGGTAGTTTCAATATCAGAAAAACAAACAAAAGTTTCTGATATAAGAAATTATTTACTTATCCAGAGCATATTTAATTTAGAAACCACAGAATTTTCAAAATTAAGCTTAGATGATATTATCGGAGAGGCATATCCAAATCTAGATTTACAAAAAAACCAAATTCCTTATCTAAGTTCAAATCTTAAAGAATTTGATGAAAAAGTTCATATAGCCTATTTAAACTCATTATTTGAAATCCAACAAATATTAATAAACTATAGTGATGATATACAATATCCATTACTTTACCCAGATGTTGAGAATAAATATATAATTGATGAAAAAAGTACTTCAATATTATTTGATCAATTTAGAGATGAAATCTATCTAGAAATAGATAATGTTTTAAATAAAGAACTAGATTATGTTTCTAAACTTTATACTCAAATGGCAACTGAATATAATATATATTGTTATGCACTAGAAAATTTAAATAGACAAAGTCCCCCTACAATATCAACAAATATTTTACCTAGAATGAAAACAGTATTTATTAAAGAATTACTCAAACAATTATCTGAGAATGAAGAAGCTTTGAATTTACTAAATATTTCTATAGATCCAACACAAATAACAATAAACTAAAGAGATAAACAATGCAAGAAAATACATTATTTACAAACAATGATACTCAAAATCAACCTTTAGCAGCTAGAATGCGACCTAGAAATTTACAAGAATATATAGGACAGGACCACATAGTGGGAAAAGGAAGACTATTGAGAAGAGCAATACAAGCTGATCAATTATCATCTGTAATATTTTATGGCCCACCTGGAACTGGAAAAACAACACTTGCAAGAGTAATAGCAAATACAACAAAAAGTCATTTTACAACTTTAAATGCAGTACTATCTGGAGTTAAAGACCTTAGAGAAGAAATAGAAAGAGCAAAAGATAGAAGAGATTTTTACCAAGTTAAAACTATTCTTTTTATAGATGAAGTGCACAGGTGGAATAAGAGTCAACAAGATGCTCTCCTTCCTTGGGTTGAAAACGGTACTTTTATTTTAATTGGAGCTACAACAGAAAATCCATTTTTCGAAGTAAATGCAGCCTTAGTTAGTAGATCTAGGATATTTCAATTAAAAACATTAAACGACAAAGATTTAAATAAAATTGCATGGCAAGCATTAAAAGATAAAGATAGAGGCTATGGGAATTTTAAAGTATCTTTTGAAGAAGATGCCCTAGAACATTTAATTGATGTTGCGAAGGGAGATGCTAGAAGTTTACTTAACGCATTGCAATTAGCAGTTGAAACTTCTGTTGATAAATTTCCTCCCCCAATAAACAGTGACATATTAATAACTAAAGAAGCTGCTGAAGAGAGCATACAACAAAAAGCCGTATTATATGATAAAGAAGGAGATTACCATTACGATGTAATTTCAGCTTTTATAAAAAGTATAAGAGGAAGTGATCCTGATGCTACCCTTTATTGGTTGGCTAAAATGGTAAGTGCAGGAGAGGATCCAAGATTCATTTTTAGAAGAATGTTAATAAGTGCCGCTGAAGATATTGGCCTTGCTGATCCACAAGCTGTAGCAGTTGTAAGTGCTGATGCCACAGCATTTGATAGAATAGGATTGCCAGAAGGAAGATTTCATTTAACACATGCTGCTCTTTATCTTGCAACTTGTGAAAAAAGCAACAGCACACTCTCATTCTTTGATGCTTTAAAAACAGTTGAAAAAGAAAAGCAAGACAGTGAAGTACCAAATCACCTTAGAGATGCTTCAAGAGATAGTGATGGGTTTGGACATGGAGAAGGATATCTTTACCCTCACGCTTACAAAGACCATTTTGTAGCACAACAATACCTACCCTCAACACTACAGGGAAAAGTTTTTTATAACCCAGGCGAATTAGGTTATGAAAATAAAATTAAAAACAGAGTATTGAGTAGAAGAGAAGCTCAGCTAGAAGCAAGCTTAGAAGATGCATTTGTTGAAAATTTAACATATTCTCCTAACGACAAAGACAGAGAAAAATGGTTAAAGAGAACAACAAGTGAACGAGGCCTTTTATTAGAAAAAATTAAAAACACCCTATATAGTAAACTAACACTAAAAAGATCTGATAGAGTGTTAATCTTAGGAGCAGGACATGGCTTGTTATTATGGCAAGCATTTAGAGAAACTCCAGAGGGATACGTCTGTGCCCAAGTCGATAACAAAGAGCAATATGATTATATCAACCATTATGCCTCAAAATTAGATGAACTCAATAAACCATATATTAAAAGAGATTCAATTGAGAATTTTATTAATACTTTAGACAGTGAACTTAAGTTTGAACATATAATTATTAGAAATCAGTTTTCAAATTTTTCAACAATTGAAAATCAATTTACTTCAATTCAATCAAAATTAGCAAAAAGTGGAGATATAGTTATAGCCCAAACTATACCAAGAGAAGGTTCTAGATTATCATCCTTTATAATAAATCCAGAAGTTAAAAATTTAATCTATAAATGTGAACAAACTATTTATGAGCATAATAAAATAGGTATTTGTGGTTGGAACAATGAAGATTTAATAGATTTATTTAATAAAAAAAATTTTAATATAGATTCAACAATACTAAGTCAAAAAGAATTAAGATTCATTAATTCAACGGACATAAACAGATGGATAGAAAAAACCTATTGCCCTACATTAGAAAAATTAAACATTCAATACAATAAAGTAGATATGTTAAAAACACTTACTACAGAACTTGGAAATAAAAGTATCAATTGGTATCATAAAGTTGCAATAATAAAATTATCAAAAGTTGAACTTAAACCAAAACAAAAAAAAGACAATAAAGGAGAACTTGAATGGAAAAAGATACACCAAAAAATTAATTAATAAAAAAAAATTTTAAAAAACCTCTAGACAAAATTTTTCTTTTTTGGCATATTAATGCGAGTTAAGTGACTTAACAAAAACAATATTGCGAAAGTAGCTCAGTGGTAGAGCTCCACCTTGCCAAGGTGGATGTCGCGGGTTCAAGTCCCGTCTTTCGCTCTTAGGTAACCACTCGTTGGTTACCTTTTTTTTGGAGTTTAATCCTTAATTTAAAATTTCAACAATTAAAAATTAACTTTTAACCTCCAAATAGAATTTTCATATATATAAAAAATACGGAATTGGTTCATCCCTAATTCCGTATTTTTTTTATTAAATAAAATAAATTACATTTAATTTTTATCTAAGTGAACATCCAATTGTGGAAAAGGCAAATAAATATTCTTCTCAGCCAACTTTGTTGTAATTTCACTATTAAATCTGAAATATACTTTCCAATAATCTGAAGGTAAAACCCAAGGTCTAATTACAAAATTTATTGAAGAATCTGCCAATTCAGAAATTTCTACAGTTACATCTAAGTCTTTAAGTACTTCAGGATATGAAGAGATTAGATCAACAAAAACTTGTTTTGCTACTTTTAAATCACAATCATAAGGAACACCTACTTTCATATCAACACGACGCTTATCAATATCCGAAAAGTTTGTAACAGGAGCTCCCCAAACTATATTATTACTAATTGTCACATTTTTATTATCAGGTGTTGATAATTTAACACTCATTAAATCCATACTTTTTACAGTTCCAGACAAAGAACCCAATTGTACAAAATCCCCTTTTCTAAATAAATTATTTATAATAATCATAAAGCCAGCAAAGAAATTAGAAATTGAATCTTTGAGTGCTAAGCCTAAAACAACACCAGTAATACCAAGACCGGCTATCATAGGCGCCATATCAATACCGAGTTGAGCTAAGGCTGTTACAATTAATATTACCCACCCTAAAATTGATATAATTTTTAAAAAATAATCTTGAAGCAATTCACTTAGCTTTTTACTTTTCTTTAAAACCTTTTTTAATGTGCTCAATACTATTTTTAAAACTATCCAGCCAATCAATAAAACTAAAACAGCAGATATTAAATTATTAATAAAAACTGAAAATCCATCAGAATTCCAAAATTGTAATGATTGTAAAATATTACTATTTGATGTACTTGCAAGTGCAGTAATTAAATTCATAGTGCCCTCCTAAAAGAATTATATTAAGAAATGACTTAATATCTATATTATCTAAAGCTAATCAACTTCTATAAGATTTAAATAGTTATACAAGGTAAAATATATTATACAAGTCATGTCATCAATACTTAATAAGTTATACTAAAAAGATAAACCTGTCTATATTTTGCATATATTTTTTTATACAAAACAGTTGCAACTTGAAACAATATATACATTAAATAAAAACAAAAACCAATTTATGATTAATCAAATCAATTATTATCTTTTTCTAAATCAATAGGACATGTCATTTTTGTCAAAACAGGAAAGGCCAAAAGAGTTAAAAAAGAAGATATGACAAATAAAATTTCATAACTAAATAGAGAAATTAAGGATCCGATAATTAAAGGAAAAATAATAATTGCAACATTTAAAGTTCCAGCTAAAGCTGAATAAACAACCCGATTAGACTCATTACTCAATTCAATTAAAGCTGCATCTTCACTAACTAATCTAGCACTTAATATAAAACCAATAAAAAAGAAGATAAATAAATAAGCAATAATTGACCCTTTATTTGCAATATATACAGCTATGAGAGGAAGAAAAAAATGAATATAAATCCTGAATTTCAAAATACCTTTAAATCCTTTTTTATTAATTATTTTCGGGTAAATTAAAGAAGAGATGAACATACCGCTAATTTGAATTAACAAAACAGAACTAAGAATATTACCATCGAGAGTAAACTTTTCTTTAGCATAACCAATATAAAAAGGAGTTAAAGCTAAAGCAGCACCCATTATATTTGAATATATTAAAAATTTTGCAAAATCTTTATCTTTTCTTAATAAAGCTGGAAGACCTTTTAAAATATCTTTTAAATATACTTTTTCAATTTTTTCATTTGGGTTTTCTTTAACTTGCCAAAAACCTAAAGATGCAACAAATAAAGCTGTTGCAGAAATTGAAAAAAGAATTACATACTGAGTTGGGTACATCCAATTAGCTAAGATATATCTCGCTATAATTACAGACAATAGCATCCCTACACTTGAAATCATTTGACGCCTTGTAAAAAAGTTAATTCTTAATTTCTTAGGCAAACTACCTAAAAGATAAACATAAGGTAAACTTGCAAAAGCACCACCAACTGAAAAAACTAATAATTCAAAATATAGAAGTAAAAGAATAGTTATAAAGGAAAAACTTTTATAATAAATAAGTGTAACAGCAATACTAATTAAAGCTAAAATCCTTAAATTTATACCAAGTAGTAGATAAGGCTTTTTATTTGCTCTAGAAGAAAGAAAACTAGAAAAAAACAATTTAGTTACTATAGGAAGCCCAATAACTATAGCTGATACTATACCCACATGAAAAGATGAACCACCTAGACTTAAAATAAGAGCTGGAATTACAGTATTTACTTCGGTAAAAGTAGTGGTTAATGATAAGAAAATCGCATGCCATAAAAAACCAATATAGTTTCTATTTTTCATAAATATCCTCAATTGTATATAAAGAGTATACCCTATATTTAGGGTAATTGTCATATGATATTTATCCAATATGAATATTGCTTATTCAAATAAAAAAAATATGTTAAATTCCTAATTTATTTAATTTAACTCTTTTCACTTTTCTCAATTATGGCTTATCATTTGCTTATAATATTTTTAACTAAATGTTATAGTATTAAAAATACAACCCTATAGGAGAATACATGAAATTAACAAAAATTGTTAAACGAAATGGAAATCTTGAAAGTTACCAAAAAAACAAGATTGCACAAGCTATCCAAAGTGCATTTATTGCAAAAAATGTATCTTGTAATAAAAAAACTTTAAATATATTAGTAAAAGAAATAGAAACAACGCTCATTGAGGAAAAAAATAAAGAAGTTGAAGTCGAAAGAATTCAAGACTTAGTTGAACAAACATTGATGAATCATAAATATTATGATGTTGCAAAGTGTTATATTTTATATAGATCTAATCAAACACAAAAAAGAGAAGATAGAAGATTAATTTCTAATGATTTAGATCTTCCTAATTTAAATGATGTACTGAGGGAAATTCAAAAAGACTTCTCTTCATCACAATATAGTTTAGGTCTTTTATATAGCAAATACCTTGCATTTACTAAACCTCAAATGACAAAAGAAGATAAGTTAAATGCTTTATTAAAAGCTAGTGTTGAATTAACCACAATTGAAGCACCAGATTGGGAATTTATTGCTGGAAGATTATTATATCTTCAATTCTTAGGTAATTTAAAAAAATACAAAGTCCAATTTGGTTTTAATGGATTATATGAAAAAATTAGCTTTATGAGTGAAAATGGACTCTATGGTAAGTATATATTAAACTCTTATTCAAAGAGCGAAATTGATGAAGCTGAAAAATTTATTCAAGAAGACAGAAATAAACTTTTCACTTTCAGTGGTTTAGACCTTATGCTCCGTAGATACGTAATTAAAACACATGATAATAAACTCTTAGAAACTCCACAAGAAATGTATCTAGGAATAGCTTTACATCTTGCAATGAAAGAGCAAAATGATAGATTAACATGGGTTCAAAGATTCTACGACATGCTAAGCGAACACAAAGTAACTATGGCAACACCAACTCTTAGTAACGCTAGAAAACCTTATCATCAATTATCTTCTTGTTTCATCGATACAGTGCCAGACTCTCTAGATGGAATATATAGATCTCTTGATAATTTTGCTAAAGTTAGCAAATTTGGTGGAGGTATGGGATTATATTTTGGTAAAGTTAGAGCCGTTGGATCAGCTATAAGAGATTTCAAAGGCATAGCTGGAGGAATTATTAGATGGATCAAATTAGCAAATAATACAGCTGTTGCTGTAGATCAACTGGGTGTTAGACAAGGAGCTGTTGCAGTTTACCTTGATGCTTGGCATAAAGATTTACCAGAGTTTTTACAACTGAGAACAAACAATGGGGATGATAGAATGAAAGCCCATGATGTATTTCCTGCTGTTTGTTATCCTAACCTTTTTTGGGAAATGGTTGAAAAAGATATCAATGGAACTTGGTATATGATGTGCCCATATGAAATTTACAAAGCTAAAGGTTATCACTTAGAAGATTACTATGGAAAAGAGTGGGAAGAAAAATATTACAGCTGTGTAAAAGACTCAAAGATATCTAAGAGAACAATTGTTGTAAAAGATTTAGTTAGATTAATTTTAAAATCAGCTATTGAAACTGGAACCCCATTTACATTTAACAGAGATATAGTAAATGAAGCTAATCCAAATAAACATGAAGGAATTATATACTGTTCAAATTTATGCACTGAAATAGCTCAAAACATGAAAGAAATTGAATTAGTTAGTAATGAAATCGAAACAGAAGATGGAGATACCATCATAGTTGAAAAAACAAAACCTGGTGAATTTGTTGTTTGTAACTTAGCTTCATTAGCATTAGGAAATATAGACACAAATGATGAAAATGATATTGATCAGACAGTAAATAGTGTTGTTAGAGCCCTTGATAATGTAATTGATTTAAATATGTATCCAGTTCCTTACGCAAAAGTAACCAATCACAAATATCGAGCAATCGGACTTGGTGTTAGTGGCTACCATCACATGTTATCAAAAAATCAAATAAGTTGGGAAAGTGAAGCTCACCTAGAATATGTTGATAAGGTATTTGAAAAAATAAACTACAGTGCAGTTAAAGCTAGTATGGAAATTAGTAAAGAAAAAGGAAGCTATACATACTTTGAAAACAGTGAATGGCAGAGTGGTAAATACTTTGAAAGAAGAAATTATTCAAGTGACAAATGGTTAGCTTTAAAAGAAGAAGTTAAGAAAAATGGAATTAGAAACTCATATCTAATGGCTATAGCCCCAACTAGTAGCACAAGTATATTAATTGGAACAACAGCTGGATTAGACCCAATAATGAATAAATTTTTCTTAGAAGAAAAAAAGAATATGATTATCCCAAGAGTTGCCCCAGAACTTAGCCAAGACACATTCTGGTATTACAAAAGCGCACACTTAATTGATCAAAAATGGAGTATTAGAGCAGCTGGTGTTAAACAAAGACACATAGATCAAGCTATGAGTTTAAATATCTACATCACTAATGAAATGACATTTAGAACTATTTTAGATCTATATTTAGAAGCATATAAAAACAAAGTTAAAACAATCTACTACTTAAGAAGTAAAGCACTTGAAGTTGAGGAATGTTCCTCATGTAGCTCATAAATTAAAGGAGAAGTATTTTATGAATGATAACAAAATTGTAAGAAGACCAATGTTCAACGAAAATGGTGATATTTCCTTAGATAAGAGAAAAATGGTGGGAGGAAATACAACAAATCTTAATGATTTTAATAATATAAAATATAGTTGGGTAAGCGATTGGTATAGACAAGCTATGAACAATTTCTGGGTACCTGAAGAAATTAATATGAATACAGATGTTCAAGATTATAGATTATTAGATAAAAGTGAAAAAGCAGCTTACGATAAAGTATTAAGCTTTCTAATTTTCTTAGATAGTGTTCAAACAGCAAATCTTCCTAACGTTAGCAACTATATAACTGCAAACGAAGTAAACCTTTGTTTAACAATTCAAGCTTTCCAAGAAGCTGTTCACTCTCAAAGTTATGGATATATGCTTGATACCATATGTGCTCCAGAAGAAAGAACAGAAATTCTATATCAATGGAAAGATGATAAACATCTATTAGAAAGAAATAAATTTATTGGAGATTTATATAATCAATTCCAAGAAAATCCAAATTTAAAAAGTCTAGTAAAAACGATGGTTGCAAACTACATCCTTGAAGGTGTCTACTTCTATTCTGGCTTTATGTTCTTCTATAATTTAGGAAGAAACCATAAGATGCCAGGCTCTGTTCAAGAAATCAGATACATCAACAGAGATGAAAATACTCACCTCTGGCTATTTAGATCAATACTTCTTGAAATGAAAGAAGAACATCCTAACATGTTTACTCCTGAATTAATTGAAAGTTATAGAGAAATGATTAAAGTCGGATGTGAAATGGAAATTGAATGGGGCCATTATGTTATTGGTGATAATATAGTAGGACTAAATAAACAAATGGTTACAGATTATATAAAATATCTAGGTAATTTACGTTGTACACAACTTGGATTCGAAAAATTATATGAAGGTCATGATAGTGAACCTGATACACTTCACTGGGTTAGCCAATATTCAAATGCAAATCTAATTAAAACAGATTTCTTTGAAGCAAAAAGCACAGCCTATGCTAAAAGTTCTGCCCTTGTTGATGATCTATAAAAATAACTAAATCAATTATAAGCTTAGCCCAATTTTGGACTAAGCTTTTTTTATTTCATATTAATTTCTTTCATACAAACGAATTAACTTATATTTTTTATAAATAACAATTTGTTATTAATTATTTATATTGTGTCTATTAATTAATATTTAAACTTCTCTTAATATTAGCATATAAAATTAACATGGAGCATAAAATGAGTTTAGAAGATACAAGTATAATAGAATTTGATAATGTTAATAAATATTATTCATTAGGAAAAACCAAAGTACACGCTGTAAAAAATGTTTCCTTTTCATTAAAGAAAGGCGACTTTGTATCATTTTCAGGTCCTTCAGGATCTGGTAAGTCAACAATATTAAATATGGTTGGTTGCATTGATACCTCAGATACAGGAACAGTAACAATAGATAAAAAAGTCACAAACGGATTAAAGGAAGAAGAAATAACGAAACTTCGTCATGAAACACTTGGTTTTATTTTCCAATCCTTCAACTTAATCCCAGTCTTAAATATTTATGAAAATATTGAATTTCCTTTGTTATTTGGAAAACAAACAGAAGAACAAAAAAAAGAAAATAAAGAATGGATTAACTATTTAATCAAAACAGTTGGGCTAGAAGAATGGAGAGAGCACAAACCAAATGAACTTTCTGGTGGCCAGAGACAAAGAGTAGCTGTTGCAAGAGCATTAGTTACTAAGCCCTCAATAGTCTTAGCTGATGAACCAACAGCAAATCTTGACTCAAAAAGTAGTGAAGCTATTATACAGTTAATGAAAAAAATGAACAAAAACCTTGGTACAACATTTGTTTTTTCTACCCACGATCCCTCGATTGTAGAAATAGCAGATCATGTTATTACATTAAAAGATGGTGAAATTGTTTCAAATTTAAGACATCAACAATAGGAGCAACTATGAATTTTTCAACAGCGAAGCTTGCCTATAGAAATTTGAAATTACACAAATCAAAGACTCTAATAATAGGTGTTTTAATAACATTAAACGTTGCTATTTTAGTAATAGGCTCTAGCATATTAAACACCCTTAATACTGGAATAGAAGAAAATTATGTTAACAAGTACACAGGAAGTATATTTATCTCCCCAATTGATAATACAGCTCCCTCTTTAATTATGCCATCTTTTGATAGCGATGGTGCTAATGCAGTTATCGATAATTATTCAGAAGTTGAAGATGTTGTTAGCAAAGTTAATGGCGTTAGTGATACCACAGGCCAGATTAATGCAGCAGGCTTAATGACAATTGGAGAAAATGGAACAGGATTTGGCATTTTTAGAGGTATAGACCCTTCTGATTATCAACAAATATTTCCAGAGGGACTAAATATTACAGAAGGCTCCTTCTTAAAAAGTGGTGAAGAAGGAATCGTCTTATCACAATATGTTTACGATATGCTAAATTCTACTACCACCGAAGAAATTAAAATAGGAGATAAGATTCTTTTAACTAGCATAAATGAAACATCAGGAACAAGAGTTCGTGAAGTGACAATCAGAGGGATTCATCAATATGATGATGATTCAATTGATATTTCATTGATATGTTTTATTGATTTAGAAAATATAAGAGCATTAAATGGAATTTTATTAAATACCGAAACCTCCCTAAATCTAAATGACAGTGAGAAAGCAAACTTAGGCTCTTTTGATGAAGAATCATTATTCTCTTCAGAAAGTGATAGCCTATTCTCAGATGACAATTTATTCTCTGATTCATCTGATTCTCTATTTTCAGACGAAACTGAAACTACATTAGATATTAATACAGACGATATATACAATATCCTTGGGGACACATCGCAGAGAGATGCACTAAATACAATTAATGATGATGCCTATAGTTATATGTTAATAAAAACAGAAGATTCAGCAAATACAAAGTCAGTAATTAATGATTTAAATACAATATTTGAAGAAAATGGATGGGATCTCATAGCATATGAATGGACTAAAGGAGCTGGAATGTCAGCCCAATTAGCAGATGTAATATCAATAGTTTTCTATGCCATCTTAGCCCTTATAGCTATTGTAGTAGTAATTGTAATTATGAATACGTTAGTAGTCTCAATTTCTGAAAGAACAAATGAAATTGGTACTATGAGAGCACTTGGTGCAAAGAAGAAATATATTAAAAACATGATAAGTTTAGAAACAATTTTCATAACCATTGTATTTGGAATAATAGGAATTATTCTTGGAGTTTCAATTCTTGGAATTACAGGACAAATTGGAATTCAAGCAACAGGAACTTTTACAAAAATATTACTTGGTGGAGATGTATTTATCCCTAGAATTAGCGCAACATCCATATTGATATCAATAGTAAGCATTACAGTTATATCAGTAGTATCAAGCTTATACCCAGTCTCAGTGGCGCTTAGAATCTCACCTAGAGAAGCAATGAGCAAGTAGGAGTGACAATGAAATATTTTAAAATAGCAAATAGAAACGTTAAAAGACAGAAAAAGAAAAGTAATATGCTTACCTTTGCAATTGCATTTGGTACTATGGTAATTATCCTTATACAAAGTTTAACATCAGGTTTCACAATTAACATAGAAAAAGGAATTACTTCAGCATTAGGTGGTCATATATACATAAGTGGTGATGAGCAATTAGAAAGTGGAAAAATTGTAAATAAAATATCAGATGTAGATATACTTCAAACTGCAATTAATGAGGTAGACCCTCAATTAATTAAAAGTTATCACAAACGATCAAATGCCAATGGTGATTTAATTTTTCACAGTCAATCCACTTCAGGATCTGTTGTTGGAATAGATTGGGAAAATGAAGAGCAACTAAAAAATGATTTAGTAATTATTGAAGGAACACTAGAGGGAATAGAAAAATCTGAAAATATTATATTAAGTGAAGAGGCATTTGAGGATCTCTCAATTAATATTGGTGATGATATCATCTTTAGCTTTCAAACAGTATCAGGACAAGAAAATGTTGCAAATTATACAGTAATAGGTGTTGCACAAAGCAATAGCTTGATTGGGTTATCTTCGAATTATGTTTCAATTGAAGGCCTAAACAGTGTATTAGGATTAGATGAAAATCAATATCAAACACTTACATTAGAGCTTGAGGATGCAAATAATATAGCTCAAGTTCAAGCAATAATAGAGTCTTCTATAGAAGAAAATGGAGGAACACTTCCCTTACCTTTAGACGAAGAAGAAGACTTTATGTCAGCTAGAATGAGCATGTTTGCAACAGACATTAATCAAGAATGGGATGGAACTAGATTTACACTTTCTAATCTTACAGATTATACCGAAGCAGCAATAACAGCTTTGAATGTTATAAATGTAATAGCATATGCAATATTCTTTATAATGTTATTAATTACTATGGTTGGTTTAATTAATACCTTTAGATTAATAATGAATGAGAGAGTATTAGAAATTGGTACGATGAGAGCTATGGGCATGCAAAAGAAATCTGTAAAAAAACTATTTAATCTTGAAGGAATATTAATTGCAGTTAAAGGAGTACCTCTTGGATTAATTGCAGAGTTAGTTATTACAAGAATAGTATCCTTAATTAAAATAAATCCTGACCAAGGGGCCCTATCTCTTATCCTAAAAGAAAATCATCTATACTTTCCAATAAATATCGGATTCATCCTATTTGTTGCAGTATTAGTATCACTTATTAGCTTATTTGCAGTATCAAGACCAGTAAATAGCGCATTGAAGAAATCAGTAGCAGACGAACTACGCTAGGAGACAATAATGAAAAAAATTATAACAATAATATTTATAGCTGCAGTAACTTTTAACTCAGCATTTGCAACCACAATTGAAGAAGGAACTGAAATTTTAAATGTAATAGATTCTCAGTCAAACTTTGAAGGATCAGATTTTAGTGCTACACTATCAATGATTAGTGAAGATCCAGAAGATGGCATAGAAAAAACAGTCGTTTACCAATTTAGGGATGACACTGAAGATAAATTTCTATTATTAATTAAAGAGCCAACTATAAACAAAGGACAAGGATATTTATTAATTGATGATAACCTTTGGTTCTATGATCCAGATAGTAGAAAATTCTCCCATACTTCAATGAAAGAGCAATTTAACGACTCTGATGCAAATAACTCTGACTTTACATCTTCATCCTTACTTGAGGATTATAATGTAGTAGATGTTGAGGAAGGAAAACTAGGTAGCTACGAAGTAAATATACTATCTCTTGAAGCAACAAATAACGAAGTAACTTATCCTTTTCAAAAAATTTATGTCTCAAAAAAAGGCACTGTAACACTAAAAAAAGAAGAATATAGTAAAAGTGGGACACTACTTCGAACTAGTTACTACACAAAATACAAATTAGTAGATGATAATTATGTTGCAACTTATATGATATTCCAAGACGAATTAATAGAAGGCAAGAAAACTACAATTCAAATTAGTAATATTTCAACAGATGATATTCCTGATTCAGTTTTCACAAAATCTTACATCGAAAGAGTAAATAATTAAGGAAAGAAAATGAAAAAAATATTTAGTTTATTATTAATAGCTACAATTGTATCAACAGCAGCATTCAGTGACGATTTAGACAATCTTTTCGATAATGATGATATAATTGAAGATGAAAATAGCTTATTTATGGATGAAGATTTATTCTCTGATGACAATCTCTTTGGTGATGAAGATTTATTTGAGAGTGAAAGTAGTACTTCAAACTCCCAACTAATACTCTCTGACGACTTATTAAGTGAGGAAGTCTCAATTTCAGGATCATACTCATTCAATTTTACAACAGGATTAACTTATGATTTTGATGATTCTACCTCTCTAGATTATTATTCTACCTCTGAGGTTTCAACTGAATTAATTCTAAGTGCGAGACCTACAACTGATACTAGATTTTATACAAAAGCATCAATCTCATATCCTTTTATTGATACAGCAAGTAGTACAACTTCCACAACAACAGAAGAAGATAATTTCTTTAGTATAGATGAATTGTTTTATGACTTCTTACTTGATGATAACTATTTTGTGAGAGTGGGTAAACAAACCTTAAATATGGGAGTGGGTTATTTCTACAGTCCTGCAAATCTATTAAATATTTCAACAATAGATCCATTAAATGCAGATGATGATCAAGAAGGGCCCCTTGCTATAAAAGTTAATAAACCAATTGGAAATGATAATCTTTATGGTTACATAACCTTTCCTAATGCAGAAAACTACGACCCAAGTGAAATAGGTTTAGCAGCAAGAGTTGAAAAAGTTATAAATAATGGGGAATACACATTAAGTGGTTATTATAATTATGATCAAAGTACTAATCCAACGAAATTAGCACTAACCTCTTCGACATCACTTTTTACTGATATAGATGTTTTTACTGAAGTAGTTGAATCTTACGATGGAAGTGAATTTAATTTTGAAGGAACTGTAGGTATCCAAGTATTGAAAGATATTGAAGATTTAGTTGATACATCAGTAACATTTTTAGCTCAATATTACTATAACCAAAATGGTTCTTCAAATAGCATTACAATAAATGATATTTCAATCCCATATGATACAACACATCAATTATCTGGATTGTTATCAATATCTCTTCCTAATGATTTAAGCTTTTCACTACTCTCTGTTAATAATATATCAGAATCAAGTAGTATTAATGCAGCTAATTTTTCATATAGCATGAATGATGATATTTCAATTACACTAGGTTCGTATTATTATTATGGAATAGATTATATTACAAAAGACATACAACCATACATATCCTTTACAATAGGAGAAGGAGACTTCTAATGAGAGCAAAAGTGTTAATTATTGAAGATGAAATTGAACTTGCACAACTTGAAAGCTTATACCTAAACAAAGAAGGCATCGAAACTAAACATGTTATATATGCTGAAGAAGGTTTAGCTCTATTAAAAGAAAGTTACTTCGATTTAGTTCTTCTTGATATTAACCTACCCGGGATTGATGGTTTTGAATTCTTAACAAAATTTAGACAAATATCTCAAGTTCCCGTAATAATTGTTTCAGCTAGAGAAGCTGATGAAGATATTATTATGGGACTTGGAATCGGTGCAGATGAGTTTGTAATAAAACCCTTTGCACCTAAAGTCTTAGTTGCAAGAGTTAGAGCAATTATAAGAAGAGAAAATGCTAAGAATCAAGAAATTCAAGCCTCTTCAATAATATTTGATAATTTTGAATTAATCGATGATAGTTATTGCCTAAAAAAAGATGGTTTAATAATACCTATTCCAATAAAAGAATTCGAAATTTTATCATTTCTAATTAAAAATGCGGGTAAGACATATTCAACACAAGAAATATATGACAAAATTTGGGAACAAGAATATGGAGATATTTCAGCAGTAACTGTATATATTCAAAGATTAAGAAAAAAAATTGAAGAAGATTACCATAACCCTATGTACATAAAAACAGTTAGAGGCAAAGGCTATTATTTTGAAAAGGAAAAATTAGATGCGCAAAAACAAACCTAAAAAATACAAATCAAATAACAGTTTTTTTTATTTATTATTACCACCACTTATTCTCTCTTTTTTAATATTAGTAATAGTTCCATTAGTAACTTATTCAAGCGAAATGTTTTCAAATGACCACAATTTTTTTTCAATACCCAAAATACTAAACAAAGATGCCTTTGAAGTATTAAATGATTTGGACAATATAGAAACTGAAGAACAACTTATTTCAAAACTTGATTCAATTTCTTCAGATAAAAACATAATACTGCTAAAAAACAATCAACCAGTCTACAATATTATTGAAATAGAAAATGCTCCAACAAATACAACAAAACAGATTGTTACCCTCACCGATGGAAGTGAATATATATTATATCTTTCTTGTTCCTTAGTAACAGGAAGAGTTCTACTTATGGGATTAATATTCAGATATTTATTAATAACAATATGTATTCTTTCCTTTATTGGCATAAATAGAATGAGAAAGCATTTAAAAAAATTAGAAATAGCAACTTCAAATATTGCATCAGGTGATTACGATACACCAATAAATATAGAAAAAAAAGATAGTTTTATTTTTCTAGATAATTCTCTTGAAAACATGCGTGTTCAAATAAAAGAAGATAGGCATCAACTAGCTAGGTTTTTTGCTGGAGTATCTCATGATCTAAAAACGCCATTATCTTCAATAATTGGATATACTGAAGCCTTAAGAGATGGAATGGCTGAAGATGAAGAAACTAAAAAAAAATATTTAAATATCATTCATGATAAAAGTGAAATACTTGTAGAGAGGATATCCTCTCTAATAAATTATATAAGAATAACTGATCAAGGCTTTAAAACTACCTTAAAGTCAACAAAACTATATCCATTCTTAGAAAACCTTTGTAAAGATATATATCAAGAATTAAATTTTAAAGAAATAGACTTTGAATCTCATATAAATTTTAATAAAGAATATGAAACCCAGTTTGATTCAGCACTTTTAACAAGAGCATTAGAAAATTTAATTGAAAACTCAGTAAAATATGGAGATTGTTCCAAACCAATAATATTAAGTTCAACCCAAGATTATAGTGGTTTATCTATTTCAATAATTAACTCAAATAAATCCACAATAAAGCCCGAATCGTTAAACCATATATTTGAACCATTTTATAGAGGGGATAATAGCAGACAGGGATTAGGCTTTGGTTTAGGACTTGCCACAGTACAGTCGATAGTTGCAAGTCACGGATGGAAGATTAAAGCTAGTATAGATGAAATTCAAAATACAATATCCTTTACCATTACTATTCCTATATATTGATTTATTGTGAAATTCATTTTTAAAAAAAATTAGGAAAAATGTAATTTTTATATATGACTATAGTCATAGCAAAAAAATGTAAGTTGTGTAAAAATGAATAAAATGATAACAAATAATAATAATACAAAAAAACTAATTAGATTATTCATTGTAATACTTTATATATTATTTTTAATACCGCTCCAATTCTCACAAAGACCACCTGGAGATTCTATCTTATCTGAAAATATTTTAAAAAGTTTATTATTATCACTATTCATAATTACAGAGCTTATAGATTTTTTTAACAACTATTCTACAAAGAAAACTTTAATGTTAAATATTTTGTTTGGGATTAGATTGTTAAGTCTTATATTTGTATTTGTTTATGAATACAAAATAAGTGGTGAAATTATACTATTTTACATTAATTTAATCCCACTTTTAGCTTTTTACTCATCATTTATAATGTCTTCTAAAAAAAGTATCGCTTTTATAATTTTCCTCTGTCTTGTAAATATTTTACTAGATAGTTATAATTTTAGAATTCATAAAATTGATTTTTACTATATGTTTATGATCATTCTACAAAGAATATTTATAGTTGTTATATTTTATTTATTTGCTAACTTCTGGCAAATAGATAGAAACAACAGTCTTGAAAAAGAAAGATTACTCAACCAATTAAACAAATCCCAAATTGAACTAAAAAAATATGCTAGTGAAATTGCAAAAACTTCAGTATTAGAAGAAAGAACAAGAATTGCTAGAGACATGCATGATAACATAGGCCATTCACTAACTGCACTACAAATTCAACTTAGAAAGGCACTAGCCTTCTTTGATATCGATTCAAATGAAAGTAAAGATGCTATTAATTCAGCTATTGAAGTTGCCTCACAAAGCCTTCAAGATACTAGATCTGTATTAAATGACCTTACTCAATCAGACACTAAATTCTCCTTAGAACCTAAAATAAAACCTATAATTTCTACTTTAAAGCAAAGTGGAATTACAATTGAATTGAATATTGAAAAAGAAGATAATAGTTGTAATTATGCCACACTTATTGCTATCTTTAGAGCAATACAAGAAGGAAGTACAAACATCATTAAACACTCTAAAGCAGATAAAGTTGCAATTTCATTAAAATATACTAGTGATGAAGCTCTATTAATAATTGAAGACAATGGCATTGGATTTAATAGAGATCAATACAAAAATTCAAATGATAAAAAAGGTCTTGGCTTAATTGGATTAGAAGAAAGATTTGAACTAATTAGAGGAAGTTTTGAAATTATTAGTGAAATGGGTAAAGGCACAAAAATAGTTGCTACTGCTCCAAAAAATCCTGTAAAAATTATAGGGGAAAACTAGAAAATGGATACAATTAAAATAATTATTGCTGACGATCAAACTTTAATCAGAGAAGGGTTAGCATCTTTACTGAGTATTAAAAAAGAAGTTAAAATTCTAGCAACTGCAAAAAATGGAGAAGAGGCTGTAAAAAAGGCAACTGAACTTTCTCCAGATATTATATTAATGGATATAAGGATGCCTGTTATGGATGGATTAACAGCCTTGACTAAAATAAAAAATATAAATCCTAATATAAAAATAATAATGCTGACAACCTTTGATGATGATGATTATATAATTAAATCTTTACAAGCAGGAGCTCAAGGATATCTATTAAAAGACATTCCTATTGATGATTTAGTGAGAGCCTTAGAACAATCCATGAATGGAACTTTTCAAGCCACCAATTCAGTTATTTCTAGATTATCAACACATTTAAACAATAATAAAAACATTGACCAATCCAATGAGATTGAGAGCTTAAAACAATGTTATCTAAATTTGTCTGATAAAGAACAAAGTATATTTAACTTACTTGGAGAAGGGATGACAAACAAAGAAATTGCAAGTTCCCTAAATCTAAGCGAAGGTACAATTAAAAATTATATGACAAATATATTAGCAAGTTTTGATATGAGAGATCGAACTCAATTAGCCCTACTCTCATACAAAATAAAGCTCAGTAACAATTAACATTTATTATATTTAATTATTTACTAATATATTTAAATATAATAAAACCTATAATTGCTGAGATAATATCACTAATTGGTTGTGCAAATGCAATACCATTTAAACCAAGAATCGAATCTAAAAAGAATAATACAGGGATATAGATAAACCCTTGTCTACTTATAGCAAGGACAAAAGATGCAATACTATTGCCCATAGCTTGAAAGGAAAATTGATAAACAAACATAATGCCAACAAAAGGTATGGAAACCATTAAACTCCTTAGCATTGTAGCTCCAAGAGAAATTACTTGATTATTTAAAATAAATATTTTTACAATTTTGTTTGCAAAAATAACATAAATAATGGCTAAAATTAATCCTATAATAAAATTTAACTTCATAGAAAATGTCATTATTTCGTGCTGTCGTTTAAAATTTTTAGCACCATAATTATAAGCAATTAAAGGTTGCGTCCCTGAAGCAATTCCCTCTTGAATTAAAACTGCAAGCAAATTTGCTTTAAGTGCGACCCCCATAGCTGCTATTGAAATATCCCCATGTTTAGATAAGACAATATTTAATATTATATTGCTAATACTCATTAATATATTTACTAATGCTGCAGGTAATCCAATGGAAATAACTTCAACAAAAATTCTTTCACGAATTTTAAAATATTTAATATTTAAATTTAAAGTTGAACATTTTTCTACAACAATAAACCAAATAAAATATAGAACTGAAATACTATTGCCAATAATAGTTGCAACAGCTGCACCTTTAACACCCATTGAAAGAAGAGGAATCTTAGTCGAAAATATTGTTATGGAGTCTAAAATAAAGATTGGATCTAAAATGATATTTATTAAAGTTCCAATAACCATCCCTTTCATAGCTTTTTTAGCTTCACCCTCACCTCGTACAAGATTTGATAAAGTTGAGGTTAAGACAACAATAGGAGCAAAATAAGTAATCGTATCTAAATATAATTTAGCGTCATAAAAAGTATTTTCACTAGCACCAGAAAATAACAAAATTTCTCTTGAGTTCAAAGAATAAATTAATGCACTAAATAGTCCAATAAAAATTGATCCATAAAAACAAAAACTACTTATATTTTTTACTTTATAATCTTCTCTTTTTCCTAATGCTCTAGAAATGAATGTTGCACCACCAATACCAAACATATTCCCAAAAGCCATTAAGAGAAGGAATATTGGTGTTGCAACTGAAATTGCAGCTACTTTATTAGGTTCGCCTAGCTGACCAACAAAGAATATATCAACCATATTATAAAAAATTATAATTAGCATGCTTACAACTGTTGGAACAGCTAATTTTCTAATTGCAATAGCTACTGGATCACTTTCAAATATTTTCTTATTCTCCAAAGAAATACCTTTTTTTTTGTTATCAACCTTCAACTTTTAGCTCCAATATGAAAAAGCTTTACGACAAAAATTTAAATTACGTAAGAGTTTTTTATTCAATTATTTTGATTTTATAGTATTTAATTTTAGAATAAATAAATTATACATTTAAAAAAAAACTTTGATTAAAGTCAGTAAAAAATATTAACTTTATAGATTATTAATTTCAATGAAAAAATATATAGATTATATGTTGATTAATTGGACTTTAAATAGCATTAGATTCATCAAGTTTGTTTACTTAAATATTTAAAGAAGATAATCAAATAAATAAGTTAAAACTTTTACAACTCTAAAAAGAATATATTTAATTTTTGTAGGAGAATTATTAATTTTCTCATCAGTGTCACAAGAGATTAATGTGCTATCTTTTTCAAGTGTATTTATTTGATTTTTAAGAAAATTGGTAAATTCTTCACTATCAATTGCAAGCATAGTTTCAGTACTTAAAAAAACACTTCTTGGATCCATATTAAAAGAACCTATTAAGGAAAGTCTATCATCAAAAATATATGTCTTTGCATGAATGGAACCTTCTCCGTGATATTCATAAATATTAATAGAACTTTCTAACAATTGTTTTTTATATTTTAAATAACCTGAAAAAGCGAATAAATTTGGAGTCGATTTTTCACTATTAGTTAAAATCGTAGTATCTTTATTTGAAAGTTCATCTAAACTTATATACTTTCTCATTTCTTTATTAAAGATGACATATGGACTTTGAATAAAAACAGACGAGGTAGCACTCTTTATTAAATTAGTAATTTCTATCCAACATTCAGGATACTTTTTAAATCTATTTATGGGATTGTGGATCAAACTTATTTTATTTGTTGCAAAAGAAATATTATGTAAATCTAAACTTGAATTAAAATATGCTGGATAAGTTTCTTCAATATATTTAGCGCAACTTGTCATTTCCTCTATTTTCTTATTTGCTTTAGCTATATTTCTTCTAGATAAATTCAGTTTAGGATCTTTTGAATAAGAACAATTCCATACTTCATAAAAATATGATTTTAATTGAAATATAACACTATTTTTATATTCCTTTTCATCCGTATTTATTACTAAAACTTCTCTATCTTTTGTTAAAAGTAAAGACTTATTATTCACATCAAAATATTGGTTACCAATATTTCTACCACCTAATATAGCCATCTTGTCATCAACTATAATATATTTATCATGTAATATGTTATTCCAGGTCCAAGGCTTTAACAAAGAAAATGGTTCATAATATTTTATCTCTATATTTTCATTATTTACAAGCGCGTAATTTATTCCATTAAAATCTTTTGAGGTTTTATTTATTTTACCATCAAGTAAAATTTTAACTTTTACCCCGCGATTAGCTGCATCTATAAGTTTAGAAAAAAATACACATCCTGATTCATCATTTTGAATTTTATAATATGATATCTCTAGAGATTTCTCAGCTGTATCAAGCAAAAATATTTTTGACATTGCAGAAAAATCTCTTTTTTCAATTAATGCAACGCGATCTAAAGAAACTTCATTTTGTACATATTTGTTAAAATTGTTTTCATATTCAAGACTGCTTTTCTTATCAAAAGCAAATATTAAGACAGCCGTAATTAAGATATATAAAAAATATACTAGTAGTATCAACTTTAAGCTTAGGAATCTCCTTTTTTTCATTTAAACCTCGAATTAAAGTAAAATATTTTTGTTTATACATTAATTCTACTATATGATTAAAGAATTTTCTTTGCCCAAATGTATTGATGTGACCTAATTTTATATCCCCACCCTGGGGTAAGTCTCTTTTTACTAAAAAGATCTACATAATCTCCTACAAGATTATTTGTATAAAAAGTTTCTTCAAAATCACTAAATGAAAAAATACACAATAGTTCTTCTTCTCTATAAGTTCTTCGTATTATAAATACTTTTGGATTGTGAGAATCCCAAGTACTTACAAAAGCTTTATGATTAAAACAATTATCTAAAGCTCTAAACTTACTCATTCTTTTTAGTTCAGAAAATATCTTATTTTGATAAGTACCCGGCTCTTTTCTAAGTTTTGCTTTTTCCCAATTGAACTTAGATCTATGAATATTTCTTTGATCTTCAACTTTTAAAGGATCTACCTTATAAGAATAATCATTCAATTGACCAATTTCATCACCACTAGATAGAAGGGCAAATCCCTCAAGTGAATAAATTAAAGAATGCATCAACAAATCCCTATCTAGAGCTTTGTTCATTTCTTTCAAATTATTATTTTCTAATGCGGCCTCTATTCCACAAAAACTAGCTGTAGTTCCACAACTTCTAGCATCTTGAGAAATCGGATCATAATTATATAATTCTCCTCTACTATAGGAGAAGGGGAAATTACCACTAAAGAAATTATATAGAAACTTTTTATGCTCAATAGGATCTTGACCAATACTGTATTGCCCATCTGCATCTAAGGCCCAACCTATATCGTCATGACACCTAATATAATTTACAAAATTACAATGAGAAGGTAATGATAAAATACTATTTACTTGATTGAAAAGTAATTTTGTATCTTGAGAAGCTAAACTATCCCATAAATTTGCCATTAAAGCTGCATTATATAATAGATGACATTCGGGCTTCTCTTTAGTTCCAAAATAAGATGCAAGTTCTTTAGGAGCCATAACTACTTCACCTTTTAATACTATTGCTGGAGCTACGATTTCCATAACTATTCTAATTAATCTTACAATCAAATGAACTTGTTTTAGATTTCTACAACTCGTTCCTAATTCCTTCCAAATATATGGAACAGCATCAAGCCTAAAAATTTCATTTCCCAAATTTGCCAAACTCAACATGCTATCTATAATATCAAATAAAACATTTGGATTGGAATAATTTAAATCCCATTGAAAAGGGTAAAAAGATGTTAATACCCATTGTTTCAACTCTTCAACATAAGTGAAATTACCAGGGGCAGTTGAAGGAAAAACGTCAGCAACTAATAAGTCATACTTATCAGGAATATCTCTATTAGGATAAAAGAAATATCTATCTATTGCCTCTTGGTTACCCTCTTTAGCTTTAAGGGCCCAAGGATGAGTCGATGAAGTATGATTTAGAACAAAATCAAGACATAAACTAATTCCTTCCTCTCTTAATGCTGTAGCTAAGTTTTCTAAATCTTTGTTCGATCCAAAGCGGGAATCAATTTCACTGAAGCTATCTACTGCATAACCTCCATCATTTTTATCTTTGGGCATTTTTAGTATTGGCATTAAGTGAAGATATGTAATACCTAGTTCTTTTAAATATGGAATCTTATCAATCAGTCCAATAAGTGAATTAGCAAATAAGTCTGTATATAAAGTAATACCAAGCATGCTTTTATCCATATACCACATAGGATTATTAATTCTTTTTTTATCTAAATCCTTTAAAGACTCGTTTCTTTGTTGAAAACGCTTTAGCATTATTTTATCTAATTGATTCAAAAGATCTTTATCTCCATATAAAGAGTATAATATCTCTTGTATTTCCTTTTTTTGTTTTATCAATCTAGTGTAGTATTCCATAATTAACTTCTTAAATATTCATCATCTATTTATTTTGTATTATTCTTTATTAAAAGATCCAATTTCAATTAAATTACCTTCTGGATCTGAAATATAGCAGGTTCTTTGCCCCCAAGGTTCTGTAGTTGGTTTTAGAACAGGTATTGCTCCTTTTAATACAATCTCATTAAATGTTTTATCAACCATACCAAAGTTATCAACTAATAACGCTATCTCAAAATGACCGTTAATCCCAAAAGTATAATTAAAGTGAGATTTAGTCATATCCTCAAAGTCACTTCTTCTGTATAAAAGAAACAGTACGCCATCTTTCTCCAAATAAACATTTGAGGTGTCTTCTTCATCTTTAATCTCGAATCCAAGAACATCTCTATAAAACTTAATCATAACAGCCATATCTTTAACAAAAATTCCAAACCCTTGTAATCTCATTTTATACACCTTCCCTCATTCATTTGTTTTAATATTATACCTCATAAATTTCTAAATTAAAAAAATTATTAAAACAAATTTTTCTCAAGCCTATAAAATTCAATTTTTTCACTCAACTTTGAATAAGCTCCAAATAAAACAATGGCGAAAAACACTATCAATGATATAAAAATGAAATTGATAAGTTTCATTTGATTTTCAATTAAAGGAACTAAGATTTCAATAAATAAACAAATTAATTCTATAATAAAAGCTACTTTAAACATCTTCATTATTCTTTGGTAATGTTCAATTTTTGAATCCAAATCACTATATAATTCAAAGAGTTTATTATCATTTAATTTTCTAACATAAACCCATTTATACCATCTAGATAGAACTTCAATATCACTCTCTTTCATGAAAGATTTGAAATTATCAAAATCATTGTATGTTGTTAACAAATCTATATCATACTGATATTTATCTTCTTCAGTTTTTTCAAAAAAATAGAAACCTAAAAAAACTTTATAAATGAATTTCCCTGACTTGCTTCTTTATTCAACCAAGCTACTTCTTTATCTTTATCAATAAATAATTTAAACCTTATCATTTTGATCCTCCAAGATTTTAGAATTTTCAATGAGACCTTTTAATCTACTCACTTCAGCTTTTAAAGAGCTTAAACCTAATTCGGTTAAAACATACTCCTTTTTTTTGCGAGATGAAGTATCTTCACTATATAATTTAATCCAATTCTTTTTTAATAGGGAATTTAAAGCTCCATATAATGTTCCAGCACCAAGAACTACTCTGGAGTTTGTCATTTGCTCAACTTGCTGAATTATTCCATATCCATGATTCGGTTGAATTAAAGCTAATAAAATATAATAAGTTGCTTCGCTTAAAGGCATATCTCTATTCATATGAACTCCTAATGATATATTACGTATAGCAATATATCATTAATCGATATATAAGTCAACGATATATTAAATTCAAAAATATAGCTAGATATATATTTTTAATAAGGTAATCTACTCTAAAGCAGTTGATATATTAGATTTGAGTTTTAAACATAGTCTTTTTAATTGTGAAGACTCTTCTAGAGAAAAATCTTTTAACAGAATTTGATCTACAGATTCAACAATTTTTTGTATTTTTGGAATCATTAATCTCCCCTTTTCTGTGCAATGAAGACAATAGGCTCTTTTATCTTCAAGGTTTCTCTCTTTATAAATATACCCTTTTTCTATTAACCCTTTAACGGATTTTGCAATAGCCGATTTATCTGTGTTTCTAATTGATGCAATACCCTCCTGTGAAATACCATCATGCCATGCTATTTCATTTAAAATCTGAAATTGCCCATTACCAAGAGAATATTTATCTAAAAATAATGATAAAACCTTACTTTTTTCTCGGTATATATCATCAATAATCTGATCTATTGGGTATGCTTTCATAAAAACCTCTCTTTATAGTTGACACATCTACTAAATTTTAATAAATTTAATATTAGTTGACATGTCTACTAATATTGATAAGATATTTCTTATCTTTTAGTCAACTACTAAATATATATATTTTCCTCATTTTACAATTATTATGAGAAAAATTAACTTTGATCATTTCTATTAGAAATAAACTAGCATATACTTTGTTAGTAGAAGATATTAATTATTGCATAATAAAATATGCAAAGGGGTTAAATTATGAATACTAAAGTTTTAAAGTTTTCAGGACTTTTAATCACATTAGTTTCTATATCATTTATTGGATGTAGCACTTCAAATATTGAACAAGAGGAAACAAACAATACACCTTCAGTTAAATTTGTAGTGACAGATACTATGCAAACTTCATTTTATGATAATGAAGGTAATACAATTGATGCTCCCGAAAAAGGAGATTTATATTATGGGCAAGATGCTCAATATCAAGGAATTATGCCTTCATATACAGATAATGGAGATGGAACTGTAACAGATAATAATACAGGTCTAATGTGGCAACAAACTCCACCTTCAGAGAAAATGACATATGATGAAGCTGTTGAATATGTAGAAAACCTAGAATTAGGTGGCTACACTGATTGGAGACTTCCAACTATTAAAGAGTCCTTCTCAATTGCTATGCTTGAAGGTAAATTAAATCCTGAAGATACTTCTTTAGCTCTCCCTTATATCGATACTGAATATTTCGATTTCTTCTATGATGAAGCAAAACCTTATACAGGCTCTTATTGGACAAGTACCGTTTGTAAAATGCCAGCAAATAACGATTATGAAGAAATGGAAAAAAATTATGGTTTTAACTGGGCTGATGGCCACCTAAAATCATATGGTGACGGGTATAATATTGACGGCTCTTCAACAGGTTTCTCAATTCCAGCAGGAGTTAGAGCTGTTAGAGGAGAAGAAAATGTATATGGCGTAAATGATTTTGTTGATAACAATGATGGTACTATTACAGATAACGCTACTGGATTGATGTGGAGCCAACAAGACAGTGGTGCTGTAAATGATGATGGTACTATTAGAAGTAAAGAGGATGAAAACTTTGGCTATGGTAGAACTTGGGTAGATACTTTAGCATGGGTAGAAAAAATGAATGAGATTGAATACCTAGGCTATAGCGATTGGAGATTACCTAATGTAAAAGAACTACAAAGCATTGTTCAATATGAAAAAACAGAATTACCTGCAACAGATCCAGAATTCTTTGATTTAAGTCGTCCAGATTGCTATATTTGGTCTAGTACAACCGCAGGAGATTTCCCAGAAATGGCTGATTACATTGCCTTCGGTCGTGGGTATGGAATTGATTTAGTCGCTGATACTGAACAACAAGGAGAACCTCCAATGATGGAAGGTAATGGTATGCCTCCTATGGACGGAAGTTTACCTCCTATGGGAAATGGAGAACCTATGGGTCCCCCACCTGAAGATATGAAGGCCTCTGATACAGCTTCAAGTGATGTTGCTGTTGATGTAACAGCTGATGATTTTGTAGACGTTCATGGCCCTGGATGTATGAGAGCTGATTATAAAGATACTAACTACATAGTAACTCAAGTTCCACAATTATCCAGAACGTTCTGGGAAAAATTATATGGTGAAGATTATCCTTATGACTTCGATGAAAACAATACTATAACTGAATTCGACTTAAGTAATAGTGAAAATGCAGCTGATTATATTGTCATATATAACTATGCATTATTAGTTAGAGATGCTGATTAAATTTTAGTTAGTAATTAAAAACTGGAAGGATTTATTTTCCCTCCAGTTTTTTTTCTTAAAAATAATTTTACTTATATTATAATTGAGTAAAATTATATTGAGTTTTAGAGATATAAGATTTTAAATCTTTTATAACAGTATTATATCCAATATTTGAATTTGACTCACAATAAAGTGTGATATGTGGTTCAGTATTTGATTTTCTAAGCAACCAAAAACCATCTTTTGTACTAACTCTCATACCATCAATATCAATAAAAGTTCTACAATCTTTTTTTAGTTGATTCGAGATTACATTTAAAAATTCATCTCTTTCTTCCTCATTCATTTTTAGTCTGATTTCACCTGAATTAATTATTTGAGGTAATTCATCAATAACAAAATCTAGTTGTTTGTCTATTTCTAATAAATAATTTAATAATTTTATTGCTGCAAACATTCCATCATCAAAATAATTATTCTCAGCATAAAATATATGTCCACTAGTTTCCCCTGCAAACTTTATACTATCACTTATCATCTTTGATTTTTGATTGGTATGTCCAACTTTCCACATTACAGGCTTTCCACCAAATTGACTTATTGAATCATATAGGGCTTTACTAGCTTTTACCTCACTCATTACTTTTTCACCAGGATTTTCAAGTAAAAAATTTTTAGCTAATATTATAAGTAATTGATTGCCTTCTACATATCGACCTTTATTATCAACAAACCCCACTCTGTCCCCATCACCATCAAAAGAGATGCCAATGTCAGCTTTTTCAAGAAGGACCTTTTGTTTTAATAATTCTAAATTTTCTTCTTTGCTAGGATCTGCTTTATGATTGGGGAATGTTCCATCTGGATTTTCAAAAATTAAAATATTATCACAAGGCAATTTTTCAACAAATTCTTTAATGAAAAAAGTTGCAGCTCCGTTTGCACAATCCCAAACAATTTTTAATTTTTCAATCTTATTTAAATTCATTTTTGAAATTAAATAGTTTATATAATCTTCTTTAATTTCAACCATTTCAATTTCTTCAACTCTTCTATTAACAAAATCGCCCTTTTTAATAATTTGATGTAACTTAGAGATATCTGCCTGATGAAATATTCTATCTTTAATTACAAATTTACATCCATTATAGTAATGAGGGTTATGGGAAGCTGTGATCATAACAGCGCTATCAGCTTTTATTTTATTGGTGGCAAAATAAAGAGCGGGTGTGCTCACAAAATGGTTAAAACAAAAAACTTTAATTCCACTATCTAATAAGCCTTGTTTGAATTTATCAAATAGGCTATATGATGAAAGTCTACAATCATAGCCGACTACACAATTTTTCTTATTTTCTTCAATCAATATTTTTGAAAAAGCTCTTGCTATATGATAAAAATCATCATCAAAAAGTGATTCATTATATACACCTCTTATATCGCATGCTTTAAAAATTTCTTTATTTATTTTATACATTATTATTCCTTTTTATTTTTACAGTAAAAGTAGAACCTACTCCTAATTTACTAGATATTTCTATCTGTCCTCCAAGTGCTTCTAAAAATTGTTTTACGATAGAGAGTCCTAAACCACTTCCAGCAATCTCTCTATTTCGTGATTTTTCTATTCTATAAAATCTATCAAATATCTTATCTATTTCATCACTATCTATTCCAATTCCATTATCTTCTACTTCAAAACTATAAAATATATTATCTATTTTTTCTCTAATTATTATTATTGAATTATCTCTTGAATATTTTATTGCATTATCAAGTAAATTATTAAAAATCTGTCTAAAATATAATTCGTTTGAGAATAATTCACACTCCCTTTTCATATCTAATTCAAGCTGTATTTTTATATTGCTTTCACTAGCTTTTGTAAAATAAAAAGCAACTTGCTCTTTAATTATCTCTGTTGGATTAAAAAAGGCATTTTGTTCATTGGAAGGAGTTTTATCTATTTTAGACAATTGTAATAATTCAGAAATAAGAGAAGATAATTTTTCAACTTCGCTATTAATAGACTCTATACAAATTTCTCTATCTTCATTGTCTATATTTTGATTTTTTAGAGTCTGTGCAAAACCACTAATTATAGTTAAAGGAGTTCTTAATTCATGAGATACATTTGATACAAAATCATTTTTCATATTATCAAGTTCACGAATCTTTGTTACATCTCTTATCAGAAATAAAACGCCAATAAACTCAAATGGACTGTATTTATCTATCATTGGAAGTGATTCAATCTCAAGTATTTTGTCGTTTATCTTAACATCTTTGATCCTAATTTTTTGATCTTCAACTACTTTTGTCCATATTTCAAATATTTGCTCTAAACCTTTTGTATTTGTCGGTTTTAATATCTGCCGCTTTGTAAGAGATAAGAATGAATGAACTTTTTCATTCATCAATGAAATTTTTCCATCATTATCTATTACTAAAATTCCAGTTGGAATATTTGATAAAAATGAATTAACTTTTGAAAATCGCTTTTTATCATTTTCTAAAATTGCATCATATTTAGCTTTATAAGTATTTAAAGTTTCAATTAATC
Source organism: Sphaerochaetaceae bacterium (assembly GCA_963677735.1). Classification (GTDB taxonomy): domain Bacteria; phylum Spirochaetota; class Spirochaetia; order Sphaerochaetales; family Sphaerochaetaceae; genus Pleomorphochaeta. The sequence goes on from OY782505.1 coordinate 1,251,927, forward strand.
TTAATACTTCTTCATTATCACTATTGATTGAAAACTTCAAATCATCATTATTTAAATCGTTATAAACATGATTTGTTTTTACAAATCTATTTAAATTTAAAATGTAAGAATTAATATACATAACAGTAATTAAATAAGTATCTAATGCTATTATTAAAAATGAGAGTAAAAGAAATAGAACAAATATATTTTTAAATTCTAAATAAGATATAAAAGGATATTCAATACTGACTATAATAAGATTTTTTTTATAATAGCCTTTTTTGGAATAGATTAGAGCAAGTTTTTTGCCTATATCTTTCTTTATAAACGAATAAGCAACTCCCTCTGATTTAGCCCCTGTTATATTTGTAGAAAAATATCTACTTCTAGAAATGTCTAGAGAACTATCCAAAACTTGATAATTTTCATCTACTATCACAATCTCTAAATCTCTTGAATTATTAAAATCCTCTATTGCAAAATCAGTTGAATCATATTTTTCAATGAGTGCTATTAAGTTATTAGTATCTGAATCTGCACGATTTAAAATTTGGCTCACTATTATTCTAAATGAAATGAAATATAGTGAAACAAGTAAAGAAAAAACTGTGACAGATAAGATTATAATTAGAGTAAGCTTATTCTTGGACTTCAATGTTATATCCAATTCCTCTAAGTGTTATGATCTTACAATTACAGTTAACACATTCTAATTTTTTTCTTAAATTTCTCATATGAACGTCTAATATTCTCTTATTTTGAAAAACACAATCTGAGTATATTAATTTAGTCAGTTCATCTTTATTCATACCCTTTGGGTTTTTCATAAGTTCACACAATATTTTTAATTCTGTTAAGGTTAAATCTAATTTATTATCATCACAGGTTACACATAAAGTAGATAAATCAATAATAAGGTTTCCTTTTTGTAAAATTTTATTATGGTTCTCTAAAACTTCCACTTGTCTCAACGCAGCCTCTATTCTTGATTTTAGTTCTAATAAATCAAAAGGTTTTGAAACATAGTCATCTGCACCATTATTTAAACCATCAATCTTATCTTCAACTTGAGTTTTGGCACTTACTAAAATAACAGGAATAGCTTGGGTAATAGGATCTTGCTTAATTTTATTGCATACTTGAATTCCACTCATTTGTGGCATCATAATATCTAATAAAACAATATCAACTTTTTCATTTTGAATTATCTCAAGAGCTTGAAAACCATCGTAGGCCTTTATTACTTGATATCCATAACTCTTTAAATTAATGCTAAGCATCTGGACTATGGCTTTCTCATCGTCAACTACTAATACCTTTTTCATTAAATACCTCATAACCTTATTGTGTGATATTTTACCCCGTATAATAATACGGGGCAACATAAAAAGATTATATTAAGATAATTTACCACTCGATAATTGAATTTCTGACTGTTTATCAAATAAAATATATTTTGAATTTTCAAAGGAAATCTTTATTTTGCTTCCAACTTTAAAATCTACATCACCGAATACAACACAAGTTAAAATAATATCATTAATTTTAACTTTTACTATTGTTTCCATACCTGATGGTAGAGTTGAATATATTTCAGCATCAAAATCTCCATCTTCACCAATAACAATATCTTCCGGTCTAATTCCTAATAAAAGTTCTTGATTTTCACTAATTGAAACAACTTTTGAAGTTGGAGTAAATATTAGGCTTAATGAAGGATTTGTTAATTTTACATCATCAACATTTACAATATTACCTTTCATTTCAACTATATTAATATTAGGAGATCCAACAAAGTCTGCAACGAAATAATTTGATGGATTTCTATATATTTCTAAAGGTGGTTGATATTGTTGTAAAAGACCTTCTTTTAATAAACAAATTTTTGTTGATAAAGTCATTGCTTCTAATTGATCATGAGTAACATATACAAAGGTAGATTTAGTTTCTAAATGCAATCTCTTCAACTCTGTTCTCATTTCCATTCTTAACTTAGCATCTAAATTACTTAATGGTTCATCCATAAATAAAATTTTAGGGCCAGTTGATAGAGTTCTAGCTATAGCAACCCTTTGTTGTTGTCCCCCTGATAATTCAGAAGGGTATCGATCTATATATTCTTCAATTTTTAGCATTTTCACAAGTTCCAATACTCTTTCTTTAATTCTATCCTTATCCCATTTCATGTTTTCGAGACCAAATGAAATATTTTTATAGACTGTCATATGAGGCCAAAGTGCGTAGTTTTGAAACAAGAAACCAACATTTCTTTTATCAGGGGAAATATCAATACCATTTTGTGATGAAAAAACACAAACATTATCAATATATATTTCACCTTCTGTTGGTGTTTCTAAGCCGGCAATCATTCTAAGTGTTGTTGTTTTACCACAACCACTAGGTCCTAATAAAGATATAAATTCACCATCGTTAATAGTCATTGTTAAATTATCAACGGCTACTGATTTACCAAATCTTTTTGTTATATTTTCTAATCTAATTTCTGGCATTTTTAATTTCCTCCGATACCTTTATCAATTGAGGCACCTGTTACTCTATTTACAAGTAAGTTACTTCCTACTACAAAGAATACAATTAATAAGTTAATTGCATTAGCATATTGACTCCAACCTTTTTCATTATATTGGAATAACATTGTTGTTAATATTCTTGTAGCTGGAGTTACTAATAAGATAAATAAAGATAACTCTCTCATACATGAAATAAATGGCAACAAATATCCTGAAATGAAACTTGCTTTTTGAATTGGTATAATAATTTTTACCATTCTCTTAATCCAAGATATTCCTTGAATACTAGCAGCTTCTTCAATCTCTCCACTCAATTGGTGCATAGCTCCAATACTAGCTCTAGATGCGAATGGTAAGTATTTTACAGATCCGACTATTACAAGTAAGGCAAATGTACCATACATTGGTGGTATAAAACCTCTTCTTACTGCAAACATTGATAAGTATATAGCTCCAAAAGCCATACTTGGCATCAAATATGGGAAGAAGGCTAAATTATTAACAATTGAAGCTAATTTTGTACCTCTTGCTTTTGAAATAGAATATCCTGTTAAAATACCTACAGTTCCTGCTACTAGAGAAACTACAATTGCTAATTTTACACTATTGACTAAACCTAATAGAATTGAAGGATTTCTTAAAATTCCTGGTTCTCCATTTGCAATCTCCGGAGAGCCGCTTCCAATCCAAAATATGGAAGAGAAATTAGATAATGAATAATTACCTGGTTCAACAATAAATGACTCTACTGCAAAAGAAATCAATGGAACAATACATACTAAGACAGTTGCTATTAGAACTAATAATGATACAATCATTCTCCCATTTCTAAGTTTAATTAATGCAATATTTGATGATTTTCCCGTTATTGTAGTGAAAGTTTTTCTCTTTCCAATAATTTTTTGGTTCATTGACAATATCATTATTCCAATAATTATCATTATTAGAGCCATGATATAACCATATCCAGGATTTAAACCATTTAAGGTTCTATACATCTGAGTTGTTAATACTTGATAGCGTACAGGAGTCCCTAAAAATGCTGGTACAGCAAAAGCACTCATTGCGCTTGAAAAAACTAAAAGGAATGTTGAAAGAAGAGCTGGCAATACAATTGGAATTGTAATTTTTCTCATAATTCTTGCTCTACTTGCTTTCATCAATAAAGCAGCTTCTTCTAAGTTAGCATCCATATTCCTTAAGATCCCACCAATCAATATATAGGCAAAAGGTGCATAGTGAAGTCCTAATACCATAATTATTGGAAATTGCCCATAAGCAAACCAGTTTGCGGTTTCAATTCCTGTTAGTACTGTAAATAGGCCAGGAGCTCCTCCTACCAATGGATTTTTAAAGAAGTTTAACCATGCCATTGCTAATGTCCAAGATGGCATTATATATGGAAAGATGAATAATGTTGAAATAACAGATTTATATTTCATATCTGTTCTTGTTATCAACCAAGCTACTGTTCCCCCAATTAAAATCGATACAAGACAGGTCCCTAGTGCAACAATAATAGTATTAAACAATGGTTGATAAAACATTTTTTCACTTATCGATGAAAAAAGAACCTTCGTCCAATGATAAAGAGTAAATGATCCAACTTTAGAACCTTTAATTCTCATTAATTCAGATTGGTGTACTGTAAATGTATCAATAATAATAGTTACCATTGGTACAACAGTTAAATAAATCAAAATTACAAATAATAAAGTTAAGATTACATTATGGGGCTTTTTGAAATACATTTTTAATCTATTTCTATAAGTCATTTTAAATCCTTTGTAAAGTTATGGGGTTGCTTTACAACCCCATATATTTAATTAATATAAATATTCGTTTAAGAATTCTTCAACTTGGGCTCTGTTTTCAAAACACCAAACTGGATCTTCAGCAACTAAAATATTTTCCCAATAACTTACAGGGTAATCACCTTCTTGAATTTCTACATTAGGGTTAGATGAATATGTTCCCATATTGCTACTCCATGGTGAGAATCCTTCTTCAGTTAATAAGAATTCAATGAATAACTTAGCTGCAGCTGGATGTTTAGCTTCACTTACCATCAGAGCATATAATGGATAATAAAAACCATTAAAAGGTTGAGCATTTAAAATTGGTTGTAATGCTAAGTTCTTACTTTCAACATAGCGTAATTTTGAAAATACAAATAGTCCAGCATTTTCACTTTTGTGTTGACCTTTAACTCCAATACTTTCTGCTGTTTTTGTATCAGAAGTTGTAACAATCAAATCATTTTCATAAAGTGCTTTAATCCATTCATAACCAGCGTTTTCAGTTGTTAATTCAATATCTCTACCAAAGTAATCTTTATAAGCAACAGCAATTTGATCAGCAATCTCAGGCTTTGTAACCATTGTTAAGAAGTTAGCATTTACACTTTCTTGGAAAGGGTTTTTAAATTGGAATTTTCCTCTCCACTCTTCTGTTGTTAGTGCCCAAATGTTATCAAATGGTTCTTCAGTTGAATCTTCATTATTAAAAATAAATAATTTATTAATTACTGAAAATACTAGAGGATCTTGATATTGAGGTGGAATAACATTCTTTAAGCTTTCAGGTACATATGAATATAAATAACCTAAATTTATTAATTCACCCATAACTCTACCGCCATCTTGAGCAATAACAAAGTCAGCACCTAATACTCCACTAGTAGCTTCTTTTGAGATCTTTTCAATTAGCTCAAAGTCTTTAAGATTTGAAGTTTCAGTTTTAATTCCATATTTTGCTTCAAAAGCTTCTGCTGCATTTGCAATTCTACTTGTAGTAGCATATACAACAACTTTACCTTCTGCTTTAGCAGCAGCAACTAACTCATCATGAGTCATTATTTTTTCTTCAACTTTAACAGTTTCTTGTGTTGCTTCTTCTTTGTTTCCACCCGCAAATACTGGAAGGGATAATAAAACAATAGATAAAGCAATGATAAGTGTTTTTTTCATAACAATCTCCTTATGTTAATTTTTCTTAACATAACTAGGATAACTTGATTATTATGCCCTGTCAAATAAATATTTTATTTATTTTTATTACTTAGATATACAAATTAATTAATTAAATTGATTTAAATATCAATAAACATGAATAATATTATTTAATAAAGATATTCTAATAAAAAATCTCTTGCACTAAATACAAGAGATTATCAATGAAACTAAATATAATAAAGATCTGGTTCAAAATCCTTATCTAATGGATAAATTGGTCTTTTCAATTTCTTATAAGGAAGTCGTTCGAACAATTCATCCGATGAGCCTGTAGTTAAGGCCATCATACTTCTTTTAGCAATACTTCTAATTTCAGGCTCTAGATATCCCAATTTAACCACTATAATTTTCCTTTTTTCAACTTCTACACCTAGTGCTCTGATGATATTTGGGTCATAGCAACCTATGTGCTTATCTGAAACAATAACATTAACACCTTCAATATCTAACAGTATTAAATTAGTATTTTCAGCATCTTGAAAGTTTTTTACCTTACTTAATAATTTAGCACTTACATTTAAGCTCTCACTTTTAAATCTATCGTACTTAGCTCCAAGTTTTATATTTAAAGTAGTTAAAATAGGTTTATTAATAAATAAATTTACAACTTCTTTATCATAAAAAGATTGATAGATTAATGATGGCTCCATTTTTTTTATTTCATCATTTTCTAATATCAATTTAAGAAAATTTGTAACATCAGAAGAAGAACCAGCAGTAGGATTATCACCAGAATCTGAAATAACAACTGGATAAATTCCATTTTTAACACTCTCAAGAGATTTTTCTATTGCATCTTTTGGCATTCTTGTTTCATTATAAAAACAAAAATCTTCTCTTCTATTCCAAAATATCTTTGCTACTTCCATTGCTTTATCATAAGCTTTTTCCTTATTTGCTTTAGTTACTACAAGAGAAGTTACACCATTTTCTTTTGTATCAGCCCAAGGAAATCCTAATAAATAAGATAAAGCAAAAATATCTTCGTTATTTTTTTCTTCCTCTCTTAGATTGTCAATTAAACTTTTCATAGGCTCAACTGAAGTTTCACTTTGTTCTCCCGCCACTAGAAAAGGAATGTGGACAGCACTCATTGTAGGTTTAATATTATTTTCTAAAGATTCAATTACAATATTAGCTGCATGCACTCCTGTTTCAAAAGTATCTGTATGTGGGGCACATTTATAACCTACAAAAGCATCACAATACTTAATCATTTTATCAGTTACTGTTGCATGCATATCTAATGATGAAACTATTAAAATATCTGGATAGATTTCTCTAATGCTTTCTAATATATCACCCTCAGCTTCGCCAACTCCTTCCACTCTCATAGAACCATGTAAAGATAAACAAATAGCATCAAGCTCTTTTTCTTCTTTAACTTTAGAAATTAATTCATTTTTTAATTCCAAATAATAATTCTTATCCCAAATACCATTAGGCACAGCTCTAGCGATTAAGGTTGGAACAACTTCATAATCATTGTCTAAAAGAGTTTTAATAATTCCGGAACAAGAATCTTGTCCAATCTCATTAATTAATTGATTTCCTCTTTTAACCCAAATATCATCTTTACTAGTAATAATTGGATTAAAAGTATCTGATTCATGGTGCAAACCACCTACTAATATTTTCTTTTTCATTAATCTTTTTTCCTCTACTCATCAATACAAATTGGAGAATTTTTAGTATCCCACCCTTTAAGTCTTGATGTAACAGTTGGTAAATTAAATAAATGCTCCAAAACTAATTTACTAGCTCCTTCGCATATATCTTCTTCATGAGAGCTTGCTATAGCAAAGCTATCACTCTCATTTTCTATCTGACTGTTTATAACTATATCCATTAATAAAGGTTCCCATTTAACCAAATACCCACCAATATATATTACTCTTGGATCAATTAGGCTATGAGCAAATCTTAAATTATTAACTAGTTCAGATAAAAAAGCTTTTTGCACAGATTCATCATTTTCAATATTTGCTAAATCTTCGTTAGATATAGAGAGTTGTTGATTAAAGTCCTTTCCTCGATACAATACACTTTTAAACTCACCTGCGTGAGAGGTGTATCCTCTTCTAAGCCTTCCATCAATTACAACACCCATACCAATTCCAATTGGGGGTACACCCTCTGGAACTTCAGAGGTTTTATACATTTGAACTAAAGCATAGATAAAAGTATCACTATCTTGACCTACATGATTAAAGGCAGCACAGTTTGCGTCATTTTCAAAGAAAATATTATATGAATATTTTTTTGTTAAATCATTGGTATAATAATTATTTAGACCTTGAGTCCAACTAAACATTATTTTTTCACCTTTCTGCTCTACAATACCTGCAATAGCAATACAAGCACCAAGGATTTTATTTGAACAATTGCTTTCTAATTTTTGTAATACATAATCAACAATAAATTCAAATCTTTTTACACTTCCTTTAGGATAAGGAATAATAGTTTCATCATATTCTTGTGTTAAATTATAAATTACGTTACCACTAAAATCCGTAATATTAGCATTGAAATGATTAACCAATAGTTCAATTCCAAAAACACAACCATAATTTGGATTTAATCCAACGAGAGTTCTTCTTCTCCCCATTTTAATACTAGTATCTTCGCCCTTCTCTTCAACTAAACCTAATTCAATCAATCTATTGATAGCATAAGTTACTGTTGAGGGTTGAAGGGATAAATCATCTGCAAGTTGTCTTCTTGAAAGAAAACCTTGTCTGAGTTTTTGTAATATTAGAAAATTATTAGTCTCTTTTTGAAATTTACCATTAGCCATTTATGTTAGTCCTTTTATAGTTTTAACTCTACTATTATCTGTATTAGTAATAACAAATTCAGCCTGCCTTAATTCTCCTCCCATATAGACATGGTTAGGTGTATAAAGCATTTTAGATTGTTGTTCCATAGGTAAATATACATGATATTCTTTTGCTTGTAACTCTTTTTTAATAAATTCAAAGTTTCTTTCACTAATTCCACAACCTGGCATAACAATAATATCGTCTTTAGCATAAGCAATCATTTCTTTTAATGTTATAAGCCCTTCCATAACTGTTGGCTCTAAACCACTTGTTAAAACCCTATCAACTTTTAAATCTATTAAAGTTTGTAAAGATTCAATGGCATTTTTACTCATATCAATAGCTCTGTGAAAAGTAACTTCTAAAGGTCTTGCAGCTTCAATAAGTTTAGCACTTCTTTCACTATCTATAGTTCCATCGGGATTCAATATTCCAAAAACAATGGCATTTGCACCTTCTTCTTTGAAGATTTTTGTATTTTCTAACATTGTCTCAAATTCAAGATCTGAGTAACAAAAATCTCCACCTCTAGGTCTAATCATCACATTCATATCAATTGAAACTTTCTTTCTTGCAGTTCTAAACATTCCAAGACTTGGAGTTAGACCACCTTCAAAAAGATCACTACAGAATTCAACTCTATCTGCACCGCCTTCTTGAGCAGCTATAATTGATTCTATATTCTCTAAACATATCTCTATTTTTGGTTTTATCATTCTTTTAAAGCTCCTTCGCCAAAGCCTTCTACCAAGGCATTATGGGCAATTAAGTAAAATATAAACATAGGAATTGTTCCTATAACTAAAGCAGCAAATTGTAAGCCATAATCTTGATTCAATCGACCAGCAAAGGAATTAATTGTAACTGGTAAACTTCTCATATTTTCCCCACTAGTTAGGGTGAACACCATCAAAAACTCATTCCAGTTGCCTAAAAATGTTAATACAGATATTGTTGCAATTACTGGAGTTGAAACAATTAGAATAATTTTCCAAAATATTTGTTGATAAGTTGCTCCATCAATAACAGCTGCTTCAATTAAGGCATCTGGAATACCTCTAATATAAGAGCAAGAAATCAATACAGCCATAGGAAGTCCAAAAGCCACATATGGAAGTATTACACCTAAATAGGTGTTGTATAGACCAGTATTAGTTTCCATTATAAACAATGGCGTTATAACAGAATTAACTGTGATTAATAAACCTGTTGTAAATAGTGCCGAATAAACAAATCTACTCTTGTATGGAAATTTAGTTAAAGCAAAGCCTGCTTGAAGTGATAGTAAAACAACTAAAATAGTTGAGGTAGTACTATATATAACACTATTTAAAAATGCAAAATCCATATTACCAAACTCAAAACACTTTTGGTAATTTGCTAAAGTGAAATCTTTTGGAAATCCTAGAGGATGAAGCATTATTTCTCCCATACTTTTAAAAGATGAGTATGTCATCCAAATTATTGGAAACAAAGTAATTATTGTAAATAAAATTAAAAATGTATATGAGAAAAAAATTGCATGAAGGGAAATCTTTCTCTCTCTTAAATTGCTTTTCATAAGTTTTCTCCTCTAGTTGTATTTATCACTAATCTTGGAAAACATTCTCTGACAGAATGTAATCAAGCCAACACTTAGAACCACAATAATAATTGATACAGCACTACCATATCCGTAATTATTAAAGGTAAAGGTTTGTTGATATAGGTATAGAGCCATTACATATGTATAATGAACTGGCCCACCACCTGTCATGGCGAAAACTAAGTCAAAACTTTTTAAACTTCCTGAAATTGCAAGAACAGAACAAGTATATATAACAGCTGTAAGTGCTGGTAAAACTATTTTCCTAATTATTGTCCATTCACTAGCACCATCTATAGTTGCAGCTTCAAAAACTGATTTTGGAATTCTCTGCAAGTTTGCCAAAAAAATAATCATGTACAAACTTGTATGTTGCCACAATAATACAAACAATACAGGAACTATTGCATGTTTTTCATTTTCAAAAATCTTAACAACATAATCCGGATTATCTGTAATTGTTCTTATAAACGAGGTATAAATACCTACTGGGGAAAACACTCTATTCCAAAGCAAGGCAACTACAATTGATGATATAGTAATCGGTAAAAATATCATCATTTCAAAAAATTGACTTCCACGAACCCATTTTCTAAATAGCAAATAGGCTAAAATTACTCCTAATGGTATCTGTCCAAAAACTGAAATCAACATTATTTTTACATTATTTTTAACTGCTATTTGGAAAATTGGGTCCTTAATTATATTTATGTAATTTTCTAAACCAACAAATCCTTTTAACTGGAAATGCCTCCATTTAGTAAAAGATAAACCAAAACTAACTACAACTGGAAAAATTATTATTGCAATATAAATTATGAAAGCTGGCAACAATAAACTTAAATAGCTAAATTTCTTATTTCGATCTGTTATCATTTTTCTCTCCTAGTAAATAATGTCGCTAGAAAATCTAGCGACATGTCAAAATTACCTACTCTCTGTTGGTATCATTTTGAGCAACCCATTTTTCATATTGAGATGCTATATCACTAGGATCACCATTACCCATCATCATTGCTTGAATATTTGCATTCAATAGAGAAACACCTTCTCCATTCATAATCGAATCAAATACATAACCCATTTCATGTTCTTCTTGGAATTGAGCGTATTTCTTTTGCATAATGCCCATTTCAATATCAGAATAATCAATATTATATGTTGGAATATCACCATATTGGGCAAAGATTTTAGAACCTTCTTCACCTGTGTAGAAGGAGATAAATTTCCAAGCTGCATCAGCTTTTTCACTTCCCTCAATTGCTTTTGCAATACCGAAGCCTTCCCCTGTTACTGCAGTTGAAGTATTACTTCTAACTTCACCACTAATTGATGGGAAAACATGCATTTCAATATTTTCAGTAAATTCTGTAGGTAGTTGAGAATCCATACCACCACTTCTCCAACCAGCATCGATTAAATATACTGATTTACCTTGGTAGAATTCTTGGTCTGCTTCCCCATTACCCATTTGGTTTACACCAGGGGAGAATAAATTTTCTTCACACATTGTTTGAATGATTTCTAATGTTTTTACAAATGCTGGATCTGTGAATTTAGCTCCATTTTCGCCTTTAGCTGCATCCATGAACCATTGTGGTCCACCAGTTCTATCGACTAATAAAGATAGTAACCAAGAGTTTACAACCCATTGGTCTTTGTTACCCATTGAAATTGGATAATAACCTGCAGCTCTGATTGTTGGAACTTGAGCAATCATTTCTTCAAATGTTTTTGGATAATCTAAACCTAATTCATCTAAGATAGCTCTGTTTGCAAATACTACGTGACAAACAGCTAGTGTTGGCGGAATCATCCATAATTCACCGTTTTCACCTTGAGCTTTGAAAGTTACAGGTTTAAATTGTGATTTAAATTCATCAGTTAAATAATCTGTATCATTTAAATCTAAAACTAATCCTGGATCTTGGATATAAGCTGTTCTAGCTCCACCATAACAAGTAAAAATATCTGGTATTTTTCTTGATGCAGCCATTGCTTGGAACTTTTGGTGAAAGGCTTCGCCTGTTGCATACTCAATATCTAATTTAATATTAGGATATGCTGCTTCAAAGGCTTCTACAACTGCATTATGACCTGCATAAGCTGGGTTTGCTGGGTCAATTTGCATATAACCTGTTAAAGTTATTGTACCGTCATCACTTTTGCTTTCATTTGCACCTGATGCAAAAAAACTAGTAACTGCAATTAAGCTTACCATTACTAAAGCTAAAATTTTTTTCATATACAATCCTCCTAGACTGCTACTTATTTCATTCACTGAATTATATGAATAGCTACTTATTTCTGTCAATGAAAAAAGTATATTTATTTAAAAATTATACAAATAAAATAATTTTAACTTAATTTTTGTTAGGTAAAAATATGAAAAATAAGTTATTTTGAGTAAAATTTTGAAAAAATTATAACAATTAAGATATGAAATTTAAAAAGAAATTGTTTAAATTTAAAATTTAGATTGACAAAAAAATATAAATATTATGAAAAATAAGACAATTAATTTAACATCATTTTAGGTTATAAAGATAATAACTAATCTTTATAATTTTGCTTTGGCACAAACAACACTCATTGTAGGCACATTAAATTCTTTTGCAATTAGAGGGCATTTTGTAAGTAAAAGATAATACAAATTATCTCTAGGAGTTTCACTTAAACTCTCATAATTTCCCTGTCCTTTTGCAATTATTAAATCTACACTATTATATAAATCAACAAGCTCTTTTGAACATCTATTTATAACAGTTCCAAGAGAAGAATCTCCATTTTCAACAATGTTTGCAACAGAGGCCATATTTACTTGAAGAGCATCACTGAGAAGAACATCGTTTACAGCACTTTCTCCTCTAACTGCAAAATATATATTTACATATGGGTAATTCTTTTTTATAGTTTTTATAAAAAGCTTATCAAAAACTATCTCACCACAATTATCTCCTATATATAAAATGCTATTGCATCTACTAATCTCATCTAATAGCAAAACAGAGTCATCTATCTTAAATTTAGTTTGTTCTATTGTCAAAATAGAAGAAATTAAATCATCGATTGAAAAAGTATTTAATATTGCTAAATCTAACAAGTTTCCTTCAATTGCGGTAGCTAAGGCCATTTTAAGAGGATTGTCTGAGTTATCTATTGCTTTTTCTATTTCAATAGATAAATTCATAAACTTTTCATTATATTCTTCTCTTATATCTTTATAAATATCTTCATTATTGAAATACTCTACTATTTGCTTGTACACATTTCCATATATTTCAGGAGAGGTTTTATTATAATCTTGTTCTTCAAGTGAAGATAATACTTTTCTAAGCAAAATAAATTTTTCTTCTCCTAGCTTCTTCATATCTGAGACTTGTTTAACCTGATTAATTATACAATTGGTGCACTCTAGAGCAAATTTCACTTTTATTAACTCCCCTTTATCGAAAGATAAATTATATTAACAATAAAAAAGTATATAATATAAAACATTATTACAACCTAGAGTTGAAGAGCCTATATAAAATAACCTAAAAATTAAATTATTAATCAGTTAAATAAAGTCAAGACAAACTACCTTAATCAGACAATTTTAATATAATTAACCAAAATTATTCACCTTATTTGATTAGGAAGTAAATTATATGAAATAAAAATCATTTATATGTGAAAGTGATCAAAATAGCTTTACAAAAAAAATTTAAATCCATAAAATATGCCCATTGGAGAAAACAATGCGAGTAATAGATTATTTTTCAAAAAATTCGGTGCTGTTTTTAAACAACAATGACAAAAAAGAAATCCTAACTAAAATGGTTTGTGAAGCTGAATCTAAAGGTTTGATTTCTGATAAAAAAGAATTCGAAGATGCTCTCTTCGAAAGAGAATCAATAATGAGTACTGATGTTGGTTGGCAAGTTGCTATACCACATGCAAAACTTAAAAATATTTCCAAATTCTTTGTTATACCTGCTGTATTAAAAAATAACACCGACTGGGGAGCCGGGAACAATCAAAGTGTTAAATTGGTATTTTTAATTGGTGGTCCGGCTAATGACCAAAAACAATATCTTCAGATCTTATCTAAGGTGTCTTTAGTGGTAAGGAATCCTGAGCGTCGAAAAGCTTTATTAGCTGCAACTAGTGCAGAAGAAGTATTATCTCAATTCTCAGATTTATAGAAGGTATTAATTAATGGAAGGTCATGTTTTTCTTTATTTAGCAGCAATCTTTTTAGCAGCTTATGCTACAAAAGTTGGTGTTAATAAAATCAAGGTTCCTGAAGTAACAGGATTTGTGTTATTAGGGGTTATTCTTGGTGTATCAGCTGTTAATTTATTAACACCTGAAATTCTAAACAAATTTAGTCCAATATCTACAATAGCATTAGGTATGATTGCCTTTACTATCGGTATTGAATTAAAAGTCGATGTTATTAAAAGCTTAGGTAAAAGTATTTTTTCAATAGTTCTATTTGAAAGTCTAGGTACTTTTGTAGTTGTATTCTTAATTCTAAGATATTTATACCATGCAGAATTAAATACAGCCCTATTGCTTGGAGCAGTAGCTAGCGCAACAGCTCCAGCTGCAACAGTTGCAGTTATAAAGCAATATAAAGCAAAAGGTCCTCTAACCTCTACTATATTAGCGGTAGTTGGGCTAGATGATGCTGCAGCTTTAATAATTTATGTATTTGTTGAAGGCTTTGTAAGTTCTAGATTATTAGGAACACATGTTGCTGTACCTACTATGTTACTTAGTGCTTTAATTGCAATACTTGAAGCCTTTGGTATAGGTATAGTTGCTGCACTTCTTTATGTTCTAATCTTAAAGAAAGTTAAGAACAATGAGCAGATAATGCTATTATTAGTAGCATTTTTATTAGGCTTAATTGGTATAAGTGAATATCTAGGGGTTTCAGAACTTCTAGCGACTATGGCCTTTGGCGCTGTTATTGTTAATACGTCACCAGTGCTTAGTAAGAAAAGTTCAAATATCGTTACAAGCTTATCCCCTATCTTTATTACTGCCTTCTTTATCTTAGGTGGTGCTAATTTAGATATTTCCTTAATTAAACAAATTGGAGTACTCGGATTATTCTACTTCTTTGCAAGAAGTATTGGTAAAACCGGTGGTGCTTCTATTGGTGCAAGAATTGGTAAAGCACCTAAAACTGTTAAGAGTTTTGTTGGATTTGCTCTGCTACCACAAGTTGGAGTCGCACTAGCACTTGCTTTAGCAATTAATAAAGAATTCACATTACCAAAATATGGTAGTGCAGGCGCTACAATGGCTACAATTGTAATTAACGTATTATTATTTACTACTATTATTACAGAAATTGTAGGACCATTACTAACACGTTTTGCCCTTAAAAAAGCTGGCGAAGTTCACGTATCTACAAGCGATTAAAAGGAGATTTAAGATATGAATTTATTAATTATTTCATTATCAGATTTGGATTATAAAGAAGATGTTTTACTAGCACTTCAAAGTGCTGGTATTCAAACAGCATCAGTCTGGGATGCTAAAAACTTAAATCATAGTTTAGAAAGTGAATTTAGCGTATTTAGCGGTTTTTTTAGTGGTGGAGATGCTCACAAAGACGAAAAACTAATTATTTTATCTCATATTAAAGATAAAAGCGAAGCTAAAGAATTTATTTCTAACCTAGAAGCTGGTGGGGTACCTTTAACAAAAGAAGATATATTAAATATGTATGTTGTTCCTGCATCTCTAGTATTTAGCCAAGAAACAGGTTTAATTGAATAAACTAAATTTCAATAAGAATAAAACTCTTAAGTTACTCTTTAGATAAGCATAAACTTAAGAGTTTTTTTTAATTAACCTCATAATTTTGCCAAATACTTTTTTTTTAAATTATTTTAACAATCTATATTGACAAAAACCTCTAAAATATGGCATTGTATGCCTCGTTGAGCCGCTTAGTTATTTGACTTAAGGCTTCATGGTGGATGTAGTTCAATGGTAGAGCGCTAGATTGTGGTTCTGGTTGTTGCGGGTTCAAGTCCCGTCATCCACCCTTTGATTAATCGTAGTTTTAATAACTACGATTTTTTTTTCTTACAACTGTGAATAACATAAAAAAACAAAGTATTGATTAACATTTATAATTTACAGTTATTAAAATGTCTTGTAATATTTATTACAATCCTTTTAAAACTAATTAGAACGAATTAATTGTCAAAATCTGTTCATATTAACCTGATATAAACTAGGAGATTAGTTTTTCTTCATTTATATAAATCTTTATAATAATAGTCCATATAATTATAATAGATGTAGAACTAGATGGATCAAACATCCGAACATATAGGATGTTTTTGACATGAGTCTTTCTAGTTCTTTTTCCCTAAATATTGTTTAAAATTAGTATTTATATACTTTATGGATCTTAAACTTTTCTTGCGCAATTTAGCATATTCTATATCTACCATTTACATTTTTTAGATACATAAACACAATTATTTAATTCAGGAATATATAGAAAAAATGCAAACAATTGAATTAACACAATATTTAATTATTTACTATATAGTAAATTATATAGAAACATTAAAATACTTAAATTATTCAACAATTCTGCCTTTAAGCTATTTATAACCAATAGCACAAAAATCTTCATTTTATTTATTGACACTTATCCTAAAATATGATAGTTTCACTCTTGTCGTTAAGTTAGAATTGATTTGCAACGATTAAGAAAGTTGATATTCTGGCGTTCGTAGCTCAGCTGGATAGAGCGTCGGACTTCGAATCCGCAGGTCGAAGGTTCGAATCCTTCCGAGCGCAATACTTGATGTATGTATGGGCCGCTAGCTCAGCTGGTAGAGCAACAGACTCTTAATCTGTGGGTCAAAGGTTCGATCCCTTTGCGGCTCAAGAAAATTGATATATGCGAGAGTGGTGAAATTGGCAGACACGCTAGATTTAGGTTCTAGTGCCGTAAGGTGTGGGGGTTCAAGTCCCCCCTCTCGCACTACAAATTGCCTAGTGCAATTATATAATTATTTGCGAAAGTAGCTCAGTGGTAGAGCTCCACCTTGCCAAGGTGGATGTCGCGGGTTCAAGTCCCGTCTTTCGCTCTAAAGCAACTCTTTAAGAGTTGCTTTTTTATACCTATTAATCATACTATTAAACAACAATATCAAAATGTAAATAAATTAAAGATTGATTATGAATAAAGAAAATAAAGACATTAAAATTTTAAATTGGCTGAAAGAAGAACAAAAACCTTTTATAGGTTGAGATTTTTCTTATCTAAAAGGAAGGATGGAAACAATAAACACTTCCTGGAATTATAAAAAAATAATTAAACAATACTTAACCCCTGAAATGAAATTGTTGGATATGGGAACTGGCGGTGGAGAATTTCTTCTTACATTAGATTTTCCACATGATAAAACTTACATAACAGAAGGATATATGCCAAATTATGAATTATGTATAAATAAATTAAAACCCTTAGGAATATGTGTTAAATTTATTGAAGAGGATAATAAAATTCCTTATTCTAATCAAAAATTTAACATTATCATTAATCGGCATGAAGCATTCTCAATTAAAGAGGTTAAAAGAATACTAAAACCCAATGGAATTTTTATTACCCAGCAAGTGGGCGGATTAAACGATTATTCTTTTTCAAAATTAATAAATCCTAATTATGTACCCCCTTTTTTAAATAATAACTTAAATACAGTGAGTAAAGAACTAAAAAAAATGAATTTAGAATTTTACTAGCAAAAGAAGAATTTAATCCCATTAAATTTTTTGATACTGAAGCTTTTATATATTTTGCAAAGATAATTGAATGGGAATTTCCAAATTTTTCAGTAAAGGAAAATATTAAAGAATTAAAAAAAATAGATAAATATATTAATGAAACAGGATATATTTGTGCTAATGAACATAGATTTGTCATAGTTGCTCAAAAAAAAATAAAACTCAAATAAAGTTAACACTTAAGTTATTGAAATCATATTTTTTAATGTTTAAGCTAAGAACAATAATAAAACTAAAACTAAGGATTTTTTAAATGCTTCCACCCCTACTCATCGGTCAAATACTTGCAATTATTGCTGCTCTAACTTACGCAGAAAATTCAATAATCTATTGCTACCTTGGAAAAGAAGTTTCAACTAGAGCTACAGTCCATGTAAGACTTTGGATTGCTGTTCCAATTATAGTATTAATGGCCTTAATAAGTGATGGAAATTTCTTTATTCAATCTAGCTTATCAAATTGGATAATATTATTAATCTCTGGCGTTTTAGGTTATTTTTTCTGTGATTCATTTTCATTTTGGGCTTTTACAAATATCGGACCTAGAGAGGCGATGGTAATTATGACCCTTAACCCAATTTTTAATAGTGTATTATCCTATTTTTTCTTTAGAGAAATATTAACTATCATACAAATGTTTGCAATATTAATTACACTTTCAGGAATTATAATTTTAATACTAAATCAAGAAAAAGAAATTGATGTAGTTAAGAAGAAAAATAAAACAAAAGGAGCCTTTTTTGCACTTCTTGCTGCTATTTTCCAAGCTTCTTCAAATATCTTAGCAAAAACAGCCTTAACAGATCTTGGACCAATTAGCACAAATGCAATAAGAATGATTGGTGGATTAATTGCATCTGTAATATTTGCTCTATTTTTTAGAAAAGAGTTTAAAAAAGATTTCACATCTTTCAAGGATAAAAAGCATCTATCACTCCTTTTCCTAGCTACTATAAGTGGTCCAGTAATTGGTATGTCACTTTTGTTAACATCCTTCAATTATGCGCCTGTTGGACTTGTTACAGCTCTAGTTCAAATAAGTCCAATCTTCATATTAATCTATGAACTAATTTTTATTAAAAAACATGTAAGATTATTAGAAATAATTGGAACAATTATATCTGTTATTGGTGTAGGGTTAATGTTTATTTAAAGCTCAATTCATCAAAGAATAAACTATAAAAATAATAAAAAAAACTTCAATTATTTTTTGGTTTTTAGCCATTAAAATTCAGTAAAAAATATCTTAAAAAAAAAGTTAAAAAATTCATCAAAATGGTAAAAAAAAACATTGATTTTTTTCAACTTCAAGACTATATTGCAAGCATCTAGAGTTGAGGTAGATTCAACACTTTTGTGAGTGTCTTCTACTTATAAAGGCTCTTACTTCAAAGAAGGTTAAATGTTATGGAATGTAGCATAAATACTCTTCAGGGCACATCTAGCCCCCACAATTCAGAACAAGAAAAAAAATTAAATGATTTAGATTCTGAGTATCCCGCACTATCCCTTCAAAACAATCTTGAAGGAGATAAAACAAAAATCTTTCGAGAACATTTTTATCAAACCGTAAATGATGAAAAATGGAACGATTGGAAATGGCAAATAGCTAATAGAATTTCCACTTATGAAGAAATTTCTAAATTTCTAGACTTAAAAGCCGAAGAAAAAAAAGCTATGGAGAAACAAAGCACACACTGCCCTTTTGCTATAACACCATATTATTTAAGCTTAATTGATTTAGAAGATCAAAATTCTGCTTTAAGAAAAACCATGATTCCAACAACAAACGAGTTAGTAGTAAGCAAAGGAGAAAGTGAAGATCCACTTTGGGAAGAGCACACATCTCCTGTAGAAAGTATTGTCCACAGATATCCTGATAGAGTATTATTTTTAACAACAGCATTTTGCTCTTGTTATTGTAGATACTGTACAAGATCACATATGGTAGATGGTCATACTCAATCATTAAAACAACATTGGCAAACAGGAATTGATTATATTAAAACCCATAAAGAAGTAAGAGATGTAATTATCTCAGGAGGAGATCCCCTAACCTTAAGTGATGACGATATTGAATTTTTATTAGATAGTTTATTTAGTATTGAACACATAGAAATGGTTAGAATTGGGACAAAAGTGCCAATGGTACTACCTCAAAGAATAACACCTAATTTGCTTAGAATTTTCAGATCTCATAAACCTCTATATCTAAGTGTTCACTGCACACACCCTGATGAGATAACAGTTGAATCAAGCAGAGCTATAAATGCTATAGCAGATAGTGGTGTTGTAATGGGATCTCAAACTGTATTACTTAAAGGTGTAAATGATGATTCAACAATTATGGGAAATCTCATGCACAAATTATTAAAAGTCAGAATTAAGCCTTATTATTTATTTCAATGTGACCCAATTATTGGATCTAAACACTTTAGAACAACGGTTTCTAAAGGACAAGATATTATACATAGTTTAAGAGGATTCACTAGTGGCTACGCTGTACCTCAATATGTAATTGATGCACCAAGAGGTGGAGGTAAAATACCAATTTTGCCAAACTACTACAAAACAAGAGATAAAGACAATCTTTATTTATACAACTTCCAAGGAAAAGAATATTCATATCCTGATATTAAGGAAAAATTTTAATGAAAAAAATAATTGGCCTAACATATGATCTAAAAGATGATTATATAAAAAAGGGATATGATAGTGAAACTGTTGCAGAACTTGATAGCATTGAAACAATCAATGCTATCGATGAAGCCTTACAAAACTATGGATATCAAACAATAAGAATTGGAAATATTTTCAACCTAGTTAAATTCTTAAACTCAGGTAAAAAAGTAGATTTAGTATTTAATATTTGCGAGGGATTAAATGGCCCCTCAAGAGAAGCTCAAGTACCAAGTCTCTTAGAAGCTTATTCAATTGATTGTGTATTCTCCTCAGCTTTGGTTTTAACAACAACATTAAATAAATCTATTGCAAAAACTATAGTTAAATCAAAAGGAGTTTTAACACCTAAATTTACAGTTATAAATACTGAAGAAGACATAGAAAATGTAAATCTAAACTATCCTCTTTTTGTTAAACCTCTTTATGGAGGAACAGGAATTGGTATTAGCAATAAATCAATAGTTAATAATTATAAACAACTTAGAAAAGAAGTTGAGAGACAATTGAGTTTATATAACCAACCAATTCTTGTTGAAACCTTTTTATCTGGAAGAGAATTTACTGTAGGGATTATTGGAGAAGGCATCTCTTCTAGAGCAATAGGTTCTATGGAAATATTAATAGATAAAACATGTGACGATGGAATATATTCTTATAAAAGTAAAAGTGAATATTTAAACTATGTTAAATATAGATTAGTTGATGAAAAAATAAGAAAAAATATTGAAGCAGTTGCTCTATCTTCTTGGGAAGCCTTAGGTTGTAGAGATGGTGGTAGAGTAGATTTAAAAATGGATGATAAAGGAAATGTTTATTTTCTAGAAGTAAACCCTCTAGCTGGATTACATCCAATAGATTCAGATCTACCAATTCTTTGCTCACTAAATAATTTAAGTTATCAGAATTTAATTGAAGCAATTATGGATGAAGCCACTTTACGACTTTCAAAAAAATCCATAAATAATAAAAGGATTGTATGAAAATCTTAATCTTTGTTGATAAGTTATCTTTAACCCCCACAGAGGATGAGAAAGATACATTAGAAGAAGCAGAAAATGTAAAATTAGCCCTAATTAGTTTAGGGCATAAAGTTTTAATAGAAACATTTTCACTAAATTTAGAAGACAATTTAAATACTATAAAAAATATTACTCCTGATTTAATTTTCAATTTAGTAGAAACTTTAGAAGGAAGTGATACACTTCATCTAGCCCCACTTCTTTTTGAAAAATATAAAATAAGATATACAGGTGGAAATAGTAACTCACTCTATCTAACAGGTGATAAAGTATATACAAAGCAATTATTAAATAAACTTAAAATTAAAACACCTAAATACTATCACACAGATATGAAATCTATAGATCCTAGTTTAATAAATAGAACTGTAATTGTAAAAAAAAGATGTGAGGAAGCATCTTGTGGTATTGATGATAAATCAGTTACTAAATTTGAAACACAAAAGGACATATCCACTTTTATCAATAACGATAAAGATATGTTTGTTGAAGAGTTCATTGATGGGAAGGAATTTAGTGTATCAGTATTAAATATTAATTCAAAGCCAACTACTCTCCCGATTGCAAGAATGGATTTTATTGATTTTTCAGATAATAAACCTAAGATATTAAATTATAAATCAAAATGGGATGAAACATCCTTTGAATATCAACATACAAAAAGAAGTTTTGATTTAACACCTGAAAGCTCAACCCTTGTAAAAAAACTGGAAGATATTAGCAAAAAATGTTTTAAAAAATTAGGCTCTAAAGGATATTTAAGAGTAGATTTCCGTGTTGATAAAAATGATATTCCTTATGTCTTAGAGATTAATATGAATCCTTGCATAAATATTGATAGTGGATTTGTTGCTGCAGCTAATCAAAGAGGTATTAACTTCGATAATTTAATAAAATATATAATAAAAGAGGAAAGAGATGAGTGATTACAGTTTCAGATATGAACCTACATATTCTGATTTAATTAGTGTAAATAACATACTGTGTGATACAGAATTTTTTAGCGAAAGTGAAATAGAGTTAGCAATTTCACTTCTACAAGAAAAATTAGAAGACATCTTAGAAAGTAGCTATGAATTTGTATTTATTGAAAAAGATAATACCCTTATAGGTTATTCTTGTTACGGATTTATACAAGGGACTAGATGTAGTTATGATCTCTATTGGATAGCAGTTGATCCTATATTTGAAAGAGAAGGTTATGGCACTCAACTTTTGAAAAAAACAGAAAGTTTAATTCGAAGTAAACGAGGCAAAAATATTTATATAGAAACCTCTTCTACATCTTTATATGAACCAACTAGATTGTTTTATGAGAAAAATGGTTATAAAAAGGAAGCTTTAATAAAAGATTATTATGATTTTAATGATGATAAAATAATCTATTCAAAAAAAATCTGATCATTAACAATTTAATTTAAAATTAACAATATCTTTAATTTTGATACATTGAACTATTCATTATAAATACCCTACTATATTTATAATGAATTAAATAAAGTATTAAAGTTAAAGATTTTTTAACAAATTCTCAAATAATAATCAAAATTTAACAATGTTTACTATATATATATTTACTATTAAATAAATTATTAATATTTGTAAAAAAAACATTTTAAATCAATTAACACTTTCTTAACCTAATAATAATAATAAATAAATAGATGTCCTTTATAAATCAAATATAACTTTAATTATAGGAGATTTATAAAATGAAAAAGATTGTTATAGCATTATTCATGCTTTCATTAAGCTTTACATCAATATTTGCCCAAGGATCTAGCGAGACTACTAAATCACCCGCTCAAGAAAATACACCAATTGAGATTTCATTTTGGCACATTTTCGGAGATGCAAGAGGTCAATGGATTGAAGATAGAGTTCAAGAATTTAATAGCATTCAAGATAAGTACCATGTAACACAAGAAAATAAAGGTAGTTACAGAGATACTTTACAAGCATCACTTTTAGCTTACAGACAAGGATCAGCACCAACTTTAGTACATATAGCTGAAGCTGGTTCTCAAGTTGCCTACGATTCAGGAATTTTCAAACCAATAAGTGAAATTGGTGAATTTGATACATCTGACTATATTGAGCCCGTTTTAAATTACTACACCATAAATGGAAAAGTTAACTCAATTCCTTTCAATAGTTCTTCTCCAGTTTTATATATTAACACTGATATGTTAGTTCAAGCAGGATATGATAGAGATTGGACTCCAAATACATTTAGTGATGTAATTGAATCTTTAGAAAAAGCTCAAGCTGCAGGTGTTACTGATGCAAAATATACAGATGGAATACACGCTTGGTTCTTCGAAGAATTAGTAGCAGAACAAGGTGGCTATATGTATAACAATGGAAATGGTCGTGATAGTAGAGCTACTGAAGCTCTTTTAGGTGGAGAAGCTGGATTAAGAGTAGCTCAATTCTACAAAGATTTATCAGATAAAGGACTATTAGCTTGGACTGGTAAGGTAGAAGACTGGGGTGGATCTGACAACATCTTCACAAATGAAAAAGCTATGTACCATATGACTTCCACAGGTGATATTAATGTAATCAGTGAAGGTGCTAAAGGTAAATTTGATTTAAATGTTGGTATGCTTCCAATCGCTAGTGGAACAAAGAGAAACGGTACAGTAATCGGTGGTGGTTCAATTTGGTTAACAAAAGGTCACACTCAAGAAGAAATGGAAGGTGCTAGAGACTTTATCTTATACATGACAAACACAGATAACATGGTATCATGGCATAAATTATCAGGTTACTACCCTGTTAGAAAATCTTCAGTAGAAAAATTAGATAGCGAAGGCTGGTTTGGTTCTGACTCACTTCAAACTGTTGCTTTTAACCAATTACTAGATACAATTGCAAACAAAGCTACAGCTGGTGCACTAGGTGGAACAGTATATGATCATAGAACATATATTGAAGAAGCTTTAGTAAAAATAATTAATGGTGAAGATGTTGAAACTGCAATGAATGAAGCAATAGTTTTAACTAATGCAAAAATCAAAGAATACAATGCAAACTTCTAAATAAACTAATAATCAACTCTCAGGTGAATTATTTGATAATTTGCCTGATTGTTTTTTATATAAGGAACAAAAATGAATCAAAATAAAAATGCAATATTTAAAGCTAAGGTAATTCCTTACCTTTATTTGTTACCTACCTCTTTAGTACTAATTATATTTATATATTATCCAGCATTAAAAACTTTTGTATTAGCATTTTATAGAAGTAATTTTATATTAGGAACAAGAAAATTTATTGGATTAGAGAATTTTAAAAATCTTTTCTCTGGAGCCCTAGCCCCAGGTTTTATACAAACGTGTTTTCAAACCATAGCGTTTGCTTTTTTTGTTGTAATCCTAGGATTAAGTATTTCAATGCTTCTTGCTGTTTTAACAAGTGAGAAAATAAAAGGTGCAAAATATTATAGACTTCTATTAATTTGGCCATTTGCACTATCCCCCGCTGTAGCCTCAACAGTTTTTTCCTTTTTGTTTAATCCAGAGGTTGGTCTTATAAATACAGTTTTACAAGCAGTATTTAATATAAAGCCAGGTTGGCTTACAAATCCATATCTAGCTTTTTTCGTTGCAGTATTTGCAGCTGTTTGGAAAAACCTAGGTTATAATATAGTATTTTACATTGCAGCTTTTCAAAATATATCAAAAGACCCTTTAGAGGCCGCTGAAATTGATGGAGCATCAAGATTTTCTAAATTTATCCACATTATATTCCCACTTTTAAGCCCTACGTCATTCTTCCTATTATTTACAAATATTACATATAGCCTATTTGATTCATTTGCAATAATCGATGTACTAACTAAAGGTGGACCTATGGGACAACCTCCATTTATGGATAACGTTGGAATGACAACAACATTGATGTATAAAATTTTCTTAGATGGTTTTGCTGGCTCATCAAATATGGGATTTGCGGCAGCTGAAACATTTGTTCTAATGATTATTGTAATGATAATTACGATGTTCCAATTTGGAATAGTTGGAAAGAAGGTGAATTATGATGTTTAATAAAAATAAGATTAACAAAACAAAAGATCCATTATGGATTCATATTGTATTAATTATTTCTGTATTATTAGTATGTTTTCCTTTAATATTTACAATTATAAAAAGCACACAATCACTAATTGAAGTTACAACTCCATCTTTAAAAATAGGATCTTCATTTTTTTCAAATATAAAACATATCTGGCTAGATTACCATATGCACACATACATGTTAAATTCACTATCTTATGCCTTTATAATAACATTTGGAAAAGTAGTTCTATCATTATTCGCAGCTAATGCTTTGGTATTTTATCAATTCAGATTTAAGAAATTTATTTTTGCATTTATCATCATCACCCTAATGTTCCCAATTGAAATTCTTATACTTGGCCTATTTGAAGTTGTTAGTAATGCACCAGCCTCAAGCTTAAGTGAATTCCTATTGTGGATATTAAATCCAATGGAACTATTATTTGCACCTACAAAATATGGATTTGGAATGGGAGATACTAAAATTGCTATAATCATTCCTTTTTTAGCATCAGCAACAGGAGTCTTTTTATTTAGACAACAATTTTTATCAATTCCAATTAGTATTTGTGATGCAGCAAAAATGGATGGAGTCAATTCTATTCAATTTTTGGTAAAAATTTTAATTCCAATGAGTATACATACAATTGGAGCATTAACGTTAATCCAATTTGTATATATATGGGATCAATATATTTGGCCAAGAATAATAATACAACATGATAGTGCTCAAGTAATTCAAGTTGGACTAAATGCAATACAAAGCGCTGGGGATTCAATACAATGGAACTTAGTTATGGCCGGAGCTATTGTTACAATCATACCTCCATTAATTATATTTGCACTTTTATACAATTCCTTTATGAAGGGATATGCCCTATCCTCAAATAAATAAAATTTAAATTAAATTATAAGACTTAGACCTATTTTTAATATCTATAATATTAAAGGTAGGTCTTAGTATGTTGAAATATGTTGAAATATGTTTTATACAACTTTTAAAAAATAACCCAATTTACTTTTATTTAAATAAAGGTAAAATACACATCAATAATTATTTTTTGTATCTAATATTAATACTATGTCATTCAACTCTTAAAATATTCAAAATTCTAATTATATCTAACATTTATTTTTTTGTATTTATATTTCTACCCAAACTTCTGAGCTTTTAATTAATTCTAATCAATTTGAAAACTTTTTTTCAATTGTTAAAAAACTATAAAATAATTGTTGACAATTTATTAAAATCATATATGATATATGATATATCATTTTACAAAGGAGTAAAAGATGAAAAAATTATCTTTACTATTGATTCTAATACCACTATTATTCGCCAGCTGTTCTGGTAGTAATGGGGATTCAGAAAGTAAATCTAATACAAATGCAGCTGTAAATATTGCAACAGCTAGTGTCGGTGGTGCATATTATGCAATTGGACAAGAAATATCTAACTTAGTTAGTGCACACTCCCAAAGCGTTAGCCTCTCCCCTGAAGTTACTGCAGGTTCTGTAGAAAACCCAAGATTAGTTGATGCTGGCGATGCTGACTTCGGTATTACTAATTCAAACTTAGCTAATGCTGCTTTAAATGGAACAGATCCTTATACTAAGCCTCTTAATGTTAAAGCTGTTGGTAATTTACATCCAAGTATCTTCCATATGGTTACCCTAGATTCATCTTCTATTAATTCATTAGCAGATTTGAAAGGTAAAAAAGTAGCTGTAGGTCCTGCAGGTGGTGGTTCTCTACCTATACTTGAATTGTTATTAGAACAAGTAGGCCTTACTAAAGATGATATCGTTCCAAGTTATTTATCATACTCTGATGGTTTTACACAATTAGCAGACGGAAACGTTGATGCAGCTATTGCTCTTTCAGGTTACCCAGCTTCTTCAGTTATGGAAATTACTGCAACTAAAGATATTAAATTTATCAATTTAACCAAAGAATTAATGGCTTCAATTTCAAAACAATATCCATATTACTCAGGTTTCGATATTCCCGCTGATACTTATAATCTATCAAGCGATGCTTATGCACTTGGAATTAACAACCTATTAATTGTAAACGGCGATATTAGTGAAGATGTTGTATATGAAGTAACTAAAGCTATTTACGATAACCTTGAGGAATTTGCTCAAAACAATGCAACAGCAAAACAAATTAATGCTGCAACTAGTTCTGAAACAATTATTCCATTACACGAAGGTGCTCAAAAATATTTCAGCGAAATTAATTAATAAGGATTAGAGAATGAATCAAATTTCAGATACAAGAGACTTCAATAAGATGATTGTTAAAATAATTGCAATCACTGTTAGTTTATTTCATTTATTGAATGTCTCTGGAATAATTACTTTATCAACAATGCCAATACGTATAGTTCACCTATTAGCTATGTTAGTTATTGCATTCTTAACAAAAAGCACTAAAAAAGATAAGTTTAAAACTATTGACTTAGCAATTAGACTATTTTTCTTAGCACTTTCAGTTTACTGTGGAGCTCACCTATTATTTAGATGGGAAGCAATAGCAAACAGTGGTGGTGTTACATCAAGCTATGATGTAATTATTGGTGCAATTTTCATGATTGTAATTCTAGAAGCAACAAGAAGATCCGTTGGAAATGTTTTAGCAATTATCTGTACAATATTTTTAGTTTATCCATTTATTGGACAGTACATCGGTGGTATTTTAATGACAAGACATTACTCACTAAGTAGAGTAATCAACATGTTATATACAACTAGTGCTGGAGTATATGGTACTCCAATAAGTGTATCGGCAAACTACATTATATTATTCTGTATTTATGGAGCCTTTTTATCTGAATTTGGTTGTGGTGAATTCTTATTTAGACTCTCATCCACATTAACCAAAAGATTTTGTGCAGCTTCTGCAAAAACATCAATCATATTCAGTGCATTACTTGGAATGCTTTCTGGTTCAGCAGCAGGTAACGTTGCTGTTACAGGATCTTTAACTATTCCTATGATGGTAAAGGATGATTATTCACCTGAACAAGCTGGTGCTATTTCAGCAGTATCTTCAACTGGAGGACAAATGATGCCTCCTATTATGGGTGCTGCAGCATTTATCATGGCATCAATAATTGGTATTCCATATGCAAGTATAATGAAAGCAGCAATTTTGCCTTCAATACTATACTTCTTATCAATTTTTGTAATCGTTCACTTAATTGCTAAGAAAAAAAATATTCAAGCAAAAGGTGAAGAAAATAAAGATACAGCTCTATCTGTATTAAAAGAAGATTGGCCTTTAGCTTTACCAATCGTTGTTTTGATTATAATGATGGTGTCAGGTTACTCCCCATTTAAAGCTGCATATATTTCAATTATATCTCTTTTAGTTGTTTATGTGCCAAACCAAATTTTTAGAAAAAAATCTTTTAATACTAAAAAATTCTTAAAAAGTGTTGGAAATGCTTTAGAAAAAGGTGCACGTGATACAGTATCAATTGCTGTAGCTTGTGGAGCTGCTGGAATTATTTCTGGTGTTTTATCTCTTACAGGCTTAAGTTCAAAACTTGCATTTATGATTGTTTCTATATCACATGGACACTTAATTATTGCATTAATTTTAACAATGTTTATTTCATTAATTCTTGGAATGGGACTTCCTACAACTGCAGCTTATTTAGTTCTTGCTACAGTTATTGCTCCAGCATTAGTTAAAATGGGAGCTCCTGTATTAACAGCTCACTTATTTGTTTTCTATTTTGGTTGTATTTCAACTATAACACCTCCTGTTGCTCTAGCCTCTTATGTAGCAGCTGGAATAGCCAAAGCCGATCTTAATAAAGTTGGATTTACTGCTTTCAGATATGGAATTGTTAGTTTTATTCTACCTTATATGTTTATGTATGGTCCAAGTTTATTAATGGAAGGAGCTGTATTAGATATTGTTATAACAGTTTTCTTCTCTGTTATCGGGGTAGTTGCAATCGCAATGGCAATAGTTGGTTTTATAAAAACAGATACAAACCTAGTCGAAAAAATACTATTAATTGCTTGTGGAATTTTAATGATTTTCCAAGGCACACTTACCGATTTAATCGGAATTATAATTTTTGTAAGCTTGATTGTTGTATCAACAAGAAAAGCTAAATTGAGGAGAATTTAATGAATAATAAACAATGGAATACTGATAAATGGTGGGTTAGTCCGTTTAACTATAGTGAAGAAGTAACTAGTAAATTTAATCTACCAAAAAGTGTAGCAATTCATGATGCAACTCTTAGAGACGGAGAACAAACTCCTGGTATTGTTTTAACAAAAGAAAATAAAATTGAAATTGCAAAATTATTAGATTCAGTTGGAATAGATAGAATTGAAGCTGGTATGCCTGCTGTTTCACAAGAAGATAAAAATGCTGTTAAAGAAATCGTTAATCTTGGTTTAAATGCTAAAATCTTTACATTTGCTCGTGCTAAAAAAGAAGATATTGATTTAGCAATTGAATGTGGTGCTGATGGTGTTATCATTGAAATTCCAATGGGAAGACCTAAACTACAATATCAATTTGCTAAATGGAGTGATGATGATATTATTGAAATCAGTGTTGATGTAATTAAATATGCTAAATCTCAAGGCCTAGAAGTTGTTTATTTCGGTTACGACACTACTAGAGCTGATGAAGATTTCATGTTTAGACTTTATGATAAAGTAATTAATGAGGGTAAACCTGATTCAATTGGTATTGTAGATACCATGGGTTGTATTTTACCAGCTGCTATGTTTAACCTTGTTAAGAAATTAAAATCAACATTTGATGTTAAAATTGAAGTTCATACTCACAACGACTATGGTATGGGTGTTGCAACCTCTCTTGCTGCAGTTGAAGCTGGTGCTGAAGTTATCCACGTTTGTGTAAACGGACTTGGAGAGAGAACTGGTAATGCTGCTGTTGAACCTATCATTGTTGCACTAAAAACTCTTTATGGTATCAACGTTCCCTATAACATTGATAGACTTAAAGAGGTTTCAGATAGAGTAGAAGAAATCACAAGATTTACAAAAGCTGTTAACCAACCTTTTGTTGGTAAAAATGTTTATGTTAGAGAATCTGGAATCGGTATTGATTTAGTTATGAATACCCCTTTAGCTATGTTTGCTGTTGCTCCTGATCTAACAGGTAATGTAGCTGGTGTTGTTCTTGGTAAAAAAAGCGGTGCTAAATCAATTGATGTTGAATTAGAACGTTTAGAAATGAAAAATGAGTACACTCTAGAGCAAAAGAAAGAAATTCTTCTTGATATTAAAAACTATGCAATTAAAAATCGTAAAATCTTAAACGAAGAAGAATTTAAAGCAATTATCTCAGCTTATGAGAGTAAATTGGAGAACAACTAAATGAATAAAATTTATGATTTAAGTCTTTCCTTACAAGAAGGTGCAACAGAACCTAATCCTCCTAAAATTCAAAGATCACTTCATGAAGCTGGAATACACAGACTTGGTAAAATCGCTGGTGTTGAACCTGAGGCATTTCCTAATGGTCAAGCTTTAGCTAGTGATGTAGTAACTGCGGGTGAGCACAATGGAACACACATTGATGCACCATTTCACTACGGAAGTATGAGTGAAGGAAAACCTGCAATGACTATTGATGAAGTACCACTAGAATGGTGTATTGGAGATGGTGTTGTTTTAGATATGACTCATAAACAACCAGGTGAAGAAATTACCATCAGTGATATTGAAAGTGAACTTACTAGAATTGGTTATACTCTTAAAGAAAACGACATTGTATTAATTAAAACAGGTTGTGATAAATATTGGGGCACAGATACTCAAACCTATATGAAAATGCAATCTGGTTTAGGACTAGAAGGTCTAAAATGGTTATTAAACCAAGGAATTAGAACAATTGGTATTGATGCTTGGACTCTAGATAGACCTGTTTACGCAATGGTTGAAGACTATAGAAAAACTGGAGACAAAAAAGCACTTTGGCCAGTACACTTCTATGGAAGAGAACATTCTTATTTACAAATTGAAAAACTTGCAAATTTAGATCAATTACCAAAACCATTTGGTTTCACTATTTCAGCTTTACCTATCAAAATTGATAGAGGAACAGCAGGATGGTGTAGAGCTGTAGCAATTTACAAAGATTAATGAGGAGTAGAGTTATGAATAGTTCTCTTGAAATAAATGAAATTAAAAAACAATTTCTAAAAGATGAGCTTCATAGAAATCTTAAAAGAAAATCTAATCTTGATAAATTATCAGCTAGAGAAAGACTTTCTTTATTATTTGATAATGGAGAATATACTGAAGTTTTAAGCTTTGCTAATGCTACTACATCAGAGGGTGAAAAGATTCCTGGTGACGGTGTTATTACAGCTTATGGTTATGTTAATAAAAAGAAAGTCTATGCTTTCTCCCAAGATGCTACCTTAAAAGGTGGCTCCTTGGGAGCTGTTCAAGCTAAGAAAATAACCACAGTTCAAAAATGGGCTTTAAAAGAAAAAACACCAATTATAGCTTTAATTGAATCCGGTGGAGCTAGAATCCAAGAAGGTATTAGTGCTTTAAACGGTTATGGAGAAATCTTTAAGCTAAATAGCATTTCAAGTGGAAAAATCTTACAAATTGCAATTATTTTTGGTTCCTGTGCCGGTGGAGCTGTTTACTCCCCTGCCTTAATGGACTTTATCATTATGGTAAAAGATAAAAGCTTTATGTTTATAACAGGAAAAGATGTTGTACAAAAAGTAATGGGTGAAAAAGTTAGTTCAGAAGAATTAGGTGGATCAACTACACACAGCACTAAAAGTGGAGTAGTTCATCTAGTAAGCGAGAATGAAAAAGCAGCACTTGATGATGCTAAAAACTTATTATCATTATTTCAGTATAAGAAGATTGATGAAAAGCCAACTAAAAAAAGTTATTTCAAAACAGCAAAAAGCATTAAATCAATTATTCCGACTAATCCAAAACAAAGCTATAATATTAAAGACATAATTACAAATATATTTGATAAAGACAGTTTTGTTGAGATCAAAGAAAACTATGCCAAAAACTGTGTAGTTGGACTTGCAAGATTAAAGGGAATGAGTGTTGCAATAGTTGCAAACCAACCTTCTGTTTTAGCTGGTTGTTTAGATATCAACTCTTCATTGAAGATTTCTGAGTTTATTAAAACTTGTAATGATAATAAAATGCCAATTATAACATTTGTTGATACACCAGGTTACCTACCCGGTAAAAACCAAGAGCAAAATGGAATAATTAATTTTGGTTCAAAAGTTTTGTATCAATATAGTGTGGCAACTGTACCTTTAATTTCTATAGTAGTTAGAAAAGCTTATGGTGGAGCATATATTGCAATGTGTTCAAAATCCTTAGGTGCTAATAGAAGTTATGCTTGGTCCAATTCTGAGATTGCAGTACTTGGTGCTGAATCAGCAATTATGATCATCCATAGAAAAGAACTAAATACTGTTTCTGACCAAAAAGCTTTCATTGAGAGAAAAACTCAAGAATACAAAGATAATGTAATGAATGCTTTTTGTGCAGCAGAAAAAGGTTATATAGATGATATAATTGATCCAGAGGAAACTCGTGATAGAATTTTTAATGATTTAGTTTATTTGAAGCAAAGCGATATTTTCTAAATCAAAATAGTTTATTGCTATTTACTTATCTTAAACCTAAATGAGAAAAATTATGTATTGTTTAATGCTAGATTAAGTTTATAAAAATTATTTACGTTGTAAATTTCGAAATAATTGACTATAATAGCGAACTAAAGAGGGGTTATAATGTTAAGTAAATTCCAAACAAAAGCAGATGTTGTACATGATGAAATTTTGAATAAAATTTCAAATAAACAGTATAAGTCTGGAGAAAAAATAGTATTAAGACAGTTGGCAAAAGAATTAAATGTTAGTGAGATTCCCGTTAGAGATGCTTTAAATCGCTTAGAGGGCGAAGGCTACTTAACCCATACAGCAAATAAAAGCTTTTTAGTCTGTCCTTTAGATATAAATGATTTAACAAATTTCTTCCAAGTAAAGGGAGTTCTTGAAGGATTTGCAGCTAAATTAAGTGTTGATCACTTATGCGAGGCTGATCTACAGCATTTAACTGAAATAAATAATGAAATGAGAATAGCTTTTAAAGAAAACAACACTAAAAACTATTCAGAACTAAATACAAAGTTCCATATGTTTATGTACCACAGTATACCAAACAAAGAATTAATAAGTTTACTTCAACAGTTAGGTAAAAGATGGTCTATAACAAAAAGAGTTTTTGATGTTGCTCCAATAAGAATTGAACAATCTATTGTGGATCATGAAAAAATTATCGAACTTGTAAAAAACAAAGATCGTGATGGAGTAGAATTTTGTGTAAGAGAACATAAATTTGCAGCTGGTAAAGCAATGATTGAACAAATTTCAATAGAGCAAGCAAATACTCAAGAATAATCTTTTTTATTAAATTTATTATTATTTCAAGACACAAGCTAAAATAGCTTGTGTTTTTTAATTTCTACACAATATTTTACAATATATTATTTTTTACACTTTACTCAATTCTGTTTTTATTGACACTTTATTAATAATATGTCAATATAAATATATAAACAATTTATTAAAAGTTAAGGATAAAAGATGGCAGATATTGTAGATATTATAAAAAAATTTAAGAAAAAGACATTTTCTATTATTGATCCCTTACCTACAAAACAATTATTTGAAAACCTCTATTCTATAAAGGATGGAGATTCCAATTATTTTATTTATAATAAAGATAATATCTCAATAGCTATTGATAGTGGTTATAAAAATAGTGGGACAAGAAAAGACTCTTTTAATGAAATTGGCATAGTTGAAGATTCTATTTCTGCAATTTTTCTAACCCATTTAGACAGTGATCACGCAGGCGCCCTATATGAGAAAAATTCTAGTTTCAAAAGTGCAAAAATATATCTGCATGAAAATGAGAAATTACATATAACAAAAGAAAAAGAAAGACTAAGACTTTGCAGCATTAAAATCCATCATAAACTAAAAATAGAAAATCATGTCTCTTATTTCAACTCAAACAAAATATTTAACATTGGTAGCATAAAAGTAGAATCTATTCTAACAAGTGGACATACTTTAGGGCATAATTGTTTCTTAGTTGATGATAAATATCTCTTCGTTGGTGATAGCCTTATATTAAAAAATGGTTTTGGCTATAGGTTTTTTGATTTATTAGGCTTTAATAACAATCAAAACTCCATATCTCTTCTAGAATTAAAGCAATTTGCTTTAAAAAGACAGTGTAAATATATAATTACATCTCATACAGGAATAACAAATGATATTGAAAAAGCTTTTAAATTTTGTAATAAGAAACTTTCTTAAGAATAAAAAAGTATTTACAAAATAATTTTATCAATCTTAATAAATTTAAATTATATTACCTAACAATCATTCTTTTAGCTTTTAGTTAAATATGGTATTCTCCTCTTAAGAGGTAATTTTATGAAAAATTTAATCACTAATGAACAATTAGAAAAATTTCAAGAAAATTTCAATTCTTGTGATAAAAATTTTGTAGCACAAAATGCTGTTGTAAATAATGGCATTATCAAAAGTGCAAGAACTATTAAAAGCACTGTTTCAAATACTCATCAATATTCAATAGAAATAAAAACCGGCGACATCACAAATCAGAAATTATCAGGAAGATGTTGGATGTTTGCAGCACTAAACGTAATGAGATTAGAGATTATGGATAAACTTAATCTTGAAACTTTTGAGCTTTCCCAATCTTATCCATTTTTTTGGGACAAACTTGAAAAATCAAATCACTTTCTAGAAAACATTATTGAAACAATTGATTTACCATTAAATTCAAGAGAAGTAGCATTCTTACTCACAGATCCATTAGGAGATGGTGGACAATGGGATATGTTCTCATCTTTAATTGATAAATATGGTGTTGTACCTAAAACTTCTATGCCTGAAAGCTTTAGTTCATCTCAATCTAGATATATGGATAATTTATTAACAAAGAAATTAAGAGAATTTGCTCTTTTAATTAGAGAAAAGTCTAAAGAAACTAAAGATATTTGTATATTAAGATCACTCAAAGAAGAAATGCTAGATTCAATTTATAGAATATTAGCTATTTGTTTAGGAGAACCACCTAAAAAAGTTACACTTGAATTAAAAGATAAAGATGATAAATTTGTTAGAATCAATGATATAACACCTCAAGAATTCTATAAAAAATATGTAGATATGGATATGAGTGAGTATGTAAGCCTTATTAACGCTCCTACAGTTGATAAACCCTACTACAACACATTTACTGTAAAATATCTTGGCAATGTTCAAGGTGGCTATCCAATAAAGTATCTAAACCTCCCTATTGATGAGCTAAAAGAAGCAGCTATAAAACAAATGAAAGATGGAAAGGCTGTATGGTTTGGTTCAGATGTTGGTCAATCTAGTGATAAAGAAACAGGAATTATGGCCTTGGATATTTATGACTTTAACAATCTCTTTAGCACAACCTTTTCAATGACAAAAGCCCAAAGATTAGATTATGGTGAATCTCTAATGACGCATGCGATGGTTTTATCTGGGGTTAATCTTAACGAAGATGGTCAACCTAATAAGTGGCGTGTTGAAAACAGTTGGGGAGATGCTCATGGCAACAAAGGTTATTTTGTTATGAGTGATGATTGGTTTAATGAATATACATATCAAATTGTAGTTAATAAAAAATATTTAACAAAAAAACAATTAGAACTTTTAGAAAAAGAGCCAATCGTATTAAAACCTTGGGATCCAATGGGATCATTAGCCCTTTAATTTAATAAAATATAAATTTAAATAGAACAGATTGTATTAACTAAAAATCTAATATAATCTGTTTTTATTTTCTTTTTTTTCTTCTTAATAATTTCATATGTAAAAATGTAGGTACAACCATAATTAAAACTAGAATAATAGAAGCCATAGCTGGATTATCGCTTGCAAAATCACATAAAGAGTCGAGATTGATATAAATAAGTAATCCCATAATAATAAATAAAGCTAAATGCAATATTTTAATTTGTACATTTTTGGTCATTTTTGCCATGTTATTTCCTTTTTCAATAGCTTATAATTTTATAAAATTAATAAAGAATAGATGATAGTTCAAGCAAAAGTTTATTAATTATAAAATATTGTAGTATAAAAATATAATTTAAGATTTTATTTTTTTCACCTAATTTATTTATTCTATATCCCTTGACTGTCAACAATTATAATGATTATTTTATAATTATCATTATTAAAGTGTTGGCAAAAATTTATCTATTTGCTATATTAGGCAAGCAATATTAAAGAAAAAAACAAACATCATGCTAATTTTATTAAAAATTAGTTTTTTTGATGTTTTTCTTGCCTTTGTTTAATTTTTTATTAACTTTAGGGTAGTTCAAACATTTTTGTTTGTGTATAATCTCATAGGTTATAATACTTTAGTAACTAACAAGTCTAGCACTTGTACCGGATATTTTATTTAGGTCAAAGCGACCGAAAAGGAAGAAGATAGCATGATCGCTGATAAACAAATCAAGGAAACAGAAAATTCCTCAGTCGAGTTGTCCATCACATTGACAGCACAATCTATTGAAGATGCTTACACTGCTTTATTAAAAAAGTATGCTAAAGACATCACAATTAAAGGTTTTAGAAAAGGAAAAGCTCCTTTAAACTTAATTGAAAGAAAATATGGTGAAATGATTCGTGAAGAATCTACCTTCAATGAACTTGAAGAAGGCTTAAAAGTAGCTTTGGATGAAGTTGAAGATAAGTACAAACCTCTTGCCTTTAGTACACCTACTTTAATTAACGAAGAAAGCTTAACTCCTTTCAAACCTAATACAGATTTAACTTATACAGTTTCATATGATGTAATGCCTCAATTCGAAACTCCTGAGTATAAGAATTTAAAACTTGAAGCACCAACTGTTGAAATAACTGATGAAGATGTAGATAAAGAAATCGAAAAACTTCGCCAACAAAACGCTTTTGTTGTAAGCAAAGAAGATGCTGCAGTTGAGGGTGACATTGTTACTGTTGATTTTGCACAATTAGATGAAGATGGTAATGAAACAGGTGAATTCAATAAGAAAGATGCTGTAATTACTATTGGCAAAACTCAAAACTATTTTGAATTAGATAATGAATTCATTGGTATGAAGAGCGGAGATAGCAAAACTATTTCTAAAGAATTTGCTGCAGACTTTGCTAATGAAACATATGCTGGCAAAACTATTTCAATCAAAATCGATATGAAGGAAGTTAAATTTAATGATGTTCCTGAATTAGATGATGAGTTTGCTCAAGATGTTAATGAAGAATATAAAACTGTAGAAGACTTAAAGAAAGCTACAAAAGTTAAACTAGAAGAAAGAGCACAACAACAACTTAAAGATTTAAAATACCAAGCTGTTGTAGATGCATTAATTGAAAAATGCCCAATTGTTCCACCTAAATCAATGATCGATGCTCAAGCTGATCAACAAATCAACAACATTGCTAGATCAAACAACATGGATATGGAAACATTTGCTAAGATTTTTGAAATGCAAGGTCAAACTTTAGATCAACTAAAAGAAACATGGACACCTTCAATTATCAAAGATATTAACATGGGTTTAATTAAAGAAAAGATTAAAGATGCTGAAACATTTGAAGTAACTGATGAAGAATTAACAGAAGCTTTAGGGGATACTTCATCTTACAAAGCAGACCAACTTGATTATTTGAAAGAAATGATTACTGATGAATTAAAACTTCAAAAAGTTAATGATTTCTTAATTGAAAATAACACTTTCAAAGAAAGTAAAAAATTAAGCTATGATGAATTAATGAATGGCCCTGTTGCTGAATAATTCAAACAATTTGCTTTATAAATCAAGGCGGGACTATGTACAGTTCCGCCTTTTTGACAATAAATAGGAGTAATTTATGGACAAACCACGAATGCAATCAATGATTCCAATGGTAGTTGAACAATCCGGTGTTGGTGAACGTTCTTACGACATCTTCAGCAGATTACTCAAGGATAGAATCATTTTCTTAGATGGAGAAATAAATGACTCAACTGCTGACCTTGTAGTTGCTCAATTAATTTTTCTAGAAAGTGAGAACCCCAACAAAGATATTAGTATTTATATTAATAGTCCTGGTGGTAGTGTTACTGCAGGATTAGCAATTTATGATACAATGCAGTATATTAAACCTGATGTACAGACAATCTGTATGGGACAAGCTGCTAGCATGGCTGCTCTATTATTAGCTGCAGGAACAAAAGGGAAAAGACATATTCTTCCTTCTGCTAGAGTTATGATACACCAACCTTGGGGCGGTGTTGAAGGACAAGCTACTGATATAGCAATCCATACAAAAGAATTGCTTAGAATTAAAAAGCTTTCAATCGATATTTTAGTCGATTGTACAAAAAAAGATAGAGAAATTATTGCTTCTGATGTTGAAAGAGATTTCTTCTTAAATGCAGATGAAGCATTAGAATATGGACTTATCGACAATGTTATGAGGAGATAATAATGGCAAGAGGTAGTAAATCCTGTTCCTTTTGTGGAAAAAAAGCTTCTGACTGTAAAAAACTTATCAATGGACCTGGCGTATCTATTTGTGATGAATGTATTGCAACTTGTAATGCTATTATCCAAGAAGAGCCAATCATTGAAGATGGAGATAAAGTACTCCCAGAGGTTATTCCCACTCCAAAAGAACTAAAAGAATATTTAGATGAATATGTAATTGGACAAGAAGATGCAAAACGTGTATTGTCTGTTGCAGTTTATAATCACTATAAAAGAGTAAAATTCCAAGGCAAAATAAAGAATGAAGGTGTTGAAATTGATAAATCAAACATCTTGATGATTGGTCCAACTGGTACTGGTAAAACTTTATTAGCTAGAACTTTAGCCAAAAAGTTAGATGTACCTTTTGCAATTGCTGATGCTACAACATTAACTGAAGCCGGTTATGTTGGTGAAGATGTTGAAAACATTTTGTTAAAACTTATTCAAAATGCAAATAATAATATAACATTAGCTGAACATGGAATTATATTTGTTGACGAAATTGATAAAATTGCTAAAAAAGGTGAAAATGTTTCTATTACACGTGATGTTAGTGGAGAAGGTGTACAACAAGCCCTACTAAAAATCATTGAAGGAACAGTTGCTTCAGTACCACCTCAAGGTGGAAGAAAGCATCCTAACCAAGAAATGCTAAAAATTGATACAAGTAACATTCTATTCATTTGTGGTGGTGCATTCGTAGGCTTAGACAAAGTTATTGAAAAAAGAGTTGCTTCCCAACCTATGGGTTTTGGTGCAACTATCTTATCTGAAGAAGAAAAAGATTTGTCTAAACTTTATAAAAAAATCCTTCCAGATGACTTAGTTAAATTCGGATTGATTCCAGAATTTATTGGGCGTCTTCCTATTCACGTTGCATTGAACAATCTAACAGAAGATGATTTAGTAAGAATTGTTTCTGAACCAAAGAATTCAATTATTAAACAGTATATTACCTCTTTTAAATTAGAAGATGTTAAACTAGAATTTGAAGATGATGCAGTCAAAGCAATTGCAGCAAAAGCTGTTGAGCAAAAAACTGGTGCTAG
The DNA here is from genome assembly GCA_963677735.1 of Sphaerochaetaceae bacterium. Taxonomy (GTDB): domain Bacteria; phylum Spirochaetota; class Spirochaetia; order Sphaerochaetales; family Sphaerochaetaceae; genus Pleomorphochaeta. Next base: position 1,292,126 of record OY782505.1, read on the forward strand.
AGGACTTAGATCTATTGTTGAAAATATTATGATTTCAATAATGTTTGATATCCCCTCCCATAAAAATGCAACCAAAGTAATTTTAACTAAAGAGTGTGTAACTGAAGGAGCTAAACCAAAAGTTTATTCCACTGATGGCACTTTAATTGAATTTGTTAAAACTCAGGAGATTACTGCTTAATGAATAGATTTACATTCCCCCAATATTCTCAAGAGGTTCTTGATTTAATAAAATCCGAAAAAAATGCCATTATCATTGGACATAAAAAACCTGATGGAGATTGTTTCTCAAGCCAACTTGCTTTAAAATATTTACTTGAAAAAATTGGTTACGATTCAGTGATTGTTGCTAATGACGGCCCTTTTGAGCGGGCGGAATCTAAAGCTGTAGAATCTTTATTTGTAAGAGAGATTACTGAGTCTATGCTCGAAAAAAACCCTCTAATTTATTTAGTAGATTGTGGAGAGTTAAGTAGAATAGGCTCTCTTTCTCAAAAGGTTGAAGGTCTAAAAACTATTGTTATAGACCATCACCAAACATCCTTAAACATCGGATGGCAATATAGTTATATTTTTACAGATTCAATATCAACTACCCTACTTATCCAAAAGTTATATGATCAACTTAATGTTGAAATTACTAAAGAAATTGCACAGCATTTATTCTTTGGATTTGCAACAGATAGTGGATTCTTCAAATTTATTTCAAAAGATAATGGGAATGCTATAAAAATGGCAGGAGAATTAGTAAATAAAGGTGCAGATCCTAGACTAACTTTTGCTCAAATGAGTGGTGGTAAATCTTTTACTTATCTAAAGAATTTGGCTAAATTAATTGATAGAACAACATTCTTGTGTAACAACCAAATTGCAACATCTAAATTCTACCTTTCAGATGGTACACAATGCCCAAGTGACTCATACTATGGACAACTATTAAGCGTTGAAAATACTAAAGCAATAATTCTATTTAAAGAAGTTGAAGATAACAAAGTAGAATTAGGTTTAAGAGCTAATTATGATTGTGATTTTGATATGAGTGATTTTGCTAGTTTCTTTGGCGGTGGTGGCCATGTTAAAGCATCAGGAGCTACAATTGATGGAACTATGGACGAAGTTATTAAAAAAGTAACTGATCGCATTGAAAAAGTATTCACCTGTAAAAAATAGGAATTTAACTTTTAAGGTTTAGGATATTATTTTAAAAATAAATTATTGCATTACTTAATAATTATTGAGTAATGCTTTTTTATGTCTTTTTAAATTACTAAAAATTCATACACCTTTTAATATTACTCATATAATTAAAGATTTGACACCTTTTAAAACTACTATATGGCATAGTCCTTGCATATATATGGCAAAGGAGGATGAAAGGAAAACTTTCGATTTAAATCATGAAAAAAGAGTATAAAAAACTATTAAATTCTAATTTATTAAACGTCATGTATAAAGAGTCTAAAAAAGAGGATTTTATAGGAAGTGCAACAAAAAATTTAATCAAAGATTGTCAATTTTTATTATATTATTATCCTTTGATTAACAATCTTCTACAGGAACAAGTAATATCAGATTTCTTTCTAGTTAGTAATTTAAAAATTAGAAATACTATTTATAATTTTGATAGTAGTTGTTCTAATAACTTCAAAAAATATTATCTTAATTTTATTAAAATATCTGTTAAGTATTATAAACTAAAAGTTAAACATGATTATTTATATGATAATTTAAATTTAGAGGTAGTAATTAACCACAGTGATGCATTTGAAAAGGAGATAATTTACGACGATTCTAATCAAAACTCAACTACTATAGCTACATTTAAGTATAAATTTTCGGAAAATGAGGCTAGATATATGTTATCTAGTGAGCGTGATTCACATTTCACAGATAAATCTTTTTACGAACTATTTTATGAAATATTAGATACTGAACCCAACGGTAAAATAAATTATGCATTTTCATACTTAAATCCTTTAAAAAAGAAGGTCAGTAAAAAATCTACTCGACGCAGTATACTCCTTCTTTTATTAACTATGCCTGATGCTGTTTTAGATAATTTTATAGATGAAGTCTCTTATGTCTTTTCAACGCAAAAAAGTCAAACAATTGAGTTGTTTAGCGCATGCCGAAAACTCCAAGGCGAAAAATATGAAAGGTTTAATAAATATTCTCAGTTAAATAATAAACATTATAAAAACTATCTAATAAATCATTACAAACTAACATCTCAATTATATGATGAAGAAAAGCTAAACACATCCATAGCTTGGGATAAAAAGGCAATGATAAATAACGCAGATAAGTTAAGAAAAACATTAAATATGCACGTATCTCAAAGAACATTAGCTAAAGCTTTAGATATAAAAAAAGGGACAGTTGCTTCATCAATTAGTAATGCAAAAAGTATTTTAAACAAATCATTAGAAATATCTTAATTATTTCATATAAACAAAAATACTTAGAGACATAATCCTTGGGACAATAAATCCCCTATTGCTTCTGAAAATGAGGGATGGGGGTAAACATCTATAGCCATATCATCAATACTTAGATTATTATTTAAGGCAGTCACAAAAATATTTATCATATCACAGGCTCTTGGACACATTAAAGTAGCTCCTTTGAAAAGCCCCTCTCGAGTAAACACTAATTTTAAGAATCCTTTGTTTTGATTTTCAATAACAGCCTTTGAATTAGCAATAAAATCTTTTTGAATCACTATATCACTATCAGATTCGAAACTACCTACATTAGCAATCTCTTCGCTTGTATATATGCATTGAGGGATATTTTTCAAGTTGTATAAAGATTCACTACTATAAAGCGTTTTAACAACATTTAGAGCACATGTTTTTGCATAGTGAGCTAATTGCCAACCCCTAACACAATCTCCAACAGCATATATATTATCTACATTAGTTTTAAAAGATGAATCAACTTTTATATATCCATTTTCTAATTCAAGTAGATTTAATGGATCAAAATTATCAGTATTAGCACATCGGCCAACACATGAAATAATTAAATCACCCTCAAAAACATTATCGTTAACATAAACTTTATTTTTTTCAATCTTTTCAACAGCAGTATTTAAACAAATATTACACCCTATTCTAGACAATAATTTCTTTAATTTTAATGATGCAACTTTATCAGAATTTAATATTAATCTTTCTTTAGCCTCAATAATTGTTACTTTAATTTTAAGATTTGTTATAATAGTTGCAATCTCAACGCCGATAACACCCCCACCAATAATTATAACATTTTTTATATCAGTTAAATCAGTTTTTAAAAATTGTTTACTATCAATACAATGTTGATATCCATCAATATTCAAATCCACACTTTTTGAGCCCAAAGCAAGTAAAATGTTCCTTGCTCTAAACAATTCATTATTTACTTTAATAGAATTATTATTTTTTAATGTTGCTTCTCCACTAACAATATCTACATTATTTTTCTTTAATAAAAATTCAACACCCTTTTTGAGTCTATCAACTGTTTTATTCTTAGCTGTTAAAATTTTAGAATAATCAAACATTAAATTATCATAGGACAAAAAAGAATTAGTTGAATTAATAATCTCACTGAAGATTTTCGTTTGAGTTAGTAAAAATTTTGTTGGAACACAACCATAATTTAGGCAAGTACCACCAATTTCATCTTTTTCTATTAATAAAACTTTCTTATCTAAACTAGCAGCCTTTAAAGCTGCTTCATAGCCAGCAGGACCTGCTCCAACTATAATTAAGTCATACATAATTTATCCTTTAACATTTGAATTAAATCTGCTTCAATTATTCTATCACTCAATTTAATACTACCTAATAAGGAATAATTAAATTTTCTATTTATTAAACTGTCTTTTATTTGTTCTATAATATTTACATCCATTAAATCACTATTTATTTGTACATCAACAATTATTTTATTAATAATTCTCAAATTAATATCTAATAAACCATAATCAAATCGTTTGCTTATCCGTTTTCCAACAGTATTAATTCTATATAGCCATTGATCACTATAATATTTGTTGCACAAATCATTTTCTACAATTTCACAAATCTCTAATGGACTATCAAAAACATCAGTCACTGATTTTTTCAATTGAGTTATTATTTTATCTACTGTTACTTGATTGTTGAATTGAGAAATATTCTTAACTCTTTGGACATGACTTTTTACACCATGATTTTTAAGTTTACTCTCATCAACTCTTAGATATTTTGACAAATTATCTAAATTAACATTTACAAGTAATGTTCCATGATGTAGTGAAACATCTTTTGTTTTTAGATAAGCTTGGCCACTTATTTTATACCCATCGACTAATAAATCATTTCTACCACTAAAGTTCGATTCAATTTGAAATTCTAATAAAGCTTGTTTAATTACCTGTAGATTTTTCTTAATATTAAACTCTTCATTTGAGGAGATAAATGTGAAATTCAAATTTCCTAAATCATGATATACAGCTCCCCCACCTGAAGATCTTCTAGCTAGTGTTATATGATCCTTTTTCATTAGTTCTAAATTACATTGATCTTTTGCACTTTGATTTTTACCAATTACAACGGTGTTTTGATTTTGCCATAAATAAAAAATCAACTCGCCTTGATTCAATTCACTCATTAACTTTTCTTCTAAAGAAAGATTAATGTATGGATTAAAACTTTTACTTTCATAATATTTAATCTTTTTAATTTCCATACCTAATAATTGGGTTCCTTGCTGCTTTTACTTCATCCATTCTACCATATTCAGTAGTAAAAGGAGCTTTGGTCAAATCTAATTCACCACTCTTTATTTCATCTACTATTTTTTCTAAAATCTCAATGGCCATATCTAGAGTTTGCTTTCCCTCTGTTTCAGTAGGTTCAAACATTAAAGCTTCATGAACAATTAGCGGGAAATACATTGTTGGGGGATGCATTTTAAAATCTAGCATTCGCTTACAAACATCTAGAGCTCGAACACCATATTCTTCTTTAATAGAAGATAAATCTACTACAAATTCATGCATACAATAACCACTAAAAGGTTCTTTAAAAGTCTTACTCAATTTTGATTTCATGTAATTTGCATTTAGAACAGCATTCTCGCTTGCTTCTCTAATCCCATTAGCACCTAAATGCTTTATGTAAGTCAAAGCTCTAACTAATACAAGAAAATTCCCATAAAAAGCTGTAACTTTATTTATTGAGTTAACAGGTTTATAAAATTTGAAATAATCATTTTCCTTAATTACAATAGGATTTGGCAAGAAATCCATTAAAAAGGATTTACAGCCTAAAGCACCTACTCCAGGCCCCCCTCCTCCATGTGGTGTAGAAAAAGTTTTATGTAAATTTAAATGTATACAATCAAAGCCCATATCCCCAGGTTTGCAGATGCCCATAATTGCATTTAAATTAGCACCATCGTAATAACAAAGAGCTCCAATTGCATGGACTCTTTTAGTTATTTCTAAAATTCCTTTATCATACAAACCTAGAGTATTAGGATTAGTTAACATAAGAGCTGCTATACTATCATCTAAAACTTGATCTAATTGATCTAAATCAATAATTCCATTCTTACTTTCAATAGTTATAACACTAAAACCATTCATAGTGGCACTTGCAGGGTTTGTTCCATGTGCACTATCTGGAATAATTATCTTCGTTCTTTTAAAATCTTTTTTATTATGAAAGTATTTCTTAATCATCAAGAGACTAGTAAACTCTGCATGAGCCCCAGCTCCAGGTTGAAACACCATTTTATCCATACCTGTTATTTCACACAGAGCTTTATCACTTTCATATATTACCTCAAGGGCACCTTGAACATCTTCTTCATCACTATTAGGAGAAATATCACTAAAACCTCTTAATGTTGCACAGCTATCATTAACTTTAGGATTATATTTCATTGTACATGAGCCAAGAGGATAAAAACCGTTATCTACACCAAAAGTTTTTTTAGATAAATTTGTATAGTGTCTAACTAAATCTACTTCAGCAATTTCAGGTAATTTAACTTCAGTTTTTCTAAGATAAGAAGGATCTATTTTATAATCTGCAATATCCGTTTTAGGGAGGATAGTGCAACGGTGATTTTCTATTGATTTTTCAAAAATTAAACTCATTTTTTCACCTGCCTTAGGATATAAATAAATTTATCAATATCATTTATACTTAAAGATTCAGTTAAACATACAAGCATTTCATTTTTGCTTAATTTATAAGGGCCTTCTATATTATTTTCTTTTAAAGCTTTATTAATTAAATCAACATCAATTTCAGTTTCAATTACAAATTCATGGAAAAATTCACCCCTCCATTTTCTAGAAAAACCATCAATACTAGTTATCTGATCAATTGCATAATGGGCATTGTTAAAAGATCTTTTTGCAACTTCCTTTATACCTTCTTTGCCCATAGCAGCCATATATATAGCACATCGAAGAGCACTTAAAGCTTGGTTTGAACAAATACTAGAAGTAGCTTTTTCTCTTCTTATATGCTGTTCTCTTGCTTGAAGGGTTAAAACATAGGACTCTTTATTATTAGAATCAATTGTTTGGCCAACAATTCTTCCTGGAATTTTTCTAAGAAACCTATTACTTGCAGCTATAAAACCAAGATATGGACCTCCAAAACCTTGATCTAAACCTAAAGGTTGAGCCTCACCACAGGCTAATTCCACCCCCATTTCACCTGGAGTTTTCAAAAGTCCTAGAGATATAGGATTAACAATTTCTACACATTCTAATTTATTCTCTTTTGAAAAAGCTGAAATAGATTCAACATTTTCTATAAGACCATAAAAATTTGGACTTTGAACTATAATTGAAGAAACTGAATCTAAATCTTTCTTTTTTATATTATCTAATGAAGTTAATCCATCTTCTATATCTATTTCTTCAATAGTGATATCCCTTGCAAAAGCATATGCCTTAATTGCATCTATATAGTTTGGATGAATTGATTTAGAAATTAAAACTTTATTTTTGCCTCGCTTTAGACTCATAACTAAAGCTTCACAAGTTGCACTAGCACCATCATAAATAGAAGAATTTGAGACCTCTAAATCACAGAGATTACATATTTCACTTTGATACTCAAAAATTGATTGTAAATTACCTTGAGAAATCTCAGCTTGATAAGGAGTATAAGAGGTTGCAAAACCACTTAATGAACTCAAGTGTTTAACAACCTCAGGAATTAGATGTCTATAGCTACCAGCACCTCTAAAAGTTGAATCATAAATTACATTCTTTTGAGCTATTTTTCTCATTTCAGCTAATACTTCAAATTCGCTTTTGCCTTCGTCTAATTTAAGGGGCTCTGTTAAGAAGACTTTTGGGGGAATATCTTTGTATAATTCTTCTATACTAGAAATTCCAATTTCTTCAAGCATTTGCTTTTTTTCTTTTTCACTAGTAACTACGTAACTCATTACTGTTCCTTTACAAAGGCATCATACTCTTCTTTACTTAATAATTTTACATTATTTGATATATTAGAGATTTTACAAATCCAAGTATTTTCACTATCTTCATTAATCAAAGCAGGGTTATCAATAATTTCTTGATTAACTTCAACGACTCTCCCTTCTAGAGGTGAATAAAAATCAGATACGGCCTTAACACTTTCAATATCACCTAAAACATCCTTAACTGAAACTTCATCTGCATCAATATTAACATATACAATATCACCTAGCTGAGATGCAGCATATTCACTTAAACCAACAAAAGCTTCATTTTCATTTATCCATTTAACCCATTCATGAGACTCACTATAAAGTAGTTGTTTTTCCATATCTTAACCTCCAATTTTCTTCCTTTTATAAAAAGGAAGATTAACGATTTTAGCTTTGACTAATCTATTTCTAATTTTAACATCAACTAGGGTATTTACCATAGAATATTTTTTATTAATTATTGCCATAGCGTAAGAACCTTTTAGATAAGGGAGGAAGGTACCACTAGTAGTATAGCCAATTAATGTATCATTATAAAAAACTTCCATTTTCTCTCTAATGATACCTTTTTCTAAATTTATTAGCCCAACTCTTGTAAGTCCTTTATCTTCTAAATTTTCTTTTCCTATGAACTCGTCTTTATCTAATTTACAAAAATATTCTAAAGATGTATCTAAAGGGGTTGTAGTACCATCCATCTCATGACCGTACAAAGGCATTCCAGCTTCTAGCCTTAAAGTATCTCTTGCACCAAGCCCACAGGGAGTCGCATCTAATTTAATTAATTTATTAAAAATATCTTTAATAGAAGAACCATCTCCATAGATTTCATAACCTTCTTCACCTGTATAACCAGTTTTTGAAACAAGAACTTCATGATCTAATATTTTAACACTCTCTTTGAAAGTATAATATTTACTAGGTAATAAATTTAAATCAACAATATTTTCTAATAAAGTATTTGACTTAGGCCCTTGTATAGCAATTTGAGAGTAATAATCACTTTTATCACTAATAACTATGCCATCTATTTGATGGTCTACTATCCACTTATAATCTTTATCTTTATTAGATGCGTTTACAACTAATAATAGTTTAGTCTCACTTAGGCAGTATATTAATAAATCATCAATAATAGCTCCATTATCATCTAAAAGCATTGAATATTTTATCTTTGTAGGTTTAATTAAAGCGATATTTGTACAAACTAAATAATTAACAAAAGCTATAGCATTTTTCCCTTCAATTAAGATTTCTCCCATGTGAGAGACATCAAAGACACCAACTTCTTCTCTAACAGCCATATGTTCATTTACTATTGAAGTATATTGAATTGGCAATATGAAGTTAGCAAATTCAACCATTTTACCATTTAGAGATACATGTTCATCATATAAAGATGTTTTATTTACCATAGAGACCTCCTTCTTTTATTTAAAAGAAAAATTTAAATAAAAAAATGATAAATTGATTAAAAGCTTTAATTATTAATCATAAAATCAATATTTGTTCACTCCTTTGTTCAATTTATCAAACTCTACATTAAATAGTAAAACATTGATAATCTCATTTTGCAAGAAAAAAAATCTAATTTTAAGTATTATTGCTTGTCTAGTTTTTAAACTAATTGTATCTTTGATTTATGAACTTTATTTTAGCAACGACAAATAATCACAAATTTAAAGAATTAAAAGCTTTAATGCCAAATATTAATTTAGCTAAAGCTGAAAATATGATAGAAGTAGAGGAAAATGAACCTACTTTTTTAGGTAACGCATTACTTAAAGCAGAAGCGTTATATCAAGAGCTAAAAATGCCTATTATAGCTGATGATTCAGGACTATGTGTTCAAGCATTAGATAATAAACCTGGAGTTAAAACTGCAAGATATGGTAGTGATGTTTTTAACAGGATTTTAGAAAGTAAAGAAAGAAATGAATATCTTTTAAGCAATTTAAAAGGTGTTGAAAATAGAAAAGCTAGTTTTGTTTGCTCCTTAGTCGCATATATAAGCCCATATAGGATTTATACAGTAACAGAAGAAGTTAATGGAGAAATTACTCTAAGTCAAACAGGAGTAGATGGGTTTGGTTATGACCCTGTATTTTATTTACCAGAGTTAAAAAAAACAATGGCTGAATTAGATTCAGATACAAAAGGTCTCTATAGTCATAGAGGAAGAGCAGCAAGAGCTATGAATAAATTACTTGAAAATATTAAATTATAAGGAATTAAAACATGAAAAGAAGCGAAATTAATACAAAGGATACTTGGGACTTAACCCCATTGTTTGAAGATAATGATAAATTCTACCAAGCTTTAAGTAAATTTGAAGAGAAAAAAATTGATGAAGCACAAGCTTTAAATGGTAACTTAATTAAAAGCAAGGAAAGCTTATTAAATGGCTTTAAATGGTTAAAAGAAAGCGATATCGAACTTGAAAACCTATTTCAATATGCTCAATTAAAAGCTTCTTCAGATTCTAGTGATGTTGAAAACCTTAAGATGATGAGTGCAGTAACCACAGTATACACAAAATATGTTTCTGCTCTTGCATTTTGGGATACGGAGATTTTAAAACTAGATGATGAAACCTTTAACAAATATTTAGAAGATAAAGACTTTGAAGATCTAAAAGTTACTTTATTTAGATTGAAAAGACAAAAAGAACATATCTTAAGTGAGAAAGAAGAAAAAATCTTAGCACTTCAAATGGAAGTTGGTGGCAAAGCTAGTAAAATATTTAGTGATTTAACAAATGTTGATTTCAAGTTTGGTGAAGTAAATGGAAAACCATTAACTCAATCGACTTTTTCTCTCTTTTTAAAAGATGAGGATGAAGAGGTAAGAAAACAAGCATACACACAACTTTATAATGTTTATAAAGAACATCAATATACTTTAGCAAACACTTATGAAACATCTATTCGACAAGATATTTTCTCATCAAAAGTTAGAGGCTATAGTTCAACAAGAAGTAAAAAATTATTTAGTGATAATGTTGATGAAAAAGTTTATGATAATTTAATTGAACAAGTTCATGCTTCTTTTAATGTATTACATAAATATTATAAACTAAGAGCTAAATTAATGGGAAAAGAAAAAATTAAGCATTACGATGTTTATACATCCTTAGTTAAAGGCTATGAAACTCACCACAGCTATGATGAAGCTGTTGATTTAGTAATAAAAGCTCTAAAACCTCTTGGAGTAGAATATACTTCTGTACTAAAAGAAGGCTTAACTGATAAAAGATGGGTAGACAAGTATGAAAATGAGGGTAAAAGAAGTGGGGCTTTCTCAAGTGGTACATATACAAGCTATCCATATATATTATTAAATTACAAAGAAGATGATTTAAGAGATATCTTTACCATGGCTCATGAGGGTGGTCACTCTATGCACTCTTATTACAGTGCTAAGAATAACAACTATTTTGATCACGATTATACTATTTTTGAAGCTGAAGTTGCATCCACTTTCAATGAACAACTATTAGCAAAATATTTAATTGATAACGCTAAGGATGAAAAAGAAAAAGCTTATATTTTAGGCAAACAAATTGATGATATTATAGCAACTTTATTTAGACAAACAATGTTCGCAGAATATGAACATATCATGCACACTCTTGCAGAAAGTGGTACCCCTATTACTGTCGATGTTATGAGAAGTGAATATAGAAAACTATTAGAACAATATTTTGGTGAAAATGTTGAGCTCTTAGAACTAAGTGATATGGAAGGTTTAAGAATTCCACATTTCTATTCATCATACTATGTTTACAAATATGCTACAGGTATTTCTGCAGCTATTGCACTTAGTAAAAAGGTTTTAAATGGTGATGAAAAGGATCTAACTCAATACATGAGTTTCTTAAAAAGTGGAGGTTCTTTATTCCCTATTGATACTTTAAAACTTGCAGGTGTTGATATGTCTAAAAAAGATCCTATTATTGCAGCTGTAGATCACTTTAAACAAATGCTAGAAGAATTTGAAAGCTTAGTCTAAAGATCTTTTAATAATGGGGACGGATTTTGTTCCCAATGTTGTTCACTACAATTTACACAAGGCATATGGAATAAGAAATCTAACATTAGATGACTTGCTCCATATGCTATATCATCATCAGTATGATTTAAAAAAGAAAAACAAAATGTTGTTTTGATCTCTTCTTCACTTTTTCCTGGAAATCTTTCACTAATACTTTGAAGAATCTTATCATTCCAAATCTCAGAATCTCCTCCAAGATATATAGTTCTAGGATTTAATAGAGCGTTAGTAAACAATAATTTATCTACGTAATTGTTTATAAATAAATTCAAACTAGCTTTGTTCTCATTCAATTGCATTAAATCCTTATTATCAATATCTAATTGACGATTTTGCTTGCCTTCTTGATAAACAAAATTTACAAACTCACCCGCTTTAGATTGTCCCCCTCTATATAATTTACCATTTAAAATAATTCCCATACCAACCCCTAGATAGGGAACTCCATCTGGAAGAATATGATTATAATATGTTCTAACTAAAGAATATAAGAAACTATCACAATTGCCTTTTCTATACTTAATTGCAGCACAATTAGCATCATTTTCTAAATAGACTGGATATTTTTTATTTTCAATACATTTTTTTATATTAACGTTAACAATATCATGAGTTAAACTTTTTATTACTGTTAAACCATCAAAATCAATTATAGCGGCAACAGAAATACATCCACCAAAAATGGTAGTATTGCAACATTTTGCCTCAATTATTGATAAAATATAATTTATACATTGGATAAAGCGATCTACACTTCCTTTTTTAGCTGTAATAATAACATCATTAAATTCTTCTTTAATTTCAGTAAATAATGAACCATCTAAGTAAGAAATTATAACTTTAAATTCATCTACTAACAAATCAACACCAAATACTACCCCTGCATTTTTATTTAAAAAAACTTGTGTGCTCTTTCTACCTTTTTTGTGATTATCTAAGCTAACTAGATTACTTGAGATAACTAAGTTTAAATCTTTTAACCTATTTAAAGAATAAGTTACTGTTGAAGGTTGAACTTGTAATTTTTGGACTAAATATCTTCTAGATTTTGGTCCATTTCTCAATTCTTGAAGAATTTGAGTTGAATTAACGAGCTTTTGATACTGACTATTTGCCATTTTTTTATCCTATTTTATATATCATTTATTATTGATGCTAATCATTTATTCTGTCAATGAAAAAATAAAATTATTAATTAAAGATATAATATATACATAATTATGCATTATTTTGTGTAGTAATTATTTTTCTAATTTTTACAATTTTTATTTTTAATCCTTTACTATAAAAGAAATTATATTTAAATATATCAAAAATTATCTGATAACTCAATTAAATCGAAAAAGGTAGCTTATATTTTTTCATTGACAGAATAAATAAACCCCTACAATACTATTTATAGTTCAAAACAAAAAGGAGAGATTTACAAAATGAAGAAAAAAGTTTTTTTTGTAATGTTAATTGTTTTACTAACTTTATCTACCAATGTATTTGCTGCCGGAAGTAGTGAAACAAAAATGGAGAAAGTAACACTTACTATGGGTTCATGGAGAGCCGATGATGTCGATGCAATGAACAATTTATTAGAGGCATATAGTTTAGTTGCTCCTAATGTCGAAATTGAATTTAAACCTACAAACCCCGCTGATTATAATGCAACACTTAGGTTACAATTAGAATCAGGGACTGGTCCAGATTTAATGTATGCTAGATCTTATGCACCAGGTATTGAACTATATCAAGCAGGTTATTTTGAAAACTGTTCTGACATTGAAGGATTATCTAACTTTACACAATCAAATAAGGCTCCTTGGATGGCCCCTGATGGCAATATGTTTGCAGTTCCTTTTGCTGCTGTTTCACATGGGGTTTATTATAACAAAGACTTATTTATGAAAGCTGGTGTTTCAATTCCGACTACTTGGGAAGATTTTTTAATGGCTTGTAAAAAGTTACAAGACATGGGTATAACCCCTTTAGCAAATGGATTAGCTGACGAATGGGATATCTTAGAAACTTTCTTCTTAGGTGCTTTACCAAACTATATTGGTGGTGCTGATCAAAGAGTAAAATATGAAACTGGTGAAATGAAATTAAATAATGAGAAATTTATCAAAGCATTTACAGCAATGAGAGATGTTGCAAAATATTGTCCTAAAGGATTCGAATCAGTAACATATAATGATTCACAAGCTCTTTTTGCAACAGCAAAAGCAGCTATGTTTATTGATGGTTCATGGTCTGTTGGAACTTATGATGGTGTAGGTTTTGATTGGGGAATATTTGCAATTCCTGCTCCCAAAGGTAATAACACTGCTATTTGTTTCCATCCTGATATGGCTATAACAATGAATACAACCACAGAGCATCCAGAAGAAGCAAAAGCATTCTTAAGTTGGTTATGTACCGTTGAAGGAGCTACAACAGCTTCTAAATATTTACCTGCTGGTTTTTTCCCTATGATTAATGCTCCAATTGCAATTGAATTACCACAAGCAAATGAATTCTTAGCATTAAATGAAGGCAAAGAAACTGATGCTCGTTTTGTTTGGCCGGTATTATTGGCTCTATATAGTCCAATGGATCAAGCTGTAATTAAAGTAATGAAGGGAGAAATAACTCCAACTCAAGCTGCTAATGAAATTCAAAAAGCATATGAGAATTTAGATTTATAAAATTTATTAATATAGCTGCTAAATCTTTTTAGCAGCTATTATAGGCTCAAATATGAAATTAAATAAACAAAATAAACATCTATCAGTTGAACCTAGTGGTTGGTATTGGCTTTTATATATTATACCAGCATTACTAATTTATGTAATCTTTATGGCATACCCTTTATTGGACTCTCTTAGATTAAGTTTTTATACTGGAAGCAATAATTCAAATAGAGAATTTATTGGATTATTAAATTTTAAAAAACTCTTTACTGATGAGACTTTATCTGTAAGATATAAGGGTGCTTTTTCTCATACCATAATATTTTTTTTAATAAATATGGTTTTCCAAAATGGTTTAGGAATTTTATTTGCTGTAATTATCACTACAAGAACCATGAAAGCAAAAAGTTTCTATCAAACTGTAATTTTTATCCCTACCACATTTGCTGTTTTAGTAACTGGATATCTTTGGAAATTATTACTAAATCCAATTTGGGCTGGAGATACATTATCTAAAATTGGATTAGGATTTTTGGCTAGGCCTTGGCTTGGAACAAAAAGTAGTGCATTAGTTGTAGTTTCCCTTATATCGTGTTGGCAATGGATGGGAATTCCTACCATGATGTTCATCGCTGCTTTAAAAAATATACCAAGAGATTGTTTAGAAGTTGCATCTATTGAAGGAGCTACAGCGTGGCAAACCTTTACTAAAATAAAAGTTCCACTAATAAAACCTGTAATTGGGATGGTTACAATTTTAACTTTTGTTAATAACTTCAATGCCTTTGATATAATATTTGCAACAGAAACGGTAAACGGAGCACCTAATTATGCAACAGACTTACTTGGAACGTTTTTTTATAGAATTGGTATAGCAGGAGAGCACCCAATTGCAATAGCAGATCCAGGCTTGGGCGCAGCTGTAGCTACTATAACTTTTATAGTTTTATTATTGGGAGTAATTCCTATGCTTAAATATACAAGTGGAGATAACTAAAATGTCAAATAAAAGTTTAAAAAAGCATAACAGACATACTCTCTATCATATAATAATGATTATTTGGTGTTTTATTGTCCTCTTTCCTATTTACGTGTTAATAATCAATAGTTTTAAAACTAGACTCTCTATTTATATTAATCCATTTGGACTTCCAAGCAAATTTAATATCTCGAACTATACTACAATATTTAAAGATAGTTCATTTTTAATATATTTTAAAAATAGTTTTATTGTTGTTATTTTATCACTATTATTAATGATAATATGCTCATCCTTAGCTGCGTATGCCCTTGCCTTTTGGAGAAAAAAACAAGCAAGATTTTTATTCTTCTTTTTAATCGCAGGAATGATGCTCCCTATAAAAATCGCCTCAATTAGAATACTTGAAATAATGAAGTTTTTAAATCTTTTAAATACAATTTGGTCTTTAATACCAATATATGTGGCTATGGGAATTCCAATTGGAATTTTTGTTCTAACAGAATTTATAAGAGAGATTCCATTAGAATTAACTCAAGCTGCAATAATGGACGGAGCTCCAAGGTTTAAAATATTTACACTAATTATTGCACCTCTTATCAAACCTGCCCTTTCAACAGTAGCTATTTACAATCTAGTACCATATTGGAATGATCTTTGGTTCCCTCTAATATTTATCAGCGATGAGAAAAGCAAAACCCTACTTTTAGGTGTTACTAGATTATTTGGACAGTATCAAACTGACTGGTCAAAAGTTTTAGCAGTTCTAACACTATCTGCTATCCCTGTATTAGCATTATATCTTTCAATGTCTAGACAATTTATTGAGGGTGTCACTGCAGGGGCTGTAAAAGGATAAGTTACTTTAAGCTAAAAAAGATAAACCCATTACCTATTTAGAAATACAAAGTGAATAGTAATGGGTTTTCTATATTTGATTTTATATTTTAAATTTCTTCTAGTTTATATTTCTTCCCATCTCCAAGACTGATACCCATAGCTCTAGCAATATTTATCATTTGGTGGTTATTTGAAATAAATTTTGTTTTTCCCGCAATATCTGATAATTTATTATAAGTAATTTTATTATCTTTGATAGCTACAGTAGTTCCAAATTTGCCCTCTAGAGCTAAACGTCCTGCAAAGCTTCCCATCTCTGAAGATAACAATCTATCATATGCGCTAGGATTTCCACCTCTTTGAAGATGTCCTGGAACAACAATTCTTGTTTCTACATTACACTTTTTCTCAATATAAGCTGCTAGAGCCTTAGTAGAAGTAGATTCACCACCTCTATATGCTATTCTTTCATCTTTTTTCAATTTTCTCTCTGTTTTAGTCATAGCACCTTCGGCTATAGCAATAATTGAAAAAGCATGTCCTTCTTGGTTTCTTTGTTCTATTAAATTAGCTACTTCTTCAGGATCATATGGGAATTCAGGTAATAAAATAGCATCAGCACCGCCTGCAATTCCAGCATAAAGGGTTAACCAACCAACCCTATTTCCCATTAATTCAATAAACATGGTCCTACCATGACTAGCTGCGGTAGTGTGAATTCTATCAATACACTCAGTTGCAATATCTACTGCACTGTGAAAACCAAATGTAACATCAGTTCCCCAAATATCATTATCGATAGTTTTAGGTAGGCCAATTACATTTAACCCTTCTTTTGAGAGTAAAGCCGCAGTTTTGTGAGTTCCAGCTCCTCCTAAAGTAACTAATAAATCTAAATTTAGTTCTTCATAAGTATTTTTCATTTTATCAATTTTGGAGTCACCATTTCTATCTTCGACTGTCATTAGTTTATAAGGTTGTCGGCTTGTTCCCAAAATAGTACCACCAACATTTAAGATTCCTGAAAAGTCTTCTTTTTTTAAAACTCGGTGCTCGTTATGAATTAAACCATAATATCCATCGGTAAAACCATAAAGGGTTACGTCCTTCATCTGATTAAATACATATTTACTAAAACCTCTAATAACGGCATTAAGACCTGGACAGTCCCCTCCACTAGTTAAAATACCAATTTTCATGTTTTCTCCTTGTTGATAAGTCTCTATACTTATAATTAAATAAATAATTAATAAAAAAACAAATAAAAAATTATAATTTTTTGCATCTAAGTGCAAAATAGCAATCATGAATAAAGCTATCTAGAATTTCATTACTACTATAGTCTGTATAGAAATCTACAATTGCAAAGCCACATCTAGTTATTCCACCAATTAATTTATCAATAGTATGACTAAATTCCAAAGTGTCTTTTTCTTTAATCATTTTCTCAACTTGCTTACTACTCAAACTTTTTAAATCTGAGTATGGTATTGTATAAGTAATCTTTAATTTATTCTTTAAAACATCTTTTTCTTTGAATAAGTATAGAGCTGGATTTGTCGCACTTGTAAAAAAATCACCACCTGGCTTTAATATTCTAAAACATTCTTTATAAACTTTTTCAACGTCTTCAATAAAACAAGTTGAAGTTGGATTATAGATACAATCAAAAGTATTATCTTGAAAAGCAGATAAATCTTGCATATCACCTTTTACAGTTTTAATTTTTAAACCAAACTTTTCAGCTGTTAATAGATCTTGTTCTAATTGTTTTTCACTAATATCAAAAACAGTCACATCATTATTTGCAGCTGCAAATACTATAGCTTGCTGTCCACCAGCACAAGCTAGTGCTAATACTTTTTTATTTGTAATAGCTTTAACCCATTCTTGTTTAACAAATGATGATGGAGTTAAATATATATCAAACTTACCATTTTTAACATTTTGTATGGTTTCTTCACTAACTGGTAAAGTCCAAAAATTTTCTCGTACAACCTCTTCATCCCAAGCTTTGGAATTAATTTCTTGATAAGTTTTCATATATTAATAGTTTAACCCTCATTTGAGGTGTTTGCAACTAGGGTTTTTTACATAATTAAATTAAATAATAAAAATAGGATTTATTTTTTAATTATTGATTTAAAATATCCACTTGACGAGAATTTTATCTTAGTGTATCTTTCATTCGATAAATATCAATTCTGCGGCTATGGTGGAATTTGGTAGACACGCAAGCTTGAGGTGCTTGTGGGCGAAAGCCTGTGCTGGTTCAAGTCCAGTTAGCCGCATTCATTTCAAATTTAACTTTAATAATCTAAGCTTACTCAAGATATAAATAATTTATTTACAAAGATATTAATCTTTTCAATTACAAATTTTAAAATATTTATTGATTCAACACAATTTTCGCTTTCTAAAATATGATCTGCATTTGAAATTGGAATATGAGTTAAGCTACTACTATTTTGTTCTAATAATTGTAAATTTAATTGTTCATGAAACTTATCATTTTCACCATAAATTAATAAATTGTTTAAATCATTTTTTGCTATGAACTTACTTATTTTATACGCGGAAGTACCAGGAGTTAACCAAACTACCCCTATTGTTTTATCATAAATAACATCGGAATGTAAAAACTTATAGCATGCGGTAGTGCCTAAAGATTTTCCAATAAATAATAATTGTTCATATTCTAAAGATTCTATATAATCTTGAAGGATATTTAAATCTTTTGAAAAGAATAATTCTTGCCTTTCTTCACTTAATTTTAGAAATTCATCATATTGAGAATATCCTAAATCGATAAGTAAGACATCCGTTTCTTTTGAATCCAATAATTTATTTGTATAATAAAAAATTGGCATATCAAAATTATAGCCAAAACCTGCTATTAATATTGTTAATCTATTTTTACCCTTTACTTGTAATTCTACTGTATTAAATGGGCTATATAACTCTAAATTTATTTTTTGTTTCTTTTTCATAATTTTACTCTCACTTCAAAAACAGAGATCAATTAAATAGAAAAATATATTTTTATGTAGTAAACAACCAAGGATGTTCAATAAACGGAATCATTTCTAAAATTTTATTATCAAATTCTTGGTATTCCTCAGGCATTTGAGGATGAATATATCCTGTAATACTTTTTAATTCGCCACCTTCATATAAAACTTGACAATTAAACGAAAAATTTGTTACTGAAGGATTCTTACTAATTTTCCAATTACTAATATCAAGTTCACTAAAAAATTGTTCAACGTCCTTTTTGTCAACAGAATAATCATAGACTTTCATTTGTCCTAAATAAACCATTGGAGAAAGAGATTGCTTAACATATCCCTCATCAGATATATCTAAAGTTTGCTTTATATATTGTGGCATTCCAGCCTTTTGTACTTCTAAAATTAATCTTTTTATCTTTTTCATATAATCTCCTATTTAAGAATACCATGATACTCCTCATATAAAAAGAGAATATGATTGTTTTTATAATAAAATAGTTTAAAAGTAAAACTAAGTATCACAAATTAATACTTAACTACTTTTCCATCACTTGTTATAAGGAATTATAATCCCTATAACTATTTACTAATATAATCAAAGAAAAAATTTATTTCAAGTTGTACTTAATATTCTTTATTTTATTTGATAATTAATTATTTATAATTAAATAATATTTAGCATTGTAATTTTTTGATACAATAACACTAAACAGACATTTCATATCTTATTTAAAAAATATTAAAACTATATTTTTCAAATCAAATATGAAATTATAATTAAAAAATTGATTCTAAATCCAAAATATAAAATTACCAATTTTTTTTAAGTAAAATTATAAAAAATAATTAAATAATTTTATAAAACTCAGTATACTATGCTAATATACACAATATTATTGGGAGAAAAATATGAATAAAGTGATTTTAGGTTTGATGATACCATTTATTGGTACAACTCTTGGTTCTGCAATGGTATTACTAATGAAAAAAGATTTAAGCAACCATATTCAAAAAATACTTTTAGGCTTTGCCTCTGGTGTTATGATTGCAGCCTCTGTTTGGTCCTTACTTCTTCCTGCCTTAGATATGGCAGCCGCTCAAGGTGTAGTGGAATGGGTTCCAGCCGCTGTTGGGTTCCTATTTGGTATCTTTTTCTTATTAGCATTAGATAAAATAATTCCTCACTTACATGCATATAGTGATCATCCAGAAGGGATGCATTCACATTTAAAAAAAAGAACCATGCTGGTTTTAGCTGTAACACTACATAACATACCAGAAGGCATGGCTGTTGGTGTTGTATTTGCAGGTGTTCTTTCTAACAACCCTTTAATTACTCTCTCTAGTGCATTTGTTCTTGCTATAGGTATTGCAATTCAAAACTTTCCAGAAGGGGCTATAATTTCAATGCCTTTACATGCTGAAGGTGTTTCTAAAAAGAAATCATTTCTTTATGGAACTGCTTCAGGAATAGTTGAACCTATTGCTGGAATTTTAACAATTTTCTTAACACAAGTTATTTCAGGTCTTCTCCCTTATTTCTTATCATTTGCTGCTGGAGCAATGATATATGTTGTAGTAGAAGAGCTAGTTCCTGAATCTCAAGTTGGAGATCATAGTGATGTAGCTACTATATCCGTTGCAATTGGTTTTGTAATAATGATGGTACTAGATGTAGCTTTAGGTTAAATTTAAGCTAATATATATCTATTTATATAAACATAGAGTGAATAATCTTTCTCTATGTTTTTTTTTATTTATTAGTTTTAAATACTTTCAAAATCAATATTTGCTTTTCTTGCCTGACTTGATAATAACTTAGTATTTATTTTATAGAGTTTACCATCTTTAAGAAAATTTGTTCCAAGCTGTCTAAAACTAAATGAGACATTACTTTTAATACATTGCTCTCTTATATCTAAAACCCAATCATAATTTAAAACTCTTCCATTATAATCTGATTCTCCCCCAACAACCACAAGTTCAACATCTGTAAGATGATTTACTAAATCGATTGGACCAAGCAAAGGCTGAGCGATTATATTTCTATGTTTGATGGGTAATTTGTCAAAAATTGGTAATCTATAATCTGCAATCTTCTGATTCTCTACAGTGCAGCCAATAATTACATTATCATATCCATCTTTCCAATCATTGGGTAAACAATGTTCAAAGCGGTTAATACGTTTTGTTAAAAAAAGGAAAGTTAAATCGCTCCTTTCTTTAATCATCTGCCAACATTCATCCCTCATTTGGTCAGCCTCTTCTATCAAAAAATCAGAAGAAAAACAAAGATAAACTAATTGGTTTGATTTAATTTTATATTCTCCTTTCTTATTTTTTTGAATAGGTAAATAAAAATTATTTGTTTTTACAATAGCATTGGTATTAACATTTCTCTTATAATCACCCTTGTGAATATAGCAGAATTTACACCCTTCGCTACATTTATGACAACCTCGAAATGGATTCCACATGGCCATTATTCACATTTCCTTTATTTTGATTTATATAATTTATGAATAATATTATCACATATAATTAAAAGAAGTTAAAAAATACCCTAAACTTAATTATTTTTAAATCAAGCAAAGGGTATTTTAAATTATAATAAATTATTTACTATAAACTCTAATTAGAGAATCTTCGTTATCAACTTCGACGGTTAATTCTTCTAATGAAGCCATTATATCTTTAACATTTTCTGGATTAAGATCAGAAAAGTCAAAATTCATACCTTGTTTTTTTAATCCATTATTAATTTCAATTTGAGCATCTTTGGGAATAAGCCCGGCTATATTGAAGCCAGCTTTAATTAAAGCAAAGGGCACTTTAACAAAGACACGTCCGACTTTTCTACCACCATCAGTATCTTTTGGTTCGACACTAACATAAATAAATTTATCACCCTTACCTCTATTTTGAAAGTTAATCTCACTTTCTTTTTTTATAGCAGCTTCAATTAGCTCATTAGCCTCTTGAACATTAATTTTACCATCAGATAGCATTTCTAAAATTCTTTTTCTCTCTTCTTTCATAATTTATACCTCATACGATTTTAATTCTTATCTTATTCTCTTCATTATCAACATTGATTAGGGTACCTCTGAGAGAAATAAAGATAATAGGTAATCTTAAAAACATCTTCAAATAACTTGTAATTTTGGTTTGATATTCATCACTTAAACTTAAAAGCGCATAACTAAATGAAGCAATAATGTAAATAGGAAGAAGTAAAATATATATTAAGAACAAAGGAAAGAAGAATCTAATGAGATGCCCCTTTTTTGTTAGTACATGTCCTATTACAATCATTGCAATCACTTATTTAGCTCCTTCAATGCATCCTTAACATCAATTTCACCTGAAGATATTTTATCTAATACGCTAGCTAAGGATTCTTCTTCCTTAACATCTTCTATATTTAAATCAAAATTATCAATTTTCTTTGATAATTCATTTAACTTATTTTTTACAGTAGGATAACTAATATTAAATGTTGCTTCCATTTGTTTTATTGAGCCATGAGTTTTAATAAAAGCAAAAATAAACTTCTGATCTTCTTCACTTAAACTCGCGATATTAGATAACTGAAAATCACCTTCAATAGTTATATTATCCTCTGGTATAAAAACCTTTTTGACTATAATTTTTTTACCTTTGCTAAGTTCTAATATTTTTTTCCAATTATGCATCTTATCTCCTACTTGATTATAAAATATCACTAAACATAAGGTTTGACAAGATAAAAATTAATTATTTTGATATAAAATATTAATTTTATTAATTATTTTAGTATATTTTATTAAAATAATTAAAATATTTAATAATTGATTTTTTTTTAATAAAAGTAAAAAATCTAAATCACTTATCTCAAGAATATACAAATATTAAGAATTTGGTAAAAACAACTTGACAAAATTGGGATATGAGTTAATATTTACTTAAACGTTTAAGCAGGAGATTCCAATGCAAAGATTATCAGCATATTCAACAGGAAATGAATATATTTCTTTAGACAATATAGAAGCCAAAGATGCATCAATAAAAAATATCACAATGCTTCATATGACATCTAAAGGCTTGCTGGATTTCAGAGGAGAAAATTTTCCTTTATTAAAGGTTGAAATAAAAGCAGATAATAAATTAATTGATATAAAAAATATCCATTGGGATCTAATTAATTATTGGATTCCCAAAGCTATAATTGAAACAAATAATGAGATTATAGATATTATTATATTAACACCAATTAAACAAAAAGGCTTTGTTTACCACATTTTAATAAAAAATAAGACTGATAAAAAAAGAAGATATGAAGTATCATTTAGAGGCGAATTAAATTCTCTTTATCATTGTGTAAATGAAGAGATGTATTTTAATGGGAAATATGAAACTTTCCATAGCTCTTGGAGTGATGGTCCAATTATCTCTATAAGTAATGGATTTCCTATAATTGCACTAGCACCTCTAATAAGTAAAGAAACTACCTGGGATTATAATAAATCTATCCCTATTGAATATTGTAGTAATACCATTATAGAAATCGATAATAATCAAAGTGATGAAATAGACTTTTTTATGGGAGTCGGGTATGAACAGGTTTCAGCTGTTACTGCAGCTCTAGAAATGAAAAGGCAAACTTTTAAATTTTTATTAGAAGAAATGACAAATTATTTAATAAAAATAATAAAACAAACTAAAAATCAAGAATTTAATACTCTATTAAATAGGAATCTAATTTATACTCTATTCTATTCGACAGGACTAACAATTGATACTGAAGAGAGAGTCATTGTTACTAGTAGATCTCCTAAATATTATGTATCAGCTGCATATTGGGATAGAGATAGTTTACTTTGGGCTTTCCCTGCAATTGTTAATGCGGATCAATTGGTTGCTAAAGAAATTATTGAATATATTTCTACAATACAAGCCAAGAATATTGGAATTCATAGCAGATTTATTGATGGCACTATTTTAGAGCCAGGGTTTGAGTTAGATGAATTATGTTCCTTTCCCATTGCTCTAAATTACTATATTGAAATCACAAAAGATAAATCAATATTAGAAAATTCCCAGGTTACTAAATTAATACAAAAAATTTTAAATATTTTAGATACTAAAAAATCTAAAAAGTTAGGACTATATGAAACTTTCTTGCAACCTACAGATGATATGCGAGTATATCCTTATCTTACATATAATAATGTATTAGTTTGGAAAGTATACAAGATATTAGAAAATTGGAACTTTGTTGGCAATAAAGATATCTATAAGCAAAAAGCGTTAGAAGTCTTTTCTTCAATTTATAAACATTGCGTTAAAACAATTAATAATAGCAAACAATTTATTTGGTCGATCGATGAAGATGATAATTGGGATATATATGATGAACCACCAGGCAGTTTGATTTTACTTCCCTCTTTCAATTTTATATCAAAGGATAATGTTATTTACAAAAATACAATTAATAAAATTTTAGATGAATCATATCTATATTCATTTAGTAATACGCCTTTTGCAGCTATTGGATGTCCTCATGCCCCACATCCATGGATTTTAAGTTTAGCTAATAATATCAGAATTTTTCATGACAATGATTCGTTAAATAAATTATTAAATGCAAAAATGGATAATGGTATTGCTTGTGAAAGCATTGATGAATATACGGGAGAATGTACTACAGGTGAAGCATTTGCAACTTGTGCAGGCTATTTAGCATTCTCTCTTTTAGGTCAATTAAAGCAGTTTTTATAAATATCTAATTTTAACTTGACAATTTAAATGATGCAGAGTTACAATTACTTAAACGTTTAAGTGGAGTAAGACAAAAATGCAAAAAAGAAGAATTAACATGAAAGATATTGCAAAAGAAGCTAATGTCTCAGTAGCTACAGTATCTTATGTAATTAATAAAAGAAAAGATCAAACAATTGCAGCTACAACTATAAAAAGAGTTGAAGATGCTGTTAAAAAGCTAGGCTATGTTCCTAATTTAGCAGCTAAAGCTTTAGTAGCAAATAAATCTTATTTGATTGGTGTCGTTATTCCACAAACCGAACCTGGAAAAGAATTTATGTTTTCTAATCCTTTTTATGGAGAATTGTTATCTAGCATTGAATTTAATGCCAGAGAAAAAGGTTACCATGTATTAATCAGTGGTACAAATGTGGACCAAAGTTATTTAGAAATTGCAAACAAAAGAAGCTTAGATGGTATTATTATTGTAGGAATACACCCTGATAATTATTATGAAAATTTAATAACTACCTCGATCCCAGTTGTTCTAATAGATAGTTATTGTAACAACCTCCCCTTTAAGAGCATTTCAATTAAAGATAGAGAAAGCGCAAGAATTGCAACTAAACATTTAATAGATAAGGGACATAGAAAAATAGCATTTGCCTCAGGGGTGATTACAGATAATGGAGTAACTTACGAAAGATATCTTGGATATTTAGATGCATTAAAAGAAGCTAATATTGAAATAAAAAAACAATACATTTATTCAGGAACAGTATCACAAGATTATGGTAAAGAACTTGGAATAAAAATTGCTAAACAAAAGGACAGACCAACAGCAATTTTCTCAACAGCAGATATTATAGCTTTTGGATTAATTAATGGACTAAAAAAATCGAATTTAAATATCCCAGAAGATATATCAATTATAGGATTTGATGATACCTGGATTGCTAGAGATTGCGATCCTCAGTTAACCACAATCAAACAGGATGTTTTTAAAAAAGGTGAAAAAGCTATTGAACTATTACTAAATGAAAAATCAGAAGAAAATCAAAATATTGTTCTAGATATAGAATTGATAGAAAGAGAATCAGTTTCAAAAATTAAAGGAGGGGTTTAATTAAATAAATCCCAGATATGTTGTGATAGGTTTATCTGGGATTAAAGTATTAATAAGACATTACTAAACTTTAAAAAAAGTATAGTAAATTCGCTTTTAATTGTATATAGACATAATAAAAAAAACAAAGAGGAAGTTATGAGAAAAAATCACATTTATAAAATTCTTACAACAATAGCAATTGCTTTACTATTAACCAATTCAGTCTTTGCCCAAGGGTCAAAAGAAGAGGATATGATAATAACATTAAAAATGGAACAGTATTCTGCTACAAACAGCAATGCTTCAGGACCAGCTTTAGAAGAAATGATAGCAGAGTTTGAAAAGCAGAACCCAGAAATTAAAGTGGAACTTCAAACTATAGGCTACAACGACTATTTTACCCAACTGCAAAGTAAGGTTGTTGGAGGCAATGCTGCTGATGTATTTGAATTAAATTTTGAAAACTTTGTATCATATGCATCACAAGATACATTATCACTTCTAGATGGAAAACTAGGAGATACTTCAGGATTTAATCAGACCGCTTTAAAGGCTTTTGAATACGAAAATCAACAATATGGAGTTCCAAACTCATTCTCAAATGTTCTTTTATTCTACAATAAGGAACTATTTGACAAAGCTGGAATAGAATACCCAACAGATTCTTGGACTTGGGATGATATTGAAAAAGCAGGAGCAAAAATAAGAGCTCTTGGAAAAGACACCTTTGGTTTTTATAGACCTTTAACATTCCATGAATTTTATAAGGCTGCTGCACAAAATGGATCAAGTTTAATGAACGAAAACTATACTGAATTTACAATAAATACGACTAAAAACATTGAAGTTGCTCAGAGGATGGCAGATTGGCAAATAAAAAGTAATATTATGCCAACTGATGCTCAATTAGGTGGAATGGGAGATTGGGATTTATTTAAAAGTGGTAGATTGGGAATGCTCGTTACAGGAATTTGGGCTTTTAACGATTTTAGCACAAACTGTCCTTTTGATTGGGATGTAGCTGTGGAACCTGGTAATACTAATAAAGCCTCTCATTTCTTCTCCAATGCTTATGTAATTAGTAAAACTAGTGAACATAAAGAAGAAGCTATAAAATTAGCTACCTTCTTAGCGGGTTCAAAAGAGGCTGCAAAAATAAGAGTAAATGCAGCTTGGGAGTTACCTCCAGTTGAATATGAAGAAGTATTACAACAATATTTAAATTCAACACCTCCAAATAATAAACAGGCCGTTTTTGATAGTCTAAATTATCTAGTAACACCTCCTGTAGTTCAACAACAAGCTGAAATGACAGCAATAATTGGTGATTATTTGAACAAAATTATTTATCAAACAATGGATGCAAAAACAGCATTAAATGAATGTCAAAAAGAATTAGAAAAAAAGATTTCTTTACAATAACAATTCAATGCCGTTTCATTTTTGAAGCGGCATTTTTAGGAGTTTACAATGTTAACAAATGGAAGAACTGGATGGAAAAAAGCTTTACCTTTTTTACTCCCCAGCCTAATTGGACTATTTTTGTTTTCCTTCCTCCCAATACTAATATCATTACTAATTAGCCTTACTAGTTGGACAGGAATGTCGAGAGTGAGTCTAACAAGTGGATTCTTCACATTTATAAAGGACAACTTCATAGGTTTAGAAAATTTTAAAAATATTTTATCTGATAAGGAAGTGTACAAAGTAATTTCTCACAATTTTTACTTCATAATTTTATACCTCCCCCTTATGATAATTCTATCCCTAAGTGAAGCATTAATTATAAATTCTTCTTATAAAGGAAGTAACACCTATAGAATTATATTTTATATTCCAGTATTAACAAGCTGGGTAGCTGGAGCACTTATATGGAAATGGTTATTTAGTCCAACATACGGACCTATTAATAATCTTCTGCTAAGTTTTGGTATAGAAGGTTCTCTTTGGCTTCAAAGCGAAACTATGGCTATGCCTTCTATAGCTATAGCATCAATTTGGAAAGATTTAGGCTTTTATGCAATGATTTTTTTAGGTGGTCTTAGAAGCATTAATCCATCTTATTATGAAGCTGCCAATATTGATGGAGCAACAACTTGGCAACGATTTAGAAAAATAACCCTACCAATGCTTTCTCCAATAACCTTTTATATAGTAATGCTGTCATTAATAAACGCATTTCAATTATTTCCACAAGTTATGGTTATGACGAAAAATGGAGATGCAGGGCCAAATGGAGCTACGATGGTAATGGTTGAGAGGATATACAAATATGCATTTAGGTATGGAAAGATGGGATACGCTGCAGCTTTTTCTTGGGTATTATTTACAATAATATTCTTTTTCACCTATCTACAAAGAAAAATTGAAAAAAAGTGGGTAAACTATGACGTCTAAAAAAATAAATATTATATTGTTTCATATTATAGCAATATTATTTTCTTTTATTGCTCTGTTACCCTTTGTGTGGATGATTTCAACTTCTCTAAAAAGTAGTGGTGCCTTATTAGCAATTCCTATTGAATGGATTCCAAAAGAGCCTACCCTTCAATCTTATACAAGATTATTTACAAATGAAGGAATATTTAGAGCTATGGTAAATTCAACATTAGTTACTGCTGGATCAATTGTTATAAGCTTATTATCCTCATCAATGGCTGCATTCGCATTTTCAAAACTAAAATTTAAGGCAAGTGATTTAATATTCGTTATCTTTTTATCTTCGATGATGATACCATCTCAAGTAATTTTTATTCCCCTATATTTAATCATGAATGAGATACATTTAACTAATACATTGTTCTCAGTAATATTGCCATGCGTCTTTCAAGCTTTTGCTGTATTTATGTTAAAACAACAAATGACGAGCATAAGCGATACATTCTTAGACGCTGCAGCAATTGATGGAGCATCTCTGATGACAAGCTTCTTTCTGATTGTTCTACCTATGTGTAAAACAGCATTAGCAACTCTTGCAATAATTGTTGGTATGGGGGCTTGGAACGATTATTTATTGCCTTTGGTACTGCTAACAACAAAAAATAATTACACACTACCAATAATATTGAATTCACTAAATGGACAATTTTCAACAGAATATAATTTATTAATGGCAGGAGCTCTTATTACTATGCTTCCACTTTTATTACTTTATACATTTGCACAAAAATACTTCACTACAGGATTACAAATGGGAGGAATTAAAGGATAATGTTATATTTAAACAATAAACAAACATCTATTAAAAACTTATATACTCAACCAATATTTAAGAGTATTAAAGCAATAAAAGGACAGGATTTATACTATCTCCAAATTAAAGTGGATAGTGAAAAAGGTTTATGGGGATTTGGTGAGCGTTTTGATTTTTTAAATCAAAAAGGTTTAGTTAGAGAAAATAAAGTCTTTGAGAAGTTTACAAATCAAGGAGAAAAGACTTATTTACCTATTCCTTTTTTCCTTTCTAATGACTTTGGAATATACATAGATACTTTTGAAGTTTTTAACATAAAATCCACTATAAAAAAAGAATTAAACATAATTGAAATTTTTACAGATTTTAACCAAAACGATATTTATATCTTCAAAGGAAAGCCAGAAGAACAACTAAAATCTCTTTTAAAGTTAAAAGGAGAAGTAGTAGTTCCACCAATTTGGAGCTTTGGACCTTGGATGAGTGCAAACAGATGGAATAATCAAGAATTAGTTATTAATATGGCAAAAAAAAGTAAAGAACTTGGATTTTTCCATACTGTAATTGTAGTTGAAGCTTGGAGTGATGAATCAACATTTTATACCTTTAATGATAGATCTCTTTGGCCAAATCCAAAAGAAATGATAAAAGAATTGAAAAATTTGGGTCTTCATTTAATCCTTTGGCAAGTTCCTGTTTTCAAGAAATTAAATAACAATGAACACGATGAAATACATGAAAAAGATTGTGAATGGGCAATCAATAATAATTTAGTAGTAAAAAAAATTGATGGATCTCCTTATACCATCCCTAAGGATAGATGGTTTGAAAACAGTATGATACCAGATTTCACTAATCCAGAAACAAAAAAATGGTGGTTTAGCAAACGCCAATATTTACTTGATATGGGTGTAGAAGGATTTAAAACTGATGGTGGTGAATTTATTTATGATGATGATATAATTTTCTTTGATGGTAGTACTGGAAAAGAGATGAGAAATAAATATCCTTTGAGCTATACTCAAGCATATTATGAGGCTTTAGGGAAAGACAAAGTATTATTTTCAAGATCTGGGTATACTTCATCATGGCAAACTCCTATACATTGGGCTGGAGATCAAATGTCCACCTTCAAAGAACTAAAACATCAATTAATTGCTGGATTAAATGCTTCTGTTTCAGGAATATTTTTTTGGAGCTTTGATATTGCAGGATTCGCTGGTGAAATGCCAAGTAAAGAGCTGTATTTAAGAGCCTTTTCACTCGGAACCTTCTCCCCCATTATGCAATGGCATTCAGAACCCTTAGGTGGTCAATTTTCAAAAATAATGAAAAGCAAAGATGCTATTAATGATAGAAGTCCTTGGAATATTGCGAAAATTTATAATGATGATAATATTCTTGAAATTACAAAATCGTTCACAACCCTAAGAGAAAAAATAATCCCTTATTTATATGAGGAAGCACTTTATTCTAAAGACAATTGTGTAGCACTAATGAAACCTCTATTTTATTCACATCCAAAAGATAAAAATGTTTTTGATATTGAAGATGAATTTTATCTTGGAAGAAGTCTTTTAGTAGCCCCGATTGTTAATGAAAATCAAGTTGAAAGAAGTATATACATTCCTGAAGGTAATTGGTTTGATTGTCAATTAAAAATAAAAATTGAAGGTAAATCATATATCCAAAGAAAGTATAGTCTTGCTGAGATTGGATTATTTATAAATTTAGATACAAACTATTCAAAATTAAAAAACATCTTAATCTAACCATAGTGTTAAATGTATTTAATTTCGAGATGCATTTAACCTATTTAATCAATTATTTTTACAGAGTCTCTTTCAATTAAAGATACATCTAATTTTATTTTATTAGGAAGTTCATTCTTTTTTTCAATTCGATCGAAAAGCAACGATATTGCTAGTTCTGCTTTTTTATTAATATCTTGATTAACAGTTGTTAATTTAGGGTAGCAGTAATTAGCAATAGTCAAATTATCAAATCCAATAACGGATAAGTCATCTGGAATATTATATTTTTCACTTCTAGCACCATCAATTATTCCAATGGCAACAACATCAGCTGTTGTAATTACTGCTGTAAGAATCTTTTCTTTTGCAATTTGTTTACCAATATTTATACCACTAAGTAAGCTAATATCGCTCTCAAAAAAAAAGGAAGAATCAATTTTAATTTGAGATTGTTTTAAAGCATCTTCATAACCTCTATATCTTAATTCCATAAGATTATTACTTCTTTTAGGAGCAACAAATCCTATTTTTTTATGTCCTTTATCAATTAAATACTTTGTAGATAAATAGGTTCCTTTATAATCATCGATATTTATAACAAGGGAATCTAAATTATCTTGATATGAATCTATAAAAACTATTTCGGTTGAAACTTTTTTTAACAGACTATTTACATCGATATCTGGCTTTGGAAATATAAAAATAGCACCATCTATATTCCAGCTATTTAAAAACGTGACTGTATCCGATAAAGTTGTTACACTACGAATCATTGCAAAATAACCTTTGTTTCTCAGATTATTTTCTAGTATACCAACAATTTGTGCTGTATAAGGATCTGAAAACAAACTGTCATTTCCATAAACTAAAGGAACAATAATTGCTATAATCTTAGAAGATTGAGCACTAAGATTTCTTGCTGATAAATTTGGTATATAATTATTTTCTTTTATAATTGCATTAACTTTTTCAACTGTTTTTTGTGAAACCTTAGAATATTTTTTGTTTATTACATTAGAAACAGTCATTCTACTAACGCCAGCTAATTGAGCAATTTCCTTAATAGTCATCTATTTATCCTTAACTTAAAGATATTCTTATTATCTTAGTATTCTTTAGATCTTGTCAATGAATAAAAAATAAGAGTTTTTCTTGACGTTTACCGATAAACCAATTACTATAAAACAAGAGGTAATATTATGAGTCAAGAATTCAAAGTAGATAATAATTCTATATATTTCAAACATCAAAGAATTACAATTTTAACTAAGTCTCTAGTTAGAATTGAATATTCCCCTTCTAATAAATTCATTGATGAAAAAACCCAAATGGTAGTAAATAGAGATTTTGATAAAGTGGATTTTTCAGCTAACGTGAACAATGGTTATTTAAAAATAACCACAGATTCCTTATTTGTTGAAACAAATGGAGAAAAGTTGTCTTCCTTAGGGTTAACAATTACCTTAAGACAATCTGAAGAGTTATATTATAATACTTATCATTATGGTGATGAAATAAACAATCTTAAAGGAACAGCAAGAACTCTCGATGAAGCTAATGGAGAGATTCCAATAGAAGATGGCCTGATGTCAAGAAGAGGATTTTCTGTTATTGATGATTCAAAAAGCATGCTTAATGTTAATAATTTCTTCAAACCAAGAGATAAAAGTCATATGGATTTATATTTCTTTGGATATAATCACAATTATCTAGAATGTTTAAAAGATTTTTATAAGTTAAGTGGTAAAACTCCAATGATACCCCGCTATACATTGGGGAACTGGTGGAGTAGATATTATAAATATACAACAAAAAGTTACCTCGAATTATTGGATAAATTTGAAGAAGAAAATATTCCTTTCTCAGTAGCTGTAATTGATATGGATTGGCACTTAGTCGATATTGATAGAAAATTTGGTAGCGGATGGACAGGTTATACTTGGAATAAAAAATTCTTCCCAGATCCAAAAGCATTTTTAGAAGAATTACATAAAAGAGGTTTGAAAGTAACTTTAAATGATCACCCCGCAGATGGAGTTAGATCTTTTGAAGATAATTATTGTGATATTGCAAAAGCAATGAATGTAAAAAATAACGAAGATGTTAACTTTGATGCTAGTGATAAAAAATATTTAGATTCTCTACAAAAACATATTTTAGACCCATTAGAAAAAGATGGAATTGATTTTTGGTGGTTAGATTGGCAACAAGGGACCACTTCAAAAATAGAAGGTTTAGATCCCCTTTGGGTTTTAAATTATCATAGATTTATGGCGAGTAAAAAAGATAATAAAAGACCACTCATTTTCTCTAGATATGCAGGTCCTGGATCTCATAGATACCCTCTAGGATTTTCAGGAGATACTTATATAACCTGGGAATCTCTAGCCTTCCAACCTAAATTTACTATTTGTGCATCAAATATTGGATATGGTTGGTGGTCACATGATATTGGTGGTCATATGCGAGGTTATAAAGATAATGATTTAACTGCTAGATGGACACAATTTGGAGTCTTTTCACCAATTATGAGATTGCATAGCAGTAATGAAATATTTAATGGTAAAGAACCTTGGAGATTTAATAGAGACACTCACTCCGTAATGAATAAGTTTTTAAGATTAAGACATAAATTAATCCCTTATCTATATACTATGAATTATGAAGCTTGGAAAAACGATACTCCCCTTGTTAGACCTATGTACTACTATCACAGTGAAGAAGACATAGCTTATACAAATGAATCCCAATATTATTTTGGTTCTCAAATGATTGTTTCCCCTATTGTATCAAAACAACATAAAGCCATAAATATGGGCTCAGCTTTAACTTGGTTACCTGATGGAAAATATTATGATTTCTTTACATCAAGAAGATATAATGGTAATAGAGCTATTAAAATGTATAGAACTATCGATTCAATCCCAGTATTAATCAAAGAAGGTAATATTATAGTTTTATCTAATGATTTAGAGTGTGATGAAAATCCAAAAAATTTAAATATTAAATGCTACATGGGAAATAATGGAAATTTTGATCTTTATGAAGATGATAATATTAGTGAAAATTATAAAAATGACAATAAGGTAATTACCCACTTTATAAATGACTATAACAATAGAAAATTTATAATTAATAAAGCTGATGGCAATTTATCATTAATACCAGAGGTTCGAAATTATGAAATTACATTTGTTGGTATAAAAGATACTTCTTTAATAGTTCTTCAAGATGGTAATGAAATAAATTATAGCAAAAAATATGATTCATTAAAAAAAGAGTTAACAGTATTTTTAGATAAAATAAATACTACTTCAACCTTAGAAATTGAATTTGAAATTCTAAAAATTAGTGAGATTGATAAAATTGAAAGTATAAGAGAAATTCTTGATAGATGCGAAATAAACATAAAATTAAAGGATAAACTCTTTGACATTATTCAAAATAATACTAATGAAAATATTATTTCTAACTTAATTTCACTTAATATTGACTCTAATTTATATAACGCTATTATTGAAATTTTGTTAGCCTAATACTATAACAAATCTTCCTTATAAAAAAGCTAGAATATTTATTCTAGTTTTTTTATACTTATTAAATATTTTTTATTTATTTGAAGAATTTCTATCAGTCAAAGTATTAATAAACAATATTATTAAACCTGGCAAGAGAAATAGAGTAAAATCAAACCCATCTACTTTATTTTCAAATATAGATGCAAATATATTAAAGAAAATTACTGAACTAATCATAGTTATACTACCACTTACTTCTTTTTTAAGAGATAGGAAAGCACCAATGCCAAATATTATTGGAACAAATAAAAGTAGTATTAAATCTTTAGAAGCAAAACTTACCCAATCATCACTATTATATTCTCCAATTCCCATAATCAAAAAAAGCGCAACTATAGAAAGAGCAAAACATTTTGAAATTATAATAATAATATTAATTACATTACTTTGATTTTTCATATTTTTTTTCACTTCCTATCTATCACTATACTCTCACAATAGGGTGCGCACAAGGTAGTAAGTTTATATATTAAAATCTAAAGGAGTCTCTTCTTTATTAAAATTCATATTTACTTAAATTATTTAATTTAACAGTTCTGCCTAAGCACCCATCTTTGCAATAAAATAAATTAATATAACCATGAACATCTGTTGGATTTGAATCAAGAAAGTTTAGAAAAGACACAACATTATTTATACCATCTATATTTATCATATTTATCTCATCTGTAGTATTTTTTTGACAAAGAGTAAAATTACAAAAATCACCTTTCAAAACATCTTCAGTTAACAAATCTTTATATTTTAGATATTCAATTAGTTCTTCAAAAGTTATACAGAGATCTGCAGATTTATCTTTTAATGCTTCATTTTTTTTATGTTTACATGGACCTACAAATAGAATGGAGATATTATCAAAATTATCTTTTAACTTTTTGCAATGACATGATAATGGTGATGAACACCCATCTAATTTATCTTTGAGATTAGGATACCTCTTATATATTAATTCCTTTATAATTGGACAAGCTTCTGAAATTATGTATTCACTCTCTTTTAGTTGATCTTTTACTTTATCTACTATTAAATAATATCCATTAATTGTTTCACTAATTATAGAAATACCTAAATCGTTTAGTTTGGATAAAATAATTTCTGATTTATCTTTGAAAGCAATTTTATAGGTAGGAGCTAAAGATAGTGCAATATTTTTATTCTCAGTTATAAATTTATCAATTATAATATTATTCATTTTTAATCCTTAAACTACATAATTTTTATATAGAGGAACAATTGAAACATAAGTTCTATTTTCTATAGTATTTTCAATTATCTTCACATCGACTTTAAATATTGATTTCAAGGTTTGTTCATTAATTACAGATTTTGTTAATCCAAAAAGATTTTCACCACTTGAATTTAATAGCAAAGATTTATTTGATATTTGTAATGCATGACTTGGATAATGAGTATTCATAATTGAAGAAATACCTTCCTCTCTTGCTAATTTTTCAATAGTATTTAAAACCATCAATTGATTTTTAAAATCCAAATTTGATTCTGGTTCATCTAATATAAGCATTTTAGGATTAATACATAGTGCCCTTGCAATTAAAACCATTTGCAATTCTCCACCACTCATCTTATTACAAGCCTTATTAGCTAAGTGCCCTATATTTATTTTCTCCATCGCCTCCAAAGAATCTTTTCTGTCTTTGCTAGAAGGTTGAGCAAATATATTTAAATGAGACGATTTCCCTAATAAAACAAATTCTTTAGCTAAAAGTGGAGAAACACTATTTTTTGCTTGAGGAACATAACCTATTTTTTTCCAAATCGAATTTTCACTATCCTTTTTTATTATAGTATTATCAATCTGCGAAAATCCATTTTTCCAAGGTAATAAGCCCATCATACATCTTAAAAGAGTTGTTTTACCAACTCCGTTAGCACCAAGAATTGATAAAATTTCTCCTTTCTCAAGAGAAAAATTAACATTATTAAACAAAAGTTTTTCACCATAACCAAAACTTCCATCTTTTACTTTAAAAATCATAACCTTGCCCCTCCAATTCTTTTCAAAAGAACTATAAAAAAAGGAGCTCCTATCAAAGCTGTTAAAATAGATAGTGGTATTTCAGAAGCACTCATACTTCTAGCTAATGTATCTACTATCATTAGAAAAGAAGCTCCTAGACTCATACTTGCAGGAATCACTTTTTTATTATTACTCCCTAAAACAATTCTAGATACATGAGGTATTAATAATCCAACCCAACCTACAGCACCACACATAGAGATACAAGAAGCTGTGACGACTGTTGCACTTCCCATCAATAATAATCGAACTAAATGAACATGGCCTCCTAAAGAATTAGCTTCATCTTCACTTAGAGAAATAATATTCAATCTCCATCTTAGAAAATAAATAATTAGAACACCAATAATTATAAGAGGCAAGCCAAATAATAATGTTCTATAATTTGCACCATTCATACTGCCCATTAGCCAGTAAGTAATAGCTGGCAAAGTATCATTAGGATCTGCAATATATTTTATAGCAGACACCAAAGCTTTAAAGAGAGCTGAAACTACAATTCCACTCAATACAATCATTACTACTTTAGATTGACTTGTAGAATTTTTACTTATCCACAAGGTAATCAGTAAAGCTAGCAAACCAAATATCAAAGCTAAGAATTGAACACCAATTAAATTCCAATTAAATAATAAAGCTAGTGCGGCTCCGAAACTAGCTCCTGAAGCAACCCCTAATGTATCAGGGGTTGCTAATGGGTTACTAAACATTGATTGAAAAGCAGCACCCGAAACAGCTAAACCTAAACCAACAGAAAGAGAGAGGATAATTCTTGGAATTCTAATATTATAAATTACCATAAAATCAGTTCCACTCACCATTGTGTTTGTTAGAGGTGAAAATAATATATTAAATGTTTCTAAAATACCAATATTATATCTTCCGACTCCTAAACAAATGAGAGCAACAATTAATGGAGAAATAATTAAAACAAATATTTTAATTTTATTAACATGTAATTTATTATTCATTAAACACCTGCTGCATCACGTGATGGATTATAAATTCTGTACAATTGTTCTTCACTTAGATCTACATCATAAAACCTTTTATAGTAATCTTTAATTTCTTGATCCATATCAATATCACTAAAGAGTTCTGGATGAATAGTAGAGGCTAACCATAATAAACTTAGAGGAGTATCACTTGCTGGTGGATACCATCTATACATACCGAGAGGGAATTTATAAACCTTTTTATTTTTAACAGCATCAATAGGACTCCAATTGTCAGAACCAATTGAATTATTATATATATCATCAGCTAAAACTGGAGCAAAATTTGATATAAATATCATTTCAGGATTCCACTGATAAATCTGTTCCATGTTAACAGAAGGAATGTTTTCTTCAATCTCACTAGCAACATTAATAGCTCCAGCAGAATCTAACCACCATTGACCAAAATGTAGTGATCCAGATGTATTTATTGTTCCATTTGCATATCTAAATAACATAAAAGCCCGAGGTTTTTCATCGTCACTTAAATTTTTAATTCTATTGTAAATTTCATCTTTTATTTCTAATCCATAAGAAGTAATCCCCTCTGCTTGATCACTTTCATTTAGGACTTCTCCTAGAAGCTCTATCCAACCATTAAATGTTGCAATAGCATCACCATTCCATTTATATGGACTAAATGCTACAGCAGGAATACCTGCTTCTTCATACATTTTTCCTTCTTCTGGATGTGTAGTTGAATAAAAAACAACATCTGGCTTTAGATTTATTAATTCTTCTATATTAACATCTGCACCACTAGTCATAAAACTTGTATTTATATCAACAACATCTGGAAGAACATCTTTTAATATAGAATTCTCTGCAGCTGCCATTGAAGCTGGACTTATTCCAACTAGTTTGCTACTATCTCCTGAAAATAAACAATAAACAGCAGCTAAAGGGGTTAAAGTAGTCATAACTATTCTATTTATAGTAGTTGGGACCTCTACTTCTTTATCACTGTGATCAATTATTGTTCTCATATCATTAGTTTGAATATTTTCTTTAGTCCCATTGCTATAAAGTGGTAAAGAAATAATCAAAAATATTAATAATATATTTATTATTTTTTTGTTCATTTGAATGAACCTCCTATTTTTTAAAAAAAACATCACCGTTTTTTCCAATTAAATTTATTTTTTCATTTTTAAATAATTTGCTAGAAACTGCATAATGAGGAATTTTTATTAATTTCTTATCATCACTCTCAATTAGATTTAAAATTAAAGGATCTGCAACAACTAAATCATATTGAGCTAAATTTATCTCATTTATAATTTCAAGCTCACAAGATAAATCCTTATCCCCTTTCTCCGATATTTCCTCTTCAATGCCAAAAAGAGTTGCAACTTTGCAATTTTTAAAATTAAGGCAATCTCTAATAGCGTTAGCTTTAACCTGTTCTGAGATAATTAAGGTATTTGAACTTTCGTCGAATCTTTCAATTTTTTCAAAATCATTATTAAAAATTATTTGATCTAGTTTACTTATAAAATTGAATTTTCCCCCTTCACCTATTGGAAGGCCAACAAAATAAGGTTGATTAAATTTGTCTTTCATATACTTAGCTAGTTTTAGGCCACTTTTCGATAAAACAATATTTGCCCAAGCTGAAGGTGCTTTTTTCAATGTTTCAAAACTCAGACCTAAAGGTAGAGTTGCCACAATATGAACCCCACAATCTTTAACAATGTTTTCAATATCTCTCAATTCATTTTCACAGGATAAATCTAAGACATTTGCTCCTAATAAATTTACTGAAGGATTATCCACTCGATCTTGTTTTCTCATAAACTTCTTAGCTAATTCAATAAGAGCTAAAGACATTCCAAAATCATAATATTTTGTACCTGTTGTATCAAAACCTAAAGTTGGAATACCACAAATGCTTTCAATCTCTCTAGCAATACCTTTTGAATCTGTTCCAATTACCATAGGAACTGGACTTCCAATTATTGAAATTAATTCTACTTTTAATTCATTAGCAGCATTTATTGTATTTCTGACTAATTTTTCATCATCTCCTAAAACTGCATCAATTTCTCTTAAACCAGAACACATAACTGGAGATTGAGAGCCATACCACCTAGGTTCATCATAAGAGGTATAATTACCAGTACAACCTGAAGCATCATGTAAAATAGATAGACATTTCAAATCAAAGAGAGAGGAAGCAACTCCTGAATAATCTGGAGAAAAAGGAGGTAAATTTATACATAGTTTTGCCATTTTATATTACCAATTTATAAAGATCTAATAATTCTTCAATAGTTTTAGGACTATCGACACTTTCTATAATACTTTTCATCAATGAAATGACAGCTTGATACCCATACATTTTGTGATCTCCTTCTGCTTGAACTGGGAATTTACTATTTGTCGCATATGCTCCTTCAATACCAATAGCAACGCATTGAGGATCCTTATCTTTTCCTAAAATCAAGGTATGATGTAAAACTTGTTTTATACTAATATTTGGATAATTTTTCTCAATTACTTCTTTTGAATTAAGTTCAATTTTGGGACAACTCTGAGCATAAATTGTTGTAACGTTGAACCCATATTTCAATAGCGCAAGAGATAGTGAAAAAACTCTATTTGTAGCACTATTTGCAACAACAATATTCCGATTTTTTACCTTTTCTAAGGCTTCATTTATATAAGATAAAGCAATTTGCTTTTTTTCTTCAAAATATAATTTATTAATATCTATATCTAGAAAGGTGCAAATCTCATTATATTGTTGCGCTATCTCATCAAGAGAGTATGATGTTGGTAAAAACAAATAAGGTATATTTAATTTATTTTTCAAATGTTTAGCAGCTAATACTCCAGAAGGTGCAATAACTAAATTTAATCTACTAGAAGCTAAATCTTTGAATTCTTCAAAACTCTTAGTTTCAGAAATATGTAGTAGATTAAAATGATTTGTTTTAAGAAAACTCTTTAGATCATTATCATCATTTAATGCTTCAAAGTTACCTAAAGTGACAATAAGATTTGGATTAGTTTTTTTATTATCAAGTAATTCATAAATATTTTTTTGAATGGTTACCATAGGTGGTGACTTAGTATCACCTGTTATTGGATTCATGTGACAAATTTGAAAAGTATATTTAGGATATTTTTCATTAAGTCGATCTTTTAAAGAAATAGTATCTGTACCAATTAAATCATCAAGACAACTTACAAAAATTAAAATTACCTTTATTTCCTCATCAAGTTGAGAAATCAAAGAGGGCATAGTATCTACAATTAAATCTTCATATCCATCTATGATATCTGATTGGGATAGATATAAATATGATAATCGATTCTTTAATCCTTGCTGAATTGCACCAATAGCCCCATGCCTTCCACATGCAAAAGGACACACAAATAATTGATAGCTTTGAGGAATTAACATCCCAACCCTTACAACACCCCAACCACCATGAGCGGGAGATGCAAAATGTAAACAATTTTTCGTTGAACAAAAAGACATTATTCCTCCATCACTTTTTCAGCTAAAGATATATATACTTTTGCTTGCTCTGAAGTTGGAAATGCTGAAACAACAGTCCTCTCAATCAATTCAGCTTGTTGGACTGTATTACTTCTTGGAATTTTCATCAGTAATTTGGTATCTGCTTCTTCAATAAATGATTTAACTAAAGCATCTTCATTTTCAATTATTCTACTATTGTGAATCACTCCTTTTAATTTGGCATAACTTCTTCTACTAAAGTTATCAATTGCCATAACAATATTCCTTGCGGCAAAAATGGCCATTTTCTCAGCTGAAGTAACTATCATTACCTCATCAGCATAATTTTCTCTAATTGGCATAGCAAACCCGCCAC
This sequence comes from Sphaerochaetaceae bacterium, assembly GCA_963677735.1. Classification (GTDB taxonomy): domain Bacteria; phylum Spirochaetota; class Spirochaetia; order Sphaerochaetales; family Sphaerochaetaceae; genus Pleomorphochaeta. The sequence goes on from OY782505.1 coordinate 1,333,401, forward strand.
AAACAACATCCCCTAATACATCATATAAAACAACATCAGGAGTGTATGTTTCAAAAGCTTCTAGTTCTTCTAGTTTCTGAAAAGCTGTAATTATACCTCTACCCGCACATCCAATTCCTGGAGTGGGGCCACCCGATTCTACACAGAAAACTCCAGATTCGCTTTTAAATACTATATCTTTTAATTCAACTTCATCTCCAAACTTTTTAATTTGATCTAAAACTGACGGAATCTTTTTGCCGTTCATCAATAATTGCGTTGAGTCAGCCTTTGGATCACATCCAATTTGCATAACAATCAATCCCATTGAAGCTAAAGCTGCAGATAAATTTGATGTAGTTGTCGATTTACCTATTCCACCCTTTCCATAAATAGCAATTTTTTTCACATACCTACCCTTCACTATAAGTTAGTTATGTTTAACATAGTTTTTGTAATCTCGCAACCATTTTTTAAATAAATATTCATAAAATACTACTATTTTTTTTACTTTATCTCATAAATATACTATAAATTAAGAAATTAGACATTAAATATTGATTTTCAACCTTTGTTTAATATTACTCATTTATTGTCAAAGATGTTATCAATAAAGCAATTTTATTAGACTTAGCTAACTATAAAATATAGTTTTAACATATTTTAATCATATTTTTATATTTATTATTTATAGCAATAATTTATTGAAGAAATATTTATAAATTATCATAAATATTACTTTTTTTATATGTGATAATATAAATTTAAATATATTTGCTATTAGCAAACTATATACCGTTGTAATTTAGACAAAAAAAAATGAAAGCTAAGCTTTCATTTAACAACATAAATATTAATACTTAATGAAAAGTCTCTTTGGAATAAACATGGATAGAATTCTTTCCATTTTTTTTAACATGGTACAAAGCTTTATCAGCATTTAACATCATTTGCTTATAAGTATTCTTACCACCTGCACCAATACCAACTCCAAATGTTAATCCAACACTAACACTCATATTAGCCTGTGTAAACTGACTCGCATAATAATAAATGTCATCTTTTATTAATTCTAAGGCTCTAACTACACTCTTCTCATCACTATTTATAAAGCCAATTACAAATTCATCTCCACCAAAACGGCAGGCTATATCATCTTCATTTATGTGGTGTTTAATTATTTTTGCAACTTCAATTAATACTTCATCGCCTATAATATGACCATAAATGTCATTTAATTTCTTAAAATTATCTAAATCTAAAATTGCTAAATAAACTGGACTTTTTGAATATAATAAAAGCTCGTCAATTTTACAGTTACCTGCCATCTTAGTATTTAATAGTGTAAGGTGATCAATTTGATTTAACTTAGTTTTAATTACGTTCTCAAGCATTATTTTTAGCATAAAAATAGTTAAAAGAACAAAAACAGCTCCCCAAAACAATATTTGAGATATTAGTAGCACAAATGAATAATTACTTTCAAAAGAATATAAGAGAGATAAAATAGATAAGTATCCTATTACAAAAAAGGCAATTAAAATGTGAAATGCATTATTAATAACATTTATCTTTTTAGATACAATACCAAATTCTTCTCTCTCTTCTTTTCTAAACTCAGCAAATAAATATATGCACACTAATAATATAATTATTCCTGCAATAATAAATAATTCACATAGCATCAGCGAATCCCCCTATCTATAAAGGGGATATTACCAATTGTTTATAAAAATTAAAAGAATTTGCTAGATATTAACAAAAATTTAATACTTTAGATAAAATTCTATTATTTATTAAAAGTTTATATAGACCTTCTTTGAATGCTTATGAATTTCAGGAGTCCCCTTTCCATTCCTAATTGCTTTAAGCACTGAGGTAACATCATCAACATATGTACCTGCTAAAATAGAAACGGGAGTATCTTCATACAACTTTGGCTCCATAATTGTAGAAGGTCCAATTATAGCAACGGGTTTATTCAAATATTTAATTTTACTACAAATAGAATCAAAGGTATTATTTATTAAACTAGTGGCTGTAATAATTAATGCAGACGCTTCTTCGTTAACAAAGTTGTAAAAACACTTTTCTTCTCCGATTTTCCTGCCAATATCATAAGATTTAACATAAACATTTTTTCTTTGAGCTTCTTTAACTAGAGGCTTAAAATAACCAATCATAGCTAATTTATCATTTTTTCTTAGCTTTAAATCATCAAATAAAGTATCTTTATCCTCTTGATTTTTAAGAGTTGAATCCTGGGTTAAGGCATTTATCATAGCAATAACAATTGCTCTACTTATATTATCCTTATTTGTTCTAAGAGAGAGAAGTAAATCATAACAAGATTTACCTTCAAAATCTTCTTCACATTTATATACAGTGCAATTATCTGAAGCATTAAGTAAAGTACAACAAACACCACAATTCTTATTCTTTAATACAACAGCTGTATAACCTAACCCAATATGAATTGAGTCTACAATATTTTCCTTAGCTTTTTCACTAAAAAGCTCAATTAATCTTTCATCAATGTCAATCATATGGATAGAGTAACACGGAATTATTTAGAACACAATAAAAACAAATATCTAAAAAAAAAGTAAAAAATTTGATAAAAACATAAATATAAACACCTAATTCCTTATGTTATAATAATAAATACAAAAAAGAGTAATAAGTAAAAATGACAGACTATTGAAAATAGTTTTTATCTTGTTAAATTGTGATCCAATAAGTGCTAATGATTTAGTAAATAAAGTAGGGGTTTCTAAGAGAACGATTTATAGAGATGTAGAAAGTTTATCAATTGCAATGTACCTATTTATATAACTTTAGGTAAATCCGGTAGAATATCACTAATACCTTCATTTAAACTCAATAAAGCATTATTTTCTAAAGAAGAGAGGCAATATATTTTAAATACATTAGAAAGATTAAAGACTATTAATAATGATAATTATTAAAATACAATGAATAAATTGAAAGCTATTTTTAAAGAAAAAACAAATTCTCCTATTGAACTAGATTTTAGTACTTGATCCTAAAATAATAATATTTTGGATTTCAACAATTTAAAGCTAGCTATTTTAAATAAAGAGGAATTAGAAATCAATTATTAAAAAAATATAAGATAATTTAAATGATTAGAGATAGTTGTCATCATAAGTAGTTTATGATTCACAAAAGGAGCATAAAATGAATAATTATATAACATTAACAAAAGAAAACATTGAAAAAGAGCATATTTGCTGTGCTATATCAGATAAAAAACATCAAAAAGGTGTGGTTAATAAAAAAGCATGGATTAAAAACCAAATTGAACATGGACATACATTTACTAAACTAGATGCAAAGGGAAAAGTTTTTATAGAATATACCCCGCTTGAAAATGCTTGGGTTCCAATTATAGGAAATAATTATTATTACATTCATTGTTTATGGGTATCAGGAAGTTTTAAACATAAAGGTCATGCAGATAATTTATTAACAACTACAATTAAAAGAGCTAGAGATGAAAAAAAAGATGGAGTTTGCATAATCTCTTCTAAAAAGAAAAAACCTTTCTTATCTGATTATAAATTCCTATTAAAATATAATTTTAAGGTTGTTGATGAAATAGATGATTATCTATTGCTTGCAATAAATTTTAATTCAAACAAACCCCAATTCTCTCCTTCTGCAAAGAAGAGAACTACCTTCAATGAAACGGGACTTAGAATTTACTATTCTTTTCAATGCCCTTATTCTATAAATTGTCTAGAACAAATTGAGAATTATTGTAAAAAAAATAATATAATTTAAAAATAATTGAAGTTGATACCTTAGAAAAAGCAAAAAACTTACCCTCTGTATTCAATAATTGGGCTGTATTTATTGATGGAAAATTTAATACTATACATTTATTAAACGAAACTTACTTAAAAAAGTTATTAAATAGTAACTAATTTGTATATTTTGTTTGTTTAATATTGAATATTTAATATCCTATTATTATCTTTTAAACAAAGAAAAAGGAAAACGATAGTGGAAAATTATAAAAAATATTTAGTACTAGCAAAAGACAATTCAAACTTAAAAGACTTTGCAAAAAGGCAGGAAACCATTTATCAATTAGAAAATGCAAGATCAGATGCCTTCAATGTTACAGGTCCTACTAGTAGACTTTATATAAAAACTTCTAACAAACTGTACGATTTATATTTTGAGGAAGAAGAATATGAGGAATCCCTTGAAATAGCAAAAGAATTGTTTAATTTAATTAAGTCTTCCCCAGATATTAAACTTAAAAGCAAAATTATAGTCAATTTAGGCTTTGCTTATTTGAAAAATGGAAATATAGCAAAAGCTAAAGATATTGCTACAAAATATACTTTTGATGAGGAAAATCCAGAATATCCGTATTATTGTTTATTCAGAGCAGCACTCTCTCAAGTATATAAAGATAAATTTATGGAAATTTCTTATTTACAAAATGCATATAATTCATCAATAAATGGTGGATCTTCTAATTCTGAAATTGCGAATATTTTAATTGCAATTGCACTTTATTATGAGAGAATAGATTCAATTGAATCAGCATATATGGCTTATTTAGAAATTTTTCATAAAGCTAGTGAGCTATCTATACAATTAAATGATGAAGAACGTTTTTCATTTTTGATTAGATTATCTACTCTAGCTATAAAAAACAATAACAATAAATTAGCAATAGACTTACTCTCAAAAAGCACAGTTGCCATGAATAAAAAATTAGGAGTTAGACATCCTCTAATTAAAATTGCAAATAAAGTATTAAATAGTGTTGAACCTAAACAATAGTATTTAATATTGCCATTTTCTTTTTAATTGTTTATTATGCATTCAATGGGAATGAACGTCTCCCTGGATATCTAATCCGAACTGCTATAAGCTGATGACTTCTGTTAATACACTAGCAGGGGCATCTTTTTTTTATGCTCCAAGAGGAGAATTTAATGCTATTTAGTCTTGCAATTATAATTATTTTAGGACTTTTATCTAAAGTGATTTTTTCTAGAATCAAGTTACCTTATATAATCGGCATGCTTTTTATAGGAATCTTATTAGGTCCTTACGTATTCAATGTTCTAGATCCAGCTATAAATGAAATCTCAGCTGATCTTAGAGAAATAGCATTAATAATTATTTTAATGAAAGCAGGCCTAAGCTTAGATATAAAAGATTTAAAAAAAGTTGGAAGACCTGCAATCCTATTGTGCTTTCTTCCGGCATCATTTGAAATTATAGGGTATTTATTAATTGCTCCTAAATTAATTGGTATTTCACTATTAGAGGCAGGGATTATTGGATCTGTAATGGCCGCTGTCTCTCCAGCTGTGGTTGTACCAGCTATGACTAAATTAATTGAAGAAAAAAGAGGAACAAATAAAGCAATCCCTCAAATGATGCTAGCAGGCTCTTCAGCAGATGATGTTTATTGTATTGTTATCTTTACAGCATTAGTTGCCCTTGAAAAAGGAGGCGATGTTCATGCTTCTGCCCTATTCAATGTTCCAATTTCTATGATTACCGGTGTTATCCTAGGTAGTCTTAGTGGTGAACTATTGGTTAGATTCTTTAAGAAATTCCATATGAGAGACACTGTTAAAGTATTATTACTTTTATCAATTAGTTTCTTATTTATAAGTGTTGAAAACGCATTAAAATCATTTGTACCTGTTTCTGGATTGTTGTCAATTATTAGTTTAGGCTTAATCATTAAAGCTCATTATCCTATCTTATCAGATAGACTGACACCTAAATTCTCAAAACTTTGGGTAGGTGCAGAAATATTACTATTTGTACTTGTCGGAGCTTTAGTTAATGTTGAATATGCAACACATGCTGGATTTGCAATGATTATTATGATTTTCATTGGTTTAGCTTTTAGAACTGTTGGAACATTTTTTGCAACTCTTAAGACCGGACTAACTGCAAAAGAACAAATATTTTGTCTATTTAGTGAATTACCTAAAGCCACAGTTCAAGCTGCAATGGGTGGTGTTCCTCTAGCAATGGGCCTTTCTTGCGGTAATTTAGTTTTAACCTTTGCTGTTTTAGCAATACTAATAACAGCTCCTTTAGGTTCATTTCTAATCTCATATTCTTCAAAAAGATTCTTAATTAAGGAATAAGAGAGAGAGAATGAATTTTTATGTATTTATGATTCTACACTAGCAAACTGTAAGACTATAAGTTACAATATTATTGATTTTATTTAGTGCTTAGAGTGAAATCATCCAAATTTATGAGGTAAAATATGAATTTTAGAACTAATAGAAGAATAATAACATTACTTATAGTTTTTGCATTAACCATTACAGTACTTAGTTCTTGTAATAGAGCTGAAGAAAAACAAGAAACAACTAGTGCTGAAATTAAAACAGCTAGTGAACAAACTACCCCAGAAACAGAAAAGGTTGTAGAAGAAGTTGTAGAACCTGTAGTTTTTGATGATAGTGAACTTGGATATAGTGTTGTAGATGATAAGTTATTTTTAAATGATAAAGCACTTCCTACCAAAGAGATTGCTAATACTGTTAAAGAAGAAGATAGAGTTACTTACGAATTCTACGATGGAGCTGCTTTAATTATTAAATCCAATGGAGACTTGATTGTTAATTTCCCAGTTAGAATTACTCTTTTAATAGATAAAGATTTTACAACTTTCCAAACTTTATATAGAGGACATCCTTTAACTAATGCTAATATATTTGATTTTATCACTGCTGATAATTGGTATACAATTGATTATGGGGAAGGAACCACTCTAAAATTTAATAATACTGAATTAATATTTAGCACTGAAAATTTAATAATTGACCAAAAGAAAGATAGTTGTGAAACTATATTTAAAAATTTTGTAATCAGTAATAGCAATATATTAGATACTGACGCACTAACAAGTATTATTAAAATACAATATGAAGATGGCAATCAATTAACTCATATAATTGGTGGCAGTACTACATTTATTTTCAACTCAGGAACTTCTATCGAATCAGATGGAGAGACTACAACTATTAAAAAAGATGATCAAACTACAGTTGTAAAAGGTGAAATCACTGGTATTAATTTTGATGCTGAAACTGGAGAAATCCAACTTGAAACCACTGAAGAAAGCGTTAAACTTGACACTAAAGGTAGTGTTTTAGAACAAAAAGTTCTAACCATTGAACCTGAGGTGGAACAAGATAATTTATTAAGCGAAGAAGAAGTCCTTGAAAGTGAAAACTTAGAACAAGAAGAAATACCTCCTACATTGGAAGATGGAGAACTTGCACCAGAATTTGGTGAAGGACCTTTAGATTCAGAGTTCCCCCCACAAGATGAATTAGGTCCTAATAATGGTGAAGCAGAAGATGGTTTTGATCAAGAAATTCTTGGCGATTGGGATGAGGAAGAAACTATTTATCCTTATAGAATTGGTCTTATTCCAAACTTTACCTTCTTACAATATGGCGATAAAAATAGTGATTACGGATTAAGAGGAGATTTCGTTGTTGAAAACGAAGTTGTAGAAGGAACTGTAATTGGCTTGCAAATTGGAGTGGGTGCTGATCATTTTGCTGCAGTTGGAACAGAGAAGGCTTTTTTCTATAAGGAACTAGTAACTTATGCTACATTCTCACAAGAATTTACACCTAATTATTCTAATGTTTCTTATTTCTATAAAGTTGGACTTGGTTCATTAATTCCACTTAACGAAGGTGATACTGAAACACCATATTTCAGACTAGCTTTATCTCTTGGTATTAATTTCCACATCGATCAACATTGGATGCTTAGATTTGGTGGCGAGGCTGCTATAAACTATAGAACTGATATTGAAACTAGTGAATCTGCTTATGTTGGTTTATTCTATAAATTCCAATAGTTTTAACTTAATTATATCAGGCTAAAAAATGAAAAAAATTAGATGTACCCACATTATAAATTTAGTTTTAATTCTTTTATCAACCTCAATTTTGATTTGGATAACAAATCTACCAGGTTTCATCGGCTTATGCCGATGGAATCCTATCTATTATATAATTTTAAAAACTCTGTGGATAACAGTGTTTTTACTGATTATACTATTTATTTTGTCAATAATTGATTTTAAAAATAAAAGAATTACTAAATTTAGTAAAATTGCTTCTCTTATTATATCTTCTTTTCTAACTACTTTTCTTTTAGGAATGTTTTTATATTTGGTAATTCCAACCTTTTCTAAAATTGATAACAAATATTTAATTAACGAAATTAGTGCAACTAATTTAAATTATAATAATGATGATAAATTATCTTTTGCAGTCTCATCTGACCCTCATTGGGGAAGCGAAAATAGTAAGACAAATATTACAACGCAAATTCTAAACAATATTAATCTTCAAGATTATGATGCTTTTCTATGTTTAGGTGATGTTTCAGAACTTGGTTCAACTGAATCATATTATAAAATGGCCGTTGAAGATATTAAAGAAAATTTAGATGACACTCCTATGCATGTGGTTTTAGGAAACCATGATGCGCTAATAAATGGTACTAAATATTTTAAGAAATATTTTCAAAGAGATTTAGACAATTTTTATAGCCGTTTTGACTATGATAATATTCATATAATTACTTTAAACCTTCTTTGGGACGCAAAAGAGTTTGATGCAAAACAAGAACAATGGCTAATTAATCAACTAGAGAATATACCTCAAGAAGATATTACCATAGTTCTATCGCACTGCTTTGCTTATAGTTCAGGATATAAGGATATTAATACTGATAGAAATTGGTACGATAATGAAGATGTTATTAATAAAGTTACACCTATTTTAGAAAAGTATAATGTCGAGTTGATGATTAGTGGGCACAACCATCTAATGGAATTATTGAAAAATAATAATACTAATTACGTAGTTGTTGGAACTATGGGTGGAAAATTAGATAGTGAAAGAGATTATATATCTCCTAAATCTGTTTGGTTAGACACTGAAAACTATGGCTATATGGATTTACAAGTTAATGGTGATTATTTGGATTTAACTTTTAAAGATCAAAATGGGAAAGATCTTTATACTACTAAAATAGAAAATAATAATTAATTAATTTAAAATTTTAAATATAACCTATATTTCTATAGGTTATTATTTTTGTCTTTTTGCAAAGTGAAAAGTAAATAATATTATTAATGAAATAAAAATAATATGTCTAATTCATAAAGAATTCTTTCCAAATTAAGATTTTCTCATCAACTTTTAGAGTATATGCAGGACTTGATGAAGGTAAACTTTTGAATTGAATTTGAGATGGATAATAATTTATATATCTCTTATATAATTTCTCAGATGTTTTCCCATTAAAAACAACTTTTTCTATAGAGGGATGTTCCTCAATTAAGATTTTTATATCATTTGGAACAACGCTTTTTATATCACTATCTAAAGAACCTTTTCTGCTACAGGTCTTTACTACATCCCAAAGAATAATATTATTATCTAATATAAATTTAGTTTTTTCTTGATATGTCTTAATATAGGATTATTAAAAATTGTTGAAATAATCTTCCAAAAACTATTTTGTTTATTTCCATAGTATTCTCTCTGTCTAAGCGAAATTACACTAGGGGCTGATCCTAATATTAAATATTTAGGATTTTCCCCTATTATTGGAGAAAATCCTTCTATCATGACAAATACCTTATAGCAGCTAAAGCACAATTAATTCCATCTAAAGCCGAGGATACAATTCCCCCTGCATATCCAGCTCCTTCCCCACAAGGAAATAGACCATCAATACTCATAAAGGTTTCTTTATCTCTAACAATTCTAACCGGACTACTTGTTCGAGTTTCACTAGCTATAACAATAGCATTTTCACTTACAAACCCTGGGATTTTTTTATTAAAAGAAATAAAGCCTCCTCTTAAACATTTAGCTACTTCTTTTGGAAAGATTTGATTTAAATCTTTTGATTCTAAATTTCCTAAATAACTAGATTGTGGTAAATCTTTACTTTCAACTTGTTTTACAAAATCTGACACTCTTTGAGCTGGGGCATTAACACCAGAGCTAATAAGATTAAAAGTATTCTTCTCAATCTGTTCTTGAAATTTAAGCATTGATAGAGGATCATTATTTTCTAAAACATCTTCAACTCTGATTTCAGTTACAATTGCACTATTTGCCCATTTCCCACCCCTAGAAGATGAGCTCATTCCATTTACTAAAGTATATCCATCTTCAGTATGAGATGGAACTATAGAGCCTCCTGGGCACATACAAAATGAGAATACACCTCTATCATTTACTTTACTTACCAATCTATATTCAGCAGGTGGTAAATATTTTCCTCTCCCCTTTTTACTCTTATACTGAACTTGATCAATAAAAGTTTGAGAGTGTTCAACTCTAAGACCAATGGCAATAGATTTAGCCTCAATTTCAATATCTTTTTCACCAAGCAATTTATAGATATCTTTAGCACTATGACCTGTTGCTAAAATTACAGGGCCATAATATTTATCACCATTTTCACTAACAACACCTGCAACTTTATCTTCTTGTTTTATAATATCAACGACTTTAGTATTATAAATTAGTTGACCACCATTATCTAAAATAGTATTTCTCATATTTTTAATTATTGAAGGTAGTTTATCAGTTCCTAGATGAGGATGTGCATCAATTAAGATTGAGGGGGGAGCACCCATTTGAACAAATAGAGATAAAACATCATTTATATTTCCCCTCTTCTTTGATCTAGTGAAAAGTTTTCCATCAGAAAAAGCGCCAGCGCCTCCTTCTCCATAACAATAATTTGATTTTTCATTAATCTTATTATCTCTAATCATCGAAGCAACACTTTTTCTTCTATCCTCTACCTTTTCACCCCTTTCAATTAAGATTGGAGTATAACCTTTTTCTAAAACTTTTAATGCTGCAAATAAACCAGCTGGTCCCATTCCCACAATAATAATTTTATCGTTACTAGCTTTTTTAAATTCGATAGGATTATATAATGAAGGAGCTTTTTCTCCTACAAATAAAGTAATTGAAACATCAATTTTTACTGGAATTCTTCTTGAATCTATACTTCGCTTGGTTATTAAAAAGTCAGTTAAGTCTCTTTGTTTAATTTGTGCTTTCTCTAAAGCAAACTTTACTACAAGATTATCATCTTGAGCCTCTTGAGGTAAGAGTTTAATATTTATTTTTTTTATCATAAATGCATATTAACAGTAAAATATTTTCTCGGTCAACGAACTAAACTAGTTGAAAAGGTTTTTATGATAATATACTCTTTGCCATATGAATATTCTATCTGTTGAAAACCTATCTCTAACCCTAAATGATGAACCATTATTTGAAAATATTTCGTTTGGCCTCGATAAATATGATCGCGTTGGATTAATTGGTAATAATGGCCAAGGTAAAAGTACATTACTAAAAGTACTTTCTAATAAAATTGAAAAAGATGAAGGTTCAATTTCAACAATGAATGAAACTGAAATTGGCTTTCTTGAGCAAATAGTCACATACGATGAGAATGCTACAGTATTAGATTATTTCTATAGTTATGAAGGTTCAAGATTTAAGTTATTAAAGGATTATTATAAATTATTAGAAGATCCAATATCAAATGAAAACAAGATAGCCCAAATTACTCTTTTACTAGATAAAGATAATATTTGGGGATTAGAAAATGAATTTGCTTCAATCCTTGGAGAACTTGGATTATATGATATTAATGACAAATTGATGAAAACACTATCAGGCGGTATGAGAAAAAAAGTTGCAATAGCTAGAGTTCTTTGCAATAAACCTGATATTCTATTTTTGGATGAACCTACTAACCATTTAGACATTAAAACAATTGAATGGCTTCAAAGATATTTAGCAGCGAGTACTATGACAATAATTGTAGTAACCCACGATAGATATTTCTTAAATGCGGTTTGTAATAAAATAATTGAATTATATAATTCACAAATCTTTGTACATCCTGGCAATTACAATGAATATTTAGAAAGAAAGGCAAAAAGACTAATTGATGAAAGAAAATACCAAGATAGACTATCTACTATACTTAGAAGAGAATTAGAATGGCTAAAAAGAGGACCACAGGCTAGGACATCTAAAGATGGCAACAGAATTGATAGAATTAAAGACATGCAAAGTGAACAAAGAACTGTGGGTGAAGGAGATCAAAATAAATTTTCTTCTAATACAAGATACATAGGTAAAAAAATTCTTGATGTTAAAAATATTTCAAAATCTTTTAAAGATAACTTAATCTTTAAAGATTTTACTTTCTCATTTACAAAAGATATGAGAATTGGAATTATTGGAGAAAATGGTAGTGGTAAATCAACACTTTTAGATGTTATAACTAATCATATTGAAAGCGATAGTGGTATTGTAGATATTGGAGTTAATACTGTCTTTGGATATTATGATCAAATCGGTAGAAATCTTACTAGCAATAAAACAGTCTTAGAATATGTTGAAGATATTTCTGATAGGATAGTACTATCTAAAAAGAATGAAGTTTCAGCTGCACGATTTCTTGAACTATTTAACTTTCCAACTAAACTACACAGACTCCCTATATCAACTCTATCAGGAGGACAGCGTAGAAGATTATACCTACTCTCTCAGCTAATGAAGAATCCAAACTTTTTAATTTTGGACGAACCAACAAATGATTTAGATGTTGAAACTATTGAAAATCTTGAAAACTATATTGAAGATTTCTTTGGTTGTAGCATTGTTGTTTCTCACGATAGAGCATTTTTAGATAGAACTTGTGATTATTTATTTATAATTAAAGATCATGAAATAATACAATTTGCCGGTAATTATACTCAATATTCCTCTTCTCAACTGATTGAAGATAAACCGGTTAAAAATAAAGATAATAACAATTATGTTAAAGATAACAAAAAGAAGAAAAAAGGCTTAACCTTTAAAGAAAAAAAAGAACTAGAAGATTTACCTAATAAAATTGAAGAAACTGAAAATCTAATTAAAGAATTAGAAGAAAGTTTCAATACAATTGAAAGTACTAAGCTAGGGTCTTTAGAAGAAAGAACTAAATTATATGAAGTGAAAAAAGATGAATTAGAGGATTTAGAAACGAGATGGTTAGAACTTCTTGAAAAAGAAGAAGCTTAAGAATTTAACATTTTCTCAAAATCTTTGGCATTCATAGGTTTAGCATAATAATACCCTTGAGCTTTATTACAGCCTATTTCTATTAGGCTGTCTAAATCTTCTTTTGTTTCAACACCTTCAGCTATCAAATCTAAATCTAACTCTCTTGCTATATTCACAATTAGTTTTAAGATGCTTTTATTACTTTTAGAATCTGCAGATTTCTTATTTAAAAATAAAAGATCTAATTTAATAATATCTACAGGTACTTCACTTAGCATGTTAAGGGATGAATATCCTGATCCAAAATCATCCATCTCTATAATAAAACCATTATTAGACAATTCTTTTACTACATCTGTTAGTTGATCTTGAGATTGAGAATATGCTGTTTCTGTAATCTCTAAATGTATCTTACTAGAGTCTAATTTATATTTTGAAATTAATGATGTAAGATTACATGTTAAATCTTTACTATAGATATCGTTTCTAGATACATTTACAGAAATTGGGACTGTTTTAAATCCTTTATCAATCCATTCTCTAGTCTGTCTACAAACTTCTTCCCAAACATATAAATCTAGTTTAGTAATAAAACCATTTTTCTCAAAAATAGGGATAAAATCTCCAGGGCTCATAAATCCATATTTTGGATGAATCCATCTAACTAAAGCTTCTGCACCAATTATTTCATTTTTACAGATATCCCATTTAGGTTGATAATAAACAATGAATTGCTCTTGAGCTACAGCTCCATCCATTTGAGATACTATAAGTTGTTCTTTTTGAAGATTTCTATTCATATCTTCAGTAAAAGTTGAAAAATATATTTTGTATCTTCCTTTAATTGGATCTAAAGCCATCTTAGACCAATCACACATTGTAGCAAGGGGTATGGATCTATCATAAATCTCATATATACCAAACTGTATACTTAAAGGTAAATTAATTGGCGGATTGAGCTTGTATTTAGTAATAACATCATCAATATATTGTTCATCTATTGGAGCTGGAACTAAGGCCTGGAATCTATCACCAGTAAAACGAGCAATAATTGAATCATCTTTAAAGAGTTCTCTTAAGATATTAGAAACAAAAATTAATACTTTATCTCCACTTTGGTATCCAGCAAATTGATTGATTACTTTAAATTGAACAATGTCTATACATAAAAGCAAATATTTTGTATTTAAATTTTCACTTAATGCTTTCTTTGCTTTTACAAAAAAACCTTCTTTATTTAGTAAATTTGTTAGAGAGTCATGTTGTACAGCAATTATAAAATTTTCATTTTCTCTTAAAGTGATGATATTTTTTAATCTTCTTAAAATAACCTTTGGACTATATGGTTTTGTTAAAAAATCAGTAGCACCCATTTCTAAGCATGCTATTTCAGCATCTAATCCACTATGTGTTGTTTGTACTATAATCGGGATATTACAAAGAGGTAAATATTTATTTCTTTCTTCAAGAAATTCATATCCATTTAACACAGGCATATTTAAATCTAACAATATAGCAGAAACTTCACCACAATATTCCTTTAAATAATCAAGTGCTTGCAAACCATTTTCAACACCATAAACTCGATATTCATGGGATAAAATTCTTGTTAATAACGTTCTGTTTATTTTATTATCGTCAACAACTAGGATTAAACGTTTGCCCAAAAGATACCCCTTTTTTGCCAATTTAATTTATAAAAAGCAAATAAATAAATTGTTACTTATTAAATACTTTATAATGTTTATTTGGTTTTGTAAATAAAATAAATATGTTTCACAATATCAATTAATTTATATTAAACAAAACCAAACCGTTTCTACCACCACTAATCAATGGTTCTTCTCTACTTATATTATCACCTATGTATTCATAAATTGAATCAATAGAGATACGATTCTGACTTAATGATGGTATATTTTCATCCATATTTCCAATTTCAGTTTCACTTTCATTCTCATAACCTAAAGCTCTTAAAAAATAATATGTGAAAATACTATTTGGGTGTGCTACATCCAAACTACTAGTATCAAAGGATAATTCGCCCTCTCTTGTAGAAACTAAAGCATATAGGTCTTTATTATATATAGTTTCCTCGTTTCTTGTAAAAAAAGTTTCATAAAGAGATGGTATAGTGTCAACAAAATTAGTTGTAATTGTGTTAACAGAATATTCACTCTCTTCAATAAAGGATCCACTACCGCAGGAATCTAAAATTGCTAATACACTACAATTTAATGAATTTAGCTTTTCAGATAACCAAGAAAGAGGAACAGACTCTCTATCCTGTTCATTTGTTCCGTCCGGAAGTCTTAAATCTCCATCATTTAGCTGATCTCCATGACCACTGTAGTAAAAAATTAATATATCATTCTCACTAAGATTATCAATAGATTCTATCTCATTGCCAAAAGTTGAATAATCAGATGTTAATGTGTAACTACTCTTATCAAAACTTCCATCAAATACTGTTGCCCTTATATCAGTGGTATTGTGATTTAAATCATCAAATAAGTTCTCTAAGTTTGTTTGATTTGGATAATTATTGCTTGGAGTTGATATGGTATGTTGCTGTATAAAAGGGATATAAATAAATGTTTTATCACTTTCTCTAGCAAGTGTGGAAAAAGCATACGCTATTTCTCTAATATCATTTGGAGGATTTTCTAATGCTGCATTATCATTTATATCAGTAGAACTTGATCCATCTGAACCAATATAGTCTAAACCTACACCAATTAATATTATTCTACCCGGACTTTGTTCATAAAATAATTCGCATCCCATAAATAGGCATACTGAAAAAATTAAAAAAAAGAATTTAATTTTTTTATTAATTTTTTTCATTTATTACCTCATATGAAGAATATAACATATTTATTTTAATCTTAAAAGTGTAAAAAAAAGCCGGCCAAAATGACCGACTAATAAATTACAAATAAATTATTTAATTCTCTTTGTTGCTTCTTTATATAATTCTTCAAGTTTTGCACTTGGATTTTCAAATTTTGCTAAGAAAATCATAGCTGCAATGATATAAGGTTTATAACTTGCTTCTTTGTATAAAGGAACGATGTATTTATCAAATACTGATGCATCAACTTCACCTTCTTCACAAGATACACCTGTGATATCAGCTGGTAGACAGTGCATGTATAAAGCTTTACCGTCTTTAGTTAATTTCATCATATCTTCAGTACAAGCCCAATCTTTGAATTTAGCATTGTTTTCAAGACATTTTTGTTCTAGAACATCAAGTTCATCAAATTTCTTTTCTTCAACAAGTTTAGTTCTTTCTTCCATGATATGGAATGGAGCCCAACTTTTTGGATAAACAATGTCAGCATCTTTGAAAGCTTCTTCCATTGAGTTAACTTTTTTATAAGAACCACCGCTCTTCTTAGCGTTTTCTGCTGCTACTTCTTCAACTTCTGGCATTACATCATAGCCTTCTGGATGAGCTAGAACAACGTCCATACCGAATCTGGTAAATAGACCAATAATACCTTGAGGAACAGATAAAGGTTTACCATAAGAAGGACTATATGCCCAAGTCATTGCAACTTTTTTACCTTTAAGGTTTTCAACACCACCGAATTCATTGATAACATGAAGCATGTCAGCCATTGATTGTGTTGGGTGGTCAATATCACATTGTAGGTTAACAAGAGTTGGTCTTTGTTCTAATACATCATCATCAAAACCTTCTTGTACTGCATCTGCAACGTTCTTTTGGTATGTATGACCTTTTCCAATATACATATCATCTCTAATACCAATAACATCAGCCATGAAGCTAATCATGTTTGCTGTTTCACGAACAGTTTCACCGTGTGCAATTTGGCTTTTCTTTTCATCTAAATCTTGTACTTCTAAACCTAATAGGTTACATGCACTTGAGAAAGAGAAACGAGTTCTAGTTGAATTATCACGGAAAATTGAAATTGCAAGACCGCTATCAAATACTTTTGTAGAAATGTTATTTTCTCTTAGACCACGAAGAATCTCCGCAACCTTGAATACTGCATCGATTTCATCGTCACTTTCTTTCCAGGTATGGAAGAAATCATTTAGGTACATGTTTTTTGTATCAAGAGCACCAAGCTCCTTAATCATTTGCTCAATTAAAGCCTTATCTTTTTTCATAAGAGACTCTCCTTAGATTAGTTGTTTGAATGAGTGTACTATATCATGTACACTCACCCTTGTAAAGTTTTTTTGTTGCATTTTGTTGCAATATTTTATTTTATTTTGCCCAGTTCTCTTAGAATTTTTTCTGAAGTAAACGGCCAGCTTCTACACCAAACTCCAACTGCATCATGGATAGCTATTGCTATTGCAGGAGCAGCTCCGTTAGTTGCTATTTCTGATATAGATTTAGCACCATAAGGGCCTTCATCATCGTCAATATCAATCAATTTTACCTTAAAATCTTCAGGCATTTCATTAATCATTGGTGGGCAATAATCTGTAAAGTTAGCATTCAATGGATTAACATTTTTATCATATTCAATACCTTCATACAGTGAGTGTCCAATTGATTTTAATGCAGCACCATAAATTTGACATTCTGCTAATTCAGGGTTAATTGGAGTTCCTGCATCTTGCAATGCATAGAATTTTTGAACTATAACTTCTCCTGTTTTAACATTAACAGCAACTTGAGCATAATGAGCACCATAAGGAATAGAATTCACCATTGTTGTAAAGGATCCTTTTCCCATAATTTGACCATTACCAGTTCCAGAAAGAGCTGTATGACACATTGTACCATAATCAAGCTCAGCACCAGTTTTGCTGCTTACAACTTTTCCAGGATAATCAAGATATAAGTCTGCTTCTTTTTCATTCATTTGGAAGGCTGCTTCTTTCTTTATTGCTTTAACTAGATCCTCAGCTGCTAATCTAGACGCATTTCCTGAGAAATAAGAACCACTAGAAGCGTAGGCTCCTGTATCAAATGTTGTTGAATCAGTATCGCCACTTGTTATAGTTACTCTATCTAGAGATACTTTTAAGTTTTCCGCAGCGATTTTTGCACTAATTGTATCTAAACCAGTTCCTAAATCAGCTCCACCACTGAATAATTCAACAGATCCATCTGTAGTTAATTTTGCCCAAGCATTAGAGTGATCTAAACCAGGAAGACCAGAACCTTGTTGAATAATTGCAAAACCTTTACCAATTTTCCAATTAGGATCCTTTGATTTTTCTTTTTTACCCCAGTTAATCATTTTAGCACCTTCATCGATTGCTTGTGATAATCCACAAGAACCAACTGGTACTACATTACCTTCTCTTCCTTCTCCAAGTCCGCGAAGGATTTCTAACATATAACCTTCTTCAACATGGTTTTTCTTAATAACATCTAAATAATCAAGACCTAACTCATTAGCTAATTCAGCGATTGTACACATCATTGCATAAGTTCCCTTAGGTGCACCATATCCTTGATAAGCTCCAACCATTGCAATGTTTGTATAATAAGTGACTACATCGAATCTCATATTATCTACTTTAAATAATGGTAGCACTTTAGAACAAGCGTTCATAGGAACCGTTAGACAATGTTGACCGTAACAACCAGTGTTTGCTTCAACAAGCATATCAATAGCTGTTATCTTACCATCTTTATTACCACCTAATTTAACTTTTAATTTCATTGGGTGACGAGTTGCAGAGGTTAAGAATTGTTCTTCTCTAGTATTTTGATAGAAAATATCTAATCCTGTATCCCATACTGCATAACCTACTAAATCTTCAACAGTAACGTCTTGTTTAGAACCATAACCACCACCGACTCTTTCTTTGATAACTCGAACTTTATTGTGAGGAATATCACAAAGTCTAGCTACAACACGTCTAACGTGGAAAGGTACTTGGGTTGATGTATGTAGTACAAGTCTACCTAAATCAATTCTACCAAAACAAACTGAATGCTCTAAAGGTGTACATTGAATTTGATTTGTTCTATAAGTTCTTTCAATTACACAATCTGAATTTTCAAAAGCTTTATCGACATCACCAATTTGACCTTTTGCTTCAGATGCAATATTTTTCTTAATATTTGCATGAATTGGGAAAGGATAATGAACAATTCCATCTCTAGGATCACAGTCTTTATTTATTTCATCTAAATTATCAGGAGCTCCAACACCAAATGAAATTTTACTATTGTGAATAATAGGAGCATCCTTAGCTTGAGCTTCTTCAACAGTTAAAACAGGTTTTAAAACCTCATATTCAACTTTAATTAAGTCTCTAGCTTTCATAGCTGTTTCTTTATCTTTCGCTACAATAGCTGCTACTCTATCTCCAACCATTCTAACTTTTTCATTAAATAATCTCTTATCATGTGGAGATGGTTCTGGTGCACCTTGTCCTGCATGAGTGTAATGAGTTTGTGGTGTATTTAAATGAGTATAAATTTTATCAACACCAGCTACAGCTTCCGCTTTAGATGTGTCGATACTTTTTATATAAGCATGAGCATATGGAGATCTTAATACTACCATTGCATGTGCATTAGGAGTAACTTTATCTTCTGTGAAACATTTATCTCCTGCTACTAATGAAGCTCCATCAATTTTGCTTATATTTTTACCAACATACTTAAGTTGTTCTCTATATTCTTTAGCAATTTTAGTCTTATATTTTCCAAAATCTCTGATTTCAGTGGCAAGTTTTACAGCTAAATAATAATTTTCATAACCAGCATCACGAATAAATAAAGAAGTTAAAACATCTTTTATTTGTTCTTTTGTTGGATATTCAACATGTTCTAATAACCAAGTCAAAAGAAGAGCTGCAGCTGGTGCGTTATATGCTGATTGAACTATACCTGCATCAATCATTGCTTGTTGGACAAAGTTTACATTTCTAGAATTGCCTAAACTTTCTGCTGTTCTTATTTCTTTGCCTTCAACTTGTAAAGGCGATATTAGGTTACTAAAAGCTGGAATATCATCGATGATAACTGTATCGGAGCCAGCAAAACCTTCTGCATTATCACTATCTCTAACAGTATTATATCCTGCATTAAATAATGCTTCTCTAAGACTCATTCCTTCTTTGTATTCTAAATCTATATTTTTTCCATTAATAATACATTTTACAAAATTCATTATTTTGCTCCTCCTTTTGCTATATCAAACATTTGTGCAACGGCAACACTTGTTATATAACGTTTGTATGAAGCTGAAGCAGTTAAATCATCTTTTGCTTTGATTTCATTAGCAATAGCAAATTCAACATCAGCACTTGAACTATATGCATCATTTTCAATAGCGTTTTCAACATCACTAAATCTTACAACACCAGTTGATTTTATTGCAGCAAAAATTCTAACTTCAGATAGTTTTTTATTACTTACTTTAGCACCAAAAGCTACACAGACAGCTGAATGAGCATGGGATGTTTTAGCAAATCTTTTAGATAGGACGACTCTCTCTTCTCTTGGTAAAATAACACCTACTAAAAGAGTGCTTGAAAATGAATCATGATTAGAATGATATTCTCTAATAGGTAGATTATCTTCAGTAAATACTCCATCAGATGTTAACCCTGAAGTCATTAATCTAGCTTTTGCAGCTAACAAGGTTGGCATAAGATATGAATCATCACTTCCAAATGCTAAGTTTCCACCAATTGTTGCACTGTTTCTCAATGTTCTAGAAGCACAGAAACGAGCAGCTTCTTTTAAATATTCAGGAATATCTTTAGATTCAATTAATGATTGAAGAGTTACACAAGAACCGATTTTCACACCTTCTTTAGTAACTTCAATTTTATCTAAACCTAAACCTTCAAGACTAATAGCACCTTCATATTTTAAATTAGAATTAAGACGATTAATTTCGGTTCCACCTGCATAAAAAGCATATTCAGGATATTCCCTTTTTTTTAGTAATGCTTCTTTAACATCTTTAACTTTGATTAAATATTTTATCATTATTCAATTACTCCCGCTCTTTTGAGCAAATTCTCGCTTACTTCTCTACCTTTTTTAGCAAGTTCATTTTCATCATAACCGACAAGTTTACCCTCATCGACAACAACCTTACCATTTACAATTGTGTATGCAGTATTATGATTAGTTCCGCAGAACAAAAGAGAAGCTGTACTATCACTGTGTGAGCCAGCATAAGGCAATGTAGATACGTCAAAGATTGCAATATCTGCTTGCCAACCTTCTTCTAATAATCCTACCTTATCAAAACCAAGCATTTTAGCTCCACCTAGAGTTCCCATAGTAAATATATCTGAAGCTGTTACAGCTGCTGCACCATATTTGACTCTCTGTAATAACAAGGCATTTCTCAATTCACCTAACATATCAGAACTATCATTACTTGCAGATCCATCTACAGCAATACCAACATTGATACCTAAGTCTTTCATTTCTTTTACTCTACATATTCCACTACCTAATCTCATATTACTAGATGGACAGTGAGCTATATGACACTTAGTATCACGTAAATATTCTAACTCTTTATCGTTAAAATGTATACCATGAGCAAAGAAAACATCCTCGCCAACCATATCACATTCTTTCATCAATTCAACAGGTCTTACCCCATACATTTCTTTACAAAAATCTGCTTCATCGTAAGTTTCACAAAGGTGTGTATGAATTCTTGCTCCATACTTTCTAGCAAGAGAACAAGATTCTTTCATTAAATCTTTTGTAACTGAGAAAGGTGAACAAGGTGCTAAAACAATTTTGTGCATAGCATCTCCACCTTGTTGATGATATTGTTTTATACATCTTTCGCTATCTTCTAATATTTCATCTGTGGTTTGAACTACAGAATCAGGAGGTAAACCTCCATCTTTTTTAGAAAGACTCATTGAACCACGGGTTGGAGAGAATCTCATTCCTAATCGATCAGATGCTTCAAATTGAAGTCCCATTAAATCACCCTTAAACCCCCTTGGATAAAGATAATGATGATCGGTAGAAGTCGTACAACCAGTTTTTAATAATTCACCAATAGCTAAACAACTGCTAGTATAAACTGCTTCTTCATCTATATGTTTCCAAATATCATATAAATAAATTAGCCAATCAAATAATTCTGCATTTTGTACAGCTGGAAGATTTCTAGTAAGCGTTTGATAAAAATGGTGGTGAGTATTGACCATACCTGGAATTACTACATGATTTGAACAATCAATAACCTTAGTGGCTGGATCAACTTTTGCCTTACCTTCTTTATATATTTTTTTTACTTTGCCATCTTCAATTAATAAATCAGCACCTGAAAGCGATGGTTTATCAAAACTAGTTTGAAGACAATGAATATCTCTCAATAATATTTTGTTAGACATTTTAAACTCCTCGTGTTTTAATAAAAGTATTTTTAAAAAAGATAAACTAATATTCTGAAATTAATTATATCATTATATTTTCTATAAACAAATGGTCTATTAAAAGCAATACAGCCGTAGCGCAAAGCTACGGCTGTTCAACTTATTAACTTAAATTATTTTTCTAAGCTATAAGGTAGCATTGCATAGAATGCAGAACAAACTTCTAAATCTTTAACACGAGTAATTTCGTTTGGTGCGTGAGCTTGATCTTCATCACCAGGGCCAAAACCAATTGCAGGAATTTTATGACGGCCTGTAGTTGCTACACAGTTTGTTGAGAAAGTCCATTTATCAACAACAGGTGCTTCACTGTAAAGAGCTTTGTGAGCATCAACACCAGCTTGAACCAATTTGTGATCTTCATCAATTTTCCAAGTAGGGAAATATAATTCTTGAGAATATTCTTTTTTAGTCCAACCAACTTTTTCGTAGTTAGGCATTTCAACAATAATATCTTCTTTTTTATCGCCAGTTGCTTTAGATACATATTCTAATACTTGAGAAATAGCTAGATCAGCATCTTCACCCCAAGTTAGACGTCTGTCACAATAAAGCATTGCATAGTCTGAAACAGCACATTGAGAAGGACCTTTAACATCCATTTGGCTAACTGTGATAGTACCTTTACCTAAGAAATTATCATCATCTGGTTGTAAATCTTCGTTTAGTTGTTCGATAGCTAGAGCAGCACGAGCAGCTTTATAAGATGCACTAACACCTCTTTCTGGAGCACTACCATGACATGAAATACCTTTTAAGAAAATTCTGATTTCCATACGACCTCTGTGGCCTCTGTATAGTCTACAAGAAGTTGGTTCTGTTGAAACAACAAAATCTGGTTTGAAATTTTCTTCTTCAATTAAATATTTCCAACACATACCATCACAATCTTCTTCCATTACAGTAAATGTGAAATAACAAGTATATTCACCAGCATAACCTAATTCTTTTAAGATACGACCAGCTGTAATCATTGAAGCTGCTCCACCTTTTTGGTCTGAAGTACCACGACCTAGTACTAAACCATCTTTGATTTCACCTGAGAAAGGATCGAAATCCCAGTTTTTCATATTACCAACTTCAACAGTATCAATATGAGCATCAAAAGCAATTTTTTTAGGACCATTTCCTACTCTACCAATAACTGAACCAAGACCATCAATTCTTACTTCGTCAAAATTTGCTTCTTTACATAATTCAACGATAAGACGACATACATCTTCTTCTTGGCTACTGTAACTTTTTGCTTGGACCATTTTAGAAAGGTTTTTTGCTGTGTAATCAGAATACTCAGCTGCTTTTGCTAAAATTTGTTCATTAATTGTCATTTGTGTTTTCTCCTTGGCTATATGCCTTATTTATAATACAATTTTTTATTTTTTCGTTTATGGGGCTAAAGTATCTACTTTTTCCCAAACTCTTTTTGCAACTTCACTTGCTTTTTTATAGATTTCATCTACGTCGATGCCAACAAATTGACGGTTATCATAAACTAATTCACCGTTAATCATCACAGAATGTACACTGTTAGAACTCATTCCCCATACAAAATGGCCAGCTGCATTATCGCTTACCAATGGAGTTGGGCTGTGATAATCAAGAAGTGTTAAGTCAGCTTTATATCCTTCTTTAACTTGTCCATACTTACCATCAAAATAAGTTTCAATTAAGCTATTACCTCTGTTTAAGGCATCTACAAAATTATTTGGCCACCATGGACCTTTTTCATCTCTATGTTCAAAGAATGCAATCTTTAATTCTTCAAACATGTTTCCACCACAACCATCTGTACCAATTATCAGTTTATCAACCATTGGTAATTTATTATTATAACCAATTTGGTTATTCATATTACTTCTTGGATTGTGTGCAAAGAAACATTTGTGAGCATTTAAAGTATTAATTTCATCTTCACTTAAATAGATTCCATGAACTAATAAACTATTTTCATTTAATAGATCAAAATCTTCTAATCTAGCTACAATATCTTTACCATATTTATGATGTGAGTGTATTTGGTCATAATCTCCTTCTGCTACATGAAGATGGATACCAGCGCCTGTAGTTTTACAAGCTTCACTCATTAATTTCAAACCTTCATCAGGAATAGTAAAAGGAGCGTGTCCACCAATCATAGCTTTAACCATATCAGAAGTTCCACTAGTTGCAAAATCTACATTTTCTTGTACTCCAGCTTCAACTTCCTTCATTCCACCATTTCTATCGGTAACCTCATAACAAGTCATACCTCTAAGGCCTACTTCTTCCATACCTTTTTTGATAGTTGAAAGAGAACCTTTAATATAGTTAGGACTTGCATGGTGATCTACAACACTTGTAGTTCCAGCAGCAATTGCATCAAGAGAACATATTAGAGAAGAATAATAACAAGCCTCTTCATCTAATGCTCTATCTAATCTCCACCACCACTCTCTTAATATTTGAATTAAATCAGTTTGAGGACCTGCATTTACTAGCATTCCTCTAGAAAGACCACTGTAATAATGATGGTGAGCACAAACATTACCTGGCATTAAGGTTTTACCTTTAGCATTAATAATATTAGCCCCTTCACTAACTAAGTCTTTACCAATACGGGCGATAGTATCGCCCTTTACTAGTACATCAACACCTTCAACTACCTCGAAAGGAGCTTTGGTTTGCATAATTCTAACGTTTTTAAATAGTGTATCCATTTTAATATCCTATTGATCTACTTCACCTAATAGGTAACTGTATGATAAGAAGATTTCTTCAATGATAGCTGCAACTTCATCGCTTACACCTTCATCACCTTCTAGCATACCTTCACCATTAATTTCACAATTATATAGTTTGCCCTCTAGTCTTACTAATACATCTGCTCCATTTACTAAGAAACCAGGATTTGTTGAATTATCAAAATCATCTTGTCTTGAGAATAAAGTTAATTTTTCTTTATATGGTGCTTGGTTGTATGGACAGAATGTTCCACAGTTACCACATTCATTACAATAAGCATCTAAGTGAACAATTTGGAATGGATCTTCAAATACTCCAGTATTTCTTACATCAATTGCAACATTTGCTCTGTTTGGACATACTTCAACACATTTGTTACATAGGTATGAACATTCATTACATCTCATTGCCTCAGTTTCTAAAAACTCTTTTGTATCTTTATCAACAGAAAGAGTGATATTGCTCTTCTTAACTTTTAATTCTTTAAAGTAAGCATCTTCTTGAGCGGTTAATTCTTCAATATCAACATCTTCATCATCGTGATCGTGGCATCCACATTCACAACTTTCATCATGTTCTTCACTCTCTTCGATTTCTTCATCATCTATTTGTTCTAGAACTTTATCAACACATGATTCAACAGCCAATCTTGCAGAAGCAATAGCTTCAACAACAGTAGATGGTCCGCTTTGCATATCTCCAATTACATAAACATTCTCAATTTCTGATTCAAGAGTTTCTTTGTTGTAAACAACTTTTCCTCTTTCATCAACAGGAATTCCATAATAGTTCATATCTTGTTCATCTACATGAGATGCAATAGCTGTAATTATATTATCACAATCAATTTCGAAAGTTTCATCAGTTGGGATTGGTTTTCTTCTACCTGATTGATCAGGATCCCCTAATTCCATTCTAACTAAAGTTAATTTACCATCTTTATATTCAACAGGATTAGCTAATAGTTCAAAATTTACACCTTCTTCTAGTGCAAATTCATACTCTTCTTTGTCAGCTGGCATTTCTTTAAGACTTCTTCTATATACAATAGTTACATCTTCAACCCCTTCTAAACGTTTTGCAGCTCTTGCAGTATCCATAGCTACATTTCCAGCACCTAGAACAACAACATGCTTATTTAATTTAGCTTCATCACTATTTTTTCTAAATGCACGTAAGAAAGGAAGAGCTTCTCTTAAAATACCATCTCCACCCTTCAATGAATATGGATTATCTTTTTCTGAACCTATTCCAAAGAAAATATAATCAAAACCATCAGATTTTAATTTTTCAATTTTTGTATCTTCTTTTGAAGAACCAAATTTAAAATCTACACCATGAGCTTTAATAAATTCAAAGTCGCTATTTACAGCTTCTGCAGGAATTCTGAATTCTGGTACAACATTTTTAACAACACCACCAGCAGACTCTTCTTTTTCAAAAACAGTTACTTGGAAGCCTGAACGTGCTAAGAACATAGCTGCTGACAATCCAGCAGGACCTGCACCAACAATAGCTGCTTTTAGAGATGATCTTTCCCCTGGAGCTTGCCACATTTCCTTAAATTCTGCAAAACCATTTTCAACAGCTTTTTTCTTAATTTCTCTTATTTTTACTGAACCTTCATAATCCATTCTAGTACAGTGAAGTTGACATTGATGATCACAGATAGTACCAGTCATATATGGTAGAGGGTTTTTCAAATAAATTACTGCTAAAGCATCAGCATATCTTCCTTCACCCATTAGTGCTACATAATCTGGAACATCTTGGTGAATAGGACAAGCTGTTACACAAGGTGCTACATAACAATCGGTTAATGGTAAATTCTTGTATACTTTTGCTCTATCGGTTCCTCTAAATGCTTTTTCTAAATATTCGCTTTCTAAACATTTTTTAGCTAAGTCATTTAATTTATCAACATCAATTTTCTTCATATCCCATGCAGAACTTCTGTCTAAAATATTTGCCATTTGAACCATTCTGCCATAACCACCTGGGTGAAGCATATCAGTTGCAACTGTAATTGGTCTAATACCTGTTTCAAAGATATCTGAAATAGTTAAAGCATTAGCACCACCTGAGTAAGAAACTGGAAGTTCGCCTTTAAATTCAGTTGAAAGTTTAGCTGCTACATTTACAGAAATTGGCATAAGAGCTCTTCCACTCATATACATCTCATCCCCTGGCAATTCACCTTGGTCATTAACAGAACCTAGAGTATTTGTTAATTTTACACCAAAGCCTCTTCCTTCTTTTTTAGCTAAATCAACTAATCTATGAAGCATGCTAACTGCATCAACATATTGTAAGTCATGATCAAAAGAGTCTCTTGATAAATGTAAATAATCATAACCTAAGGTATCTAAAATTCTTCTAACTTCATCATAACCCAATAAAGTAGGATTTAATTTTACGAAAGTATCGATTTTCTTTTCTGTTAACATGTAATTACAAATAGCTTCAATTTCTTTAGGAGGGCAACCATGCATTGTACTAATTGTAACTGATTGACAAATTTTATTAGAAATATTTTTTGTTAAATTATCAACTAATTTTTCTTCGAGACCTGCAAAATCTGTACCAGCTAATAAATCACCATCTTTTAATAATGAATTTAATTCATCAAGATATTCTTTAAAACGTTCATCTTTATTTGCATCCATCATTGAATTGATGAATTGTTGCATTCTATCAGTTTTAATACCTTCAAGATTATAACCAACACTCATATTAAAGATAAAAGAAGGTTCTTTTACTTCACCTTTATTTAATAAAGCTTCTACTAAATGACATAAAATCCATGCTTTAGCATACTCATCCCAAGCTTTTTCTAATGTATATTCTGTTGACCACTCTACATTGTAGCCTTCATCTCTTGCATCAATACAAGGTTTAGCAATTTCTAGTTGATCCATGATTTGGACTGTCTTTAATTCAATAAAGCGTGCACCTGCTAGGTAACTTGTTATTATGTTTTGAGCTAACTGAGTATGTGGTCCTGCAGCTGGTCCAACATAAGTTGTACAGCTTTGAGTAAAAACATTGCCCTTTTTTTCTCTTTTATCAGCAAAGAATTGTTCTTTATCTAATGAGAATATTGAACCATGATTTTTATATTCACCTAATACTCTGTTTATTAATTCCCCAAAAGGAACCGGACGCATAATGTCTCCCATGTGTTACTCCTTGATTTTTTCCATGTTAAGCTAGAAAAACTGCCCTAGCCCATCTCTATTGTAATAAGAATTCTTATGTTGTCAACATTTTTTTGCAACAAATTGCAACATAGTTAATTCCGGGGTTTTAATATAGGGGAATTAACATTTGTATACAAGCATAAATATAGTAATTTCTTATAAAATTTTATGAATTCCTAAATTTTTAAAATTTAAAATTCCCGATAGCATTTTATTATAGCATTATTTTTAGATTATTAATCATTTTTCACATAAAGAGAATTATAAAAAAATGAACAATATTAATAAATACTTAATTTTTGTTAATATAATGTGTTTGTAGTATACAAATTACTAATTTTTAACTTCAATTATTTTAGTTAATATCATAATGAAAATAGAAAAAAATACAACGAGTATTGATAAACTATTATAACCAACTTTTTGCATAATTACTCCCATAATTGGAGGAGCAATAGAAGATCCTATATAAGCACTTGCCATTTGAAATCCAATAATCTTTGGACTTAAAACAGAGCCAAATCGTCTTGGAGTTCTATGTATCATAGATGGATAAATAGAAGCAAATCCGAAACCAATGAATAAAATAGAGATAATTGATATATATGGATTGAGATTTAACAAAAGGATTAATGCAGCTACAGCAGAGACAATAGTGCTTAAATATATCATATTTACAATTTTGATTTTTTCGGAGATTATTCCAGATAAAATTCTACCACTTGTAATTCCTATAAAAAACATAGAAGTAATTCTAGCTGCCATTGCAGCACTGAATTGCAAATAATTTACTCCATATGTGGAAATCCATACAAACATTGAAGTTTCAGCAGAACAGTAGAAGAAAAATGCCAACATTGCTAAATATGAAGTCCATTGTCTCGAAGTTCCAACAATTATATTTTTAGCTTCAATAGAATTTTCAGTTTTGTTATCTCTGTACTTTTCGGTACTATCAAATCTTTTTATAAAGAAAAATTGAACTATCGCTAAAAAAAGTTGAATTATAGCTATAGTTCTATATCCAAATTTATAATTATTATCATTCAATCCAATACTTAAAATTAAAGGGCCAAAAGTTGCTCCAAAGCCCCAAAAGGCATGAAGAAAAGACATATGCTTAGCTTCATAGTTGAGAGCTACATAATTATTTAAAGCAGAATCTATTGCGCCTCCGCCAAGTCCTAAAATCAAAGATAATGGAATTAGCATCCAAAAGGTTGGCGAAAAGGAATATCCAAATAATGCAATTGAAGTCATTAAGGTTGAGATTGCAATAGTTTTACCAGTCCCTATCCTTTTGTTTAACCACATTGCCGAAAGAGAAGCTAAAACAGTACAAATACTAGTTGCAAATGATAATATACCAGCATACTCAACTGGAACATTTAATACTGTGTGTAAAATTGGCCATGCTGAACCTAGGAGACTATCTGGTAAACCTAGAGAGATAAAGCTCATGTAAACAATTACAAGTAGTACTGTCATATTATATACTCACTTTAATAGATTTCGTTTTTAAAATACTATAGGAAACCTTTTTTTTATTCTATATTACTTAGGTATATTGCACTAAATTTTCAAAAATTATAAAATCCACTAAATCTTTGTTTAAACAAAACTTAGTCTGTTATTTATTTAAATCTTGTAATATTTTTATATATTTGATTGTACTACACATTGGTTTAGTAAAAAATGTTTAGTATCTCATTTAATTAAATCTTATGGAATACATCAATATATAACAAAAATTTAAGGAAAAGCGAAAAAAAGTAATAAAAAAAGTAAATATTTGCATTTTTTACTTTACAAATTTTAATTTTCTAACAATACTATGTCTAGTTAAATATACAATATTTCTTGGAGGAAATAAATTTATGTTGATTAATTTAAACGTTAACCCAGAAGTTAGGGCAAAAAACGTACAACGTTGTAAAGAAAAAGGTATCATTCTACCTACATTTAAAGAAATGATTGATCCTTCTTTAGTTTCTGATGATATTAAGAAAAAACTTGATAACACAGGTTTATGGGATGTAGATCCAGTTAACCTTTATAGAATTACATGGCACAACGAACCTGTTGCTAAAGGTGGCGAATTTGGTGGTGTTAACTTTTTAGAAGTTCCTCATGAAATTTCAGGTGTTAAAGCAAGAATTATTGCTCTATGTGGTAAATGGTTCCCTTGCGGTGTTCACAAAGTAGGTGCTACTTACTCTTGTCTAGCTCCAGCTCTTGCTTCAGGTAACTTTGACTCAGTTGACCAACAAGCTGTATGGCCATCAACTGGTAACTACTGTCGTGGTGGTGCTTATAACTCAGCTCTATTAGGTTGTCAATCAATTGCTATTCTTCCTGAAGAAATGAGTCAAGAACGTTTCAATTGGTTACAAAGTGTAGCTGGTGAAGTTATTGCAACTCCAGGTTGTGAATCTAACGTTAAAGAAATCTTTGATAAGTGTCATGAATTAGATGCTGAAAGAGGATCTCATATTGTAATTTTCAACCAATTCGAACAATTCGAAAACTACCTATGGCACTATGAAGTAACAGGTAGAGCAATGGCTGAAGTTCTAAAACAATTAGGTGTTAAAGACGAAAATGTTAAAGCTTATGTAAGCGCAACTGGTTCAGGTGGTACTCTTGCAGCTGGCGATTACCTAAAAACTTTATACCCAACTATGAAAGTTGTAGCTGCTGAAGCACTACAATGCCCAACCCTTCTTAGAAATGGTTTCGGTGGTCACAGAATTGAAGGTATCGGCGATAAACACGTTCCTTGGATTCACAATGTTAAAAACACTGACATGGTTGTTGCTGTTGACGATAATGATTGTATGGATGCTTACCGCTTATTCAACGAACCTGAAGGTCTAAAATATTTAGCTTCTAAGGGTGTAAAACAAGAAGATCTTGATAAACTATCATTATATGGTATCAGTGGTGTTGGTAACGTTCTAGGTGCAATGAAAGTTGCTAAATTCTATGAATTAACTGAAGAAGATGTAGTATTTACTGTATTAACTGACTCAAGTGAAATGTACACTTCTCGTCTAAAAGAATTAGAAGAACAATTAGGCGTTTGTGATCATGATGAAGCTGTAAGAATTTACTACCAAGCATTAATGTCACAAAACATTGCAAACATGAAAGAATTAGGCTACTACGATAGACTAGCTATCCACAATCTTAAATATTATACTTGGGTTGAACAACAAGGTAAAACTTATGAAGAAATCAACCGTCAATGGTATGACAAAGATTATTGGACTGACATTCCAAAATTAACTGCAAAAATTGACAAGTTAATTGAAGAATTTAACGCTGATATTTTAGCATAGTATCCTCTTTGAGGGAATAATTATACAAAACTTAGGGGGACATGCTTTATTAGCATGTCCCTAACTTTAAAGGATAAATTAAATGCGTTTTACTTATGAATGTAATGATTGTAAAAGAGTCTTTGAAACAGATGAGGTTGTTTATCAATGTCCACACTGTTCAAAAGAACAAGAAGCTAATACTTTCCCAAAAGGAAATTTAATTGTTAAATTAAATAAAGATGATTTAGCTAAATTAAAAGAAAAAGAACATGTTGATATGTATGATTTCTTCCCTTTCGAAGTTCCTGATAGAGATGTTTATCCTGTAGGAGGAACTCCACTTGCTAGACCAAAAAGATTAGCACAAGAATTAGGGTTGAATAATTTGACTTGTAAATTAGACAGTGCTCTGCCATCTGGTTCTTTTAAAGATAGAGCTTCTCAATTAATCGCAGCTCAAGCTTTACACTATAAGACAAATAAAATTGCACTAGCTTCTACAGGTAATGCTGGGGCAGCTATGAGTTGTGCTGGAGCCGCTTATGGTTTAGATATTATTTTATTTGTACCATCTACAGCACCTGTAAATAAATTAATGCAAAGTGTTTTATATGATGCAACTGTGGTTCCTGTAAAAGGCACATACGATGATGCATTTGCTCTTAGTATTGCTTACACAGAAGAATTTGGTGGTATTAACAGAAATACTGCTTACAACCCTATGACAATCGAAGGAAAGAAGAGTGTTTCCATTGAACTCTTTGAGCAAATGGGTAGAAAAGTTCCTGATGTAGTTTATGTTCCTGTTGGAGATGGTTGTATCTTCGCTGGTGTATATAAAGGGTTCTATGACTTATATGAAGCTAAATTGATCGATAAAATCCCTCATTTAGTTTGTTCACAAAGTACAAAGAGTAATGCAATTTCACAAGCTTTCAAAAATAATAATTTCAATGCTATTAGCAATGCCTCAACTAGAGCAGATTCAATTTCTGTTTCTTCTCCAGCTAACGGTAGAATGGCTGTAAAATATATTAAAGATAGCAAGGGATGGTGTGTTGAAGTAGATGATGAAGATATTATTAATGCACAACTTGAATTAACTTCTAAAGCCGGCATCTTTGTAGAGCCTGCAGCAGCTTGCGCTTGGGCAGCTCTAAAACAAGATAGTGAAAACTTAAAGAAGCAATTTGGAAGCGATGTTGATGTATGTGTTCTACTAACAGGTACAGGTTTCAAGGATATGGCTGTATTCGAAAATAGAGTGTCAATTCCAGAAGCTATTGAAAATAGTAAAGAAGCTGTAATTAAACGCTTTAGCAAATAATTTTAAAATGCCCTCATTTTGAGCAAATAAATACTCATTTTTGAGGGCTTTATCATACAAAGTTTTGACAAACAGTTTTCTTTAGAGTATTCTTTTTGTATCAATGGAGGAATTATGCAACAATTATTAATAGGACTTGGCATTGGTGCAGCACTTGCTTTAGTTGTTTTGATTTCAATGAGTGCTAGAGCTCATAAAAAAGAATTAGAAGCTAAGCAAGAGATCAACAAATTAAAGAATATGTTAACTGATAGAATGGATATTGAAAGTGAAGGTATTCAAAAATTAAAAGCCGAACTTGAACTCTATAAAAAAGAAAATGAAAATTTAAGAATAACTGTTTCAACTTATTCTCAAAAACCTGGAAGAAAAGAAATTGCTAGACTTCATGTCTATCAATTAGCTGCAGATAGGCTAACTCTTAACTCTCCTGGTTTTGGAGCAGCTTGGCAGGCTTCTTTAAAAGAAAGTGAAGAAGAATTTCAAAAAACTTTTAAAGGAATACAACCCTTTATTAGAAGAGTTATTCCACTAAGAACAGATGCTCAAGTTATCGATCAAATCGAAGATAAATAATTATTTACATTCGCTAAAATAAACCTAGATACATTTCTAGGTTATTTTTTTTCAAATTTATAATGAAAAAAAGACTATCTCTATTTTAATAATAAAGATAGCCTAATATTTTTCCCATCTAAGAAAAGAGATTAAATCTCTTACCTATAATTTGAATAATTACTAGATGAATAAGTTAACATCACATTGACTTGCTGCTTCCATATATGTTGCAACACCGCCAATTTCGACGCCATCAAGAAGTTCCTTTTCATCAACTCCCATAATATCCATGGACATTTGACAAGCAATCATTTTTACACCACTTACTTGTGCCTGTCTGAACATACTTCTAAGTTGATCAACATTCTTCTTCTTCATTCTACTTTTCATCATTTTTGGACCAATTGAAGCAAAATTCATATTTGAAAGCTTTAACTTGTCCATATCGCTTGGAAGCATTGCTCCAAACATTTTACCCATAAAGTCTTTCTTCACTTTCTTATTAGGTTTTTTTCTTAATACAGAAAGTCCCCAGAAAGTAAAGAACATTGTGACATCTTTACCAGTTGCAGCTGCACCGTTAGCTAAAACAAAAGAAGCTAAAACTTTATCAAAGTCATTTGAGAAAACAATTAAAGAAGCACCATTTTTGGTCATTGCAACCTGTGGTTTAAGAGCATTACCCTTTTTAATGATTGCTTCAATAACACCATCTTTCTTTGTTAAATCACAAAGTGTATTGTTTGTCATTTTACACCAAGAATTAACATCTTTGTGGAAGCCTGGATCAGTTGCTCTAATTTTAAGAGCTTGACCTACTTCAATTGAATCAATTTTTTTCTTAAGTTGTAAAATTGGTCCTGGACACTGAAGACCACAAGCATCAATTTCAATAATATCTTCATCAGTCAAATCAATATCACAAGCATTGCAAACTGTAGAATTAAGTACATTTTCTAAAGGAACATTGTGTCTAGCAGTTCTATCTTCCATAATTGCTTTAAGAGTTTTATAACCTCCTGTGAGATTATAAATTTTGGTATAGCCATTTTGAGCTAAAATTCTATATGTAATATGACCTCTAAGACCAATAGCACACATAATAATTACATCACGGTCTTTAGGTATTTCATTTATTCTAGATCTAATCTCTGTATGAGGGATTAAAGTTGAACCTTCAATTGAACCTAATTTAAATTCATCTTGAGTTCTAACATCAAGAAGGAATGCTCCTTCTTTTAATTTCTTCTCTGCCTCTTTATAGTCAATTACTTTATCTAGCTTGTCCATATCATTTAAAGCAATAAAACCAAGCATATTTAAAATATCTTTAGCACCATTAAATGGAGGAGCATATGCTTGTTCAAAATTCGCTAAATCTTCAATAGTACCTTCTTTACTGATGTAGGAAGATAACACATCTAGTTTTTTATCGATTGAAGCATAGCCTACAGCCTGTCCACCATAAAGCTTACCAGTTTTTTTATCATAAAGAATTTTTGCAGTTAAAGAGAGAGCACCAGGATAATATCCTGCATGGTGAGATGCGTGAGTTACAGCAACACCATACTTAATACCTGCTGTTTCAAGCATTTTCTCATTTAAGCCAACACTACCGCAACTTAAATCAAATACCTTAGCAATACTGTTTCCGTAAGTACCTACATATTCTCTACAAGTACCAGTTACTATAGCATCAGCGCAAAGACGAGCCATTTTATTTGCTGGACCTGCTAAAGCTATTGCATTACTTCCTTCAAGTTGAGGAGAAGGATATTCAATAGCATCACCAATAGCACTAATATTTTTATCACTTGTTAAACATAATTTGTCTACAACAATGTGTCCTCTTGGACCTAATTCTAGTTTAGCATCTCTAGCTAATTGTGATGATGGTCTAACTCCAATTGAAAGGATAACTAAATCAACATCTTCGATTGTTGTATTTGGTAATACTACCTTAACCTTATCATCAACTCTTTCAACAGCTTGAAGAGCTTGAGATAAATAAAGTTTAATTCCATTTTGTCTTAGAGTTTCATGCACAGGTGCTACCATGTCTAAATCCATGGTAATCATAACTTGATCTGCCGCTTCAACTAAAGAGACATCGAGGCCTCTTTCAACTAAGTTTTCAGCCATTTCAATACCAATGAAACCACCACCAACTACAACAGCTTTCTTTGAATCTTGTAGTTTTTCTACTACCTTATCAATATCTGGGACGTTTCTAACTGATAATACAGCACTATCATCCATGCCATTGATTGGTGGAATAAAGGGTTCACAACCTGGGCTAAGTACTAAATGGTCATATTTTTGTATATGTTCTTCTTTTGTTGAAACATTAATAGCTTTAACACATTTTTTGTCTCTATCGATAGAGACAACTTCAGTCTCAACTCTTACGTCAATATTAAAAGCATTAGTAAATGTAGAAACTGGTGTAACAAAAAGACTATCTCTTTCTTTGATAGTCCCCCCAGCATAATATGGGAGTCCACAATTAGCAAAGCTAACATATGGTCCTTTTTCGTACATTATAATTGTTGCTGCTTCATCAAGTCTCCTTAATCTAGCAGCAACACCTGCACCGCCTGCTACACCACCTACAACTACATAAGTTTTATTGCTCATCCGCGTTTTCTGTTCCTTTTAGAATTGCTTCTTCAATGTATGGCGGAAATTTTGCATCACATGCGTGAAGCTGTTCAAGTACTTTTTGACCTCTTTGAGATAGTGATATATGAACAACACGTTTATCAACACGTGAATTTTTTCTATTTATTAATTTCTTAGCCTCTACTGAAGTTAACAGTCTGCTTGTTCTAGAAGGCGATAGATTCATTTGTTTAGCAATCGCAGCCGGCTCAGTATAGCCTGTGTCTATTGCACATAGTATGGCTGCCTCATTAAAAGTAACACCTACATCTACCTTCAGATGATCTTCAACTTGGTGAAGATCCATAATCAATTGTCTTAATGCACATAAATTTATCATTTTATCCTCTTTCGTCACAATTTTCTATTTGCAACTATTTCATATTTTATATAATCAATGTTGTAACTAATTACTACAACAATAGTTGTAAAATATTTTCCGATTGTCAACTAATACATAACAAAAAACATAAAACTACAAATAAAAAACATTTTTCATTAAATTTGTAACAAAATTTAAAATTTTATTTATCAGATAAATTTGGCATTATTTTAAAAATCCATCTCTTATTCTATTCATAGTTTAAAAAAAATCAAGTAGTTGCTACTAAAAACTATATTTTTTTATTGATTTATTTCTTGACCAATTGAAATAAAGGTTATACCCTTTAGTAAAATAGAAACTGACCATAAAGATTTATCTGATTGGAAAGTAAAATTATACGTTTTAGTAGGGTTTCTCAGCCAGAAATGGTGAAGAACTACTCTATGTGTTTTTTTATGTACTTTCATTCTATACCATCTTAAACAGTCAGCTTTCTTCAAAACAATAGGGAGCTTTATTTATGAACTTTTTAAAAAAGTATCAAGCAGAATTTGAAAAATTTGATAAAATGGAAAAGGATTTTATTGACGATGATTTAATTTGGTCAATTCTCAACAAACACGAAAACCCAACAAAAGACGAAGTTAGAACAGTCTTGAAAAAGGCCGAGTCATGTACAAGACTATCTCCTGATGAAATGGCAATCTTAATACAAAATCAAGACCAGCAAACAATAAAAGAGATGTATTCTTTAGCTCATACTCTTAAAGAAGAAGTATATGGAGATAGAATTGTTTTCTTTGCTCCACTATATATAAGTGATGAATGTGCTAACAACTGCAAGTACTGTGGATTTAGATCTTCTAACCATAGTATAAAAAGAAAAACCCTTACTATGGAAGAAATTAGCGAAGAAGTTAAGATCATGATTGAAGAAGGTCAAAAAAGAGCAATCCTAGTATATGGAGAGTCTGCTAATACTCAAGTTGACTTTATGGTTAAGACTGTAGAACAAGTTTATAAGACTAAAACAGAACATGGGGAAATTAGAAGAGCTAATATAAACTGTGCTCCCCTAAGAGTTGAAGAATTAAAAAAACTAAAAGAAGTTGGAATTGGTACTTATCAAGTATTCCAAGAGACATACCATCATGAAACATATAGAGATGTGCATCCTCAAGGAACAATCAAAGGTCACTATAGATGGAGACTTTATTCAATGGACAGAGCTCAGGAGGCTGGTGTCGATGATAATGGCTTAGGAGTCTTATTTGGACTATATGATTGGAGATTTGAGGTTCTAGCTCTATTATTTCACACTATCCATTTAGAGCAAAAGTTCAATGGTGTTGGTCCTCATACAATTTCATTTCCTAGAATTACCCCAGCTCTTGATACTCCTTATTCATCAAATCCTAAATATGCAGTAAGTGATGAAGATTTCAAAAAACTAATAGCAGTACTTAGACTATCAATACCTTATACTGGTCTAATTTGTACAGCTAGAGAACCTGATAAAGTTAGAAAAGAAGTTTTACCTTTAGGCGTCTCTCAAATTGATGCAGGAACTAGAATTGGAGTAGGAGCTTATGCACAATCTTTAAAGGCAAACACTATTCCAGATAAAGAACAATTCACAATTGAAGATAGTAGATCTTTAGATGACGTTGTTAAAGAAATATGTGAAATGAATGCAATACCCTCATTTTGTACATCCTGCTACAGAGCTGGCAGAACTGGGGAGCAATTTATGAAAGTTGCAAAATCTAAATTTGTTTACAATTACTGTATACCTAATGCAATCTTCACATTAAAAGAATATGCCCTTGATTATGCTAGCAAATCTTCCTTACCAATTATTAATGAAACAATTAACAATCATTTAAATTCTTTAGCTAACAAGCCCTCCTACCCTAAAGTGCTTAAAATAGTAGAAAGAATAGAAAATGGGGAGAGAGATGTTAGATTATAATAATCCAACAGTAGCTAGGGAGCAATTATTGCAATGTGATAATAGCTCTTTAGCTACTATTCTTGAATATTACTTCACACAAGCAAATATCCAACAAATAGATAAACTATTTACTTTGTCAAAGTATTTTAGAAATAAATACTATTCTAATAAAGTATATTTTAGAGGCTTAATTGAAATATCCTCAAACTGTAAACAAGACTGCTATTATTGTGGAATTAGAAAGTCTAATAAAAAAGCAAAGAGATACAGACTTGATAAAAAAACAATTTTAGAGTGTTGTGAGAAAGGTTATAAACTAGGATTTAAGACTTTTGTACTGCAAGGAGGAGAAGACCCTTTTTATACAAAAGAGATCATAAGTGATATATGCTCTTCTATTAAAAGCAAATTTCCAACTTGTGCTATTACTTTATCTATTGGAGAATTAGGATATGATTTTTATGAGAAATTAAAAAAAAGTGGTGTAGATAGATTTTTACTAAGACATGAAACAGCAACAAAGGATCATTATGAAAAACTCCATCCCTCTTCAATGAGTTATGAAAATCGACAAAATTGCTTAAAAATATTAAAACAATTAAATTTTCAAACAGGTGCGGGGTTCATGGTAGACTCTCCATTTCAAAACATTGAAAACATTGCAAATGATTTAATTTTTTTGAAGAATTTAAATCCAGAGATGATTGGGATAGGACCTTTTTTGCCTCACAAAGATACTCCTTTTAAGGATTTTAATATTTTAAACATTCAACATACACTAATAATATTAGCTTTAGTTAGAATTTTAATTCCCAAAGCATTAATTCCAGCCACTACTGCTTTAGCCACTGTAGATAAATATTATAGCGATTTGGCTCTTATTAATAGTGCAAATGTAATTATGCCCAATCTATCTCCAAGCGATCATAGAAAAGACTATAACTTATATAACAATAAAAAATCTTGGGGAAATGAAAGTGCTCAACAAATTTTAAATATAAGTGAAAATTTAAACAATTTAAATCTTTGTCCTGATTTTTCAAGAGGTGATTATTTCGACTTACAATAAAGTAGAAAACTCTACATATCATAGTGCTGTCTATGATATTTTTTTGTCCTTAAATTCATACGGCCTCACCACTTATTGCATAAGTTACATTTTATTTAATTGTTTTTACTTTAACTAATTCTTTATATTATAAGTAATTATTAAAATTATACAAATTTATTATATTTTTTTTATTAAATGTGTTGACATAAGTTACAGAATATCTTATAGTTTGAACATCTTAAAGGAAATTAAGACAAACAAAAAAACTATTTATTATTAAAGGAAAATTTAAATTATGAAAAAATTATTAACAATCTTAGCATTAGCTGCAATCGTATCAACTTCAATCTTCGCAAAATCTGCACAAGTTCAATTAAACACTTCTATTGAAGAAACTGAAGTTTCTTACCAATTAGCTTATGGTACTGCTGTTCTTGAAGATGGAATCGAAACTTATGATATAGATATTGATGCTCCTCTAACTGAAGATGGTAAAACAGATACTTTTACAGTTTATGCTTCAAGTAATAAAAACTCTGATATGAGTGTTAGTGTTAAAGTTAGCCCAGAAAGCTTTAAAACAACTTTAAACAATGGTACAGAATCTTATGATTCAGAA
This sequence comes from Sphaerochaetaceae bacterium, assembly GCA_963677735.1. Taxonomy (GTDB): domain Bacteria; phylum Spirochaetota; class Spirochaetia; order Sphaerochaetales; family Sphaerochaetaceae; genus Pleomorphochaeta. The sequence continues at coordinate 1,373,648 of OY782505.1, forward strand.
ATTACTCCTTCTGTTAATACTTATACTTCTCTAGAAACAATCGCAGCTGGTTTACATTCTAACCTTTTAGTTAATGAATTTAACATGAGCTGGAGTGGTAATGAAGAACTTCCTGCAGGGGATTATGTAAGTAACGTAAAAATCGAATACACAATCAAATAATAAAAAACATATATAAAATAATACAACCTCCTAAAAAAAAGAGCAGTCAAATTGATTGCTCTTTTATTTTAGTTAGTTATTTTTTATAAAAATAAGAAGGTGGCTCAATTAACAATTGAACCACCTAGACAAATATCTTTAATTTAAAAAAATGTTCTTAATCTATATCTTCACAAAGGTTTTTATAAATCTTAATACCTTCAATTGTGAATTTTTCTTTTATAGCTTTAACAGCTTCTACCATTTTACTAGCAATTATATTATCAGTATAAATTATATAAATTATTATACCTAAAGAACTCACTATATAATTGGTTTATGGGAATTTGGAGGAACTTTAATGAACAAACAACAACTTGCCGCAACAATATGGGAATCTGCAAATAAGATGCGCTCCAAAATAGAGGCAAACGAATATAAAGATTACATACTAGGCTTTATTTTTTACAAATATCTTTCAGATAAAGAAGTCAAATTTTTAATTGACAATCAATTCCCACAAGAAAGAATTGAAACATTAGATGAAAATGAAACTGAAACTATTGAATACATAAAGGACAACATTGGTTATTTCATACCATATAAAAACCTTTTTTCAACTTGGATTAGCATGAAAAAGGATTTTGATGTATCAAATGTTAGAGACGCATTATCTGCCTTTAATAGATTAATTAACCCTAAATTTAAAAAAGTCTTTGAAAACATCTTCGAAGCCCTTCAAACTGGACTTGTAAATTAAGATAAAAATAGTGGTATTTTATAATTAAATTTAAAATATCACTATTAACCTTTAAAAAATAAATATGTATAATTTACTATTTTTCTAAATATCCCATTCGTTTAGAGATTTTACTTGCAGCTTGCATAACACCTAATGCATTTATTGTCATTAAGCCTTTGTCTTTCTTATTCCAAGAAGTACTAATTGCTGCAATAATTTTGTTACGATAATCATAAATTGGAGCGGCTACACAAATAACATTTTCTTTATTTTCCTCATCATCAATAGAATAACCACGCTTTTTATTTTCTTCAACTTCTTCAATTAGTTTATCAACAGAAGTAATTGAATAAGGAGTTAATGGAATTAATTCTTGATCTTGATACAAATCTCTGATTTGAGATGGAGTATATTGCATCAATAAAGCTTTACCTAAACCGGTACAATGCAAAGGCAACTTATAACCAATCCCACAATAAGCTTCAAGCTTTTTACTATCTTTCTTATCGAGATACATAACATCAAAATCTTTTTTTACACCTAAAAAAACGACTTGGCTTAAATCCTGAGCTAAAGCTGTAAGAATAGGATCTGCCTCCGTCTTGAGTTCCAAGCTACTCAATCTAGAACTAATTAAGGATAAAAACCCCAGTCCAACTACATATACTTTGGAATTATCAAGTCTTGTAACATAATTTCTTTGTTGCAAAACATTTAAAAGCCTATGAGTTGTACTAGATGACAAAGATAATTTATTACTCAACTCAGTTAGTGTCATTCCATCTTTAGATGCGGAAAGCACTTCAAGAATATCAAATACACGATCTACTGATTGTACCTTTTGTTCTTTTGCCAATTTATTTCCTTCCTTGTCAATTACTATTTTAAGCTAATGCTTATGATAAATTATCAAAGTTTAATAAATTTTTCTAGTATTGCACAATGCTATCAAAATTTTAATTAATACTTCAACATCTAGCCTTAACACTAAAATTTAGAGAATAATATGAATCTATTAAAAATATAACAATATATTCATATAATTATAATATACTAAAACTAGGATTATAATACAAATTGTATTGCTGAGAATTTTATTCAGCAATACATATTGTATCTAGTTCTCATCGTTAATCAGAAAAATATTTATAATATTTTTAGATAAAATCTTGACCACCATTAATTTGAACAATTTCACCTGTTAAGAAAGATGCATCATCGCTAGTTAAGAATTTAATTACAGATGCAACCTCTTCAGGTTTTCCAAATCTCTTTAATAAAATATTATTTTTCCAAGATTCGAATACTTGAGGATTAGTTTTCTTAATATTTTCATGGAAAGGTGTATCAATTGTTCCAGGACTTACTGCATTAACTCTAATACCATATTCAGCTAAGTCTTTAGCTAGGGCTCTAGTTAATGTAACAACAGCAGCCTTAGAAGTTCCATATATTCCAGCACCAGGTCCACCTGCATTCCATGCAGCATTAGATGCAAAGTTAATAATACTTGCATTTTTACTTCTTTTTAACATAGGAATTGCTGCTCTAGATGTAAAGAATGCACTATCTAAATTTAGGGCCATTACAAATCTATAAAAGGATGTTTCCATTTCTTCAAATCTAGATCTACCACCTAAACCACCAGCACAGTTAATAAGAATATCAAGAGTTTTATATTTTTCATCAATTAGAGCCATAGCTTTATTAACTTCATCTTCATTAGTTGAATCAACTTTATAAAAGTCAGCACTATAACCTAAATCTTTTAACTCTTTTAATTTAGCTTGACCTTTAGCTTCATCAATGTCAGTTATAATGACATTGTCCCCAAGTTTTACAAATTCTTTTGCAATAGCAAAACCAATTCCTCCGGTACCACCGGTAACTAATACGTTTCTTTTCATATTAACCTCACAATATAATACAGTGTTATTATATTATTTTTTTCCCACATGTCAATATTATTTAATAAAATATTTCACATTGTGGAAAAATCTAATAAATTTGCTTAAAAAAATTAACATCTGTGTTACCTATTTAAAAAATAAATAACCAGGGTTAAAAACAAATTCAAAAATAGTTGTTGCTTAAATGACATCTAAGCAACAACATCCCCTATCAAAATCAGAACGCTAAACTAGGCAACCAAGTTGAAACAGCAGGTACAAAAGTAATTAAAACCATTACAAAAAGATTACACGTTATAAAAGGCAATGCCTTTTTCGATATTTCCATAATTTGCATATTACATATTTTATTTGCTGCATTGAGGCACATACCTACAGGAGGTGTTACAAGACCAATAGCCAAACCAACTATTAATAAAGCCCCTAGTTGTAATGAACTCATACCAAGTTGACTCATCACAGGAATTAAAACAGGACCCAACAAATAGATTGCAGGAGCTACATCAACAAAAGCACCAACTAATAAAATTATTATATCAACCATAATAAATATTACAAAAACAGGTACATCTAAATTGACTAAGAACGAAGCAATATTTTGTGGAACGTGTTCAACTGATAAGATCCAAGTATAAATTGTTGAAAAACCAACAATATATAATACAGAACTTGAGAATCTTACTGTATTTTTAATAGCTTTCCAAACATCTTTAAATTCTAATTCTTTATATACGAATTTACCAAGAATAAAAGCATAAAGAACAGCGATACCTGCAGATTCGGTAGCAGTTGCAATGCCAAAAGATACGGATAAAACAATTATCAAAGGCATTGCTATTGCTAATAAACCATCACTAAATTCTCTAAGGAAAGTATTCCATTTAAAAATTTTCTCATTTTTATTTACATAGCCTTTTTTCTTAGCTAAGAAATGAACAACAACAACTTGGGTTAAGCCAATCAATATTCCAGGAATAGCACCAGCTAAAAATAAGGCACCAATAGAATCATTTGATATCATGGCATACATGAGCATCGGTATACTTGGTGGAATAATCATCCCCATAGTAGAAGAGGCAACAGTAACACCTGCCGAGAATCCTTTCTCATAACCGTTTTCTTCCATTTGTGGAATTAAAATAGAGCCTAAAGCAGAAGTATCAGCAACAGAAGAACCAGAAATTCCTCCAAATACCATACTAGCTACAACATTAACTTCAGCTAAGCCACCATGAAAAGGTTTAACAATATAAAGACAGAAATTAATAATTCTTTTAGTAATTCCACCGTGGTTCATCAATTCCCCTGCTAATATAAACATAGGAAGAGCAGTTAGTACAAAACTATAACAACCAGCCCAAACTCTCTGTGGTAAAATACTTATTAACGTTGGTTTCATAATTAGAAAATAAATTAAACCAGAAGCACCCATAGAAAAGCAAAGAGGAACCCCAATTATAACCAATACAATAAGGCTGATTAATAATATAGAAACACCCATACTATACCCCCTTCACAATTTGTTTATCTGTAAATATAGAATATAGTTGAATAATTATTCTTATAACACAATAAACGAATATAATAGAACAAGAGATAGGTATCATCGAGTAAAAATACTTAATTGGTATTCTCATTCCATTTGTGAGAACATTACCTACTTTAGAGATCCAGAAAAAACTTAGTTTAGTCATATAAAATTGAACAAAAGCAATAACAATATCGATAACTATATCCATAATCTTACGTACTTTAGGAGTGAACTTTTCATATAAGAATTCAATACTAATATGTTCATTTTCATGGACACAAATTACTGCTCCATAAAAACTTGATGCAATAAATAACATAGTTATAGCTTCTTCAGCCCAGATAAAAGTAATACCTAAAACATAACGTAAAAATACTGAAACTATTACTAAAATAGTCATTAAAAATATTAAGCACCTACATAAATTATCATAGATAAAATAGAGACGGGATAAAAATTTTGACATGAGTAATCCTTCTAATAATCCCAAGATATAAAATATCAAGGGATTTTATAAATCAATTAACAATAATTTAATTATTTGCTATGCTTCTTATTTCATCTAATTCTGCTTGAGTTATAACACCTTCTTTAATGTAATAATCATAAACAGGTTTACAAGCTTCAATAAAGACTTCTCTTTGTGCATCAGTAATAGTATTAACCATCATTTTTGAGGCAAGAACTTCATAAGCTGTTTGAGAATCTTCATGTAATAATTCATCGTTTAACAACATTGATTCTTGAGCACTTTCTAATAAAATATCTTGTAAATCAGCATCTAAACTATTAAACCAATCTAGAGGTACATATAACATTTCAGCATGATATTGATAATTTAAAACAGATAGGTATTTTTGAACTTCATAGAGCTTTTTAGATTCAATATTTGTAAATGGATTTTCTTCTCCATCTGCTACACCAGTTTTTAAAGCCATATATAATTCACTAAAAGGAATAGAAACAGGGTTACCACCTAAAGTACTTACAATTTTAATAATACTATCCATTGGAGGAGTTCTGATCTTTAAACCTTCTAAATCAGCAGGTTCTTCAATAGGTCTAACATTATTAGTAAATTGACGGAATTCTCCACTGTCCCCTATAGCTAATACTTTTATACCATTTTCTTCAGTGCATTTAACTAAATCAGCTGCCCAAGCACTACGAGTAACTCTGTGAACTTGATCCATATCACTAAATAAGAAAGGCATTGTAAATACTAATAATTTAGGAGAAGCATCTTCAAAAGGTCCACATTGTAAGCCCTCTAAAGAATTCATCTTAACAGCTTCAAGCATTTGCATTTCGGTGCCTAATTCACTTGATGGATATAATTCAACATCAATTCTACCACCAGATTTTTCTTCAACATTTTTCTCAAATAATTTTAATGCAGTATGACGAGCAGTATCTTCACTAAAACTATGTCCAATTTTCATAACTATAGGTTTTGCAGAACTTGCACTATCCCCTTCTGCTTGACCAGCAGCAACAATTGGTAAACTTGCTAACAATACAATAGATATTAACAATAGACTCTTTTTCATTTTCTCCTCCTGTTTACAAATGAAAATTTTGTAAAATAAAATAAATATAACTTTAATAAACCAAATTAAAAACTTTAATTTTTAAATGTTAAATATAGCCTCCTTATCAGCTAAATTTATCACTTTTTTAATAAGTAGCATTTAGTTTCTAACATATGTTAAAATGCTTTTTGCCATATGTCAACAAAAAAAATATATTTTTTCCCACATTATAGTAAAAATGAAAATTCAATCATATAACAAATCTTAAAAAATTATAAAAACTTATCAATCAACAAGTAAAAAAAGAGGTAAAAAAATGAGACAGATTAAATATTATTTAAATTACTCAATTAATAAATTTATCAATATTTACAAAAAATAAATTATTTAAATATAACAACCACATATATTTAGAAAACAGTAGCAAAAAAGATATAAATAATATTCTACTTTAGCAAATTAAAGTTATTTATTAGAAAAAATAGAAGTTGCTTAGATTTTAAAGCAATAGTATATTTTATTACAGTTGGTGTTTCTCCGAATATAACTAAATATGAAAAATCGACAAGTTCAAGAAAAATTGAAGGATATTATTACATTATAAATATAAAATACTTGATCAAAATTAGGTTAAATTTTTAATACTTGCTTAAATTAAGTGAACAATATCCGCCAAAGGAGATAGTATGAAAAAGTTTGATTGCATAGCAATTGATGAAGGTTGTCAAACAATATTAAGATTTGACACAGAATCTAAAGAAATAAAATGGAAAAAAAGTCTTAAAGACTTTCCAACAGCTAGAGCTCTTCAAAAATTAAATAACAATAGAGTATTAGTTGGATTTGATAGAGGTTATTTTGAAATAAATATTGAAGATGGTCAAATAATTCATATATCAAATGAAAGACGAAATATTACAAGTGCAATTAGAACTAAAAATGGAGATACTTTATTAACAGGGCTAGATCTTGAAGGAGATAAAGGCATCTGTGTTCTAACCTTAGATAAAGATGATAAGCTAATCAAAAAAGTATCTAAAAAAGGAGACTACGTTAGATTAATGTCTTTAAGTAACGAAGAAACATATCTCTTATCAACTAATAATTGTGTAAGTGAAACTGACCAAAATTTAAATTTAATTAAAACTTATGAAAATAAAGGATTTCTACACTGTTGGCAAAGTCTTCAACTTAAAAATGGGAAAACTATTATTTCTTCAGGATATGGTGCATACATGGCCATATTTGATGAAGTTGGGAATTTAGAAAAGACTTTTGGAGAAAAGGATACACTACCCAAAGAAGTCGAACCATTTTTTTATGCTAGTTTTAGATTAACAAAAGATAATACACTCCTTGTAGCAAATTGGGAAGGTCATGGTCCAAATAATGGAGCTAAAGGTAGACAATTAATCCATTTTGATATCGAAGGAAATTATATTGAAAGTATCTCTTTTGAAAAAGAAATTTCATCCCTTCAAGGATTATTAATCTTAGATTAAGGTTCTTAATAATAATTAAAATAATTTTAAAACAATAATATTAGAGAGTTTATTGTCTTGACCAATACCCACATAGGGTATATATTTCCAATATACCCTATATAGGTATTTTGGAGAAATATATGAAAGAAGTATATGACATAGAAGGCATGTCTTGTGCCGCTTGCAGCAGTGCAGTAGAAAGAGTAACAAGAAAACTTGAAGGCGTTGAAACAAGTGATGTTAACCTTACTACAAATAAAATGACAATTACTTACGATGAAAATAAAGTAGATCCAAGTTTAATTATTGAAAAAGTCGAAAAGGCTGGCTTTGGAATAAAAAGAGAAATAAAAGAAGAAAAGATATCAAATAAAACAATAGAAGACAAAGAAGAACAAGCAGAAAGAAAAACAAAACATGGATTAATAACCTCAATAATTCTATCAATTATTTTAATGTATGTATCTATGGGGCATATGATAAACCTTCCCGTATTTAATATTTTTAGCAAAATGACACACCCACAAAATTGGGTATTGTTACAAATATTAATTACAATTCCAATATTAGTTATTGGAAGAGGCTATATTACACATGGATTTAAGGCATTATTTCATAGAAACCCCAACATGGATTCTCTAGTAGCTATAAGCGTAAGTGCTTCATTTTCATATAGCATAGTAATGGCCTTTTTACTTCAAGATTATCCATCTGTTTTAAACACCCTCTATTTTGATGCAGCAGCTATGGTTTTAACTTTTATATCCCTAGGCAAATATTTTGAAAACAAGAGTAAAAGAAAAACTAAAGATGCTATAAAAAAATTAATTGAATTGAAGGGAGATACAGCTTTATTAATTGAGGATATAGATACAAATAGCTACAGAGAAGTAGATATTGATACAATTATACCATCAAATATTGTTCTAGTTAAACCTGGCAGTAAAATACCCGTTGATGGTATTGTAATAAAAGGTAACAGTTCCGTTGATCAATCAATGCTAACAGGAGAAAGTCTACCTGTAGAAAAAACAATAAATGATGAAGTTGTAGGAGGAAGTCTCAATAAAGAAGGTATTCTATACATACAAGTAACAAGAGTTGGTGAAGAAACTACACTATCAAAAATCATAAAATTTGTAGAAGATGCACAAGGCAAAAAAGCTCCTATTTCCAAAATTGCAGATAAAGTTGCTGGAGTCTTTGTACCAATTGTTATTGCCATTGCCTTTATTTCTGCAATAATTTGGTTATTATTTGGAAAAGATATTAGCTTTGCTTTAAATATTTTTACATCCGTTTTAGTTATAGCTTGCCCTTGTGCTTTAGGACTTGCAACCCCTACTGCAATAATGGTTTCAACAGGACTTGCCGCTAATAATGGAATACTAATTAGAAGTGGAGAAGCCTTAGAAGAAATCCATAATGCAAAAGTTGTAATATTAGATAAAACTGGGACCATCACTGAAGGTCTTGCAAAAGTTACACAAATCTATTCCAAAACCTTAGATGAAAAGAAAATTTTAGAAATAGCAGGCGTTGTTGAAAAAGTTTCCCAACATCCCTTAAGTAAAGCTATTGTTACTAAAATGGAAGAATCAAATATCACAAGTAATTTGGTAGTTGATAACTTTGAAAATATATCTGGAAAAGGAATTATTGCAAATTTAAGCAATAAAGATGAGATAATTATAGGGAATATAAAATTACTAAAAGATAATAATATAAAATATGATGAGTTTAATGATAAACTATCAACCTTTGCACTAAAAGGACAAACACCAATGGCTCTAGCAATAAATGGTAAACTAGAAGCTATTATAAGTGTTGCTGATACAATTAAAAAAAGTAGCATACAAGCAATTGAAAAACTAAAAGAGCAAGGCTTGAAAGTTGTCATGTTAACCGGAGATAATCTACAAACAGCGCAGACTATTGCAAAAGAAGTAAATATTGAATATGTAGAAGCTGAAGTATTACCTACAGAAAAAGCACTGGTTGTTGAAAAATATCAAAAAAATGGGGATAAGGTAATTATGGTTGGAGATGGTATTAATGATGCTCCTGCCCTAGTTAAGGCAAATATTGGATTTGCAATTGGAAACGGTAGTGATATTGCTATTGAATCTGCCGATGTTGTTTTGATGAAGAATAGTTTATTAGATGTTTCTAAAACTTATAAATTAAGTAAATTAACTATTAAAAACATCAAGCAAAATTTATTTTGGGCATTCTTCTACAATACCCTAGGAATTCCAATAGCAGCTGGCGTATTATTTGCATTAGGTGGTTTTTTATTAAACCCAATGGTTGGAAGTTTTGCAATGTCTCTAAGCTCTATTTTTGTAGTTTCAAATGCTTTAAGACTAAAATATAAAAAATTAGATTAGGAGAAAAAATATGAATGAGTGCCATTGTACTAAACATAAACACAGAGATGAAGCAGAATTAAAATCTTTACTAAATAGGCTAAGTAGGATTGAAGGCCAAGTTAGAGGTGTAAAAAAAATGGTTGAAAACGAAATATATTGCACAGATATATTAACTCAAGTATCAGCTATACAATCAGCACTCAATGCATTTAATAAAGAATTACTTAGCAATCACATTAAAACTTGTGTGGTTGATGGAATAAAAAACGATAATGAAGACGAAGTAATTGATGAATTACTAGTCACATTAAGAAAATTAATGAGGTAAAATTATGATTACATTAAAAGCAAATGATATACAATGCGGACATTGTACTGGACGAATAGAAAAAGCTCTAAAAAATGAAAATATTAAAGCTGAAATTTCTCTTGAAAATAAAACAGTTAAAATCGAGGATGAAGATAAAAACAAAGTCTTAGAGATTTTAGATGATTTAGGATTCCCAGCACAAGAAATATAATTAATAACACCCTTTAGTAAAAGTTTTACTAGAGGGTTTTATTTTAAGAAGATTAGATTAATTTAGAAATTATTTCTGTATTATAATTAAAATATACGAATCCATTTTGGTTTTCTCTATCAAAAAGTTTTTTTAATTCTTTATAAAATTCATTATAATTTGAATCACTTTTATTAGGAGTATATGAAGAAGAAAAAACTCTTCCGATAAAAGATTCAAAATCTAATTTTTGGTAATTCGAAAAAGATGTTTTACACCATTTCTTATCGAAGAAAAAATCAAAATCTTCAGTTTTCAAATTTTGATGATTAACACTATTATAGTCATTAGACAAAGATTTTAATAACTGATCATATTCTTTTAGAAAAACAGTATTACTAATTCTATTATTCCATAATAAAAAAATATTCGACTTAGGCTTTAATATTCTATTAAACTCAACCTTAGTTTTTTTGATATCAAACCAATGAAATGCTTGAGCAACAGTAATAGCATCTAAAGAATTATCTTCTAAAGTTGTATTTTCACCTTTTCCATTAATTGAGAAAAAATTATCATAATTAGACAAACTTTTATTAGCACAATTTCTCATCTCATCATTAGGTTCAACACAATAAAGGCTTTTTACTTTATCTATTAATAAATTACTTAGAATACCAGTCCCCGAGCCAATATCTCCAACAATACTGTTTTGGCTAATACCATTAGAAAATAAATAATCTATTGCACTCTTTGGGTAACTTGGCCTATATTTTACATAAAGTTCAACTCTAGAGGTAAACCTTTTACTACTATCCATAAATCAACCCGTCCTAATACATTTCTCCCAATAATAAAAAATTATCCCAGTTTGTTCCAAAATTATATCTAAATTATTAGAATAAAACAATTAAAAATAATCATATTTAATAAATGCCAAATAGAGAAAATTTAATATTATCTTGGCAAACTAAAATGAATGTAGCACCATAAGATGCTACATTCAAGATAAAAATATATAAGGAATTTATATAATTTAGACTAATGCTCCAAAAACCCAGCCTGCAAAAGTTGAAAAAATTACAACTAATAAAACATAAACTGAAGTCTTTTTTAAACCTAATTCACCACCAATTACTAACATTGAAGGTAACGAAAGAGATGGTCCTGCAAGTAATAGAGCTAAAGCTGGTCCTTTACCCATTCCAGCACCTAACAAACCTTGTACAATTGGAATCTCTGTCAAAGTTGCAAAATACATAAAAGCTCCAGAAATTGAGGCAAAGAAATTTGCAAATAGCGAATTTCCTCCAACTAAAGAAGCAACCCAAGATGATGGGATTAGAGCCTCATGTCCTGGTCTTCCTAATAAAAATCCTGCAACAAGAACACCTGCAAATAATAGAGGTAAAATTTGAAGGGAAAATTCACGAGTAGCATGCCCCCAGTCAACTAAATCTTGTTTTTTGAACCATTTTATAAGTGAAAATAGTAATAGAAGAGCAAAAATACCACTAATCACATATTTCATATTATAAATACTATCCCAAACTAAACTTGCACCACTTGATGGAGCCCAGTTTATAAAAACCAAGATACCAATCATTGAAATCATGAAGGTAGCCATTTGTCCAAGAGATCTAGCCTCAGGTCCACCGAAGTTTTGAAATAATCTTTCATCGGCTAAACGCTTTTCATCTTCTTTATAGAAAATTCTTTCCATTATCAAACCAATTATAAATGCAAAAATAATAGAAACAACCATTCTAGTTAATCCAAGTTGCCATCCAAAAACTTTATAGGAGAGAACAATTGCAAGAATATTTATTGCTGGGCCTGAGTAGAGAAAAGAAACAGCAGGCCCAAGTCCTGCACCTTTTTTATAAATCCCTTTAAACAAAGGCAAAACAGTACATGAGCATACAGCTAGAATAGCACCAGATACTGAAGCAACGGAATAAGCAACAAATTTATTTGCTTTAGGTCCTAAATACTTCATTACAGCTTGTTGATTTAGAAATACAACAATTGCACCAGCTATAAACATAGCTGGAACAACACATAATAATACATGTTGGTGTGCATAATCAGCAAGCATCAAAAAAGCTTCGTTAATAGCATTTGAAACTCTTTCATTTGTAAAAGGAATAAAAAATACAGTAAGAAATACGCCTATTACAATAAGCAGTTTTCTATTTTCAGATAATTCTTTTTTAGCCATTTTAAATTAAACTCCTAATTTTGTGTGAAACGGATTTTACAACTTCATCATTAATTTCAGTCTCACCCTTTTTTACATCAAACTCAGTTGTGATAAAATGAACAAAAGGTAAGCCCTTCTCTTTAAATATTTTTGCACCACATGAAGTTTTACATCCATCTATAACAATATTTTTTTCACTACTATTAGCAGAAGCTTTAAAACCAGAAAGATCAGCTCCAACAGCAGCTAAACAAGTCATTTTTACACCTTCATCACTAGATAATTTTCTAGCAATTCTATCGGCTAACTCTCCGGTATTAGCTGCCCCGGAGCAAGAATATATCAATTTAAGATTATCATTAGAACAACAAGAACAGCCCATTTTACATCTCCCCCTTGATTAGTAAAGCAATATCATCTTCATTTAAAACTTTCCCAACAGTTTTAACATCGCCATCAATTGCAAGAGAAGGAGTCATCATTACTCCCATATCCATCATTTGGTCAATATCAGTAATTTTCTCAACTGTTGCATCAACTTTGAGATTCTCGATAGCCTTTTTTGCATTTGCTTCTAAAGCCTTACATTTTGGACAACCTGTTCCTAAAATTTGAATAACCATTTTTTTTCTCCTTAGTTTTCAATGTTTCCATTATTGGAAAACTTAATGTTTCCATTATTGGAAATATTAAAAGGTTTGTCAACTAAAAAACTTGACAAAGTTTATAAATAATGAAATATTCAACCTATGGGAAAATCTACAAAAGAAAATTTCGAATACCAAGCAAAACTTCTTCGAACCTTAGGACATCCAGTAAGACTTGAAATAATTGAAGAGTTAAAAAATCGTCCATGGTGCGTCTGTGAATTAGCTTCTAAGCTAGGATTAAATAATCCAACAGCGTCTAAACACTTATCTCTTTTAAAAAGTGTTGGGGTAATCTCGATGGAGAGAAAAAGCACTCAAGTTATTTGCACTTTAATAAAGCCATGTGTACTACAAATAATTCATTGTGCAACTGATGCAGATATAAAAAATTCAACAAAAGAGAATTTAGATAGTTCAAAATGCCTCAACAATATATTGAAATAAATTAAATTCAAATTCTACCTTTAAATTTGATATTTCTACTTTATCAATATAATTTTATTAAATTTTACTTTGTTTTAGTTTGATTTTTATTTTATTAGTGTTAATATTAGTTAAGTAGCCTAACGGATACTAAGATTAATTATCAAGGAGACAGAAAATGGACAAAAAAGTTGCAACATTATTAAATGAACAAGTTAATAAAGAATTTTTTTCAGCTTACTTATATCTAAGTTTCGCCAATTACTTTGAAAACGAAGGTTTAAGCGGTTTCGCAAATTGGTACGTAGTTCAAGCTCAAGAAGAAAGAGATCATGCTATGTTAATGATTAAATACTTACAAAATAATGAAGTTAAAGTTATTTTAGAAGCTATAGAAAAACCAGAGAATACTTGGGATGATGAAATTACAATTCTCAAAGCTGGATTAGAACATGAAAAATTTATTACAGACTCAATCAATACAATCTACGCTACTGCTCTTGAAGAAAAAGATTTTAGAACAACACAATTTTTAGACTGGTTTATAAAAGAACAAGGCGAAGAAGAAACTAGTGCTAATGATTTAATTAACAAAGCTCAATTGATTGGAAAAGGTGGTAAAGGTTTATATATGCTAGATCAAGAACTAGGATCTAGAACATACACTGCACCTTCACTAGTATTATAAAAAATAATAAACAAACTATTACGACTAAATACCGTGATTATTTTTAAATAATTTAATTTAAAAATATCACGGTTTTTTTTATCTAAATTCCATATATTTATTTAAACTCAATTCCTTTTATTACCATAAAAGTCACAAAATTAACTAAAAAAAGTTAATTTATACACAAAACATCCCAGATTTATTACTTTTACTTGACGGCAATTTGAATATTATGTTATAAATACTTTGAATATTCAAAATTAGGAGTTTTATAAATGAAAAAGAAAATATTAAAAACTATAATCTTATCAATACTACCATTTATCTTATTGATAGGCTGTACAAAGGCAGATACTAAAGCAGAATCGTCTTTTAGTTCTGACAATAAAATGAATATAGTTACAACTACAGCAATGATATCAGATGTAGCATCAGAAATTGGAAAAGATAGAGTTGATGTCTATTCTATGATGGGACCAGGAGTTGATCCACATTTATACAAAGCAAAGACTAGTGATTTAAATCGATTAACTAATTCTGATTTAATTATTTACAATGGAATTCATTTAGAAGCTAAAATGGCTGATGTGTTAGAAAAATTATCTAGTACTAAAAATATCCATTCAATTGAAGAAGGTCTAGACGAATCTGATTTAATTACAGTTGAACAAGCTCATGATCCTCATATCTGGTTTGACGTAAATAATTGGATTATAGCAAGTAAAGTAATAAGAGATGCTCTAATTTCAACAGATCCAGATGGAAAAGATATATATCAAGCAAATTATGAATTATATGTTTCCAAACTTGAAGAATTAGACTCTTATGTTAAAAGCCAAGCACAAAAAGTACCAAAGGAGCAGCGAATTTTAATTACTGCACATGATGCATTTAACTATTTTGGTAGAGCATATGATTTTGAAGTTAAAGGATTACAAGGAATAAGCACAGTTGATGAAGCTGGAACTTTAGATGTAAGAAACTTAGCACAATTTATAACAGATAATAAAATAAAAGCATTATTTGTTGAATCCTCTGTTTCCCCTAAGAGTATACAAGCTCTACAAGCTGCTGTGGAAAGTAGAGGTTGGAATATAAAAATTGGTGGAGAATTATATAGTGATGCTATGGGTGATGCAAATACTTTTGAAGGCACTTATATAGGTATGGTAACACATAACATTGATACAATTGTAGCTGGATTGCTAGGTGAAGAAGAATAAAATTAGGGAGAGAAAAAATGGATAAAAATTGGGCTATAGATGCTGAAGATATAACTATTGCTTACCACGATAAACCTGTTATTTGGGATGTAGATATGCAAGTTCCCAAAGGAGTAATGATGGCCATAATAGGCCCTAATGGAGCAGGAAAATCAACTTTAATTAAAGGTCTTTTAGGTCTAATTCCTTTAACAGCAGGAGAAGTTAAAGTTTTTGGAAAGTCGTATAAAAAAGTTAGAAAAAAAGTTGGATATGTTCCTCAAAGAACAGCTGTAGATTGGGACTTCCCAACTACTGTACTTGATGTTGTTTTAATGGGAACCTATGGAAGACTTGGATGGATAAAGAGACCTAAAAAAGAAGAGATTATTTTAGCTCATGAAGCTATTGAAAAAGTAGGTATGAGTGAATTTGCAAATCGTCAAATAAGTCAATTATCTGGCGGACAACAACAAAGAGTCTTTCTTGCTAGAGCTTTAACACAGAATGCTGAAATATATTTGATGGATGAGCCTTTTCAAGGGGTTGATGCTACAACAGAAAGAGCAATAATTTCAATTTTAAAAGAATTAAAAAATTCAGGAAAAACAGTTATTGCTGTTCATCACGATCTACAAACTGTCCCTGATTATTTTGATTGGGTTACATTGTTAAATGTTCGAAGAATAGCAGGAGGTCCTGTAAAAGAAGTCTTTACTAAAGAAAATCTTAGAAAAGCTTACGGTGGCCGTATTTCTTTCTTAGAAGATAAGAGTGAATAAAGGGGTTAAATATGTTTGACGGAATTTTTTCAGATTATACTCTAAGAATAGTTTCTTTAGGAGCAGCCCTACTTGGTATAACCTCAGGGGCTTTAGGATCTTTTGCTGTTCTTAGAAAACAAAGCCTATTAGGTGATTCAATTTCTCATGCGGCTCTGCCTGGAATAGTATTAGCCTTTATGATAACCGGTAGTAAAAATTCATTTATTCTATTAATTGGAGCAGCAATTGCAGGTTGGATAGCAACAACTTTCATTCTTTCAATAATTAGAAACACAAGAATAACAAGTGATGGGGCCCAAGGTACAATTTTAAGTGTATTCTTCGGATTAGGATTATTATTACTAACTTATGTTCAATCAAAACCTAACGCAGCACAAGCCGGCCTTGATAAATATTTATTTGGACAAGCAGCTGCCCTCTTACCTGAAGATATTAAATCTTCAGCTATATTAGGTGGCCTCTCAATTATCATAATGATTATTATTTGGAAGGAATTAAAACTATTAACATTTGATCCTGATTTTGGACAATCTTTAGGGTTTAGTTCCAAATTAATCGATTACATAATAACGGCATTAATTGTAATAGCAATTGTAACAGGACTACAAACAGTTGGAGTAATTTTAATGAGTTCTATGTTAATAGCCCCAGCAGCTGCAGCTAGACAGTGGACAAATAAATTAGGTTCAATGGTAATTTTATCTTCAATCTTTGGAGCAATAGCTGGAATAATTGGAGCAGTATTATCTTGTATTATACCAAATTTACCAACAGGTCCAAGCATTGTCTTAAGCCTTACAGCTATTGTAATTTTATCATTATTATTTGCACCGGATAGAGGTGTAATCTCTTCGATGATAAAAAGATATAATAATAGATTTGATTTCTCACTACAGAAATTATTACTAACACTGTTAAATCTAGAAAAAAAACATGGTGGAGAAAAAAGAGCTCACGATAGCCATACAATAAGTTTTACTCAACCTGGAATAAAAAATATTAACACTGCACTATTAGCTTTAGAGCAAAAAGGTTGGGTTTCAAAAGATTCTAGGGGACATTGGTTCCTAAGTGAAGAAGGAAGAGAGAAAGCAAAATTAATAGAAAAAGGAGAAGCTTTATGATAGTTGAATTATTAGTTATTGCTGTTTTAGTAGCAGTAGCCTGTGCTATACCTGGCGTCTTTTTAGTATTAAAAAAAATGTCACTGATAAGTGATGCAATAAGTCATTCAGTTTTATTAGGAATTGTAGTGGGTTTTATGTTAACACATTCCCTATCCTCTCCTTTATTATTTATTGGTGCTGTTATTACAGGTTTACTAACAGTCTTTCTATCAGAAGTCTTAGTAAAATCAAAACTTGTAAAAGAAGATGCAGCCATCGGTTTAGTCTTTCCAGCGCTTTTCAGTATTGGAGTAATTTTAGTTAGTAGATATACAGGAAATGTACATCTAGATACAGATGCTGTACTTTTAGGAGAATTGATATTTACACCATTAGATAGAATAACCTTTATGAATTATGATTTAGGACCTAGAATGATATGGGTTATGTCAATAATATTAATTATAAATCTAGCAGTTCTTTTTCTGTTTTTTAAAGAACTTAAACTTGCAACATTCGATGAAGGTTTATCAGCATCATTAGGCTTTTCTCCAATTTTAATACAATACATTCTTATGATTGATGTAAGTATTACCACAGTAGGTGCTTTTGATGCAGTAGGTTCAATCCTTGTTGTAGCATTAATGATAGTCCCTGCAGCTACAGCATATCTATTAACAGATAATTTAAAAATGATGGTAATCCTTTCAATCGTTATTGGAATTATAGCATCTTTACTTGGGATAGCTTTTTCTTGGATAATAGATGCATCTGCTGCAGGTGGAATGGCAGTAATGGTTGGACTAATATTCTTTATCACATTCTTATTTTCCCCATCTAGAGGAATAATAGTATTAAAAAATAAGAGAAAAAATCAAAAAATAGAATTTGCTATTAAAATGTTAGTCGTGCATTTGCTACACCACTCAAATACAAAAAACGAATTAGAGGAATGTAGGGAACAACACTTATTAGAACATATAAACTGGGAACCTAGATTTGCAAAACAAGTTGTTCAAAAAGCTAAAAAAGATGAGCTTGTCACAGACCGAGAAGGTATACTAATATTAAGCAAAACTGGAATAAGCATGGCTAATGAGTCTATGTTGAGGTAAAATATGTCTGATACAATTACAAAAACTCTTCAAGATTATTTAAAAATAATATTAATAGAAGCTCAATTTAACCCATCGGGATACGTTTCCATGGGTAAATTAGCTCAAAAAATGGAATTAACTGCTGGAACTGTTACGACAATGATAAAAAGATTCACAAAAGATGGTTGGATAGAATATAAACCAAGAGTTGGTTGTTGTTTAAGTGAAAAAGGAAATTTAGAAGCAGTAAAACTTCTTTACAAACATAGACTATTAGAATATTTTCTTGAAACTACTTTAAAAATGGATTGGCAGGAAGTTCACAGAGAAGCAGAACATTTAGAACATGAACTTTCTGATAAAGTATTAGAATACTTAGATAAATTCTTAAATTATCCAAAAGAAGATCCACATCACCAGCCAATTTTTAGAAATATTGAAGAATTTAAAAACTATTATAGGCAAAGTTTTAACACATTAGATACTGCAGAGAAGAATCATACATATGTTGTTGAAAAAATAATTAATAATGAAGATAGCGAATTTAGAAAATATTTAATTAAAAATAATTTACTACCTGGAAGTACTTTTATTGTTATTTCAAAATCAATACCGGGTGGCTGGATTGAAGTTAAAGCGTTGAACAATAAACCAGTACATTTTAGCCTCCAAAGTGGCAAAAAAATAATAATACGTTTAAAAGAATAAAAAGATATATACTAAAAAGCAAACTAAATATAATTAATTTTTAATTAATTACTATAAAAGAAATTAAATCAACATTTTAACTATTTATATCTTTTTTATAATAAAGTAATACTATAATAATTCTTATATACAATTATATCCTTAATAATTTAAATCCGAAAAGAAAATCAACCTTATTCTACTACAAATTATAAAGGATATTTTTTATACATTTAAGCATAAAATTAAATGCATAATATTTTAATTTTAAAATAAAAATATTATAAACTAATCAAGTCTTATCAGAAATATAAAACCAGCTTAATTAAATTTTTTTTACAAAAATAATTGACAAAATATTTTTTTTAGCCCAATATCAATTAAAAATATCGCACAAGGAGAAAGAGAAATATATGAATACTTCAATTAAAACTATTTCATTAAACACAATCAACACTCTTTCTTTTTCTATGTGCTTCTTCATGATGATGCGCTAGTCAGCGCATATACATATTTATTTACCTCCACCACATTTCTATATACTTATTAAAACATTTTGACAAATTTATTGTCATCATCTTACAAATAAAAATTTTAATGAAAAGGAAAAATCATGAAGAAAAACATTTTTAAAAACATATTAATTTTGAGTCTAGTATTACTATCAAGCATAAACGTTTTTGCCCAAGGTGGTGAAGAAAAACAATCAAATTCAAATCAACTTAGAGTTGGAGTTAGCCCAGGCCCTTATGGCTCAATGGTTGAAAAAGCACTAAAACCATACCTAGAAAAACAAGGATATGATGTTGAGGTAATTACATTTTCTGACTGGGTACAACCTGATGTAGCCTTAGCCAATGGTGAAATAGAAGCAAATCTAATGCAACATACAGTCTATTTAGAAGCTTTCTCAAAAGCTAATAATTTAGATTTAGATAAAATTATTGCAGTACCAACAGCAGGAGCTGGTGTATTTAGTAATAAATATACATCCTTATCACAACTTCAAGATGGAGACCAAATTGCATTCGCCTCCGATGCTACAAACCTTGCTAGAAGTTTAAAAATATTGAGCCAAAACGGCATTATAACCCTAAAAGATAATATTGATCCTACAAAAGCATCACTGCTAGATATTGCTACAAATCCTAAAAACTTAGAATTTGTAACCCTTGATGGAGCTCAAATTTCAAGAAGTTTAGATAGTGTTGATGTTGCTATAGTTCCTGGAAACTATGCAATTGCAGCTAAATTAGATTATTCAAAAGCATTAGCAATCGAAAAATTAGATGAGGGATATAAAAACGTAATTACAGTAAGAAGTGAAGACGTTAATTCAAAACTTGGACAAGACTTAAAAGCTGCTGTAGAGTCCGAAGATTTTTATCTTGCTATCACATCAAAAGATGATATTTTCAACTCCTTTGATAGACCTCAATGGTGGGTTGATAAATATGGGAGTGAAAATTAAAAATATGAATCCTTTAAATGACAGCCATTTTGATAATAAAGCTTTTATAGAGTTAAAAGATATATCTGTAACCTTCAAAAGCAAGCAAGGCATAGAAGTTAATGCAGTATCTAATTTTTCTCTTAAAATAAAAAAAGGTGAAATACTTGGAATTATTGGTTCAAGTGGTGCCGGCAAAAGTACAATAGCTAGAAATATAAATCTTCTTGAGAAACCTTCTCAAGGAGAGGTATATTTTAAAGGTGAAAGAATCACTAACTATAAAGGCAAGGATTTACGAAAAATTAGACAAAAAATGGGGATGATATACCAACATTTTAATTTAATAAGTCGTGCCACAGTAAGAGATAATATAGCTTTCAACCTTTTAGCATCACACTATGACAAAGATAAAATAGATTCACGAGTTGATCAATTATTAGACTTAGTAGGCTTAAAAGATAAAAAAAATAACTATCCCTCTCAACTCTCTGGAGGACAAAAACAAAGAGTTGCAATAGCTAGAGCACTTTCTAATAATCCTGAAGTACTTATTTGTGATGAAGCTACTAGTGCATTAGATCCTGAAACAGCTCAAGAAATAGTAAAACTAATTAAAGATATTAATAGCAAATTAAAATTAACTGTAGTATTTATAACTCACCAAATGGAAGTTGCTAAAGATTTGTTTGATACAATTGCAGTAATGGATAATGGGAAATTGATTGAAGTTAATGATAGTTATTCTATTTTCGCTAATCAAGAGAAACAAGAAACCAAACTTTTAATTGATAAAGTGACATCACTAAAAATACCTAAAACCGTTTTAAAAAATAACAGCAAAGCGTTCTATCAAATAACATATGTTGGAGAAAAAGCATATCTTCCAATAATTTCCAACACAATCAAATCTTATAATGTTGATATTTCAATTATCCATGGAAAAATTGAATATATAAATGATAAACCATTTGGAATATTAATTATAACTATTTCAGGAGATAGAGAAAAAGAAGCAATTAATTATCTCAAAGAAAACACTTCTAATTTTACTCTTATTCAAGGAGCAACTAATGAATGAAACACTTAATATAATTCAGCAATATTTAGGAAAAGCAACTTACGAGACTTTTCAAATGGTATCAATATCTTTAGTTGTAGCAACAATTTTAGGAATTGTTATAGGCTTATTACTATATATAACTAGTAACCCTTTGTTACTAGAAAATAAGGTAATAAATATTATTTCTTCAACAATAGTGAATGTACTTAGATCTATTCCCTTTATAATTTTATTAGTAGTAGTAATACCTTTAACAAAATTAATAGTTGGAACAACAATAGGTCCACTTGCTGCAACTGTACCTCTATCTCTTTCAGCTACAGCTTTTAATGCAAGGTTAATTGAAGGAGCTTTTGCTGAAATCAAAAAAGAAACCATCGAATCTTCTATTGCAACAGGAGCATCCCTACCTCTAATAATAAGAAAAGTATTATTTGTAGAAGCCCTGCCCTCAATAATAAGAGCGACAACGGTGACTTTTATAAGTTTGATTGGTTACTCAGCAATGGCTGGTATTGTAGGTGGCGGTGGTATTGGTGATTTAGCAATACAATTCGGTTATTACCGTTATGAAACAGGCATAATGATTATTACAGTAGTAATGCTCGTTGTTATAGTTCAGCTCATTCAATATCTAGGGGATAAAATCTCTAAAGCAATTGATCATCAATAGGAGAAAAACATATGGATAATTTATCAATAAAAGTACAACCGGGGCCAAGCAACTACTTCAATCATACAAATGCAATAGATAATATAAATAAATTTTTCACTCAAGAAGAAATTAATAACTCTATTTGGATTTATGGAGAAAAAGCTGCAAAAGCTGCAAGTAAATACTTGCCAATTGATTTGTATGATAAAAATATAAATAGCTTTTGTATAAAAGAACATTGTACACATGAAATAGTAGATTTTTTAAAAAACGAGGCAAATAAAGCTCCAGCTATAATTGGAATTGGTGGTGGGACAATTATGGATATTGCTAAAGCTACTGCTGCAAAACTAAATAAACCCTTTGTAGCAATACCTACAATAGCTGCTACCTGCGCAGCTTGGACTCCCTTATCTGTTTGGTATTCAAAAGAAGGAAAAGCCTTAGGATATGAAATATTCACTCAATCAAACTTTCTAGTACTAATTGAACCAAGGATAATAATAGAAGCTCCAATAAAATATTTAAAAGCAGGAATTGCTGACACACTAGCAAAACAATATGAATCTGAAATCTTAGTTCAAGGCTTAGAAAAAATCCCCTACACAGCCCATATTGCTGTAAATATTGCCAAAGATATAAACAATACATTATTAAGTGAAGGAATTGAAGCTATAGCTAATATAGAGAATTCAAAATATCAACAATCACTAATTACAGTCATTGATGCAATTATAGCAGGTGGTGGATTAATAGGTGGACTTGGAGAAAGATTTACCAGAGTTGCTGCAGCTCATGCAATACATAATGGAATTTCTTCAATAGAAAGATCTAAAGAGATTTTACATGGAACAAAAGTAGCATATGGACTTTTAGTACAAACTGCACTTTTAAATAATGATAGGCTATTAAAAGAACAAATTGAACAGTTTAAAAAATTAGGACTCCCAACAAAATTAGCTGATTTAAATCTAGATTATTCTAATAAAAATGAACTATCTTTAATAATAAATACAACATTAAAACCAAGTGAATCAATTCATCTCCTTCCATTTAAAGTAGATGAAATAATTTTAGAGAGAGCAATCTCAAAAGTTGAACAATTAAATACAACAGATAAGGAATAAGAAATGCCAGGATTAAGCGATAAAACAAAAAACTTCACAGAATCAGTAATTAGATCAATGACTAGAACTGCAAATAAATATGGTAGTATAAACCTATCACAAGGATTTCCTGATTTCGATCCTCCAAAAGAAATAACCGACAAACTCTCTCAAATAGCTAAAGATGGACCTCACCAATATTCTGTTACTTGGGGAGCTCAAAACTTTAGAGAAGCATTAGTTGATAAAATTAATAATTTTACGAATCTAGAATTAGATCCTAATAAAAATGTTGTAATAACTTGTGGTTCTACTGAAGCTATGATGGCATCATTACTATCTGTTATAAATAAAGGTGATAAAGTTATTATATTTTCTCCTTTTTATGAAAATTATACAGCTGATACTATCTTAAGTGGCGCTACTCCAATTTATGTAAATTTAAATCCACCTGAATTCTCTTTTAACAAAGAGGAATTAGAAGCAGCTTTTAAACAACACCCTAAAGCAATTGTAATATGTAACCCTAGCAATCCTAGTGGTAAAGTCTTTAATCTTGAAGAATTAGAATACATATCCTCTTTAGCTATCAAATACGATACTTGGGTAATCACTGATGAAGTGTATGAACATATTGTTTATCCACCAAACAAACACATTGCTATAGCTAGTCTTGCTAATATGAAAGATAGAACAATAACATGTAGTTCATTATCTAAAACTTATTCAATCACCGGCTGGAGATTAGGATATATATATGGTCCAGAGTTTGCTCTCAATGCAATAAAAAAAGTGCATGATTTTTTAACAGTAGGAGCAGCAGCACCTCTACAAGAAGCTGCAATTGTAGGGTTAAAAATGCCTGACTCTTATTATCAAGAATTAGAAAAGACTTATCAAAAGAAAAGAGATATATTTCTCTCTTATTTAGAAGAAGCAAATCTAAGTTATACAAAACCTCAAGGTGCTTATTTTGTTCTTGTAGATATTAGTGAATTTGATTCAACCGATGATACTAAATTTTGTAAATGGCTTGCAAAAGAAGTAAAAGTTGCTGCAGTTCCAGGATCAAGTTTCTTCAAGGAAAATATAACCCATTTAATTAGATTTCACTTTGCTAAAAAAGAAGATACTCTTCATCAAGCTGGTAAAAACCTGTTAGAACTTAGAAAAATCTGGCAAGAGAAAGGATATAAATAAAAAACTTAAACTATTAACCATTTGCTGTAAACTCTACAACAAATGGTTAATTTATTTTAGCTTACTTAAGATATGATTTAGTGTTAAACGTGGATGAGTTATAATTAATCTAGGGCCCGAATATCGCATTATAGCTCTGATTTGTTCTTGTCTATCTTTACTATAACAATGAACTGTGCAATTTCTACAAAAACCCTTAGTTTCAATAAATGGACAATTATCAATTCTAGATTGAGCATATAATAAGATAGAATTACAGGATGGGCACAATTGAGTCTCTTTATGTTTATTTTTGCAATAAATTTCAATCATTTGTTTAACAATCATTTTCTCATAATCTTTTTTCTGTTCAATTTTGTAATCTCTCAAAATAATAATATCCCCTAAAATTAATTGAATACTATCATATAAAGAAATATAAGAATAATGGCTGAAGTTATATATAATATATATGTATTTAAAGCAATTAGATAAGTTTTCTAACTATAATCAAACTAATTATACTTAATAAATAATTGACACCCACTTAAGCTATGATAGAATAATAATAAGTTTTAAAAATTATAAATATTTATAATAAATACGGTTAGACATTATTTTTGGAGCTAAGTTATCCACAAAAACACTTTTGTTTTATTAAAACAATACTGATTATTATTTTAAATATTAAGAATGCTACTTTTTAACTTTCAAAAGTTAAAATAAGGAGGAGTGCTATTACTGAATATAAAATACTAGATAAAAACCACCTAATCAATTTGTGGACAGATATTTATAATACAGAAGGAAGACCAGATTGGTCTCATATTTTACCTTATTACGATGATAATATATTCTTTAAAGATACTGTTCAAGAAATACATGGGAAAGAAGAATTTCAAGCAATGACTAAACGTTTAACGGATAGATCTAAAGATCTTAAGATGAAGGTCAGCCACGCACTTGAAGATGGAAATCTTATTGTACTTGAATGGGAAATGACTTTAAGTTTCAAAAAATACCCAAACTCATCAATCTTTGGATTAAGTCGAGTAACTCTAAATGAGAATAGGATGATTATTGAACAAAGAGACTATTATGATCTTTGGGGGGATATTTTTGATAATATTCCAAGGTTCAATAAGAGTTATAGAAAATTTATGAAGAAAAAATTTGGATAAAATATGAATAAATACTTAAAAGAATATGAATGGTCAAACATTGGTGCCATGATGAAAAATGATAAAAGAGATCCTCTTATTTGCGAGGATTCTTGCGAAAATAAATTTGTCATTATTTCAGGAACAACTTCTGGAATTGGTTATGAAACTGCAAAAATATATGCATCAAAAGGTGCTAACTTACTATTTATCAATAGAAATGAAGAAAAAACACAAAAACAATGTGAACAATTTAAAAAGCAATTTAATATTTCATGCAAATATTTAATAGCTGACTATACTAAATTATCTGATGTTTTTGAGTTAGGTAAAAAGCTTTGTGACCTTGAAGAAAACATAGATATTATAATCCACAATGCAGGAGTTTACCAAACAAAAAGAGTCTTAACAGGTGATGGCTTTGAAAAAGTTTTTCAAGTAAATTATTTAAGTTCATTTATATTAAATTATTTACTAAAAGATAAATTATCTAAACAAGAAAAATGTAGAATTATATATGTAAATTCTGAGGGACACAGATTTGCCATAGCTGGAATTAGACTAAATGATTTAGATTGGAAAAAACATCATTATACTGGATTAAAAGGATATGGAGTTGCCAAAACAGCACAATTGCTCTCTATGACTACTTTCTCAAAATACTATGAAGGAACAAATGTTACTATTAATGCTATGCATCCTGGAAATGTAAAAAGTAATATGGGAGAGAATAATGGCAAGCTCTATAGAGCATTTAAACATAAAGTAGTTTTATCCTCAGCAAGACCCGCTGAAATATCTGCTAAAGCATTATATTATTTGGGAGTATCAAAAAATGTCGAAAATGAAAATGGTAATTTTTATAATTTAACTACAAAAGAGATACCTGCACCTCATGCCCTAGATATTGAGATGGCTTGGAAACTCTGGGATAAAACAAAGTTACTAGTAGGATTAGATCAATGAATAAAACAAAACCAATTATCATAGTAGGAGCTGGCCTCTCAGGCTTAACAGCTGCAGCATATCTTTCAAGAGAAGGATATAATGTCCAATTACTAGAACAAAGTAATAAATGTGGTGGATTAATAACATCATTTAATCATGAAGGCTT
Organism: Sphaerochaetaceae bacterium; assembly: GCA_963677735.1. Lineage (GTDB taxonomy): Bacteria > Spirochaetota > Spirochaetia > Sphaerochaetales > Sphaerochaetaceae > Pleomorphochaeta. The sequence goes on from OY782505.1 coordinate 1,400,410, forward strand.
TATTTTCGATACAGGTGCAAGATCTATTGAAAACTCAGGTGTTGTAAAACCACTACTAAATGATTTAGGTATTGAAATTGAACTACTAGATAGTAAGGTTTCTTTAGGCATTGAAAATGATATTTTATCAATGAGTGACAAGGATGATATAAAAAAATATAAAGCCTTGTTAATTAAGAAATTCCCAGAAAATAAAAAAGATATTGATAAAATATTTAAAGTAATTAAGAAAATTACTAAAAGTATGAAGGTTATCTATGGTTTTGATAACCCAATCTTCAAAAAAGATTTTACTCATGATAAGGAGTATTTAATTCATGAATTAATGCCTTGGTTTGGTAAATTTATTTTAGCAATCATGCACATGAATAGAATGAACAAACCAATTAATGATTTTTTAAAAAAATACACATCTAATCAATCGTTGATTGATATGATAAGCCAACACTTTTTCAAAAAGACTCCTACGTTCTTTGCCCTAGGCTATTTTTATGTTTACCAAGAATATTTATATCCTAAAGGTGGTACTGGAGAGTTAACAAAAAAATTAAGTGAAAAAGTATTAGAAAATGGTGCCAATATCAAAAAAAATACTTTAATAAAGTATATTGATTCCTACAATAAGATTTTAGTTGATAACAAAGACAATAAATATAATTACTCAAAATTAATTTGGGCAGCAGATTTAAAAACTCTTTATTCTATTACAGACTTCGATCAACTAGATGAGAAAACTAAATTAAAATGTTTAAAACAAAAAGAAATATTTGACTCAAATAGAGGTGGAGATTCTGTATTTACTCTATATTTAGGTATTGATAAACCCTTAAGTTATTTTAAAAATATATCAAATGGCCATTTTTTATATACTCCACAATCAAAAGGTTTAGCAGATACAAATACTAAAGAACTAGATAGAATATTAAATAATTTCGACACCTTGGCAAAGGATGAAATTATAAATTGGGTAGATAAATATTGTTCTCTAAATACAATTGAAATATCTATTCCATCTCTAAGAGATCCACTTCTATCTCCTAAGAATAAGACTGGACTAATAGCAAACATATTTTTTGAATATGATCTTGTAAAAAAAATTAAAGATGCTAATTGGTATGAAGAGTTTAAAGATATAGTCGAAAATACATTAATTAAAATATTAGAATCTACAATATATCCTGAGATTGAAAATAAAATTCTATTTAAATTTTCTTTCTCTCCTCTAAGCTATAATAACCAAGTAAAAACCTCTGAAGGGGCAATAACTGGTTGGACGTATGAAAGAAAAGTACCTGTGGTTCACAGTATTCAAAATATTCCAAAATCTGTTAACACTACTATCCCAGATATATATCAAGTAGGACAATGGGCATACAGTCCGGCTGGAATTCCAACTGCAATTCTTACCGGTTGGTATGGCGCTGATAAAATTATGAAATAAATATATTTGATTTCAAAATTCTATTAGCATATTCCCTAATAATACTTCTCATTATTTCTTAAAATTTTATTTAGCTCATCTCGTTGCCAAAGCCTTTCTTTAGTAATTGAATCTAAATCATTTGAAGATACTAAGCCAATTACTTTAATAGCATAATCACTAGCCACAAGAGAATGCTCTCTCATGTGTCCACTTGCTAGAGCTTGACCAACAACTCTTAAAGCAGTTTGATAAACTATATTATTTATTTCTCTTGCTAATTTATGAACTTTGAAGCTAGATTGTCTTACCTCATGTACTCCAACCTTCCCAGCTTGCCATAATTCGTTTATATAAAATCCTTCTTTAATTATATCGACTGTTTCATAATCTATATCAATAAGAGATAGAATATGTTTTGATATAGATATAGACCATTTTGCTAAAAGGATTTGATTAGTAGTTTGATATATTTTAACTATCTCTTCTCTCATTAAAGGATTATCAACAATTTTAATTTTAGGTTTAGTTAACAAATTCATAGACCTCATTCAATTAGTTTAAATAAATTCTACTACGTTTATTTAAATAATGCTAACAAGAGAAAAACCTATTTTTAAATTTAGAAGGTAATTTTTACATATTAACTAAGATAATAAAAAAGATTAGTAATAAAATTTACTTACATATTCACTTTGCATAACTCTCATTAGAGAATAATAACCAAGCTCAAATTGAATAATTGCCCCAATTTTATAATTATTATCATTAGATTTAATATGTACAATTAGATAATCACTACTAGCTCCTAAAATTTCAATATTTGGATCTATAGGTCTCATAGTTTCAATATCACAATCTTGCTTACCAATAGCTAATATCGCTCTTGTGATATTACCTTTATCAACTGGTTTATTAGGTATATTACCATAACTATCTGGACCAACGTCGCCCCAAGGAACAGAAGGTTTTACTTTTAACTCAACAACTTCTGCACTTAAAATAAATGCATTTTTTTTAGTTCCATTTAAAAAAGTATAAGTACTTCTCTCTTTACCAAAAAGAAGACTCTCTCCTAATCTCATATTATTAATATTAGGAGGGATTTGACCTTCTAACATCAATTTTATTGTTGCAGAGTTACCTCCACTTACAACTAAATTCTTAAGTGGTAGTTTTTTTGCTAAATTATCTAACACAGTCAAGTTTTCATTCGAGGATTTTATAAAAGAGAAACAAGTTAAATTAGTTCCAATGCCATATAATTGAATATTAGATAAAGACTGTACTTTTTCAACTACATCAAAAAAAAGGTTATTAATTAAATAGCCTTCTCTAAGATCTCCTAAATCAACCATTAGGATTATTTTATGTATTTTATTTAATTTTTTAGCTTCTTCATTTAATTTAAGTATTGTGGACATCTCTGAATTTAATGAAACATCAGAATATAATATAACATCTTTTGCTTGGGAGATTGGGGGAACTCTTATCAACCATTTTTCAACATCAAAATCTTTTGCTCTTTTCAAATTCTCAATTCTAGAATCACCGATTCTTCTAATTCCGCCATCTAAAAAAGCTTGGACAATAGGTTTTGAAGCTGAAAATACTTTAGTGACACCAGTGATAAAAATTCCATACTTCTCACAAAGAGAAACAACAGTTTCCACATTGTTTTTAATGGTGCTTAAATTTATATCTAGTTTAGGGTATCCCATAATTATTTCAGCTTCTTCCTAAATTATAGAGCAAATTATTTCATTAAAGCATTCAAAATTGCCATATAGCTATTTGAAGCTCCTAGTAATTGAGGAATCTCTATATATTCATCAATTGTATGAGCTAAATTTTCTTTTGAAGGGCCTAACCCTATAGTTTTAACTTTCTTTTCTCCAGCATAATAACTGCCATTAGTACAAAAATCATAAATTGCAATTTCTGGATCAAAACCTTGTTTTCTAAGTTCATTTAAGCAATCCTGAACAAATTTATCATCTTCTTCATATAGCCAAGCTGGAAAGAATTTTTGAGCACTTATGATATTCTTTGTGTAACATTCATTACTAGCTTCAGCATAAGAAACTTTAGCTTTAATTGTTGGATCTTGTTTTTTTAACTCTTCTATGCAAGATTCAATTGGAGCTAATACACTTTCTTTTGTCTCATTAACGATAGTTCGTCTATCGTAGGTAGCTCTACAATAAGAGGGAACTACACTCGATCCTGGATAGGGACTAGATTTAATATCAGTTAAAACCATAATACCATCTTTTAAAATGGGATGGCTAATTATTGGTAATTGATTTATTGCATCTATAACCTTTGTCATACTGTATACAGCATTCACACCATTTTCAGGGTGTGCACTGTGAGAAGGAACACCAAAGGTTTCAACTACAATCTCAGCTCTACCTCTTTGTCCAATCTTTAAATTTAATTCAGAAGATTCTCCAATTACTACATAATCTGGGTTATATTCATCGCAAATATATTTAGAGGCAATACCTTCAAATAATTCTTCATAAACAATACCTGCAACAATGATTCTACCTGGAAAATCCCTATTGTTATTTTTTGCAAAAGTAGAAGCTGCAATAGCCATTGCAGAAAGACCACCTTTCATATCTGAAGTGCCTCTACCATATATACGATTATCTTTTATAACAGCAGAAAATGGGTCAATACTCCATTTATTAATATCACCAACAGGTACTGTGTCCAAATGCCCATCTAAAACAATGCAAGGTCCCGGTCTGTTTCCATTAATAATACCAATTGAATTGCCACAAGAATCAATTTTAACCTCATCAAAACCAGACTCTTTAAAAAAATCTGATAAAACTTGAGCAACTTCTTTTTCCTCACCTGACAGACTTTTAACTTTTACTAAATCCTGGCAAAGTTTTATTAGTCTAGATTCGCTTTCTTTATCTAACATTCTAATCCCTCATTAATTGTTTTAACCTTAAGTTATAAGTGGCCTCTAGTATTTCAACACAGCCATCAATTCCAAATATAGCTCTATTTAAAACAATCATAGACTTATTTTCATATAATTTATATTTACCATTAGAATAATAATTCTTAAAATCTCGTCTGACAATATCCATTCTTCTAACCAATTTTTTAGAATCACTTTGTGAGCAATTATATTTTTCTTGAATACTACTAGCTCTAAATTTAAAAGGGGCTGTGATAAATACATTTAATAGATTTTCTTTATCTCTTAGAATATAATCTGAAAGTCTACCAACAATAATACAAGATTCCACTTCAGATAAATCACGTATTATTTCTCTTTCAATTTCAAATAGTTGATCACTCTTTCTAGTAAAAGTTAAACTAGGAAAAAAAGGATTAATATTTTCTTTGGTTAAACTCTCATCAGCTACTCTAAGAGAAGATTCATCTTTTCCTTTCTTTAAAGCAGCTTTTCCCAAAATATCTTTATCATACATAGGAATATTAAGTCTATTTGATAATTGTGCTCCAATTTCATGACCATCAGCTCCAAAGTCTCGATTAATTGTAATTATTATTTGAGAACTCATAATTGCTCCTCTTTATATGAAATTTGATAAGAATTTTTTACATCTATCAGTTTTAGGATTTTGGAACATTTCAAGAGGAGGAGCCTCTTCCACAATATATCCATCATCCATAAATAAAATTCTATTAGCAACATCTCTGGCAAAACCCATTTCATGAGTAACAACAACCATTGTCATGCCCTCTTTTGCTAGACTTTTCATAACATCTAATACTTCACCAACCATCTCAGGATCTAAAGCACTAGTTGGTTCATCAAAAAGTAAAATACTAGGATTCATTTCCAATGCTCTAGCTATTGCAACTCTTTGTTTTTGACCACCGGACAAAGTTGCAGGATAAACATCTCTTTTATCAGATAGTCCTACTCTTTCAAGTAGTTCTTCAGCTTTTATGATAGCTTCTTTCTTACTTAGTTTTTTTAAAGTTCTTGGAGCTAAAGTCATGTTTTCAATTACAGTATAGTTTGGGAATAAATTAAAATGTTGAAATACCATACCAATATTAGATCTATATGTATTAACATTTTTAACACTTTTTACATCAAAACCATTAACTTTAATCTCACCCTTTTGAATCTCTTCTAACTTATTCAAGCAACGAAGCATTGTTGATTTACCTGAACCTGAAGGTCCAATCAAACATACTGTTTCACCTTTATCAACACTAAAAGAGATATCTTTTAAGACTACAAGATCCCCAAATACTTTACTAACGTGTTCACATTCTATTATTTTTTCCATAAAGTCCTCTTTATCTAGCGTTGGGTATAATTCATTTTACTTTCAACTCTCTTAGATAGATAAGTTAAAAATATAATAACTATTAAATAAATAATTGCTGCGTAAGAATATAATTCAAATGCCCTATAATTCCTTGCAATGATAACCTTTGAAGTAAGTGTTAATTCATTAACAGTTATAGCACTTAAAATTGCGGTATCTTTAAGACTTGATATAGATTGGTTCATAAGAGATGGAATCATGATTTTTACAGCTTGTGGAAAAATAACTTTTCTCATTGTTTGGAAATAACTTAATCCTAAACTTCTAGCTGCCTCAGTTTGACCAATATCGATAGCTTGAACCCCTGCTCTAAATATTTCAGCCATATATGCAGAAGCATTTATTGCTAAAATAATTATTGCAGCACTATTTGTACTCATTGAATTTTTGATTACACCAAAATACAAGAATAATGCAAGAATCATCAAAGGAATACCTCTAACAATAGTGATATATGTACTTGCTATTCTTTCTAAAATTTTGTTTTTGCTAATTGAAAGAATACACAAGAAAATACCTAAAATTATTGCAATAGATATTCCTAATAAAGCTATAAGTAAAGTTAATTTCAAACCATTGAGTAACATTGGTAAATATTTCCAGAATAAATTTAAATATTCTATCATTCTTTGCTCCTTTTAAAGAATAGAGGGGTACCTTAGTATCCCCTCTCTATAACTTTATTAATTATTTAAATTGGCTAATGATTTTATCATATGTACCATTAGCTCTAAGTTCAGCTAAACCAGCATTAAACATAGCAAGCAGATCTTGGTTTTCACCTTTAACTACAGCAAATGCATCTTGTGGTGGTTCTTCAATAGCTTCGATTGCTACTTTTAGATTTTCTTGTGCACCAATAGAAATTTGGTAACTGATTACAGGATAATCTTCTAATAAGAAATCTGCTTGACCATTAGCAACAGCTAGCATCATACTTGCTGAATCTGGATAAACATTTACACTGAAACCATACTCATCAGCATGATCTTGTGACCATAACATTCCAGTTGTACCTTCTTTACAAGCTGCAACTTTGCCCTCAAGATCTTCAAAACTTGAAATACTATCATCATCAGCATTTACTACCATTGCAGATCCAGCTTCATAATAACCATCAGAGAAATCAACAATTTCACTTCTTGCTTCAGTAATATTCATACCAGCGATTGAAGCATCAATTGTACCTGAAACTAAAGCTGGAATAATAGCTGAGAAATCCATTGGGTGTAATTCATATTCAAAACCTTCAAGTTCTGCAATAGCATCAAGTAATTCAACATCTATACCATGATAATCTCCCATACCATTTGCACTAGAAACAGCAGTACCAGTAATAGATTCTCCATCTTCTAATTGAATTGAAAATGGTGGATATGAAGCATCACAAGCAACTTTGTAAACTTTAGTTTCTGCACTTGAACTTGATTCTGAAGATCCATTAGCAAAAACAAAAGTTGTTACCATACACAATACAACACTTAGCATTAAAATTTTTTTCATAACATCCTTCCTTAAAACAAAAAAAAAGACGAAAAAATTGGGAAAACCAATTCTTACGTCTTTGTAAATTTTTATTAATTTATGTTAAATAGCGTATCTCATAAAATAAAAATTAGTCAATATGTTTTTTTTATATTTTTATATAAAAGAAATATTTTAAAATTTATATTAAATTTATATAAACACATAACTCTTTTATTAACGGCACTTATACAAGGAATTTTTATTTTTTTGAACTAGATTAAAATAAATATTATTTTATCCTTTTCAAAAAATTAGAGTGTTTTATTATCTAAATTATCTAGAAAATTTAGATAATTATTAAATTTATTTCATCTTATTTACAAATATATAATGAGTTTGAATATCTGATAAACTATTTTAAATTTTAGCATTAATAAATATTTTTATTAATATTTTTTACTTGTGCAATTTGCACTATTTCAATCGATATTTTTGTATTTAATTCTATAGATAGTGCAATATTTCAATGTTAATATTTAATAATTAATTAAATTAATAATGGAGATAAATAATGGAATATAACAAAATGTTTTCTAAAGGAAAAATAGGTCCTTTAACAGTGAAAAACAGGATAGTAATGCCTGCTATGGGAACAGGGTTAGCATCTTATACAGGAGAAGCTTCGGATGAAATAATTAGATATTACGAAGAAAGAGCTAAAGGTGGTTGTGGCTTAATAATTACTGAGATTACAAGAATAGATAATGAAACAGGAATTGGTATGCCAAATCAGCTTTGTGCTACCGATTTAAAATATATACCAAGATTAGAAGCCCTAGCTAAAACTATTCATAAATATAATTCAAAAATCTTTGTTCAACTTCATCATCCGGGTAGAGAGTGTCATCAATTAATTTTAAATGGTCGTCAAATTGTTGGTCCAAGTCCAATTACATCATCGGCTATTGGAGAAGAACCTAGAGAGTTATCAACACAAGAGGTTGAAGCTTTAGTTGCTAAATTTGTCAAAGGTGCCATTATAGCTCAAAAAGCTGGTATAGATGGTGTTGAAATCCATGGCGCTCATGGATATCTTGTTGGCCAATTTTTAAGTCCTCAATCTAATCATAGAAGTGATAAATATGGTGGCAGTTTTGAAAAACGAATGAGATTTATAACTGAAATAATTGTTGGAATTCACAACCAATGTGGTAATAATTTCCCTATATCAGTTAGAATTGATGGAGATGAATTTGTTGAGGGTGGAATTCGCCTTGAAGAATCTATAAAACAAGCACAATATTTAGAAAAATTAGGAATAGATGTAATTAATATTAGTAGTGGTACTTATGAATCTGTAACTACAATCATTGAACCTATTTCATACCCACAAGGTTGGAAAAGACACTTAGCAAAAGCAATTAAAGAAAATGTTAACATACCTGTTATAGCTTGTGATGTAATTAGAAAACCAGATATGGCAGAAACAATCCTCAATGAAGATAATATTGATTTTGTAGCTTTAGGAAGAGCTCAACTTGCTGATCCAAAATGGGCTAACAAAGCAAAAAAGGGACAACCTGAAAGTATTAGACCTTGTATTTCTTGTTTAAATTGTATTGAAAGTATTATGAAATGTGAAAAAATAAAATGTGCAGTGAATCCAAGGCTGGGAAGAGAAAATGAATTTAATAAAATAGAGAAAGTCGGAAATAAAAGAAAAGTTGTTATCATTGGTGGTGGCCCCGCTGGTATGGAAGCAGCTAGAACTCTAGCATTAAAAGATTATGCACCAATCTTATTTGAGGAAAAAGATTATTTAGGTGGAAATGTTTATCTTGCTACAAAACCACCCCACAAAGAAAAACTTGATTGGTATCTTGATTATTTGAAAATAGAATTAAAAAAACTTAATATCGAAGTGAGATTAAATGAAAAAGCAACAATTGAAAAAATTGATGCAATAAATCCTTATGCAGTATTCATCGCAACTGGTTCTACTCCAATTATACCACCAATAAAAGGAATTGAAGGTAAAAATGTATTAACTTCAACTGATATTTTAAATTCAAATGTAATCTTAAAAAATAAGAATATTTTAGTTGCTGGATCAGGAATGACAGGGCTTGAAACTGCTGAATTATTACAAACTATGAATAACAATATTACGGTTATCGAAATGGCAGATAAAATTGCACCAACTGGATATGTACCTAATGTTGTTGATATTTGTATGAGGCTCAAAAAAAATGGAGTTAAATTACTATCTAACCAAAAGCTTATTGAAATTACAGATACTCTATCTAAAATTGAAAACACTAAAGATAATAGCATTTCAACCATAAAAGCTGATTATGTTGTTTTAGCATTAGGTGTAAAACCTAATATTGAATTAGTAGCAGCCTTGGAAGAAAAATACGAAATTGTTGAGACTCTAGGAGATGTTAACAAACCTGGTAGAGTTGTAGATGCTGTTGCTAATGGCTATGAAAAATCATTTATTTTAGAATAAACAAGAAATATTAATTATTCTCATAAAATTAAGTCATGCTTCTTTGAAACAACAAGAAGTATGACTTTTTTTAACATCACTTTAAAAATTTAATTTCAAGTACAAAAATAAAAGGTTACCTCTAAAAGAGATAACCAAATTTGGGTAAATATTTTTAATACATGTCATGTATATATTAGGTTAAAGTATAACCACCATCAACAATGAATGTTTGACCTGTAATAAATGAACCAGCATCAGAACATAACATATTAGTAAGTCCTTTAAAATCTTCTGGAAAGCCCCATCTGCCAACAGGACATTTAGCTGCAACTATTTTATCCATTTTTAATTTCTTTTCAGGTGGTTGAGCTGTCATTTTTGTCAAAATTGGTCCTGGAGCTAAAGCATTAACGGTTACACCATATGGTGCTAATTCCAATCCTAGAGATCTTGTTAATCCTCGTATAGCATGTTTTGTAACAATATAAGGGGACATACCTGCAATCATTCCTAAATAACCAGCAATAGAAGATAGGTTTATGATTCTTCCGCCATTACCTTCTTTCATGAAATATTTTCCAGCTTCAGCACAAAGAGCTACAACTTGATTTAGATTGATTTGTAAACATCTATCATATTCTTCTTGAGAATAATTATCGCCAACTGGATTTCTAGATTCTACACCAGCACCATTAACTAAAATATCAAATTTTCCAAACTTTTCAATAACTTTAGGTATGATTGTGCTAACTTCTTCTGGTTTTGAAACATCTGCTTGAATTCCAAAAAATTCTTGACCAGCAGCTTCTACTAATTCTTTTGTTTCTTGAGGTGAAGATTTTCTATATACACCTGCAATTTTTACTCCAGCTTCAGCTAATCCTTCAGCTATGGCTTGGCCAATTCCGGTTGCCGAACCTGTGATGATAGCAACCTTGCCTTCAAGATTTGTTAATTGACTTAAACTTTTCATTTTATTCTCCTAGTAAAAGTTTTACTATAACTAGATTAACACTGATATATCGATAAATACATATCTAGAAATACAAATTTCAAACTGGTTTTTGTGCATAATGCACTATATAAAATTTAAAATTTTATAATTCTATTAAGTTTAACTTTTACAATATAGTTTAATTTAATTAAAATACCAATTAATCTTCATAATATAACAATATATTTTAATTATTCATATTTAATATACCAGTTTACACATATAATTAATTTATTTTCAAAGTATTGACATTTAAAGTTTATAAGTTAGAATATAAAGTTAAAATAATAATTTCTTATTTTATAATGAATTATTACTTAAATTTGAATAACAGGTGAAAAATGAGTATTCCTTTAGAAAAATTGTTTATGCATTTTGCTAATGATATTGTTTCAAAGTACAATATAGACTTAGAAAAAGAACTTTTTGATGTAGAAATCTGTGATTACAATTACAAAAACTACGATAAAAATTGTCTTTACATAGCAAAAGCGTCAAAGTTTAATATAATAATTGAAAAAGTTAAAAATTTAACTTTAATATTAGTTAAAGATGATGTTATAAACTTTGATTTAGCTAGTATAAATAATATATCTATTATCGAAGTAAATAAAAACTTAAGTGTAGATTCTATTTACCAAAAAGCAAAGAATATCTTTAGAGTCCAATCTAAATATGATTATATGAAAATTAAATTACAAGAACTCGTAATATCAGATATGGGATTAAAAGAAATAATTCACACCGCATCCAAAATAATTGAAAATCCATTAATCGTGATCGATCTAAGTTTTAAAGTTTTAGTTAGCTGCCCTCTCTCTGATATAAGCGATCCTCTTTGGTACGACAATGTATCAAAGGGATATTGCTCTTATGAATTTATTTCTGAATTGAAAAAACTTAAGATCATAAAAGATGGAACTACTACTACAAAACCATTTGAAGTAATTTGCCCTAAAAGTCCTACTACAAAATTAGTATCTAGAATTAGAGTAGAAAATAAGGTTGTTGGTAATTTGGTATTGCTAGAATGTAACAAAAAAATCAAAGAAGAAGATTTTGTACTTCTTGAGCTTATTAGCTCAATAATCTCAAAAGAATTAAAGAAAAAAAGATTTTATCAAAACACAAAAAACACTCTTAAAGAAGAGATAATATATGACTTATTAGAAAATAATTTGAAAGATGAAAAGATTCTACAAGAAAGATTAAATCTATCATCTCTTATAATTCATAAATACATATGTATCTACACAATTGATATATCTAAATATAAACTTAAACATTCTATTTATGAGAGATTTCTCGAGTCTCAGATATCAAAATTTTTTCCTCAGGGTTATTTAATTTATTATAAGAATCACCTAGTTGTAATAAATACCCAAAAGGATTTTTATATTTTAGAAGAAAAAATACAAAATTTAAAGAAATTCTTATCTGAAAATAATTTAACAATGGGTGTCAGTAATAAATTTACTTCACTAATTATGAGTAATATATTTTATAATCAAGCACTTGAATCACTAACAATAGGTAAGATACTTAATAAAAATGAAAACTACTTTCAATATAATGATATCCAACCTTACGTATTTATTTATAGATTACGTGATCAAATTAGCCTAGAAGATTTGGCAAACAATGAACTAAATTTGATTAGAGAATATGATGAAAAAAATCAAACTGATTTATATAACACACTTTTTGCTTATTTAAAAAACAACCACAATATTAATAAAACTTCCAATGAAATACATATACACAGAAATACTCTTAGATATAGACTAAATAAAATTTCTGAATTGTTAAATTTGGATGTTGAGGAAAACGACAATAGCTTTAAATTATATTTTTCTATCAAACTGATTAATTTTTATAATAAAATAAAAAATCAATAAATAATAATAGATACTAATTTTTAAATGTTAGTATCTATTATTAATATTATAATCTATTATTCCTAAAAAGGTACATTATATTTCAATACAATTTATACACTTTGTTTTAATTCAGCAGCAAATTCACCAACTTTTAAAACACAATCTTTACCATATTTTTCAATTATTCTTACAATTGCAGATCCAACTATAGCCCCATCAGAGATTTGTGCCATCTCATGAGCTTGCTTAGCATTACTAATTCCAAATCCTATTGCACAAGGAAGAGTTGGATTAACAGACTTAACTGTTTTTATTAAATCTTCTAAATTATTACTAAAACTACTTCTTTCTCCTGTAACACCTAAGGAAGAAACACAGTATAGAAAACCTTTAGCCTCTCTAGCAATCATTTTTACTCTACCTTTAGAAGTTGGAGCTATAAGAGAAATAAAGTCAACATTATGGGCACTAAAAACTTTTTCAAATTGATTTTTTTCTTCATAGGGAACATCAGGCAATATAATTGCATCTACACTTTCTTCTTCACATCTATTTGCAAATCTCTCAATTCCATAACTAAAGATTACATTTGCATAAGTCATAAAGGCTAGTGGTACTTGAGATTTTTGTCTAACCTTATTTACCAATTTAAATACATCATCAGTACATACACCATTTTTTAAGGCTCTTTCGCTAGCAGCCATTATCACAGGACCTTCTGCTGTAGGATCTGAAAAAGGAATCCCTAATTCAATTAAATCACAACCAGCTTTTTCTAACTCATAAATTAAGTTTTCTGAAGTTTCAATATCTGGATCTCCAACTGTAATAAAAGGAATAAAAGCCTTACCATTTTCAAAAACTTTATTTATTTTACTCATTAATATCTTCTCCTCTATACTTAGCAATAGATACGCAATCCTTATCACCTCGTCCTGATAGATTTACTACAATAATTTGGTCTTTGCTCATTTTTGGAGCGAGTTCTATTGCGTATGATAGTGCGTGTGAGCTTTCAATGGCTGGAATTATTCCTTCAACTTTAGATAAATATTCAAAAGCATCAACAGCCATTTGATCTGTTATTGGGTAATATTCAGCTCTACCAATATCTTTAAGATTGGCATGTTCTGGTCCAATACCAGGATAATCTAACCCCGCTGAAATTGAATATACAGGATCTATTTGACCATATTCATCTTGGCAAAAATAGCTTTTCATACCATGAAATATTCCAAGTTTACCAACAGTAAGAGTTGCAGCTGTTTTATCTGTATCAGCACCTAATCCTGCAGCTTCTAAACCTATTAATCTAACTGATTTATCATCTATAAAATTATAGAAAGCACCTATTGCATTTGATCCCCCACCAACACAAGCTAATACAGCATCAGGAAGCTTACCTTCTTTTTCTAATATTTGTTGTTTAATCTCTTTTGAAATGACAGCTTGGAAATCTCTAACTATTGTAGGGAAAGGATGAGGTCCCATAACACTACCTAAAACATAATGAGTATCGCTAATTCTATTTGTCCATTCTCTCATAGTTTGAGATACCGCATCTTTTAGTGTAGCAGTTCCACTTGTTACACTATTTACCTTAGCTCCTAAAAGTCTCATTTTGTATGCGTTAAGAGCTTGTCTTTCAATATCTTCTTGACCCATGAAAATTTCACATTCTAGACCCATTAAAGCAGCAACTGTAGCAGTTGCAACACCATGTTGACCAGCACCAGTTTCAGCAATTACACGAGTTTTACCCATTTTCTTTGCCAACAAACATTGTCCAATAACATTATTGATTTTATGAGCTCCGGTATGGTTTAAATCTTCTCTCTTTAAATAAATTTTTGCACCACCTAAGTCTTCACTCATATGTTTTGCATAGTAAAGTCTTGAAGGTCGATTTGCATATTCGTTTAAAAGGTAAGTCAATTCTTTATTAAATTGTTCATCATCTTTATATTTATTATAAGCTTCTTCTAATTCAAGAATTGCATTCATCAATGTTTCTGGTACATATTGTCCACCATGAATCCCAAAATATCCTTTATCCATTATATTCTCCATTTAATTTATCTAGTTTATAGCTAATATCATTCATTTTATTAAAATCCTTATACCCATTTACCTCAACGCTACTGCTTAAGTCTAAGGCATATGGTCTAAAGTATTTAAAAGCTTTGTCTATATTTTCTATACTAATACCACCTGCAATAAACAAGGGTTTATTAAATTTTAACTCTACACTCCAATCAAAAGTTTTTCCACTACCCCCGCCATTATCCACCAACAAATAATCAGCGTCTTGAAATTCATCATAGAATTGAAAATTCTTATTTACATTTATGGCTTTAATGACAGGAATATTTACTTCCCTTTTAATTTTTACAATATATAAATTATCCTCATCACCATGGAGTTGAACAAGATCAATGGCTTTACTTTTGACAGCCTTAATTACATTTTCAATAGGTTCATTTACAAAAACACCAACACTTTTAATTTGCTTATCTAATTTTGATTTTAAATATAAAGCGGTTTCAAGATTGACTTGCCTTTTACTTTTAGCAAAGACAAATCCAATAAATTCAGGTTTTATTTTATTAACCATAAGTATATCTTCTTCGCGTTTAAGACCACAGATTTTTAACTTAGTTTTCAAATAAATTTCCTTTAAATTTTTTTAATAAAGCTTCTTTAGAATTACTCTTCATAAATGATTCCCCAATCAATAGTGCATCAGCACCAAAATCTATAGCTTTTAAAATATCTTGTCTTGTTGAATACCCACTTTCACTCACCATTATCTTATTTGATGGTATATATTTTCTCATTTGTTCACTAATTCTTAAATCTACATTAAATGTTTTTAAATCTCTATTATTTATTCCAATAATTTTAGCATCAATAAAAAGTGCCATTTCAACTTCTTCTTTTGTGTGAGCTTCAACTAATACATCTAAGCCTAAGATAGTAGCTTCGTTATAAAATAATTCTAGCTCACTTTTATTAAGAAGAGCACAAATTAATAGTATAGCTTTTGCTCCAAGAACTTTTGCTTGATGAACTTGATAAATATCAACTATAAAATCTTTTCTAAGAGTTGGAGTTTTAACAGCACCACTTATCTTTTTTAAAAAAGACGGATCTCCTTGGAAAAAATCTTTTTCGGTTAATACTGATATTGCATCAATACCTATCTTCTCGTATTCACAGGCTATTTCTACCGGTTTAAAATTTTCACAAATTAAGCCTTTGGAAGGAGATGCTTTTTTTACTTCTGCTATAAAGGATAACCTAGGTTTTGATAATGCTTTATAAAACTCAAAAGAATTTGAAACTTCTAAGCTATATGCTTGTTGTTTCATTTTGCTTCGTTGGGCATCACTTACACTAGCTAAGTGCATTCTAGTTTTTTCTGCAATATCATCCAATATCATGTTTTAGACCTCATTTGTATATCTAATCATCTGATTAAGTTTATCTAGGGCTTTTCCACTATCGATAACATCTTCAACCATATCTATAGCTTCTTCAAAGCTAAGATTATCTTTACCTATATATAGAGCAGCGGCACTATTTAATACAACAGTATCTCTCTTAGGTCCTTTTTTTCCTGCGAATATATCTTTAATAATTTGAGCATTTTCCTTAGGTGTTCCACCAACTAAATCTTCACTCTTACAAAGTGTAAAACCAAAATTTCTTGGATCTATTTCATAGTTTTTAACCCATCCATTACGGATTTCACAAACCTTTGTTTTGCCAACGAGAGATATCTCATCTAAGCCTTCAAGTCCATAGACAACCAACCCTCTTTTTACCCCTAAGTTTAAAAGAACTTGGGCAAGAGGCTCAACCAAAGATTCATCATAAACTCCCATAAGTTGATAAGAAGCACCTGCTGGATTGGACAAGGGCCCTAAAATATTAAATATTGTTCTAATAGATAATTCTTTTCTAACAGGAGCTACAAAACGCATAGCAGAATGATATTTTTGAGCAAATAAAAAGCATATTCCAATTTTATCTAAAACATCCTTAGCTTTTTTAGCTTCAATATTAATGTTTACACCTAATTCTTCAAGCACATCAGCTGCACCGCATTTACTTGAAGCAGCTCTATTTCCATGCTTTGCAACAGGTATACCACAAGCTGAAACCACTATGGAAGAAGTTGTCGAAATATTGAAGGAGTTTGAATGATCTCCACCTGTTCCAACTATCTCCAAAACTTCTAAGTCGTTTAAAAGTTTTTGAGCATGCTGCCTCATTATTTTTGCGGAAGCACTAATTTCATCAATAGTCTCACCTTTCATGGATAAAGCTATCAAGTAAGCTCCAATTTGAAGATTACTAGCTTTACCACTCATTATTTCATCCATAACAACTTCTGCTGTAAAAGTATCTAAATCTTCTTTTTGTGATAATTTTATAATTGCATCTTTAATCACTTGTTATCTCCTAATAAAAAATTACTTATTATATCTATACCATGTTCTGTTAAAATTGATTCAGGATGAAATTGAAGGCCTACAACCCTATTTTTTACATCCTCAACAGCCATTACTTCACCATTTTCTTCAACTTCAGCTGTAATAATTAAATCTTTTGGTAGTGTTTCTCTAATAACCGATAGACTGTGATACCTTCCAACCTTTAAAGGACTTTCAATTGATTTAAAAACAGCTAAATCATTTAATGTAGCCTTTGATTGTTTTCCATGCATTAATTCTCTACTATGTGAAACTGTAGCACCATAAGCATGGCAGATAGCTTGATGACCTAAACAAACTCCTAAAATTGGATATTTTCCTCTAAGTTGTTTAACAATTTCAATGCAAATTCCAGCATTTTCAGGTTTCCCAGGCCCTGGGGATAGCACAATTGCTTCAGGATTTAATTCTATAATTTCTTCAATTGTAATTTTATCATTTCTAAAGGTCTTAATATCTTGATTTACCTCACCAATCAATTGGTAAAGGTTGTAGCTAAAGCTATCATAGTTGTCAATTAGTAAAATCATGTTATCTATCCTCCAAGGCATTAATTACAGCTTTTGCTTTGTTTATACATTCAACATATTCATTTTGAGCAACTGAATCTGCAACAATTCCAGCACCGCTTCTAACATATACATTACCGTTTTTCTTAAATGCTAAACGTATAGCAATACAAGTATCTAAACCACCATTGAAAGATAAATATCCAACAGCTCCTCCATATACTCCTCTTTTATTATTTTCAAGCTCATTAATAATTTCACAAGCTCTAATTTTAGGAGCTCCCGATAAAGTTCCTGCAGGAAGGATTGAATCAATTGCATCAATAGCATCTAGCTCATCTTTTATTATTCCAGTTACAGTTGAGCCAATGTGCATAACATGTGAGAATCTTAATATCTGCATATACTCTTCGACTTTTACAGAGCCAAATTTGCTTATCTTACCTATATCATTTCTACTTAAATCAACTAGCATATTATGCTCTGAAACTTCTTTAGGATCTGAAAGTAATTCCCTTTCTAATTGTAAATCTTCTTCATTACTCTTACCGCGTTTTCTCGTTCCAGCTAGAGGGAAAGTACTTAGTTTATTTTCTTCAAGTTTCACAAGAGTTTCAGGAGAGGCTCCTGTAAGTTCAATGTGATCACTAATAAAATAAAACATATAAGGAGAAGGATTAGTTTTTCTTAAATAACTATAAACTGATTTTAAACTTCCTTCATAAGGTGCCATTAATCTATTTGAAAGAACTACTTGGAAAATGTCACCTTCATAAATATAGTTTTTAGCCTTTTCAACCATTTCACAAAATTGTTCTTTAGTAAATAATGGTTTTAAAGAAGATAAAAGCTTCCCTTTTTCTTCTTTATATATGATATTTTCATCAATCAAATCACTTAAACTCTTCAATTCCATAGTAGCTCTTTTATAATTGGAATTAAAATTATCTCGTTTTACATTAATAATTATGTAAAGTTCCCTTTTTAAATTATCAATGGCAATTATTTTATCAAAAAGCATTAAATCTATATCTTTAAAGTCTTCTTCATCAACAGCATCTAATTTTAATGTAGGCTCGCTATATGAAATAAAATCATAAGAAAAGTAACCTACTAGTCCTCCTGTAAAGGGAGGAAGTCCTACTATTTTAGGGCTTTTATTTTCGTCTAATATTTTTCTAATATAGCAATGAGGCCTCTCGCTTTTTAATTCAATTGTAGTTGCTGATTTAATGCATAGATCACTACCTTTTTGAGTTATTTCCAAACTTGGATTAAATCCTATATATGTATAACGTCCCCAAACTTTAGAATCTTCACAAGATTCTAAAAGAAAACAATGTTTACTTATTTTTTCCAATTTATTTAAAATTTCCATAGGACTTTTATTACCAAGGGCTAAGCTTAGACTAATTGGGATAATATTAAACTTTTCATCATATAATTTAGCTTGATCTAGTGGGGGATAATAATTCATGTTACCTCTTCTTTGTTTCTATAAATAGAAATATATCTGTTACTATAAATAGAAACAACGTTACTGTCAACAGAAACGGTATTTATTTACAAAAAAACTTTAATATAAATAGAGAAATGAGACATTTATAAAATATATGTGCTATAATGGATAAAAAAAATAAAAGGTAATTATGAGTAGATATATATATAAATTAATGTTAATAATATTAGGTTTTATTTCATTAACACTATCAATTGTTGGAATTATTTTACCAATTTTACCAACTACACCATTTCTACTCTTATCAGCATTTTGTTTTTTTAAAGGATCTAAAAAACTTGATTTATGGTTTAAAAATACATCGCTTTATAAAAAACATGTTGATACTTTTATTGAAGATAAAGAAATGGAAATTAAGTCAAAAATTTCTATAATTTTAACAATTACTATTTTATTTTCTATAGGGTTTTTCTTTGCAAAGAATCTTATAATAGTTAGAATTATTTTAGCAATTATTTGGTTTATTCATATTCTCTATTTCACCATTTATATCAAAACTAAGAATTAACAATAAATAAATTTTATATTAAGTGAAAATTATTTATATTTAATATTTACATCAGTGTTTGTAGATTAGATTATTATTTATATGTATAGATTATGTATTTATTAGTTTTTTGTATATCTTTTCATTTATCTTAATTGCAGAATTAATACTTGATAATATACTTTCATTTTAAATTAGAGTTTTAATATACATGGGAGAGATAAGTTGAAAAAAATATTATTGATTATAACTTTATTTATATTATCAACAACATCTATTTTTGCATTAGAGGTAGGATCCAAAATTGATACTGGATTATATTACTACCCCTCAATTACTATAAATGACAGTGATGATTTAGAGGTATATTCATCCCTTTCATCAACCCTTGATTTTGAATTATTTTATATAAAATTTAAAAGAGATGAAATTGGCCCTTATTTTTCTTTATTCAATGTTTCAAGATCTATTGTTTACAATAATATTTATCTTAGAAAATTTAATGCTACTGCTATTGGTTTAGATTGGGGCCACTATTTTTCAAATAATTTTAAATTTAACACAAAAGTTGCAATGGGAGTTGGAACTGTTGGAGAGAGCACAAATAAAGAGATGTATGTAGATTTATCTTTAGTTCCTTCTATAATCTTAATTAACGAAAAAGATTTTGATTTGAATCTTAACTTTATTTTCAATGGTGTTTATAGAAATAGTTTGTTTTCGCCAAGTGTTGGAATTGGTATAGGGATGAGTTTCGACTGGATAACAGATTCTAGTGAAATACTTGAGACTAAAAGCCAAAATTATAAAGCAAAGGGAATTCTATGAAAAAAATAACCATTATTCTGCTTTCAATTTTTCTTCTTTCTAGTTGTGAACTTTACTATGACGAGTCTTCTTATTCCATTAATTTAATTTCTATTGGAATTGATTATAAAAATACAACATACTCTTCAAACTGGCTTGAGGGGACTATAAATGATGCAAAAGAATTTGAAAAAGCTTTAGTGCAAATGTCTGATGTAAACGGTATTACTATAAACAGTTATGGATATTATCAAGTTGGAAGTAGTTATTCCTCAGATACAATTGAAGATTCTTTATACCCAAGTAAAGAACATATTCTCTCCTCTTTTGAAACCTTAGAATCTAGTGCAGATGAAAATACTATCAACATTATTTATTACTCAGGTCATGGCGATTCTGATGGTAGTTTAATCTTAGCTACAACTGATACAGAAACTGGTGCTATTAGCTTTGACGAAGATGGCAATGTAACATCTGATCAAAAATTAACAGTTAGTGAAGTATATGAGGCTATTGATGATATACCTGGTAAAACTGTAATCATTGTTGACTCTTGTTATTCAGGGAATTTTTTCCAAGATAGTGTATATAGTGAAAGTGAAGATGATTTTTCATTTACTAGTGCATTTGAAAATCTCTTTAGTGATGATAGTGAAGAGAGTGAATACAGTGATATTTTTATAATTAGTGCTTCTCAAGATGATGAATATTCCTCTGAATATGGATATACAAGATACCATGGTTATTTTACTAAAGCCCTCTTAGAAGGTATGGGTTGGTGTGATGGTGAAAAAGGATTTTTATCCTATTTTAGAATTCCAGAGTTTATTGATGAAGATGATGGAATTCAAGGTGAACTTGCAGATGGAAATCCCCCTGCAACTTCTAGTGGAATTTTAAGTCTAGATTCTTTAGTTTCGTATGTAGATGAAAATATTGATGAAAGAGCAACCCAAACTGCCCAGGTTTCTGCTTGGAGATACGATTTAGTTTTATTCGAATATTAATTTTTATAATGTATATATTAGCTTTTTCAGCTTTTTTTTAAAATAATTCTAATTTAAATCAATTAATAACATTTCCTTATTGACAATCCATCTCAATATGATAAACTAATATTAATGACTTATGTCAATTAAAAAGTTTCATTAGGAAACAAAATTTTATCAAAAAATGAAATATGTGGAGGAAAACATTATGCCTGAATTTAGTGAACCTTTTGCAGGGTTAGCAAATAAAAAAAAGTTAACTCACCAAGAATTAGTTAGATCAATTAGATTTATGATTGCAGCAGAATATGAAGCAATTCAATTGTACATGCAATTAGCTGAATCTACTGATAATAAGCTAGCTATCGATGTTTTGAAAGATATTGCTGATGAAGAGAGAGTACATGCTGGGGAATTTTTAAGATTATTACATGAATTAGAACCAGATGAAGCCAAATTCTATGCTGAGGGAGCTCAGGAAGTAGAAGAAGAAATCGAAAAACTATAGTAAAACCTTGGAGGTGTCTATGGGTTGTGATACTGGCTTAAAGCCAATCAAAAAAGTAAAAAAAGAAGAATCATTTATTGAAGTAAAAGAGGAGAAAAAAAGTATGAGTTCAACAATGGTAAGACAGCAAATGCCTGAATTTAAAATGGATGCATATGATGCAAAAACTGGTCATTTCACTACAGTATCAAGCGAAGATTATAAAGGTAAATGGACTGTAATTTGTTTTTATCCTGCTGATTTCACTTTTGTCTGTCCAACCGAAATTGCAGCTATGAATTCAAAATATGATGAATTTAAAGAATTAAATACTGAGATTCTTGCAGTTTCTGTAGATTCTAAATTCTCACACAAAAGA
Source organism: Sphaerochaetaceae bacterium (assembly GCA_963677735.1). Taxonomy (GTDB): domain Bacteria; phylum Spirochaetota; class Spirochaetia; order Sphaerochaetales; family Sphaerochaetaceae; genus Pleomorphochaeta. The sequence goes on from OY782505.1 coordinate 1,422,678, forward strand.
TTTGCTGAAACAGAACCAATTTTAAAAGGACTAAAATTGATGATGGGTGCTGATTCTAATCAAGAAGTTAGTCGTGCATTCGGTGTTTTAGTTGAAGAAGAAGGGGTTGCTCTTAGAGGTAGATTCCTATTCACTCCAGAGGGAATTTGTGTCGCTCAAGAAGTTCAAGCTGACTCTGTTGGAAGAAATGTTAACGAATTCTTGAGACAAGTTAAAGCTTGGCAGTATGCTACAAAAACTGGTGAAGTATGTCCTGCTGGATGGAGACCTGGTAAGAAAACTCTTCCGGTTAATACTGATGCTGAAAAAATGGCAGGTCATGTTGGAGATTATATAACACTTGAAGAAATTTTAAGCTAGTTATTATTAAACATCTAAATAAAATGCATTCCTAAAAATCAAAATTAAGGATGCATTTTTTATATTTACTATTCAAATATTTAGATTTAGTTATCGCATATTGACTTTATATACCGTTCGGTATAGAGTTAATTTATGAACAATTTAACTGATAATAAAGAAAATATATTAAACTGTGCCTTATCCCTATTTTCAAAGAAAGGATATGAAGCTGTTTCTGTTCAAGAAATAGTTAATAGTGCTAAAATCACAAAACCTACTTTATATTATTATTATAAAAGTAAAGAAGGTGTTTATAGTAAATTATTGATAAAATACTATACTCAGTTAAATTCATTAATTGAAAAAGTCAGTCACTACAATGCTAATCCAGATTCATATTTTGAAGATATCTACCCTATTTTAGTAAATGTTACTACATCGTATTTTACCTTTGCTAAAGAGAACCCTCTCTTTTATAGAATAGTATTATCTAATCAATATATGCCAAAATCTTCTTCAGTTTATGAAATTATGAAAAAATATCATTATATCCAACATGATCTTTTACTTAAAATGTTCTACTCAATGGGAGAAATACACACCAATTTAAAAAACAAAGAAAAACAATTAACTTTTAGTTTTCTTGGAATAGTAAACACATATATTGCACTCTTCTTATCTGATGAAGTTTCTACTTTAAATTGTGAAAAAGCAAAAGAATTAGTACATCAATTTATGCATGGAATTTACGCATAAAAAATAGATTTAAATAAAAAACATTTTAATAAATATTTTATATACCTAACGGTAAGTAAAGCATAAATAATAAGTATCAAATATATATGATACAAAGGAAAAAACATGGAATATTGGCATAAGAATGCAATTATCTATCACTTTTTTACTTTTGGTGTTTGTAATGCACCATTTGAAAATTCTTATAAAGAAAATAATAATAGGATAAGAGAAATTGAAAAATGGATACCTCACATCAAACAAATGAACTTTAATACTATTTTATTGAGCCCAGTATTTGAATCTAAATCCCATGGATACGATACCACTGATTATTTTAAAATTGATAGTAGATTAGCAGATAATCAAAGTTTTAAAGAGGTAGTAAAAACCCTACACGATAACGATATAAAAGTTGTTTTAGATGGAGTTTTAAACCACTGTGGAAGAGATTTTTTTGCTTTTAAAGATCTTCTTAAAAATACAGAAAATTCAAAATATGTTAATTGGTTTAGGAATGTTGATTTTACTAAAACAAATTCTTTTAATGATCCATTTTGCTATGATACTTGGAGTGGATACGATCAACTGCCACAATTTAATTTAAAAAATAAAGAAGTTACTTCATATTTATTTGAAGCGGTTCAATACTGGATTGAATATTTTGATATTGATGGATTGAGATTGGATGCTGCAGAATGCTTAGATAAACAATTTATAAAAGAGCTAAGATCTAATACAACTTCTTTTAAAAAAGATTTCTATCTTATGGGAGAGGTTGTAAACTCAGATTATAGAAATTGGGTAGCTAATGATAAATTAAATTCTGTAACTAATTATGAATTATTTAAAGGATTCCACTCTAGCCACAATGATAAAAATTTATTTGAGATAGCTCATTCTTTAAAAAGGCAATTTGATAACAATGAGGGTATTTACAACTATTTTTTACCTTATAATTTTGTAGATAATCATGACCAAAGTAGAATAGCTAGCCTTGTTGAAACCCCTTATTATTTATATACAATATATATTCTTCTATTTACAATCCCAGGAAATCCATCTCTTTACTATGGTAGTGAATGGGGAATTAAAGCAATTAAATCTCTTAACTTAGATAGAGATATTAGACCATATATAGATATTGAAAATGTAACTATAGAAGAACCCTCATTACAACCTTTTATACAGAGACTAACTTCAATTAGAAAAAATACACCATCTTTATGCTATGGTGATTACAAAGAAGTTTCAATTGAATATCAAAAACCATTTATATTTAAAAGACAAATAATAGATCAATCTTGCTATGTAATTATAAATCCAAATGATGATGATTTTTTCATTAATATAGAAAATGATACAACTAAATACAGAGATGCTTTAAATGATGAAGAAGTCGATATTAAAAACCTAAAGATTAATAAATATTGGGGAAGAATTTTAGTTTCGAAATAATTCAGTACAAGATAAATAAAAATATTTTACTACAAATTATCCTTTTCTTTTCCTATATATTTATAGGAAGAAAAGGATATTTATATTTTTAAATTAACTTATTTCTATTCCTAAATCTTTTAAAAGATTATAACCATATTCAATAGAAATAGCATAACTCATAGAAGTGTCATATTCAGGATAATTGTTACCACGGTTAAAATCTCCCCCATCTTCTAATGGAGAGAATCTGCCAATCACAATTCCTACAATTCTTTCATCTTCAATACTAACTAAAGGTCCACCTGTCATTCCATCATGAACCATTGAATCAAATAATAATAGTTTTGTTCCATTATTCAACTTAGCTTTAGCACTTAAAATACTACTTCTAACAGCGAGAATATGCATATCTTGATGACCATAAGGATAGCCAATATTTATTAAACCTGTACCTAAGTTAAGATTATCGACTTGTCCAATCAAGTAATCAGGTGTTTCAATTAAAAAATCTTTCTGTAATTTTAATACAGCCACGTTATGATAAGCATCTATTTTTTTAACATCAATGCCAACCGCTGATACTTCATCTAAACTTAACTTAGAAAAATCTTCAGGGTCTTTTGCTCTAGCAACCATGAGATTTTCTAAATCATCTCCAATTATGTGAGCTGCACTTAGAAGGTATCCTTTTTCATGTACTAAAAAAGCAGTACCTAAAAATACAACACTATTTTCTTGCTTCCTTACTAATATGAAACATGCTCCAATAAATTTTTGTCCTGGATTTTTAAACATTTTCACCATCCTTTTTTACTCTTTTCTTTTTGAATATTACAGGTGGGATATCAGTAGATTCAATTTGGAATTTCTTTGATTTTCCTCTTTTTGCTTTAACAGAGAATGTTTGAACACCAATATACTCATTCAAACCTTTTTTTAAACTAAAGCAAAGTACTAATAAAACAAGCCCAAAAGGTAAGCCTGTTGCTACAACGGCTGATTGTAGAGCAGCAAGACCTCCACTTACTAATAGAGCTGCTGCAACAACACCTTCTAAAATCGCCCAAAACAATCTTTGTGGAATAGGAGGATCAGGATTCCCTCCAGCTGTGATTATGTCAATAACCATAGATCCAGAATCTGATGAGGTAACAAAAAAACTTATAACAACTAAAACACCCAAAATCGATGTAATTGCATTAAAAGGTAGTCTCTCTAGTAGCAAGAAAAGAGAAAGTGGTACATTCTCTGTTACGGCCTCAGCAAATCCACCACCTTGGAACATTTCTATATAAAGTGCAGAATTTCCGAAAACTGTCATCCATAAAAATGTAACTAAAGTCGGTACACACAATACCCCCATTAAAAATTCTCTAATGGTTCTACCTCTTGATACACGAGCTATAAACATTCCTACAAATGGAGACCATGCAATCCACCAAGCCCAATAGAATACTGTCCAGGAGTTTTGCCAATTACTATTTTCAAATGTTTCGTTCCAAGTAGATATAACAGTAAGTTTTTGCACATAATAACCTATATTTTCAGCAAATCCGTTTAATATAAACATTGTTGGACCAAAGATAAATACAAATAATAATAAAAGCATTGCAAGTTTAATATTTAATTCAGAAAGTTTTCTAATACCTGAATCAAGCCCTTTTACAACAGAAACGGTTGCTATTGCTGTAATTACAACAATCAAAACTATTTGTACTGGAAGGCTCTGTTCTATACCAAATAAATGACTAAATCCTGCATTTATTTGTTGAACACCAAAACCTAGTGATGTTGCAACACCAAAAAGAGTTGCCACTGTTGCTAGAATATCAATTAAATTCCCCCAAGCTCCTTGTATTTTATCTCCAAGAATTGGATAAAATATTGTTCGAATCGATAAAGGTTGGCCTTTATTAAAACTAAAAAAAGCTAAAGCCAAAGCTATTAATGCATAAATTGCCCAGGAATGCAGTCCCCAGTGCATAAAAGTAAAAGCCATTGCTTGGTGTGCTGCTTCTGTCTGGTTTTCTACCGGGATTGGAGGGTTTGTAAAATGAAACATAGGTTCTGCAACTCCATAAAACAATAAACCTATTCCCATTCCAGCTGAAAATAGCATAGCAAACCAACTTTTGGTTGTAAAATCTGGTTCAGCATCATCTCCACCTAAGCGAATTTCACCATAACGACTAAACATAATATAAACAACAAATATTAATATTACATTTACACAGAGAGTAAAAAACCATCCAGCATTTGTAGAAATACCATTAAGCAAAGGATTGAAAATTCCACCAACCATCTCATTAAAAAAGACAGAGAATATAACAAATCCGATGATTAATGCTGCCGAGGTGAAAAATACGACAGGGTGAATGTCGAATTTTTTCTTCTTTTCTTGAATATTTTCTTTATTTTCGATACCGATAAATATGCTCCCAAATTATCTAAAAAACTCAAACAGCACAAAACAAAAACCCGGATAACTTGTTCCGGGGATATGCTTTTAAATTATATTCATTCTTTAATTGAATTAGCCAAAATTTAGACTATAAGTGAATTTAAGATAATCTTTATTTTTTTTCTTTCCTTATGTTGATAAAAATATTAAAATCTGTCAACCGCATTTAAATCATATAAAAATGTTTAAACACCTTATAATTATCTAACTAAACTACTCTTTAAATTCATAGATATCTCTATCTACAATATTCTTTAGTTTTTTACTATCACAAAAAGCTTTTAAATTATATTCAATAAGATTTAATGTCTTTTTCCAATTATGTTCCATATAATCTTGACCTGCAGAGTGTGGTGTAATTATTAAATTTTTAATTTTCCAAGCTCTATGATCTCTTGGTATTGGTTCTATATTAAACACATCGAGGGCAGCACCACTTAAATGTCCGTTTTCAATAGCATCACAAAGAGCTTCGTTATCAACTGTAACACCTCTACCTGTGTTCACTAAAACAGCTCCTTTTTTCATCATAGCAATTCTATTAGCATTCATTAAGGTATGAGTTTCAATAGTTGATGGAACAACCATAGCAATTATATCTGCCCTTGGTATAATAGAATCTAATTGAGTAAAACTATATAATTCATCGACATTATCACATTTCTTATTTACATCTCTTCTAACTCCAAGTACATGAACACCAAAAGCTTTTAGAATCCTTGAAAATTTACTACCAATATCCCCAAGCCCTATAACAATTGCAGTAGAGTCCTTGAGCATCATAACACTTCCTTCATCATTCCATTTTGCCTTATTTTGATTATCTCTATATATATGAATTTTTTTCATAAGTGCTATAAGAAGAGAAAACATAAATTCGGACTGTGAATCGCCATAAGAACCCCTAGCATTAGTTAAAACAGTTTGCTTTGGAATTGTATTTGCTTTCATATAATTATCTACACCGGAAGAAATCAGTTGTATCCATTCTAATTTGTTAGCATCTTTTAAATATTTTCTTGGTGGATATCCAATAATAATTTGAGCATTACAAACATCTTCTTTTGTAATTGTATATTTATCTTTATCTTTGAATGTAAAATCTATTTTGTCCTTAAATTGGGTGAATATCTCTTTCTCTTTATCACTTAATCTAATTAAAACTAAAGCTTTTGTTTTGTTCATTAATTTATTACCTCTATATTTATCATATAAACAATATTATATTATTTCTCTCTTTAACTCTATAATCTTAATTAATCAGATAATTGTTTATCATTAGAAGTTTCTTTTAAATTAACTTTTTTTATTTTGGAAAGTGAGTTTTCACAAAGCCCCTCTTTTTCTAAAAAAGATATAATTAATTGGGTTTTCCCATCAACATATGAATCAATATCATTAGGAAATTTTTTACAAAGTTCCTTTTTTAAATCGCTGTAAAGTTTTCTATCTTCATAATTCTCTATCAAATGTTTTTTTAGTAAAAGATGATTATTTAAGTGTTCATTTCCCCTTAAACAAACATATAAATGATGATTCATCCATTTAATATTAGAATTATCTTTATCATAATTAAAAGCTTCTCTTCCCTCTATTGCTTGATTGCCAATATGCTTGTACCCAACACTCTCTAATTTATTTATAACTTTTAATGTATCTTCATTATCATTAACTATTATATCAATATCTAAGATAGGTTTTGCCCACATATTATAAACAGAAGTACTCCCTACATGAACAATTTCAACATCAATAGTATTTAATAATTGATTAAAAAAATCTTTAGCTTTTGAGAATTCAACTTCCCATCTACTATCATATTCTACAACTTTAATTTCCATACTAAGCTCCTAATAAGATATCATCCCAGAATAATTCTGGGATAATTAGATAAGTTTATATATAGTTTTTAATAAAAATATTAAAAGCAAATATTAGTTTTTGAAACTGTGGATTGGAGCTGGAATTCTTCCGCCTCTATTTATGAATTCAGCACAAGATTTTGTATTAACTTTCATAATCGGTGCAAACCCTAATAAACCACCAAATTCAGCAGAATCACCTAAGGTTTTACCAATTACAGGAATTATTCTAACAGCTGTAGTTTTAGCATTTATCATACCAATTGCTGCTTCATCTGCAATAATACCAGCAATTGTAGTAGCTTCTGTATCACCAGGGATTGCAATCATATCTAGACCAACTGAACATACACAAGTCATAGCTTCTAATTTTTCAATACAAAGTCCACCACTAGCTGCAGCATTTATCATATTTTGATCTTCACTTACAGGAATAAAAGCACCAGAGAGACCACCAACAGATGAGGATGCCATAATTCCACCCTTTTTAACTTGGTCATTTAATAAAGCTAAGGCTGCTGTAGTTCCAGGACATCCGACCTCTTCAAGTCCCATACTCTCTAATATTTCTGCAATAGAGTCACCGACTGCTGGAGTTGGAGCTAAAGATAAGTCTAATATTCCAAATGGGATATTTAATCTTTTACTAGCTTCTTGAGCAACTAATTGTCCAAGTCTTGTAACTTTAAAGGAAGTTTGTTTAATTATCTCACAAAGTTCTGTAAAATCTTTTCCTTTTACACTTTGGATTGCTTCATTAATAACACCTGGGCCACTTACACCAACATTAATAACATTATCTGTCTCAGTGACACCATGAAAAGCGCCTGCCATAAAAGGGTTGTCATCAGGGGCGTTACACAATACAACAAGTTTTGAACAACCAATGCTATCTCTATCTTTAGTTAAGATTGCTGTTTCTTTAACAATCTGACCCATTAGTTTAACAGCATCCATGTTTAATCCAGTTTTTGTTGATCCAACATTTACAGAAGCACAAAGACAATCTGTTTTTGCCATTGCTTGTGGGATAGCCTTGATTAAAAGCTCTTCACTTTTAGTCATACCTTTAGCAACTATAGCTGTAAAACCACCTATAAAATTAACTTTAACATCTTTAGCGGCTTTATCTAAAACTTCTGCAAGTTCTACATAATCTTCTTTTGTTTTGCAAGCAGAGGCTCCAATAAAAGCTAAAGGAGTGATTGATATCCTTTTGTTAACAATTGGAATAGCATAATCGCTTTCTATCTCTTTTCCAACTTTAACTAAATCTTTTGCTGTAGTGGTTATTTTATCGTAGATATTCTTTTTTAATACCTCTAGATTACTGTCGATACAACTTAGAAGACTTATTCCCATAGTAATTGTTCTTACATCTAGGTTATCTTTTTCAAACATTTTATTTGTATCAACGACTTCACTTAAACTGGGCATTGATTCCTCCTAGATGCGTTGCATCTTCTCAAAAATTTCTTCTTTTTGTAATTTTATTTGAACACCTAGTTCATCCCCAATATCATGAAGATCATTTGCAACTACATGAAAATCTTTACTACATTTTTCAGTATCACAAATCATCATCATTTGAAACAATCCTCCAACAATAGTTTGGGAGATATCCAAAATATTTACATTGTTTTGAGCTAAATAACTACAAATCCTAGCAATAATTCCTACTCTGTCTTTTCCAAGAACACTAATAATTGATTTTTCCATAAAGAGAGTATACAAAAATATTATAAAAAATAGAATATTTAAGAGACATAAATAATTAAGTAATGTTTGATAATTAATATATTTATTGTGTAGTTTATATCTTCTACTACCACTTAAGTGTAATTAAACCTCGATTTTCTAAACTAAATAAATATTATACCTTGTAGCTTTATTGTCATATGTCTATAATAATTATAAATTTATAACTCAAAAAGAAAGGGCAAAAATGAAAAATCTATACGATAATAATCTTCTCCAAATAATGAAAGTTGCTGATAAAACAACTAGTATGAATTTAAATAGACTTGAGCAAATAAAAGCTTTTGCACTTGAGGCAAATTATAAAAAGATTGGAATTGCTCACTGTATAACATTTAGAAGAGAAGCTTATATAATTAAAAAATATCTTGAAAAAGATTTTCAAATTTTTACTGTTGATTGTAAATATGGCAGATTAGTTAAAAAGGAATTATTTTTTGATAATAGTTCACAAGTTCTTTGTAACCCCGCAGGGCAAGCTCAATATTTAAATGATAAAAATACTGATTTAAATATTTCAATTGGACTTTGTGTTGGTCATGATATGATATTCAATAAAGTATCTACTGCCCCTGTAACTTGTGTTTATACAAAGGATTTTACAAATAACAATGATATGGATCAGGCAATTTATGATATTAGTAAATAAATTTTAATTATTAATTAAGCCGTTGTACAAAAATACAACGACTTAATAATTTATTTTACTACCTATCTTACATTGATAAATCATTACCTTTATTTACTTTATTAAAAATAAGTAACGAAGCAACTGTTAATAGGGTTAATATAGTAGCTAATGCTGCTGCAACACCATAATTTCCACGAAGTACCTGAGTATATACTTCAATAGTTAAGGTTCTTGTCTTACCTGTATACAACAGAATTGCTGATGATAATTCACTAATCATTGTTATCCAAGACAAAATAGCCCCTGAAATTATACCTGCGCTCATCATTGGAATCGTAATTTTCCAAAATGTTTTAGCATTACTTGCTCCAAGAGATAGTGAAGCTTCTTCAACAGTTAATGGAATTTGTTGCAATGTAGCAACAGTGGATCTAATTGTATAAGGCAAACGTCTTATTATTAGTGCTATTACCATGATTGTCATACTTCCCGTTAAAACAAGTGGTGGTTTATTAAATGCACTAGATAAGGCAATACCAACAACAATACCTGGGATAATATAAGGGACCATAGAAACAGTATCAATAATTGCGGTAATCTTAGATTTCTTTCTAACTACAAGATAGGCTATAAATACAGCAATTATTAATACAAAAACAAGTGCTGTTAATGGAATAATTATAGTATTCCTTATAGCATTTCCCATCTTTGAGAAGGCTATTGTATAACTTTCAAAAGAATATCCACTAGTAAATACTGTACCATTTACTTTCTTAAATGATGTATAAATTACATAAACCTGTGGGGCAATTGATAATGATATTAAAACATAAGAGTAAATATGAATAAGAACATTTTTAATACCATGAATTTCCTTTGGTCTAATTTTATTAATACTATTCATAGTAAATGCATTTTTTTGTGAAAGATATTTCTGGAAAAGGAAAATAATTAATGTAATTATAATAGCTAAAATAGCAATACTTGCTGCAAAACCATTATTCCCTCCTAATTCAGACATATAGGCATCATATATTGTAATGGGGAAAGTTCTATATCCCTCTCCAATTAACATTGGAGTTCCAAAATCGCTAAAACATCTCATAAATACTAATAAGGCCCCAGCTAAAACAGTTGGTAATATTAAAGGTAATATTACTTTGAAAAATCTATTTATTCCTGTGCAACCTAAGTTTTCTGAAGCTTCTAACAAGGAATTATCTACATTAGAAAAAGCTCCAGAAACATATAAAAATATTAAAGGATAAAGTTGGAGAGAGAGAACAAGTAAGATCCCTTTAAATCCATAAATATCTGGCATTTGAATATTTAATAAATTTTCAAAGAATTTTGTTACTACTCCATTTCTACCTAATAGTAAGATCCACGAATAAGCACCAACAAATGGAGCCGACATACTAGATAAAATGATTAATATTCTTAACCCTTTTGCACCTTTTATTTTAAATCTTGCAAAAAAGAATGCTAAAACTGTTCCTAATACTACTGCAACAAAAGTAATTACAATAGATATTTTAAAAGAATTTAATAGTGTTGAATAATAATATTTCTTTTCAAAAAATCTTTTAAAATTATCTAAAGTAAACAACCCAGTTTTTGAATCTATAAAAGATTCTGAGAGTAATATTAAAAGTGGGATAATCAAAAAGATTGTATAAAGTGTTAATAATCCTAATGTTGATGAGGACCATAAATTAATTTTTGATTTCTTATTTTTCATAGGCAATCACCAGATTTTCGTTTCCATCTTCACTAAATACATTCACCTTGTCAGTATTTATTGTTAGATAGACTGTTTTACCTGTTTCATTTTTATTATTTATCATACTCTCTTTAATAATTTCAACAATTTGTTTATTTGGCAATTCCATAAAGAAGTGAGTATTTAAGCCTAAGAAAATAGTATCTTTAATTACAGCTGGAATTGCAGTTTCATCGTCAGTTATAATAAACTCTTCAGGTCGAATAGATACTTTCACCTTCCCCTTATAATCAATATTATTAAATTTAACTTTGTGATTTAATATTGTAATTTCATTTTTATCACATTCACTTAAGATAATATTAGTTCTACCAATAAAGCTAGCAACAAATTCGTTTGTTGGTCTGTGATATATTTGTTGAGGACTACCTATTTGTTGAATCTCACCTAAATTCATAACAGCAATTCTATCACTTATAGCCATGGCTTCTTCTTGATCATGAGTTACATAAATGGTAGTAATTCCAACTTCTTTTTGAATGTCTCTAATTGCTTGTCTCATTTCTAGACGTAATTTGGCATCAAGGTTTGATAGAGGTTCATCCATCAACAAAACGTCAGGCATTATTACAAGTGCACGAGCTAAAGCAACTCTTTGTTGTTGTCCGCCAGATAATCTCTCTGGCATTCTATCTCTATATTCATAAATTTGCATTAACTTTAAAAACTTATCAGCCATTGGGCCAATTTCAGATTTACTATAGTTTCTATTTTTTAAACCAAATTCTACATTTTCACGAACAGTTAAATGTGGAAAAATAGCATAGTTTTGAAATACCATACCTATATTTCTTCTACTTGGGTCTAAATCATTAATTCTATTTTCATCAAAATAGAAATCTCCCCCCTCAATAGTATTAAAGCCTGCTATCATTCTTAATAAAGTCGTTTTTCCACAGCCAGATGGACCTAATAATGTAAAAAATTCTTTATCTTTAATCTCTACATCCAAATCTGGAATTATTATATTTTTACCGTATGCCTTTAATGCATGTTGTATGTTTATTGCTACACTCATAAATTTTTTCCTACTAAATTATAAACATAAAAGAAGACTTATCTCCTTTTATGTTTATTTCATTTTATTTAAATCTTAATTATAGACTTGTGAACATATCAATATAACGATCAACAAGTTCTTGTTTGTTAGCAGTTACATAAGCTGTATCTTCATTCTTTACATTAATTTCATCAATTGGTTTCATGTAATCAGCTGTTTGAACATTTTTGTAAACTGGTCTATTTGTTAGTGTCATACCATAAACATCTTGAACTTCTTTAGATGTAATAAAGTCAATAAATAGTTTTGCTGCTTCTAAGTTTTTTGCGCCCTTAATAATTGCACTACCGGCTGGTAAGAATACTGTTCCTTCTTTCATGTAAACAACACCAACATCAGCACCATCATTAATCAAAGTTAAACAAGGATCTTCATAAGATAATCCAATTGTATATTCTCCGTCTCTAACACCTTTCCATACTGCAGAACTTGAGCCCAATACTTTTGTGTTTTTGAAAATCTCAGCAACTTTAGCCCAAGCTGCATCACTTTCATAACCACCAAAATCGATAAGCATGTTAGTTAGGTGAGCAAATGAACTAGAAGATTTTGAAGGATCACCTGAAACAATTTGGCCTTCTAATTGAGCACCATATTTGATAATATCTTCATAACCAGTAATTGTAACACCAGGTAATTTTTCAGCTAGTTTTGTTTTATTATAAACTAAAACACTACCATCAAGTGTATTTTTAGTTACATAACCACTTTCATTTCTATAAGCTTCAACTAAATTAGCATCGTTTTTGCTTACATAAGTTTCAAACAAATCGGGTCTACCTAAAAGTGTTGCATAACTTCCACCATACATAACATCCCCTTGAGGGTCATTCTTTTCTGATTCTATCCTCTTCATACATTCACCAGTACCAGCTGAAATAATATCTACAGCAATACCATATTTTTCTTCAAAAGGTTTTTCAACAGCTTGAATTAAACCTTCAGAGTTAGGTGAATAAATTACAAGAGTTTGTGGTTCATCAGAAAAAGCCTCTCCTGATCCTTGTGCAAAAGCAAAGCTCATAGTAACAATAGTTGTTAATAAAATTACTAATATTTTTTTCATTTATTTTGCTCCTTTTTTAAATGATACTTAATTTTAACATTGGTATTTTCAGTTTCATATACCACAAAAGGACACTCTTTATAGTAAAAATAGACATTTTTTTTAGAGATAGTGATTTTGATTATTAAATACTTCTTGAATTGAAATTTAATTATTGCCATATACCAATTAATTAAATTAATTATTTATTAGCCATCAATTTAAAAATAAGTTATTCATTTTCCTTAATCAATTGAGTTACTGAATATCCTGTATAACTTTTGAATTTTGAACAAAAATATTTATAGTCATTGAAACCAACCATTTCAGCTATTTGATAAATTGGATACTTGTTGAGACTAATTAAATTTATTGCTTTGTAAATTCTATAACTATTTAAAGTTGTATTAAATGTAATATCATTTTGTTTAAGTTTATTCTTAATGGAAGAAACACTATAGTTTAATTTATCAGCAACATCATCTAATTTGATTTTGTTCATATAATTATTTTTTATAAAATTTATAATTTCATGTAAAAATTCATCTTCACTGTTTATCTCTTGATAAACTTTTGAGATATTTTTTGCTTGAAATTTCGCATTATTGATAAGTTTCTTGTCATCAAGATTTGAGATAGCTTTAGTTAAAGAAACTTTTAAGAGATTGTGATCTAAAGGTTTTACTAGATATTCAGTTACTCCAAATGTTATTGCTTTTTTTGCATATTCAAAATCACTGTATCCGCTTAAAATAATAAACTCATAATTCTTTCTATTTGGTATTTGATTAATCATTTCTAGACCACTGATAAGTGGCATTTTAATATCGGTTATTATAATATCAACTTTATGAGTTTTTAGATATTCAAGACAAGATAGTGGGTTATCAAAATCTGAAACCACAACCAAGTTTAGACTAGAAAAGTCAAAACTATACATCAAACCTTTTCTTATAATATCTTCATCTTCACAAATCACTACATTATACATAATTAACCTATCTTTTTCTTGAATTTTATCTCAAATATAGTACCTTCATCATCTCTTCTTACATCAAGCGTAGAATCAGGATATAACATCATGAATCTTCTAAGAACATTATGAACACCTAGGTGGTTTGTTATGTTCTTCTTTTTATTATAACTTTCCAGTATTTCATTAATTGTTGTATCACTTATACTTATCCCTGTGTCATGAACTTTAATATAATATAAATTATTAATCAATTTTGCACTTATGTCTATGTGTACCTTACAACTATTTTCAAAACCATACTTAATACTATTTTCAACAAGAGGCTGAATAGATAATTTAGGGACTAAAATATCCGTCATCTCATCTGAGATATTAATTGTATAAGTAAGTTTTTCTTTAAATCTAAATTTATAAAGATCTAAATATTTTTTTAAATATTTTAAATCATCTTTTAAGGATGAATAAGTTATATTATTATTAATTGAGTATCTAAATATTGAATTCAACTCTAAAATATATTTTTCTGTTTCTTTTACATCAAAAAGCATCGAGTATCTAATAGTCTCTAAAGAGTTATATAAAAAGTGTGGATTAAATTGAGAATCTAGTTTCTTCTTTTCATATATAAGGTTTGTTTCGCTCAACTCTTTATTTAGTTCAATTTCTGAATTTAATTTATTCAACATTTCATTAATATTTTTAGCTAAATTTTTAAAATCTCCTTCTAGATTTTCATTTATTTTATGCTCTAGTTTACCAAGGGATATAATATTAGCATCATTTATAATTGATTCTATACTCTTAGAATTTTTCTTAGCAATTTTTTTAATTACATTATTAGAAAAATATATTACTAAAAAAACGATGAATATAAGAATGAAAAGCATGAAGATATAATATTTTTCAAGGCTGAAAGCTTGTTCTAAATAATAAATTGTATAATAGTCTTTTTTTACCCTAGTAACCTTATACCTAACTCCATTTAATTTATAATTTTTAGAATATTTAAAATTACCATCAGCATTTAATATTTCATAATTATTACTAGCTATTACAGTATCAAAAGGATTTGCTATAATATAATTTCCAGCATTTGGTAATAAAAAGTAGCTCAAATCATTTATGTCTATAACAAAAGTATCTACACCGATTAATTTATCTGCTTCATATAATCCACTATAATATACTAAGTATGAATTGTTATTATCTAAATCAGAGTACATTATAAATTTTAAAGGATCATCATTTTCAATTCTATCTTTTATAATATTTAAGTAGATATTATACCTAAGAGTTGAAAATTGAAGTTCTTCATATATTGGATTTAATTTATTATCATAAATATTATAATAATACCTTAAATTCATTGATTGTGAAAAAGAATAATTATTTGTTGAAACTAATTTTTTATCAATAGTATTATTTTTCAAAGCAGCTAAATACTCTAGATCAGAATTATGATTATCCATCTGCGTAAAAATCTTATTATTGAGTTCTTGAAAGCTATTATCTAAGTAATTTATGCTTTCTATTTTATATATATTTTTCTCAACTAAGTTAATAATTAAAGTAGTTGAAATAAATAAAATAAAGATTATAAATATTAACTTTATGGAAAAAGTCAAAAAATTTTTTCTCAATTGGTTTTGGAAATTCATTACCCTAATAATAAATCTGATATAGTCTTTTTAGCAAGAGTTTTATATTTCTCAAATTTTTACACAGATATTTATAAAAATTATAAACACCCAGCTAAATTTAAATTAAGTTTAGCTAGGTGCTTTATAAATTAGAAATGAAAAATTTATTTCCTCATTTTTTTAACTATAACTTCTGCAGCTTTTATTAGAGGATATCCAGCAGGGGATCCTGTTAAGAGAGGTTGAGTTCCAATTTGCATTGTTAATAATGCTTTAACTGTTACTCTATTTTGAATTAGAAATCCAATTGCATTGGTTAACTCACCTGTGCTTGAGCCCCCATAGACTTCTCCACCTAATATCATTCCACAATCAGATGCAACTATTAGTTTTACTGTTTGAGAGTGTGTATTACTCATATTACCAGGATGAGTATCTATACCTGTAAAACTTCCACTAATTATTGCAAAATCTTCAGCTATTGCTTTTGCTTCTGTAATTCCTGCAGTACCAAAGGCATGTTCTCCAATTGCAGTTGCATAAATAGCTATAGTACCTGTAAATGGTTTACAAGGACTTAGGGTAAATAAATTCATTCCAGCTGTTCTAGCTTCTGCACAAGCTGTTGATGCTAACATGGTTCTATCTAGTTTTCTTGTTACAAAATCTCTTTTCTCTGCACAATCTCCAACAGCAATTATATCTGTTGAACAAGGAAGTACTCTCATATATTCACAAGTTTTAATAAATCCAAATTGATTTAACTCAATTCCAGCTTTTTGAGCAATTTCAGTATTAGGAGCGTATCCCATTGATAGTATTACAGCATCAGTATCAATTTCTTCCCCTGAAGTTAAAACAACTTTTGAAGCTTTTCCATTTTTACCCTTAATTTGCGCAACGCCTTTTCCAGTTATTAAATTCAACCCTCTTTCTACAAGATGATTCTCTGCTAATTTGCCAAATTCCTGATCAAAGGCTCTACTTAATATGGTCTCTTCAATCTCTACAAGAGTTACCTCATAATCTTTTTTATTTAATTCATCAGATACTTCAACACCAATAAAGCCAGCACCAATAACAGTTATTTTTTTAACTTCTTTTAATTTTGCTAGCATATCATCTAAATAAATCTTATTTTTTGGTATTGTAAATACATTTTCTAAATCAGCACCTTTTAACCATTTTGGAAGTGTTGGTTTAGAACCTAAAGCTAGTATTAATTTTTCATAATAAAAGGTTTCCCCGCTTAAGGTTTTACAAAAGTGTTCTTTTACTTCAATTTCACTAACTTCATCAATTATTATCTCAACTCCTACACTAGTTAGTGGTTTATCAGGCAAAATATCCTTACTACTATCACTTAACGATCCAAAAATATAAGGAATACCACAAGGAATTAAAACTTGCTTTTCTTTACGAATTAAAACAACTTCCTTTTCTGGGTAGGTGGATTTAGTGGTGATTGCAGCTTGTAAGCCAGAAGCCCCTCCCCCTATTACTACGACATCTACTTTTCTCATTATCTAATCCTCCTTATATTGTAGAGTCCTAAATTAGGGCTTACTAATATAATTAATTAATTTTATTATTTTCTATTAGGCCTTCTCGACATAATGGACAATCTTCTTTATTTGAGGGGGGACATAATTTATCTCTCTCTCTTTTTGTATCACTCATTCTTAGTAATTCTTTAGAGACTTCTTTAAGTAATTGTTGATTTACTCTGTAGTGTTTAAAGTAACCCCTTTTTTCACCTGTTATTAAACCAGTGTCTTTTAATATTTTAAGATGTTGGGAAACTGCAGCTTCACTTATATTTAATTTTAGTGCTAACCCTCCAACACAATAATCTCTTTTTAATAACTCATTAATTATCCTAAATCGATTATTATCTGCTAAAGAATTCATTATTTGTATTATTTCTATAATATTATTAACCTCATCTAATTAAGTATTTGCTTAATTAGATTAACATTTACAAAAGTATCTAGCAAGAAAATTTATTGATGTTTTTCATCTATAAAGATGTATTTATCTTTTTTTTGCTTATCATTTATTTAGGCAAATTTTATTAATTAGAAGATTTTATTAAACTTATAATAAATTGGTCATTGTTAGTAGCAAGTTTATTTATAAAATTTCAGATTGACAAATATCGATTTGACACTTACCATAAACATATCGAATATTTTAGATATGAGGGAATTAATGGAATCTAGTAATAAAAAATATGCAAAAATATTTAAAGCTCTTTGTGACGAACAGAGACTAAAAATATTAGATCTACTAAGAACTGGTAAAAAGTGTGGTTGTGAGCTTCTAGAAAATGTAGAAATTGGACAATCTTCCCTTTCTTATCATATGAAAATTCTAGTTGAATCGGGCATTGTTGAAAGTACACAACATGGGAAATGGATTCATTATAATATTTCTGAGACAGGTAGCCTTTACGCTATTAAAATTCTAAAAGAAATTACATCTGTTGAGAAGTTATAACTTCTCTTTTAAAAATAAAACACAAATTTATATAAACTAATTTTTAAGATTCCTTATTTTAATTATTAAATCTTAATTGTTATGTCGAACTCACTTTTCTAAAGTAATAATTATTAATCTTTACAATGAAAATAAAGATTAATAGTTATTTAAAAATTTTAATTGTAATTATGGAGGTAACTACAAATTATGACTGATGAAAAAAAGAAAAAACTTTTAAAAATTTTTGTTCCAATATGTATTCTGATTGCCCTTATTCTTATCTGGACTTTTAAAACAAATTCCAATCAAATAGACAATTCTATTTCAGAAAATACTCAAATAGAAATTAATGAGGACTTTATTTTAGAAGTGAGTGAAATAGATTTAGATAAATTAAAAGGATATAATTTACCAATAATTATTGATTTTGGAGCTGATTCTTGTATTCCTTGTAAAGAAATGGCTCCTGTATTGAAAGCTTTAAATGAACAAATGCAAGGTAAAGCTATAATTAAATTTGTAGATGTTTGGAAAAATGGTGAGGCTGCAAATGGGTTCCCAATTCAAGTTATACCAACTCAAGTTTTAATAAACTCTGATGGAACACCTTATGTTCCAAGCAAAGATATTCAAATTAACTTTACTATGTACAGCACTAGAGATACAAATGAACATGTATTTACTGTTCATCAAGGAGGATTGACCGAAGAGCAAATGAGATTAATTCTTGAGGATATGGGAGTTAAATAATGACACAAATACTAGAAAATTTATCTACCTTAATTATTAATAATACTTGGATTGCACCTCTTATAGCTTTAGTCGCTGGGATTCTAACTTCTTTAACTCCTTGTTCTCTTTCAAGTATACCCTTAGTTATTGGCTATGTTGGAGGAACTGGAAAAAGGGATACTAAAAAAGCCTTTTTCTTATCTTTAACTTTTGCTTTAGGTGCTGCATTAACATTCACAACTTTTGGGGTAATTGCTTCTATTGCTGGCAGTTTAATTGGAACATCAGCAACTTGGTGGTATTTTGTTCTAGGAATAATAATGATTTTAATGGCATTACAAACTTGGGATATCTATGAAATAATACCCTCGAGTTATCTAATGTCAAAAAATACTAAAAAAGGTTATTTAGGGGCTTTTATTGCTGGAATTCTTGGGGGTATTTTTTCCTCACCTTGCTCAACTCCAGTACTTATCACGCTCTTAGCTATAGTAGCTGGACAAGGAAATATTCTATGGGGAATTATTTTATTATTACTTTATTCAATAGGACATGGAATTTTATCTATTGTAGCTGGGACTTCGATAGGTTTTGTACAAAAACTTTCATCAAACCCAAAATATGGTAAAGTAAGTTCATTTTTAAAAGTATTCATGGGGATGATTATATTGCTTATAGGTTTTTACATGTTCTATTTAGGCTTCTAATAATATAAAAATTAAATGAAAAAAATTGGTATATTTATTTTAAAAGAAGCAAAGATTAATACTCTCTGCTTCTTTTAATACTCTCTTCTTATCAATTTATCTTATAAATTAATAGACATTATATCGACATCATTAAGTAATTGAGTTTTAAATTCTTCTACCATATCTTGGTCTAACAATTGTGATTCTGTAGGTTTGCTAAAATTCAAAGAAACTGTTGAATTTGCTCTATCAAAGGCTTTTCTAATATCTGATTTTCTAACTCTCATTAAAATGTATACAGTTTCATCATTAGCTCTATATAATTGTTCTCTATTTGCAAAAGATAATATACTTTTTGAAACTTGACTCGTATAAAGTTTAAACATTTCTATATTGTCATAATTCTCTGCATTTATTTGATCAGTATATTTATCTATTACATTATTAACTTTAATATCAATCCATTTAGAAATTAAATGTTTAGAATCTTTTTCTGCTTCCAAAATTGAACGGTAGAAATTTTCTTCTTTAGCATTTGATGTAACAAAATACGTAGCATCAGATGTTGGAGGATTTGAAATCCAAGTTGGCATAGTATCTATTCTAAAAGAATTCTCTTTAACTAATTCAACACTATCGCTTGAGCTACACCCTATATTAAAAATAGATACGATTATAATTAAGCTAAATACAATTTTTTTCAATTTATCTTCCTTTGATTTGAAAATTATATATTAATGTAAGTTAGTTATCAACACAACAATATTGTTATCATATATTAAAATTTTGTTGTAAAAAAAAATCTAAAAATTAATAAAAAAAAACTAATTTTTTTTATCTTTATTTCACTACAATGTAATAAATTAAACATCAACGTGAATACTTTTCGTATAATATTTGCATATATATACTAGTAATGCATATGAAATTGCATTATTATATTGGCTGATCATCATATTTTAGGAGATAAGAATAATGAATGGCATAACTATTCTTTTAGTTAGTATAGCTGCCTTGTTTGCAGGCTATATTTTTTATGGCAAAAGACTTGCCAAAAAATGGGGGGTTGATGCTTCAAAAAAGACACCAGCCTATGAATTTGAAGATGGAATTGATTACGTACCAACTGATTCAAATGTTTTATTTGGACACCAATTTGCATCAATTGCAGGGGCAGCTCCAATTATTGGACCTATTGTAGCATCTACTTATGGATGGCTTCCAGTACTTCTTTGGTGTCTAATGGGTGGAATATTTTTTGGAGGAGTGCAAGACTTTGGTTCTATGGTAGCTTCTGTAAAAAATGAAGGTCACTCTCTTGGTTTTATAATCAAAAAATACTTAGGTCAAACTGGTAAAACTTTATTTCTACTTTTCTGTTGGTTATTCTGTATTGTAGTTATTGCTGCATTTGCAAATATTGTTGCAGTATCTTTTGGTTCAGTTAGCAACAATCCAACTCTTACAATGAGTAATGGTAGTACCGCAACCACTTCAAGTTTATTTATCGTATTTGCAGTTGGCCTTGGCTTTTTCGCTCGCAAATTCAAACCAAATCAAATTGTTCAAACTATAATTGCTATAGCTCTATTGGTTATTGCTATGTTTATTGGTTTAAAAGCTCCTATCACATCTCTTGATGTTCATGGGTGGTCATACATTGTATTTGTATATATTTTTGTAGCATCAGTTGTTCCTGTTTGGGCTTTATTACAACCACGTGATTATTTAAATAGTTTCTTGCTTATATTCATGATTGCTGCAGCAGTTGTAGGAATATTAATAGCTAGACCTGAAATGTCACTACCAGCTGTTACATCTTTCTCAGTTGGTGGAAAGAGTATGTTCCCTTATCTATTTGTAACAATAGCTTGTGGTGCAGTCTCGGGCTTCCATGCTTTAGTTAGCTCTAACACTTCAAGTAAACAAATCAAAAATGAAAAAGATATGATTAAAGTTAGTTATGGTGCTATGCTTGTTGAGTCCCTTTTAGCAGTAATTGCATTAGTCTGTGTAGGTTCTCTTGGTGGAATGCCAGAAGGTGCTACAGCTCAACAAACTTTTGCTATGGCAATTGCTAACTTCTTAGATATTGTTCATATGGACCATAATTTAAGTCTAACTCTAATTAACCTTGCAATTAGTGCTTTTGCACTAACATCTCTTGACTCCGTTGCTCGTATTGCTAGACTTTCTTTCCAAGAATTGTTTACAGATGAAGATCAAGATCCTTCAAAAGTTAACTTTATCCAAAAACTTTGTCAAAACTCTATCTTTGCAACACTTATCACATTAGCTCTAGGTTATGCACTATCTAAAGGTGGCTACTTAAATATATGGGCATTATTTGGTAGTTCAAACCAAATGTTAAGTGCTCTTGCCCTTAGTGCTGTGGCAGTATATTTGAAAAAATCAGGTACAGATAGTAAAAATGTTTGGATTCCAATGTTAATTATGATGGCAGTAACATTTAGTGCTCTAACACTTCTAAATATTAGTAACTTTAATGCTATCGGAACTGAAAGTTTTGTATTTGCAAAACAAGGTTTACAATTAATATTTGGTATATTTATCTTTATTACAGGAATCTTAATTTCTTATAATTCAATAAAGAGTATTTTCTTTAAAGACTAATTTATTGTTTATTTAAAACAAACTAAAAAAATTTAAAAGAGGTTATTATAAAGTCAAAAAGGCAGACTTAATTAATAACCTCTTTATTATTATTCGAACAATTTAATTCATTATACTTTCTATATACTTAATTGCACTATCTAGCTTTTTCAGATTTGATTGACTTAAATTATATCTAAGTCTGATTGGAAATTCATATTCTAAACAACCAGTTTTTTTTATGATTTGTGAAGTGTTTAAGTAATTAGATGAAGATTCTTTTAAATAATCTCCAATAATTTCTATGGCCTCTCCACTCCATGCAAATGAACCGAATGATGCAGTTGTTTTTCCTTCTAAAGAAGGGAGAGATTTTAAAAGAGATTCAAGAGATCCAATCATATCTCCATATTTTGTTGCACTTCCTATCAAAACTAAATCACTTTTTTCTATACTTTCTAGAATTTGAGAATGAGGAGTTTTATCTCCATCAAATAAAAATACATTGAACCTATTGCTTTGAACTAATTTATCACAGATATATTGAGCGATTTTCTTAGTATTACCTCTCATAGTAGTATAAACAATTGTTGCATTTTTTATTTCAGTTGTATTTTTAGATTTATCTCTATAAATATCAATAAAATGATTTATATCTTTATTTAAAATAAAGCCATGGGATGGTGCTATTATTTCAATATCTAGAGTATCAATAATTTCTAATAAATCTTGAACATATATTCTATGAGGGCTGAAAATTAAGTCATAATATATACTATAATCTTCATCTATTGAATCAGCAGTTGATGAATTTGTAGGATTTTTAGTAGCAATATGAGTGCTAAAAATATCACAAGGAAACAATATCTTATCCTCATTACAATAAGTCATCATAGTCTCTTCTGTGTGTAAATTAGGAACATTAAAAAAAGATAAAGTCTTTTCTCCAATATTTAAAGTATCTCCTGATTTAACAATCAAAAACTCTCTAGCACCTATTTTGTAAACTTCTCTTAAATGTTTTACAGCCATCTCACTACATACAATTGTTGCATTCTTTGCTTTCCTAATCAAAAGTCCTAATGCCCCAGAGTGATCTGGTTCACTGTGATTTATAACAATATATGCAATATCATCTAAATTGATCTTTTTGCTTAGATTATCAACATAGTTTTTCCCGTAAATCATATCAACAGTATCAATTACTGTTGGTTTGCTTGTATTATAAAAATAACTATTATAAGTTGTACCCTTTGTTAAAACTAATCGGTGAAATGGCACATCTCTATCATCAATCACTCCAATTTGCCAAAGATTATCTTTTATTTCAAAATTTTGTTGTATCATGAATAACTCCTTCATAGCTTTTTATCAAGCACTTGTGCTTATCTATATATTAATGATACGCCTTTTAAAATTAGAATGATGTTGCATTTGCAACTAAAGATGATAAATTATAAATTATTAATTTAAAACCATAAACTTGAAAAGTTTTAGATATAAAAGTTATATAAATAATAGTAAAATATTCTACATTAGATTTAATTGATTATATATCTCTGTTTTACTATTCTTTAGTACAATTTTTTCTAGAACTATTGATAGGATAAAGAAATAAATTATTCCGGTGATTACATGTAATAAAGTAAAGGTTGCTCCAAAAAAATTAAGTTCAAAGGTAAATACTGGAAGCTTAGTGACAGTCCACATACCTAAAAAGAATATAAGATATGCCATTCTTGCTTCTTTTTTAGCTAGCATTGCAGCAATTGGGAAAGCTGCATAAAGAGGTCCTGCAGCAAAGGTTGCTAAAATAAGTGCCCAAAAATATCCTCTAATGCCTGAATCCTCTCCCATATGTTTGATTATAATTTCTTTTGGAATAATTATATCGAGTGAGTTCATAATAATTAAAATTGGTGGAAGAACTTTGAGCATCGATAAAATACTAGAAAAAGTAATATTAAGCGCATCATTAGCTGTTGGCTTATCGAAAAAAAACATAACAACTAAGACAGTTATAGCGATTATTGTCATCAAATAAGACTTTAAAGTTTTCATTAGTTAACCCCTAATATAAAATGTATAACTATTACAAAAATTATTGTCATAAATAAACAACCAATATTTCTATACAATGCAAATTTAGTTCCAAAGTATTTTTTTTCCATTGGAAAAGTAACAATACCGATACCCATTAGAGCAGAAATAAAGCCTGCTACTTGAGACAATCCTGCACCATTTGCAACTAAAGTCGCACCAAGTGGTATTGTTATAAAACTAGGAATCAAAGATACTCCACCAACTACTATGGCAATTAGATAACCAAAGAAACCTGAGTTTTCTCCTATTAAATTTGATATAGTTTCAACGGTTAAAATTGATAAACTAATCCCCATTAGTACCATAATAAATGACATTTGTGGTAATAAATGCAAAAAACCTTTTATAGACTTTTTAATTACAGTTTTAGCCAATTTAATATCTTTAAAGGCTAAATAAATCAATAAAATAAAAGCAATTGTGTAAAAAATAATAGCTTGCATTAATCCCTCTTCCTTTTATTAACTTCATCATATTTAAATAAAAAAGCTTGTAAATTTTTAACTCTATCTCTTATATCTTCTTCAAATTCATCCAACATTTTATAACCTGATTGAGTTAACTTATAATATTTTCTAGCAGGCCCTTGATTTGAATTATCAAGATAACTTGCTAAATAACCTTCTTTTTCAAGTTTATTTAATGTCCTATATAAAAAAGAAAGATCAATTTCACTATTCCCTATTAAATTTGAAATTCTATTTTTTATCTCTAAGCCATATGATGGTCCATCTGTTAAACAAATAAGAATAAAAGCTTGTGAATGTCTACCTCTTTGAAATGTTCCCATTTTCATATTCTCCTATAGTACTAAAGCATCTATATGCTTTAAGCATATAGTTACACAAATCAAATTCTTTTGTCAATAAGGTATAAAAATATCTCTTATATACCTAAATACATAAAAAATATATATTGTAGTAAAAGGATAATTAATAATGGCATATAAAGAAAAAATAAGAAAAATTAGTGGAGCTAAAAGTCTTGATTTAGCATCATTAACAGATATAGATGATTTAAATTATTATATTAAAAAAAACAGAGATAGTTATTTTGAATTATTGAATGTTGAAAATTCAAAATGTTTAAATATTGATTTTTCAACTCTTACCTTTGAGTTTATGCAATTTAAAGATTGTATTTTTAACTTTTGTAATTTTAATAATACATCATTTATGAACTGTGAATTTATTGGTTGTGATTTTTCTTCTAGTACTTTTGATAAATCATATTTTGATAAAAATACTATTACTTGTAGTAAATTTAGTGGTTGCTCTTTTACGAAAGCAAAATTATCAAATATGATTATTAAAGATTCTAATTTCAATCTCTCATCTCATTTTGATTCTAATATTATAGACATACACATTAGTAATACAACATATTTAGATTCTTCTTTTGATGAATGTAAACTAAAAAATTTTATTTTAAATGAAGTTGATTTTTCTAAGACCCAATTCTTTAATACCCGACTTAAAGATATTGATTTTAGTAGTAGCACAATTGACAATATTCAATTTTCAACAAAAATGACAGAAATAAAAGGGATGATTGTAGATACATACCAAGCAGCAACTTTAGCTACTGCTTTAGGTATTAAAATAAAAAAGTAGTATTAAATTAATCACTAAAATAAGTATCTACTGCAATAAAAATATCAAAAGATGGGTATAATTCTTGTAGATGCTCTTTAATTGAGTCACGTAGAGCAAATTTATCTTCAATGTTAAAATCAACAACAATATCAAAGGATAGTTGCTTTGCTTCGAAATTAATGTAGAAAGCATGCATTTGGATTATGCCATCTATATTTAAAATATAATTATTAATTTTATCCATTATTTCTTTTACTTTTGGATCTTCACTATTTGCAGCATAAATTCCAAAAGTTAAAATTATTCCATATTGGTCAAACATATCCATTCTAAGTTTTCTAGTAAGCTCATAAATTTGTTTTGTTGTAATCTTTTCATCTAATTCTATATGAACAGAACCTATCATAGTTTCAGGGCCATAATTATGTAGAATTAAATCATATACACCAATAACCATATCCTCATCTTTGATTTTTGCCTTTATTTCTTTAGAGAGCTTACTATCGATTCTTGTTCCTAAAATCCTATCAAGTGTATCACTTAACATATCCCAGCCAGCTTTTATAATTACTAATGAAATTGCAACACCGATATATCCATCAATGTTTATATCCCATATAATAGCAATCAAAGCAGAAACTAGAGTTGAAGATGATACAAGGGAATCAAAAG
Source organism: Sphaerochaetaceae bacterium (assembly GCA_963677735.1). Taxonomy (GTDB): domain Bacteria; phylum Spirochaetota; class Spirochaetia; order Sphaerochaetales; family Sphaerochaetaceae; genus Pleomorphochaeta. The sequence continues at coordinate 1,449,296 of OY782505.1, forward strand.
TTGCATCAGACCCTGACGCAATTAAAGCTGCAGAATTTACATTTTCTCCAACTTTCTTAGTATAGTTGCCTAAAATTAATTTTACTATTATTGCAATAATAATAAAAACAAGCATTAAAATAGAATAATTTGAAACAGAAGGATTAAATATTTTCTTAACTGATTCAATCAACGAAGTCGCACCTGCAAAAAACACTATTGAAGATACGATCAATGCACTTAAATATTCAATTCTGCCATGCCCTAATGGATGTTTATTATCTGCTGGCTTTAGTGCAAGTTTCATCCCCACTATAGTAATTATAGAAGAGAGTGCATCACTTAAGTTATTTATTGCATCCATCATAATAGCTATTGAGGATGATAATAATCCAATAATTAACTTAAAAAAAGATAATAAAATATTACTAATAATACCTATAACACTTGTTTTAATTATTTGTTTATCTCTTGAGAGTTTTTTTTGCATAAATTTCCTTATAATATATGTAAGCATATATAATTATCTTAAATAATAAATGACTTTATCTGATACTAAATTTTGATATTGGGATTAAGGTATCTGCCATGTTTTTTAGTCTTTGGCCCAAATTGAATAGCTGAAACTGGACATCGGTGTAAACAGCCCAAACACATCACACACTCATTTTTAATCCATACAGGTTTTCCATTCTTTAATTTTATTGCATCAACAGGACATTTATTTTCACATAATTTACAACTAATACAAGAATCCTCTACTGTAAAATTCTTTGTATTATTATTCTTTTTATATGATGAATTATAATAATTAACAACTAAACTGTATGGAAGTTTATTTATAATAAAGTTTTTAGAATTTTTCTTATTTATATTTTCAATTATCTTAGGAATTTTTTTATCAGCTTTATTAATCTTTTTTAAATTCGATTGTTCATTAGTTAAGTCAAAAATTGGTGAAAAAGTGTCAGGATACCTAACACAATAAGATGCGTTTAAATTAATTAATTTTTTCTTCAAAGCTTTCTCTACAAAAGCAGATGCAGCCCCAGTTGTACTACCATAAGTTATCACAGTATAGAAATATGAATTTGAATTATTCAAAAACTCAACTTTATCTAAAAAATCTTTAACGATATTAGGAACTCCTAAAAAGTATACAGGAATAACAATACCTACCCTTTCTACCTTATCTAAATCAAAAATCAAATTGTTATCTTTTATACAATTATCAATTGATAAAATTTCATCATTTGTTTCTTTAGCTAATCTAGAGGCTACATATTTTGAATTACCACATGCAGAAAAATAAAATATCATTTGAACTCCCACGAATTTTTAATTTTAAAATAGATTACTTAACATTTTGATATTATCATAATTTGTTGATAAAAATTATACTGAACTGAATAAATTTTTAAAAAAACATTATTCTTTTAATTTAAGAAATCTGAAATAATTAGCCTCTAATATAGTGACTTAATCACAAATCCTATTTTTATTTTATTATTATTATATTAGAATACTTTTTAATTAATCAAAGTGAGAATAAAAATAGATGGATAATAAGAAAAGAAAAGTCACCCTTGTAATACTTAGCCTTATGGTTTTTTTATCGAATGGAGACAATTATGCCTCTGCGACCCTAATTAGTAACATTGCTAATGATTTAGGCCTTTCTATTAGTGCCGCGTCAATCTCGGTAACAGCTTATATGCTAGGCTTTGGTATTTTTACTTTATTTTTTGGCCCTTTAGGCGATAAATATGGTAAAGTAAAAATTATAAACATAGCTGCAGCAGGTACTGCTATTTTCAGTATCTTAGGTTCTATTGCATTTAATTTACCATCTTTAGTTATCTTAAGATTGGTCAATGGAATGTTTGGTTCAGGTATTTTCCCTGTTACCTTAGCACTTGTAGGTGGGCTTTTCGACGATAAAGATAGACATAAAGCTATAGCTAGTGTAATGAGTATGGGATTTTTAGGTAGTGCAACAGCAACAATTATCGGTGGAACTGTTTCATATTTTGCATCCTGGAGAATGGTATATCTAATCTATGGTGTTGGTGAATTTATCCTTGCCTTAATAATGCTTAAAACTCTTGAAAGAGATAGTAGGACAAGAAGTAAATTAGATTTATCAAAATCATACAAAAGTTTATTCTCTGATTTTAAATTCATTAGACTATCCACCCTATTAATATTAATGGGTTTTGCATATCTTGGAACTTTTACATATACAGGGGTATCGATTATGGATAAAACAAATCTATCAATATTCGTTGTTGGTTTCATTTTAGCTTTCTACGGAATTGGTACTGTTTTTGGAGCAAAAATAGCTCCTAAATTAAAATTAAAAATGGGTAAAAGTTTTTTAATAATAGCGGGACTTATAGGTTTTTCATCATTAATTTTGCTTACTAACACTTCAAATGTTGCTTTAATTATGATTTCAATGTTTGGTTTTGGGCTCTCTTTTATATCAATTCAATCAACTATCGTTTCTACACTACAAGCAATGTTTCCAAAAATGAGAGGAACTGTAATGAGTATAGTTGCTTTTAATTTGTTTTTAGGGGCAAGTATTGGTACAAGTTTAAATGCAAAGATATTGCAAGTTTCTAGTATAAGTAGAATTTATTTAACAGCTTCAATAATTATCGTAATTGTGGGAATCTTGTCATCAATATTCATATTTAAATTTGAAAAAAAGAGTTCAAATATTTATGAAATGCAATATGAAGGGAATAATTAGAGGTTTATAATTTATCTTTCTTTTTGAGATTATTCCATTGCTCACTGCCAACCACACATTTACCATCGACTCTCATAGAAAGACGTTTTTGGCAACGGGAAATCTCACCATCCATTAGATTATTTGGTATTGATTTTACTGTTGCCCTTATAGCTTTATCAAATAGATCATCTTTGACTCTGTAATAATAGAAAGACCACTTACCCTCTTTCTTTTCATAGATTAGTCCTGCGTTTTTTAAAACTTTTAAGTGCTTTGATATGTTATATTGGTTTTCTTCTAGTACATCTTTTATTTCTGAAACACTGATCTTTGAGTCAATTGATAATAACAGCCAAATAATCTTTAGCCTAGTTAAATCAGATAAAGCTTTAAAGACTATAGTATATTCATCCCAAGGGTTTATTTCAAAATTATCCATGCTTATCACCTCTTGTTTTTCCAATATGCAAAATAGTGCATTCACAAATTATAGAATTAAGTATATATGCTGTCAACTGTGCAAAATTGAATAAATTTTAATAAAAATTAATAGCTACTTAGGTTTGAGAAACCTAAGTTTTATAGCTATTAATCTTTAATGATTTAGATAAAGTTTGAAATTGAATTTCAAACTTTATACTAAACAAATATCTAAATAAACAAGAATAAGAATCCACCTGAGATGGCTAAAGTTAAAACAGTTAAAGTAAATGCTAAAACACCTTTTGGTTTAAGCATAGAAGAAAGAATTGCTAATTCTGGTAGGCTTGCACCTGTACCACCGATTAAAAGAGCTATAGCTGCACCCATACTCATACCTTTAACAAGTAATGTACTTAAAAGAGGTATAGCCATTTCTATTCTTAAATATAGAGGTACTCCAATAACTGCTGCGATAGGGATAGCTGCAAGAGATCCATTTCCTACATATTTTTCAACTATAGTGCTTGGAATAAATGCTAGAGCTATACCACTTATAGCGGCACCTAGTATTGCATATGGTATAATTTGTTTAAACAAAGCTAATGCAAATCTAAATGCATTTTTAACTTTTTCGTTAGATACATTTGAAGAACCACAACCACAAGCTGGTTCACTATTTGCTGAACAGCATGAGTTTTTTTGTTTAATAGTAACTACTTCTTCTTCACAACAAGATGAATTATCATTTGCAGAACATGAGGATTTAGATTTACTACCACAACCGTGGCTTTTGTTATTCTTTTTTGCTTGAGCAATCTCAGTTAAATTTTTTACCTGATGTTTAACTCTACTTCTACCAACTGTTTGTCCTGCTAAAATAGCACCTAAAAAAGTCCATAAGAAATAAATTATAGCAACTTTCCATCCAAATGTAGCTAAAATAATACCAACAACAACAAAGTTACAAAGTGGTGCAGATATTAGAAAAGGTAAAACAGTTGAAAAAGGTGCAGACATTTCTATCATTCCCATTGCAACAGGTACCATTGAAGCACTACAGAAAGGTGTTAAAATACCAAGAGCAGCACCTGTTACGGAACCCATAAATGTGTTTTGATTTTTCAGTTTCTTTTGAAACTTCTCTTGTGGTATATATTCTCTAACAAAACCTGTTAGAACAGATATTCCAGCAATAATTACAACAAGAACCCATCCTACATGCCAGAATTCTCCAAGAGCAATTTTAAATTGTTCGTTTAACATAATTTAATCTCCAATAATTTATTATATATGCATACATGCTCAATTAAGCATATGAAGTATAATATAAAACTTCTTTTTCTTTGTCAACATATTTTTTAACCTTGTTAAAAAATTAAGCAAAAAGAAAAGATCATATAAATTATCTATAAGAATTATGATAATATTTATATGATCTAGAATTGTTTATCAAAAAATAAATCTATTTTATATTTTAAAATCTATACTTAATAAATCTGATAGATTTGATGATTTACCTACATATATTCTATAAATTGCACTCTCTATTTCCCATGTTTTGTTATCGTCATTCCAATAGGCTAAATTAGAAACTTCAACTTCTAAGATAACATTTTTTACTTCTCCTCGTTTAAGATGTAATCTTTTGAAAGCTTTTAGATCTTTAACATGTCTCTCAATATTGGAATTAACATAACCAATATATAGTTGAACAATTTCATCTCCATCAAAATTACCAATATTTTCAATTTGAACTGAAACTTGAATACTTCCCTTATTATTAACTGGCATTGTTAATATTTTGAGATTTGAATATTTAAACGTAGTATAACTTAGACCAAACCCGAAAGGAAAAGTAACAGGATAATTAAATTTATCAACAGCAAAATATCCTGGATAATAATCATAATCTATAGTAGATATATCTTCATCAAAATAGGGAAGATCTTGTTTTTTGGAATAAAAGGATATAGGTAACTTTCCACTAGGTACTTCATCGCCGAAAATTAATTTACCTAGAGCTCTACCACCTTCCATTCCTGAGTACCATTGCATAATTAATGAATCTACATCATTAACCCAAGGTTCTAATTCTATTGCACTACCACCTTGTAAAACAACTAAAACCTTTGAATTAGATTCAATCGCTGCGTCAATCATATCAATATCTCTATAGCTTAAAGCTAAATTAAACCTATCACCACCAAAAGAGGTCTTTTTTGAAAGAGGAAAATATTCGCCTTCATCTAAATGAGTTAAACCTAAATATAAAATGATTACATCACAATCTTTTCCCTTTTCACGAATTTCATCACTAACAATACCTCTTGCGAAATCTACTTGTATTGAATCTCCAGCAGCTTCAACTATACCTTCATATGCGGAAACAACATAAGGAGGAAATACTGCTGAACTACCTTTGCTATCACCAATACACCCTAATATAGCTAAATCTCCAGCAACTAATATTTTATTAATCTCATCTCTTTTCAATGGTAATAAATCATCATTTTTTAATAGTACAGCAGATTTAATTGCAGCCTCTAATGCTACTTTACTGTGCTCTTTAGAGCCTACTAAATTTGGATTATATTCAAAATTACTATTATTATTACAATACTTTGCTTTTTTTCTTAAGATTCTTTTTACACTCTCATCAATTAATTTTTCATCTACCAAATTATTTTCTACTGCTTTTAATAACTTATCTCCATAAAATTGTGTAAGGTTCATTTCTATGTCCAAACCAGCATTAACAGCTTCAACTGTATCTCTAATACCAAATGCAAAGTCAGACATAACTAAACCATCAAAATTCCACTGTTGTTTTAAAATATCTGTTAATAAATAATGATTATGTCCACACCAATCACCTCTAAATCTATTATAGGCACTCATAACAGCAGAAGCCCCATTTTCAATACACTTCTTAAAATGCGGCAAATATACTTCTCTAAGAGTTCTTTCATCCATATTTACATCAACTTGAAATCTAGCATTTTCAATACTATTAGCGGCAAAATGCTTTATGCAAGCCATCATGTGATTTTGAACTCCTAAAACTAATTGGCTACCCATTTCTCCTAAAAGAAAAGGATCTTCACCATAGGTCTCTTGTGCTCTGCCCCATCCAGGGTGACGTAACAAATTAATACAAACACCACCAAAAAAATTAGCATTTAAACATCTTCCTTCAATTCCAATTATATTGCCAATTCTTCGCTCTAAATCCAAATCAAAAGTTGCTGCTCTAGCCATGGGAACAGGAAAAGCCGTAGAATGATACCCCATAACAATTCCAGAAGGTCCATCAGAGAATTTAATCGCAGGAATATTTAACTTCACATCTTCTCCAGCATAATATGGTCCACTGTTGTAACGATTATAAATATATTGTGCAACTGCTGGAGAATAATCAGCTGACATTTGATTAATTTTCTCACTTAGTGTCATATTTGAAATCAAATTGTCAACAAAATCTTCAATACTATCATAATCTGTTTTATCTAAATTAATAAAACAGCCTTCTTCTTGTTTAATATGACTAACAGGGTTCTCTGCAATATATTTTCTTACTTCTTCTCTAAAATATTTCTGCCTTTCTCTTGGCAATGCTAAATATTGGTCGATATGCGAAATATCAATAAACTCACTCATATAAATTAATCCTCCTAACACTAAAAATCTAACATAACTTATTTATCAAATTAATTAAATTAACTATTAATTTCATATAAAAAACTATCTTTAAGATCTTGAATCTTCTCTAAATTGTTTAGGAGATTTATCTGTGAATTTTTTAAAAGATAATGAAAAATAATTGGTATTACGATATCCTACCAATTCTGATATTTTACAAACTTTTAGTGATGTTGTCTGCAAAAGGCTGATTGCTTTCTCCATCCTAACCTTAACAATATATTCATTGCATCCCATATTTGTAACTTTCTTAAATAATCTAGAAAAATAATTTGCTGTTACATTAAAATATTCTGCAATATCATTTACATATAAATCGTTTTGAATATTTTCCTTTATATATACCTTCGCATCGGTAATTATTTTATAATTACTTTTCTCATTTTCTGAAAATAATAAAGATAATGTCGATTTAGTTATTTCAAAAGCATCAGATTTATTTGCAGTTGAAATTAATTTTAAAAAATCTAATATGTTGCAACCTTGTAAATCGTCATTTGCAGAATTCATATATGCATAAAATGCTGAATTTACTAACTCAAAACAACAATGTCTTACAAATCTTTCAGTAAGATTATAGGTATCAACAGATTCAATAAATATATCAACTATATGTAAAACTTCTTCTTTGTCTGCAATATTATCCATAAGTGAAGCCTTTAGATTACTAAAGACTTCAATATAATTATCTAAATTAAATATGCTTTGCTTGATATGAAAAATTTCTCTATATGAGTTCTTCTTATTCTTTAATAAATAACAAGCATCATTATAAGAAATATGTAAATTATTAAACCCTTCAACTTCACTTCCAATTAATACTTTAGGTGAAAAACTTTTTTCTGATTTTAAAATTGAATTTAACTCTGCCATTTTTTCAAGGGTCCCATTAGTGCCTTCTTCAGAAAAATAAATTATTATGATATTATTTTTATCTCCATTTATTGTAACCCCTAAGTTTTTAGAATCAATTAATCCTACACAAGTATTTCTAATATAATCAGATTTAAAAGGATCAACGGGTGTGTTAAGATTTTGTTGTCTAGAAGGGATTAAAACAATAACTTGAAGTTTCATTTCTAAGTTAAATTTATAATGATTCTTTAAATAATTAAAATCTAACTCACTAACAGAATTATTTTTTAATAAATTTTTTAGTATTCTCTCCAATTGAATTTGTTCAATTGTACCACATGCTCGTTGTTTATTTATATCTAATTTTTCTTGCTCTTTTTGTTTTTCCAAAAATTTTACCTGCTCACAAACAGTATTTACTAAAATTGATTCATCAACAGGTTTTAATAAAAATTCATCCACTTTTAATCTGATACTTTGCCTTGCATATCCAAAATCTTCATAGCCGGTTAAAACAATTACTCTTAATTTATCATTTATTTCTTTCGCCCGAGATATTAATTCTAACCCATCCATTTCATTCATATTTATATCAGTTATAATAATATCTATATCAAACTTAGAAATAATACTTAAAGCTTCAATACCTGAAGCGGCGGCATAAACATCTATTATACCAAAGTCTTTCCAATTAATAGCATTTTTTATACCATTTCTGATCATTGGTTCATCATCAATAATCAATAGACTAAACATAAGTTTCCTCTCCTTTTATAAGTGGTAAGACTACTTCAACACAAATACCATTAAGATTACTAGTTTTATAATGTAGTCCAAATTCTTTACCAAAACTTAATTGAATCCTTTTATGAACATTTCTAATTCCATATCCAAAATCATTAACTGTTCCATTTAAAAATGAATTAATTTTTTCAATTTCAATATCATTCAGCATTCCACCATTATCTTTTACTTCCAAGATAAACTTATCATTATAATCTGATGCAGAAACCTCAATCAATTTATTAATATGTAATTGTTCCTGATTTCCATGAAGTAAACTATTTTCTATTAAAGGTTGCAAAGATAATTTTGGAATAAGAACATCATCATATTTCTTATCTATATTTACATTTAAAATTATTTTTTTATCAAATCTAAAATTTTGAATAACTAAATAACTTTTGATATGCCTTATTTCATCTTTTAAAGAAATAATATCTTTGCCGTGACTTATACAAATCTTATAATATGTTGACAAAGCCATGACTAATTTGGATATTTCCTTGTTTCCATCATTTAAAGCTTGCCAATGTATACATTCTAGCGTGTTATATAAAAAATGTGGTTTTATTTGAGATTGCAATGCATTATATTTAATTTTCTCTTTAATTTTCTGTTCTTCTTTTACTTTTTCAACTAGTATATTTAACCTATCCATCATTGAATTAAATCCTTTAGCGATATGTCTAAAATCTTCTCCAAAATCATAATAATCTATTCTTTGAGTTAAATTTATTTCATTTTCAACAGTATCCATTGCCGATAAGACTTTTTTCATAGGCTGATACATTAAGTTAACTAATTTTCTAGAAATTAAAATACTAGTTATTATTAATAGTAATATAACTAGTATTAAAATCCCAAAATTTTGAATCAAACCAGAAACCAAAGGGAACCTATAGATTTTTTGAACTATATGAAAATCTGTTCCATTAATTTTTCTATATAAAAACGTTATACCATCTTTTTTTACTTCTCCACGATCTTCTGTTATTCCAATATCATTAAAAAAAGAATTTTTAGATTCAATACTAGGGCCAGCAATAATTTTATTTTCACCATTTAATAAAAAAACTTGATAATCAGAAAACTTAGTTTCATCTAAAATTTGTAATAATTCACCATTTTTAACAGCTATACAAAGAGTACCTAGATATTTACCAATTTTTACAGATGAATAAATTGGATAGTATAGATTTACAGTAGGTTCTTCATAATTGGTAAGAGGCAAATTAAAATCCATTAACATCTGTCCCCAACCAGTTTGATAACTCGATAATTTCATTTTCTTGTAATAATCAAGAAAGTTTACAGAAGTTTGACCATAATTGCCATGAAAAATATAATTAACTTCATTTTTATCAATGATAGCCGCATATATTATTTTTTGATTTTGAAGACATGCAGAACTTAATGTTTCTAAGGCCAAATCAACTTTATTATAATAATCCGAAATTCCTTTATTTTTATCATAACTCAAAAAATCCTGTACTGAATTTGAAAGCACAATAGACAAAACTAAATCTTTATAATCACAAAAATCTTCTTCTAATTGATTTGTAATTGTTGAAATTTGAGATTCTGTTATATTTTTAGATTCTTTCATCACAATATGTTGTAATATTATCATCGAAACACCTAAAATAACTAACGATGTTAATATTATTGTAATTGAAATAAAAATTTCAATTTTTCTATCAAATTTTATAGTATTAAAATTAAATCGACCTCCTTTTTTTATCATTTTCACCTCCACAGTTAGCCTTTTACTGCTCCTGCCGTCATTCCTTTCACTAATTTATCTTGAAAAATTATAAATAATACAATCATTGGAAGTAAAGATAAAGTAAGTACTGCCATAATCATTGGTGTATTCATAGAATAATGCCCTTGAAATTCCCAAACAGCTAGTGGTAAAGTTCTGCTTTTTATCGATTTAGTCAATGTATAAGCAAAACTAAATTCATTCCACATATTTACTCCATTATATATTGCTAAGGTAGAAAGTCCTGCTTTGGATAATGGCAATATTATCTTAAAAAAGATCCCATATTTACTACAACCATCAATTTGAGCTGACTCCTCCACTTCTTTTGGTATACTAATCATAAAACTACTTAGAATAAAAACGGATATTGGAATTCCGAAAGCAATATATGGTCCAACCATTGCCCAAATTGTATCATATATATTTAAAGAAACTGACATTTTAAACAGTGGAATTAGAGTAATATGAATAGGTATAGACATACAAGCTATAATTATACTGTAAACATACTTCTTTCCAAAAAATTTCATTCTTGAGAGAGGATATGAAGCACATGCACTAATAAAAAGTAACAAAGAAAGAGAAATAGCCAGAATTATTACACTATTAATAAAATAGTTGATAAACCCACCATTTAAAACTTCTAAATAATTGTGAAAATTAATTGAATCTGGCAAAACAAAAATACCTTTTACTAACATTTCAAATTTCTCTTTAAAAGAATTTAGAACCATAAATATAAAAGGTAATATTGAAATTAATAAATAAGATGTTGCTAAAATTATTGCAATGAGCCAATATAAAATGCTTTTTATTTTTTGATTTGAATAAGGTTTTATATTCATTAAAGGTCTCCTTTTCCACTAAGTATTCTAAAAGTTAATAATGATATTAAACTAATTAAAATAAACATTGCTCCTGCAACAGTTGATCCATAGCCCATTTTGAATGTTTTAAAGGACATTTTATACATATATGTAGCCATTAATTCAGTTGAAGTGCCTGGACCTCCACCGGTCATTACATAAATAAGATCAAAATATTTCAGGGAACCAACGATAGATAAAATTGAGGCACTGAATAAAGAAGGCTTTAAAATGGGAAGAGATATGTTCCAAAAATATTTAGATTTTGAAGCACCATCAATTTTTGCAGCTTCAAATAATTCATAAGGAATTGAAGAATATGCTGCCATACAATATACCATGTAGAAAGGAGTAAATTGCCAGCATATAACACCAATTACAGCATATAAAGCCCTATTTGAATTTCCTAAAAGATCAACATTTCCTTTCCCAATAAAATTTGAAAACGTACTAATTATACCACCATTTACTGAAAGTGCATAAGAAAATAAAAAACCAATTGCAACAGAAGACATTAACATTGGAATAAACCACAATACTTTATATATATTAAATTTTTTTCCACCAAAATCGAGAAAAGTAGCTAAGGCAAGACCTAGTGGAATTTGAATAGCAATCGATAAAACCATTATTTTTAAATTATTAGAAAAAGCAGTCCAAAACTTATTATCAAATAACAGAACAATCCAATTTTGTAAACCAATATATTCTTTGTTTAAAGATATACCGTTCCATTGGTAAGCACTAATCCTAAATGTCTGAAGAATAGGATAAAAAATAAATACAATGAGAATAAGAAATACTGGAAAAAGAAATATAAAAGCTACTTTGTTTGAATTTCTTTTTTCAGTTTCATACAATGACATTTTTTTTTTCATGAATAGACTCCTACTATTTTTATATAGCTGTTAAAAATTAACAGCTATATAAAATTTAACTGATGTTATTTCAAAGATTCTTCCATAGAAACTTCTAATAATCGAGCAGCCTCTTTAGGAGTTATAGTCAAGCCAAATAATTCTTGACAAGTATTTAAATGAGTTTGAGCAACAGCTGGAGGTAGATACTGATCATACCATAGTTGAGTTGAAGAAGCATTTAGCACAGCTAATAAAATATCATTAATTACAGGGTCATCATCTGAAATATAATTATTTATATTTTTGATTGGTGGAATTTTACCATTTTCAACCATCATTTTTAATGTTTCTTCTTCAAAAAACTTACTTGCACTTTCTACAGCAGCATCAAGTTTAGCCCCTGTACAATTGAAAGAAATAAATTGGTCTCCAATTGTTCCAATTTGGATAGTAGAATCGGCCTCTGAACCTGATAATGTAGGGAAAGAAAACCATCCAATTTTACTATAAAATTCTTCGCTATCAGCTTTAAAATTACCAGCATACCAAGAACCATTACAGGTCATAGCAGCTTTTTCTTGATACATTAATTGAATAGCTTGTCCATCATCTTCACTTAAAGAGTTCACACCTTCAGGGAAATAGCCCTTTTTAACCCATTCTTGGATTTTTTCTCCGGCATATACGAAACTTTCATCTTCAAATGTTCCTTCTCCAGAAGCAGCAGATTTAAAAGGTCCTAAACCTCCATATCGAGCAGCTAAATTTTGGAAAAACATAGAACCTGTCCACTTTTGTTTATTTGCCAAAGCAAAAGGTATAATATCATTATCAACAAGAACATCACAAACATATTCCAATTCTTCAATTGTAGTAGGAATTTTTAATCCATATTCATCGAAGATTTCTTTGTTATAGAATATTCCTGAAATAGAAACACTAAGCATAGGTATTGCGTATATATTTCCATTATATGTAGCTTGAGAGATTGCTGCATCCATAAGAATATCATCTAGATTTAGTTTGTTAAATTGTTCATCTATGGGTTGAGCAAATCCTGATTCTATATACTCATTCATTGGACCACCTGACCAAGAAATATACATATCTGGACATTCCCCTGAACTCATAGTGATAATTAATTTTTCTTTATAAGTATTGCTTTGAGTACTAATATTTTCTATAAAATAATCACTACTTGAATCATTGAATTTATCAATAGTCGTTTTAAAAATTGTTTTATCAGGATTATCTGTACCTAAATTCCAAAACTCAATAATTTCCTTACTTTCTGAGTTATCATTACTACTTTCGCTACTACCTTGTGCATAACCATTAGATAGAATACTAAATAAAATCATAGATATAATTATGAATCTATGCATTTGTTTCATTTTTTTTTCTCCTTTTACTATTGTTTTATAATTCTATTCTATTCGCTATTACGGCTATTGATATAAAATAAACTATACTTTTTATATAGAATTCTAAACTAGATAGGATAAATTTTAGACTTTATTAAACAAGTCTTATTCCTTTTTGGCTACATTATTATAAACAAAAATATCTCAAATTAATTAAAAAAATTATAAAAAAAGACACCTTTATTTAAATGATTTTATAGATGATTTAAAAATTACTGAAAAAATAATAATGCAATGCGACTTTAGTCTTTTGCTAAAAATACTTGATTTTATGTGATACTTAATAATTTTTTAATCTAATAATAAGACAAGGACATTTAAATGAACTGGTTCGCCTTTTTTAGACAAACTTAATTTTACTTAATCTAGTATACCACATTATCCAAAAGATAAAGTTGTAATTATGCAACTTTGACCTTGCCTTTTCCAAGAATAATATAATAGCCTTTCCTCAAATATATATTATATTGATTAGGAACCATTTTACAAATATCCAATTGGTATCTTTCATTATTGAAATAATTCATATACTCATTAATACAATATTTTAATTCTTCAAATCTATTACCGTCTGTAATATCTATGTCATCTTTCATATGACCAAAAAAGCTTTCTTGTGGCTAATTATCCCAGCAGTTCGCACGTCTACTCATAGAGCGAGTGATATTATACTTCTTTATTTTTCTTCTTCGCTTCTATTATCATCAGAAATAAAAGCTCCACTATTGTTATAGTTTGTTATCTAGGCAGTTAAATTGAATGAAGTTAAATCATATTCCCTTATTATCTCTAAGCTTGTTTTCCATTATCATATAATTTTACAATATTTGTTTTAAACTAATCTGTAAAAACTAATCATTTTTTTCTTTCAACCATGTTGTATCTCCACTTTTTTTAAGATATTAACATGGCCTTATCTTTTTTGTGCAATATAGCACAGCCTCTCTAATATTCTCTTAGTATTTAGAAAAAATATATTTTTTTTATTAATTTTTTATTACAAAGTTAATACTTTTAATATATATTTGATATAAACATTATTGTTATATAAACAGTTTATTTTTTATAAAACCACAATTTAATTAATATTTGGTTATATACACCTAACAAGGACTAATTAACTCCATATTAGTTCATTGAATTTTTAGATATTCAATATTGATTATGAATTTGTATTACTATATTATCATAGTTAATAAGTTATAATAAGTTATATTTTTATCACATTTATACAATTATGAAATAAAAAAATTTAGGTTAGGTTAAATTAAAAATGCCAAAAAATACTGAAAGAAAATTAACAAGGAAAGATTTTATTCTAATTATAAAAAAAACTCTATTTTTTGTAATCCCCTTCTCACTTCTATATATAATCTTTTTCAATTACTTATTCAGTATAAATAAAACAAACTCAATAAATTTAATTATTAAAGACACAGAGCAAGTAGCTACAAAAATTGATATTTTAGTAGATTATTTTCAAAGAGAAATAACTGAAGATTTGATGGTTATAAAAGAGTCTAATGAATTTAATTATTATTTAAATAATACTAATAATCACTCTAAAGAAAATTTAGCACAACTATTTTTCAGACTTGCAAAAAGTAAACCTAATTTTGCCCAAATTAGATTTCTTGATAAAGATGGATATGAACAAGTTAGGGTAAATAATAATAACGGAAACATAGAAATTGTTAGTGATGATGAATTACAATATAAAGGTGATCGATATTATGTTATAAACTCAACGCAATTAAAAGATGGAGAGTTTTATTTCTCCCCATTAGATTTAAACATTGAAAATGGTGAAATTGAAATCCCATATAAACCATTATTTAGGATAACTACTCCAATCTACAAAGATAATCAATTTTTTGGTACAATAATTATTAATCATTTAGCTTCAAATATTTTAGATATTATAAATGAAAATGTTAGTAGGGATAAAACTCCCTTTATAGATGCTTACCTTGTAAACGAAGATGGGTATTATCTTTATAACGAAGATGAAACAAAACTTTTCTCTTATATGTTTGATGAATATAATTACAATATAAAAGATATTATTCCAAATTTTGATTTAGAGAAAGATCTAAATCAACCTTTTATAGTTGATCACTATTTATATACAATTTCAAATATTAGCTCTGAAAACAATGAAGAGGCTTTAAGCTTCTATTTAATACAAACCTTTGATATGAATGACCTTAGTATAATAGAGAGCCGTCTTATTCTAAACTTAAATATATTTGAATTATTATTGTTGATATTCACAGATTTTCTTGCATTTATTTTTGTTTTATTCTTTTTCTATAGAAATAAAGATAAAGAACAGATAGCACTTACCTCTCTTATTGCAGATAATACTAATGATGGGATAGTTATTACTGATAAAAAGACTAATATTATTTTTGTAAATAAGGCATATGAAAAAATAACTGGATACACTAGAGATGAGATTATTGGTAAGAAAACAAGCTTCTTTAAATCTGGATTACATCAAAATTCATTTTATAAAAAAATGTGGAATTCATTAAATAATAATAAAGTCTGGTTAGGTGAATTATGGGATAAAAAAAAGAATGGTTTACTTTATCCTAAACAATTAAAAATATATGCCTTTGAAAATAAATATACAAATTCGGTTCAAAAGTATGTTGGAATTTTTTCAGATTTAACCAAAGAAAAAGAAAGTGAGACTAATCTTAGAAAAATTAAAAACTATAATTTCGAAACAAACTTACCAAATCAGAATTTATTATTTAAATTGATTAAAACTCAAATTAATAAACCTGAAACTAAAATGTTTGGTATATTTTGTTTTTCTATTGTTAATTTTGATTCAGTAACTCTAAATAAAGAAAAAAATGATATTAATAAAATAATAACTCAATTTATCAAAGACATTCAAAAACTAATAGATAAAAAAGATTTTCTAGCGCAAATATCAAGAGATACTTTTGTTGTTGGAATTTTATCTTATGAAAATAAAGATGAAATTTATAACTTTATTACAAACTTCTTTAATAAAATCAATGAAAAGAGTTTTTATCAAAACTATGTCGATATCTTTTTTAACATAAAAGGTGGTGCATCTATATATCCAGAAGATGGTCAAAATGCAGATGATTTATTAAATAGTTCAAAAATGGCATTAGAATGTGCTAAAGAACAAAATAAAAGTTTAGTTTTTTCTTCTATTAACGTAAGAGAAAATATAAAAAAACAGTACCTTATGAGTCTCTATCTAAAAGATGCTATAATTAATAATGAATTATTTGTTACATACCAACCTCAAGTAGATAGCATAAATAAAAAACTTATTGGTGCGGAAGCATTAATACGTTGGGTTAATCCAACATTAGGCTTAATTTCTCCTTATCTATTTATTCCAATCGCTGAGAAAAATGGCTTTATAATTGATATTGGGTATTGGATTATAGAAGAAGTATTTAAAGACTATAATGAATTAAAAGATTTGGTATCGCCTAGTTTTAAATTTTCTATCAATATTTCACCTATCCAATTTAATGATGATAATATTATCAATAAAATAATAGAACTTTCTAAGAGATATAATATTGATTTATCTCATTTTGAATTAGAAATTACTGAAAATATTTTAGTATCAGATATTGAAAATGTTAATTCAAAATTGGCTCAATTCAAAAAGCTCGGTTTAAGTATAGCAATGGATGATTTTGGTACTGGCTTTTCATCTCTAAGTTATTTACAACATCTATTAATAGATAAAATTAAAATAGATAGATCATTTATCAAAGACTATCCTGAAAATGATACAGGTACTGTTGCAAAAATAATTGTTGAAATTGCTAAAGAATTAGAACTAAAGTTAATTACAGAAGGTGTTGAAACTAAAGAACAACTTAACTATATGAATTCTATTGGATGTTGTAGTATTCAAGGTTATTATTTTAGTAAACCGTTATTAATTAACCAACTTAAAGAATATATAGCTCAGTACAAAACAAAATCATAAAATTTCTAGTACTTAAAAATTTAAAAATAGCCATATTAATTGATTACTTTTATTATTCAATAATATGGCTATTAATTATTTTAAATTTTATTTCATAGAATTTAAAAGTTTTTTTACTTGTTCAAGATCTCTTTTCTTTTTGAAAAGAGGATCTTTATTTTTCTCATAAGCAACTAAGTTCTCTTCAAAAGGGATATCTCTATCTTTATTAATATATAGAACACCTAATGGGAATTTCTCTGTTTCTAAAGCTTTTTTAAAAGCCTCAACTTGATTGTGCGGATCATAATCTTCACCAAGGTAATAACAATTATCCTTGAACCATTTAAAGTTATTTATTTTATTAAAAGAAACGCAAGGTTGGAAGATATCTATAATTGAATATCCTTTATGTAAAACAGCTTGCTTTATAATCTCTTTCGTCTGCTCCTTATCTCCGCTAAAGGCTCTTGCTACAAATGATGCTCCTAGGGAAACTGCCACAGCCATTGGGTTAAAAGGTTCATTTACTACTCCAAATACTTGTAGTGTTGTTTTCATACCTTTTTGAGTAGTTGGTGAAGCTTGTCCTTTAGTGAGTCCATATATCATATTATTATGAACAATATTTGTAATATTAACATTTCTTCTTATAGCATGAATTAAATGATTTCCACCCTCTCCATACATATCGCCTTCTCCACTTTCAGCTATTATAGTTAGATCTCTATTGGCCGATTTAATAGCAGTTGCAACAGGCAAGGCTCTTCCATGAAGTCCGTTAAAGAAATTACTATTTATATATTGTGGCATTTTTGCAGCTTGTCCAATTCCAGACACCATTACTATATTTTTTTGTTCTATACTAAGTTCGTCCAAAGCTGATTTTACTGTTTCTAATATAGAGAAATTTCCACAACCTGGGCACCAAGCTATATCTTGGTTGTTTAAATTAAATTTATTATTCATTAGTTATCTCCTAATAATTCATTGATTTTTTCAACCAATTCTTCAAGATAAAAATGCAATCCATTGTATTTTAATATCTTATTGTGAATTTCAATACCAGTTGAAAGCGTTAAGAGTTTTGCAAATTGTGCAGTCGCATTATTTTCAATAATTATTATCTTTTTAGCTTTTTCAAGATAAGGTTTTATTTTTTTGCTAATTGGATAAACTTGTGTAAAATGAAGATAACCAATTTTATTATTATCAATTTTTTCTAAAGCTTCTTTAATAACGTTGAAAGTAGATCCCCAGCCAATAACAAGAGTTTCATATTCTTTAGAACCAATAAAGTCCGGTTCAATTATTGCTTCTTCAATAAGTTCTAATTTTTTTAATCTCTTATCTGTCATTTTAACTCTGAGATCTAAATCTTCTGTAATCCTTCCACTCTCATCGTGCTCATCACTATCTACACATACTAAACCATCTCCAAAACCAGGAATACCTCTAGGAGATAGTCCTGTTTTACTTAGTTTATATCTTTTATAATCCTTTTCAGTTTTAACAATATGATTTGTAATTTTTGTATCGAGATCTATATCTTTGACATTATAGAAAGTATCTAAGAAATATTGATCTGATAGAATAATTACAGGACTTTGAAATTTATCAGCAAGATTAAAGGCTTCTGCAGTAATTTTTACAGTGCTTTCAATAGAACTTGGGGCTAATATTATACGAGGGAACTCACCATGTCCAGAATATAGAGCAACTTCTAAATCTCCTTGCTCTGTTCTAGTTGGTAACCCTGTTCCAGGGCCAGGTCTTTGTGCTAAATGAATTACAATTGGAGTTTCAATAATTCCAGATAAACTAATACCTTCACCCATAAGAGCAAAGCCACCACCTGATGTTGTAACAAGTGCTCTAGAACCAGCATACCAAGCACCTATGCCCATATTTACTGCTGAAATTTCATCTTCAGCTTGCTCAACAACAATTTCCATATCTTTGGAGCGCTCAGATAAAAATGTTAATACACCTGTTCCTGGGGACATTGGATATGAAGATATAAAATTACACCCTCCCATTAATGCACCAAAACCAATTGCATCATTTCCATTTAAGAAATAATCATCTTTTATTTTAGGATTTTGCTTAATGTTTATTCTAACAATTGAATCATCGTATAGAGCTTTACCTAATGCATAGCCTTTTTTTGCGGCCTCAATATTATCATTAATTATTAAATCACTCTTATTTTTAAATTTATTTTTTATATATTGATTTAAATAATCGAGACCATTATCAAATAAAGCTAAAACGGCAGCACATGCAACTATATTTTCATAAATTTTATTACCGACTTCTTTAGCAGTCTTTATAAAAGGAATATCGATTATTTTATAATCTGAATCTTTAAATAAGGATTTATCAGCTAGAATTATAGTATCATCACTAATTCTGTTAGATACATGATCAATTGCTTTCATATCTAAAGGAATGAGAATATCAATCTTTGAAGTCATTGATTTAATATTTTTTTCAGAAACACTTATAAGGGTTGAATTACTTCCACCCCGAATTCTAGACATATATTCTTTTGTAGAAAAAACATTATACCCACTTTTTTTTAAAACATGAACTAAAATTAATTCTATAGTTTTTATACCTTGGCCAGCTTGGCCACATAATACTATAGAAACATCTTCATTAAAAAAACTATTTCTTTTTTCCATATACACCTCTTCTAATTGAATTCCATTCAATTTCATTTACTAAATTAGTTTAAACTAAATCTCTCACACTCCTAAAATATTTAAAGACTGATATACTCCTATTTTTTATTAATCAATTAAAATTTTTACTCTAAAAACAATGAAAAAAGTCTATTTATAAAGAAAGACAAACCATTGTTTATATTCAATATTATCATTGTTATTTTCTAGAAACATTATTGTCGAGCAGTTTATGATAAATTATATTACTTGATGATATATATTAATTTGTTTTCAACTAAACAATTAAACGGATCAGAGAAACCTCATTTAGCTACTTATTAATTATATAAAAGAAAGAAGATAGTTAGTTTTTAAGTAGAGATTATTTTTAGAACAATATATATCGAAACTATTTTCTATTACTTCAATAAATTTACAGAGATATTTCTCTTCCACAATTCATTTTCATCAAAACAAATATATATAATACTTACTTTATACTTCTTTTACCTACTTTTACTCTTACATGATACACCTAATTTGGTTATAACTCAATTAGAAAACAAACTAAACGCACCCTTAATCTAAAACTTAAAATAATAAGAAAATATTTTAGGTTCAAAAAAAATTAAAGCTTTTAGAGATTAGATATAGTATAAGCCTTTATAAAAGTCCAATAAGTTTCCACCAGCTAGTTTCTATAACTACTGTTATAAAATAAACAACACCAATTAATGGAATTCCTAATTTTATAGTCTGTTTTTGTGAATACAATCCATTATCTTCCCCCTCTCCTACAAGTACATTCATGTGATGAAAAGGAAGGATAAAATGACTAGCAATTACAGTATATGACCATAAAACAACAACTAATGGATTTACATTTATTAAAGCACTATAAGAAAGTAATGCAGGTATAGCAACTCCCATAGTTGCTAAAACACTTCCCAGTAGCATATGAACAACTAGGGTAAATGTTGTTACAACCAATGCTAATAAATACATGTTAGATGGAATAAAGGAAGGAAGAATCGTTTTAGCAATATATGCATTCATTCCTGTTTCAGAACCAACTTTTCCAATAGCTGTTGCAGCGGTAATAAATATAAGGACTGAAATAGGCACTTCTTTAAAATGTTTTGTTTTAATTACTGAACCAAAAATTGGGAGACTCATAAGCATTGCTATGAAAAAAGTAACCCACCCTATATCTATTGCATGAAGAAAATCAAGCATCCAAGTTGCAATTGCAATGCATAACCAAATGAGCAAATTTTTATCATTTTTAGAAAAAGATCCCAACTGATCATATGATTCTTTAATGGCTTCTTTATTAAAATTTAAAGTTTTTTTAGGTGTAAAAATAATTAAAAAAAGAATTAATGTTAATACACTGGCTATGATTGCTGGAAGTCCCATAACCTTAAGCCAACCTAACCAAGATAAATGATAATTAGCATAACTTAAAGCTAAAGGATTTGTTACGCTTGCTCCTGTTAAAAATATTAAAGAGATAGGGACAGAGGATGCAAAAACTGCAAATCCAATTATAATAGCTTCTTTTTTCCCGATATTAGCACTTTTTATAACTACACTCATTACAGACATAATCAAAAATGCCCGTGGCCAAGCATGAGGTATAAACAAGCTCAATATAAATGTAAGAATAAAAATAGCAATAATTAATGTCCTATAAGATTTAACAAAATTTAACAAAAAAGAATAAGCTATTCTCTGTGCTAGAGAAGACGTTTTTACAGCTGCTGCAATTAAATATGCTCCGATAATCAAATAAGTACTTGAACTTGTCATAGTAGAAAGAACAGTTGAGGGACTACTAACATCCAAAATGATTAGTAATACTAAATATAACCCAGCTATATATCCAGTATGACTTACCTGTAATGCCCAAAAAGCAACAGTCATCAATGTAAGAGCTAGAGCAAGTTGTCCTTTTTTTTCAAGCCCTTCTAAAGGTAACAAAAGACATGCAATTAAAATGCTCACACCTAATGTAATTTTTAAAACTTGTATTTTAAATACTGAATTTTCTATCTTCACTTAATTTTCCTTTTATAAAAATAACGCTTGACAGCGCATAAAAAAAACATCACAATTCATATTGTTGCGTGCAACAATTTGGAGGATATTTATGTCAAAAACCATTCTAGTAACTGGAGGAAGTAGAGGAATAGGAAGAGGTATTTCTCTAGAACTCGCTGCCACCGGATATTCACTAATTATCAACTACGCAGGTAATAAAGAAGCCGCATTAGAAACAAAAGTACTATGTGAAAAAGCAGCAATAAATAAAGAACAAAAGTTTTTCATTATTCAAGCTGATATCTCTGATGAAGAACAACAAGATAGATTAATCGAAGAAGCTTTTGATTGCACAGGAAGTCTTGATGGCCTTGTAAATAATGCTGGAGTTGCACCAAAAGAAAGAAAAGAACTATTAGACATGAGCACAGAATCTTTTGATAGATTAATGCATATTAATCTAAGAGGACCATTCTTTTTAACCCAAAAAATTTCCAAACGTTGGAAAGATACTAATTCCTTAAATGGGAAAATAATAATTTTCATAACCTCTGTTTCAGCAACTATGGTTTCAACAAACCGTGGTGAATATTGTATGAGCAAGGCAAGCCTAGCAATGGCAGCTTCATTATTTTCAACACGTCTTTCTCCAGAAGGTGCCTTAGTTTATGAAGTTCGTCCCGGTATAATAAAAACGGATATGACTTCTGCAGTAGAATCTAAATATGATGCTCTTCTAGAAGAAGGCTTAGTTCCACAGATGAGATGGGGAACACCTAAGGATATTGGAAAAACTGTAAGTACACTTTTCCAAGGTTCATTACCATTCTCTAGTGGTACAGTTATTTATGTTGATGGAGCTCTAGCCATTCCTAGATTATAACTTAACTTAAGCCTATCTTAACTTACTAAGAGTTAAGATAGGTTTTTTCTTTAAATTCTTTCCAAACTCTTTCAAACCAAAAGGATTCAGATGGAACAGCTCTACATGGAACCCATTTAGATTCTAGTTCTTTTGACTGGTTTAAACAAACTACATGAACAAAAGAGCGTAGGGATTCATTTTCAGCTATCATACGATAATTTTCTAACAATGAATGCGGTGCTTTCCCTTTTTGTGATACAACTAAATAAGAGCCTCTACTACCTCCTTCTCTTTCTAAATAAGATTTTATAGCAAACAAATACCAAACTTGAGCTAAGGCCATGTGCCTTAATTTCATTAGTTTCGGCAAATAAACATTAGGAATTGATTTCAAATTGTTAATTTTTTCTTGCTGGGTTTTAGCTTCAACTAAGGCATTTGAAACACAATTATAATCTCTAATAGGTCCTGCAAATCTAGACATTCTAAATTGCAATTCTCTAAGTTGTTCATCAATTATTGTTTTAGCTTCAATTAAGTCATTATTACTATTTTTTGTGTAATTCTCAACTTGTAAAATTATGTCTTTAAGCTGTGTTTCACAATTAGAAATATTAATATGTTTTTGTTCTCCATATCCAACAATTCTAGTTGCAGCACGTAAAGCTCCAACCTGTCCGGCATTTAGAGCACTTCCACCAGGTCTACTTACCCCATGGCTCCCATTTACCTCACCGATTGGATAAAGATGGGATATATTTGTTGACTCCCACCAAATATCTGCGCTTAAACCTCCATTATTATGTTGAGCACAAACATCAATTTCTAAAGGTTCTTTTTGAAGATCTATATGATTATTTTTGTATATATCGATTGCTAATTTATTTAATAATTTCAATCTTTGATAAGGTGTATCCGCCCAAGCTTCTGATTGCTCTAAATACTCACTTGCAAGATCACATACAATTTTTTTATTAAAAGGTCCCCATTTAGGATCCCCCATAAGATTATGTCTAAAATCAATAAATACTCTTCTTTTTTTTACTTGAGTTTCTTGATAAATCAGCAAATCAATTAAGGAAGAACCTTCATTTGGGATTTTTGCTGCATCAAATGGCCACTGATAACCTTTCAAAAAAACTGCATTAGTAAGAGATTGCCAACTACTAAAATATTGAGATAAAAAATCAACAGGATTATTTCCATCTTTATCTGTACTATAATATCTAGGTAGAACTTGTTGGTAGCTTCCGGATAAGTTCCATCTAAATAATATGCTTGAAATTCCAAATTGAGACTCAGTTAAATTTGCACTTTCAGCACCAATTTCCATTGCCAAACCTATACTCCCAACGTGTACCCGAGGATAAACAGAAGAAGAATATAGCCCAGCAGGACCACCAGTACCTAGAACAACATGATTAGCTAATACAACAAGTAATTTATGTTGATCATCTTTCAATTTACTCTTATCGAGAATTACAGCACCATTTATATTATTGTCTTTATCTTTAAGTAATCTAACTACATCACATTTATCCCATATAGGAAGATCTCTTCTAACAACTTCATTCATTAACACTCTAACCATTTCTCTAGAAGTATAGGGCCCTAAAGAAATGCCTCTCGAAGATGGATCATGGTCAGTTTTATAACCAACATATCCACCATAACGATTATGGGGAAAATCCATCCCTAAGGAAACTAGATTGTAGAATGCACGTAATGAATTTTGAGATTCAATAAACGCAATATCTCCATGAGTAGCTCCTCCACTCATATAAGATTCAACCATCGAATATGGTGAATCAGGAACGTGGCTAGCATCTCCTAAGCGATAGTAAGTCTGTTTATCACTGCCAGTATTACGACTTGTACCACCGTTTAGATTATCAGTAACAATGAGCATATCTTCACACCCCATCCTATTTAAATGGATGGCACAAGATAGAGAAGCAGCTCCTGTTCCTATAATAAGTACATTTGTTCGATAAATAGGAAGTGATTGATTTTGAAATTTAAATATTTCATTTGTCTCAATCATTTATATTGTTTCTCCTGCTATATAATCCCCTTCCAAAGCTTTTTGAATAGGGTCTGTTGAGCGATTAATTATTTGAGATTGTAACCATATTCCAGCTTCAGTTCCTAACTGTAGTAGGGAAAACTCGATAGTATCAATTCTCTGTTCCATTAGTTGAAGTATTGGAGAATTATCAAATCCAGAGAGTGAAAATAAATCAGGAACAAACCAATTACGTCTCAGAGCAGCTTGATAAAGAGATACTGCCATAAGGTCATTAAAGCATAACACTCCATTATATCCTCTCTCTTTTATAACTGGGAGAACCTTTTTACTTAACTCATCTATAGAATCAACGATGAAGACATCCTTTTCCATATCAAAAGGGATATTAAGTTTTTCACACGCTTTTAAAACACCAATAGCACGTTGGTTACTAACTGAAGGTAATTTGCTAAAACCAACAAAAGCTGGTTTTAGAGTTATTCCACGCTTGTTAAACATATTTTCAACTAAGCGTTTCATCCCAATTGTATTATTTACTATTACATAATTATTTTTAGGATTAGAACGATTTAAGAGAAGAAAAGGTACTACTCTATCTTCTAAAAGATTTTCAAGTTCTTTAGAAGGCGTAGTGAAGGCAAAAATACAACCATCAAGATCTCCAAGTTTTTTTGAGTCAAACAGAGATAGATTACCATCGTTCAAACTTGTAATTATATTTACTCTAGTTTCTCCAAAGCCTTCCTGAATACCTTCAATTAGTTCCGCAACATCATAAAAAAGATGAATATAGTTAAACTGTGTTTTAGGGAGAAAAAGGCGTATATTTATAATAGCGCGACCTTTTTGTCTTTTTATAGATCTTTTCTCATATCCCATTTCTTTAGCTGTTTTTAAAATTAAATTAGTCTTTTCTTCACTTATTAAAGAAGAATTATTAAGAACTCTAGAAATGGTACTAGGACTAATGCCTAGCTTTTCAGAAATATCATACACAGTTACACGTTTTTTCATAATTTTCTTTACCTATTTCTCCACTGAAGGATAGATGATACATTTAACCTTCTCTTGTTTAATCATAAGTCTAGAACATCCAGAACAAGCTTTACAATAATCTACATTTTCTCCATTAGCTACACGCTTTGGAAAAAGTGGATCAGAAAGTGTCTGTCGACCCCAGCCAACAAAATCTGTATCACCACGTTGTAAATTCTCTTCAGCAAGAGTAATTCCTTCTTCTTGTAAAACAGAATAAGCAGATCCAAATACTTTCATATTTTCACCTACTATAGATTTAGCACGTCTAGCATATCTAAACTGATGTAAATAAAAATATTTTGAAGGATTAGTTGGACGAGTTATTTCGCTAGTTAACCCAGGAATACCTGCAGAAACATTTACATAATCGCAACCTAATTTTACCATGAGTTTAATCACTTCGTCCATCTCAGTTAAATCTTCTAAAGCATCATCTGCGCTCTTTGTTCCGCATCCGCCCTTTATTCCTTCCCAATAACTAATCCTGCTACCAATAATGAAGTCATCATTCTTTAATCTACTTTTTATTTCTTTTACAGATTCAGTTAGGAATCTAGTGCGGTTTTCAAAAGAGCCGCCCCATTTATCATCCCTTTGATTAGCAGGTCTTAATAATTCACATCCAAAATATCCATGACACATTTTAAAATCAACACCATCTGCACCAGCTTCTTCAGAAAGTAAACTTACTTCAATAAATTTACGTTGAATTTCATCGATTTCTTCAGTTGTTAATAAATGTTCATGAGGTGCTGGGTCATATAAAGCCGTTGGACGAGAAAAATCCTTTCCACTTTTTCGTCCTGAGTGAGTTATTTGAAAAAGAATTATAACATTGGGATCAGCTTTTTTCATTTCTGATACAAGACGTTTAAACCCAGGTAAATTCTCACGATTAATAATCATCTGATTTTTTCTAGCTAAGGCATCATCACTTACAGTTAAGGCTTCAATTACTATAACACCCCAATTTCCTTGTGCAAGCTTAGTATATCTTTTTATACAACGATCAGACACTTTCCCATCAATTGCATCATTACCTTCCATAGGTTGAGCTACAAAACGATTTTGAGCAGTACGACGTCCAATTTTCATAGGACTAAACAACATATTATTTGCATTAAGCATAAAAACTCCTTATTTACGTGCAATTATTTTATTAAGTTGTTTCATAATTGTAGGACCAGTTAATAAAAACACTACTACAATTAAGAAAAATAAACTAATAGGTCTTTGGACAAATGTAGCCCAATTGCCTTCAGAAAGCATTAGAGCACGTCTAAAGTTACTCTCAAATAGAGGGCCAAGAATCATTCCTAAAATAATTGGAGGAATAGGAATTGAAATTTTTCTAAACACAAAACCTACAAAACCACTTATAATTAACACCCAAATATCAAATATTGAATTACTAATAGCATAGCTACCAATTAAACTAAATACTAATATAGCTGGAATAAGATATTTTTTTGGGAAGCTAATTAACTTAGCATATAATCTAGCACCTAATAGTCCTAAGATACACATAAAAACAACTGAAAGTAATAAACTAATAAATATTGAGGAAACAAAAGGCATTTGTTGTTGAAATAGTAGTGGACCAGGACGAAGACCTTGAATAATAAGTCCACCCATTAAAACAGCAGTCATTGGGTCTCCAGGAATACCTAATGTTAGCATTGGAATCAAAGCTCCACCTGTGCTTGCATTATTTGCAGCCTCAGGAGCAGCAATACCTTCAATAATACCAGTTCCTAGAAGTTCTTTTCTTTTCCCTAAACGTTTTTCTTGTCCATAAGCAACTAAAGCTGCAATAGAACCACCGGCTGCTGGGAGTGCTCCAATTATAACTCCGATAAATGAAGAACGAATAACAGTAGAAAGAATACGTTTTATATTTTTGAAAGGAGGAATAATACTACTAATTTTTTGTATTACACTCACCTTATATTCTGAACTTGAAATTTGAACAAGCATTTCAGAGAGACCATACATACCAATCATAACAGGAATCGAATTGATACCTTCAATTAATTCAGCTCTACCCATAATAAATCTAGGGTAACCAGTAATTGGATCTAAACCAACAATTCCGATGATAAGCCCTATTACACCTGCAAGCAAACCTTTGACAGTTGAGCCTGGAGAAATAATTGCTATAATACTCAAACCAATGAGTGTTATACCTACATATTCTTCAGCACTAAATTTTAAAGCAATACTTGCAATAGCTGGTGCTGCAAACATTAATACGAATACACTGAGAAAACCACCTATAGTAGAACTAATTGTAGAAATACCAATAGCTTCACCAGCTCGTCCAGCTTGGCTCATGGGATAACCATCTAAGCTTGTTGCAATTGCTGACGGAGTTCCTGGAATATTCATTAAAATTGCTGAAACAGATCCACCGTAAACAGCACCGGTATAAAGTCCTAGTAAAAAGGCAAACGAGATAAAGGGAGACATTCCAAATGTAAAAGGAATAAATACTGCAATAGTCATTGTTGTAGTTAACCCCGGTAATGCTCCAAATATAATGCCCACTAATACTCCCAAAAAAGAGGCAAGAAACATGGCCGGATTAGCAAAATATTGCAATCCTGAAAGATATAAATCCATTGAAAAAAGTTCCATGGTAAAATCCTTTATATGTTAAATTAATAATCCCCGAGGAAAGGGAATAGCAAGTACCATCTTAAAGATGATATAAACGACTGAAGTAAGCACTATTGTGATGCCAAACATAAATAATGGGTTTCTTTTTTCATTGCTACTCAACATCCATGTCATACATGCAATAAAAATAAAACTAGCTGTAGCAAAACCTAAATATTTCATTACAAAAGGATATGCTACTAATAAAACAAAAGTGACTAAAAACATTATTAATGCAGATTTTGTTGCCCACCATGTTTGAACTTTATCACCCTCACCTTGTGTACGAACAGCTCCAATCACCATTGAAATAGATAAAACAGCTAAGAGAAAAGAAAGCATTCTTGGATAAAATCCTGTGTTAAGTGCAGCTATTCCCCCTTCTCGAGTTGGCATCTCCCCAGCTACGATATAAAGAAAGCCTGCTAATGCGAAAAAAACAATTCCCACCAGGATATCCATATTTTTTTTTGTCATAAATCATTGCTCCAAATTTATTTGTTTATGTACTAAATATCGTCCTCAACAAGAAGCTGAGGACGGTTAAACTTTATACTTCTATCTCAATTGATTTTAGTCATCAACAAACTCAACACCTAATTCATTAACTAGGAAGTCTAATTGCTTTTCAGCATCAGAAATAACTGTAGCAAAATCTTCACTATTTAAATAAACTGGTTGATAACCTGCATCAATTAAGAAATTACGAATTTCTGGATCTTCCATTGCTTTTGCAATAGCATCATCAAGAATTTTAATTTTTTCAGGATCTGTTCCTTTTGGAGCAACAAAACCACTGTAATTTCCCATTACAACATCAATACCAAGTTCTTTTAATGTTGGTACATCAGGATATGAAGGGTGACGTTCAGCAGAAGCAATAGCGAGAAGTCTTAATGCACCAGAATCAACGTGTGCTGAAACATCAGGAAGAGGAATATTTGTCATATCAACGTGACCACCTAATAGGGCTGTAACAGCTTCAGCATAAGCTGGGTATGGAATATGATTTACTTCAATTCCAGCCATTGCTTCAAAATAAGAAGCGTAGATATGTGCACTAGCACCAGAGCCTGAGTTTGAGTTCTTTAATTTACCAGGATTAGCTTTAGCATAATCTAGTAAATCTTGTAAAGTTTCAAAAGGACTATCAGCATTTACAGTAACAGTTGCTGGGATAGTAATAACTTGGCTAATTAATTCAACATTATGGATATCTGGATAAACAGGAGAAACATATTGTGCTGAAACAGTAGACATAGAAGTAGTACCAATTACATATCCATCATTGTCAGCATCTTCAATTTCTAAAGATCCAACTACACCACCACCACCTGGTTTGTTTTCAACTACAAAGGGAACTCCAAATTGTTCTTCAAGATGGTTAGCCACAGGACGGGTTAAAACGTCAGTCATTCCACCTACAGACCAAGGAATGATAACACGTACATTACGTGATGGATACGATTCTGCAGTTTCTTCTTCAACACCCTGCGCAAATACAGGTAATGCAACCATAAGAGCAACTGTTAAAACTAATAATTTTTTCATTTTTATCTCCTCCTTAGGAGAGTGCTAAAATAATAGCACTACACATTTGTTGCATGCAACTTTCATTGCATATAATAATTCTAACCCATATAACAAATCTGTCAAGAACTTTTTTTTTATTAAAATCTAGAGTAAAAAATTTAACTAAATAAATGGCTAAATATTCTACAATTAAAAGTAAAGAACATTAAAATTCTCCAACTTAAATTAATATTTTAGTTTACTAGTAAAATTATTATGTATATAACAATTATAAAATTTTATTTGTTTAATATAAAAGCAATTACAACAAGCATAAATTTAAAATTATTAAATAGAGTAATAGATTATATTAGATATTAAATTATTTTTTAAAACACATTTTATTATAATTTTTTTTCGAAAACCAAAAGATGAAAAAACTTTTTTTTATATAAAAAACCCCTCTAAAAAGAGATATGATCTAATTATTTATTTTATTTTACTTCCAAATTTCATAAAATAAATTTTAATAAAATAATAATTTAATAGAAAAAAAATCACACTATCTTTTTTTACTAGCTAACTTTTTTAAATATTTTACTTAAAATATTATTCAATTAATGATTTTTCTTGCATTCCTATTGCTACTTCATTACCATGATATTAGGAGGATATTTAAATGAATGAATTACTAGAAAAATATGAGAATTTAAATCCTGATTCGAGTATTGCAAAAATTGAAAAAACTGCCCAGGATTTGAAAAGACGTCAATATATGCCACCTTTTATTTTAGAAGTCAAAGACTTTGTGCATATGACTAGAGAGAGAATGATAGAAGAATATAAAAGGGTGATGGATTTATCAACTGAAAATGACGAACTAAAGAATGTTGTAGCTATAAAAGATCCAAACGATATTAAGATAAAACACCTTACTACTCTTCTAAATCAATATATATTGCTGTGTGGACTTAGAGAAGGAGATCCTAATAGTTGGGATATTATAAATGAACTATACGAAGATGATTAGATTAAAAAATCACTAATAATAATTTACTATTAGTGATTTTTATCCTTTAGACTAGATTTTCTTAAATCTTATTGTGTTAAAGTGTCAACAAACTCAACATTTTCTACTGCCTCTATCTCTTCAATGGCATTTTGAATTTGCAGTGAGTTTTTGACTTTTATAGTAATAAAAGCTTTTTTCAGTTTATTCACTTTATTCATTTCCATATCAACAATTGTCATCTTATTTTTTTCAAATATATTTGAAATCTCATTAATAGTTCCTTTCTTTCTAAACTCTATATAAAAGATTTCTTGAGTATATTTTCTAATATATTTATATTCAAACTTACCTAATATAAGTTCAATAAATAAAACTGCTAAAGTTCCAGCAATTGCACCCTCAAAATATCCAGCACCTAGACATAATCCAATGATAGCAGTTGTCCAAAGACCAGCTGCTGTAGTTAAACCTTTAACATCTTTTCTTTTAGTAATTATAATTGTACCAGCACCTATAAAACCCATTCCAGCAATTACTTGAGCTCCAAGTCTAGCTAAGTCTGTATACATATGCATTTCTAGATATAAATATTGAGAAGTAAGGGTTGTAAGTGCAGATCCTACACAGATTAATATATGAGTTCTAAATCCTGCAGGTCTTCTCTTAGTTTCTCTCTCAAGGCCTATAAGTCCTCCAAAGACCATTGCTAAAACCAATCTAACTAAAATTGATATTAAATTAAAATTTCTTAAATATTCCATTTATTCTTTTTCCCTATATTTCTTCAACATTACAAATTTCATCAAATTCAGAAAGAGCCATAATTACTTCTGAATGTTTTGTATTTCGGTGGCTAAGTTGCATATAAAAATTGGCCCCAATTAAGGTGTTTGGATCATCAAAATTATTAATTACATCTAATTCAAATATTGAAATATTTAATGATTTAATTAATTCAATCACATGTTTTAACGATTTAATTGATCTAAACTCAACATATACATTCATATTTTTTGATTTTAAAAGAATAGAATCTTCAATCACTGGCAACCCAAATAAACATAATAATATAATAACAAATCCAATTATAGCACCTTCATAGAAGCCAGCTCCCAAAGCCAACCCCATACATCCAGATGCCCATAAACCAGCTGCTGTAGTCATTCCTTTAACTTTTCTATTTCCTGATAATATTATCGAACCCGCACCTAGAAAACCTATTCCATTAATTACTTGAGCTCCATATCTACTTAAATCAAGACCAATACCAAGTTGCTGATAGGTTTCGTTCCATAATGTAGTTACCATTTGATGTTCAAATTGTGCTAAGGTCATAGTTAATACAGCACCAATACTTACAAGCATATAAGTTCTTATACCTGCAGGCCTTTGTTTGATGTTCCTAGAAAAACCTAAGAATCCACTAAATATTATTCCTAAGAATAATCGAGTACAAAGCGATAAAAAATTTAATTCTCTCAATGTTCCTAATTCTAACATTAATACCCCTTTTCTGTTGTTAAATTAAATTATATCCCCGATATATAATTAAAGAAAGGGTTCATTTTTTTCATTCATGGAATATATTTGACAAAAAAAGGATATTAAAGATAAATATCACTAGATTTTATATATAAAGAATATTAGACAGAAAGCTAGGGAACAATAATTCAGATATGATATATAATTTTAAACAAAAAAAGTTGCTATATAAGTTAATTTGATTAACTCTTTTAGCAACTTTATTATTATAATTTATTATTAAACTTTATTGTTTATACAAATTCATACTCAACAGTTATATCACAAGTGTATCTACCAGCAGGAGCATTTGAAATTGATGCAAAACCAAATGTAAGAGATAGAGAATCTGAAGCACTATTTGCAGTTGTTCCATAAACATAATTTGGAGTAACACTTAAATCAAAAACACCATTTGAAAATGTTCCATTGAAGGATGAACCAACAGTACCACTAATAGATGGAGTAATGTAAGTATCACCTGTAGCTTCTAAAGTTAAAGGACCTGCTGAAACAGTTACATCAAGATCAGCAGAAGAAGCATAAGAGCCTGAAGTAGCACGTATTCTAAAATTAGCTGAAAAACCATTTCTTACATTTTCATAAGCTTGATAAATTTCTCTACCATCGGCACTAATCCAAGAACCTGTTGTTTCCATTTCTTCTAAATCAAATACAAACGCAGTATCAGGAGCTTCTACAACTATTGTTGCACTATTATCTGCGTTATCAGCAGACAAAGCTACCATAGTAAAAATTGACATTGCAGCTATTAAAATAAATAATTTGTTTTTCATAAAGTTTTCCTTTTTATTATATCTATCTTTTTAAATTGTTATGAATATATTATTCAATAATTTGTAACTTATGTCAATACTTTTTTTTATAATTAAGTATTAATTATTAATTCCTTTATAAATCATAACCATATTCAGACTTTAAAATCGTTTTTATAAAACTAATTACTTTACTACAAAGCAATTAAATTAAACACACATTTTATATATAAAAAGTACAACTTATACCATATATTAAAAATCACACAATATAAATTATTAAAATCAAATAAATGTATAGTTTATGATTAATAGAATACTCTCTACCTTGACTTATCAAATTGCAAACTCTAATATTAAATAAAACTGCATATCTTTTTTTAAAATGCAGAAAGGAATAATATGAGTTTAAAACAACAATTAAAAGATAGAGAGAAAAATGCTTTATTAACTCGTCCAAAAGAAATTGCAGATATAATGAATAAAGCTACTTTAGATCTCAAGAAAACAGGAATTGAAGAAGAGGCTAAATCTTCTGGAGATATTTTTGATAATGCAACATTATTAGATTTAAACTCTAATGATGTAGATTTATATAAATTATTAAATGGAAAACCTGCTATAATTAGCTTTTATAGAGGATCTTGGTGTCCATATTGTAATTTAGAATTGAGAGCCTATGAAAGTTTATTAAAAGAAGATGAAAATCAAGATGTACTTATGATTGCAATATCTCCTGAGAAACCAGATGTCACCTCAGTTGAGCAAGATGTTAGTAAATTAAACTTTACAGTTTTAAGTGATGTAAATAATGAATTAGCAAAAAAATTAAGAATAATGTTCCACTTACCTACATCAATTCAAAACTTATATGGCAATAAAGTTGCTGCATCAACAGGTACTCCAGATTATAATTTACCACTTCCATCTACCTATGTTATCGATAGCAACCATAAGATTATCAAAGCATGGATAGATTCAAACTATACAAAAAGAGCTGAACCTAGCGAAGTTTTAGCTTTATATAGAACATTATAATAAGTTAAATCAATTTACTTTAATTTAAATGCCCGATTCAATATCGGGTATTTTTGTGCCTAGCTTACAAAAGATTTTAATTAACAACCAACTAATAAACAAAAACTATATTATATTTTCTTGTTTTGGCAAAACTTCTCTGATACACTTTTTTTAGTAAGTACTCTTTAATCAAATTAACTTTTTGATATATCAACAGCTTTTAAAACTATAAAGGATATAATATGTTTTTAGCTTGTAAATTATATAAATTATTAATAGATCCTCTACTTAAATCTTTAAGAGAAAAAGTTGCATCGTTGATTCCAAATGAAAGCAGCGTTGTTGAAATAGGCTCAGGAACTGGGGCCCAATCATTACTATTAGCTAAAACTGGAAGAAAAGTTGTTGGGGTTGATATAAATGAGGTAATGGTTGATTGTGCATCAAAAAGTGCAACCAAGTTAAATCTCAAGAATATAAAATATCATACAGCAGATGGAAGTAATTTAACGTTTATTAAAGATAAAGAATTTGATTTCACAACTATTACATTAGCTCTACATGAATTAGATGATGAATTAAGAAAACAAATACTATTAGAAATGAAAAGGATTTCAAACAAAATGATAATTGTTGATTATAGCACCCCGCTCCCTAAAAATATTGTTGGTTGGGGTTGTATCCTTATAGAAAAATTAGCTGGGGGTTCTCATTATGCTGGATTTAAAAATTATACTAAAAGAGGTGGTATTCTATCTATTACAAAAGAACTAGGGTTTAAAATAGAAACACAACATAATACAATAAATTCTTCTATTACAATTTTAACAGTAATTAATTAGGCCCTTTTAGATTAATATTATTATATAACCATCAATTAATATTGTGATATAAAACTAAATAATCAGATTCTATACTCTATTATTTATAATTTAATGAAGTATATCTTAAATTATTTAGAAAAGACATTTATTTATTTAAGCTAAACTTAATTCCCATTGTTCTTAGCAATTCAACTGTATTTAGATATCTAACGTTAAATCTATTACAAACATTTGGAATTTTTATTTTCTTTTTACTATTTGGTTCAAACTTTTCTAAAGTCACAATTGAACTATCACTCGCCATAGCTTTAGCAACAAGCCAAGAATCTGCAACCGCTAAAAATTCACTTTTGGCAGCTTCATTAAATTGAGAATCTTCTGAATATACCCAATCAATCACTTCTTTATATGCATTTTGAGTAGCCAAATCATCAACTCTTAAAAAACAGCCTGTATTTTTATACTTAGATACCCACTCTTGCAAATCATCTTTTACTTTTGTAAGTTCCATATAAACGGGTTCAATGGAATTGACTAAACCTACACTCATATCTCTTTCTAACCAATTCCAGAATCCTGGAAAAACATCAAAGGGATATTGAATATTTTTTGCTTGAATAAATATGTTACTATCTAATAAATACTTCATTAACTAAGTCCCAATATATTAGAAAATTTAGATAATGTTGCTGGAGTTAAATCTAACAATCTAGCACCATCTCGCATTAATATATTTTGGGAATACACATTTTGAACAACATCATAAGAATAAGCATTCCCATTCTTTAAGGCAACAGTTTTATAAAAAGAAGGTCCTCCTTTTTTATCTTTTTGTTTTTCCTTATTTAGCTTCCAAATTTCTGTTAAGCAATCATAATAATTAAAGAACTCATATTTATTAATAAATTTTAAATCAAAAGCTCTTCTAGCAATAACTACTCTACTAACTTTAAAATACTTGCTGAGAATTTCTGAATTTTGTTCAACAGATAAACCAATGTCCCATTTTTCCTTAATTTGAATTTCAGGGACTAATATTTCAGCAGCAATTTCGTTACATTTTTCTTCATGAGCATTATAATCGCTCATTTTGTCATTTCTAAAATTGAAATTTAAAACACCGCTA
Source organism: Sphaerochaetaceae bacterium (assembly GCA_963677735.1). Taxonomy (GTDB): domain Bacteria; phylum Spirochaetota; class Spirochaetia; order Sphaerochaetales; family Sphaerochaetaceae; genus Pleomorphochaeta. The sequence goes on from OY782505.1 coordinate 1,485,765, forward strand.
CTATTAAACCATAAATGAACAATTTCATGAATTAATGTAAAAATTCTAGCAGATTTTGAATCAGAACCATTTATAAAAATAACTGGAGCTATAGAATCAGATATTACAAACCCTCTAAATTCTTCTACATCAAGTATTCTATGGGTATTGTTTTTTACCATACTAGATTGCATAACCCAAAACCCTATGTTTTCAGCTCTTTCTACTAGTAGTTTATAAAACTCTTCCCAATTCCTACAATTAATTCTATCTTCTATTGTAAGTTGTAATGTTTTAGTAATTTCATCAGCAATAACCTTGGAATCATCATCATAATGATATTTTCCAACATAAGGGATCTCAATATCCCCTCTCTCTATTTTATAGTCTTTGTACCAATTTTGCTTATACTTAACATTAGAAATAACATCATACAAATCTACACTAAAATTATCCAAAGGGTAATTTGTAATAGTTCTTAAATCTGGCAAAAGCTGTTTCTCTTTAGGAGGCTCATCTAAAAAAAGATAACCAAAAGGAATATTAAATACATTAGCTAACTTTTGAGCTTGTTTAAATGTTGGTCTAGAGTCACCATTTTCCCATTTCTCAATTTTATCAATTTTTACATTTATTTTTTTTGCAACTTGTTCTAAATTAAAATTAGAACGCAATCTAGCCCATTTTAAAACAGTGGAACTAATAATTGCTTGACTAGCCATTGTATTTATGTCTCCTTATATTCAATATTATACCAAATAAAACCTGTATTTTGCAAGAAATCTTATCAGCAGCTATTAATATTAATAAAGAGAATTTTATGATAATTGCTTGGAAAATATGAATTAATTTAACTTAAATTAAATGGAAAAACAACGTTCTAGATTAAATAAAATATATTAACCTAATAAAAAATTATTAAATAAACAAAAAAAATCTCTTACTCATCCTTTTTATAGATTTGTAAGAGATTAAAATTTTTATGTAGCTATATTAATATTTGATAATATTAAGAACTTAATTAAACAGGCATTGCATCTTGTTTAACTTCTTTATAACAAGCAAGATCTGTATAAAGTTCTCCTTTATAAGGATTCCTCTTTGTTTTTACAACTTTGTAAATCATATAAACAAATACTACAACATTAGCAATAAGTGCAAGAACACTTGCTATCATTAATGCTTTTGGATTTTGACTTGCATGTACTGCGAATCGTGATTCATCAATAAAGGAAGGATAAGTCATTGCAAACATACACCAAAATGCAAGAGTTTGGGCACGGTGTTGTAACCAAGCTCCCTTTTTAAATGTGAATGCAGCAAAGGTAGGTGCAACTAGTAATGCGATACCACAATACCATGCGTGATCTCCAAGACAGTTATAAGTATAAGCAAAGTTCCAAAGATCATATGCTACAATCCAGAACCAACACATATCCGGCCAAAGCATGTCTTTACTCTTTGATGAGCTAATTACAATACCAGCCCAACCTGTAATTGTTATAATATTTAAAATACCAGCAATACCATTTAGATAATTCCAAGGACCACTTGTCATCATCATTCCATCAAAAACTTGAGCAACTAAACCAAGTCCACCAACTTCAAAATCTCTAATAACAGCTTCTAAAATATTAACAGCTAAAATTAACGGTGGGAATATTAAAACCCATTTCTTTTTTGTTGCACCTTCAATGTGTCTAATAAGAAAGAAACCAATACAACCTGCAAGAGAAGAATATACTTTTGCAAAATGAAACCAATCATCGACACTAGTGCCCTTTGTAGTTTTTGGCCAAACAAATATGGTTAAAATTATTGGAAGTACAATTAAAAGAAATATTCCACCTGCTTTTGTTCTACGACATATTTCATTAAGTAATAACAAAACACCAAATACTAAAAATAACATCAACCAGTTTGATAAGGGTTGTGATTCAAAAAATAACATATAATTTACCTTCTAATATAAAATTTGCATTATAGATTTATACTTACATCTGTAATTGGATAAGCTTTACAGGAGTGAATATAACCAAATCTCTCATCTGCATATCTTAGTAACATTCCCTTCGCAAGGAATACTTTTCCCTCTGTAAGTTGAATACGACAAAGACTACATTCACCACTACGACAACAAACATTCATACGAACACCTGCTCTCTCTAATGAAGTTAAAAGACTCTCACCACTTAACCCTTGTATTTTTTTCTTACCATCAATTGTGATTGTAAAACTTTCTTTTCCACTTAAATCAGTTGGCCATCCTGGTTCATTTTGAATATCTTGACGACTTCCAAACATTTCACGTCTAATCATGGCTTTTCTAACATCTAAATTTAAAAGGGCATTAACAACAAAGTCATTCATAATCTGTGGACCACAGATATAAAAGGTACTCTCTTTAATATCTTTTACTAAAGATTTAATACATTCTTCATCAATAAAACCTGTTTTTCCCTTATATCCAGTTTCTGGCTCAGATAGTACTAGGCTAAAAGTAAAGTTATCATAAGATGCAGCTAGAGATTCAAGCTCTTCTTTAAATAAAACAGACTCACTATTACGACATCCATAAATTAAATGAACCTCTCTATCAAGTCGATTATCAAAAATTTCACGACACATACTCATAAATGGAGTAATACCGCTTCCCCCTGCAATCATTACACTTTTTTTGCTATGGAAAATTGGATTAAAATGGAAGGCTCCTGCTGGACCATTTGCATCAAATTCATCACCAACTTTAACATTATCGATTAAATAATCAGATACAAAACCAGTTTTTGTTCTAGCAATTGTAATCTCATAATATCCTCTCTGCAATGGAGATGATGAAATTGAATAAGGACGTGATGTTCTGATTCCTTCAATTTCAGTAAATAAATTCAAGTATTGTCCTGCTTCAAAAATTGGTAAAACTCCATTTTTAGGTGTTAAACGAATAGTTCTAGCAAGTGTTCCATGTTCAATAATTTTATTAACAACTAAAGAGAGATTTTTTTTATGATACTTACCAACAGTAGCTTCAATTTTTCCAATTTCGAGTTCGTAGTTAGTACCGCTCTTTCTCTTATCATCTATTTCTTGTAATACATCTTTACCATGAGGCATAGATGCAATAATCATATTCTTTAAATCAGCCATTATTTACTCTCCCTATTTAAAATTCTGTCAGCAACTTGTGAACCATACATATAGTTAGGACCAAATCCACAAATATTAACCCAACCATTAGCAAATGTAAGATTTTCTACCTGATCTTCTCTTGGAAAAAAGAATACAGTTGATTTTATATCTTGTTCAAAACCATAAATAGAACCTTCTGGATGATGTAAGTAGCGCATATAAGTTAAAGGTGTTGCAACTTCGACTTCTTCTATATGGCTACGAAGTCCTGGATACATTTTTTCAAGTCTATCAATTATCATATTTCCAGCTTCATACTTAGTTTTATGATATTCTTCAGGAGATAATTCCATCCAAGGTTTACCAAATTTTAATGTACCAGCTGATATTACACTTGTTCCCTCAGGAGATACTTTAGGATCATCAACTGTATAACAAGTATTAATAATTGGGTCTGTTTCTGGCATAATAGTATATGCTTTTTGGAAAACTTCATTACAATCAAGATTATCGTAAGTTAGATTAAAGGAATCTGTGTAACCAATTTCTTCTGGTGTACAATCAAGCCCCATATAACAAATAAGAGCAGATATTCCAACAGTATATGCTGATAAGTATTTTCTAGCATCTTTTGGAACTTCTTCTTTTTTAATTAGCTTAAAATATGTATCAATTGGAGAAATACCTGAAATAATATTATCACATGTATATTCTTCTCCATTATCATCAATAACACCACAAGCTTTATTGTTTTTAATAATAATCTCTTTTGCACCACAGTTATAAACAACAGTACCTCCGTTCTCACGAACTGTATCTGCTAAGGCTTGTGATATTACTTGAGATCCACCTCTTACATAATATGGATGATCATCAATATAAATTGCAGTACATCTTGCAAGAATTGAGAAAGGAAATCTTTCTGGGGGCATTCCCATAAAACACCAATAAGCACTTAAACATAATTGAAGTTCTTTATCTTCAAAGAATTCATCAAGTACTTCTTGAGTACTACTCATAGCATATTTTGCTAGTACTGGGAATTTTTTTGCAAAAACACTTTTTACTATAAGTTTCTTAATTTCACTTGGTTCACCAGTAGATTTAGCTTGCATAGCCATAAATGCATTAGTTTGATTATGGAAATCATAAACAGTTTTAAAATATCTTAAGATATTATTCTTTTCTTTTGGAAATTGCTCACATAATACTTTTTCAGCTTCTTCTCTATTTGCTGGAATTGATTGGTTTCTTCCACTAGGTAAATTTACTTGATATAAAGACTTTATTGGAATCCATTCAATTTTATCTTCGATTCCATATTCTCTAAAGAGCTTTCTAAGTTCACCAGGTTTTTCTGGACTCCCCATACTTGATAGTTGGTGAAGAGCAACTTCAAATTCGAATTGACCTCTTCTAAAACTTGTTCCACATCCACCAGGAATGTTATGTCTTTCAAGAACTAATACCTTCTTTCCTTTTGTAGCTAATCTAGTTGCAGCAGATAATCCACCGTTACCAGCTCCTATAATTATTGCATCATAGTGACTCATATATATTTTCTCCTAATATATTTCTGGTTATAAAACTCAGTAATAAATAACGAATTAAGTAACATCTAAATTTTAGATGTTAAATTTTATAAATTGTAAGTTTGTTTGTTTCTTTTACTAAAGAACTAGAGCAGGGACTGCAACTAGTAAAACATTTATTATCATTAGAGATAATTGAACAGGAAAGGTGTGAACCTTTTCAACAAAATTTGTCATTCTTTCACTTTCTAATGATTTATCAATTTTCTTTTTGAATGCAATTTCTGTTACACCAGCTGTGGTAAGGCTATTCCCTCTTAGAATAAACCAAAGCCCAGGATTTGATGTAATTAATGCCCCAACAATAGGAGAAGCTAATACAGCTAAGTGTAATTTAGCTATAGATGGTGGAAAATCATAGCTAACAAAATCCCAGTTCCAAAGAGTATAGGAGATAATCCAGCAGATAGTTCCAATTGATCCTTTAAATGATAGTGAATAATAAACACCATTCCATGAAGATAAATTTTGTTGTGTGAAGAATGTAAATAAAGACAAAGTTAGTACAAAACCAGTAATTGAATTTAAATAATGTTTTTTACTTAAATCTGTAATAGTTGCTTCAAGAATATTTATCATCCAAAGTACTAAAACAATTTTTATACATGTAGGTCCTGAAAATAAACCAAAAACTGTAACAACAACTAACAATCTCATACATATTAGTGTTGAAAGCTTAAGTCTTTCAAAAAAGACCATTTCCATGAACATTAATAATAATGCAGGAATTAAAATATTGAGTGGTATGTTTGCCCAAATAGGTTGAAACATCGTAAGTAGTGCTGATGCTGTAAACAGAATTAGAAAAAGCACTAATTTGATAGAAGAAGGCAATTTAGCCCCTTTAGTAGTAGCAGTCATATAAAAACCTCTAAGTGTGAAATAAATAAAGTAGAATCATGTTCTAGAATTAGATTCTAGTTTATTATGAGGGCACTTTTTTTAAAAGTCAATAAAAATTTATTGATTTAAACAAAAAAGATAAATAAATATCTATATTTGCGTTTTTTGGCATTTAGCTTTACGATTAGTATAGAATTTGGTATTATTTCCATATGAAAAAATTGAATAATCGCCAACAAAACGCTGTAAATAAAAAATGGCATATTTCTGAGACAGCAATGGCTCTATTTAAAGAGCGAGGCTACACCAATGTTAAAGTTAAAGAAATATGCAAAGCAGCAGGAATTTCTTTAGGGACTTTCTACCACTACTTTTCCTCAAAGGATAGTATAATTGATGAAACCTATCAAATAATCGATGAGCGTTTATTCGAATGTCTTGATGAGAGAGAGTTCACTACTCCACTTGAAAAAATTCTTGGAATACTTGAACAATCGGCATGTATTATGGAAGAAGAACTTGGTTATGTTCTAATGGTAGGATCTTACTATCAAATTATATCTTCTAAACCTGACTATTCATATAGTCACAAAAGAAAGTTATATATAACTTTAGTACAAACTATTGAAGAAGGGATAGAATTTGGTTGTTTTAAAAGTAATATTGATGCAGAGGAAATTGCTGAAGCCTGTCTTAGAATAGGTAGAGGGGATATCATTGATTGGTGTCTAAAGGGTGGAACCTATAAACTGTGTGATTTAATAGTTAAAGATTTAAAACGCATGCTTCATTCAATTGTTGTAAACACTGACGATTTATAATTATCCATTTTTGTTTTCTTATTTACTATTTTTAATAATGATTTTTTCTTATGAAAAGTTTAAAAAAGTATCTATAATTGTTTTAAAAAGTTTATAATTATACAATTGTAATAGGGGCGTAATATGAAAATAACAATACTAGAACCACTTGGGGTTAGCCAAGAGTTATTAGAAAGTAAAATTCGAAATGGAATTAGTGAAAACGATGAATTAATTTTCTTTGATAATAGAGATGAAAGGACACTCTCTCTCATTGAAAGAAGCAAAGACTCAGATATTGTTGTACTTTCAAACATTAAATTTAGTAGAGAAGTTATTCAAAACTGTCCAAAATTAAAGTTTATTTGTGTTGCTTTTACAGGAGTAGATCACATTGATCTTGAATACTGTAAAGAGAAAGGAATCAAGGTCTCAAATTGTTCAGGCTACTCTTCTTCTGCAGTATCAGATTTAGTATTCGGACTACTTTTATCACTAGCAAGAAATATTATATCTTGTAATCAAGCTGTTAGAACAGGAAAAACAAAATCAAATCTTATAGGTTTCGAACTAGAAGGTAAAAAATTCGGAATTATAGGGCTCGGAAATATAGGAAAGAGAGTTGCCTTAATAGCTCAAGCTTTTGGTTGTGATGTTTATTATTACTCAAGAACTAAAAAAGACATTAAGGGTATTACTTATTTAGACAAAGATACGTTATTGAAAACTTGTGATATTATATCTATTCATGTCCCAAGCACCTCCGCTACAAAAAAGATGATTGGAGAGAGAGAATTCAAAATAATGAAAAATAACTCAATTTTTATAAACTGTGCTCGAGCTGCAGTAGTTGATACTTCCTCTTTAGTTCAAGCATTAAATACAGGGGAAATAATGGCCGCTGGAATTGATGTCTTCGATAGCGAACCACCTCTTGATATAAATCATCCTTTATTAAAAGTAAAAAACACTTTATTAACTCCTCATATTGCTTTTGCTAGTGATGGAGCATTTTTAAAGAGAGCAAATATTATTAGTAAAAATATAAAAGCATATATTTCAAATAATCAGATAAATAAAATTATCTAATATAAATTATTTTTTTTCATATTTAAAATGTAAATTAAACATTAAAATCTAATTACCTTTGGTAGTTAGTTTTTTATCACTATTATGCCAAATAATATTTTCTTATGAAAATGTAATTAAAGTTTTTTTAAAATTCTAGTTGACAAAAAATAGTAATAGTTATATTTTTTTTCATATACCAATATGGGAATATGAGTATATGATAAAGGAGTTATTATTTATGGATTGTCTAAATGATTTTTTAAAATTAGCAGCGAATGAAGATCGTTTTAGAATGATTGTTTTATTATTTCAAGAAAGTCTTTGTGTATGCCAATTAACAGAAGTTCTTGGACTTAGCCAACCAACTGTTTCAAAAAACTTAGCTAGGTTTAGAGATATAAAATGTGTCGAAAGTTATCAAAATGGTAAATATATCTATTACTCATTAAAAGCAAAGGATATTAGTGTTAACACTTTTTTAGAAAGTGTTGTTAAGAATATTGATAATTATCCTCAGCTAAAAGCTGATAAAATAAAATTAACTAAAAAAGAAACTTTTATCACTATATGTAATGGTGATTGTAAAAAATAAATATTTAATAAGGAAGAATAAAATGGAAATTAAAATTTTAGGATCAGGTTGTCCAAAGTGCAAAAAGTTAGAAGCAAATGTTAAAGAAGCTTTAGAAAAAATTGGCAAAACTGCTAATGTTGAACATGTAACAGAGTATAGTGAAATTGCTAAATACAATATAATGAGTACTCCTGGATTAGTCGTGGATGGTAAAGTTGTATCAGCTGGTAAACTTTTGAAATCTAAAGCCCTTGAACCTTTATTAAGTTAGTTAGACATTTAATGATACTAGGAGATAGGTAAATGTTTACAAAGATTTTATATATTGTGGTAGTTGTTTGTTTGGCTATCTCCTTTTATAAGGATAGAGGAAAAACAAAAAAAGCCCTAAAAAAAGCATGGAAGTCTTTTGAAAATATTCTTCCTCAATTTTTAACAATAATTCTTATTATTGGAATGATGTTAAGTGTAATTGATAATGATACAATAAGCAGATTCTTAGGTTCTGGATCTGGGTTGCTTGGTGTTCTTATAGCACTTGGAGTTGGTAGCATTACACTTATTCCAGGGTTTGTTGCATTTCCTTTAGCAGCTGCTTTGCTAAACAATGGTGCAGGTACGGCTCAAATTGCTGCCTTTATTTCTTCACTAATGATGGTTGGAGTTGTAACAATGCCGATGGAAAAAAAGATGTTCGGTGCAAAAATTACAATTATTAGAAATATCTGCGCAATGCTTTTTTCCTTAATTGTTGCTTATATTATGGGGAGTATTTTATAATGGTAAAATTTATAAAAAGATATAAATGGTTTTTATTATTATTAACTATAAATATTATAGTAGGTATTATATATCCTGAAATTGGGAAACTTTCGTATCAAAACACTAAAATGAATTTTATAGAAGTTGTATCTGTAATACCACCAATCTTCATATTACTAGGTCTACTTGATGTTTGGGTAGATAGAGCAACAATGGTTAAATACCTTGGTCAAGGAAGTGGATTTAAAGGCTTTGCTATCGCTCTATTATTAGGTAGTGTTGCTGCTGGTCCTTTATATGCTGCTTTCCCAGTTGCTTTAGTTATGATTAAAAAAAGAGCAAGCTTATTCAATGTTTTTGTATTTATTGGAGCTTGGTCAACGACAAAAATCCCAATGTTAACTTTTGAGATTGCGAGCCTTGGACTTAAATTTGGTTTATTAAGACTTGCTTGTAGTCTTATTGGAATTACGATAATTGCATTTATCTTAGTTCTTAGCTTGAAAGAGTCTGACCATAAAATGGTCTACGCTAATTCAGATCAAATAATCTAAAAATAGTAAATTAATTATTTTTAACAATGTATATAAAATCCCTAATTATTTAGGGTTAGGATTGCTAATCCTAAAAAAAAATAGTAAATAGTGTTGTCTGAAAAATAGGACAAAAAAATTAAATTTTTAAAGAGGTAAAATTTATGTTTGGATGGCTAAATTATCTAGTTACTCAATTAGTAGAGAACGTATTTAAATTGGATGTAGAAAGTCCAGTTGGTTCTAGTGTGCATTTCTTCTTTTACGATACTGTAAAAATTATTATACTTTTAAGCTTAATGGTATATGCAATTTCATTGGTAAGAAGCTTTTTCCCTCCTGAAAGAACTAAAAAGATTTTAGGCAAATTCAGTGGTCTTAAAGGTAACATAATAGCCTCTCTACTTGGTATTGTTACTCCATTCTGTTCTTGTTCTTCTGTTCCAATTTTTATTGGTTTTGTTGAATCAGGAATACCACTAGGTTTTACATTTAGCTTTTTAATAACTTCACCTATTGTTAATGAAGCTGCCTTTGCTATATTATTAGCTTCCTTTGGGTGGAGAATAGCAGTTGTATATGTAATAACTGGTGTTATAGTTGGAATCGTTGGTGGGATTATTATTGGTAAACTTCATCTTGAAAAAGAAGTTGAAGATTATGTATATAACAAACGTAATGGTTCTGATTTCATACCTGAAATGTCTGCAAAAGACCGTTTTATATTCGCTTGGGATGCTGTTAAAGAAATAGTTCATAGAGTTTGGATATATTTAATTATTGGTATTGGACTTGGAGCTTTAATCCATGGATATGCTCCAGCTGAATTATTAAGCAAATATGCTGGACCTGATAATCCTTTTGCTGTATTAATTGGAGTACTTGTTGGAGTGCCTCTTTATTCTAATGCACTAGGCACTATTCCTATTGCAGAAGCTCTTATTGCAAAAGGCGTTGGTATTGGAACAGCTCTAGCCTTCATGATGGCAACCACTGCTCTCTCTTTACCAGAAATGATTTTATTAAGAAAAGTTATAAAACCAAAATTGATAGCTGCTTTTATTATAATAACTGCAATTTCAATTGTTATCGTAGGATATCTATTTAATTTTTGGGCTCCTTTCTTAATGTTATAAAAAGTATTATCTCAATACATATAAAACAACCTCTTTAGTTACAAATTACAGTAACATAAGAGGTTATTATATTTTTAAAAATTTAGATATTTATTTTAAATCTTATTATAGTTTAAATAGTTATTTTTCAATAATATTTAAATCACCGATTTTATAAATAGAGAACTCTGATATTTTGCAATTTCCTCTAAATTGTAAAGAATTAACATTCTTTAAACTTTCAATAACTCTCGTAGCACAATGTCTACCGTTATCTATATAGATTTCTAAAATACTATGATCAATAAATAGTTTAATATTATAAGTATTTTGTTTTTGAAAAGGAATAAAAATACTATCGAATTTTACATTGGAATTTGAGAATAAAATTTGAGTTAGACTTTCTTTATTATCTTTTAATATTAAGTTTGTTTTTAAATTGTTTTCTAATTCAATTTTAAAATTAATTTCGCATTGTACAAATCTATCATCTGAAAATTCTTTGATTGATTCTAAATTAAAACTATTATTATCAATAATTTTATTTTCCCTTAATAAGCTAATCTCTTCAATCGGATTTTGAATTATCTCATTATTAGCATCTAAAGATATTTCCCTTGGAATTGAAATAACATTATTCCACCCTTGATTTTTGCTAAATCCTCTTTCAAAAGCAAACAGGATGGTTCTATTCTTATCATCAATAATTGTATTAGTTGCATAATATTGAGCACAGTGATCAATTAATCCTTTTTTCTCAATATTAAAATCAAGAGTATTGGTATCAAATGTCCCAACATAATACTCGACCTCTTTATAAGGGGATCCCACTAATACCCATTTATCTCCAAGTTTAAAAAAATTAGGACATTCAAATAATTCAATGACTGGTTTAAAAGCAACAATCTCTTTAACATATTTCCAATTAGTTAAACTACCATCTTCACATTCAAAAAGCAAAACTGATGGATTTTGTAAATTACCAATTGCCGCTCCGAGCACTAAGAAATATCTATTATCTGCACAAAATACATAAGGATCTCGCCAATCATTTCTAATAGGTGGAAGATTTTGCATTTCTATAGTTAGTGCAGCTATTCTATTTTCTTCAAATGTAATTAAATCATCATCAAAAATAACTGCTTTTTGAATATTTGGAATATCATCACGCTCTAAAGATACACTAGTATATAATGCAACAGGAACTTTATCTTTATTTAAAGCAATACATCCTGAAAAGCAATCAGTTTCTCCCAATTCTTTTTGAGGATATAAATTATTAGGAATTACTTCATAATTAATAAAATCTTTAGTCCTTGCATGTCCCCAATGGAGATTTCCCCAGCAGTCAGAAGTAGGATTATATTGATAAAATATATGATAATAACCATTATGATAAATTGTACCATTAGGATCATTTAGCCAATTTTTTTTTGGTCTAAAATGAAAATGGGGATATATTGTGTTCATAGAGAACCTCCAAAATTATAAAATATATATGTTAATTAATTAATTTGCGATGATAATATTGAAGTCATATAAATCTAATTCTTGTTTATATTCTTCATAAATTTTTTTAGTAGTTACTACAGTATTTACTAAGTTAAATTCTGCAACTAATAACCCTGAAGTTTTCTTAATACAAGATTCATCAATATATAAAATTACTTTTCTAGCTACATTAATCATATATTGCATAAGTTGTAAATCATCAGTAGGACTTGTTAGAAATCCTAAATCAAAATCAATTCCTGATGGATGCATTATAAAACAATCGGCTCTAAGAGTTGAAAGGATTGAGTATGTTGTTGTACCAGAAAAGGTTTTTGTATCTTTATTATACAATCCGGCAAGTAAAATATTATGCAACTTGTCAGAATCTTTTGTCCTATCAAAAATATCTAATGAATTAGTAACTATAGTAGCAAATTTTTCATTTATTAATAGTTCATCTACTAATTTACAATTCAACTTACTATAATTTAATAAAATAACATTACCAGAATGAATTTGTTTTTCTGTTTTTTTTATTAAAGCTAGTTGATCTTCATTAATATCATATTGAGCTTCAATTATTCTCTTCTCAATAGGATTTATAATTGAAAGTTTACCATAACTTTTTTCAATATAATTTAATTGAGATAGTTTATTTAAATCCCGTCTAACAGTTGCTGGGGCGGTATTAGTAATCTCACTTATCTTATCAACTTTTATATCGGGATTATTTTTTATTGCTTCTAATATTTTTTTTTGTCTCAAGCTCAATTCAATATTTTCCATATATTCACAATAAGTTAAGAATTTTAAATTGTCAAGCAAATAATCACAAAAATCAATATTTATAATTTATTTATGATTATTCTGATTTTTTAAAATGATTTTTTGAAAATTTCACTTGCGTTATTTGAAAAATGGGTGTAGTCTAAACAAAATCAAGGTAAAAAGATTAGTTTAGGAGGATTAAATGAAGAAAATATTAAGTACATTATTAATTTTATTATGTTGTAGCTCTGTAGCTCTGTTCGCTAGTGGTAGTAGCGAAAATGAAAATAAGGTAATTGAGATTTGGACTCAAGCTTCAGCGGACTCTAGAGAAGGTCAAATGTTCCAAGTTATTGTTGATAAATACAACTCTGAACATGAAGATGGTTATCAAGTAGAAATCCAAAATATTACTAGAGCCGGCGCTGGTTCAGGTTATATTGATAAATTAAATGCTGCATTAACTTCTAATAATATGCCAGAAATTTTTACTCTAGATGGACCTGATGTTGCATCTTACGCTGATGCAGGTGTTATTCAACCTGTAGAAAGTGTTATTCCTCAATCATTTCTTGATGGATTTACAGCTAGCATGATTCAACAAGGTACTTTTAATGGTGAAATGTATGCTTTAGGGTATCAAGATAGTGGTGTTGCCATTGCATTTAATAAAAACATCATAAAATATCTACCTGAAGATAAAAAAGCTTTAATTCCAGCTACTGATGAAGATTGGACTTGGCAAGAAATGTTAGAAGTTGCTAGAGCTATTGCGGATTTAAAAACAAATCCAGAAACTATGAACAAACCTGAAATCCAAGAAATGGAAGTTGCTTGTGATTGGCTAACTAGTGATATTACTAAAGGAGCATATGAGACAGGTACTTATTTCTTAACTCCTTTACTTTGGGCAAATGGTGGTTCTTTAATTGGTCCTGATGGTTTAACCTTAGATGGATATTTCAATAGTGATGAAAATATTGAATCTTTAACCTACTTAGGTAAATTCTTCAAAGAAGGTTTAGTATTACCTACAGAACCATTAAAAGCATTCTATACTCAAAAAGCTGGTATGTGTATTCTAGGGTTCTGGTTCATTTCAGAAATAACTGCAAACTATCCTGATTTAGATTATATGACAGTTAGATATCCAAAAGTTGACGAATCTTATGATGGATTATATACTCCTTCAGGATCCTGGGCATTTGTATGTAGCAGTAGCGTTGATCTAAATAGTGAATATGGAAAAGCTGTAGGTGAAGTTTTACAAGAACTAACTAATGATGAGGCTTCTAGATTATATTATGATATGAATGGTGCTGTTCCTGCAAGAAAAAATGCTTTAGATGTAATTGATTTAAATTCAGATGATTCTAGAGCCAACGAAGCTTGGGGTGTACTAGCTTATGAAATTGCTAATACTAACCATGCAAGACCTGTAACTAAAGGTTATCCTGTATTATCAGAATTATGGTCAAAAGATGTTATTTTAGCTATAGCACAAGCAAAAACTGATGATCCAGACGAAATTAGAGCTATTGTTAATAAAGCAATGGAAAAAATTCAAAAAGAATACGATAGATTTTAATTAATCTTTATAAAAATGCCGAGCTACTTAATTGTAGTTCGGTTCATCTACCTTATAAAGGAGTTTCTTATGGTAAGTAAAAATAAGAAGAATGATATGATTGTAGGATATCTGTTTATTTTACCTGCGATGATATTATTATTTTTATTCATTATTTGGCCAATGGGTTCAGCAATATCTTATAGTTTTACTGACTATTTCTTATTAAAACCAGGGCAGCAAAAATTTGTTGGTCTAGATAATTATATCAGATTATTTACAGATGAGCAGTTGATCACAAGTTTTTTTAACACTTGTGAATTTGTAATCAAAGTAGTTCCATTACAATTATTTATTGCTTTATCTTTAGCCTTAATAATTAACAAACATTTTAAGGGTAATGGATTTTATAGAGTAGCCTATTTTTCACCCGCAATTTTATCTTTAGTTGTTGTTTCGATATTATGGTCTAGTTTATTAAATCCAACATCTGGGTTAATTAATGAAATTTTAGAAAATTTAAATTTTGCACCCCAACCTTTCTTAACAAGTGTGAAACAAGCTATGAACTCTATCGTAGTAATTTCAGCATATTCAAGTTGTGGGTATCAAATGCTCATTTTCTTAGCCGGTTTAAAAAATATTGACCAAAGCATGTATGAAGCTGCTACAATTGATGGTGCAAATAAAGTTAGTCAATTTTTCCATATTACAATCCCTGGATTAAGAGCTATCATCATTTATCAATTAATTACTATTGTAATTCAAGCATTTAAATTAATTGTTCAACCTATGGTTATGACTGGTGGAGGTCCTGATTATAGTACTATAACTATCTTACAATTTATTTATGAAGAAGGATTTAGACATAGATATATCGGATACGCTAGCGCTGTTACAATTGTATTTACAATTTTTTTAATTGTAGTTTCTTTAATTATTAAGAGGATATTGCCAAATGAAACTGACTAAACATAGAAAAAATAAAATTTTATTTTATATTGGTATTACTTTTTTAGCTATTTTGTTTTTAATACCTACTGAATGGATGATAGTTTCTTCTTTTAAACCTGAAGCAACAATATATAAGGACATGAGAAGTTTTATGGCTTTTGTCCCACATGATTTATCCTTAACTGCTTATTCTCAATTATTAGATTATTATAATGTGTTTAATAACATAATAAATTCATTATTTTATGCAAGTATAATGGTTATATTAGGCTTGATAGTAAATAGTTTTGCCGGATATTCTCTCGCAATGTATAATTATCCTGGCAAAAAGGTATTATTTGTATTTATTATTGCAATGATGATAGTACCAATAGAAGCAATTATTTTACCAATGTACTTAGTTGTTCATAATTTACATCTGTTAAATACAATTCCGGGTTATATTCTCCCCTTTGTAGCAAATGTTATGAATATTTTCTTATTTAGACAGACCTTTATCACTTATCCTCAAGAATTGGTTGAAGCTGGAAAAATTGATGGTATTTCTTCATTTAGATTCTTCTTCCAAGTTGTAATTCCAACCAGTTCATCTATATATGTAACCATTGGAGTATTAACTTTCTTAGCTTCATGGAATGACTTTTTATGGCCTGTAATGGCTTTATCAGAGCAAAAAATGATGCCAATACAAGTAGCTCTAAATGCTATATTTAGCGATAGAGATCATATCTTTACGAACCATACTATGGCAGCATTAACTATTGCCAGCATTCCTGTAATTATTATATATAGCATATTCCAAAAATATATTGTTGAAGGTGCTGTTAGAAGTGGAATTAAATAGTTCAAAATAAAAAATAGTATTTAGGTAAAAAAATCAACATTTACTTATTTATTATCTTCACATGCTTTAATTTTAATTTCATTACTAAATTTTGGTTTTCTTCACATAATAAAATACCTCCAAAGTGTTTCAAAAATTATTTTGTCTACTTTGGAGGTACCTTATCATTTTTATAAGCTAGGATTTATTGTTTCATTTAATTAAACAATAAGTTTCAAATAAAATATATTGAATAATCTTTACTTACTTGATTTCATTAATTTCAATCAATCTATTTATTTTATCAAAAGTTGCAGGATTATTCACAGCCAACAGCTCAGGATATTTATTGTTCAAATCTTCTAATTTAGGTATATCCCAATGAGTTATATATGGATGATATAGATTATTAATTAGAAAGTCTTGATGATATTCTTCTACAGGATAAAATGCACTTAATTTACCAACCCTAGTTACAATTTCATCATCATAAAAACCTGATTCACTAAGTTCACTTATATATTGCTCAACATCTTGCTTTTGTTCATCATTTGTGTAAAAAACTATTGATCTGTATTGTCTTCCAGTATCAGGGCCTTGATAGTTAAGTTGAGTTGGATCATGTGCAACCTTGAAAAATACATTAATTAAAGTATTGTAATCAATTAGTTTTGGATCATATATTATTCTAACAGCTTCAGCATGATTTGTTCTTCCTGATGAAACATCATTGTAAGTAGCAGCTTCTTCTCTTCCACCACTATAACCGGATTCAACGAAAACAACTCCATAAAGCTGTTCAAATACAGCCTCAACTCCCCAGAAACAACCACCAGCAAAAACTGCAGTTTCAACTTCACTATTATCATACAATTCAGTCCAATCTGGAAGTTGCTCTCTAATTGAGAGTTGTGATTGATATTCACCAAATAAATACAAGAACTTACTATATCCTTCTTTTTCTAAATCTTCTTTGGGTATAAATCTAAGAGATGCTGAATTTATACAATAGCGAAGTCCTGTTGGATCTGGTCCATCAGAGAAGACGTGTCCAAGATGGGAATCTCCAAAATAGCTTCTAACTTCAGTTCTTTTCATTCCATAAGAAGAATCAGTAGTTTCTCTAATGTTACCAACTGATATAGGTTTTGTGAAACTTGGCCATCCAGTTCCAGATTTGAATTTATCAGTAGAACTAAATAATGGTTCACCAGATACGATATCTACATAGATTCCTTCTTCATTATTATCCCAAAACTCATTTTGGAAGGCTGGTTCTGTTCCATCATTTTGTGTTATATCATACTGAACTGAAGAAAGCTGCTTACGTAGTTGTTCATCAGAAGGTTTCTCCCATGTACCATTGTCATGGTCAATTGGGAGCAATGCATCAGTCTCTTCTATATATATTCTTGATTCTTGTTCACTTATTTCCTGGTTACCGCGCGATATTAATAATAATGGTGCAATAATCAAGATTACTATTATTATAAGCAAAAATCTTAATTGACGATCTTTCATATTATTTACTCCAATAGTCTCTTGTACTTTTGACAGAAAATCTGTCTATAGTTATTGATTTGATAAGTTTTATTTATCGAATCATCCAAATGTGAATGTGAAAAGTCTCACGTGACCTGAAATCTTTAGTTTAAGTAATTTTTCATAAGAGTCAGTAAAACTTCCTAGATGGTAGAGTCTGCTACTATTTGGTTTAAGTACACCATTTACTACATCAGCAGTGTCTTGAGGTTTATTGCCATTTATTTCAACAGTTATTACACTATCATCATTGATAGGTTCAATTACAATAAATAAGTCTTTTCCCTCAAAAAGAAGCTCTAATTCACCATCTCCTTCGATTTCTATAAAATCATTTCTAATAATCCACTCTCCACCTATAGTCCATTGACCAACTTCAAGATATTCTTCTTTTTCAAAGAAAGTGAGTGAATCTCTATCGAAAGTTTCTTCATTAGAAGCAAAATATTTTGATCTTGTATATCCTAAATATATTTCAGGAGTTCTTTGACCCAGAATTTCATTAGAAGTTGATATATTATCTAGTATATCTAACTGTGCACCATTTTCTTGAAGCAGTGTTCTAATTACTTGTTCTGCTTCATCATATCCACCTTCACCGAAATGAAAATATCTAATATCTCCTTCTCCATCAATGAAGAATTGAGCTGGCCAGTAGCGGTTATTGTATTCATTCCATTGAGAAAAATCGTTATCTAAAACAACAGGCCAATTTATTTTTAAATCTGCAATAGCCTCTCTTACATTATCCTCATTTCTTTCAAAAGGAAATTCTGGAGAGTGTACTGCAATAATTTCTAGACCATACTCTTCATACCTATCATATATCTCTCTTAGATGAGGAATTGTTCTAACACAGTTAATACAACTATATGTCATAAAATCTATAAGGACGACCTTACCTTTTAGACTTTCCATTGAAATATCTTCTTCTGTATTTATCCAAGGGCCTTTTGCAATTAATTCAGGTGCTTTTCCATAGTTGGAAATCTCAGCAGGTTCTAAAGCAATTGACCAATTATAACCATCTATAAGATCACCATTACTATCACGACTATTTAATGCCTCTTGGACCAAATCTCCTTGTTCAAAACCAGTTAACCCTGTTCCATAATTTGGAAATACTTTCAAGATAAAGGTTTGAAAAGTTCTATCTGCACCAAAGCCAATCATTAATCCAGCAGCAATCATTATAACGCCAAAGAATCGTTGAATTTCTTTAGTTTTTCCAGTTATTTTAGGGAAGCGATTCAAGAGTTTTCTACCACCGGCCATAATTGCAAACATAGGGATTGAAGTTCCTAATGAATAAGCTGCAACAATTATTACAGCCCCGCCATCTACCTGTTGACTCACAGCAAGACTAATTACAGAAGCCATAATTGGTCCTACACAAGGTGTCCAAACTAATCCAAGGCTTAAACCTGTCATTACCCCGCCGAAAAATCCATTACGGTTTGAAGAGCCCTTTGTTCTTGCTACTTTTGAGAGAAAATTCTCTAAAACTAATTGTAGTTTTGGAATCATCAAAGTAATACCAAAGGTTACAATAATAGCAACTGCTACATATCTTAAAGTTTCAGCAGATATTGAAAAAGTCTGAACTAAAGCTGAAAGAGCTAATGTAAATAGACTAAAACTTATTATAAAACCTATAACGATACCTACTGGTTTACGCTTCCCCCCTACTGTTCCGGAGAGAATAATAGGAAGTACAGGAAGAATACAAGGTGATAGTATCGTTACTATACCGGATAAGAAAGCGAAAAAAGCAAGTATCATCATATCTATTCCTCCATTCTTACATTGGAAAGTAGTTCATCAGTGGCTCCACCATTCCATTTGGCTAAGGCCTCACCATTTTCATCTATTTGCACAAAAGTATGCTGATAAGTGATTCCGTACATTTTTTTAAGGTCTGTTGAGTTATCATAATCGACTATTATGATATTTATATTTTTAAATTCATCCTGACGGCTATTAAACTCTTCACGTGCAGTTCTACAAGAGGGGCACCAACTAGCATGAAAAAATAATACTGTGGGTGCTTCAGAAGCAATCAATTTTGCCTGTTCAAAATTTTGATAAAATATGAAAGGTTCATTACTTGTGTTTTGAGGTTGATCATCCTGTACCATCATCATCATGGCATTCTCAGGTTCTATGGGTGATTCCTTTTTTCCTCCTGCAACAAGAGTGGAACTGATAGCTAAAAATATTATAATTGTTGTGGTTAACGTTTTCATATTCGTTACCTCCTACACATAAGGTAGGATACAATTATCACAAAAGTGTCACAGAAGATAAAACAAAGATTAACTTATTTTAGGAAGAGTTATGGTAAAAATGGCACCACTATCGAGAGAATTTCTAGCTTCAATATAGCCCTCATGGAGTTCAATAACCTCTTTAGCAATTGCAAGTCCAAGACCAGTACTTTTAGTGTTTCTATTTCTACTCTTATCCACACGATAAAATCTCTCAAATATATGAGGGAGATTTTCTCTTGGGATTCCGGGGCCAGTATCTGATACTTCTATTTTATAAATATTATTATTAAATGATAAGTCAATTTTAACAATTCCTTTTTGAGGTGTGTGTTCAATTGCGTTGCCTATGATATTAGTAACTGCACGTTCAAATAAACCGATATCACCTTTAAATAATGGTATATTAGGATCTGGTTCATATTGCAAAGATATTTCATTAGAATCTGATTGTCCTCTCATCTTTAAAACTACATCTTGCAATAGTTCTGCTAGTGAGAAGGAAAGTTTATCAGGAATAATCTCTCCGGATTCAAATCTAGCTAAGTCAAGAAGTTCTTCTACTAAACGTTGAAAGCCTGCGACATTGCGCAATGTGATTTCAATATATTCTCGTTTTTCTTTCTCGCTAATATTCTGTTCTTCAAGCAAAAGTGTTTCAAGATGCCCTCTAATTGAAGTTAAGGGACTTCTCAAATCATGGGAAATATTTGCAATTAGTTGACTTCGTTGATGATCTGATTCTTTTAATTTTTGAATACCTTCTTCTATTGATTTAGCCATCTCATTAAAAGTACTACCCAATTGGGCTAATTCGTCATTACCTTTAATTGAAACTCTGTGGGTATAATCACCCTCTTTAAATATTTGAACATCATCACTTAGCTTTCTCAATCGGTCTGTAAGAATAAAAAATAAGAAAAGTCCTGCAATTAGTGTAAAAAGTAGTGCTATTAAAAATGTTGACAATCCTGATCTAAGATAATAGTTTGATTTTACTAAAGCCAGGGAAGAATCAAATCCCTGTCCTCTTAAAATTACATATACCCATCCAGGATTTCCATTTATTAGTGTAGCAGCAGCAGAAAAAGGTTTCTTTTCACTATCTGTTCTTGGGTCATCACCAAGAATAGATTCATAACCATCACTTTCTTGAAACAATTCAAGAGGTTTGATATCAATATGGTCCCTTTTTATTGTTTTACCTTTTCCTGCAAAATAACTGAGAATTTGTCCATCAGAGTCTATTAAATAGATTTCAACATTAGGATTTAAAACCATCATATAATGTATGGCATCTTTAACCTCATCGCTTGTTAAATCTCCTTCAGTTATAGATAATAATTCATTAGAAATATTAGTAGCATACTCTCTATTTATTAACTGATCTACTTCATCAAAAAGGTGTGTTGATGCATCGAATGCTACAAATAGTGTTACACCACCTAATATAAAAACAAGAATGAGAAAAAGAATTGATAATCTTGCATAGAATGAGCGAAATATCATAGGAGGGCCTCCTTCTCTGTAAATTTATATCCAAGCCCCCAGACGGTTAGTAGATATTTGGGATTAGAAGGATCGATTTCGAGTTTATTTCTAAGTCTGTTGATATGAGTATTTACAGTATGCTCATATCCTTGAAAATTATATCCCCAAATTGTGTTTAGAAGATCTGCACGACTAAAAACTCTACCGGGATTTCTAGCAAATAGATCAAGAAGCTCAAATTCTTTCACGGTTAAATTAAGTGTTGTACCTCTAACACTAACTTGATGCTTTTTATAATCAATAACTAGTTCTCCAAATTGAAGTTTCTCATCCTGTTCTTCTACCTTATTAATTGTTTTCTCAGATCTTCTTATAAGAGCACCAACCCTCGCTAACAACTCTCTCATACTAAAAGGTTTAGTCATATAGTCATCAGCTCCAAGCTCAAGACTCAAAACTAAATCAATTTCATCTATTTTTGCGGTCAACATGAGAATTGGAGTATTAAACTTTTCTTCTCTAAGATTTCTGCAAATACTAATCCCATCAAGACCTGGTAGCATTATGTCTAGAATAATGAGATCAAACTCATTGGATTTTGAACGCTTTAAGCCTAATATTCCATCATGAACTTGTTCAGTTTTAATTCCATTACTCTCTAGATTTACTGAAACAACATTTGAAATTTCTTTATCGTCTTCAATAATTAGGACTTTTTTTGCTACCTTTAGTTCTTCCATCTACATTCCTCTTACTAAAAATATAATGCAATATATTTCTACAGGTCAACGTTAAATATCATTAAATACTAATTCCTTATCAATAAAAACAATAAAGTAAAATAGATAGTATATTTTTATACTTTTAAAAAATTAGAATAATTATACAAATTTACATTTATCTAAAAATAAAAATATATAGTAATTTCTCCATATTTATAATTTGACGTAAAGAATTATGTTGCATCAAAATTAGCTAGATGATATATTTTTTTATATTCAATAAGGAGGTAAAAATGAAACACACAGGTTCATGTCTTTGTAAAAGTATAACATTTGAAATAGAAGGAGACTTTGAAGATTTTTATCTATGTCATTGTTCTAGATGTAGAAAAGATACAGGTTCTGCTCATGCTTCCAATTTATTTTCTTCTTCAGCAAAATTAAAATGGATTTCAGGAGAAGATAAAGTTAAGACCTATAGAGTTGAAAACAGTAATCATTCAAAAAGTTTCTGCCCAAATTGTGGTTCTGCTCTCCCTACATTACAAATGGATGAATCATTATTAGTCGTTCCTGCAGGGTCTTTAGATTCTGATTTAAATATCTCTCCTAAGGGCCATATTTTTGTCGATAGTAGAGCATCATGGGATAATAACTTAGAGAAAATCCCACATTATTCAGAGTTACCTGAAACTTCTAAAAAAAAATAATTTGAGAAACAAAAGATTACCCAATAAAATTGAAGTGTTTATAACTTTTTTATTACACAAATATGAGTAAAATATAAGGGTAGCTATAACTATAGCTAAATGTAATCCAATGATAATTTATAGAAACTAATCATACCATATTAACTATATTGGTATCTCTGGGAATAATATAAGTTAAATTAAGTATATTTATTTAATCTAATTATATATATTTCTTAAGATACCAATTATTCATATTAAGTAAAAAAAATGTAAATATTATATTAACACAGTTACTAATTATAATCTTAGTAATGGATTAATTCCATGTTTTCTTAGTTCTCTAAAGATTAAAACGCTATACCATAGATCAAATATTAAACTAGTAAAAATAAATACACCCATGAAATACCAAGAAGTAGGATGAAGCAAAATATATGATATTCCTACAGTAAAAGCTGTTCCAATCATTTTCATCAAAGCAATATAAAAGGATTGACCTTCAATAGGATGATTATTTTTTTTCCTAGTATAGAACATATTTACAAAAAGAACGCTCATAACAGCATTTTGTATATATGCAATAAATTTTGCTGATTCAAAAAGATCATTATTAAAATAATTATTAAATTGTGCAAAAAATGGTCCCCCTATATACATAATTAAGAAGCAAATTAAAAAAGCAAGAATAGAAATTAATAAAAATGTCTTTTTATTAACATTTAAAGATTCTTTAACATATTTATATCCAAATTTAAAATAGGAAATAACAATAGCAATATCACAAATAAACCAAATTGTATTAATAATTGTAGCTATTGTTCCTCCTGATTGTGGTGGATAAATTATTGAAAAAGTAAGTTCCCATGTAAAATTTAATGCTAATGCGACGAGGGGCATTCCATATGATTTATCTTTAAACCCTCTATATACTAAGGCAATATAAGTAATTGTCCAAGCAATACCACTCAATAAAATCATTGTACTATTAATATCCATAATGAATCTCCTATAATTTACAAATGTCTATTTATAGACACTTGTTTATTTAATTCATTAGCAT
This sequence comes from Sphaerochaetaceae bacterium, assembly GCA_963677735.1. Classification (GTDB taxonomy): domain Bacteria; phylum Spirochaetota; class Spirochaetia; order Sphaerochaetales; family Sphaerochaetaceae; genus Pleomorphochaeta. Next base: position 1,509,543 of record OY782505.1, read on the forward strand.
TATATTAATCTTAAATTAAAAAACACAATACTAAAAATTTAATATAGACACATTGATATTTTTGTCTATTAAAAAATGGAGATAGCATGAAGTTAAATAAAAAGGAATTTAATCAATTAAGTAAAATAAAAAGATGGATTATAGAAGCTTTATTAACCCTTATGGAAAATGATGAGTATAGTAAAATTACTATTACACAAATAGCCCAAGAAGCTGAAATAGCAAGGGCAACTTTTTATTTAAATTTTAAAACTAAAGATGATATAATTAGATGTTATGTACAAACTCTTATCATTCAATATCGAAAAGATATGGAAGAGAAAAATTTAGAAACACCATATTTATTAGCCAAAACATTTTTTAATTACTGGGGGAAAAATATTGAATTGCTTTATTTACTTGAACAACATAATTTGTTTTTTATGCTTTTAGAAGAATTCAATATATTCATGAATCAGCTTTCTTGCTCAAAAGATCCATCAATAACGTTCAACATACCTCATCTTTCTTCTAAAGATTTAATGTATTTTAATGCTTTTAACTCTGCAGGTCTTTGGAATCTATTAGAAAAGTGGGTAAAAAATAATGCAGACAAAACACCCAAAGAAATGGCAAAACTTTATTCCATCTTTGTAGGATATGAATATCAAAAATAAAATCAATATATATTTTATAAATAGCTAATCAGATTTTTTAAACAAACTCTCTTATATATACTTTGTAAGTGAAAAATCCCATTCGATTGGATCACAATTGCAAATAAAAAGTACAACATATTATAAACAATCAATTTATTTAGTCATGTACGACAAATTATTTTGACATATAGCAATATCTCTTATATTATTACTTAACTAATAAATAAAAATAGGAGTCCATAATGTCAAATAAAAAATGGAGTAAAGAACAAAATGATATCACTAGCGATATTCTAAGAAGAATAGATGTAGTTGCATTTTCATTTGATTTATCAGGAAAAAATAAAGGTTGCACTATGAATCATTTAGATGGTCGCTATGGATATATAAAACTTATGGATGCAATAAGAGATAATTACTCAATCTATGATTATGAAACTGATGAATTACAAGATACATATGACTCAATTAATGACGTTATTGATGGAGGATGGAAAGTAAGCACTTAAAATAGATAAAATATAAAATGTATTCATTTATTTCATATAATCATGGTATGTTAAATAATCTAAAAAATCTTCTTTCATATTTATATATTCCCTTGAGAGATATGATAAATTAAAAGTTTTCAATTTGATAAGTTTGAATATAGAAATTTAATTTATCCAAATTAACATAACATTGTTAAAATGATGAAATAATGATGACCAAGTGTAATGATTATTTACAAAACTTATTTATTGTTTAAATATGGGAATATTAAACCAAAATTGTTTATTTTCTGTTAAAGAACAAATTGACTTTGCTTTAAAACTTTAAAAGGCTTCAAATTTAAGCTATTATTTGTTATATGAAAAGTATATTTGATAAAGAGATACTGTATGTTTTAATAATTACTATAATTGTAGCTATAATGGATATCAGTGGGTTGCCCACTACATTATTCATTAACATAAGCGTATTTGATATTAACCCTATTATTTTATCACTATTTATTAATTTCATAATTATTACAGGATTTATATTTTTAACTAAAAAAATATTTTTTCCTTCTTGGGTTTTTGCATTTAATAGAAAGTATTTTGTAGAAGGAATTAAAAGATATGGCGGGATTACTCTATTTGTATTTGTAATCACAACTTCAGCTTTTTACATTGGATTAAAACCATTTGATTATCAACCAAGTATTTATAAAATAATTTTTGAAGGACTAATTTATTATATTGGTGTTGGATTTATTGAAGAACTATATATTAGAGGCTTATTATTAAATGTAATTGAGCGCCTTTTTATAAATAAAAAGGACTCAACGCTCATCTCAATCATTATATCTTCTGTTCTATTTGGACTTGGACATGTGTTTGGATCTTTAGGCAGCTCAATGCTTGTAATTGTTTCAAAGGTAATTTGGACTATTTCTTTAGGATTTTTCTTAGGTGTTATTTATAAAAAAAGTCATTCTCTTTTGCTCTCTATAGTAGCACATTCTTTAATTGATTTTTCGGCTATTGTATTTGTATATAAGAAAGAATTTTATTACCCCGAAATATCTCTTGTTATAATCATTCCATTATATTTATCTCTTGGTGTTTATAGTATACATTTATATAAAAAAGAATATAAATTTACTTCTTCTAAAATTTAATTATTAGCTTTAATTTTGGAATAAGTCCAGATGAATTTAAAAACAAAAATAATTAAAAGAATAAAAGGTAGATAAATGAATTATAGACAGTATAAAAAAGGTGAAGAAAATAAAATTTGTGAAATGTATTATAAAAGCTTTGCAACATCAGAAGGAGAAAAAGAAGGTCGACTAATCAAAGATTTAGTAAAAGATTTTTTTGAACTAACTCCTACTAAAGATATTTATGTATTTGTAGCTGAAGATGAAGGTATAATAGTTGGATCAATTATTCTAACTAGAATGGAAACTGATAATTTTGAAAAAATATTCCTCCTTTCACCTGTAGCTGTCAAAACAGAAAACCAAGGTAAAAAAATTGGACAGAATCTTATTAGCCACTCTTTAGATTATTTAAGAACTAATGATGTTTCTATTGTTGTTACCTATGGTGATATAAATTTGTATTCAAAAGTAGGATTTAAAATCATTTCAGAAAAGATTATTAAAGCTCCTCAAATTTTATCCTACCCTAAAGGGTGGTTGGCTCAATCTTTGAATAAAAAAGAATTAAAACCAATCAAAACAATAGTAAAATGTGTTAAAGCAATTGATAACCCAGTTTATTGGTAGTTTATATAAATGATAAGATATAAGTTCGAACAAAAACGATGAGATAAGAATGTACAAAATTAAATAATCAGATATTATAGATATTTGAGATAGGGATATTTTTTAATTTTTGGATAATATGGTATCCTAGATTAGCTAAAATTAAGTATGCCTAAAAAAGAAGTCTAGTTTATTTTTAATCTATTATAACTTAATAAGATTATATTTATCAGATACAAAACTAGTATTATTTGATATAAATTGCAATTAGAGAGAGAGGTTAAAGTTGTGAATATTGAATCTAAAATACCTAATATAAATAAACATTTAAAAAATGACTTTAATTATTTTGAACCTAATGAATTTTCTAAAAAAGGACTTTGTGTCCCACAAATAATGTTAGATTATGGTAAAATACAAAACAAAATTAAATCAATTCCTAGAGTTGGTAAGTATATGGTTGGCTCAATAAAGCAATTAAATAAATCATATAATAGCTTATACAATCAACCTAAAAATCCTTTAACTACTATATCAGATAAAGATCTAAATGATTTAAAAGCTTATTGTAAAACACTAGATATTTTAGATCTAGGATTTTGTAAAGTAGATCCCTCATATATTTTTAGTAATAGAAAAATTTTATTTGATAAAGCTATAGTTTTCTCAATGGCAATGAAAAGAGATATCATTAAAACAGCCCCTTCAAAACCTGTTGAAAAAGAAATTATGTTTACATATTACAAATTAAATGTAGCAGTTAATCTTATTAAAGAGTTTCTAAATGAAAGAGGATATTGTGCTCAAGCTGGTCCCGCCCTAGGTGGAGAAGTAAACTATCCCCTATTAGCACAATCAGCTGGTATGGGTGCAATTGGAAAACATGGCCTTTTAATAACTTTTGACCATGGTCCATCTATTAGACTTGCTGCAGTTTATACAGATATAGAGAATTTACCAATTAATGAAATAAATAAACATTTATGGATAAAGAACTTTTGTAAAAAATGTAATCGTTGTGTTAAAAAATGTCCAGCAAATGCTATATTTGAAGAAACTCAAATTTTATCTGATGGAACAAAAAAGCATATTGATTATAAAAAGTGTGCAGTTCCCTTTACAAGGCAATATGGTTGTACAGTTTGTGTTAAAGAATGCACTTTTTTTATAAGCTCTTATGATAAAATTAAAAAAAGTTTCTTAAAATAACACATTTAATTTACTTTCTAAACCCCTATAATAAAATAAAACAGCTTTAATCAATTCTAATCTATCCTTTTATATATAGCATATATTAATTAATAATATTTAATAAAAGTTTAATTATTAGTTCAAAAATTAAGCCATAAATATCAAAATTATGTCTTATTTTTTCAAAAGTAATATAATAGATTTGACCATTATTTTTAAAAAATGATAATATTACAAAATATTTCCACAATTGAGATATAAAACTTTAGGGAAAAGGAAAATATAGATTTGACCAAAATTAGGATATATATAATATTCTTTTTATTAATATTATTTTCTAAAATTAATATTTATGCAGCACAAAATGAACCTTATAAAATATTATATTTAAATTCCTATCACAATGGGTATACTTGGAGTGATGAAATTTATTTTGGAATTATTACAGTTTTCGAATCTAATAACCATCCATATGATATAGATATGGAATATATGGATACTCAACGAATTATTAGTCCACAATATTTAACTAATCTAAATGGACTTTATACCTATAAATATCAAAATGCAGATTATGATTTAATTATAGCAAGTGATGATGCAGCCTATAATTTTCTAAGAACTGAAGGAGAAAGAATTTTTGGATTAACCCCAATTGTTTTTTGCGGGGTAAACTCTTTTACTGAGTCGGATATAAAAGATTTACCAAGATTTACAGGCGTTGTTGAAACCTATGATTTTTTAGAAACCATTCAATTAGCATTGAAACAAAACCCACAAACTAAGACAATTTATTGTATTAATGATGATTCTTTAACAGGGAAAAGTATTATGAAAGAATTTGAACCTGTTATTGATAATTATAGTAATGAAGTAAATTTTGTAAGAATTGATGGTAAAAATTATCAAGAAATTGTTGCTCAATGTGAGAATCTTCCATCCGATAGTATTGTACTATTTCTAATATATTTTACTGATCGAATGAATAATCATTTTGCCTATGATGAAGCTATTAGTATTTTATATAATAATTGTAACAGACCAATATACGGAATTTGGGATTTTCACCTTGGACATGGTATTATTGGAGGGAAACTTGTCAGCGGGTTTAATCAAGGAGAACTTGCAGCAAAACAAGCTTTAGAAATATTAAAAGGTACAAACCCAATAGATATTGAAGTAATTACTGAAGATACTACAACATATTCCTTTGATTATAAGAGCCTTAAAAAATATAATCTTTCTTCTGATGATCTTCCAAAAGATAGTAAATTAATTAATTTCGATAACGAAGATTCCTTTGATATATTAATATTGCATTCCTATAACAGAAATCTTGAATGGACTGAAGATATAGAGCGAGGAATTAGAGATAAAATATCTGGTGTTTCTGATAATATTGTATTTTCAATTGATTATATGGATGCAAAACAACATCCAGATAAAAAATATCAGATGTATCTATATGATTTTTTATCAAAAAAATATTATTTAAATACCTTTGATTTAGTAATCACAAGTGATGATGCTGCATTTAATTTCATTACAACTTATTCAAATCTAGTATCTGATAATACCCCTATTTTCTTTTGCGGTGTTAATAATAAAGTAGACCCAAATATTATAGATACCAATAGGATTACAGGTCTTATTGAAACAAACGATTATAAATCAACTATAGATATTATGAAAAAATTCCATCCTGAAAGAAATAAAATAATTGTAATAAACGATAGCACTATTACTGGCAAGGCTAATAAAATTAATTTAGAAGAAATAATCCCTGAATATGAAAATGAGTTAGAGTTTGAAATCCTTGATGAAATTAATATGAATGAATTACTAAAAAGATGTGAAAATCTCTCAGATAATGAGATGATCTTACTACTAAGCTTCACAAAAGACCGTTCATTTAACGATTTTACATATGATGAAAGTTTAAGATTAATATCATCACACACTGATGCTCCAATTTATGGTCTTTGGAACTTTTATCTAGGAGATGGTATTGTTGGCGGTAGTCTTAAAAATGGATACAGCCAAGGAGCTTTTCTTGGAGAAATGGTAAATTCCTATTTATTAGGCACTCCAATTAGTTCCATTCCCATACAAACATCAAAAAAGGATGAATATCAATTTGACTATGAACAGCTAGCAAAATTTAATATTCCTATGAAGTTAGTTCCGAAAGAAGCTACTATAATCAACAAACCTTATTCAATAGTTAATTTTGTTAAAACCAATATTATATACATCTCAGGTATCATTCTTCTCTTATTAATAATAATGTTAATGTCTTTAAACAGTTCACTTTCTAAGAAACTTTTAAGACAAGAAAAATCTCAAGCTAGAACTGATAAACTTACAGGTATTTTAAACAGAAGAGCATGTTTTGAAGTTTTAGATGAAAAAGTTCAATATTGCAAAGAAAATAAAGCTGATTTGACAGTCTGTTTCGCAGATATAAACAAATTAAAATATGTAAATGATAATTACGGACATGAAGCTGGAGATTTATTAATTAAAAGTATTGCTGAAGTCTTTATTAAAAATGTTAGAAAAAATGATTATGTTTGCAGACTTGGTGGAGATGAATTTTTAGTGATATTCCCAGAAACTACTACTTATCAAGCACAGAAAATATTAGATCATATTAATAATCAAATTAGAAAGATAAATCATTCAAACAGATATACTTTTGTTCTTAGTTTTAGTTATGGTTTTTCTCAATATGATGATAAAAAATGCAATAATAGTTCTACATTAATAAGTGTTGCCGATAAACAAATGTATGAGGATAAAATTAAATATAGAGACAAAAATAAAAGATAGATTTCATAGTATCTAAAAAATTATAGAAACATTATCTTATACAAGATAAAGTAGGAACCCAATAAAGAAACAAGCACTTCCTGCAAGTACGAAAAGATGCCAAATCAGATGATGATACTCTATTTTTTTCACTGCATAGAAAATTATGCCGACTGAATAAGTTATTCCACCTGCAAATATCCAAAATAATAGTCCCTTAGGAGAGAATTTTTGCAAAGGATTCAAGAATAATAATACCATCCAACCCATTGGTAAATATAGAAGATCCGAGAGCAGATGCTCTTTTGCAAGAAAAACAGATTTCATGATAATCCCTGCGGCAGCCAGAGACCAAATAATCAAAAGCAACTGCCACTTATAAGGATTCGGTAGTACTAGCATTGCTATAGGTGTGTAAGTACCAGCTATTAGAAGATATACCGCAGACTGATCGAGAACCCGCACTACTGCGTGTGACTTTGGCTTACCTGTGAGCAAGTGTGTCGCAGTTGATGTGAGATATAAGATAATCTGAGAAATACCGTATATTAGGAAGGCTAATCTTTCATGGCTGTTGATTGCTCTGCTTTCTAAAACAACCAATGCAGCAATCCCCAAAATTACCCCGATACCATGAGACAAGCTATTCATACGTTCTTTCTTAGTAATCATCTAAAGGCCTCCACGTTGATATAGACCATTATAATAAGAAAATTGTCTAGTTGCTATATTAAAACAGAATATGTAAAAAGTTTTATAAAAAAACAAAATAAGTTATTTAGTTATTTGATTGTAATAATTAGTGTAAAGATAAGAAATTACACAAACCTTTGAACTTCTAAAGTCCAAAGGAATCTAAAAAATTGTTTTAAAACAATGGTCTAAATAAGTGAATACAATCCACCATATAACCTTTAGCAAATTATAATGCTAAATAATGACTGATTTTATTTCTAAATACTATAGTTTCATATCAATTAAAATGGTGCTTGCTTGTAATCTTTATCAGAAAGCGAATCTAGTAGTTCAGCAATTTCAACCAACTTAATAAACTCTGAACGATATCCATTTTCATCAGCACCTTTTGAAGCCTTTGCTTGGGAAATTACATGCTCCCAAGAAGAATTTCCTTTATAAGGACTATCACGAAGTAACATTCCAAACTCAACAACAGCTGAAGCAAAAGTGAAATCTAAATCAGTCTCACTCTGATTATTATATAACTCTGATTCATCCATTATCACAGATAAGAGTTGACTCTGTTCATCTCCATCTAAAGGCTTTTTGTAACGAAGTTTAAAGGAGAGAATATCTTCAGAAGGAATAATAGAATTCTTTTGAAATACAAGAGAATCTGATTTAGATTCACCCGCATTATCATCAGAGTCTGCAAGTACTAATTCATAGAAAGCTGTGACGCTCTGTCCTGAGCCCATTTCACCAGCATCTTTATTATCATCATTAAAATCTTCTCGATTAAGTAAGCGATTTTCATACCCTATGAGTCGATAGGATGAAACCTTTTTAGGATTAAATTCGATTTGCACTTTAACATCTTTAGCCACTGCAAAAAGATTACCCCAGATTTCTTTTCCTAAAACTTTTTTCCCCTCAAGAAGATTATCGATATAAGCATAATTACCATTTCCAATATTAGAAAGACTCTCCATCCTTGAATCCTTATAATTGCCCATTCCAAGTCCAAGAATAGTAAGATAAATATTCTTTTCACGTTTCTCTTCTATTAATCTCTCTAATGCACCAGTAGAGCTAATTCCTACATTAAAATCTCCGTCAGTACAAAGAATTACCCTATTATTACCACCCTTTATATAGTTATTCTCTGCAATTTTATATGCAAGTTCTATCCCTGCGCTTCCAGCTGTAGAACCACCAGCTTTAAGATCTGTAAAGGCTCGAATAATTGTTGTTTTATCTGTTCCAGGAGTAGATTCAAGAATTACTCCAGCACTTCCTGCATAGGCTACTATAGATATTGTATCTTGTGGTCTTAACTGATCAACAAGTACACTCATACTCTTCTGTAATAGTGGTAATTTATTATCATCATGCATTGATCCCGAAGTATCTACAAGGAATACTAAATTAGATGCAGGTAAATCTTCTGTTTTTATCTCTTTAGCTTGTATTGCTACCCTAAGCAATTGGTGTTTAACATTCCAAGGAGCTTCCTCCATATCAAGTTGAAAACCAACAGAAGTTTCACCTTTTGGCTTTGCATAATCATATGAAAAATATTGAAGAAATTCTTCAATTCTAACGGCATCTACTGGAGGAAGTTCTTCATTTTGCAAAAGATAACGTCTAACGTTAGTATAACTTGCTGTATCAACATCAATAGAAAATGTGGAAACAGGGTTCTCTAAAACACTTTTAAAGGTATTTTCATTAATTCTATCATATTCCTCAGTATTCATTTCACTAGTTGATGTCGAAACTACAAGTCCTGAATTTAACGATTTAGCCATCATTGGAGTAGCTTCTAGAGCCATTACAGATTTTATAGGCTTTGATATAATAGCATCAACTTCAAGGTTTTCATCATTTTTAATCTCTACATTCTCTTTTACATTTTCAGTCATTGAAAATTCTTGAGACTCATCACTTGAACTAGTACAACCAATTAGAATATATATATTTACCAAAATAAAAAACATCATTAAATAGTATCGTTTTTGTTTCATGAGAAAACCTCCATATATTAAGAAGAACTATTTAGAACTAAAATAGTTTCACCTTTTAATTATTTTTTAAATAAAAATACTTGTTATAGAACTAATTCTACATTTAGCGATGCGGACTAAATTCTGTAATTTTTTTTTATAAATTAAGTTTTTACAAACAAATAGAAAATAATTAATTTTCATATCTGAAAATTAACTATAATCTTTTTCCAAGTTGAAAATTACATCATATTTTCTCTAATTTTAATATATATTAATTCTTTATTAGAAAAGAAATAAATATTATTCCTCAATGCATAAAAACTTGGCATTAAATATGCATACTATAACATATGGTACCTAGATTTAAAAAGATAATATTAATAGCTATTTTACTCTTATTTTCTATTTCTAATCTATTTTCAGTAGCAATACTACTAAATGATTCAAAAATAGATGAGTTTTTTGGAAGCGATTCTTTAATAAATATATACCCTCCTCTAATTGATCTTTGGCAAATTGAAGTAACTACTGAAGATAATACCCTTATCTTAAAAGACAATATTAATATTGAGAAATTTGACGACTTTACTATTACTAATAATGTTCTTAACATAAATATTCAGAATTTTAAATCAGTAAAATCCATTAATATTCAAGGTGAAAAATTAGTTGATAAGAATTTAGAAGTTTGGATAGGTTGGGAAGGTACAGATGAATTAAAAACTATAATTTATGATTGGGGAAATAAAAATGATATTACAATCAATATTATAAATTCTACCAATTCTACTTCTAAATTAAAAACAATTAATAAATCTAGAACTACCCCGCCAGATTTAGTACTTGTTGCAGGGACAGATATTATTAACTTACAAAAGGATGATGTGATTCAACCTCTTCCTTCCTACCTTTTAAAAAATATTGTTGATAACAATAAATCACAATTTATCGTTAATAACCAATATTATGCAATGCCTTTTTACTATGATGTTCAATTACTTTTTTATAACCCTAATTTAGTTGATCTTAATAAGTATAATCCATTAACCTTTGAAAATATTGAATATGAAGCAAATCAATTAATAGATACAGTAGAAATACCTTTAAGTTGGAATAGTTATTCAATGTATTGGTTATTACCTTTTATCTATTCTTACAATAAAGATAATAAAATAAATTTTCATACTAACTTATCCATTGATAATTTACCAACACTTAAAGCTATCACATATATAAAACAATTAAATGATAAACCATATTTTAAACCTTTAGAAAAAAATGCAATGTTATCATATTTTATTAATGGGAAGACTGCTATTATCTTATCTGCAAGTTATTCAATTCCATATTTTAATAAGTTAGATATTGATTATGACATAAAAGCTTTCCCGTTAAATAATTATTCAAATCAATATTTAAAACCTCTTACGGATACCAAAGTTTTTGTAATACCAAAAAGTTCACATCATACAATATTAGCTTATAGATTAATTCAATATCTACAAAGCTATGAGATTCAAAAACAGTTTTGTAAAGCCTTATATAAAATTAGCCCTAATGAAAAGGTTCTTTTAGATTTAGAAAAATCGAATAAATTTTATAAAACAATATTAAGTACTAAAGAAAATTTTGAAACGATTCCACAAACTGAAGATTATCAGATTTATAAAAATATTTTATGGAAGTTATTAAGATTTGTATTTACAAATCAATTAACTCCACAACAGGTAATAGAAAAGGGTGAACAGTTATTTATAAATAATAAAGAAAATTAAGGAGAATTTAGAATGAAATCAAAAGCATTATTATTTACATTAATAATTTCAACATTATTAATAGTAAGTGGTTGTAAAACACAATCAGTAGGAACTGAAATAGATTCCGTTTCATCAGCTTCAGAGAATGGGAGTGGATGGAAATTAGATTTAAATGGAGCTCGTGAAACTGAACTTTTCCAATCAAATATATCAGATTGGCAAATTAATAGTTCAAGTGACTTTTCAATCCAATCATTTGAATCTAAAGGAGAATCTAACTCATATAAAATTATTAATATTTCAAAAATTATTGGTATTGTAGATGATGCAAATCCAGATACATTTAATGAAGATCTATGGAATAGTGGTTATGATATAACTTTTGAAGCTACTGATGGATATTCAATTGCGTTTAATACCTCAGATGTCAATTTTAATGACATGTTTATTGCAATTGAAAAAAACGAAAGTGAAAAACTACCTTCTATTGTAGGTAATGTATCTTCTTCTGTTCGTGTTAAAGATTTATCTAAAATTGAATTAAGCGTTATGGAAATCAATTTAGAAAATAATGATTTCTCATTTGATATCCAAATTAATGATATGGAAAAATCTTTCACCATTAATGAAATGTTAGATAGTCCTTTTTATTATGAAAATAAAGGTCAATATATTAATTCTTATGGTAATACTTACCAATATACTTGGGCTGGAGTAAAATTAGTTGATTTAATATCAGAATATACTCAACTAACTGAAGAAAATATCCTAACAATTCAATCTATGGATGGATATGAGATGGATTATAGTGGTGAACAAATATTAGATCAAAGTGATGGATATTGGTTATTAGCTATTAAACAAGATGGTGAATTTATGCCTGAAGATCCTGGCTATATCAGATTAGTTAAAGTTGGACCTAATAACCCTCTTATAGATGGTCACTGCTCTGCAAGAATGGTTCAAAAAATTATTATAGATACTGGAGCTTTCAATGATTTTTCTATTACAATTGAAGATGGAGCTAAAAGTGAAAAAATGGACAGACAAACTCTTCAAAGTGGTGTTTCAGCCAATAAAAGTAAGGTAAATTTTTATAACAAAAAAACTGAAAAGACTGTTCAATATTTAGGTCTTCCTCTATATGACTTTTTCTTAAGATATCCAGACTATAAAAGTGTTACTATAGAAGCTACCGATGGATTCAGTATTACTTTAAACAGAGAAGATATTGAAAACAATAAAGATGTTATAGTCGCAATGTTTTATGAAGATGGAACAGAATTAGACCCATCTGAATTCCCTTTAGTATTAGTATGGGATAAAGATGCTAGTTTGATTCCTGAAGGAATAAAAAATATTAAGTGTATAAGCAAATTCATTCTAAAATAAGAGATTCTTTTAAACAAAATTTATTAGCAACTCCTATGATAGCAATAATTGCTATTGTGGGAATTGCTCCTTTTATTCAAGCTTTTATCACTTCTTTTTATCAAGATATTTACGGTGTTAAATCTTTTGCAGGGATAGAAAACTACAAGTATCTTTTAAGTGATAAAGGATTTTTATATTCATTTAATATCAGTTTTTTATGGTCAATTTTAAACACAATAATTACAATTCTAATTGGAATAATACTTTCTTGGAAATTAAAACACAAAAAGCATAAATTATTATTAATAATAGCAATTTGTATTCCTTTTGCAATACCAATATATATATCAGTTCCTATCTGGAGGTTATTCTTCCATGGTGATAGTGGAATATCACTATTTTATAAATTAACTCATATTGAAGTTAATTTTTTAACAGATCCAAATAAAACTTTTATCGCAACTCTTTTTATCAATTGTTGGCTTTCTATCCCTATGAATATTATTTTTTTCTCTTCAGCTTTTAAAAAAATATCTAAGGAAATTATTTTATCAGCAAAAATTGATGGAGCAAATAATTTTCAAATTTTATATAAAATTATAATCCCTATGGTAAAAAATACTACTTTAACTTTAATAGTATTAAATGCAATTAAATTTCTTAAAGACTTTAATGTCCCCTATATGGTTAGTGTAGGAGGGCCTCCCCTTTTAGAAGGTATTACAGATCATTTCGTTATTGGGGTTACTACAACACTCGATATATTAATTTATGAGATTTTTAATTCTACATCTAATTATGGAATTACTTCTGCTTATTCAATTATAATAATGTTTATAATTGCTTTATTGATGTTTTTATGGCTTCTTACGAAATCAAATAAAAAACATTTCATTATATCATTAGTGTTACTATTAATATCACAAATTATTATAAACAGACAATTTGGACTTTTTCTCTTTATTATTTACTGTAGTTCTATCTTATACAAAAGAAATAAATTTAATAAAAAAGCTTCATACTTATTTTGCCTAGGTTTAGTTATTGAATTAATTTACTTTTTTTATAGTCTAGCTACTAAAGGGTTTTTATTAGGGTTTGATAGTGCTTTCTTTATTCCTATTATTATTTATTTAACCCAAATCAAACAAATTAATAAGCCTTATAATTTATTGAGAAAATCAAAAAAATTTTATGCATTTAAAATAAGCCCTTCAATATCTTATTTTATAGATAAGAGTTACTCTGTTATATCTTTATTTTTAGAAATCATATTAATTATTTCTTCTTTTATGATAATATATTTATTGCTAATTTTAAGCTTCTCAAATGTTGGATCTATTTATATTGATTCCATTATTCCTGCAGTTAAAACTCTTAATAATTTTAAAAATATAATCTTTAAAGAAAACTATTTTTTATATATTAAAAATAGTTTAGTTTTATCAACTTTAACCTCTGTAATAATACCTTTTGTAATAATGCCAGCCTCATTTTTATTAAAACAGAAAACAGATAAAACAACTTATTCAATTTTAACTTTTCTTCAAATAATAGGGATATATGGAGGTATGCACTCTTTAATACCTTTATTTATTATTTTTTCCAAATTAAACGCAACTCAAACTTATCTACCTTTAATCTTAATCTATTTAAGTCATTCAATCCCAATAGGGTTATTTACAACATTAGCTTTTATAGATAAATTCCCAATAAGCTTAAGTGAAACGGCTAAATTGGAAGGAATTTCAACTTTCCAATATTTTAGATATATATTATTTCCACTGTGCATTCCTATTATCTTTTCTAATATGCTTTTAACTTTTCTTTCAGCTTGGAATGGATTTATAGCTCCTTTGCTTTTCTTAAATCAAGATTCCAAATTCACTATCAGCGTTAAGTTATATTCTCTTGTAGGAAATCTCTCAGCGGGGTTCCCTCATTGGAACCTTTTCGCAGCTGGTGCATTAATAAACTGTATAATTTTGTTGATTGTAATATTAATTATTGAAAGATTTAGTGAATATAGTTTTCTTGAGGATATTCAGGAGTAAACACACTTGAAGAAGTAGTTTTAACAAAAGTTCCATATCCTTTTTCAAGATTAAATTTCCCATTTTCAACTAGTATTTTCCCTCTTAAAATTGTATATATAGGCTTAATATTTACTAAACGATTTACATACGCAGAAAATTTAGACTTTGATAAAATATCTTCACTTTTAAATAAAGACTTTTCTTTTTTAATAATCACAAAATCTCCATCACTACCTTCAGCAATAATACCTTTCTGAGGGAAAAGTCCAAATATCTTAGAAGGATTTAAAGATGCCAATCTATTTAGCTTTATTAAAGCTTCATCACTATCTCCTAATATACCAGATAAAATTAATGGTAATTCTTGACTGCCTGGTATCCCTGAAGGAATATCTCTTATATCGTCAAAACTACTTTTTTGATTATCATAATAGCTACAATGATCAGAAGCTACTATATCAAAGAAGTTCTTTTCAATTCCCATTTTTAATGCCTGGTTATCTTCTTTATCTCTCAAAGGAGGTGTCATTAAATATTTAAATCCATCAGAATTGTTAAGATATGATTTATCTAATAAAACATAATGATTAGTTGTTTCAGCAACAACAATTGTATCCTTTCTAAATGCCTCAATTGTATTCATTCCTTTTTTAGAAGATACATGCACTATATAAATTGGGAGATTATATTTTTTAGCAACTGTTAATATAGAATTAATAGCCTTTTCTTCAGCTTCTGCTGGTCTAAGTTTTGCATGAGTATAATATTCTTTAAAATTAAAAATATTTGAATTTTCAACCTTTTCTATTACATTCTCATCTTCACTATGACAACAAATTAATATCTCTAATTCCTTACATAAATTAAATAACTTATCATATTCTTTAGGATCTAAATAAACACCATACTTCCTATATGTTGTAAAAATTTTTAAGGTATTGATTCCACTTTTTTTTAATTCCAATAATTCACTTTTGGCGTTTTTATGCATGCGATAAAAACCTTGATGTAAGGTAAAATCAATAGAACTATCTTTTGCTTCTTGAATTCTTTCTAAGGCTCCTTCTACTAAGGTTTTATCTTTTACTTGATCTGAAAAATCTATAAAAGTGGTTATTCCACTGCTTGCAGCTAACTTAGATGCATCAAAAAAATTGTCTGCTGTAGCATCACTACCACTTCCTAATCCAAAATGAGTATGGGCATCTATAAACCCGGGTAATAAATATTCATCATCTTCACAAATTATCAAAGATTCATTTTTCTCAGGAATCAAATTTATTTTTATATCTGAAATTTTGCCATTTCTAACCCGTATATCTTTCTTTTCAAAATGATTAACTAATAAGATATTTGCATTTTTAATTAATAAATTCATACTCTCTCTTTTTTATAATGGAATATTTCCATGCTTCTTTCGAATAGGGTCTTTCTTTTTTCTTTTTAAAATATTCAACAAAGTAATTGCCTTATCTCTTGTATCTTTTGGATCGACTATTTCATCTATATACCCTTTTTGAGCTGCCTTATATGGATTTAAAAATGCTTCTGTATATGACTTTTCACACTCTAATAAAAATTCATCGGGATTTTTTTTAGTTTTAGCTTCTTTACTAAATATAATTTTTGTAGCACCTTTTGCTCCCATTACAGCTATTTCAGCACTTGGCCAAGCTGCTACATAATCAGCACCTAAAGCTCTAGAGTTCATTACAATATATGCTCCCCCGTAAGCTTTTCTAATTATAAATGTAATTTTGGCTACAGTTGCCTCTGAATAGGCATATAATACTTTAGCTCCATGCTTAATTATTCCACCATGTTCTTGAACAGAACCGGGCATGAAGCCAGGTACATCTTCTAATGTAATAATAGGTATATTAAAGGCATCACAAGTTCTTACGAATCTTGAAATCTTATTTGATGAATTTATATCTAAAACTCCAGCTAAAAAGTTTGGTTGATTTGCAACTATACCAACAGATTGACCTTCTAAAAAAGCAAAACCTATAATAGAACTTTTACCATAATTTTCAGATATTTCAAAAAATGAATCTTTATCTACAATTGCACTAATTATTTTATTCATATCGTATGGATGAGAATTATTGTCCCCAATTACATCTAACAAATTAACAGTGGTAGGTAAATCATTTTTCTTGTCAAAACTATAGCAAGGAGAAAGAGAGGCACAACTACTTGGTAAAAACTTTATAATTTTTTTAGCATATTCTAAGGCTTGTTCTTCATCTTTACTAACTAGCTGAGCTACTCCACTCTTTGTTGAATGAACTTTAGCTCCACCTAAATTATCAACAGTAATTTCCTCGTGGATAACTTCCTTTACAACTTTAGGCCCTGTTACAAACATATAGCTGTTTGTTTTATTCATTATAATAAAATCTTGTATAGCAGGAGAGTAAACAGCACCTCCTGCACAAGGTCCTAAAATTATAGAAAGTTGAGGTACAAGTCCAGAAGCTTTTACATTTCGTTTAAATATTTCACCATATCCAGATAAAGAATCAATTCCCTCTTGTATTCTCGCTCCACCTGAATCATTAATTGAGATAATTGGAATTAAATTATCCATAGCAAAATCCATAACTTTACAAATTTTTACAGCTTGCATCTTAGATAAAGATCCACCTATTACTGTAAAGTCCTGTGAATAAATACAAACATCTCTACCATTAATTTTTCCAAAACCGCTTACAACACCATCACCAAAGATTTTCTGTTTTTCCATGGAAAACTCAGAACAATCATGCATCACTAATTTATCAAACTCTTGAAAGCTACCCTTATCAATCAATTTGTCTATTCTTTCTCTGGCAGTTTGCTTACCTTTTCTGTGTTGGTTTTCAATAGATTTTTCACCACCACCTTGTTCGGCAATTTTATTAATTTTTAGAAACTTATTATATTTATTCAATTCCATTTAACTACTCTACCACTGCTTGTAAAACTTCCTTAGTAAATAATTCTTCATCTGTAGGTTGTGTATTTTCTATAGGAAATGACACCCAAGTTGTATTTAACATATTTTTCCAAGAGATATTATCACAAGTACTATTATTTCCCCACGATCCACAGCCTAAGGACATTGTCATAGGCATGCCGTTTGTCCAAGCACCACTATTGGCTAGACACTGAGGTTGATTTATCATTATTCTAGAGACTTTTACTTTTGTTCCTAACAAAATAGCTTTATCTCTCTTTGTAGAATGAAGTCCACAAGAATGACCAGCTCCCGAATAATCGGTTATCTTATTAACCATTTCAATTGCATCATCAAACTTTTCATAAGTATAAACAGTCATTACAACACATAATTTTTCACCAGAAAAAGGCTCTATCTTTCCTATTCCTTCCCCTTTTACAATTAAAATTTCTGTATTACTTGGAACATCTATATTTGCAAGTTTTGCTATATCTATTGCTTTTTGTGCTACAACTTTCCTATTTAAAACCCCATCAATCCACATTACTTTTTTTAACTTCTCTTTTTCATCACTCTTTAAAAAATATGCATGTTTTTTTTCTAATGCTTCAATTAGGAGATTATAAACACTTGAATGAATTATTAATTCATTTTCAGCAGAACAACTTGTAGCATTGTCAAAAGTTTTAGATCGATAAATCATATCAGCTACACTTTCCACATCTACTGTTTCATCTACTATTACTGCTGCATTTCCAGCTCCTACTCCTAAAGATGGTGTTCCACTTGAATAAGCTGCTTGCACCATTGTAGATCCACCAGTTGCCACTACAATATCACATTGTTTCATAACTTGAGATGTAACATCTAAAGAAATGGCATCAACTAATATTACTAAATCTTCTGGATAGCCTAGTTTTTTTAAGGTTTCTCTAATTTTATTAACAGCCATAATGCCTGTATTTTTAGTTCTAGGATGAGGACACATTATTATTGAATTTCTAGTTTTAATTGCTGCTACAGCTTTACAAAATGGTGTAGCTTCAGGATTAGTACAAGGGATTAAAGCTCCAATAACACCCATAGGTTTAGCTATTTTAACTAAGCCTTTTTCATGGTTTTCTTCTATTATTCCAACAGATTTTTGACCTTTAACATCTCTGTAAACGCCTTTTACCTTAACCATTATTTTACCATATTTACTATCACTTCTTCCCATTTTAGATTCTTTTTGAGCAAATTCAGCAAGTTCTTTTGCAAAGGTATCACGAGTTGCAGCACATGCTATATATGTACAAATTTTATCTACTTCTTCTTGAGAGGAAAATTCAATTTGCTTTTGTGCAGCTCTTGATCTTTCAATTATTTCTTTAACATATCCTATTGGATTAGTTTTATAATCTTCCATTTTAAATTCTCCATAAACTACAATGATAAGCTGATAGCTAACTGTTCATACCCATCTAAAGCTTTATCTAAACTTTCAACTTCGATATATTCATCGTCTATATGAGCTAAGTATTCTTCACTTGGACCAAAACCTATAGTTGGAATATTTAATTCCCCTGCTGAGGAAGATCCGTTTGTACAAAATGAATAACAATTTATTATTGGATCATTATCTGTAGCCTTTTTTAATGCTTGCTTTGCCTTTACAACAATTTCACTATTTTTATCCATTAACCAACCTGGAGCAAATCTTTGGTGATTAGCACTAAATCCTGTATAAGTTTGAATAGTCATACTGGCTATTTCTGCTTTTGCTTCAAATTTTGGATCTGCTTTAGATAATCTTTCAATTACATCTTTAATAGGTAATAAAACAACTTCTGGTGTTTCTCCTACTAATAATCTTCTATCGAAGGTGATTGAACAGCTAGATGGAACCACTGAAGCCCCAGGAAATGGATTTGAGATAATATCAGTTAATACTAATTCTCCCTTGCCTAATTGAGGATGTGTTGGACTTTCTATTTTTCTAATCTCATTTAACAGTTCCACCATTTTTGATACAGCGTTTACACCTCTTTCTGGGTTTGCACTATGAGAGGGAACGCCTTTTGTAACAACTTTGATTTCAGCTCTTCCTCTCTGTCCTATATTTAATTTTAAAGAGGTAGATTCTCCTATAACAACATAATCTGGATTTACTATATTTATAACAGTACGAAGAGAAAAACCTTCAGCAATTTCTTCAAAAATAGTACCTGATACATAAATATCTCCATGAGGTACATTTGAATCTTTAACTTTTATTGCAGCAATTATCATTGCAGCTAATGCGCCCTTCATATCTGAAGAGCCTCTGCCATATATTTTACCATCAATAAATTCAGCACCAAATGGTTCTTTCTTCCAAGCCGCTCTATTTGGAATAGCTACAGTATCAAGATGGCCATCAAATAAAACTGTTTTGCCATTTTCAACGTTACTATTAATTTTACCAATAACATTTCCAACTTTATCAACAATGACTTCATCATATCCCAATTTAATCATTTTTGTTCGAATAAACTGTACTACATTCATTTCAGATCCTGTAACACTTGGGGTTTGAATCATCTGGGTACACAAATTGTGTAATTCTTTTTTATAGTTCATTTTTTTTCCTTTATATTCAGTTTTTTAAGTTCAGTTAATATTTTATTAGGTTTAGCTGGTAAATTATTAATTCTTATCCCTAATGCATCATAAATTGCATTTATGACTGCTGGGGTTGTAGGAACCATTGTAATTTCTCCAATACCTTTAGCCCCATAAGGACCTTCTTGTGCATAATTTTCAATTACTTCAAATTCAATTTCAGTAGCATCTTTTATTGTTGGAACACCAATTTTTTTTATCGAATTTGTTACAAGACCCTTTTCATTTATGATAAATTCTTCAGTTAATGCATAACCAATTCCCATTAAGATTCCGCCTTCAATTTGGCCTTTAACTCCTAATCTATTGATCTGTTTCCCAACATCATGAGCTGCAAAGACTTTCAAAACTTCAACTTTACCACTTTCATTATTGATTGCTACCACAGCTGCTTGAGTACCAAAATCATAAGCAAAATGAAGTCTAAACTCATCAGATAAATTATCTAAATTATCAGTTTTTGATTGCAGAGGTACAGTTTTAAGAGAACTAAATTTGCCAACACCTCTTAAATGGCCTACTATTTCATATAATTTTGTAAATTCAATACATTGGTCATTTACACACAAACTATTGTTAGCAAATTTAAATAAATCACTGTCTTTACAACTTGAATTTTCTATAAGTTGTTTTATTATTTCTTTCTTTAAATTATCGACAGCAAGAATTGTTGCATTACCTGTTACATAAGTTTGTCTTGAAGCTGTAGTTACTCCAGAATCTAAAGTTAAGAGTGTATCATTGGCGATTATATCAACATTATTTAAATTACAACCAAATTCTTTGGCTCCAATTTGTCTCGCTACAGTATCAGAACCTTGGCCACTATCAACACTAGCTATTTTCAAAAGTAAATGTCCATCTATAAATTCTGCAATTACTCCAGCACTATCATTCATACCAGAGCCTAACCCCACATTTTTCATTCCTGAGGCTATTCCAATACCAATTGTTTTTCCTTCTATAACTGGTTTTTTATAACTTTTAACCATTTTTTGAACTATATCTAATGAAGATTTAAGACCAACACTGTTAGTTAATATTTGACCACCAATTGTTTTTGATCCTTCATCTAAAGCATTTAGCCTTCTTAGTTCAAAAGGATCCATATTTAATTTTTTAGCTAATTCATCCATTAAGATTTCACTAGCAATGGCTGGTTGATTAGATCCAAAGCCTCTCATTGCCCCAGCTGGTACTGAGTTTGTATATACAGCAGTGCCTTCAACAAAGGCATTATCTATTTTATAAGGACCGGAAGAAAATAAAACAGACCTTAAAATTACAGCTTCACCAGCTGATGGATATGCTCCAGTATCGGCTAATATGTTAGCTTTTAAGGCTGTTATTTTACCATTTGATTTTGCTCCAACTTTATAATGTAATATTTCACCATGTCTTTTTATGGTTCTAAGTAAAACATCATATCTGTCCATTACAAGATGTACTGGCTTTTTTGTTATGTAAGTTCCCAAAGCTGCATGAACTTGGACTGTAGGCTCTTCTCTTCCTCCAAAGGCCCCTCCAGTAGCATTGGTGATAACTCTCACACTTTCAACTTCAAGATTTAAGTTTTTTGCAATGGCTTCTCTAAATTCAAAAGAACTTTGAGATTGAGTACTAACTGTTAAAAGATTATTTTCATCATAATATGCATAGGCACTATCAGGCTCAAGGTATGCATGTTCAATAGGTGGTACTGTTATTGTATCTTCAACTATTACATCACTTTGATCAAAACCTTTATCTATATCACCTTTAGTAATACTTAATTTCTTTAATACATTCCCATCGTCAAATAATTTTATTTCACTATTCTCACTCTCTCTCATATCAAAGATGGGTGTTAACTCTTCATATTCAATTTTTACAAGTTTGCTAGCTTCTATAGCTGCTTTCTTATCTTCAGCTAATACTAATGCAATTGGATCTCCTAAGAATCTGACTTTTTCAAATGCAAATACTGGCTGCTTTTTAGAAATTATTCCAATTAAATTTTCACCTGGTAAATCTTTATAAGTTAAAACTCTAACTACCTTATCAATTTTTTCTGCTTCACTAGTATCTATAGATAAAATATTTGCATGAGCATATTTGCTTAAAACTAATTCACCATATAAAGAATTTTTAATAGGTAAATCTTCACTAAAAATTGGTTTGCCTAATACTTTAGAAATACCATCTTTTCGAATTACTTCTTCACTTAAACCACTTTTATCTAAGTTTAATTTTAGTTCTACATTGTCTCTTAGAGCTTTTGCTGCAATATCGATTGCTTCTAATATAGGATTATAACCTGTACATCTACAAATATTAGAACCTAAAGCCTTATTTATATCTTCTCTTGTTGGGTTGAGATTATCATCTAAAAGAGCTTTGCAACTCATAATTAACCCAGGAGTACAAAATCCACACTGTACAGCTCCACAATTTATAAAAGCTACTTGAATAGGATGTAACTTCCCATTTGTTGCAACTCCTTCGATTGTTTGTACTACACTACCATTAAGTTTAGACATTTTTAAAATACAGGATTTTTTTGCCTTTCCATTAACTATAACTGTACATGCTCCACATTGGCCATTTCCACAACCATTTTTTGACCCCATTAAATTAAGGTCTTCCCTTAAATAAGAGAGAAGAGATTTATCCAATGTTGATAAATAATGATATTCTTTATCGTTAATAGTAATTGAATAGTTTTTTTCCATAACCAATCCTTTTTAATTTGTTTTAACAAACATATATTTTGTTTTTCAAAACATCTTTAACCCTATTTCCTAACAATCTTACTTATTTATTTCTTGAGAGTTAGCCTTTAACATATGGTTTACCATTTGCTGTTGGATCTATTGTCTTTCCAACAAATAAAACTAATACTAATAATGTTACTATGTATGGACTCATTAATAAGAAATCACTTGGAACTGGAACTCCCACTGCTTGTAAAGTCATCTGAAGCGCTTCAGCAAATCCGAATAATAATCCAGCTAATAGACATCCAACAGGAGTTCTTTTACCAAAAATCATAGCGGCTAAAGCAATAAATCCTCTTCCTGCTACCATGCCATCACTATACATTGATAATTGAGCAACTGATAAATATGCACCAGCAAGTCCTGCTAACATCCCACTTGTTATTACACATATATATCTAACCTTAAATACATTTACACCTACAGTATCTGCAGCCTTTGGGTGGTGACCTACGGCCCTCATTCTAAGTCCAAAAGGTGTATGAAATATTAAATAATTAGCTAAAATTACAATTAAAATAGTTAAATATGTTAAGGGATTTAACTCTCCAATAATTCCACCAATTATAGGGATTCTTGTTAAAAAACCAATACTTACATTTCCTATGGAAACACATTGTGGAGTTCTTCCTGGTGATCCCCAATAATATTGAAGAAATAAAGCAGGAATCCCAGCTGCAAAAATATTTAAACCAACACCGACTACACTTTGGTTTGCTCTAAATTTTATTGACATTATTGCTAATAAAAATCCCATAACACCACCAAAAGCGATTCCACATAAGACACCAAGCCAAGCTGAGCAAGTTAATAAAGAAACTGCTGCTGCTGCAAAAGCACCAGAAATCATCATTCCTTCAATTCCTAAATTAATAACCCCTGTAGTTTCTGAAAAAGCACCGCTTAAAGCTCCCAAAATTAAAGGGGTAGCCATTCCTAATGTTGAAACTATTAATGCAGTTGAAAATATTTGTAATATCATTTCGATTCCCCCTTTTTGTCTTTCTTTCTTGCTTCTATTTTTTTTATTTTTTCAGATTTGTTCGATTTTAATTTCAATTGAATTGCTGAAATAGAAAGGTGAGAGGCAATTAAGAAAATTACTAACCCTTGGATGACTTTTACTAAGTCAGCATTCGTTCCAGCAATAATTTGCATTCTTAGTGCACCTGTTTTTAAAGCCCCAAACAATATTGAAGTAAAAATTATTCCTATTGGATGGTTTCCAGCTAATAAGGAAACTGGTATACCTTCAAATCCATATCCTGGTGAGAACTGTGCATAAAATCTTCCATAAACTGAACTGATCTCCATTGCACCACCGATTCCGGCTATTGCACCTGAAATCATAAAAGCTATAACTGTGGCATTTCCTGTATTGATAGATGAAAATTGTGCAACACTTTTATTAAATCCTACGGCTCTCATCCTATAACCAATTACTGTCTTCCATAAAATAATAAACATTATTGCAGATATTAATATTCCTATGAAAAAGCCAATATTCATTGGTGATTTTTCAAACAATGGTTGCAATCTTGCATTATCAGATACAAAAGGTGTTGCAGGTAAAGTACTATCAAGACGAAAAGGGCCTTTTCCTGATACTAGGAAATTTGTTAATCCTATTGCTATTTTGTTTAACATAATTACAACAATTACTTCGTGTAATTCAAATTTCACCTTTAAAATTCCTGGTATAAAAGCCCATAAAGCTCCAAATAAAGCTCCAGAAGCTAAGACCAAAGTTATTTTAAAAAAAGGGGGTAAATTAGGAAACAATAGACCAACTACTGCACCAGAAATTGCACCCATGTAAAATTGTCCTTCAGCGCCAATATTAAATAAACCTGCCCTATATGCTACTGCAAAAGATAAGCCTGTAAATAATATAGGTGTTGAGGATAATAAAGTTTGTCCAAAATTCCTAAAACTGCCAAAAGCACCATTGAATAAGGCGCTCATAGCTAAAGAAACATTTCCACCAAGAAGCTCTATTATTAAGCCACCAATAAATAAGGCAATGAAAATGGAAATTATTGGACTTAGTAATTTTTCTTTAATAAATAGAGCTATTGCATGTTTGTATTTTTTTAATTCTAAGTTTTTCATAACTATTTATTTGTTCCTCCACCCATGTATAGGCCGACTTCTTCTCTAGTTGTTTCGTCAGTTTTTAAATTAGCAACTATTTTTCCATCAAACATTACAAGTATTCGATCACTTAAAGCAAAAATTTCATCAAGTTCATAAGAAATTAATAAAATAGCTTTTTGTTTTTCTCTTTGGTCTAACAGAATTTTATAAACAAATTCAATAGCTCCAACATCTAAACCTCTTGTAGGTTGTGCAGCTATTAACACTTTAGGTTCTTGGGAAATTCCTCTAGCAAAAACTATTTTTTGTTGGTTTCCTCCACTTAAAGAGCCTACCAACACTTTCTCTGAAGGTGTTCTAATATCATATTCGGAAACTAATTTTTTAGCATGTTCACAAATATGGTCTGAATCCATAATAAGGCCTTTTTTAAATTCTTTATGACTTTCTAGGCCTAAGATCAGATTTTCTGAAATTGTATATTCTAAAATTAATCCCCAATGTTGTCTATCTTCTGATATATGTGCAACACCAAGTTCTGATATCATTTTCGGAGTAAATTTATGTGGTAATTTTGTACCACAAATGGTTATGGAGCCTTCATCTGCATGAGATAAACCTGCAAAAACACTAAGCATTTCACTCTGCCCATTACCATCAATTCCTGCTATTCCAACAATTTCTCCTTCTCTTACTTCAAAATCTACGCCTTTTACAGCTTCTAATTCTCTCGAATCCTTAGCTTTTAAGTTTTCAACTTTAAATAGAACATCTTTTGGAGTTTGTTGTTTTTTTAGTACATTCAATAAAACAGGACGACCTACCATCATTTCAGCCAATAGCCTTTTAGTAACATCACAAGTATTTTTAACACCAATTACTTTTCCACTTCTCATAACAACTACTCTGTCACTAATATCTAATATCTCTTGTAATTTATGTGTGATTATTATTATTGAATGGCCTTTAGCTCTTAAATCTCTTAAAACTGTATATAATTCTCTAACCTTTTGAGGAGTTAGTACTGCAGTTGGTTCATCAAGTATTAATACTTTAGCACCTCTATATAAAGTCTTTAATATTTCAAGTCGTTGTTGCTCGCCTACTGAAATATCGGCTACCATAGCCTTTGGATGCACAGTTAACCCATATTTTTTTGAACATTCTTTAACTATTTGTATAGCTTTTTTGCTATCTAATTTTCCTTTTTTTGTTGGCTCATCACCCAGTATAAGATTTTCAGCAACAGTAAGATATTTCACAAGCATAAAATGCTGATGAACCATACCAATTCCATGACTTAATGCATCTCTTGGAGAATTTATCTCGACTTTTTTACCATCCATTTGAATTTCTCCAGAATCTTTGCTAATTAAGCCATATAAAATATTCATTAGTGTTGTTTTACCAGCACCATTTTCTCCTAAAAGTGCAAGAATTTCACCTTTTTGCACATCTATTGAAACATCATCATTTGCTAAAACTCCAGGAAACTGTTTGGTAACATGACTTATCTTTATAATTGGTTCACTCATTATCATTATCCCTTTATTTTTTTCATTCCCTGATTTTAAAAACAAAACTTAAGGTCTTTTTCTAAATAAATAGTAACCTTTAATTTAGCTAATATTACTCATTAAAATTATTATTCTCTAATATTTGTGGTTAGGTAGATAATTACAATTTTCATACTAGCTAAATTTAGTATACTATTAGAATCTCTTATTTTCCTAAAACTAGTTTGAATTATTTAACTAACATAGGTGCAACAAATGCTGCATATTCTTCTCTAGTTGATGGAACAACAATTTCACCGGAAATAATCTTTGCTGTTGCATCATCTACAACTGCTAAGATTTCAGCACTTAAGGATTCCTTTACACTCATTGGGTATCCTACTGCACCTTCAGCTAAACCTAATTCTCTCAAACCAGCTGGGAAATTGCCTTTAGCAGCTTCACTTGCTATTGCCATAACAGCTTCATCAATGTTTTTAATTGATGCTGTTAATTGTTGGCCCTTAGCTAAAGCTGATTTATCTTTATCACAAGGGATTACCCATTTACCATTTATAACAGCTGCTTCAATACAACCAACTTCAGTTCCACCTGCAGCAAGTTGAATAATATCAATACCTTGTTTATACATTAAGGATGCTTGTTCTTTTCCAGCTCCTGGGTTACCAAATGATCCAACATAACTAATTGTATTTGAAATTGAAGGATCTACTGAAGCTACTCCAGCTTTCCAACCTGATTCGAATCTAATAGGTGCTGGTTGTTCCATACCACCAATAAATCCAACTTTCTTACTTTGCGTTGTCATTGCTGCTATAATACCTGATAGGTATGCAGCTTCATGTTCTTTAAACAATACTGAGGCTACATTAGGAGAATCAATATATCCATCAATCATGATGAAGTTAGTATCTGGATATTGTTTAGAAACTTCTGTTACAGCATCTTTTAATAAGAAACCAACTGCTACTACAATATCATATCCTTGTTCACAAGCAGTTTGTAACCCTGGTACATATTGAGATTGTTCACCTGTTTCAATAACTGAAATTTTGGCGCCTAATTCAGCTTCAGCTCTTTGCATACCTTTCCAAGCTGCGTCATTAAAGCCTTCATCGCCAAGACCTGTTACATTTGTAACCATTACCATACTGAATTCGTTTTCTTCAGCAGCTGATTCTTTTGTACCACTAGCAAATAATGGCATAGTAATAATCACAAAAATGACTAAAACATAAAACATTTTTTTCATAAATCTCTCCTATTTTTTATCCCAATTTTATTGCGTTGGCAATGCATACAGAGCCACATACTCCACACCCAACACAACTATTTTGGTCTATATTAAACTTCTTATTTTGCTCATGTATTGCTTGTTGAAAACAAGACTTTACACAGAGCCCACAACTAATACACTTTTCTTGATCAATTTGAGCTTTTTGATTGTAGGTTTCATAAATTTCATTTTTATTTGTTATTGCTCTAAAATCTGATAATGAGGTATAACCTTTAGTACTCATCCATTTAATTAAATCGTCATTAATTTTATCAAAGATGGATAGACCATGGAGAATAGCTCCTCCTGAAATACCAACAGCTGTTGCACCAGCCATAATCAATTTTACTACTTCTTTATAAGATACAACTCCACCTACAGCTAACACTGGTACTTCTACATTTTTACAGATTTCAGATATATAAGCTAAGGTTAAAGGAAATATTGGTTCACTTGATAAATAACCAAAACCATCTTTACATCCCAATGAATTTTTACCTGTATCAATATCTATATCCATAGCAGGGCCTACAGCATCCATAGCAGCTATACAATTTACACCAACACTTTCTAATTCTCTACAAAGCTTTCCTATATCTTTTCTAAAGGGTGGAAGCTTTACCATGATAGGTACTGTTACATTTTTTCTAGCATACCTAACAGCATCTACTAAATTTTCAGGTTCATAATCTGAGAAAGTTACTAAAGAAGCCCCTTTTGTTTGTAGTATAGTTGCATATTCTGCAGCTGTTTTAGGATCTACATGATTTGTAGCTACATTTGCTATTAAGGGTTTGTCAATTTTTAAATTTTCTAATTCTTTTAACCATGATTCAAAGCCAATGTCTGTCCAATCTGCATTAATCAAACCTTTATTAGCTTTAATCATATAGGGATTTGGAGATAGAGATTTTTCATTTCTCATACTCTTAGTTACAATTGCCCCTAATTTATGTTCAGCGGCTCTTTCTATTAGAGTTTTATTTCCCGAAAGAGGCCCTTCTGATAAAAACAGTGGACTATTAAAACTTACATTTGCGATCTTTATTGAAAGATCAATTTTCTTATTTTCCATAATTAATTCCCTATTATCTCATTTAAAAATCTATTTAGTTATTTCTACACCTTCAATTTTTTTATTAAGTTTTGAAGGAGGTAATAATATTGCACCATCACTGGCTGAGGTTACTATTTCTCGATATATTTCTAGATAACTATCATGTATTTCTTTTACTTGAATTTTAATCGTTGATTTTCTCTCTTCTAGATCTTCTTCACTTAACTCAACATGAAGATCTCTTTTTTCAATATCGAAGGAGATAATATCTCCATTTTTGATGTAGGCTATAGGTCCACCTTCAGCAGCTTCTGGAGATATGTGACCAATACAAGGTCCTCTACTAGCTCCAGAGAATCTACCATCCGTTATTAGTACAACTTTATCTCCAAAGCCTGCGCCTTTGAGTGTTGCTGTGGCAGTTAACATTTCTCTCATGCCAGGGCCACCTTTAGGACCTTCATATCTAATAACAATTACATCTCCAGGTTTTATCTCTCCATCTAGAATGGCCTTAGTTGCATCTTCTTCTTGATCAAAGATTTTGGCCTTTCCTTTAAATTTAGTTAAACCATTTGGAAGAGTTGCAACTCTTACTACTGCACCTTTAGGTGCTAAATTACCTTTTAAAACTATTAGTCCCCCATCTTTTGTAACTGGGGTACCCAAAGGATGAATAACATCATTATTTACATAATCAACACTACTAATATTTTCTTTAACTGTTTTAGCAGTACAGGTTATATTATCTACTTCTAAGATTGATTCCATTTCTCTCATTAAAGCTTGAACACCACCTGCGTTGTATAAGTCTTCAATTACATAATCTCCACCAGGACTTAATTGACATAATTTTGGTGTTTCTCTACTAATTTGATCGAATAAATCAAGATCTAAATGAAGTCCTGCTTCTTTTGCAATAGAAGGCAAGTGCAAGAAAACATTAGTAGAAGCTCCAATAGCCATAGCTACTTTAATACCATTTCTAAATGCTGCGGGTGTCATGATATCTCTAGCTATTATATTCTTTTCAACTAATTCCATGATTTTAGTTCCAGACTGTTTCGCTAGTCGAATTCTCTTTGAATAGACAGCAGGGGTTGTTCCACAATCTGGAAGAGATAATCCCATAGCTTCAGTAATACATCCCATAGAATTCGCTGTCCAAACACCAACACAAGAGCCGGCACAAGGAAAAGCAGCTTCTGCTATATCATGTAATTCTTTTTCACTAACTTTTCCATTCTTTAAGGAAACTAGAGTTTCTAAAACATCTGTTGGTGTTACTTTTTTACCTTTATAAGAGCCTTGTATCATAGGCCCCCCGGTTACCATAATAGAAGGAAGATTTAATCTAGCAATAGCCATTAATTGACCAGGTACAATTTTATCACAAGCTCCTATACATACTAGACCATCAAATTGATATGTTTCACATTCCATTTCTATAGAGGAAGTTATAAGATCTCTACTTGGTAATATGTAGTGCATACCACCATGACCTTGAGCTAATGCATCACAGAGAGCTATAGTATTAAATTCCATAGGTGTTCCACCAGCTTCTCTAATTCCATCTTTTACAGCTTGTGAAAGTTGTTTAAGATGCATATGTCCGGGAACACTTTCACTCCAACTATTAGCAACTGCAATAATTGGTTTTTCTAACTCTTCATCAGTAAAACCACAAGCTTTTAAATTTACAGTCCAAGGGATTCTATGCGCACCCGATATAACTTTTCTGCTTCTAAGTGAAGCTATTTGTTTTTCTGTCATTTTAGAGATACTCCTTAATTTCTTCTATTTCCTTAAGTTCAGAAATCATTTGTTTTTCTTGTTCCTCAGTTAAACTAAGTATGGGTTTCATACAATATGATTTACTAACAGAAGGAAGACGATAACTTAATAAAACTTTGATGGTATTAAAATATGGAAACTGAAATAAAATATCCAAAATTTTATTTATCACAGATTGATAATAATCAACTTTTATTGAATCTTTCTCTTCAAAGGCACTATATAAATTAGTAAATAATTCAGGATAAACATTTGATAAAGTACTAACTGCCCCATCTACACCAAGGGCTAAAGCCTTATTAATTATCTTATCGCCACCTACTAGAACAGTCTTATCTTTAGCAATTTTTCTAAAAGTGCTTAGCGTTTCTAAAGATTTTAAACTATCTTTTATTCCAGCAAAATTTGATACATTTTCACAAAAGTATTTTAATGTATCACTACTAATATAATTAGCAGCAAGAATAGGATTATTATATAAAAAGATAGGTGTAGAACCTGCAGCTTTTGCTACTGCTTCATAATGCTTTATTATAGCTAAATCACTTTGCTTGAAAAAATATGGACAAATAGCAGAAACTCTATCAACTTTATTTGCTACTGCATGTTTCGTTAATTCTACTGTATCTTTAGTACTAATACATCCTACATGTGCCATTATTGGAACTTTATTATTATTTTCATCTAAAACAATTTCTAAGGCTTTTTTCCTCTGATCTAGATCCATTAATATACCTTCACCAGAAGAGCCCAAAACAAATAAAGAATCAACTTTATCTTTTTGAAAATTAACAATCTTTTTTAAATTTTGACAATCTAAAGTTCCATCTTCATTAAAAGGTGTTACTAAAGCTGTAATAATTTTATCCATTTTTCTCATTTCAACTTCCTTTAATTACACAAAGATAAAATTATTTTTCTATATGCTATGTAGGCTTTTTCAACTTGTTCTAATTCAATCTTTTCTTTTGCTGTATGACATAAAGATGGGTTGCCTGGCCCATATACAATGCTTGGAATATGTAAATCATTAATTAAGAAATCCATATCTGTATAACCATCTGTTATATACATATCAGGAACACAACCATTTAAATCCTTATGTATTGAAATAATTGATTGTACTATTTCTTCACTTTCATCAATTCTTGAAGGCAATAGACCTCTCTTTTTTATAGGTTTCCACTCCCAATCAGGCCGATCAATAGAATAAAAAGCTACTAAACTTGGATTTTCTTTTTTGCAATTTTTAATAATATTTTCAATTTCATTTATCATCACGGAAGTGGATTCTCCAGGAATGATTCTACAATCGAGAGATATCTCACAAGTATCAGGTACATTATTATATGCAGAGCCTGCCTCAACTACTCCCACGTTAATTGAATCATGTAAAATCCCGCAATGTTCTCCAAAGTCAACTTTTTCAAACTCTGCATCAAATAACATTTGAATTATAGGCATTGCTTGTTTTACAGCATTAGTTCCAAGCCAAGGTCTACATCCATGAGAAGCTTTCCCTTTTACAGTAATTTTAATTGGAAGAGTGCCTTTACAACCTAGGACAACTCTAAGATTAGTTGGTTCAGTAACTATTGCATAATCGCTTTTAATTTTTGAATCAACAAGTTTCATAGATCCTCTATGTTCAGATTCTTCATCTATAACACAAGCTAAAACTACAGGTTTATCTAATTCAACTTTTTCTTTCTTTAATTGTAATAAAGCAAAAAGGGCACTTGCTACACCAGATTTTTGGTCTACTGTTCCTCTACCACTCATAACTCCCTCAACTATATGTGCAGTGAAAGGATCTTTCATATCAAGTTTTGGAACAGTATCATAATGTCCATGAAACATTAAACCAAAATGTGAATCACTTGGAACTGGAGGATAAGAAATCAACACATTAAACCTATTTGGAGTGCAGTATTGTTTTTCACAACCAAGTCCATTTTTTTTGGCAAACTCAAAAAGGAAATCACCTAGCCTTTCTTCATTTCCATTAACGCTTTCAATTTCCACCATAGTCTTTATCAGTTCAAGTAATTCTTTATCTATCATTCTGCTGTTTCCCAATCGTTTCTTTTCCAAAAGTCAGTAGCTTGAGCTCTACATTTCTCTCTAATAGTAGGTTCATCAACTAATTGGTGTACCCCGTTTTTAACAACTAAAGTACCATCTACAAATACATCTTTAACATGTGCACTATCTGCAACACTTACTAAGTAATTCCAAATGTTTGCTTCAAAAACAGTAACAGGTGAATTATTTTCTAATAAAACAATATCTGCTTTTTTTCCAACTTCTAAAGATCCAATTTGGTCTTCCATTTGTAAGGCACGAGCACCATTCATAGTTGCCATTTCAAATACTTGTTTGTCTGGTAATAATTCTAATTCTTCATATCTTAATCTATGTATCATTTGACAAGTTCTCATAACTTCAAACATAGACTCAGTCATACCATCTGTACCTAAAGCAACAGGAATCCCAGCTTGTAATAAAGGAACCATATTAGGCCAGAATCCAAACATAGCGTTACTAACAGGTTGGTGAGAAATTTTACAATTATATTTTGCTAGAATTTCTGGATCTCTTAAAATATCTAAATATGATGCATGGAAAAATAATACATCAGGTCCTAAAAATCCTAAATCTTCTAACCATTTAACAGGTCTTTTACCATATTTTAATGTTGAATCAGTTGTATGATATCTTGAATCACTTAAGTGCATCATTATTCCACAATTGTGTTTATCTGCAGCTTCTCTTACTAATTTAACTTCTTCAGGTGTTACTGTATAAGTTGTATGAATACCAATTCGACCTTGGATTCTACCTTGTTTTTTCTTCATTTCTTCAAAGAAATCAAGATTTTCCTTTAATCCTAATAAAAAGTTATCATGACTTATTCTTCCTGTAGATTCGAAAGATAAAACACCTCTAATTCCACTTAATTCAGCAGCTTCGCCAGCGGCAAATAATGTTCCAGGTAAAGCATTAGGACCTTCAACAGTATCACTTGTTGTAGTATATCCATGTTTTACATGTTCAATAGCATTGATTAATGTTCCGTATTTAACATCTTCATTATTTACTTTATTCTCTAATTTTTGAAACCAGAATCGTTCCATCCAAGAGGCAAATGAGAAATCTTCTTGAGCAAAACCTGAATATGGAATTGATCTTACTACTGCTGAATACATATGGTTATGTGCACAAACAAAACCAGGTATAGCAATTTTTTTCTTACCATCAATTATTTCAACACCATTTTGGTATTTAGGGAGATCTTTCATATCCCCAATTTTGGTGATTTTATTATCCGTAACCTCTATAAAGCCATTTCTAATTAAATCATTTTCAACCTCTGGTGTTACAACCATAACATTTGAAATTACTTTTTTCATACCTTCTTTTCTCCTATAGTTTTTATTGAAAGTGCCTCTTCTGGGCATTCACTTACACACGCTCCACAAAGATCACAATTAATGGCTTTGTTATCTACGAAATCAAAAAACATTCTATCGCAAGCCTCTACACAAGCCTTGCATCCAATACATATATCAGCATTGACTAATACAGATCCATCTTCATATTTTATAATTGCCTTTACGGGGCAAGCCTCTATGCATTTAGGCTTTTTACAATTTACACAAACTAAAGTACGGAATTTTAATGTATCATCCCTAATTACTTGAATTCGTGATCTATTCATATTAAAGGCTTGATTATGTGAGTAAGAACAAACATATTCACAATGGCGACAACCCGTGCACTTAGATTTATTAACAGCAATAAAACTACTCATTACAATCCTCCTCACTCATATATTTTTTATATAAATCAAGTTCATCCATTATTCCCAAGTCTTGAATTTTCTTGATTGTAGGAATGCCATTTTTATCCCACCCTCGAAGTTGATAATATTCATCAAGCATTTTGTCTTGCATCTCTAAAGTTATTTTATTGCCTTTACCTGGTCCGTGTTTTAAACCTTTGCTACTAAATTTTGATGGCAGATAATCAAGTTTACGATCAATTCCATTTGCAATAGCAAATAGTCTATTCATATTCCAAATTCTTTCACCTATTAAATCTAGTTCAGCTTTAGTAAAATTTAAGTTAGTACCAACATTAATCAAATCAATTAAACATTGCCCATTTATTCCAATGCCATATGGAAATTGACATATTCCTAAACACTCTTCTGTTGCTTTAGCATTTTGTTGATTTGAAACAAATTCAGCTTTACCTTCAATTACATCTTGAGGTTTTAATACTCCAGATATCTCTCTACCTAGGGGGAAGCTTCTTAAATGACAAGCACCTCTATCACTAGTTTGGTAAGCTAAAGCCATTCCTGTTGAAATTCTTGGTTCATAACCTGCAATATCAAGGCCTTTTACTTGAGGAGCATCATCTGCTGTGTGACCTAAGGCTATAGCTGTAGGAATAGACCCCTTAGCCATCTCATCTCCTATTCCAATTCTAAATACGATATCTTTTATTAATTGGATTCCAACTTCAACTAAACTCATTTCTTTCTTTAGTCCAAAATCTTCTAAGTTTAGTAGCCCTTTTCTATAGTCTTCAAAAACTATTCCTAGAATGCCACCACAAGTCATGGTATCTATACCATATTGGTTACATAGATAATTAAAAGCAGCTATTCCTTCTAAATCATTGATTCCTAAATTTGCTCCCATTAATGTTAAAGTTTCAAATTCTGGGCCTTCTATACTACCTTTTACATAAGTGCTTTCTCTATATCCTTTTGAACAAGAAACAGGACAGTTTGCACAAGATAAGCGTTGTACTAATTTATCTTTTAAAACTTCGTGAGATAAATTGTTATATTCTTTAAAATCTTCACCTGAAAAATTTCTTGTTGGAAGACCTCCAATATCGTGAATGAAAGAAAGATTTCCAACAGTACCTTTTTCTCTAGTTCCGGCAACCCATCCATTTGAATGAATCCAATTTTCAGTTTCTTTGATTTTTTCCATAAATAATTTAGGATTTTCAGGTGTTATATCACAATTTCCGAAGGTAGTTATAAATTTTAAGTTTTTAGAACCAAAAACACCACCAATACCACCTCTACCTATATTCCGGCTAAAATCATTTCCTAAACAAGCAAAAGAAACTTTGTTTTCTCCAGCAAGTCCTATGGATACAATGTGTAATCTATTATTCTTAAACTGTTCTCTTACTTTTATTTCGGTATCATAGATTCCAAAACCTTTTACAAAAGCAGCATCAACTATTTCTATTTTCCCATTTTCAATTCTGATTCCAACTAAGGTGGGCGATTTACCTTCTATTACTAGTAAATCTATTCCGCATAACTTTAACTCAGGTCCAAAATGCCCACCTGAACTTCCATCAACATGAATATTTGTTAGAGGAGATTTGGTTACAACATGATATCTAGAGGAAGCTGGAACTCCTGTTCCTGAAAAAAGACCAGGTGCTATATAGATTGAATTTTGTGGATCATAAGCATTAATTTTGGGATTTATTTCTTTAATTAAATAATGTGTGCCAAGACCTTTTCCTCCTAAATATTTATGGAGAATTTCATCCTCAATATATTCTTCTTTTATTGTTTTATTTGTTAAATTTATTCTTACTAATTTATTAAACCAAAGCATTTAATCCTCCTATAATTTCCAAAATGCACCAGTTTTAGGCCATTTTGCGTTGATAAGTCTATGAGTTTCAGCTCCAGCGGAATCTAATAATTCTTGTTGTGCTACTTTTACATTCTCCATAATTCTTTTTTCATCTACAGTTTCAACTTCAAAATTATCCATTAAAACTTTTCCATTAACTATAGTAGTTTTTACGTCTCTAGCTGTTGCTGAATATACAATCTTTGGGACTACTCGGTTTTGTAAAATTAAGTGTGGTGAATCAAAATCTAACAATATGATATCGGCTTGTTTTCCAACTTCAATTGAGCCTATCTCCTTGTCTTTATTTAAAGCTTTTGCTCCACCTATAGTTGCCATTTCTAAAACTTGTTCAGCACTAATAATATCTGCACTTTGATGCTTTTGTTTTTGCAAATAACTTGTTAAACGCATCATTTCAAACATATCGTAGGTGTAACTTGCTCCACCATCTGTGCCTAAACCAACATTAATATTTTCTTCGAGCATTTCTGAAATTGGTGCAATTCCATAACCTAATTGAGAATTTGCAGCTGGACAGTGAACTGTATTTGTTTTTGTCTCTGAGAGCATTTTTATTTCATTAGGAGTGATCCAAACTGTGTGAACGAATAAAGAGTTATAGCCGGTTAAATCATTTTTATAATAAAATTCAGCATCTCTCATTCCGTATTTTCTATATGTATAGGCTAAAACATCTTGCCATCCAGCAACATGAGTGCACATATTAATTGATAATTCATTAGCAATTTTCTTTGATTTTTTAAGTAAATCTAATGATGCATCAGGAGTTGAACCGATACCGATTCCAACTGTTAAATTATTTTTATTATGATAATTATTATAATAATCATAAAAATCTTTTATTAAACTTTCTTTAGAATGAAGCATAGTCATATCACTATCGGTTGAAACTTCTCCAGCAAAACCTTCATCTAGAAGTCCATAAATCATTTCACTTCTAATTCCAGATTCTATTAAAGCTTTACTTGCTTCACGGATATTTTCAAAGTCTGTATGCATATACCAATGATCGCAGACAGTAGTTGCTCCACCTTTAATCATTTCAAGAGCAGCTAATTGTGCACTTCTATATGAATGAGGAGGTGACATTTTAGATACAATAGGTACTAGAAATCTCCAATTCCAAGGTTCAAAATGCATATCATACCCTATACCCTCAATTAAAGATTGATATAAATGAGTATGACAATTTATTAGTCCAGGAAGTACCACACAATTAGAAGCATCAACTATTCTCCTAGCTTCAACTTCTTCTTTACCAAGTCCAACTATTTTACCATCATTAATATAAATATTAGTAAATAGCATTTCACGGTGGTAATTCATAGTAACGACGTAACCATTTTTAATTAACAAATCAACCATATATTTTTCATTCCTATGCATTTATATAATGCATTTAGCATGCCAAAACGTATGATAACTAAGAAATACTATAGTATTTCTTTTCCAGTAAAGAAAATATATTTTTTTTATAGGTTAAACCGTAAAAGTAGAATTAAATAATTCCATCTTAAATTTTTCAAAATGAAAAAGATTTATCATTTTTTAAAAAATTTGAAAATAGAACCTGTTAGTTAAATTATATAAAATGGATAAAAAAAAGCCATTGCAAGTCTAAAAAACTTATGCAATGACACTTATAAATCAAGTATATTTTAATTTTTAAATATAATCTTCAATATTATATTTTTTCATTCTTCTATATAAAGTTGTTAAACCAATTCCCAGAGATTCAGCAGTTCGTTTTTTTCCATTAGTATCATAACCGTTGAATTCTAAACCTTCGATTATTGCTTCTCTCTCTAATTTTTCTAAAGAAGAAAAAGTGCTTCCTAAACTGATATCTTTATTTTGCAAATAAAGAGGAAGATCTTTCATTGTAATTTCACCTTTTCTATCTAACATATTTAAAAGATATAAAATTACATTTTCTAATTCTCTAATATTTCCAGGCCATTTATAATGTTTGAGATATTCAATAACACATTTATTTAATAAAAAATGTTCGACATGTTTATTTGTTACGATATGAGAATGTTTAGTTAAAAAATGATTTATAAGTGGGACAATATCTTCAGGTCTTTCCCTTAAAGCTGGAATTTTTAAAGGTATGACATTTAATCTATAATATAAATCCTTTCTAAACATACCTGATTCAATCATTTCGTCTATATCTCTATTTGTTGCAGAGATAATTCTAATATCTAAATTAATTAGTTTATTTGATCCAATTCTTTCAATTTGTCGTTCTTGAAGAACTCTTAAAAGTCTAGTTTGAAGATAAATAGGCATTTCAGTTATTTCATCTAAAAATATAGTACCACCATTTGCTTCTTCAAATTTACCAGCCTTTCCTTTTTCGGCTGCTCCGGTAAAAGCTCCCTCTACATATCCAAATAATTCACTTTCTATTAAACTTTCAGGAAAAGCTCCACAATTTATAGCAACAAAAGGACCATCTTTCCTTGCCGATTCATTATGAATAGCTTTTGCTATCATTTCCTTTCCTGTTCCAGTTTCACCAAAAATTAAAACAGAAGCATCTGTAGGAGAAATAATTTTAGCTTTTTTTAGCATAGAATTAAATTTTGGAGCTTTGCCAATAATATCTTCAAAGGTTATTAGTGCATTCGGCTCTTGTTTCTTCATGTGAATTGTAGAATCAAGAGAATTACATTTATCTATATAAGATGCTATATAAGATGTAAAATTATTGGCCAGATTTAAAAAGATTTCTCTATTCGATATTACCCATTCTCTAATCTTCTCATCAAAGACAACAAAACTAATAGCACCAACTACCAAATCATCAATTATTATAGGTGAACAATATTCATAAACTTCTTTACAAAACCGTTTTTGTTCACACAAGGTACAGACTTTATCTTTTGTAGGATTTAAAATTTCTAATGTTTTTTTTGATCGGATAACAGTTTCTAATACTTTACCATTATTATTCAAAAACTGGTCAATAGAACATTTACCTGTTGAAGTTTGTCGAATTCTTTTATTATCTACAATTGCTACATCAACATTAGTGAGTGCAGTAAAAACATCAGAATAAACCTTTATCTCATTTCTATAAGAAAATAAACATTCATTTTCATTAATCATAATTCCTCACATTTACAGAACCTAATAATATAGGTCATAATTAACACTTAACTAAACAACAATCTTTGGATTTATCATTTTGTATGGCTTCATTTAAAGTTAATACCACTTAAGCTTAAAAAAGGAATACTCAAAACTCATAATACATCTATAAAGAAACAAA
Source organism: Sphaerochaetaceae bacterium (assembly GCA_963677735.1). Classification (GTDB taxonomy): domain Bacteria; phylum Spirochaetota; class Spirochaetia; order Sphaerochaetales; family Sphaerochaetaceae; genus Pleomorphochaeta. The sequence continues at coordinate 1,549,342 of OY782505.1, forward strand.
TATAAATAAATAATATGTTATGAATTAAAATTATAATATCACAAAACAAGTAAAGAGAAAATAGCAAAATAAAACTGGTTAAAAACTTTTTTTAATATTTAGCTTTCAAGATCGTTATTATCCTGCACAAGTTCACATCAATAATAGGTTGTAATTCATTTATAAAACCAGTAGTAATTATAATATTTTGTAACTATGCTACGTGCTAGGGCGTCGTTGCTAAGAATAATAAAGATTTTGCAATATAAAATTTCAGGAATTAATTATCACACTTCTATTCTATTAATGGAAAAAATAAGCATAATAAAGAAGATTTTATTCCTGTATAAATTTCTCTTTTTTTAATTATAAAACAACAAAGTGACTAAATTTTTTAATAAACTACTCATAAACTATTAACGTAATAATTATAAATTATGAGATACGAATATACAAATTTAATAATCAAATACTTTTTACAAATCTATTCTTCCACTAGACCTTGTAGTTTATTTGACAATATCAGAATACAGGATTATCGTTTAAATAATAAGTTATTTTTTAGAGCGACAGCATAAACAATATAGCTTCTGATAAGTGAATGACTCTAAACTAGGCTATGGTTACATAAAGAAACTATTGACTTATTAAAGGAGTTGATATGAGAAAACTATTATTATTTTCAATTATCTTTTTAATGATAGGATCTAATATTTTTGCTGATAACAATAATAAAAAATTAATCACTAAAGAAACAAATACTGTACAAGAAAGCAATAACCAAGTTAACTATTATAAAGTTAGTACAATGCTCTCTAAAATAAATAACGTTGAAGATTCTCAAATACAAGAAATTAAACAATTAACAATAAATTTTAGTAATGTAGAAAAAAATACCTTATATTATGCTAATCAAAAAAAAATAGGTAGACCATTCTTAGTTAATGCCATTTTAGGAAAAGGTATTGGATCCTTTATGCAAGGAGATATAAAAGGAGGATTAATTTCATTATCAGGAGAGTTACTTTCTTTTACAATAATAAGTATTGGTTATGGTATTTCAGTAGCAACTGATGAAGAGTACGGTGATTCCACAATGCTAATCGGGTTGATCAGTTTTGTATCATGCAAAATTTTCGAACTAATAAGACCATTTTATTTTGCTTCAAATTATAATACTAAATTATCTCAAGCTCTTAATTATGTAGCAGTAACCCAAAGTATTTCTACAAATGAGCAATTCAGTTTAAATATATCATATACTATACCACTATAATATTAATTAAGTTAATCAAAACAAGCATACTAGCTCAAATATAAAGATTAGTATTTTTTTCACTTGCCTATTAAATAAAATTATTAGATACTATTAATACAGTCAGTGGTGGTAGGATTGCCCCACGTAAAAAACTGAAAAATCCGAACAGAATGAACTGTAAATAAGCCTCCTAATTGGAGGCTTTACTTGTTGGTTATGGTGTTAATAAGATATTCATTAATTTAAATTCTCTGATTGTTTAAAAGCTAGATAGGCTATACTATAATTTAACTATTGAATTCAATATAAAATTAATTTTTCTATAAATAGATCAATATTATTTGATAATTTTTTAAATATAATCTAATAATAATACAGAAAGGAATGTTTACTATGTATGAATTAATAAGAAAACCTTTTTATGACAAATTTATGGAATTATGCTCAAATTCCACATCTAGTATTAAATTATGTTCTCCGTTTGTGAAAACGAATATAATTGAAGAAGTTATAGAAAATACAAATAAAAATATTAATTTATCATTAATAACAAATATTAATTTAAATAGTTTATGTAAAGGTGGCTTAGATCTTGCTGCATTAGAATTATTAGCAAACAGAAAAGCTCCTATAATAAACTCTCAAAAGCTTCATGCAAAAATATATATATTTGATAATAAAAAATGTGCACTAACCTCAGCAAATCTTACTAACTCCGGATTAAAAACAAATGTTGAATATGGAATATTAGTAGATGATATAAATCAAATTAACACAATAATAAAAGACTATAATTCAATTTCTAAATATGGATTAAATGGTGAAATTAAAAAAGAGCAATTAGAAAGAATTAGAAAATTAATAGACGCCTTTAATCAGCAATCTACTTCTCCAATTGATACAACTTCTGAAAATTTATTAAGTGATATTATTAGTGTTAACAATTCCTTCCTTGATAACCATTTTACTGGTTGGCAAAGATTTCTAATTAGTATTATTGATGATTTTAATAAAGATGAATTTTCAACAAAAGATTTTAGAAATATTGAATATAAATTACGAGAATATGCACCAAATAGTAAAACTCCTCTTAGAACTGTCAATAGAGTACTTCAAGAGCTAAGAGATGTTGGTCTGATTAAATTTTTAGGTAATGGAAAATATAGAAAGCTTTGGCAAAATTTATAAAGTTAAAATTAAAATTTTTTAAATAGAAAAAATACAAAATAGATATCAATAATAATGAACTTGAATGTGCTATTGAATTTATTAAAATTCTAAAATAAATATATCTTCTTATCTCCATAGATACTTCCGTTTTGAAAAAAACGGGTAAATTTACCCTTTCTTATCAATTTCTAGATAAAATCTTTAATTTTTTAATGTTTATAAAAACATAATTAAATCAAATAATTCTATAGAAACATATAAAACAATTTATGGAGATTAAAAAACAGTCCCACCATATATCGTAAATAAAAGAATGTCGATTATTTTACTATACAATAGAGGAAATTCTTAATCACATCAAAAAAACATGACTAGTTTTTTGTTTTTTTTAGTCATATTATATAAACATGACTAGATATTTCAATATATTAGTCATAAACTAATAATATAAATAATATTTACTATATTTTAGTCATAGTTTTCATCGAGGACCTAATTGGAGTAACAAAATGAATAAATTGCCTTTAGATTTTGATATTCAAACTAAAAGAGTTTTAATTCAATTAAATAAAGCAAACAACAAAATAGGAGAATTAAAGGGAATAACTTCAACTTTAGAAAATCCTAGGATTTTATTGAATGTTGTTACTCTAGGTGAAGCAAAAGATTCTTCGGAAATAGAAAATATTGTTACAACATATGATGAATTGTATAAAGAAATAACTGAATATAGCATTAATCCTTCAGCAAAAGAAGTCTTAAAATATAGAAGCTCAATAAACAAAGGGTTCGAAATCCTCAAAAATAAAGGATTTATTAGTATTAATAGTATAATCGATATCCATAAAATTATAGAACCAAATATTGGAGACATAAGAAAACTTCCTGGAACTGAAATAATTAATTCCAAATCTGGAGAAATAGTTCATACACCTCCCCAATCATATGAAGAAATAATGACATATTTATCTAATCTTGAAAAATATATAAATTCAGATAATGAAACATATGATCCACTTATTAAAATGGCAATAATCCATTATCAATTTGAAACAATACATCCCTTTTATGATGGAAATGGACGTACTGGGCGTTTAATAAATATGCTCTATCTTGTTATGAAAAATAAGCTCGATTTACCCATATTATATTTAAGCAAATATATTATCAGAAACAAAAATGAATATTATGAGTTACTTAGTAAGTGTAACAAAGACATACATAACATTGAAGATTTTATTATTTATATGCTCAAAGGAATTGAAGAGACTTCAGAATTTACAATAAATTTTATTAAAAAAATAAATGAAAGCATTGAATCAACTTGCACTAAATTAAAAGAAAAACTTCCTAAAATATATAGTAAAGAATTAGTAGAGTCCATTTATTATGAATTCTATACAAAAAATATATATTTTCAAAAACAATTAAATTTATCTAGAGCTACAGCAACCAAATATCTTAAGTTGCTTGTTAAAGAAGGGTTTTTAATTGAAGAAAAAGTTGGAAAAGAAGTAATTTACAAAAATAAGGCATTGTTTGATTTAATTGATATCTATTAAGGATTAAGGAAAATTCATTATTCGACTACCTCATATAAATTCAAAAGGTTCTGCTTGAAATAATACAGCAATATCACAGAAAGTTTTAGATTTAGCAGTAGTGAAATGTCAAAGATGTAAGAATTAAATCAATACCCTTGGCAAATTGGTTACTTCATAATTTGTTTAAAGATGTTTGATGACTTATAAAAGTTTTATTTAAATATATTTAAGAAAAGTATGATAGCTAAATAGTGTATCAGAGTTGTGTGCTAAAATGCCAAGAAATTTATACATCAATACAACAATACGATTATAGAAAAAGAGGTTGTATTTCCCCTATATAGGGTTTTATCGAACATTAAAATTATATATATTATTTTCTATTTGTATAATACTTTTGCTTTTTACTAGTTGGTTTATCGGGTAAAGTTAATAATAACAAATCTTTTTCAATTAAAGGATTCAAAATTTCTTGACTTAAATATGGCCTACTCTTAATAGCTAAAAATTCCTGAATTTCTGCTCTTGTTTTTGGTTCTTTACAATATTCTAAAACCTTTCGTGATTTAATTTGTATTTTATCATGTTCACTATCATGTTCACTATCATGTTCACTATCATGTTCACTATCATGTTCACTATCATGTTCACTATCATGTTCACTATCATGTTCACTACTTAATGAAACTAAAGGAATAATAGTCTTAAAAATATCACCTTCAATGAATTGAGGATCTTCTCCAGAATAGATTTTATTGTATTTAAAAATATTTCTAACACCTGAACCTAATTCATCAACCCAACCAATTTCCTTGAAAAATCGAGCTATTGTTGGGTTTTTTGGAAATGGAGATAATTTGATGAGCCTTTATATTCTATCAATCCTAATTTTTTCATTTTATTTATATGATAACGAACACCATCTACTGAAAGGTCTAATGTTGAAGCTATATCTTTAGCACTTAAATTTGGATTTTCAATTATTATCTCTAAAATTTTCTGTTGCATAGTGGTAGTTTTGGTGGTAGTATTGATGGTAGTTTCAATATCTTTATTAATCAAAAATTCACTAGAAATACCCATTACTGCATTAGTATAATCATCTATGTCATTATCAGGGTAAAATTTAAGCTCTGGGGATCTATTAAGTTTTAAAGATTCTTTTGCCCTTCTTATTCCAGACCCATATGATTCAATTAAACCAAGTGCAAAAAACATCTCTTTAAGCTCTTTACTTAAATATTTTCTTTTATCAAACCGTTTCTCAGTATTTAAAGATTCTATTGTTACTCGAGGAAGTGGCCTATTATGGTTTACAAATGAAATACTATCTTTATAAACATATATCCCAACATATTCTGGAGCGTCATATTCTTTATGAAGAATTGCATTTATAGCAAGTTCTTCAAATGCTGAAAGCGGATAATTATAGATTATTTCATGTTCTATAGCATCTGTTTTTCTTATTGTATAACTAGATTGGATATTATCTTTAAAATATTTGCTTACTTGTTTAGCTTGAATCCAAACGGGACCTTCAAATTTTTTGGATTCCATTTTATCTGTTCCATCAATTTCTCTAATTATTTCAACATGAGCATTTCTAATAAAATTATTTGGCTTTTCAGCAAACATTAATACAGCAAAATTCTTGGCTCTATATCCTCCATATTCACTTTCACTTATAAGTCCAAGGCTTTTTGCCATTTCTAATTTTGACATTTCTTGAATATCTTTTTTTGCCCCTGTTTCTATTAAATATTCTTTAATATACTCATAACTCAAATCATCTAATGTAGCTATACTATTTAAATTTGAAGAAAATGAAAAATCCGAGTATTTTTTAAGCAATTCAAATTCTTCAGTAGGATTAGGAAGTTTTGAATCCCAATTAATTCTAATATATCGTTCAACTTTTAATTTAATATTCTTATCTTTTTGAGCCTTTTCACCTGTCTGATAAGGTCCATTAGAATTTGGTTCAACAGCAACTACTAAATAATAATTATTATCAATTTTATCTTGAATAATATGATACTGTATTCTTGGATGAATATTAGATAAAAGTGATTTTAATTCATTTTCTATGCCTTCTATCCTTGATTCTTTTATACCAGTAATTGGTCTTTTTGGTATTGCTTTCTCATCTTTTTTTTTATCATCTATTTCTTCCATGCCTATGAATATAAGTCCTATTTCATTATTTATGTAATTATTTGCAAAAGCACAAGCTGTTTTAATATTTTGTCTTTAAATTTTGCAGATTTTTTATATTCAATAAAACTATTTTCTATTTTTTGATTTTCTATAATAGAATGAGCCATTTTTTAATATCTGAAATTTTCATAGTATCTCCCGAAAAGGAATATTTTATAAATATATTATATCATCATTTTTTATTAGAAACTATAATATATTTTAAGCAAAGAATTAAATTATGATTTGAAATAAAGAAAAATAACTATGATATGCCCCCATTTAAGTTGACACTTAGAAGTTAACTGCACCTCCTCTAGTTTACAGCTAGAGGAGAATCTAGAAATATGAAAAAAAGAAAGCACCAAACGGTTAGTAATAAGCTTAACGCTATTACAAAATACCTAACTAATGAAGCAACTATTGCTGACTTAGCAAGAGAGCATGAAGTTGAATATCCAACAATACTAAAATGGGTAAATGAAAGAAATGACATCCTTGTTAAATGTAAGGATTCTGTTAAACTGTATTCACAAACTATTGGAGATTCAAAAGCTCTAATGGAAGAGTGAATATATGGCAAAGAAAATTATTGATAGTGATGATTTAATAAAAGAGAACCTTAAGTTAAAGAAAGAGCATGAATGGGATAAGCATAAAATAGCTTACCTAGAAAGCATGCTAGAACTTAATGGAATTGATCCTAATAAGTACCGTAAAAAAAAAGAGAAGAAGTAATCCTTTCTGCATTAACTAACAAGGATGTTAAAAATATCACAATTATTTGTGCTATTGCTGGAATATTTCGAGAGGCATATTATAAATATTTAAGGAACAAGGATAAAGTAACATTAAACAGCCAAATACTTGAAATTATTAAAACTGTTCAAAGAAAGACATCTTATGCAATTGGGCATAGGCCTATGAAAGAAGAGTGTAAATGAAGCTTTAAACATAAAAGTTGGAGAAGGTCGAATTCTGCGATTAATGAAGGAAAACAACCTTTTATCGCATGTTAGAGTAAAAAAATGGACACCTTTACAATATAAAAGAAGAAAAGAAATGAAAGCTAGTAAACCTAAAGATTTACTTAAACAAAACTTCTTTAGTGGTACACCAAGAAAAAGGTTTGTTGTTGTATTACTTATTTATATTGCTTAGAGAAGATGTATTATTTAAACACAATTATGGATTTATTTAATAGAGAAGTAGTAACTTGGAGAATTAGTGATAGTCCTAATGGTGAATTATGTGTAAACACATTATTAGATCTTTCTAGTAAATATGATTTAGATAGATGCATAATTCACACTTGTTGCAGGTACTAGCTATGTAAATAATAGCTATATGGATTTAATTGAAAAGCTTAATGTTAGAATGAGTGTTTGTGTTGGAAATTGTTATGACAATGCAGCAGAAAAATCTCTAAATTCAATAATAAAAACAGAGGCTTTTTATACAGAATTTGGGAAGAAAAACTTTAAAAACAGACAAGTAAAAGCTGAATTAGTACTAGCTAAAATACTATGGTTTATACAGAATGTATAATTCAGTAAGAAAGAAAAAAGGATTTAAGTAGCAAACTCCAATAGAAAGATTAGAGAAAAATCCTAAAGGAACTTTACCAATTATATATAACCCTGAATTGACACTATAAGAAATAGTGCTAAAATACTAAAAACAGTATTTTACTATTTAGGAAGCAGTGGATCCTAAAGTGTCAACTAATTTGTGTGCAGACCATCTCACACTTTACAAATTCTCATTTTTCAGAATACCTTTACAACACTATTAGTTAGTTCATCCAATTATTCATAGAAAATCGAAGACTATTTCAATTATTAAATAATAATATTTTATTTTTACAATTATATTTTCTCTTAAATTCTAAATACTTAACAAACATTATTGATTAATAATGATTCTTTTAAGTTAAATTTCTAACTTGATTTCATACTCTCAATTCCATCCAAATTCGCTATAGAAAATATTATTTTTTATTGAATCAATGACTTGCTTAATATAAGGAATTGTGTTTTCTGGAATATGCTCAATATCAAACCACGATAAGTCATCACATTTATTAGTTTCAATATTCTTTATTGCTCCTTTAAATTTTGTTGCAGTAAAAAACACATCAACTCTTTCATTATTTATTCTATTACCAGAATTACGATGCATAACATGAATAACTTTTAGGTCATCTTTTTCAAGAATAATTCCTGCTTCTTCTCTTGCTTCTCTAATTATACACTGAGTAAAAGTTTCACCTTGCTCAACATGTCCAGCTATAAAAGAATAATTACCATCTTCAAACCCAGTGTTATAACGACGAAGTAATAAGACTTTTGAGTTCATTTGAAGAATCAAATACGAAGCTGGGATATTACAATTTCTATTTTGCATAAAATACTCCTCCTAATATATTTATTGATATAATACCAATATATTTAATTTAGAATTACCACCTTATAAAAGATGATATTCAATTATTTCTTTCGTTAATTTTTCCAAATTATTAATTGTATTTGAAATTTTAAACCTATTAGTATTATTAATACCTTTAAAAGAATGCTCAGTCAACGTTTCCCTACTTGAGAAAGCATTCTCTATAGCAGAAATTAATGAATCTACATTATTTGAAATATATTGAAGCCCAGTGTCCCCTATTACTTCAGCCAAAGCTCCAGTATTTGAATAGATTACAGGTAGTCCATGAGTCTGAGCTTCAATTGCAACTAGGCAAAAAGCTTCAATTTCTTTTGAACAAACAATTAGACTATCATATTTATCAAAATCTTTCCACAATTTTGCTCGAGGCATAAATTCTTTAAATTGGACTCTATCCTTTAAGCCAAATCTTAAAATCATATTATTTATTTTCTGTTTTCTAGATTTATTACCTATGATTGTAAGATTTAGATTTTTAGTTTTTCTAATCGCTTCAATTAATAATTCTAAGTTTTTATTTTCATCAATACGACCTGCATAAAGAATTTTGCGTTCAATTGTATTCCAATGACGCATATTGGATTGCAATCCACAAAATCTATCTTCAATCCTCCAATGAACTATTTTATACTTGATATCTATATCTATTAATTTCTTAAAATCAATAAACATATTTTTTGAAGGGAAAACAACTTAATCAGAGGCGTCACATACTTCTCTAATGATTGTTCTCTGCATTAAACTTTTTTGAGCTATCAATACATCTGATCCGTGACATATTGCAATCTTTGAAATATTTTTAATTTTTGAAAAAGCTTTTGCCATGCCAAAACATAATTGTTGAATATGTATGCAATCGGGTTGTTCATTTTTGATAATATCACAAACTTTTTCATATAGTTTATCAACATAGTTATCATACAAGGATTCATCTATCTCTTTTTTTATATTAAGTATTTCAATATTCTTCAAATCACTCCATTCTTTTGAAATTTTATTATCCCTTAAAGCAATGAAGGATACATCAAAAATCTTTCATTTTAGAATAAATATCATTACACAATATAATACTTCCACAGGAAGATGAAAAAGGTATATCCATTCCAGTTAATATTTTCATAATTTTCTCCCTATATTTTTTTAGTTAAATCTTTAATCTTTGTTATTAAAATATATTCTAATATTGTTGCAATAATAGATATTACTAATAAAGTTCTAAAAGCTCCATAATTTAAGTTTGTGATTTCACAAAAAATCAAAAAAGAAATTAGCAAAAAACATGTTAATATTCTATAAATAAATAACTTAATCTCTTGAAAGAAGAACATGTCTGTAATAGAACAAAAATTTTCATTTGCAAAATACTCCATAAAATTTCTAACTATATTTTCAGATATATTTTTTTTCATTGGAACACCAAATGAATCTAAAAAGCCTTTAACAATCAATCCAACATATGAAGGAAAAATAAAATAAATTAATTTAGATAAGAAATCTGAAACAGGACCTATTATACTGAGACGAGTTACTAGACAACAGAAAAATAATTTCACGAATCCTTGTTAGTTTATTCCCAAAGGAATAATATATTAATTAAGGGTAGAAAAAGAAGGACAAGTAGCAAAGACACAAAACTAAAGGTTGCATTAGAAGCAATACAAGAGGAAACTACAGTACAAGAAATTGCAGCAAAATATCAAGTTACACCAAGTATGGTTTCATTGTGGAAAAAAAGTTTATTACGGCATGATTTATCCCCTTTTGAAGAATCAAAGAAAAATACAAAAACTGAAAAAGAATTAGAAGAAGCAAAAGATAAAATAGAGTTCATTACCAAAGCTTATGGTAAATCTCAGCTTGAATTAGAGCTCTAAAAAAAAAAGATGAATTTTTTGGATTAGATCTTAGCGAACTTATTACTCCAGGTCTTAAATATTTTTCATTTGGACATACTATTGAATGTCCAATAAGTGAGCAATGTAACATATTAGATATAAGTAGAAGTCACTATAAGGATTGGTTAAATCATCATATAGAAAGAGAAGTAAAATATAAAGAAAAGAGAAAAATTAATTATGAAAGAGCAATGATTATACTTAAAGCTTGGTCCCCAGTTCCATTTTTAGGATATAGAAAAATATCTGTTACATTAATAAAAAAAGGATATAAGTGGGCAACAGAGAGCATCGTAAGGCGTTTAATGAAGGAATTAGGGATCTATAGTGCTATAGCCGTAAAGAATACTTCAAGAGCTAAAAAAGGTAAAAATCATAAGAAATACCCTTATCTGTTGAGAAACATGGTTGTCCAATATGTAAATCAAGTATGGGCTACAGATATTACTTATATAGCATTACCCCATGGATTTGTTTACCTATGTGCAATAATAGATCTTTATAGTAGGAAAATACTTTCATGGAAATTAAGTAATACAATGGACGTATATTTTTGCATTGAATGTTTAGAGAAATCTATAGAGGTTTATGGTGCTCCGTCGATATTTAATAGTGACCAAGGTAGCCAATTTACCTCAAAAGAATTCCTTGCAGTATTAAAAAGAGAACACATTAGAATTAGTATGGATTCTGCTGGACAAGCAATGGATAATATATATATGGAGAGAACTTGGAGAACTCTAAAATATGAACATATTTTTCTTCATGATTACTCTACAATGAGTGAATTGGAAGAAGGATTGGATTGGTTTATTAATTATTTTAATATTACCAGACCTCACCAGTGGTACTTTGTGAAGATTAAGTTTTATTAAAATGTCTAAACTTTCCGTGCCGGTTCACTAATATTATTAAGTTTTTTATCATGTCTTAATATTAAAACAAAGTTATTAAAAGAAGGTGAGATCTCACCTTTACTATTTACTTCTATTTCACTAATCCAATCTTCAATGTTATCATCAAATTCAATTCCTGCTTCTTCTATTTTTTCTTTAGTGATTAATTCTTTTACTTTTTCATCATTTATAGCAAAATTATTCATTTCAACAAAAGATGGACTTTTAGAAGTAGAGTTATCACCATCTATATCTAAATGACCGAATTTATGAATTCTTACTAAATCAAAAGCATTTAATAATTTATTACAAGCTGGATCACTTGCATGATGAGAAAAGGAGAACTTATTATCATAAATAATAACTCCAGCACTTGAATCAGCTGGAATATAATCATATCTACCATCAACCATAGATGGTTCATAAACATCAGGTATAAATTTAGCTATTGCTTCTTCAATTCCATAAGTTCTACAAAAAGCTCCAATAATACCTTTTTTAGTTAGAGGATCTTCTTGTTTTCTACTTGTTGGTTTATAAACAGAGCTTTCTCTACTAGATGTTGGAAGAAGAGTACAATCTCTCCAGTTAGGATAAGCTGCTAAAAACAAGTCAGGATTTAACCATTCCTTATTAACTTCTTTAAATATAAATTCCCCATTAGATGGAGTTGTAGGCCAATACATTAATTGATGAGGTCTATAAGAACATTCATCAAACATATCTATTGATAACATCCGTGTATAGTATCTAGAAATGGCTGTATACTCGTCAGGAGTCACATCTCGGGTTAATGGTATAATTATTCTACATCTAGGTGATATAGGCAAATGTGAGTGGGTTGTATAAAGAGAGGCTCTATACTCACAAAGATTTTCAAAGTTAGCTATTAACTCAACTGATGCATTATCTGCATCAAGAGTTAACATAGATCTACTTACTATGTTTTCTCTTTTCCTTCTATTATCTTTTAATAGACCGCCAACAAATCCACCTTTATCTTTTATTCTATCTTTTTCTCTCTTTGGTAGATTTGGGTACTCTTCTTGAGTTTCAGTTGTTCTAATAGTTGTTTTTAATTTTTTACAAAGTTCTTCAAAACTAATAGTCTCATTAGACCATTTCTTTGCAAAAACAACTATTACCGTAGGCTATGGGTAAATTACGCATAACACACTCCTTGGTTAATAATTTAAGGACAAAATTACTTTAGCCCCTCTACTATTACCGAGAAAACTCACCCCCCTTATAAACAGTTTTGATTTATTAACAATACACAATTAGCATAACTAACAGTAAAACTATTTCCAATTGGGGTACTAAAATCTCTTTCCATAAGACCTTAGTAAATAATAGTAGAAAGAGTAGTTCTCCACCCACTTATTACCGGGAAAGCGTACCCCTATCTTAGGTTTAATTAAGGAAAAATTCTTTTAATTCCATTCGATTTTCTTTTAAACAGAATTAATATCTATCCAATAATTTATATTTTTTTAATTTTACTATCATTTTGTGGTAAAATAGATAATACTTTTATTGAGAGGAAATTAATGCCACTATTTAAAGAAAAAAAACAAATCTTGGGTTACAATAAAATCAAAACCAATTAATAAAGAAAAAGAACTTCAAACAATTATAGAAAAAAATTTACTTGAAATTTTTGATATGTATTTTCTTGCTTCAGAATATACTACTACAACAGGAGGCAGAATTGATTCACTTGCTGTTGATACAGCAGGATGTCCAGTTATTATAGAGTATAAAAGAAATAGAAATGACAATGTGATAAACCAATCTTTATCTTATCTGAAATGGTTAAAATCACAAAAAAAAGAATTTTTTGAAAGACTTATTCAAAAAAAATTAGATTTATCTATTTCAAATCAAATCAAAATAGATTGGAAAAATCCTAGAGTTGTATGCATCGCTGAATCTTTCTCAAGATTTGATATTGATACTGTTGAAATAATACCAATAAGAATTGAATTATATAAATATAAATTTTATGAAGATTACATTCTAAATATTGATCCAATAAATATTCAAGAAACACGAAAAAAAGATATAATTTTTAAGGATTCCATAAAACCAATTGAAAATAATTTAGAATAATTATTACAAAAAGGCAATAATAAAACAAAAGAACTCTTTCTAGAGTTAAAAAATAGAATTTTCGAAATTGATGATGATATTGAACAAAGAGTAACTACTAATTATGTTGCTTATCGATTGTCTAAGTCCTTTGCAGAAATTCATATTGAATCAAAGAAATTAGTAATTTATTTACGCACCATAGAATATGGAAAGACTATTTTTAATATAGATAAAATTCCAGATTCATATCTTTGGACATTAAACAGAAGAATATATCTTGAAAATAATACCAAAATTGATGAGGCAATGAAATTAATAAGCTTATCATACAATGATGTTAAATAAATATATTATTAAGGTTACAACTTCCTTTTATAAAATTGAATAAGCCAAATAAAAAAAATCCTAATTAAACTTGAAAAAGAAATTATTATATATCAAAAGAATAAGGAAAATCTTCAATTTCTATATTATATCCTTTTTTTTTATTAATTTTACTCACGATATTATTATCTTTTCCTTTTAGTTCAAAAAAATCACTAATCAATTTTTCGGAAAATATTTCAATGTATTTGGTATAGGCTGCTAATAATCTTGAACTTTTATTATCATCTTGTTTATTATTTGATTCATAATAAAGTATTTCTTTTAACCAAGAATTATTTTTATTATTTGCATCAATAGAATAAAGATTATTTTCTAAAAAATATAGGCTATAAATTGGTTGATAATTTACTTTATTCCTATGAACGGATGGGAAACAATTACCAAGATTAGCATTTATTGTTCTTAGTGATTTCAAAACAGTTTGTTCATCACTATTAACTCTACTATAAGAAATTAATTCATTTATTAAATTATTCATTTCATTCCAAACAAACTTATGAGAATTTGAACCAGAAGGTGAAATTCTCATATAATATTCATCATTTTTATCTTGCATTATTTTAAAAAATATATTGCTACTAGATATAGAAACTCTATTATTTAATAGCAATGATAATAATTCTTCAAAATCGGATTTGACTTTGCCATCTAAAAACAAATTTCCACAAAAATTTAATCTTAGGAACAAAGAAGCATAACAAAATGAAGCATAATAATTTGTCACTATATTCCAGTTTGCTGAAATATTTACAGGGTTTTGTAATTTTAAATCATTATTTTGTAAAAGAGCTTTTATATAAATCAAATTTATATCTGCTAATAATCCTTTTAATAAAGAATCTTGTTCAAAATATAGTAAAAAAGATTTGTTATCAATTAGATCAAATTCAGCTCTATTTAATTTACTTGTTAAAAGATTTTTAATACCCATTACTTTTAAAGAATCATATCTTATATTATATCTTGAAAGTGGTACAATACATTTTGATCGGACTTCATTATAGGCTTTATCGAAAACAAGCATTAAAACATATCCTCGTTAACATGAATTTTTTCTTTTAATAAATTCTTAATATCACTAGTTATTTTTTTTTCTGTTACTTTATTAGTTCCTGTATACTCAGAAAATTTTAATTCTTTTATAGGTTCAAGGTAATCAATAAATGACTCCACTTTTAAATTATGATATTTGATTAAACACTTTTCACAAATTTCATTAAATAAACTCATTGTTGCTTTAAAAATAATAGTTTTAGTTATTCTAGCATCTTTTTGATTTGTAGTTTTAAAAATAAAATCAAGAGCTTCCAAATAATTTCTTACTGTTTTATAAATAATTTCATCAGTATACTCTTTAAACGTACTTGAATCATATATATATTTTGTAGAACTGTTAAATACAGTTCTTGATATTCTACCTGTTTTGCTTTCATTTGGTAAAAGAAATCCAGATAATACAGAAGATTTATTTAAATTATTAAATAAAGTTCGTTGTCTTTCTTCAATAGTGGTTTCTGTCCCAGCTTGTTTCTTAATATCTAAAATTAAAGCAGTAGGCACCCCTTTTTGAGTGGTATTTATATCAATGAATAATTTTACTTCATCCATTGAACTTAAATCATTAAAGATAACAATAGGAATTTTATATTCATTTTTTGATTCAAACAATCCGAATAATCTATGTTGTCCATCTATAACTAGAAAACTATCTTTAATTGGATAAAAGGATAAAATAAGAGTAGATGAATCAAATTTTATTTTAGCTTTTTTTTGTGCGCTTAAAATTAATGCTGAGGGAATTATCCCATTTTCATTGTCTAGATAATTTGAAATATCTTTAGCTCTTTTTTTATTTAAAAGTCTCTGAAATCCATCAATAGGATTTTCTTTTTTTCTAGAAACAAAGCACATTTTTTTTAAATTTCTACTATCTAACACAGCAATGTAAAAAGTTTTTTCATTTTGAATACATTTGATAGCTTGAACTTTAACAGATTCCATACAACACTCCTTCTACTTATAAAATATAAAGTAAATTATTTAGTTATTTTAAACTATAAAAAACAAAAATAAAATACTAATAATAATAGTATTATAACTATTTTTTCAAAACTAATATATATTACTAGCAATTAATTATATAAGATAATATGAAATCTAGGTCTAGTAGATTTATTCTTTTTAACTTTATTATGATTTCTACTATAGGTTACATAAAAAAAACACTAGGGAATGCCTTTTTAACATCTTTATAAGTTTTCTAATCCTTTGGATAATCATTGTTATCATTATCACAATCCATACCAAGTGCATTATCACTTATAAAATTAGATGAACTTCTATAATTATCTTTATAAGAACCTAAAATATGGTCATTAACACAAACTTTTGAAAAATCATCTGCATTATTAACAATAACTTCATTTGGGAAATGACACTTATAACCATTCTCTACACAATTAGCATAACTAACTGTGAAACTATTACCACTTTGGGTACTAAAATCTCTTTTCATAAGACCTCCGTAAAAATTAGGAGAAAAAAAATCGCTCTCCTTCACTTAATACCGAAAAAGCGTACCCCTACGAAAAAAGATTTTATTTATATTGTATTACTTTTTTTTCTAATTTATCTATCATTTCATTTATTCCTTGTTCATTATTCAAATAATTTAAGACTCTATGATGCTTCATATCAAACGGAACATCATCAATATTTTGTGAAATAGGTATAACTGTTTTCCCTAAAGTATGAGCTATACCTGTTTCATACATTACATTTGGATTTCTTGTAGAAAAATCAACAATTACAATTTTTGATTTGTAAATAAGTTCAAAAATATCTTGAATAATTGTTGAATTATTCCAAATATCATCGGCTCTTAAACAATCAAACCCTACTGAAGAACAAGCTCTTTTGATTCCCACAAATACAGAATCAAAATTAGCGCTAAAAGGCATCATAACTGCAACTAAATTATTTTTAATATCTACTTTAGGAATTGCAAAAACAGAAGGGGCAAAAGTAATTTTTTTATTTGATGGTAAGTCTGAAATATATTCAGAATTTTCATCAGGATAATTACTATAAACATAATCATATATTAATGATAATTTACTGGGGCTTTCACGATTGATTTTATTCAAAACTTCTGTTACACAACTCGAATAGTCAGGATCTTCAAATCCTAAACTTCTTAGAAGTCTTGGATGATTATCAATATAATCCCCATAACCAGTGATTAAACCAATTTCTAACCAATCAGCAGAATTAAAATTCTTTATAATTTTCATTTTTATTTCATAGATATTACTATTTTTCATTTATTTCCTCATTTGTAAAAAAAAATCTCATAATATTTATTGATTAATATGAGTATTTTTCAAAAGACTCTTTATCATCTTTAATATCTTTCCAATCAAAATTATATTTCTCATCTTCACTCCAATCTTTAGGAAAATAAACTAAAAAATTAATTCTATCTGTAATATTTATACCTTCACCTCCATTATCACCAAAAGCCATCAGAGTTAATTCAAATTTATCTTTGTCTTTTATTATTGTATCATCATAAAATTGTGCTGCAAGAAGAACAACTAAGCCACAAAAAGCATCTACTAAGTTATTAAAAGTAGCTTTATCAAAATTATCAATCATATTATGTTTAACTTTATTATATGCTTGATACCAATCTAAAGGTAAATATGTATTATTCTCCCAATTTTTAAAAGGACTTCTAATTAATCCTTCATCTTCCCAATGTAATCTTTTTATCCTTTTCCCAGGTTTCCAAGATGGGATTTTTACTTTATAAGAGGAGAGATGGTGAGATTTTTCTACTAAAAAATAATCCATCATAGTACATTTTGAAATATCTTTTTCATAATCATTTTTTCCTAAAATTCCTCTAAAATTAGCTTCTATTGTCGTACAAACATCTAGCAATAATGAACTAACCTGAACTGAATAAGTATTTTTATTATTTTCACAAGGCTCAACATATTCAAATATTTTTTCCAATCGATAATATAATATTTCAAGTTTTCTAATATAATCATATGGATTCTCCACATTTCTCTTATCTCTTAAATATTCAATAGAGTTGTTCATTTTAATATTAGGTCTATAACATCTATAATAGGGTTTATTAAGTGGCATACTTTCTCCTTCTTTTATAAGTTGTCCCAATCGGGATTTAATTTATTTAAATGTAAAGAATAATATTCTTTATCTTCTTCCATTTGATAAACTTCAAGATTTGAAATATCTATAAATTCTGAATTTTTTATTTGATGAAGAGTATCTCTAATAATACTTAAAGGAGTTTTAAAACCAAAAATTATTTGACATATATTTTCTTTTTTAAGTTTAAGAGTTTGAGTATTAACCATATTTCTTAATAATATAGTTCTATATTCTTCTTCATATTGCCAATGCAATGATTTTGTAATTAAACTTTGCTCTAATAAAACTTCTGTTAAATTTTGATAATTTATAGGAGAGGTTTTCTTATTTTCAGAATTATATATAACCTTTTTTGCTTTTATTTTATCTATATCTTTGATTTTATCAAATTCTATAAAATTAGAATTATCTTCGTAAATAGTTTTTATTCCTATACAAAGTCCTTTATGAGAGTCAGCATAATGAGACCACATTAATAAATGATTATTATTTTTAGAAAAACAACAAATCTCAAACTTATCTGATTGATCCCTATTTAGTTCATATAGAAATTTAGGATCTGTTTTGATTAGGGTATTAAAATAATCAACATAATTATCAATATCTTTATTACAAAAGTCTCTTAAATAAGATTTAAGTTGTTTTCTCTTTTCTCTAGATTCAAAATCTTTTGAGTGAATAGTTTCTAATACTTGTTCTTTGGTAATTTCATACGGAAGAATAGGAAATACACAATCAAAAGGATCATTAAATTCTTTCGGAGTTGAAAAATATAACTCACCTTTCTGCAAAATTGACAATGTGTGTTCATTAAATTCATAACTACTCTTATCACCTTTATATAAAGGTCTATATTTATACAAATATTCTATTCTTTCTTCTTTCATAATTTATCGCATTATAACCATTTACTTATTTTAACCTTTATTATACAACAGAAATTGTTAGATTAATAGTAAAAATAAATTCTAATACTAATCAGCTATGTAAATTTTCTAATTTTTCACCATTCAACAATTTAGTTTTCTATGGTAAAATGAAATTTATCTATGAGGTAAATTTATGGGCTTATCATTAAAACTTTCAATCAATATTCCAAAGAAAGCTAATACTATTGACTTGCAAAAGTAAGAATCAGCAAGAGCTAGAATGAGGATGTTACTTAAGAAATTGCTTAAGAAATACAAGTAGCCACCAAAAGGGATGAATGATGCAATTAAAACAGTAATGACGCAATGTGAATTGTGGACTGATAATAATGAGATGTAATTTCTAATTAAATTTATAATAGAGGAAAAAATATGTATACTAAATTAAATTATGCAATTGAAGAATATATACAAACTCAATCTACAGATTATGGTTTAATGATAGCAGGAGATTGGGGTTGTGGTAAAACTTTCTATCTAAATAATGAATTAATTTATCTTCTTAAGCAAAAGCCATACAATTTAAAACCTATAGTAGTATCATTAAATGGTTTATCTAATATAAACCATATATTAAACAATATATTAATAGAAACCTATCTAGAAAAAGATAATAAAGTTACAAAACAAATAAAAAAATTGGACTTAAATGCATTAACAAAAACAAGTAAAAACCTTCCCAAAATCGGGTCGATTATTAATGTATTATCAGAAAGTACTTTATTATACAAAAATTATGATTTTGAAAATATTATTTTAATAATAGATGATTTAGAAAGAACAACTCTAAATATTTCAGAAGTACTTGGTTATATTACAGAGAATTTTATAAATAAAAATGTGAAAACAATAATTTTCGGAAATGAGAAAGAAATTATTAATAAAAAAAATAAAGTAAAGTATAATAAAATAAAAGAAAAAACTTTTCGAAAGGTAATTAAATTTACAGTGGATGATTCTGAATTAATAAATAAATTTATAGAATCAAAATATATAAATAAATTACAATTATATACTATTTTGAAAAATAATGAGAAACTGATTACAGAACTATATAGCAATCTTGATGAAAAAAACTTACGAACAATTGATTTTGCAATTTCAATCTTAGAAAAAAGTATAGATATTTTAAATAAATTAAAGGCTTCAGACGAAGTCATTAGCAAAATTTTTTCAATTATTTTAGCACTATCAATTGAACATAAAAAAGGGGGTCTCTCTTTATCTAATCCAGAAATGATTGAAGATTTAAAATCCATTAATAATTTTTATCCATTAACTAGAACGATAAAATTAAATAATGATAAAAAAGAAGAAAAACAAGAAAATGCAACGTATAAAGATGTATTTAGTATAAAATATTTAGAAACCTATCATATTGAATATAATCCAATTGTTTCATTAATAGATTATATTACCACAGGATTCCTTGATGAACTAAAACTAACAGAAGAACTAATTAATTTTTACAATTTAGATCAAACTATATTGGAAAAAAAAATAATTCAAATCAATGAATTCAAATATTATAAACAAAAAGAGTTAGATAAAAACATAGAGTATATTTTTAATAATTTAATAAATGTTGAATTATTAGACTCTCTTGAAATATATTCAAGATTAATTTTTCTTAAAGAAGAAGTTTATAAAAACAAATGGAAATATCACGATATACATGAACGATTTAAAATATATTTATCCCAAAAGAATACTATTAATATTAAAGATGAATATTTATTTCATGTTATTCAACCTTTAAAAAATCACAATCTATCTAAACACTTTTATGAATCTAAAGAATGCAGAAATTATAAAAAAATGTTAGATGAAAAATATACCAATCTTATTTTCGAAAAACAAAAGGAAAAATATATCAATCTTTTTGATTCAATTATTTATATGAAATATAAAATCTCTCATTATTTAAAGATAATAGATACTTATGATAATGCTAATTTTTTTAAACATTTTGTAGAGTTTGGGCTTATAGATAAATTAAATAAAATAAATTATATGATAATTGCAATTTTTAAATCTCAACTCAGCTATAATATTTTGAGGGTTTCCAATGCTGGTGATTTTTATTATTCTGAAAAAGCCCCGTTGATTGAAGTAAAAGAAAAATTAGAATCGCTAAAAATCGAAGATTTAATATTGAATTATCAAATAACTGATCTAATTACAGAATTAAACAAAGCTATAGAGCATTTGGAAAAAACAAAAAAATAACTATTTTCCAAATTTACACGATTACCCTCTAGGTGTGTCTGTTGCTACACGATTACCCCTAGAGGACCTGAAAAAACAGGCAAAATAGCCTTAAATTAAAAAACAGCTACTCTTTAATTCTTTATATTAAAAGAAATTATAATAGATGTATTATTGTATCAACGATATGTACTTAAATGCCTAGTTACGTCTAGTCAAATACAATTACACGCACAAGGGGCTTTAGGGTGTATAAAATTATAAGGGGATTATATTAGGACTAAATCAAGCTTTATTAGTTATTGTTAATAATATTTTTTTAAACTAATCACATATAATATACTTTTGAAATTGAATTGTTTTGTATAATATTTATATTTTTTTTTATATTTCTCACTTTGTTTTGATATGTAAAGTGAATTTTAATCTTATTATTACGGGACTTATTTTATGTTTGTTATACTCCACTAATTCTAAATATTTGAATTTAACAATTTTTACTTATTATTTACAAATTAATAAAAAAAATATAAGTAAACTCATACTGAAAAGAAAATAATTTAAAATTTTAATTAATAAAAATACTTGTAATATTTTCCCCTACTGCTTTTAAGAGCTCTTGGGGTAGTTTTTCCACTTTTTCTCCAATAACTACCCCATGCGATTCGTTGTATCCTTCATTCCACACATAGTTAAAGATTTGTTCATTAGCTCTGATAATTTTTCCGATTTGAAATGAAAAAATAAAGACATTTTTAGATAATAATTCTTGAACTATTTTTTTTGTCCTTCCAGGAAAACTCGATGCACCGTCCGTAATTTCAAAAATTATTTTAATTTGGTTACCTCTTTTTATTTCTTTTTGTTGATTAATAGTAATTTTTTCATTTATTTCTTTCAAACAGCTTCCATCGTCAGTTGCACCATCTGTTCCATCGATTGTAACAATTGACCTAATAATATCACTCTTTTCTTTTTTAGAAGAATTCATATTATGAAATTCTTTTACATTATAATGAGTACTACCAAAAAACCAAGTTTCAGTTAAAACTTCAATTTTTTGGTTTAATTTGATTGCATTTCGTTTTAAATATCGATTTAAATCATCTATTGATAACAGAGTAACAGCTAAAGTTTTTCTAGTTGAATCAATTTTTAAAGAATCCATTGAACCAGAATTATCTATTAAAAAAGAAATTTCTATTTTTTCAGGCAATATACCTGATATCGGTTTTAATAAATATCTATTGAAAATTAAAAGATTCTTATAATTACCTTTACCTTCAGCTTCTATAAAATCAGAATAATAATTAATAAAACTATCTACATCAAGTTTTCCTTTTATTTGATTATTTTGTTTTACAGTTTTTTCTTTCGTAGCATTTCCTATCAGTTTTTGCCAAAACTGATTCATTTGTTCTCTTTCCGATTTCATTTTATTTGCATAATATTGAAACAATTGTTGATCTTTATCATTAATTCCATATTGTACTAAGTCAATTTTGTTTTGAGTTGCATTTTTTAAACTAAGATCAATTTGATTTTTTTGGTCTAATATCTCCTCTAAAACATTCTCTATTTCTTCCTGAGTAGATCCTATAGATTCTTGCGTTTCTACGTCTTCTGTTTCATTAAAGGGATTTTCAGAATTTTTACTCTGATTATTTTTCTCCCCTTTAGATTTGAGAAAATCCATTTTATCAATTTCTTTTTGCCAAAACTTTTTAAATATAGGAAAAACAAATGTGCGAAGAAAAGGATCTCTTTCTGAAATTCCTTCCCCCTTATTTATCTGCATAATTATTTGCAGACGAGTAAAATCAAAAACAGACTGTTTAAAAATATTTTCATTAAATAGAGTTTTAATTTTATTCTCTATTTCTGAGTTGTTTTTATATAATTCCATAATATAAAAGCTATTTGCAAAGGCAAGATGTTTAGGCATTTCATATATTGAATCAATTGTTTTTCCTTTTTTCTTTATATACAATATAATTTTTTCAATATTTTCTTGATCTCTGTATATAGGACATAACTGTAAGACCCTTAAAAATGATGTGTATTTATCAAACAAATACATTAAATTTATAATTTCTTTTCTAACATATTTTAAAATAATTTTAGGTTGATATAAGGCATCTTTTTCCAAGCCTTCTCTTTTTATTCTATTTAATAAATAACTCGTCATATAGTCAATTTCTTTTTGCCAAAAATTAGCTCTATTAATATATAACTTTGTATGACTTTTCCAATCACAATATAAAGCTAATTCGTAATAAATATGCCACATTATTTGATTTTCATCTAAATTCTGATCTAAAAATTTTACAAGAGGTAAATATAAAATACCCTCAGAAGCGCTTAGTACAAATTTTTGTAATTTTGGATCAGGAATGTATCTTAAACTAGAATCACCAGTAAATGTAACTAAAGAACGTTGTTCCTTCTTTATAAAGGCTTCACATTGTTTTTTAGATTCTTCTATTAATCCCTTTTCATCTAAGTTAAACATCATTAGCCTCTTATTAATATAACTTTAAATTCCATAAATCCTCTGTTGTAGTTATTCTATTTATTTCTAAGAAATTCAATTTCCCATCTAAATCAATGACTAAATATTTTGAAATATCTATTCTAATCAACTTAATAAAAAAAGTATTTTGTAGTGTTATTTCTTTATTTAAATTCCAATTTCCAAAATTTTCTTCAAATAAATAAATAATTCCATTTTCACTTAAAACTATAGCTGTACCTTTTATAGAGTCAATCTCAAATAGATTACCTTTCAAATTATAAAATTCTTTTTTTATAATTTTAGTTTTTTTATTTAAATATAAAATTACCGCTTCTCCATTATTTCCTAAAACTATATAAGAATTATTAGGCCCCTTTTCATTTTCTAACCTTTTTATTTGTCGAATTTCTGATGATAGCAAGTTAATTTTTTCTTTAACGTTTAGTCTATTATTTTCATATTTAATAAAATACAATTCACCAAGCTCAGTACCAACTAAAAAATAACTGGTATCAATTTTTTCTATCGCGGTCCTCAGTAAAATTGTACAAGATCTTTCATAATAAAAAATTATATGATATGCATTCCCATCATCTGTTATTTCAAATACTATCATTTTTTCATCATCCTTTTCCACTACAAAAAACCCATCTCTAAGAGCTATCGACTTCCCCAATCCCTTAAGAAGCGACTCGCCTTTAACATGTTTTATAGTAATATCTTCGTTAATATTTAAAATATTATCAAAGTCTTCACATAATATTAAATATAAATTTCCATTAACTCCTATTGATATAATCTTTTTATTATCTACTTTATATAAACATGAAAAATTCTCTTTAATTTCTATAATAGAAGAGCCCCATTCAACCTTGCTTTGGCTATAATCATCTCCAGTATCTAAATAAAAAAATTGAGTTCTATTATTTGTACTATTTGTAATAAAAAGATTTTTACTAATTCTTACTATATTTTCTAAAAAATTATTACAACAATAAGCACCACGTTGTTGTAATGGTTTTATCATTAATTCAGTTTTTAGTTTAGCTTTTGAATATACTCTGAAATAAGGAATTAATTCTATTAATATCTCTTGTTCTATTTTTAAAAGTTTATCTAATTGTTTTTCAAAACCATTATTTAAGATACCACTTATTTTACATTGTTCAAGCTCTTTTCTTAAATCTTTCACTTGACTATTGAACTGTTTTTTTTCGAAAGGTAAATCTATTATCATTTTATATACCATCTTCTTCTAGGTGATTAATTAAACTATTTGTATGTTCTAGGTGAGATAATTTCTGATCTAGTTCTTGATATTTTTTAACATCTAAATATTTTGAATTATCAACAATATATTTGAAATCATCAAACAAATCTTTTGGTAAATTCTTTTCTTCTCTTCTATTGCCAAATATAATATGAATTACATCTAAATAGCTTAATACTTCAATTGATGCTCTTATATAATTATAAGGGTAACTACGAATTTCATCATAAGTTGTTGTTGAACTTCCTGTTTCTTTAACTTTGATTGACCAACCTTCACTTGAGGGGAAAAAACCAAATCTTACGGCTTGAGAAATAATATAATTTTGATCATCTGGATAAGTTATTGAACTAATAAACCCATCCCACAAAGCCTTACTAAGATCCTTCTCTTCTCCTAAATTCCAAGAATCTAAAACATGCAAAACATTTCGTATGGATAATACTGATTCTTTTAGTTCTAATTTCTCCATTATAAAATTTTTTTCACTTTTATTCTCTAGTATTTTTCCCATAAAAACATTTTGAGTTACTCTACACAATTGAGCAAATCTGAATAATTCTTCAACAGTTCGTCTCTTGTTGGGAATTTGAACATTCCCATTTTTATCAGCTAATTTTGTCATTATTATTCTAAAAAGTTCATTTTTTTCTGGGAATTCTTGTTCCTCTAATGCTCCTACAATATTTTGAGGTACATAATTATACTCAATTGTTAAAAATCTTGATTTAAATGCTGGATTTATTTCATTGGTCCCTTCATAATTAACCATTTGAGTTGACAAATTTCCTGTTCCAATAAAACCAAATCCTGATTTAATTACAACTGGCCCAACCCCTGTAATATAGGCAGTGCTGCCTGCATGCTGTTGTAGAATATCATTTAAAGCTATTAAATTTTGCATAGCAATCGTATTTAATTCATCAACAATTACAGGAAGCCCTTCCTTTACTGCAATTAAAATTTCCCGTTCTATTTTTTTTATTTCGGTACCAAAAGAACCATTACTTTCTACTAATAAATCAGAAAAACTTTTCCAAATTTGTATTTTTATATTTAGCTGTTCTTCTTCTGGCATCTTATCTAATTCTTTTTTGTGTTTATCTATCCATTCATAAAAATCTTTTTCAATCATATTCAAATAATCAATAAAAGAACCCTCTGAATAACTTTGTTTTAAAGATAAAGTTTTTTCTACAAACATATCTTCATAAGTTAAATTATGTGACCCGGATATAAATAATGGTTTTAACAGTGCAATAACTTCTTCACTGCCATTAGTTAATAGATTTTTATAATATACTTCTTGTTTTTTATTAATTTCTTTGAACTTATCAAGGACATCATTTTCTGAAATATGTTTAGTTAAAGAAAACCAAACTTCCATTTCATTTTCGATTTCTCTTTGTATTTTATTTTGTATTATAAAATCTGAAGCGGCTTCAATTGCTAATTGAGTTTTTCCACTTCCTAAATGCCCAATTATATATATTGGAGTTCCTAATTTTAACGATTCTATTATTTTATGTTTGGCTTCGATGACATACGGGACTTCCACTAATCTTTGCTCTCGTTGATTTCTTATATCATTAATTATCTTACGCTGATGATAAATTTGCCAGGCTTCTGGGGAATTATCTAAAATTAAATCTAGCTCTTTTTCTAATTTTTGAATTTCATCAACTCTATACCTCGTAGCTGCATTACTAGTATATGATTCATTAATATTTTCTCTGCTTATTCTTCTTTCCCAGCATAGAAAAAACCTTTCATAATCTATTTTATTTATTAATTCTTCAAGTTGTTTTTTTCTGTTTAAAGTTTCCTTTTCAATATAATTTTTATATTTTTGGTAATAAATATTATTATTAAAATTCGAGCAAGTATCATAACCCATATTCTCAAACTTTCTAAAAGTTTTGAAAAAAGCTCCCTGGTCTTTTATTTTACTTTTATTATTTAAAGCAGAGGCTTTCAACGCTTCATTACGTACTTCTTCTTCATACCAATTTTGTAATTCATCTATAGTTGGAATATGTGATTTATGAGATTTATTCCCTTTCCCCATTGTTATCTTTCCTTTTGTGGATAATTAAATTATTTTATCCAACGGATAGAAGTAACTATTTATACCTGTCATACAATTCTTCATATAAAGGTTAAATTTCCAATTAGTAGTATTATATATTTAATACTTTATATTTTTAATAAATATATTGTTACTTGAACTAAACTCAAATTGAATAAATAATATTTCGTTTGCGATGTAGAATACAAAATAATTCTAATTATATCCTAAGCAAAATACAAATTTTAAATTTGCTATTTGAAGATAAAGACTATGTTATTTATAAATTTTTCTACATTTGATTTTATTATTTTTTTCTATTTTATGCTTCAAATATCAGTATTTGAGAAAAAAAAATATTTAATATGTAGTCAATTATATGAATATTTAAACCCCAAGTATTTACCTTGGGATTTAAAATAATACATTCCTACAATGGTATTAGAGAACTTTGTATTCTTTTAACAAATGCTCAACTTCAGTTCCTGCTAATTGTTTGGTTATTTTGCGCTTCACCAAAGGAGGAAGGTCTAATTTTGGTTTTTCCCCATCCAAGAGTTCGACTCCCGCAGACAATAAATATCTTACATCATATCGTGATGCAAAAACTTCGGGAACTCCCTTCTCTATTCCAGTTAAAATATAAACTGCTTCCATTGCAGTACGTCCAGAATACTCAATCGTAAAAACTGTATCTCTACCAGGATCATCCATAGTTTCAGCAAATTGACCAAGAAAAGCAAAATTTATAGCATTCTTAGGAACTACATAAGGACGGTCACCTAATTCACGAGGCATAAATTGTGCTGTAATATAAGGCATCATGACAGGTACTGCACTACAAGAATTTGCTAATTCATCTATTTTATTTATTGGAACTCCAATATGATATAACCATTCTTTTGTAATTTCATTACCAGAACAATCTCTCATAGCCTTCTTAATATAATCACCAGGAATATCAGAAAACAAACCATATACCCAAACGACAACATCTTTCTCAGGCTGTCCATAATATTGTTCTTGCCTATTTATAGTCCAACTCATTAACCATGATGAATCAATTGCAGTTACAATTCCTCCAGTTACAACGTGACCTGTATATGGAGATCGTTTAGTAATCTTTTCAATATACTCTGGAACTCTTTCGTCATGACATGTTACAGTACAAGATTCCCAATTACTTTTTTCAGGGTCAGAACAAAATTTATCGGGATTTCCAAATTCGTTTGATTGTGCTGCTATATTTTTCCATAACTTCCAACAACCACTTAGATCTTTATTAAATACAGCTGGATTATCATCATCACCATACCCAGAGCCTTCTGTCATAGATCCATTAGTAATAAACAATAAGTCATTTTCGGTTAAATTAGTTGAATTACTTTGTCCTTGGCTATCAGTAAATAAAATTTTTTTTGCAACTTTTTTATCTTCAGTTATTTCAAATACAACATCATTAACAGTTATTCCATATTCAAATTTAGCACCATTTTCTACTAAATATTTTTCCATAGGTTTAACAAATGAAGTATACTGATCGTGGCGAGAAAATTGTAATGCAGATAAGTTAGGCAATCCATCGATATGGTGAATAAACCGATTCATATACAATTTCATTTCTAGAGCACTATGCCAATTTTCAAAGGCAAACATAGTCCTCCACAAAGTCCAAAAATCAGATTGTAAAAGGTCTTCAGAAAAGATTTCTTCTATAGCTTTATTTTGCAAATCTTCATCAGTCATATTAACAAAGGATGCTAATTCTTTTGCTAAATCTTGACCTAAGTTAAATTTACCATTATCATACCTTTCTCCTTGATTTTTGGTTATACGACAGTTACTATAATTTGGATCATCAAAATTAGTGTAATAAAAATAATCAAGGACTGTCATACTAGGATCTTCTGTAGATGGTAAAGAACTAAACAAATCCCATAAGCATTCAAAATAGTGGCCTTGTTATCGGCCTCCTCTAGCAACATAGTTCATATTTGTGCGAATCTGACCATCTAATGAACCTCCAGGAATATCTAATTGTTCATAAAAAGTAATCTTATTTCCAGACATGTGTGAATCTCTAATCAAAAAACATCCTGCAGCCAAAGCTCCAATTCCTGTTCCAATTAGATAGGCACGTTTGTTATCTATCCCCTGGGGTTTTCTAGCATTAACTAAAGAATGATAATTCCCATTTGTTAAATTAAGTCTTTCATCATGTGTTTTTAATTTCATCTCTTTTTCTCCTCACTTTAATGTATTTAGTAAATAATAATGAATTTTATTTACTGAACATTCTTTTATATATAGGATAAGCCTAATACATATAGGAGTAAGTGCAATAGACAAGTAGACTCATTTGTCTAAATAAGAAACCTTTAACATAAAGTGTAGAGTTTTTTATCATTGTAAGCGAAATGCCCAAATTTGAATTTTATTTTTGTATAAGCTTCATTGAAGTTAAACTTCGTTTGAGAGAAATCTCAATATTTCCATCAAAAAGTAGCCCAATTTTTCGAATAATTGCTTTAGGGTCTTCTTGCATTCCAGAAGCAATCCAACGCATCAACATTTCGGTAAGAGCACATTGGTAAAAATAAGCTATCCATTTTATATTATCTTCAGTCGCGGGAATATTCTTAGATTTCCTCTTAACATATCTAATCATCACATTTTCAGCAACTTTACTTATATAATTCGATAAATCTTCTCGTCTTAAAGAATAATATACATGGTAAATAGCTCGTTGATTTTCTATTGCAAATTTTGCCGCTTTTATAAAGCTTTCCTCCCATGTACAACTGTCATCATAATTCTCAATAACTTTAGCAAGTTCTATTTGGAATATTTCTGACAAAAGTTCATATATATCTGAATAATGATAATAAAAAGTATTTCTATTTATCTGGCATTTTTTTGATAGAGCTTTTATAGTTATTTTTTTAAGGGACGTCTCGTTTAACATTTCTAGAAATATCTTACGAATTTCTTCTTTTGTATATTTTGAAGCCAAATTATAATCTCCTTTTAATTTTCTACAACATAAAGATTACGTTTAGGTTGATAATTGAGAAATAGTAAGTTATGCGTAAATTCTATATAATATCTGTTTTACTAGCTCAGAAGAACAATTTAAAACAAACTAAAGTTATTTTAAAGATACTTTAATTTATTGATTAATAACTGAGTGGCAATTACTTACCACCCAATATTTTAGAAAAAAACAGATAAGTTATTTATATAACATAAATTACAACTATCATTTAATTTTAATTATAATATTGTTAAAGAATTTGAAGAACTCATTAATGCTATAATCAATGATATAATTATTGAAGGTAGATAAGGATTTTTTGTAACCCTATAAATCTTACGACTTCCAATTGCAGCTAAAGGCAAAATAAAAGAAACAGGAATTGCCCAAATCCCTAATATGCTTACACCTCCTAACATAGATTGCTCTCCCGTTGTAAAGAAAATTAAATAATTTATAATTACTACAAGAATAACACTTAATCCATTAAACAAAGCAAGGATTGCCGTATTTGCCCATTCTTTTTTACCATTATAATTAAAAAGATTAATTGCAATTGAGTTTGGAACATAAAATAATAAAAATAATGGTAAATATTTTAAAGCTATCCATATTTTATTTGAATCAAAAGCTTTAATATATAACAACCATAATCTAAAATCCGTTTTAAAAAAATAATCGGATATAAATACTATCATAAAAGAAGTAAATACTACAATTATTGATAATATGACAGTTTTAACCCATTGGTCTTTACTTAATAAAATTCCACGTTCCTTTAAATCCATACCTTCATATTTACCAATTAAATAATAGAAAAGAATTAACGAAACTATAATTATTAGACCCATAAAGGCTGACCATGACCCTATAAACCAAGTTGAAGGTTGTGGTAACCAAGTTGGTTGTTTTATACCAAGTTGTTCTTGCCATCCTTGTATGTGAAAATAAGACCAGAAAGATATAAAAGCTATAACGAATAGAGAAATCCAAAACCAATTTTTACTTTTTCCTTTAAGAGGCTTCCGAATTACAACATTATCATTAGATTTTAAAACATTAAAATATGGGATTTTTATCAATTCTTTCGTAAATGAAATAATAAACATCATAAATCCAATTAATCCAATTGCATTAAAAAATACTTTTATTATCCATATTTGATTTGAAGATTTTATAAAATTAGGAGAACCTAAAGTCTTGTCAAAAAAATTGATAGTATCTTTTACAACCGTAGGAGAAAAAGCACTCCAAGCATGTGGAATTGACGGAGTATATATTACTCTTATAGACTCTTCCCCACCAATATTCTTACGATAAAAAGTCCCACTATTACGCAAAATTGTATCTGGATTATTTCCAAAATTTAGGAAAGATTGTGCCGCACTTGTTCCAATATAATCTCGAGGTGGAACGACTGTCCCATCTTCATTTAAATGGCGAAAGAAAAACTCATCATATTGATCGGCCACAATTCCAACGCTTCTATCACCATATCTATTAACATAACTTCTATTCTCAGTTGGTGGTTGCATAGACCAAAATAGAGGTTCATTTTCATTAGAAGTATACATTCCATCGTTAGACACTAATAAAACTGATTTGATTAAGTGATTCCCACTTGCCTCATCGTCTAAAACCGCCCAATTGCTAGCTCTGGCACCGTTGGAATGACCAGTTACACCTATATTACTGGAATCAACATAAGGTAAATTTGCTAATAATTTTACTCCATCATATAATCCTGTACCATTTTTTCTCCATTCAGAAGCTTTTACAGCATCAGAATCGCCATGTCCATACATATCAATTGACAAAACGACAAACCCTCTACGTGACAATTCTACATAATTTAGGTCTTGCATTTCTTTATTATTATACCAACCATGACTAACAACAATTGCTGGTGCTTTATTTTCATTTGTTGCAGTGTTAGGTTTAAATAATAGTGCGGACATTGAGTGTCCAGAACTAGTTTCCCATGTCAATTCTTTGACTGATACTTTCCCAAAAGAAGTTTGAATAATTGAAGCCCCAATCATACTAATTAAACATAGTACAATAGATATAATTAAAATAAATTTATTTTTTATTTTGTGCATTTTTATTATACCTCCTAATAATAAATTTTTATTAAATACAGCATCAATTCAAAGCTATGTAAATTTACATATTATTTTGACTATAAAATTAATAATATCTAGTTCCCCTATTTATACAAAAAGATTTTTATTAAATATTTAAAATCAACAAATTACAACTTTGAATCAATACTGAAAAAAAATCATAAACTAAAATTCATGCTAATCTTTTTTTATCTTTTTAAATAAATAGATATAAAAGAAAACAAAAAGAGCAACACAAATAAATATAGTCAAATAAACCCCAAATCTAAATGGTAAATTTGAACCTATTTCAGGAATACGAATTTCACAAACAGACCATTCAATGATTGAAGCAAATATTCCAATAATAATGCCCCCCAAATATATATTACCTGTAGCAGAATAAATAATTCTAATCATAAGAACAGAAAAGAATATAAATAATGGTAGCGGTAAAACAGCTACTGCTGCGGAAGCTAACCCTCCAAACATTGGATTTTGACCTGTTTTATAATATTTCCCATATGAATATATAATTACAACTAATGGAGGCAATGCAGTCAAAAATGAAACAAGAATATGATTTAATAATTTATATCTTGTCAATGCCTTTGTGTAATCAAAAACATTTACTACAACAGAAATTCCAACATAGAAAATAATAAACAAAGGCAATACTGCTAGCATACCAGGTATTCTTACAGCACTAAATGGAACTATATGCCAATAAGCAAATAATAGCTTTGTTCCTGAAAAATAGTTAGCAATAAATACAATAGAATAAATTGATAAAATAGATATTAAAGCAATTAAAATAGTTTTCCATAATTGTTTTTTATTAATAAATAAACCAGTTGTATATATATCAAATTTATTTTTCTTTCCATATATTAAATACCACCCTAAAGATAAATAAAGAGAAAAAGTCCCCGCAATTATTCCAATTAATCCATGGTAAATTGGATTCGCTGAACGAAATATATTATCATGATAAGCGCTTAACCCTTGACTATTTAGAATTTTTATAATTAAAAAAATACTAATTGTAGTTATAATCATTAGCCCCCACAACCAAACAGCACCTTTTGCTCCACCAGTTTCTTTTAATTTAGGTTTCATAATATCAGCTTCTTTAAAAAACTTAATTTGAGTGGTAATGAGAACCGCAAGAGAAACCATTAATGTTAATAATCCTAACATACCAACGATAGAGAAAAAATTATCTAAAGGATATATAAAATCATCATTAGCAATTATTGTTTTAGTTGGTACAAAGTCTTGGAAAAATGATACAACTCTTTCAACAACATCACTTGAATACCAAGCAGTCATATGAGTATCAGGAGTAACATAGATTGTTCTAGTAGCAGTTCTTCCAGTTGGGAAGTCTTTTGAATATGTAGTATTTGCTAATCTTTTTTCCAAATTCTCTTTAATCGAATCTTGACCAAAATTTAAAAAAGATTGAGCTCTTTCTCTTTCAATATAGTTAACAGAACTTGCATTTACTGAAGCATATTTATTTGCATCATTAGAATAGCCTCCTGCAAAATTTTTGTACACAAAGAAAAATTCATCATATTGATCAGCTACTACAGCTACATTACGATCTCCATACCAATTAAAGTATCCATTTTCATTAGCATAGTATGGATCAGCATGAATAATAAATACATTTTTTATATAATGATTCTCTTGATCTAACTTAATACATTCACTAGAAGCAATCCCCCCTCTAGAATAGCCTAAAGTGCTTATATTATTAGAATCAACGAAAGGTAAAGTTCTTGCATATTTTACTGCATCATATAATCCTCTTCCTGAACTTAACCACAAAGAATCCGGCAAGACTTCTGAATTTCCCATATTATACATATCATTTGTTATAACTACATACCCCCTTCTTGATAATTCAATAGCATAAAGCTCCATTTCCTCTTTATTATTATTTCCACCATGTTGAATTACAATAGCTGGTCCTGGATTATCTAAAGTAATATTTTTTGGAGTATACACTTCCATAGATTGTTTATATCCAGAAGTAGAAATTAAAGCTACCTCTGTGATATTTACATTTCCAAAATCTGTTTTAATAAGTTGCGCCATTGATAACCCAACAATAGCTAAAACAAAACCAACAATAGTCGCCAAAAAGACAGAACCCTTTTTCCCCATACATCTCTCCCTTTTCTATATAAATCATGTATTTAAATTAAAAACTATATATAATTAATTTTATAAATACACTTTATATAGATTAAATATAATTATAAACATTTTATTTTTATTTCCTTAGGAAATAAAAATAATGTCCTCTTTCATCATATAACAAATTTAATGTTTGTCAATAAAAAGATAGCTAATTACATTTTTATAATTTCTCAAAATATATTATGTGGATATAATCTCCTCTTCAGTGTATTATAGAAAGTAATGGGATTATAAAATCAATATTAAACATATTTAGAACTATTTTATGAATAAATTATAATTCTATATAAAATTAATGTTTGATAGTTAATATTATTCATAATACAAACAATTCCTAACAACGACTAACTAATTTAAAGATATATTTCTTATGTAGTGAATATTCCAATTAATAAGTTTTAATAATGTTTTGGATAATTTATATAATACAAATGCGATGAATAGGCGTTAAATACATGGA
The DNA here is from genome assembly GCA_963677735.1 of Sphaerochaetaceae bacterium. Lineage (GTDB taxonomy): Bacteria > Spirochaetota > Spirochaetia > Sphaerochaetales > Sphaerochaetaceae > Pleomorphochaeta. Next base: position 1,584,197 of record OY782505.1, read on the forward strand.
ATATACCTTGCATTCATTCCTCTGTTATGATAATTTAATACAAACAATTTCACATTAAATATAAAATTTTGAATCTTAATAAAAGCTTAAAATTTCAAATTAAAGGAATGATTTATGAAATTAGAATGGCTGGGTGATTATAGAAATTTAATCGAGAGCCTAATACGATATACAAATGTGTATGCCCAAGTATATAATATAAAAGGGTTCCATGATACAAAAGTCAAATGCTCTCTTGCTCAAATCCAAGTCCTTGAATATGTTTTAGAAAATGAAGAAAAAAATCTAAAAATGGCAGAAAATGCAAAGCGATTAGGAATTTCTCCGAGTGCATTTTCAAAAAATGTTAAAAACATGGAAAATAAGGGATTACTAGAAAAATATTGCACAAATACTAATAAAAAAGAAATAATTATTAAAACAACTGATTTAGGCAGAGAAGTTTATAAGGAATATACAACAAAATTACAAAAAATCCGATTTGATAAAACATTTGAAATTTTAAATCAAATTCCAGTACAATATATAAACAAATTTGAGGAATTATTAAATTTTAACGCCAAGAGTATGCTTGAACAAAAAAATAAAATAAGGAAAGCTAAAGGTAAAAAAAATAATTCTAAAATTAAATTAATTAAAATCAATACAAATAATCCAAATAGTCATAAATCACACAATAATAATTAATATTATATTATTTATTATCTTTAATATTTCTTAATTGATAGATTTTATCACTCAAAAAACTAAAGTATCAATTTGTCATATAATTACTTATTTTCTAGAAATTAACTATACTTTCAAATTGAGCTTCTAGGATTTAGACTATAATTACTAATATTATTTTAAATTTTTGTTTTTAAATAACTACCTAAATTTGGTTATTCAAATAAAAAAAATACAGTTTCATCAAAACAGAAAAAAGGAGGTTTTATGCTTATAACTTCACTCAAAAATACACCATATTTTAATATCCACACTACCTTCTTAAAAGCATTTAGTGATTATCAATTACCTATAAAGATAACTGAAAAGCAATTAAAATTTGAAAATATACAAAAAGGGGTTGATCTTAATTCTTCATTTGGAGCTTTTAATGATAACGGTGAACTTATTGGATTTATTTTGTGTGGAAAACAGGTTAAGGGGAAAGTTCCCATTTATTACAATGGAGCAACCGGAGTTGTTCCTTCATACAGAGGACGTCATATAGGAACGAAACTACTTGAAACAGCAATAAATGATTCTATATATAATAAAGCTAACTCTTTTATTCTTGAAGTGCTAAATGAGAATGTTAAAGCATACAACCTATATAATTCAAAAGGTTTTTTTAAAACTAAAGATTTGTTATGCTATCAAAAATCTATAGAATCAATTGAAGATTATAATACCAATTTATATTCACTACTTACTCCGACATTAAATGAATTTGAATTAATTTTATCAAAACTTTCTTTACCTTTTGAACCCTCATGGCAAAATTCATTTTTTGCAGTATCTAATATTTTTGATTCTTTAGTAATTAAAGTACTATGTAAACAAAATAAAAAAATAGGTTTTATTGTTTTAAATCCTAATACCGGCCAAATATTACAAATATCTGCAAAAGATAACTCTTTAAAAATTATAAAAACACTAATATATTTTGCTAAATCTATAACAAAAACTGATAAGCTTAGATTCATTAATATCGATTCAAATTCACTACTATCTTCAATTTTATGCAATAATGAATGGGAACTTTTTGCAAAACAATTTGAAATGCAACTAAAAGTGGCGTTATACACCACAATAAATAAATAACATATAACTTATTCCAAAAATCTAATTACTTCTTGTATTACTATTCTAAAATTAGCTTTCCCAACTAATATTTTCCAGGGCTAAACAAAACATAACAATCTAATCCAAATATTGGATTAGATTGTTATGCTACTAAAATATGTAAATATAATTCTGCAATAATAACTAAATTAAAATTTATTAGCTATTTCTGTAAAAATAATACCTAGAGCCATAGCTCCAGCATCAGGATAACTCAAGCTTCGTTCACCAAGATAACTTGCACGCCCTTTTTTTGCAGAGTATTCTTTCGTCTTATCGGCTCCATTTACAGCAGCTAAAGCTCCTATTTTAAAAGCCTCTTCAAAAGATTTTTTTTCTATATTACTTTTTTTCAAAGATAAAGCAGTAGGAATTAATGCATCAAGAAGAGTTTTATCTCCAAGTTCAGCTCCACCAATTTTTTTAATTCCATCTACTCCAGCCTGAACCATTTCTGCAAACTCAAATAGATTAATTATTGTTTTCCCTTTTACAAAATTACCTGAACTTCTAAATGCAGTTCCCCATATTGGACCTGAAGCACCCCCACAATTTTCCATTATAATCATTCCACAATCTTTTAATAATGCGCCAATATCAGTACTATTTAGATATTCCCATTTCTTTAAAAGAACTTTAAACCCTTTTGCAATAGACATACCAAAATCACCATCTCCAGCTTTGGAATCTAATTCACAAAACAAAATTTCCTTGTCTATTATTACTTCACCCATAATTTTTATTATCCTAGACATTCCATTAACATCTATTTTATTCATAATTTCTCCTTTCTCAATCACAAATTTGTGATAATTTATAACATTAATTTTGTAGCACAGGGGTGACAACCGGTGCATCTAAGAAGTGTTTTAATTCTTTATCTAATTTTAATAGTGTTACTGAAGCACCAGACATATCAAGTGCTGTCATAAAATTACCAACAAATGTTTTATATATTTTAATTTTTCTATTTTCTAAAATATTAGCAACTGAATTATTCAAAATATATAACTCTTGAAGAGGAGTCCCTCCAAATCCATTAATTAACACTGCCACTTCATCATAGTTGTTATAAGGAAGGTCATTAATAATTTTATCAAGTATCTTGATAGCTAATTCATCTGCAGATACAATAGTTTCTTTAGTTACACCTGGCTCACCATGAATTCCAACACCAAATTCAATCTCATCTTCAGCTAATTCAAAAGTAGGTGAACCTTTTGCAGGTACAGTGCAAGAAGTAAATGCAAACCCCATAGTTCGAACATTGTCTATAACTTTTTGAGCTATAGTTTTTACAGCAAGAAGCTCTAACCCTTCTTCTGCCGCAGCACCAGCAATTTTATGAACAAAAACAGTTCCTGCAACGCCACGTCTCCCTATTGTATAAAGGCTGTCCTCGACTGCTACATCATCATTTACATATACCCTTTCTACCACAATTCCTTCATCTTCATATGCCATTTCAGAGGCTGAATCAAAATTCATGCAATCCCCTGAATAATTTTTGATAATAAGAAGAGTCCCTTTGTCTGATTTTGTATCGCGAATAGCATTGTAAACTTGAAAAGTTGAAGGGGATGCAAAAACATCTCCACAAACTGCAGCATCAAGCATACCAGTTCCAACAAATCCTGCGTGAGCTGGTTCATGTCCACTCCCCCCCCCACTTATTAATACAACTTTATTTTTTTTCAAAGTTTTTCTTACCATTACTTTATTTTTTTTACTAAAACATAATTGTTCAGGATAAGCCTTTTGCATTCCTTCACACATTTCAATAACAATATTTTCAGCTTTATTCATTATTTTTTTCATTTTGTACTTCCTATGCTCTTCCAATTTTGTGAGATTTTCCTAACTTATCCGCTACTATAATAGCTGCAACTACATCTTCTTTCGTAATTGGGAAAGGCATTGCATGAATTGATTCTTCGGGTATACAGGTTTTTATAGCTACGTCCATTAGTTGTTTATATGTAATATGAATTACTCCTAAGTCTTCAAGGCATACTGGTAATCCCAGTTCACAACAAAAATCTAATACAGTATTTATTTCTTCCTTAGGTGAATTTTCTAAAACTAATTGTACTAATGTACCAAAAGCAACTTTTTCACCATGCATATAGGCATGAGTTTCTTCCAGAATAGTTAAACCATCATGTATAGCGTGAGCAGCAGATAGTCCACCACTCTCAAAGCCTAGCCCAGAAAGTAAAATATTAGCTTCTATAATATTTTCTAACGATCTTGTTACAACTTGATTTGCACAAGCAACCTTAGCTCTTTGTCCATCCTCTAACAAGGTTCTATAGCATAAAGTAGCAAGTGCAAAAGAAGCATTGGTTCCTTTTGCAGGTACACAACTTCCATCAGTAGCCCCACAAGGTAATCCTGCATTCACATTTGAAAATGAGGCCCTAGCAGCTCTTGTCTCAAAATACGTGGATAAAGCATCCCCCATACCCGAAACCAAAAATCTTACTGGAGCATTAGCAATAACTGTAGTATCAATTAATATTACACTAGGGCTTTGTTTAAAATAAGCATAATCTTCAAATTGACCTTCTTCTGTATATATTACCGCCGAATGACTAGTAGGAGCATCTGTTGCCGCTATTGTAGGACAAATAATTAAAGAATCTCCTTTTGCAACACATTTTGAAGTATCTATTGCTTTACCCCCGCCTAAACCAATTATACAATCACATGAATTATTTTTATAAACATTTTCTAAACGCGATATTTCTTTTTTTGAACATTGTCCGTTAAAATTGCTTTGAATAAATTTTACACCAAATTCCTTAGCCGTTTTTTCTAATTTACTATAGACTCTTGTAATGTCATCTGGATGAGCGATTAAAAGTGCTGATTTCCCAAAAGTCTTAACAAAAAAACCTAAATTCTCTAATTCATCCTCACCTTGCACATATTTTGTAGGACAAATAAACGCTTTTCTCATATCAAATCTCCTTTATTTTAATTAAACTATAATTATGATAAAAGAATATTTAACAACTCGATTGTACAATTCAAGATAAATTTGTGTCGAATTATGATGTAAAATAAAAATAAATTGTATTTTTCAGCATTAATTTTTATTTTTTATTAGCTTAAATCCAAATTTTAATAAAATTTTAATTTAATTAATATTTGGTAGTGTACAATAATGTTCGCAATTTGGTACTTGTAAAAAAGCCATCGGTAATCTCATAATGTTTGGTAAAGACACCGAATATAGGAGAAAACACAATGGCTAGAACTAAAGATATCACATTTTTTTAAATGAAACTGTTTGAATTTGCTGATTCTAAGGATCTTATATTAGAAATGTCAGATTGGATGACAAAACAACTAATGGAGTTTGAGATTTCTATAAGCTATTTTTTATATATTTGTTGCGATATAATGATGGAGCTACACCTTCAATTTTTTTAAAAACTTTGTTAAAATAACTATTATCTCCAAACCCTAAATCCATCGCAATTACAGTAATTGGATTATCAGTATTAACTAAAAGCTCCTGAGCTTTTTTTACTCTAATTTTATTTATATAATTTGCAAAATTATCTCCTGTAACTTTTTTAAAAAGTTTACTAAAATAACTAGAACTAATATTGCATAAAGCAGCCATATCATCTAACATAATTTTCTCAAAATAATGCATTTTAATAAATTCTAAAGCTGGCTTAATAATAAGTGAATTATATTTAGGAGTTGGTTTTATAAAATGTAAATTTTCAGTTTTATTTTCGCTTAATTGATTATAAGACTCTATTTGTGAACCCCAAGTTTCATTTAGATTAATTTTTATAAGAGCTTCCTCAATAATGTAATTAGTTATTTGAAACAACATATTAGCAATAACTTGAACTTTTTCTAAATCCATTACAGGCAAATTGGAATATAGTTTATCTAATTTGTATTTAAACTTAGCGTCTAAAAAGTCACCATAAGAATTAAAAATTTGTTCAAGCTTATTTTTTTCTTCATTTTCTTTTAAAACAACTTGGCCCGCCATTACAGCTCCAAAATAATGCCCTTCAACTACAATAGGGACCGCAAAATCTAAAAGACCCATATGGCATTTATAAATATAAGGGCGACCAGTACGGGCAGCCTCAATACCACCATGTGAATCACATTTTCTACATAGTTCATTTAAAGGATTAATAGAACGAACAAGAGAACAATATTCGCTACATTTACTATGAGTAGTAACACGCTCGCCCATTACATCTACAGTAACAAGTGACATCGCAGATGCATCAGAAAGACAATCCTGAATTTTTTGAAAATTTTTAGTATTAATTATAAAATCAAGATTAGGAAATTTCTCCATTACACACAACCTTATACAATATTATATATTAATAATACTCTCAAAAATAAAATAAATCAAATATCATACCAAATTAACTATAAATGATTGACATACTCAATTAAAATACACCCTACTCAAGGTTAGACATGAAAAATTTTATTCATATAAATTCTAATTTTTAGATTTTAATAAATTATTTGACTAATACTTAATTTTGATAGATTAAAAGATAATTTAAAATTTTTGGTTCTGCAAATCATTTGGATTATTCTATTTCTTCCTCTTCAATAAATCAACAATAACTATTTCACCATTCTTGAAGTGAACCTTAATCTCTTTTTTTGAAAATACTTCAATAATATCAACAATTGATGTAAACAACTTAGAAGAAAAGTCCGTTATTAATTCATCCTGGGCTTTAAGAGTTTCTAGAAATCTATCAATCTGTATTTTCCTAGAATACTTATCAGCTAGAATAGCTTGTGTCTTTTCAAGTTTCTCTTGAATTGTAAAATACTCTGCTGATAGATTATAGTAATCTTCATTAAAAGCACCTGGTTTATTAATTATTGTAGAATTGCTTTCAACTAGTATTTCAATTTGCTTTGATATTTTATTTAGCTCTTTTGATTGTTCAGCTTCTTTTATCTTTAGCTTTTTTGTATCTAATACTTTTTTTATTATTAACTCACAATTTTCTATTATCTCATCTTTTTCAACTATTATTTTATTAATTGCTTCTAGTACTGATTTATATATTTCATCTTCACTTAGATGAATATTATTACATTTCTCTTTTCCTCTATATTTATCATTACATTGCCAAACAACTCTTCTGTATTTATCGGTATAATGCCAAATCTTCCTACCAAATAATGCACCACATTTTCCACAAACAATTCTATTTGAAAATAGATTAGCACTGGTACTTCTATTTGGGTAAGCACCTCCTTTTTCAAATTCTTCTTGTACTAAATCAAATTGAGCTTGAGATATAATAGCTGGGTGACTGTTTTCAACATAATACTTTGGAATCTCCCCATTATTTATCAGTCTCTTTTTTGTTAGGAAATCAGCTGAATATGTTTTTTGAAGAATAGCATTGCCTGTATATTTTTCATTTTTTAACATACTACGAATAGTAGTGCCATACCATTTTACATCCCCTCTAACATTAGGAGTTCCTTTATCTTCTAATTCTTTTGCTATTGCTTTTGGATTTACACCTTGTAGAAATCTAGAATAGATGTATTTAACTATTTTAGCTTCTCTTTCATTTATTACTATATTGCCCTCTTTATCTTTTTCATATCCAAGGAAATTTTTATAAGACATTTTAACTTTGCCTTCTTCAAATCTTTTTCTTATTCCCCAAGTGCAGTTCTCTGAAAGGGATCTAGATTCTTCTTGAGCAAGAGATGACATTATAGTAATAAGCAGTTCCCCCTTACTGTCCAGTGTCCATATATTCTCTTTTTCAAAGTAGATTTCTATTCCTTTCTCTTTTAATTTTCTAACTGTAGTTAAACTGTCTACTGTGTTTCTAGCAAATCTACTAACACTCTTTGTAATAATTAAATCTATTTTACCATCAAGTGCATCACTAATCATTGATTTAAAGCCTTCACGTCTTTTAGTACTAGTTCCTGATATTCCTTCATCAGTATAAACACCAGCAAAATCCCATTCATGTTTATTTTTAATGTAAGAAGAATAGTATTTAACTTGTGTTTCATAACTTGATAATTGCTCTTTTTTATCTGTTGGAACTATAATTGATTCTGTAATACTTATATTAATATGCTCAATTGAAATATTAACTGAAACCTTTTGAGCATTTGCAATACTTACTGCAATCAAAATAGTAAAAAGTTAGATGAAAAATATTTTTTTCAGCTCAATTGAAATATTAACTGCAACCTTTTAGGCGTTTGCAATACTTAATGCAATTCAAATAGTAAAAAGTTGGATAAAAAATCTTTTTTTTGTTGGTTGATTGAAAATGTAAATGCAACTAAAAGTATGTTTGCAAAAGTAAATGCACAATAATTATGAGAAATTTTGATTTTTTGAACTTTCTTTGTTTGACTTTTGTCTATTTTAATCTCAGAATTTAAGTGTATTAACATAAGGAATAATAATTTTGGGTATAACTTATCGGGATTGGCAAATTGTTGGTTCTTTGCAAGACAAAATGCAACCATATTTTAAATTGTTTATTTAGAAATTATTAGACTGTTGGTTATTGCTATTTATTAATATTTTACTAAGCTGGGCTTAAGTAAAACATCATTTGGGTTAATATGTTTTACTCCCAGTTTTTTTAATATTTCTTGTCCATAAATAAATTCAAAGACCTTGTAAGGTGTATTATCACCTAAACTTTTTCTTGTGTAATTATTTATGTTGTTCATCATCAGTTGTGTTTTTTCTTGATTCATGAATGCTATACTTTGTTTTTTAGGTATAACATACCTTATAAATTCATGATTTCTTTCACATTGAGATTTTTGGTTAGAATTCATGGAATCACAAAAGAACACCTTTGTTTTTATTTTGCCATCTGCACTGTGCTCAATAGCTTGTGGATTTGAAAATTCAAGGCCTCTGATCAGCAAGCAGTGCAGGAAAGAGTTTTTTGAAATCCTTTTCACCTAATAAAGAATATAAATTATTAAAAATATCAATGACTGATTGAGCATCATTATGATCTCTAAAGAAACCAAGTTGCAAGCCACAATTTACAAAATGAATTGTAAGTATTGCTTGAGTTTCGTCTCTTAGACCTTCAACGCTATCAATTTGTACAATAGGAACACCGGATATTCCTTTAAATAAGCTTGAAAACAATCATAATTGCGATTAATATAGCAGCCCTTATCGATTTTAACTCTGTAATAATCTAAGTTCTTTCTCTTTTTATATCGAACTTGTCTAGGTAAATCAAGATTGTTAATATCTTCAAATACTCCTTTTTCTATATAGTTGTAAAGAGTCTTTTCATCAACGTTTATTATATTTTTGTTATTTACATAAATATGATGTATAGATTGGCCTTTTCTTAACAATGGTCGCAATAGATCCCCTAAAAAATCTCTTTCATTAGGAGATATTGCTATACCATCTCTTGAATCCTTTAACACCTCTTCATAATGTTTTTGAGCTATAGCACTGTCGTAGAATTTTTTCTCTAGATCACATGTAACTATTAAAGGACATCCATTACAGACATATGGCGGTTTTTCTCTTCTTTGACAGATCTCTTTTTCGTAAGATTTACATATATAAATGCATTTACCACAATGCCCACAGGTATCTTTATCACAGTTAAGATCATCACAAACATAACGCTTCTTACAAATATTTCTAGATACACAATCGTTAAAATATCTACTGTATTTTCTGCCTTTCTTATTGATGAACATGTGTGCCTTTATTTCTCTAGATATCGTTGAAGGACTTTTGTGAAGTTCTAATCCTATTTCTTTAAATGATTTCCTATTTGCCAAGCCTCCTTGTAATCTGTCTCTATCTGAAAAAGTCAGATGTGTTTTTTTTGATGTTTTATTTTCCATACTTACCTCCTGGAAATTTAAAAACCATCAGTGCAATATTTAATAATAGGAGTATTTGATAACTAAAAACAAGAGAACAGCTATTCATAGAGGATGATATTTCATTTAGAAAAGTGAATGTAACTACAAAATAATTGTTTTTGGTATTACAAAAAAGTATATAAGTTTATTAGAAATGGGAAATAATAATTTGCAAGTTTAGATGCAACCTTTAGATTTGCAAGATTAAATGTAGAATAACTAATTTAAAGAAATGAATTTAATATTCCAATTAACTCTATAAATTAAATAACCCAAATTCAAATAAAAGATATTGACTTAAAAATTAAACAAGCTTATTATTTTACTGTAGTTACTAGCTAATTACTCGATATTTAAAATAAATATCGACGGCCATTGAAATAATTAGTGTCGCCAAGGATGTTAATTATGTAGCCTAACGTAGGTTTTACGTTTAGATAGACCATTTCTTGGATAGGTTTTTAACCGAACGAAAACGTAAATATTAGTGCCTTCCTTTATTGGAAGGCATATTTTTTGAATTAGGTACAATATGAAACTGAAGAATGCAGCAATCCATTTTGAAAATATTTGTAATAAAAAATATATATTAATTGTTGCTAAAAAAGGAAAAACTCATAATATTAATCTAACTTTTGAAAAAAACCAGTTTTATCATTTACTTGGCATTCAACATCTGAAGGATATCAACACTACTTATAATTTTAAAAATACTTTTTTTAAAAAAGTCATGAATAATAAAATCAATATGAATACTATTTCAAAATCATGTTTTTTTAACTCTTCTCAAATAGAAGACCGTATTGATATCATTAATAATTTAGAAAAATATTTAGATAGTGATGATTTAAAATTTGGTAAATATACTAAAACTGATGGTATTTCAAAATTAGAAGCTGATTATATCTTTATAAAAATTTTAGATCCAATTAATTGTAATATATTTGCTAAAAAAAGAAAGGAATCAGATAATTATTGTTTAAACAGCTGCAATAAGCATAATAAATTTATTACTAAAGCAACTTCTCTATCTATAATTTATAAAGAAAAAATCAATCTCAAAACATCTGAACATATAATTTTAATTGATAAAGTTAAAAAATAATAGATAAGGATATTTTAAAATATCTATAATTTTTCACTCTTAAATACAACCTTAATATTATCTTTAGAATAAACTTCAATTTTATCAACTAGAGATAGAAAAAGTTTTGGCGAAAATTCAGTTAAGAGTTTATCTTGTGATTGTAAAGCTTTTAGAAATTGCTTAATTTTACTCTTTCTAAGGCTTTTATCTTGAATTGTAGCTTGAAGATTTTTTAATTTATTAATAGCTGAAGAATATTTAGAATATAGGTTATTATACTTTTCATCATAATCTGCTTGGTTTTGAATTATTGTAGCATTAGAAGCTACTAGTTGATTTAATTCTTTTGATAATTTATCAACTTCAATTATTAGAGTTTCTTCTTTTACTTTTAACTCTTCAGTTTGTAATACTTGATTTATTACAAGATTGCAACTTTCTATTATTGAAGCTTTATCTTTAATTAAATCATTAATTGCATTAAGTGCTATTTCTTTTAACTCTTCTTCATAAAAATGAGGAGTAGAGCATCTAACTTTGTTTTTGTATTTATTACTGCATTGAAAGATAATTCTTTTATACTTAGAGGTTGAATGCCAGGTTTTAGTAGTATATACACTTCCACAATCACCACAAATAACTTTATTAGCAAATACACTTTTATTTATATTCTTATTTTTAAGATTACCTCTTTTTTCAAACTCTTCTTGAACTAATTCAAATTGCTCTTTTGTTATAATGGAGGAATGACTGTTTTCAACATAATACTTTGGAACTTCTCCATTATTAACCTTTCTTTTTTTTGATAAAAAGTCTGTTGAATATGTTTTTTGAAAAATAGCATTACCAGTATATTTTTCATTTTGTAACATACTTTTAATAGTAGAGCCATACCACTTAATAGTTCCTCTTACATTTAGAACTTGTTTATCTTCTAATTCTTTTGCAATTGTATTAGGGGCTATTCCTTGTAAGTATCTAGAATAAATATATTTTACTATTTTTGCTTCTCTTTCATTTATTACAATATTGCCCTCTTTATCCTTTTCGTAGCCAAGAAAACTATCATAAGACATTTTTACTTTGCCTTCTTCAAATCTCTTTCTTATTCCCCAAGTGCAGTTCTCTGAAAGGGATCTAGATTCTTCTTGAGCAAGAGATGACATTATAGTAATTAGTAATTCTCCTTTACTGTCCAATGTCCAGATGTTTTCTTTTTCAAAGTAGATTTCAATTCCTTTCTCTTTTAATTTTCTTACAGTAGTTAAACTATCAATGGTGTTCCTAGCAAAACTACTAACGCTCCTAGTAATAATTAAATCAATCTTTCCATCAAGTGCATCACTAACCATTGATTTAAAGCCTTCACGTCTTTTAGTGCTAGTTCCTAAAATTCCTTCATCAGTATAAACCTTTATAAATTTCCAATCAGCTTTGCTGTTTATATATTTAGTGTAGTAATTAACTTGAGTTTCATAACTTGATAATTGCTATTTGTTATCTGTTGAAACTATAATTGATTGTGTAATACTTATATTAATATCATTACTAAAGTAGTATATAATTTATAACTGTAAAACATTATAGTATATTTGTAAGTATATATATATTTATAATTTATTAACATTTTATCATATTATAATTACAAGGAGAAACAAAATGAATAGTAAAGCAAGCATAACTATTAGAACAGACATACAAGTAAAAAAGGATACTCAAAGGATTCTTTCTAGTTTAGGTCTTGATATGAGTACAGCAATAAATATTTTTTTGCGACAAGTTATTCAAGAAGAAGGACTTCCCTTTAAAGTTGTTCTAAAACAGCCAAATCAAACTACTTTAAAAGCTTTAAATGAAACACAAAATAATAAAAACTTAAAAGGGCCTTTTAATTCTGTAGAAGAATTAATAAACAATTTAGATGCTTAAAATTAAATATCATACTCAATTTAAGAAAGACTAGAAAGCAGCATTAAAAAGTGGGCATGATAAAGCAGATTTTATTCGTATAATTACACTTTTAGCTAAGCAAAAGACGTTACCACAAAATATAAAGATCATCAATTAACAAACTAAAAACATTTTATAAACATGAGAGAATGCCATATAAAAACCAGATCTACTACTAATATATAAAATAGAACACGAGAATTTATGCCTGTCTTTAATTAGAACAGGCAGTCATAGTAAATTATTTAAAAAATAATCAGAACAATTTAATTACATTTAAAATTAGAATATTCTAAAAATGCCTTTTATAAATAGAACACAAGTTTACACGATTACCCTTCTGGGGTGTCTGTTGATACACGATTACTACTAGTGGGCTTGAAAAATCATGCAAATTAACCTTATGTAAAAAAACAACTATTTTTTTTAATTCCTTATATTAAAAGAAATTATAATAGCTGCATTATTGTATCAACGATAAGTACTTAAATGCATTGGTACATCAATTCCAATACAATTACATGCCCAATAAGGATTTGGGTGTATAAAAAGATTTCTGTGTAAAAATATTCTTTATCCTTTATGAAAAATAATTTTATAATCACCAACCTGATTTAGTTCCTATATTATTCATTTTTTCAATTTGAGTCCGTATTTCATCTTCAGTAACTGATTAACAGGGAAAATTAATTGGGCTACATTATACAATACTACAATACAAATTATATCATTTTAGGATACTGAATTTTATTTTTTTTTTGAGATTATACCAATTTCAGTTATATAACTAGTTTTATTCCATTTTTTAATGAAAGTGCCAACCCCAAAACGGACTTTGCCCCCTAGAGGTTGTCTCAGCGGGACAAACACAAATCCCAACCTAGAAGATTTTCCAAGTTGGGATTGTATTTAATTTATAGCATTTATTTCTTTTTTTGAAAATCTAATAAATAAAAAACATCTTTAAGATACAAATATATAAATTGAATATTAAAAAAAAGAACCCTAATTTTTAATTATTTATTTTTCTTATAGCTATTCAAATATTTTTGCTATATCTTTTAGTAAATCAACTACTGACAAATGTTGAGGACAGTATTTTTCACAGGTTCGACATTCTATACAATCTGAGGCTTTACCTCCATTTTTAGTTATATTTAAATAGTTTTTTTTATACTTATCTAAATTATTAATATCTTTTAAACGTTCATATTCATTATATAAATCAAACAACTCTGGAATAGATATATGTTTGGGACAATCATCTGTACAATAATGACAAGAAGTACAAAGAATAGAGTACTTATTTTTAATAATAGTTCTTACATCTCTTATTATTGATAATTCATTTTTGTTAAGTGATTTAAAATTTATCATACTAGAAATATTATCTATAACGTGATCTTCGTTACTCATACCACTTAATACTAACACAACTCCATCTAAAGATCCCACATATCTCATAGCCCAAGAAGCTGTTGAATATTTTGAGTTTAGTTCTTTAAATAACTTATTTGCATCATCTGGAATAACTGCTAAACGACCACCCTTAATTGGCTCCATTGCAATTATTGGTATATCATATTTCCTTGCAACCTCATAACATTTTCTAGATTGAACATTTTCATCTTCCCAATCAAGATAATTTAGTTGTAATTGCACATATTCCATTTCAGGATGTTCCTTTAAAATTGTATCTAAAACCTCAGCGGTATCATGGAAAGAAAATCCTATATGTTTTACTTTCCCTATTTCTTTCATTTTTTGTATAAATTCAAATGCTTTAATTTTTTTAGAAGTTTCATATTTTTCTGCACTTAATGCATGTAGCCAATAATAGTCAAAATAATCAACACCACATCTTGTTAATTGCTCTTCAAAAATATCTTGTACTTGATTTTCATCATCAATTAAAAAAACAGGTAACTTATCTGTTATTGTAAATTTATTTCTATCATATCTTTTTACAACAGCTTCTCTGAAAAATACTTCACTCATCCCACCGTGATACATATAAGCTGTATCAAAATATGATAATCCATTATCCATAAAAATATCTACCATTTTTTTAAATAGTTCTAAATCAATATCTTTAGAATTTATTCTATTTTTCTGGGGTAATCTCATTAACCCAAATCCTAATTTATTTCTAAAATCATAGTTATCGTATACCATATTTTTCTCCAATTTATCTACCATATTCGTGTAATAAGTGATTATATTCAATGAATCACTTATAAATTTAGTTTGAATCTCTTTAAGTTATTAAACATAAGATTATTCGCTTACTATAAAAATTAAATTAAACCTAAAATGACATCTCTTAAAAAATATCCACGATCCTTGATTATTCTATTACATGATTTATCAAAATCAACAAAAGTGATGCCAAACCGTTTAGAATATCCATAAGACCATTCAAAATTATCTAATAAAGACCATGCAAAAAATCCTTTCAAGGGTATACCCTTTTCTATTGCATCTTTACAAACTTTCAAATGATCATAATAATATTTTATTCTAGCCTTATCATGGATATGCCCATCTGATGATATCGTATCTTCTAATGCAATTCCATTTTCCGTAATATACATATCTAAACCATTAGCAGTATTATTTATATCTTTTAAACATCTTGCGAGCCCTTGTAGAGATATTGGCCAATTCATTAGGGTTTTTTCTTGCCAACTATATGAATTCTTAAATTTCAAAGGAGAAGAAGCATCATACTCTACAATATTTTCAAAATAATAATTAACACCATAGAAATCTATTTTTTCACTAATAATTTCCATATCTCCTTTTTCAATTTTGAATTCAAAGCCTAATTTTTCTATTGCTAACCTTGGATAGATTCCTTTGAAAATGGAAAAAGTAAATATATCTGTTCGACAGGCTTTTACAAGATCTGTAGCAAGTATATCTAACTGTTTATTAGTAGCAGCTCTAGAATATACTGGATTAAAAGTTATACCAATTCTACCAGGATAGCCTCCTTTTCTAAAACTTTTTACAGCCAAGCCATGTGCTAAATTTAAATTATGGGTTGCATCAATTGCTTCTTGAATATCAGTATGTCCAGGAGCATGCTTCCCTTCAAAGTGACTAATCCAACTAGAACATAAGGTTCATTCAAAGTAATCCAATTTTTTACTTCATCAGAAAACTCTTCAAAACAAAACTGGGCATAATCCCTAAAAGCATATGCAACTTTTCGATCTGTCCAATCCCCTAAAATGGAAGGAAGATCCCAATGATATAAAGTTACATACGGTTCTATTCCATTTTTATTCAACTCCCTAAATAAATTATGATAATATTCCACCCCTAATTGATTCACTTTACCTACACCATTAGGAAATATTCTAGACCAAGAAATAGAAAGTCTATATGCATTAAAACCTATTTTTTTTTAAAATTAAAATATCTTCTTTGTATTTATGATAGGAATCACAAGCTATATCACCATTATTATCATTCCAAACATTACCATGAATATGTGAAAAATCATCCCAAATTGTTTTTCCCCGACCATCTTCATTTGAAGCTCCCTCAATCTGGTATGCAGCTGTTGCACAACCAAACAAAAAGTCTTTTTTAAAAATTAATTCTCCCATTTATTTTATCTCATTTTTACCATTTTCAATATTAAAAGTTCCTATTTGCCTCTCACCTCATGTTCTATAAAATAAATAAGTAAAAGTAATAAATATATTTATAAACATGAAGATATTCTTCTAATTAACTAAGCATTACTTTGGAACAATAAAAATTAACAATATGTTATTTGCCTATTCTAATACCAGAAAGCTTCTCATAGTATTCAGCCAATCCACTATGATCATGTTGACCTTTTCCATCAAAATGTAAATTCTCAAACATTTCTTGTACTTGAACAGAAATAGGAACTGGACTTCCAATTTCATGAGCTGTAGAAATTGCATTAGCTAAATCTTTTATATGTAAATCAATTTTAAATCCTGGGTTGAAATTTGATTCAATCATCATTGGAGCTTTTGCATTCATTACAGTAGAGCCTGCTAAACCTCCTCTGATTGCTTCAAAAACAGTTTGAGGATCTGCTCCAGCCTTCTTTGCTAAGGTCATTGCTTCAGCTAAAACAGCGATGTTTCCTGCTACAATAATTTGATTAGCAAGCTTAGTTGTATTACCAGCACCTATAGCTCCACACAAAACAGCAGAGCCTCCAAGAATATCTAATATAGGTTTTACTTCATCAAATAAAGCTTTTTCTCCTCCGCACATAATTGACATAGTGCCATCAATAGCTTTTGGTTCCCCACCAGAAACTGGAGCATCTAGCATTCTAACTCCTTTTTTTGCACAGGCTCTTCCTATTTCTTGACTAGCCAATGGAGCTATTGAAGACATATCGACATATTTTAAACCAGATGCAGCACCTTCTAATACACCTTTTTCACCCAAAACAACAGCTTTAACATTAGGAGAGTTTGGGAGCATTGTTATTAATAATGGAACTTGAGCAGCAATATCTGCTGAACTATTTCCTCTAATTGCGCCAGCTTTTTCCACTTCAACAATATTTTCTTCGATTATGTCATAAGCAATAACTTCATGACCTGCTTTCAATAAATTTTTTACCATAGGTTTACCCATGATTCCTAAACCAATAAATCCAATTTTCATAAAAGTTCTCCTATTTTTCTAGAGTATCCATAACTTTTTGTACTATATCATCTTCAGTTAAATGGTATTTTTCTAATAATTCTTCATATTTTTTTGCACTAGTTCCATAACTATCATTAATTGCAACCATACCAATAGGAAGTGAACAATCACTTAGTGCTTCTGCAACAGCACTACCCACGCCACAATATATATTATGTTCTTCAGCAGTGATTATTGCTTTAACACCTTTGATATTTTCTTTTAACTGTTCTATATTCAATGGTTTGATTGTTGATAAATTCACAATTCTTACACTAACACCTTTTGTTTCCAATATTTTAGCAGCTTTTAAACTTTGAGAAACCATAGAACCACAAGCAAATATTACTACATCTTTGCCATCTTTAACTTTAGTCATTTGTCCTAAAACATATGGTTTATTTGAATCAGTTATTTCAGGTAATTCTGCTCTACAAACTCTTAAATATACAGGACCATCATGTTCCAACATTGCTCTTACCATTTGTTTTGTTTCAATAGCATCAACTGGACATAATACGCTCATGTGAGGTAAAACTCTCATAATACCAATATCATCAATAGATTGGTGGGTTTTACCATCACCAAAGTCAGAAAGTCCAGCAGATGATCCACATATCATAACTTTTAAATTAGGTATTGCAATTGAAGAACGTATTTGATCATAAGGCCGTCCAGAAGCAAAAACTGCAAAAGAACTTGCAAAAGGAATTTTCCCTGCTAATGACAAACCAGCAGCAGTAGAAATCATATTTTGTTCTGCTATTCCCATCTGGAAATATCTTTTAGGATATTTATCTTGGAAATATACACTCATTGTTGATTTTCCAAGGTCTGCTTCCAAAGCTACAACTCTTTCATCACTTCCAACTTCAACTAAAGCTTCACCATAAGCTTTTCTAAGACTTGATGTTTTCATTTAACTATATCTCCTCTCTCATTTTCTCTATGCATTTTAAACATTCTTGATATTGTTCTTCAGTCAAAGTGGCATTATGATATTGACATTTCCCTTCAGCAAAAGGAAAGCCTTTACCTTTAATTGTATTTGCCACAATTACGGTTGGAACACCTTTTATTTCATCTGCTTCCTTAATGGCCGCTCTTATTTCCTTGATAGAATGTCCATTAATTTCAATAACATGCCATCCAAAAGTTTCAAATCTATCAGGAATTCTTTCAATTGGGAACACCTCTTTTGTTGTACCTGAAGCTTGTACAGAGTTTTTATCAACAAATAAACATAAATTATCCAATTTATAATTTACACAACTCATTGCAGCTTCCCAGATTTGCCCCTCTGATAATTCTCCATCTCCACAAACACAGAAAACTTTTGAATCACTCTTATCTAATTTCAATGCCATAGCCATACCACCAGATATACTTAAGCCTTGACCTAAGGAACCTGTTACAGCTTCAAGGCCTGGTGTTTTATCAATATCAGGATGACCTTGAAGAGTTCCATTAAGAGTTTTTACCTTATGTAATTCTTCTCTATCAAAATATCCCAATTCAACTAAGGCTGCATATTGTGCTAAAACAGCATGTCCCTTAGAAAATATAAGACGATCTCTGTTTGGATCTTTTGGATTTTTTGGATCTAAATTTTTCATCCGTTCAAAATACAAAACTGATAAAACATCAGCAATTGATGAACTACCTCCAAGGTGACCAACCTTACCAGGAGGTATCATTTCAATTATATTTGCACGAATTTGTATTGCCATTTTTTTTAAATATTTTTCTTTCTCATCTAAATTCATCATGATTCTCCTTAATTATTAATAACAAGTTACTCCACCATCGACACAAAGAGCTAATCCATTAATAAAGGAAGCTTCTTCACTAGCTAAATAGAAAACTGCATTTGCGACATCTTCTTTTGAACACAACCTACCTAAAGGAACTTCTCCATAGCGTTGAGCTTTTTTCTCTGGATCTTTGAAGAGTTCATCAATAAAAGGCGTATTTACGGTACTTGGATGTATTGAATTACATCTAATTCCAAATTTTGCATATCTAGATGCAATAGATTTCGTTAATAAAGTTACTGCACCTTTTGTTGTCGTATATGCTTCAGTAGTGAATTTATGACCAACAAGACCACATACAGAAGACATGTTAATAATTGAACCATTTTCTTGTTTTTTCATTATAGGCAAAACAAATTTTGTACCTAAAAAAACTGATCCAACATTAACATCCATCATTAATCGCCATTCCTTTAAACTAATATCTTCTATATCTTTTCTTATGTTTATTCCTGCGTTATTAACTAAAACATCAATTTTATTTTCTTTCTCTATTACTTCATTAACAGTTTTTTTCCAACTATCTTTACTAGTTAAATCCATACATATAAAGTGCAAACTATTTTTATCTTTATTTTCATTTATAAGAGACGTTCCTTTCTCTTTATCTAAATCAAGAACATAGACTATTGCACCAGCATTAACTAATTTAATGCTCATAAATGAACCTAATCCACCTGCTCCACCAGTAATTAAAAAAACTTTATTTTTAACATTCATTTATTCTTCTCCAAATATTTTTTAATATTTAATCTTTGATTCTATTAACATTTCATCGAATAATTCTTTTGCTTTTTTTATTGGTAATTTCATCAACGGATCCATAATAAATGCGGAGAACAATAAATCATTATCATCTTCATAAATTGCCTTTAAAGTTGCATCTTGTACATCAGAAACTCTTCTAATCATATTTTGAATTAAAATTGGTGGTTCTTTTGCAACTGATGGAGTTATACTATTTATTGTAAAATATCCATTTGTCTCAACAATTCTATTCTTTGGTAAATATGTTATTTGTCCTCTATTAGGTAAATTACAATTTGAATACAAATCACAATCTCCAAATAAAGCTCTAAGTATATCAACACCCTCTTCTTTAGCTTTTTCTATAAATAATTCATCATCTTTAAAAATCTTATTTTTTTTCTCATTAGCTATTCTTACTCTCCAATCATATGGAGTATCTGGAATCCCATAAGAATGGATTTCTTCTAATGAAGATAAGAACCATGGAACAAACTCAGCTAAATGACGATCCCCTGCTGCTCCCAAAACTCCAAAATGTTTTAAAAAGGATAAAGCAATTAAATGTTCTTCACAGTCAAACCATTTTTCTTCTTTGATTTTTTTATTACAAACATCAGTTAAATCTTTATAAATAGATTCATCATTTGCCAATTCAATTAATTTCGGCATTAAATCAATTCCGTTCCATTTTGCTCCAGTAGCAAATGTAAAATGATTAACACCTGTAACATCTAAATGAATCTCATGACGATCAGGAGTTGGTACATCAAACCATTTACTAACAAGACTTGCAATAAATCTCTGCATTCCAAAAACTTCATGACAACATCCTAATGCTTTAATTTTTGGAAATCCTTTATATAATGCAGCAGTGCATAAAGTCATGGGATTAGTATAATTAATCACCCAAGCATCTGGGCAAATTTCACTAATTTTTTTTGCAAAATCGAAGAATAAAGGTAAAGCCCTTTTAGCTCTTAAAATGCCCCCAGGACCTGTTGTATCTCCAACAGTTTGATAAATTCCATATTTTCTTGGAACTATTAAATCTCCATAACGACATTCGGTTAAACCTGGTTCTATAGAAATTATTACTAGATCACAACCTTCTAAAGATTTTTCAATTGTTTCTTGTGCTACAATTTTAAATTGTGGACAATTATTTACTTCACATATTCTTTTTGCAACACCAACATTATTTTTAGCAGCATTATAATCAATATCATAAAGATTAATTTCTATATTTGACATTTTTTTAACTGCTAAATCTTTCATAAATTGTATAGCCCATAAACGACTACCACCACCTATGATACAAACTTTAATATTTTTCATAATATTTACTCCTTTCTTAACCTTTTAAACCTGAGGTAGTAATTCCTTCTACAAAATATTTTTGTGCACAAAAGAATAAAATTGTAGGAGGTAATATTGCTACCATCGACATAGCTATTATTTGATTCCAGTTGAAGGCGGCTGCATTATCCATAGACATTCTAAGTGCTAGAGCAACAGGATATTTTGCAACACTACTTATATATATCAATACATTTAAGAAATCATTCCATCTCCAAACAAATTGAAATACAATTACTGAAATAATTGATGGTGTACAAAGAGGTAATAAAACTTTTATTAATATTACCAATGAATTACACCCATCCATTTCTGCTGATTCATCTAATTCTTTTGGGATCCCTCTAAAAAACTGAACAAGCATAAAGGTAAAAAATGGATAACAACCTAATAAAGCTGGAACGATAAAAGGCTTATAAGTATTTAGCCATCCAATATTCTTAAATAACATGTATCGAGGTACTAATAAAACAGTTTCAGGGAGCATTAGAGTTGATAACATTATAGTAAATAATAATTTTTTACCCTTAAAATTAAATCTTGCAAATCCATATGCAACGACTGTTGATGAAAGAGCTGTAAATAGCACAGAAGGAATTACAATTTCAAATGTATTAATTATAAAGGTTGAAAAAGTGTATTGTCCTGAGCCTTCCCAACCATTTTTGACAGCATCAAAAACAGGATTTTCTGGAATCAGTTTTAAAGAATTTGCACCTAGAATTTCTTCGTTCGTTTTAAATATTGCACTAATCATCCAGATTAACGGATAAATCATTACAATTGCCAATAGAATTAATAATATATAACTAATAAAAATTTTAGTTTGACTTTTTTTTCTCATTTCTAATCTCCGTAATGTACCCATGACTCTGAGGATTTAAAGGTTAATGCAGATAATCCAATAATTATTGCAAATAGAATCCACGAAAGTGCTGAGGCATAACCCATTTTGAAAAACTTAAAGCCTTTATCATATAACATTAATCCATATAGATAAGTACTCTTTATCGGACCACCTTGAGTTACTACAAAAGCAGCAGTAAAATTCTGGAATGCATTAATCATTTGCATTATTAAATTAAATAAAATTATGGGAGACAAAGATGGTACTGTGATATGGAAAAATTGTTGCAATTTATTTGCTCCATCAATTTCTGATGCTTCATATAACATTTTTGGAATTTGTTTCAATCCTGCTAAAAATAAAAGCATTGAAGACCCAAATTGCCATACAGTAATTAAACTTATAGTTCCTAAAGCTAATTTTGGATTTCCTAACCAATCTTGAGCTGGAAGATGAATAATTGAAAGAATATTATTAATTACACCATCTCTCATAAATAAATATTTCCATAAAATTGAGATAGCAACTGATCCACCAAAAATTGATGGTATATAATAAAGTGTTCTAAAAAAGTTTATTCCTTTTATTTCTTGACATAAAATTAATGCAATTATTAGTGCAAAAATTATTTTTAAGGGTACTGCAATTAATACATACTTTACTGTTACTAATAACGATTTTAAAAATAAAGGATCATCTGTAAAAATTTTTATATAGTTAGAAAGACCTACAAAATGGACTTCACCAATAAGTTCTAAATCTGTAAATGAATAAACAAAAGAGGATATCAATGGATATAATTGCAAAGATAAAAAGCCAATAACCCATGGCAATATATATAGGTATCCTACATTTTGTTGTTTTGAGTTTTTTTTCATGTGCTGTTCCTATTTCTTAAGTAAAATATTAGGTACTAATAAATATTAGTACCTAATTAAATCAACTCTAAAGACTATTTAAAGTATTTTTTAAATCTTGAATCAATTTTTGAGCAGCTTGAGTGCTATTTAATTGTCCAAATCCAAATTCATCAATTACGTCTTGAGTTGTTTGAATTACTTCAGAATTCGTACACCATGAATTTTCAGGATCTCCGGCTTGAGATAAACCTAAATCAGTAGCTTGAGCAACCATAGGTGAAATTGCCCCTGTTTGTGAAAGTATAGTTCTACCATTTGTTGTAGAAGGTACACCTCTAGCTACTCCTAAAATTTTAATATATTTTTCATCATTGAATAATTTATTTAAGAAATCAAATACTACTTCAGGATGTTTTGAATTTGCACTTACTACAAAAAGTTGAGAAGGACGAGCAATTACGCCAGTATTTTTTGCACCTTCCATTACAGGTTTTAAACCTACAATAATATTTGTTTTTTGACCAATTGTCATATCTAAGTTACTAACCCAAGATGGAGACACAGCAACATTTTTATTAATCCAAGCTGGAACTTCTTCAGTTTTCTTATTATATAGAGAAGTTTGGCTAAATGGTTGAACAACATTATTATCTAAAAGAGATTGCATATAATCAAAAGCTTCTTTTGCTTGTGATTCACTAAAAACAATTTGCTTATTATTATCAATAAAACCACCACTAATTTGAGCTAAATATTGAATAAAAGTTCTTCTAAAAGTGTCAGGTTGTAAATTTAAGAAATATTTACTTGAATCTTGTTCATGCAATTTTTTACCATAGGTTATTAAATCTTCCCATGTCAATTGTTTTGAAGCATCATAGCCAACACTTTCTAAGATATCTGGATCAAGTAAAAAAGTTGCAACATTTGTACCTGTAGGTAACCCATAAAGAATTCCATCAGAAACACAGAAATCATTTAAAAACTTTTGTTCAAAATCACTTGTATCAATTTTTCCATCTATAGGCAAGAAGACTTCACCTTTTGAACTTAATTCAACTAACCAAGGTTGGTCTATTTGCATAATATCTGCTTCAGTACCACCAGCAATTTGTGTAACTAATTTTTGGTAATATCCATCCCAACCTGAATACTCAGCATCAATCTTTACATTAGGATTATCCTGTTCATATTGAGAAATTGCAGCTAAAGTTGCTTTATGTCTTGCATCTCCCCCCCACCAGGACATTCTAATTTTTATTTGATCTGAAGTTGAATCTTCTTGAGTCCCGTTTGCAAGAATTGGGGATAAAGAAAATACTATAAGTGATAAAATGATTAAAATTTTTTTCATTTTTTTCTCCTTTTGTTTTTTCTAATTATTTGTATAAATTTTTGAAAAAAAAAGGATGTATTTTTTTACTTTTATTATCATTTTTTGATATTATTAATTAAATTAGTTATTCTGATTAATTAAAAGTTTAACTATAACTCCATTAGTTTTTGAATTAATTAACATAAGAGAAGTATCTTCACCATAGAAAAATTTTAGTCTTTTTCTTACATTTCTTATTCCAATAGAATCTTTTATATCATCATTTTCAGTATTCAACATTTCTAATAATTCATCAGAAATATTTGCACCATCATCCCTAATGGTAATTTCTACTTTATTTTTTTCTATAATATTTAAATTTATTTTTATATTTAAGGTTTTTCCTTCGACTAAGCCATATTTCAATGAATTTTCAATCAATGGTTGAAAAATTAATCTTGGGATTCTAAAACCTATTAAGTTTGGGTCAATATTCCATTTTACAGTAAACCTATTTTTATATCTAATCCTTTGTAATGAAATATATTCATTAGTCATTTCAATCTCTTGATCTAATAAAACACCATTTATCGAATCTGTTTTTATTGTATATTTTAACAAATTTGATAACAGCAAAATCATATTACTAACATCATTTTCATTTGAGGTTAATCTTATAGCTTTCCAATAAATATTATCTAATGTGTTAAATAAAAAATGAGGATTAATTTGTAATTGTAATGTTTTATATTCTAAGTTATTTTTTTGTAATTCATAATAATGTTTTTCCATAAATGTATTTATTATACTATTGCTTAAATATTCATAAAAATTACCTTTCATTTTTGGAATTTCATTATCATCTAATTTTAATTCATTTAATACAGAATTAATAAATTTTCTTTCCTTATGATTAATAATTGCAGTAGCACACAAGCCAAATAAAAAGCATAGAATTAATAAAGACATTGAATATCTTAATATTTTATTAGGTAAATCAAATAGAATATTTTTATCTATATAACTCTTATAAAGCCAACCAGTGTTTGTTGATTTTTTCTCAAAAATTAAATTATTGGTATCAGAATTTTCATCAATATTTAAAACATTGAGTAATAACTCTCCAGTGTGACTATAAACTTCAAGTTTATTGTAGATAGGATTTGCTAAACTTTCTATTTTCTTGTTTATAACTGGAATAGAAATATTCAACATTATCACACCAATTGGATTATTTAGTGAATCATATATTAAACTAAACTGAGTTAAAGTTGAATCATTTAACTTATAGGTACTTAAACTTATTTTTTTTTCTTTTAGTTTCTCATAATAGCTATACCAAGTTGTTTTTGAGAGATCAATATTTGTTTCAACACCTTCCCCACTAGAAATAGTAAAAGGATGAGGCGATTCAAGATAAATACTAATAGACTTCATATAATCATGAGCATTAACAGGAGAATTTATAAAAGATAATAAGAGTTTATATAATCTATAATTTTCTAAATCAAAATTTCCAAGCGAAATATTTTTTTGAAGTCTGGTTACAAATTCAGGATTAGCACTTAACATTAAATTTAATGAATATATTTCATCTACAATAGTATCCGTATAATTAGCAATTTGATTTAATTCATTTTCAGCATCAATAGATACTTTACTTGATAAAAAATTCTTACTTAAATAAAAAACCCCAGAACTCATTAGAACAATTATTATTAAAAGAGGAAAACTATGTGCAAAAAATATTCTTATTAGTCTATTCTTATTTTGAGTCATATATCATTTTTTCTCTTAATTTTTTTGGAGTTGTTTTAAATTTTTTTCTAAAGGCTCGATAAAAATTTTGCACATCATTATACCCCACAGTCAACGCAATTTCTTTAACAGTATAATTATTGTTACTTAAAAGCATTTCTTTTGCTTGATTCATCTTCTCCTCAATTAAAATTTCATGAAAATTTTTATTGGTCTGATTTTTAAACAATCTAGAAAGATATGAACTATTAATACATAAAACATCCGCAATATATTGCAAATTAGCTTTCTTAATATCTTTTTTCATTATTTCATATGCCTGAGAAATTAAAGGATTACTAAACTGCAGATCAAAACCACTAATTATTGAATAATCATGTTTTATTGTATTTAACCTTTTTTTAGTTTTTTTTAGCATTTTAGCAATTGAATCTATTGATGCAGGTTTTAATAAATATTCTTCAACCCCTAAAGAAATAGCTTTTTGAGCAAATTTAAAATCATCATAAGCAGATAACAAACAAAACAATGAATCTTGATTTTTAGTTTGCCTTGTTTTTTCAATTAACTGCAAGCCAGACATAAAAGGCATCTTAATATCTGTTATAATTAAATCTATCTGATTTTCTTCTAAATATTTAATTGCTTGCTGTGCACTTGTAAATGTTTCACAAATTATAAAACCATATTTCTGCCATGGAAAATTATCTTTTATTCCATTTAATAAATCTTCTTCATCATCAACTATTATTGTTTTAAACATAATTAAATATTTTAAATCACCTCACATTTTTTATATCTTAAACTTTAAAAAGGTAGATGTAAATGAAATTTTTTTTAATTTTTGATTTTCCCAGACAGTAATATTAAATGTCCGCCCTATTAGTGTAGAAAAAAATAGAAAAACCACTGATATTCTGTTAAGATTGATAATAACTTCAATAAACAATAGGAGAAAACCATTGGATTAAAATTATAATAGAACAACACATATCTTTTTAGGAAATCATTTTACTTGGGATGAGAGATTAAGATTAGCATATTTTTTAGCAGGGAAGAATAAATATCCTATAATTACTAATAGAGAAGAATTAGCTAGGATATTTAATAAAAGTTCTAGAACTATTAGAAGAGAAATCAATAGAGAAACTGTAGTTCATATTCGAAGTGAAATACCATTTGAAGTAAAAGAATATAATGCGTTATTTGCTCAAAATAATGCCAATAATAAGAGTGAATTAAAAGGACCTGGATTAAAAATTGAAAGAGATTATGAACTATTAAATGAGTTAAGGTTATTAATAGTGGATAAACAATATAGTCCCTATGCAACAAAAACACATTTAGATAAAAAAGGCTGGCCAACTAATATGACATTATGTGAAAAGACAATATACAATTATATAAACAATGATTATTTGCCAGATATAACAATAGATGATTTATTGTATAAAGGAAAGCGGAGAAAGCCTACAAAAGGCCCTAGTAAGCATTCTAGGGTATATGCTGCTAATCATAGTATTAGTCAAAGCCCAAAGGAAGTTAAGTTATTTAATTTTTAAAAACATTATAAAAAAAATCTAATTCAGTAAATCTTAAAATAATGTTAAAACAATAACCTATGATAAGTGAATATAATTTGTTAAGGTAGAGAAATTATGAAATCAATATTTACAAAAAGAAAAAGATTTGAGCTCTATTAAGCTCTTACTTTTAGTTCATCTGAAAGCAGAACCAATGAAAATCACAAAGGTCTTATTAGTAAATTAAAAAAAAAATGAATATTACTGATATGAATAAAAGAGAAATCAGAGAAATACAGGAAGAATTTCCAAAACAAATGTAATATTTAACCTTACAGAAAATTAAATATTTAAATTATGCACACAGTAAATTAATTAAAATATCTAATGTACACCCTCCATGATTTTTTATATCGCGGGGGGTCAATTAATACTAAAAAAAAATAATTTCATTTGGTGATTCAAATTAGTTTTTAAAATTTATCCATTTTACACGATTGCCCTCTAGGTGTGTCTATTATTACACGATAGCCGCTCAACATCTTGAAAAATATGGTAAATTACCCTTATATTAAAAAACAGCTATTGTTTAATTTCTTATATTAGAAGAACTTACAATAACTGAATTATGGTATCAACTCAACGTTATGGAGTGCCTAGATATTTACACATCAATACAACTATACGATTATAGAAAAAGTGGGTGAAAAAAATTTAGTTAGGGTGTAAACTATTAATTATAATAAAATATGTTTAAATTAATAATTGGGAGTTCTTTATGCTTGCAGAAATAACAACAAATATTCTATCCTCAAAAATAATATCATTAATAGACTCAAAAAACAGCATCAAAGAATGGGAAAATATATTTATAAGTGTTGGCAAAAAAATACCATATTTGAGAGATTTTGAACAACAAAAAAAACAACAATTAATTACAGCTTTTTCTAAAGATAATATGACAAAAGTTGCTACTGATTTAAAAAATAATAGTATTTATGAGTTTAAAACAAATATTTATAAATCAATTTACCAATTATTGATTTCTCATGACCTAAATGAAGATGATTCAGATGTTTATGCTAATGATTTTATTCAAAAAATTTTATTTGTTTTAGAAAATAAATTCCCTAATGAAAATTTAAAAATATTTCTATCAACATGGAAGACTGAACTTGATAAAAATATATCAACATTAAAAAATAGAATTAGTCAAATTGAAAATTTAGTGAAAAATTCAATTAATTCTTTTAATATAACCGCTGAATACTTAAGAAATCATAATCAATTTATTAATGAAAAAGAGTTAATAGAAAATTTTGTTAATCGAGAAATCTTATACTGTAATCCCCAAACAACAGAATCCAATAAAATTTCACTTGAACACTATTTTAATCAATTGCCGAAATTAACAATTTTAGAAGGCGATGCTGGAAGTGGCAAATCCGCTTTTTTGATGAATATACACCAATTAATGATTTATGAAAAGTTTGAGATATTTTTACCAGTAGTTTATTTTAATTTAAAATATTACAATACTGGAACTTTATATGAATGTATAGAAAGAAATATTAGCGCAACGAACAAATACATTTTAACTCATGCATTATTATTATTAGATAGCTTTGATGAAGTATCTCCCAGTTTAATAAATACTTTAATTAATGAAATTAAGCAAATTATTGAAAATTCTCCTTATGATAGAAAAGTCCTTTTATCAACAAGAACGAATTATAATTTTACATCTCACTTTCAGCAAATAGATAAAAACTATAATATTATAAAGCTCTTGCCAATAAAGAAAACAAATATACTGGAACTTATTGACTCAAATATTTCTTCTCAAAAAGATAAAACTTTTTTAACTAATTTTTTTATAAAAGAAGAGTTGTCAAATAATATTTTCTTTGTATCTAAGATATTAGAAATTTATAAAGAGACTAATAATATCCCTAATGGTGTTATCGATTTATTAAACAAACTTTCAGAAAAAGAGGTTCAATTAATTACTAAACAAGATTCTAGCAATATTGAGAATTTTGAAAATTTAGCGCTCTATATGACTGTTAATCAAATCTCTAATATCACTGATATTCAAGTATTAAAAGAATTTAATATTAATTTAAATATTTCTAATTTTTCTTTTAGTCATAAGAATCTTCATGAATATTTAGCAGCAAATAAAATAGCAAAACAAGATCCTAAAATTATAATGCAACTTATAACTTATAATTCAATAATTCCATCTTATCTAACAAACACTGTTGGCTATTTATTAAATATTTTATCTCAAACTCAAGCTGAAAAATTCAAAACAATTCTAAAAAATCTTATAGCTAATAAAGAAAACTTATTAAAAATAACCTCAATAGAATCTGATAAAATTAATCCAACAATTGTTGAAGATATAATAAATAGAATTTTACAATCAAATACCATATTCGATAGATTTGATAACATCCCTAATTATTTTATATCTTTTATTATTAAAAATGAATATAAAGAAAAAAACATAGATTTAATAATTGATAATATAATAAAAAATGAAAATTCTCATATTAAGCAATATGCAATTGATATTTTGCTAACAATTTCTACTTATAAGGATTCTTTGTCAGTCAAACAGAGACAAAAATTATTTTCATATATAAATATTTTACTATTAGTTGAAAAAGAAAAAATAAATCAATATATGATAAAAGAATTATTATACATATTAAGTAATCTTGAATTAATTGATATAATTGAATCCAATAAATTATTAATTTTTTGTAAAAATATATTCTCAAAAACAGATTTAAGAGAAAACATAAATCAGCTATGCTGTATTTTATTAAAAAACAAAGTACCTTATAATAATACGTTATATTTTAATTTATTTTCGTTCATAATTCATAATGGGCATTCATTTGTGATACCATATGAAGTACCTTCACAAATATCTGATAAAACTTACTTTAAAGCCCATCATATAATAGATTGGGAATATTATATCTCATTGACTAAAAAATATTTAACCACTAAACCTTACATTGTATG
This sequence comes from Sphaerochaetaceae bacterium, assembly GCA_963677735.1. Lineage (GTDB taxonomy): Bacteria > Spirochaetota > Spirochaetia > Sphaerochaetales > Sphaerochaetaceae > Pleomorphochaeta. Next base: position 1,614,932 of record OY782505.1, read on the forward strand.
GAAAGTTATTAAAAATATAGATCTTGATAAAGTTAAAAAAATTTCTCATGATTCTAGTTTAGAACGATTAATTCTTGAATATAACAAAGCAATTGAAACTGAAATATCAAATGATAAATTAAATCCTAATAAAACTCAATTGCTAATAAAATGGTTTAATGTAAATGCTATATTAAATAAAACAGAAAATCTTTGGAACATACTTATAAACAATTGTAACAAAATACAAATAATTAAAATATCTAAAATATTAATTTCAAATAATATTGAATTTTTAATATTCAGACCAATTATGGATTATTATATAAACGAAATTATAACATCAGAGAAAGCTTTTATTTCTTTTAAACGCCAGTTTTATTATTCTAAAAAAAATAACCTAAAGCTATTTTTTGAGAGATTTTTATCTTCAATTGAAGAAAGCAATCCAATATATCAAGTAATAACAGATAATATATCAAAAAAATATAAACAAAGTATGCTTAAGAGATTAAAACTTAGTGCTCATGAAAAAAATGAAATTTATAAAAAAGAACACTCAAAAATAGATTATTCAATAGCATTTAATAAAAAAGATTTAATAAAACAAATTAATCGACTATTTGACCATTTTGAAACAAAAACAATTACTAGAAAGATATATATAAATTCATATTATAATAAAATAATTAATTATAATTTATTTGCAACATATCTAATTGATGAGTATATGAGAGTAAATAATCTAAAAGAATTACCATTACATAAAATATTGAATTCTATTAATTGTAGATGGGAAGAAAATTATATAGGATATCTTTTAGATTTTTGTAAAATACATGAATTGGACATAAATAATTTTAATGTATATGAAAAGACAGAAATAAAGAAATGGTGTATTCAAATAATAACAAAATATCCTTTAGATGATATTTCTTTGCAATTGTTTAATATTCATTTTAATTTAAAATATATTTTAGAAAAAGCCACATTTTTGCATGAAGATATAGACTTTAAAGCCAAAATTCAAGAACAAATCTATAATCTAATCTTTTTAGGAGCATCAAATGAATTATTTGAAAAATTCATATATACAAACAGAATAATAAAATATCTTTTTGATAATCTTGATAAAGCTATAAAGAATTCTGAAAAACATTATTTAGATATTTCAAATGCATTTGATTATTTAGAAAAAAATGAATCTATTATGTCCTTATATCAAAAAGAAGAATTTAAGAAAATACTAATTAAATATATTATAAATCACATTAACGATGAAAATTATAATTATTCTGCATTGAAAACAGCTAAAAAATTTAATTTTAAAATTACTGATATCCCAATAGATATACTAATAAATAGTTTTAAATTAAATATAAAACAATCTGGTTTGAAAAATAATTATACTTTATCATTTTTTAATAATATTTCCGAATTTGATATAAATGAAAGACAATATTTATTAAATGCAACTAAAGAAGCTTTTAATAAAGCTCAAGATGTATTTCTAAAAAAGAGCCTTGCGGAATATTATATAGTTTATAATCCAGAAAAAATAAGTGGTGAAATATTTACATATTATGCTAACTATTTATTAAATAATGACAAAAGTTTAATTAATGAAAGATTTAGTAATTTTGATACTTTTTTAAAAACAGCTGAATTATCACATTTAGATTTATTAATCAAATTATTTAAATATTCCTATTTAAAAGCAGAAGAAAGTGAACGAAGAAGAGCCATTAGGTCCATTTCTATTGCATCATTTAAAGAAATTGGTGAAAATATTACAAATCAGGAGGAATTAGATTATCTTATAGAAAATATAACTATTCTAGCAAAAAACAATCATGGTTATTTATATAACATAATCAGTAAAATTCAAGAAACATATATTAAAAGAAATAATAAATTTCTTGATATTGATAGTATTTTAAAACTTACTGAGTAATTCTCTTAGAAAATAATTGTATATGATACCAAATTTGTTAAATTTGTATAAAAAAATAGGAGAAATGTAAATTGAATGAAAATACAAATGATATAATATCAAACTATATTAAAATGGATAATATTGATTATGCTTTACTTCTTAATGGTCCTTGGGGTTGTGGTAAAACATATTATATTGAAAACCAATTAAAAGAAATTGTTGAAAAAGAAAAATTCATATTCATATATATTTCATTAAATGGAGCTATTGATTTTTCAGATATCAGAAGAAAAGTAACTTATCAATTGATTTCTCATAAAAATAAAACAAACTATGATATTGATTTTTTAGAAGATATTTTTGATATTAGCACCCAATTACCTAAAGTAGGATTATTTTTTTCTTTCGCAAAAAAAGGTAAAGATCTTTGGGATATTAACAAATTAAAGGATATAAATTTTTCAAAAATTTTTTTTGTTTTTGATGATTTAGAGAGAATATCGAATAAAGCAAATATATCTGATTTTATGGGATTGATTTATGAGAACTATGCAAAAAAAGGTGGAAAAACATTATTTGTCTCTGATGAATCAAATATCACTACTGATAATTATAAAATAATTAAAGAAAAAATTGTAAGAAGAACAATATCTTATAAACCTAAATTTGAGACTCTTATAAAGTCTTTAGTTAAAAACAGCAATTTAAAATCTGATAAAATTGATTTATTTAATGAAAAAACAAACTCATTTATCAAATATTTAAAATTTCTTGAAATACGTAATTTAAGAACAATATCATTTATTTTTGATAATTATATTCAAGTTATTAATAACCAAGAAATTGAATTTGTTAAAAAATATGATGAATTCTTATTTGTAAATATTATGATTCTTACGAAAGAATTTAAAGAAGGTAATTTAACAGTAGAAAATATTAAAGATAAAAAAAATTTAGATAAATTACCAAATAATTATTTATTGTTTAGCATTGACAATAAAAAAGATGACAATAAAAACAAACCTTATGAAGTTCTTTTTTATGAGAAATATAATAAAACATATTCCTTAAATTATCTTTTTGTAAATGGAATTTTTAATTTCATACTTACCGGATTAATAAATCATATTAAATTAAAAGAAGAAATTATTCAGTTATTAGAACCTAAAAAAACAAAGGAAGAAATTGCTTTAGATAAATTATCTAATATTAGAGAAAAAGAAGAAGAAGATTTAAAAAATTCATGCGAAGAAGTTTTTGACTTTATGAAAAAAGGATATTACTCTTTACTTAATTAAGAGAAATATATACCCTTTTGATGTTTATTCAAGAAAAGGAATATATTTCTGATTGGAAATGTGATATTGAAGAAATAATAAATAAAGCTTTTGATAAATCATCAAAGATTTCTAAAAATATACCAAGTAAAAGAGATTTAGATTTTTTACCTTTTGGTAATAATAATTATACTGATAACAAATTTTACAAAGAATTGTCTAATAAAATCGAAAAAAAATCATTCGAAATGGACGTTCAACATAAAGAGGAATTAATAAATAGCATATTTGATTTGGCAGAACAAAATAATAATGAAGCAGAAATAAAATTAAGAGACTATCAACATTCAATGCTGTTTACAGATATTGTAGAATTAAATTTCATGCAGCGTTTTTTTAATTTAAAAAATTGCGGGATAAGTTTTTTTGAATCCTTTCTATATTTTGATATTTTAAAAATCAGCAATGCTGGAGAATATGGATATTCCCAAAAAACATCTATTGATCAAATAGCAAAATTCATAACTAATAATATTGATATTCAAAATATTCACGGTATGAGACGAAAAAGATTATTTGAATTTGTTGATTTATTGAAAAAAGCAAGTGCACATTTAGAAGAAACAAAAAAGATTTAAATTACTACTAATTAATTATATTTTATTCTAAATTCTTTAAAACAACCTTAATATCATCTTTTGAATAAACCTCAATTCTATCAACAAGAGATAGAAAAAGGTTAGGTGAAAATTCAGCTAATATTTCATCTTGTGATTTTAAAGCTTTTAAAAATTGCTTGATTTTACTTTTTCTTAAGGTTTTATCTTGAATTGTTGCTTGAAGGCTTTTTAATTCATTAAGAGCTGAAGAATATGTAGAATATAGTTTATTATACTTTTCATCATATTCTACCTGGTTTTGAATTGTTGTAGCATTAGTAGCTACTAGTTGATTTAATTCTTTTGATAATTTATCAACTTCAATAGATAGAGTTTTTTCTTTTTCTTTTAACTTATCTGTTTGTAATACTTGATTAAGAATAAGATTGCAATTTTCTATAATTGAATCTTTATCTTTAATTAAATCATTAATAGCATTAAGTGTTATTTCTTTTAACTCTTCTTCATAAAAATGAGGGGTGATACATCTTACTTTGTTTTTGTATTTGTTGCTACATTGAAAGATAATTCTTTTATACTTAGATGTTGAGTGCCAGGTTTTAGTAGTATATACACTTCCACAATCACCACAAATAACTTTATTTGCAAATACACTTTTATTTATATTCTTATTTTTAAGATTACCTCTTTTTTCAAATTCTTCTTGAACTAGTTCAAATTGCTCTTTTGTTATAATGGAGGGATGACTATTTTCAATATAATACTTTGGAACTTCTCCATTATTAACCTTTCTCTTTTTTGATAAAAAGTCTGTTGAATATGTTTTTTGAAGAATAGCATTACCTGTATATTTCGTTTTGTAGCAGGATTTTTATAGTTGAACATTGCCATTTTATAGCCACTCTTTTATTACTAAAAAAAATCACCAATATCATTACTTTATTAGATATCTACTAAAAAATAATTGCATTAAATAATAATATATGATCTAATTAAAAATGAGGTATATTTATGAAAAACGAAGAAGTATTTAAATATTTTGAAAAGTTAATAAACGAAGAAATTGCTGAAGACAAAACATTAACAAATCAAAAAGATTATAATTTATTTACATTTCTATGTCTTAAATATTATTTTTTTTCTAATGACATAGAATCAAATGATGATATCATAGATTCAATAGTTGATGGAAATGGAGATAATTCTATTGATGCCATTTGTAATAATCCTACGGTTGAAGAACTCCCTATCGTTTTTATACAAACAAAATATTGTAAAGATTTTGATTTAACAAAAGCGAAAGGCGAAATTGTAGAAATAGAAGAATCATTAAAAGCTTATAAAAAACATAAATATAAAAGATTTAATGAAAATGTTCTAGACAAAATTGAAGATTGTTTAGACAAATCGGAAAATCAAGATAATTTTGAAATCGCTTATTTTACTTCAGCAGTAGTCAGACAAGATACAAAAAGAAAATTTTTAGATTTTTATAAAGAAAAACCTCATATACAAATCTTTTTTGGAGACGATATACAAAATTATATTATAGGAGAAAAAGAAAAATCAGGAAGAATCAAAAATGGAAAGCTTGAAATTGACTCGCCAAATAATCAATTAATATATGATGATTCAATAATGGTAAATATAAGTGCATTATCTTTAAAAATATTATACAGAGAATACAGCAGAGCTCTATTAGGTTTAAACTTAAGATACTATATTAGAAATAAAAGAGTAGATACCGGATTAAAAGATACCATTAATAACAATCCTAATAATTTTTGGTATTTAAATAATGGGATTGTGATTACTTGTGATGAATATTCTGTTGATGGAAAGATAATTACTCTAAAATCTTTTTCTATAATTAATGGGGGACAAACAACAGAAATGATATATAAAACAGATTTTGATTCTGATTTCTTTATCCCTTGCAAAATCATTAAAGTTCCACAAGAAGGATCTACTGAAAAATCAATAACAAATGAGGAAATTGCCATTGCAACAAATTCTCAAAAACCAATAAAAGCAAAGGATTTAGTTTCAAATAAACAAGAACAAATCGAGCTAAAAGCTAAACTTAAACAATTAAATATTCAATATATAACTAAAAATGGTGAAACTATAGATAATAGATTTAAAGATAAAAATAAACATATAAATATTGATAGATTAGGTAAACTAGGCTTGTTTGCTATTTTGCAAAAGCCAGAAGCTAGAAATAATTCTTCTATTTTATACGATGAGAGTAAAAAATTCTATCATCAGATATACAAGCAAACTAATCCGAAATTATTTGTAGACCTTTTAAAATTAGATAATTATTATAAATCATTTATAAGAAGAAAAGAAATTGCTTCAACTAACCCTAAACTAACAAGAAACGCTAGAACTTATGCTTTAGCAGCTATAACATATTGTTCTTATTATTACCAGAATAATGAGTTATTTAATAACAACTGGGATCTGTCTAGTTCTCAATATAAAACTTTTATAAAGAAGTTAATGAATTTAGATTCAATTATAGTTAACAAAATAGATGATGAAGAAAAGCAATATATAAAATTATTTATAATAATATCCAATGAGATCTTTGATTCTGTTTATAGAAAAGCTAAAGCTGAAAATGAAGACTTACCAGAGAGTAATTTTTTTAAAAAAGAAAAAACTTATTCTGAATGTATAACTCAAATTAATTCAAATTTAATTAATGAAATTGGACCTTTGCATAGAATTTGTAAGACCCTATTTAAACAAGATAAATATGTTTATTAAAATAAAACTTTCCGTGCGGGTTCAATCTTAAATAATTTATTTCATCGAAATTTTACACGATTACCCTCTACGTGTGTCTGTTGTTACACGATTACTCCTGGAGGCCTTGAAAAAATAAGGCAAAATAGCCTTATATAAAAAAACAGCTATTGTTTAATTAATTACATTAAAAAAAATTATAATTGCTGTTATATTGTATCAATGATGTGTACTTAAATGCCTAGAAATTTATAAATCAATACAACTATACGATTATAGAAAAAGTGGGTGTAATTTTTCTTAATAGGGTGTAAAAATAATAAATTATTTTTAATCTAATCATAATTTTATAAATTTTTGAAATTTACCAAAATAAGGTTTCAACGCCATTTTTATATCAACATTACTTGCGCCTTTTGCTAATCTTACAATTGTTTCAGGCAAACTTTTCTTTGCCAAACCTAGAGCTTCACTTATCTGGGAAGACAGCGACTTTCTATTATAAATTGAAAGTAATTCAGAATAATCTTTATCCTTAATTATTGTTGTAAATAAATCTCTTTTTTCAGAATATATTTCATCTACTTTAATTTCAGATACTAAATTATACAAAGCTTCATTTATATTATGTTCACCTTTTTGATTTAAATCGAAATTATTTAATTGATATTTTACTTCGTTTGATACTTGCAAAGATATTTGAACATCTAGCTCTTTTTGAAGTTTTTTAAAAATAAAATTTGAAATAATATTAAAATCTTCTTCTGGATTACGTCCTAGTCTTTCACTAACAATCTCTAAAATTTCTTTTGTACAAAATAAATTTTCTACTTCAGCAACTTTCAATACATAAATAGAATTTTCTTCAAGATTATTTATTTCAGTTTCATTTCTTCTATCTCTATCAATTAATCCATAAACATCTAAATGATGCATTTGTTTATTAGCTTTTAAGGCTTTTACAGTTTGAATAACTTGTGTACAACTCCCTCTCGGAATAATTAAAAATCCAGGTAGTAAAGCTCTATATAAACTAACATCATAGCTACTATTATTCCCTTCTACAAAAACAATTGGCTTTCTACTTCCTAAAATTTCTACTAATAGTTCCTCTGGTAAATTTTCATCTTTATCAATAATTTCCCAATCCCATTGCTTCCCATCAAATGATTTTAACCAAATTTTTTGTGAGGATTCTTTAGCTGCAACAAAATCAACATCATGAGTTAAATACACAAATACACAATCATCTCTCAATTTTTCTATCTTATCCCAAAGTGGCACTTGTATTGATTTATGTAAGTGTAATTCAGGTTCATCAATAACAATAATGCCATCTTTTGGTGCGGCTAAGCATTGTCCAATAAGATAAAATATTACTCGCTCTCCATCACTCATTTCAGATGAATTATATATTCTATCAGGCTGTTCTTTTATACAGGTTTGAAGTCTTAATCCTCCAATAATTAATTCTCTATGAGGTAAAATATTTTCCCATAATTCTTTTACTTGATCTAATTTTGTAATTGGTGGTTGAATTCGATTTTCTGATAATTTACAGTCTCTTTTAAATTTGGCATTTTCTTCAGTTTCATCAGAAAACAAATAAACCATCAATTTTTGATAATCATCCATGATTTCAGTTGCTGGTTTATTATGCCATTTTAAATTTTTGTTTTTTACTGACCATTCTGGACGCCCAAATAAAAGAGCATTTTTTGCTAATTCAATTGATTGAGGAGTTATTGAATCTGGTAATTTTAATAATTTTTGTGCAGACAATCTATAAACTTTATCTTTCTGGGGAGAATTTATCTCTATCCAAGAACCAAGTCTTGTTTTTCCTGATCCATTAGCACCTATAAATAAAATGCTTTGACTATTTTCAATTGATGTATTTTTACCATTTTTTGGAAGTGTAAGACTTTCCACAGTTCCTCCCTTTAAATGTTCAAGATTTAAATATTGTTATCATAAGTATCATTAGTTATATTAATTTTTATATAGTATACCATTTTTTTTGTATAATAAATAAAAAATTTTAAGTTATTTTCCTATCATTATCAGAATTACCAAAATAAAGGTGAAAAATAGTTAATAAAGGTGTAAAATATTTTCAGAATGATAAATACATAAATAAACAACAGGAGATTAGTAATCAAATGAAAGATATTCTATTAGGCAAACTTATTGATTTTATTATATCTAATGGTGAATCAATTATTAAAAAATTTAGAGATTCTAATTCTTGGAAAGAACTTTTTATTGAAACAGGTTCGATAATTACTAATTCTAGAGATTTTGAAGAAACTACTAAAACTCAACTTATAGAAATTTTTTCAAAAAATAACATGAAAAAATTATCAAAAGAATTAGAAAATACAAAAATTTATGACTTAAAAAAAGAACTTTATAATTCCGTTTATAATATATTTATTTCTCATGATTATAATTTAGAAGAAGCCATTATTTATACAAATAATTTCCTTAATATTTTTTTAGATAAACTAGAACAAGAAAATCCTGAAAAAGACTTAATTTTATATATTGCTTCATGGAAAGACGAATTACAAAGCTCAATTATTTTTATTAAAAAGGAATTAGAAGAAATTAAAACACTAATGAAAAACTTAGATAAAAGTAAGTTTTTTACATTAAATGAAATTGATTATATGCTTCGAAAATCAACTCAAACACCACTTATTAGCCTTGATTTCTTCGAATTAGATGATGATAAATTTAAACAAGATTTTTCCGAGAACCTAAGAACAAAAAATATTTTATATATAGAAGGAAATTCAAGAGAAGAGACCTTGTTAAGAGTATTGAATGAAATTAATAATATAAAAAAAGAAAATTCTATAGATTTTGACAATACTTTCATATTTAAAACTCAAAAAGATTGGGACAATTATAAATCTTTAGATGATACAAAAAAAAATATATTAATTCCTTTTTTCTATTCAGATCAAATTCTGCCAAAAGAAAATAATATTAATATATTTATTTATAATGAAAATGATGCTTGCAATCGATTAGACAAACTCAGTTTAAGAAGAAGAACAAAAGGTAATATAGTTGAAGCACTTGCCAAAACTGGTAGAACTCATGAAGTTGCAAATGAATTATTTAAAAAGACTAATGGATTATATATTCCAATGAAGAACAAATTATTCATTGGCCAAAATAATCAAATCCCAGCTTGGTGTAATATAAATCCTAAAATTGCAGTAACTATATTATTGTGTGGACAATGGAATGATACAGCTGGTGATAAATTAATTATAGAAGATTTATCTGAGTTAAAATACGAAGATTTTATAAATGAAATTAAACCCTATATGTTCGGAGAAAATCCTTTAATTATTAAAATCAATAATACTTATAAAATTGCTGATATCGAATATACTTGGGAAGTATTCGATAAATACATTGATAAACCAATTTGGACAAAATTTTTGGATACCTTATTTGTTATTTTAAGTGATAAAGAAAAATTATTTGAAATTGAATTTGAAAAACATTGGTATTTATCAGCCCGTGAAGAATACCAATCTGAATGGTCTCGTTCACTCAAACATGGAATGCTACAAAGTTTAATAATGAGAGCTATATATAGAAACCATGACGAATACCAAAATTCAATAAATTTGACAATTAATGAAATATTACAATCAATTAATACAAAAGAAAAATGGGCATATATATCTCAATACATTAAAGAAATTTGTGAAGCAGCCCCTGATATTTTTTTAAACCGATTAGAATACGAAATAGATAATCCAACAGGAATGATAGAATTATTCAAAACCAATTTTGATGGAATGCTATCAAGTAGTAATTACTATATAAATATATTATGGGCCCTAGAACAATTACTATTACAAAAACAATATGTTTATAGAGCAATAAATTTATTATGGAAACTCAATGAAAAAGCTGTGGAATACAAAATGAATAACAGTCCTAAAAGTACTTTAGAAGATATTTTTTGTGCATGGATTAATACAAGTGTTATTTCTGTAGATGATAAGGTTGATTTAATAACTAATGCGATAAAGAAATATGATAATTCTTGGGATATAGTATATTCCTTATTACCAGATAAGAAATTAACTATATTTGGCTCTTTCAGTTCTCCAAAATATAGACCAACTGATGAAATACCAATACTTTATCAACATGAAGTATCAAATACCTTTATGGAATATTTTAAAATATGTGTTGATAATATAAATGGAAAAATTGAAAGATGGATTAAAATTATTAATCAACTTAATATATTTCCCAAACAAACTATAAAAGATACTCTCGATAAATTATATAGTGATATGACAGGGAAAGAAGATTCTGAAAATTTTTTAATAACTAATACTCTTAGGGAAATAATTTACAAACATAGATACTTTAAATATTCAAATTGGGCTATGGATGAAGATAAAGTAGTGTTATTTGAGAAAATTTTAAATAATATCCAATTCAATGATGAAATTTATAATTATTTATATTTCTTTACCTCAAAATATAGAATGAATATACTTCACCCAATTCCATATAGAGAAGAAAAAGAACTAGGCGATTATAAAAATGGAAATGAAAAATTAATTACTGAGTTGCTTATTGATAAATTCAAACAATATAAAAAAAATAATTTATCACTAGATAAATTAATTATACTAACTCAAGAAAATCAAGATTCGGATTTAAGGACATTAGGTTTATATATTGCAAAATACTTTGATAATACTAAGTATAATACAAAAACTTTGGATATAATCTGCAAGAATGATAAAGATAGTTCAATTTTATATTGGTATATTAATGAAATATATCAATCAAATAATTATGATAGAAAGTTATTAATAAAAATAATTAATAATATAAGAGATTCAACAACTCCACAAAATTTAGTAGATATATTATTACTAGAAAAAATAGAAGATTATAAGATAGCTTTAATTAACAAAGAAGAAGATTATATAAAAAAATTATACTGGAATAAATATAATCGTAATTTTCATGGTTCTACAGAAACAATTTATATTTGGGCATTAAATGAATGTTTAAAATATAAAGGAAATCTTAATACTTATATTGAGTTGTTATATGATGCTATGGATATAATAGATTTAGAAAAACTATATAACTATTCTTTAAAACTAAAAGATATTAGTAATCATAATTTTGAAAACTTAGCATCTTATTATCTAACAGAAATATTAAAAAAATTACAAAATAAATATATAAATAGCAAAGAAAAATGCTCAAATATTGCAGATTTAGAATACTACTTTATGGTGGTTTTAGATTGGCATCAAATGAAATGTCTCGAAAAAACAATTAAAAAAAATCCTGATTTATACGCTAAAATAATAATTAAAATATGCAATAATGATGAAAAAGAACAAGCAGAAATAAATATACTTCGGGATTTCCTTTATAAATTACAATTTTGCCCAGGAGATTTTGATAATAAAATCGATGAAATAATACTTAATAGTTGGGTTGAGGAGTTTAAACAATTATTGGCAAATAATAATCAAAAAAGATTGTTTACGCATTTCCTAGGTAAACTATTTCCATTTTCTCCTCCTGGCGAGGATGGAATAATACCTTGTGAAGCTATAAGACAAATTATTGAACAATATCACGATGAAGAATTATTGTCTTCGTATATTATTACACAAGAAAATAAAAGAGGGTTTTATACCCCTGATGCAGGAAAAAGTGAATATGAAATGGCTCAAAATTATAAAGAAATAGCAAATAAATTAAGAATAAAATACCCCCATACTGCTACAATTTTTGATAAATTATCACAAGATTATAATTTAGAGTCAAAAGGACAAAGGGAAAAAGCTGAAAATGGATATTTTTAAAAAATAAAGGCATAATATCTAAACTTTTTCACTTTTAAAAACCACCTTAATATCATCTTTTGAATAAACCTCCATTCTATCAACTAGAGATAGAAAAAGATTAGATGAAAATTCAGTTAAGATTTCATCTTGTGATTTTAAAGCTTTTAAGAATTGGTTGATTTTACTTTTTCTATTGTTTTTATCTTGAATTGTGGATTGAAGGCTTTTTAATTTATTAAGAGATAAAGAATATGTAGAATATAGATTATTATACTTTTCATCATAATCTACCTGGTTTTGAATTGTTGTAGCATTAGTAGCTACTAGCTGATTTAAGTCTTTTGATAATTTTTCAACTTCAATAGTTAATGCTTCTTCTTTTGCTTTTAAATCATCTGTTTGTAAAACTTGATTAAGAATAAGATTACAATTTTCTATTATTGAATCTTTATCTTTAATTAAATCATTAATTGCCTTAAGTGCTATTTCTTTTAACTCTTCTTCATAAAAATGAGGGGTGGTACATCTTACTTTGTTTTTATATTTATTACTGCATTGAAAGATTATTCTTTTGTACTTAGAGGTTGAGTGCCAGGTTTTAGTTGTATAGACACTACCACAATCACCACAAATAACTTTATTAGCAAATACACTTTTATTAATATTCTTATTTTTAAGATTGCCTCTCTTTTCAAATTCTTCTTGGACCAATTCAAATTGTTCTTTTGTTATAATGGAGGGGTGACTGTTTTCAACATAATACTTTGGAACTTCTCCATTATTAACTTTTCTCTTTTTAGATAGAAAATCAGTTGAATATGTTTTTTGAAGGATTGCATTACCTGTATATTTCTCATTTTGCAACATGCTTTTAATAGTAGAGCCATACCACTTAATAGTTCCTCTTACATTTGGTACTTTTTTATCTTCTAACTCTTTTGCAATTGCATTAGGGGCTATGCCTTGTAAGTATCTAGAATAGATATATCTAACTATAGTTGCTTCTCTTTCATTAATTACAATATTACCATTATCATCCTTTTCGTAGCCTAGAAAACTACCATAAGACATTTTTACTTTTCCCTCTTCAAATCTTTTTCTTATCCCCCAGGTACAGTTCTCTGATATGGATCTAGATTCTTCTTGAGCAAGAGATGACATTATGGTAATTAATAATTCTCCTTTACTATCAAGTGTCCAGATGTTTTCTTTTTCAAAATATACTTCAACACCTTTTTCTTTTAACAATCTAACTGTTGTTAAACTGTCTACAGTATTTCTATCAAACCTACTAACACTCTTAGTTATTATTAAATCAATTTTACCATTAAGTGCATCTTGAACCATTGATTTAAAACCTTCTCTATTTTTAGTACTTGTCCCTGATATTCCTTCATCTGTATAAACACCAGCAAAATCCCATTCATGTTTATTTTTAATATAAGAGGAATAGTATTTAACTTGAGTTTCATAACTTGAAGCTTGCTCTTCCCTATCTGTTGATACTCTAGCATAAGCTGCTACTTTCTTTTTACTATATTTATCTATTGGAAGTGATGAATATTCTTCTAATGTTGCAGGTATTATTTTAACGACTCTAGGCATGTAACTTTCTCCTTGTCTTATGATTCTTTTGCGTTTGCCATGTTTTCTTTACAATTTTTCCATCTTTAAAATGAAAGAATAGTTCATATTCCCCAACTGTTATCTTTTCAATTAGAGTATTAAACAATTCTTCATCTAATACTTCTCTGTTTATTACCTCTAAAGCTAATTGGTGAAGCACTTTATCAGGAACATTACAAGAAGGGCACACATGAGCTGTTTTAGCTATCTTTGTTCCACAAATCCATTTTTTATAATGGCTTATTTTTCCAGTACAGCTTTTATTTGGAATTGTTCTCTTTCTATAAGTCTTTCCACAAATAGAGCAATGAAGTTTTGAAGTAAAGCAACTAAAGGTTAATGATTGATTTGCTCTATACCCTAATGCTTTTCTCTTCTCTATTTCTGATTGAACTTTATTGAATAATTCTTTTCCAATAATTACTGGATGAGTATCTTCAACATAATATTTAGGAAGTTCACCTCGATTAATTTTCTTCTTGTGATTTAGATGATTTTCTATAAAAGTCTTTTGTAGAATTGAATCCCCTGTATAGCTAATTTGTCTAAGAATTAACCATACACTTTCATAACAGAATTTATCACTATTCATTGGTTTACAACCTCTAGAGTTTAATAGTTTAACTATTTGCCCTGGACTTATACCATCAAGATAACTATTAAATATTAATTTAATTGCTTTAGCTTCTTCTTCTACAATTTGATATTCATTACCATCCCATCTATACCCATAAATATTTTTATGAGTAAATATCCCTTCTTCAAATCTCTTTCTAATTGCCCATTTAGTATTTTCACTAATACTTCTTGATTCTTCTTGTGCAAAAGATGCTAGAAGGGATAAAAACAATTCACCATCTTGAGAAATAGTATTAATATTCTCTCTCTCAAAATATACATTTATTCCTTTTTCTTTTAAGGATCTTACTGTAGCTAATAAATCAACTGTATTTCTATTTAACCTTGATATTGATTTGGTTATTATCATATCAATATTACCTTGATTACATTGATACATTAATTCTTTAAACCCTGGTCTATTTATTTTAGTACCAGTTACACCTTTATCATAATAAACACCAGCATATTGCCAAGAGAGGTTATTTTGTATTAAAGAAGTGTAATAGCTTATTTGAGTATTAAGAGATTCTATATTCTTTTCATAATCAACTGAAACTCTTGCATAAGCTGCTACATTTATCTTTTTCCTACTTGGTAAAATATAGGGGTTTATTCTAGTTATTTTAGTCATAAAATATCTCCTAAATCATGTACATACATGCTCTATATTTTTAACTAATTCAAGTTGATACCAAGAGATACAATCGATATAATAGGGTTATATTTTTCATTTAATAATCTCTCAACTTCTTTAAATTCAACATCAGTTATTAGGTTATTTTCTTTTAGTTGAGATAGAACTCCTAAAGAAATACTATAGTTTTTTTGTCTCTCAAATTTGTTATTATTCATACTGTTGTTCTACCTATTGAATCTGTCTGCTATATAACATTCATGAGAGCAATATTTTCTATTACTGTTTTTATAGGTATTAAATTTTTTATTACAAGATTTACATCTTATTTGATAGGTTGAATTATTATCTCTGTTTTTATTCCACCATTGATATCTACACTTATCAGAGCAATACTTCTTTTTCTTTTTACCTGGAGTATGTTCTAGTTCTTTTCCACAGTTTAAACAAAAGCTAATATTCTTCTTTTGATTATTCCTCTTAGCTTTAACTCCACCTAGGTTATTAGCTTTACAAAATGATTTAATAGTATTAATAGATATATTTAATTCATTAGCTATTGCTGTATAACCATAACCTGCATTTCTTAACTTAGTGATATTTTCTTTTTCAGTATTATTCATAAGATACCCTTCCTATTATATACCGGGAAAACGTACCCCCTAAGACGCAAAAAAAGGCCCATAAAGGCCTTATTTGATATAAAACAAGTAGTTAATCATAAATAATAATAATGAAAGTAATAACCTCTTATTTGTTGTCTGTATGAAAGATACAAGAGTGTATAATTATTTATTATAATTTTTTTCAACTTTTTTAAGATTTTTCTTCATTTATTCAATTCTCTCTATTTTATCAAATCCAAATATAACACCAAGAGTAGATCCATTATCCCAATTTACGTGGATAGTTCCTGTATCATCAACGTAAATTACTTTACCTAAAGTTCCTATCTTTGGAGCATAAGAATCATCCATTGATATTAGTTTAACTACACATCCAATAGGGTATTGTTTTCTTAAATTTTCTAACTGATTTTTAGTAATATTACTCATAAAATTAATTCTCCTTATATGGTGTATATATCACTCTAAAGAAGAGAATTATCAAGTTAGTAGTAATTATATAATTTGACTAAAATGAGGGTTTAATACCCCCTTTGAATACTGCTTTTTCTGCGTTATTGCCCCTGTTTGTTATAAGAGCAATAGTCCTAGAGATTTAATCCCCCCACCCCCATAAATCAAACATTAATCAAAGGAAATTATTAAGCTAGTGAAAGATAGATCTACTATTAATTAAAAACTTTTTATAAAATAAAATTCATGTTAAGATAGAAAATATTGGAGGTAAAAATGAAAAAAAGAATAACTACAATTATTTTAATCATTTCAATTTTATTAGGTTCAATGTCATATCTATTTGCTGATATTCCTTCAGTAAGGTATAGTTATAAGATTGTTTCTGCACAAACTTTAAGTGATTTAGAAAGTTTAATTAATGACAATGCAAAACAACAATGGGCTTCTAAATCATGGTATGTTGAAGGTGGAATCTGTTTTGATGGTAAAGAATATAGTGTAATAATGTATAAAGAAAGGTAACTTATTTTACTAATCTGTCGTAGACAACTTAGCCTTGAAACTAAAAAAAATTATTAGAAATCTAAATAATATTCCTAATAAGGAACTTATAATAATATTTATAATTTTACATATAAACAATTCATCAATTAAGGGTGACGGTAGTGACACTCATTTATATAACTTATATATAGTAAAAAAAATAATACTTCATAAAGAAAAATTAGTATAAAGACCATCACCAGTGTCATCTTTTTAAAAGCTATTATAATATCAACATCTTCACTAGGAGGACCACCTCCTTGAACTTTATATTGAATGATTCTATTATTTAATTACATGGATAGAGCTTCACTCTCCTAAGGTGCTAGGTCCACTTTTTTTCAGAAAAACATTTCACTTTTTAATTATAACTTTCTAATAATGGATAGATAGAATAAGGAATGATGCATTTCAAACTATTTGATAGAGCATATGATTTATATGGTATATACCCCTATATACTATATATATAATATTAATACTTTATTAGTATATTCTTATTCCACTTATTCCAAGAGATACTTAAATCGCCTATTGTAATGAATTAGTAATGGTACAAGACAGTGGAATGACTAGCTTTTTTTATCCAGTTTTTAGCTTTTCATTCCTTTATTTTTATATTTTACACAGAATTGTTTATTATAAATGAAAGGCTAATCAAAAAAAGTGGAATAAGATTTATAAAGCATTAGCACCAATAGTTAAAATACTACTGATGCTAATATATTTATTTAATTAAAATTAACTATCGTGAATTGATAATTACTCTTTCATCTTTTTAACATAGGCTTGTTGTTTACCATAAAGAGGGAATCGCTTAGTTTTACTTTTATTCCCTTCAAACCTTATCCAATCATCCATATGTTTCATAATTGTAGCAATTTCATAGGAATCAGCTTTTTTTATTGAGGAAGGATCTTTATTAAAACACTCACTCCATATTTCTAGATTGCAGACTGTAGTTCTCTCTATTTTACCAGTTTCCATATTAAAATCTGACAGAAAATCACGTCTCTCACCTAGTCCTAATTCATCCCATTTCTCAGGAAGTAAAGTATTAAGATATGCTTTAACAAGTCCTTCTCTTTCATCGGATTCAATAGCTTTGTCTTGATAATCTCTTGCAACTTTTGCTATATCCCCTTCAAGATATAAGGGCTCTCCTTTTTGGTATAGAACTAAAGCTTCAGCCCATATTTGAGAAATTTCATAGTTATTTAAATCCCATGCTTTCTTTATACTATCTCCTGTTACAGTTATAGGCCAAAATCTTCTGTTCCCTGTTATATCTCTTAAGAAACCTCTCTCTGCATTAGTAGTTCCAACTATAATACATTGTCTTGGGTGGCTTTCTACATTTACACCATAACTAACTCTAAACTTATCATCACTACGAGAAATAAAAGATTTAACACTTTCTATATCTACTTTTCTCATACCAGCTAACTCTCCTAGTTCTAAAATCCAATATCCTTGAAGTTTCTCAGGTCCTGATTTGTCTTTCATATCAGTTAGGGTTAAACTATCAGAAAACCATTTCCCTCCGAGTTTTGCAAATAGAGTTGATTTACCTATTCCTTGTGGTCCATTTAAGATTGGTACACAATCAAACTTTATACCAGGTTCATATATTCTAGCTACTGCTGCTATTAATGTCTTTCTTGTAACAGCTCTAATATAAGGAGAATCATCAGCACCAAGATAATCAATTAATAAAGTATCTATCCTTTCTACTTCATCCCATTTAGGTAATGAATGAAAATATTCTTTTATTGGATGATAAAGTCTCTCTCCACATATAGCTAAAAGAGCATTTTTTAATTTTGTTGGTGAATATAGTTTATAAACATTTGAAAAGTAATTTAATAAACCTCCAAAATCCATATCACTCCAACCAGGTTTATTGTGATTCCAAGGGATATCTCCTACAATAGTTATAGAATTACTTAAAACATTATATCTAATATTATTAAGTTTTTTATCATGTCTTAATATTAAAACAAAGTTATTAAAGGAAGGTGAAATTTCACCTTTACTAGTTACTTCTATTTCATTAATCCAATCATCACTATCATCATCAAATTCAATTCCAGCTTCTTCTATTTTTTCTTTAGTAATTAATTCTTTTACTTTATCATCATTAATAGCAAATTTACTCATTTTAACAAATGATGGACTTTTAAGGGTAGAGTTATCACCATCAATATCTAAATGACCAAATTTATGAATTCTAACTAAATCAAAAGCATTTAATAGTTTATTACTAGCTGGATCACTTGCATGATGAGAGAATGAGAACTTATTATCATAAATAATAACTCCTGCACTAGAATCTGCAGGTATGTAATCATATCTACCTTCTATTAAAGAAGACTCATAAACATCTGGTATAAACTTAGCTATTGCTTCTTCAATTCCATAAGCTCTACAAAATGCACCAATTATTCCATTTTTAGTTAAAGGGTCTTCTTGTTTTTTACTAGTTGGTTTATAAAGTGAACTTTCTTTACTAGAAGTTGGAAGAAGAGTACAATCTCTCCAGTTAGGATAAGAAGCTAAAAACAAATCAGGATTTAACCACTCTTTATCTACTTCTTTAAATATGAATTCACCATTAGCTGGAGTAGTTGGCCAATACATTAATTGATGAGGTCTATAAGAACATTCATCAAACATATCTATTCCTAACTTCCGTGTATAGTATCTAGAAATGGCTGTATACTCATCAGAAGTAACATCTCTAGTTAATGGTATAATAATTCTACATCTAGGCGATACAGGTTGATGTGAGTGGGTTGTATAAAGAGCTGCTCTATACTCACAAAGATTTTCAAAGTTACCTATTAACTCAGTTGATGCATTGTCAGCATCAAGGGTTAACATGGATCTACTTACTATGTTTTCTCTCTTTCGTCTATTATCTTTTAATAGACCTCCAACAAATCCACCTTTATCTTTTATTCTATCTTTTTCTCTCTTTGGTAGATTTGGGTACTCTTCTTGAGTTTCAGTTGTTCTAATAGTTGTTTTTAATTTTTTGCAAAGTACTTCAAAACTAATAGTCTTATTTGACCATTTTTTTGCATAACAACTATTACCGTAGGCTATGGGTAAATTACGCATAACACACCCCTTGGTTAATAATTTAAGGACAAAATTACTTTAGCCCTCTATTTATTACCGAGAAAGCGTACCCCTATTAAAAGTTTTGATTTATTAACTATACACAATTAGCATAACTAACTGTAAAACTATTTCTAATTGGGGTACTAAAAGCTCTTTCAACAAGACCTCAGTAAATAATAGTAGAAAGAGTAGTTCTCCTTCCTACTTATTAACGGGAAAGCGTACCCCTTTAGAAATAATAATCCTATTTTTCATCTTCTTTATCTAATTTTGTATAATCAAATTTTAACTTAATCCCACTAAAATTATTAGGTTTTTCAATTTTAAAAGTATATATAACAACAACTTTTCTGTTCTTTTCATAAATCAAATCCATAACTTCACTCTTAGTATAATAAGCATTATCTATTTTATAATACTCATTTGATATTTTAAAATTTTCACTATACTTTTCACACTCAGTGTCATTTAATTTTTCTATTTTATATTCTTTCACCTTAATATTAAATTTAGGTAAATAACCCTTATAAACAACTTTTGATTTCAAATATTTATTTTCAATCTTTTCTAAATTTAATTGTTCTAAGAAAGTCCAATCCTCTGTATTTAGTTTATTTTTAAAATTAAACAATTCACTTTTTAAATTAAAATTTGTTTTATTGTAGCTATTTGTTTTTAATTCTTCAATTAAGGCTTTCACACCTTTTTTATTATATTCAAAAGTTTTCTCTTCTATTGATTTTAAGATTTCATTATATAAGATTTGGAGTAATTTTTCGTAAATTCTATCAACAATTTTTTCATGGTATTGCTCTTGTAAATATTGAGTATCTTTAATTTCAGCAAAATAATATTCTTTATCATCCTCTGATAGTTCAATTGAAGTAGAATATTCATCTAGTTTATAATTTTCGAACTTTTCATTTACTTGTTTTTTGATTTTCTCAGAAACATTTTTATCGTCAAGAACTCCATTATTTTTAAATTTTTTTTCATTAACTTGTTTTGCAGTATTATTAATTTTTTTGCCTATAGTATTAACAAATTTTTTATTTACATAAGGGGTTCGACTAATCCATTTTGCTATAGAATTAATTTTCTCATGTTTCTTTGGTCTTAAAACATTATTTTTGTCATTTTCTTTATCAATATCAAAAAAGTCATTTATTACTCTAGCGAATATATCTTTATCTTTAATGTTTTCCCAATTATCAATTAGTTCTATAGGATTATTGTATTTATATGTTAAGAAAAAATTGCACATAGCAAAATTAATCAATGAGGTGAAAGACCAAACTACAGATTTTGCTTCATTGAAATTTTCAAAGTTTTCTAAAAATGTTAGACTTTGGAATTTTTCTTCTGATATATTAAATAAAGCTTTTATAATTTCATCAAAATATTTAGTAATTACTGTCTGAAAAGAGATGGCTTTATTAGAAATAGTATCTTGTGGTAAATACATCATTTTTTTTATTCTTTTTCTATGTTCTTGGGATATAGTTTCAACTTCATTTTCTGAATACAAATAAATTGTAAAATAAATTAAAGCTATCGTTTCATAAAAATATTTATCATCTTCATATTTACAATGATAACCCCTATATAATTTTAAAGATAGCATTTTTACTAAAAATTCAGCTTGCTCAAACTCTTGATTCAATAATATATAATATTTCAATATATTTAAAATAACTTTTTGTTGAACGTAATTATATCTATTTTTATAATCAATACTAAATTGAACTAGCTTTTCTATCAAACTTGTAATAATTGAATTTTTAACTTTTTTGCTTATTACCTCATTATTTAATAGACATTTAAAATAATTATATAAAACACAAACTTTTTCATGTTCTGCTATGGTCTTTATATTTTCAAGGCCTGTAACTAATTTATCCAAGTTTAAAGAATATAACTCAGAATCATTTACAAACTGAATATTTTTAATATGTGGCTCTATAATATCCCAATTATCATAACTTTTAAATTTTGATTCTTTATGTGAATCCATTATAACTAAGACCTTATCAATAGCTATAAATAAACCATGTTTCTTTGAAATAATATCAAAGGCGATATTTATTTGACTCTGAATATATTTTTTTATTGTTTCATCTGCATTTTCATTATCTCTAATCATTACAATAAACTTAATATTTTTATCTATAACATCTAAATTTGTATTATTTTTAGAAATTGATAAACCTTCTATTAAATAATCAATTTTTTGTTTTGTATCTTCAAATTTTGAATAATCATTTTTTTGCAGATATAATTCAATTTCATCTTTACATTTAGTATCATTTGTTGATAATTCCCAAAGATATTTACTTACGTTATATATATAGGCCATTGTAATTATTAATATAGAAACAACACAATTTATATATTTAATTGCTAAAAAAAAAGTCGCAAAAATATTCAACATAAAAATTAATAATATAAAATTAGATAGCCTTAAAATATTTTTTTTAGAATTGAATATTTCTTTAATAGGGATGCCAAAATATTTTTTTTCTAAAGAATTAGTTATCAGGGACAACACTGTAATACTAATTGTTGAAACAGTACCCAAAGCAGCATATACATAATAGATATATTCTTTTTCAACTTTAATAAACCAACTTTTATTAATTATTTTCAAATCAATCAATGCTGCAAATAATAGAAATATTAATGATAAAATAATTAATGTACCTAAATTTTTTCCTTTAAACTTATTTGCTAGATTATTTTTACTCAAAACAATTCAATCCTTTAAACTTCTCAAAAAGTTGCTTTAACTCTTCAATTACTGTTGTCTTCTTTTGGATTCTGTTATTAGGACCTTTAGAGAATCTAGACATTGGCGGGAGAAGTTTATCTATATCTGTTCCTATTGTTTTTAAGTATCCATCTTTTAGTGCATTATCTACAAAGTTAACTGTTTCTTTTGGTTTTAATTTCTCTTTTTTAATTAAATATTCTACTTCTTGCTCTTTAACACTTCTTGCGTAGTCATCCCAACCTAAATCATAAATATCTTTTTTATCACCTGGAGTGTTAATTGAATCAATAAAGCTTTCAATTAACTCTTTTTTACTTCTAAGTTCAATACTTGATTTAATAGCTTTTTGGATATCAACTAAAATTTCAGAATTCTTACAGTTTGAATCATGATATTCTTTAACTAGTCTTAATATATAATCAATGTTTATCTCTTCTTGTTTTACAAGTTCTAGTTCAAATACTACATCATCATTGATATCAGCTTTATCAGATTTTTTTTCTCTTTTGAACTTTTCATAAATATCAATATAGTTACTTTGATAATCTTGTAGATCTCTATCACTTAGTATTTGATTATCTTTAAATTCATCAAAAGATGTTAATATATTTTTAAGTTTTAGAAGTGCTCCAAATAGAGATACAAATTCTTTTTGTTTTGTCTCTCCTATAATCTCTTCTTCTAATGGGAATTTATTCTTTAATAATTCAATAAGTTCAACATAACCTAGGGTATGCTTACCATTTTTGTCAAAGCCATTATAGTAATCTTCAAAACTTCTAAGAACAACTATGCTTTCTGCATTTTCATCTCCAAATAATGCTATTGCATCTCTTGTAGCTTCTTGTAGATTTCTAAAACATACTATATTCCCATAAGTTTTAACTGAGTTTAATATTCTATTTGTTCTTGAGAAGGCTTGTATCAATCCATGTTGTTTTAGATTCTTATCTACCCATAAAGTATTTAGGGTTGTTGCATCAAATCCTGTTAAGAACATATTAACTACTATTAATAAATCAATATCTTTTTCTTTTACTCTTTGCGACACATCTTTATAGTAATTTTGAAAATCTTTAGAATCTGTACTATAATTCATATTGAAGGTTTTATTATAATCATCTATAGCATAATCTAAGAAATCTCTTGATGTTTTATCTAATGCTGTAGCATCTAGGTCTTCATCGGGTAATAGATTATTAGCTGATTCTTCTTCATTAGCACTATAGCTAAAGATTGTACAAACCTTTAAATCTTTGTTTTTTTCTTTTATTTGTTTCTTAAATTCTTCATAATATCTCATTGCCATTGGGATTGAAGATACTGTTAGAATTGAATTAAAGCCAAAGACTCTTTTATCTTTTAGTTTATAATAACTTGCTCTTTTTGTTTTTTGATCAAAGTGATTAATTATATAATCAACTATTAATGATACTCTTTGTGGATCTTCTAATGCTTTCTCTCTATCTATGGATGTAACATCAGTATCATTAATATCATCTTTTTCTTTTATTGTATTTATATAATCAATTCTAAAAGGCAATACGTTTTCATCGTTTATAGCATTAACTATTGTATAAGTATGTAATTTCTTACCAAATGCTTGTGGTGTTGTTTTAAGTAGCATTTTATTACCAGTTGGAGCATTCTTTACAAAGATTGGAGTTCCTGTAAATCCAAAGATATGGTATTGCTTAAAGTTTTTAGTTATGGCTGTATGCATATCACCAAACTGACTTCTATGACATTCATCAAATATTAATACTACATGTTTTTTATATACTTCATGTTTCTTGTTTTGTTTTATAAAATTATCTAATTTTTGAATTGTTGTAATTATAATTTTAGCATTAGGGTTTCCTAATTGCTCTGTTAGTTTTTTAGTTGAATTATTACTATTAGCACAGCCTTTTTCAAACTTATCATACTCTTTCATTGTTTGATAATCTAAGTCTTTTCTATCAACTACAAAGAGTACTTTATCTATATAATCTAATTTAGTAGCTAATTGTGCTGTTTTAAAGGATGTTAAGGTTTTACCTGAACCTGTGGTATGCCAGATATAACCACCAGCATCTATAGTTCCCATCTTTTTATAGTTTGTAGCTATTTCTATTTTATTTAAGATTTGCTCTGTTGCACATATTTGGTATGGTCTCATAACCATTAATACATTTTCTACTGTAAATACACAGAACTTAGTTAATATATTAAGTATTGTATGTTTTGATAAAAAGGTTTTAGTGAAATCAACTAGATCACTTATTATATGATTCTTACTATCTGCCCAATAGGAAGTAAATTCAAAGCTATTACTTGTTTTATTCTTTGTACCTTTTCCTCTACTACTATTTTCTTTTATATGGCTAAATCTTGTAGTATTAGAATAATACTTAGTATGAGTTCCATTAGATATTACAAATATTTGAACATATTGGAATAATCCTGAAGATGCCCAAAAGCTATCTCTTTGGTATCTATCTATTTGGTTAAATGCTTCTTTTATTGCAACTCCACGTCTCTTTAATTCTACGTGTACTAGAGGTAATCCATTAACAAGTATTGTTACATCATATCTAGTTTTATGATTTCCATTTTCTTCTTCATACTGGTTTATTACTTGTAATCTATTATTATGGATATTTTCAGTATCTATAATCTTTATATTTTTAGTTAAGCCATCATCTTTTTGAAGTAGTTGGATATAATCAGTTTGGATTTTCTTTGTTTTATCTTCTATATCATCTTTTTTATTAGCAAGGCATTCATTAAAGAAGTTATTCCATTCTTTCTCACTAAAGGTATACTTATTTAACAACTCTAGTTGTTTTCTTAAGTTTATTATTAATTCTTTCTCATTTGTTATATTCAAATAATCATAGCCTTGCTCTTCAAGCATTTTAATAAATGCTTTTTCAAGAGCTGCTTCACTTTGATAATTATCGGATTTTCTCTTATCTGATACATATTCAGACACTACTGTAAAATCATCGGTATTGATTATTTGATTATAGCCCCTCATGCTTTTTTCTCCTTAAAGGTGAGTAACTTATCTCTATAATATTCATATTGTTTTTGTCTTGCTTCTATTTCTGCAGGTAGACCTTTAGAAATATCATTAGTTAAGGTATCGAACTTATCTAGTATTTTTACTATTCTTTCTTGTTCTGTTAGAGGGGGGACTGAGATTTTGTAATTCATTATTTCACTCTTATTACCTCTAGGCATCTTTGCACCTTTTGAATGTTGAACATCATAATGAAAAAAATTATCTGAAGATAAACAATAATACAAATATTTAGGAAGTAACGATTTTTTATTTTCTTCTTTGATTCTTATAACTAAAACATCACCATTAGTGCCCCCTTTATCATTTGCTAACCATATTTTCTTTAGGTAAGGCCTTATATTTCCAATTAATATATCATCGAATTTATATTCAGTTAATCGGCCTTCTTTGGGAACATAATTTGATATAGTCTTCCCTAGTTTATCTTGTAACAAATTATCGACACTAACATAATTGTTTAAATTTAATTCATTTGCATCAATTCTAGTTTTTGAATATTCTGTATAATCTTTCAAATTAAAAACTTCCACACTATCATCAAAAGTTAATAACTTATCACGATAATATTCATATTGTTTTTTGCGGGCTGTTAGCTCTGCTGTTAGCTCTGCTGTTAGCTCTGCTGTTAGCTCTGTGAAGGTGTCTAATATACGAACTATTTCTTCTTGGATTGGGAGAGGGGGGATTGGGATTTTGAAATTTTCTATCATCGGTTTTCTAATAGAAATAACCGTTGCACTAACAGCTTTTGTCAAAATATAATTTTTAAAATTGGATAATAAATAATAATATAAAAATTTTGTATTTATATAATTATTATTTAAATGAATACGATAAGCTCTCTGATGGAGCGCATAACGACCATGGATATAATGGAATATATCTCCAACACCGCCTTCACCAGGAATAATTATTGCTTCTTCCTCAAAAGAAAAAGTATTACTCTTTTTGATATATTTAGACCTAACAAAAAAAGGATAAATACCATCTTCTTCAGCATCTTGTGTATTATTATTTCCCGTACCTATTTCAACCTTTAGTTTTGAATCTCCTAACTTTTTATATTCCACACCATTAGGACATGACTCATTAATTAGTTCATCTAGCTTGCTCATTAGAAGTCTCCTTCTATTTCTGCAACTATAGAATCAATTGATTCTCTTAGTTCTGCTTCATGAGCAACTATTCTTTTTATTTCTTTGTTTAGTTCTGTGATATCTACTTTTTCTCTAGTATCTTCTTTTTCTACATAGGATGATACTGATAAGGTATAATCTTGTTTTGCTATTTCTTCATTATCTACTAATTGAGATATATAATCTTTGTTTTCTCTATCTTGAAAATATTTAAGAATATTTTCAATATTAACTTCTTCTAATTTATTGTTATTAGTGGCTTTAGAAAATTCATTAGATGCATCAATAAATAAGGTATTATTATCCTTCTTTGATTTCTTAAGTACCATTATACAAGTAGCTATACTTGTTCCAAAGAAGAGGTTAGTTGGTAATTGGATTATACAATCTATAAAGTTATTATCTATTAGATATTTTCTAATCTTCTTCTCTGCTCCACTTCTATATAGAATACCTGGGAAACATACTATAGCAGCTGTTCCATTTGTAGCTAACCAAGATAAGCTATGCATTATAAAAGCAAGGTCTGCTTTTGACTTTGGTGCTAATACACCAGCTGGAGAGAACCTAGCATCATTTATAAGTATTGGATTATCATTTCCTTCCCATTTAATTGAGTAAGGTGGATTTGATACTATTGCTTCAAATGGTTCATCATCCCAATGTTGTGGGTTAGTTAAAGTATCATCACAAGCAATATCAAATTTATCATAATCAATATCATGAAGGAACATGTTAATTCTACAAAGGTTATATGTTGTTGGATTTATTTCTTGTCCAAAAAATCCTTTTCGTACCTTTTCTTTTCCAAGTATTTTAGCAAAGTTTAATAAAAGAGAGCCTGAACCACATGCTGGATCATATACTTTATTTACTTCTGTTTTTCCAACTAGAGTAATTTTAGTTAATAACTCTGACACTTCTTGTGGAGTATAATACTCACCTCCACTTTTACCAGCATTAGATGCATACATACCCATAAGATATTCATAAGCATCACCAAAAGCATCAATACTATTATCTTGATAGTCACCGGCTTTCATGGAATCTATACCATTAAGCAGTTTAACTAGTTTTTCATTTCTTTTAATAACAGTATCACCAAGTTTCTTACTATTAACATCTAAATCATCAAATAAGCCTTTGAAGTCGCTTTCACTATCAGACCCTTTAGTTGAGTTTTCTATATTAATAAATACTTTTTGTAAAGTTTCATTTAAATTATCATCATTTTTAGCATTCTTTTTAATATTAACAAATAGTTCACTAGGTAAAATAAAGAAACCTTTTTCTTCAACAATGGATTCTCTAATTGTTTCAGCTTCTTCATCACTTAATTCTTTATAATCAAAATCATTAAAACCGGAATCTCTTTCACCTATATTTATATAATTTGTTAGATTTTCAGATATATATCTATAGAATAACATGCCTAGTACATATTGTTTAAAATCCCATCCATCAATACTACCTCTAAGATCATTAGCTATTCCCCATATAGTTTTATGAAGTTCAGCTCTTTCTTGCTGCTTATTATTGTTGCCCATTTTTGTTTGTCTCCTAGTATCAATGTTATCAAGTTTAACACAAAAATAGGTTATAATAAATAATTAATTACTAAAATAACTCATAGTATATAAATTTAGTTTTCTATGTTAAAATAAAAATCATGAAAAGACCAAAGCTCAAATATAGAGCTACAACACCTAGCGCATTAATTAATTTTACAGAAGCAACTTTAGATTTAAAACTATTGTTAGAAGCTCACGCTGAATTACTTATATCTGAATCAGATACAAATGAAGCAAAAGATAAAGATACTGTCTTTTTAAGATCTGCATGCTTATTATTATCGTCAGCATGGGAGAAATTTATTGAAGATATTATCTTAGAGTCAATATATTTTATGGTAAATAATATAGATGTTTCCAAATTACCTGTTTCACTAAAAAAGCAAATAGCTTTATGTATTAAAAAAGATAAAAATGAATTATCACCATGGAATCTTTCTGGAGAATTATGGAAAACAAAAATTGTTGAATATGTAAAAGATCAAATAAACAAATTAAATACCCCTAAAATAAATAATATAAAAGTCATATTCAATAAATTATTTGATTTAGATATTACGACATTTTGGAAATGGGAGTATGAAGTTGAACCTTTGAGTATAGCTTCATTTACATTTGATACAATTAGCAAACTCATTGATGATTTTATTTCATTTAGAGGGGGTATAGCTCATGGTAATCCTTCTGAATTTAATTCAATTATGTATATTTTATATTTAAAAAATATTATTCAAAAAATATCTTCTATTACTTATAATAAATTAGCTGATTACTTATTTGAGAAAACAGGACTTGAACCATGGGAAAAAATAAAATATAACCCGGATTGGAAACCTTTCCTAGAGAAAATAGAATAAAAAATATGAAATTAAATTTATATTTCAAAATTAATTTATAATCATTTTTTGAACAAAAATCATTTAAATTTCATAAGGAGATACGAATGGAACAAAATTTTAAGCCTATAGATACTCATTATTTAAATTTACAAATAAAAAATAAATTTTATACTATTAATAGCTATGAATTCCAATCTTTTTTTGAAGAAATAATGTTAATAAAAAATCTTGCTTTTCAAAAAGTAAAACCATATGGAAAAGATGGTGACGCCGGGAATGATGGATTTATAGATAAATTAGGACAATATTATCAAGTGTATGCTCCAATAGATCCAAAAACAAAAGATGCAAATGCTGCAAGAAAATTTATTGAAGATTTTAAGAAATTAAAAGATTCTGAATGGAATTTAAATAATAATATTAAAGAATATTTTTTTGTATATAATGATAAATTTACTGGACTTATTACAAAAGTTAATAATGCAAAATTGTCATTAGAAAAAGAAAATCCTGATATAAAATTCCATATTTTAGATTCTCATAAATTAAAACTAATTATATTAGATTTTTCTATTGAAGAATTATTACAATTAGGATTTGATATTGATGAAAGAAATTCAACAAAAATATTAAAAAAATACTTGAATTCAATAAACATAGAATTAAACAAAGAAAATATTAATAATGCATTTAATTTATTAAATAATTTAGATAAAGAAATTATCAAAAATAGTAATCAAGAATTATATATCGATTATGAAATCTTATATTGTAACTATTATAAAAAAACAGAAGATTATGATACAGCAATTAAAATATATGATAATTTAATAACTGAAGGATATTCTTCGAAAAAATTATATATGGAATATTACCAATTATTATTATTTATCGATGATGATCAAAAAAAACAATACCTCATTGAACAAACTAAATTAATTGATAAAGATTATTGGCTTTTATTGAATTATACTAAAAATAAAATTGAAAATATTGACATTTTTGAAGAATTAATTAAAAAAGAAAATGATGTAAAAATTAAAATTTTATTAATTTTAACAAAAGCAAACATATATGCAGAAAATAAGTTATTAGAAGAATCGTTAACATGCATTAAACAAGCAATTTTTATGAATAAAAATCTATTATTGAGTTATATAACTAAATTAACTTTATTACATAATAATTTATTAATTAATAATAACCAGGATGAAATAAAAGCTCTTTCCAAGAAAATATTTGAAACTATAGATCAAATCAATATGTTATTTGACTTAAATACCATTTGCAAAAGATCAAATCTAATAATCAATTATATATTATTTCAAGTTTATTTAAAAACCAAAGATTTCTTAAAACTTGATGAAACTAACAATAAAATATATTTTTTTTTAGAAAAATGTTATTTTGACAATCAGATTGAAAGTATATTGATATCTATATTAAATTATTCAAACCTAGACTCTAAAGGAATAAATAATATATACAATTATTTGTTAAATCAAAATAAAAATATCACAAACAAGTTATATAATATGATTTTATATCATGCTCTAAATTCAAATATTGATAAAGAAATTACAATAAATTTCTTTGAAGAAAAAAAACAAGAAAAATATTTAATATTTTTTGAAAAACAGGAAAATCAAGATTTAACAGAGTTAAACACTTTCTTCAAAGATAATATAGATCTAGCTGAATTTTTTATTCACAGATTAGAAAATCAAATTGAATTAAAAGCTTATTTAATTGAAAACTTTTTTAAAGAAGGATCCGAAAGAAACAATATATTAAATTTAATATTCAATATTGACACAGATAATTATGAACAAATCAACTATTTAATTAAAATTTGCAATTTAAACAAAATCTCTCCATTTCATTTATTTAGATTAATTGATATCCTTTTATTAAATAAAGATTATCTTCATTTAATTAAAATTTCTAAAATTTTAAATAATAATTATGCTATTGATGATTTCAAATTAAAATATATAAAATTCATTTCTTACATAAATATAGGGGATGATGGCAATATAATTAAAACGGGATATAAATTATTAGATAATTTTGAAACAAACAACTATATTTCAAAAGAAAATGTAATAATAAATATACTTATTACTCATTTAAAATTAGCAAAAATTGATAAAGAAAATAATGAAAAAGCTTTAAAATTATTAGAAAATAATTTTGATATTTCATTTTCATATGAATTCTTAACAACTATTGCATATCAAGTCTATATAGATAATAAAAAATACCAACAAGCTTATAATATACTTGTAAAAGCTATTATTAAAAAACAAAATATGACAAAGCAAGCTTATGGCAATTTATACCCACAAATTATGTTAAATTTAAATAAAAATTTACCTATAACTTTAGACTCACAAAGCAAAATTGGTAAAAATCATTTTATTAAATTCAAAGATAATGCTTTATGGTATTGTATGGGAAATAATAATCCTTTAGAAGCAATTAAATTAAATAATAAATCGGAAAAGTATAAAAAATTATTAAACAAAAAGGTTACCGAACAAGTAAACTTTTCTTCAGTATATTTATCAAAAAAGGATACTAAAGAAATAGAATTAATATATACTTTAGAACAATATATTTTTTGGATGATAAAATCTAATTTTGAAATACTTTCACATTCTAATGATTTAGAGAATGTTACCATTATTGATTTACTCTCTCATAATGATCAAATAGATATTTCTAATTTAGAAAAAGCCTTGATAGATTTTGATGGAAATAATAACCCTATTATTAATTTATATAAAGATAAAAATCAAAGACTCCCCTTTTCCATGTTAACATTTGCTAAAGGTAATATTTTAAAGGCCTTTGATTATATCATCAAAAATCAAAGTTATATTTATTGCAACACTGGAGAACTCTCTCTTTTTCAAAGGGAAGTTATTAATGTAAATAAAATCATTCTTAATCAAGAAAGTTTCTATATTGACGGAACCTCTATATTTGCCTTAATTAATTCTGGTTTATTTGACAAAATCATAAAAATATTACCACAAATTCTGATTCCAAAATCAGTTATAGATTTCTTAGAACAATTCATTATTTATTTTTCTCCAAGTGAAAATATTGAAGGATATATGAGTTATCAAAATGGAAAGATTCAATTCACTGATTATAATAAAGAAAAAAATATATCCATACAAAAAATATTTATTAATGCAATTGAACAATTAAAGAAGCATAGTAATATAAAATATATATCGCAATCTCAAAAGATAAATTGCAATTCTGAGCTAATTATACCTAAAGAAGTTTGTGATGCATACATTCTAGCACGAGATGAAAATCTTTCATTAATGACAGAAGACTATTATTACTCAAAATACAACAATATAGAAACAAATAAAAAACCACCTAAAACTTTTTCGACATTTTCCTTTGTTAAAGCAATTTATGAGTTACATTTAATTACTTTACAAGATTATTTACAATATTATTATTTCTTATCAAATAATAGATATTATTTTCTTCATTTTTCGTGTTCTGAATTCAAACAGGCTATTTTTGGAGAATATAATAATGATCAAAGACTAAAAAATATCAAATTATTTAATATTGGATATACTTTATCGAAAGACTATGGAATTTCAGAAAAATTTGTACATGATTTAATATTAGAAATCTTTTTATTATTAATAACCAATAATAAAATAGATAAAATTGAAGCTATTTCAATTATAGATTGTTTAATTACGGAATATCCCAATAATAATAATAAAGAAAATATTATAAGATCTTTTTATGAAGAAAGTAGAGAATTTATTGTTACAAATAAAATTCGTGGAAAAAATATTTATAACTCTTATAATATTTCTTCCAAATTAAATTCAATTATGATATATATGAATAATTTTGATTTTGAATAATAAAAATACTTTTTATTAATTACAACACGTTATACCTATACTATACACGTTATCAATAAAAGTGGGTGTACCTTAGTAGATAATTACACGATAACTTATTTGAGGATTTTTAGGTTCTAACTTTTATAAAAAACTAAGATACTAACTCTTTGTGGATAAAGAATTAATATCTTGTATAACTTGTATTTTGAAAACTATGTTGATGCCATGGACAAGACCTGAACTTGCATATTAAAATAAATATTTATCATTAAATTAAAATCGAAAATTAAGCTTATATAAACATCTAGAAATTTATTGTTTTAACAAAACTTTTACTCACATTATTAATTAATTAAAAATAAATAACTTTTATTAAAGACCGTATACTAATATGTAAAAAATAAAGACATTTCTAATTATACGTAATTCAAAAGTATAAAAAAAACAAACCTCATATTTGAGATTTGTTAGTGCCGAAGGCGAGACTTGAACTCGCACGTCCTAAAGGACAAGGGATTTTAAGTCCCTTGTGTCTACCAATTCCACCACTTCGGCGATGACTTAAACCTATCAAAAAACACCTTTTGCGTCAACTAGTTTATTAAAAAAAATAACTTTTTTTCTGCTTAAAAAATTAATTCTTTTTGAGAACAATAATTAAGCAGAAAAACAAATTCAAAATACTTTTAAAATACTAATTTAACATCTTAAAATTTAATATTATTACTGTTTAACAACTGAAATAAACATTTTATAAGGTTTTTTTGCCATTAAACTGTGAGGAATACCTGCAGGTAGAACAATTAAATCATCACCACTTAAATTAAATTCTTCATCCCCTATTTTAATTAAGACTTCTCCACCTAGAGAAACAACTAAAACGTCCCCTGAAGCTGAGTGAGTATTTAAACCTTGATCTTCATCTAAGGCTAAAAGAGTTAAACTTAAAATATCATCTTGATAAACAACTTTACTAGCTACAGAATTATCAACAAAAGAAACCTCTTCAGTTAATGATTTGTTATCAGTCTTATTTAAATTTTTAAGTTGACCTTCTTTCTTAAATAAATACATTAACAATACAGCAGGTTCTTTTGCAACTAAATGAGTATCTTCACCCTTATTTAAAGTCTTATACTCATTCTTCTTAATAAGATCATTAGAAATTTCAATCTCACCTTTAACAACATAGAAGAAAGTATCATAAATAGCCTTCTGTTTACTAATTTCTTCACCTTTATCAAAAGAATAAAGTTCTAGAGTTAAAGAACTATTATCAGATATCTTTGTACTAATTATCTGTCCACTATATGTTTTTACTAACTCATCAGATTTAAAAAGCTTAGCTTTTTCTAAATTATTTATATAACTCATGTTATCTCCATTTTTATCATTATTTCTTAGTTAAGACTAACATTTTAACAATATAATGTAAATAATAGAGGGAACTAAAAAAGAGATTCATTATGAAAAAACATAATTAAATCTCTTCTAATTTTTTATAAAAATAAGATACTATTCTTCACTAAGAATCATATCAGATGTTTCTGCAACAGCGTATGTACAAACAAGATCCCCTGTAACATTATTCATAGTTTCAAACATATCTAATATTGGGTTAATACCTAAAGCCAAACCAACAATTATAGCAATTTGATCAGGTTGTAATCCCATATTTTGTAAAATAATAAATAACAACATCAAAGATCCACCTGGAACCCCGCCAGCTCCAATAGAAGCTAAAACAGTTGTAATTACTAAAATAGTTAAACCAGTAAAGCCTAGTTGAACACCAAACATATTAGCAGCTAATACAGCAAAGAATGGTAAGTGAACACAAACACCATCCATATTAATAGTAGCACCTAAAGGAAGTGCGAAAGCTGATAAACTTGGATCAACCTTTAATTCATCTTCAGCAACAGTAATAGAAACAGGTAGAGTTGCAGCAGAACTTCTAGTTACAAAAGCTGTTAAAGGAGCTTCTTTAATTCTATTTAATACAGTGAAAGGATTTTTATGAACAAAAATAGCAATCATAGCAGGATAAACAACAACTATCATAAAGATAATACCAGTAATAACACCTAAAGTTAATGAAACATAAGGACCAAATAGAGCAGAACCATAGTTAGCAAAATTAACAGAAGTTAGGGCAAATACACCAATTGGAGAATAAGCTAATACCCAATCAACAATAGTAAATACACCTTCTTGAGCTGTTGAAACTAAATCTAAGAATAAATGAATTTTTTCTTTAGAAGAATCACTTGTTTTTGGATTATCAACATTAATTTTAAGAGCAAGACCAAATGCAATTGCAAATACGATTATAGCTAAGAAATTACCATTAGCAAGAGATTCAAAAGGATTCTTAAACATATTTAAAAATACTTCAGTTAAAGCTCCAGTTGTTGATACACTAACCTCTTGTACAGCTGTTTCAGTTGTAATTAACTGTTGCCATAAACTAATATTTGAACTACCTGGATTAAATATAGTTGCTAATAAAGAACCAACTACAGCAGCAACTAATGATGTTGCAAAATACCAAACAATAACTTTAATACCAATCTTTCCAAACTTACCAGTTGGAAGTGATGCAGCACCACTAATAAGAGATAAAAAGATAACAGGTACAACAACCATCTTCAACATTGATACAAGTACATTACCAAAAGGGGATACTATTTTAGTATATCCACCAACACTTGCACCAGATAACCAAAGAGCAACGCCAACAACTAAACCAAGGACAAATCCAATAATAATCTTAATTACTAAATTTTTTTTCATGTTTCCTCCCTAAATAAACTGTTAACATAATAACATTATTTATTTCTATCAAACAAGATATTTTTTAAATATCTCCTTTACTGGCAAATATTAAGAAACATAAAAATGACCTAAAAATAAAAAAAGCAAAAAAATTTTTAGCAATAAAAACATATTTGCCAATCTTTTTGCTTTAAAATTACGTAAATTTTAAAAAAATTATTTTGAGATTATTTCAAAAATCCCTTTACAATATAACTTTCAGCCTCTTCTTCACTCAGACCTAGAGTTTGTAATTTCTCAATCTGTTGTTTAGAAATCCTTCCAATAGCAGCTTCATGAACCAATGTTGCATCTGGATGATTAGCAATTAGAGCAGGAATGGCAATAGCAATTCCATTACCTTCTAAAATCGCATCACATTCACTGTGACCCTGACATGGAGCACTACCTGTAATATTGCTTTTTAAAGTTTGCTTAGAATTATCTTTTGCAACAGATCTTGATACAATATTTACACTAGCTCCATCTCCAATAACATTCACATCAAACTTACTGATTGCCTCTTGAGTACCTTGGGTTAAAATTCTCTCATTAACATCCAAAGACGCATTTTCATATACTACAGCCTTAGTTTCTCTCTCTGTAAAACTAACTCCATCTAATTGAATAGAATCCATTAAAAATGAAGAACCTTTGCTCATAGTTACCTCTGTTCTCGGGGAAATAATTTTTTGAGCATGAGAGCCCTCTCCAAAGTGTT
Source organism: Sphaerochaetaceae bacterium (assembly GCA_963677735.1). Taxonomy (GTDB): domain Bacteria; phylum Spirochaetota; class Spirochaetia; order Sphaerochaetales; family Sphaerochaetaceae; genus Pleomorphochaeta. Next base: position 1,651,811 of record OY782505.1, read on the forward strand.
TCTCATAGTAGGTAACTTTTGCATTTTCACCAATAAAAAACCGATGAATACCATTATGGATTGACTTTTTATCACCATCTGTGTGAACAGCACATCCTGCTTGAATAACAACTTCTGCTCCATCTTCAATATAAAAATCATTTTTCACAACATCATTAACATCACTTTTATTAATAATAGCTGGAATAAACACCATCTCTCCTCTTGCAGAAGATTTCACTAAAATATTTATACCACTTTTATCATCCATATCACTAATAACAACATTGTTAGAATTATTTCGCATACAAGAAGAACAATTTTCTCTAACGTTAATTGCTGAGTTACTAAAGTTGATATCACCATATAATTTTTTAAGAAGTTTCATAGTATTTTCTAACATTACATTATCTCCTTCTTTATACAACCTTCACAATTATTTTCTTTATCTTTAGAAATTAGAGATGGAAGAATATCTTTTGTTGGACCAGATTTTTCAATAGTTCCCTGATTAATTACTAATATATAATCAGAAAGCTCTAAGATCTTTTCTTGATGAGATACAATGATAATTGTTTTTTTCTCATCTTTTAACTTTTTAAAAATAGAAATAAGCTCTTTAAAACTCCACAAATCAATTCCAGCCTCTGGTTCATCAAAAATATAAAGTTTTGTCTTCTTTTTTGCCAAGACACTAGCTATTTCAATTCTTTTAACCTCCCCTCCAGAGAGTCTATCATCAAGTTCCCTATCTAGATATTCCTTTCCACATAAACCAACCTTAGCTAAAAGATTATTTAAATGTTCCTCATTTTCATCTTTACTAGAAAGAGTTAAAATATCTTTTACAGATAAACCTTTGAAATAAATTGGACTTTGAAAACCATAGGAAATACCAAGCTTTGCTCTATCACTAATACTTAAGTTGGTAATATTTTTTTTATTGAACTCAATACTTCCAGTATCTGTTGGATATAAACCGGTAATGATTTTCCCAAGAGAAGTTTTACCTCCCCCATTAGGGCCAGTTAATAAATATATTCGGCCCTTTAAAAAGTTATAATTAATATCTTTTATAATATTTTTACCATCGATACTATAATTAATATCTTTTAAAGTAAGCATATAAATCTCCTAAAAAATTAGCTATAGCTAACTCTTTATAACCATAATATAATAACAAATTTTATAAAGTCAAACATTCCTATTGCGATAATAGAAAATTAGACTATTATTTTTACAATTACTTAGATATAATTCACTCTAGGTATAAATATATGGCAAAATACAACGAAGAAAAAAGAAATAAATTATTAAAAGAAGCAACAGATAAAAATCTTTCTTATACAGATTCCCATTTTCATCTCTTAGCAATGAGAGATAAAAATATTGACATAACTAATTTATTACAAGAGTTAAAAAACAGCAATTATACTGCTCTTGATATCGCAGTAAAGGAAAATGATATTGAAGAGAGATCTAAGATTGTAAAAGACTATGATAATATATATCTAAGTTGTGGAGTTGGTCCTTGGGGAACTAAAGATATAAAGTCCCATGAGAAATCTCTCAATATTATAGAAACAAATATAAATAAATATAGAGTTAAAGCCATTGGAGAAATAGGGCTAGACTATCATTGGGATTATGGAGAGTCTTATCTTCAAGAAGATTTATTTATTAAGCAAATCGAATTAGCAAATAAATATAATCTACCTGTGATAATTCACAATAGAGACGCTGATGATAAAATGAAAGAAATAATTAACCATACAAACTTTAGAACAAATGGGATTATCCATTGTTTCTCTTCAGATATCGAATTTGCAAAAATAGCGTTAGATAAAGGATTTTACATATCATTTTCAGCAACTATAACTTATAAAAAGAATGATGAATTAAGAAAAGCTTTAGAGTACGTACCACTTGAGAGACTACTATTAGAAACAGATTCACCATACCTACCTCCACAACCATTTAGAGGCAAGTTTAATTCACCTTTACTTATTCCATTAGTATATAAAGAAGCCTCGGAGATTAAAAAAGTTGAGATTTCAGATATCTGTACAAATGTGAAAAAGAATTTACTAACCCTTCTTGATTGTTAAATAACTTAGTTTCTAAGATAATATTTGTAGAATTATCTTCAACCAAAGGGGTTAAATCTTCATAAATGATATAATTTAGAGAATTCAAATCAACAGCTAAAGCCTGATTTGCCTCTAAATTATAATTAAAATTATTATCAACTTTATTGAAAGAAGACAATAAAGTTGTACCAGTTGAAACAATTTGAGCTTCCTCATCAATATTAATCATATCTATAATTTCATAAGCTTTTTGATCAAGTTCATCCCCTTTTAAAGAAATTTTTGTTAACCCTTCACCACCGAAAATTCTTTCAAAAGCTGCAGCTTTTGTACTACTTTGTGGCCAAGCTTTAGAGCTAAGGATATAAACAACTTTATTCTCTGATTTTAAAGCTAATGCTAGTTTTTCAAATCCACTAACAAAATCACCTGTTGCATTATATTTTTGATCTTCATTTTCTATATCTATAGTAATAAAATCATTATTAAATTTAAAATCATCGTCAATATTATAAAGCATAGTAATATATGGTGATAAAATAATTGTTGAATCAGTTTTGAAATCATATTCTTTCCAACTACCATTACTTTCACTATCGACTATATACTTCACTCTTTTATTATTTAATAAAGCTTTATATTTTAAATTAGTTTTTTGTTGCTTAATTGTTGTTTCAAAATAAATAGTATCAGTTACAAAATAGATTGGACTTCTCGTATAATAAACTATCTGTAATAGTGCATAAATGGCAATTAATGTTACAATAAACACATAAAACAACTTTTTAAATTTAATATTCATAAAAAAACAGTAACAAGAGAAAATTCATTGGTCAATACTAACTCTGTGTTGTTGACCGAAAGGCAACAAAAATATAACATTGTAGTGAAAACAAAACCAAATTAACAAGGAGTAAACAATATGACTTCTTACAAAGACTTAGGTCTAGTAAACACAAGAGAAATGTTTAAGAAAGCTGTAAAGGGCGGTTATGCTATCCCAGCTTACAACTTTAATAACATGGAACAGTTACAAGCTATTATTAAAGCTTGCGTTGAAACAAAATCACCCGTTATTCTACAAGTATCTAAAGGTGCTAGAGACTATGCTAACATCAATTTATTGAGAAACATGGCTCGTGGTGCAACTGAATATGCTCATGAACTTGGCTATGATATTCCTGTTGTATTACATTTAGATCATGGCGATAGCTTTGAAACATGTAAAGATTGTATCGACAACGGATTCTCATCAGTTATGATTGACGGTTCACATTTCCCTTATGATGAAAATGTTGCACTAACAAAAAAAGTTGTTGAATATGCACACAAATTTGATGTAACAGTTGAAGGCGAATTAGGCGTTCTAGCTGGAATCGAAGATGATGTTGTTGCAGAACACTCAACTTACACTCAACCTGAAGAAGTAATTGACTTTGTAAGCAAAACAGGTGTTGACTCTTTAGCTATTTCTATCGGAACTAGCCACGGTGCTAACAAATTTAAACCAGAACAATGTACTCGTAATGCTGATGGTGTTTTAATTCCACCTCCACTACGTTTTGATATCTTAGCTGATATTGAAAAACAACTTCCTGGTTTCCCAATTGTATTACACGGATCTTCTTCTGTACCAGCTCAATATGTTAAAATGATTAACGAAAACGGTGGTGCATTAACAGACAGTGTTGGTATTCCTGAAGAACAACTTAGAAAAGCTGCAAAAAGTGCTGTTTGTAAAATCAATATTGATAGTGATGGCCGCTTAGCTATGACAGGAACTATCCGCAAAGTTATGGCTGAAAAACCTGGCGAATTTGATCCTAGAAAATATTTAGGACCAGCTCGTGAAGCTTTAAAAGAAATGTACTCTTACAAGAACATCAATGTTCTAGGAAGTGCTAACCAAGCTTAATTTTAATGCTTACTTAATAACCACCTCACAGTTAATTTGGGGTGGTTTTTTATTATTTTTAACTGGAAAAGTACACACATGCTTTGACTCAATTTGATTGCTATGATAATATAATCAGAGATATCAGATTTTATGATATAAATTTCAAAATTTAAACGTGTTTTACAAAGTAATTCACAAGGAGTTAGATGGCTATAAAGGATTTGAGGATTAATAAACTAATCCGCGCGAAGGAAGTATTTGTAATTGATTCAGAAGGTACACAAAAAGGTGTAATGAAAACATATGACGCAATTAATCTTGCTGAAGAAGAGGGTTTAGACTTAGTTGAAGTTTCCCCGAGTGCGAATCCCCCAGTTTGTAAAATACTAGATTTTGGAAGATATCGTTATGAACAAGAAAAACGTTTAAGAGAAGCTAAGAAAAACCAAACTATTATTAAAATGAAAGAAATTAGAATGCAACCAAAAATTGAAAGACATGATTTGGTTACAAAAAGTAAATTTATTGCTGATTTCTTAAATGAAGGTAATAAAGTTAAGGTTTCAATCCGTTTCCGTGGACGTGAACTTGCACATACTGAACTAGGTAAAGTTGTATTAGATAAAATTTTAAATGAACTTACCGAAATGGGTGTAACTTATAATATGGATCGTCGTCCTTTAATGGAAGGAAAAATGATGAGCATGATTATTAGCCCACAAAGAAAGAATAAACGTTCGTAGAACGTATAAATTATAGTTGCTAGCAGGGGGAATCTTGTTCCCTGTGAGCGCGAAAGAGGTACAAAAATGCCAAAGATGAAAACAAGAAAGTCCGCTGCAAAGCGGTACAAGGTTACCGGTTCTGGTAAAGTTCGCTATAAAAAGCAAGGACTTCGCCATATTCTCACTAAAAAGACCACAAAACGTAAAAGAGCTTTACGTCATACTGGTATTCTAAGCGACGCAGAAGCAAAAAAAGTAAAAGTTTTGCTTCCATATCAATAAGAGAGGAGTGAGAAAATGCCAAGAGCAGTAGACGGAACCAAACGTAAAGACAGAAGAAAAAAAATTCTTAAACAGGCTAAAGGATACTACGGTCGTAGAAGCACAAATAATCGTGTAGCAAAAGATGCTGTTGCAAAAGCAGGTCAATATGCATACCGCGGTCGTAAAGAAAGAAAAAGAGATTTCAGAAAACTATGGATTGCAAGAATCAATGCTGCAGTTAGAGCTGAAGGAATTTCTTATTCTCAATTCATTCATGGCTTAAATAAAGCTGGCATAGCTATTAACCGTAAAGCTTTATCAAACATGGCAATTGAAGATAAAACATCTTTCAAGAGTCTTGTAGATACAGTAAAAAAGGAATTAGCTAACTAGTTAATGGAGGTATCGATGGACGCAACATTACTAAAATCAAACATGACTAAGCTTGAAGAAAAGGTCTTAAAAACAAAAGCCTTTATTGATGTTTTAAACAAAGATAAAGCAAAACTTCAAGAATTGAATAACCAAATCAAGGAAGAACTAAAATTAGTTCAAGAAGAATTTGAAGACTTGAAAAAAGTACACCAAGAGTTAGTTGAAGAACATAACAAACTCAAAATGGACTATACTTTTGCTAACAGCAGAGTTAATGAGCTTGAAAAGTATGTTGATGAATACAAAGATAATTCTGAACAATTAGCTCAAAGTATTGCACGTTCTCTCGATACCCTTGAAGATATTTCAGGTCTTGAAGACATTGAATTATTAGATAATCTAAATGAAGAGCTTAATGCTGCTGAAGATTATACAAGCGGAAGCGCACTTGAAAGCGAATTACTTGATTTAGAAGATTTAGATAATAATTAATCAAGATCTTATCTTTTGAATTTACACAATAGATTCCTTATTGGAATAAAAGGCGAACATTTTGTTCGTCTTTTTTTATCGATTTAAATTGAATCTTACCTTATATGTGTTTTGCTAATATTTTCTCCCTTACCCCTTGAAACATATCAAGCTTTTGTTTATTCTCCCTTAAGTAAAAGAAAAGATTAGTCTTTAAACTTTTATAATCATGGTGTACAATTTATATACCTTAATTTTGTTTATTTAGTGGTGTGGATGAGGGCGCATGTCTCTTGGCTCAACTTAAATCATTGGGATTCGGAATAGCTATCTTGCATTGCTCCCTACCTTCGGGTCTTTGGGAACAGAATTTTTAGCTTAACTAGTATCCCCCTTGAACCAACAGGTTCAAGAGCGAGCTCTATCCACATCACATTTTCTTATATCCCCGAGGACAATTTATGAAAAACACAGAAAAGTTAAAAGGCATAGTTTTTATCAATTTACCTAAAAGTTTAGAGAAAGAAATTGATGGATTTAAATTAGATTCTTCTATTCCCCTTCCAATACAACTAGCAGATGGCAAGACTGAAATTGAGCAAAATGACATTACTATTGAAAGAATCGTTGCCGGAATGATAAAAATTGTTGCATGGGATTCTTCAAACCAACATTTTGAGTACTATAGAGATTTTGTACTTGCTGCACAAAAGGATGCAATTAACCAATTAAATCTAGCAGCAATTGCAAAACAAAAAGCAGAAGATTTTGCCTTTAGTGAAGAATTATTTATAGCAGTAAATCATCTAGCTCCACAACCAGCTTCATATATTAACTTAGCAATTCACTATTCTACTCAAGCTACAAAGACGAAAGATATTTCCCAAACTCAATATGATTATTTCCAACAAAAAGCTTTCGATACATTAAATGAAGGCTTAGAAAATTTTAAAGACAATCCAGATTTACTTTGTGAAATTGGTTATTTCCATGTTTATCAAAATAATATTGAAGCAGCAAGAGACAATTTAGAGAAATTTGTTGAACTTGCTAGTGAAGATGACAAAAGGAAAGACCAAGTGAAAAAGATTCTTAGTGATATTTCTGAGAAAATTAAAGATGATGCTAAACTTTTAGAAGCTTACGATCAAATAAACTTATGTAATGAAGATAAAGCTATAGAAATCCTTGATGATTTCTTAAAAGATAATCCAGATGTTTGGAATGCACATTTCTTTAAAGGTTGGGCTCTAAGAAGACAAGAAAAATTTGCTGAGGCTAAACCTTGTTTCTTAGAAGCTATGAAACTTGGTGAATGTAATAGTGAAATTTATAATGAACTAGCTATATGTGCACTTGAAGAAGGCCAAAGAGAATTAGCCCTATTCTATTTAGATACAGCTATAGATTTAGAACCTGAAAATTTAACACTATTAACAAATTATGCTCTTCTTAACCTTGAAGATAAAAATTATGATAAAGCTAGATATTTACTAGAAAAATCTAGACTTATTGATGAAAATGACCCTCTTGTAATTCATTTAATAAAAAAATACTGTGAAGAAACTGGAGATACATTATCAGATCCTATAAACGAGGAAGTAGTTGAAAATATGCCAACCTCTGAAGATCACGATCACGATCATGAACATCAACATGATGAAAATTGTGCACATTCACAAGAGGATTAAGTTTAGGAGTACATATGCAATTTATTAGCCATAATACAGAAGAAACTATTGAAATTGGAAAAAAAATTGGCCAAATGTGCAAAAGTGGTACAGTTATATCATTGAGAGGGAGCTTAGGAGCTGGTAAGACAGTAATTGCTAAGGGAATTGCTCAATATTTTAATATTGAAGATGCTATAGTTTCGCCAACCTTTACCATAATACAAGAATATGATGGGGATTTACCTCTTTACCATATGGATTTATATAGAATCTCTGGTTGTGATGAGTTTGAAATGCTCGGTGGAGAAGAAATGTTATATGGCAATGGTGTCACTCTAATAGAATGGTCAGAAAAAATTGAAGAAATGTTACCAGATGATACTATTTACATTGATATTAAAATCCTAGAAAATCTTGATAGAGAAATTACTCTAACTACTAATTAAAGAAGGATTAAAAATGAATATTTTAGCAGCTGATACAAGCACAAACACTTTATATTTATGTTTAATGACAGATAAAAGTAAAATATCTTTAAATTTAACTGGGAGCTTGCAACACAGTGAAAACCTAGTTCCTAAAATTATTGAATTGACTAAAGATTTAAATATTGATCTTAAAGATATTGATTTATTAGTTTGTACAAAAGGCCCTGGCTCCTTCACAGGTTTAAGAATAGCTATGAGTGCACTAAAAGGAATAAGTCTAGCTAGTGGCGCTCCTCTAGTTGCTATTGAAACAAACACCCTACTTGCCTATCCTGTTTCATATTTTGACGGCACTATCTTAACTTCTATCGATGCAAGAAAGAAACGATTCTATATATCTCTATTCAAAAATAGTGAAAGACTTACTAAAGATTTAGATATCAATGAAAACGAAACTATAGAATTATTAAAAGATGAGAAGAAGGTATTAATAACAGGACCAGATTCTAAAAAGTTTTATGACAAACTTATAAAAGCTGAAATTAATGAAAAACTCCCTAATTTAAAAATATTTGTTGATGAATCACAATATGATTTAGCATATCACCTAGCGGTACTTGGAAAAATAGAATACGAGAAAAATGGAGCAGCTCCATTAGGCTTTGGCCCTTCTTATATAAGAAAAAGTGATGCTGAGATAGCATTAGATAAAAAGATAAAAGATCACACTAATTAATTAAAAAAGCTACCAATTTGATATAAATTGTTAGCTTTTTTTTTAGTTTTCGTCTTTTGTGACTTTGTAACTTTATTTTTAGCTTAACTTTGATTATATTATAAATATCAAATTTCAAATGAGGAAAAAAATGATAAAGACTGATATCTTAATAATCGGTGGCGGTGCTGCAGGATTAGCAGCCGCACAATATGGTGCACGAGCAGGTAGAACAGTTCATTTAGTTGAAAAATTAGCAACCGGTGGACAATTTATGTATATCGATAAAATCGAAAACTATCCAGGAATTGTAGAACCTATTTCAGGATTTGAAGTTGCAGATAGAATGTTAAAACAAGCACAAAATTTTGGTGCAAATATTATATATGATGAATTTATTTCCTTTGAGAAAAAAGGCGACAAATTTTTTGTTAAACTAAAAAGTGAAGAAGTAGAAACATTTACAATTATTTGGGCAACAGGAGCTGTTCATAGACATTTAGATATACCTGGTGAAGAAGAATTCTCAGGAAGAGGTGTATCATATTGTGGAACTTGTGATGGCCCATTCTTCAGAGGAAAAAGGATCATGGTTATCGGTGGAGGTGATACAGCCTTAACTGATGCTCTCTATTTAAGTAAATTATCTGATGATGTTACTATTATTCATAGAAGAAATAGATTTAGAGCACAAGCTAATCTAGTTGATCAAGTTAAAAACAGCAACATTAAACTTGAGATGGAATATAGACCTTTAGAAATCTTAGGAGATGATAAAGTAACTTCAATTAAAATTGAAAGCACAGTTGATCAATCAACAAAAGTTTTAGATGCTGATGCAGTTTTCATTTTTGCAGGTATGCTACCTCAAACAGATTTATTAGATAAATCTCTTTTAGACGACTGGGGATATGTAGATGCAAATCAAAAAATGGAAACTTCTCTAAAAGGCTTCTATGCTATTGGAGATGTTAGAAATACTCCATTTAGACAAGTTGTTACCGCTGCAAGTGATGGAGCTATAGCGGCTCACAGTGCTAGTGAGTACATTGATGAAGTAACTAATAACAAATATTAAACAAACCTTTTAAGTATGATCCCTTACAAATTTGTAAGGGATTTATTATAAAATAAGGCTTTTTAACAGATTACTATTAATTTTTAATTAGCTTTTTATTATTCTTTCTTGACCTATATTTGATTGCCGGTATAATGTTAAATATGAATATTTTAATGATAACAAGTGAAGTAGTCCCTTTTTCAAAATCTGGGGGTCTAGCCGATGTTACAAGTGCACTTTCAGCAGCTTTAGCAGATTTAGATAACAAGGTTTCAATTCTAATGCCTTTATATGGTTTTATTGAAAAAAATGACTTCTCCCCACCTATCGCATCATTTGAGGTAGAACTAAATTCAAAAATTGAAAAAGTCACTGTGGTTAAGAAAACATTGAATAATGTTGACTACTTAGCTCTTGTTCATCCTTTATTTAGTGAAAGAAAGGGAATTTATGGAGACACATCTTTTACTCCATATAATGACAATTTTGAAAGGTATATGCTCTTAGCTAAATCAGTATTCCCTTTATGCAAAGAGATAGACTTTAAAGTTGATATTCTACATGCTCATGACTGGACAGCAGGTTTTGTACCTTATTTATTAAAAAAATCAAAAGACAAATTCTTTAACAAATGTAAAAGTGTTTTTACAATTCACAACTTAGCTTATCAGGGTATTTTCCCACGATTTGAAGCTTTAAAAGCCTCAATTGAATTAGAAGATAATTTATTTGATGGAACTTCAATTAACAAAAAAGTTAACATGCTTAGAACAGGTCTTGTTTATAGTGATTATATTACAACAGTAAGCCCAACTTATGCAAAAGAAATACAAACAAAAGAATTAGGTTGTAATCTTCATGAAATATTAAAGAAAAGAAGAAGTCACCTTTTTGGTATTATTAATGCAATAGATTATGATGAGTGGGATCCAAATAGTGATATCTATTTCGAAAATCATTATAACAGTTCTGATTTAAGTGGTAAAAAAGAATTAAAAAAACTTGTTCAAAAAGAATTTAAACTAGAAGTTAATGACGAAATTCCATTAATTAGTATGATTTCAAGATTTGCCGAGCAAAAAGGATTTTATGAATTACTTGATGAGCATAAGGTGCTTGAAACAATTTTAGAAAATGAAAATGTTCAAATTCTAATCATCGGAACTGGAGATGAAGTTATACAAAATAAACTAAAAGAACTAGATTTGAAATATGATAACCTAAGTGTAAATATTATGTTCAGTAATAAATATGCTCATATGGTTGAAGGAGCAAGTGACTTCTTTTTCATGCCTAGCAGATATGAACCATGTGGATTAAACCAGTTATATTCTCTAAGATATGGAACACTACCAATAGCAAGAAAAACTGGTGGATTAGCTGATACAATAACTGATATCGGTGAATTTCCGAGTGATGGAACAGGTTTTTTATTTTCTCAACTAGAAAGTCATGCTATACTTGAAACAGTAAAACGGGCTTTGAATATTTATTACAATGACAAAGAAACATTAAACAAAATGATAAAGCGAAGTATGAATTTAGATTTTACTTGGACAAAATCTGCTTTATCATATCTAAAAATATATACTAAGGGGTTATCATGAAAAAACAAGAAGCGCTAGCTATTATTTTAGGCGGTGGGAAGGGCACCAGACTCTACCCTCTTACAAAAGATAGAGCTAAACCAGCAGTACCTTTTGCAGGTAAATATAGACTTGTTGACATTCCTATTTCAAACTGTATTAACAGTGATATTATGCAAATCTATCTACTAACACAATTTAATTCTGCTTCACTACACAACCATATCAATAATACATATAAATTTGATACATTTACTCAAGGATTCGTTGAAATTCTTGCAGCAGAGCAAACATATCAAAGTGAAACTTGGTATCAAGGAACAGCAGATGCTGTAAGAAAAAACCTTATTCACTTTAAAGACACTAAAGCAAAATACTATATAATTTTGTCAGGAGATCAACTTTATAGCATGGATTTCCACAATATGTTAAACAAGCATATTGAATCTGGAGCTGAACTTACTATTGCTGCAAAACCGATTTCGAGAGCTCAAGCTACAGGCCTTGGTATTATTGGTGCAAATGAAAATGGGCAAATTACTCAATTTTTAGAAAAACCTGCTGATGATTTAGATATTAATGAATACAAAGTACCTAGTTCATTAATGCAAAGCGCTCTTAATAAAGAAGTAAATGGATCAAATGAATATTTAGCTAGCATGGGTATTTACATTTTCAATTCTAAAACTATGGATGAAATTTTAGATAATGATTTAACTGATTTTGGTAAAGAAATTATTCCAGATGTAATTAAAACAAGAAAAGTTAATGCTTATCTATTTGATGGATTCTGGGAAGATATTGGAACAATAAAAGCTTTCTTTGATACAAACTTAAACCTAGCTTCTATGACCCCTGAATTTAATTTCTATGATGAAGATATGCCAATATATACTCATAGAAGACATTTACCTGCCACAAAAGTAAACTTTTGTAATATTAGCAACTCCTTAACAAGTGAAGGATCAATTATTACAAATGCGTATATTGTTAATTCCATAATTGGTGTTAGAACTATTATTGAAAGTGGTGCATCATTAGATGGAGTATATTGTATGGGTTCTGCTTTCTATGAAACAGTAGAAGATAGAGCTAAAAATAATAAAAATGGAATTCCAAACATTGGTATTGGAAGAGGAACCATTATTAAAAGAGCAATCATTGACCAAAATGCTAGAATTGGTAATGGTTGTAGAATTGGAGTTGACGACATTCCACGAGATGATGTCGATAAGGAAATGTATTCTATTAGGGACGGTATTATCGTTATAAGAAAAAATGCCATTATTCCCGATAATACAGTCATTTAAATTTTATACATTTTTTTTGAGGCTGCTTTTGCAGCCTCTTTTTTTATAAGTATTTATCTAATGTTTTAATTAAGATAGGAATTTCAATTGGCTTTTTAAGATGATCATTCATTCCAAATTCAAGACTTCTTTTCTTATCCTCTTCAAAAGCATTAGCACTTAAAGCAATAATTGGTATTGATTTAGCATCTTCTCTATCTAACTTTCTAATTTTCTTAGCTGCATCTAAGCCATTTAATTTAGGCATCATGATATCCATCAAAATCATATCATATTCATTGTTTTGCGATTTACTAAACTCATCAACTGCATCTTCACCATTTAAAACATGCTCTGTTATTATGCCCCTATTATTTAATATAGTTATTATTATCATTGCATTAACTTGATGATCTTCAGCTATCAAAATCTTTTTATTATAGAACATTTTCCCATTATCTAATTGTGTATCATCAACTGACTCTTCTATAAATTTATCTTTAGTAGTAACAGTTAATGGAAGAGTAATTTTTATTGTAGTACCTTCATTTAGAACACTTTCTATATTTATTTCACCATTTAATTGTTTAACTAAATTAGAACAGATTGCAAGTCCTAAGCCTGTTCCACCTTCAGTATCACTTAAAGAATTACGCTCTCTTGTAAATGGATTAAATACATTATTAATAAAATCTTTTGAGATTCCAACGCCATTATCTTTAACCTCATGAATAACGTATTTTTCTCCATTTTTATTTATATTTGTAATGGTGTATACGACATGACCATTTTTATGGGTATATTTTATTGCATTATTTAAAACATTTAATAGAATCTGTTGTACTCTTAATTTCTCAAGATACTGATATCTATACTGTGGACCTTTTTTTATGAATTCAAATTTAATATTTTTCTTACTAGCTTGATTTCTAATTATTGTCAAAATGACTTCATAAAATTTTTCTGTATCAACATAATCTGAATTTAAAGTTACTTGACCTAATTCAAGTTTATTCATATCTAATATATCATTCATCAAACCAAGTAAATATTGGCCAGAATCATTAATTTTATTAAAGTAATCTTTATAGTCACTATTTTTACTACTTACACCTAACTCTGATAAGCCAATAATTGCACTAAGAGGAGTTCTAATTTCATGACTCATTCTAGATAAGAATTCACTTTTTGCAGTAGCTGCTTCTGTAGCTTGTTTTAAAGCCTCTTTCAAAACAAGTTCGTGTTTAATCCTCGAAATCATTTCATTTGATATATTTTCTTCTAATATGATAATGTATGGACTTTTCTTATCACTCCTAACAAAGTGAGTCCTCCTCATAGTAATCATATTTCCGCCATCAGTTATTCTATAGCTAAAATTAAAACTCTTCTTATCTTTAATTTGTTCTCTTACATTTTCAATAGCTACACTTTTATAAACATATAGCTTATCATCGGGGTGAACATATTTTTCAATGAAGACTTCCCATTCATCCTTATATATTCTAAATACATTAGAAGCATTTGTTACATCAATTAATTGAGTTCTACTAATACTCATGTGAGAATTTAATATATTTACGTATGCTAAATAAACAAATTTAGAATTTAAGATAGAATCCATTGCTAATTTAGTTACTGCGGATTCTGTAATATCATAAAAGAAAAGGAAAGCAATAATTTCTTTTGTTTTAAGATCTAAAAATAATTTAACAACATTAGAAATATATAAAATATCATTTGAACTAGTTATTATTTTAAATTGCTTTTCTATAACTCGTTGACCTTTATTGTATATATCCAATAAATAATCTTGATTTATTAGATTATAAAGAGTGGCTTTTTCATCAATATCAAAACCAACTTTCATAAATGAATCTAACATAGTAGTTATTGAATTATCTTTAAGTTCTTCGTTGAAATATTTATTTGAATAACTTATAACAAAATTCCTAGATATATTTAATTCTGCCATGGCTATTAGACCAGATCTTGTATCTAAATTCTTATTTCTTTCAATTTCAAACCATTTTTCAGAAGCTTTTGCATCATCAATGTTATCAATAGTAACCCAAGCATTTGTAGGGTTTTCTTGATTATCTTTAAAGCAAGTAAAATTAAGCCTTACCCAGGTGTATGAACTATTTCTAGTTGGGAAGATTCTAATTTCAAATGAAACATTATTTTCTCCGTTTTTTACACGATTAAAACCATCTTTTAAAATTTCAACATCTCGAGAATAAATAATATTTCTATTTATCAATGTTTGAGATGCTGTTTCAACATTTTTACCATAAAAGTAATACTCTAAAACAGAATCTGAATAATTATAGATTTTATCTTTTACAATATCATATTCCCAAATTGAAATAGAACATTTTTTTAATGCATTTTTAAACTTAAGCTCAATTAACTTTAGATCATTTATACTTGTAATACTAATAATAAGTCTTACTCTATTAGTACTTTTCTCTATATCCTTAGTCCCACTAAATTTCATCCAAACGGGTTTATCATTTAAATTAACAGGGATAACAATTGAATGACTTCCTTCATTATTTGTAGTTTCAATTGCGTTTTGGACAACACCGAAAAATTCTAAAGGAATTATTTTATTAGTTCTAAGATATTCTAGAAAATTATCTATTTTCTGTTCTGAACCGAATTTAAAATTATTACTAAATAATATAGCACTATTATCATCTAAATAGAAATAAAGGATTCTTATCTTTTCTTGATTTAATATAGTTTTCAAAAATTGATTTGTAGAATTCAATTCTTCAGAATTTTGATAACTTAATTTAATAAGTTTATTATAAATTTTAATTATTCTATCTGAAATAATACAAGAAAATAATATTATTACAAAAACTCCTCCAATAAACAATATATTCTCATTAACAATATTAGAGGCAAATCCTAAATATAAATGTGCTAATACTAATTGTAGACTAATTAGACAAAGAATAATAATTTTATTTAATAATCTAAAATTCGAATAAACTAGAATAATCCCTAATTCAAATAAATAAACCCCTGAAAAAAATATTTTAGTTTTAAATATGATATGTAAACTTAAATAAGACCAAATTATAATAATGTTAATTAAAGAAAAATAGAATATCTTTTTTTTCGAGCTTTTAAATTTTGTAATGTATATTAGGCCAAGACTTAAATAAATTATTGGGAGAATAAAATTAAAAATTGAACCAACGCCAGTTGCGTATGAAAAGGCTATACTTATAGCTTCCACAGTAAGTAGAAATAAATATATTGTGTAAAAAAAATGTATATTTTTTTCACTATCAACTTTTTTATTATACATTATTTTAAACAACTCCCTTAAATATATGATAGTGCATAGATATTGAACAAACAAGATTAATATTTTGATTAATTATTTAGATTGTTATATTTTTCTCAATTGACCCAATTACTATAGGATAATCAGTATTTAAATTTTTCAAACTATGGGCTACTTTTTCATCTATCAAGTCACATTGGTTAAAGAAAATAATTGCCTTATGATTCTGATTTATACCCTTTAAAAGGCCACTTTCTTCATCAATTAAATTTTGATAATAATTTATATCTACAATTTTAGTTGAATCTTCCCCCATAACAACATTAGCTGCCATTTCAGCATAACTTGATAATCCAACCATAGCTATAATGGCATTCATATCTTTTGTAATTACAGGATCTCTATCACTGTGTATTTTACAAGGTAAACATCTAGCTCCATCTGCTTCAAATATAACTACATCATAGTTGTTAGTAATAATAGAAAGAATTTCATCCCTTGGAGCAATTGCTTTTTTAGCATTCATTATATGTTTTTCAACAAAGAGTACAGACTCACCATTTTTTGGTGTGTGATTAAAAAATTCAGATTCATCTATAAATACATGATTAACTTCAAAATTATAGAATCTAGGAGACTGAACTTTTGTAGTTGTACTCAAAAGAACTTTATTTCCCTTATCCCTATAATATTGTCCTAGAGCTATCATTGTTGAAGTTTTTCCGCCAGCACCTGTTATTCCAATTATTAATTTATTACTGTCGCTTTTTATTAGACTATCAATTTTATCTAGTAAATCCATACTTTATTTATCCTCAAACTTTTTAATTAATTGTTTGATTATTTGCATATCGCTATCAGCAAAATTATAATCTTTTAAAGCTGATAAAGATTCCCATTTTAGTTGAGTATGTTCTCTAAGCTCTAAGTCTTCAATATCTTTATCTAAGAAAACTTGATGTGCTTTTAAAGTATAATGAGTATCTTTATTAACAAAATCACAACTAGCTAATTCTTCTCCTACTTTTACATCAACACCTAACTCTTCATCAAATTCTCTTTTTAGAGTATCTTCAATTGTTTCACCCCATCTGTTTTTTCCACCGGGGAATTCCCACTTACAAGCAATAGATCCTTTATCTACCCTTTTACCAATTAATACTTTATTATCTTTAAAGCATATACCTGCAGTTGTTGTTCTTTGAATTAATTCTTCCATATTTATCCTTTATAATAAAACCCAATGGGGTAGCAAAAAATGTAATAAGGCAATATTAAAAATAATTATTGCCATTCTTAAATTAAACTTCCTTTTGGTTTGTTCAATTATTATCTCGCCTTTACTCTTAAATAGATTAACATTATACCACACTGATGAATATAATAGAGCAATTGTAACAAATAAATCTCCAAGTATCATAGGTCCCGGAATAGTTGGTATAAAACAATTTAATATAGTTAGTAAATATCCTAAAAACATAACAAATATAAAAATTTTTCTATGCGTGAATAAGTATTCTCTCATATTTAGTAAAATTGGAACTTTAATTCCAAATTCTTGAGTTATTAAAACTAACCCTGTATATACTAAATATATAATTGTTATAAACCAAATCTGCATCATAATAATTGTTTTCCTATGTATTCAATCAGTTGTTCACTTGAATAATATCCTAGTTCCTTTCTAGCTTGTTTTCCAGCATTTATGTGGAGAATAACTCCTTCTTTAGCACTTTTATAAGTTGAAAGTCCATTACAAAGAAAAGAAGCTATACACCCCGCTAACACATCACCACTTCCTGCAACAGCTAAACTTGGATTTAAATTATAAACAATTAAGGGTAATTTGTTTGGAGAGACAATATATACTACACTTGCTTTACAAACAATAGTTGAATTCAAAATTGAGCTTAATTTAGTTAGCACATCTAATAATGATTGAATATTGTCAATTGAATAATTTTTTAAAACAGAATCAGATAATACTTTCAATTCGCCTAAATGTGGAGTAAAAATTAGGTTATTCTTTTCATTTATTTTAATCTTTTTTTCACTATAGAGTTTGGCATAAGCTCTAATTCCATCAGCATCTATTACTGTTGGCTTATTAAAGCTAAGAATTTTTATTAATAAGTCTTCCCTATTTCTATCCCATCCAGGTCCTGCCAATATTGCATTATATGAATTTAAATCAAAATCATCTTCAATTTTTTTGACAATAATTGAAGGACTTTCACTAGCTACAATATTGTGTATTTTAGAATCACAAAATGCAGTTACTAGACCACACCTAGAACTAAAAGCTGCGTTACTTGTTAATCTTATTGCTCCTGAATATTGTTCACTGCCTCCAAAAGCTGCTAAATGCCCTCTTGTTTTTTTATAATCACTTTTTTTTAAGGGTAAAATATCTAATTTATGATTATCTTCGAGTTGAGCGATAGGTATAGATTCTTCAATAACTTGGGGTGGAAAACTTGGGTTAATTTCAATAATTTTATTGCATTTATCAATATTTTTTGGATGATAATATAAAGCTTTTAAGGGTCCCATACAAAAGGTAAAATCAGCTTTTATACATTGATCACTTATGAAATCTGAAAGTCCACTTGGAACATCAATACTATATTTAATTGACTTAGAAGAATTAATTGCATCAATTAACTCGACAAGATTTGATCTAAGTTTACTTTTTAATCCAACACCTATTATCCCATCAATAATATGAGATGAATTATTTATAATATTTAATGCTTCATTTTTATTGTCAAAATAATTGGTTATATGAATATTATAACTTCTTACTATTTTATCTTGGATTACAAAGCTATCACTAAATTTCTTAGAACAATAGATTATGTTTATATTCTTATAACCATCATTATAGGCACATCTAGCGACTACGAGAGCATCTCCACCATTGTTACCCCCGCCACATACAATAGTTATATTTTCATCTTTTGTTATCTTATTTTTTATATATAGCCACGTTTTTAAACCGGCTTGTTCCATTAGAATTATACCCGGTTGATTATATTGATTTTGGGCTAAGTTATCAATTTTAGTAATGTCTTTACAATAGTATAAATTCTTCATATCTCAATGTTACTCTAATGATAAACCCTTGACAAGAATTATTCACGTTATTACTCTAAGAATTGTCCTGGGGTGGCTTTTGCCTGAGATAAAACCCGTTAACCTGATCTAGATAATGCTAGCGGAGGAAGACATTCACCTTTATCTTTAAATACATTCATTTTGTATCCAACCCTTAGGCCAAATTTCAATTTGGAGGCTTTTTTATGAAAAAGTTTTTAACAATTGTTGTGGCCTTACTTGCTACAACCTTAGCTCTCTTTGCCTCTGGTACTAAAGAGAATTCTCAAGTTTCATCAAATGAAATCACTGTTTATGCTTATGACGCTTTTTGTGGGGATTGGGGTCCAGGTCAAAAAGTAGTTACAGCCTTTGAAGAAAAAACTGGTGTAAGTGTAAATCTAATCTCTGCAGGAGATGCTATTGAAATGTTAACAAAGGCTGAATTAGAAAAATCTAATCCTAAAGCTGATGTTATAATTGGCATTTCAGATGATATGGCTATGAAAGCTTATAACAGCGATTTATTTGAAAGTTATGATTCACCTGTTTTAGCTGACATTCCAAGTTTCTTAAAATTTGATGAGCAAAATCGCCTTTTACCTTTTGATTATGGTAACTTTGCATTTGTATATGATAGTGAAAAAATAAGTAAATCTGATTTACCTTCTTCACTAGAAGATTTAACAGATCCTAAATATAAAGATAAGGTTATATTAATTGACCCTCGAACTTCATCTGTTGGTCTTGGTTTATTAATTTGGACTCGTGAAGTTTTTGGAGATGATTATTTAAACTGGTGGGATAATATGAGAGATAATGCCTTAACCATTACTGAAGGTTGGTCTAGTGCATATGGAATGTTTACATCAGGAGAAGCACCAATTACTTTATCTTATACAACATCCCCTGTTTATCATGTTATGTATGAAGATACTACAAGATATCAAACTATTATATTTGATGAAGGTCATAGTGCAACTATTGAAGGTGTTGGACTTGTAAAAAGTAGTACTAAAAAAGAATTAGCAAAAGAGTTTATTGACTTTTTATTAACTGATGCTCAACTAGATATTGCTAGTGCAAACTCTATGTATCCTACTAACTTAGAAACAGAATTACCTAGTGCTTTTGAGTGGGCACCTAAACCAAATATTACTCTTAGTCTTGAAGCAAGTGATATTGAAACAAATCTTGATACTTGGTTAGATCAATGGACAGAAGTTATGAGTAAATAACAAATTCTTTTTGCTTCCCTATTTCTTTTTAGGGAAGCATTTGTTATAACTCAAGATATACAAAATAGAGGGACTTATGAAAAGAAATAATATTGATAATAGAAATCTATATGAGAAGATACTTCCAATTCCTTCATTAATTATTTTATTTCTTATATTCTTAATTCCTCTCACAAGTACTCTCTCTAGAGCCTTTTTTATAGATGAAAAGTTTGATCTATCACTCTTTTCAAAAATTATAATAGATCCTTATACTTTAAGAATACTTTCATTTACCATCAATCAAGCTTTTTTTTCCACTCTTTTATCTTTAATAATTGCTATTCCTGGAGCTTATTTATTAGTTAATTATCAAGTTAAAGGTAGAAAATTAATATTAGCTATTTGTACTATTCCCTTTGTACTTCCAGCTATTTTAGTAATTCTTGGTTTTGTTACTTTTTATGGTAACAATGGGTTTTTAAATGTTCTATTGATGAATTTATTTAATTTAGAAAATCCCCCATTAAAGATTTTATATTCTTATAAAGCGATAATAATTGCCCATGCTTTTTATAATTTTCCAATAATTTTAGTATTAGTTACAACATATTGGGAAAATTTAGATTATAAGATTGAATTATCATCTTATGTTTTTGGAGCATCAAAGCTACAGACCTTTTTTAATATCACTTTACCAAGATTAATTGTATCAATTATCTCATCATCACTTTTGGTGTTTCTTTTCTGCTTTACAAGTTTTTCAATAATACTTGTATTAGGCGGTGGACCAAAATACACAACTATGGAGGTTGAAATATATAGAAGAGCTAGAATTTCCATGGATTTAAATAGTGCAGCTTCTTATGCAATTATTTCAATTCTTTTTTGTATAGTGATTCTAATAATATATAATATCTTTCAAAGAAAGGCTTCTTTAAAAGAAAATATAAATAAAAGCATTTATCAAAAACAAAAGAAACCTATTTCAAAAATTGGTAAATTGTTAACTTTTATTTATATAGTTTTTGTTTTTCTATTTGTTTTATCTCCCATTATTTCAATTATTATTAAGTCATTTTTAGCATCGAATACTAGAAGCGATGATAGTATATTAACACTAAAATGGTATAAGCAATTATTTGGCTTAGTTTCAACCACTGGTGTTATGAAATCTAGCTTGTCTTCAGTAATCAATTCTCTTAAAATAGCTTTTATAGTATCTATTTTATCAACACCTATGGCTCTCTCTTTAGCTATTGCTAGTAAAAGAGATAAATCTAAAACATCAATTTTAATTGAATTACTTTCAATGCTACCTTTAGCAGTATCCTCTGTAATTATTGGTTTAGGTTATTATTTAATTTCAGCTAAACTTAATAACCCTGAAGGTTTATTGTTAGTAATTTTAGCTCATTTAGTAATTGTACTTCCTTTCAATATTCGAGCAATTACGCCCGAGATAAGAAAACTACCTACTTCTTTAAGTGCGAGTGCAATGACTCTCGGAGCGACTCCTTTTAAAGCTTTTATAACTGTAGAGGTCCCCCTTTTAAAAAGCGCTCTTATCAGTGGAGCTATATTCGCCTTTGCAATTAGTATGGGAGAGGTAAATGCAACTCTTATCCTAGCCTCGTCTTCTATAACAACTATTCCTGTAACGATGTATAGATTGATAGGTTCCTACAATTTTGGTGGTGCTTGTGCTTTAGGTACTATATTAATATTTGTTTGTACTATAGTATTCCTAAGTAGCGAATATTTGAAAAATGACAACAAATTTTATATTTAAATGTATAAAATACAAACAATATATAATAATTATTTATTTTGGATAATTTATGAATGATATAATTAAATTAAAATTAAAGAAACAATTTCCCCAATTTCTTTTGGATATAGATTTAGAATTACATAAAGGAGAACTTATTTCTCTTTTAGGTCCAAGTGGATGTGGAAAAAGCACAACTCTACAATTAATAACTGGATTATTAAATAACGATGAAGGACATATAATCATTGATGATACTGATATATCTCAGTTAAAAGTTAATGAAAGACAAATTGCTATGGTTTTTCAAGATTATGCTCTATATCCACATTTAAATGTCGAAAAAAACATTGCCTATCCATTAAAGATTAAAAAAGTTAAAAAGAGCATTAGAAAACAAAGAGTTAAAGAACTTTTAAAAGTAGTAGGTCTTTTAGGATTTGAAAATAGAAAAATTGATAGTCTTTCAGGTGGAGAGAGACAAAGAGTTGCTCTTGCTAGAGCTCTCGCTTTTGAACCTAAGCTTCTTTTATTAGATGAGCCGTTATCTGCACTTGATGCAAAAATGCGAACTCACCTAAGAGATGAGATTAGAAGAATACAAAAGTCTTTAAATATTACTATGATTTATGTCACTCATGATCAAAGTGAAGCTCTCTCAATTTCTGATACAATTGTGTTAATGAATGAGGGAAAGGTTGAAATGTGCTCAAAAGCTGAAGAATTATATAATAATCCTAAAACTGTTTTTGCGGCAACTTTTATGGGAGAAGGCTCTTTTATTCCTAATCACTTAGTTGATCCTCTTTTAAATATTACTTCATCAGAAAATACTAATTATTTTTATCGTTTAGAAAAGCCATATTTAATTGAAAAAAATACATTTTATTTAAAAGAAATATTACCCCATATTATTTTAAAAGATGCAAAAGTTATTTCATGTGAATTTAGAGGTATTTTTTATAAAGTAAATTTATTATATAATGATGTTGAACTATCTATATTTTCTAAATCTAAGCCTACTTGTGAAGTTGTTGATGTTTGTATTAGAAAAAAAGATTTAAAAAAATATGAAGGTGATGTGTTAGTTGAAGCAATTTAGGTAAAAAAAATATTATTTAGATTAAAAGGAGTTATCATTTTGAGAAAAAAAGTCTATTTTGGTTTTCTTTTAATTAATATCGTGGCCTCAATATCTCTATACTCTGCTGAGATTGGATCTAAACTTGATTTTAATTTATATTATCATCCATCAATTACTTTAGATGATAATAGTGATTTACCTATCTACTCTTCTCTATCTTCTACTTATGATTTCACTCCATTATATGTAAAGGTTAATAATCATCAGTTTGGCGCTTTCTTTTCTATTTTTCATGTAACTGATTCTATCTCTTATCAAAATGAATATTTAAGGGATTTTAGTGCTGTTGGTATGGGTATAGATTATGGATATTATTTTTCTACTAATTTTATTGTAAATACCAAATTATCTATGGGAGTTGGTAAATTAGGACAAAGTCAAAATAAAGAACTATATACAGCATTATCAATTATGCCAGCCTTTGTAATTGATAAAGGCGATGGTTATAGTATTTCACTTACAACTGGAGTAAATGTTATTTATAGAAAATATTTATTAGCACCATCCCTAGGTATTGGAATCAGTTCTTCTTTTGATTGGCTCACTAATTATATTCGAAAAGTTTCAAGCAATTAAACACCTTCTTTAATATAAAAAATTAAAGGGGGCATCATGAAAAAGTATTTTATTTTATTAATATCAAATCTTTTATTATTAGCTAGTTGTGAGGTATTTTCTCCATCCTATGATTATGAGATTAACTTATTAAATATTGCTTTAGATTATCAAAATACTGATATTTCGAATCTTTATGGCACTTTAAACGATTCTAAAGAATTAGAAAAAACAATAAGACTCATTTGTAGTGAACAAGAAATTAATTATACTAATTTTTCTTATCATCAAGAAGGAATTAATCATGATAGTGAAACTGTAAATGACATAAATTATCCAAGTAAAAACAATATTTTAAATGCATTAGATAAGCTCTCTACTATATCGCATGATAATTCTATTAATATTATTTATTACTCAGGTCACTCTAATGAAGATGGAAGTTGGCTTTTAGCAACGAGAGATACCTCATCTTCAGATTATGGAACGAGTTTCAATCAAAATGGATCTATTAATAATAACCAATTATTAAGTGTTGATGAAATTTATAGTAAATTACAAAATGTTAAAGGGAAAAAGGTTATTATTGCAGATTGTTGCTACTCAGGCAATTTCTATAAAGATAGCTCTTATTCACTATCTGCTGATGATTTTAATTTTAATGATGCTTATAATAAATTTATATCCACAAATGAAGAAACTAATGATGTTTATATCCTTCTAGCTACAGAAAAAGACAACAAATCATATGAGCCTAGCAATCTTTATAACTCACGTGTCCATGGGTATTTCACAAAGGCTTTGCTTGAAGGTCTTGGCTGGTGTGATGGAGAACAAGGTATATTATCTTTCACTGCTAATGATGCTTATATTGATGAAGATGGTATTCAAGGAGAACTTAGCAGCAAAGTTCCCCCGGCTGCAAAAAATAAAATAGTTAGTATCGATTCATTACTATCTTATATTAAAGAAAACCAAGAAATTGCATTAAACTCAAATAACTATGACGTATATCACCAATACCCCCAAGTATCTGGAGGTAGGTTTGATTTAATATTATTTAGATATTAAGTTGTTATTGAGTTGTTTTTTACACTTTCAATTTCATCTCTAATTAGAGCAGCTTTTTCAAACTCTAAATCTTTAGCATATTTAAACATCTCTTTTTCTAGCTCTTTTATATATTTATTTCTATCTTTCTTTTGTAGTAGATTATATGATGCTCTTCTTATATTAATTTCGCCATTGATATCATTTTTCTTATCTTCTAAGTCTCTTTCAATTATGTCTTCAATTGCTTTATCAATTGTAGTTGGAGTTATTCCATGCTCTTTATTGTAAGCCATTTGTATTTCACGTCTTCTATTAGTTTCGCTTATAGCTTCTGTCATTGCATAGCTTTCTTTATCAGCATACATAATTACTCTACCATCTGAATTTCTAGCAGCTCTACCTATTGTTTGAATTAAGGAAGTTGCTGATCTTAAAAAACCTATTTTATCAGCATCTAAAATTGCAACTAATGAAACTTCTGGTAAATCAAGTCCTTCTCTTAACAAGTTAATCCCAATTAATATATCAAACACACCTTTTCTAAGGTCTCTCAATATTTCAACTCTTTCTATTGTTCCAATATCACTGTGTAAATATCTAACTTTTAAATCTAAAGAACTTAGATAATCTGTTAAATCTTCACTCATTTTTTTAGTAAGGGTTGTAATTAGAACTCTTTTTTTCTTTTTAATAGTTACTTGAATTTCTTTATATAAATCTTCCATCTGACCTTCAGTTTTTCTAACTGAAATTTCTGGATCTAATAAACCTGTAGGTCTAATTACTTGTTCAACTAAATTATCACTTTCCTCAAGTTCTCTTTTTCCAGGGGTTGCAGTAACATATACTCTTTGAGTTACAATCTTATCAAACTCATTATATTTTAATGGTCTATTATCTAGGGCAGATGGCAATCTAAAACCATAATTAACTAAATTTAGTTTTCTAGATCTATCTCCTTCATACATAGCTCCAACCTGAGGAAGTGTTACATGAGATTCATCTATAAATGTCACAAAATCTGAGGGAAAATAATCTAATAATACTGCAGGTCTCTCCCCTTCTTTTCTTCCTGTAAGTTGTCTTGAATAGTTTTCAATTCCAGAACAATATCCAATTTCTTTTAGCATTTCCAAATCATATTCAACTCTAGATTTTATTCTTTCAGCTTCAACAACTTTTCCTTGGGAATTAAAATATTCAATTCTATCTTTTAATTCATTTTCTATTTTAGATAAACCTTCTAAAACTGCCTCATGAGGCATTACAAACTGCTTTGCGGGGTAGAGTAAGAAACCATCTACAGTCTCTCCTTTTTTCCCTGATATTGGATCAAACCAGGTAATATCTTCTATAATATCCCAGTCTAAAGTAATCCTTACAGCATTTTCTAAATAAGAAGGACATATTTCAATTACATCACCTCTAACTCTAAATCGTCCTCTCTCAAGTACATCATCATTTCTCTCATACTGCATTCTAACTAATTGTTCTAATTCACTTCTATGATCAAATACTGTACCCACTTTAAAACTATGTACCATATCTCTTAAACTTACGGGACTACCAAGTCCATAAATACAAGATACGGTAGAAACTACTATTACATCTCTTCTTTCCATTAATGAAAAAGAGGCACTAAGTCTTAATCTATCGATTTCATCATTGATATCTGCTGTTTTTTCTATATATAAATCTTTTCCAGGTACATATGCTTCAGGTTGATAATAATCATATGTTGAAACAAAATACTCTACTGCATTATTTGGAAAGAAGGTTTTAAATTCTCTATATAATTGTGCAGCTAAAGTTTTATTATGGGAAAGGATTAAGGTTGGCCTATTTATTTGTTCAATTACTTTAGCCATTGTATAGGTTTTACCACTACCTGTAACACCTTTTAGTACTTGAGTTCTATCGCCCTTTTTTAAACCTTCACTTAACTTTGCTATTGCTTGAGCTTGATCTCCTGAAGGTTCATAAGGAGATACTACATGTAAAGGTCTTTGTTTCCCTCCACTTGTATGGTGATAGTTTTCAACTAACTCTCCACCCCATTTTAGATCAACTTTTACATCTTCACTCATTAATTATCTACCTTATCTTCTTCTTCATTTCTACTAACTAACTCAACTGTTTTTACAAGTTCTTTTCCATCTCTAATTATTGTAACATCTACTTTTTCACCCATTCTAGTGGTTAGTAGAGCATTGTAATAATCAGTATATGTTTCAATAGGATAGTCATTGATTTTTACAATAACATCTCCTCCTAAATAAAGAGTTGAGGCACCATATGAAACTTTAACATCTCCTGCTAAAAGTCCTGCTTCTTGTGCTTTTCCATTTTTAACAACTTGGCTAATTAATATACCCTTAGAAACTTTAATTTTAGCATATTCTGCTAATTGTGATGTTAATTGAACAGGAACTATATCCAAAGATCCTCTCATAACTTTACCATAAGTGATTAAATCTGGAATTATTGAAAGTATCGTATCTATTGGAATTGCAAAATTCATTCCTGAATTTCCATTTTCATTGTAAATTGAAGTATTCATTGCAATCATTTCACTATGAGAATTGATTAGTGGACCTCCACTATTTCCAGGATTTATTGCAGCATCTGTTTGAATCATGGACATAATTAATTTTCCATCACTTGTTTGTACAGATCTGTCCAATCCACTAATTATTCCAGTAGTAAGAGTTCTATCATATCCAAAAGGATTACCTATTGCATAAACTTTTTGACCAACTTTTAAGTTAAAGCTTTTTCCAAGTTCTATAGGTTTTAATTTCTTTTTATCTACATCAATATTTATTAAAGCTATATCTTCAACTTCATCAAGACCTACAATACTTGCAGTATAAGAACTTCCATCTGATAAAGTAACTTTTATAGTATCAAGATTTTCAATGACGTGATAGTTAGTTAATATATCTCCTTTAGTCGATAAAATTACACCACTACCACTAGTATTAGTTTTCTCATATGATATGTAGTCAGTAGTTTTATTAGCTCCACTGATGTGAACTACACTATCACTACATTTTTCATAAACTCTAATATTTTGCATTTCTTCACTAGTGTAAAGCCAATTATCTCCATTATCTATTGCTAAGGAAAGACTATCTTCACTATAAAATATTTCGTTAACAGTTACTCCAGCTAAGGAGAGAAGCCCTCTCTCTCCTTCTAATTCTAGTAATTCTTGAACATTTTCCCTTAATTGATCTCTCTTGTATTCTTTTGATAAAGATGAAGACCAAGAATATAAAAACATAGTAAAAATAACTAATAATATAAATAATACAATAGCTATCAATACTTTGGTAAATTTTCTCTTAGAACTTTTTTTCATAAAATAATTCTATCTAAATAAAAAGTAATTAGCAAGTAAAACTAATCTCATTTATATTCCTTTATAATAATAAAAAAAATTATAAGATTTCTAAAACTTCACTTTCACTTGGAGGATTACAACCTTTTTTTGCACAATTTAAAGATGCACTATAACAAGCATATTTTAAGGCTTTTTTAATTAATTCATCACTAATTTCTAATTTTGGATTTTCAAGGAAATCTCCGAAAGCGCCTTCTTTAGAAAGAAAAGCTAGTAATGAACCGGAGAAAGTATCACCAGAGCCTATTGTATCAACAACTTTTACATCATAGTTCTTTTGGTTAAAAATTTTATTATCTGAAGTATACCAAGTTGCACCCTCACTACCCTTTGTTAGAATAATATGTGCCTTAGGGTTAATACTCTTTAAGCTTTCAATTGCTTCTTTTTGAGAGAGATCTTCAAAAATAAACTCTATGTCTTCATCACTTAATTTAATTATTGTAGCTATTTCAAAAAAAGATATTAACTTTTTCTTCCAATTAATTATTTTAACTACTTCTTGAGCCCTAATATTTGGATCAACAAATATCATAGGTCTTGGATTTAAGAAAGATAATACATCATAGATTGCAGAACTTGTTGGATTTAATAAAAGGGAAAGAGATGCAATATGTACAGCTTTTATATCTGAATGGGCTGTTATAGCTGATAATAATTCTTCACTAGAAAGAACCATTGAAGCCGTATTTTTCAAATAAAAATCATATTCAGCAGAACCACTTTCCTCAATCGTAGCTAGGGCTAGGGTTGAAGGAGTTTTGCTATTGCATAAATCTGGTTCAAAAAGAATTTCTTTTTCTATTAAATAGTTTAAAACTTTTTGTCCGTTAGCATCTTCTGATATAGGGGAAATAAAAGCAGTTGGAGCTCCTTGATTTGCACAAGCTACAGCACAATTTAAACCACATCCACCTAAATGACATGAATAATTATTTTGTTTATCATCAACTAAATCTATCACATATTCACCAATAACAAATATCATATTATACCTCTATAATTATTTTTAAATATATTAAATCAAATATCATTATAATACAATCTATTTTATATTGCACTATTACTCTTAGTTTCTTATAATCTGTTTGTATGAAAAAAATAACTCCAAGAGAAATGAAATGGATAAATAAAGGCTATATTAAAAGCCTTTCTTATAATCGCTTTGAAGCTAAAGGTAATGATAGTTACTTTTTAGCAGTGAGTGATGAGGATTTTGAATTTATTAATTCTCTTTCTTTAAAAAATAAAAATGTTTCATTGATTATTTCAATCACTGAGAAAACTTTTTTCTCATTGAATATAGAAAAAGAAGCTTTTATCACAACCTCAATTAATGGTTTTCAATCAATTGTTAATCTAAATTCTTCAATTTATGATAATAAGGATTATTTACAGATAAAAATTATTAGAGAAAAAGAGTCTTTTTCTTTTTTGATAGAAGATGAACTTGTTTCAAAAGCTACTTTACCAGCAGCTTCTAATGCAATTTCCTTTGGTTATCATTTTACAAATAATGAATTTGTTAAAGTAAGGGATATTTTATATATAAAAAAATAAATAATTTTATACTTATTTATCAGTGTTTTATCTATAAATACTTTTCTTTAATTGGCTCCTCATGCTATTATTGGCCTTAGTTAAAGGCCCCTTTGAAAGGGCAAAGGACGGAATATATGGAGTTAGAAGAAAGAATTGAAAAACCTCTAAACTTTTTGGAAAGAATCATTGAAGATGATTTACAGAATAATCGTGTACCAAACAATGAAATAGTAACACGATTCCCACCAGAGCCAAATGGCTATCTACACATTGGTCATATTAAATCAATTTGTTTAAACTTTGGTTTAGCTCAGAAATATGGTGGCAGATGTCATTTGAGATTAGATGATACAAACCCTACAAAAGAGGATGTTGAATACATCGAATCTATTAAAGAAGATATTAAATGGTTAGGCTTTGATTGGGGTAACCATGAATATTATGCATCTGATTATTATGATCAGTTATTTGAAATTGCTGTTCAATTAATAAAAGATGGAAAAGCTTATGTTGATTCACTAACCCCTGAACAAATGAGAGAATATAGAGGAACATTAACTGAACCTGGTAAAAACTCTCCTGACAGAGATAGAAGCATTGAAGAAAACTTAAAGCTATTTTTAGAAATGAAAGATGGGAAACATCCTGAGGGTAAATATACTCTTAGAGCAAAGATCGATATGTCATCTCCAAATATTAATATGAGAGACCCAGCTTTATATAGAATAAAGTTTGCAACTCATCCTAGAACTGGTGATAAATGGTGCATCTATCCTATGTATGATTTCACTCATCCAATTAGTGATGCTATTGAAAATATCACACACTCTATTTGTACCCTAGAATTTGAAGATCATAGACCTGCTTATGATTGGGCTACAGAAATCGATGGTATTGAACACACTCCTCATCAATATGAATTTGCTAGATTAAATATTAATTATATGCTTATGAGTAAAAGAAGACTATTAAATCTAGTTAATCTAAAACTTGTTGAAGGTTGGGATGATCCTAGAATGCCTACTGTTAGTGGTGTTAGACGTCGTGGTTATTCACCTGAATCAATGAGAGATTTCATTGATAGAGTTGGTGTTGCTAAAACTGAAGGTGTTGTTGATTATTCACTGATGGAATTCTGTGTTAGAGAGGATTTAAATAAAAGAGCTACTAGAATTATGGCTATCTTAGATCCTATCAAGCTTATAATCGATAATTATCCTGAAGACAAAGAAGAATTCTTTGAAGCTATTGATAACCCAGAAGATCCTAATTCAAAAACTCACATGATTCCTTTCTCTAAAGAAGTTTATATTGAAAGAGAAGATTTCATGGAAGTTCCTCCAAGAAAATATCATAGATTATATCCTGGAAATGAAATTAGACTAAAATATACTTACTATGTAACAGCAACTAGTTTTGAAAAAGATGAAAATGGTAAAGTTACTGTTGTTCATTGTACTTATGATCCTGAAAGTCGTGGTGGAACTACTCCTGACAAGAGAAAAGTTAGAGGTACTAGCCATTGGGTTTCTGTAAAACATGCAGCTTCTGCTGAAGTTAGACTTTATGATAAATTATTTAAGAGTGAATACCCTGGAAAAGATACAGGTGATTATCTTGATGATTTAAATCCAGAGTCTTTAGTTGTAGTAGAAGATGCAAAGATTGAACCTTATATTAAAAAAGCTAAGGTTGGAGATTATTTACAATTTATTAGAAATGGTTATTTCTGTGTTGATAATAAAGATAGCTCTCCAGATCATTTAGTATTTAATAGAACTGTAACTCTAAGAGATTCTTGGGCAAAGATGAAAAAGAAAATGGGAATTAAGTAAATACTCTTAATTTCTAATACGATTAAAATATTAAACCCTTCAATATAAATTAGAATATTTCTAAACTATTGAAGGGTATTATTTTTTTTTAAATTAAAGTAACTATTTGGGCATTTAAAAACTCCTTCAACCGAAGGAGCTTTATATAAATATTTATTATTAAGTTGTAACGAAATTCAATGAAACTACACTTTCGTATCTACCAGCTGGAGCTTCATCATCACCATCATATGTCACATCAAAATATACTGAGTTTTTGACTTCATCAGTTCCAAAGTTAATATTCTTTGCTAAAGTAATAGTATCTTCAACAGAAACACTAGCTGTGCTTGTAGTAACACTTCCTTGTGATAAAGATAATATAGAATCAGTACCTAAAGATCTAGCCCCTATTGTTGGATTTCCTGTATCATAAGGGGTAACTCCAGTTTCGGTGTCTACACGTGTTAAGTTACCAACTTGTATTGTAAGGGCTAAACTTGTATTTGTATTTGAAGTTCCAGACATAACACGTGCTCTAAAAGAAGCTGTAAAATCGGTTCGTGGAGTCCAACTATCATAAACTTCTTTACCATCAGCTGCAGTCCAACCAGTAGCATCTTGAGCCTCAAAAATAAAACTAAATGCTTCATCACCTTGAACAGCAACAACTGTTGCAGTATCAGTATCATTTACAGCTGTATTCGAACTAGTGTATGTAGGACTATCAGCAGTACCACCTACTGTTTGGGCTGCCATGGCGAATGTTGCACCTATTGCTAACATAGCTAATATTGTAATTAATTTTTTCTTCATAATCTTTATCTCCTTAATTTTGTATTTTTGTTCTTAGATTGATTATGATTTAAATATACAATAACTCGTTTCTTATGTCAATACTTTTTTTATTTAATTTAATAAAATATAATTTTTAGGTAAAATATATGAATTATTTTATACATATTTCAAGGTTATTACATATATAACTCCTTATACAGAAAGTATTTATATTAAAAAATATTAAATCAAACTACATATAACATACTTATTACATACTTCTGACATTTTAAATAAAAAAATAAATTTATGTCATTTTTTACAATACAATTGCGAAAAACTTCTTTTTATATATATAATTAGGCATGAAATATTTCTTTGATTCACATATGCATGCGATGAATTTAGATCATCCTGACTTTGTAAGTACCATAAGTTCTTTAAACTCGGGAATTGCAGATTTACTAACTAGCGGATTTTTTTCCACTTCTTATATATTAGAAGGGACAAAAGCAAATACAACTGTCTTAAATAATAAACTCATTAATCTTTTATTAGCTTTTGAGAAACCAATTGGTGAAACTTTTGCTATGATGGAAGATGACCTTAAAGGACTCTTTAAAAACAAATTAAGTGAAAAAGAACAAGAGAGTTTTATTCCTTATATATATAACAACAAATTAAAATTTAGAAATGTAGAATATGATAAGTTTGCACTTATTCCTTTATTAATGGATTTCTCCAATAATAATAAAGATTTTTCTAACATATATTATCCAATTAGTCGGGAGATAAAAATATTAAAGTATGTGGAA
The DNA here is from genome assembly GCA_963677735.1 of Sphaerochaetaceae bacterium. GTDB lineage: Bacteria > Spirochaetota > Spirochaetia > Sphaerochaetales > Sphaerochaetaceae > Pleomorphochaeta. The sequence goes on from OY782505.1 coordinate 1,684,857, forward strand.
GATTCACTCAAAGCTTTTAAAGATTATAATAAATATAATAGGGATGGAATTTTAGAATTTTTCCCATTTCTAGGAATAAATACACCAGCACACTCCCTAGAGTTTATAAAGGATTTAACTTCTACCTATATTAATAAGAGTCATACTATAAATAAAAGAGCATCATCAAAGAAAAAATTTTATGGAATTAAGTTTTATCCTCCTTTAGGGCTTAATCCCTGGCCAACAGATAAAAAAGAATTAGACAAAATGTTATACATATATCAATTTTGCTGTGAAAATGATTTACCTATTATAACCCATTGTGATGATCAAGGCTTTAGAACCATTCCAACAAAAGAAGCTTGGGCGTATACTAATCCAAAATCTTGGGATGTTGTATTAAATGAATTCCCAAATCTAAAAATAGATTTTGCTCATAGTGGTAAGCAATATAGCTCAATTAGCAATATCCCAACAGCATCAATAATTGCTCAAAATCTCATAAAACCCAAGTCAGAAAGATTACCAACTAGCCCTTGGTTTTATAATATAATTGATTTAATGAAAAAATATAAAAATGTTTACCTAGATTTTTCTTTTAGTGGCAGCACTCCACAATTTTATTGCGAATTTATTAATTTCTTAAATCTTCAAGAAAATAAAGATATTAGAGACCATATAATAACACATTCCCTATTCGGATCAGATTTTTCAGTAAATCTTTTTAAAGTAAAATCATATTCTCATTATTTTAACATCTTTGATAATAGCGCATTCAATGATGATGAAATAAATTTATTTGCCTCTAAAAATCCAATTGATTTTTTAAATTTAAAAATTTGATAGTTAACATAAGTTAATAAATTTTTTAATTTTGTCATAACATTCAAATTTTTAATACCAATTTATTATACCAAAAATTTGATTCAAAATCAAAATAATATACAATAGATTATTGTTTTGTCACATTTTTATTCTTAAATTTGATTTATAAAATTTTTTAGTTGAATTTTGCCCTACAACCTCTTACATATCATAATGCAACTATTGACATAAGAAGAAACATACAATATATTTACAAATGAACAAACAAGCAAAATAGATATCTTTTTAAACGGGAGGAAAACATGATTAGAAATATAATATTATTAATTGCAAGTTTCATTATCAGTTTACCTCTATTTGCAGATCCTCAAATAATGTTAAACACAGATATAGAAGGGCAATTAACAATGAAAAGATACTATTCACAAATTATAGATGATAATGACATTACTAATGGCGAATATTATATAGATGCCTCTGGTGTTTATTCTGATTTAAATGATGTGAATAACCCTTTTAGTTTAAGAGATGGATTTACAACTGATAATTTTATTGTTACATTCTTTGGTTCAGTTGAATCTAACCAATCACACGAGATAGATGTAAGCAATTCAAGTTATTATAGGCTTGAAGGAAGTACTAAAGAATATATTTCACAAACTCCTAGTATAATTAATAAAACCCCATCAACTGGAATTTTAACTTTTTATGTTGGGGAGTATTATGATACTACAAACACTAGCCTTCCAACATTTACATTTCAAATCACAAGTCCAGAATATCAAGAAATCGGTGCTGGACGCTATTATACTGACATAACAATCAGTGTTGTAGAAGTATAAACTACTTGTTATAAAGTAGAAATTAAAAATAGGAGTAAGATATTAATGAAAAAAATATATATTATATTTATTTTTTCCTTGTTAGCAAATTTATCATTATTTGCTGAACAAACTGTTTCATCTACTGCTCCTGAATATGAAAGTGATATTACTTTTGAAGAATCTTCTCAAACTGCTTACGTTATCGCAAATGCAGAATCAGAAGATTTTATAGCTGATTTATATTATGATGGTTCTCCTTTAGACGATGGAACAACCATAAGTCAAACTTCAAGCAATGAAGCTTTGCTTTTAACAGAATCTTGGGAATTATCACCTTTCTCAATTATAATTTCAGGAACAGACTTAGAAGATTTTAATTTGGATATTGAACTAGAAGTTGGTTTTTTCCAACTATTAGATGAGAACGGGAATATAGGCCAAGGAGATGATAGTTATATTATAGACAGTCAAGCAATGGAAATTGTTGATACAACAACTATCGAAGGAATTGCTTTTAACAACACTCCAATTGGATCAAATATATATATTTATTCAATTCCTTTAAGCAATGACATCTATTATTCATCAACTAATATGGCAAACTTTAAGCTAACCTGGGATGCCAAAGATATATCTCAACCTGGTGAATATGTAAGCAACATTCAAGTAACTTTTTCTGTAGACTAATATACAATAGTGCTTATTGTGTTATTAATAGAATAAATCTCAGTTTGTAACTGAGATTTATTTTTTATATTTGGGCATAATTAAAGCTATCACAATCAAATGAAAGGATAGCCTATAAAATCATCTCAACAAATTAGTATTAATAATTTTTATTTGTTAGTTCAAAATATGCTTGTGGGTGAGCACATACAGGACAAACACTAGGTGCTTTCTTTCCAACATGAATATGACCACAATTTGAACACTTCCAAACCATATCTCCATCACGTGAGAATACAACACCATCTTCAATATTCTTTAGTAATGCTAAATATCTAGCTTCATGTTCTTTTTCAATTGCAGCTACCATACTAAATAGCTTAGAAATTTTTGTAAATCCTTCTTCAGCAGCTTCTTCAGACATTCTTTGATACATATCAGTCCATTCATAGTTTTCACCACTAGCAGCATCTTTTAGATTAGTCATGGTATCTTGGATATCACCACCTTCTTGAAGTAATTTAAACCAAAGTTTAGCATGTTCTTTTTCATTGTCAGCTGTTTCTAAAAATAGGTTTGCAATTTGAACATAACCTTCTTTTTTGGCTTTTGATGCATAATAAGTATACTTATTACGTGCTTGTGATTCTCCAGCAAATGCATCCATTAAGTTTTTCTCAGTCTTTGAACCTTTGAATTCCATTAATTTCTCTCCTTTGCTAACTTATTTTATTTTTATTAGCATTCTTTAAACATTCAGGACATATTCCTGTTATAATTATATTCTCATCAATATTGGAAAAGCCTGTTTCTTTTTCAACATTGATAATACTTTCTAAATCTATAGGTAATTTAACATCAACAATTTTCTTACAGATTCTACACTCAATATGCTGATGCTTATGAGTTGTACAATCATAATGATCTGGACCGTCTATGGCAAAAACTCTTCTCAACTGGCCTTCATCAACAAGTAAATTCAAATTTCTATAAACTGTAGCTTTACCTACACTAGGGTGTGTTTCATGAATAAAATCATAAACTTCTTGGGCTGTAGGATGATTATATAACACCTTAACAGCATCAAGGACTAACCCTCTTTGAATTGTTTGTCTTCTCTCTACCATATTCTATCCTTATTGAAATTAATTATCTATAAGGATTATGCTTCATTAAGTAAAAAATGTCAACCGATTTTTTAAAACAAAAAACATTAAAAAAAGATGTAGAAATTACTTTTTTTAATCATATTGTAACTTCAACATCTTGTATTAGCAACCTTTATTTATACTAATCTAATTTTGTTAAACCTGTATATAAATTATAGTATGCGCCTTTCTTTTTCAAAAGGTATTTATGGTTGCCCATTTCAATAATTTCTCCATGATCTAACACAACTATAACATCACTATTTCTAATTGTAGAAAGTCTATGAGCAATTACAAAAACAGTTCTACCTTCCATTAATTTATTCATACCTTCTTGGACTATCATTTCAGTTCTAGTATCAATACTACTAGTTGCTTCATCTAATATCATTACTGGAGGGTTAGCCACAGCACATCTTGCTATTGCTAATAACTGCCTTTGTCCAACAGAGAGTAAATTATCTTCACCATCTAAGAAGGTATCATAACCATCTTCTAAAAGTGATATAAAGTGATCTGCATTTGCTAGTTTTGCAGCTTTAATTACATCCTCATCACTAGCATTAAGATTACCATATCTAATATTCTCTTTGATTGTTCCACTAAATAAACTTGTATCTTGTAAAACAAAACCTAAAGCTCTTCTAAGATCAGATTTTTTAATATCTTTAATATTTATACCATCATAATAGATTGCACCACTATCAATATCATAAAAACGATTTATTAAATTTGTAATAGTGGTTTTACCAGCTCCAGTTGAACCAACAAATGCTATATTATGACCAGCTAAAGCTTTTACATTAATGTTTTTAAGAATTTGCTTATCTTTTACATAAGAAAAATTAACATCTTTTAATTCAACTTCACCATGTAATAAAGTATATTTCTCCCCATCTTTAAAAGCCCAGTGACAAGTCTTTTCTTTACATTCGACAAATTTATTATCTTTGTCTATCATTGTATTCACAAGCTCTATATGACCTAAATCACTTTCACTTTCTTCATCAATTAAATTGAAGATTCTCTCTGCACCTGCTATAGCTAACATTAGAGAGTTTAGCTGCTGACCCAAAGACGAAACAGGTTGTGCTAAATTTCTAGATAGTTGCAAAAAACTCACTATAACACCAAGTGTAATAGTACTATAACCACTTAAGGCTAGAATTCCACCCACCATGGCTAAAATTACATATTGCACATAACTCAAACCAGTAGTAATTGGCATAAATATATTAGCTAAGGAACCGGCTTTTCTAGAATTTTCAAATAATTTATAATTCAAATTATCAAATCTTTTATTAACAGCATCTTGTTGATTATAAACCTTAACTTCTTTTTGCCCAGCAGTCATCTCTTCAATATAGGAGTTTACCTCGCCCAAAGATTCTTGCTGTTTAGAAAAATACTTTCCAGAAGCTTTACCAAGCAACTGTACTATGACAAGCATACCAGCTAACAAGGTAAAGGCTACAATGGACAACCTCCAACTTGTTAATAACATAGCAATTAATATGCCAACAAACTGTAACAAGCCAAGGAGTAATTGAGGTAAGCTCTGTGCTAATAAATTAACCATTGCATCGATATCACTTGTATAACGACTCATAATATTTCCATGGCCGTTTGTATCAAAATAAGTTAAAGGTAAAGTTTGCATGTGTTCAAACATCTGATTTCTTAAAGTTTTTAAAACCTTTTGTGATATTTTTACCATTGCTTTTGAATAGTAATACATAGCACCCACACCTACTAATAATACTACAGCAAAAATAGGTACTGTTGTGTAAAAATATGAGAAATCTGGGTTTTCTACTCCTAATAAAGGAGTTATTCCATTATCAATTATAAAGCGTAAAAAAACAGAAGATGCTATTGTTGTTGTAGCAGCTAATATAATACAAATAAAAACTAAAATTAATTTAAATTTGTATGGAGATAAATACTTAAACAATCTTAAAGAAGTTTTTTTAAATGATTTTGGCTTTGCACCTTTACCATGGGCTGCTGGCCCTCTTGCATTAAATGGAGGCATCACCGACCTCCTTTTTTTGGGTATAATATACTTCTTGATAGATATTATTAGTTGCTAATAAATCCTCATGTTTTCCAAGTCCCACAATCTTTCCTTCATCTAAAACTATAATTTTATCACAATTTTCAATGCTTGAAATCCTTTGTGCTATTATAATTTTTGTAGTATTTGGTAATTTTTCACTTAATCCTTTATTGATACTAGCTTCAGTTGCCATATCAACAGCACTTGTGGAATCATCCAAAATTAAGATTTTAGGAGATTTAATCAATGCCCTAGCAATTGCAAGACGTTGTCTCTGTCCGCCTGAAACATTTACTCCACCTCTTTCAATTTTATAATTGTATTTGCCCTCTTTAGCCATGATAAAATCATGAATTTGAGCAATTTTACAAGCTTGGATCATTTCTTCTTCACTAGCATTATTTTTACCCCAAAGAAGATTCTCTTTAATTGTTCCACTAAATAACACTGATTTTTGTAAAGCATATGATATATTATTTCTTAAAGTTTCAAGTGAATATTTTCTAACATCTATACCACCAATCTCAATTGATCCAGATTGAACATCGTATAAACGTGGTAGTAAATTGACTAAACTAGTTTTTGAGGATCCGGTTGAACCAAGAATACCAATTTTTTCCCCTTGCTTAATTTTTAAATTAATATTTTCTAAGCAAAGTTTATCATCCCTTTTAAGATAACTGAAACTTACATCTTTAAATTCAATATCAGCATTATTTAATTCAGTTAATGGATTTTTACCATCTTTTATATCTGGAACTTCTTCAAGAACTTCAACAACTCTCTTTACACTAGGAGAGGCAACAATAGCCATTACAAATACACCAGAAAACATTATTAATCCAAATAAAGCCATACTAGTATAACTGACTAAACTTACTAATTCTCCAGTTGTTAATTCTGTACTAATTACCATTTTAGAACCCAAGAAAACTATAACTATGGTAATTGCAAATACACAAAATAACATTATAGGCATAACAGAAACCATAAGTTTGTATGCATTTACATATAATTTTTCAAGAAGGGAACTTTTGTCTTTAAATTTCTTAACTTCATATTCATCTTGAACATAAGCTTTAACTACTCTAATTCCATCTAGGTTTTCTTTAACAACTCTATTTAAATTATCTATTTCTTTAAAAACTTTTTCAAATCTAGGAAAAGCTAATTTAATTATTACGATTAAAAGAGTGACCAATATTGGGACTGCAAACAAAAAAGTCATTGATAACTTAGGACTTATTATATATGACATATATATAGCAAAAACTATGCTACTTAATGCCCTAAAAGCACCTCTAATTGACATCTGATAAACATTCTGCAATCTCTGCACATCTGTTGTTAGACGAACTATTAAAGAACTTGAAGAGAATTTATCTAAATTTGAAAAAGAATAATTTTCTATTTTATAAAATAAATTATGTCTCAAATTTTTACTAAATCCAGTTGCTCCCCTCGCGGCAAAAACGCCACCTAAAACTCCAGTAATAGTCATCAACAAAGTAACTACTAATAGGTATAATCCTGTACTAATTATGTACTCTTTATTTCCCGCATTAATTCCATCATCTATTAATCTTGCGATAATAAATGGAATCTGGGAAAATAGTAAAGTGTCTATAATTACAAACAAAGGAGCAAGAATAGTTTCCTTATAAAAACCCTTCAAGCTCCCCAAAATTGGTCTAATCTTCATTAACTCTCATTCTCTAAATTAAGTCTCATTTTTTCAACAACGTCAAAGAAAATTTCCATGTGTTCATCAGAAATTCCTTCTGTCATTTGGCTTTCCATATCATCTAAAAAAGTTTCAAATTCTGCTCCAAGAACTTTAGCTTTTTTTGTTAGTACAACTTTTTTTAGTCTCAAATCATTTTCTACAGATTTCTTTGTAACTAAACCATTTCTTTCCATCAATTTTAGTATCTCAGTTGTTGTAGGCCTTCTAAGAGAGAATCTTTGATCAATATCTCTTTGGAAAACATCTTCACTGCCTTTTGATGCTATGTAATTAATGATGTAATAATGAGAGGATGTTTGCCTCTTATTATTCTTATCACCTTTAAAGGTCATAAGTTTTCTTCTGACATGGTTAGTCAGCCGACGCAACTCGCAGGATGCACTCTTATTCATATATTAACTCCTTATACACTCTATTATCATCAAGTGCTATATCAATATTAGTATAATATTAAATTGGTGGCTAGACATAAAAATTAAAATATATTTTATTTTAGGTCAAAAAGTTTATAAAAAATACCCTTATACTAGTTTTCTAAGGGTATTAGTTCAATTATGTAGTTTTATGAATTTCAGAGAATAATTATATTATTCTTTCAAAATTTAAAAATCTTCTTCATCTCTTTGTTTGTTTTTCTTCTCAAAACCATAAGGTTTAGGTTTACTAGATTTCACCCTTTTTTCTCTAGGAGTATACCCTTCTGATTGAGAGTTTCTATCTCTAGAAAACCCACCATCTCTACTAGGTCTTCTCTCTCTATCATCTCTTGAGAATGATCTATCTCTACTATCTCTAGAAGGTCGTCTATCTCTGTCATCTCTTGAGAATGTTCTCTCTCTACTATCCCTAGAAGGTCGTCTATCTCTGTCATCTCTTGAAAATGATCTATCCCTATTAAAAGATCTCTCTCCATCTCTAGAAGGACGCTTATCTCTATCATCTCTGTTAAAGGATCTATCCCTATTAAAAGGTCTATCTCCGTCTCTAGAAGGACGTCTGTCTCTATCATCTCTGTTAAAGGATCTATCTCTGTTAAAAGGTCTATCTCCGTCTCTAGAAGGACGCTTGTCTCTATCATCTCTGTTAAAGGATCTATCTCTGTTAAAAGGTCTATCTCCGTCTCTAGAAGGACGTCTGTCTCTATCATCTCTATTAAAGGATCTATCTCTGTTAAAAGGTCTATCTCCGTCTCTAGAAGGACGTCTGTCTCTATCATCTCTATTAAAGGATCTATCTCTGTTAAAAGGTCTATCTCCGTCTCTAGAAGGACGTCTGTCTCTATCATCCCTATTAAAGGATCTATCTCTATTAAAAGGTCTATCGCCGCCTCTAGAAGGACGTCTATCTCTATCATCTCTGTTAAAGGATCTATCCCCTCCATCTCTAGAAGGTCTTCTATCTCTATTGTCTCTACCAAAAGATCTTGATTCACCATCTCTAGAAGGGCGTCTGTCTCTTCTGTCTCTATCAAAAGATCTATCCCCTCTATCTCTAGAAGGTCGTCTATCTCTATCATCTCTTGTAAAAGATTTCTCTATTCTATCAAAAGAAGAACTACCTTCTCTTGAATAACCTCTACCTTCTCTTGAAGGTTTTCTATCTCTAGAACGAGGAGCGGTAGATGTTTCATAACTTGAATCCCAACGAATCACAAGTTCATCATCTGAAACATATGTATCTTCATCTTTTTCTTCATTTAATAATTCAGTATCTTCTACTTCTTTAACATCAGATATTTCTTCATTAATTGCAAATTCTTCAGTTTCACTTAAATTTTCATTTTCGCTATAGCTTTCTTCTAAATTAGCTATTATTTTTTCAAAATCATTTTCTTCGGTTTTTTGGATTTCTTCCATTAGTTTTACCCTTTCTTTCTTCGCATTTTCTCTTACAGTAAAGTATTTTTTTCCTTCATAATCTTCTTTGGTTAATTTAACTTTACTAACTTTTTCCAATATCCAAGTTCTTGATGTGCCTTTTTTCTTTGTGAAACCATCTGCTAAAATATCTTTTGTTATATTTTTTACTTCAAATCCTTTAAGACGACCTGGATCCATGTGGAAGGAACTTAAATTTGTTGAAAATATTACCTTTCCACCTTTTTCTAATAAATTATTAATAAATTTTAGATATCTTACATAATCGCGTTGAACATCAAAATCCTTCTCCATTTTTCTACTATTTGAAAAACTTGGAGGATCAAAAATTACTAAATCATAAATTTTTTTATTTCTTACAGAATCAATGACATATTTTAAAGCATCAGTGGTAATACAAGGATATTTTTCTCCTTGAAATCCATTAATACTTAAATTATGCATTGCCCAATCTGTATATGTTTTACTTAAATCTATAGACTCAACTAATTGAGCATTTCCAGCAGCTGCATATACACTAAAAGAACCAGTGTAAGAAAAGAGATTTAATACTCTTTTATTATCACTTATGCTTTGTACTAATTTTCTTGTTTTATAATGATCTAGAAATAGACCTGTATCTATTCTTTTCGTTAAATCGACTTTAAATCGGTGTGAAGCTTCATTTACCTCAAGAGTGACACTATTTGTACTTTGGATTTCATGTTGCTCTTTATTGCTTCTTTTTGCACGTCTGTGAAAAATAACATTCTCACCCTGTACATAGCACATTCTTCTAACTGTATCTTTTACAAGATCTTCTAATTCATCTGAAAGTCCATCCTCACTGTAATCAGTGATTCTTGCATACTTAGAAAATAATTCAACACTAACAGGTAATTCCTCGATGTTTCTATCATAAACTCTCATACAATCGGTATTTTCTTGTAATAATAACCTTCTCATCATCAAAGCATTCTTTTTAAGAATCTTTCCAAAATCTTTTATCAAATAATCCATCGCTAACTACCTATCTCAATTCTTCATTCACTAACTATTCACTTTCAATAATCTGTGTTGCATGCTACAATAATCACAAATATTATTCAAGGATTAATCTCTCATTAATCAAAGGTTACTCAATATTTAATTGAATTGGAGGAAAGCTATAATAGCTAAGTAATAAAATGGATGAAGAAGCTCAAGAGTTTATAGATAATTTAGAAACAAGATATGGTGGTAAAATCACATGGAAAACATTTGCGACATGGTATGGTTGCTCTGATTCAACTTTTAGAGAATATGGTGTGTTTATTTTTAAAATTAACGATACTCTATATTTTGAAGATTTTGAGAAAAAATATTCTCTTTTTGGTATGGAATTGAAAACAAAAAAGAAAAATAAAGTTAAGTACGTAAAATTAGAAAGACAAATTGAAATCAAAGATATTAAAAATGTTTATAAAGTATCGCAAGCAAATGCATTAGATGTAATAAAAAATAAAAAAGATCCTAAGAGTATTAAATCTATTAATCTTTTTGACAAACTATTTAGAAAAAGTGTTACTGCTATTGCCCTAGAAGATGGAACTTATCATTACTTTGAATTATTAAATACTGAAGATTTTAAAAAAAATATTAAATAATCTTTAGAGAATAAAAAAACTACTAGAATGCTGTCTAGTAGTTTTTTTTTGTACCTTATATAACTTAAGTTTACTTAGAGTAGAACTCAACAACTAATTGGTCGTTGATTTCAACTGGAACTTCAGCTCTTTCTGGTGTTCTTAAAAGAGTTCCTGCAAAACCTTCTTCACTCTTATCAAGGTAAGCAAGCTTAAATTTAGCTGCACCTAAGAAATTCTTTTTGAAAGTTTCGTTCTTACGAGATTTCTCTTTTAATGAAATCACATCACCTGTTTTACATTGGTATGAAGGAATATCTACCTTTTTACCATTAACTAAAATGTGACCGTGGGAAACCAATTGACGTGAAAGTCTAATTGAGTTACCAAATCCAATACGATAAACAAGATTGTCTAAACGACATTCTAGTGTAGTAATTAAAGCATCACCAGTTCTTTGTTCAGATCTACTTGCTTGAGCATAGTAATTACGTAACTGCTTTTCAAAGATACCGTAATATGCTTTAACTTTTTGCTTTTCAGCTAGTTGCATACCATAGTCGGATACTTTGTGTTTCTTTCGAAAAGCAGGAGCGTTTGCGCGATCCATAGCCTTAGGGTGACCACAAGCATTCACACCTAATCTACGACATTCTTTAAAACGTGGGCCTCTTCTTGTTGCCATAGTCAATTCCTTTAAGAAAGTTTTCTTCTAATAGCTTTAATCTTAAAACAGCATTTTTAAAACTCAACTACTAGGGTATGTGCTAGCTCTCATACCTAGAGCAAATAAAAAGCTCCCGAAAATATTGGGAGCAAGTTTAAGCGCGCCCGGAGGGATTTGAACCCCCGACAGGGTGGTTAACAGCCACCTGCTCTACCGACTGAGCTACAGGCGCTTAAGTAATTGGAACGATTGGTACATTACATTATTGCGCCATTTCTGTCAATACAATTTTATTAAATTTTCTCTTTTTTGGCTACTTTTTTGTTACCCTAATTTATAAGTTACGATTCTACGTTACTTACATTATGTTAAGAAAAAAAAATTTTTTAATTTTTTTTAGCAAAATAAAGACCCACTAAAAGTGGGCCTTATAAGTCAGTTAAAACAATTACTATTTTACTGGGTAATTTTCTGCTAAGTAATCAGCAAATACATCACTCATTAAGTCTTTCATTGCTACAACTTTATCAAACATTGTATATCCGTCTCCACCAACAGCTAAGAAGTCGTTAGTAGCAACATGGTATACAGTTGAGTCTTTCTTAATAGCTTTTCCGTTAGCGTATACTCTTAAGATACGTTTTCCAGGATCAGCATATTTGTTGTAAACAACTTTCAAGTCTGTTTGTGCATATGAACCAGCAGCTGCAGGTAGGCTAGAATAACCATGTTCTAATGCTTCGTAAACTTGAGCACCAGTAACTTCACTTACAGTTACAACATTGTTGAAAGGTAATACTGCAATGATTTCACCCATTGTTACATCACCAGCATCAATGCTTGTTCTAATTCCACCACCGTTAGTGATTGAGAAATCAGCACCTGAAGATTCAGTCATTGCTTCACAAATCATTGCTGCAAGATTTGTTTTCTTAGTTCTAACATCAGCTCTTTCACCATTTAAAGTCTTAGGAACATTTGCTACAACTTGGCTATAGATTGCATCTAGAGCATCAGCTTTAGCACTAATGTATGCTTTAACTTGTGGGTCTTCAGGAACAGATGTGATACCATACATACTAGCTAATTCACTACTTGTAGGATCTGCAACATCAGAAGCTTTGATTAAGAAAGCGTTTTGTGCAACAACTTCTTTATTCTTAACTAATAAGTCAACAACACCTAAGTTTTCTAAATATTCGCCAGTTTGTACAATTAAAGTACCGTTTACATATTCACCTTCTGGTAATGCATCATGGCTGTGGCCATCAATCCATAGGTCGATACCGTCAATGTTTTCACAAACCATTTCACTTGTATAACCACTTGGACCATTTTCATCTATACCAAAGTGACCTAATACTACAACATAATCAGCTAATTGATGAGCCATATCAACTGCATATTGTGCATTTTGAATTACCATAGGACTATCGAAAGTTACACCTTCAACGTTTTTAGGATTTGTAGTTACATAAGTATCTGGAGTAGTTAAACCAATTACAGCAACTTTAAATCCGTTAAAGTTATAAATTTGATAAGGTTGGAATAATAAGTTATCATCTTCATCTAATACATTAGCTGATAGAACTTTAACATTTGAATATTCGTTTGCAATTTGTGCAGCTTGTAATATTCTATCTAGACCGTAATCAAATTCGTGATTACCTAGAGCAATTGCATCATAGCCTAGCATATCAAGTAATACAGCAGCAGTTTCGCCTTTGTATAGATTAACAAAGTTACTACCTGAAATAGCATCACCAGCATCTAATAATAAGATGTTATCTGTAATACTTCTTGCAACTTGTAGCATAGTTGATAATCTTGAATAACCAATATTACTATCAGTTGCTTCTACTCTACCATGTACATCATTTGTATGTACGATGAATAGATCGAATACATCATGACCTTCAGCTTTTACAATTTCTTTTACACCGTAAGGATAAACAACTTCTGGTTCTTTTTCTTTAACAACTGTAACTTCTTTAGCTTCTTCTTTTACTTCCGCTTTAGGAGCTTCTACAACTTCTTCTACTGGTACTTCTGCTACTTCTTCAACTTCAGCGGGAACTTCCATTTCCACTGCAGGAGCTTCTTTTTCAGGTGCAGGAGCTACAGGTTGAACAACGGCTGCAGCAGGTACTTCTTCAACAGGCTCAGGTGTTGACTTACATCCTATTACGGAAACGATGAGCAATGTTACTAACAATGCTGACATTAATTTACTTGAAAAACGTTTCACGGTTTTCCTCCTAATATAAATCTCAATGGTTTTTGTATAATAAATACTTCTTCTATAGAAGTATATCATATGAGTTCAATTTTAGGTACAAAAAAAATGAATTTATTTCAATTATTAATCGAATGCAATTAAAATCAAAAAATTTTGTCCTTCAATTCTCCATAGCTCTCATTATTGATAATTAACATTACCACTTAATATATACTATACCTTTCTTTATGTTTTATATCAATATTTATTTTATGACAAAAGTCTTTATATAAAAAAATAAACCAGAGAAATCATCTCTGGTTTGCTTAAAACGTCAGTTTTACATTAAATCTTTTGCTTTACGAGCTGTGTTTCCACTTTTTTCACAATAAGCTACGTGACGTAGTCTACCGTTTTCAAAAACACTCTTCATTTTAATTTGACCGCCCCAGCGACTTGTTAATACTTGAGCACCAGCACGACGTGCGTTCTTTGATACATTACCTGCCATATGGTTATTCCTCCATTAATATTCTTTATTTATGGTGTAAACGTATCATTAACTTATATAAAAGTCAAATACCTAATCTTTGTTTTAACTAATTTTATGTATTTAACTACCCTTTTATTTAGTATTTTTTGCTCGCTATGTGACAAAGTAACTTGTTTTTTAATAAAGCATTAGCTATATTAGTTCTATGAAAAGATTATTAAAGATTTTACGTTTTATTTATCTAATTCCAGTTTACCTATACAAAGGTATATTATCTCCTTATATAGGTGGCTCTTGTATATATTCTCCAACTTGTTCAACCTATTTTTCACAAGCAGTTTCTAAGCATGGAATACTTAAGGGAACAGTATTAGGGGTTATTAGAATCTCAAGATGTAGTAGATTTTACATCGGCGGACACGATCCTGTTCCAGAAACTTTTTCTTTTGATGAAATTAAGAAAAATAATATTATATTTAAAAGAAGAAGAGACAGATAATATATAAATACACAATAAAAGGAGAGCTGAGACTCTCCTTTTATTAATTATTTGTTAATAAGTTCCAAATTGATAAATAGTTACATGTTTGTACTTATCATTCTTTTTGAGTAGAATCGAAGGAAAGTTCACATTATTGGGTGAATCTGGGTAAAATTGAGTTTCAAAACAAATACCACCATTTTTTAGACCTTTTGAACCATCTTTGTTAATCTCATCCTCTGCAATGAAATTTCCACTATATAATTGAAGGGAAGGAAGCGTAGTTGAAATATCCATTACTATATTAGTTCTATCACATTTTACCTCTCCAACTTTAGCAAGTTGTTTTGTATAATTACTAAAACACATAGCATGATCATAGCCCGCAGGAGTTTGATTTATCCTCTCCCCTATAGTATGAAATTCAGTAAAATCAAAAGGTGTATTTGTAGTTGGAATCAATCTTCCAGTTGGTATTGATTTATCATCTACTTCAACATATTTATCGCAATCTAACATTAATTTATGATCTAATATAGTAGAGGTATAATCACCACTTAAATTGAAATAACTATGGTTAGTTAGATTAAGAATTGTATCTTTATCACAAATAGCTTCATAATTAATTATTAATTGGCCATCATCTGTTAGTAAGTAAATACACCAAACTGTAACATTTGCTGGAAAGCCCCCTTCACCATTGAAGGATGTCACGCTTAATTTTAATGCTGGATTATTATTTATAACTAACTCTTCACATGCCCAATTTTTATAGGCTAAAGATGTGGAACCACTATGAAGACAATTCTCACCTTCATTTTTTTCAACATTATATTCAACACCATTTATTATAAATTTAGCACCTTTTATTCTGTTTGCTACCCTTCCAACATTCATACCGTAATATGTTTTAGAAGTTTGATAATCGTCTAAATTCTTATAACCAAGTACAACATCCACATTATTACCATCTTTATCAGGAACATTTAATGAATAGATAGTCGCCCCAAGTGTTAATACTTCTAAAGAATACTTACCATTAGAAATAGAATACTTATAAATGGATTCACCATTTTTTGTTTTTCCAATTAATTCTCTCATCCTTTTTACCTCAAAAAAAGAGCCCATGAATACACATAGACTCTTTATTATATAAATTTAATTACTAGTATCATCACTCTTTAATACAGCTAAGAAGGCTTGTTGTGGTATTTCTACGCTACCAACCATTTTCATTCTCTTTTTACCTTCTTTTTGTTTTTCAAGCAACTTTCTCTTTCTTGAGATATCACCACCATAACATTTAGCTGTTACATCTTTTCTATAAGCAGTTATAGTTTCTCTTGAAACTATTTGACCACCGATTGCCGCTTGAATTGCAATTTTGTATTGTTGTTTGTGTATTTCACCTTTTAGTCTTTGACAAACAATTTTACCTCTTTGTACTGCATTTCCTCTAAATACTAATTGAGATAATGCATCAACTTGGTCTCCATTAACTAAAATATCTAATCTAACTAAATCAGTTCTTCTATACCCAATAACTTCATAATCAAAAGAAGCATATCCTCTAGAAATTGATTTTAATCTATCATAAAACTCAAATAATACTTCTGCTAATGGCATTTCATATTGAAGTTCAACTCTTTTTGAATCTAAATAATTCATATTAGTTTGAACACCTCTTTTTTCCATTGCTAAAGCCATAATTGGTCCAATATATTCACTTGGAGTAATTACATTTGCCCTAATAAAAGGTTCTTCACTATAATCCACTAAAACTTGATCTGGATATTCAAGTGGATTATCTATTTCAACAACTTCATTATCTTTTTTTAGATGAACTTTATATTCTACAGACGGTGAAGTAAATACAATTGATAAATTGAATTCTCTCTCAATTCTCTCTTGAATTACCTCTAAATGCAATAATCCTAAAAATCCACATCTAAAACCAAAGCCTAAAGCAGCTGATGAGTCTTTCTCATATACTAAAGAGGCATCATTTAATTTTAATCTTTCAATTGCATCAAACAACTCTTCATAATCATTAGCATCAACAGGATAAATAGAGGAGAAAACTACAGGTTGAACATCTTTAAAACCTTCTAAGGGTTCTTTTGCAAGATTTGATAATTTTGTTACAGTATCCCCAACTCTAATATCACCAATTTTCTTAATTCCTGCAATAAAGTATCCTACATCTCCTGCATGTAATGCCTCTGTTTTTATATAGCCTAATTGGAAAATACCAACTTCTTCTACAATAAAATCGACACCACCATGCATAAATCTAATAGTCTCACCTTTTTTCAAACACCCATCAAAGACTCTACAGTGAACAATAATTCCACGGTATGCATCATAGTGTGAGTCAAAGATTACAGCTTTTAATGGATCCTCATCTATTCCTTGAGGTGGTGGTATAAATTCAACAATTTGTTCAAATAATTGATCTACACCAAATCCTGTTTTAGCACTAACTTGTACACTCATATCAGGATCTAATCCTAAATCATTATCTATCATTTCCAAACACATTGGAATATTAGCAGATGGAAGATCAACTTTATTTATTACAGGAATAACTTCAAGATTATGCTCCATAGCTAAATATAGATTTGCAAGAGTTTGGGCTTCAACACCTTGGGAAGCATCAACTAATAAAAGCGCTCCCTCACAAGAGCTAATAGCTCTAGAAACTTCATAGCTAAAGTCAACATGACCGGGAGTGTCTACTAAATTTAAAGTATAGGTTTTACCATCTTTTGCAGTATAAGGAATTGTAACTGCTTGGCTTTTAATAGTAATGCCCCTTTCTCTCTCGATATCCATATTGTCTAAAACTTGATCTTGGGCAGGGCCTCTTGTATTTCCTAATTTTGCCATTTCAATAAATCTATCGGCCAAGGTAGATTTACCATGGTCGATATGCGCAATAATACAAAAGTTCCTTGTCAAAGAATAATCATGTGCCATATTAGTCCTTTTAAGTTAAACTGAATTTGTTTTCAATAGGTTCAAAACCTAATAATTCTCTAATTTCTGCATCATCGAGAGTTTCTTTTTCTACTAACTCATCAGTTAATAAATCTAATTGATCTCTATGTGATTTTAAAATATCTCTAGTATCATCTAAACACTTATTTAAAATCTTTAACATCTCTTCATCGATAATTTTTGCAGTTGCTTCACTAAAGTTCTTATGTTGTGCTATCTCACGACCTAAGAATAAAGGTTCATCTTCATCGCCTAGATTAATAAAACCTAAACTACTCATACCAAACTCAGTAACCATTCTCTTTGCAAGATTAGTTGCTTGTTGAATATCATTTGAAGTTCCTGTTGTAGTCTCTCCATAAACCAATTCTTCAGCTACATAACCACCCATTGTAATTTTAATTCTATCTACTAACTTACTCTTGGTAAGTGTGTAAGCATCTTTTTCAGGTAAACTAATTGTTAAACCTAAGGCTCTACCATGAGGTATAATTGTAACCTTATGTAATGGGTCAACATTAGATAAATAATAGTGAAGGAGTGTATGCCCTGCTTCATGATAAGCTGTAGCTCTCTTATCATCTTCGCTCATAAATTTACTCTTTTTAGCAACACCTAGCATTACTTTATCTCTAGCTTCTTCAATATTATTCATAGAAACAGTTTCTTTATTTTCTCTTGCAGCAAAAAGAGCAGCTTCATTAATCATATTAGCTAAATCTGCGCCACTGCTTCCTGGAGTTGCACGAGCAATTCTCATCAAATCAACACCAGACTCTAATTTAACCTTTTTACAGTGAATTTGTAAAATAGCTTCTCTTTCTTTGATATCTGGAAGATCTACTACAACTTGTCTATCAAATCTACCAGGTCTAAGTAAAGCTTGGTCTAATACATCAGGACGGTTTGTTGCAGCCATAACAATTACATTAGAAATAGAATCAAATCCATCCATTTCAACAAGTATTTGGTTTAAAGTTTGTTCTCTTTCATCGTGTCCACCACCAAGTCCTGATCCACGTGCTCTACCTACAGCATCTAATTCATCAATAAAGATGATACATGGAGCAGCTTTTCTTGCTTGTTCAAATAAATCACGAACACGAGAAGCACCCATACCTACAAACATTTCAACAAAGTCAGAACCACTAGTATGTAAAAAAGAAACTCCAGCTTCACCTGCTACTGCTTTAGCTAGTAAAGTTTTACCTGTTCCAGGAGGACCAACTAATAGAGCACCTTTAGGTATTTTTGCACCAATTTTATGGAATCTAGTTGGATTTTTTAAGAAATCTACTACTTCCATTAACTCATTCTTAGCTTCTAATTGTCCAGCTACATCATTAAATGATGTCTTATTTTCATCGGGTTTATATTCTTTGGCAAGATTTTTTCCAAGGCCACCCATCATCTTTGAATTCATTCCATTAGCTTGGCGGTATAAAATTACCATAAAGCCAACAAAGATTATCCAAGGAACAATGCTTAAGAACAATGATAAATACGATATCTGTTGTTCAGAACCTGATACAATAACACCATTATTTTCTAATTCTTCTAACAAATTCTCATCAACATAAGGAATTAATGTCCTCATTTGAACGTTTGTAGAAGTAATAAATGTAATTTTTTGATTTGCTTCAATGTCTACAGTTTGAACTTGCCCTGAAGCTACATATTGTTTAAATGTAGTGTAAGGAACACTTTGTGCACTACCAGCTGCCATACTATCGAACATTAATATACCGAAGGTTAATAATACAAAAACAAAAATACCAAAAGAAAGTCTGTTTTTAGGATTTTTGAAAGGTCCATTACCATCATTTTTATTATTAGGGGAGGATCCTCCACCTCTTAATCCATTCCAGAAATCATTTTTATCTGGCTTCTTATCATTATTCTTATTATCTTCGTCTAAATAAATACCAACTTTTGAGCGGTCTTGATTATAAAAATTATTCACTATTTAATCCTTTTCAAACAATACTATATATTCTAACGGTTTTTCCTACAAGGGGAGTTTTTACTCTATTTGTTAATCTATCTCTTCCACCAAGATGTTTAGCAAAAAGAGCTACAATACCATTTCTATCTTCTAATACAATAACTTTCTTTCTATCGGATTCTTTTAATTTCCAATTAGAAAGGAATTTACTTATTTCTACAGTTCCACCATCAGTAACTAAAAAATCATCACTTCTAAGATTCTAACAATTAAAGGCAAACTAATATCTTCATCAGCAATTCTTAGAAGAGTAGTATCTTCGTTTTCTGCTGAATTAATAATTAACTTATTGTCAAAAACAGATATTGTTTGATCTTCCATTTTTTCAACAACATAGCTAAATTGAGAAATACTATCAAACTTATTAATAACAAAAGAATCGTCTTTTATCAATAATTCAATATTACCAAAATTCTCACAGCCTTCTTTTTTTTGTTTAATAACATTATCTATATGGACAATTTTTTTAAACGATGGAACTTCAAATTTTTTTATAAGCTTTGATAAAATATTATATCTTATTATATCTTCTTGCAATAAATATTCTTTCCTATTAACAATATTTTTTGCAACCATCTTATTAACTTTTTCTTGAGCCAAAGAAACAAGACCAGTAAAAAGCTGTGCATTTCTATAAACTATTTGCTTAACATCAGGAAAAATCGATTCAACTTTAGGAGAAATTTCTTTTCTAATTCTGTTTCTTAAATAATCAGTACTTCTATTAGTTGTATCCTCACTCCAAATAAGACCTGCGACTTTTAATTTTAATCTCAAATCATCTTTAGAATAATTTAATAGAGGTCTAATTATTTTAATAGAATCTTGTTCCCTTATATCTTTAATACAAGTTAAAGATAATAGAGAAGCTCCATTAAAGGTTCTCATAATCATAGTTTCTAATTGATCATCTATTGTATGAGCTGTTGAGAGGGCATAATATCCATTTTCTTTACAAAAAGAAAGAAGTTTATTATATCTCAAAAATCTAGCAGCGTCTTCAATACCATTATTTCTCTCTTTTGCTAAATTTTCAATTTCGCCTTTTTCTAAAATAAATTCTTTATATTCAACACCTAATGATAAACAATTTTCCCTATTTATTTTACTCTCATTACTCAATTCTTTCGAATCTCTTAATCCATGATTAACATATAATGCTATTAGATTTTTACTATTAAATTTTTGGCTTAGCATATATAGAAGGGCTAAGGAATCACTTCCACCTGAAAAGGCAATTGCGATTTTTTTGTCTTTTAGTTCTGAATATTTTTCAAAATATTCATTAAATTGATCCATATGGCCACCTTGAAAGTTAATACTATAACAATAAATATGACTAAGAATAATCTATTCGTCAATCTAAAATATAAATAAATGTAACTTTGTTACTAAAATTACATCTTTATTTTTTTATTATATGTTTGCATAACCTTTTCAAGAGATTGGCCATTTATCAAATCAATTAATGCTAAATTAGCTTTTTCAACACCTTCCTTAAATAATTTTGTATTTTCTTCAACACCTAAAACATGTTGAACAACACTTTGATTTTCTTTAGGACGCCCTATTCCAACATAGATTCTAATAAAATCTTTTTCACCATTTAAATTTGAGACTATACTCCTCAATCCATTATGGCCGGCAGTGCCACCTCCTTTTTTTATTCTTATATTAGAAAGTGGTAAATCCATTTGATCACAGATAACTATAATGTCTTTTGTCTTTACAGAAGGAAAATAGCGAAGTATATTTCCACTATTGTTCATATATGTTAAGGGTTTTAAAAGGGTGTATTTTTCATTACCTTGGTCAATCTTAGCAGCTTGGTATAAACGAAAACAGCGCTTTTTCATTTTTACATGAAAAAACGCTGCGCATAATTCTACGACTTGAAATCCACAATTATGTCGAGTTTCTTTATACTCAGCTCCAAGATTACCTAGGCCAAGTACTAATTTCATAAAATTATTCCTCTGTTGCTACAACTTCTTCTGCTTCTTCTTCTGTTGCAACTTTTTCTACTTTAAGAGATTTAACAGTTGCTACAGTTTCATCACCATCAGTTAAAATAGAAACAGCATCTGAAACAGGTAAATCTTTTACAGAAATGTGATCGTTTAAGTCTAAAGCTGATACATCAACTTTGATGTCAGCAGGTAGATCTTTTGGTAAACATTCAACTTCAACTTCGTGTAGAACAACATCTAAGATACCGCCCTTCTTACATCCAATTGGATTTCCTTCAACAGAAAGAGAAACAAAAGCACGTAATTTTTCACCACGAACAACTTCATAGAAGTCAACATGATGAATGATATCTGTCATTATATCTTCTTGGAAAGTTTTTACTAATACTTCGTGTTCATCACCTTCAACATTTAAAGTGATAAGAGTTGATTCTGAAATACTTCCAATAGCTAAAGCAAACTTATGTGCATCAATTACAATATGCATTGGTTTAGTTTTGCTACCATAAATAACAGCAGGGATTTTTCCAGCGCGTAATAAACGGCGGGAACCAGCACTTCCGAAATCAGAAGTACGTAGAGTTGCATCAAATACATGATTAGACATATTTTTCTCCTAATACTCTCATTGGATTAAGTCCAATTACCATGGGATATGAACACTTAAGTGTCCAAAGCCATACTAATGATAAAGATTGATGGGGTCAAGTAATAAAGCTTTGAAAATAAAAAAAACCTGCTAATAATTAGCAGGTCGAAGGCTGGGAAGGAGGGACTCGAACCCCCGGTGCCGGCACCAAAAACCAGAGCCTTAACCGCTTGGCGACTTCCCAACGACACGAGGTAAACTACATTATTTTTTTAGATTTGTCTAGCACTTTTTTAAAAAAAATTAAAATTTTTTAAATTTTTACTCAGCTTTACTTAGTTCTTTATCATAAGCATCTAAAATTGTTTCTTGTAATTTATTTCTAAATTCACTATTTATAGGGTGCACAATATCTTTATATTCGTTATTTGCAGTTAAACGTGCAGGCATTGCTATAAAGAGCCCATTCTTACTTTCAATAACTTTAATATTATGAACTACAAATTCATTATCAAAGGTTACAGTAGCATAAGCTTTTAGCTTACTTTCACCAGTTACAGTACGAATTCTAACCTCCGTTATTTTCATTTCAATCTCCTCTTTTTATGCTTTGATTAATATCATTATATTAGATATTTTAGAAAAAACAACTAAAAGTATCTATTTTATTCTTATATTTTTCAGAAAAAGGGGATTTTAAAGAACACTTATCCATTTTGTTACAAACTATGTAACAAGTTGATCCCGAGCCACTCATCAAAGTAAAACAATTATTTTGCTCTCGCAACTTAGTTAAAACATCACTTTTAATAACTAATTCAAAGTCATTATAAAAAAAGGAATTCCATTGATTAACACCTTGATTAAATATATTAATCAACTCTGCCCTCTCAATAAATTCTCTTCTTTTTATTTTATCAAGTTTATTAAAAGCACCCTTTGTACTAACACCATGTTTAGGTTTAAACAATTTTATAGAATAATTAAATTCTTTATCTAAAGGTTCAACAAATTCTCCTCTGCCCTCTACATAAGCAAAAGTAGTATCATATAAGAAAAAAGGAACATCAGATCCAATATCTAAGGCTATTTCTTTTAATTGATCAAAACTTACACTATAATTTGGAAACATTTTATTTAAAGCTAATAAAGTTGAAGCTCCGTTACTAGAACCGCCTCCCAAACCAGCTTCGCTTGGAATTCTTTTTTTAATATTCACTATAACATCTAAATTTACTTTTGCTTTTTCACACCACAATCTAATAGCTTTAGATATAGTATCCTCTCCTTTTAGATTACAGTTTTCTAATCCTCTGATTGTAATATTTAATTGAGGCTTAACAGTTGCATTTATTTCTATAGTATCATGCAAACTAATTTTGGCGAAAATAGATTGGAGGGAATGAAAACCATCATCTCGTATTCCTCCAACAGCTAAATGTAGATTTACCTTAGCATGAGATTTAACAATCATTTTCATTTAATACTCCGATTTCAATAAGTTTTTGTTCTGTTTTTTCCTTCCAGCCTTTATTTGCAAGAGGAGAAGCTGGAGATGGATGCAAAATAGAATAATAAGGGATTTTATCATTTTTTAATTTTTGCATAGCAAATTTCCCAATTCCAATTAATTTCTCACATTGTAACAAATCAATAGTATCAAATAAGTATTTATCACAAGTTTCATAAAGTAAAGCTCTAGTTTCTTTACTTAATTTATCAGGAGTTATATTTCTCGCAGTTTTAATTGGAGATAAAAATAATAATGGACAGTAGTTAGCAATGTATATTTGACCTCTCATATCTTTTGGATCTTTAAAATGTGTTTCAATTAAATCCCATAATCTTAGGCCACTTATTTCACTTCTTTTAATATTTAAACCTTCAACCTTTCTATTTGGATGTTCATTTCTAGCTGATGATATTGGATAATCTAATTTTAAATAATTCTTAACAGCATTAACTTCTCCAAAAGGAATTCCTGTTTGGGCCATACCAAATGGACCGGGGTTCATTCCTAAAAAAAGATATTTAGTGGGAGATCTAACATACTCAGTTATATATGCTTCAAACATCAAAGAGGCATAATTTAATGGATTATAGATATATATATCATCTTTTATTAAATCCCTAATACTCTCTATCTTAATATTAAAATCTTTTGTTAATTTAATTAATTTGTTGCTTACATCTTTCATATATATCAATATATAAAAAATAAATTTAATTAAAAACCCTACACAATCTTTTTATAATAAGATACTAGCTTAAATTACAAACTTATTATAAAGTAAAAGTTATGGACAATCAGATTAACTTGAAAGCTATAGTTTTTGACAAAGATGGAACTCTTTTCGACTATTCCTTAGTTTGGCATGAAGTCATAAAGACATCTATCGACAAAGCTTTTAGCTCTTCCAATTCAAAAAGAGTAGATAAAAGAAAAAAAGATTTAATTAGATTATTAGGCCTTAGAGAAAATGGAGAAACTGTTGCAAGTGGTGCTATTTTTTCTCATGGTAAGTTCAATATTACAAAAAAAGCTCTTTGGTTTTGTATAACAAATTTAATGCTTCCTTCTTCTTTAGTAAAATATACTAAGAAAATAATGGAATATAATAATATCTTAGTTGAAGATAAAATAAAAAATATGGATTTTTCTAAACAAAGAGAAATATTTAAAGAACTTAAGAAAATTGGATATAAAATTGCAGTTGTTACTGTAGACAATAGAACTTCAGCAAATATTTTTCTCAAATATATGGGAATTGAAGATTATGTTGATTACATTGCAACAAAAGATGATGATATCGCTAAAAAACCTAACCCTGAGTCGTTTAATATTTTTTGTGATATGTATGATTTAAAACCTTATGAAGTTGCAATGGTTGGAGATACTGTTTCTGATATGAAATATGCCACTAAAGGCAAAGCAGGATATAAAATTGGTTTACTTTGGGGTGCAAATGATTATCCCAACCTAAAAAAATATGCAGATGTTGTTTATCCAGATTTATATTACCTTTTAAAAGACTCTATAATAATGAAAAAATAAGTTTTTATCTATTTATTTTTAAATCACATATATATTTATCTATATTATTTTTTTATTGACAAAAGCAATTAAAATTGTCAATATATTAGAGAATTTATAAAAAGGACAACATATGAAATATTCATGGAAAAGATACCTAGACCCGTATAGAGGCAAAATATTTAACGGTGATTGGCCCACATTAACTCAAATTTTTAAAATGACTATCGATAAATTCCCCGATAGAATTTGTTTTACTAAATTTTCTCCCAATAGATTTTCTTTAACTTACAAAGAAGTATATGATTATTTGATAAAAGTAAGTTCTTATTTAAAAGAGAATGGATTAGAAGCGGGAGATAAAGTAGCAATCAACGGGAAAAATAGTATCGAATGGGCAATTGCCTACCTTTCTATTAATTTTGCTGGAGGTGTTGTTGTTCCTTTAGATAACCAACTAACTATTAAAAAAGTTAAACAGTTAACAGCTTATAGTGATTGTAAATTTATGCTAGCTGACAAAAATATCTTAGAATCTTTAGATAAAGAAGATCCTTCATTTTTACAATCTTTATCTCTTTGTATGACACTACAAGGTAAAAGTGAAAAATATCAAGCAATGATGGATTCAACTCCAAAAGAGTTATATGAACCATATGATGGATGTGAAGATGATATTGCAGCTATTTTATTTACTAGCGGAACTACAGGAAATGAGAAAGGTGCTGTTTTAACTCAAAAAAATATTGTAAGTGATGTTTTCCAAGCAAAAGATGACCAATTTTTACAACTAGATGAAACAGATATTTTATATGCTCTTCTTCCTCTTCATCACAGTTATTGCTGTACTGCTGTTTTATTAGTATCAGTTACTTTCGGTAGTGAATGTGTATTTGGACATGGTATTGTTGTATCTAGAATGGTAAATGATTTATCTAAAGGTAAAGTCACTGTATTTATGGGAATTCCTTTATTATATAATAAATTACTCTCAGGTATGATGAAAGAAGTAAAGAAAAAAGGCTTTGTTACAAATACAATTGTCCACACTCTTATGTTTATAAACGGTATTTGTAAAAAATACTTTAAGATAAATCCATTTAGAAATTTCTTTAATAAAAAACTTCTCTCAAAAGTTGGATTCGACCACAATAGAATACTAATATGTGGAGCTGGACCACTATCACCAAAAGTTTTCCACCAATATCAACAACTTGGTTTAGATTTTATTCAAGGTTATGGTTTAACTGAAGCAAGCCCAATTCTAGCTTTAAACCCTATTTCTAAATTTAAAATTCACTCTGTTGGTAAAATGTTTGAATTAGTAGATGCTAAAATCTTAAACCCAGATTCAAATGGCGTTGGAGAAATTGCTGTAAAAGGACCAAATATCTGCCAAGGTTATTACAAAGATGAAGAAAATACAAAAAAACTATTCGATGAAGATGGTTGGATGAAAACAGGTGATTTAGGTTACCTTGATAAAGAAAACTATTTATATTTAAAAGGAAGAGCTAAAAACATCATTGTCACCGAAGGTGGTAAAAATGTTTATCCTGAAGAGATAGAAGATTTATTCCAACTACATCCTCAAGTAGATCAAGTATTAGTTAGAGGCTACCAAGAGAAAAAAGATGTTCCAGCTGAATGTATTGAAGCTGTAATCTACCCAAATGAAGATTACTTCAAAGAGAAAAAAGATAAAATCAATGAAGAAATGAATGAAGTAATTAAACTAGTAAATAAAGAGCTCAGTGGCTATAAAAAAATTGGTAAAACTACCATTGTTGATAAACCTATGGTTATGACTAGTACTAAGAAAATTAAAAGAAATTTAGTTGATAAATAAAGTCTGACATTATTTTAACTTATCGACTTTTCAATTTTAAAATGCTATTCTCAAAATATGAATACATTAATTAAAAACGCATTAATTCTCGATATGACTGAAAGAAATAAGTCATATCGAGGAGATATAAAAATTGAGAATGGTAAGATTAGCGATAACCCTTTATTCAAAGCAGATAGAGAAATAGATGCTACAAATATGATTTGTATGCCTTCTCTTATCAATGCTCACACTCACACCCCTATGGGATTGATGAGAAACTATAAAGACACTGCTCCTAATTTAATGGCTTGGTTAAATGAAATTTTTCCAATTGAAGCAAAATTAGAACCAGAAGATATTTATTGGGCTTCCCAAATAGCACTCTCTGAAATGATTAGCACAGGAACTACAGCTTTCAATGATATGTATTTCATGATGGATCAAACTTGTGAAGCAGTATATCAATCAAAAATGAGGGCTAATATTGGTAAAACTTTATTTGGTTCAGTTGAAAACATTCAAGAAAGATTAGAGCCATTTAGAAAAACAAGTGAAAAATATTTAAGCAAAGCAAATGGATTAATTAAATTCAATGTTGCTCCTCACGCAATTTATACAACTCCTTTAGAAACTTACCTTTATGCTAGAGATATGATTTTAGATCAAGGTGGCGATTTACACACTCATATGAGTGAAACCCAAACTGAAGTAGATAATTCAATAAAAGATTTTGGTAATACCCCATTAATGTATTTAGAGAAAGCACATGCCTTAGATGATATAAAGGTTGTTTTAGCTCATGGCGTTTATCTTAGCGATGATGAAATTAAACTATGTAGAGATAAAAATATCAGTGTAGTTCACAACCCAAGTAGTAACTGTAAACTAGCAAGTGGGATAGCACCAATTTCTAAATTTAGAACATCAAAAGTTAATGTAGCTTTAGGAACTGATGGAGCTTCATCTAATAATAATTTAAATATGATGGAAGAAATGCACTTAGCTGCAATGATAAGCTGTGTTAGTACTCTTAACCCAATAGCCAATACTCCTTACGATATCATTGAAATGGCAACAATCAATGGAGCAAAAGCCCTATCAATAGACGATAAGGTTGGAACTATAGAAGTTGGAAAAGATGCAGATATTATCTTAATTGATATTAATAAAGCTCATCTAACTCCTTTAAATGACCCATTTTCAGCTGTAGTTTATAGCACAAGTGGAAGTGATGTTGATACAGTTTTCTGTAAAGGGGAAATGTTGATGCAAAACAGAAAGTTATTAACTATTGATGTAGATCTTGCGATGAAACAAACAAAAAAAAGATGGGAACATCTGCTAACTAAATAAATTGGAGAAATAATAAAAAATATGAATGAAGCATTTAATACTTTAGAATTTAAAAATGATGAATTATTACTAATTGACCAAAGACTTCTACCTTCGAAATTTGAGATTTTTGTAGCAAAAACTTACAAAGATATAGAATTTTCAATAAGAGATATGGTAGTTAGAGGCGCTCCAGCTATTGGTGCAACTGCTGCTTATGGTGTATATTTTGCCTATAAAGAATTTGAAAACAATGAAGTAGAATTTATAAAAGCTTGTGATTTTATTAATAATGCAAGACCAACTGCTATCAATCTCAAATGGGCAATTGATAGAATGTTGAAAGTTTATCACAACAGTAAAAAAGAAAATGATATAAAAGAAATTCTAAAAAAAGAAGCAATCTTAATCCAAGAAGAAGATATTACAACAAATAAATTAATTGGTGAAAATGGTTTATCAGTTGTACCACAAAATGCCACTATATTAACACACTGTAATGCAGGAGCCCTTGCTACAGCTGGATGGGGAACTGCTTTAGGAGTAATAAAATCAGCTTTCTATGCAAATAAAAATATTTTTGTATATGCAGATGAAACTCGACCACGTCAACAAGGAGCTAGATTAACAGCTTGGGAATTAACACAAGCTAAAATTCCAAGTAAATTAATAGCTGATAGTGCTGCTGCAACTTTAATAAGAGATGGCAAAATAGACTTAGTTGTTCTAGGTGCTGATAGAATTGCTACAAATGGTGATGTTTGTAACAAGATAGGAACATTCTCTCTCTCTGTTATATGTAAACAATATGGTGTTCCATTCTATAGCGCAGCTCCTCTTTCAACTATAGATTTTACTATTGATGATGGTAGTCAAATACCTATTGAAGAAAGAGATAAAAATGAAGTTCGATTCGTTGGAGAGACTCAAGTAGCTCCTTTAGAAATGGATGTGTACAATCCTGCTTTCGATGTTACTCCTCATCAAAATGTAACTGCAATAATTACAGAAAAAGGAGTAATATACCCTCCTTTTAAAGAAAATATTGCAAAACTAAAAAAACAGTTTATTGACTAAATTTATTTAGTATTTAACTAAACTCTTTTGCTATATGTAAAAGAGTTTTTTTTATCAAAAAATTGTTATATTATTTTTCAAATAACACAAAACGTATATTTTTTCATTATTTATAAATTTTTATACCATTTTTTTTCTATTATATTAAATATTTGATATTTTTTTGCTTACCACTAAATATAATTATGTGAGTAATTGATATATACCTAAAAAAATATTAAAAAAATCTACTTTACCATACATATAAAAAGAATTACAATATACAAAAAATTGAATATTTATTCGCTAATGATGCAAGGAGTATTTCGTTATGCACAAAGAAACTCAAAAAATTTTGGATTTTGTTATCCAAAAGGATCCCAGTCAAAAGGAATTCCATCAAGCTGTTACAACATTTTTAACATCAATTGATGGGGTAATTGCTCAAGAACCACAAATCGTTTATCACAAAGTTTTAGATAGACTAGTTGAACCTGAAAGAATAATAATCTTTAGAGTTCCCTGGGTAGATGATAATGGTAAGCTACAAATTAACAGAGGGTATAGAGTCCAACAGAACAGCGCCTTAGGTCCTTATAAAGGTGGGCTTAGATTTCATCCATCTGTTAATCTTTCTATTCTAAGATTCTTGGCATTTGAACAAGTTTTTAAAAATTCTCTCACTGGCCTTCCTATGGGTGGAGGTAAAGGTGGAGCTGACTTCGATCCCAAAGGTAAAAGCGATAATGAAGTTATGAGATTTTGTCAAAGTTTTATGACTGAATTGGCTAAACATATAGGAGCTAATACTGATGTACCTGCAGGAGACATGGGCGTTGGTGCAAGAGAGATTGGTTACATGTTTGGACAGTACAAAAGATTACAAAATGAAGTTACTGGGGTATTAACAGGAAAAGGCATATCTTTTGGAGGCTCTCTAATTAGACCAGAAGCTACAGGGTATGGATTAATATATTTAACACAAGCCGTTCTTGAAGCAGAAAATGACTCTCTAAGAGATAAAGTTTGCTTAGTATCTGGATCTGGTAATGTTGCCCAATATACAATTGAGAAGCTTATTCAACTAGGGGCAAAAGCAATTACATTAAGTGACTCAAACGGTGTTATCATAGATAGAGATGGTATTGATAGTGAAAAATTGGAATGGATAAAAATTCTTAAAAATGTTAGACGTGGTAGAATTAGTGAATATATTAAAAAATATCCAAAGGCTACATACATCCCACGTACCGGAGAAGAAGAATATAATGAACTCTGGAATGTTAAAGCTGATTTAGCATTCCCTTGTGCAGTCCAAAATGAAATAAATATTATTGATGCTCAACATATGGTAAACAATGGTATTAAACTAGTTGGTGAAGGGGCTAACATGCCAACCAATATTGATGCCCTTAGACTATTTCAAGCAAAAGGAGTTCTTTTCTTACCAGCAAAAGCTGCTAACGCCGGAGGTGTTGCAGTATCTGGTTTAGAAATGAGTCAAAACAGCGAAAGAGTTTCTTGGACAAAAGAACAAGTAGATAAAAAACTTGAAACAATTATGAGAAATATTTATAAGCAAATAAGCGATGCAGCTGATACTTATAGTACTCATAACAATTTTACAGATGGTGCTAACATTGCTGGATTTTTAAAAGTAGCAGATGCAATGATTGCACAAGGTTATGTATAAAAATACAATTTAACACATATCTTATTCTAAATATATTTTAGGATAAGATTTTTTTTGTTCAAATCCCACTCAACAGGCTTTACTTGTTTTAGAAATTTTAATATTTATTTTAAATATTCAATAAGTTTACATGTTACAATTGCATACAATACATAGAAATATTTATATTCTTATATCATACACTATATCACAACTTAACTATTGACATAAGTTGCAAACAGGAGTATCTTATAATCATAGATGAGGAAAACTATGAAAAAGATATATTTATTTTTAATAACATTACTATTATTTTCAGTAAATACCCTCTTTTCAGCTACCGATACAGGATCAATTCTTTTAAACGTAGATATTGAAGAGACAGGACCTATCTTTAGTATGTACAAAGCTGAGAGCTCAGATGATTCAATAACAGGAGTGAGTGCTGTATCTGAAAGTGTCTCTGAAACTTTAAATACAGATTCTCTTTTGACTGACAATTCTCCAACCACATCAATTTATAGATATTATTTTTTTGTAGGATCTAATTTTGAACAAGAAAAAGCACTTAATGTTACAATAAGTAGCAGTGGTTTTACTAATGCAAATACAACAACAACAGTTCCAATCAGTACTGAAGTTATAGCTCCTCAAAACGACACTTTTTCTACATCAACAAGCTATTATACTTTAAGCTCAACTGCTGAAGAAGTAATATCTGATTATACAATTCAAAGTGGTTATTATTTAGAGCCCTATACAAGTTCAAGTAACTACTCAATTCCAAATCCTGACACTTTTAACGCAGCTAGAGACACTTCAACAACTCATTTGAATAAAGAATTATTCTTTATGGAATTAGGTATTGGGTGGACTGGAGAGAGTAAATTACCTGCAGGATCATACAGTGCAACCATTCAAGTTGCATATAGTGTAAACTAAATTTATCTTACAAATAATATAATAACATACATTAAGTATTTTTAAAAAAACTATTGATTTTATTGATAATAAATGTTAATTAGTAATCAATATCAATTATTTATTAAAAAAGGTTTCCCTTTAAAGATATTTGTGATATTATTAGTTTTATAGGAGATAAAATAATGAAAGAACAAGAATTTTACATTTGTAAGCATTGTGGCAATATTGTTGCCAAAGTACATGACGCAGGAGTTCCTGTAGTATGTTGTGGAGAAGAAATGCAGAAACTAGTACCAAACACAGTTGACGCTGCTAATGAAAAACATGTTCCTGTAGTAACAGTTGAAGATAACATTGTTACAGTTGAAGTTGGCTCAGTACCTCACCCAATGACAGAAAAACATTTAATTACATGGATTTACATCCAAACAGAACATGGTGGACAAAGAAAAAATTTAACTCCTTCAGATGAACCAAAAGCAAAATTTGCTCTAGCTGATGGTGATAAACTTGTTGCAGCCTTTGAATATTGTAATTTACATGGCTTATGGGAAACAAGAGTATAATTAATTTAATTCATAATCTTAGTTGCTGTTGATAAAACTTAAAATTTTATCAACAGCTTTTTTTATAAACTAATCTTCTTCAAAAGCTAAATCTACAGTTAACTCTTTTGGAGGGAATAATAAAGAAAACCCGACAAATAAAATTAAACTTAGAAGTAAAGCTGGAATAATATTATTTATGCTAGCTATACTTGGAACAACTCCCTGATCTAATAAATAATAGAATAAAGATCCACCAAGAATAGATGAAATACTACCTGCACTTGAACTTTTCTTCCAAAAGTGTCCAAACACATAAGGACAGAATGTTCCAGCTGCTCTTAAGGTAAAGCTGAACGCTAATAAAGAAATAATATTGTCTGCCCATCTTGCAACAAAATATGCAAAGATTCCTATTACTATCATTCCAATTTTAGTTACTAATAAAACTTCATTAGAAGAAGCATCTTTCTTTAAAAATACTTTATAGATATCATTACTGAACATTGATCCAGCTCCGAGGAGATCACTGTCTGCTGAGGACATTGTAGCACTTATAATTCCAGCAAATAATAAACCACAAATAATTGCAGGCATTGCAATATTTGCTAAGGCAGGAAGTGCATATCTACTATTATTTTCTAGAGCATCAACAACTGAAGGATCTAAGACTCCTTGATTCTTCATAGCTAACATTGCAAGGCCAAGAAGGACAGGAACAAAGGCAAATATAAAATTAATAATTGCAGCAGCAATTGAGCCTTGAACAGCAGCCTTACCATCTCTAGCAGCATAATATCTACTTACAGCTTCTTGTCCAACAGAAAATGAGGCCAAATACATTATTACATATCCTATTATATGACCTACACCACCTATTCCTTCTGTAAAACTTAAAGCTTCAGGTGGGATATTGGCTTTAATACTTGTCCAACCACCAGCAAGTCTAAATGCAAAAGGTATTGCTAATATCATACCAATAACAATCAAAAATACTTGAATAAAGTCTGTTAGTGTTACTGACCAAAGTCCACCCATAACAGCGTAAATAGTAATTACAATAGCAACAATTGTAATTGCAGTACTATATTTTATTCCCAACATAATTTCTAAAATTGCTGCACTTGCTTTAAATTGAGCTGCGGTCAATCCAATCAAAGCAAGAATCATAATGATTGCACTAAAACCACCTGAAAATTTATCATACCTTCTTCTAAAATATTCAGGAACAGTTTTAACTTCAACTTTCCTAAATTTAGGTGCGATTGGAATTAAAATTATAAAGGCTATCCCCATAGCAATTATATACCAAGCTGCTGATAGCCCCCAACCACCATAGCTATTAGCTACAACACCTAGTGAACTACCTCCTCCAATTTCAGTAGCAGCTAAAGTGCCTGCCATTAAAAGAGGTCCTAAGCGTCTACCTGCGACCATAAAATCAGTATTTGATTTTACCTTTGTACTTGAATAATACCCTATTGCTAACATGGAAAGCATGTAAACAACAACAATGACTGTAACAATTATATTCATGAACAGTACTCCTTTTTAGTTTTTTATAGCTTTATATACAAGGAGTAATTTGTCAAGAAAATAATTATTTTAGTTATTAAACTAATACAATTATATTATATTTATTAATGGAGAATAGAATTTAATATAAGATTTTCATAATACCCAAGTTTTTCATCACTTAGAGGTTTATCCTTTTTGAGATCAAGGTTTAGCTTAGGCTTATTAGGATCCCCTAAACAAACTAGTCTATCTCCCATAATTAAAGCATCACGTAAATCATGTGTTACAAATAAAGTAGTTCTAGGATCACTTTCCCACATCTCTTTAAACAAATCTAAGACATCATATTTACTGCTTATATCCAATCCTTGCATAGGCTCATCCATTAAAATAAGATTTGAAGGATAAGCAAAAGCTCTTGCTATAGCGGCTCTTTGTTTCATCCCACCTGAAAGTTCATTTGGATATTTTTGTCTATGTTCAAGAAGTCCAACTCTCTCTAGGTAATACATAACCTTATCTTTTCTTTCATTTTTATCTTTTATAGAATTTTGTAAGATTATATCAATATTGCTAAAAGTAGTTTGACTTCTTAAAAGTCTTGGCTCTTGAAATAAATAACTTACAGCCCCTATCTCATCGTCACATTTTATAATTATTCCACTAGAAGGTTTCTCAAGATTAGATATTAATTTTAGAAGTGTTGTTTTCCCACAACCAGAAGAGCCCACAACAGTACATATCGAATTTTCATCAATATCTAAGTTGAAATTATCAAAGATTTTAGTATCGTTGTAACAAAAGGATAAATTAACAATTTTCATAATGCTTTATTCTCCTTTATTCGTCTAACGACAAATTTTATACTAGATTCAATAAAATGGAATATAAAATCTCCTATTGCCGATAATAATATAGCAATTAATGTCCAAGCTAGAACTTCTGCAGTTTCTAATTGAATTTGAGCAAATTGCATCTTTGCACCAACGCCATACTTTGGAATGGTTAGAACTTCAGCAGCAACAACAACCTTCCATACCATAGATAAAGTTTGTTTAGCACCTAGAGAAAAAGGTTTCGCTAAGGTTGGAATTATATAGTGCCTAAGCTTTTGGGATTTAGTAAAGCCATAGAGATAACACATCTGATTCATCTCTTCTTCTAAATGCTCAACAGCACCTTCCATCATCATATACATAATTGGAAAACCCATTAAAAATGCTGAAAAAATAGGCACTGTCCCAGTTTCAAACCAGATAAAAGCTAACAAAATAACACTCATAACAGGAGTTGTTTTTAAAACTGTTAAAACTGGTGTTATAAACCAGCTCAACATTTTATATCTACCTGCTAGAGTGCCTAAAATTGTAGCTAAAACAACAATAATTATAAAACTTTCTAAAGCTCTATAAACTGTTGATAAAATGTTAAATAAAAATTCATCGCTTTTGAATAATCCAAAAAGCCTTAATAAAACTATATTCACCTTGGGCAATAATATTTGAGAGTCCATAGATGCAGCTACTATTTGCCAAATTAGTAAAAATATTAATACCGAACTGACTATAACAACAATCTTAGTTAAGGCTTTTTTCTTTTTATTCATATTCTATAAATAGAATCCTTCATCAGGTAATTTTCCACCTACAGATTTAGCATCAAAATTGAATAACAAGTTGTAATAAGTTACAACTTCAGCTTTTGCCATATCAATATCCTCGTATGTCAAATTACAATTTGGGATAGCTGGAGCGGCCATTGCGGAAGGCATTATATTAATTTCTTCAATTGTTTGAGCAGCTTCATTTGGATTTGCTAATACAAATTCTACACTATCTTCATAAGCTTTTAACACAGCCTTTACAGCTTGAGGGTTTTCTTCATTAAATTTATTTTGAACAACTAAAACAGTCATTGGATAATTACTAAATCCTGTTGTACTTTCATACATTTTTTGAATATCTAATACGACTTTCATATCAGGATTTTTAGCTAAAACCATAGTAGCAAAAGGTTCTGGTAACAATGCAGTTTCTGCTTTATTTGCAATTAATAATTGGGATAACTGAGCTGAAGAAGTTATACTAAAATCTAAATCAAAATCAGAAAGTTGATAACCATTTTCACCGATTAACATACTTGCAATTTGATTTGGAGTTGCTGAAGGGCCACCTGGAATTTGAATCTTTGAATCAATCCAATTTTCAGGATTTGTAGATAATACATTTAACATACCATTGCCAATTACGGCAACTAATTTAATATCTACACCTTTGTTGTATAATATAGCTGCTAAATTTGTTGGTAAAGCTGCAACATCAACTTCTCCATTGGTTAATTTTGCAACTACTTCATTTGGAGAAGCATATACACTTGTATTAACTAATACATTTGAACCAATTTCACCATTATCTCTTGCAATTTTTGCACTAGAAAATCCAGTTGGACCAGCCATTACAGCAAGCTCTACATTAACTTTTCCCTCTTGATTTGCTTTTTCAAATTCTGCTTGAGCAAAAACTGTAGTTGTTGCGATAAGTAAAATTAAACTTAAAGTAAATATTTTCTTTTTCATAATCTATAACATCCTTTAAGAAACTATGGCTTTATGTCGTAATTCCTTTTATTTTACAATAATTCTAAAGAAGCGTTTCTTTCCAGCTTTAAGAATCAACTCACCCTCTTCATCTAACATTTCATCAGTTACAACAAATTTTAAATCTGTAATCTTTTGATTGTTTATAGAAGCACCACCACCTTGAACTAGGCGTCGAGCTTCACTATTTGATGAAGCTAAAGAAGTTGAAGCATATAAATTTAATACTGAAATACCTTCTTTAAGTTTATCCAATTCAATTTCAAGTGAAGGCATACCTTCTCTTTGAGCAATACTTGCAACAGCTGAAGAGCTAAACATAGCCTTTGCAGCTGTTTTAGCTTTTTCTGCTTCTTCTTCACCATGAACAATTTTGGTTTGTTCATATGCTAATCTTTCTTTTGCTTCATTTATATTAACATTAGGATTATCATAAGTTGCAATTTCTTCAAGACTTAAGAAAGTAAAGAGCTTCATAAATTTAATTACATCAGCATCATTTACATTTCTCCAGTATTGGTAGAAATCATATGGAGAGAACATTTCAGGGTCTAAAAATACAGCACCCTTTTCACTCTTACCCATTTTCTTACCATCTGCTCTAGTAATCAAATTAAAGGTTAAACCATAACATTCAGCACTTTCAATTTTTCTAATTAAATCAATACCACTAACAATATTACCCCATTGATCATCACCACCAATTTGTAGACGGCAACCTTCATTTTGATAAAGAGTCAAAAAGTCATATGATTGTAACAATTGGTAGTTAAATTCAATAAAAGACAAACCTCTTTCTAAACGTTGTTTATATGATTCAAAGGTTAACATTCTGTTTACAGAAAAGTGTCTTCCTATTTCTCTTAAAAAATCAATATAATTTAAATTTGTTAACCAATCAGCATTATTTAACATAACAGCTTGACCTTTTGAAGAATCTTTTTGTTCATCAAAATCAACAACTGTTCCTAATTGTTTTTTTATACTTTCACAGTTTTTTTCGATTTGTTCAGGAGTCAACATCTTTCTCATTTCTGTTTTACCAGATGGATCTCCAATCATTCCTGTACCACCACCAACTAATGCAATTGGTAAATGTCCAGCATTTTGTAAATGATGCATTGCAAAAAAAGGAACCATGTGTCCAACATGAACACTTTTACCAGTAGGATCAACACCTACATAGAATTTAACTTTTTCTTTATCCATCAAATCACTTAAAGCTTCAATATCAGTACAAGCTTTAATAAATCCTCTATCCTGTAATGTTTGTAAAGCGCTATTCATTATTATCTAGTTCCTTTTGTAATTTTTAGTTGCTTCTTTAATAGTTTTTACTAAATCTTTCTTTGCAACTCTAACTTGTTCCATTGAATCTCTAAATCTTAGAGTAACTGTATCATCTTCTTTAGTATCGTAGTCTAAAGTTATACAATAAGGAGTACCAATTTCATCCATTCTTCTATATCTTCTACCAATAGCACCGCTTTGATCGTAGAAAGTTGTGAAATCATTTCTAAGTTCTTTTTCTAAATCTTTTGCCATTTCAGCGATTCCGTCTTTTTTTACTAAAGGTAGAACAGCAACTTGAACTGGAGCAATTGATGGATGGAAGTGAAGAACTGTTCTCTTATCTCCATCTAAATCTTCTTCATCATAAGCATCACATAATGCCATTAGAACATTTCTTGTTAAACCAGCACTAGTTTCAACTACATAAGGAATATATCTTTCATTAGTTATAGGATCTAAGTACTCTTGTTTCTTACCACAGAATTTAGTGTGTTGAGTTAAATCATAATCAGTTCTACTATGTACACCTTCTAATTCCTGCCATCCCATTGGGAAAAGGAATTGAATATCATATGCATCTTTTGCATAGAAAGCTAATTCATCACTTCCGTGTCTATGCCATTTTAAATGTTCTTTTTTAATTCCCATCTTATCGTAGAAAGCCATTCTTTCTTCCATCCAATATGAGAACCATTTTTCATCATCGCCAGGCTTTACAAAGAATTGCATTTCCATTTGTTCAAATTCACAAGAGCGGAAAATGAAATTTTTAGTTGTGATTTCATTTCTAAATGATTTACCAACTTGAGCAATACCAAAAGGTATTTTTACTCTTGAAGAAGCAACAACATTTTTGAAGTTGACATAAATACCTTGAGCTGTTTCAGGTCTTAAATAGACAACAGATGAATCATCTCTGTTTGCACCAATGTGAGTTTCAAACATTAAGTTAAAGTTTCTAGGTTCTGTAAAACTATCTTTATTTCCACAAACAGGACATGGAGCTTCTAAATCAATTTGGTCTGCTCTAAAACGACTCTTACACTCTTTACAGTCAACCATTGGATCACTGAAGTTTGAAACGTGACCACTGGCTTCCCAAACTTTTGAAGCCATAAGAATAGAAGCATCAATACCTACAATGTTATCATGTAGTTGAGTCATTTCCTTCCACCAGAAATCTCTGATATTGTTTTTTAGTTGAACACCTAATGGACCGTAATCATATGCACCATTTAAACCACCATATATTTCACTTGATTGGAAAATAAATCCACGTCTCTTACATAATGATACAATCTTATCCATTGTTATTTCAGCCATCTTATATTTCTCCCTTAAGCATTTCAATTGCTCTTTCAATTCTTTTATAACATTCCTCTTTACCTAATAAAGTTACAGTATCATTCATTGGTAAACTTACAGTGCTTGAGGTTAGTGCAACTCTAAGTGGAGTAAATACTGCATTTACTTTAACTTCCATCTCATTAGCCACTAAACAAATCTCACTTTCTATATCTTCAAAAGGTTTATCACTATCTAAACCTTCTTTTAAGATATCATAAGCTTTGATTAAAGCTGTTGTAGATGATGCTAAATCCATTTTCTTTGCAACAAACATCTCTTTTGGTGCAACTTCAGGTTCAGTGAATAAGAACTTAGATAAAGCTACAATATCAGATAAAACTTTTAATCTAGGTTTTACACAAGGTATTAATTTATTTAAAATTTCATCTTGTTCTTTAGTAATTGGCTCATCAACAAAACCTTCTTTTACTAAATAAGGCAATACTTTTTCTTTTAATTCATCATCACTTAATTTTCTAATATATTGCCCATTAAACCAATCAAGTTTCTTATAATCAAATACACCAGGTGCTTTATGAATCTTATTAATATCAAAGATTTTTTCTAATTCTTCTTTACTAAAGAACTCACTCTTATCATCATAAGACCAACCAACAAGGGTTACATAATTCATTAAAGCTTCAGGCAAATAGCCTTTTTCTCTAAAGTCTTTAACACTAGTTGAACCGTGACGTTTTGACAATTTTTGACCATCTTTTCCCATAACCATTGGTAAATGGCAATATACAGGAGGCTCCCAACCGAATGCTTTATATAAAAGAATGTGTAGAGGACCTGATGGAATCCATTCTTGTGCTCTCATAATGTGTGTAATTCCCATTAAATGATCATCAACAACATTAGCTAAATGGTAAGTTGGAAATCCATCACTTTTTAATAAAACTGGATCTGGGGAAACATCTTTATTCTTTCTTGTAATATCGCCCATCAAAACATCATGGAAAGTAGTTTTACCTTCAAGAGGAACTCTAAGTCTAATTACAGGCTTAATACCTTGTTTTTCTAACTCATCTCTTTGTTCTTGGGTTAAATTACTACAGTGTCTATCATACCCTTGAACTGAGCTCTTACTTTCTTTTTGTTCTTTTCTAACTCTTTCTAATCGCTCTGGAGTACAATAGCAATAATATGCCATATCTTTTTCAACAAGCATTTTTGCATATTTTTGATATAGTTCAAAACGTTCGCTTTGAATATATGGACCATAAGGACCGCCTACAATAGGACCTTCATCCCATTTGACGTCAAGCCAATTTAATGTTTGATACAAATCATCTAATGATTCTTCACTATATCTTTCTCTATCTGTATCCTCTACTCTAAGAAGAAAATCTCCGCCTTGAGCTTTGGCATAAAAATAATTAAATAATGCTGTTCTAACACCACCAATGTGCTGCAAACCAGTAGGGGATGGCGCGTAACGTACTCTAACACTCATAAAATTAAGAGCTCCTTTAATATAAAAAACGTTTAAAGTAAGATTACTAGAATTTGATAATAATGGCAACAATTGAAACAACATAATATTTAAAGGAAAACATAATTTTTGAGGTATTTATCAATTATCCTATTTATTGGCAGTATTATATTTTATTTCTATCAAAACTGCTTTATTAATAGAAGATTAACCCATATAATTGAGAGAGCAAAATTATGAAAAAGGTGTAATTCCTTACAGACCAGCTACTGTTATAGTCAGACCTAAAAATATTGCATAACCTACTGGACTTTAGGCTACTGCCGAGGTCTCCAATCAAGGAGAATTAAAAAATGAATAAAAAAATCATTATTCTACTATTATCTTTTATTAGTATAACTTCATTATTTAGTGAAGGAACTAAAGAAATACCATCAAACAATACAATAGAATTTACAGATTCTTATAATAGAACAGTACAAATTAGTAAAAACCCACAAA
The DNA here is from genome assembly GCA_963677735.1 of Sphaerochaetaceae bacterium. Lineage (GTDB taxonomy): Bacteria > Spirochaetota > Spirochaetia > Sphaerochaetales > Sphaerochaetaceae > Pleomorphochaeta. Next base: position 1,726,099 of record OY782505.1, read on the forward strand.
GGATTGTCTCTCTTGGACCCAATATTACCGAAATAATAAGTGAGCTAGATTTTAACAAACTTGTTGGGAGAACTGATTATTGTGATTATCCTAATAAAGTTTCTTCGATAAAAAGTATTGGATCTATTACTAATGCAAACATAGAAGCAATTATTGAACTAGATCCTGATTTAGTTATAGGCTCAGTCCACTGCCCAAAGGATTTATTAGAGAACCTAACGAAACTTGGAATCTCTGCTATAGCTATATATGATGATAATTCTTTAGATGGTTCTTATAATATTATTTCAAAAATTGGGTATGTAATGGATGAAGAAGAAAAAGCTAATGAAATAATTGAAAACAATAAAGCATTAGTTGATCAAATAGTTAATAAAACCGCAACCTTAGATAAAAAAACTGTATATTATGCTTTAAGCTTTGGTGAATGGGGAGATTTTACTGCAGGAGGGAATACTTTTATTGGCAAAATGATTAATCTTTCAGGAGCTATAAATATTGCTGAAAATGTTGATGGATGGAATTATAGTGTGGAACAATTAATAGAAAAGGATCCTCAAATTATTATTGTTTCAAAATATTATGACTCTAAAAATCAATTTATCAATACTTGGCCTTACTCATCTTTAACTGCTGTTAAAGAAAATAGAGTTTATGAAATTGACAATAATCTACTAGATAGACAGGGTATTAGAAATGCTCAAGGCCTACTAGAGTTAGCAAAAATTATCCACCCAGATGAATTTAAATAAAAACAGAAATAAAATTATAATTATATTCTTAATTATTCTAGGAATTATCTTAGTTTCACTCTCTATAACAAAAGGGAGTGTAAAAATTCCAATAAAAGAAGTTATCGCTATAATTTTTAATCAAGATAGTGTATCTAAATCACATAAACTCATAATCTTAGAATTAAGGATTCCAAGAACTATAAGTGCAATTATGGTAGGAATGAGTTTAGCAATCTCTGGTGCTATTTTTCAAACACTATTTAAAAATCCTCTAACCGAACCTTATTTGCTTGGTATATCCTCAGGAGCAGCACTAGGGGTGGCTGTAGCTAGTGTATTTGGTTTTATAAATATAATCGGTGGAATTTGGGGAACGTTCTTTTTTGCCTTTGTTTTTGCTATTTTTACTGCGCTACTTATTTTTACATTAGCAGGTAAAAATCGCTCTTCTCTAGGTATATTACTTTTATCTGGATTAGCAATAAACTTCTTTTTATCAGCTCTAAATTCTCTATTGCTTTACTTCAATAAAGATAAATTGGAAAATATAATTTATTGGCAGATGGGTAGTTTTAATTTAAGCTCTTATGAGAAGATTATTGTAACAACTCCAATAATGATTATTTTGATTATAATATTATTATCAAAATCTAAAGAATTAGATGTTCTTTTGTTAAGTGACGATACTGCAACTTCAATTGGTGTAGATGTAAAAAAACACAGAATTAGACTTCTTCTACTAACTACACTTTTAACAAGCATTTGTGTTGGACTTGCTGGAGTAATTGGATTTATTGGTTTAATAATACCACATATTGTAAAATTATTATTTGGGGTAAAACACAGAAGTGTACTTCCGCTATCCCTTTACTTAGGTGCAATATTTACTCTTCTTTGCGATATACTATCAAGAACTTTAATTGATAATACTGAAATTCCTATTGGTATTATCACAGCACTTTTTGGTGCTCCATTCTTCTTATATATTTTAAGAAAAACAAAGGTAAATGCACTATGAGTATAAAAGTAAATGAATTGACTTATTCCTATATTAACAATCCTATTTTCGATTCGATTAACCTTGAATTTTCTAAAAATAAATTTCATGGTATTTTAGGGCCAAATGGATGTGGAAAAACAACCCTTTTAAAAACAATTCTAAAATTATTGAAGGTTGATCATAACTCAATTTATATAGACAATGAAGATATTTTAGATATAGAGAGAGATTCCTTTGCAAAAAAAATCTCATATGTTGAACAAAATTCATCCCAACTTCCCCACATAAGTGTTAGAGACTATATTAATTTATCTAGATATTTATATGATGATTACAATGAAAAAAACAATAGAACAATTGATAATATAATCTCATTATTAAAAATTAAGAAATTAGAATTGAAATATATTGATGAACTAAGCGGTGGAGAATTACAAAAAGTTATAATTGCGAGAGCTCTTTCTCAAGAGACAAAAATACTAATTTTAGATGAACCTACTGCTAATTTAGATCCACTACATCAAGTTGAAATAATGAGTTTACTATCTACTCTAGTTAAAGAAAAACAAATAACTATTATTACAACTCTTCATGATATAAATTTAGCCCTATCATTTTGTGATAATGTTGTTTTAATCAACAAGAATCAAATAATTCAAGGGCCAACTAATAAGATAATAAATCAAAACAATATTAAAAAATATTTTAACCTAAACAGCCATTTTATAAAAAACCCATTCACGAAAAAAGATTATGTTATCCTAAATCAGTAAAAGATTTCACTATTGTATCATTGCAATAATCTCTTTTCTCTTTTTCATTAAAATATTGGCAAAGGTGATTAACTCCTTCGATTGTAACAATATCAAGAGGACTAGTGATTTTTGATTTCAACAAAGCCTTAACCTTGATACTATCTACTGATTGATCTTTGTCCCCTAGAATACAAATGGTTTTTGAATTAATTTTACTCAGAGAATTAGTAGCCATATCTTTAAGTTTATTTAATTCTAGAAGAGGTCTTGGCCTTAATTTAGACCAGTATGTTTTACCAAGAGTTTCATCATCAGTTTCATCTCTTTCACAAATTCCCCAAAATGATGGATCACTGTGCCAATCAATTTCAACTTCTTTTTGAAACAATTTTATTAAATTAATTTTAAATTTACTAAATCCTTTAATTATAAATGCAGGCGATATTAAACCTAACCTCTCAAGGTTAAATTCTTTAGCTAGGATAGTAGCAATTAATCCACCCATTGAGTGCCCTACTACAAAAACATTTTCATATTCTTTCTTTAAATAACCTACAGAAGTTCTAGCAACAGACAACCAATCGTCCTTATTCGTATTTAAAAAATCTTCTGCATTTACTCCATGACCTGGTAATCTAGGACAGTATACATCAAAGTTAGATTGATATAATTTTAAACCTAGATAATTCATTTCTCCAGGATAACCTTGAAAGCCGTGGATCAAAAGAACAGCTGTGTTACTTTTATCTTTTTGAACCATTTTCCATGGTGTTGCACATAACAAAGGTTTTGATTTTTCCATATGATAATAAGGCTGTAATAATTCAAACAAAGGGTCTAAGTCACTTAATCTTTTATATCCTTCACAAAGCTCAACTATCTCATTCATATTTTATCCTTTATTAAATAAAACTATTCTAGCAAAGGCTAAAATAGTTTTATTCGTATTACAATTACATTCCTATTGTTCTTTGATTCTGTGTGAAATTTGCAGCACCACAGTTTTCAATAATCGCGAGATGTAGCTCAATGTAATTGATAGCAGGTAATCCTAACACATTTTCTACTGCTTCATTATATGCTCTAGCATTTCTATTTGCATCATTATCTTTTACACAGATTCTTTGATAAAAGTCTAAACCTTCTGTTCTAAGATATTTTGCTGTATTTTTGTAATCTGGTATTTCTTTCTTTATCACATTATCGATACTATTAACATCAGTTATTAATCCATTAGCACCTCTAAAGTGGAAAAGATACCATAAGTTTATTCCAGGATTACTCCAACATAAATTAACTTTCTTTTTATTTGCAATTGGAATAAGCCTTTTTACAGTTTCAACATCAACATTTAAATCGACAAAGGAAAAAACTAACCAAACTTCGTTAAATTTTCCACCAGACCTCTTTCTAGAGGCTATAGAGATTAGTTTCTCTAGATCACTCTCTCCTCCAGCCCATTCAACACTGAGATTTGAATATCTTGCATCTTTCCTAACTTGAGAGAAAAATAAAGCTTCTTTTTCATTTGCCCCAACTATTAGCATAGTTTTACGAGGTGCTTGATTTTTTCTTTTTCTAGTCTTCATAGCTTATTTATCCTCCTTACCATCAACAAAGTAAAAATCACTTAGCAATGGTAGAGCCCCAAAGGCACCATTCATATATTGCTCACTAGTTAAATCTCTACTTCTTGAATATCTAAATTCAGCGAGAGAGAAATAAACGGTTTCACTTTTTTCATTCTTTTGTGCAAAATATACACCATCACGTCTTAGTAATCCTGGAATCAACAATGAAGGATTACAATCAACTGCTAATAATTGAGAACCAGTTTTACCATTACATTCTTCAAATATTTCTATTATATGCTTAAGTACATATGGATGTAATAACATGCCAAAATCATCAATAATTATAGTTTTTGGTTCAATAAAACTTTCAAAGAAGGCTATTCCAATCAAACATAAACGTCTTAGAGATAAGCTTTCTAGAGAATAATATGTTGCATAAGATTGCATAACATTTGTGTGTGAGAATACTAATCTATTATTCATAACTTGAATATTCTTAATATCAGTTATGTCTAACGACCACAAAAAGTTAATCAGTTGAGTCACCCAATCAGGATGTGCGCTTATTCTATCTATGATATATTGTTCACTTAATGAGGAAACTCCCATAGGTAAAATATTTAAATTATTATTAAACCAACTCATAACTGGAGTTGCTGTTTCTCCACCTTTAATTGCTGAAGATGCTAAGAATGCATGCTTTTCATCAATTTTCTTAACTAATCTCTTTTTTTCACCTCTATACATTTTACCAAAACGATATTTGTAAGTTATAGGTGAGCTTTCATCTGCTAATGGATCTAGAACTTCAGTTCTTTCAAACATTAACTTTTTACTTCTATTGTAGATAAAATATAGAGACTCATGAGTAATTTTTTTATTATTTGCTGAAAAAGAGTAGACACCAATAACAGATGGTTCTTCATCAATATTATTAATATTTCCTTTTTCTAATAAAAATCTTAAAGTGATTGTACATGGTGTATTTCTCTCTTTAGTATAAGCAAAACTTGTTCCAGAGAGGATTTGTAATGGGTTCTCAGAATCCTGATCTGAACATAATATGCTTTTCAAAGATTCTAATGCACGTACAAATGAACTCTTACCTGCACCGTTAGGACCGATGATAGCAGCACTTTTAATCAAATTTAATTTGTCATTAACTTGAACGGTTTTTGATTTAGGAAATCTATTATCTCTAACTGCCTCAAACGATATAGTTTGAGGATCCTTAACGGATTTAAAATTCGCAATGGTCATATCTAATAACATGCGATATTCCTCCCTTAACTTGTAAGTTTATAAATATATTTTCTCCATTCTTTTAACTAGATATGGATATTTACCAATTTGCTCCAAATAAACTAAAGGTAATTTAAAATTACCATGATTATCTGTTGAAATTAAATCAGCTATTTGCTCTTCAACAAAAGGCTTTGCTCTTCCACTTGCTATGGATGAAGCGTTAACTTGAATCAATACACCCATATCTATTATTTTTTTTAGATAGGGAGAACCAACTTTCAAATACGGGTATCTCTCAACGTGGGCTAAAATAATTTTTAAGCCAGAATCGATAACCTGTTGAAATTTCTCAACAAAATCAATTGGTGCTAAAGTTGTAGGCAATTCAATCAATTGGTATCGTGAGGCAATCGGGATACCAACAATTTTAGCTTGATTTTGATAAAAATACTCTGAGCCTAATAAACAGTCAATCTCAAACGATGAAGCTATATCTTTCACTCTACTATAAGTTTCCTTTATTGAAGAAATATTAGTTCTCACATACGGGTTATAGAGGTGCGGGGTACAAACAATTTTTGAAAATCCTGCCTTAGAATAAACATCCATCATTTTTTCAATATCTTCAAGTTCTAATACACCATCATCAATATTTGGAAGTAGATGTGTATGAAAATCTATGTAACTCATAACGAAAGTATATCCTAATTAGTTAATAAAGTGAAGAAAAAAAGTCAATAACCATAAAAATAGGCTATTGTTACAAACAATAGCCCAAAAATGTCATAAAAATATATTTTTTTAGCAAGAAAATGATTAAATTGACATCATTTCAGGTTTTTAGCACCTAAATCATTCCAAAATGATTGTATTTTTTTTCCAGAAATTATTAAATTTGGAAATCCTCTTTTAGATTTATGGTCAAAAATCCATTCAAAGATTAAATCCTTATCGAATAAATCAAGTCCACCAAGTATAAATACTTGTTCAAAGGCTTCACTGCTTATCCATCTTTTTAATTGAGAGAAGGCAATTTCAGCTTTCGTATCCTTATATCTTTTGTAGGTCACAGGACTATTTGGTAAAATAACTAAAGAACTTGTAAAATCGATTACACCAATTTTACAATCTTTTTTATAGGTTTCAAAAACCTCTTTTCCATTCTCATTTTCTATTACAAAAATATCTTTCTTTTCTAAAGCTTCCATATAATTCCTAGTTAGTAATTTGATCTTTTGCTACATTAGTGTTGTATTTATATTCTTCCATTCTACTTAATTGTTCATAAGAGTCAACATCTCTAAAATAATTATAAACTTCTTTCATTCTATCAATTGCTAAATCTCTTTCCCCAAGAGCTTCTAATACTAATGCAGAATTATATCCAGCTTCATATAAATTTGAACTAGTCCAAGCCGTATCAAAACTATTATATGCAACTCTTAAACTACCTTTTTTAGTAGCATCCATTCCAGCATCAAAATATGAGTTTCCACTTTTATTTTTCTTAAGACTAATAGTAGTAGATATATATTGAGGGGCTAAATCTTCTACAATTTGAGCTTCTCCTTGTAAAATAGCTTTTTCAAAAATTGGCTCCATAGAAGGTAAATTAATTATATCTTCATTATAATCAACTTCATTAGTAAGTGTTTTATAAAAAGAGTCAGAGGCTATAATTTCACCGGTGTAAATATCAACAATTTTATAACTAAATTTAATACTAGCTTGTTGAACAATTGTAACATCTCTCTCGTCAGCTTCTATATATTCATCTTGAGTTGGATCTGAGTAATAATCAGGGTTTCTTATTACTTCATAATCACCAATTATGGTATATTCATTATAATCAATTGAATCTATTTGACTTACTAATATAGCATCAGCACCTAAATCTCTTAGTTTGTCCAAAGAATTGATACCATAGTTTAGACCATTTAAATAGCCATCTGTAATACTAGGTTTAATTATATTAAAATAAGAACTTCTATATAAATCATCATATAGTTCTTCTGTAAAAGTATCGGCTACGTTATAAACAATTCTTCTATTATATCCTGAGAACACTTGCTCTTCAAAATCATCGTATTCGACAGTTATAAGACTATTTGCATATGGAGGGATATCATCAACTTCCATAGAAGCAAGTGCTAAATTTTTATATTTAGTTATATCATATTTAGCAGGTTGCAAATATGAAACAGTAACTGTTGTTGAACAGGCACTAAATAATATCAAAGAAACACTCAAAATAAACAAATAAGATATCAACTTCTTATATCTAGCCATAAAAAACTCCTAAAACAAATGGGGTATACAAATAATACCATTTAAAATAGAAAAGATTACAAAATAATTGTAAATTTATATTTTTAAAAATTATAATATATTTTTTACTATTTATATACAGTTTAACACCTAGGTATATATTTTATAAAGATAAGACAACCACCATATTAGTAGTTGTCTTAAATACCTTATATTTTATTTATATAAATCAAATTATCTAATTGTTAAACCCATAGTAGCTGAGAAAGTAGCTAAATTATTTTGTCCATACCTACCATCGGAAGAAGCAACAGACCAAGAAGATCCATCGTAAGAACTAGTTCCTTTAGAAGTTCCTCCTAAGAACCTAAAGTTAGTATATATTTCCATATTATGTTTTAAATTATATCCGACCCTTAATGATGCATCTAAAAGAGATCCTTCAAATTCAAAATTAGCTCCATTTATAATAGCAGAAGAGGCGTATGATCCAGTAATATCTGCAGAGATATTTATATCATAAGGAGTCTCCCATCTAGCATATATATATAAAGCTGGAACTGGGCCTACATTCTGAGATACACTTGCTTGATTTCCTCCAACTTCCTTAAAGACAATTGAAGCATTTCTAATTTGAAGAGAACCACCTACGGCAAGAGTCAAATTAGGATCTTTTAAAACATCATACCCATATGAAATTCTCCAAAATGGGAAACTATATTTAAGTTCTACGGGTATAGGGTTAGAGGTAGTAGCGCCAGTACCAATCTCCTTTCCATCAATTTTTACACTTTCTTCAAAAGGAACAACTGTATTTATTTCAAAAGGTTGATAGAGAAGAGTTACCCTATGTCTTTTATTTATAACAGCACCAGCTTTAAATCTTTCAGTAGGGAATAAAATATCTTGTCCTCCCTGAGTCACATAATTAAATAAATCACCAGTATCTCCAATTTGAATTGTGTGACTTATAACATCTAAAAAACCTTGTTCATATTCAATAAAAAATTGAACAGGAGAGTCTTCTTTATTTATTAAAGAATCTTGATAAGTTGCAAATATTGGATTTGTAAGACTTATAATTAATACAATTAAAATTAAAATTTTCTTTTTCATTTCTACTCCTATAATTAAATAAACAAAGCCTTAAAATACTCTTTTCTGTTAAATAGGTTGATATTTATCTAATAAATATATTATAGGTACCTAAACATTCACTTGTCAATAATTGAAGATAATGAATATTTTTGTTTAAAAAGTTTTCCATTTATCAAAACAATTTAAATACTAACATCCAAAAGCAATAAATGTTAGGCTTTATCTGTTATGGTATAATATTATCAGTGTTAGTTAGAAAGGATTTTAGAAAAAATGGATTGGACAAAAAGTTTACAAAATGCAATTAACTTTATTGAGAATAACTTAACGTATGATATTGATTTAGAAGAGGTTGCTAAAATTGCAAATTCATCTACATTTAATTTTCAACGAGTTTTTTCAATATTATGTGGCTATACCTTGGGGGAATACATAAGAAATAGACGTCTTTCTTTAGCTGGAAGTGAGTTAGCTTCCACAAACCAAAAGGTAATTGATATTGCATTAAAATATGGTTACGAATCTCCGGAGAGTTTCACTAGAGCTTTTGTTCGATTTCATGGAATCAACCCTTCTCAAGTAAAAAAGAATGGTGGATCCCTGAAAGTTTTTTCAAAAATTTCAGTCAAATTAATATTAGATGGAGGGTCTCTTATGGACTATCGTATTGAAAAACATGATGAATTTAAAATCATCTCTAAGAAAAAGTATTTCCCAATTGAAATGGAAGAATCTCAAAAACAAATACCTTTGTTTTGGACTGAATGTCAAAAGGATAAGACTATTAACACTTTAGTAGAAGAATATTTGCAAAAAAATAGTATGTTTTGTGATGCTATTATTGGAACTTGTTTTGAAAAGTCGGATAGAAAAAATGAATTTCCTTATGGAATAAGTGTATTTTATAATGGAAATGAAATTAAGCCAGGATTTGAAATCGATACAATCCCTTCACTAAATTGGGCGAAGTTCAAATGTGTTGGCCCTATGCCGAAGGCTATACAAACTTTATTACAATCTATTTATTCTGAATTTTTTCCATCAAGTGAATACAAACCCAGTGGAGATTATTATCTAGAGATTTATCCTAGTGGCGATATTAGTAAAAGTGATTATGAAAGTGAAGTATGGATTTCCGTAGAAAAGAAAAGTTAATAAAATGTAGAGATACAAAACATAGAAATCTAATCTATGTTTTGTATCCTCATTAATTTGAAATAATTTTATATTTTAATTACATCAAATTTTTCTTTAATGCCATAATATCTTCATCAGTTAAACCAATTTGCTTTAAGTAATTTGTAGCAATAAGAGGTAAATTTTCATCTACTACCTCTACATCCCCAGCAATTGTCTTTAACATATTATATGGGGTATCTGCAATATAATCATACTGCATTGAACCTTTTTCTACTCCATAATAGTTAGCATAACTCATCATATAGTCTGCTTTAATTTCTTCTAGAGTTGAATTCATTAAAGCTTCAATAATAACAGATGCAAAGCCAGCTCTATCTTTTCCTTCATTACAATGAATTAAATAAGGTCCTTCATTTTTACTAATGAAAACAAAACCTTTTGCTAACTTTTCTCCAAAGTCTTGTGATGAATAATCAACATCCATGTCTAATAAAATTACATGATTATTATTATACATATCTTTATACCAAGTAATAGTATCAAAATTTTCTTTTAAACTTTCTTCATTATCTGCTAAGTTAACAATAGTTTTAACACCAGCTTTTTTAGCTAATTCTTGTGCATATGGAGCTCTAGCATCACCTAAAGCAGGATTGCAAGATCTATAAACAACGCCAGAATCTAAATCACCTGTTTTAATTGTTCTAAAATTAGCAAACATTTCATCACTCTTATAATCAGCTCTTTCTTCTGATTTAGTTAAGTGTCTTGTTTTATATTCTAGAAGATAAGATCCTTTTTCTTTCATAGAAATAGTTATCTTTGTTCCTTCAACAGCTCCTGTCTTTTTTAAACAGTTTCCATAGTTGATTGCAAAATAAACTTTTTCTTCCTTAATTCTAATTAAGAAATTTCCAACATCAACATCACTATAAGTTGAAACAATCGGTGCACTATAAACATCATCACCAATACTAATATTTACCATATCACCATATTCATAGCCAGCATCCATTAAAGTTGTAGTAGCTAGGTCTGTTTCTAAATTACCATATTTATCTGCAGCAACAATTGAAGAGTGAACTTCACTATAAACTACAGATGCCTTTTCCATAGTATCCCCGTCCATAGTTTTTGTGGTAGTACAACTTGGGAACACTAATAAAAATGATACTAATAAAAACAGAATAACTTTATTCATTTTTTTCATTACATACTCCTCTTAAAATGTGATAATTAATTATCTACCTAATTTTTAGCTAATGCAATATACTTTTTTTATCAAATTGAGAATATATTTGATAAAAATTGTGATTTCGATATAAAATGAATTTTGGATAATATTTATATCACTTAAATTTTAAATTAATTGATTAAACTATTTTTAAAAATAACAACAAAAATTAATGCTATTTTTTTAACAATTTTTACTATAAAACTTTGGAATTAACAATTATTTAAGTTATTTAGTTTTTTACAAAAAATATTTTAACAATTTATCTATAAGATATAAGAAAATATTCAATTATTTATTGACGAGTTAACTCTACTATTCTATCATATTTTTAGATATAAAATAAATTTAGTGGAGATATTATTATGAAACGAAATGATATCGATGATGAATTAGATCTTGAAGAAGAGAGATACTTCAATGATTTAGATTTTGATGAAGAAGAATTTATCGATGAGTTAGACGCACCTGCTGTTGTAGAGTTTGATGATGATGAATTATTAGATGATATAACGGATGATGATGAATTGATTAACGATAATTTTCTATTCGGTGATGATGAATCCTATGAGGACGAATTAAATGAATTGGAAGTTGATGTTGATGATTCTGATACTGATGACTTTGAAGACGATGATTTTGAAAGAGACTTCTTTTCAAAAGAAACTGATTGGGAATAGTATATCATAAAAAAAAATAAGGCCTTGAGCCTTATTTTTTATTATCTTTTCATCTTTCATATTTTTTTAAATTAAAAGCATATATTATTTAATTGCATATTGTTTGAATATTTTTACATATTATGTATATATTAATTTACAAAGTGCAATAAATATAGTATATTAGCACTCATAATCTTAGGAGAGAAATATGAAAAATCACAAATTATTATCAACAATACTCATTTTAAGCTTGGCTACCTCTACTCTATTTGCACAAGGTACCCAAGAAGATAGTGCAGTTTCCAATGTAAAAAAAATAGGTATTTCAAAATTATTACCACATCCAGCATTAGATGCTGTTGAACAAGGAATTCAAGATTACTTAGCTACTACTGATCTAGAAGTAGAATATAATTTACAAAACGCAAACGGAGATATTTCAACTGCATCTTCAATTGCACAACAATTAAAAAGTGACAATTGCGATGTTGTAGTCGGAATTGCAACTCCTTCAGCTCAGTCCCTTGCCAATGTATTTACAGATATTCCAGTTGTTTTCTCAGCTGTAACAGATCCAGTAAGTGCTTCTCTTGAAGGTGGAAATATCTGTGGTGTCTCAGACTCTAACCCAGTAGCTGAACAAATTAAATTATTAGTTGAATTAACCGGTGCTAAAACAATTGGTAATGTTTATGCTAGTGGTGAAGCAAATGGTGTTGTATTAATGGAAATGGCAAAAGCTGCTTGTGAAGATTTAGGTGTTGAATTTGTAAGTTCTGCTGTTTCTAACACAAGTGAAGTTAAAATGGCTGCTCAATCAATAATTGATAGAGTTGATGCTATCTATGTTGCTACTGATAATACTGTTATATCAGCTGTTGCAAGTATTGATGATGTTTGTACTAAAGCTGGTAAACCATATTTAAGTTCAGATCCAACAAGTACAGGCGAATTAGATTGTCTTGTATCATGGGGATTTAACTACTATAATCTAGGATTAGCAACAGGTAAGGTAATTGAATCTTGCCTAACAGGTACTGCACCAAGTGAAATTGGTTCAGTTTATCTTACAGATCCATCAGACTTTGAACTTTGGTTCAATTTAGATGTTGCTGAAGAGCTAAATATCACAATTAGTGATGAATTATTAGCTGCTGCATCAGTCATCATTAAAGATGGAATTAAAACTAGCAAAGAATAAATATTTTTTATTTATCTTTTATTATTTTTCTTAGGATGCCACCATGGTGGCATCCTGTCATGTTCTTAGATAGAGGTATTTTATGATTGAAGGGATTTTTGTTGATGGATTAATATTTTCCATTATGGTTTTAGGAATTTTAATTTCCTTTAGAGTTCTAGATTTTGCTGATTTAACTTGCGATGGGTCTTTAGCTACAGGTGCCGCGGTTGCAACTATGCATATAATTAGTGGTGGTAGTATTTTTATTGCTTTAGTCCTTGCTTTTTTAGCAGGAACAGTTGCTGGCATGGTTACCGCAACTATACACAATAAGTTTAAGATTCCAGGGCTTCTTGCTGGTATTCTAACTATGACAATGCTTTATTCAATCAATTTAAGAATATTAGGAAACAAGGCAAATGTTCCTTTATTAAGAATAGAAACATTCTATACAATCTTACCAGAAAGATTTAGCGCTCTTCCTTCTTCAGTTGCTGTATTAATTGGAACTTTAGTGGTTGTTTTATTTGTAAAAACTTTAGTTGATGTTTTCTTTAGAACAGATTTAGGACTTGCTGTTGGGGCTCTAGGTGGAAATGAACAAATGGTTATATCCCAAGGTATGAATCCAGATTATTTAAAACTTTTAGGAATTGGTGTTTCAAATGGTTTAATTGCTTTATCTGGTGGTCTACTAGCCCAATATCAAGGTTTTGCAGATGCAAACTTAGGCCAAGGAATGGTTGTTCAAGGATTAGCTGCAATTATGATTGGTGAGTTCTTATTCCATAGTAATAGAATTTCATTAATCACTTTAAGAGCAGTATTAGGTGCAATTATTTACAAAACCTTAATGTTCTTTGGAAGAAAATATGGATATTTAATTAACATAACTCCTAATGACTTTAAACTGTTAACTGGTATCTTAGTTATTGCTTCTCTTTGGATTGCAAAGAGCAGAACTCAAGCTAGTAACAGAGCTGCTAAAAAACATGCCATTTTAAGAACTCAAAAAGGAGAAGAAGCTAATGATTAAATTAGATAATCTAACAAAGGTTTTTTACCCTGGTACTGTTAATGAAAAAATAGCAATTAATGGGGTAAGTTTAAATATTGAAGAAGGTGAAATAGTTTGTGTTATTGGATCTAATGGATCTGGTAAATCAACTCTTTTCAATTTAATTAGTGGTACTTACCCTCTAACTAACGGAACTATTGCATTTAATGATATAGATATTACTAAAACAGCTGAATATAAAAGAGCTAAATATATTGGAAGAATATTCCAAGATCCTACTATGGGAACTGCTGCTAATATGAGTATTGAAGATAATATGATTACAGCTTCAACTAAGGGTATGAAAGGTCTTAAAATTAGCTTAAACAATGAGAAAAGAAAACAATTTAGTGAACTACTTATTCCAATTGGATTAGAAAATAGACTTAGAGATAATGTTGGACTTTTATCTGGTGGTCAAAGACAGGCATTAACTCTACTAATGACAGTTATGAGTAATCCAAAACTTATTCTCTTAGATGAACACACCGCAGCTTTAGATCCACGGAATGCAGATATAGTTATGGACTTAACTCAAAAGTATATTGTTGAAAAGAATCTCACAGCAATGATGATAACGCACAATATGAAATTTGCTATTGAGTTTGGAACTAGACTTATAATGATGGATGAAGGAAAAATCATTCTTGATGTCCAAGGGGATGAAAAAAGAAAACTCACTGTAGATAAACTTGTTGAAATATTCAGAAATATTAAAAACGAAGAATTTAGTGCAGATGAAGAATTATTGAACGTTTAATAATATATTTTATATTATTTTTGGCGACTTCTAATTTATTTTAGAAGTCGTCTTTTATTTTGCACTTAAAACTTCTACTAGATTTGCTTTCCCATTTGATACTTTAAAATTTTTAATTTTTTCTTGATATACAATATCATTTCGTGAATTTAGATAATTTACAACAATATCATATTTTCCAGGTTCCAATTCAAATGTACCTATCCAAGACATTGATGGAAAGAAATGAGAACTTCTTAAATCTCCACTACCCTCTGCTACAAAAGAGAACAAAGTGAAGATATCACTGAAAAGTGAACTTTCTACACTTGTATCACCTTCTTGTATTGTTGAAGCATCTGCAGAAGCTTTTGCTATTTCTCTAGAAACAGCTCTAATATAAGCTCTAACATACTCCCCACTACAAGTTTGTTGCATTGTCTCATATGCTATTAAACCTAAGTTTTCAAATGGTTCAAGTCTATATTTTTTACCATCAATTATAACCTCAATTGCCTTAACAATTGAGCCTCTTTCTTGAGGTACTGAGTAAACAACATTAGTATAATAGGGCTTATGATAAACACCATTATCATCAACATATTCATCTAAAACTAAAACATTTCTATCTACTTGAGTTTTTTTAATAGGAGACAAACCTGAGAATGCAATAAAGTTAATCATCGAATTATCTTTATCCATTTTCTCAAGATTGGTGAAAGAAACATAATCATCTTTTTCATAATAATCAGATAATAATTTATAAGTTGCTTCCCCTTTCTCTCTAGATATTCTAAATGTATCTAAATCTCCATATTCAAAAGAGAATATACTTGAAAGATAATAACTTAAAGCAGAAGAGTAAAAAGAGGAATCAAAGGATTTTAATTTAGTATCAATATCTCTAGCATTATTATCTGCCAATTGATTTTCTAAAGCCGATCTTAATTGAGGGAGATTTTGTTCTCTTAACTGTAATTTTTCCAAACTACGTCTTACCTCTACCATTGCATCTTCGATTTCTTCTAAATGATAATAATTTAAAGATAAGAATATATTGCTATATATATCCTCATAAAAAGAACTTTCGTAATCTCTAACACTTTCATTAATTAAATATGAGCCAACTGATGCAGATATGCTTTTTGTATAGTTATCTTCAATTGCTTTTTCTGCTTTTGAAAGACTTATATTTGATAATTGGTAATCCTTTGATGCATGAGTTACAATCCCCTCATCAAGATGATAAACAATTAACCCTTGTTTTTTCTGAATAGTGGGAGAATTTAAGAGAAGAAAACTATATGCCTTTTCATAATCTCCTTGATAATAGGAGTTTTGTGCTACACTAAAATCAAAAAAAGTACTACAACTTGTCAATACAAAAAAAGATACAAGAAGTAAAGGCATAAGAATTTTTTTCATTAAAATAATTCTCCCATAATAATTTCTGAAACTTTCTCAGTTGCTTTAATTTTAGCACTATCTTCTGTTATTGAAATTGCCCTTGAATTTTTATCGAAGGAAAGAAGTACATTAGAATTTTCTATTAATTGAACTTTCAAGGTGAAACTACATTGATATAAATTATCTTTTGGTGGAGCTAAATCATAAATATATTCAACTACTAAATCAGCTCCATCACTGTTTATAGAAATACCATTGTCTAAGAGCATTGTTTCTATAGCTTTTTGTATTTGTTCTTTCGAGAAATCATCAGAGGCTTCAACAACCACATTCACACTTAAATTTTGTTTAACTGCAGTCATTTTATCTTCAATATTAACTAGGGGAGACGTTACTCTAAATCCTTGTAATACTGACAGTTGATCAAAATATTTTTGCATTGATAAAGCTATAGTTCTCGCTCTCATCAAATTTTGTAAATATTCAAATTCACTTACATAATTTGCATTAATCAAAGAATTTATCTCATTGTTTTTAGGTGTAATTAATTCAGTTATTGAGTCTATTGCTAGCTTTTTATTTAGTGCTACTCTAACAAAATATGTACCATCACTATTTATGTAAGTATTTACTATTTTAACACCAACTAAATCATCAACTGAGGTATCAATATATCCTAAAGAATTCATTGATGAAGAAGTATCACTATCAAATGTTACTAAGGAATTTTTAATGCTAGTATTAAAAATATGAGACAATGCTATCTTAGCATTTTCTCCAGCTTCTTCTTTTGTAGAACCAGTACCTACTGAACAAATATAATTTTCTCGAGAATATGATAAGTCATATTGATCAATGAACCAACTTGGTAAGCTATTATTGCTAATATTGGCACAAGATATAAGCAATAAGCTTAAAATAAGTAGTAAAGAAACTTTAGTCTTCACAAAAACTCCCCTTTAAATTAGAAACGATAAGAACTTTTTTGAACTTTCTTTTTAACGGTGTCTTGACCTAACCAAACTTTTTGTCCAGTTTCAATATTTATCAATTCCATATCAACATAATATGTTCTAATTGCAGTTTTTGAAGTTTGATCTAAATTAAATTTAACACTTCCTTGTAATATAAATGCTGCCCCTATTTCTTCACCTAGTTCTGCAGCTGTTTCACTACTTGCATTATATTGTTGAGAGAGTTTCTCTTCTCTTAAATCATCTCTAAATTCAAAATCTGCTACTGTTGTAACTTTTCCAGAATTTACTAAAGCTATTTCAAACTTTTTACTAATTATTGTAGTATCCATATGTTCACTTGATCTATTTTGTACATTACCTACTATAACCGTTGGTTTCATATTCCCACTATTCATTAGATAATCAATAATCCACGGAGCTGATAAACACTCGTCAACTAAGTTCTCACTAACTAATCTAATATCAGTATCATTCCAATATCCAGATAAGTCTTCATCATAATTATCTTCTAACCTTGTAACACCCAAAGTACTACAAGAGGCTAATACAAAAACACTTACCATTAATATTGCAAGTAATTTAATTTTTTTCATGCTAGTCTCCATTATTCATTTTCATTTAATATTTTATTCAAGTTTTTAACCATCATATCTACATCTATATCTGAGACCTGGTTATTTAATAATTCAATTTCACTATTTTTTTCTGCAATAACTTGGTCATAAGCTTTTGCAAGAGCTTCTATTTGTTGCTCTTTATTTTCATAATTAGAAAGATTAATCTGCTCTAGAGCTTGAGCATTTCTTTCTTTAGCTTTAGCTAATTCTTCAATTGCTGCTATTTTTCTCTTCTCTAGAGATCTCTTTAGATTTTCAGCTTCAGCTTTATAAGCATCTTCTAGATATCTCTTTTCATATGATGCGATAACCCAAATAGCGTTTGTATCTGGATCTGTGTAAGTATTTTCAATTATTACATTTCTAAGAGTAGTATTAGCTACTTGCAATGAAATTGATTCAAAGGCTGTTAATTCTTGAGTATTGTTTGTTAATCCAGCTTCGTTGGTATAATTTTTAACAGCTGTATTTATCAATAGAGAAACTTGTCTTGCAATTTCATCTCTAGCTTGAGCTTCTGCTCTCATTTTACTATTAATTGGATTAGATAATTGTCCCATTCCAACACCATAGTATCTATCTTTATTAATTGGGGTTAATACTGTCCAATAAGGAGCTCCATCTTCAGTAAATTCAGGATGTTCAGTTATATATGGAGATTTAGTCACACAACTTGCTAAAAGCAAAACCGAAATTAAAATTATAATTACCTTTTTCACATGCTACTCCTGTTTATCTTTCATAATTATTAAACTATAAAACATGTTGTTTTCTCTATCATACCAATAATCAATATTTTTTACCCCTTCAACAACAGCTAATTCTTTATGAAGTTTACCTTCTTGAGAAAATGTTGAAAAGTCTGTTTGTTTGAGGACAAAATAATTTTGTAAATATGATGTTAAATTACCATACTGAGAAGAAATATCATAAATTGCTTCATGATCTGCAGCTAATAAGGAATCTCCGAGTAGTCGATATCCTAGAGTTGACCCTATTCCAACAATATAACCATCAATTTGAGGTCTTTGTTTGACCCAAGTAGGAACACCATCTTCATCTAAAATAGGTTTATAAATTCTAGCAGAACCTTTTACTCTAGTATCTTTTGCAATAACAATACATCCAGCCTCATCAGAAAAATAAATTTTTAATATTTCTAACGACTTAATAATCTCAGATAAATTCTCATCTCTATATACAAATAATTCATCAGTATCAAAGTAAGTATATCCTAAATCAGATTTCTTCTCACTTGCAATTGACTTTTTTAATACTAGATATTCATCGATTAATATATCTTTTGCTACATTTATAATAGCAACTTCTAACATTTTCTCTTTTGTATAATATGGATTTGAAACACCTACGTAAATATTATCATCATACTTACTAAGATTAATTAAGGACAAATCATTTTGAATTTGATTTTGCTCAATATTATGCTGCGTTTCAATTTTACTTGAAACACAGCTATTAAATAAGATTATTATTACTATAATTGGTAATAATCTTTTCATTTATTTTTAGATTTCACCATTTAATAACTTTGCAAAAGCATCAGCCATTTTTTGGTTTGCAGCCTCTGCTGCTTCATTTTCTTCAAAAGTTTCTGAAATAGCTTGTGAAGCTGGTTCGAAAGCTTTTTCAACATTACTTAATGGAATAGCCATTAATACATAAACTGTACCATCGTCTGCTTGGTATAATTTTTCTCTAGTTACACCATTTAAAACACTTTCTGAGATTTGAACTGAAATAGCTTCGAAAGCATCAACATTCTGTCTATTATCACCAGAGCCTGCATCGTTTACATAAGTTTTGATTACTTCTTTAACACTTGTTTGTATCCATTCTGAAATTGAAGTTCTACCTTCTGCTTCAGCTCTTTTTATAGAAGTTTGTAAATTAGCAGCCTTAGCAGTACCGATTGCATAATGCATATCTGCTGATTTAGGAGTGCTTAAAATCCAAGATGGAAGAGAATCTAATTTTGAATTTGAGATAGGAACAGGTTCTTCTACCACCATTTCTTTAGAAGTTGAACAACCCATTAATCCTAGTAATGAGATTAATACAATAGACATTAATAATAACTTTTTCATAAAATAAGCTCCTATTTTTTTTTAAATTATACTTCATTATATTTAAAATCGCAAAACAAATATATAAGTTTCGTACTAAAAAATATATTTAGTATACAAATATTTAGCTAAATAAAACCTTTTCTAGAAATAATCTAAAAAAGGTTTATAATTTAGTTTTCGCTCTCTTTCCAAAGTTTTTCTAGAGAATAGAATTCTCTTAATTCTTCACTCATTAAATGTATTACAATAGAATTACAATCAATTAATTCCCAACCATCCCCTGCTGGAGTTTTATGTCTATCATTAACTTCTAATCCTAAGTCATTTAATATACCCCAAAGATTATGTGATACACCTCTTAAATGTCCTACACTATTTACAGTTGCAATTATTAACGCATCTGCCCAAGAGCAACGATTTTCAACATCGATTACATTTACATCTTTACATTTTTGATCATCTAAATATTCTACAATCGTATCTACATCTTTTTTTATTTCGCTCTTCATAAATCCTTCCTTACCGATAGCTTTTTAACTTGTTCAAACCATAATGGTAAATTGGTCGCACTATCTTTTATTTCTTCTATATCTTCAAAATAATAAACATCTTGTTTATTTAATTTTTCACTAAATTCAGTAATATCTAAATTCAAAGATTCAGATATTATTTTTACAACTTTTGGTTGTAATTGTTTTTTATTATTAATAAATACTTGAGTTAATAATTCTTCCTCATCTCGGTACTCACTTATAGTATTTATTATTTCATTTTTTAAGTCACTTGATACATTTATTTCCATATTTGGACTTAAACTTAAAATTTTTAATAGTTTATCCTTATCTATTTCTCTACTATCAAATTTTATTATGATACAAGAACTTTGGTTCACTACAAATAAATAATTCTCAATATTCCCATTTGTCATTAAAACATATTCACTATCCATCTCATTTGTACATGATATAGTTAATAGAAACAATAAAAGAATTACTATTTTTCTCAAAAGGTTCCACCTTCCTTCAAATAATCATAAAGAGTTTGAGTTGATGTTGCAAAAGAAAACGCATTATCTTTAAAATGATGCTTCATTTGTTTTAAAACATTTAAACAAATGATCTCTAAAGATTCCATTTTATTATAAGCAACTCTTTGTGAATCTGTTAAAAACCCTCTTCTTGGCTCTAAATAATCTGCGAGATATATAATTAACCCTAATTTACCCATATCTTTGCTACCAAGAGTGTGCCATCTAATCGCTTTTTCATAACTTTCAAAGCCTAATTCCTTAACAATATTAGCACCGACTGGAGCGTGAAGCAATAATGGATGGTGTACTTCTTCTTTTTCTAATTGAATAGAATGTTCTTTTGTATAAAGAAGAAGATCTCCAGCTTCCCAATTTCGTGCTACATCATGGAACATTCCACACTTATAACAATCATCTTTATCAAGACCAACTGTAAATCTAGAATTTAGATATACCGCAGTCTCAGCAACTGAAACACAATGCAAAAACCTCTTTGGTTTTACTTTACTCTTAACATATTGTTCAACTTCTGTACAACTCATGCTGTTTGACATAATTATTCACTCCTGGGGAAACCAAAGATGAAATATCTCTATTTTCTTTAACTAAAGCCCTAATTGTTGAAGAAGCATCTTCAAAAATTATATTATCAACACATTCATAATCTAAATTATCAAGTTCAATTTTTTCATTAGTTCTATTACAAATAACAAATTTCACTTTTTCTTTCAATTTATCAAAATTGTGCCATTTATGTAAGGAACTAACTAAGTCATCACCTATCAATAGCCCTAATTTTGAATTGAAATTATAATTTTTATATAAATAATCTACAGTATTATCTGTATAAGAAAAGCCTTGCCTTTTGATTTCACACTCTTCAACAATAAATTCTATATCTTTATCCTCTGGATATATATTTTTATAATCTTTAAGTGCTAAATTAATCATATTCAATCTATCTAAAGAATCACTAGCAGAATATCCAATCTTAAAATGATTAGCAAACAAAGGCACAAGAATAAATTTCTTGTACCTTGTTTTTATAAATACATTATGGATTAAGTGGAGATGTCCTAAATGAATAGGATCAAAACTACCACCAAACATTGCAGTATCTACCATGAAGGATCCTCATCTGGAGTTTCAGGGTAATAAGCATCTGTATCAACAACAGTAGAAAATCCACCACTGTTTTCTTCAGTTTTTACCTTAACAATTTTATTATCATTATCACTTACGATCTTGATAAAAGCTTGTTTTACTTCTTCTACCCCAATATCATAATAAACACATAATCCTATTACTTGTTTATCACTATATTTTTCTTTGAGTTCAACTAGTCTCTCTTGTGTGCCTTCTTCGTCAACGTGAGTTGCGATTATAACACTAGGTTTTTCAACTAATTCAGGACTATAGTCTTTTAACTCTTCATATAATTTTTCATATGCTGTCAAATATCTATCATCAGATAAATCAATCAAAAAAGCTAAGCCAGTTGTTCTACTAATATGTCTTAAGAATTTATAGCCCATTCCTGAGCCTTTACTTGCGCCTTCAATTATTCCAGGGATATCAGCTAAAACAAGATCATTATCTCCATAACGCATCATTCCAAGTTGTGGAATTTTTGTTGTAAATGGATATCTTGCTACTTTGCTTCTTGCATTAGTTAGTACATTAAGTAAAGATGATTTACCAGCATTTGGATAACCTACAAATCCAATATCTGCGATAACTAGTAATTCAACACCAATTCTTAATGACTCACCGGCTTCCCCAGTTTGAGCAAATTTTGGAGCTTGTCTTGTCGATGTTCTAAAGTGCCAGTTACCTAAACCACCTTTTCCACCTTTTAAGAAAGTCCATCTATCTTCACCGGTTAAATCTTTTATAATTTCACCAGTTTCAGCATTTTTTATAACTGTACCAGGAGGTACTGGAATTTCTATATCATTACCATCTGCACCATAACATCTTCTTGAAGAGCCATTTCTTCCATGTTCAGCTCTATAAACTCTAGTCATTTTCAAGTGAGCTAAAGTTCTAAGATTGTTTTTGACTACAAATACTACATCACCCCCACGGCCGCCATCGCCACCGTCAGGACCACCTTTTTGGACGTATTTTTCACGTCTAAAAGATACACAACCGTTGCCCCCGTTTCCAGAGGCAACGTCTAAATAGGTTTCGTCGGAAAATCCAAACATATGAACCCTTTTACCGTTTTTGTACTCTTATTCGCTTACAAGGCATTTGCGGTTAGTGAAATCATTAACCACTACTTTACCTTCTACAGCTTCAATAGTAATGTATTTTCTGTTCTTTCTTTCAGTAAATTTAACTTTACCATCAATTTTTGCAAATAGAGTATAATCTGAACCACAACCTACGTTTTCACCAGGGTGGAACTTTGTTCCATGTTGACGTACTAAAACTTCACCAGCTGTAACTAGCTGTCCGCCAAAACGTTTAACGCCTAAGCGTTGTGAGTTAGAATCGCGACCATTCTTAGAGGAGCCGCCACCTTTCTTATGTGCCATTTCTTCTCTCCTTACTTAGCGATTTGTTCAATCTTGATCAATGAGTATTTTTCGCGGTGACCTTGAGTTCTGCGATACCCTTTTCTACGATGGAACTTATAAACTTTAATCTTTTCGCCCTTAATGTCTTCTACAACTGTTGCAACAACCTTTGCACCATCAACATAAGGAGCACCAAACTTAGCACCGTCTTCGCCAACTAGAGCTAAAACGGAGTTGTATTCAAGCTTTGAACCTGCTTCTTGATTTACTAAATCAACTTGAACGGTATCGCCTTCAACAACTTTGTACTGTTTTCCGAGAATTTCAACGAGTGCGTACATGTTCTCTTTACATCCTTGTTTAATTAATTTCTTTACAATTTATAACAATTATTATAATTAACTACAAGTAATATTTTTAAATAAAGTATTAAAAGTTAAGAATTTAATTCTTGATTAACTACCGAATGGTCGCTAGTATATTATTATGAATAATAACAAAACAGCATTAAATATTTTAAAGACAGTGATAAGTGAAGGCTCAATTAAGGGTTTAGATAATGTATCATTATCTATTATAGCAAACAAATTGAACATAGCTAAAAGTAGCATTTTCTCTCATTATCAAAATAAGGAAAAGATAATTGATGCTATGTATATATATGGTCAAAAATTATCTAGTAAAAATAAAGTAACATTTTCCTTTGAAGGTGATAGTTATGATGTTTTAATTAAAGTAGTAGATCATTGGCACAGCATTTATTCTAATAAAACGCTATTTGATTTTTACAGAATAGTTGAAATGCAAAAATTCATTGATAAAAGAGCTAAAGAAATCTCTATTGCTATCGATGCTATGATTATCTCTCAAACTAGAATTGTATTAGAAGTACTAAATGAGACCAACAGATTAGATATTGAAGAATTAGATTTAGCAATAGAAAGTTTTGCCTCAACATTTATTAAATATTTAAAAAATGAACTTTTCTTAGAAAATGGAGATTTAATTTGGGAAGAAGAGCGATACGTAGCTAGATTTGTAAATCTTTATAAAAAAAGTTAAAAAAAAATCAATGAAATTGGCACTTTTTTAAAGTGCCAATTAATGTTTTTTAACTCTCTATTTATCTATGTCCTCTTCAAAGGCTTCTAATGCTCTATCATAATTTACAACTGATGGAGAAGTATAATTTACTTCAGCCTCTGCATCACCCAAACTAGTATGAACTGCTACACGTAAAGTGTGTTCCTTATTTGGAGTAAAATCATTGGTCATAAATGTAATCATATAATCCCCTCGTGTTGTAATTGCTTCACCAATTGTATCGAGAATATCAGCAAAATCATCTGTACCTGGATCAAATAAGGCAGCACCTGTATCCTCAGCTAAGTCCACATAATCACTAGCAAAGTCATCTGGTGCTACAACATAACAGCTAACACCCGTACTATTTAGTTTTGCTATTTCTTGCGATACTGTATTACTTACACCTCCTGGATAGTAATCAAGCACATCAGAATATGTTTCTCCAGGTACATGATAATCGATATCTGTTATCAAAATAAAGATTCTAGCTGCTGCATCACGATATAAAAAACTCATATCATTTTGGAAAGAACCTGCGGGATTACTTGTAGTTTCACTAGCTCCAGCTCTTGCATAATCTATAGCATCAATTTGATTTTCAGGACCATCATCACCACCATAAGAAGATAAATTCCCTACAGCAGTTTTAAAAGTTTCTATATCACTAGTTGGTGCTAATCTTTGACCTTCACCTTTTCTAATATCATCACCAAAAGTTACAAATCCAAGCCTATAATTGATATCTGATTCAGATAAAGTATCAGCAAAATCTTGAGCTTTATTAGTCATTGTAGTTAAATATGATCCCATACTTCCTGTAGTATCTATTATAAAAACAATATCGGCCATTTTATTACTTGTTGTAACAGATCCACGAGGTGTGATCTCAATAGGACGAGCTTCCCCATTATCATCAATTACATCAAAGAAATCAGCTTCAACTAAATTTGATATTACTGAATCATCTTCTGGATTAGTAGGTGAGACAAACAATGTAATGGAAGGGAAATTATCATACCCTCTTAGAGCTGTGCCAACACCAGTTATTTCAAAATCAATTGTATTTTCACTGATATTTGGGGGAAGCATAAATCCACCACTAAATATAGAATCCATTATCGATGTGAATAAATCACATGATACCATAAAAATTGTTGATAGTCCTAAAACTATCATTGTTAATAATTTTCTTCGTCGCATTGGAACCTCCTTGAATAAATTCAAAATGAATTAACTCATTGAATTTATTAAACACGAGCCTAAAGAATTCCCAATACGTTATAACAATTTTGTGATATCAAAAATTAAAAAAAAGCCTTTCTTACCCTCTTTCAATATTGTTTTATTCTCTCTAATTACCATACATACAACTTTTAAACAAATATAACACAAAAATTTAGTACTGAGATATTTATACACAAACACAGGATAACTACACATAAATATAACAAAACTACATGTAATCATCACAAAATTACACACAATATACATATTCAGTATACTAATTATTCTACTATATTTAACCTTTGTCAAGAATAAAATATTGCGGACAACTAATAAGTAATAAAGGAAACTAAGTACTTATTGAAATAAATTTTAGATAAAACAAGTCTAAACTTTATAAAATCTATTTGTTTAAAAATTAAATAAAATGGAAAGTCATAGGAAAAAAGAATTAAAACAAATAATACTTAGAAATTAAGACAAACAAAAATGAGGCCATTTATTTATAACCTCATTTTATAACTTTAATAGTTAATTTATAAAATTAATTATCAAACTACATTGTTTCTAAATATGATATTCCAACTAATTTAAATGAATTTTTAATAACTTGAAGAACCATTTTTGAAAGTGTTATTCTTGCTACAACAAGTTTTTTATCTTCAGCCATTAATATCTTATTATCGTGATACCATTTACTAAACATTTTAGAAATATCATAAAGATTAGAACAAATAACAGATGGGTTAAAATTAAGTCCTGCCTTTTTAACTACTTCTGGGAAGTTAGCAATCATTTTAACAAGCTCTCTTTCTTCTTGACTTGTTAAAAGAGATGCATCAAATTCAATACCTTGATATTCTTCTTTAACTTCTTCAAACTTTCTAAGCATTGAAGAAATTCTTGCACCCATATATTGGAGATATGGTCCTGTATTTCCATTAAAAGAAATACTCTTTATAGGATCAAAAGTCATATCTTTAGTTGGGTCTACTTGTAATAAGTAATAGTTAAGTGCACCTAAGGCAATTGCATTTGCAGTTTTTTCAAGTCCATCAACAAGGCCTTCTCTTTCTTTACTTTCAATTTCTTGCTTTGCTAATTGTGAAAGATTATCGAATAAATCATCGGCATCAACTACAGTTCCTTCACGACTCTTCATCTTACCATTTGGAAGATTTACCATACCATAGGATAGATGATGTAAATCTTTAGCCCAAGGATATCCTAATTTATCTAGGATATAGAATAATACTTTGAAGTGATATTGTTGTTCACTTGCTACAACATAAACCAAGGATTCAAAAGGCCAATCATCATGTCTTGAAATAGCTGTTCCAATATCTTGGGTCATATAAAGAGAGGTTCCATCACTTCTAAGTAATACTTTCTTATCTAAACCAATTTCTTCTAAATCAATCCAAACAGATCCATCTTCTTCTTGGTAAAAGACTCCAGCTTCTAAGCCTTTTAATACTTTATCTTTTCCTAGTTTATAAGTTTCACTTTCATAATAATATTTATCGAAATGAACACCAGTCTTTTCATAAGATTGGGCAAGACCATCTAAAGTCCAACCATTCATTGTTTTCCAAAGTTCAATTGTTTCTTTATCGCCTTCTTCCCACTTAACTAACATTTCTTTAGCTTGGTCTACTGCAGTTGGATCTTCTTTTTCCCATTGAGCAAATTTTACATAATAATTGCCAACTAAGTGATCTCCCTTAATACCAGATGATTGAGGAGTTTCACCATTTCCAAACTTCTTATAAGCAAGCATACTTTTACAAATATGAACACCACGGTTATTAATTAAGTTAACCTTTTGAACATCTGCACCATTTGCCTTAAGAATAGCTGAAACACTTTCACCTAAACTATCATTTCTCATATGCCCTAAGTGAAGTGGTTTATTTGTGTTTGGACAACTAAATTCTATCATAACCTTTTTATTATCATAGACATTACTATTACCATAAGAATCTTTATCTTCAAACACTTTATCTTTTAAGTCATTGATAAGAGATGTAAAATCCAATCGAATATTTAAATAAGGACCTGCGAGGATTAATTCACCTGAAGGTCTTTTTTCAAGTTGCTCAATTCTTTCTTTTAAAGTTTGAGCAATTTTAACCGGTGCCATTCTTAACTGTTTTGCATAAGCAAATAAAGGGAAAGCAATATCTCCTAGTTCAGGCTTAGGTGGAACTTGGATAGTTAATGGAGCTAGGTTTAGTTGATCATTACTTAATTCTTTACTCCAAGTTAATAATTGTTCTTCAATTAAATCTTTCCATTGTTCTCTTATCTCTTGTAACATCATTTCTGTCCTTATTTCTATTATTTTTTAATCGCTTTATGATACTAATAACACTTGTTCTATTCAAGATAAAAAATGCTATTTTGTAACTCTTAATGTAACTTCTCCAGTTCCAAGTTCTATTTCTCTATTATCATCAAGTCTGACAATTAAATGTGCACGATCATTGATGTCTATTGCCTTGCCATATTCGATACTATTATCCTTATTATATATAGTAACTTTTTCCCCAATTACGTTTGATCTTTCTCTATACTCTTCTAAGAAATCTTTACTTGGTAATTGGTTCCAGATTTTATAAATTTCAGTTACTACCTCTTTTACTAAAGCAATACGACTTACGTTATTTGGAATAGCGTTCTCATTTTTATAAATACTTGTAACTATATCTTTTACATCTTCTGGGAAATCTTCATTTGGAGTTGAAAAATTAATTCCAATACCAACTACCATGGATTTAATTTTACCAACTTCCATATCAATAACACCTTCACTTAAGATGCCACATACTTTCTTATCATCAATAAAAATATCATTTACCCACTTAATCTTACACTCTATATCACAAACACTTTTAATAGCTCTAGTTATTGCAACGGCTGCTATACTGGTAATTAAAAGATTATCATCATTATTATTGTGAGAATCAATTAACAAACTAAAATATATTCCACCATTTGGGGATACAAAAGTTCTACCTCTTCTACCTCTTCCACTAGTTTGTTTAGAAGCAACAACTATAGTTTTTTTTCTATTATAATCGTTGCTTATTTTCTTACAATAAGAATTTGTTGAATCTATTTCATCAAAATAATATATATCAAAATCGGGTAATTCTTTTTTTAAACCATCTAGAGAAAGTTTTTGCGATTCTCTAACTAAATAATATCCTTTATTAGTTACTGCATTTATTAAAGCCCCTTCTTTTCTTAATTCAGAAATGGATTTCCATATAGCAGTTCTACTAACTTTGAAATAATCAGCTAATTGTTGACCAGAAACAAATTCATCACCTCTAGTCTCTAAATAATTTAACACTTTATTTTTTAAACTCATAATTAATAATACAATATATCTATTTGCGTGTTTTTTCAATCATTGTTTATTAGCTTTCAAATTGTTAACCTTTTTTAAAAAAATATGTTTACAATAAGTATTTCCTTTGTTATAGTGGAGCCATGAATACAAGAAAAACTTTAATAACAGCATTATTTACAGGATTGATTATCGTTGGAACCTTTATAAAAGTTCCTATTCCTCCAGTACCCTTGACTTTGCAAACTTTGTTTGTGCTTTTAGCAGCCCTCTTAGGTGGATTACATATTGGTTTTATCTCTTTCTTTGTTTATCTAATTCTAGGTACTATGGGATTGCCCATTTTTTCAACTGGTGGTGGAATTGGAGCTTTAATTGGACCTACTGGTGGCTATTTATTTGGTATGCTAGCTGCAACTATTGTAGCAGGTATTTTTTCAGACATTGCAAAAACCAAAGAAAAAAAACTTTCCTATTTTATTATCGGTGGATTTTTAGCTACCTTAGCAATTTATATAATAGGCATTCCTTGGTTAAAAGTTTCAACTAGCATGGATTGGATTAAATCGATAGAACTTGGATTACTTCCTTTTATTATTGGAGATACAATTAAATTAATTGTTGTGGTATTATTAACAAGTAAATTCTATGATAGGATTCAAGTATTAATTAAAACGGATAGTGAATAATAGTTAAATATTTTAAAAAATATCTAAATAAAATAAATTAATAACTGATGCCGACGCATCAGTTTTATTGTTTCTTTAGTTGATTTTTTGTATATTTTACCTAGGAGATAATAATAAATGAATTTAAATTATAAAAAATATTTAGATAGTTTTGATAGACTTAATGACAATAGTGCTAACTTTATTGGGTTAAAACCTCTTCCAAGTAGTCAATGTGTAGAAAAATGTGCAAATGAATTACTTGAGTTGATGTTTCCTGGTAGATGCGAAGGCACAGCAGGTCAATCTTTCCAAGATATAATTACCCATCAACTACATGCAGTAAAATGGACTTTGGCTAATCTAATATTTCTATCTTTTAACAATGAATGCGATAATGCTTGTGAAAATGCAAAAATAAGCAGAAAAAATACTGATAAAGCTCTTGAATTATTTTTTGATGAACTACCTTCTATAAGAAAAAAAATTAAGGCAGACGCTCAAGCTGGATTTGACAATGACCCCGCTGCTACAAATCTTCATGAAGTAATTTTATCTTATCCTTTTATCAAAGCTCTAACTATTTATAGAGTAGCTCATAGTTTGTATAAGGCGGGAGTCCCTATTCTTCCTAGAATGTTAACAGAATGGGCTCATAAAGAAACAGGTATTGATATTCATCCTGGTGCTACTATTGGACATAGTTTCTTTATCGATCACGGAACCGGTGTCGTTATTGGAGAAACTTCTGTGATTGGAGATAATGTTAAAATTTATCAAGGGGTTACTCTTGGTGCATTAAGTTTTCCTAAAGATGGGAATGGTAAAATTATAAAAGGTGCTAAACGTCATCCTACCATAGGAGATAATGTTACTATTTATGCTAATGCAACTATTTTAGGCGATATTAAAATTGGTGCTAATTGTATAATTGGTTCTTCTGTTTGGATAAAAGAAGACATTCCTTCCTCTACTAGAGTATTAATCCAAGAACCAAAAACTAATCATAGAGAAATTAAGTAAATCAATGTGTATTACTAATAACTAAACATCTATAAAAAAGAGCGTTACTAACGCTCTTTTTTATTTATTTTCTTTCAGTTTATATTAGATATACAACTTTTTATAATCTTCAATTATCTTAATCCCTGCACTAGTTCCTAGTCTTGAAGCACCTGCATCAATAAAATTCATAGCATCTTCAACACTTCGAATACCTCCAGCAGCTTTAATTTTAATATTATCTTTAACAATGCTTTTCATTAATTTAACATCTTCAAGAGTTGCTCCTCCGCTTCCAAAACCTGTTGATGTTTTAATAAAATCAGGCTTAACTTCTAGAGCAATATTGCAAAGTTTTACTATTTCATCATTATCTAAATAACAGTTTTCAAAAATTACTTTACAAGGAACATTATAAGAATGAGCTGCAGTAACAATTTGAATCATTTCTTGTCTTATATAATCAAAATTACCACTTTTTAGTTGTGATATATTAATCACATAATCTATTTCTCGAGCTCCTTTATTAATAATATCTATAGTTTCAAATACTTTTGTTTCAATAGTACTTTGACCTAAAGGAAAACTTATTGCAGCATCACAAATAACCTCACTCTCTAAAGAGTCTAATATTTCTCGACAAAAACTTACAGGTGCATTATTTATTGCTACTGTTTTAAAATTATATTTTGCAGCATTGATACAATGTTCCTTCAATTCTTCTAAAGTGCAAAAAGGTTTTAATAATGTTTGATCAATATATTTTGCTAATTCTTCTGGGGTAATTTTTTTCATAGTCTCTCCTAATTTAATTTATCTAATTGTTTGTATATAGGTAACATTGCTAAATAAGCATTTTCAAATACTTTCCTATAAACTTGATATTTTTTATAATTGTCTTTATTTGGAACTAAGCTACATTCAATTTCTACAAAATCATTAATAACGTTAAAATCCTTAAATAAACCAATACCTACGCCTGCACATATAGCGGCCCCTATACTAGTAGCCTCTTCAGAGTTTTTTACGATATTTATTGGTATTCCATAGATGTCACTTATTAATTGAGCAACCTTAATATTTTTAGCTAAGCCACCTGTGATATTCATATATTCTATATTAGCAGCAGTACTGAAGATATCATTAATTATACCTAAATTAAAAATAATACCCTCTAATCCAGCTCTCAATATATCAGATCTAGTATGTTCTTTTTTCATTCCAATAAAACACCCTCTAGCTAAGCTATTCCACCTAGGGCTCCGCTCACCTAACAAATATGGTAAATAGATTAAACCATTAGCTCCTAATGGAGATGAAAAAGCTTCTTCATCCATATATTTATATGGACTTATTCCTTCTTTTTCACTTTTTAAAACTATATCTTTGCAAAATTCATCCCGCAAAAAACTATAAGAATTACCTGCAGCATTCATAGTTCCAGTTGGAGCATATTTATTTGGAACCATATGAGCCCAAGTAAAAGTTCTCATATCAGGATCAAAATATGGCTTATCTCTAGTTATTCCTATCCAAGAAGAGGAGCCTAAATAATTATAAGCTAACTTTTGATCAACAGAGCCAGCTCCAACAGCAGCACATACTCCATCCCCACCTCCTAAAACAACTAAAGTTGAACTACTTAAATTAAGCTTTTTTGCAACTTCCTCTAATATATTTCCAGCAACAGTTGTTGAAGGTTTTACAATAGGTAAAATATCTTCTGAAATATTTGCAGCTTCGAGAATTTCTTTCGACCAAGTATTAGTATTTAAATCAAAACAATTTGTTCCTGAAGCATCACTATAATCTGTAAAGTATTTACCAGTAAGTTTATAAACTATGTAATCCTTTGGATTGAGCATATACTTTATTTTTTTAAAATTGTCTGTCTCATTATTTTTAATCCACATCAATTTTGCTAAACTATATGATGCACTTATTCTATGACCTGTTATGTTATAGAATTTCTCTTCATTTATTTTACTCTTTAAATATTTCTCTTCTTCAATTGCTCTTGTATCAGCCCAAATAATTGCATTTCGAATTGAATTTCCTTCACTATCTACAATAACACAAGCCATCATTTGCCCGCTAAAAGATATTGCAACTATATCATCTTTACAAACATCTTTAATTAACTCTTTTGTAGACTCAACAACTGAAGAAAACCAATCATTAGGATTTTGCTCTGCACAGTTTGAATTAAAAAAATTAGTTTTATAAGTAGATACTACACTATTAATTAAAACTCCATTTTGATTGAACAAAGTAGCTTTATTTCCTGAGGTACCTAAATCATGTGATATTACATATTTCATCTATATATCCCAACTTACTTAACGATTAGTTTAAAATTCTTTCTATCTGAATTAATAAAAATTGCAACAACTACAATTAACCCAAATACTATTTTTTGCCAAAATCCATCAACTGCAATAACATTCATTCCATTTTGTATCGAAGTTATTAAAGCAACCCCTACAAAAGCTAATAAAATATTACCTTTACCACCTGTCAGTAAGACTCCACTTAAAACAGCTGCGGCTATAGACATCAAATTATATTGTTCTCCAACTGTTGGAATACCACTTTTAAGTTTTACTGCAAAAAAGATTCCAGCTAAGCCTGCACCAATTCCTGATAATGTAAAAGCTGTAATTTTAGATAACGATATTCTAAGTCCAATTAATCTTGCTGCTCTTTCATTACACCCTATTGCTAACATTGTTCTTCCAGTGGGTGTTTTAAACTGAATTAATGCATATAAAAGCATAAAAAATATTGAAATAATAAACATTAATGGAATTGGCCCAATAGAAAACTTTCCCCATTTTAATAATGGCCAAACATCAGGAGTCATTGAGAGTGGCTGCCCTCCAGCAATTAATAAAGCAATACTTTGCCAAATTGATTGAGTGCATAAAGTTGCGATAAATGAGGGCACTTTTAATTTAGTATGAAGTATTCCATTGATTAAACCTGCTATTGCTCCATAGAAAAAAACATAAACAAAGGCTATTGCACCAAATTTAGGTAACCAAAGTGTTAGCATTACTGCAGAACAGGAGGCAACTGCACCATTTGATAAATCAATTGATCCTAAAAATAGAACACAGGCAACACCTATAGTCATAAGTAACAATGGTGCACAATCTAATAATATATTCTTAATATTATATAAACTTAAAAACCTAGAATTAATACTTGTGAAAATAATAATAATTAATATTAAGGAAACTACTGTCAAAATAGTACTAATATCATTTTTATTAATTTTGGTAAAAAGAGTTTTAATCCCTTTAAAATTTTTTTTATTATTTGACATATAAAATCTCCCTACATCATATATTTAACAATATCTAATTGTTCAGGCTTATCATCACTTGGAGCATCAAATTCATGGGTTAATGTTCCATCTTTCATTACCAATATTTTTGAAGACAATCCAATTGATTCATCTAAAGTATCTCCAATTACAATAATTCCTTTTTTTTGTTCACTTAGATCACGAATTAATGAATAGATTTCTTCCTTCGCTCCAATATCAACACCTCTTGTGGGATGATTTAAAAGCAAAATTGGTGCATCACTTGCTAAAATTCTTGCGAAAACAACCTTTTGAGCATTTCCACCTGAAAGATTACTGACTTTTTGAAAAATTGAAGGTGCTTTAATATTTAATTCTTCCATATAAGTTTGAGCTTGTTCATCTTCTTTTTTCTTAGATATCAAACCATTTAATTTAATTTTAGAATAATTAGACATGCTAATATTCTCTGAAATGGTATTATCTGGAATAATAGCTTCTTCTCTTCTTTCTTTAGGGATAGAAAGTATCCCATTTCTTAAACTTTGATATGGTTCTTTTGAATATTTTTTTTCACCTTTTACTTCAATAAATCCTGAAGTTGCTATTTTGTCTCCACAAAGAACTTCACAAAGCTCTTCCTTTCCTGATCCAATAACACCACATATTCCGATTACTTCACCTTCATTTAAAGTAAAGGAAACATTATTAAAATATCCTTTTAAACCAAGATTTTTGACACTTAATAATTCTTTTTCTGAAGGAACAACTTGCCTTTTAAGTTTGTAATATTCACCTGAAGCTGTTTTACCTACCATCTTCTCATATAATATATTCTCATCTGCATCATCTTTATTTAACTCACAAACATTTTGACCATCTTTAAATACATATATTCTATCTGATATTTCTAAAACTTCATCTAATCTGTGAGATACAAAAATAACAGAGTCACCTTTAGCTACAAATCTCTTAATATTTTTAAATAATAATTTTACTTCATCTTCACTTAATACTGAAGTTGGTTCATCTAATAAAATAATGCTATTTTTCTCATCTTCTCTTTGTGAAACATAAAATACTTTAGCTATTTCAATCATTTGTCTTGTCGCAAAATCATAATTAAAAACTTTTTTACTAGTCTTTATTCCAGACACATTTACTTGAGACAATACCTCTTCAGCGTCTTTATTCATTTTATTTTTATTAACAAATCCAAATTTTGAATAACTATCTTCTCTTCCAAAAAATATATTTTCAGAGACACTTAAATTTTGAATTAAGGATTGTTCTTGAAAAACCATTCCAATTCCATTTTTATTAGCTTCAAGGGGTGTTTTAGGATTATATTTTTTACCATAAATCTGCATATCACCTTTAGTTGGTTGCTCTAATCCCATTATTAGTTTTAATAAAGTACTTTTACCTGCACCATTTTCACCAACTAAGCCAATAATTTCACCTTTATTTATATTAATTGAAACATCGCTTAAAGCAAGTGTTCCAGGATATTGTTTTGTTAAACCATTAATTGTAAGTATATTTTCTTTCTGCATTTGAATTCTCCTATTTACAGATTCCTTTTCTATCATGTTCAACAGAAAGTGCAACTGCAGCAATTATAATTATTCCTTGAACTGCGGCTTGTATGTAGGTACTAACTCCTAATAAGATTAGTCCATTGTTTATAATTGTTACAATCAAGGCACCAATTAATGAATTTACTACACCACCCTTACCTCCAGATAGAGAAGTTCCCCCAACAACAACTGCAGTTATAGCAGGAAATACTATGCCAATACCAATATCAACAACACCTCTACCAATTCTAACAGCTCCCATAACTCCTGCTAAACCAATACAAAATGCGGACCAAGCAAAAACTTTCACTTTTACCAAATCAATATTAATCCCTGTGTTTCTAACAATATTTTCATTATCGCCAATTGCAAACAAATAGGTACCAAACTTCGTTCTCGTTTGTAATATATAAGCAATGCAAAATACAATTATTGCTATCCAAGTTAATATTGGTATACCAATAAATGTGCCTTGAGAAAGTTGTGTAAAAAGCGGATATTTAATCATTGCAGGTTGGCCTTTATAACTTAAAACTGCAAATCCAGCCATTATGCTAGAGACTGAGTAAGTTACCATGAATGAAGGCATTTTACCTTTTACATGAATCACACCTGATAATATTCCAATTAAGGTAACAGCTACAATTACAAATAATATTCCCCAAATACCAAAGTCATTTGTATTTTTGCCATTAAGTACTAACAAACTAGTAACAGCTCCAGCAAATCCACCTAATCCTTCGCCAGATAAATCAATAGAACCAATCAATATTACAAAAGTTAAGCCCATAGACATAACTAACATTATAGAAAGTTGACTTAATATTGTTTGAAAATTATAGAGAGAGAAAAATCCATCTGCTACGATTGACATGATAAATACAAGAACAAATAAAATAATTAATGGCATTGTATTTATAAGTCTTGTTTTTCTATTTATTCTTTCCATTTCTTGTGAAAACTCAAGAGCTATCTGAGATTTTCCATTTTGAGTATTCATTTTTGACTCCTTCAAAATAATTGATCGCCTAACAAAAAATCAGACGATCAATATTGTTTAATGATTTGTACTTATTGCATTGGTTTTGCAACTGGGAATGTCAAATCGTTATAATCGTATATAGGTGTGGAATCAATAAAGTTTGCTTTATAATCTGCATAAGTATCTTTAGTAATTAAATATCCATTTGTATAGAACATTCTTTCTCCTGCACTCATTTCTGTTGGGTTAATTTTACCAGTTTTTGCTGCATATGCATAAGCTACACCGTAACCACCTTGCAACCAACCATTGTTAGCAATGGTACAAACTAGATCACCATTATCAACACCTTCAATTGCATCAGCTACACCATCAACACCAGTCACTAAAACTTTTTTATCTAAACCTTTAGCTCTTAGAGCTTGAACAACTCCCAAAGCCATATCGTCACAAGCACACCAAATCCCATCAATTTCATCGAACTTACTTAACCAAGTCTCTGTTACTGCTAAAGCTTTTTTAGTAGACCAATCAGCTGCTTGATCATCTAAAACTTCAATTTGAGGATATTCTTCAAGAGCTTGTCTTAAACCAATCATACGATTAACATTTGCAGTATTTGCAAGCATACCTTCCATAACAAGAATTTTTCCAACACCTGGAGTTTCAAAATTCTCAAACATATTAACAGCTATATCATAGCCTTGTTTAACCCCATCACAAGATTGGTGAGCTACCCAATACTCATAATTTAAAGGGGTGATACCTTCTGGAGTATTCCAAACACTTGACCAATAAACACCTGCATCTTCACAAATTTCAGCAATCGCGGTAATATTAGGTGCATTATTAGGATCAACAAATAAAATTACATTATCTCCTTTACTAGCAATTAATGCTTTAATATCATTTATTTGTTTATCATCACTTGATTCACAAGGAAGCATCTGAACCACTGCTGTTCCTTCAGGTAATGTATCAACAAATGCTTGAGCACCAGCTACATATTGCATATGGTATTCACTAGATGTTGATCTCATACTAACCCCAATTGTTAAAGGTTCCTTTGTTGAACTTTTTTCATTTTCACCGCTTGCAAATGCAAACCCACAAGATAGAATTGCAACTAAGGCAATTAACATAATTTTTTTCATATTTTTCTCCTTTTGTTATATGAATTAAATATTTTCAAATTTATCTAAAATTGGATTTATCTGTGAATACATTTCATCAGTAATATCCCATTTCAAAGCTTCTAAATTTGTTTCAACTTGTTCTACAGTTCTACAACTTCCAATTACACTTGTAATTGCTTTTTTGTCGATGAGCCAATTTAATGCTAGTTCATTCATTTTATGACCATGAGATTCTGCAATTTCTTTTAATTTTGTCATTGCATCAAAATACATTGGAAATCTTTTATCTGTTAATTTTGGATTAAATCTTCTTACATCATTTTCAGAAAATTTTATATCTTTATTCCATCTACCACCAAGCAAGCCTTGAAAAAGTGGAGAATAAGGGAAAAAAGCTTGCCCCTGTTCTTCTACATATGGAAGAATTTCTCTCTCAGTTCTATAAACTAAATTAATGGCATGATATGTTCTTGGATTTCTTTCTAACATATTATAAAGACCTTGTTGGGAGGCTATATCGATTGTTTCCATTATTTTATTGATATCATCAATACCATAATTAGTTACTCCAACATATTTAATTTTTCCTGCATCCTTAATTATTTGAAGTGCTTCTAATGTTTCTTCTAAAGGAGTCTCAGGATCTGGCCAATGAAGTTGATAAATGTCAATATAATCGGTATCTAATCTTTTTAAGGAATCATCAATTTCCTTTAAAATACTTTCTTTTTTTAAGCAATTATATTCTCTTCCATTTTCGTCCCACAACAAACCACATTTACTATTAATCAAAATTTTTGATCTATCATAACCTTTTATAGCTTTTCCAACGACTTCTTCAGAATGCCCTTGTCCATAACAGGCTGCAACATCTAATAAATTTACACCATTATCTAAAGCAGATCTTATAACTCTTATTGAATTCTCATCATCAGAATTATTCCACCACTTTTCTCCGGCAAATGCCCAACATCCTAAGCCAATAACCGATATGTCTTCAGCTATTTTTTTTACTTTTTTATATTTCATAAAAACTCCAATATTGTTATATGGAAACGTTCCCACATTTTATTAAAAAAATTCTATTTTTTTTTCTCTGTACCTAATGATACAAATTTTGCTGGCATAATACATTCCATTTTTTCTTTCGTAGGATTCTCTGATCTATCAATCAAAATCTCCATTGCCTTTTTTCCCATTAAATAAGTATCTCTATTAATATAGCTAAAAGGAATATTAAACTCCTTTATTAAGTTTATTTTATCAATACCAACAACTGCAAAATCTTCCCCTGCTTTCAAGTTCTTCTCTAAAGTAGCTCTCAAAAACCCAATTGAGGATTGGTTGTTACAAGTAACAAAACCATCAGGAAGCTGGAAAGAACTTTCTATTAGATTTTTTGTAATTTCATAAGCAGTATTGGAAGTAAAATCTCCATTAAAAATATATTTTTCATCAATTTTTATATTATGCTCTTTCATTGCACATAAATAACCATCATATCGCTCTCTAGCAATTTTTAAGTTCATATCTCCAGTAATAATTCCAATTGTTTCATTTCCACCATGAATTAAAGCTTTAGTTGCCAAATAGCCTGCATTAAAGTTTTCAAAAAGAACAGTGTCCCAAGGTGAATCAGGTATCTCTCTATCAACAATTACAATTGGTAGATGCAAAGCTTTAAGGCTTTTTATCAACTCAAGATTTTGCTTTTTAGAAGAATATTCATTAGCTGGTGTTAATATTAAGCCTTTTACTCTTTGTCCTTTTATCATCAAAAGCGCTTTTTCTTGTTTATTAGGATCATTAGCTGTATCACTAAAAATAAGAGTCATGCCTTTATTATCTACAACTTCGCTTAAGCCTTGTAGTAATTCCGTAAAAAAATAGTTTTGTAATTCCGGTATTAAAACACCTACTGTATTTGAAGTTTTCTTTGATAAACCTTGAGCCATTGCAGATGGAACATAATTTAATTCCTTGACTGCTTTGTTTACTTTCTCTCTAGCTTTATCACTAACATATCCTGAATTATTTAAAACTCTAGATACAGTTGATTTAGAAACTTTTGCCTTGTTAGCTATATCTATTATTGTAAAATCCATGGCATTATCCTTTATTTCTAAATATTGTGGAACCGTTCTCACATAATTTATAATAAGACCCTTTTTTTTATCTGTCAATAAATTTATTTTATTTTTTTTCCTCATACTTTTGAATTTAATATTAAGTTTAAAGATTTTATCTATACTTTTGTTGATTTTTAATTTGAAGCTACTAAGAACTAATAGATCCTCTTTTATTTAATTATTCGATCAATAATATATAAAATATAGCATTCTAAATTTTAAATTTATAACAAATATATCATAAAACAATAATTATATTTAAAAAATATCTTATAACCTTTATTTCTATTTTATACACACAATAACCGAAATATGTTAATAACATTATAAA
Source organism: Sphaerochaetaceae bacterium (assembly GCA_963677735.1). Taxonomy (GTDB): domain Bacteria; phylum Spirochaetota; class Spirochaetia; order Sphaerochaetales; family Sphaerochaetaceae; genus Pleomorphochaeta. The sequence goes on from OY782505.1 coordinate 1,766,234, forward strand.
TTGGTCATTTTTAATTTACATCTTATACCATTTGTTACAAATTATTTTTATTATTTATTTTTATATATAATTTATTATATTATAAAGAATTATTTAAAATATTCATTTCACACATATCTAAAAATTAAATAAAAAGTAATATTTATAAAAAAAACAGTTGACATAAGATACAAGTGGGTATTATATTATAAACAACTTTAAGGAAAACAAAGGAAATTTACATTATGAACAAAAAAATTTTATCAACACTAGCAATTGTATCACTAGCAATTACATCATTATTTGCTTATTCATCACCAAGCGTTATTCTTAGCGCAACTGCAGAAGAAACTGATTATAGTTTCAAATTACAAAAATTAAATGATGCCATGGACGATTATGAAGATTTTGATGACAACTATACTGAAAACATCATTCTTGATTCTGAAGGTGGAATAACTAATGCCTTTACAATTGCAACAACTGCAAATGGTAATATGGCTAAAGATATTACTTTCGAAGCTGAAGTAACAACTGGACCATTCCTAGATTCAGAAGATGCAAGTTATGATACTAGCTGGTATCCAGTAATTGTTGAATTATCAGATTCTGCAACAACTGAAAACTTTATTCGTGGAGATGAAGAAGTTTCATACAAATCTAGTGCTGCTGGAAATTATACATCTGCTTCAACAGGAACCTTCTCAACTAAATTTACTAGAGGAATTCACCCATATGGAACAGAGATTGCTCGTTTTAAATTACAATACAAAGCTGATGAAAATCTTATTGCTGGTACATATACAAGTACAACCACAATAAACATTTCTACAAAATAGTTAATTTGATACTGATAAAATAATACTATAAAACTAAGAAAGGACTATTATATAAGGCAAATGCCCAATTATAATAGTCCTTAAAAATTTTAATTAATTCTTATAAAAAAGCATTTTTAAAAAATACTTTTCTATATATCAAAAGCTAAATAGTTAATAATAAATTTCTTAATTCTAACGAGGCTTTTCTTGTAGAATATTAACTTGGATTATATTTTCAGCTTTTTTCAAAAGCTTTTGACACTCATCACTAAGATTTAGTAAATGAAGTTTTTTACCTAGTTGGTCATATTTTTCAGAAACAAAACATATAGCTTCTATACCAGAGTGATCATGAACATGAGCTTTATCAAAGTCAATAATTATATCATTTGGATCATTATTAAAATCAAAAAGCTCTTTAAATGAATGAACAGAACCAAAGAACAATGGTCCCTCTAATGGATAAATTAAAGAGCCAGATTGTGTTACATAAGGTTTTGCTTTCATTTTTTTACCTTTTTCCCAAGCAAAAACTAGTGAGGAAAAGATAATTCCCAATGCTACAGCTATAGCCAAGTTTGTTAGAACTGTTACTACGGATACAAATACAATAATCAAAGCATCTGATTTTGGAATACTTTTCATAACTCTAAAACTTGACCACTCGAAAGTACCTAAAACGACCATAAACATTACTCCAACAAGAGCTGCTAGTGGTATTTGTTCTATTAAAGGTGCACCAAAGATAATAAAAACTAAAAGGGAAATCGCTGCAGTTATTCCTGAAGTTCTTCCTCGCCCTCCAGCTCTAATGTTAATCATACTCTGTCCTATCATTGCACAGCCACCCATACCACCAAAAAAACCATTAAAAATATTGGCAATTCCTTGACCAATGCATTCTTGATTTCCAAAGCCTCTAGTTTCAGTTATTTCATCAACCAAAGTCAAAGTCATCAATGATTCAATCAAACCTACAGAAGCTGCTAATATAGAATATGGCAATATTGTTTTCAAAGCTTCTAAAGAAAAAGGTATCTGAGGAATTGCAAAACTTGGCAAACTTGCAGCTAAAGTTAGTTTTGTTGGGTCTTTACTTTGTACAAAATCTAAAACAGTTAATACTCTAACTATACCTAAGTGATTTAATATTAAGCTTATCAAGGTAACTACTACCATAGCGGTTAAAGTCGCTGGAATTGCTTTTGTTATTTTAGGCATAAAAAAACTAATGGACATAGTTATTAGAATTAAGACTCCCATAACAGCCCAAATAATTATCTTTTGATCAAAAGCTATAGTTTCACTTAATTCAAACATCTCAAATTGAGAGCGAAATATAACAATAGCCAGTCCATTTACAAAACCTAACATTACTGGATGAGGTACTAATCTAATGAATTTTCCCAATTTTAGTAATCCAAACATTACTTGTATAATACCCATTAACACTACTGTGGCAAAAAGATACCCTAAGGCAGATTCCATCCCACCAATTGCAAGTCTTTCTCTAACTAAAGGAGCTAGAATTACTGCAACAGCACCTGTTGCTCCTGAAATCATACCAGGACGTCCACCAATTATAGAAGTGATTAACCCCATCATAAAGGCCCCATATAGACCAATAATTGGATCGACACCTAAAATAAAAGCGAAAGCAATAGCTTCAGGAACCAAAGCTAAGGAAACAGTTAGACCAGATAAAAAATCATTTTTCAGATTTCTCGGTTTTGAAATTTTCAAAGAGAAAAGAGAATTTTGTTGTTGTACCATTAATTATATAAAACCTTTTAAAAATATTGTGTTTGGGCACTCTATCAGTTTAACTAATATTAAACAACAAGAATTTTTATTATTCTTTCAATATCTATAAGAAATCCCTTTAAAAATCTTTTACTGTTGCTCCCCCCATATTTTTAGCTTGATACAATGCTTTATCAGCATTTTTTAATAATTGTTCATAAGTTGTCTCATCTTTTCGAATCTTTATACCAATGCTAAAAGTAAAATCATAATCATCACTCATAGATCTAATTTGGGAAATTAAACTTTCACTTTTTGAAACAACTAAATCAAGAGATGGAACATCGTTCATATATACACAAAATTCATCTCCACCAATTCTTCCTATTATATCAGTTTTCTTAAAATTATTTCTAAGAACAGTACTTACATTTTTTAAAGCTTTATCACCTTCTAAATGACCAAAATTATCGTTTATTAATTTAAACTTATCACAATCAATTAATAAAAATGCATCTAAGGTTTTATTACTTTTCAATCTTTCATTGATTAGGTGCTTAGTTGTCGCCCTATTATATATATGAGTTAAACCATCAATTTCAGATTTAGTTTTTAATTCATTTTTTTCAGCTACTTCTTCACTTATATCAATGATTTTACCAATGATATATTGTTTATTACCATTATTATCCAATATTTCAGATTTAACGACTTTTAAAGTATTAATTTGATTATTTTTAAGTTTAATGTTTATTATTTCTACATTTTCATTAACAGAATCGGATAAAACAAATTGTTTCAAAGTCGCTTTTAATTCTTTTATACTTTTCTCTGAACCCAATATTGTTTCACACTTGTCTGAAAAAGTCATTTTATCAGTTTTAACATTATATTCAAAAAGACACTCATTAGAAATATTAGCTAGTTGCCTATATCTTTTACTTTGAGATTTAAAACTTTTTTTAGCTCTTATAGTTAAATTGATTATCAAGATTAAAACTAATAAAACAAAACAGATGCTTATAAAAATTATAGGACCATGAGTCTTTAAAAGAGATGAAAGAGTTACATCCTTATCAATATTTGAAGAAACCTCCAAGATAATTTTGTTCATTTGCGCTTCATCAATTTCATCTATTGCTTTATTAATTATTGAGAGAAGCAAATCATCCTCATAAGTTAAACCAATAAAATATGATCTTTCTTCCATCTCATTTGGTATACTTATTATATTTTCATACCCATTTTTAATTATGTAATAAGAAACAGAATATTCATTGCCATAGCCATAACCGGCTTCCCCTTTTTCTACAGCATCTAAAGCATCTTCCCTTGCACTATAATATAATACATTATCTTCATTTACATTTTCGGGTAGTTTTCCACCTTTTATTGTTGCAAATATCTCATTGTCTAACTTATCAGAGGACAACTTCGAATTCATAAATAAAATGCTTTTTGTTTTCATATAGGGTTTTGAAATTATAATATTGTCTCTAGTATATGCTAAATCTAACCCAAATAAAATATCTGCATTACTTTCGTAAGCTTCATTTATTGAATCATATAATACAAACTTAAATTCTAATCCAGTTAAAGAAGAAATACTCTCAAGTGTTTTGACAGCAATACCATCTATTTCACCTTTGGAATTCTTAAAATGAAGAGGTGCTCCACCATCTATTGAAGCTGCAATTATGGGTCCTCTAGAATCAATATATGCTTTTTCATCATCTGTTAAATCAACTGATCCAAAAACTAAAGGAACTGAATAAAATAGTATAGTTAATAATATTATTATTCTCAATGTTATATTTGATTGTATATTTTTCATAAATTATTTCCTTAGTTTAATATAAACAAATATTGGATATTTAGAAATACTTTATATGTCAAATTCATAATTTATTAAGAACTAAATATAATAAGCAATGGATTACTCAATTTTTTCTAATTCCATATGTTATAACATGTTAGTTTTACTCTTTAATTGAAATTAAATTTGGAAATATTATAAGATTCTATTTAATAAAGTTGATTTAATATCTGCCTTTCATAGAATACTAACAAAAGATAAATGTTTAAAAAATAGGATTAAGGTAGAAGCATTAATAATATTTTCTAACTAATAATAATTTAAAACATTATTATATTTTATTATCATAGCGAGCATAATTGTTTGGTTAATATATTTTGCACTAAACACTATAGAGTATTCATATTTTTCACTCAATTTATCTACAAAATGATGCTTCCTATTTTTTAAAAAATTAATATATTCAATTGGCAAAACGGAGTTTAAATCAAAAAATTAAAATATAAATATGTAGTTTATAAGAAATTTTATAAAATTAATAATGAATTGTTTATATATAATACTAAAATATATTGTATATTTACTTTACATTAATATACTATAAATAAAATAATTAATTATTCAAATAACAATAAAGGCAATTAAAGAGGAAAAAAATTAGTTGTTATATTTTAAACTTATATAAGAAAATATAAAGTTAGTTACATGATTAATACAGAGGGGAGATAAAATCAAGTGAAAAGAACTAAAGTAGTAACAAGTATAAATATAGCTTTAATTGCTATATACATTTTTACTTTATTATTCTTTTTTTTTACAAATGATTCTTCCGGTATGTCTTTTAACAGAGAAAAAATTAAGACTTTTAATGAAGGATGGACTATTTCATACAATGATATAAAAGAAGAAAATGCAATATTACCTCAAAATTATCATCTAGAACCTGGTACTACTTATTCTATCGAAAGAACAATAACTCATGAAGATTTTATTTATCCAGTTATTAGAATACGTTCTTCTATGATGAATGTTTATGCATATATAGATGATGAATTAATTTCCTCATTTGATGTTTCTAATAATCAAACTATTCTTGAAGAACCTCTTCCTGCATCTTGGCAACTTATTGATATACCTGTTGCAGATTCTATAGGTAAAACATTAAAAATTACCTTTTCTTCTCCCACTCCATACTTCTCTGGTTTAATAAATTCTATTTTAATTGGCAGAGGGGAAGCCATAATACTAGATATAATCCAGGATAATTATTTAAGTATTATTATTTCAATTTTTATTATTTCACTCAGTATTTTTGTACTTGCGACTATATTTTGGACAAGAAAATTAGGCATTACAAAACATATAGTATATCTTGCGACATTTGGGATTGCTTCCGGATTATGGATTATCTCAGAATCCACTCTTCTTCAATTATTTGTACCCAATAAAATTCTAGTATCAAGCACTAGTTATATTTTAAATTTAATATCTCCACTAATAGTGGCTTACTTTTTCAGAGATGTTGTTCTAAAAGGTCATCAAAAGTTATTATCAGTAATAGCATCATCCTTTTTTTACTTATTAATCTTAGAATTTATCCTTCAATTATCCTCAAAAGTATTATTTATTGAATCGACAATCTATTCAATTATTTTGATTGGTATAGCAGCAATAATACTAATAATTTGCTTAATTGATGAAGGCTTTAAAAAAGGTAATAAAAAAGCAAAACACTATCTTTTTATCTTTTTAGTTTTATTTGTATTTGCTGCAATTATTATGATTTTATTTGTTTTTGGAGTTTATCAAGATTTAGGAAAATATCTCGCCTTAGGCGTTTTTGGTTTCTATCTTCTTGTAATGAGTGATACAATGGCATCAATCAACACTTTAATTGAAACAAGAAATAAAACATTAATTTATAAACAACTAGCATATGAAGATTATTTAACAAAAGGTTGGAACAGAACAGCTTTCGAACAAGATATTGATAAGCTTATTAAACATGGAACAGTATTTAGATTAGTTCTATTAGACCTAAATCACTTAAAACAAATAAATGATACATACGGGCATTTAGAAGGTGATTATGCAATTATGGAATCATATAGATCCATTAAAGAAAGCGTTAGAGATGGTGGTAAAAGTTATAGAATTAGTGGTGATGAATTTGCTTGTATCATCTATAATACTGATGAAAAGATATTAGAGGAATATAGAAGTAAAATAAATCAAATTCTTATAGAATCTTCAAAAAATAAACCATATAACATTATTCTTGCTCTTGGTACAAAAATATATGATTGCAATGAAAATTTCACTGAGTTTTATAGAAAAGTCGATATTGAAATGTACAAGCACAAAAAAATACTAAAAAGCAATGAAGTAGGAGCTAATTAATTTATGGATTATAAGAAAAAAGCTTATGAATTATTAAAAGAGTGGAAAGGTGATAATTATGTCTTTGGTATGGGTGTATTAGATCAACTTGGTAAAGAAGCTTCAAAATATGGTAAAAAAGCTTTAGTAGTAAGTAATCAAACATATATGATGCCTTTCTTAGAAAAAGCACTTGCTAATTTAAAAGTTTCAGGAGTTGAAGTTTGTGGCCATATTGCGCCTAGTGTTAAACCTAATGCTCCAAGAGAAGATATTTATAGATTAGTAACATACATTCTACAATATAATCCCGATTGTATTGTAGCAATTGGAGGTGGGTCAACTATTGATGCTTGTAAATGTGCAAGTGCATTAGCAACTTTAGGAGAAAAAGTAACTCCTGAAGTAGATCATTATTTTGGTACTGGGGTAGTTAGTGAAGAACTAAAAAATACAGGTCTCACTCTTGTTCCTGTGATTGCCGTTGAAACCTCAGCCTCCTCTGGGGCACACTTAACGAAGTATTCAAATATTACAGATCCAGTGATAGGTCAAAAAAAACTTATTGTTGATGAAGCAATTGTTCCAGCTACTAGTTTATTTGACTACGAAGTAACAGCAAGCATGCCAATTAGCGTAACCATAGATGGGGCCTTAGATGCTATAGCACATACTTTTGAAGTCTATTGTGGTGCAAAAGGTGATAAATTTGCCTTATGTGAGCAATTAGCTGTTGCAGCAATTAACTTGTGCGCAGAAAATGCTAAAAAACTTGTTTCAAATCCTAAAGATTTAGAAGCACGTGAAGCTATTGGCCTTGCAACAGATTTAGGTGGTTATGCAATCATGGTCGGTGGGACAAGTGGTGCTCACTTAACTAGTTTCTCATTAGTAGACCTTGTTGGTCATGGAACGGCTTGTGGAATTATGAACCCTTATTATGCAGTACTATATTCTAAAGCTATTCAACCTCAACTTAAAGTTGTTGGTAAAATTTTCAAAGATTTTGGTTATACTGATTGTGACATTAATTCACTCAATGGTAGAGAATTAGCCGAAGCTGTAGCAAAAGCAATGATTGCTTATGGAAAGAGTATCAAAGCACCTACAACTTTGGGAGAGTTAGATGGTTTTGGTGAAAAGTATATTCAAAGATCTTTAAATGTGGCAAAAGACCCTCAATTAAAAATGAAACTTCAAAACATGCCTGTTCCTATGACGGTTGAAGATGTAGATACATATATGGAACCTGTTTTAAGAGCAGCTACAACTGGTGATTTAAGCATAATTAAAGAAATGTAATATATTACAATGGGTTAGTTTTCGTAAAACTCCTGTTTGCTGTTATTAAAAAATTAATAACAGCATTCTTTTCTTTTTAGATTTAAAAACAGTTTTTGAAAATTTTCATTTGTGTTTTGAACAGATTCAATCTCTATAAACTTTAAATAAGCAATTGTAATTATCTCTTAAATTTATATTAATCTAAATCAAATTATTCTTAATAAAATCAACCATTTCACTTGCTGATGGAGGGCAACCTTTTAATGATTTTCCTAGATTTCTAGTGCAAACACCTACACCCAATTGGGACTTATCTTTAATTTCTTTATAACCCTGGCCAATACAAATTCTTTGAGATAGATGTAGCATATTTTCTTCATCTAATCTTTTTAATGCATGTATCAAATTTCCATAACATGCGGAACAGGCTTTGATAGGTAAAACATTTTCAGAAAGAACGTTAACAATACCTGTGGGTTTGCTAATATTGTCTACCTCAGGTTTATTAACATAGGATATTTTAGCTTGATTTAAATCTGTTGATCCAACTCCCAATTTCTCAGCAATTTCTATATATTCAATATCTGAAGATTTAAAACCTAATAATGAAGCAGCAAAGGTATCACACAATACACTATCTCTAGCTATAAACATACGATTAGTTTTAACGGGAGTTCCCCCTTCTTCAAAATCTAAATCACCATTTATTGAATCTACAATTACTAAATCTGCAACTCTTATAGCATTCAAAGTTGCTATTGGTTTACTTAAACCAAGAGAATGGAATAGTCTTTTTGAAGAGTCTGATAAACAGCCTTTCATATTTTTTAGTGCACAAGTCATTAGAGTTTGACAATGGCCTTTTAATACAGGAATAGATATTAAGAAATCTAAATCTAATATTTCTTTGCTTAATTCCATTGTAATACCATGTGATGTTTTTTTTATATATTTATCATCTTTTACATCAAATAATGGAACATTATACTTTTCACTTATTTCATAATAACCATTAACTTTAAAACCTCTCTTTGTTGAATCACCAACCCAAGCTGATTCTATTATTTTTATATTTGAGTATCCCCTTTCTTGTAAATATTCAATTATTGTAGTCACAATCTGAGGGTGAGTTGTTGCACCACCTTCAGGTGTTCTAGCTACTACTAAATTTGGTTTTAAGCCTATCCTAGATTTTTTTGATGGAATAAGCGATTCAATTTTTGATGCCTCTAATAATTTTAAAGTCATTTCTTTTATCTGATTACCATATGTTACTATAATTTCATTCTTATTCATTTTTATATCCTATTTCAGTTTGAAAATATATAAATTTTTCTTCCATATTTTATCTATTCTCATTTATAAAGGTGTTAATTAAATGTGTAAATTGATTAGTCGTATCAATAATAAACTTACCAAATAAGCTTTTAGATTTCCTTTTCTTAGACCCAAAAATAAATTCTTTGCTATTCTTATCTGTTGTTAGAATTGTTGCAGATAATAATAAAAATTTTCCTTCTATAATAATTTTAGATTTACATTCTTTAAAACTATTAACTTCAAATAGATCAAAGCCTGTTTCATTTATAACAATAAATTTTTTATTAATTTTATCAAATATAAGAAGAAACCCTCTATTAATATCCGTAACAAAAAAATGTTTAGAAGAAATATTCATATTTGTGGATTTGAGAATTTCAATACTAGATTTTTCTAGAGATTCTCTTAAAATTTCCAACTGCTTCAAATTTTTCTTTTTCTGTCTTTTCCCTATTGTGATCAAGTAAAGATTTATAAACGTAAGTATAACAAGAATTGTTAATATTATAGATTTTATCATGTTTTTATTTTAATCTAAATCAAGCTCTATGTAAATTATTATTGAGAAAGATATTTGCTATTGTCACATAGATTTAAATATAAGTTTTGTAGAATAAAATACCTTCATTTATTTCTATTCATTATAATTAGAATATTTACTTTTTTTAAAAATCTCTAAGTTTCAAGCTAAATTAAATTTGTTAAATTAGTAAAAAAAAACAATGGATAACTTTTTCTCTAATCAACTCTATTTGCTAATACTAAGGATAATATTCTATTCTAAAACAGAAAATAAAGTTTCAAATTTTCTCAAGATTATTATAATAAATTTCATATATTTTATTCATTTAAACAATAGTTTATTAAATCCAATTTAGCTAATAACCATATTTAATAATAAATCATTTTATTGTCTTGTATGACAAGTATTCAATTCAATTAAATATATTTTCTAATAGTATATAAAAATCTTAATGAATGATAAAAATTTAAGCTAATCTATTTAATTAGACAAATCCTACCAATCATTAAGATGACAATCATTAAGGAATGCTATATTTAAAATTTAATACTCTATAATTGGCTCAAGAATACTTTTTCAAAACTAATTATTGAATATATTTCTCTATTCAATAACCATTACTGAAACTCCATCAGGAATAGCAGTAACTGAGGCCTTCTTAGATCCTATAATTTTTTCAGCCTTTTCCATAGCTTCTTCTAAGCAATGAGCTGGAATCATATGAAAATCTTCGACAATTGAATCTTCTACTTCAGAAATATATATTATTTTAGCCTTTTGTAAAATTCTAATAAAGATTTGAGTTTGCCATTGATCTGATACAGTACTATTTCTATCTCTACTTAGAAAAAGGTCCATTGTTTTATTTATATCAGACTCATCTGCCATTTGGTGATAAAAATTATCTCCACCAGTACCGTCATTTGATTTAGCAAGCATTATAATTACACCATCTTTTTTAACAGTAGCTTCAGCTGCGGTCATTCCTTTTACAGCCTGATAAACATTTTGATCTAATGGGTATCCACCATTTGTAGAAATTACTATATCTGCAGGTTTAGCATCAACTTTACATAAACTAGATAGGAAATCACATCCATTTTTATGTGCCTTTTCCATATCACCAGCGACTGCATATATAGCATCTTTTTCTGAATTAATAACTACATTTACTATGAAAGCAAGATTCGCTTTTCTAGCAGCCCAAACCATATCTTTGTGAATAGGATTACCTTCAAGAATACCAGTTCTGGAATTTGGATTTGCAATAAATTCTGAACAGTGATTAGCTAATACTGTAGTTCGGCTTGCTACACCTGGTAAAATACTCTTTCTTGAACCTGAAAAGCCAGCAAAAAAATGAGGTTCAATAAAACCTTCAGCTACAACTAAGTCAGCATCCATTACCATTTTATTTAATATGCATTTACCACCACTAGGCAATGTACCAATTTCAACCATAGGAGATTCATCACAATCATGAATGATTATTTTTTCATTCTTCATTATTTCAGGACCAAACTTATTAGTTAATTCATCAACTTTTGAACCTCTATGACAACCAGTTGCAATTAAAATAGTAATATCTGCATTAGGATTTCCTTTTCTTATTTCTTCTAACATAGGAGGAACAATAGCTTTGCTTGGAACTGGACGAGTATGATCACTCGCTATTAGGACAACCTTATTTTTACCTTTGGCTAGGTCTGAGAGAGGTTTTGTTCCAATTGGATTTTCTAAGGCTTGCTTTACCAATTCTATTCCACTCTTCTCTGCTTTGAAAGAATGTAAATTTGACACTAACACTCCTTGAACTCTTTCATCCTCAATATCAATTCCTAATATTTTCTTACCATAAGGAAAATCAATTTCCATATAAAACCACCTTAATTTAAATTTAAAATTATCTTTTTAAAAATACGTAATAAGAATTGTAGCACCAAAAAATATGAAATAATACTAGTTTGAAAAATAATAATAACTAACAAAATTTGTCATGCAAAACAAAAAAAGATGAAAAAATATTTTTTCTTTACACCTTCATTTTTAACCTTTATATTACCTACTTATGTAATATATTTTTTAAAGGAGTTTATTTATGAAAATGGGAAAAGTTCCAATCTTGGACACACTTAACAAGATTCCTGGAGGCCTTATGGTCGTTCCATTGCTCTGTGGTGTTTTAGTTAACACCTTTTTGCCAGACGCATTAATGATAGGTAGTTTTACAACAGCTTTGTTCAAAACAGGTGCCTTAACTTTAATTGCTGTACTATTTTTCTGTAGTGGCGCACAAATTCAATTCAAAGCTGCTGGTATGTCCTTATATAAAGGTTTAGTAATTAATGCTAGTAAAGTTTTTTTTGGGGTAATTTGTGGTGTCGCACTTGCTAAAATAGCTGGTCCTGCTTCTGCATTTCTTGGTGTAACACCTCTTGCAATGATTTCTGCTATGTCAAATTCAAATGGAGGATTATACACAGCTTTAGCATCAAAATATGGTGATGATACTGATGTAGGTGCTATTGCAGTAATATCAGCAAACGATGGTCCTTTCTTTGAAATGATGTTCATGGGTATTGCAGGTGTTGCTACAATTCCTTTTGTAGCTCTTATTGCTGTTATTGTCCCAATTTTCGCTGGTATGTTATTAGGGAATTTAGATGAAAAGTTTAGAAACTTCCTAAAACCTGGTATGTTTATTTCAATCTTCCTATTTGCTTTCCCACTCGGTGCAGGATTAAACCTACAAACTTTAGCTAAAGCAGGATTCCCAGGAGTAGTTCTTGGTTTAATGACTCTAATTATAACTGGTGTTCCAACCTACTTTATTTATAGATGGTTAGTTCCTAAAAAACATCGCAGAAGTGCTGCTGTAGGGGCTGCTGTAGGTACATCAGCAGGTAACTCAATTGCAACACCAGCTGCTATTGCAGCTATTGATGCTACTTGGGGGCCATATGCAGCAACTGCTACAGCTCAAGTTGCAGCATCTATTGTAATTACGGCTCTTCTTGTTCCTTTCTTAGTCGACTGGCTATATAAATGGGATTTGAGAAAAGGCAGAGTAAACGAAGATATACCTATAGCAGGTGGCTTTATTGAAGGTGAAGCTAAAATGTAATTATCTAATTTACTTAAGAAAAAAAGAGTCATTTTGAAATAAAATGGCTCTTTTTTCATTGTTTAATTATAGTAAATTGAACTAATTATAGATTACTCATTTCAAATAGAAAGATATCAACTAGAGAAAAGGTTGCTGCATATTTAAGTTTTCTAGGATCGTATCCAGTTCTAATTTTAATTCTCTTTAGTTTATATTGTAGAGTATTAGAGTGGATATTTAATCTCTCAGAAGCTCTCATTATTGAACCATCTTCTTCATAAAAGACTTTAATGACTTTAACAGCATCCTCTATTTCTTCTTTAGAAAATCCTTTAAATATCTTATTAATATATAATTGTTTTACACTCAACGGAATTTCTTCTAAAACAAGTTCAATATTTAGCTCATTATAAAAACATATAGCTTTCCGACCTAAGTGCCTGCAAGAAATCAGAGCTTTCATAGCTTTTGCATATTGTTCATTAATCTTCAGAATATCGGTATATCCTTCATCAATTCCAACATATAATTTAGTCTCATCATCACTAAATTTATCTATAATTTTCTTTGCAAAGTGTTCCATTTTTATGTCTGATCTATTCCTTAACAAAACTATCAAAACATTAAGGTTTTCAAAAACAATATTATCCGGAGATTGCTTTTGAATTTCATAGATACAACTTTCTTTAATTAGTTCTTCTCTAGTGTCATGTTTGATAGATATAATCATAACTCTTCTTGGAATAGTTATATCAATTTTTAATTCCAAACCTTTTGTTCTAAAACTATTTGTCATTACTGTTTGAGAATTACAAACCCAGTTTGTTACAAAGCGTTCTCTATCTTGTCGAAATTTAGAAATTCTATTTTCTCTTTCTTTACCTTGAATAAGAATTTCTGTCATTTTTTTTATAATTTGACCATAAGCTCTAGCTTTTTTATATGGACCGGTAATACCAACGAAGCCAATAATCTGTTTATCTATAACTAAAGGAAGATTAGTACCTGCATGTGTTCCAACAAACTGATCATCATTCATTGCAACAAGTTCATCTAAATTATTTCTTATTATATAATCGGTTGCTTCGTGAAAATCACCAACTCTTTCCCGATCTGAATTTGCAATAATGATAGAATCACTGCCCACAATATTAATTTTCAAATTAATTAATGTAGATAATTGATCAACAATATCTGCAGCATCTCTTTTCGAAATTTTTAACATTTCAACCCCTTATAATACAATACAAAGAAAATAAAATTTTTAGTGTTCTTTTATTTTCATACATTTTATTAAGACTTCTTGTATTTATCAACTAAGAATTCTAAGTTTTACTCTCAAAAAATAAATCAAAAATCATGACTTATCATTTATATAATATAAAATTAAACTACTATAAAAAGAGACTTCTCAAACTAAAAATTCATATATAATAAAAACAAAGATATTTTATCACTATTAATAATAGAAGTAGAAATCTTTCAAAGTTTTCAATTTTATAAAATTTTTTTTTAGAAATTTGATCTATTATTTTAAATTCAATATTTAACACAATAGGTACAATCCTTTTAATAATTATATACCCCTAAAAGGGGCTCTATAAATTTGATATTAGTTTGCAATTAAAAAGTCTATATAGACAAAATCTTTTTTAATTCAAAAAATGGCTATATCATAAATTATGAAATTTTACTCTTTCTAATCGAAGGGAACAATTGTTTTTAAACCAATACTCTTAGTAATATCAAGTTTGTGATTAAAATATTTTATCGTTTCTATAGGATCAATATTAGAAAAGTTTATTTTACTGAATTGGACATTTACTAAAAAGCTATTTTTATAATAAAAACTATTTTAAATAATTTTCAAGATTATAATTTATAATTGAGTTTTATTTAAGAAATGATATTATATTCAGTATTTCTAGTCTTTTATAAATTAAGTGGTCATAATTAATTATACTAACTAACTCATAAAAGTGTATAAGAAATAAAAAATTGTTATAGATTTATCTGTATAATATTTTCCCAAAAATATTATTTTTTTAGCTTGTAATAAATATTTAAAATCAGTTTAAGCAAAATTCTATAAAGTATTAAATTTTTATTCCAAATATACAGCTCAAAAAAACAAATTTGATTGCTTTTTTGTAAATATCAAAAGTACAGCTTTATTTGTAGAGCAAAAATATTCAGTTCAAATATATTGAATTATTTTGATCCAAGTTGCAATTACCTAGATTACATAAGATATTATTATGACTAATTAAGATTCTATCTTGAATTATTTATTTCTTTTAATATACTCTTCACATATGTGGGAAATAAGTATTATAGGTCTATCTCAAATAGTATTTGGTATAATTTTAATGTTATCCAAAAAGAAAGTTAAATCAGATTACATTTTAATCTGTTGGCTCGTTATATTAATTCTTCCTTTCTTACAATCAATTAGCATTGTACTAGATAAATCATGGCCGGTTTTTTCAAGATTTGTAAACCAATCATTTACTCTTTTACATGGGCCTTTTCTTTATTTATACCTTAAAGAAGTTACAAAAGATAAAGATGAGAAAATAAAATATTGGCCACATTTCATAGTTTTCTTATTCTTTTATATTGTCTTTATATTTAATCAAGCGCCACTCCATCCGGGTGGTCCACTAGAAAATATTGAGACCAATTCTTCATTACTAACTCATTTTGGTTTTATAAATATATTAGTATTTATTATCTATGGTGCTATTTCTATAAAAGACCTATATTCGCATAGAAAAAAAATCAAAGAAACTTATGCCTATGAAAACAGTGAAATAACTTTAGTTTGGCTTTTTATTCTCCCAATACTTTTTGTCATTTTTATTTCTTTTATACTAATAATTGAAAACACCACTGTGCAAAACTCAATAGAAGTTGATATAGTTCATTTAGTTTTATTTTTATTCTTCACTTTATATTTAATCTTCTTTGGATTAAAACAAAAACAAGTTTACCCAAGAAAAGAAGTAGAAATAAAAAAGGAAATGGAAAATAAAGCAAGTCCGTTAAAAGAAGATATACAAGATCATAAAGATATGATATCTAAGATGGATAAAATTATGAGGGAGGAAAAACTCTATCTTAATCCAGTATTTTCAGTCTATGATTTAGCACAAGCCCTTAATGTATCTAGGCATCAAATATCTACCTTACTTAACAACGGTCTTTCTATGAACTTTTATCAATATGTAAATAAATATCGGCTCGAGGAAGTTTGCAAAAGGTTAGAAGAAGATAAAGATAATAAATATAATATCATTGATCATGCTTTTGATTCAGGATTTAATTCTAAATCTAGTTTTAATAGTCTTTTCAAATCAACATATAATCAGACTCCAAGCCAGTACAGAAAAGCGATAAAAGGTACAAATAAATAAAAAAAGTATTAATTTTGAAGAAATTAGTCCAAATAGTGCAATTTGGACGATATTAAAATCATTTCTATCTATATTTGAGACAACAAAAACCAATACAGAGGTAAGAATATGAAAAAAATATCATTAATCATTTTTTCAATAGTTGCATTGCTAACAAGCTGCGCAACAAATAACAATGACGTTGAAACAACAACTCAAACTAAAATTGAAACAACAAGTATTACAGAATACAAACTCCCTGATACAGGACAATCAGCTACTTACGATGAAAATGGTGAGTTAGTAGAAAATATTGATGAATCTAGCCCATACTGGGGATCTGATGCTACTGTTGAAGGTAATGCTCTATCCTATATGGATAATGGGGATGGTACTGTAACCGATTTAAATACAGGTCTAATGTGGCAACAAACTCCGGATTTTACTAGATACACCTACGATGAAGCTTTAGAATATGTTGAAAATCTAGAAATTGGTGGATATGATGATTGGAGACTTCCAACTATTAAAGAATTATATTCACTAGCTTATTTCAATGGTGAAATCATACCAGAAGGAGAGAGCACTCCATACATAGACACTGATTATTTTGATTTCCAATATGATCATCTATTATTTGCAGGTCAATATTGGTCTTCAACAACTTATGTAAAAAATGGTGTTCAAAACTATGATGAACATGGTTCTTTATTAGGTGGATTTGGATTCAACTTTGCAGATGGTCATATCAAATCTTATGAAACAGGTTACTATTTTGATGGAACAAAAATAAGTGATGAAGATGGTATAATGATCCCAGGTTGCTATGTAAGAGCTGTTAGAGGAACAACTACCCTATATGATATGGATTATGTAGATAATGGAGATGGAACAGTAACTGATAACTCTACTTCATTAATGTGGGCTCAAGATGATAGCATTGAAACAATGGATTGGCTTGAAGCTTTAGAATATGCTAATGAATCAGAATTAGCAGGTTACTCAGACTGGAGACTTCCAAACTCTAAAGAATTAGAAAGCTTAGTTGATTATGAAAAAACTGATTTCCCTGCTATAAACACTGATTTCTTTAATACAAGTGTTACAGAATTCGATTATGTTGATGATGCTTATTATCTTTGGACAAGCACAACTCAAGGTGATTTTAAATATAGCGCTTGTTATGTTTCTTTTGGACAAGCTTGGAGTAAAAAGAATAGCGATGCTACTACCTACTATGATTGGCATGGTGCTGGAGCTCAACGCTCAGATCCAAAAACTGGAAACCCAGAGGATTATGAACTTGCATCAGAAATGGCTAGCGATTATATTTCGATTAACAACTATGTAAGATTAGTAAGAGATGCTAATTAAAATGCAAATCACAACCAAATAGGTTAATCAAACGATGAAAAAAAGGATCTTTACTTCTTTTAGTAAAGGTCCTATATTTTTACTTATTTGAATGATAATAACAATTCAAAATATATTATATCTTTACTAATTTAAAATATCTAAAAAACTCCCTTAGAAAACTAATTTAATAAATATATTAAATAATTTCTCACCAATTTTATAATTATTTATAACATAATCCTGATATAACAAGCATAAAATTAAAATTTTACCTTCATATCACACACTTTAATTCTTGAGTAATTAAAGATTAAATAGTAAACTAGTTTAAAATTTAAAACGATATTTTATATAATGATTCATTATTTAAAGAGGGGGTACATGAAGAGCTTAGAAATGCTTTCAAAAATAGCATTATTGGCTGTTAACACAGAAGATTTTGACAATCAAATGAATAATATCCTTCAGATAATCGGAAAATATACAAAAGTTTCTAGAGCTTATATTTTTATAGATAATGAAGAAGGAACAGCTACTTGTAATGAATTTGAATGGTGCAATCAAGATATAGAACCTCAAATAGATAAATTAAAAGATTTACAATATAGTGAAATTCCATCCCTTCGAAGAATTTTACTCGAAGAAGGTAGACTATATTGTGAAGATATTCAAACTCTCCCTCAAGATATAATAAACATTTTAGAATCACAAGATATTTTATCAATTATTATATATCCTTTAATTATTAATAATAAGATGAAAGGATTTATTGGCTTTGATGAATGTAAGACAAATAAACAATGGAGAGAAAAAGATTTAACTATCTTAGCTACGATTTCTGGGATAATTTCAAATATATATATTAACAGGTTCAGTTTAATAAAAATCAAAGAATTATCTAGTCGGGATGCCTTAACCAATATTTATAATCGTCGATTTATCTTAGATACCTTAGAACAAGATATTGATAGATACAAAGAAAAAAATCATCCTTTCTCAGTATCAATAATTGACATAGATTTTTTTAAAAAAATTAATGATAATTATGGACACCAAGCTGGTGATTATATACTTCAAGAATTTACTAAAACCATTCTTAAAAACATAAGGAAAACTGATTTACTTGGACGCTATGGAGGCGAAGAGTTTATAATTGTGACTTACGATTCCTTCAAAATAAACACAGTAAAAAGAATTGAAGATCTTTTAAATATAATTAGAAATAAGAATTTCATATATAACAATCAATCAATTAACTTTACATTTAGTGCAGGAGTTTGTGATGTTTCAGACTTCAGTTTAGATAAGATATCCTTTGAAAATATAATTTCATTAGCTGATAAAAGATTATATAGTGCTAAAGATGCAGGCAGAGATTGTATTAAGTATTTTGAGTAATACATAATATTTTAGAGCCGTTAAGATTCATTTTCTATATAATAATAGTTTAATTAAAATGTTTATAAAGATTATAAAAATCAATTAACAGATTTTTATAATCTTTAATTCAAATTAAATTAATCTACATTATTTTCAAATCTACAAGAATATAATGAGTGTATTTTAATATCAAGTTTACTTAGATCTTCTTTGTGAGCATCAATTATTACTTTTTTCTTTTCTCCTGGAAATAAATGGAAAAAATTATCGGAGAATTTATTTAGTAAATCTGGTATATCTAACCAAACCCAAAAAGCTGGAGTTTCACATGATAATTCTAAAATAGTTTTAGATTTATCATTTTTCATAGAATAAATTTCCCATTTAATTTTTGGATTCTTCAAATCTAAATATTTTGGTCTTTCAAAAAATAAAGTATCTGAAGAAATTGGGGTATTTTTTTCTAATAAAGTAACATTAAAAAAAGTATTTTTAGAATCAAAATTCATATTAAAATGTATTTTTTCTACCATTGTGCTACTTAAAGAATCAATTAATTTATTTGATACAGTCTTACTCCAGATTATATTTCCATCTAAACTCATTAGATTACAAACTATATCAGTTTTAATTTTATTTAAATGATCATTTACAACCCAAATTGAGCAAGCATTTTCATCCTCGGATTCAAGTGCAGTAATAGAAACAGGATTATAAAATCTCTTTGCAAAATAATGGAGAGCCTTCCAATTTCCTTTCCAATCAATACTACTCCAGCTTGCAGCTGGCCAACAATCATTTAACTGCCAATATAAAGTTCCCATACATCTAGGTTTAGATCTTCTCCAATGGTCAATTGCAAATTTCATTGCAAGCCCTTGAAGAATTTGGGATAACCAAAAAGTCATAGTTATATTATGAGGTAATTGAAACCACGATAACATATATTGGATAATTGCATCATTTCCTATAGGACTTCTCTGATGAAGATCCATTCCATAGCTATTTATATTCCTTTCATAAGGCTTTAAGAAATCTTTTAACACAGAAGGTTGTGGAAAGGATTGAAACCCAAATTCGCTTACAAATCTATGTTCACTTTCTCTATACCATTCAAAGGGTTTCCTACCATGCCAAACTTCCCATAAATGAGCATCTCCACTTCTAGGATTATTTGCTTCAAGACGATTACCATCCGGTGTATGAGGGCTAGATGGCCAATATTCTCTATCTTTGTCAATTTGAGAAATTATTGAAGGAACAATATTATCATAAAATTGACAATATTCATTCCAATTCATTTTTCCATCGCCCTCTCCAATAAGTTCATCATTTATTTGTTCAATTTCATTATTACCACACCACAAAGCTATTGAAGGATGATGAAACAATCTACTTACTTGATCTTTAATTTCATGACTAACATTTTCAACCCAATCATATTCAAAGCAAGGGTATGCACTACAGGCAAACATTAAATCTTGCCAAATAAGAAGTCCTTTTTGATCACAAAAATCATACAAATAATCTTTTTCATAAATTCCCCCTCCCCATACTCTAATCATATTCATATTTACATCTATACAACTATCAACTAAATACATATAATCATTTTTATGTAATCTAGTTGGAAAAGTATCTGCGGGTATCCAATTTGCACCTTTTATAAATATTGGAATCCCATTTAGATAGAATGCGAAGGATTTGCCCCAATTGTCAATTTCTTGTTTAAGCTCAATTTTTCTCAGTCCTATTCTTCTCTCATCATAAGATATTACTTCATCTTCCTTATTCAGAAATGAAATAGAAACATTATAGAGGTGTTGGTCACCTAAATCATGTGTCCACCATAATTTAGGATTAATAATCTCTATTTCAACCATGGATGCTTTATAATTTATTTTTTTAGTTAAAATCACTCTCCCTGCCAAGGATATATCTAGTTTTAAATAATAATTATCTTTATGTAAATTAAGCTTTTCTAAATTAAAACCAACTGATAATTTAACACATTTATCCCTATGCTCTTGTTTTATTTCTTTAATTTCTATTTTAGGAATACTAGAATCTTCTAAATAAATCGAACCAGTAATACCACAGGTAACACACATTGGTCCCCAGTCCCAACCATAGTTACATTGAGACTTTCTAATCCTATTACTTCCATCAATTCTATGTTGACCAACTCCTGTTGCATTTAAATACCTTTTTTTCTGGTGATATTTGATATAATCATAGGTTTGTTTAAAATGGATTTTTAAAATGTTTTCTTTTTCGTTTAAATAATTTGTGACATCAAATTTCCATCGTCGAAATTGATTATCACAAACTCCAATTAATTCCTCATTTAGATATATATCACAAAGAGTATCTAGTCCTTCAAAATTTAAACTAATATTTGATACTCCTTTAAAATTTTTATCTAAAGAAAAACTTCTCTCATATATCCAATCAGTTTTTCCAATCCACATTTGTTTTTTTTCATTATCACTATAATAAGGATCTTCAATAATTTTATTATCTATTAAAGCCTCATGGATTGAACCGGGAACTTTTGCTATTAGATTTTTAACTTCAGTACTATTATTTAAAGAGTAACATGTCCATATCCCATCAAGTTTTTGTATATTCATAAATCAAATCCTTTTTTTATCCTTTGACTGCACCAGCAACCATTCCTTCCATAATTTTTTTTGAAAACAATGCATAAAAACCTACTACAGGAATTATAGATATAACTAAAGCTGTAACCAATTGAGGATAATTAGTTGTGTAAGTTCCTGTAAACATAGATAAAGCAACAGGAACAGTTTTTAGAGAATCTTTGGTAATTAGAACTAAGGCGAAGGGAAATTCATTCCATGACGTATTAAAAGTTAAAATTAGTACTGTAGCTAACATAGGTTTACATAAAGGTAATATTATCTTCCAAAGAGATTGCCAAACTCCACACCCTTCCATAGATGCAGATTCTTCCATTTCAATAGGGATGCTTTGAATGAAACTTTCTAATAAAAAGATTGCAGTAGGCATTGCAAAAGTCACATAAGGTAAAACTAATGTAATCCTTTTATCTAGTATTCCTAAATTATTAAATTGAATGAACATTGGTAATAACCAAGCATGAGTTGGAACAACTAATCCCAACATAAAAAAAGCATAAATTGACTTTCTTCCTTTAAATTTAAATCTAGATAGAAAATATCCCGTTATAGAAGCAAAGATAATAACTAAAACTAGTGTTAAAAGACTTACAATAAAACTATTATAAAAATATTGTCCAAAATTTGCATTTCTCATTACTTGAATATAATTGTCAAAGTAGATCGAAGATGGCAATGAAAGTATATTTTCTTGATACTCTTGACCACTTTTTAAAGAAGTATAAGACATCCAAATTATTGGAAAGACACAAGAGACTGTAAAAAGGGCAACTATTAGATTTAATAAGGCTTGTATTGGTGTAATTTTTTTTACTTTATTACTCATATCTTTTTCCTCCTAAAACTCTTAAGGAAAAACCTGTAATAACAAGCGTAATTATAATCATAGCGATTGAAAGAGCTGAACCGTAACTAAAGCGCATCATATCAAAAGAAACTCTATAGTTATAAAGAGACATTGTCATAGAACTCTGTCCTGGACCACCTCCTGTTAAAACAAATATTTGATCAAAAATTTTTAGTGTTCCAGATATACATAACATCATTGCTACTTTAAAAGTCGGATAAATCATTGGTAACATTATTTTAATTGAGCGCTGGAAAGTCGAAGCTCCATCAATATCAGCACTTTCAAGAATTGACTTTGGAATGTTTTCCAAAGAACCTAAGAACATTATCATATATAAGCCAATAAACTGCCAGATAATCGGAATTGAAACACTATATAAAACAATAGATGGATCACTAAGCCATAATGGAATATTTTGAATCCCGATAGAACTTAAAAATAAATTTAAAAAACCATTTCTCTTGTTATATACAATTGTCCAAATCAAACCAACAACTACCGGAGATAATACAACAGGCAAAAATATCAAAGTCCGATGAACATTTCTCCAAGCGACATACTTATTCACTAGAAAAACTGCGATAATAAAACCTAAACCTACTTGCCCTATAACTACTAACACAGTAACAGTGATAGTATTTTTTAGGGAATTCCAAAAATTATTATCAAATACAAGCTCTTTATAATTTTCAAGACCTATAAACTTTGTAGAAAGTCCACCTTTCCAATCTGTAAGACTATATCTCAATGAAAAAATTAATGGAAACACAAATACAAAAGCAAATAGAAGAAGGGGTGGTAAAAAAGCAATAAGCATTGTTCTTTTTTTGGGAAGTGGAAGTGTTCTTTGCATAATAAATCCTTAGTATTTTAATATTAAAAGGATCTATCTATCACTAAACAGATCCTTCAAATAATTATCAGTTATCGAACATTTTCAATATTTTGAGCATATTCTTCAGGTGTAATTTCATTTATAAGTAATTGTTGCATATCATTATAAAAAACATCTACTATTGATCCTGGAAGTTGTACATCAAAAATAGGTGCAAACTCAAAATCTATATTGTTATATGCTACTTGTAAAGGATGTAAAGAATCTTCATCAATAATAGGTTTAACAGCTGGGAATCCTCCATTTGCTGCAGCTACGTTGCCATATGTTTGACCATACAATTCTTTAACAAATTCAATCACAATGTCTTTAGTTTCTTCACTCATATCGGGATTAATAACAATACCCCAACCCGGTCCACCTGCTACGATATTAGAATATTTTTCCATTCCTTCAATGGCTGGCAATACTGATAAACCAACATTTTCTAATTGCTCTTCACTCATATTATCCATAACTGGACCCAAGGCCCAAGATCCTTCGATAAACATAGCAGCTTCTTCATTATAAAATAGTACACGTTGTTGATTATTATCAATACTATTCATATCTTCGTTAAATGCTCCAAGATTAACTAATTCACTCATTAATTTTGCGGCATCAACAAAAGGTTTGTCAGTAAACGCAGCGCCTTCATTATTATATAAACTATTAAACCATGAAGCATCTGTAAATCTATATACCATTGTATTAAAAATACATGAAGGGTTTAACCATCTACCTTTATTACCCATTGAAATTGGGATATATCCAGCATCTTTTAACTTAGAAACAAGAATTTTAAATTCTGACATCGTTTTTGGAAACTCATCAAATCCGACTTCTTTAAACATAGATTTGTTGTAATAAACAACGTGGTTAGATTGTAACTGAAAAGGTATTGCCCAAATATCACCATCAAAAGTAAAATCATTAAAAGCCCCGGCTTTAAACAAAGCTTTAAATTCAGGATCATTTTCTATAACATCTGTAAGAGGCATAATCATATTATTCTCTCTAAGCAATGGAAATAAATCCGGTTTTGAATAATATACATTTGGAAGTGTTTTAGAAGCAATCATTGTTTTAATTTTGACTTGATAATTATCATGTTGAACAAATTCATCCTCTACATTAATATCGGGATGATTTTCTCGATATTCTGACATAGATGCTGCAAAAGCTTTATCATTAGCATCACCTGCTTCATAAGCGGGACTCATAAAATGAATCATACTGATACTTTTCCCTTCCTCTTCTTTTTCACTTGCACCACCTGCGAAAATTGCCATCTGAGTTACTAATAGCATTATTAATAATACTATAAGCCCCATTTTTGATTGTTTTTTCATCTTCATATAACTCTCCTTTTGTTTATATTTTTTGATTACACAAATTCTTTAATTAATTTATTATTTGCTGATTCATAAGCATCTTGAATTATTTTCAATGTTTTTTTTGCACTTTGAATATCTGAAATTGGTTCTCGATTTTTGTTGATTGTATCATAAAAAGCCTTCAAAATATGGAAAAAGGAACTTTCATATGAACTATCTGTTTCTACTAACTCTCCATTAAAATATAAAGAATCAGAAATCAATATTGTTCCTTTATCTCCTTGGATTCTAATTTCACCTGCTGAAGGATCATTACAACTCCAAGATTGAAATATTTGAGACACAATTCCCTCTTTATTGTATAAAGATATTAAACAAGTATCCTCCCCATCCATATCTAAATAATGTCGTTTAGAACTAAAACAACAAACTCGATCAGGATCCCCTATAAGATAAAGAAATTGATAAACTAAATGAGTTCCACTATCCATCATGGCCCCACCACCTGATTTACTAAAATCTTTTCTCCATCCTTTTGCATGATCTTCTGGGATAAAATGTGCTGCTCTAAAACTACTATAAGAGATAGCTCCCAATTTGCCTGAATCAATTATTTCTTTAGCTTTTTGTACAACTGGCCTATATACAAAATTATGGCCAGGAAAAACTGTAACATTATTTTCTTTTGCTAGTTTATCTAACTCATCTAATTCTTTTATATTCAAAGCAACAGGTTTTTCTACTAATACGTGTTTTTTATGTTTTATTGCTTCCTTTACTTGAGAATAATGCATGGAAGTTGGAGTAAAAATAGCAACAGCATCAATAGAGGTATCCATTAATACTTCTTCAAATGAACTATAAGCTTTAACATTCCATAAAGAACATTTTTCTTTTAATCTTTTCTCCCCTTCAATTGAAGGGTTCCCTACACAACCTTTTAGAACAAATTCTGAGTCTAATTTATTTAATGCTTTTAAATAAAAATCAGCTATCCAGCCTGCTCCTACAATAACGAATGAAATACTCATAATCTTTTACTCCTCCCAATTGATAATGATACCTAAACTAGTATTATCTTTCTCTCTTAACTTGTTGTAAATCGTTGTTGCTTGAGAGGGGGTAATAATGTCTGTAACCATAGGTTCAATCTGTAATTGTTTAGACTCAATCAAATTTAAAATAATCTCGATATTTCTCTCGATTGAGTGTTTTTGCATTGATGAATCTTTTTTTAATACAGGATAACGCCATTCATGAGCACCTTTCAAATCCATGTTTGTTGGACATAGGTGAACTTTATTTAAGAAAGGTGTAACATCAGCTTTAAACTCACCTCTAGGACTTCCCAACAATATAAATTCACCCTTATCATCAACAAGGTTTACAGCATTGAGAATAACACTTGGTACCCCTGTTGCATCTATAACTGTTGAAAATTTAATATTATCATCAATTTCATCTAGATTTGAATAAGTCGATTTTATTCCACATTCATTTGCTATCAAGCGTCTTTTTTCATTAGGATCCACTATGGTAACATTAGCTCCAGACAATTTTGCTAACTGTGCTGCAAAATTCCCAACTATACCAGCACCAATAACAACAACCTTATCTCCTAATTCAATATTAGAACACCTAATAGATGTAATTGAGACTGCTGCCATTCTAGCAAATACTGCTTGCTCAAGCTTAATATTTTCTGATAGTTTTACAGTTACCGTATCTGTTTTAGAAAATTCAGTATGAGATCCATAAGTAAAAACTAAATCTCCTGGTAAAAAATTACCTTCCTCATCTTTTATTACTCTTCCTACAGACCCATATCCTGGAATATATGGAAGTGGTGCCCAACTTTCATTTCCTGAAAGAATTGCCATCTCTGTTCCAGAACTTATAATTGAAAATAAGGTTTTTATTATTGTTGAACCTTTTGGTTGTTCGCTTGTATTAATATAATCAACTTGCCAAGCTTTAGTAAATTGTATCGCTTTCAATAGGATTCTCCTCATATTTTAATAATTAGATTTTCTAATTTATAGTTAAAGTATTTAGCATGAAACATGAACTGTCAATTCACTGATTTTTCCTAATTGTTGTCACTTTCTACGATATTTTTTTATAATTTTACAAATATAAATAAATATTTATCTTTTTTTATGATATACTCAAATCATGGATATTAAAACAAAATTAATCAGGATAGATAATGGTAATGCATCTCATGGTTCCTTCATTGATGCTGAATATGTATTACACATTATTTTAAAGGGTACTTTTACATTTCAAAGTCAGCAGAAATCATACTCAATAGAACCGAAAGATATGATTTTAATTCCCCCATATAAACTACATGCATTAAATGAAATAAATGATGTAACAATGTTAGTTATACATTTCTATGATCATTCAAGTATTATTGAAACCTATAAATTACCAACAGTCGTTAGTATAAATGACTTAGCTTTTAAGCAAATAAAGCAATTATGCTTTCAATTAACTCAATTATTAAAAGAATCAAAAGAAGAAAATGAACAAATCTGTAATGGACTTATCCATACCTTGATTGGTTGTTTTATAAAATATTCTAATCATCATAAAAAAGAAAGCAACTCAAATAGACAATTTTATAGCTGGAAATCCATACAAAAAGCAGTAGCATATATACAAGAAAATTTTACAAATCCAAATATCACAATTGCTGAAATTAGTGATTATTGCAAATTTTCACATAATTATTTCAGTTATTTATTCAAAGAATACACCAATGAAAGTCCTCATCATTACTTGACTAGAGTTAGATTAGAATATGCAAAAGAAAACCTCTATAATGGAAAATGTAATATCTCAGAAGCCGCAATTTCCAGCGGTTTTTGCAATCTTCAATACTTCAGTAAAGTTTTTAAAAAAGAAGAAGGAATCAGTCCTAGCGAATGGTTAAAAAAAATCCAATTATCTTAAATTTACATACTATTCATAAAATTTAGGAATGAATTATAAAACAATTAATTTGTTCAGAGACTAATTTATTTAATGTTATTCTATATTTCCATGGTATAATTTAAAAAGGTTTTACTAAACATTAGAGGAGATATTTTATAATGAAAGAGCACAATGATATTATAATAGTCGGAGGTGGAATATCTGCACTTACTGCAGCTACTTCACTTTCTATGAGAAATCAAACAGTCCTCTTATTAGAAAAAAATAATATTTGTGGTGGTTTAGTAAATTCATTTGAGAGAGATGGCTTTATTTTCGACGGTGGAATTCGAGCAATTGAAAATGCTGGAATGATAAAACCAATGTTAAAAGAACTTGAAATAGATTTAGATTTACTACCAAGTAAAGTATCTCTCGGTATAGAAAACAAAATTATTAATGCAGATAATAAAGAAAGTCTTTATCAATATGAAGCAATGCTAAAGCAATTGTATCCTGAAAGTCATAGAGATGTAGAAAGAGTAATTAAAGTAATTGCAAAATTTGATGTATACATGCAAGTACTATTTGGAAATAATAGTCCTTTTTTCAAAGATATTAGTCGCGATCTAAAATATTACTTTACAACCTTCCCAATATGGTTAATAAAATTTTTTGTAACTGGTGCAGCAATAATGAGAATGCAAATGCCAATGGAGAAGTTTCTTACTAAAATAATAAAAAATGATTCCTTGAGAGACATAATTTCTCAACACTTTTTTAAAAAAACACCAGCGTTCTTTGCAATGAGTTACTTTTCTCTCTATCCAGATTATTACTATCCAAAAGGTGGAGTTGGAAGTTTATCTAAAGCATTAAGTAACAAAATATTAGACAAAGATTCTAAGATTAAATTAAATACAAAGATTACCAAACTAGATTCATATAATAAAATATTAAGTGACGACAAAGGAAATCAATACTCTTATAAAAAACTAATTTGGTGTGCAGATATTATATCACTATATAAAATGATTGATCCAACAGCTTACCCTAAAAAAATTCGAAAACAAATAATTAAAGAACAAAGTAAAATATTATCAAGTAAAGGTGCAGAATCTGTCTATACTATCTTTTTAGCTGTAGACTTACCTCCTTCATATTTTCATAAAATATCTGAAGGGCATTTCTTTTATACTCCCTCAAAAGAAGGGTTAAAAGATCTCCACACAACTCAACTTTCAAAAATTAGTGAAAACTTAAATAATTTAAATATGAGAGAATTTGATTCATGGTTAAAAAAATTCTGCAATCTAAATACCTATGAGATTTCAATCCCTGTTTTAAATGATATTAATACAGCCCCAAATGGTAAAACCGGTATAATTGCAAGTTTTTTATTTGATTATGAATTAACAAATAAAATAGAAAAAAATGGATGGTATGAAGAGTTTGAAGATAAAATAAATAAATACATAATTGAAACACTTACGAATTCTATTTATCCTAAATTAAAAGAGAATATCGATTTCTTTTTTAGTGCAAGTCCTTTAAGCATTGCTAAAAAAAATGGCTCCTCTCAAGGCTCTTTAGTTGGTTGGTCTTTTGAGCAAGAAATTCCAATTTCAGACGGAATGCTAAATATGAAAAAAGCTGTTATTACACCAATACCTGACTTATATAGAGCAGGACAATGGTGTGTAAGTCCTGCAGGCCTTCCAACTTGTATAATGACTGCAAAAATGGCTGCAGACTTAGTAAATAAAGAACTTTTAAAAGAAGTTTAGAATATTAGGCTATCATTTTAATAAAATTATAATAATTAACTTACTATTAATTCATCCTCAATGGATAATTAGGAGTATCTATATTCCCTTCATTTCTTATTTATTCTAATTATATATATTTTCATATTTTTTTAATCTTTCTATGTTGATTTATGTATTAATTTATATATTTCTTTTTTTATTTTTTTTTATGTTGACTTATAATTTATTTATTATTATATTGTTGAATATTGAACTATTAAGTACTAAACTATAGTAAATTTTTCTCTTTTTCAATACAAATGATAAATTGAAATAGAACTTAGGAGATACAATGGCTGAGGATTTAAAGGTAGAATTAATACAATCAATTTTCTATTTTAAAAAGATGATTCACAAAGAATTTAGTAGAGAATCTTTAAATAATAAAATAAATATGACTGAACTAATTATTATGAAAGAAATAGTTAATAATACAACAATGTCAAATGAAAATGTAGAAATTTCAGATTTAAAAAAATATTTATCTTTATCTAAAGGTGCAATATCTCAAAGCCTTTCAAGTCTAGAAAAAAAGGGTTACATAAATAGAAAAGAAAATGAAAACAATAGGCGAAGTATTATAGTAACTTTAACAGATAACGGAAGAAAAATTATGAAAGATCATTATTCACAATTCACTGATAAGATAGAAAAAATAGTTGAACGACTTGGTGAAGATAATGTTAAACATTTGATTAAAATAGTTAATAAAATGACAGAGATATCTAATGAGATTAATCAAGAGTCAGAAGATGAATATTAACTCATTCATGAATTAGTTTAAGTTTGTTATCAAAGTATTTAATATAAAAGCATTTTCTTTGATTTCATTTTCTTAAAATTCAATCTAAGAAAAATGATATCAATAATTGTTTATAAATCAATAGTCATAACCAAAATATAGAAAAAATGTGAGAACAAGTAGAATATGTAAATTACAAGGAGACAATTTCACATGATAAAAATATTTAAATATTTTAATTTAAAGGAATGGGGTATGTCAGCTATAAGCCTTATATTTATAGTTGCACAAGTATATCTCTCATTAAAACTGCCAGACTATATGTCTGTTGTAACTAAACTAACTCAAACACCCAATAGTCCTATTAGTGAAATTTGGCTAAATGGAGGATATATGCTCCTTTGTGCTTTAGGAAGTTTTGTATCTGCAATAATTGTAGGTTATTTTGCAGCAAAGATTAGTTCATCCTTTTCACAACGGCTAAGAAGTTTATTATTTACAAAAGTTGATTCATTTTCAATGGAAGAAATAAACAAATTTTCAACATCAAGTTTAATAACTAGATCTACAAATGATATTACTCAAATTCAAATGTTTATAGTGATGGCTTTACAAATAGCTATTAGGGCTCCAATTATGGCTATTTGGGCTTTAACAAAGATAATGGGTAAAGGGACTAGTTTTGTTTATATAGTTGCCATTGCTCTCATTATTGTAATATCTACTGTAACTACCCTAATGATAAATGTAATTCCCAAATTTAGAAAAATGCAAGTTTTAACAGACAATATAACTCGAGTTACGAGAGAACATTTAACAGGATTAAGAGTTGTTAGAGCATATAATGCTGAAAGCTATCAAGAGAAAAAATCAGAAAAAGCAAACGAGGATTTAACAAATACTCAAATGTTTACAAATAGAGCAATGTCTGTAATGAATCCACTAATGACTATTATAATGAATGGTTTATCCCTTGCAATTTATTGGGTTGGAGCTTATATGATATCAGCAGCCGCACTTGGTGATAAGCTTACAATTTTTTCAAATATGGTTGTTTTTTCAAGTTATGCTATTCAAGTAATAATGTCATTTATGATGTTAATCATGATTTTTGTTATGCTTCCTCGCTCTACTGTTGCAGCTAATCGTATTAATGAAGTTTTAGATACTGAAAGCAAAATTATTGATGGAGATAAAACTGAAGGAAAAACTAACTTAGTGGGAGAGATTACTTTCAAAAATGTAAGCTTTACATATCCTGGAGGCTCAGCTCCTGTACTAGAAAATATAAGTTTTAGTGCAAAACATGGTGAAACAGTAGCCTTTATTGGATCCACTGGAAGTGGTAAATCTTCTCTTGTTAATTTGATACCTCGATTTTTTGATGCTAATGAAGGTGAAATTTTAATTGATGGTATAAATGTTAAGGATTATAAATTAGAAAGTTTATTAAATAAAATTGGATACGTACCTCAAAAATCAGTCTTATTTAAAGGAAGTGTTGAATCAAACGTAGCCTATGGTGATAACGGTAAGAATAATTTTAGTATAGAAGCCGTAAAAAAAGCTATTAATATAGCACAAGCTTCTGATTTTGTTGATTCAATGGAAGGTGGTCTTAACGCTTCAATTTCACAAGCTGGGGCCAACATATCAGGGGGTCAAAAACAAAGACTATCTATTGCTAGAGCTATTTCTCGCAACCCCGAAATCTATATATTCGATGATTCTTTTTCTGCTCTCGATTATAAAACTGACCGTGTTTTAAGAACTGCCTTAAAAAAAGAAACTGCCAATGTAACAAGTATTATTGTTGGACAACGTATTGGAACCATAATCGATGCAGATAAAATAATTGTTCTCGATGAAGGTAAAATTGTTGGAGAAGGAAAGCACAAAGAATTATTAGAAAATTGTGAAGTATATAGAGAAATAGCAGCATCACAATTAAGTGAGGACGAATTAGTATCATGAGTAAAGACAATACAACATTAAATGAAAACAGGAATACAAAAGCTCCTACAATGAGAGGCCCAATGGGTGCAGGTAATATGGGAGGTGGTGAAAAAGCAAAAGATTTTAAAGGGTCTTGGTCTAAATTAATAAGATTCTCCAAAGAATATATCCCCCTAATTATTACTGCTTTAATCTTGGCTGCAATAGGTACTTTATTTATAATTATAGGACCTAATAAATTAAAAGATATGACTAATTTGATAATGCAAGGCCTTCCCTCTATGGTTAATGGAACACCTATTGCTAATGCTATAGATTTTAACGCCCTTTTTAACATTGGAATCTTGCTAGTTATACTTTATGGATTATCAGGCATTTTAAGCTTTATTGAAAACTTTATCATGGCAACAATGACTGCCAAGATTGCAAAAAAACTTAGAACAAGTATTTCAATAAAGATTAATAAACTTCCCTTTAAATATTTCGATAAAACTAGTTATGGTGATGTTATAAGTCGAGTAACAAACGATGTAGATGCAATTGGACAAACTCTATTTAGAAGTGTAGATAGTTTAGTTAGAGCTATTACAATGTTCATTGGGGCATTAGTAATGATGTTCTACAACAGTTGGATTTTAAGCCTTGTTGCTATCTCTTCTGTACTCATTGGCTTTTTATTGATGGGGTTAATTATGTCTAAATCTCAAAAACATTTTAAAATACAACAAAATAGCTTAGGGGAAATAAATGGTCATATAGAAGAAGTCTATTCTGCTCATAATATTGTTAAAGCATATAACGGTGGTAAAAAAGCAAAAGAAGATTTTGATAAAATTAACTCATCTCTTTATCAAAGCGGGTGGAAATCACAATTTTTGTCTGGCTTGATGATGCCTTTAATGAATTTCATTGGTAACTTTGGATATGTTGCAGTTTGTATTGTAGGTGCTATTTTAGCTATGAATAATTCAATTTCCTTTGGTGTTATTGTTGCATTTATGTTATACATACGCTTATTTACTCAACCCTTATCTCAAGTTGCTCAAGCAATGCAACAACTTCAAAGAACAGCAGCCGCAAGTGAAAGAGTTTTTGATTTTTTAGAGGAAGAAGAAATGCTTGATGAAAGTGAAAAAATCTTAGAATATAAAAATATTAAAGGTGATGTTGAGTTTAAAAATGTTCATTTTGGATATGATAAAAACAAAACAATAATTAATAACTTTTCTGCAACAATTAAAGCTGGACAAAAAGTTGCTATTGTGGGCCCCACTGGAGCTGGAAAAACGACAATGGTTAATCTATTAATGCGTTTTTATGAAATCGATAATGGTCAAATACTAATAGATAATATTGATATAAAAAGAGTTAAAAGAGAAAGTGTTCACGAACAATTTTGTATGGTATTACAAGATACTTGGCTAATTGAAGGAACTATAAAAGAAAACATAGTTTATAGCAAAAAAGGTGTTACAGATGAAGAAATTGAAAAGGCTTGCGATTTAGTGGGTTTACATCATTTTATTAATACCTTGCCAAATGGCTATGACACTATACTAAATGATAAGGCAAACCTTTCAGCGGGGCAAAAGCAACTTATAACTATAGCAAGAGCTATGATACAAAACGCACCTTTATTAATATTAGATGAAGCTACTAGCTCTGTAGATACTAGAACTGAAAAAAAAGTTCAACAAGCTATGGATCAATTAACAGTGGGTCGCACATCCTTTGTAATTGCACATCGTTTATCTACTATAAAAAATGCAGACTTAATTTTAGTAATGAAGGATGGAGATATTATAGAAAGTGGTAACCACGATCAACTATTATCTCAAAAAGGCTTCTATAGTGAATTATATAATAGTCAATTTGAAATGGCTGTATAAATAATTAGAAGATAATGAAATTAAAGCACATGATAAATCTAAATTATCTATGTGCTTTATTTTATTAAATTTTAAAAATAGCTATTTAATTTATTCTTTTGTACTCATTAATAGAAATTCCATTCTAGTTAAATAATTAGAAGAATCGGATACATTAAACTGATCGTATATATTAAAATTAAACATATAATCAGAAAATTTTAAATCTTTTCTTTGATTAATTATTTCAGTTCTATGTTGAGGAATAGTCTCATAAGGTCCTATATGATATGCAATCAAATATTCACCTCTTGGTATAGTTGTTATATTAGCTGGATTTAAAACATCTTTTTCATGATTTTCTAATAAAGCACCAAATGATTTACCTGAAGAAGAATAAATAGCAACAGTTGGATAAAAATAAAAAGAATCATCACTATATAATAAAGTTTCATCTCCCATATTATAATAATATCGCTTTTTGCGATAAATTATTTGATTTGAGTCTTTTTCTTGGTTTTTCTTCTCATTTTTAATGTACTTAAGTTTTCTTTGTATTGCCTCATCAATTCTAATTAATTCATCTAAATTCTTTCTAAGTTCAATAGATTTTTCACTTAAAATTGAATTTGTTGTTTCAGGGGTTAAGTTCTGTAAAGACTCTTTAATTTCAACTAAGGATAAGCCTAACCTTTTTAAATATAAAATTGTTGATAATTCATATATTTGTTCAAAAGAATATTTTCTAATATTTGATACATTAGCTCTTCTAGAAGGAGAAAACAGACCTATTTTATCATAATAATACAAAGTTTGATTATTAATATTAAATAATGATGCAAGTTCTCCAACTGTATATTCTTTCTTCATTTACCGCTCTTTCCTCTCATATGGAAGTCCTAAAGCTAAAGGATCTTTATTATTTTTTATCGAAAATAATAACACTAACATTGCTACAACATAAGGTAACATTGTAAACATTTCACTTGGTAATGGAATTCCTGCTGTTTGTAATCTTATTTGAATTGCATCAGCAACACCAATAACTAATGCAGCTAAAAATATCCAAATTGGGTTTCTCTTTCCAAGAATAACAGCGACCAAAGCCATGTATCCTTTACCACCGGTTATATTTTCCATAAAAAATCCCAATTGTGCTAGCGTTAAATAACTACCAGCAAGACCACCAAGAAGACCATTAATAATACAAGCTATGTATCTAGTTTTATTGACATTTATTCCAGCTGTATCTGCTGCTTTAGGGTTTTCTCCCACTGCAATTAAACTAATTCCCCAACTTGTTTTATACATTATAATATAACTCACAATTAAGGTTAAGAACAATAAATAAACAAATATATTTTGTGAAAATATTATTTCACCTATAATAGGGATTCTATCTAATATAGGAATGTTTATGGTACCAACAACTCTACAAGTTGGAAGTTCTGTTGAAGTACCAAAGGCTACTAAAAATAAGAAACTTGTTAAACCTAGAGCTAAAAAATTTAATGCAAGTCCTACTATAGTTTGATTTGC
This sequence comes from Sphaerochaetaceae bacterium, assembly GCA_963677735.1. Taxonomy (GTDB): domain Bacteria; phylum Spirochaetota; class Spirochaetia; order Sphaerochaetales; family Sphaerochaetaceae; genus Pleomorphochaeta. Next base: position 1,801,895 of record OY782505.1, read on the forward strand.
TTTACCATTTATAGATAAATATCCATGGATTAATGATATAACAATACCACTTATTAACCCCGCAACTAATCCTAATAAAATACTATTTGTTTTGTTACATACAAAAAAAGAAACAAAAGCTCCACTTAACATTATTGAATCTAATCCAATATTAATTACTCCAGATTTTTCATTTATTGCTTCACCTATACCAGCAAATGTTAAAGGTGTTGCAATTCTAATAGATGCGGCTAATATTGAAGTTATTAAAGCTATCATTTAGTTGCCTCCTTATATAAAAAAGGAAATATGGCTTCATTTCCTAAATGTAATAAAACGATTACCCCCATAATTAATAAAGCAATAGAAGATGGAACACCAGAATAGCGTTGCATAGATAGAGATCCAACTTGAAGAGCTGCTATTAATAATGCACTATAAATACAATTTTTAGGTTTATTATTTGCAAGCAAAGCTACAATTATAGCGGTATAACCAAAGTCTGATGAGATACCAACCATTAGTCTATGTTGTAATCCTAGAATTTCAAATACACCTGCTAGCCCAGCAAAACCTCCACTTATCATAGCTGAAAGTAGAATGTTCTTATTGATTTTAATTCCCGCACATCTACTAGCTTTTGGATTCTGACCTATAGCTCTGACATGGAACCCACTTTGAGTCATATCAAGCCAAAATTGCACAACAAAAGCCAAGATTATGGCAACAACAATACCAATGTGTAGCCTTGTCTTACTAATAATAATTGGAAAGCTAGCCTCAAGTTCAGGAGACATTGGAAAGTAACCTGTTTTGTCCATTAAAATAGTTTTCACTAAAATTCCAGTAACACCTATAGCGATATAATTAAGCATTATCGTATTAATTACTTCTGAAATACCAAATTTAGATTTTAAAATACCAGGAACTAAAGAATAAATCCCTCCAAAAACAAATCCTAAAACTAAGGATATTAGGAGTATGTAAAATTGTGGAAGATTTAGATACATGGCTACCATAGTTGCTATTATTGCACCAATGTATAGCTGACCATCAGCTCCAATATTAATAAAATTAGTTTGAAATGCAACGCTGATACCAATACTACATAATAATAAGGGACAGGTTTTAACTAGAACTTCACTAATACTATATGAAGATCCTAATATTCCTTTATAAAATCCATGAAAAGCAGTTATTGGATTGGTTCCCACTAAAAGAATCAAGATACAAGCTAGTGAAAGAGTTATAGCTGCAATTAGAAATATTGAAATTAATTTATTCTTTCTCAGACTATTCATTTTTAACTCCACTTCCTGCCATCATAAGTCCAACTTTGGTAATATCTAGATGTTGGTCATTATTTAATATTCCCATTATCATACCATCATGGATAATAAGAATTCTGTTACTCATTTTTCTAAGTTCTTCCATATCAGTTGATATTAAAAGTATAGAAGCACCTTTCTGCTGTTTTTCATAAAGCTTGTCATGAACACTTTCACTAGCACCAACATCTAAGCCTCTCGTTGGCTGAAAGGCTACAACTACTTGAGTTTTTTCATTAATTTCTCTCGCTAAAATTAATTTTTGTTGATTTCCTCCACTGAGTAATCTAATTGGAGTTTTCTCACTATATGTTTTGATACTATAATCAGCTATTTTAGATTTTGCATCATTTGATAACTTACTCTTATTTAAAATGCCTTTATTATAATAATTAAGATGAGCATCTCCTTTTAATAAAAGATTTTCTTCAAGACTATAATTAAGAATTAATCCATCATGATGACGATCATCACTTATATATGCAATTTTAGTTTCTTTTCTTTTTGCAGTTGATAGATTTGTTATATCTTTCCCATTAATAAAAATCTTGCCATGCGAACATTTTCTTATCCCAACAATAGCTTCTGCTAAGGCTTTTTGCCCATTTCCATCAACACCTGCTACTCCTAGGATTTCGCCCTTAAACACATCAAAATTAAAATAACTGATATTTTTCCCTTCACCAGTTGAACTTAAATTCTTTAAGCTTAGGCCTATATCTTTTTGTGGAGTAAATTTGATTTCTTGTTTTTTTAGTTCTCTGCCAATCATAGCTTTTGATAGTTTATGTTTATCTAGATTTATTGTTAAATCATCAAGATACTTTACTCCATCTCTTAATACAACAACTCTATTTGCTATTTTTAGTACCTCAGAAATTCTATGAGTAATTAAAATTACAGCACACCCTTGTTGTGAAAGTTTCTTTAAAACTTCAAAGAAACTTTCACACTCTTGTGGAGTTAAAACAGCAGTTGGTTCATCTAAAATTAATATTTGTGCTTTGCGATATAATAATTTTAATATCTCGACTCTTTGCTGTTGTCCAATACTCAGATTTTTTACCAAATCATTAGGGTTTATTGCAAAGTTAAATTCTTTTGAAAGCTTAGCTATTTCTGCTTGTCTTTCCTTAGTTCTTAAAAAAGGATATCCCTTGAATTTTTCACCTAGTGTAATATTTTGCTCAACGGTTAAAGTTGGAACTAATGTAAAATGTTGATGAACCATTCCAATATTATATTTCAAAGCTTCTTTAGGAGATTTAAAACTAACTTCTTCACCTTTTACTTTAATACTTCCTTCATCCTTTTGATAAATTCCATATAAAATATTCATCAGAGTTGTTTTTCCAGCACCATTTTCACCTAATAGAGAAACTATTTCCCCACTATTTATTTCTAAATCTACTTCTTTATTAGCATATACACCAAAAAATGATTTAGATATATTTTTCATAGATACAAGATTCATAAATTTCCTTTTTTAGAAACCTCTGAAATAAACATTTCAGAGGTTTTGGTAATTACTAATTTGTAGGAGTTTCAATTGTAGGTACTACAAATGTTCCATCTTTTATTTCAGCAATACGTTTTGCAATAGCATCTTTAACATCTTGAGGAATAACAGAATCAAAACTATGGAAAGGAGCAATTTCAACAATACCATCAGCCATTCCTAAATTATATATACCACCAGCAAATGTTCCATTTTTAACATTTTCAATAGCTTTAACAATAACATTTGGAATATCGTATGAAGTAGAAGATACAACATGATCTGGGCTAATTGAATTTTGATCATAGCTATTTCCAAGACATAAGATATTAGCTTCTTCACTTGCTTTAATTAAACCAGTACCTGCTTGGTTAGCCACGTGATAGAGCACATCTGCACCTTGATCTATCATGCTAATTGCAGCTTCTTTACCTTTAGTTACATCAGTATAAGAGTTAATATAAACACTTAATACTTTACACTCTGGATTAACTTCTTTAACTGCTAATTTAAAGGCTTCTAATTCTTTTGTAATTGAAGGTTGAACCATAGCTCCTTCAACACCTACAATATTTGTCTCAGTCATATAGCCTGCTAACATACCCATTATATAAGCACCTTCATTACAACTAGTTACATATGAAGCCATATTTTCAGTTTGGGATGCAGATTCAGTTGCCATGAAATATTGGTTTGGAAAATCATTAGATACTTTTGCAGCAGGTGCACCAAATTGGAATCCATGTCCTATAATCAAATCATAACCTTGAGCAGCATAATCACGAAAAGCTGCTTCTGTATCTGTGATTCCAAGATTTTCCATGATACTAGTTTCAATTCCAAACTTTTCTTTAGCATCATTTAATCCAGCAACAGCGATTGCATTCCATCCTTGATCATTTGCAGGTCCAGATAATAAAAGAGCAACTTTTAAAGAACCATCATCTGCTACTGTCTCACTAGATCCAGATGCAAACACACTTGATACTGATAAAATTAAAGCTAGAAAAATTACAACATATTTTTTCATTTTTTTTCCTTTCTAGGTCTTCCTAGGTCTCTCCAAATTTTAAACCGAAAGGTTTAATTAAAATCCATCTTTATATTTAGAAAAAGCTTGATTATTATTTCTTAAAATATTGGTACAAACTTTTTCACCTTCCCTATTTAATTTTGATTCATCAACTTTTGTTAACTTATTATTCTCAAATACAATTTCACCATTTATCATTGTTAAATCAACATTGCCAGTAACACCACAGCGTGCAATCAGATTTTTCGGATCATGTATAGTCCCAGTTAGCTCTAGAGAGTGTGCATCAATCATAAATAAATCTGCAGCCATATTTTCAGCTAAATAGCCAATATCTTTTCTTCCTAAGGAATAAGCGCCTTCTACTGTTGCCATTTTTAAAATATCATAGCTACTGAGAGATCCATTTCTTTCTTTACCAAAATAGCATTGCATTAAGAAAGCTATTCTCATTGCATCTAACAAATTTGAGCTATCATTCGTTGCTGATCCATCGCAACCTAGTGATACATGAGTATTGAACTCTTTTAACTTTTTCATTGGTAAGATAGGAAAGCCACCTAATATAGCAGGAGAAGGACAGTGACTTATACTTGTTTTATATTGAGCTAATTTCTTAAATTCATTCTCATTTAATTCCCAACAGTGGGCTAACCAAACATCCTCACCAAGAAAACCAATTTCTTCACACCAATCTAAGGTTCTAACTCCATAACGATCTACCATTATTGAGTTTTCCCCTTCTCCTAAATGAGTATGTAATCTAAGATTTAAATTTCTTGCTAATTTTACAGATTCTTCAAAAGTTTCTTTATAAGAATTGATAGGCTGACATGGGGATACAACTATTTGGCTCATACTAAAATTGTTTGGGTCATGATATTTATTTGCAATTCTTTCAATATCAGCTAAAAAAGTATCAGTAGTTTCAACCATATTATCAGGCATAGTACTACCTTTTGATCTAGGTAGAGTATTACACCCTCTTCCAGCATGATATCTTATTCCTAATTGTGAAGCGGCTTTCATCTGATAATCTACAGCATCAACACCTGTTTTATCTGTATAACAATATTGGTGATCAAATGCTGTTGTACAACCATGTTTTATCAAATCTGCCATAGCAGTCATACTTGAATAATAAATTACTTGATTATCAATCAATGAAAATATAGGATATATTGCATCTAACCACTGGGGAACACTCATATTTGGATAATCAACTGTTTCAAGATTTCTTACAAAAGTTTGAAAGAAATGATGATGTGTATTTATTAAACCTGGATAAATGTTTTTCCCTTTACAATCTATTATTCTGTCTGCTTTAATTGTAATATCTTTTCCAATCTTCTTAATTATATTATTTTCAATTAAAAGATCTGATTTATAATATACTGTATCTTTCTCATCACAAGTGACAATTGCATTTGCATTTTTAAATAAAGTAATCATTCTCTCTCCTTAGTTCTTAACAATAAGTATATTGGTTATAGTAAGTATAAGGTCAATGTATAATATGAAAAAAAATAATTACTTATATATAAAAGAAATAGTCAAATATACAACTTATTTTGACTAAAAAAAAACAAATAACGAATAAAGCTATTTTTACAAATAGCTAAATTCTCAATGCGAATATTTAGTATTTAAGTAGCAGCTATTTTAACCTATAAGTTTAATATGTTGCTATTAAGTTTACTGAATTAATTATATTTATAGAAAAAAAATATAGAATATTCATAAATGCACTAATATTTGTTAACTATAAAAAATTGATTTTAAGTTAATTATATGCTTTAATAATAGATAAGAATAAAGTTTCACCCTAATAATGAAAAAATAGGAATAAAAATGAATACAAATTTGACTAATCATTTACTAAACTCTCTTATAATTGGGAATAGTTATTCATCAATAGATATAGCTAATTTGATTTCCAGAACTCCTCAATTCGTTACGCAAAGAGGAGGTGTAATTAATACAACCGGTGATAATTATTTAATTCTTCTTATTACTTTAAATAAAAAGAAAACTGCAACACAATATGCCGATAGCATACAAGGAACAACCTTAAGTTGGGAAGCTCCTCTTAAACAAAAATATGCCGAAAAACGTATAGAAGATATTAATACACAAATATTTATTATGGTAAGAGATTCTCCCCAAAAAAACTATTTCTATTTAGGGAGGGCAATACCTATAAGAGTGCAACTATTTCCCAAAGGTATATCTTCGAGGATAAGATTTGAACTATTTGAACTAGCTAATAATCATCAATCAGATTTATTTATTCCTGATATTTATGATCAAACATTCAAAGATAGTGTAACAGAAACATATAGAGAAGTTGCTGTAAGAACTAAACAATTTGAATATAGAAAACAGGCTTTAAAACTTTGGAACAATAAATGTGCTGTAACTAATATTGATGAACCAAAAGTTTTAATCGCAAGTCATATAAAACCATGGAGAGAGTCAAATACTTTAGAGAAAATAGATCCGAAAAACTCTCTTATATTATCTCCAAATTATGATAAGCTTTTTGATCTTGGCTATATTTCATTTAAACCTACAAATGGGAAAATTCAATTATCAGACAAATTAAAAGCTGATAATTGGGATAAATTAAAAGTTAATCCGGATGCCGAACTTCGTTTTGTGCCACCAAATACGGATAATTATTTGAAATACCATAATAACTACATTTTTAATTTTATACCTTCAAATAAATCAATAGAAGATAATTTAATCGATTAAGATATTTTGTTTTGACAATATACTATTTTTGAATTATTATAACATATTATATACCTAATAATTAAAAATTAAATTTAAGACAATAAGGAAATCATGACTTACAAAGACTTACCACCTTTCGCACCAACTTTGATGGAATCGACACGAGCAATTGGGTATTCTACAGAAACAGCTATAGCGGATATTATTGATAATAGTGTTTCTGCTGAAGCAGATATTATTGAAATAGACTTTATGCCATCAAACACCCCTTATGTTTCAATTTTAGATAATGGGGCAGGGATGGATGATCAAAACTTAGTACAAGCTATGCAATATGGAAGTAAAAATCCATTAGAAAGTAGAGATATAGAAGATCTTGGTAGATATGGCTTAGGGTTAAAAACAGCATCTTTATCACAATGCAAAATATTAACAGTAATTAGTAAACGAAATAATATGATCAATGGTTGTCAATGGAATTTAGATCATATAAAAAAAACTCAATCTTGGTCATTAATTCTTCTAGATAACAAAGAATTAAATAATTTCCCTAACATAGAAAAATTAAAAAATTTAAAATCTGGAACATTAGTAATTTGGCAAGATTTAGATAAATTTTTTCTTAAAAACCGAAATATTTCAGAAGTAATATCTAAGAAATGTATAGCAACAATAAATCACTTATCTTTGGTCTTTCATAGATATCTAAATGGTGAAAAAGGAATAAATAAAATACATATCTTTGTTAACAACTCAGAATTAAAAGGAAAAGATCCTTTTTTATATAAAAAAAGTGCCCAAATAATGTCGGATGAAATAATTAAAATTGATGGTAGTAAAATTATTGTCAAACCTTTTATATTACCACATACTTCATCTCTTACTCAACTAGAAATAAAAGAGTTAGGAGACAATGAAACATTAAAGAAACAACAAGGATTTTATATTTATAGGAATAAAAGATTATTAGTTTGGGGAACATGGTTCAAATTAATCAAACAAAATGAACTTTCAAAACTAGCAAGAGTACAAGTAGATATTCCTAATACATTAGATGATCTTTGGACCTTAGATATAAAAAAATCAACCGCAGTACCTCCTGATGAGGTTAAAAAAAATTTATCAATAATAATTAATAAAATAGTAACGAGTAGTCATAGAACATATACTTACAGAGGTAGGAAAGAACTTGATGATAAAACTATTAATTTATGGAACAGATTAAAAACTCGAGAAGGTGGAGTAGAATATATTTTAAATAAGGAGCATCCGCTTATACAAAATATCATTGAAAAACAACCTTTAATCAAAAAAGAATTAAATTTACTCTTGGATCAAATTAGCAATTCTTTACCCATTAACTCAATTTATGTTGATTTAAATCAAGATCAAAAAATAAATGAGAATCGCAAATCAAATTATGAAACAATTTTAGAAATGCTACAAAACTTAATTAATTCACAAGATAAATTTAATGTAAAATTAATCGATAATTTAAAAAAGGCCCAACCTTTTTGTAACTATATTGATGAAATAAACGAATCGATAAAAAGGGGAGATTTAAATTGACAAATAACTATGAATTATTAATCAATGTAACATATGCGTCCTTAAATACAAAATATATAGAAGAAAATCCAACAGTAGAGCAAATAGATCAAGAGTTAACAAACTTCCGCTCAATTGTTAAAGTTACCGATGAAGAATTCGACAGAGCCAAAAAAAAACTAAATAGTCGATTAATTCATAAAATCTCTTTTGCAACTACTTTAAAAGGTGAAAATTCTACACATGTACCATGGTATAATAAATCAAAAATATCAAATTTTTATTGGAACAGATATAATGAATATTTAAAGTTACATAAGCATTGGAGTCCTGAAATTGTTAAGAGAATAAATGAAACTTCTGATGAAATAATGACAAACCTTGGTAATCCTAATTCTGAGAACTCATTTCAAAGAAGAGGCCTTGTTCTAGGAGATGTTCAATCTGGAAAAACAGCCAATTATACAGCTGTTTGTAATAAAGCTGTTGACTCAGGATATAAAATAATAATTGTACTTGCTGGGATGATGGAAAATCTTCGAATTCAAACACAAAAAAGACTGGATACTGAATTTGTTGGTAAAACAAGTAAATATTTATTAGATGTAAAAAACAACCATATACTACAAAATAGAAATATTGGAGTAGGAAAAATTGAGCCAAATAAAGATAATAATCAAATCACCTGTTTTACTTCTGTAGATACCGATTTTAAAAGAAGTACAATAAAATCCGTCAATTTAAGTATAAATAATCTAAATGGTGCAGCTTTATTTGTCGTAAAAAAAAATAAAAGTATTTTAACAAACTTACATAATTGGTTGAAATCAAATAATATAAATTATACATCAGGACTAATAGATCTTCCTACACTAATTATTGATGATGAATCAGATAATGCATCAATAAACACTAATTCTGAAGATAAAGATCCTACAGCGATAAACAAAGCAATTCGTGATATTCTACATTTATTTAAACAAGCCTCATATATTGGTATTACAGCTACCCCATTTGCAAATATATTTATAAATATTGATGAGACAGATAAAGTGGCAGAAGATTTATTTCCTAAAGACTTTATAACTCTATTACCATCACCAGAAAAATATATTGGAGCAGAAAAAATTTTTGGCAAAGCTGATATGGACGAATGGTATGATATTGACCGAGCGAAATATCTAGGAGAGTATCAAGATTCTCTTATTTCTATTGCAAATGAAGAACAAGCTCCTTATTTCGCATATAAACATAAAAAAGAAATTGCTAAATACCTAGAGGATATACCAGAAAGTTTAAAAACTGCTATAAGATATTTTATATTAGTTTGTGCAATATCAGATTTCAGAAAGGATGAAAAAGCCCATCGTTCAATGCTAGTTAATGTTAGTAGATTTACAGATGTTCAAGATAGGACAACGGATATAATATCAGAATTAATAAAGGATATAAAATATTCTATTGAAAGTTTCTCAAAATTAGACGTGGAAAAAGCATTACAAACAACCGAAATCTTTGAGCTATATACAGTCTGGCAGGAATTTAATTTAGAGGAAAAAGCAAACACAAAATGGAAGAATATCCAACAAAATTATCTATGGAGCTCGACTTTAAAAATTCAAACAATTGCTGTTAACCAAAATAATGGCTCAAAAGCTTTAGATTATGATAAATATAAAGAAGAAGGAAAAAGAGTTATTGCCATTGGAGGGAATAGTCTTTCAAGGGGAATTACACTAGAAGGATTATGCGTCTCGTATTTCTATAGAAATACAATGATGTATGATACTTTACTCCAAATGGGTAGATGGTTTGGGTATCGACCAAATTATGGAGATTTATTTAAAATTTGGATGGGAGAAGACTCCATAGATTGGTATGGCTATATTTCTGACGCTGTTAATGAATTAAAGAGTGAAATAAAAATTATGAATAGACAAAATCAAACACCCTCAGATTTTGGATTAAAAGTTAGACAAGCTCCTTGTAGTTTAATCGTCACGGCAAGAAATAAAATGAGAAATGGAACCCCCATTTCAAGGCCAATTTCTGTCAGTGGAAGATTAATAGAAACCCCAAGACTGTTCAGTGATGAAGAGGTTTTATTAAATAATAAAAATTCTTGCTTAAATTTCTTAAAGAAAATCGACAAAATAGTTTCTCAAGAAGATTCGTATTTAGATAAAATAACTAATGCTTATATTTGGAAAAAAGTCCCGAAGGACGAAATAGTACAATTATTACATAATTTTAAATCACATCCATGGAATTTAAACTTTCAATCAAGTGCTTTGGCCAAATATATAGAAGAATCTTCGAATGGTTTAGAAAGTTGGGATGTTGGAATACCTTTTGGTATATCCAACAGTAAATACGAACTAACACTAAATGATAAAACAATTCTTATTAAGCCTGAACAAAGATCAATAAAAAAAGATATAACAATTAAAAATATGATAAAAATTAGTGGCAGGCATGTAAGAGTAGGTGCTGGAGGTTGTTCAAAAATTGGATTACCAGAAAAAGAAATCAGAAGAATTAAGAAGTTAAAAAATAAAAAATCATTAACGGATAAAGATTATTTATTTGAAGGCAGAACACCAATTTTACTTATACATATCATTGAAAACAAAGACTATAACGCTATTGATGTTCCTAGGTATATCTTTGCTTTAAGTTTAGGTTTTCCTGGAGGAGAAGAAGACAAAACCGCTGTTTATATAGTTAATACTAAAGAATTATATGATTATATTGATAGCGATATTAAAGAGGATATCTATGATGAAGACTATTAAAGAAATAGAAGAAATATGGAATAAAATACCAATGGATCAAGAAGGATTTCTTGAATTAGATATTGAATCTCCTATATCTTTTCATATAGGGATTGATAGCTATGGGAACAAATGTTTTCTCTTCATCTATGAAAAAGAAATTCAAATACCAAATTCTTCAAAAAAAATAATCATTAGTAATATCAAAATATCAGATAACAAATATGCTATTACTTTCAGCTTAATTGAAAATGAATTACAAGATATTTTTTTAAAAATTTGTTGGGATATAATATCTTATACAGCCAAACAATCAAAAGATTTAATCAATGCAATAATTAATAGATATTTATCTTGGGTTAAATTATTAGAAAAAGAGGATTCTAAAAGAATAACTCTAGCACGCCAAAAAGGTTTACTTGGAGAACTATACTTCTTAAATAAAAAAATAGATTCTGTTGGAGACGTAACTTCAATCAACAGTTGGATGGGACCAGAAAAAGCCGATCAAGATTTTATATTTGAAGATGAATGGTTTGAAATAAAAACTATCGGAAAATCAAAGACTAAAGTCTCAATATCCTCAATTGAACAATTAGATCAAGAAAACAAGGGATATTTAGTAGTATATTTTTGTGATAAAACTTCATCAGAAGATTCTTCAGGAATATCATTATCACAAATGATTGAGAATATAAATAGCAAAATTAATTCAGAACTTATTAGAAATATTTTTGAAATAAAATTATTAAAATTTGATTTATCATTAAATGAATATAAAAACTATAAAGATAAATTTAGAATTTCCAATGAAAATATTTATTTAATAGATAGTACATTCCCAAAGATAGTAAAACAAATCTTACCAAAGTGTATATGCTCAGTCAAATATTCTTTAATTCTATCCGAAATTGAAAAATATTGTATAAAAGGGTAATAATAATGGATATAATTGAATTTAAAAAAGATTTCCTTGAAGAAGTAAAAACTAATGCTGCAACTACTGGAGAGGGTTCTGTAGCAACTTTTGTTGATGTTGTCTCAGATTATTTAAATAATTCTGAAGTTCTTTATGATGTAGTTCCTACATATTACGAAGGCAAAGGAAAAAAAAATAAAAAACTAAGAGTAGATGGCTATTCTTATGATCAATTTGATAAAACTTTTACCTTAATTATCGCTAACTACACAAACTCTGACAGTGAATTAACATTAACACAATCAGAATCTAAAAGAATCTTTGATCAATTATTTGTTTTTCTAGAAGAATGTTTTGATACTGATTTAATTAACAAGATAGAACCAAGTAACCCAGTTGTCGATTTAATTGAATTAATAAGATATAATCATAAAAAGAATAAGATTAATAAATTCAAATTTTTACTTTTCACAGATCAGACAATGAGCAAAAGAATTGTAAATATTGAAACATTAAATTTTAAAGGAATACCCGTTGAACGTCAAATTTGGGATATTGAGCGAATATATAAAAATTGTAGTAATATTGATGGAAAACAAAATATTCAAATCAACTTTTCTGAATTACTAAATAGTAATGGAATACCCTGTATTAAAACCTCACTTGAAGGGTACAATAGTTTTCTGTGCATAATACCTGGGAATGTCGTTGCAGATTTATATGATAAATATGGCAGCCAATTACTTGAAGGCAATGTAAGATCATTTTTATCGACTAAAGTCGCAGTAAATAAAAAAATAAGAGAAACAATATTAAAATGCCCTGAAAATTTCTTTGCATTCAATAATGGAATTGCTGCTACTGCTAGAAATATTAAAATAACTAATAATCAAAATGGCTTTTATATTTCTTATGCAGAGGATTTCCAAATAATAAATGGGGGCCAAACTACAGCTTCCCTATCCAACTCAAGATTTAAGGATAAAGCAGATCTTTCAAAAATTTTTGTTCAAATGAAATTAACAGAAATTGATACAAATATTGAAAAAACAAATGAATTTATAAGAAATATATCTAAATCATCAAACAGCCAAAGCAAAGTAAGTGATGTAGATTTCTTTTCAACCCATCCTTTTCATATAAGGATGGAGCAGATATCTAAAAGAGTATGGGCCCCAGCAAAAAATGGTGAACAATTTGAAACTCGTTGGTTTTATGAGAGAGCAAGGGGACAATTTATTCAAGCACAAATGCATTTGAGTAAAGCTCAAAAAAAATCCTTTTTATTACAGAACCCCAAAAAACAACTAATCACAAAACCTTTGCTAGCAAAGGTAAGAAATTCATGGAATATGCTACCACATATTGTGAGCAAAGGAGCCCAAGCCAATTTTTTAAAATTTGCAGAAGTAATTGATGAAGAATGGTTAAAAAATGACAAAATTTTTAATGATAAATATTATAAAGACTCAGTAACTTTGTTTATTCTTTTCAAATTCACTGAATCTTTAGTATCAAAACAATCCTGGTATGAAGGGGGATATAGAGCAAATATTGTAACATATAGTATAGCTTTATTCAGATACTTATTGAATCAACAATATCCAAAAATGCAGCTTGATTTCCAAAAAATATGGAATGAACAAAAGATTCCTATAGAAATCGAAGACGAATTAATTAAAATAACTAAATTTGTTAACAATTCAATAACAGATCCATCAAGACAAACTATAAATGTTACTCAATGGTGTAAAAGACAAGTTTGCTGGATAAAAATAAAGGAAGCAAAGATTTCTCTAAACGAAAATATTACTAATTGTTTGATATCAAAAGAAGAAAACAAAAAAGAGATTAAATCAGCACTAGCTGATCAAGAAATATATTCAGATATTGAAGCTCAAACAAAAATTTTAGAATTTAATAAAGATTACTGGATTAAAATAGATCATTTCTTTTATAATAACCAAATCGATTTAAACAATAAAGATCTAGAGGCTATAAATTTGGCAAAACAAATACCACGGAAACTTCCTTCTGGGTTTCAATCAAAGAGATTATTATCTTTGATCGATTGTGCTGAATCTAATGGCTTTAAATATGAAGAGGACAAATGAAATATACAGTAATGGATTTATTTTCAGGTGCCGGTGGACTAAGTTTAGGTTTTGAACAAACAAACAAATTTAAAGTTAAAATTGCATTTGAGAAAAATTTATCCGCAAAAGAAACATATATAAAAAATCATAATGGTGTTTTAGTTTATGAAGATGTATGTAAAGCAAATTATTCACAAATTTTAAAAGACCATGGACCAATAGATGTTATAATAGGAGGCCCTCCATGTCAGGGTTTCTCTAATGCTAATAGACAAAACAATAATTTAGTTAATCAAAACAATAGACTAATTAAAGAATATATAAGAGCTATCAATGAAGTAAAACCAAAGGCTTTCGTTTTGGAAAATGTAAGTATGCTAAAATCAAATACTCATAGGTTTTACTTAGAAAGAAAGGATATAAAAAATCCAAAATTAAACAAAATTAATGTTAAAGAAGATTTAATATTATTATTGAAAAGCGATTTTTTATGTTCTGACTACAAAAATCTTATCAAAAATAAGAATTCAATTGAAAAACATTTATGGAAAGAAGATAATTTTAATTTACTTTTTTCTCTTTACAGGCATAGAAAAAATGATACAAAATTTAAATCTATATTCGATAAAAACACTAAAAAACTAAAGAATCTATTAATCGATATGGCTAATTTTCACTGTGATAATTTAACAATTTTAAATCAAACAAAATCACTTTCTAAGGAACTAAACATTCTAATTGAAAATCCTTACAATTTTGATAAATTAATTAAAATATTAAAGTTAGCCATAAACACACAAAAAATGTTAATGACTGTTAAGGAATTATATAATTATAAGATATATATTAGAGATTTTATTATTAATAAAAGTGGATTATACGCAGTTGTCAAATCATTTTCTGTAATTGATTATATTTTTTGTAATATTTCTAACGAATATGTAACTGACAGTGGAATTTTATCTGCATTAGAATTTGGCGTACCTCAGAAAAGAAAAAGATTTATCTTGATGGGAATTAAAAAAGATATAAACAAAAAAATTAAATTACCCGAAGGAAATATCTCTATTCAAGATATTTCTTCAGTAAGACAGGCAATCTATGATCTAGAAAATATTCCCACAAGTTATAATGTTCAAGAAGATAATGGTATACAAAAAACAAAAGATCTCAACTTTAAATCAAATAAAATTTTTGAAAAAATCAAAAACACTAATATTATATACAACCATATAATTCCACAAACTAGGAGTATAGCTTTACAAAGATTTAAGCAAATTGAACCAGGGAAAAATTTCCACTCTTTAGATGACAAGTTTAAAAAAAACACATATTCAGATTTTTCTCGAACTCAAAATACGATCTATTTAAGGTTAAATTATGATGAACCTTCTGGTACTGTTATTAATGTGAGGAAATCAATGTGGATTCACCCAAATTTGAATAGAGGAATTAGTGTTAGGGAAGCAGCAAGACTTCAAACATTCCCTGACAGCTATAGATTTTATGGAACAAAAGATTCTCAATACCAACAAGTAGGTAATGCTGTACCACCAATATTAGCAAAAGAAATTGCTACCAGTTTGTATAAAGCACTTAAATCTTAATCTAAATTAAATAAATCGAAAGTATCTAATTTATTTGAAAAATACCAAAACAGGAGTTGGCTTTACAATAATGTATAATTTCTAATAAGTAAATATTCTTTACATACTTAAATATTTGATTTTAACAGTTAATTTAATTAAAATTTGTACAACTATTTCTAGGAACTTTATTTTCTTAGCTAAAAATAGCAAAAGCATATATATTATTTTACTTTTAATATAAAAAAAACTTCATACTGAACGCTATAAATAGAAGTATGATTATACAATTTTTATTTTTTCTACCTTATTGGATGTCTAATTACAGTTTGCCATTTTGAAGAATCTACTTTTCTAATATCAGATAAATAAATTTCATGATGTTTTCTTTGCTTAGAAAAGTCTAAGGCATACCCTTCTTGTTTTATATATTCATGCATTTTATTTACAGATTCACTCTCTGTATCAAATGGACCTACATGCATTATTTGAACACATAAGCCTTCATCGATTGTAAGAAATTCAACCTTTGAACAATCTAAGTTCTTTTTTTTAGTAACTCTATCTTTTGCCCATTTGAAATTTTCTATGGTAACAAAATCTGGTAATCTTAGGACTGAAATCCAACTAAAAGTATCCTTATTTAATAAATCTACACCTTTTACATTTTCTTGCCACCAAAAACCTTCTAAGGGAGGAACAACATACTCAAAAAAACCATTAATTTTATAGTCAGTTTTATAACTCATCTTTATAGCATAAGCTATAGGATATAAAACTTTTAAAGCCTCTTGATATTCCCCTCCCTCTTCATTTGGATTTCCAGTTCCTGTAACTGATAAATAATTCATCTTTGGGATCTCAACTATTTGAGGCTTACGTTTTGGTAAATAGTACTCTTTATACTCTTTCTTAAAATCAAATGGCATTTTTTAACTCCTAGAACTTATTTATATAATATCACAATTTTATTTAAATAAGATAATCTTATTTTACGCAATTTGTGATTTATAAAAATTTATTTTTTGATTACTATAAATATACATAATAAATAATAGGAAGTTTAAGTGAAAGAATTAGCAGTAATATTCGATTTTAATGGGACGCTATTTTGGGATTCCGAAATTAATTACAAATCATGGTACAATTTTATTAAAAAGAATATAAAAAGAGAATATAGTAGAGAAGAATATGCAATACTTAATGGAAGAACTACTATTGAAACTCTTGAAAAAGTGTATGCTATAAAACTAGATAATGCATTAATAAATAAATTATCAAATGAAAAAGAAGAAGAATATCTTAAAATTCTAGAAGCAGAAAAAAACAATATTTCCTTGGCAGAGGGAGTGGAATCATTAATTGAAGACCTTCTTAATAATGATATTAAAGTAGCAATTGCTACTAGTGCTAACCCTTTCTTGATGGAAAAGTATGAATCAATTTTTAAACTATCCAGATTTTTCAAAAAAGAATATATAATAGCAAATGATGGAACTCTTAAGAGCAAACCTCACCCTGCAATTTATAATAAAGCTATCGAGGCATTAAAGATAAAGGCTTCAAACTGTATCGTATTTGAAGATACAAAAAGTGGTATTATAAGTGCATCTAGGGCAAAAGTTGGACAAATAATAGCTGTTAATAGCATAGGTTCAGATAGCAAAACTATTAATAACTTGAAAGAAACCTCTTTCTTTATTAATAACTTCAATCAAGTTAATGTAAAAAAACTTATCCATAATATCTAAAGCTAAATTAATATATCTCTTTAAGGAAGAAAAACCTCTTCAGCTGCAAGAATTGCAATATTAGGATCAAACTGAGTTCCAGCATTATTCTTAATTTCATTTAATGCAAATTCTTTATCAAATGCTTTACGATAAGGTCTATCTGAAGTCATAGCATCATAGGTATCTGCAATTGCTATAATTCTAGCAGCAAGACTAATACTCTCGCCTTGAATACAATTAGGATACCCTTTGCCATCCCACCTTTCATGGTGTTGTAATACAATATTTGCAATATCTTTCAATTCAGGAGAATTGTTTAATACATCATATGCATGAGAGGGATGTTTTTTAACTATTTCATATTCCTCATAAGTTAACTTACCTGTTTTAGTAATAATCTCTTTTGGAATAAGAGTTTTACCAATATCATGTACTAGTCCAGCATAATATATTTGTATAATATCAGAATCATCGAGACCCATTTTAATCGCTATTTGTCTAGATAAATTTGCTACATTCTGACTATGATTCTTTGTATATACATCATGAATTTCTAAAATACTTGTAAGAGTTACTACTATATCTTCTAGAACACTCAATTGTAGCTCTTGATACTTTTTTTCTTTATCTTTAATTTCATTTTTAAATCTAGTTTTAGTATAAGTAAAATTTTCAATTGTACTTAACATAGAATTTACATGATATCGATCGATATCTATACTTGTATCCTCATTTACCTCATTATAAAAAGGATTTTCATGAATTTGATTCTTCCAAATAATTATTGGATGTACTTCAATTATATGTTGTATCATTTGACTTGAAAATTTATTAATATTGTATCTACAAATAGCTGAAACAGGATAGTTACTAAAAATTTCATTATTTAATAAATGCTCATATTCCATTATTTTATCAAAACCATTTTCATCCTCTAATACCCAGCTTAATTCTCCAGATATTGAAAAGGCTTTGAAGCCATCTCTTATAGCTAAACTTGTAAGCTCTTTTAATAATTCAATCATTTTAGATGGAGAAAATTTTCCACTCTTCGAATATGCATCTTTTTTATCTACAATAGATAATTGTCCATTTAAAATAGCATCATCAATATTAATATATTCTCTTAAATTTGAGAGGATAAGATTAGTATCAAAATCCCCTTCTATATAAAAACATTTTTCACTTTTTTCTAATCTTGAAATAATATAGGTTACAAGTATTGATATATTAGATATATCTTTCTCATCATCATATAAAAAAACCATATGATCGCCTGCAACTATCCTATGCATTTCTTTCAATACATTCTCTTCTTTCATTCAAATATCCTAATTACTTATATTCCATTTTAAAAACTGCACAACTAGTATTTAAAATTACAAATTCATTATATTTTATATGAATTATTATGCATATGATAACTTGTTTATAAGCTGTATGAAAAGCCATATATACTAATAAAAAAATTTATTTATCACTTTTTTTCAAAAACTCTACAATGAAGGTCTAAAAAGAATAAAAACTTAGAACTTTAAAAGCTAAAAAGTTAATTAATTTCTAATTATTATTTTTATATAGGAACAAAAACTATGATACAATATAACAGTGGATAATAATTAGCCTGGAATAATAAATGATATTTTTTGATGTTATGTGGAGAAAAAATAATGAATAATACCTTAATTTTATACTATACATTAGAGGGAAGTACTGAAGAACTTGCCTTACATTTAGCTAAAGAGCTCAATTTAGATATTGAGAAAATTACTCCCAAAAAAGATGTTAAAGCAAAAGGATTTTCAAAATATTTAACTGGAGGGTACCAAGCTAGTTTTAAAATAAAACCAAAACTAAATCCTATCAAAAAAGATTTAACGCATTATAATTCAATAATTATTTGTACACCCATCTGGGCGGGAACTATATCCCCATCAATTTACTCATTATTAGAGAAAGGTATAATAAAAGATAAAAATATATCACTTCTATATACTTTTAAAGGTGGAGATAAAAAAGTTAAAGATAGAGTTAATAACAGTGTAAATAAATATAATAAACTTATATCAATTTGCTCATGTTTATCAGTAGTTGAAGATAGGGAGAACCAAAAGATTAAAGCTCTTGATTGGGCAAAGAACTTACTTAAAGACTCACAATAATTAGTGAATAATAATATAGCTGATGCATTTAAAACTAATGATAGTTTTTACACCAGCTATATTTAATTTTTTAACTTATATATATAAGAATTGTTAGACAAACAATAAACCTTGCAAATTTATTACCACGAACTAAATATAATTAGAAAAATTAAAATTATTACAAAATGAACAAAACTTTTCAGAGTCTAATGGTTTGCTAAAATAAAAACCTTGAATTTTATCACACCCCAATTGAACTAAAATCTCTAATTGTTGCTTATTCTCAACACCTTCAGCAATTACAACACCTTTAAGTTCATGAATAGCTTCAATAAGATGTTTGATTAATATTCTTGTTTGATTTTCAGTTATTCTATCTATAAAAAATTTATCTAATTTGACTACATTTATTGGTAAGGTGCTAATTAATTTTAATGAATTATAGCCTATTCCAAAATCATCAATTTCTATAGTACATCCCAAATCTTGTAGTAATAGAAGATTTTCTTTTAGTCTCTCATCATTTGAAGAGAGAACTCTCTCAGTTATCTCAATATTAATATCTTTATGACTCATACCATTACTATTCAATATATTATTAAACCAATTTTGAAAAGAATCATCAATTAATTCTTTAGCAGATACATTTATTGATTGAGTTATAGAAGCATCTTTTAATTTCCAATTATGTTGATTCTTTATTGTGTTTCTTATAAGCCATTTAGTAACTTTTACAATTAATCCAGTTTGCTCAGCGACTGTAATAAAAATATTTGGAGCTATCTTTTTTCCATTTCCCCTATTCCATCTAAGTAGAGCTTCACAACTACAGATTGATTTACTCTTAATATCTATTATTGGTTGATATACAATATATAATTCATCATTATGTATAGCATCATTAAGAGTAAGAGATACTTCATAATATAGTTGTCTCTTTTCATAATACGTTTTATCAAAAACATATATACTTGACTCATCAAGAGACCCTCTTTCAGAAGTCACTCTAACCTTCTCAATTAAACTTTTTGGATTATTATCAACATAACTATTTATTATCCCACATTTAATTTGAAATTTAACTGGATACTTATCAAAAGAATTAGATTTTACAAATTGGTGAATTTTATGAATTAATAAATTGCAAATTACTTTTTCATCTAAATTATTATCTTTAATTAGTAGTATATACTGATCAGAAGAATAAGAATACGTTCTACATGCATCAAACTCTTTTTCAAGTCTTGAAAATTCATTGTTTATCAGTTTAGAAAATACATAGGAATCAAGATATTTTCTTAATTCATCAAGATTAATTATATGAAAAAAGACTAAATCATAGGATTGTTTTTTTTCATTTAATTCTTCTAAATCACGAACAAGCTTAGTTGTATTATAAAATCCTGAAAAATTTGATTTTAGTTTATCTTCAATAAGTTTAGTATGAAGTTTTTTAATTGATTTAGAAAGAAATCCCAAAATTATTGCAATAAGTAAATAGATAAATGATCTTAGAAGCCAAAAACTAGATAATTGATAACTTGATTTAAATGGTGTTTGAAGTAATATTGGACTGTTAATAAATATTATTACAAGAGCAACAATAATGCTTCCTTTTTCATTGTATAAAAAAGCTCCAATAAGCATTGGAATTAAATAGAGTAATTGCCACGGATTAGAATTGCTGTTAATAAAAAAAGTAAAATAGTTAAGTAAAAAACAACTTACCATAACTAATACGAGTTTAAAAGAGTGAGAAGAATAGAAACCTTTCGTTTCAGTTTTTTTAGTCATCGTGAATTTCCTTTCATATACTAAATTTAGAAAAAATTATATTTAATTGCTAAAAAAAATATTTAAAAGACAATAAAATCTTTTAGATATGATAAGAATTGTATATTTATAGAAATGTGCAACTTTCTGTAAAATAATATAATGTTTTCCTATTAAAAAATACCATGCTGATAGCTAATAGTAAATATTTTTCTCACTATATATAATATGCATGTATTTTTTTGTAATTATTTTTATTTTTGTTATATAACTAAATTAAATATATAATTGATGTAATAAATAAACTAAATAAATAACCTAATTGTGATTATTAATTATAAAATTCAATAGAAAATTAACTTATGTTAAATCTAAATTAAATTTAACTACAATAACATTATTCATAATATATAAAAAATCCTTCCACTTTATTGATTTATATCTCAACAAATAGGAAGGATAAATATATAAATTTGTTTATAAAACTATTCGACAATACTAACAACAGGTTTTTCGCCATCTATACTTATAAATTTAGCTTTAAAAAGCATTCCAGATGAAGCGAACGCAGGAGTATTCTCAACTACAACATCAATATAGTTTCCAGTAACTCCATTGAATTTTCCACCTTTTCTTGTTTGTAATACAACTTCACATTCTTTATTTAATTGTCTTTCTAAATATTTATTATGGAGGTACTCAGATAATTGTCTAAGTTCTTTAGCTCTTTGATCTCTAATATATTCAGTTACTCTATCTTTTGCTTTATAGAGAGCAGTATTAGGTCTTGGAGAGAAAGGGAAAACATGAAGTTGACTAAAACCAAATTCTTTTAAAAAGTCATAGGTTTCTTGATATTCATTATCCCCTTCTCCAGGAAGTCCGCTAATTATATCTGCTGCAATAAAAGGATCATCTTTAATCTCTTTTAGTCTATTAACTATATATACTAAATGAGCTTTATCATATTTTCTATTTACTCTTTTTAGTACAGAGTCATTTGCACTCTGTACAGGTATATGAAAATGAGGTTGCATTCTATCATCTTTGAGTGCGTTTAAAAGTCTATCATCAACATGATCTGCCTCTAGGGAAGATAATCTAAGTCTTATATTAGGCCCTAGAGCTTTTAATAGTTTTTCAATCAATCCACCAAGACCATCATTTTCATGATCATACATAGTTAAATTAACTCCCGTAAGCATAATCTCACTAAAGCCTTGTTTTTCTAAATCTAGAGCTCTTTCAATAACTGTATCACTATCTAAGCTAATAGCTTTACCACGGGCAATATGAACTCTACAGAATGCACAATTATTATCACAACCATCTTGAACTTTTAAATATGCTCTGTGATGGTAAGAAAAAGAAGCTGCAGCATAATCAAATACACTAGAATCTTCATCAACAAAAGTCTTAATTGCTCCATCTAAGTCCATTCCACTTTGAAGTGCAGCATTTATATGTTTTGGGAGTTTTAATAAATGTGCTTTTTTTGATAATGGAACAACGATAATATTTTTATCAAGTGCTTGAATATCATCAGCATTCAACTGTGCATAACAACCTGTTACAACACAAATTCCGTTTTGAGCAAATTTTCTGATCATTCTTCTAGCTTTTTGCTCAGCTTTACTTGTAACTGTACAAGTATTAACTATATATATTTCAGCCATTTCTTTGTCTTTTACAACAGAAAAGCCTTCAGATACGAAGGCATCGGCTATTCCTTCACTTTCACATTGGTTTAATCTACAACCTAATGTGTAAACACAAACATTCACCTAGTCCTCCTGGGATACTAAGTCCTGCATAACATAATCTAAAGCACCCTTTAATCCCATTCTCATTTGCTTTGCATAAGGATTGTATTTCTGTAAATCATGAAATAGTTGGATAGGGTCATTGCAGGTTTGTTCAACAATAGACATCAACCTTCTATAACCAGTTGTTGCAAGTTCAGTAGGTTGAAGGGCAAGTTCATCTAACACTCTTCCAACAAAGTGTGTAATACCTTGCGACCAAGCAGCTTCTCTATCATGTGAATCAGGCGACATTTCTAAGATTTCTAGCTGCCAAGATTTAAAATTATCTAAAATATTATTATAAATATCTTTAGGGCAAGATATAGGAAAAATAACAAGAGGTAAACCCTTTACCCCGTTTTTTCCTGAATCTGGACCAAACATTGGGTGTGATGCTATTGAAAATACTCCATCAGGAAGATTTTCTCTCATAATTTTTGAGGGATAAACTTTTACAGAACAGGTATCAACAATTATAGTCCCCGCCTTTAATTTATCTTTAATTGATTTAATTACTGTTTCAAAAGAACTAATTGCAACACAAATGTAAATAATATCGCACTCTTGTAAAAAGGTTTGTTCGTCAACTTGCTTTACACCTTCAATATTCTCTTTTTTGTGTCTGCTATAACCCAAAATTTCGCTACTATTATGCTTAGCTAATTCTTTTGCCCAAAATGCACCAAATCTTCCTAATCCATATACACCAATATTCATAGTATTTCTTCTCACATCCTTATTATGGAAAAGATACATCATTAAAAACAACTCATTCAAGATGAAAACAAAAATTAAGATATACTTTTTAAATAAATTCAACTTTTGAATGAAAACTTAATTATTATCTATACTTTTTATTCTTTTCTCTTATAAGCATGTATCATACTTCTTTTTTAAAAGACGCTTTTTCTTAAAATTTTATTCCCTAATTTTAATTCAAATAAATTTAATTTACTGATTAGTAAATAATATAACAATTTAGTTATATTATTATCAAATATCTCTTTTTATAAATCCAATTTTCACTTTTTTTTGCTAAAAAGTTCTATAAAGGTTTATCAAAGTAATTTATCAATAATTTTCCTTGTGATAGTATGAAAATAATGAACTGTTAAATCTTAGGAGAAATATAATGACATTCGCAGAAAAAATGAAAATGCAAGCAAAGAATGCTCAAAAGAATTTGGTACTTCCTGAAGGCTGTGAAGAAAGAACTTTACAAGCTGCGGCTAAAGTTATGGAAGAAAAATTAGCAAAATCCGTTACCTTATTAGGGAAAGTTGACGAAATTAAAGCTAAGGCTGAAGAATTGGGTGTTGATTTATCATCTCTTACTCTTTTAGACCCAGAAGTTTCTGACAAAAGAGAAATATATGCTAACGAACTCTATGAACTTAGAAAACATAAAGGCATGACTAAAGAAGATGCATTTGCTCAAATTATTGACCCGTTAAAATGGGGTGCTATGATGGCAAGACTAAAAGATGCCGATGCTATGGTAGCTGGAGCATTAAATACAACTGGTGATGTATTAAGAGCTTGCTTTACAATTATCAAATGTAAACCTGGAATTAAAAGCGCATCTAGCTGTTTTGTAATGGCTACAGATAAAAAAGACTTAGGAGCTAATGGCTCATTTATTTTTGGAGATTGTGCAACTATTCCAAATCCAACCGCTGAACAATTAGCATCAATTGCTGAAGCATCAGCTCAATCTTGTGAAACTTTCTTAGAAACTGAACCTAAAGTAGCTCTTTTATCTTTCTCAACAAAAGGCTCTGCAAAAGGCGAATTAGTTGAAAAAGTTCAACAAGCAACTCAAATAGTTCAAGAAAAATGTCCTGATTTAGCAGTTGATGGTGAATTACAATTAGATGCTGCAATAATCGAAGAAGTTGGTAAGTTTAAAGCTAAAGGTTCTAAGGTTGCAGGTCATGCAAATACTCTTATCTTCCCTGATCTTCAAGCTGGTAATATTGGTTACAAACTTGTACAACGTCTAGCTGGAGCTGACGCTTACGGCCCAATCCTACAAGGATTTGCTAGACCAGTTTCAGACCTTTCAAGAGGTTGTAGTATTGAAGATATTGTAGTTACTAGTGCTATTACTTTAGCTCAAGCTGCAAAATTAAACTAATTTATTATTATATTTAAATAATAAATCTAGTGGGAGGGGCCCCCCTCTTGCTATCACACAACCTAGATATTGCCCTTGTTGGGCAAACTTAAAATTCGGGGACGAAAATTCGTCCCCGATAATATTTTTAATTAATTTCCCTATTAATTAAATTACTTTAATACCTATAAGATGTCCTATAGATAATAAAGTATTATCAATCTAACTAAACAAAATTATAGAGCAATTAAACCTGCAGCTATTAAAATAGCTGGAGCTACAATTAATAAAGAAGCTAGTAATGTGATAAATTTTCTCACTATTGTCTCCTTATTGCTTTTATATTTCTTCAAATAAGCATACATAGTATAATAGAAATTACACTTTCTGACAATAGTTTTAAAAGTTTTTTGTTAAAGTTTTAATTTTATTCTTCAATAATATATCTAAATGCTTACAAAGTAAGTATTTAATAAATTACATAGTCTTGACATAAGATAAAACATTTAGTTATAAAAATAATAATTTTATTTTTTTTTCTCACAATTACATTTTTAGTAAATAAAGTTCCCTACTTATCTTTTTAAAATCATTAATTGTAAGTTTTTCTGCTCTAGCTTGAGAAGGAACTTTTGAATTTTCTAAAGCTTGTAACAAAACATCTTTTTCATATAACTTTCCACACTTACCACTGACTAAATTATTTTTTATAGTTTTTCGTCTTTTTGAAAAAAGATCTCTAACAACCATTATAAAAGTATCTCTCAACTCATCTTCAACTAAAGGTGTTCTTCTTTTATTCATTACAATAACACTACTTACTACATTAGGAACAGGATAAAAAGATTGACTGTTGATATCCATAACTATAGATACATCATAATCAATTTGAGCTAAAACAGAGAAGGAAGAATATAACTTTGATCCACTATCTGCACAAAGTCTTTGTGCAACTTCCTTTTGAAGTGTATATACCATCTTTTTGGGATGGCATTTATTTTCTAATAATTTAGCAATACAAACACTTCCAACATTATATGGAAGATTTCCACAAACAACATCCGGAGTGCCAACTTCTTTAAAAGTTGATATAGTTGTTTTTAGAGCATCACCTTCAACTAAAGTGAATTTAGCCTCATCTCCAAAAGCTTCATTAGCAAGAATTCTGCAAAATCCATAATCGATCTCAAAAGCTGTTAAATTAACATCTTCTTCTAAAATTAATGAGGTTATAGAACCTATACCAGGTCCAATTTCCCAAACTTTCATATCTTTTGAAAGCTCCATTGTATTAACAATACGTTTTCTTACATCTTTTGATAACAAGAAATTTTGACCAAATTTTTTGCTCATTGCCAATTCTTTTCTTTCTAATAAATCCATTATTGAAGTAATGCTTTCATATGGGAAATTCCAACTCATTTTATTTGTAGCTCCTAAATTTAAAACTGTGTGTAGCATACAGATACACTGCTAGTGAGGTCAATACTAAAAGAGCAAAGATGATATAGCCTTTTGTACTAATTAAATAATTTGGTAACTTATTATTATAAAAACTTCCTTTTTCAAAAATCAAGGTTATTAATCTCTCATCAATATAGATTATTTTATGAAAATAATAATTAATTTCCTTTGCAATATTTATAATCAGTCTAATTATTGCCTCTACAATTCCAACATCTAATTTGTCTAGTATAAAATAATTTAAGTCAACAAATACTGAATTTAATAATAAAGCGAGGGCGACAATCATCTCAAAAGTTACAAAAACAGTTACACTTGGAGCTAAAATAATTGATAAAATGCACCAACTCCCCCCAAGAGATAAAGATAGAGGATAAGTTACTAAAATTGCAAAGACTGTTGTTAATAGCGAGGATAGAATTTTATTGATATTCTTAAATATTGAGGAATATAAAAAAATCGCACATAAGGCTCCGTAACTAAAAAGGCACCCCGCACTTATAAAGGTTGATGGAAACACAATAGCTTGTATTATCGCGGCAAGAAGAAGAACTATTTCACTTTTTATTTCACTTCTCATTTTTGACAGGTTTAATAAATACATAATTAAAGACCTTAACAAACTAGGTATGGGACCTGTTATGTAAATAAAATAAAATATAAAAATAAGTACAAAATATTTAGATAAGTTTTTGTTAAAAAATTTATTTAAGAAGAAGGTAAAAAAAATTGTTATTATTGATAGATGCATCCCAGAGAGGGCAAGTAAATGAGCACAGCCTAAACTTAAAGCATATTCTTTAAAAACAAATCCTCTTTGATCACTCCTTCCAAGAAGGAGCATCCTAGCTAGTGGGGTGTGAATATATGCTTTTATTTTTTTTAGTAGGTAAATTCTATTATCTCTAATTCTATAAATTAACTTATTAAAAAAAGCACCATATTTCTTATTCTCACTAAGTACTGTAACATCTCTCGCCTTATAAAGATCAATTTCCTGATTATATTCAACCTTAGCTCTAATTGGAGTAAAAACTAATAAATCATAATCTTTATTAAACATTAAGGGTATTTCACCCTTCGCACTTACACAAGTTCCATCTTTTAAATAAGCCTTATCGCAATTGATTATTAAATAATATGAGCCAGATTTAGTCTCACTTTGATCTTTAACTACATAACCTTCAATTTCTTTTATTCTATTTTTATCGACAGAAGGATTAAATATCTTTGTAGAATTAACATTTAAAGTTAATAAATAAAATATAAATACCAAAATAATTATTAGTTGATATTTTAAATCAAATCCAAATATTAAAAAGATTGAAGAGAAAATGATACCAACTGCAATAAAAAAAATAGGCTTATATAATAATTCCTTATTATTGTAACTTAAATAAAAAATAAGCAGTATCCAAGCTAAAACATAATATCTAATTATTGAATTTGGAATAAAAAAGTAATTAGTTTTTTTGATATTATCCATCAATATAACTAATTACTTTATATACACATTTGCCCTTATTTATTTTCTAATTTAACAACAAGAGCTAATAATAACAAATCAAACTTATTAGATTTACCGAATTCAATTAATTTTGAACTTAGAGCTTCATCCCTTTCGTTGTTCTCTCTAACTTTGATAACTTTTGAATATAATGATTTAAATTTTGGGTTTTTAAACAATTCAATTTTCAATAGTTTAACAAACTCATCATAATAGAGTTTATCATCATCAGTTAAATCAAGATCTTCAAGAGAGCCCTCAACTAAAGTTAGTGCATCTGCAATATCTAAATTATCATATGATTTAATTTCATATAAATAATTTTCAACCTTCTTAATTAAACTTATTTCACTATTTTTAGAATTACTTACGTGTCTTTTAATTTCAAGTTTTTTCTTATTTGCAATAGCACTTTTTTTATCACGTTTTGCAAAGAAGTTCCAGGTTATAATTGCAAAAAAAGCACTACCCAACATCTCATCTAACAAGGGAATAGGATCTCTAATTACTAAAGACAAAAAGAAATACATAATAAAAAAAGCGAAAGTTGCAGCAAATAATCTTAGATAATATCTTTTTTCTTGAATCCATAAATTAACACTATTATCAATTTGAGCAAATGATTCTTTTTCAATGAACTCAGTATCCTCTTTTGTTAAAGTATTTGCACTTAAAATAGTGATTTCTTCTTCACTATCAAGATTACCTATATCTTTATTTTTATCAAAAGGATTTAATAAAATAGTTTTTAAGCTTTTTATATAATAAATGTACACCAATATCTTGCCTCCTATAATCATATTATATTGAAGTGCGTAGTTTTAAAAGATAAAAGTGTACATTTTTTAAGTTTAACTATAAAGAAGCCTTAAATTCATTGATAATACTATCCATTTGCTTTAATAAAGCATTTTTCTCACCAGATAGGAAAATATAATATTTGATTTTAGGTTCTGTTCCACTAGGTCTAACTATTAATTTCTCACCACTTTCAAATTTTATAATCACAACATTAGATTTTGGAAAGCCAGTTCCCTCTTCTAATAAATCATCGATACTTGAAATTTTTCTATTTACTAATGTATCTCCAATTTTTAAAGAATGGAATGATTGCATTATCTTATCCATTTCAACCTTCCCACTGGCACCTTCATAATCGCGTGCAAAGACTATTTCGGTACTATAACCATACTTTTCATATATAGAGTCTAACCGATCTTGTAGTGTCAAACCTTTGCTCTCTAAATAACACATAACTTCAACTGCTAAAACAGCTGATGATACTGCATCTTTATCTCTAACACTTGGGACACTTAAAAAGCCATAACTTTCTTCACAGCCAAACAAGAAATACTTATCATCATTATTTTCTAAGTTTTTAATTTGTTCTGCAATATATTTAAAACCTGTTAATACATCTTTTGACTCACCACCATAAGATTCAGTTATTTTCTTTACTAAATCTGTAGTTACTAAGCTTTTTGCTACAAATGGGATACCACTTCTATTTTGTTCTTTACTTGTTTCTAATAAATAATCACACAACAATGTTGCAATTTGGTTTCCACTTAATAATTGATATTCACTCTTTTCTTTATTTTTAGGAATTGCAATACCGAGTCTATCAGCATCAGGGTCTGTACCAAGAACAATATCTGCTTTTTCTTTTATTGCTAATTCTATAACCTTTTCCATAGCTTGTGGACTTTCAGGATTAGGAAGTTTTACTGTTGGAAAATTACCGTCAGGTAATTCTTGTTCTTTTACAACTACAGTGTTAATACCAAGTCTATCAAGCATTGATCTAACTGGAATGTTTCCAGAACCATGTAGAGGTGTATATGCAACTGTTATTTTAGAATTTTTAACTAAATCTTTTCTTCTAATAGATGAAATAACCATATTATAATAAGCTTCATCAACTTCAGGACTAACTGAATTTAAATAACCACTTTCTCTTGCTTCTTTTTCAGATATTTCCTTAATATCGCTTAGAACAACACTATTAGCTTTATTTGCTATTTCAATATCATGGGGAGGTGTAACTTGTCCTCCATCACTCCAATATACTTTATAACCATTATATTTACTTGGATTATGACTTGCCGTAATTACTATACCAGCACTAGCTTTTAACTCTCTAAGTGCAAAAGATAACATAGGAACAGGTCTCAAACTATCGTATAAATAAACATTAACCTTGTTAGCAGCTAAAACTAATGCAGCAGCTTTAGCAAATTCACTACTATAATTTCTAGAATCATAGGCAATAACTATAGATGGAGAATTAATTGAAGATACTAGATATGAGGCAAGACCTTGAGATACTTTTTTTACCATAAAAGTATTCATTCTATTTGTACCACCGCCAATAACACATCTCATACCTGCAGTACCAAAGGATAAAGTTGTATAAAATCTATCATACAAATCTTCATAATTATCAGTTTTTAAGACAGTTTCAACTTCATTTTTAAAAACATCATTTTTTTCACAAGCAATATAATCATTTGCTCTTTTTAGAATTTCTTGTTTATCAAGTTGCATTTATAATCCTCCATAATTGATCAATTGTATCTGCCATTGGAACACCAAATTTTTCCAATTCTTCTTTGTCTCTATAACCCCAAGTAACTAAAGCAATTTGAGAGTTGGCATTTATAGCAGTTTTATAATCTACTTCACTATCTCCAACATATAATACTTCGCTTGTATCTATATTAAATTCTTTACAAAATTCAACTATTCTTAACTTGTTTGGTTTTAATACCCCGTCTTTAGCTCCACAGACATAATCAAAACTTATATTGCTAAATACTTTAGGTACAATTTGCTTTACAATTTTATCATCTTTATTAGATAATAAACCAAAAGGGATATTAAGTTTTGTTAAAAATTCATTAATATTATCATAAGGTTTACAATATTTTGTTGGATTTTCTCTATAATATATTTGAAGTTCTAGTAAAGCTTTATCTACTTCTAGTTCATCTGCATTATAATCTCTTCTAATAAAACTTGTTTCTACAGCATTTCTTAAGCCATGTCCAACAATTTCTCTACACTCTTCAACATTTATAGGTTTTAAATTTCTATTTTGAAGAGGAACATTGATAGATGCTTTTATATCTTCTAAGGTATATAATAAAGTTCCATCCAAATCAAACAACACAGCTTTTATAGGGGTATTTTTCATACAAGTAATTATTAACAACTATAGTCAATTAATCAACCATTGTTTTGACAATTAAAAGAAAAAACTCTATTCTAAAGTTATGAATAAAATAAGTATTAAATCGGGGAAAGAAAAACAAATTAAAAACCACCACCCCTGGGTTTTTTCTGGAGCAATTGATAGAGTCAATTGTACATCTCCATGTATATGTAATGTAGTAGATTCAAATAATAATTTTATAGCTCAAGGTTACTATGATAAATTATCTCATATCCCAATTCATCTATTAAGTTGGAATGAAAATGATGTAATTAATGATACCTGGTGGGAAAATAAAGTAAAAGAATCAATTTTAAGAAGAAAAAGAATTTTACTAAGCGCAAATGATACAAATGCGTTCCGTTTAATCTTCTCAGAAGCTGATTTCATCCCTGGAATTGTTGCTGATTACTACAATGGGTTTATAAGAGTTATTGTAAGCTCAAGAGTAGCTTTTGAAATAAAAGATATTGTTGTAAAAACACTTTACGATATTTTAAAACCTAACTTAATTTTGTTAAATACAGATGTTAACTTCTGTGGTATAGAAGGTTTAAAGGAAATTACTCAGTACTACAATGAAACTGGATATTTTAAACCTGATTCTAAATTAGACCCTATTCAATTTAAAGAAGAAGGTCTTTTATATGAAATTGTTCCTGGAACTGGACAAAAGAGTGGTTTCTTCTGTGACCAAAGAGATAATAGATTAAAAATTGAAAAATATTGTAATGATAAAGTTATTTTAGATGCTTTCTCTTATACGGGGGGATTCACCTTGCATGCGCTAAGAGCTAATGCTAAAAAAGTAGATGCTCTTGATGCCTCGAATACTGCACTTAAGTCTTTATTAAAAAATATTCATATCAATATTAATAATAAAATCATTGATGATAATTCAAGAGATAAAGTAACAACTAAAGTTTGTAACATTTTCGAAGAAATGAGAAATATTGAAGATAATTATTATGATATGATGATTTTAGATCCTCCTAAACTTGCTAAGAAAAAAAGCCAAGTAGAAGGAGCTTCAAGAGCTTATAAAGATTTAAATAGACTTGCTATGAAAAAGATTAAGAATGGTGGTATTATCGCAACTTTCTCTTGTTCTGGTGGTATTAGTCTTGAAAAATTTAAAACCATTCTCTCCTGGGCCGCTATTGATAACAACATGGAGATTCAAGTTTTAGAAACTTTAACTGCAGCGAGTGATCATCCAACTAGGTTAGCCTTTCCAGAAAGCGAATATCTTTGTGGGTATATTCTAAAAGTTGTTAAATAAATATAATTTATTTAATTCAAGCTTTGTTTCATATTAGGCGAAACAAAGCTTTTTTTCTCAAAATAATTCAAATAATTATTGCACTTGTCCCTATTCTTTTTTAATGTTAATATAAATTTAACTTTAAATAAGAACCAGGGGAGCTTGTAAGCAAGCTGAGAGGAAGTAATCAACTTCGACCCTTTAACCTGATCTGGATAATACCAGCGGAGGGAGTTTCAAAAGAACATCTTTCTAATTTATCAGTGTATTGGTTCGAAGGATGTATATTTGCTTTACTTCAACTCAATTCTACTATGGTTTGGTGCTGCTATCTCCATAGCTGAAATCTTTACAGGAACTTTATTTGCTCCTCTCGGTCTAAAACTAGGTATAACAATTATAGTCATTGGTCATCTTATTGGATGTAGCCTTATGTATTTAGTTGGTTTAATAAGTACAAAGACAGGACTTTCCACTATGGAGGGCACAGAAAGATCATTTGGAAAAATTGGAAAGTCTTTTTTTGCCTCTTTGAATGGTTTGCAATTGATTGGATGGAGTGCAGTTATGATATTTTCAGGAGCAAATGCTTCTCATATCTTAATTCCATCTATTTCTATTACAGTTTGGTCAATTATAATTTCATCTTTAATTGTTTTATGGCTAATTGTAAAATTTAAAGAACTAAAAACTTTTTCATTTGTTGTTATTTTGCTTTTATTTATATTAACTATCATCGTTAGTAAACAAGTTTTTACTAATAAAATAAATTCATCTACAAATCCACAATCCCTTAGTATATTTTCTGCTTTAGAATTATCAATTGCTATGCCATTATCTTGGCTGCCTCTAATTGGAGATTATACTAACGATACAAAAAACACAAAAGTTCCATTAGTAAGTTCGATTACTTATTTCTTTGCTAGCTCTTGGATGTATATTGTGGGCTTAGCTTGTGCACTATTTGCAAAGGAAAGTGATTTTGCCAAAATACTATTAAAAGCTAATATGGGTACAGTTGGAATTTTAATAATTGTATTATCAACTGTTACTACTACTTTTTTAGATGCCTTCTCTTGTGGGATTAGCTTCTCTGCTTTGAAATTCAATTCAAAGAAAATTTCAATTATTTGTGTTATTTTAGGTCTAATTATTTCTATATATTGGAACCAAGGAAGTCTTGAAGCTTTTCTTTATCTAATTAGTTCTGTATTTGTACCAATGGCGGCAATCCAAATAACAGATTATTTTCTATTAAAAAAAGATATTAGTCATTTAAAATTGAATGTTTCTAATTCAATTATTTTTATAATTGGCTTTATTCTATATAGAGTTTTGTTAGCAACTAACTTCTTTTTAGGAATATCTATCCCTGTTATTTTCACAACTTCATTACTAGTAATAATTTATAATTTTTTAATATCAAAGAGGAAAAAAAATGATTAATAATAATGTTAAAAACACTCACCCTTTAGTTCATTGTATCACTAACTATGTTACAGTTAATGATGTAGCAAATATCTTATTAGCTAGTGGAGCTTCTCCTGCTATGGCAGATTGTCCAAAAGAGGTTGCTCAATTAACATATATTGCTAATGCTTTGTATTTAAATATTGGAACTCCAAATGAAACAGTTTTAGAAAGTATGTTAATTTCAGCAAAAACAGCAAATGAGAACAACATCCCTATTGTTTTAGATCCTGTTGCTGTAGGAGTATCTTCTTTTAGAAAACACTGTATTAGTGAAATTCTAAGAACTAGTAAAGTATCAGTTATTAGAGCAAATATTAGTGAAATTAAAGCTATTGCTCTAGATCAAAAGTCCACTAGTGGAGTAGATGCACAAGATAGTGATCAAATTTCAAATGATAACATTGATAATATTATTAATATTGCTAAAAATTTGAGTAAACAAACTAAAGCAGTAATTGCAATCAGTGGTGAAAAAGACATTATTTGTGATGAAAATAGATGCTGTATTTTAAAAAATGGTGATGCTATGATGGCCAATATAACAGGTGCGGGGTGTATGTTAACAGCTTTAATTGCAGCTCATGCTGCTTCAAATAATGACATGTTTAGTGCAACTGTTACAGCAATGGCTCAAATGGGAATTGCAGGAGAAATAGCGAAAAGTATTTTATTAGAAACAGAAGGAAATTCTTCTTATAGAAATCATCTTATAGATACTATTTCCTTCTTAGATACTGATAAAATTAAGGAAAAAATAAATTATGAAGTTTTCTAAAGATCAATTAAAGCTTTATGCAATTACAGATAGAACTTGGCTTAAAGAAAATCAAAGTATTTACGATATTGTTGAACAAGCTTTAGATGGTGGAGCTACTATAATACAAGTTAGAGAAAAGACTTTAGATAAATACTCATTTATCAAAGAGGTAAAAACTATTTTGCCTCTTTGTCATAGATATGGTGTTCCTCTAATTGTAAATGATAATATCCAAGTAGCTCTAGAAAGTAAGGCTGATGGAATACATCTAGGTCAATCTGATTTAAATTCCAGTAATATAAATAAGCTTGTTCCTCAATCAATGATTTTAGGAATCTCAGCTCAAAATATTAATCAAGCTTTAAAGGCAGAAAAAATGGGAGCTTCCTATTTAGGTGTAGGGGCTGTTTTTAGTACAGACACTAAGGTTGATGCAGATAACTTAAATCCTAAAATTTTAAAAGAAATTGCTCAAAGTGTTGATATCGCTACTGTAGCTATTGGTGGTATTAATAAAAATAATATTAAACTATTAGAAAATACTTCTATAGCAGGCATTTCTCTAATAAGTGCAATTTTTGCACAAGATAATATACTTGAAGCAACACAAGATTTATTATCTATAGTTGAGAGGACAAAATTTTGATAAAAAAAACAATAATATTTGATGCAGATGGAACTCTACTTGATTCACTGTGGGTATGGGATAATTTAGTACTAGATTTTTTAAAAGAGAAAAATTTAGAAATTGAACAAAATCTCCATGATATTCTTTGGTCAATGAGTTTTAATGAAGGTATTTATTATATAAAAAAAAGATATAATTTAATTGAAAGTTTTGGCGAAATTAATTCGATTTTACAAGCTAGATTAAAAGATTATTATCAAAATAAAGTAACCCTATTTAATAATGTTTCTACCCTTTTAGAAGAATTAAAGAAAAAAAAATTTTATCTTATTGTCGCTAGTGCCAGTGATAAGGATTTATTAAAGGTGTGTTTTTCAAAACATAATATTTTACATTATTTTGACTCAATAATTACTGAGAGAGAATATAATGTTTCTAAAGCTGATGAAAGTTTCTTTATTCGATTAATTAAAGATTATAATTTAAATCTAGATTTTACTATTTTAGTTGATGATGCTCTACACTCTTTAAAAAGTGCTAAAAAAGCGAAAATTAAAACAATAGGTATTTTAAATAATAATGATAGAAATGATTTTATAGATAACTGTGATGTAATTATCAATTCGATTGGAGAATTAAATGAAGAAAGTTTTAACAATTGCTGGAAGTGATTGTAGTGGCGGTGCTGGAATTCAAGCTGATATAAAAACTATGGTCAACCACGATGTTTATGCTATGAGTGTAATTACCGCCATAACAGCACAAAATACTCTTGGCGTTTATGATATTTTAAATATAAATAAAGAAATGATTAAATCTCAAATGGATGCTATCTTTACTGATATCATACCAGATGCAATTAAAATAGGAATGGTATCAAATAGTGAAAGTATTATTTCAATAGCTAAGTGTCTAAAATATTATGATGCTAAAAATATTGTATTAGATCCTGTTATGATTGCAACAAGTAATGGTAGATTAATTGAAGAAGAAGCTATATCAACTTTAATAAATTATTTAATTCCTCTATCAAAAGTTGTTACTCCAAATTTATTTGAAGCTGAAATTTTATCAGGCTATAAAATATCTACAAAAAAAGATATGGAAAAAGTGGGAACCTATCTTTATGAAAAATATAAGGTTTCATTTCTAATCAAGGGAGGCCACTTAGAAGAAAGTGCTGCAGATTTCTTAATTAGTGATTCTTTTAGTGGTTGGTTTGAGTCTCCTTTGATTGAGAATAAAAATACGCATGGTACAGGTTGTACACTATCTAGTGCGATTGCATCAAACCTTGCAAAAGGAGAACCTCTTGAAAAAGCTATTTCTAATGCCAAAAAATATTTAACTAAAGCTATTGATTATAAACTTGATATTGGAAAAGGAAGAGGTCCTTTAAATCATAATGTAAAGTTATAAAAACTAAATATCTCCAAAGAAGTTAAAATCTTTGGAGATATCTCTATAATTATAATTTAAATATTTTATCAAAATCTTTATATTCTTTTATAATTTCTACTTCAACATGGTATTTAATATTTTCTCCAGATTCTAAATATTTCAATAAGCCTTTTTCTTCTAAATCAGGAAGTCCATCTATTAAATTACTAGTGGGTTCCAGTCCTAAAACATAATCTCTTTTTTTCATTAATTTCCATTCAACTAAATGCTCAAGGGCATCGCAATCAATTTTTATTGCAACTCCTATATTCAGTTTAGGATTGAAAACACCTGTTACAGCTTCGCCTTTATCATTTCTTTTAAGTTTATGATAATAGCAAGCTTCTTCATATTCACACTGAGCATCTTCTATTACATTATAAAGATTTAATACCTCTTTAGCTCTTTCAGTTCTTGGAGTAACTTTTTCACTTTGAATGTACATTTTGCTATCTTTAGATAAAAGTGGATACCCAAAGTTCATATGATATAAAATATTATGTATAGCTTTTGAAAAGCCTTCATTTGTAACTACATCATCTATTGTTATCTTATTTTCTTTATAATAACACTTAATTTTTCTATCTAGTCTTAACTTGTCTTCAAATATTCCAGAATCATATAAAGTTGCATTTAATTCTACAAATTCACCCTTTTCATCATTATCATATTTATAATAATAATGCTCACAAGGTGTGTTAGAAATATTACCATGCAAGCCATAGTCTTTACCTTTAAAAGTACTTGGACTTCCGATTGATTTCAATCCACAAGTTGTCAAAAATCCAACATTAAAATTTTTAAGAAAACCTAAGCCTTTATCATCAAAATATGTTGGTGCTGCACTACCACATTGAGCTTCATATCCGCAGTTTATTCCATTGTATCTAAGTTTTGGAATATCAAACCCTCTATCAACATTTACTTCGAAATAAAGTCCAGAGCCATTGTTTACTTCTATAACCCTAACGCCTTTAGATTTACCTTCTACTAAAGAAACTTCTCTTACACTAAATAATTGATTGATATTTCCTGCATATTGCATTTCTTCTAACATAAACAACAACCTCTTTTTGATAAAAATATTTTAATTATTATAACATGATATTCTTAAATTAAAGAGTTTTAATATTAAAAAATGAAGTAAAGTGTTTTTTATATCCGCAGCTTTATAAATAATAATGCGGAGATAAACAATCTCTATCTCCGCATTTTTATTCATCAATTAATAAATTAGTTCATAATTTGTTCTAGGACCTTTACTATTCTTTTTAAATAAGCCCTTATCAATTAAATCATTTAAATCTCTCGTTGCTGTATCTTGACTGCACTTACAAATTTTAGCCCATTTAGTTGTATTTATATTACCAGCCCAATTATCCATTATTTTCTCTATCATTTTTCGTTGTCTTTTATTTAATTTTATTGAATTTAACTTTATGAAAAATTGTTCTTTTTTGAGAGTTTCTTGTACTTCATCAGTTACTTTATCAATAGCATTATTTACACAATTTAGATACCAGAAAAGCCAAGATGTAATATCAAGATTACTACTAGTTTGAGCTTTATTAAGTTCATTATAATAATCTCTTTGCTCTAGTTTAATTTGAGAAGAGACAGCATAAAAAGAATTCTCAATTTTTCTATTTTTATATAATATAAAATCTGATATTGCTCTAGCTATTCTACCATTTCCATCTTCAAATGGGTGAATAGTTACAAACCATAAATGAGCAATTGCACTAGTTAAAAAGGGAGAATATTTTTTTGAAGAATTAACCCATTTAAAAAATAATTTCATCTCATCTTCAACTTTATCAGCCTCTAATGCAGTATATATAATTTCTTCTTTACCCATTTCACCAGATATAACATCAATTGGTAGTTTTCTATATTCCCCTATATTAATTGATTTTCCTTGACTTAAACCTAATGAAAACATTTTCTCATGCCAATTGAAAATTCTATTCTTATCTAATGTCTTATTAATATTTCTAATTGCATCAATTGTAACATCTACAATTTTCTCTATATGAGAGGTCTTTTTAGCTTTTATTTGGTCTTCAATGTTTAATTTTCTGCACACAGAGGAATAAACGCTTAGTTCATCTAAATGTTCTCCTTCGATTTTCCAAGATCTCTCTATTTCTTTAGCAATAATTTTTGCACCATGCTTTTGAATATAATCATTGCTAAACGTACTTAATAACCCTTGCAGAAAGCCATCCTTATTAATAACTTTTTGCTCTAATGGGGCGATCTTGTTTTCATCCCAAGTAAAATTGGGCCAATTTTTATTTTGCCAAATATAACTTTTCATATTTTAATTATGATCTAAGTATATTAATAAAGCAATTATATATCCGCAGATTAATAAACAATAATGCGGAGATAGATAACATCTATCTCCGCAAATATTTTTTATAATAATTTTAAGTATTAAATTAGAACATATATGAATTAAATAAATTCTTTAAATATTCTTGTTTACCTGATGTTTTCTTACATTCAGCTGTTTCACCTAGTTGAGCTAAACTTACTAAATCAAGCTTTCCTTCTTCAAACTCTTTTCCTTTTCCGCTATCAAAAGAGGAATATCTTTCTTTAACAAAATTATCAAATTTACCCTCTTTTATAATCTTATCAGCTATTTCTAAGCCTAGAGCGAAACTATCCATACCACCAATGTGAGCAATGAATAAATCCTCAGGATCTGTACTATTTCTTCTTATCTTAGCATCAAAGTTAAGACCTCCACTATGTAATCCTCCATTTTTAAGAATTACCATCATAGCTTTAGTTGTTTCATAGACATCTGTTGGGAACTCGTCAGTATCCCAGCCATTTTGTGCATCACCTTGGTTAGCATCTACACTTCCTAACATATTACTGTCTGCACATACTTGTAAATCATGAGCAAAGGTGTGACCTGCAAGTGTTGCATGATTTGCTTCAATATTACACTTAAAGTCATTCTCTAAGCCAAATTCTTTAATAAAGGCTATTGCTGATTGTGCATCATAATCATATTGGTGTTTGGAAGGTTCCATTGGTTTTGGTTCAATTAAGAATGTACCATTAAATCCATTGGCTCTAGCATAGTCTCTAACAATATTATAGAACTTTCCTAAATGTTCTCTTTCTCTCTTCATATCGGTATTAAGAAGATACATATAACCTTCTCTTCCACCCCAGAAAACATAATTTTCTCCACCTAGTTTAACATTCACATCTAAACATGTTTTAATTTGTAAAGCCGCTCTTGTTAAAATATTAAAATCAGGATTAGTAATTGCACCATTCATATATCGTGGATTTGAAAAAGCATTCGCGGTATTCCACAACAATTTAATTCCTGTAGCTTTTTGTCTTTCTAATAAAAAATCTGACATTTCTGTGTAATTTTTTAAATAAGTTGCTGCACTATCTCCTTCAGGAGCTACATCAGCATCATGAAAACAATAATAAGGAGTTCCAACTTTTGTAAAGAATTCAAATGCTGCATCTGCTTTGTTTTTTGCATTTTGCATTGGATCTTTATCTGAAAATGGGAATTCAATAGTTGCTTGTCCAAAAGGATCTGTTCCATTAGCACAGAAACTATGCCAATATGCAGTAGCAAATCTTAGATGTTCTTTCATGCTTTTACCATTGATTTTCTTTTCTGCATCATAGTATTTAAATGCTAAAGGGTTATCGCTATCTTTACCTTCAAATTTAATTTTACCAATATTTTTAAAATATTCTTTATTACCTACAAAATAATCCATTTTTTATCTCCTACTTATTTAAATAATTTGCTCAATGACGAATCATATTTTCTGTATTTTTCATATCCAGCTTCATACAATTTATAGTTATCTTCATTTGGAGTAAAAATTCTATCTTCATTAAACTGTGTATGAATATCTGTTATTTCTTTAACTGTTTTCTTCTCTAAAGTTGCTAAACTTTGTAATGCACCACCTAAAGCTGCAGTTTCACTAATTTTAGGAGTCATAACTTTAAGCTTGAACATATCAGAAACAATTTGTGCCCAAACTTTTGATTTAGCGCCTCCACCAATTAAAATAATTTTACTTGGTTTAAAACCTTGCTCTTTAAAAGCTTCGAGACCTACTTGCATTGAATATATTGCACTTTCTAAAGATGCCCTTGCTATATTACTTCTATTTGTGTTTGTAGCATTCATTCCTGCAATTACAGCTTCAGCTTTTGGATAGTTTGGTGTTCTCTCTCCATTAAAATATGGAAGGAAAATAATACCATTTGCACCAGGTTTACTTTGATTTGCAATTTCATCCAATTCCTTAACACCTAACTGTAATAAATCTCTTAGTTGCTCTGTTGCTACTGTACAATTCATAGTACATAGTAGGG
The DNA here is from genome assembly GCA_963677735.1 of Sphaerochaetaceae bacterium. Lineage (GTDB taxonomy): Bacteria > Spirochaetota > Spirochaetia > Sphaerochaetales > Sphaerochaetaceae > Pleomorphochaeta. Next base: position 1,843,093 of record OY782505.1, read on the forward strand.
GTAAATACCCTCCACTGCTTGATATAAAAGCTGCTAGTCGATTCTTGGAATCTGCTATTAACTTTTCACTATAGCCAAAGAGTGTTCCGCTAGTTCCAAGACTCATTACTAAGTCTCCATCACTTGTACAACCAGCTCCTATAGCACCCATCATATTATCTCCACCGCCTGGAGATACAATTGCATCTTTATTAATTCTTAATTCTTTTGCAACTTCTTCTCTGATTTTTCCAATAACATCAGTTGATTTTACTAATCTTGGAAGAGTTTCTTTTAAATCTCTTTCTTCATCAATTGCTCTTAAAACTTCATCAGAAAATCGTCTATTTTTTACATCGAAGAAAGCTGTACCACTAGCGTCCCCTTCTTCCATTACATATTCACCGGTTAAATAATAATTTATATAGTCATGTGGTAATAATATGTGAGCTAATTTATCATATTCACTTTTATAGTTTTCTTTTAGATATAATACCTTACTTGCTGTATAGCCGGCTAAGATTTGATTGCTAATTAGTGAAAAAACTTTCTCTTCTCCACCTAACTTTTTAGTTAGTTGGTCACAATAATTAGCTGTTGATGTATCACACCATAATTTAACATTATGTAAAGGATTTCCATTTTTATCTAAGGCAACAAACCCATGTTGTTGACCAGAGACACCAATTGCTTCAATTTTCTCTTTTATTTCAACGGGTATTTGATTAAAACAGTCTTTTATTGCATCGATAAACCATGAAGCTTTTTGTTCTCTAGTACCATCTTCCTTTGAAATAAGTTGGTGTGAAGATGTTGTAACAATTAAGACTTCCTTCTTTTGTGAATCATAGCATAAAACCTTTGTGCTCTGTGTTCCACAATCAATTCCTGCTGTTATTGCCATATCTTTCTCCTAATCAATTTCTGTATAATTATATAACCACGGAAAAATGAATAAAAACATGGACAAAATTTATATTATATATATAATATTAACTTATGGATATTTTAGATTGTGTATTTGTCTTACAACTTCATGAAGAAGAAGAATTAGCTTGGCATCAAAGATTGCATTCTCACAAAAAAATGCAATTTGAGATACATTATTTTCTAGAAGGAGAAGGAGTTTTTCTCACTAACCAAAAGAAATTTAGGATTAGAGAAAACCAAGTTTTTATTACTAGCGAATTAGTTGATCACAAGATTACGGCTGAAAAAGACTCCTTTATTTCTTACTATGCTGTTTTAATGGAATTTGATGCTGCGGATAAACCTTTAATTGAAGGTCTTAATAAAAAAGGTCCTATCACTTTAAGTGAGAATAAAAGATTTTTCTTTGAATGGATTAAAGATAATGGCATGAGTAAAAATATCAATCTAAGGCTGTCTAGTTGCCATAAATTATTAGGATTTTTATATAGTTTAAACCAAGACTTTGTAGAAGAAGAGAGTATAAACATTGCTGTTGAAAAGGCTCTAAAGTATATGAGGCTTCATCTATTTGAGAATATTAGTTTAGATGAATTGGCTAGATATGTTTCTTTAAATCCGATTTATTTTAATAGATTATTTTGTAAAAAAATGGGATATCCTCCAATTAAATATTTTTCAATGCTTAAACTTGAAGCTTCTAGATCTCTTTTAGCAACAACATCCCTTAGTATTAAAGAAATTGCTGCTAAACTTAATTATAATAGTCAGTTTCATTTCTCAAAGTGTTTCAAAGATAATACAGGTTTTGCCCCGTCTAAGTATAGAAGAACTCATTATCAACTGATTGGAGATAAAAAATAAAATTATTTATTTTCTTTTAATAAAGGATATAAGAGTTTATTAAAAAGTAATGCTTCATCTACTGTATTTGCTATCAAGGCTTTTTTTAACTTATTGTTTTTATTTTCATCAACTACTAAGGCTTTTGCAAAATTTAAATCTAACTTTGTATTTATATCAATATAAACACCTTTTTCTTTACTTTCTAAATTATTTTCATTATTTGCTGATAATAAAATATCTTTATTAATTACATAGGCTGCTGCAAATATATCCCAAATATTTTTAGGGGCTTTTGTTCCTGTATTTTTTAGAAGTATATCCTTAAAATCTTTATATGTAGTTTCTAATATCTTATCATAAATATTTTGGGGTACTGCCTTTGTATTGTTGGTAACTTCTAATCCGAATATAATTTGATTGTTAAAATTAATGCCTTCTTTTGATTTTTGGTCTCCCCATTTAGAATTGATACAAATTTTAGCTGCATGAGGGTCTACCCACCAATTAAACTCTGAATTCTTAGTAGCGTTTCCTCTACAATAAAAAGCTCCACCCATATAAACTATTTTCTTAACTTTTGTTGAAAATGTTGAATCTTTCAATATTGCCTTAGCTATATTTGTTAGTGGACCAATTGCTATAATAGTTATTTCATTAGGATATTTGTTAACTTGATCAATTATAAAATCTACTGCACTCGTACTTTGTTTTTTAACTTCATTAAAAAATATATTTTTAGATGGGCATGTTTTATTATAAACTTCTTCATAAATATCTTTAAAGTTTTTATCTAATAAAGGTTTTTCATTGAATATCTTGTCTTTATATTTTTTTAAATACCCCGCATGATTAATTTTAATGCCCAATTCTTCTTCTTTCTTAAAATGTTCTTCTTGATATCTTTCTTCTAACAAAGGATGGCAATTCCCTAAATAGATAGATGTGTTAGAATTAATTATTTCTAGCTGTCTTATTGCAGATGCTGCAGCTCTCTCAAGTGTTGTATTGCCAGCAACTATTGTAACACCAAGTAAATCTATATTACTTGCATTTTCTAACATTAATAGAGCAACACCATCATCAAAGCCATCAACCATATCAGTATCTAATATTACTTTTTCCATTATTTCTTCTTTCACTAGGGTTTGATTTAAAATTATAATTTAAACAAACACAATATAAATGGCAACTTATTAAAATTGCCATTTTGTTTTAAACTATGTTAAAAATTTCTTTTTCTTATTTCTTTTCTTTTTTTCTTTTTGCTTTTCTTCTAAAGAATTAACTTTCTTTAATACATTATTATTTCTCTTGTCAGAAATTACCCAGGCACCAATAACAGCTGAGATAACACAAAATAATAATAACCAAGCCCAAATAAAGGGAATTGATGCAAAGGGAAGTTTAACGTTCATTCCATAATAGCTTACGATGAAGGTTGGAAACATTAATGCTATGGATAAAACGGTCAATCTTTTCATTATTATATTCATATTATTACTAATGACTGATCCAAATACTTCCATTGTACCATGTAACAAGTCTGAATAAATATTTGCCATTGAAATAGCCTGCTTATTATCAGTAATTGTATCTTCTAAAAAATCTACCTCATCTTCGTTTGAAAGAATAAAATATGGCGATTTTTGTAGTTTCTCTAATAATAACTCATTTGTTGTTAAACTAGTTTTAAAAAAAACTAAACTTTTTTGGATTTGCATTAATTGAAGCAATTCCCTATTCATAACAACACCACTAAGTTTTTCTTCGACTTGGTTTTTTTGTCTATTTATATATTTTAATAATCTGATGTAAACTAAAGCAGCTCTCTCCATAATTGAAATTACAAAACCTTCTTTAGTTTCAACAGGATATTGTCTAAAACGTTTTTTTGCAAAGTCTTCTAAAACTACAGAATCACTTTGACAAATTGTTATTACCATATTTTTATATAGAACTATACCAAGAGGGATGGCATATTGATTAACCCCTTCACAATCATCATCTTTTGCCGGTAGACGAACAATTAAAGCTGTATAATCATCTTCTTTTTCAATACGTGCTTGTTCATCAGGGTCCATGATATCTGCTAAAAGTTCACTATCTATTGCATATTCTTCTTCAAGTATTGCAATATCGTCTCTGTTGATGTCTCTTGCATCAACCCAAACGTAATCTGTATTACGTGGAGTATCACCTGGAACTCGTGATACCACATTATTTCTTAATGTAATCATAATTGTCCTCCAAGAAGTTTCCCCTTAAAGCACAAAGAATTTTTATAAGCTAATTAAGGAGGAAACTGATAGTTTGTTTTTGAAATGTTTAGGCAAAGGACTGCCACTATCATCTGACATTTACTTTCCTCCTCTACAAATTTGAATAGTTTTAAAATAATAAAAAGTAAAAATTCATTATCTTTTACAAATAATATATTATAAAGCACATAGAGTTTCAACCTCAATTAAATTAAGAAAGGATTACTTTTCTTGATTATTCAAATTATCTTTTAATGCTTTCCTACTTTTCTTAAGTAATTTCTTTTCTCTTTTTATTCTTCTCTTTTCTAATTGTTGAGAAATTTCATATCTAGTTGGCATTCCTTGATTTGTTAATTCCTTAACATATAGTATCCCACTGTAGTCAATTACAATTAAATAATGATAATAAATACTTTTAGATTTGCTTATTTTATCTTCAATTATTAAATGTAGGTGATATACACTATTATTTGGTTCATTTATATTATCCACATCAACATATCTGTCAATCATTTCTTTAAACCAATCATCCATTCTTATATGATCTACAAGAGCAAAATTAGTCATCCAGGGTGTTTTATCAACATCTAAATTTTTATTTAATGGATAAATCTTTAAATAATGGGAATATTGAACTACTGATTCTTCCTTTAACATTTTGTAAAAAGGATTTGAACTGTCTTCTCTTCTTTTATCTCTTACTTCTTTTTTTACAGTATTTGCATTTTTATATAACAAGTAGTTTCTTGAAGAACATACTTTAACACCTGTTCTTGGAGATTTATAGGTATATATCTCATCTGCTATTAATCGTGGTTGAATTTTAGCAAAGATATTTTTTATTCCTTCTTTAATCCTATCTTTAAAAACATATATGATTATAACTAAAAGCTCCCATCTAATTGCTTGATTTGAAAAAAATGATTGAGCAAAAAATGTTGCAATAAGCGTAAATGCCATTGCTATAGAAGCTGCTGTTACTGCAACAATCTCATTTATTCTTCTAGGTGTTTTTGATATTACAGGATCTAGTCTTAATACACTTTTACTCCATCTTCTTAGAGTTTCTCTTCTGTATGATAAACTTTCAATATCACTCTGACTTGGATAGCCCATTTTCTTTCTTCGTCTAATTTCATGGCTAACTATTTTTTTTAATATATTATTTATTTCAGTTAATTCTTGTGCATTTTCACAAACACCAACCACTTCACATGCAAATTGCTCACTTATTAAGCTACTAGCCTCATCAGCCCAATAAAGGGATGTTATAAACATTTCATTTTCTAGATTTAATTGTTTTAAATCTTCTATTAAATTTGTGAATATTCTCTCTAATTTTAATCTCTTTTTCTTCCAATCTTTTGATAATAATTTAAAATCCTCAAGCTTTTTAGATTGAATTAAACAGTAACATTGATTTTGAAAGTTTTTTAATTGATGACGTAATGAATTAACAACAGCTTGAGCTTCATGTGTAAATTCAATTTCGCTTATTTCTAAATCACCTCCATCTACTAAAATTTGAACGTATTCTATTAATTTAGTTAATGGACTTATTTTATTATTCTTATCAATTAATTGATCTAAAGTTAATTCAGGGGATGCATATCTTCCATGTGTTCTAAATTTATGACTCATTGATTCTAATGATGTCGTAGAAGAATTTACATTTAATTGTTCTGGAGTGAAAATATAATAGGTTAGATCTTTCTTTAATACTTTTTTCTTTGCAAAAGGTAAAACAAATTTTACTTCTAAATGACGCGAAGAATACTTTCTAACTTCAACCACACTAAGCTCCTTATCTAGAAGCTATTATAACAGAGTATAGAGAATACTCAAATAGTATTATTTTAACACAAAGGGTAAAGGTTTGATTAAAAATTAGAATTTGTTAACGCAATGAAATAAATGCATCATAAGGATATTCTTTTGCAGCTAAAAGTGAGATCTCTTTTAACTTAGGAACATTTTTTATACTAAAGTTAACCCCATCCTCATTTAAGTTAAATATCTTATATACATTTCTGCCCATCAAATCTTTAATTCGTGATCTCGAAATTCCACTATCAATTAATGCTTTAATAAGTAATAAACTCCCAGAAAATCCTGGAACTCCACTAGCTCCTTTACGTTTATCTTCTAATGTATGTGGTGCATGATCACTTTCAATAAAGTCTATACCACCATTTAAAAGTGCATTAAATAGAGCTTGTCTATCTTCTTCATCTCGTAAAGGTGGATTCATTTTTGCATAAGATTTGTTGTTTGCATCAGTTTTTGTTAAAAGAGCATGGTGAGCTGTTACTGCACAGCTTATCTTAAAGCTATTATCATTTTCTTTTTCTCTTTGAATAAGCTCAAGGCCCTCTTTAGTGCTTAAATGTGCTACATGAATTGTACCTTCAAATTTAGAAGTCTTTGCTAAATTGATTATATCTTTGATACTCTCAATCTCTGCTACTTTAGCTCTAGCAATACTTTGTGAACTCAAATCTTTGATATTAAATTTTGAATTATCTAATAAGGATTCTTTTTCACAATGTATTGTTAACACACCTTTATAATTTTCTTTCACTAATGTATCAAAAACTAAGTGTTGATCTTTATCACTTATAATCCCCATTCCACCTGTAGAGTGTCCAGCAAATAGTTTTAAGCCTATTACTAATGGAAATAATTCATTATATACATTAACAATATGAGAAATTTGTTTAGGTTCTTTTGTAAGCCCTGCATAAATATGATAAGATATATCTTTCTTATTCAATCTCATAATTGCTTCATTTGCTAAAGACAATCTATCTAAAATTGCTTCACGACTTATAAGTGGAGGATTAGTATTTGGCATATCAAATACTTCATTAATTCCACAATCATATGCAACTTTTAATCCATGATAAATTGTTTCTTTATTTGAGTCATTCCAATCTCTTAAATGAACATGGGGATCAACCATAATTACCTCTTTAGTGTTTCAGGAGCATATTCTTCAAGGTATGTATATTCTACAAAGGTTCCACTTTGACAAGTTAAAACTTCTCCGCAAACACACTCACCACACATACCAACGCCACATCTTGTACTTTTTTCCATTGATAAATAAATATTTTCTTTCAAAAAGCCTTTGTCAATTAATTTTTTTGCTGCTGTTGCCATAAATATTTCTGGACCTATTAGATATGCATTTGTATCTTCAAGGACTTCTAAGGTATCTATTTCATTTAATACTCTAGCAACAACTCCTTCATCATATACACATTTAAAGTCTCCCATCGGAGCTAATGCGTACTCTAATAATGCATCTTTTTCTCTTTCTTCACTAGTGCCTACTAAAATTTTAAGGTCACTTCCTTCCCCTTTTAGTTTTCTACATAATGAAGGGAGTACTGCAACTCCTGTTCCACCAGCTATTAACAAAGCATTTTTACTTTTTTTATTTTCTAAGGTTTTCCCATATATCCCTCTTACATATACAAAATCACCAATTTTTAAATCCCATAAGGCTTTAGTAAATTCACCTCTTCTTTTAATTACAAAAGTTACAGGTTTATCATTTGCTAAGGTAAAAGGTTTTTCCCCAATTCCTGGTAACCATAAAAATGCAAATTCTCCAGCATCACATTTTAAGTTAATATCTCCCTCGATTATTATTGTATCTTTAGCGTGATATTTTATTGATACTATTTGCATCTTTTTATATTCCATCTGTCTCTTTTTAATAAGATAAGAATCAGAGGTTAATTTTAAAGTTGAGAATTCTTTTTTTACTAATGAAAGATAGTTACTCCAATTAGGTTGTTTTACTCTTGCAAAAGCAGAACCAATTCCAATTGCATCACAACCAGCATTTATCATTTCTTTAGCTTTTAATCCATTATCAACGCCACCCATTCCAATCAATAATGGTTCATCTCCAATAGCTGTACGAATTTCTTTTACACACTCTAAAGCTCTTTGATAAACCCAGGTTCCACTTTTACCACCTTTTCCGCCTAATTTGTTTTGCAAAATAGGTGTTTTTGAAACAGGATCTATGTGAACAACAGGTCCAACTGTATTTATTGCAACAATACCATCAGCCCCATTATCAATACAAGCTTTAGCAATTTCTCCAATATTATCAAAATTTGGAGTTAATTTTATAAATAATAAGCTTTTAAAGTCTTTTATAGCTGCTTTAATTTCTTTAACATATGTACTTGCAATATTTAAATCACAGCCTATTGAGGAACCAAATCCTTTTGAAGCATGTGGACATGAAAAATTTAATTCTATGGAATCAGCAATTTTATTAAAAGCTCTACATAAAGTAATAAAATCTTCAATTGTATTAGCTGACACACTTACATTTAAGAAAGCTTCAATTTTATCCTCTCTTAATTTCTTTACATCAACTATAGCTTTTTCTAATCCAGGGTTTCTAAGTCCAACAGAATTTCCAAAATTACCAGTTTCAACTTCACAAACAATTGGTTCTCGATTTCCTAAATTAGGAGTAACTTGATAACTTTTTGTAGTGATAATATCTACTTCTTTAACTTTTTTATCTACATAATTAATTATGTTTCTGTTTGTAGTGATTACTCCACTAACTGTTGATAAATAAAGTTTTGGATTCTCTTGTGCATGGTTCTTATACAATGTTTCAAATAATGTTTTTTTCATAATCTATATTGCTGTCTCTTCAATTAATTCTTTAATTTGCTTTGTACATAAATCTAACCAGTTCTCTGGTGCATGATTTTTCTTCCAAGGATGTGTTAATCCACTAGAACTGTTGATCCTAGCTAAATATAATGGATAATTTGCTTCTTTTAAGCTGTTAATTACTTCTGTTGCACTTCCACCTTGAGAACCAACTCCTGGAATTAACATTGGGATACTCTTATCACTGTAATATTTTGATATATCAGATAATTCTTTCATTGAAGTTGCGCCAACAACTGCTCCAATACCAGGTTTATCCTTGCTCCATTCTACTATTTTTTTACTAACTTCTAAATATAATGGTAAATCATTATCACAAACTAGATTTTGTAAATCTCTGCCCCCAGGATTACTAGTTCTATTTAATACATATAATCCCTTATTCTCTACTTGAAATGGGGATACTGAATCACTTCCCATATATGGGGAGACAGTAGTTGCATCACAATTCCAACAATCGAAGGCTTCAATTGCGTAATTTAAACTACTTCTTGCAATATCACCTCTTTTTGAATCAAGTATAACAGGAATTGATGGAAAGAAATTATCTAATAAGTCTAGTACATCACATAAGGCTAAAGATCCTTCAAAGTTTTCATCTCTAGGTCTATCTAATGATTGATAATAGCCAATATTTGGCTTAAAAGCTGATGGTATTAATCCTGATAAGCTCATTCTTCTAAATAATGTATAAAAATAATCATTTAATAATTCTCTAAGACCTTTATCTGATTTAGGTAATACTTCTACTTTTGGATCTAAGCCCATACATGTAATATTTTTAACAAATTTTGCACTTTCTTCTAGTTTTTCTAAATAATTCATATCCACTCCTATTTACTAACTCTTTCAAATCCGCGATTTATACCCCAAGAAAAAGGATCTTCTCTCCATTGATTTAGTGCTACAGCTTCATCTTCATTTATATAATTAATTTCTAAGGCTCTTTTTACCATTGTATCATAATCTAAAATTGAGATGGACTCACATTTAGGTTCTAAAGATTCAAATGCAATCTTTGAAGCATCTAGGCCATATGTGAAAATTGCTAGTGTGTAAGGACAAATCCCATCTGCTTCGACTATAGCTTTAACAGCTTTTATTGAAGATCCTCCTGTTGAAATTAAATCTTCAATTAATAGTACTTTTTTCCCTTCATAACTTCTTGAAGAGCCTAGTCCTTCAATTTTTTGATTTAAACCATGATCTTTAGATGAGGATCTTACATAACTTAAACTTTTGTTTAATTTATCTGCTAGTGTTGTTGCATGTGGAATTCCAGCAGTTGCGGTTCCAGCTATATTTTCTGGATCAAAATCCAGGGCTTCACAGATTTTTTCAAAAGCAGTTGCAATTAGTAATCTTGCCTTTGGACTTGCTAATAGTTTTCTATTATCATTGTATATAGGCATTCTATATCCACTAGCCCATGTAAATGGATCATTAACTTGAAGCTTAATAGCTCCTAGTTCTAAAGCAATATCTGTTAATTGATTTGCGAATTCTTTTTTAATTTCATCAACTGTTTTCATTTTTAATTTCCTTAATTATTAGTTTTAAATATTTCTTTAAAGCTATGGGCTTTTCCACAATAACTACAAATAAATTTATGATCTTTTGTTCTATAGAACATGGCTTCCACACCCTCTCCTTGGCTAGGATTAGATATGCATGCTTCATTTTTACAACATAAGTTCTCAAAATTATAGATTCTAGGTGGCATTGTTGTTCTATATTTTTCTACTACAATATGATCTTTTATAATATTTAGTGTACATCCTGGAGCTATTGCAGCAAGACGCTTTAACTCTTTTCTAGTAAAAGTCTTTGTACCAGGTCTAAATAATATTCCTTTATATTTATTATCTGAACCACAGCTTACCCACTCTCCACCACGTTCATCATCAAGTTCAATTATTTTACTTATGAGGGCCATGTGTTCCCTAATTTCTTTGGGGCTATCACCTTTGCAAATATGATCGATAACTATTCCATTGTCTATCGGATTAACACCTTCACTGTAATCTTTTTTCTTCTTTGATTTTTTATTAGTATCAATTTTAAAAATATACTCTTCATCGATATAACTTTCTTTGTTTGAAAGACTTTCATCAAAATCTTTACCTAAAGCTCCACCTAACATACCTAGTAATACAATTCTAACATACATTCCATTTATAGACTGTTTTTCCCATCCGTTGAGAGAGGTTTTATCTAAGAATGTTGGAATTGTAGGTGTTAACTTATGGCGAGGAAGAGGATGATAGAATTTAGTATTTTCAGGCAATTTTGTTAAAAATTCTTTCCTAAAGGTAATTGAAGCTCTAAGCTGATCTTGTCTTTTTAATATTTGCTCTCCCATTCTCTCTAGTTGAGGACGAGTGAAATACCATTTATTAGCGACTTTACCACTTTCTAAATATTCTTCAATTGAGGAGTAGATTGTCACATCAAAGCCATTTTCTTTCATGGTGTTTAGATATGTTTCAGGCATTGCTAATTCTACAGGTGCTACTAAATCTATTTTAACTTTTTTAAATAGTTTTAATCCATTCGCTTTTGAATGTACTGTTCTACCATGAAATAAATCTCCAACTAGTGCTAAATGAATTTCATCATAATTAAAATCATTATCTTCTAAAAAAGTATATTCATCTAGTAATTCTTGAGTGGGGTGTTCATGCTTTCCATCTCCCGCATTTATAAATGAAGGCTTTCTAGCTAGTAGGTTTCTCTTTGCAAATTGAGAACATTGATTTTCTAAGTGAGCACAAACTCCTTCAACTTTACTTCTGATTATAAAAATTGAGTTAGAATATCCAGCTAATGTATTAAAGGTATCACTATAACTCTCACCTTTGTTAAAAGACGAATTTGAAGCTACTAATTCACTTACTTTTGTTAAATGAAAGTTTGCTGCATTTCTAAATGATTCTTTTGTTCTTGTTGAGTCTTCTAAGAAAACTTCATAAATCCCAAAGTCAGGATCATTGATTCTAAATTCATCAAGAACTTTTTTGTCATTTTCTGCCATAGCCTTTTTTAATGTTTTTACTTTTTCAAATAAAAATGATCTCTCATTAATATTAAAATCATCAATAACACACAAAGATCTGCCTACAAAGAAATTTTCCACATTTCACTCCTCACAAAAAAAAATCAGTCTAAAAAAGACTGATTTTATATAATAAATAAATAAATAGAAGTAGTAGCTAAATTCTTATATTTTCTGAGATATAAGTGCTTTATAATGTTCATAAACTACTCCTGTTCTTTTCTTAATCCAAATTTTTTTAATCTTATAAAAAAATAGTGAGAATATCAAGAGTTGTAAATTAAAATATAAATAAAATTTTAAGTTTTACTTTTTTATTACATTAACACTTATTAAGCTTTTGTTTCATCTTCCTTTTTATTCTTCTTATTTTCTTTTGAATTTGAATTTTCTTGATTTACTGAATCTTGTGAAGAAGTCTTCTTTTGATCCATCTTTCCACTTGCTAGTGGATCGTTTTCTAAGAAATCAAATATATCATCATAATTTACTTCATCATTTGTTTTATATGAAGTCTTTAATACAGTTGAACTAAAGTCCTCAGTTTTTTTCAAATTGCTTTTTATATTTGTAATTGGAGCTGAAGAGCGTTTCTTTTGCCAATCTGTATCTCTAATTTTTCTATAGCGTAGACTTTGTTTATATACTCTAATTGCTTTATGTCTAGAAGTGATAGCTCTATTATTCTTAGTTTTTTCAGAACCATAAAAATATTTACTTCCGTATTTACTTCCATACCCATAGCCATATTTAGAGCTTACATTAGCCGTAGTTTCAGCATCTTTAGGTAAACAAGCATTCAAAACAACACCTGAAATTTTATTTTCTACTCTTTGTAATGATTGAAGTAAGGTTCTTAATGCTGGTTTTGTAGTAATATTTGCTCTAACATTAATTACTAAAGAATCGAATCTTTCGCCGAAAGTCATAACCTCTGAAGCATATTCAAGTGGAGGAGCATCAATTAAGATGTAATCATAGTATGGTCCAATTAATGAATTTAAGTAATCCATTTTTGGATTTGTCAAAATTGCAATTGGGACTAGAGGTAATCTACCAGGTGGGAGGATATGGAGTAATGGCATATCTTCTATTGGTTGCAATACTATATCTTCTAATTTAACATCATGTTCTTGAATTAAATTAACTAGACCAACTTTTGCTCTTGAGTAACCAAATTTAGCCTCGATTGATGGCATTCTAAAGTCACCATCAACTAATAATACTCTACTTCCCATATTAGCTAAACAGAGAGCCATATTTGCAACTAAAGAACTCTTTCCTTCACTTACATCGCAAGAAGTAACTGTAATGCTTCTGTTCTTTCCAACTTCTCCTGAGTAAATAATATTAGATACAATTGCCATATATTTCTCACTTTCAAAAGCAATAGGATCTTCATATACTGACAAGTTTTGATACCCAATATTTTTCTTACCACTGGGATTTAAAGTTTTATCTTTTACTAATGGAATCCATCCAAGTAAAGGTATTTTTGTATTCTTTAATATTTTTCTAACTTGCTCTGTTGTCTTAATTGTATTATCTGCCATATCAACAACTAAGGCTAAAAGGAAGCCTAAAGCAGCACCTAATAAAATAGATACAGCTAAAATTAACAATTTATTTGGGCTAACAGGGTTTTCAGGAACAATAGCTTTATCTACTAGAGTTACATTTCCCGTAACAGCAGCTTCAACTAGCTTTACCTCTTCAAGCATTGTTCTAAGTTGAACTCCTATTTGTTGTAATACAGTAACGTCTCTTTGTAGTTCAACAACTTTTCTTTCAATAATAGGTAATTGATCTAACTCTTCATTAAATTGTTGACCTCTTGTATTTAATACCTCTAAGCCAATATCACAAATTTGAGAGGTTAAAACAGCTCTTCCATATTCACTTAGCATAGCTGATACTAATATATCTAAATTAGAGTATGATTTTAATTTTTGATTTATATTGTCTAACATTTTTTTAGAAATGGAAGATAGTGAGCTAGTTAATTCACTAGTTCTTGACCCCAATACTTTTGAACTATCTGATACTGTAGAAGCATTTACAGCTTCATACATTATTAGCTCGGCTTCACTAATTGAATAAGCTTTCACTAATTGTTGGAATGAAGCATCACTAGTTAATTCCTCTGCACTTGGAAGTGTTATATTTTTTTCTAAAAGATTTGAATAAATAGATTGGATTTTACTATTAGCTTCAATTTTTTGTAAGTTTAAGGGCTCTTTTCTCAATTCATAATATGAAATTTGTTCCACTAACATTGAAGATTTTTCTGTTAATTGTAAAATTCCAGACTCTTCCTTGTAGTCACTTAATTTATCAGATGCTGTTTTTAATTCTTCTTCATTGATTGGAATTTGTTGTTCTAAAAACTCTCTTTGTGTAGTTTTAGAATTTTTTGCAATTTTTGTTAGCAAATTATCATAACTTACTGATAAAGCATTTGCAAAATCTGCAGCAAATCTGGGATTTTCGTCGGTTACAGAAATAGAAACTAATTTAGTATCCTTTACCGATGAAACAGATATAGCATCACTTTCAGGTCCTACGCTATAAAATTCACTATAAGGAATTCCAACTGAATCTTTGTATTCACTTAAATCTAATAATGCTAGGGCAGCATCAATGTTTGTTCTACTTTTTAAAAGTTCAACCTCAGTTGAGATTTTTGAAGAACTCGAACTGAGATTAGTAAGCATTAAATCATCTAAAGAGGAAGAAGTTGTAATTGGTTCAACTAAAACAGTAACAGTAGAAGAGTACTGAGGTATTACATATTGGAGATAAATAATAGCTACTACAACTACCAAAATTAAAGTAGTTATAAACCATGTAAATCTAGCTTTGAAAATCTCCCATAACTCAGAGATACTTATTCCTTCTTCATTTATATTATTATTATCTAAATCCACAATTTTCTCCTAATTAGTTTACGCCAAAGATGTCTAGAGAGGTATTAATTATTAAGGCGGAGTAGTAAACAATCGAAATTATAGAAGCGACAGTTGCAACATTTGTTTTAAACTTGTCTTCTTCAATATAAATTGTTGCTCCCGATGGAATATATTCATCTGTGCCTAATTGATTCCCATTTGAATCTGTTATTCTTATTTTATTTGAAGCATCATCAGTCTTACCACCTGCTAATGCTATATAATAACTAACTTTTTTATTAGGTTCATATGCATACGCATTAGCTCTTTCAACTTCGCCTTGAACGTTAACATATTTTTGATCAAATGGAATTACTAATCTATCTCCTGCTTCTAAAACAAAGTCATCTTTAATATCATTTTCTAAATATGAAAGAAGATTTACACTAATTCTTTCACCGTCTCTAATTAAATATGAATGTGTTAAATCACTTGTACTTGTAAATCTAGTAGAAATAGTATCTAACATATCATTTAGAGTTTCCCCTGGGAAAAATTTATAAATCATTGATCCTCTAGACATTCCTAACAGAGAGGCTGTTGTTGTACTATTTGAATTGAGATCAACTATAGCACCTTCAATTGTTATACTATTTTGAACAATTGGAATGTTTGCAATTATAATTCTATCTAGATTATTTATTTCAATATCACTATCAAAAGTAGTTTTGATTTGCTTGTAAGTATTAGTTTCAACATCATACCTACTTATCAAAATATTGTTTATATCAGCACTTGATAAAAGTCCCCCGGCATAATAGGAGATGATATCTTGCAAAGTTTCTGTTTCTTTTGGTTGGAAGGTTCCCGGTTTATAGATGTTTCCATAAATATTTACAATTTTATCTGCTTGTCTTAAAAGAACCGTATCTCCTGCTTTTAATAAAGGATTTTGATCTATTTGACCTTTTTTTAATGCTAGATATAAATCATAGTGTTTGATATCACCATATTTATCTATTATTTGAACATCTCTTGTATTTGCATATGCATTAGCAACATTTACAACTTCACTTAAGCGAGTTAATCCATTTACTGCAAAAGTTGAAGAGGTTAATACCTCACCAATTACTTTAACAGAAAAAACCCCAATTGAAATCAATGATACTTGGGGAGAAGAAAATGCATAATATGTAGAAATATTGTTTTTAATTGTTTCGACTAATTGGGAGAGTACCATATCTTCAGCATCTATGGTTCCAATTAAAGGTATGTTTACATTGTATTGACTATCTACTTGAAGAACTAATTCTTTTTCTTGATCTCCATCTAGGTAATCAATTCTAAATGTATCTCCAGGAGTAATAGGATAATTAGAATCACTAATTGCCATTAATAACAATGTTGAAGGATCAATCTTTGAGTCAAGTTCTATTAAGCCTAATTGTTCATTAAAGGTCTGTTGTTCAATATTTAGAGCTTCTAATTCATTTATATCAAAATTACTATATATAGGAGAATTAACAACAAATCCTGAAACATTTTGTTCGTTATCAATAGAATATAATGGAAAATTTAATAAATAGATTAAAGCTAAAACAACAATTATGGGTTTCCTTGCCTTAAGTTGCACAATTATCTCCTTTAAGTGTTTTATATAATTATATATTGACTTATAAATAGTTAAAAGTCTAGTGCTATTTGCTACTAAACAAATTCTCTAAATATTTTTTTTTAGTAAAATTCTTCAATTACTTTTTAAAAAATAATAAAGAATACAACTTTGCTATACAAAAAGTAAGTCAAAGCAAATAACAAAAAGTTACAAATTTTTCTTCAATTATTTTGAATTCAATAGAAAATACAACTTATCATAAACACATAAGCTAATTTACCCATCCAAAAACAACATTTTTGTTGCATAACTCTATATTTTTTTATTTATTTTATTAATTTATGTTGCTTTTTTTATTTTTTTTTATAAAAATAACAACATTAGAATATTAGTTGCAAAAGTATTCTTTGAAAAGTTTTTTGACAACGTTTAAGTAGTACCCTATACTTAAATGTGATATTTATATCGCAATTAGTTCATTAGATAAGGAGAGAAAATAATGAAAAAATTATCTATTTTGTTGACATGTGCTCTATGTACACTTGCTCCAATTTTTGCTGGCGGTTCAACAGAAACTGCAGAAATGAGTGAAGATGCACCTATGAAGGTTGGTGTAATTTATGTTTCAGCCCCTGGAGATTTTGGTTATTCTTATATGCACGACCAAGGTACAATTGCAGCTGAAGAATATTTCGGCGATAAGATTGAAGTAATTAGAATGGAAAACATTGCTGAAAACGAAGAAAGTGAAAGAGCAATGGAATCTTTAATTGATGAAGGTTGTAAAATCATCTTTGCTAATTCATATAACTATCAACAATACATGCAAAATGTTGCTCAAGAACATCCAGATGTTTACTTTGAACATTGTTCTGGTTATTTAGACAATGAAAATATGTCTAACTATTTTGGTCGTATGTATCAAATGCGTTACCTTTCAGGTATCATCGCAGGTCAAATGAGTGAATCAGGTAACTTAGGTTATGTTGGTGCTTTCAATACTCCTGAAGTTGTTCGTGGTATAAATGCATTTACTTTAGGTGCAAGAAGTGTTAATCCTGATGCAACTGTTACTGTTGTTTGGACAAACACATGGTTCGACCCTTCTAAAGAAAAACAAGCAGCTGAATCATTATTAGATGGTGGTTGTGATGTAATTGCTCAACACCAAGATACTACAGAACCTGCTAAAGCTGCTATTGATAGAGGTGCTTATGCAATTGGTTACAATGCAAACTTCATGGAATTAACAGGTAGTAATCACGTTTTAGTTTCACCAATGTGGAACTGGGGTAGCTACATGATTCCTCAAATTCAAAAAGCAATGGATGGAACTTGGACTTCTCAATCATATTGGGGTGGTCTTGATGATGATATGATTTTATTATCACCTGTATCAGACTTAGTTCCTTCTGACACTGTTGATGCAGTAATGGCTTTAGAACAACAAATGAGAGACGATACTTTCGATGTTTTCTGGGGTGAATTAAAAGATAACACTGGTGCTGTTAGACAAGCTGCTGGTGAAAAAATGAGCGATGGCGATATGCTAACCATGGATTGGTTTGTAGAAGGCGTAATTGGCTCTGCTAAATAAATAAGACTATAACCATAACTATTTGGTTTATAGGGGTAGGATTATTCTACCCCTATTTTTGATATTAGATTTAACAAAAGTATAGGGATTAAAAATGGAAAAAACTCTCGTAGTTGAGATGAAAAACATTACAAAAAGATTTCCTGGAGTTTTAGCAAATGAAGATGTTACTCTACAACTCCATAAAGGTGAAGTCTTAGCTTTACTTGGTGAAAATGGTGCTGGTAAAAGTACTTTAATGAACATGTTAGTTGGTTTATATAGACCCGATGAAGGGGAAATATATGTAAATGGTAAACATGTTATTATTAACTCGCCTCAAGATTCTATGGCTTTAGGCATTGGTATGATACACCAAGAATTTATGTTAGTAGGTAATTTAACTGTTGCCGAAAATATTATATTAGGATTAAAAGACTTACCAACAGTTCCTCCTATTTCAGAAATTAATGAGAAAATAATTGAATTAAGTAAAAAATATGATTTGAAAGTCGATCCTACTCGACTAGTTGAAACTTTAACAGTTGGAGAGCAACAAAGAGTTGAAATCCTAAAATTATTATATCGCGGTGCTGATATTTTAATATTAGACGAACCAACTGCTGTATTAACTCCAAAAGAATCACAAGAATTAAATAAAATTCTAAAAAAGATGCTAAGTGAGGGCAAAAGTGCAATCTTTATTACTCATAAAATGATTGAAGTATTAGAATTTTCTGAAACTCTTATGGTTTTAAGAAAAGGTAAATGTGTAGGTATAAAACCAACAGCTTCTATAAAAGAGTTATCTGAAATTGCAAACCTTATGGTCGGAAGACCTGTATTATTTGAACTTGAAAAAGGCCCATATAAACCAGGTAAAGTTAGAGTTGAACTTAAAAATGTAAGTGTTAATTCTAAAACTCATACAAGAAAAACGCTTGATAATATCTCCTTTACTATACGTAGTGGTGAAATACTAGGAATAGCTGGGGTTGCAGGAAATGGACAACAACCTTTAAGCGAAGTTATTACCGGATTACTAAGAGTTAACTCAGGTTCAATAATTATTGATGGAGAAGATTATACTAATAAGACACCGCTTCAAATTATTAAAGCAGGAGTTAGTCATATACCAGCCGATAGAGGTAGAATGGGGATTGTTGGAGATATGAGTGTAGGCGAAAATTTAAGTATGAAAAAATATCGTACTCAAGAACTTTCTAATCACCATATGATTAACAAATCAAAGGTTAGACAATTTGCTTCAAACCTAATTCAAAAATTTGTAATTAAAACTCCAACTCAATTTACTAGTGCTAAATTTCTGTCAGGGGGTAATATACAAAAGACCATATTAGCTAGAGAAATTAATTCATGTAAAGGTATCCTAATTGCGGTCTACCCTTCTAGAGGTTTAGATGTAGGAGCAATTGAATCTGTTCGACAAAATATTATAGCTCAAAGAGATAGTGGTTCAGCTGTCCTTTTAGTAAGTGAAGAACTTGATGAACTTAGAACTGTATGTGATAGAATTGCAGTTATGTTTGAAGGTAGAATAATGGATATCATGGATGCTCAAGATGCATCAACTGAAAAAATTGGCTTATTAATGGCAGGTGTTGAAAGGAGCGAAGAATGCGATTCATAATTGAAAAAAGAAATGAAAAATCTAAAAAAATGCAAATCCTAATTCCGATATACTCTCTTTTAATATCATTTGTTTTAGGAGCCATTGTTTTATTACTATCTAATGCAAACCCTATTCAAACTTATGCTGCTATTTTTAAAGGCGCATTCGGATCAAATACTAAAATACAATATACTTTAGTTAAAATGATCCCACTTCTAATGTGTGGTTTAGCAGTTGGTATAGCCTTTAGATTAAGATTTTGGAATATTGGTGCTGAAGGTCAGTATGTAATGGGTGTTATTGGTATTACTTGGGTAATGCAATTTTGGACTTGGCTTCCAAATATTTTAGTTTTACCTGTTGGTTTAATAATGGCTATTATCTTTGGTGGTCTTTGGGGTGGAGTTCCAGGAGCTCTTAAAGCTCAGTGGAAAGTAGATGAAACTTTAACAACCTTAATGATGAACTATATTGCAATTGGTATAGCAGAATATTTATATATTTCAGCTTGGAAAGCTCCAAAAAATAATATGGGAACTGTAAAATATCCTGATTTTGCTTGGATTCAACGTTTTTGGGGAAAAGTTCATTATGGTATATTTATAGCCCTTATTTTAGTAGTTGTTCTTTATTTTGTCCTATATAAAACTCGTTGGGGTTTTGAACTAAACATGATTGGAAAAAACAGTGAGGCTGCAAGATGTCAGGGTGTTTCAATTAAAAAGAACATTATTCTAGCTATGCTTTTATCAGGAGGAATAGCTGGTTTAGCAGGTGGTATTGATGCTTCTGCAGTAACACACAGTTTGACAAAAGGTGTTAATAGCGGTTATGGCTTTACCGGAATTATAGTTGCTTGGATGAGTGGATTAAATCCATTTGTTTCAGTATTTATAGCACTATTCCTAGCTGCCCTAGAAACAGGTTCTGATGCTCTTCAAATTACAATGCATCTACCATCAGCTATGGGTGAAGTTTTACAGGGACTAATTTTAATTCCACTATTAGCTGGAAGTATTTTTATAGACCATAGAATTAAACCGGCTAGAGTTAAAGGAGATAAATAATGGATTCATTAGATTTAATAACAAAATTATTAGCTGCTACTCTAGCGATGGGTACTAGTTTAACTTATGCAACTTTGGGTGAAGTTTTTACTGAAAAATCAGGGGTACTTAATTTAGGACTTGAAGGAATTATGTTGATGGGAGCCTTATCTGGCTTTGCAGTAACTTTCCATACTCAAAGCTTAATTTTAGGTGTTTTTATAGCTATGTTAACCGGTGGTTTATTTAGTTTAATACATGCCTTCTTAACTATTTCTTTAAGATCTAACCAAGTTGTAACTGGACTTTCAATAACAATGTTTGGAACAGGACTTGCTAACTTCTTAGGAAAAAGATTAGGTCCTGTAGAAAACAATTTAAACTTAGTTGGTTTAAACTTATCTGCAAAATTTGAAAATATTCAAATTCCTCTATTGCATAAGATTCCTGTTATTGGAGCATTCTTTGATGTTTCAATTCTTACTTATCTGCTATATATATTACTACCCCTTTCTTGGTATTTCATGTATAAAACAAAACATGGATTAACTCTTAGAAGTGTTGGAGAAGCTCCTAGAACGGCTGCTGCAATGGGTATTAATGTAAATAAGACAAGATACATTTATACTGTGCTAGGTGGATTTTTTGCAGGTGTAGGTGGAGCTGCTCTATCTCTATCCTTTACTCCATCATGGAATGATAGTATGACTGGTGGTATTGGTTGGATTGCAATTGCTCTTGTAATATTCAGTGCTTGGAACCCAGCAAGAGTTGCTATTGGTACTTTAGTATTTGGTGGTATTACTAGCTTACAATTCTTCTTGCAAGCTGCCGGATTTAAAATGGTTGTACCTGTTCAATTTCTAGCAATAGCTCCTTACTTTATAACAATTGTAACGTTAATAATTATGACTGTTAATAGTATAAAAAACAAAGGAAGTTTTGCTTCCCCTTCTGCATTAGGCACGCCTTTTGCAATAGATGAGAAATAATTTATAATTCCTCTAGGTCCTTTAATTTTATTTAAAGATCTAGAGGCTTTTTATATAAATTAACTTTACTATTTTTTTTCAAACCTATATTTTTATAATATGTCTTCAATAAAAAAAACTAATGCAATGAGAATTCTTGAAAAAGAAAATATTAAATACCAAGTAAAAGAATATGCGGTGGATGAAAATAATCTTGATGCAGTTCATGTTGCTAAAACAGCTAATATTAATATTGATTTAGTTTATAAAACTATTGTAATGATTAACGAAAATAAAGAAATTTTTGTATTTTGCCTTCCTGCTGAATTTGATATTAGTTTGAAAAAAGCAAGAGCTTTAACTTCATCTAATAAAATTGAATTATTAAAATTAGATATGTTAAAAAAGGTAACCGGATATATCAGGGGTGGTTGTTCTCCTCTAGCAATGAAAAAATCTTATCAAACATTCATATCTGATTTTGCACTCTTAGAAGAAAAAATTTATGTAAGTGCAGGAGTTCGCGGACTACAATTGATTGTAAATCCTAGAGATTTAGCTAAATGCATTGGAGCAAGTTTCGAGGAGATAATTTAAAAAGCACCCCTTTTGGAGTGCTCTCAATTAAATTAATAGTTAATATTTATTTTACTAAAGCAATTGCTTCAATTTCAACTAAAACATCTTTAGGTAGTTTTGCTACTTGTACAGCAGAACGTGCAGGTTTAATACCTTCACTAAAGAACTTAGCATAAACTTCATTCATTGCTGCAAAATCGTCCATATTCTTTAAGAATACTGTAGTTTTAATCACATGTTCCATATCACTACCACCAGCTTCTACAACAGCTTTAAGGTTTGTTAATGATTGGAAAGTTTGTTCACTAATACCACCAGTGATTTCACCAGTTTTTGGATCTGCTGGGATTTGGCCAGATGAATATACAAAAGGACCAGCTACAATACCTTGACTATATGGGCCAATAGCTGAAGGGGCTTCAGTTGTTTTTATTTCTACTTTATTAAGTTTATCCATAATTTTCTCCTATTTAATTTATTATTTACATTTTTTTATCTAAAAATTTTTATGTTTATAGTATATACGATAATATATCTTTAGGGGTAGATGCAATACCTACCATATCTTTTGATACTTTTGTTTTCTTATTATATCCAAAACCGTAATTTACAGCTAAGAAATCAATATTTGCCTCAACAGCAGCATCTTTATCATGATCAGTATCTCCGATTAGAAGAGAGTCTTTTTTATCAATATTGAAATGCTGAACTATTTCATTCAAAATTTGAGCTTTATATTTAGTTCCTTCAATATTTGTTCCATCGATATATTCAAAATATTTTACTAGATTTAGATGTTCTAACATACTAAATACTATATCTCTATATTTCATTGTGGCAATTGCTAAAGTATAGCCTTTTTCTTTTAAAAGTTTTAATACGTTTTCTACTCCATCAAAAATTTCAACTTCATATTGTCCGGAAATTTCATATTTTCCTCGATACAAATCACAAGCTTTATCTAACAAACTGTCATCTAAATCATAAGTTAATTTAAAACAATCTTTTAATGGGGGACCAATAAACTTATTCAATTGTTCAATATCTGAGACTTCTTCTAAACCCAATTGTTTAACAGTCCAATTCGCGGTGTTATAAATTCCTGGTGAAGAATTTACCAAAGTTCCATCAAAATCAAAAATTATTAATTTATAGTTTTTCATTTATCCTCATTCTTATAAAATTATATTTTCAAACCAACTATGAAGCTTTCCATTAGTTGCTAAGATGTCAAAACGATTATTATTTAAATTCCCATTAGACTTTAGTACAGAAAATTTTCCACCAGCTTCTTCGAGAATAATTTTGCCTGCAGCAAAGTCATAATATCCCAAATTTAACTCATAATATCCATCAAGAAATCCACAAGCTATATAAGATAATTCTATTGCACAAGATCCAAAAGATCTTATATCGCTTGAAGCTAACCCAATCTGGTTATATATTTTCATATACTCAGAATATTTTTCTTTCAACCGATGAGGTGGTACACAAACATTTATTGAATAATTGATATTATCAATATTCGATGTTTGTATTTTTTCACCATTTCTATATGCTCCATACCCTTTTAAAGCATAAAACATTTCATTTAGGCAAGGTGCATATATTACACCAAGCAAAGGTTTATTAAATTCTATTTCGTATGCAATACTAACGGCCCAAGTTGGTTGATTTCTAAAGAAATTAGTTGTTCCATCAATAGGATCTACAACCCACCTCCCTGTACCTAATATTTCATCACTTTCCTCACCGTAAAAACCATCAGATTCATAATAGTTATGTAATTCATTATATATAAGTTGTTCGGTTTCTTTATCTACAGTAGTAACAAAATCATTAGTATCTTTTTCTGAAACATAAAAATCTTGAGTTTTCCTTTTTGAAAGAGCAAAATCACCAGCTTTTTTAGCTACTTCTATTACTCTCTCAAGTCGTAATTCTAAAGTTTTATTCATATTAACCTTTCTTTAATCTGTTTCCCGTTGATACAACAAATTTCCAATCAACCGGATCGAAACTGTCTTTCGTGATTTCAACCTCTTCAACATCTATTAAATTATTTTCATTATTATATTTTAATACTAATGCATGCCATTTTTCTTTATTTTGAGAAAACATTACTGCACCTAAATTATTTCTTCTTTCCCATAATTTTAATTTATCATTATGGTTTGTAGCTAAAACTAATGTTAAATCATATCCAGGGATAGTAAACATTTTCTCTTTATTATCAACTTTTTGTTTCTCAAGAGCTTTGTTTATTAAATAGTCAATTCCTTCTAATAATTCTGAATCATCATCTTTGCAAATATCAAAGAAAGGACTGTCTTCTTTATCTACAAATTTAATAATCTCAAATACTTTTGGCGGCCAAATTTCATCAATAGAAGGAACTTCCGTCTCAAATATTCTATTCTCTTCTATTGCTGCATATTCTTTAAGATCTACTTTTATGACCTCCTTTTCTATATCCCTAGCATCATTAAAATCATTGAAAGTCTTAATTTCTTCTAAATCTTCAATTTCTTCTAAATCTTCAATTTCTTCTAAATCTTCAATTTCTTCTAAATCTTCAATTTCTTCTAAATCTTCAATTTCTTCTAAATCTTCAATTTCATCTAAATCTTCAATTTCATCTAAATCTTCAATTTCATCTAAATCTTCAATTTCATCTAAATCTTCAATTTCATCTAAATCTTCAATTTCTTCTAAATCTTCAATTTCTTCTAAATCTTCAGTTTCTTCTAATTCTTCAGTTTCATCTAATTCTTCAGTTTCATCTAATTCTTCAGTTTCATCTAATTCTTCAGTTTCTTCAGTTTCATCTTCTTCTAAAAAACCATAACTATCTAAATCACTATCATCCGAGTCAATTTTTTCTAATTCTTCATTTAAAGAATTTAATATAGAACTTGAAATAGGCATTTCTTTTTTTTCTATAACTTCTTCTTTATCTTCATATTGAGATGACAGTGGATCTTTGCCTTGGGCAACATTATTTAAAACATCGAAGAAAGAAAAACCTGTCTTAGGTTTAGGTGGTTCTTCTTTTTCTACTTCAACTTCTTTTGTTTTAGGTTCATCTTCAATAACTTCTTCATCTTTCTCAAGTTCACCTTCTCTACCTAAAGGATCTTTACCTTGAGCTACATTGTTCAATAAATCAAAGAAAGAAAAACCATTATTTTTATTGGCTTTATCAATTGCTTCTTGTTCAGCTTCCATTTCTTCAAGAGCTATTTCATCCATTAAATCATCTTCATCAAAATCATCTTCATCATTATTATTTAAATTATCTAAATCAAACACCTCTTCACCATTTAAAATTTTATTTGGATCTTGTTTAATTTCTTCTTCTCTATCACTTTCATAAGTTTTATCAGAAAAATTATCTTCTAGAGATTCAGTAACTTCTATATAAGTTGATATGTCCTCTTTTTGATTATCTATTAGAGCATCATCAACTTCTTCATTTTCTAATTTGCTTATATCTGTTAATTCTTGAGCATCTAAATCAACTTCATCAGTGTCTTTAAAAGACTCTTCTTCATCACTTATATAGGTTTTGTCACTAAAACAAGTCTCTAAAGACTCTTCTACTTGGGAATATGCTTCTGTATCTTCAGATTCCTCTATTTCTTTTTCTTCTTGTGCTATTTCATCCATTAAGTCATCTTCATCAAAATCATCATCAACTTCTTCATTTTCTAAAGTGCTTATATCTGTTAATTCTTGAGCATCTAAATCAACTTCATCAGTGTCTTTAAAAGATTCTTCTTCATCACTTATATAGGTTTTATCACTAAAACAAGTCTCTAAAGACTCTTCTACTTGGGAATATGCTTCTGTATCTTCAGATTCCTCTATTTCTTTTTCTTCTTGTGATATTTCATCCATTAAGTCATCTTCATCAAAATCATCATCAGCTTCTTTGTTTTTTTCAAATTTATTATCACTAAAATTGATATGATTAACAACTTTTAAAGGTTCACTCTTGTGTTCTTTCTCTTCTTTCAAATCTAAAGAATCTAGTTTTAAAACTTGCTTTTTAAATTCTACAATCTTGGTAAAATCATTCATCAATGTAACCACATATGAAAGTTTTACTTCAAATATATTATTATTCTCAACTATATCAGATTGTTTATCGTCTTCTAAGACAACAATTATAGGATCATTAATTTTATCAAAATCTTTATAACTTGCTTTAAAACATCTAATAGCATTTTCTAATAAAACGATATCCTCTATAGGGTTTAAAGGAATCACATATCCATGAGCAGAAGGCACTTGAAGATATACCTTTTGATCATCTTTTTCAAAGAAAGTTGTAAAGATTGTATCTTCATATTTATAATTTAGAGTATATCCTAGCTTACTAAATACTCCAGCAAATATTGAAAAAGGTAACATAGAACGTTTTCTTTTTTCATTCTCTTCCCAAAACTCTCTATAAGAAGGATTATTATTAAGGACTGCTTTTTTAATAGAAGCATAAGCTCTATCAACTGCAAACATTCCATCAAAGATAAATGCTTTTCCTCTAATTTTTATAAAAATTGAATCATAGAACCCTGCACTATCGCTAATCCAACAATAATTATTTGAAGCAATACTCCCCGCTTCAACTGATAATAGATCAATATCATGTTGGGATAATTTTATTAATTTATTTGCATAAAATAAATCAAATCCTTCACTTTTATATCTAATATCATCAAACCATTGTTGCCAATTCTCTTCTTCAATAATTTGTTTTAAAAGTTCTTTATCACTTTCTTTGCTTCCATTATCTCTATGCTCTCTAATTTTAATTTCAGTTTTATCTGCAAAGATTGAAACTTCTTGCTCTAAAAGGTCCATTGCTTTAAAACCATTATAAGTTAGAATTTTAATTGACTCTAAAATACCTTCTAAATCTGAATCAAAGGTATTAGCAATTTCATTTGTGAAAGGAAGTAACAAACATTTTAACTCAAGAATTTTATTGTTTAAATCATTATAATCTATTGGTAAGGGTTGTACAAAAGAATGTAATTTTTTTTGCATAGGAGTTCTAAATGATATATCAGAAGCTTCTTTTAGTACTAAATTATCTAAATATTTGATCGTATGAGCTTCAAGTTGGTTATAAGTTTTCTTTAACTTGTTTTTATCTAAAGTTGATACGTCTTGGTTTTCAGAAAATCTATTTGGATTTGTTGCAACCCATTTAATTATAAAACGCATCAAGCCATATATACTTGCTTGAACATCTTTTCTTGAATGGTTCTTTTTAACAATTTCATCAACATATATAGCTACAACTTTAAGTACTAATAATGGATCATAATTTTCAATAATATTTAGAATGGAATAAATATCAGCTTCAATAAGCCTAGAAGAATCTCTAAGATTCTTTTCAATTTTTTCTTTTGATAAATTAGCTTTTTCTAAATCCCAGATTCCATTATTATTCATACTTTAAAACTCCTAAGCTCAATAAATTATAACATTTTTTTTATTCAAAACAACTAGATAGATATAAATAATTTTAAATACGGTTAATTAAGTTCTCTCTCAAAGGTTTATAAAAAATAAATCCTAAAGCTACTGCAACTAAACTTACAAAGGCATAACTAATAAATAAAGTATTAAAGCCATAGTTAGATACAATAATGCCTCCAATTGAAGAGCCTAAAACCATTGGAAGGCCTGTAGCTAAGGCATAATAGAGGCTAATTCCTACCCCTCTTTTATCTATTCTAACATGTTCATTAATAAACATTATTGCTGAGACATGGAAAGAACCATAACAAAAACAATGTAAAGCTTGTGCTAATAATAAGAATTTTACACCTGGTAAAAAAGCATACATAAATAATCTTATTGCTACCGTAAATGTACTAAATATCAAAAGATTTGATGATTTGACTTTTTTGTTTTGCAATAATCTTCCACTATATATCATCACAAAAAACTCTGTCAAAGCAGCTACTAAATTTAAAGTTGTTAAATCAGTATATCCGACAACTTGAATTGAATATAATGAGAGGAAAGAAAAAATTCCAGCCATAGAAAAACGGCTCATTGCCATAATTAATAATCCAATTACTAAACCTTTATTAAACCACTTATTATCTTCTTTACTTGTTGATTTTGGTATAGGGACTTCAATTATTTCACCTTTTGGAACAAATAACATTATAACAATAGATACAAAACTTATAACAAGTAACCAAAAACCTATACTTTGATTAGAATCAATAATTGGTTTTTTAAAAAAAGAAAGAGCTGCAGATATCAAAACATATCCCATAGTGCCAGCAGATCTAACTAAAGTATATTTAGAACTATCTCCTTTTACAGCATTATTACTTATAGAATCAAGTAATGGTGCAATTGCTCTAAAAAAGAAACCTGTTAAAATCAATAATATAATTACCGTTAAATATGAGTTATCAAATGAAAGAGAGTAAAAGAATACGCTACTTGCTAGTAATGAAAAAATAGTAAGCTCTTTATACCTATTTGTCTTATTTGCTAAATAGCCCAACAATAGTGGACCTAGTATTCCAAAACCTTCAAAACAAGCTTGGAAAAACCCTACAGCTTTAAAACCATAGCCTAGATTACTCAAAACTACTTGCAAATATGGATTAATAATAACAAATGTTGAATTTATAAAGAAAAAAGCTAGTGCGTAAATCATAAATGCATTGTATGCATAAGTTAAAACTTAAACAACAAGAAAAGTTTAAATTATCTATAAATTTATACATATTTTTATAGAATAAGTTTTTGAAGTTTCACTTATAATAATTCCATGCCATATTAATTAATATTTACTTTTAAATTTTAAAAGGTTATTATTTATAAAACAATTTACCTTTAAAAGGATTTATTAATGGATGTTAAAATAATTGGAATTACTGGAGGATCTGGTTCAGGAAAATCCACTATTGTTAGAAAAATAAGTGAAGTCTGTTCAGATTTCGTGTTTATACCACAAGATAATTACTATAAAAGTGCTACTTTTATAAATAATGAAAATATTACTGCTTTTAATTTTGATCACCCTGATGCTTTTGATATGGAATTACTTCATTCGCATTTAGTAAAGCTGAAGAACAATGAATCAATTGAAATGCCTGAATATGATTTTGTTCATCATAGAAGAAAAGAAGAATCATTAAAAGTTGAACCTAAAAGTCTAGTTATTATTGAAGGTTTAATGGTTTTATATGATAAAGAAATTAGAGATTTATTGGATTTAAAACTCTATGTAGATACCCCTGATGATATTAGATTCATTAGAAGATTACAAAGAGATATAGCTGAAAGAGGAAGAACTGCTGAAAGTGTTATTAACCAATATCTTGAAGTTGTTAGACCTGGATTCTATAATTTTATTGCACCTACCATGAAGTATGCAGATTTAATAATTCCAGAAGGTGGACACAATGAGATTGCTCTATCTGTTTTAATTCCGTTTATTCATTCATTAACTAATTAGAATAAGTAATCAGAATTATAAATTCTATAATATTAATTCCAAAGTAGTTAGATATAAACCACTTTGGAATTATTTTTTCTATAGATATTTCTCTTGATAAGCTTTTAAGCCTTTTTCTAGACAGATTAAAGCTCTTTCTAAATCTGTTGTATTTAATACATAAGCAATTCTTGCTTGCTTTTTTCCAATTTTAGGAGTTACATAAAAATCCTCAGCTGGAGCTATCATAACAGTCTCATTTTCATAGCTAAATTCATCTAATAAAAAGATAGCAAACTTTTCTGCATCATCTACAGGAAGTTCAGCAACAAGATAAAAAGCTCCTTTAGGAGTTGATGAAACAATACCATCAATCTTTTTTAATCCATTACTTAAAAAGTCTCTTCTCTTTTTATATTCTTCTTTGACATCAATTAAATAAGAAGGAGAGGTTTTCAATGCAGCAATTGCAGCAACTTGTTCAATATCTGGAGGACAAAGACGGGCTTGAGATAATTTTAAAATATTTGCTTTAAATTCTTCATTTTTAGTAACTACAGCACCAATTCTTGAGCCACACATACTATATCTTTTTGAAAAAGAATCTATGCAAACAACTCTATCTTCATACCCTTTATAAGTTAATACACTAGAGAACTCGCCTTCATAACAGAATTCTCTATATACTTCATCAACAATGAGAAAAATATCATATTTTTTACAAAGTTCTAAAATACTTTTGATTTCATCTTTAGTATAAATATAACCGGTTGGATTATTTGGTGAACATAATAAAATTGCACCAGTTTTTCTAGTTATTCTTTTCTCAAATTCTTCTATTGGGGGAAGTGAAAAAGAATCCTCAATTCTACTTGTGATAGGCACTAAATCAACCATAGCAGTTCTAGCAAAACTAGTTACATTTGTATAATAAGGTTCTGGAATAATAATCTCATCAAATGGATCACATAATGTCATAAATGAAAATTGTAAAGCCTCAGATCCACCTGTAGTTATCAATACATCTTCAACATTTAAATCAACATCATGATTTCTATAATATTCAACAACACTTTCTCTAAGCTCATATAATCCTTCACTAGGACCATATGGAATATTAGGTTTTGAATAATTTCTTACAGCATCTAATGCTTCTTCTGGTGTTTTTATATCTGGTTGTCCAATATTTAAATAATGAACTTTTATCCCTTTTTTGGCGGCCGCAACAGCATATGGGGATAATCTTCTAATTGGTGAACATTGAAATCCTGATATTCTGTGGGACATTTGCATAAAGGGCTCCTTAAAAACTTTAATTTGTTTTCTCTTTGTTGTAATTTTTTTTAACTATTTTTAGTTTTGGTGTATGAAATATATAATAAAACTTTATAAAACTCAATAATTAAAAAACCACTAAATTAAATTATTGGCCCAAATTATTGGGCCATATATTATAAGAAAAATCTATTCTTTTTCTTCTTTAGCATTTTTTTCACTAAAAGCTCCTGAAGCTTGTTGTGAATCAATTAATTTTTGAATAAATCTTCTATTATCTAATAGAGGACTTATTGATCTACCATGGTGAAGACGACTTATAGTTCTAGCAAATAATTCTGTTATATCAGCTTGAACAAACCAAGGTTTATCTAATAAATCATGGCCGTGAGTTACTGAATTAGTACCAATGATTCTATAGAAGACCCCTTCCTTATAAGCTTTGTCAAAATTTTCAATACCACCGCCATTAAAAAAGGGAAGCGAAATCATACAAATAATTTTCTTAGCTCCCTTATTCATTAACTCTCTCATAGCGGTAATCATTGTTCCACCTGTAGCTATCATATCATCAGCCATCAGTACAGTCTTACCTTTTACATCACCTAATAATTTAATATTCTTAATATTGGTGTGATTAGCATCTGTACTAACAATAGAGTAATCTCTCTCTTTATATAATACTGCCAATGGCCTATGTAGAGATTGTGCATAAAACTTATTTCTTGAAATAGCTCCAGTATCAGGAGACACTACAACGATATCTGGATCACTTAAATCAATTAATCTACTTAATGCAATCAAAGTTTGATAGGAACCATGAAGATTTTCTAAATGAGTTTTCATAAAGCTATTTTCAATTTCTCTAGAATGGATATCGAGAGTGATGATTCTCTCTACATCTAACATATCACAGATATGAGAAAATAAACTTGCAGTTAAGGCTTCACGACTTGTCTTTTTATGTTGTCTTGAATATGGGAATGTAGGTAAAACTAAAGTAATTGATTCAGCTCCTGCTAATTTAATAGCATGAATTGTTGTTAATAAGAACATTAGATGGTCATTAACACTCAATCTAACTGAAGTTTGGCCCCCATTTAGTTTAACTAATTCCATATTAGATAAATCATAAATGAAAAATACTCTTAAGCCTCTAACTGGATCAAGAATTTCAGCTTTTTCTTCTCCGTTAGCGAATCTAGTATAATTGGCTCTGATGGTGAAATCCGGACACTGAAATTGTGACGGACACTTTCTACGAGGAATTCTCTTACTATTCATGTCATCTATCAAGGTGACCATTTTTAAGATTTCTTCCTCACTCATATCATGTCGTTTAGCAAGCGCGCCAGATAATTTATCATATCTCTCTTTATACAATCTGCGCAGATGCTTAACGACCTTGCTTGTAAAATATTCACTACCCGGGCCAGCAATAACACCGAGTTTGTGGGGTTTAATGATGCTCATAACTTTAGAATACTATAATTAATAATAATATTTCAATTCCAAATTAGAATAAAATAGTAATATTTAAACTTATCGAGATTTTCAATCAATTTATTTATCTTCAACTAATTTTTGTGCATACATTTTTTGTGAAAAACAAATCTAAATTAAAAATTATTTAACTTATATATTTACAACTTCTATTTCTTTATCACAAAGATTTTTATATGCTGATTTTAATTGAGTCATTTTATTATTACTAGAGTCAATTAAACACTTTGCACTCTCATTATTTTCATCAATACATAAGTTATTAGTTGTACCAATACTACTTCTATTTTTAATTGTTTGATAAGGATCATATGTCTTTACATCATCTAAATTTAAGCCAACTGATTTATAAGTATCCCTAAAATTTTCACCTTTTTTAACTCTTTCTAATACTTCATCAGTTGCATACAAATCACTAACACAAGCCTTTACTAAATTCTCTTCATGCACTTCAACCTTTTCAGTCATTTTCGCCATAATAGCAACTAAGGACCAAGTTGTTTTAGTTCCAACTAAAAGAGGTTCTTTGGTATCTTGAAAATCTCTATTGTAGCCTGAGGGAAGAGATCTAATAATCGATTTAACTCTAAAGGATGTACTACTTACAACAGATGATCTACTTCTTGCTAATTCTAAACCATCAGGATTCTTTTTTTGTGGCATGATAGAGCTTCCGGTACACAATTCTTTTGGAAGAGAAAAATATCCAAACTCAGGAAGAGTAAATAAGATTAAATCTTGCGCTAATTTGCTACAAGTTAGAGCAATATAATCACAAAGATCTAAAAGCATCGCTTCAAACTTACCTCTGCTATTATTTGAATAGAGAACATTCTTTTGCACTTTTTTAAAACCCATTTGTTCAGCGGTATATGCCCTATCTAAATCTAAAGGAACTCCATATGATGCTGCAGAACCTAAAGGGGATTGATCTAATATATCTATAAAATTTTCAACTCTTTTAGCTTCATCTAAAAATTCCTCTGCAAAAGATGAAGCCCAAAGCCCAACAGAAGATGGCATAGCAATTTGCATATGAGTTCTACCTGGCATTGGAATATTTTTATATGTATCACTAAAGTCTAATAATATTTTTCCTAGTTTAGCAGTTTCTAATGTTAATTTAACACTAAATTCTCTCATCCAAATCCTTAGTGCTGTTTGAACTTGATCATTTCTACTTCTACCTGTATGAATTTTTTTACCTACATCGCCAAATTTATTAGTTAAATAACTCTCTATGGCAGTGTGGCAATCTTCATTTTCTTTGGTGATAGGGAAATTATCATTTTCTTTAAGTTCAATGATTTGCTTAAGACCTTTCTCTAAATCCTTAAGTTCATTATCTGATAATATCTTGATCTTGTTTAAACCTCTTGCATGTGCAATAGATGCTAAAACATCACTTATTACTAAATCTTGATCTAATATATAATCATTAGAAACTGTAAAATCTTCCATCAATGAATCTAATGAATATTCTTTTTGCCATAATTTTGCCATAATTAATCCTCTATTTTTTTTATGAGTTTAAAGATTTTTCTTTTTTCAAGCAATATTATTTTTTTATTTATATATAAATATATGTCAAAAAAAATAATTATCTACCTATTTGTATTAATTTTATTATGTTCTTGTACAGCCTGCGAATCAAGGATTGTAAATACTTTTAATTTAATTTCGGATATTGATAGTGTACCACCTAAATTAAAATATATAGAAAGCAACAGTCAATACAGTGTAGAAATTGTATTTGATGAAGTTTTAAGTAATAAAGAACATATAACTTTGAAATTTAATGGAGAGGTAGTTGATAACTTTAATGTAAAGCAAAATATTGTAACCTACTTTAGAAAGGAAGAATTAATTCCAGGAGAAAAAAACACCATAAATATTATTGTTGAAGATTTAAATGGGAATTCAACTGAAGTAGATTCATTTGTCTATACAAAAAATAATAATAGAGCTGATGTATTAATTAGTGAAGTATCTACTAAAGGTACAACTAAAAATTGTGACAAGGTAGAACTATTTGTGACAAATAGTGGATCTTTAGCAGGGATTGTTGTATCAGATGGCTTCAATGACAATTATAATGATAGATGTATCCTACCAAATGTATATGTCCATGAAGGGGATTTTATTGTAATCAGCTTCAAAGATGATACAATGGATAGTTATAAAAGTGAAAACAAAGCGGGGTTAAGTTCAAATAATGGATGTATTTTAGTACTTGAAAGTCCATCCTATAATGCAGATGTTATTGATTGTTTGATTTATTCAAACAAAAAGAGTGAAAGCTTTGAAGGTTTCGCAAATGAAGAGACATTAAATACTGCTAAATTATTGGTAAGTCTTGGAATGTGGGAAAACTCCTATCCTCTATCTGATGCAGCTGTAGATTCAACCCTTGAGACTTCAACTAGAACAATAAATAGAAAAAGTGAAAATAACCACTTTTTTATAGATAGAGATACAAGTGAAGATTTTTATATAACTGTTACTAGTGGTGATACCTTTGGATATCCTAATAATTTAGAACAATATGATAATTAAAATATAATTAGTTTGACTTATTGATAAAATCCAGTAATCAATTAATAACTTGCTATATAGTCTATATTTAAATGTAAATTAGCATATTTTTTTCTCTATTGAAATTAACTGTTAAAAGTTAATAAATTTCTATTAGACTATAATCTAAAATCCAGATTATATCAAATTTTAAAATCAAATATTTTTTTACATATTATTGATAATTGTTGTATATGCGAGTATAGTGAAATATAACTTATTCATCTTAAAGGACTCAAAAAATGAGAATAACAAAAAAAGTTTTTAAAGATTTAGCAATATTTATGATTGGGTTTGGATTAATTATTGGAATTATATTCCCATTTTTTGTAATCGCTTTAGGTGTTCCGAAAGATTACATTTTAACTCCAATTTTTATATTCTTATGTATTTTTGCCGGTATATTTGTTGGAGCGGTTAATATTATATTAGCTAAAAACATTGTGGGTAAAAGATTAAGTTTATTATCTAGCAAAATGTCTTATGTTAGAGATAAATTAAGCAAAGAATTATCTTCAGCAGATTTAGCTGAAAATTGTGAACAAAATTGCATAATTGAAGTTGATTCGGAAGATGTTATTGGGGAAAGTGCAGCTTCTTTTAATAATTTAGTTCATACCTTAGCAAATTCAATGAAAAATGAACAAGCTATAAAAGATTTCAATAAAATGTTATCTACCCAACTTGAGATTGAACAATTATCACAAAATGCATTGATAAAAATCAATCACTTTATGGAATCTCAAGCAGGCGCTATTTTATATGAACAGGGCGGAGAACTATTAATAGCCTCTTCTATGAATATTAAAAATCCCGAATCATTATTAGAAAATGATGCTGTTTGGAATGCAATGAGACTAAAATCTAGACAAAGATTTACTTTGACAAATGAAATAAAAATTGAATCTCCTCTCATTGATTTTTTCCCTATTGAGACAATTATTGAACCATTACTTTATAAAAACTTACCAATTGGAGTTTTAATTATATCTTCTGCTAATAGTTTTAAAGAAGAACATTCTTATGGCTTTGAAATGTTTTTACAAAGTCTCTCTCTTTCTCTTAGAAATGCAATAACCTACGATCAACTCCAAAAGCTCGCTGCAAACGATCCATTAACAAACCTATATAATAGAAGATTTGGAATGGTTAGATTAACTGAAGAATATTCAAGAGCTGTAAGAAGTAATTTACCTATTGGTATCATAATGTTTGATATAGATCATTTCAAAGTTGTAAATGATACATACGGTCATACAGTTGGAGATAAGGCTTTAGTTAACGTATCAAATATTGCGAGAATGGCTATACGTGAAGGTGATTTCTTAATCAGATACGGTGGAGAAGAATTCTTAGTCATATTACCTGGAGCATCAAAAGAAGATACTCATTTTGTTGCTGAAAGATTAAGGCATATGATTGAGGATAGTTCTATAAAATACGGTGAATTACAAATTAAAATTACAATTAGTGCAGGATACTCTTCTTTCCCAGAAAACGATGTTACTGATGAAAATAATTTAGTAACTATTGCTGATAAGGCTCTTTACAATGCAAAAGAATCTGGCAGAAATAAAGTTATAGGCTATATCGATTAGACAAGATAAAAGGAGATTGAAGTTATTTCAAATCTCCTTTTTTTAATTAAAATGGTGTTACAACACTAATATCTAAAGATGTATCAATCTCTTCAGATTTAATAGAATTCTCATCTATTGAATCTTTTTTTTCATTACTCTTAAATTCAACACTATCTGCTTTTACATAAACTTTAGATTTTTTAACACCATCTTTTGCTTCCCATCTATTTTGCTTCAATTGCCCTTTAACTCGAATCTTACTTCCTTTACTTAAATATTGATTACAAGCTTTTGCTGCACTATTCCAAACCTCAATATCGAAAAATCCAACTTCTTGTATATAGTTATCCTCTTTCCCTTTATAAGAAGAATTAATTGCAATACTTAAAGTACAAACACAACTATTGTTGTTAAAATCTTTGAAGGTTGGATCCTTTGTTAATCGACCTTCAACAATTACAAAATTTAAATCATCAAATTTACTCATAATACCTTCCTTTTGAATTTGAAATAAATAATTCATAAATACTTTTACTATATCTATTAAGTTTTTTTTAACTTTGCCCTTTTATTTTTCTCAATAGTTGTTTATAAAATGAGAGGATGTTAAAATCCTAAATATTAAGGAGATGGATTTAATGAGTAATTTAGCAGTATTATCATTAGGTGGCTCAATTATTGCCCCAGACAAAGTAGATATTGATTTTTTAAGTAATTTTAATAAAGCAATTAGAACATATTTAAAAGAAGATAAAAATAATAAACTAATTTTAGTTTGTGGAGGTGGTGCTCCAGCTAGAGTTTATCAAGATGCTTATAGACAAATTGTAGATAAAAAAGATGATAATATCCAAGATTGGATTGGAATTAAAGCTACTCACTTAAATGCACAATTAGTACATTCAATTTTTAATGATTTATGTTCTGATGAAGTTATTACTAATCCAAGCGCAGATATTAAATTTACAAACCAAGTATTGGTTGCAGCTGGATGGAAACCTGGTTTCTCAACAGATACAGATGCTGTTTTCTTATCAAGAAGATTTGGTGGTAAATTAATTGTCAATCTTTCAAATATCGCAAAAGTTTATACAGCAGATCCTAAATTAGATAAAGATGCAAAACCATTAGATAATATAAGTTGGCCAGATTTTAGGCAAATGGTTGGAAACGAATGGGTTCCTGGTAAAAATTGCCCATTTGATCCTATTGCAAGCAAAGGCGCACAAGAAGATCAAATGAAAGTAATTTGTGCAGATGGTAGAAACATAGAAAACACTTTAAATATCCTTAGAGGAAAAGAATTCTACGGAACAACTATCGGCTAAGCTTATATAAGTATCAATTCATAAGATATAGCTAAGCTATGATCTATATAGTTTTGATCTACTTCACCAACTTTTTGAAAATCTAGACTTTCAATTAGGCGTTGCATATGTACATTTTTAACATGGGTATCAATTCTAACATTGGTACCTATTTCTTTAGCCCTATCAATAGCAAGAGTTAAAAATTTTCTACCAAGTCCTCTTCTTTTAGAAACTAATCTATGAACAGAGATATATGGACCTTCAGTCCAAAAATCATATCTCTCATAAACTTCATCTTTTTCTTCTAAAAGGGCCATCATAGCAACAATTTCATCATTTTCCAAAGCAATTATTAATTGATTTTTATCAACATCTTTTTTAAGAATCTCAACTGTTGGATAACCCCTATCCCATTGAGGGTTATTTCTAGATAGCATTAATTGATTAGCAAAATGAGCTAATTCCATACATTCATCAATATCATCATAAGTGGCTTTTCTAATTTTATAATCCATCCTAACTCCTAGTTTGTTTTAATTTTAAATAATAACCTAAAGGATCACAGAAATCATCAGGGAAAGGTTTATCTTTTTTAAAATCTGGTATCCATTCTATATTATCTTCCAATTCTTGGACAAATCCATTTTCAATATGTAATTTATCTAAATAATCTAGTAAATCATCATATTCCCAATCTTTAATTTTTTCAAAAGTTTTATAATTTTTAGGATCAATAAATTGAACCATTAAAGAGAGAAAACAACTATCTTTTAATTCCTTAGCAAAATAATCTAATACTTGATAAGTAGCCTCTAATTCATTGGGAAAAACTAAATGTCTAACTAATAATCCTTTTGGAGTAGTAAAATCATCAAAGATTTCAAATTTAGGATGTCTTTCAACTAAAAAAGAAAAAACTTCTTTTATCTTTTCAGCATAAAGAGCTCTACCACAAAAATTCTTCGAAACACTTTTACTCAAAGTTTTTAAATCAATTAAATAGAGATCGATATATTTATCAATAAGTTTTAATGCTTCTACATCTTCAAATCCACTAGTATTATAGACAATTGGAAGGGCTAGATTATTACTTCGAGCCTTTTCTATAGCTAATACAATTGAGGGAATAAAATGTGTAGGAGTTACTAAATTAATGTTATTTGCCCCCATCTTCTCAAGCTCACACATTAAAGTACTAAGTTCATCAATACTTAGAGGAATTCCTACATTACCATCTCTTTTGTTAACTCCACCGCTAATTTGATAATTTTGACAATATTGGCAATGAAGAGGACAACCTGAAAAGAAAATCATACCTGAACCATTTTTGCCTGTAACAGGAGGCTCTTCACCTCTATGGAGTCCACTAAATGCTACTCTTACCACATCACTTTCATCACATATGCCTAATTTATTCTTAGTTCTGTCGACTCCACAATGATTTGGACATAAATTACAATTAGTATAATTTTTATAAATATCCATAAGATTTCCTTTTTCTAAACTATTAATTCTTTATATAATAAAATAAAAATCATTTATACCATCAAAGATTAAAAGTTTACCATAATTTATATTAAGATAGTGTCTTTTTTACTCAATATGATTATTATATAGATTATAGAAAAAGAGAAATGGAGACAACATGCTTTTACCTAATAAGAAAAACAATGACAAAGAAGAAAAAATAGAAGAAAGATATATATTAAGCATAGATGGAGGTGGAATGAGAGGAATTATTCCTGCAGTTGTTATCTCCAAATTAGCACAAGAATTAAAAGAGCTCAATGAGGATAAACCATTTTACTCCTTTTTTGATTTAATCGCTGGTACCTCAACAGGGGGGCTAATTGCTCTAGGTCTAACGACCTCTCCACTAATATCCAATTTAAAAAAAGAAGAAGGTGAAGACCATCTTATAACATATGAAACCAAACCTCTGACCTTTTTTGAAAGATTAAGAGGAAAAAAAGAGCCAGAAGCAAAACATCCAAAACTAATTACTAAAGGTAGCGATTGTTCAACTCTTTTAGATTTTTATAAAAACGATGGAAAGTCTATCTTCCATGCAGAATCAAGATTTTTAGGTCAATTATTAAAAGATAAATATGATCCAAAGCACATTGAAGGTTTTTTAAAAAGAACCTTTAAAAATGCTAAAATAAATCAATGCTTAGTACCTACAATGGTTGTCTCATACGATGCTTCAGAAGGAATTCCATTTAATTTCAAAAGCTGGGATGATAATGAATTTACAGTAGTTGAAGCTGCAAGAGCTACAAGTGCTGCACCAACATATTTCCCCCCTGCAATTGTATATGATAAAAAAGAAGAAAAGAGACGCTATCTTATTGATGGTGGAATAATTGCAAATAACCCAGTATTAATGGCATACAGTGAAGCTAGAAAATTATACCCTAATTGTAAAAAATTCCATATTTTAGCTCTTTCTACAGCTAGTAATGATTATGCTATGGAAGATGTTGATATTAGCGGGGGATTGATGGGCTGGATAGATCCATCTAAAGGGGCACCAATTCAAAAAATTTCATCAACTAGCCAAATGCAATTAGCATCATATGTTGCTAACAATATTAGTGATATTGAATATACTAGAATACATTATAATTTAAAGGGAGACTCATTTAAATTAGATGATACCTCTAGTTATGCTGTAAATACATTAATCGATAGTGGTGAGCAATTATTTAGAGAAGAAGAAGAAAAATTAGTATCATTTTTAAAGAAAATGATAAAAAGAGAAGATTTTTCCCATGTAATAGATCTTAATCAACTAGAAATAGATGAAGAAATTAAAACTGAAGCTTCACACATTAAACCATTAGAAATAGAATCTATAGTTGAAGAGACTAGCCAACTTGAAGAACCAAATACAACACAAGAATTACCATCTCCTCAAAAAAGAAAATCTTTCTTTTCCAAGAAAGGAAATGGAAAAACACCTATTAATATAAAAAGTGAAACACTATCATCTATTTTAGATGAAGATAAAGTGGAAAAAACTCCACAAAATGATAAATACCAAGAAGTATTAGACAAATACGGATTTAATGAAGAGGATTTAAAATAAATGCACCCAAAACAAATTGCCTTAGAAGACAAATTGCATAAAATGTGTATGGAATTAGACAACCATCTTGAAGACAAATTTGGAGATATGTTTCCCCTACACCCAAATAGAATGAAAAGAGGTAAAACAGCTAGTGCAAATTATGACGGACTTTTCTCAACAGGGGCACAATTTTCTAGCGGTTATGGCTCACAACTTGGAAGAGGTTATCTTTTAGATATAGATATAAGTACATTAAGCTGGGTAAAAAAAGAAGATAAGACAAAAATAGAAGAGGAAGCTATTTCTTTCCTAAAAGAGATTATTCCAAAATATTTTCCTCAGAGAAAACTTGAAATAAAAAGAGATGGAATTTTAATTAAAATAGTTGGGGACTTTTCTTTAGGTAGTAACGATACTAATTAAAAGTATCGAGATATGGAATAATAGATGCCACTGATATACCATGGCGTCTTTTGTATCCTTTTTCAAACGTATTGACTAAAGCTTTAGAGCATAAGGTTGAACAGATATCACACGCTCTTTCAAAATTATAATCTTTTAAAAGCAATCCTGTTAATACACTAGCAAATAAATCACCAGTACCTGGATAAGAATTTTCAATTTTCTGATTATGATGGTAGTGAATAACATCATTATTAATTGATACTGTAGTTACAGTATTTGGATCTTTTGTGAGAAGACTTGTGATAACAACTTTTTTAGGACCCATTGCAACTAATCGATTTAGGAAAGATTCAACTTCACTCTCATTATAAATAGTTTTAGGCTCCTCTCCAAGCAAAAGGGCAGCCTCAGTTGAATTTGGACATATAACATCAGCATAAGAAATTAAAGATTTCATAGCTTCAATCAATTTATCATCAATAGATGAATATGGATGTAAATTATCTCCCAAAACAGGATCTATCACAATTAAAGGATGTTGTTTTTCTTGAGATTTGATGACTCTCTCAACAATTCTAACTTGATCATAGCTAGCTAAAAAACCACTATAAATACTATCACATATAATATTTTCATTTTCCCAAACATCAAGCACTTTATCCAATTCTTCAGTCAAGCTTTTCATATAAAGATTTGAAAAACCATCTGATTGAGAGGATAATAGAGCAGTAGGTAAAGGTAAAACCTCTACACCTAAACATTCTAATGCTGGTATAACTACTGTTAAAGAGCTCTTTGCATAGCAGCAAAGATCATGGATAGCAATACAATTTTTTATCATAAAATAAGATTATCAAAGTCTAGTTTGAACTACAAGTAATTAATTAAAAGTTTATACAAAAAAACAATATTGTTTTCATATAATACAACAAGTATTGTACTCAGTACTTTTTTAATATATTTTCTAGGTATAAGATAAAAAAATAGGAGCTTGTATGATTTTTAAAGATAAAAAGAGTAATTTATTTATTTGTGATTCTTTAATTAATCCTTTAGAAAAGGAATTAACTAATATTCAAGAGTTCAAAAACCAATTATCCTCATTTATACTCTCAGCATCAGGATGGAGAAAAGTTTTTGCAATTAGTAAAGATGAAGAGGATGATAGTGAAGAAATAAGTCTTAGTGACAAATATTTCTCAGCCCTTATCGCTCTATCTTTAGCTAAACATCTAAATTG
The DNA here is from genome assembly GCA_963677735.1 of Sphaerochaetaceae bacterium. Taxonomy (GTDB): domain Bacteria; phylum Spirochaetota; class Spirochaetia; order Sphaerochaetales; family Sphaerochaetaceae; genus Pleomorphochaeta. The sequence goes on from OY782505.1 coordinate 1,885,622, forward strand.
TGTAAGTGATGAAGAAATTACTAAAAATAAAATTAATCAAAATAAAAAGAATAAAAAGGTTGTAATAGCAATCGATGCAAGACCTACTGGACCTGCAATATTAGATGTTATAAATAGAGTATTCTTATCTTTAAATATTGAAGTGGTTAATTTATTTATTGCTGCAGCTCCTGAAATAATGGCACTCTCACAAGTAGATAAAAGTATCGATGCCTTTTTATATATCTCAGCATCCCACAATCCAATTGGACACAATGGAATTAAATTCGGAAGAGATGGTGGAGTATATAGTAAAAATGAATCTCAAATTTTAATTGACTACTTTAAAGATTTTGTTGAAAGGGAAGATTCTATCCATTTTGTAAAACATTTAGTTTCAAAACTCGACAACAATAAACTAGAAAAGAATCTATCAAAAATTGAAGAGTTCAAACAATTAAGTTTGGAAACTTATAAGGAATTTGCACTATTAACCGCAAGCCAACCCTTAACTAAAGAAGAATATCTTAATAACCTAAAAAACAATATTTCCAAAAAAAATATTGGAATTATTGGTGAATTAAATGGAAGTGCAAGAACCTTATCAATCGACAAAACCTTTTTCGAAGAACTTAAAATTAAAATACAAACATTCAATGATAAACCTAGAGAAGTAGTGCACCCAATTGTCCCAGAAGGTGAGAATTTAGAAATGTGCAGAAAACTTCTTGAAGAAAAACATCAAGAAGACAGTGACTTTGTCATTGGTTATGTTCCTGATAATGATGGAGATAGAGGAAACCTTGTTTATATAAAAGATAGTACAAAGAAAGCGGAAATTCTAAAAGCCCAGGAAGTATTTGCCCTTGTTGTCATGGCTGAATTAAGTTCAATGAGATATAATAATCCAGACAAAAAAATGGCAATTAGTGTAAATGGGCCTACCTCTATGAGAATTGATGAGATATGTAAATCATTAGATGTTGAAGTATATAGAGCTGAAGTTGGAGAAGCAAATGTAGTTGAAAAAGCACAAGAGCTTAGAGATAAAGGCTACATTGTAAGGATATTAGGAGAAGGCTCTAATGGCGGAAATATTACATATCCTGCTAAAGTTAGAGATCCTCTAAATACCCTTTTAAGTATAATCAATATTTTAAGCAATCGAAATATATTTGATTTTTATAGAGAAAAAACTAAATACAAAGATGATACCCTATCAATTGAAAATATGATAAATAGCTTACCTCAGTTCATCACCACTGATGCTTTCTCAAAAGAAGCTAAATTAGAAGTTAAAAGTTCCCATGGAGTACTTAAAGACACATATGAAAAAGAGTTTTTAAATTTTTATAAAACCAATAGTGAATTATTAAAAGAGAAATTTTCGATTTATTCATATGAAATTGTTCAAATGGAAGGGAAAAATTGTCTAGTTGGAATAGGTAGTAAATATAGAACACCCCCATATAGAGGTGGATTTAAAGTTATTTTTAAGGATAAAGAAAAGAATAATTTAGCTTATATGTGGATGAGAGGCTCTGGAACTGAAGCAGTTTTTAGAATCCTTGTAGATGTTAAATCAAGCAATTTAGAATTATATTCATATTTAATGGATTTACACACTTCATTGCTCAAAAAAGCAGATCAATAAACTATAAAACTTTCATTATTAATTTAGTGAAAGTTTTTTTATATACCTTGAATTTTTATAATAAAAACTTTTATTCCTATCTAGGTCTATTAATATTTAACTTAAAAATTTAACTTAACATACATTAAATTAACGTTTGTATAGTATAAATAATCAAAAAATACTATAAATTAATCAAAATAGCACTTATCCACTCAGTTTAACTGAAGAAGCTTGATTTTGGTCTAAAAGTAACGAAAATAAGCTAAATATATGCTTAATCCCACACTTTTATATTATTTTCTAAGCTAATCTGTATTGATTATTAGAAACACACAACTAAAAAAGGCTTAATTTTAAAAATTAAGCCTTAAATATCAATTATAATAAATTTATTTTAATTAATTTAAACCAAGAGCAGCAATAGCCGCACCAATTACTGGAGAATTTTCAATTCTAACAAAATCAACATAACGGTGATTTTTTTCTTGTAAATATTGAAGAAGATAATATTTAGTATATTGTTCTAAGTATTCAGTTTTATAGAAGGTTGTTCCATCTGCATTAATGCAAACAGGATGTAAAGGATTTTTACCATATTCAGTTTTTAATACAGCTGAAGCCAAATTAGCTGCAGTCATTTTAGCAGCTCTTTTAATTATAGCCTCCAATAAGAACCATAGATTTTCTGCATCCCTATCATTATTTTCAACACATTTAACTAGTTTATAATCCTCATTAAAAGGCATTTCTAAATAATGACTCATTTCGGTAGTATTTACATCACCAATAGCTTCAAATTTTTCTTTAAATGATTGAGATAATACATTCTCTTCTATAGCTTTGTGTAAAACCAAAGAACTCATTGGACCTAGATATGCACCACTGATTTTCTTCTCGAAATGATAAGTAGAAGGATCTTTAGTACTTTTTATAAACAATTCATCAATTTTACCATTTCTCAATTCAAAACTTCCAGATTCAACATTGATAACCATTTGCTTTAAACTTGAGCTATCTAATTTTTTAATCTTTGAAGTGTCTTCTAAATATGCAGTATTTGTTCCAGTTCCTAAAATAAAACCAACATACCCGTCATAATTAACATTATTTTGTGCTCTTCCTGCTAGGAGAGTTGTAACAGTATCATTTACAATTGCAATTTTTTTATTCTTTACAAAATAACCTCTAGATTCTAGTTCATCAAGTAAAGATTGACCAACCTTCTTACCTACAACTTCGGGAGCTTTAATTTCTTTTGAAAAAACAATTGGAATTCCATCATTATCTTCTGTGATAGTTGCTGCATAGCTAAAACAGAAACCAATTCTATCACTTTTATCAATTATGTGTTCAACTTGATTAGCAAAAACTGAGAAGAATTCTTTAGCACTAACTTCCTTATCAATTCCTGGCATTGAAACTTTTTTAAATTCTGAAATTACTGGTTTTAGATTATCATCAAAAGTAACTAAACAAGTTCTAAGATTTGTTCCACCAGCATCAATAACGATTACATTTTGGCCGGGAACTATAGGAGAGCCTTCTCCTATAAAAGTAGGGATCATCGGAAGTGAACTGTTTCCATCCTTTTCAAGCCCTTTATTCATCTCGCTTAAAAAGTTATTTACCATATCATCAATTGAAATAGAATCTGCATCTAGATCCCATTTAATTAAAAAATCTTTTACCTCTTTATTCAATTAAACGCCTCCAAAGTGAATACTTTATTTTTAAATATCATAAAAGATTATTTTATTTTATTCTACAGCAAAATATTGATTTAAAATAAGTAAAATCAAACAAGAAAGAAAAAAAATAACTTTTTTAAATCATAAGGTGTAAACATCAAATTCATCACCATTAATTGTAATTTGAAGAGGAACTACATCTAATGTTCCCATATTTTCTTCTAGAATAAAAACACCTTTAATATTTATATCCTGGGAAAAGGCCTCACCGTTAACTGTAATATCAGTTACTAAACCCATTCTAGGATAAATATCTTGAACTAAATTAGAGACTACTTGAGCTAATGTGTAATTGTCCTTGAATGCGATAGCCATTGCTCCTAAAATAGTAGCTTGATTTTCTTGCCAATCACTTTTTACTAAGACATCTCTTACATAAGGAGCTAAAGGCTCCTTTAAAGAAGAGACCATATTAGTTGAATCAAGCTCTTTAATTGGAAAATATTGCAGTAAAGAACTCATATCTAAATTATTAAATACAATAGCATCAGAAGTTTCACTATTTTTAGGAGTTCTTAAAATTATGTTTGGATTTTGAGGGGTTATATCAGAGATAAAATAATTTGCTGCAACAAAAACAGCATCATTTACACAAGCGATGGCAAGTCTAGACTCTTGTTCACTAGGAGAGAGAGCAAACAAAGGAGAAATAGATATTAATAGCAAAACTAATTGCACCATCCTCTTCATAGATTTATCCTTAAATATCGTTTTTCATTGTCAAAAGAAGAGGCGCTCTTTCAAAAAATGACAAATCATAATCCTCATTATTAATTGTTAATCTTAGTGGAGAAACGCTTGGAACTCCATATGAATCTGATTCAACAATTAGTATCCCTTTAATGTTAAGTTCACTTTCAAAAAGTGATCCACTCACTGTGTAATTGAAACTAACACCTACCTTGGGCAAATTTTCTGATTGAAAAGATGATAAAAACTGTTGGAAATTCATATTGTTTGGAAAAACTAATGCCGCCGCACCAGTGACTATAACTTCTCCATTTTTCCAATCATTCATCTCAAGCCTTTCTTTAACAAAAGGATCTATTGTCGGTAAAAATGAACTGAAAAAATTACTATTATCATCCTCTTCAAAATAAGGTAAGAAAAAAGATAAATCTGCATCACTAAACAATACTGCATCAGGTAATGAAGTAGTTGGTGAAATTCTAATTGCTATCGAATCATAATTATTTCTATCTAATGAAATAAAATCTGCTGCTGTTATATAACCTAAATCAGTAATAGCAACAAACGCATTTGATACTTCCTTCTCACTAATATTGGACGCAAATAAAGGATTAATTAAAATTAAAAATAACAATGTTGTTAAAAACCCTTTCATTTACACCTCTCAAACACAAATAAGCTTTTTCACATAATTAAAATATGTTAAGATTATACCATGAATACAAAAAAAGAGAAACCATCAATATTATGGTATGACTTAGAAACCTTTGGTTTAGATAGCCATTATGATAGAATTGCACAATTTGCAGCAATAAGAACAGATTTAGAATTAAATCAAATAGGATCTGAAATATTATTATATTGCAAATTATCTCCTGATTATTTGCCCGATCCCCTAGCATGTTTAGTCACTGGAATAACTCCGTATACAGTAAATGAAAAAGGACTAAATGAAGTTGACTTTATCAAAAAAATAAAAGATGAGTTTTCAACTCCAAATACAGTTGTAACAGGTTATAATTCTATTAATTTTGATGATGAATTTATCAGAAATGCATTGTATAGAAACCTATTTGATCCATATGAAAGAGAATACAAAAATGGCTGTTCAAGATGGGATATAATAAATCTAGTTAGAGCAGCTTATGATTTACGACCTAATGGAATAAAATGGCCAGCAAAAAAAGAAAATGGAAATCCATCCTTTAAGTTAACAGATATAACTGAAGCAAACAATATAGAACAAATTGGAGCTCATGATGCTTTAGTTGATGTAAGAGCAACAATTGAAGTTGCAAAATTAATTAAAACAAAACAACCATTATTATATAAATGGAGCTTCGATCATAGAAAAAAACAACTAATGAAAAACTTACTTAAAGCTCCATTTGGAGAACCTGTTTTACATACCCACCCAAAATACACTTCAAAAAATGGTTGCACATCAATAGTAATGCCAATCACATTTGATATAATTAACTCTAACAATGTTATTTGTTTTAATTTAAAAGAAGATATTACCCCGCTAATCGAAGCAGATGAAGAAAATATTTTATATACTCATGGATTGGTAAATATAGCATATAACAAATGTGCTTTTGTTAGCCCATTAACCATATTAAAACCAGAGTTAGAAAAAAGGCTTAATATTGATAAGCAAGAAGCTCTATCAAGAGCCCAATTATTAAAAGATCATCCTGAGATAATTATGAAAATAAGAAAAGCATTAAGTGCTCAAGATATTAAAGGCGTAGATGATTCAGATTTTCAATTATATAACGGATTTTTCAAAGATGAAGACAATAAAAGATTTAAACTTATCCATGATGCTTCAGAAAAAGAAAAACTTCAATTAAGCAAAGCATTAAAGTTTGATGATCCACGAGCTAAAGAGCTAGTATATAGACACGTATTAAGAAATTATTTAGAATACCAAAGTGATCAAGTCAAAGCAGAATGGAAGTCTTTTTGCTCACATAGAATTGTTAGTCCTCCTGGAAAAATAATGGTTAACCTTGATTTTTACAACAGAAAAATCAAAGAAAAACTTTCCTTAGACACCACAAGTGAAAAAGAGAGAGACATATTAAACCAGTTATTGCAGTATGGAGAGCAATTAAGAGATACTTTATTTAATTAGGTTAGAGGAAAGATAAATGGAAACACCCCCACCAATTGGGAAAAATATACAAAAATTTAGACAATCTAAACATCTCACCCTTAATATTTTAAGTGAGAGAAGTGGTGTATCTAAAGCAATGCTAAGCCAAATAGAAAGCGACAAGGTGAACCCTACTATTGCAACTGTATGGAAAATAGCAAGAGGACTTAATATCGACATTCAAGATATTTTAGATGTTAATCCTCAACCAAAAAGAGATTTCATTAAAAATCCAACTTCAGGGTCTGGACATGTTATTGAAACAACTGAACATGGTGTTACAATAAGGATTCTTTCTCCTTTAAATATGGTTGAAGATTTAGAAATGTATTTAATTACTTTTGAACCACATACAAAACTACCAAGCGAGCCACACTTTGCAGGCACACAAGAGTTTTTAACAGTGATTAAAGGAAGTGTTAAAGTTAAAGCTGGCCAAAACGAATGTACCCTAAAAAAAGGTGATTTTTTAATGTATCATTGTGATATTGATCATACAATAAGTTGTGATTCAAACTCACCAGCGACTATACACCTAGTAGTTAGATATACCCCAGATAAACACAGATAGCTATCTCCTAATATTTAATACAAATACTCAAGAAAATCTTGAGTATTGATTATGCCCTCAATACTATTCAAAAAGAATAAAATCAATTATATTTAGTAATAAATCCAATGGAGATAATAAATAAATGATAGAAAAACTACCATCATATGTTAAACAATTAAAAGAAATAGACAATAAATTAAGCAGCCCTGAAACAATGAGCGATATGAATTTATATAAAAAACTCATGGTCGATAGAGCTCATATAGCACCTATTGTAGATGAAATGCAAAATCTTGAAGATTTGACAAATCAGATAAAAGATGCAGAAGAAATGCTTAAAGATGAAGATGATGCGGAAATGATTGCAATGGCTAAAGAAGAGCTATTAGAATTAAAAGAAGCAGCTAAAGTATCAAATAAGAAATGCAAAATGTTATTAATACCACCAGACCCACTAGCTGGTAAGAATATTATTATGGAAATTAGAGCTGGAACAGGTGGTGATGAAGCCGCATTATTCTGTGCAGACTTATTCAAAATGTATTCACATTATGCTGAAAAAATGGGTTGGAAAATTGATATAATGAACTCAAATGATACTGGTTTAGGAGGATACAAAGAAATTGTATTTTCTATAAGCGGTAAAGATGTATTTGGTTCTTTAAGATGGGAAAGCGGAGTACACAGAGTACAAAGAGTTCCTACAACTGAAAGTGGAGGAAGAGTTCACACCTCAGCGGTTACAGTTGCAGTATTACCTGAAGCTGAAGAAACAGATATTGAAATCAAACAAGAAGATTTAAAAATTGATGTTATGAGAGCAGGTGGTCCGGGTGGACAATGTGTTAACACAACAGACAGTGCTGTTAGATTAACTCACCTTCCTACCGGACTTGTTGTAATATGTCAAGATGAGAAATCTCAATTGAAAAACAAAAACAAAGCTATGAGAGTTCTTCGTTCTAGATTATATGATTTAGAAGAAGAGAAAAAACAAAAAGAAAGATCTGAAGCTAGAAAGAGCCAAGTTGGAAGTGGAGATAGATCTGAGAGAATTAGAACTTATAACTTCCCACAAAACAGATTAACTGATCATAGATTAAACCTTACTCTTTATAAATTAGAAATAATTTTGAGTGGTGAACTTGATGAAGTAATCGAAGCTCTTAAAGTTGAAGCTGGTGAAAAAGCAATGCAGGAAGCATAATAATTAATGGGAAAAACAGTTCAACAATTATTAACACAAGCAACTAATAAATTAAGGAGTATCACTGATACTCCTTCTTTAGACGCATCTTTGCTTTTTGAAGCAGCAACAAGTCTTAATAAAGTTAAGCAAATTACTTATAATACTTTAGAAATTGATGATAAGCAAATATCTAAATTTAATACTTTACTTAAAAGAAGATTAAATTCTGAACCAATTGCTTATATTCTAGAAAAGAAAGAATTTTATGCAAGAGAATTTAAAGTTAATAAGCATACTTTAATCCCTAGACCTGATACAGAAACAATTATTGAAGAAGTTACTTCTTACATAAATTCTATTAAATTTGAGCCAAGAGTACTTGATTTATGTACTGGAAGTGGTTGTATAGGAATTACCTTAGCACTAGAAAATAATTTAAATGAAATATCATTAAGTGATATAAGTTCTGAAGCTTTAAAAGTTGCAAAATATAATGCAAACAAGCTATATTCAAAAAAAGTTAACATAATTGAGAGTAATCTTTTAGAAAATTGTGATAAATATGATATAATTGTTAGCAATCCACCATATTTAACAAGACAATGGTGTGAAGAAGTAAGTGATGAAGTAAAACAAGAACCAATACTGGCTCTTGAAGGTTTTGGTGATGATGGATTAGATATAATTCGAAAAATCATTAATCAATCAAAAAATCACTTAATTGGGAAGCACAGTGCTATATTTTTTGAATGTGATAGTAGACAATGTGAAAAAGTAAAAGAACTTCTTAAAGAAGCAAATTTTATAAATATTGAGATAATAAAAGATTTAGCTAATAAAGATAGAATAGTTAAGGGGATATATGAGCGATAGAATAATTCAAAGGTTTTTACTAAAAATTAAAAAATATCCACAAGTTCAGCAAGATAAAATAATTGATGCTGTTAACTTTTCTAAGGCCAAACATGAAGGTCAAAAAAGAAAAAGTGGAGAACCATATATAATTCATCCTCTTGCAGTAGCAGATATATTAGTCCAATTAGATATGGACGGAGATACTATATGTGCAGGACTATTACATGACACACTAGAAGATACCACAGCAAAATATGATGAACTAAGAGATAGATTTGGTTTAGAAGTAGCTGATTTGGTTGATGGTGTAACAAAAATTGAAGTTTTAAAAACTGATAATAAATCTGTACAAGAAGCAGAAACAATTAGAAAGATGTTCTTTGCTATGAGTAAAGATGCAAGAGTAATAATCATTAAGCTCGCAGATAAACTTCACAACATGAGAACAGTTAAATTCTTAAAGCCAGAAAGAGCAAAAGAATTTGCAACAGAAACTTTAGATATATATGCTCCTTTAGCAGATAGATTAGGTATCTCTTGGGTTAAAGAAGAACTAGAAGATTTATCCCTTGAAACAATAAATAAAGAAACCTTTGATTATGTTCAAGGATATCTATTAAGCAAAAAAGGTGAACAAGCTGCCTATCTAAAAAGAATTGAAAAAACAATCTATCAAGCATGTGCCCAAGATGGACTTGGAAATATTATTGTTACAAGTAGAGCAAAACATGCCTATTCAGTATACCTAAAAATGAAAAAAAGAAAAAAGGATATTGAAGAAATCTTTGACCTATTAGGTGTTAGAATATTATGTGACACAATAACAGAATGTTACACACTATTAGGAATTGTTCACAAAATTTGGCCACCTATTGAAGGTAGATTTAAAGATTACATTGCTATGCCAAAGGCAAATAATTACCAAAGCCTTCATACTACTGTTATGGCCTTAGACGGAAAATTATTAGAAATTCAAATTAGAACAAAAGCCATGCACCAAACAGCAGAATATGGAATTGCTGCCCACTGGAAATACAAAGTTAATAGTGGATCTCAAGACAATGTAAGCATGGATGATGCTCAATTCAATAAAATATTACATACACTAGAAAAATGGTCAAATGAAATTGATCAAAATGAATCTTTTATGGAAGACATAAAAGAAGAGTTATTAAAAAATACAATATGTGTATTTACCCCACAAGGCCATATAGTTGAATTGCCAAAGAATTCTACAGCACTAGACTTTGCTTATAGAATTCACACAGAAGTTGGAAATCATACAGCTGGAGCAAAAGCTGATGGATCAATTATTGCTTTAAACCAACCATTAAAACATACTCAAGTTATTGAAATATTAACAAATCCTAGTGCACACCCACACCTTTCTTGGCTAAGACTTGCTCAAACACAAAGTGCAAGGAAAAAAATTAGAACTTGGTTAAATAGAAACGATAATATCATAATTGATAAAAATATTATCGCAACTCCAAAATCTGTACAACCTTCGGTAATTGAACCAACTGTAACTCAAAAAGAAGATGACACTGGTGAAATAATTAGAAATGTTAGCGATGAAAGTCGGCTTACCTTTAGAGTTGGTGATGAAACAAACCTAATGATTTCTTTAGCAAATTGTTGTAATCCACAACGAGGAGATGAGATAGTTGGGTATATAAGTAGAGGACGGGGAATTATAGTTCACAAAAAAGACTGTCCGAACTTGAAGAATATGAAAGAAATTGATGAAAGAAGTGTTGAAGTAGCTTGGGAGACAAACTCTCCAAAACCAACAAGGAAATATAGAGTAACTAGTAAGAGAACCTATGATTTATTTAGTGAAATTGAAGGAGCAATAAGAAAATATCATGGCCACTTAATTGGAGGAAGACTATATGATGATGATATGGATAACTCTAGATTAATTGGAACTTTTACAATAGAAATAGATAAGGAAGAAGACTTCAAAAAAGTAGTTAAGGCATTAAAAACACTCCCTTCCATAAATACAGTCAGTACAGTAACGTAAAGAATAAGAAGGCAATATGAAAAAAAAGATTTTCTTTTCATTAATTTGGGCTATAAGCTCAATTTCTTTGTATTCTTCTTCAATAGACATTAATTTAAATACCAACGTACCTTCAACGTATGCTACTTATAATTTATACTATCAAGAAGAATTGATTGCCAATGAAACTACTGATTTTTCTATTGAGACAACATCAATTACTGAAAGCGGACAAACTGAATCTTTTTCTATTGTAGCTACAAGTAATTTAAACTCAAAAAGAACAATCTTCATAGAAATAATTACTAATCCTTTTTATAATATTAGTAATACATCCCTAAGCGAAGAACAAGCGAACTCAAAAATACAACCAGAAGCAATATTTATATCTAAAGATTACATTTTAGAACCAGGATATAATAAAGATAAAAAGGTAAGTGAATTCTATCTCCAATGGAATGGAAATTCTAATTTAGACTCTGGGGATTATCAAAGTAATGTAATTATCAATTACTATCTAGAATAAAAAATAATAAAAAAGTTTTCCCTCAAATTTATAATAATTTGTATAGTTAAAGTTATATATTTTTGAAAATATACAACTTTTAAAAACTGCAATTGTATATTTTTCTATAATATACTTATTATATGTGTAATTAGTTTGAAGTTATTTATTTTTTTCAAAATAATTGTAATCATTATAGCATTTCTCTGTTATAGTTAGATGAAGAATGGTTATGAAAAAAATAAAATTTGTACTAATAATAATTACAATTACATTATCTGTATTTACTAGTTGTCAAAACACAACAGAGTTAGAGACAGCAGCGGTAAACAAGAATATAACAATTGATGCTAAAATTGCAGCAATAGATGCTTATGGAAATATAACTTTGAATATTTTAACAGAAGATTTACTTGATGCCAATTTTGATTATAATAATAAGATACTATTAGAATTTTCAAATGGTTTTTTAGTTGAAAGTAGTTTGACACTATCAAATAATAATATTCAAGATGGACAATGTTATATTAGAACAATTAGCAAAGATAACCCTATAACTGTAAGTGTTAAAACAAAAAGCTTAGCTGAAATGGGAACCCTACAAATAGGAGATCTTGTTCAACTAAGCCAATTAATTTCAAACTAATTAATATTATTCATCGAGTACTCTAATAACCTCAGGTAGCAATTGTTTTTTCCTAGATAAAACATCTGGTAAAAAGAAAGTATTGTCTGCTTTCTTTTCATATATAAATTTATATTCAACAGTATCTAAACCTGTAGTTAAAAGAATGCTATTTTGTTTTACAACATTAGTAATTAAAAACAGTGCCCAATCTAAGCCATTACTGTTTTTTACTTCCATCAATGTATTTAAATATTGCTCTTTATAATCATCAAGATCTTTTAGTGTTGTAACTTCACATTGCCCAATTCCAAGTTTAAGTCCATGTTCTTTATAAATTTTAAAATCGCCTTCAATAACTTTTCTTGGATTTTGTTTTGCAATTGATAAACCACTTGCAAACATTTCTTCACCAAAAGCTTTTAAATCATCAATTTCAGCAGCCTTACATAGAACTTTAGCAACCCTTAAATCTTCAGAAGTTGTTGTAGGACTTTTTAAAATTACAGTATCACTTACTAAACCGGAAAGCAAAATTTTTGCAGTTTCCTTAGAAATCTTAACTCCATTTCTTTCATATAATTGAGTGACTAACGTACAAGTTGAACCAAGAGGTGCACTATAAATAAAGATTGGATTAGTAGTTTTAGAAGCACCAAATCTATGATGGTCAATAATACCAACAATATTACCTTCTTCAATACCAGGCATACCCTGATCACTTTCATTGTGATCTACCATAATAATCTTTGCTTTAGGTTTTTCAATGAAACATCTTCTTGTAACAAAACCTTTAAACTCTTCATTTTCAAAAACAGGTAATCCTCTAAAATGACTATTTATTAATACATTCTTGCCTTCATCAAATAAAGTATTTGGGGTCAAAACAGGAGTATTTGTTTCCAATAAATCTTCAACAGGAGTACACAATCTTAACAGACGTAAGGTTTCATTAGTATGACAATCACTTAAAAAAAGAGTTCCTTGGTAATTAGAAAAATCAACAAGCCTATTTATCTTATCACTCATTTTAGTCAAAATAATTAATGGAACTTGTCTATAAATGGCCTCTAACAAAGGCTCTAATCTATCTCCAACTACTAAAAGTGGTAAATTATTATCATCAATTTTATCAAATACTTCTTTAAACTGAGAAAAACTCATTGCAGCAACCATAATCTGAAGATTATGGCAATTCTTTTTACCACGCTTAATAAAAGTGCCTTTCATTACCTGTGATAACTTATCAATATTTATTTTATAGAAAGGTTTTTGTGAGCTAGCATCTCTTAAAAAATATTTATTAACATCATCAATACTAAGCAAACCTAGAAATTTTCCGTCCCTTGTTACAGGAACTACTGAAATATCATTTTTATTAAATATATTCATTAGATCATATACAGGTTCTTTACAATCTATTGTAATTTTAGGTTTAACATATACTGAAGAAACTCTAGTTCTAACGTCTTTAATAAAAACAGGTGGTTCAATATTTAATCTCTTAAAAACCTGTTTTGTACTCTCATTAAGTGCTCCACATCGAGCGGCTATATATTCTTTATCTTTGTTTAATTCATTTTCTAAATTCGCATAAGCCCATGCACTACAGATACTATCCATATCAGGATTTCTGTGCCCACATACAAGTATTTTATCCATGAAAACTCCTTGATTAATAATAACTCATGAAAAAACAAAAAACAAGAAAGATAATACAAATCAAACAATTGAATATATATTATATTGTCTTTGTTGTATTTCTTAAAACTAACTTTCCACCTACTCTAAGTTTATAATAAGAAGGATGTTTTGTTCTTATTTCATTCATTAAATTAATTGCTGCCATTTGACCTATCATAGTACGTTGAACATGTATTGTTGTAAGACTTGGTATAGTATTCTCTGCTAAAAAAATATCATCAAAACCAACTATCGAAACATCTTTTGGAATTTTATAACCAACACTAGATAAAGCTTGAATTGCGCCAATTGCTAGAATATCATTATCAGCAAATAAATATTTTGGTATTTGTCTTCCGTCTTTTATATATTCCAACATTTTATTAAAACTACCTTTTAAAGTAGCCTCTAACCTAAACTCTCTATCTTTAGAATAAGTTAAACCATATTTTTCAACAGCCCTTAACACACCAATATGTCTTTCTAAAAAATTCTGAGAATCAAAAGAAGACCTTAAATAACCAAAGTCATTTTCTCCAGTAGAACACAAAAATCTTATAGCTAAATCAACCATTTCAAAATTTGCCATTGTTATAGAATTACAAGGATAGTAAGGCATTGAGTTATCAATTACAATAAATGGAATATTAATACTATCTAAAGCTCTATAATCAGCTTCTTGTAACTCAGTACCTAAAACGAAAGCCCCTTGGATATTAGTCATATTAAGCTTTTTAATATTTTGAGTGTAGTTTTCACTTATAGTAACCATTTGTAGACTATAGCCATGTAAAGAACATTGCTTTTGAATACTATCAATAATTTTTGCAATAAAACCAGCATTTTGTTCAACTAAAAACCCGGCCTTGATTATTTTAATAAATAAGAGATTTTGATTTTCTCTTTTCAAATTAGAAGGGTAATTCTTAATAGGATAATTTAAGCTTTTTAATAATTCTATTATTTGCTTTCTTTTTTTATCTCCAACTCCGGCTTTATTATTTATAACTAATGAAATAGTTGCAGGAGAGACCCCTGCTAATTTTGCAATTTCTCGAACTGTCATGTAATATTCCTCAATAAATTAAGTTAATCACACAAGATACTAGGTGTCAACAAAACAAAACCTATTAATTACTAGACTTAACTAAACAATAACTAAACAAACTATAAATATAATAATTCTTTACACATAAAGATATTATGTTAAATCAATTATGTAATTTTAACTGATTTTCTTTTTACTTTGACAATAATGATAAATAATTAATATAATTTATAAGTCTATCACTGAACAAAAATACTATTATGTTTAGTTTAAACCAGGAGCAACTAATGAATAAAATATTAAATTATGGATCACTAAATATTGATAAAATATTTTCTCTAGACCACATTGTAAAACCAGGAGAGACCATATCATCATATTCATATAAATCAAGTGCTGGAGGCAAAGGTTGTAACCAGGCTGGAGCATTAGCAAAAGCTGGTTGTAATGTATATATGGCAGGAAAAATAGGCCCTGATGGATTATTTATCATAGACCTACTCAAATCATATAATGTAAATACAGAATATGTTAAAACAGATGCTAAGGTTAGTGGTCAAGCTTTAATTCAAGTAGCTAAAAATGGACAAAACTCAATAATATTAAGTGCAGGAGCAAACCTCGAAAACACTTGTTCAGAAATTGATGACACCTTAGAACATTTTTCTAAAGGTGATTTTCTAATATTGCAAAATGAAATAAATAATATTGAATATCTAATTAATAAAGGATATGAAAAAGGGTTAATAATATGCTTTAACCCCTCACCTTTTACTGATAAAATATTAACTTTACCCCTTGAGAAAGTATCTTATTTTTTTGTAAATGAAATTGAAGCTTCCCAAATAATTCAAACTGAGAACACAGCTGATTTTAATCAAATATTAGATGATTTAAAAAATAAATTCCCATTATCTCACATTATAATGACAATAGGAAAGCAAGGAGCTTTTTATGTAAAAGATGATAAAAAAGTCCATCAACCTATAATAGATGCACCTGTTGTAGATACAACAGCAGCAGGAGATACTTTTATGGGATATTATATTGCCTCTATTATAAAAGGTTATGATATAGAAAAATCACTTTACTTTGCAACTAAAGCCTCTGCTATAACTGTTTCAAAATCGGGAGCCTTAATTTCAATTCCATTCAAAGATGAAATATTTTAAAAAGTTATTTCAAATAACAATATAAATATTATTCACAAAATTGTTTTGCTTTGTTATATTGTTTCTAGGAGAAAGAAAATGAATATTGTATTAGCAAACGATCATGGTGCAGTCGAATTATCAAAAAAAATTACTGAACATCTTGAGGCCAAAGGTCATAAAGTAAATTGGTTAGGTGTACAAGAAGAGAAATCTGTAGATTATCCAGACATGGCAGAATTAGCTTGTAATGAATATTTAAAGGGCGACTATGATTTTGGTATCCTTTGTTGTGGGACTGGAATAGGAATTTCTATTAGCGCAAACAAGATTAAAGGTATTAGATGTGCACTTCCACAAAATATTTTTGCTTCTCAAATGGCAAAACAACATAACAATGTTAACTTTATTGCATTCGGTGGAAGAATTGAATATCAAGAAAATCCATTAGATATGCTAGATGCATTTATCGATGAAGATTTTGCACAAGGGAGACATGAAAGAAGAGTCTCTAAAATAATGGCATTAGAAAAGTAATTTAATTATTTATTTAAATAAAAAAGTCCTTAATAAAGCAATTTATTTGTTTATTAAGGACTTATTAATATTTATAGATTAATGATTAATTATTTCTTTAAATATATAAATTTCAAAGGATGAATATCTGTTGCATTTGTGTACCAGCCACCCCATTTATTTGTATCAATTAATTGACTTTTTGTTAAATAATAGAAAGGAATAACAGCTTGTTCTTCATTAACTAGAATTTCTTCACATCTATGGAAAAGTTCCATTCTTTCTGGACCATCTTCCATCAATGCAGCTTGTGCAATTAATGAATCGAATTCTTCATTAGAGAAATTACCACCGTTCATAGCACCACCGCTAACAAACATATCAAGGAATGTATTTGGATCTTGGTAATCGCCAACCCAACCATTACGTGCAATTTGGAAGTTACCAGCATCTCTATTAGAAATGAAAGTACCCCATTCTTGGTTTTCAAGAGTTACATCAATACCTAAAACATCTTTAAGGTTAGCTTGAATTAATTCAGCAATCTTCTTATTTCCTTCATTAGAATTATATAATAATACTAATTCGGGGAAACCAATTCCATTAGGATATCCAGCTTCAGCTAATTTATCTTGAGCAATTTCACAAGCTTCATCATAATCATCAAATGGGAATTCCATAGGTTCATAACCTGCCATTTCAGGAATTAATCCCCAAGAAGGGATTCCAGATCCAATGAGATTTTCAACCATAGATTCTCTATCAATTGCATAAGATATTGCTTGACGAACTAGAACATTTTCTAACTCAGGTGCATCACAATTCACAGTATAGAAAGAGTTTGCAAGTTTAGAAGATAATTGGAAGTCATTACGCATTTGAGCAGAATCAATTTGTTCGGTTGAAATACTAGTTAACCAATCACTATCGCCACCGATATACATATTGAAGTTTGTATTTGCATCATCACTTGCTAAATATGTAACTTTATCTAAATGAACATTATCGGCATCCCAATATTTGTCATTTTTAACTACTGAAATATATGATTGAGATACATGTTTTTCCAATTTGAAAGGACCATTAGAAACAATATTTCCTTCTCTAGTCCAATTATCACCATATTCTTCAATAACATGCTTTGGAACAACTGCAAAAGTAAAGTGTGCGAAAGCTTCTAATGCATATGGAAGAGGTCCAACTAAAGTTACTTGAAGAGTATAATCATCAAGAGCTTTAACACCTAATTCGTCAGCATTGATTTTCCCTGCAGAATAATCAGCAGCACCTTTTAAGAACATTTGTGGGAACCATGAATATGGAGCAGCATTTACAGGATCCAATTCTCTTTGCCAAGACCAAACAAAGTCATGAGCAGTTATTGGAGTTCCATCCGACCATGTTGATTCTCTTAAATGGAATGTAATTACAGTTCCATCTTCGCTAACATCCCAAGATTCAGCTAGAGCTGGAATTGGTTTTGCACTAACAGGATCATTTTGTACTAAGCCTTCAAATAAAGCTAAATAAATTCTAAATTCAGGTTCACCTTGAATTTGTTGAGGATTCAAAGAAGAAGGTTCAGTTCCATTACTAATTACAAAAGTTCCACCTTCAACAACTTCATCCGCATTTGGATAAGTCCAAGAAGTCTCACTTTCTTCAATTTGTGATGGTTCTGTCATTGTTTTTGAAACACTATCTTCTTTTGAAGGTGTTTCAACTGATTTACTAACTGTTTCAGTAGTCGTTGATTTTGAACAGCCACTAAGTGTAAAAATAGCTACAAAAAACATTATATATAATGTTTTTTTGGCATTTGCATTCATCTGTTATTTCTCCATTTTTTTTAGTTATGCAAAACGAATCTAACATAATGGAAAAACACTTTCAACCAACTAATTTAATCGATTTAATATATTATTATAGCCAAATATTGATGGCATAATAATTTAAAATTTTACTTCAAATTTATAAAATACACATTTTTACAAAAACATAAGAATTTAATAATAAAATTGTTATTCTTTATAATCAAGAAAGTTTAGATATTATATAAAAAAAGAGGCTATTTTTCTTTTTTTTCCATATTTATAATTAACTTAAGTAATAACGATTTTAATTGATCATACTCATCATCACTAAAAATATCTTTAAATTCTTCTTCAATCTCAACACCCTTTTTACAGAGTTTATCATTAAAATCAATAGCTTTTTGAGTAGGAATAACTTTTTTCTTTCTTGCATCTAATTTAGAGAACTCTCGTTTAATAAAACCTTTGGTCTCCATGAGTCTGAGATTTGCAGAAACAGTTGAAGGTCTTAGAGAAAAAGCTTGTTCAATCGTCTTTTGAAATATTTCTAGTTCTTGATTTGCTACTAAAAAGCCAATTATTTGGGCATTAGAAGCTGAGATCTGATCATCATTTGGTGAAAATTCTATTATTTGATGTTCCATTCGTCTTTTTAAAAGATTCGTGGCAACAATTAAGGATTTTTCAACATTTAATTCTTTGACGCCATAGTTATAATTCTTTTTCATCGTAACCCCTCCTAATTAAAATAGTACAATCTCACATATATTTGTCAACACCTTAACAGATATAAAATCTGCAATTATAATCAAATAAAACACCAAGATAGGTTATTTAGCTAATGTAAGTTTAATTATAATTCAATTATATTAGCAAATAAACTGATTGCTATGGTTAAAATAATCAATATTATCGAAAAATCTTGCATATAGGACAAGATAAACAGAGAAAAAAATATCCTTATTTAAAAGAGAAACAATACCAATCGCTAAATTTTAGATTGATCGTATCATCAAGAACTCTTGATTATGTATATATTACTTTTTCTTCAAGTCGACTAATTAATTTTCTTTATTTCATAGTGATAATCATTACAATAAATACTACTAAGATATAACCCTTATTATTAAATAATCAAACTATTTTTTTAAAAAGCTCTTATTGGACGAACTAAATTTAGATCATTTCTATCTCTAGTATATTTATTATTTTCATTAATATTAAAAAGTCTAACATATACTGTGTTAGCAGAAGCTTCAGTAGAACTCCAATAAGCATTTTTAAAATTACCCAAGCCCTTCATATGTAAATTTAAATGCATTAGTTTCAATTCTTGTTCTGATGGCAAAAACCAATCATCATAATTATTATAAGAAAAAGAATAACATAATTTAGCAGCATAAGAATTGGTAGTAGTTAAATTGCTTGAAGAACTTGTAGTATAAAATGGTGAATTACTCACAAGAAGGTTGGTGTTTGAATTACCACTTCCAATATCACTTGAAGTGCCTAATAATTGAGAATCACCAGAAGGCGTATCTCTAGTATATCCAAAAAGATGATAGTAAGGATTATCGCTACCATCATCATAATCAGATGGAGCTGCTTCTAAATACCTATTTTCACTCATCAAGTTTTTTTCATTACTTTCAATTTCATCATCACCATCAAAATCATAGCCGAGATTATCATCATAAAAGATTAACCCACCAGCTGGCCCAATGTCTTCAACTAGATAATCATCAGTTATATTTCCATCTATAGATTGAGGACATGAAGCAAGAATTACTAAACTTAATATGGATATGAGAAAAAAGAATACATTCTTTAGATAAACTTTTTTATTTAACATAGAACCCCCTATTTAAAATACTAGAATTTTCTTTGGTAAGAATTTTATTTCCACACTTTAGAAAAATATTTTAGAAATTCTAACTAAAGAAATAGGTAGGTGTATATTATAAGTTTATAGATTAAAACTTCATAACTTAATCATTATTAAGGTTTTAATTAATTAATTTCCTATGAATTAGTTATTTGGTGTGTGAAATTATTTATATACTATCATTATTTACCTAATAAAACAAAGAAATTAATTCGCCAAAAATAAAATAGTAAGATTAATGTTCTATTATTATAAAAAGGGTCTTTATATAGATGTGGTAAAGGTTTTATATATTGAAATTATAATCAAAAATGATAAGTTTATAGATATTCAAATTGATTATCAAAGTGATGATAATATGAATTTTGATAAAACCTATAAACAAACTTAGAAAACAAATCCTTTAAAAACTCTCTACAGAGATAGATAGTATTATTGTTTCAATAGAAAAACTCTTAAGAGTATTAAAATAAAATAGTGCTAGACTTGCTAGCACTAAATATTTAATCTAATACAAAAGGTATAGGTAGTAATTCTTTAAATTTATAAACAATATGAATTCCTTGTGTTTGATCTTTAGCGTATTGCTCATCAACTAAATGAAATTCAGTATTTTCATTGCAAAATTCGCTAAGTACTTGAAGGCATAATGCACAAGGTGGTGCTGGAGGATTATCTTTGGTAACAACTACTACCATTTTAATTCCAGTAGGACCTTCTTTTGATAATAAATTCATTACAGCACCTCTCTCAGCACAAATGGTTCCACCGTAACTTGCATTTTCAACATTACATCCAGAATATATATTATTAGTAGATGCACTAACAATAGCAGCTCCAACATTATAGTGAGAATATGGGGTATAAGCATTCTTTCTAGCCTTATAGGCTAATTTTATTGCATTCTCAATTAATACTTCTTTTGAAAAAGGATACTCTTTTTCAAAGCATTTTACAGCTCCATACTTAACTCGATCATCTCTAGTGCATTCTTCTAAAAATTCTATAAGCTCTTCTTTGCTTTCAAATTTATCAATTGATGTAAAATCATCAAATACAAACATAGCTCCTTCTTTTTCTAGGTCTTCAAAAGGATGACTAGTAGATAAAGCAATTACATTGCATTGTGCTGCAATTGCTGCTCTAACACCTAACAAGCTATCTTCAACAACTAAACAATTTTCATAAGGAACTTTCAAATTTAGAGCTGCATATTGATAAATATCTCCATATGGTTTATTTCTAACTATATTATCTCCACTTACCACAAGGTCAAAATAATCTTCACCTAAATTTAATTCTCTTAAATTTTTTAAAACTTTTTTCTTTTTTGCACTAGAAACTATGGCTATTTTAAAACCAGCTTTTTTTGATCTATCTAAAAAATCTAATGCACCGTTAATCAATGGGATTTCACTCTCATAATATTTATCGTGTATTTTTTTAATTATTGATTCAATGTCCACTTCTTTATTATATAATTTAGCGATACTTTCAACAAAGATTTTATCTCCTCCTCCAATGAAAGGTAGGAAATCTTCCTCTTTTGGATAAATTCCTAAATCATTAAATACTTCTAACGATATTTTAGAAATTACTTTTTCTGAATCAACTAGCACGCCATCGAAATCAAATAATATTGCTTTGATATCCATTTTTCACCTCTATAGAAATTATTAGCCAAGGTTGATTAACCTTGGCTAAATTTATAAAAATCTAATCTTAATTCCAGTATGTTTTTTGTTGATGAACATTATTTTGTTTTACAAATAAACCATCACCAGGAATACCTAAATAAACATTCTCGCTCATTATCAAACGACCTCTTAAATAAGTGGCTTTAACTTTTCCTGTAACTTCAAAACCATCATAAGCTGAATATTTAGCAGCGCTATGAATACTGTCATTTTCAATCTTCCATGTTTCATCTGGATCAAATAATACAATATCTGCATCAGCCCCTGGTCTTAAATTACCTTTTTGAGGGTATAATCCAAAAGCTTTTGCTGGCCCTGCTGATAATAAATTAACAACTTGTGATAAGCCAAAAGCACCATGATTAAATGCAAATGTATTTAATAATACCAATAACTCTTCTGTTCCAGGAATTCCAGGGAAGATTGTTCTACAATCTGAACTTTCTAATTTCTGATCATAAGTAAAAGTACAATGATCTGTTGCAACAACTTGTATTTCTCCATGCATCAATGCTTCTTGAAGAGCAAGATTATCCTCTTTTTCTCTAAGAGGTGGAGTCATAACATAAAGAGGACCTTTTTCCCCTTCAAGTTTACTTCGATTTAAAAATAGATAATGAGGGGTTGTTTCGACTAAAACATCTAAACCTTTATCTCTATATTTTCTAATAACTTCTAATCCTTTTTTTGAGGATAGATGTACAACATAAAGTCCCATCTCAAGTTCATGAGCTATTTTTGCTACAGTTTCAATTCCTTTTGCTTCAACTTCACTTGGTCTCAAATCAGCATGATCTTTAGGTAAATAAGTACCTTTCCATTCATCGCTAATTTTTGTAACTAATGAATCGTCTTCACAATGAACACAAACCATCATATCTAATTCTTTACAATTTTTAAATAAAGTTTTTAATTCTTGAGGGTTATCAATTAAATATCCAACATTTTTATATGTTGTAAAAATTTTAATTGTGCTTATTCCTTCTTTTTTTAATTCTTTCAATTCCTTTTCCACACCAGGTCTATAAGCATATACTCCTTGATGTAAAGAAAAATCTATTGCCATTGATTTTTTCATAGCTTTCATTCTAGATTTTGCACAAGCTTTTAGATTTCCACTTTTATCATCATCTGCAAAATCAATAACGGTTGTAACACCACCGAAAGCTGCTAATTTACTTCCTTCTTCAAAAGAATCCGCAGTTACGGTTCCTCTGCTAACTAAATGATAGTGTGTATGAGCATCAATGAGCCCAGGAAGAACACATAAACCATCAGCTTGAACAATTTCTGTTCCAGGAGGAAGACTATCTTCACTAATCTTGTTCGCTATTCGAACAATCTTAGGTCCGTCTACTAAAATATCTGCATGTCTAGTCCATTCAGTATCAACTAATAGACCACCTTGTATTAATAATGTACTCATAGCCATATAATACTACTGTTTTAATTGTTTTAAAAGCAAAATTAACTTTAATAATAAAATTCTTTTTAATAATGTTATTGAAAGAAAAGAGGGTTATTTATAGAACAAAAACCCTCTTTTTATAACAAAATATTATTAATAAACTATATTAAAATTTATTTTAATGGAAAATTCTTTTGCAAGAAATCTAAATCTAAACTAGGATATAGTGTGAATTTATCTAATAAGACTTTAACTCTTTTTTTCATTTCCACTCTTACTTCTTCCTTACATACAGCCTTTGCTTTAGAAGGTTTTCCAGCATTTTTACCTTTAGTTAATATTTGAGGTGTAGAATTTTCTAATACTGTTGTTATTATATCAGCTATTTCTAGCATTTCATTAGCACCCATATTCAAACTTGTAACAGCTGGTGTACCAATTCTTAAACCACTTGTGTACCAAGGTCCATTAGGATCAAATGGTAGAGCATTTCTATTTAAAGTAATACCTGCAGTTCTAAGAACATGTTCAGCTTGTTTACCATTCAAATTAAACCCAGTTACATCTAATAACATTAAATGGTTATCAGTTCCACCGGTTGCAACTTTAACGCCTTTATCAATAAAAGCTTTAGCAAGTATTGAAGAGTTACTAACTATTTTTGCTGCATATTCTTTATATGAATCACTTAAAGCTTCTGTAAAAGCTACAGCTTTTGCAGCCATAACATGAGGTAATGGACCACCAATTACTAATGGACAACCCTTATCTACAGCTTCAGCATATTCTTCTTTACAAAGAACCATACCACCTCTAGGACCCCTAAGAGTTTTATGAGTTGTTGTTGTAACAACATCTGCCCAAGGGAAAGGATTAAATTCATCAACAAATACTTTCCCTGCTACTAAACCTGCAAAATGAGCCATATCTACCATGAAAACAGCACCATTGTCGTGTGCAATTTCACTTAATCTCTTAAAGTCTATTTTTCTAGGATATGCACTATAACCAGCTAAGAAAATTAATGGTTTAATTTCTTTTACCATTTTTTCTAATTCATCATAGTCTAATAAACCAGTTTCTTCATTTACAGTATAACTATAAGCATCAAACATCTGAGCTGATACATTTTGTCTATAACCATGAGTTAAATGTCCACCACTGTAATAGTCCATACCTAATAAACGTTGATTACCAACAGCAGCTCTAACTTTATTCCAGTCATCTCTACTTAATTGAGAGGGATTTGTAATTCCAATTTCTTCTAATAGTGGAACTTGGACTTTATGATTTAAAATAGCCCAATATGCGCAAAGATTAGCATCTGCACCACTATGTGGTTGAACATAAGCGTGATCGCAACCAAATAATTGACAAGCTTTTTCAACTGCTTCAGCCTCTATTGCATCAACATTATCACAACCTGCATAGAATCTATGATAAGGAAACCCTTCACTATACTTATCTGTTAAAAGATTTCCCATAGCCAATTGCACAGCTTCGCTTGAAAAGTTCTCACTTGCAATTAATTTTAAATTAGATCTTTGATCTGCTAACTCATTTACAATATAAGCAGCAACTGATGGTGAAACTTCATTTACAGTCTCTAAGGACGCAACGTAAGAAACCATTTTAGCATCTAAATTTTTACCCACATTTTCTTTTAGATATGCATCTAATATTTTGGCCATTTTGACCCCCCAATTAAATTTATACTCTTATTTTCTTTTCAATACAAAAAAGTGTCAACATGTTCAAATAAAGAAAATATAATAATAGTAAAAAAAGCTAGGGTATTTTTCTAAAATATTTTATTGATTTCTCATAGTTCACATATTATTATACCTAGAATGTTATTTAAATATGGTGTATTTTTGCTTTTGTATTTAATTATATTGCTTGTATTTAAGCTTTTTTTAAAAAAATCAATATAGAAGAATATATCAAAAAAACTAAACTAATTGAGGAGTTGAGATTATGGAAAAAGAGAGAGAATCTCTTAAAAGTAGATTAGGCTTTATTCTACTTTCAGCAGGCTGTGCTATTGGACTTGGAAATGTTTGGAGATTCCCATATATCACTGGAAAATATGGTGGTGGTGCATTTGTATTAATATATTTATTATTTTTAGTTATATTAGGTGCTCCTATAATGGTTATGGAGTTTGCAATAGGTAGAGCTAGTAAACAAAATATCGGAGGAGCTTTAAAAACACTAGAGCCTAAAGGAACAAAATGGCATTATTATGGTCATATTGCAATAATTGGTAACTACATACTTATGATGTTCTATACGACAATCACAGGTTGGCTATTATCTTATATGTTTCATAGTGCCCAAGGTACATTTAGCCCTTTAAACACTGAGAAAATTGGACAATTTTTTAATAGCATGCTTACAAACCCTACATCTCAATTTATTTGGATGGCAGTTGCTGTAATTATATCTTTATCAATTGTTGGAATCGGATTGGAAAAAGGTGTTGAAAAAATTACTAAAATCATGATGAGTGCTCTAATTGCACTAATGGTTATCCTTGCAATTAATTCTATAACTTTAGAAGGCGCTTCAAAGGGTTTAAAATTCTACTTAGCTCCAAACTTTTCACATATGATAGAAAATGGCCTCAGTGAAGCAATTTTTGCTGCTATGGGACAAGCTTTCTTTACACTCAGCATTGGTATTGGCTCAATGACTATTTTTGGTTCTTATATTGATAAAAAGCACACTTTAACAGGAGAGAGCTTAAGAGTTATAGGACTTGATACTTTTGTAGCCATAGTTAGTGGTTTAATTATTTTCCCAGCCTGTTTTGCTTTTGGAATTGATCCAAGTGCAGGTCCAGGTTTATTATTTGTAACATTACCAAATATTTTTAATCAAATGCCAGTAGGTAGGCTTTGGGGATCATTATTCTTTGTATTTATGAGCTTTGCTGCTCTTTCAACATTAGTTGCTGTATTTGAAAATATTATTTCTTATTGGATTGATGTTTGGAAGATTGATAGAAAAAAAGCAACTATAGTTAATGCGTTTGCAATTATAATTTTATCAATTCCTTGTATACTTGGTTTTAATCTATGGTCTGAGTTCCAACCTTTAGGTCCTGGAACTGGTGTCTTAGATTTAGAAGATTTCTTTGTAAGTACAACCCTCTTACCTTTAGGATCAATGATTTTCTTATTATTTAGTTGTAATAAAAAGTATGGTTGGGGTTTCAACAATTTTATTAAAGAAGCTGATCAAGGCACTGGTGTTAAGTTCCCAAAATGGGCAAGAATATATGTTAGCTATATCTTACCAGTAATTGTTCTATATATCTTTATCCAAGGATATGTAACTACTTTTACAAAATAATTTGGGATAATTAATATTATTAAAGGCTTCTATAATTAAAAACTAGAAGCCTTTATTGTTTTTTATAAATAAAGTTATTTATACAATCTGACCACCGCCAACGACAATATCTCCATCATAAAAGACTGCAGCTTGACCGGGTGCTATTGCATCCTGGCCTTGCTCTAAAACAATGTGAACAGTATCTTTAGATGTTGAAAATAAAGTAGCATTTTGCTCTACTTGTCTATAGCGAGTTTTAACAGTTATCTTCATTTCGCTAGGTGGAGTTTTTAAATAAGTATATGTTACCTTTTTTACATCAAACTCTTTTTTTATTAACTCAGATTTTTTACAAAGAACAATTTCATTTTTTTTAGCATCAACTTTATGAACGTACAAAGGTTCACTATAACTAACCCCAAGGCCTCTTCGTTGCCCTATTGTGTAATGAATAATGCCCTTATGCTGTCCTAGAATATTACCATCCATATCAACAAAATCACCTTTTGGATACATCTTATTTCTATATTCTTCAATAAATTGAGAATACTTTTTATTGGAAACAAAACAAATATCTTGGCTGTCATTTTTTTTAGCATTTATAAAATTATGTTTTTCAGCTATTTCTCTAACTTCACTTTTATTCAATGAACCCAAAGGAAAACTTATATGAGCTAATTGCTCCTGGTTTAAATCATAAAGGAAATAACTTTGATCTTTTGTTGGATCTATACCTTTTTTTAAATAGAAGGTTCCATCAACTTCCTCAATGATTGCATAATGACCAGTTACAACTTTATCAAAACCCAATATTCTAGCCTTTTTATATAAATGCTCAAACTTTAAATATCTATTACAATCAATACAAGGATTTGGAGTTAAGCCATTTTCATAAGAATCAACAAATCTTTCTATAACTTGCTCTTGAAATTTATCCTTAAAGTTGAATACATGATAATCAATACCCAAAGTTGCACAAACACTTCTAGCATCTTCTATATCAGATAATGCACAACAACTTTTAGTATTAATTGAGCAGGATGATTCATCCTCATATAATTTCATGGTGGCGCCACTACATTGATAACCTTTTTCACTCATCAACAAAGCTGCTACGCTACTATCAACTCCACCACTCATGGCAATCATCATTCTACTCATTTTTCTATTCTCCAAATTCCTAATTAAAACTTCTTATATAATTAACTATTTCTTTTATTTCAGAATAAATAGTTGTAACATCTTCATCACTATTAAATTTACTCAAAGATATTCTAATAGAACTATTAGCCTCTTCTTTTGATAAATTTAAATTCATTAAAACATGACTAGGTTCTATTGATCCTGAACTACAGGCAGACCCAGATGAAACATAAATATTCTTTTTATCTAAAAGTAACAATAAAGTTTCTGCTTCTACTTTATCAAACCTTATGTTTATAATATTACAGAGCCTACTTTGTCTATCCCCATTGATGTGGGAATTCTCAATAGTTAATAATTTATTTTCAAGAGAATCTCTAATTCTTTGTATTTTAAGTTCATTTTGAACTAAATTATTACTTTGAATTTCCAAAGCTTTCGCCATAGCAACTATACTTGCAATATTTTCAGTTCCACCTCTTTTACCTCTTTCTTGTGCACCTCCATAAATCAATGGAGTTAAGGCAAAAGTTTTTTTACAATATAATATACCAATACCTTTAGGACCATGAAATTTATGGGCAGAAAAAGATATCATATCTAAATTATCACGTTTAACATCGATGTTAAGATGAGCAATAGCTTGTACACAATCACTGTGAAATAAAATACCTTTATTACGACAAATACAGCCAATCTTCTGAATTGGCTGTATAGTACCGATTTCATTGTTAGCATACATTATACTAACAAGAGCGGTATCATTATTAATTAAACTCTCTATTATCTTATAATCAATAACGCCATTACTATCTGGTTTTACTAAATCTATTTTAAACCCTTTTTCTTTTAGACTAAGTAAAGTATTGAGCACCGCAGGGTGTTCAATACTACTAGATATTATATGTTTTTTATTATGACTCTCTCCCCATGCGGCAGCAGACAGTATAGCTTGCGTTATACTTTCACTACCACCAGAGGTAAAGAATATTTCATTTGGGGCACAATTTATGATCTTTGCAATAGTTTCTCTTGCTTTTACTAGAGCCTCTTTAGCCTTTCTTCCATATAAATGAGGGCTAGAAGAGTTCCCATAATTACCTTTAAGATAATCAAGCATTGAATCTAGAACTTCTTGATCAATTTGTGTTGTTGCCGCATTGTCAGCATAAATCATTTATTTGAAATTTAATTTTCAAATAATGCTGTTGAAAGATATCTTTCACCAGTATCAGGTAAAATTGCGACAATATTTTTACCTTTATTTTCTTCTTTACTAGCTAAATCAATAGCAGCCTTAAGGGCAGCTCCTGAAGAAATACCTACTAAAACACCTTCGGTTTTAGCTAATACACCTGAAGAAGAAAAAGCATCACTATCATCTACAACTATGACTTGGTCAATAATTGAAGTGTCTAAATTCCCTGGTATAAAGCCAGCGCCAATACCTTGGATTTTATGAGGACCTTTTTCTCCCTTACTTATCACAGGAGAACCTGTTGGTTCAACCGCAACAACTGTGATGTTACTATTTTTTTCCTTTAGGGCTTTTGCTGTGCCACTTAAAGTACCACCAGTTCCAACACCAGCAACGAAGAAATCTATTTTACCATCTGTATCTTCCCAAATCTCATTAGCTGTATATTGATAATGTGCTAAAGGATTATTTGGGTTATCAAATTGTCTTGGAATAAAGCTGTTTTCAATTTCTTGTGCTAATTCATTAGCTTTATCAATTGCACCTTTCATTCCTAATTTTCCATCAGTTAATACAATTTCTGATCCATAAGCTTTCATTAGTTTTTGTCTCTCAACACTCATTGTTGAAGGCATTACCATAATAGCTCTATATCCATTAATTGCTGCCATCATTGATAAACTAATACCAATATTACCACTAGTTGGTTCAATAATTACAGAATTATCTTTTAATAAGCCTTGTTCTTGAGCAGCTTGAATCATTTGTCTAGCAGCTCTATCTTTTACAGACCCAGAGGGGTTATAATATTCTAATTTTACTATTATATTTCCAAATAAATTATTTTTTTCTTTTAATCTTGTTAACTCTAAAAGAGGTGTTCTACCTACTAATTTATCTACTCCGTTTGCAATTTTCATTATATCTCCTAGCAGAATTTTAAATTCCTATTAATCTTATATGATATTTATAACGTATAATTCCTATTAAGTCAATAGGGATTAGTTATTTTTCCAAATCTATCTTATAATCCCGATTTAAAATATCATATAAAGAAACATTATCCAAATAATTATTTATGATAGTCTCTAAATTTGCCCAAACAGGAAGTGTATAGCAATTATCAGCACGACTACACATAGAATCATTATTACAACTTGTACAATTTACTAACGTTAGCCCTCCTTCTGTCAATCTAAGTATTTCACCTACACTATACTGTGAAGAATCTCTTGTTAACCGGTATCCTCCATTTACCCCTCTTAGACTCTGCACAAACCCAGCTCTATTTAAAATACCTATTATTGCTTCTAAATACTTCAAAGATATTTCTTGTCTTTGAGATATCGCTTTTAACGATATAAAATTCTCATTATCCATATTTTTAGCTAAATCGACCATAACCCTTAAAGCATATCTGCCTTTAGTTGAAATCATCATTATATTATTCTCCAAATTTATTTAATATTTTATATCACTATAATACCATAGGATTAGTAGGAATTAAACCCCCTCTACCATATCCTCCATTTTATTACAAAAAAAATAAAAATATTTAGATATATATTTCATTTAGCTTCTCAATGAGCTATAATTACTTGTTGAGCAAAATTTAATATTAATTCATTATCCCTTGTAATATTGAAATTAATTAATAAAAACAGTATATTGACTCTTGTAGGAAAAAAAAATACTTGTTTTATATAAGTTTAAAAACATATAATTTTTTAAAAAACTGAAAAGTTTCTGAAGATAAAAATGGAGGGCTATGTGGCCAAAGAAGAAGCAATTGAAGTAGAAGGTCTTGTAAAAGAAGCACTACCAAACACAATGTTCCGTGTAGAATTACAGAACAAACACGTTATCTTAGCACATCTATCAGGTAAGATGCGCAAACATTACATTAGAATTGTACCTGGTGATACAGTTAGGGTTGCTCTATCCCCTTACGATTTAACTAAAGGTCGTATTATTTATAGAGAAAGATAACTATAAATGCACTAACCATATAGGTAATAGTGCATTTTTTTTGATATTATCAAGCAAGAAAAAAAATCTTCTTGCTTTCAAATTAATAATATATTTTCTTATCTGTTATAGACTTAAAAATAACCCAAATAACACCAGATCCACCATCTATTGCTTTAGGATGGTATGCTTCTCTGACAATATTTGAAAATCTAATTTCCTCTAAAGCAACTTCTCGTAAAACACATTTACCATTTTCACTATGAAGTCCTTTACCTGTAATAATACTTACTTTTTTTAAGCCCTTATTTCTTGAATTGACAAGGAATTCACTTACTTTTAAAGCAGCAATATCACTAGTTAACCCGTGTAAATCTATTTCATCTTGAGGTTTCATTGATCTAAGATAAGAGATAGAAATTCCTTTACTATCTTTTTTTTCTTTTTGCTTTTTAGCTTCAATCATCTCCTCTTCACTATGTTTAGATTCCCAAGCACCATAAATATCGCTAAAATCCCATTTAGATTTTATCTTTGGACTTTGAACTTTTGGTTCCATATGAGATATTTCCTTTCCCCGAGAATGAGAGTCATCTCTTTTCTTTTGTCCATCATTATCTTTTGTAACCTGGGGGGATTTTTCTGTCTTTTTTACAGATTCAATATTAGATGAATAAGTAGTATTAGCACTCCAAGCTACATTCTTTTTGGCATTAGAAATCTTATCATCTTCATTTATTTTTAAAGATGATTCATTTTTTAACACATTTTCTTCCTTAATTATGGAAGGTTTTTGACTTGGCTCTTTATTTGATACTAAATTTTTATTATTCTTTTGTTTTAATTTTTTATCTGTTTTATTGTTTAATGAAGTTCCATTTTCAAATTGATCTAACAATTTACCAAAGTCTTTAGTTGGTTTATATTTGCTAACCTTTCTATTAGGATTATCTTTTGCCTTTTTTGCGTATTTAGGTTTTAACCCTTGGCTAATTTCCCATTGGTTAAATATTTTGGCAAAATCTTCATTGTCCTTTTCTTTTTTTGGAGTTTTTTTTGTTTTCTTAGTATTTACTACTCCACCTTTTTCCCATTGATTAAAAATATCAGCAAAGGATACATCATCATCTAATTTTTCAACGATGGGTTCTTTTGTTATATTTTTCTTTTTATTATTGTTTTTATCTGTTTTTTTTAAAACCTCAACGTTAACATTTTTAATATTTTTAAAAGGGTTAAAGGTATCTCCATCCTCAGTTAAGACAGAAACGCGACTGTCTCCAGCCGCATTTTGTCGATTCTGAGAGCCTTTTTTCCTCTTTCTGGCCATCAGACCTCCTGTATATCTAGGATTTGGGAAACGAAAGGTTTTATAATTTCAATAACTTTTGTCATCGAAGCTCCTTGTACTTTCATCGTACAAATTGCATTTGTTGGATCGGTTCCCATAAATGTTCCAAATGTAATGATATCAATCCCGTTTTTTTCTAATGCTGATGTAATATGAGCAATAGTTCCAGGTTGATCCTCTACAAGGTAAGAAACCCTAACACCAAAATGCCTAGCTCCGAATAATTCAAGTAATATCTTAAACATATCGGATTTTGTAATTATTCCAATTAATTTTCCTGCTTCTAAAACGGGAAGACATGATAAATCTTGGTCTACCATTAGCCTTGCTGCTTCTTCAACAGTAGTATCTTTTTCTATAGTTACAACATTTTTATTCATTAATTTGCCGACAGTCAAACGACTTAACAAGTATGCCATCTCATGAATTGATAGAGAACTTGCAGGTGATGGTGAAGCATATAAAATATCTTTTTCTGTAATAAGTCCAACTAATTGTTTTTCTTTATTTAAAACTGGTAAGCGATGAACTTTTTCCTGCTTCATCAATGCTGTAGCATCTGCTAAAGACATTTCTGGATTACATGTTATAGGGTGTCTAGTCATTCTGCGTTCAATTATCATTAGGTTTTCTCCTTGATAATTCTATTTTAACCTATACTTTGATTTTTTTCTACCAAAAAGTAGAAAATTTCTTTTCATATAAGTAATATAACAAATTTTAGAAAAAAGGGAGCTATGTAATACTTTACAACTAATATATTAGTATGTTAGAATAAAACATATAATTAATTTTAGGAGTATAAAATGGAAATGACTCTAAGATGGTACGGTTCTAAATATGACACTGTAACCTTAAAACAAATCAAACAAATTCCAGGTGTAACTGGAGTAATATCAATGCTATATGACGTTCCTGCTGGTGAAGTTTGGAGTTATGATGCAATAGCTGAATTAAAAAAAGAAATTGAAGATGCTGGACTAAATCTTTCAGGTATTGAATCTGTTAATATTCATGATTCTATTAAAATCGGAAATAGTGATAGAGACAAATACATTGAAAAATATATTCAATCTCTAGAAAATCTTGGTAAACAAGGTATTAAAATGGTTTGCTATAATTTCATGCCTGTCTTCGACTGGACTAGAACTGATTTAGCAAAAATGAGAGAAGATGGCTCAACTGTATTAGCTTATGATCAAAGTGTTATTGATAACATTGATCCAAAATCTTTTTTTGACAACACAAATGAATCTTCACAAGGTTTTGCTATGCCTGGATGGGAGCCAGAAAGACTAGCTCACGTTCAAGAATTATTTGACGCTTATAAAGATGTTGATGAAGAAAAATTATTTAACAATCTTGTATACTTCTTAAAAGCTATTCAACCTGTTTGTGAAAAATATGGTATAAATATGTCAATTCACCCAGATGATCCAGCATGGCCTGTATTTAACTTGCCAAGGATTATCACTTCTAAAGAAAAAATCTTAAAAGTTATGAAAGCTGTAGATGCACCATTTAATGGTCTAACTTTCTGTGCTGGTTCTTTTGGAACAAACCCAGAAAATGACTTGCCTGGCATTATTAGAGCTCTTCCTGGAAGAATTCACTTTGCTCACGTAAGAAATTTACACCATTATGCTCCTGGAGTATTCGAAGAAGCTGCTCATTTATCAAGTGATGGTTCTTTTGACCTTTATGAAATTGTAAAAGCATTGTATGATATTGACTTCAAAGGTCCAATTAGACCTGATCATGGAAGAATGATTTGGGATGAAACTGCAATGCCTGGCTACGGTCTTTATGACAGAGCTCTTGGTGCATCATATATTCTTGGACTAATGGAAGCTATAGAAAAAAATAATAAATAAGGACAAAATATATGGCAAGAAACCTACGAAGTACTGCAAGTGATGAGATATTTAATATTCTAAGGAAAGAAATTCTATCTTTAGAATTTTTACCCGGACAAGAACTAAAAATTAATAATTTATGTGAACAACTTCAAGTGAGTAGATCTCCTGTTAGAGATGCTTTAATGAAGTTATCTACAGATGGACTTGTTGATATCTTCCCACAACGTGGTACTAGGGTTTCTTTAATCGACTTACAACTAGTAGAAGAAGAAAGATTTTTGAGAAGTAGTTTGGAAGAAAAGGCTTTAATTAAGGCTATTTCAACCATCACAGATGAAGATATTGAAAAATATCAACAAGCTATAAAACAACAAGAAAATTTATTATCTACTAGTGATTTATATGAATTTTTTAGCTCTGATGTATCTTTTCATAAAATCACTTTTGATTTAATTAATAAAAAAGAATGTTGGAAAATTATAAATAAAAGATGTGTTAATTATGATAGAATTAGGTTTCTCTCTTTTAAGAACAACATCGATAAAGATACAATAATTAATCAACATTATAAAATAATTGCGGCACTAAAGAGCAAAGACAAACATCAAGTCGAAAATGTAATTAAAACACATTTAAGTAAAATAGATGCTGAAATCAATTCTTTATTTAATGAGTTTCCACCATATTTTAAGCAGCAAGAAGAAGAGAAAAAATTAACTCTTTAACTGCGATAAAAAGAACCAAGAAAACTCTTGGTTCTTTTTTTTATACTAACAATAAATTAATCTAAGTATTTCTTTAAAGTCTCTCTTATAGCTCCTTTACCAGCAACCATCTCACTAAAGTAAGATAGCACTAAATCACTTAATCCAACTTCATATAAGTTAACACCAAAAATTTTATCATTTTCTAATAAAGGTTTTAGTTGTTTATCAAAAGGTCCTTTATCTTCTAATTTGATGTCATTAACATAAGGGGTAACAACCTCTAATAATGGATCTGGAGATATTTCAAATTTTTCTCCATCATCATTAATGCCCATTAAGTATCTCAACCATGCGGAATATACTAGAGGGACAAATTTTAAGCTTTGTACATCTAATTCTTCACTCTTAGCATAAGCTTTAATTGTTTCTCCAAAACGGATTGAAAGTTTTTGACTAGTATCACAAGCAATTCTTTGTGGAGTATCAGGCATAAATGGATTAGGGAATCTTATATTCAATACTTCATCAATAAATGCTTTTGGTTCAATAATTTTAGGATCTACTACTACTTTCATTCCTTCTTCATAACCAATGATTTCAACTAATTTCTTTAATTGAGGATCTTTCATTTCTTCAGATATTAACTTGTGTGATAATAAACAACCAAATACAGCTAATGTTGTATGAAGAGGATTTAAGCATGTACAAACTTTCATCTTCTCAACTTTATTTACAGTATCTACAGTTGTAAAGAATACCCCGCTTTTGTCTAAAGCAATTCTTCCGTTAGGAAAATCATCTTCAATTACTAAATATTGAGGTTTTTCGGCGTTTACAAACGGTGCAATCCAAGTATTTTTATCAGTTACAATTATATCAGTATCTTCAAAACCATCTTTCTTTAACATTTCAACAACTGAAGCATCTGGTCTTGGAGTAATTTTATCAATCATTGACCAAGGGAAAGATACTTTAGTATCTAAATATGTTAAGAATTCTTTTTCAATAAAATTATTTTCAACCCATTTAGAAGCAATAGTTTTTACTGCATTTTCTAATTTTTCTCCGTTATGAGAACAATTGTCCATACTAACTAAGGCAACTGGCCAATCACATGTTTTATATCTGTTGTAAACAAGTTCTGTCAATTTAGATAGGAAAAGTTTAGCTTTGCCTAAACCATTTGCAAAGTCTTCTTCAGCTACTTTATAATAATTATTATTAGAATCAACTAATGAATAACCTTTTTCGGTTATAGTAAATGAAACCATCTGAAGAGATTTTGCAGCAAAAAAACCTTTTAATTTTGCCCAATCATCACTAAATTGATAATCACATTTATATGAAGCTGCCAAACTATCTACAATTTTTTTATCAATAGATCCATCTGAATTTAAAGTTACTAATAAACTTAAGTTGTCATGTGGAGTATAAATTTTATCAATAATATCAAAATCAAACCCTTCTGAAACTATAATTCCTGTATCTTCTATATTATTCTCTAATAAATTTTGCATAAGTGTAGCTGGAAAGCCTCTAAAAATATTACCAGCTCCAAAATGAATCCACTTTGGATTCTCTAAGGTGTTTTTTACCATTTTATCTCTATCATAAGAAGATAACTGATATCCCTTACTAATCCATTGTTCTTTGTTTTTCATTTCAGATAAATTTAATTTCATAATTCCTCCAAATATAATCAATACAAATATTCTAACATTCTAATATATTAGTTGTAAAGCTTTAATGATAAAATATAATCTTTTTTTTTAAATTTTTATGAGATTAGGGTACTATTTCTAGGAATAATCTTAGATTGTAATGCAACAACTTCTCCACCAACCGTGTTTGAAGAAATTAATTCTTTAAGTTTAAATGCTCCCATAAGGCCCATTTGTTCTAAAGGAATATCGAAAGTAGAAATGGAAGGTCTCCAAAACTGGGAGAAATCTCTATTGTCAAAACCTAATACTTTAATATCTTGTGGTACTGATAAACCAGAATCTAAAACTGCATTTATAGCACCAGCTGCTATGTAGTCATTCTCACAGAAGATCCCATCTACTTTTTTATTAGAGGATATAATTTTTTTTGCAGCTTGATAACCATGATCTGCATCATATTTTCCAAACATTACATTTGATGTATCTAAATAAATATTAAAATCTTTTAATCTTGAATTGAAACCAACAAATCTATTTATAGCAGACAATCTATCTTTTGGCCCGGCTATAATTGCTGGATGTTTAACTCCACAACTAATCAAATGCTCAGCAGCTTGTAGGCCCCCTGTTTTATTATCAATGACTATTGAAGTAATACCATCAAGTTTAGTATTTATAGAAACTAAAGGGCCTTCTGCCTCTAAATTTTTTTGATCTTGAGTTAAAGCTCTTGGAATATGATGACAGAATAAAGTTCCATCCACTTTATGTGATTTTAAGAAATTATAAGCTTTTTGAAAATCTCCATCAAACTCAATAGCAGAGACATAAAGCAAAGAATATTGTCCACCTCTAATGCCACTCTCTATTCCCTTAACAATTTTATTTACAAAGGATTCTGTGATATCAATAGCTAAACAGCCAATAATCCCAGATTTAGAACTCTTCATTCTAGAAGCATTCCAAGAAGGAACATAGCCTAATTCCCTAATAGCATCATTAACTTTTTCTTTAGTTTTTTCACTAACGGGTCTTTTCCCATTTAGTGCATGAGAGACTGTTGCGGGAGCAACACCAGCTCTCTTTGCTACATCAAATATTGTTACATTTTCACTCATTTAGCTCTCCCTAAGGCAAACAAATTATAAAGAAAGTTCTTCCATCATTTCTTTTACCATATTACCATATTTATAATACATACCCTCTAAATAGTCAAAATGCAAATGAGTTTCAATTGAGAAAAGCCCTTGATAACCATGGGATAATAAATCTTTTATCATTAATTTCACATCACAATCACCTAAACCTGGATAAGTATGAACAACCTTATTATCAACAATTTTACAATCTTTAATATGGAAATGAATAATATTATCTAATGCAACTTGATAAAATTTCCAGCTTTCTTCTATTGATTTAAAATGGCTTATAGGATTACCACTATCAAAAATTATTTTTAAGGAGGGTGATTTTATTTCATTAAATAGTTTTTGTAAGTTCTCAGGAGAAGCACTTGCCCAGCCATCACAAATTTCTAAAGCTAAAATAATATTTTCATTTTCTGCAATATTTACTAAATATTTTAATCTTTTAATAGTTTCTTTTTCCCAGTCTTCTAAAGATAAATTATCATTTGGGTAACTCATAATTCTAATCATATTAGTATCTAAAGCTTTCATTCTCTTGATACCAACTTTTAAATCATCAATATCTTTTTCAAAAGGAGTTGTTATCGCTCTACCCCAGTTTGCAATCTCAGAAGCAAGTCCAATGCATTTAATATTATTTTCTTCTAATTGTGATTTTACATATTCAAACTTTTCATCACTTATCCTACAAATATTAACATTATCAATATTTCTTAGTTCAAT
Source organism: Sphaerochaetaceae bacterium (assembly GCA_963677735.1). Classification (GTDB taxonomy): domain Bacteria; phylum Spirochaetota; class Spirochaetia; order Sphaerochaetales; family Sphaerochaetaceae; genus Pleomorphochaeta. The sequence goes on from OY782505.1 coordinate 1,923,873, forward strand.
TGAATCAAACCCTAATAATTTATGTAATTTAATTTGTCCCTCTATTGAAGGATGTCCCTCATCTGGTATTCCAGTAATTCTACTTTTTAAATTTTTCATTATTCATCCCAATCTATAACTATAGCTAAATGTTTATCTCTATCTTCTAAAAGAGAATAGTACGCTTTTTCTATATTGTCCACTCGTATATGATCTGTTATAAATAACCCAACATGTAATTTACCATTTTCTATATAGTTCAATACTTCATTTCCAAAATATTGTTGAGTGTTAACACCACCAAATTTTTCAAATCTATTTTCATGAGCTCCAATTAAATTTATGAATTTTCTATGAATATCCTTATATGGATTAATACTAACAAGACCTCTAGTTGAACCTAAAAGAATTACCTCACCTCTTAAATTCACTAAATTTAGGGCATCATTGATTAGAGAAGGTACTCCAGTAGCTTCAACAATTGTATCAAATCCTTTTGAATTTGTTATTTTATCAACTTGTATTTTAAAATCCTTATCTTTTGGATTTAGAGTATTTAGACCACATTTTCTAGCAAGCTCTAATCTGTTATTAGAAAGATCTGCAACAGTTACTTCTCTATTTGTAACTAATTTAAATAATTGAGCACAAATATTCCCAATTAAGCCACCACCGTATACTAAAACATGTCCAACTTTCTTTTGGCTTGCTGCAACAGCTGTATATGAAATTTGGCCAAATCTTGTAAATAAGGCTTTAATTTCATTATCTTTTTCATTTAGTTTAAAATACAAATCATCTTTGCTAGACAAAATAGAATAATCACCATGAGCTTTGTAGTGCATAATAATATCATCTTTTTTTAAACTAGATCCAATTGGAGATTTTACAACTTTTCCAACACTAGCATATCCAGCTGCAATTGGGTATTTTGCCCAGGCAATATCATCAGATGTAAAACCAATATGTGTCATACAAAATAATGCTAATTCTGTTCCAGGACTTATTAAAGAATAATCATTTTTTATAACTATTGAATCTTCCTTAATTTCTTCATCAATTAAAACTAACTGCGCAGTATTTTTTGCAGTAAACTGGACTTCACCTCTTTTCATAATTTACTATAGCTTTATTGTTATAGTCTCCCCTTCATTTAAATCATCTAAAATTAATGTCTTTAATACTTTGTTTTGTGTATCTACAAAAACAAATTCTCTATTTCCTTCAACTATTGCTTTTTTAGTTTGAGTGAATTCAACAAAATTATCTCCAACCTTATAACTATATAAATTGTATTTACCTAGCTCTAATTTAGCAGAGCCATCATCTTCGAAATAGGTTCCATCTCTTAAACCTTTTTCTGTTGGATAAACTTTAAAATATACTTTTTTAAAGAGAGCTGATTTTAACTTAGTAACATCTGTAGTACAAATAAGACTTCCCTCTCTTACAAAGTATTGATAGTCCCCAAGCATAGACTTGACCTCAATGGTGCTACCACCTTTATACCATTGGCCATTTTTTGAATACCAATTTGTAGATTTAGGAAGATAGACTTTCCTAGTATCTTCGTTTGGATTGACAAACAAAACTTTTAAGATATCTTCTCCAAACATAGAATTCACTTCATCAACAAGACAATTATCATCATCCATAAATTCTAATTTTAAGGATCTATCTAAAGGTCTTCCTTTTGTAACTGAATTAAAAGCTGCATTGTAGATATAAGGTATAAATTCATAATGTGCTCGAATTAATCCGCGTATTTTATCTAATGCAGATTTATATGTCCAAGGTTCAGTTGGAATATCATCTTCTCTCCAAGAATGAATAACAAATCTAGGTTGAAATACTGCACTCTCACAAGCTCTTATTAACAACTCTTCGCTAGGTCTCTCGCCATAAAAACCACCAAGGTCATGACCATAAAAAGTTAAACCACTTAAGCCCATTGAAATACTTTGATATTGATTAAATTTTAATGACTTCCAATTGCTACAATTATCACCACTCCATGTTCTAGCATAGCGCTGAATGCCACTATAGCCACTTCTTGAATAATTCCAAGCTCTTTTAGTTGGATGCTTTTCGTTAAAAGCTTCAAAAGAGGCTTCACTCATCAATATAGGTAAAATAGATTTTATTTTACTAACTGGAATTTCACTATCCTCAATCTCGAATTCATTATTGTCATTCCAAATACCACTACATCCATGATCTAAATATTGCTTCTTTAATTCTTCTTTCCACCAAGTACTAGCAGCTTTATTAGAAAAATCTATTAAGGAAGCTTCCCCTCCCCAATAAAACTCTACATAAGGCTTTCCATTCTCATCTTTTATAAAATAACCTTTTTCTGCCAACATACTATACCAAGGATGAGTTGTTAAAATACCCGGTTTAATATTCATTATTAAGTTATAACCACGTTTAGAAAGATTAGTTAAATATTTTTTATAATCAGGGAATTTATCCTTATTCCACAAGAAAGCATATCGCTTACCATCATTTGCTTTTAAATATCCAGAGGATACATACATTCCTTCACAAGGAATATCATATTTCTCAATTGTTTCAAAATATTTTAAAATTCTATTTTGTGCATCATCACTTTCAACATAGTTCATAGATGATCCTAAAAATCCGAAACTAAATAAAGGGGGAAATAGAGGTAGTCCACTTATTAAATAATATTTATATATTACATCCTTATAATCTTCTCCATCGATAAAGTAATAAGAAAAAGGACCTCCATTTGTTTGTATTGAATAAAAGAAAGGACTTTCTTTTCCAAAATCCATATATTCAATATCACATTGATTAAAAAACAAACCAACAGTATTTTTTTGAACTTCTTTTATAAAGAAAGGTACTGATTTATACAATGGATCAGATATTTCAGCATCATAGCCTAGACTATCTCTATTAAAAAATCTAAATAACTTATTATTTCTCTCTATAAGTCCACCTTTATCACCTAAACCATAAAAATGAGCATCTTTCTCTAAAGGAAAATTAAACTTTCCAACTAAATTATCTTTTTTACTATCTCCAATACATCTAAATTGATAATCTGGGATAACAATATCAGAGGAGCCAAGCTCTCCCCCATGTAGGATTTTGCCCCTCTTATAAATAGCAATATTTGCAGATTCTTTTTTAATCTTAATTTCTAAATTATCTACCAATATTTTATAACTATTGATATCATCAAATATTTTAAAATTTAAGTATTTTACTAAATTATCACTTGTTAAATATTTTTGCCCATTAAGTAGATATGGATTTATATCTATATCTGAAAATATATAATCAATTAAAATAATTTGCCTTTCAAAAATACTAATTTTAAGTTTTGCTCTTTGATTTTGAAAATATATATTATTATCTTCTACATAATATTTAGAAATTTGATGCATAAATCGTTTCATATTAACCTTTTACCGCCCCTGTTGTAATACCGCTCATAAAATATTTTTGGAAAATTAAAAATACAACAATTACAGGAATTATTGATATTGTCGTCATAGCTAAAAGAGATGACCAATTAATTTGTAATTGTCCCACAAAATTAGCTAAAGCTTGTTGAAGAGTTTGCTTATCATTATCTGTAATAACTATTAATGGCCAAAGATAATCGTTCCATCTCCACATGAAAGAGAAGATTGCGATTGTAGCAATTATTGGTTTGCTTAGAGGAATAATAATATTTGTAAAAATAAAAAACTCTTTAGCTCCATCTATTCTAGCTGATTCTATCATTGAGTTAGGAAGATTAACCATGTATTGTCTTGCTAGAAATATTCCAGTTGGAGTTGCAGCTGGAGGAATAATTATTCCCCAAAGACTGTTTAACATTCCAAATCTTTTTAACTGTAAGAAAATAGGTATCATAATTACTTGAAGAGGAATCATCAAAGTTCCAATCATTATTGTAAAGATTAAATTTCTTCCTGGGAAAATATATTTTGCTAGTGCATAACCACTCATTATATTTATCAAAACAGTGATTGCTGTAGCAACAACTGCTACAAATAATGTATTAGAAAAATATCTAGTAAAACTACCATAACTTAAGGCAGATACATAATTTGAAAAGCTCCAATTCTTAGGAAAAAATGTCATAGGAATTTTAAACAATTCACTTTGTGGTTTAAAAGATGATAGTAATACCCAAATTACTGGAAATAGACAAAAGATAGCTAAAAGGAATACTATAATATGTTGTATAAATAAGAATTTTGATGGTTTATTATTCATAGGATTCCTCCTTTCCTGTTGCCTTAAATTGAATCAAAGTAAATATTGCAATAACAATCATTAGAACCATACTCATAGATGAGGCATATCCAAATCTATCTTCAATAAATGCTACTTGATAAACTTGTTGAACCACAAACTTAGTTGCATATCCTGGACCGCCTTTTGTCATAGTTACTATCAATTCATATGCTTTGAATGATTGTATAGTTGCTAGAACTAATACTACTAATATTGTGCTTTTTAACATTGGTATTGTTATTCTTTTAAAACTTGCAAATGCAGAAGCTCCATCTATTTTTGCTGCCTCATATAATTCTATGGGAATAGCTTGCAATCCTGCTATAAACATAATCATATAATATCCTGATTGAGCCCAAACAGTGACTAATATTACGCTTAACATTGCCATTGTGCCATTAGTTAACCAAGATACTGGATTTAAATTTAGATCTCTCAATACGTAGTTTATAATTCCCATTTCATCGCCTAAGATAAATCTCCAAGCAATACCTACCGCAATTAAACTGATCAATGCTGGAATATAAAATGTAGCGCGAAAAGCTTTTTCACCTTTTATCTTATTACGACTAAGTAGCAAAGCTAAAAAAAGAGAAGTAACTAATAAGCAAATTACTGTACTTATTGAATATACAATTGTATTTTTAAAGGTTATCCAAAAAACCTCATCACTTAATAAATTTTTAAAATTATCTAAGCCCACAAATTGTTTTGGAGTAAAGACACCCCATTTCATAAAACTTAGCCTTAAACCTTGGAAGGCTGGGATAATTATAAACAATCCAAAAATTAATAAATTGGGTAACAAAAAAAGTATCGGTGCTAAAATTTGGTGGAAATTTCCTTTTTGGGTTCGTTTTTTCATATGTTTTACCTTAATTACTTTATATCCCTCTCTCAATAAAAAAGAGGGATATAAAAACAGAAATTAGAATTTTGCAGCTTCTTTATCAATGTTCATTGTTGCTTCTTCAGCACTGATATTTCCCATTAATACTTGTACAATTTGTTCTCTAATATATGAATAAACTTTATTTAAACTACTTGCTTTCCACTCTAAGGCTGTGAATGCTGGAGTAACTTTTAAATCATCACTAAATACAGTAAAGTCTTCTTTATTAGAAGTGTAAGGAACATCTGTATCTACTCTTGCTGAAAGATTAAATGTATCTGCACAATATTTTTCGTTATTTTCTTTTGAACTAAATGCAGCCATTAATTTCATTGCTTCTTCTTTGTTTTCACTATCTTTAAATGATGCAATAAACTTACCACCAGGAACAGATGATCTTATTTCTTCTTTTGGAGTATTTACAGCACACCATTCAAAATCTTTAACATTAGTATTATATGTGTTGATATTCCAGCTACCACCAATGTGACAAGCAACTAATCCAGCTTGGAATAATTCAGCAGGATTTTCACTACCTAACCATACACTTGAAGGAATTAAGCCTTCATCATGTAATCTCTTAAACCAATTAATAGAATTAATAGTACCTTCATTACTAAATTCAACTTTACTTTGGTCTAAGTTCATTTGTCTTCCGCCAAATTCAAATAGAATAGTTGAATATCTGTGTGGAGAAAAGTCTAGAGCTAAACCATATTTCATATCATCATTTGCTGCAATTACTTTTTTAACAGCATCTTCCCATTGATCCCAAGTCCAAGTTTTGCTTAATTCTTTAACATCAATTCCAGCATTTTCCCATGCAGTTAAATTAACAAGCATACCATTAGCTGTTGCTTCAGTTGGGTAAGCTAATAGATTATCACCATCTTTTGCAAATGCAATAGAACCTGGCATAAACATATCTTCTACAGCACTGATATCCTCAACATAGTTGTTTATTGGTTCTAAAGAAGATCCTAAAGAAGATAAATGATTATTCGTAACACGTGCAATATCAGGTGGATTTCCTCCACTAATCATCAATTTCAACTTTTGTTCATATTCACTAAAAGATACAACTTGCATATCAACTTTAACATTTTCATTAGCTTTTAAATATTCATCAATTGTATCTAAAAATACATCTGATTCATTTGCATCATTGAACCACATTACAGATAAAGTAACCTCTTTATCCATTTCACTCTCTTTAGCTCCACTAGCAAAAATCACACTTGAACATAATAAAATGGACACCATTATTAATATTAGTTTTTTCATTTGTAAACCTCCTATAAATGTAAAAACACAAAATAAATTATCAAATATTAGCAAATCGTTTTGCTATTTAATATTACAGCAAGTTTTATAATCAGTCAAATTATTTATAGATTATTTTTTTGTAGATTATAGAAGTTATTATTAATGTTTGATAAAGCTAATAATTTATTGAAAAATATTATATAAATAATTATTAAATTCAAATTAATGTGTATTTTCTATTATTTTTTTAGGATTAAAAATATTTAAACATTCAATTTATTTAATGTTGCCAACAATTAATAAATTATAACTCTATATAAAAAGGTATGAATGCAATTTGATTTTAGTCCATTTATATTATCTTTCTTAAAATAATTTAATAATCGCTAACTTACAAGTTATTAAAATGAAGACAAAATAATTCTTTTTTTGTATTTATAAAGAAATCTCATCATTTAAATTTTCCACAGATGTACTTTTTTTGTAAAATCTTGGCATTCTTTCAACTATTGTTTCTTTTTTCATAAATTCATCATCACTTTCTAAAGGTAATTTAACTAATTCTTTTAAAAGAGCGCTTTTATAAATTGCAGTAATAATTTCTAAAGCCTTATAACCATCTCTAGCACTAACTATTAATTCTTCTTTTTTATCAATGGCATTAATAAAATTTAAAATCTGAGCACTATGGCCTTCAATTTCTATTTCATCAAGTTCATTATATAAATTATTATAGTACTTTTCTTTTTCTTCATCTCTTATAGGAAATCCATTTTCTTTTTGCTTCATACACCTAACTTTCCACGGAATAGCAATAGAAGCCTTTTCACATTGAATATAAAATTCTTGCTTTTCATCCATATCATTTAATGAAACACCTAATTGAGCGATGCTATTAGCAAATTCAATTATAGATAGACTTGTGTCTTCAACTTCACTATTAGTGTGAAGATAATTTTTAATGGTAGAATAAATACTTATAGGATTTCCTAAAAGCCAACCCATCAAATCAATTTGGTGAACACTATGATTTAAAGTACACCCACCACCTTCTTTTTCCCAAGTTCCACGCCACCATAAATTATAGTAATTATCTCCTCTATACCACATTGAATTAACTCTTGTATAAACTATTTTTCCAAAAATATTTGAATCAATCATTTCTTTCACTTTCATTAAAGATTTGTTAAATCTATTTTGTGATACAATTGATAAAATAGCAGAACTTCTACTAGCTTGATCTACCATGAGTTTTGCTTCTTTTAAACTGGCAGCCATAGGCTTTTCACATAAAACATTTATATTTCTTTGTAAAAAATCACAGGTAACTTGTTGATGGAATGATGGGGGTAAACAAATAGATACAATATCAATATCATCACGATCAAATATGAAAGTATAATTTTGATAAATATCAACATGAAGTAAATTATCATCAGCTAGTTTTTCAGCTTTTTCTTTATACACATCACAAATAACTTTAATTTCACATCTATCTACTAATTTTAAATACCCTTCAATATGATTTTTTGCTATGTTTCCAGCACCAATAATTGCAACTCCATATTTCATACTCCCTCCAAATTTTAAATGTTATACATCTATTATATAAGACAACTAAATCATATAGCAAATTGTTTTGTATAATTTTACAATTAATTTGCTTATTATTAATTCCTTGAGATTTATATCTAATTTTTAATACTAATACTATACATAAATATAGTATAAAATATAATAAAATTGATTAAATCGATAAATATTTACTAATTATTAATTTAAAATTTTTTTTTCTTGTCTGTTGCATAAAGTTGCAATAGTATTGTGACTTGAATTAATTGTTGCAGTATGTTGTAGCAATAAAAATTTATATATATATTAATTTAGGAGAATTTTTAAATGAAAAACTCAAATTCTAACGCATCTATTGAGAATATCTACCAATTAGATGGAAAGGTACCTCTAGGAAAAGCTATTCCTTTTGGCCTTCAACACGTACTTGCAATGTTTGTCGCAAACATAGTACCAATTATTATAGTTGCAGGTAGTGGTAAATTAAGCCAAGAAACTACAACAGCGCTATTACAAAACTGTATGTTTATTGCAGGGATAGGAACTTTAATCCAATTATTCCCAATTTGGAGAGTCGGTTCTGGGCTTCCTGTAGTTATGGGTGTAAGCTTTACTTTCGTAGCAATTTTAAGTTACCTTGCAGCAACTTATGGCTATTCAGTTGTAGTTGGAGCTATAATCGTTGGTGGTTTATTAGAAGGTTGTTTAGGTCTGTTAGCAAAGTATTGGAAACGTTTTATTTCCCCTGTTGTTTCAGCTTGTGTAGTTTTATCAATTGGATTCTCACTATTACCTGTAGGAGCTAGAAGCTTTGGTGGTGGTTATGTAGCTGACTTTGGTTCTGCTCAAAATATGCTACTTGGAACTGTAACTCTAACATCTCTTTTACTATTTACAATTTTTGCAAAAGGCTATCTAAAACAATTAGCTATTTTATTTGGCTTAATGGTTGGTTATGTATTGGCTTTATTCTTAGGAAAAGTAGATTTTTCAGCTTTTAATAATATTGCTTTCTTTGATATCCCAAAATTTTTACCTGTTAAACCTGAGTTTAATCTAGGTGCTATAATTTCAGTTGCACTTGTATTTTTAGTATCTGCTACTGAGACTATCGGGGATACAACAGCATGTTGTGTTATGGGTGTTGGTAGAGAACCAACTGAGAAAGAAATTTCTGGCTCCTTAGCTTGTGATGGTTTTGCATCTTCAGTTTCTGGTTTATTTAGTTGTATGCCAATAACATCTTTCTCCCAAAATGTTGGAATTATTGCCATGACTAAAGTTGTTAACAGATACACAATTGCAACCGGTGGTATTGCTTTAATTTTAGCTGGTCTTTTCCCACCAATTGGTGCCTTCTTTAATACTTTACCAGAATCAGTATTAGGTGGTTGTACAATCCTAATGTTCGGTCAAATTGTAATCTCTGGTATCAGAATGCTTGATAAAGCTGGTTTAAATCAAAGAAATGGCTTAATTGCTGCATTCGCAATTGCTATCGGATTAGGTTTCCCTTCAGCTTCAGAATTATTTAATATCTTCCCAACATTAGTTGCAGAACAATTATCTAATAACAGTGTAGCTATTGTATTTATAATTTCATTATTCCTTGATCTAGTTCTTCCTAAAAATATGGAAGTTGTCAAAGAAACAGCTTAATTAAAATGCTTAAATAGGATTGCAATAAAACTTGCAATCCTATTATTTTTTTAAGCCATTAAGGATGGAATTGCTAGTGTTAATTGAGGTATAAAAGTTATTGCAATTAAAACTATAACCATTACAGCATAAAAGGGGAGCATGCTTTTTGTTGCTTTTTCTATACTAATTTTACCAACAGCGCATCCTACGAAAAGAGCTGATCCAACTGGAGGAGTACACAAACCTATTGCTAGGTTAAGAATCATTACTACACCAAATTGAACTGGATTCATTCCTAAGGCTCCAACAACAACTGGATATAATATTGGAGTACATATGATAATTAATGGAGCCATATCCATTATTGTTCCTAAAAGTAGTAGCATAATATTAATCATCAATAATAGTATAATTCTATTATCACTTATGCTAATTAAAGCGTTTGTAATAGCTTGAGGGATTCTTAAATATGCTAATAGATAACCAAAAGATGAAGCTGCAGCTATCAAACTCATAACCATTGCTAAAGTTCTCAGAGATGAAACTAAAATATCTTTCAACTCAGTTAGTTTAATTTCTTTATATACAAAGAAAGTAACAATAAAGGAATAAACTACTGCAACGGCTGCACTCTCTGTTGCTGTAAAGACACCTGAAACAACACCACCTATGATAATAATCATAGTAAACATTCCAAGAATAGCATCTGCTGTGACTTTTATTGTTTCTTTTGCACTATATTTTCTTTCTTTTGGATAATTTCTTTTTCTTGCAATGATGTAGGTTACAATCATTAGGCCAATTCCTAAAATTATTCCAGGAAGCAAACCACCTAAAAATAATTTACCAACACTAACTCCACCACCTGCTGCTAAAGCAAAAATAATCATATTATGACTTGGGGGAATTATAACACCTTGGCAAGCGCTAGTTACGGTTACAGCAACTGAGAAATCTTCATCATAACCTTTAGCATTCATCATTGGAATCATCATAGTACCAATAGAAGATACATCAGCAACAGCTGAGCCAGAAATTCCACCAAAGAACATACTAGCTAATATGTTTACTTGTGCTAAACCACCCCTATATCTACCAATTATAGCATTCGAAAAATCAATAAGACGTCTAGAGATACCACCACGACTCATCATCTCACCTGCAAGTATAAAAAATGGTATTGCTAAAAGTGAGAAAGAGTTAACCCCGCTAACTAATCTTTGAACTATAGTTAATAAAGGAATATTTAAATATACTGCAGTAAGAACTGACGATAAAAACAAAGAGAATGTTATTGGCATTCTAAGAATTAATAATAAAATAAATGATCCAACTAAAATTGTTGAAGCCAAACTCGCATTAATCATCTAGTAATACCTCACTTTTACTTAGGTCTTTGGCTTTTATTGCATTAACTAAATAAATAGTTGCATATAAAATTATAAAAATTGCATTAATTGGTAAAACAATATAATTAATCGCATTGGTTATATGTGTTGCAGGTAGGAAACTTCTTAATCCATTTTTTGCAAGCCCTAATCCGTAATAGAATAAAATACATCCTAAAATTATTTCACATAAGTATTTGAATATTCTCAATCCTCTTTCAAGATGAGAAGGAAGGTTATTTGGTAATAAAGTTATACTAATATGTAAATTTTCTTTAACACCTAATGCCATTGCAATAAATGTAAACCAAATAACAATAACTAGAGGAATTTCTTCTCCCCATTTAAGCCCTTTATGGAAACCATACCTTAGTACAACATTAGAAAAAACAATTATTACCATTGCAATTACTAATCCCATACAAAAATATAATACAATATTAAAAATTTTATCTAAGCCTGTTTTAAACTTATTCATTTTAGCTCCTAGTCTAAAAAGGGGTTCATATTTGCAGAACCCCTAATAATAATCTTACTGTTTGATTATTTAACAGCTTTTATTTTTTCAACCCAAGCTTTACCTTCATCGCTTAACATTTTTTCATATAAAGGTTCCATTGCTGAAGCAAATTCTGCTTGATCTGTAATTTCGTTAATTTGACAACCAGCGGCTCTAACTTTTTCTTCACTTTTCTTAGCATAATCACTCCAAGCTTGAATTTGAGTTGCTTGACAATCTCTTGCTGCTCTTTTGATTATTTCTTGATCTTCTTGACTTAATTTATCCATAGTAGTTTTTGAAGCTAATAACATTTCAGGAACACGAGTGTGTTGGTCAATTGAATAATATTTAGCAACTTCATAGTGATTTGAAGAATCATATGATGGCCAGTTATTTTCAGCACCATCAATAACACCTGTTTGAAGAGCACTATAAACATCGCCATAACTCATTGGAGTTGGAGCGGCACCTAAAGCTTCTACTAAACCCATCATCAAATCAGATTCTTGAACTCTAATTTTCATACCTTCTAAATCAGCTACAGTATAAATAGGTTTCTTTGTGTTATAGAAACTTCTAGCACCTGAGTCAAAATAAGTTAAACCAACAAATCCACTATCTTCCATTGATTCTAAGAAATAATCTCCAATTTCTCCATTTAAAACATTCCACATATGGTCAGGATTTCTGTATAAATATGGCATTTGTAAAGCATTCAATAAAGGATTGAAAGATGCTAAAGGACTTATGGAGACACGAGTAAAATCAATACCACCAAATTGAACTTGTTCAATACAAGATTTTTCATCACCTAAAGTAGCTTGTGGATATACTTCTACTTTAATTCTTCCATTGGAATATTCTTCAACCAACTGTGCAAACTTTTCATCACCTACAACGGTTGGATATCCAATTGGTTGATTGTCTGCAAGTCTTAAAACGATTGTTTCATCTTCTTTTGCCTCTTGTTCACCTTGAGCAAACATAGGAGTCAAAGCAACACTAACTAATAATAATAAAGTTAATAATTTTTTCATAAATTATTCCTCTCCTTTAATTTTTTTTCATTCCTACAACATTATAAGAGTCCAATTAACAAATTGAACAGTAAGAAAAAAAGGAAAAAACAACATTTATTTTTACTTTTTTACAAATTTTAAATCATCATCATTATCTTTTTTCATGATATAATTAACTATGGCAAAAAAAATATTTAAAAATATCTACAAAGAAAAAAATAACCAAAATATACACAGATTACTTTTCCAACATAATCTATTTACAGTAGTTATAATCTTTATAATTGCTATTTCTCTTTTTAATTATATATATAATATTTTAAATGAAGAACAACAGAGTTCAAAAGAAAATCTTATTGTACACAATATAATTACAGAAATTGAACAATGTAGTAATTTGCTAGAAGATTATAGACTTTCTAAAGTACCTCAAAGGCAAAAAGAGTTATTACTCCAACAAGAATCTATCTTAATCAATATTGAAAGTGAAATAGAAAGTTTAAAGATTCTATATCAGGATTCTCCAACAAGATATTTTTTAAATAATGGAATTATAAATGGTAAAAACACTATAAATGAATTATTAATTGAATTACAAAACAATAAATCTCCAACAAATGAAGACTTTTATAAGATTTATTATAGAATTAGTAATACATATGATTATTTATATAAATATTTAACAAATCAGTATTTACTAGCAATGGTCAAAGATAATGTAAATATCATGGAAGAGAGAGAACAACAACTATATAATCTTAGACTATTTTCAATATTAATTTTCCTGCTACTATTAATAAGTTATTTAATCACTACTTCAAAAACAACAAAAAAGATGCTCAATCCAATAGATGCCATGGTTAAAACAGCTACAGAGATTGCTGAAGGAAATTTAGATGAAGATCATGAAATAGTTGATGGACCGAAGGAACTAGTTTTCTTGGAAGAGTCTATAAAAAATATGAAAATTTCATTAAGAGATAGACTAGATTTGATAAATGAAAATAGTATTTTAGAAAAAGAAATTCATTATAAAGAGATTGAACAACTTAAAATACAAAAAGAATTAGAAAGAGCAAAATTCCGTTCTTTACAATCTCAAATCAATCCTCACTTTTTATTTAATACTTTAAATGTAATACAATTAACAGCATTATTTGAAAATGCTGAACAAACAGATAAATTAATTGAAAGTTTAGCAACAATTTTTAGATATTCATTAGAACATCAAGATGAAATTACAATTAACGATGAACTAATTTTTGTTGAAGAATATTTAAAAATTCAAAAAGCTAGATTTAAAGATAGGATTAATTATACAATTAAATGTGGTGAATTGTGTAAAAACACTCTTATCCCTCCATTAATTCTTCAACCTCTTGTAGAGAATTCAATTACACATGGAATTGAACCAAAAGAAGAAGGTGGGGATATATTTATTGAGGCTTTTAAACATCAAGGACAAATAATAATCAACATTAAGGATACAGGAGTTGGTATTAATGAGGATTTTGATATAAGCAAAATTGATAGTTCAAATAAAGGTCATAATATCGCAATTTCAAATATTGTAGAAAGATTAAATATTTATTTTAATAATAAGGCAACAATAACCTTTAAAAGAGTTGATAAAATAAAAGGTGGAACTTTAGTAAAAATAATAATTCCTGACGAGGTAGATAATGTATAATTTATTAGTTGCAGATGATGAACAACTAGAAAGAGATGCTATAGCTTTTTTAATAAACAAAAAAAATTTACCATTCACTGTTTTTAAAGCAAAAAATGGTAAAGAAGCAATCAATTTATTTAAAGAGAACAATATTGACTTTGTTATTCTAGATATAAAAATGCCCTTAATTGATGGAATAGAAGCTGGAACTAAAATTAGAGAAATAAACAATAAAATTCCTATTGTCTATTTAACTGCTTGGAGTTCCTTTGATTTTGCAAAATCTGCGATTTCAATTGGTGCTGTAGAATATCTTGTAAAACCTTTAAAGAAAACAGAATTATATAATGTTCTTGATTCTTTTATAGAACAAAAAGAAAAAGAGAGCTCTGATAAAAATGAAGAACTTCAGACTGTTATAAACCAATTTTCAAGATCTTTCTTTGCTTCAATGAAACATAATTTAGTACAAAAAGACATATTAAGAAAATATTTTAATATTAAAGAAAATACATTTTATGAAGGAGTTGCATTAGTTGTAAGCGAAGTTAAAATTAATAACTTAAAGAAGTTTTTTGGTCAAAAAGACTTTTTAAATTGTAGATTTTACTATTTTCCTACAGTAGATAGAACTACTATAATAGCATTTCCAAGAAATAAAAAAGTCTTCTTTTCAAATCTTAAAAAAAGTTTAAATATTAATAAATTTATTATAGCAATTGGAAGCGTATTTACGTCCGTAGATCAATTATCGAAATCAATTCAAGAAGCATCAATCGCATTTAGTATCGCTAAATCAAACAATGAAAAAATCCATGAATTTAATAATATTGACGAATTACTGCTAACTTCTTCAGATGTAGATTATGTTTTAGAAATTGAAAAAGCTGTAGCTGAGACAAATTTAACAAAAGCTAGAGAAACAGCACATAAATTATATGATTCACTTGTTAATCTTGACCCAATTTCAAGATTAGATACTTATTACCATAATGTTTTAATTTTAAATCATACAATTTCTGCAAAAATTCCATTTTTCAAGATGCAAAATCCTCAAAAGTCTATGGTTGAAATTGAAATATTTATATACAACTTAATTGATAATTCAATAAAAGCAATCAAAAGTGATAAAAAAGATAGATATGCAAGAACTTTTAATCAAATTAAAAAAGAGATAGAAATTAATTATAATAAACAAATAACAATGGATTATTATTCATCGCTCTTAAATATGAATACCAAATATTTTTCAAAATTATTCAAAGATTACAATAAAATTAGTTTCTGTGATTGTCTAACAAATGTAAGAATGGAAAAAGCTAAAGATCTTTTAAAAAAAGGTAAAGGAGTTAGAGAATGTGCAACTCTTGTTGGCTATCTTGATTCAGCTTATTTCTCAAAGGTATTTAGTCAAAAATATAAGATAAGTCCATCAGTTTATAAAGCTACATATGAACAATAAATAAATATTGTTCATATGAAATTAATTCTTTATCTAATAAGACATCAATGATGGTAAATATGTTGTTAGACTAGGAAATAAGCTAATTAATAATAAAACTATAACATTACAGATAATTAGTGGGAGAGCTCCTTTAAATATATCAGCAATTTGCATTTTATTAATCTTAGTACAAGCATTTAAACACATTCCAACAGGTGGTGTTACCAAACCAATAGCTAAGCCAGTTATCAACATAGCACCAAATTGAAGTGCTGAAATTCCAACAGATTCCATAACAGGAAGTAAGATTGGAGTCAATAATAATATTGCTGGAGTTACATCAATAAAAGCTCCAATCAATAATATTAAGAGGTCAAAAATTAATGCATAACCCCAAGTAGGAAGATCCATCGATAAAAAGAACGAGGCAATTTGTGCTGGGATATTAGCCATAGTAAGTAACCATGTAAAGATTGTGGTAAAACCAATAATTAACATGATAGCAGCAGAAGATACCAAGGTTTTTCTAAGTCCGTTAATAACATCTTTTATTGTTAATTCCTTATAAAAGAAGAACCCAATAATCAATGAATACAGAACTGCAATACCTGCAGATTCACTAGCAGTACAAATCCCAAAAGAAACAAATACTACGATAACAACAGGCATTAGAATAGCAGGAAGACCATAAAGCATTGTATTAATAAAATCTTTTTTATCAAAAGGTTTTCTCTCTGGATGATAATTATTTTTTATAGAAATAATATTTACATTAATTAACTGAGACAATCCAATTAGAACTCCAGGAACTAGACCGGCAATAAATAATTTTCCAATTGAAGCACCAGAAGCCATTGCATAGACAATCATAGGCACAGAAGGTGGAATAATCATTCCCATTGTTGATGAGGCTACAGTAACTCCAGCAGAAAACTTTTTAGAGTATCCTTCATTCTCCATAGCTGGAATTAAAATAGAACCAAGAGCTGATGTATCTGCAACAGAAGAGCCAGAAATTCCACCAAAAATCATTGAAGCTATAATATTAACCTCTGCTAATCCACCATGGAAAGGCCTTACTAAATACATTGAAAAATCTACTATTCTTTTAGTAATTCCGCCTGTATTCATTAACTCACCAGCTAGCATAAATAAGGGCATAGCAACCATGACAAACGAAAAAACACCACCCCATACTCTTTGAGGCATCATTTGCATAAAGTTAGGGTTAAATGATTGTATAAAACTCATACTTGAGGCACCTATTGCAAATGCCAAAGGAGTTCCCATTATTGCGAAAACAATTAAAAAAACTAATAAAAATATAATCGCCATTTCTTACTCCTTTTCCCTTAAACTAACAATATATTCCACAAATTTTATAACGATAGTTATTAATGCTATAAAACAAGAAATTGGAATAATCCCATACATATATTTCATTGGTATTGCCATTCCCATAGATAGTTGGTTTCCAAATTTACTCATATACAGAAATCCATATTTAATCATTGCAAAATCAACTACCATCATTACAATGTAATTAAAGATTGTTGCAAAAATTTTGAATTTAGGTGAAAACTTTTGATATATAGATAATATAGCGACATGTTCATCTTCCATTATACAAATGCCAATTCCCCAAAAGGTTGTAAAGGCAAAAACAGTTGTAATAAATTCTTCTAGAAACAAAAAGGAAATCCCAAAAAAATATCTTGCTATAACTGAAAAAATAACACAGCTAGCTATTAAGGCTATAGCAAAAACACCAATGTTTACATAAATTTTATAAACTTTTTTTGAAACATTTTTTAAAGTATTAATAATGCACCTCCACTCATTAATAACACCGGCTATAAAATAGCCGGTACGATTGCATTAATAAAAGCGATAAGGATTAATTACCTTTTACAATTGCTCTCATTTGATCTAATTCTGATTGAGTTAAGATACCTTCATCAATATATTGTTGGTAAACAACTTCAGTTGCATCTTTAAATTGTTGTAATTCTTCTTTAGTAGGTGTATAAATTTCACAATTAGCTTCAACTACACTTCTAGCTTTTTCTTGATTATCAACGATTGCTTGGTTATTTACTTCCATCATTTCTTTAGTAGCTTGAGAGAGTATTTCTTGGTATTCAGCTGGTAAAGATTCATACCAATCTAAATTTACATAAAATGGATCTGGGTGGAATTGATAATTCAAGACTGTGAAATACTTTTGAACTTCATAGAATTTCATTCCTTCAACATTAACCCAAGGATTTTCTTGACCATCAGCAACACCTGTTTTTAGAGCCATATATAAATCTGAATAAGGCACAGAAACAACAGAAGCGCCTAGAGCTTGGAAAGTTTTATCGATAGTATCCATACCATTAGATCTCATCTTTAAACCTTTCAAATCTGCTGGAGTATGAATTGGTCTAACACTGTTTGAATATTGTCTAAATCCTCCGGCATCTCCCAAACCTAAGATTAGAGCTCCATCTTTTTTACTTGAAGCACAAATTTCAGTTGCTAAATCACTATTCATTAAACGTGTAACTTGTTCACTGTTTTCACATAAGAAAGGTAAAGTAAATACTAATAGTTTTGGGACAAAATCCATTTGTCCACCTCTCATACCTTGGATAACACCAGAACAGACTTGTTCTAACATTTCTTTTTCAGTTCCCAATTGACCAGCTGGATATAGTTCTACTTTAATAGCACCATCAGTTCTTTCTTCCACAATTTTTTTAAAATATTCTAAAGAAATATGGCGAGGATTAGTAGTTGGTTGAGCGTGTGCAATTTGCATAGTATAGACCTTTGATGGTCCACCACTTTGACTTGTTTCCTCACTATTTCCTTGAGCAAATAACATTGAAGTAGATGCAATCAATGCTATAGAAATTAATAAAATCTTTTTGAACATAAGTTCCTCCTTAATATAGTTAAATAGTAAAATGAGATTTTAAATCTCGCACTATAGCATTTTGCTTAGCCTCTATAAATTATTGCTAAATTAGCAAAATCTTATAGACTCATTTTTTTGCTGCTCTATATTGTATAGGACTTATACCTTCTTCTCTTTTAAATATTAAACTAAAATAATTTGGATCACTAAATCCTATTGCTAAGGCAATCTCTTTTATGGACGAGGAGCTCTTAACTAGCAACTCCTTTGCTTTCGAAAGTCTTTGACTTAAAAGATACTCCATTATTGTACAATTCATATAGTTTTTAAATAATCTGGAAATATGATATTTGGAATATCCGCATCCACTTATTATGTCATCTAAACTTATATAATTTGTATAGTTATCTTCAATATACTTTTTTATTAAAACAACTGCTTCTGGCATTGTATCGGTTGAATGATTATTGTTTTGCGTTGCATTTTTTTTAAAATATTCAATAACATTATCAAGTTGTTCCATTTTAGTTTTATTTTTATTTTCCAAATCTAGCTTAGAAATAGTATTAATAATAGCATTGAGAAAATTTTTCTTTAGAACAGGTTTTACTAAAAAATCTGAAGCACCTAATTTTAATGCTTTAACAGCATAATCAAATTGATCAAAAGCTGTAGATATCAAGACTTTTGTTTCTAATTTTTCTTTTCGTATTTTTTCTAAGACATCTAATCCAGATAATTCAGGCATATTAATATCCAAAATTGCTATTTCAGGTTTATCGCAGACCAATTTAACAAAAGCATCATTTCCATCTTCTGCTAATATAATATTATCAATTGGTAAATTGGACTTTTTAATAAATAAACTTAAAACTTCTCGCTCTAATTCTTCATCGTCTGCAATTAAAATACTATACATCTTCTTCAATCTCCATATCTACTTTAAGTTTTATAATAATTTTAGTTCCACCAGTACTCACTTTTTTAATTATCATAGCATCATTTGTTTTAGAAAATATTTCTAATCGACTTCTTGTGTTTGATAATCCTAAATGTTTTCTGTTTTTACAAATTATATCATCTCTTTTATTAAACTTTTCTAATATTTTATCACTAATTCCTACACCATCATCTTCAATTTCAATAATTACATTCTCATCTTCAACCCTTCCTAAAACTCTAATGTTTCCACCTAACTTTTTAGGTTCTAATCCATGAACAATTGCATTTTCTACTATTGGTTGTAATGTAAATTTGGGTAGAATAATTTCATTTTGTAATTCAAGAGGAACATACATAGAATATTTTAATCTATTATTGAAGCGCTTTTGCTGTATTTTTATATATTCAACCGTTATATCAAGCTCTTGTTTTAGTGTAACTGGTTTAGAAACATCTGATAAATTATATCTTAATAAGTTTGATAAAGAATCTATCATTGATAGAGAATCTTCATTTCTTTCTAAAGTAATCATTCTAGAAATAGAGTTTAAAGTATTGAATAGAAAATGAGGATTGGTTTGAGTTTGCAAGGCCAGAAATTGTGCTTGATTTAATAATTTTAAATTTTCTTCGTTTTTCTTTTGTTGCTTTACAAGTTCTTTTTCAACTTTAACTTTATTTTTAAGTTCTTCCATCATTTCTTTAATGTTACCAACCATATTATTAAAGGTGTGAATTAACAAACCCATTGAATTATTGCTATTTAGTTCATTTACTTTACTATTTAAATCACCACTTGAAACTTTTTTTGCTTGGTTGACTAAATGAATTAATGGATGAGTAATATTTCTATAAATATGAGTAAATACAAGTATTAAAAAAATGAAAAAAGCTAATAAGAAAATTATAAGAAAAGATGAATAATTATGAAAACTTTCATCAATTAAAGCATTAGTATTTTTTTCTTCTTGAATGAGATTTCCTAATAATTCATCACAATACTGTTGTAAATAATCTTGTATTATTTCTGCTAAATACATTTTGCTGTAATATTCATAATTTTTAGTATTATAATTAAATGAAGCTTGACAGCCTTCAAAAAAGTAATTATCAAAAGAAGTTTCAATAGATTTTAAAAGATATAGGTTTTCACTATCATTGACAGCAAGAATTAATTCATCAATGATATCTTTCGATTTTTCACTTGCAATATTAAATTCATTTAGTTTTTGTCTGTTTCCAGATCTTAAATACATATTTAAACTTTTTTCACATTCACTAATATTTGTTTTTAATTCTAAAACTTGATAAGAAAGATTATTATTGTTAGAACTTTTAGACAAATAGTCAAACATAGTTGTTCTGACAAAAAGCGAAAATGAAACAACAATTATAAATATTGATAATAGAAATAAATTAATTTGATTGCCTACTGAAAATAAAATTGAATCTCTATTTCTATTCATATAATTTCCTTACATTCTTATCATTGCTAATTTTATTAATTGCTTTTAACTCTTCCATTTCAATATAGGTTTTTGCATAGTCTTGTGTTTCTTTTGCACTATCAATTAGAATTTCGAGTTCATTCTTACTTAGTTGATTTAAAACTTCATTGCTGATAGTTATAAATGAAGGCAAACAGATATTATCCAAGATTACTATATCTTTAATATATTGATATTCATCGCAAGTTAAGAAGGATGATAATGAGGATTCCCTAGCATCAATAAATCCATTTCTTAAAGAAGGAAAAGTATCGATATCACCAATTATAATAGGATTAGCGCCCCATTTTTTTAAAAACTTCTCGTACATATAAGAATCATCAATACCAATTTTTAATTCATTATAATTTATTTGATTCAAAGATTCGTCACTATAAACACAACGAGAACTAGGGTATAAGGTAATTAATGGAAACAATTTCTCATTCTGAAAAGCAAAATTAAAATTTTTATTACTATTTATAAAGTCTAAAGTCTTAGTAAATGAAGAATTTAAATAAGGAAAAAATGTTGAACGAAAAGATGGAATCTGCTGGGATAGTGCTAGTAAATTAACTCTACCTAAAGCTATTCCTCCAAATTGTAATTGAGTTAAAACTTCCTCTTCAGTTCCCAATTCTCCATTATAATAGACTTTTATTATTATTTTACCATTACTTTTCTGATTTACTAAAGATGCAAAATAGTTGCTGAGTTGAGCTTGATAAGATCCTTCTTTTTCACTTTCAGCGTATCGTAAAACAAGAGTATCTAATGCTAGAGTTTCCTCATTTTCTTCTTTCAAACAACTACCAAGAAAAACAATACAAATAGCGAATATAATAATTAATCTCTTCATCCTTCCTCCTTTAGATAAAAAAACTAGCTAATGAATAAAAACAAACACTAGCTAGCTATAAATTAACAATTAAAATTAAATCTTATTTAGGTTGTTTGCCAATATAAGCTAAAATACCACCATCAACATATAAAATATGTCCATTAACAAAATCAGATGCTTCACTTGCTAAAAATACAGCAGGACCCATAAGATCTTCTGGTGTTCCCCATCTTGCAGCAGGAGTTTTTGAGATAATAAAAGAGTCAAAGGGATGTCTTGATCCATCTGCTTGTTTTTCTCTTAGTGGAGCTGTTTGTGGAGTTGCAATGTATCCAGGACCAATGCCATTACATTGTATATTATGTTCACCAAATTCACTACAAATATTTCTAGTAAGCATTTTAAGTCCACCTTTGGCAGCTGCGTATGCAGATACTGTTTCACGACCTAATTCACTCATCATAGAACAAATATTGATAATTTTACCATGTCCATTTTTTATCATAGTTGGAAGAACAGCTTTTGATACAATAAAAGGAGCATTTAAATCAATATCAATTACTTTTCTAAAATCCTCAACTTTCATATCAAGCATACTTTCTCTTTTAATAATACCAGCATTATTTACTAAAATATCAACACTACCTAAATCTGAAATGATTTGTTTTACACAAGCTTGAACAGCTGGTTCATCAGTTACATCACAAACGTATCCTTTAGCATCAATACCAATTTCTTTATATGCTTTTATACCTTTATCAACTAAATCTTGATTGATATCATTAAATGCAATTTTAGCACCTTGCTGTGCATAAGCACTAGCAATAGCAAAACCAATACCATAAGAGGCGCCAGTAACCCAAGCTACTTTACCTTCTAAAGAAAAGTTTACACTCATTATAAATCTCCTATCTTAAATCTGTTGTTTTAATGTGATCTTGATCACTATAGGTTCTATTTTCACCTGCCATAGACCAAATAAATGTATAATTTTTTGTTCCACTACCAGAATGAATTGACCAACTTGGATTAATAACAGCTTCTTCATTATGCATTACAATATGTCTTGTTTGTGATGGTTCACCCATAAAATGGAAAACAACTTGATCATCAGGAACATCAAAATAGAAATAAACTTCCATTCTTCTCTCATGAGTATGAGCTGGCATTGTATTCCAAACTGAACCTTCCTCAAGATGAGTTAAGCCCATTGAAAGTTGGCAAGTATCTAATACGTCAGGATGGATATATTGATTAATTGTTCTTTCATTACTTTCAGAAAGAGAGCCTAGATGTAAATGTTTAGCATCTTCAAGTGTTATTAATTTTGCGGGAAAAGCTGTATGAGCTGGTGTTGAATTCATATAAAATTTAGCTGGAGCTTTACTATCGCTACTAGATAAAAGAACTTCCTTAGTACCCATAGGCAAATAAAGAGCATCATAATGTTTTAGAGTATATTCTTTGCCATCTACTTTAATTAAACCTTTTTCTCCAATATTGATAATTCCAAGTTCTCTTCTTTCTAAAAAGAAATTAACTCCAAAATCACCCATTGCATCAATATTTTTGTCTAACGCAATTTCTTTATCAGTAGGCATTGCACCTAAAGTAACAATTCTATCAACATGAGAATATGTTGAAGTTACATCATTTTCTACAAAAATGTTTTTAATTAAGAACTCTTTCCTTAGTTGCTCAGTTGTCATTGTTTTAAAAGGTTCTTTTCCTGTTGAATAACGTATATCCATTGCTTCCTCCAATTTGAATATTTATTGAATGAAATAAGAAGCATATTCAGTTTTCATCATATTTGAGAGTCTTCTTATTCCTCCGTTCAAATGCTTATTAATTAATTTTGTAGCTTCTAATTTATTTTTAGACTCTACAGCTTCTAGCATTAATCTATGCTCAGCTAGAATTTCACTACAGTGAATCTTTGTAACAATATCTAGAGTTTTGAACCTAGTATAATCTATGCTTAAATCCTGTAGTAATAACCAAAGATATTCTTTATCACATCTATCAAACCAAATTTTATGAAAAGCTGCATCATCTTGATAAAATTGAGTAATTGAAAAATCACCTATTTCTAAACTTAGTTCTTGCTTCTTTAATGAATTGTAACAATCAGCTATAGAGAACTGATCATAAATATCTATATATTCTTGTAAAACTTTTTCTTCTATAGAAATTCTCATAAAAATTAATTGTTCAACAATTTTTTTATTGATTAACGGAGCTCTAGAGCCCTTATATCTTACAGTTTCTAACAATCCAGCATCAGACAATCTATGAAAAGCTGTTCTAACTGGAGTTCTAGAGGCAGAAAAACGTTGGCACACCTCTGCTTCAATAACTGATTCTCCAGGCTTTATTTCTAAACTTAAAATCTCTTTTTTTAATGTTTCAAATATTAATGTTGCACTATCTATAAATTCACCCATCAATCACCTTCATGTTTTGTACTCACTATTAAAGTTTGTATACAAATTTTATATTTGAATACTAATATAGATAATAGCATTTGTCAACAATAATTTTTACTAGGTAAAATTTGAGATTTTATTTTAGAATGCTTAATGTTTTAAATAACTTTTTTATTAAGCCAAACATCGCCTTTTAGACGGAACAAATAACAAGAAGATCTACAAACCCAATCAACTATCATAGCTAGCCAAATACCTAAGAGTCCGAAAGATAATACTTGAGTTAAGATATAAGCCCCAGTAATTCTAAAAATAACTAAACTAAATAAAGAACACACTAAGGTATATTTTACATCACCTGCACTTCTTAAAATATTAGGCGTAGCAAAAGCAAAGGTCCAAAGTAAAGCAGTCATAATTAAAACAATAAAGCTAACACTTGAAGCTATAGTTGATGCCTCAGCCGATAAATTATATAAAGATATTATCGGATTTCTAACTAATATTAAGAAAAATGCAAATAGGGAAATTGAAGCCACAGATATACTAATTAAAAGTTTAGTATAATGTTTTGCTTGTTCTTTTTCTCTTGCTCCTAAACATTGTCCTATAATTGTTGTAGAAGCTAAAGATATAGCAACTCCCGGAAGATTTGCAAAGGTACAAAGGTTTCCAACTATAACATTTGCTGCTATAGATGCAACTCCTAAACTAGCTACCATGCTTTGAACAGCTATTTTACCAAATTGAAAAACACTATTTTCAACAGCATTAGGTAAGCTGATAGCAAAGATTTTTTTCATTAAATACCAATTAAATTTAATTTTAAAGATTTTATCAATTCTAATTTTACTCTTCTTTTTAGTTAAGAAATAAATTATTAAAGTACCTGATACAATCCTCGAGATTAGAGTTGCAATTCCTGCACCTTGTACTCCTAAATTCATTCCATAAATTAAAATAGCATTTAGCGAAACATTTAAAATATTCATTAAAATTGAAACTTGTAATGAAATTTTACTATTGCCAATAGATCTAAATAGGGCTGATCCTGAAGAGAATAAACATAAAAAAGGTAAAGATAGAAAAACATAATCAAAATAGATTAGACTTTGGTTTAATACAGATTGGTCTAGATGTCCAAAAATTAAAGTCATGAGTCCTTTTTGTATTGGAATAAAAATTACGGCCATCAAAATTCCAAATAAAACAGAGACATAAATTAATTGCTTAGCAGCGCCTTTAGCATTTTTATATTCCTTTCTTCCTAAATACTGACTAGTAACTACAGCTCCTCCTGTCGCAAAAGCTGTGATTAGAAAAAAGAATAGTCCATATATGCTATCTATTAATGAAACCCCGCTAATTGCAGCTTCACCACAAGATGCAACCATAATTGAATCAACTATTCCAACTAGAATAGAAAAAAATTGTTCCCCAAGTAAAGGTAGGATAAGTGTTAATAAATATTTATTAGAAAATCTTAATCCATTATTATCCATATTTTTCATCTAATTAAAATATTAGCCTTTATTTTTAGTATAAACAAGACTAAAGGCTTTCTCTCTTTATCAATGATGTACTTAAAGATATATTCAAAGTAGGATTTTCTCTCTTTTTAAAAAGTTGCTCTAAAATCATAATTATAGATTTCCCAATGGCTTCTCTATTTATATCTAGAGTTGTTACTTGAGGCGTAGTATATCTAGATATCCTAGCATTATTAACACCAATTATTGAACAATCTTTTGGTATGCTATATCCCATATCTATTAATTTATACATAGTATGAATTGCAACAGAATCAGTTCTTCCAAAAACACCATTTACTTTAAACCCAGAATTAATAATTTCTTCTAATTTTATTTGTAAATCTTTCTCATTTTTACACGAACTAATTACCATATAATTAATATTTTCAACATAATTATTCTTTTGAAGTTCATCAATAAAGCCTTTGTATCGGAAATCATTCTTTGGACTTTTTGTGAAAGACATGGATTCAAAACTGTCAACAAATAATAATCTGTCTCTTTTTTTCTCAATTAATGTTTTGCAGCATAGTCTAGAACCTTCATATAGGCCAGTATTAATCAATCCAAAATTACCTTTAAGCTTATCATATTTCCTCATTTCCAATATAACTATAGGAATTTGAGTATCAATTAAAGCTTGTATATACTTTTGTTTAAAGGTTCCAGAAGCTATTAATATTGCATCAAAATATCTTTGATAAACCTGATTTACAAAGCTATCACTGTTTCTACTTTCACATAAAGATATAAAATAATTATTTTCAAAAGCCCAACTATCCATTTGCTTCATTATTCTACTAAAGTGTTCACTTTGTAGATCATCAACAATAAATAAAATATGGTTACTTTGTTTGCCTTTTAATGCTCTAGCAATTGCATTAGGTTTATAACCTAATTCATGTAGTGCCTTCTCGACTCTTTTTCTCTTTTCTGAATCAACATACCGATTATTATTAATCACATAAGAAACAATTGTTGGAGATACCTGTGCTCTCTCAGCTACATCTTTTCTAGTGACTCGTTTAATAGTTGTATTCATTGTTGCCTACTTAATAACCTTTTTTATTTTATATCTAATATTTTCTGTAATCTCAAGTCCTGTATCATAATCAAGTTGTTTAACTTCACCTTTAGAAATAGGTTTTTGCCTTGTATATCCATCACAATCCCAACTCGGAATTTCATTATTCCAATATCTACATTTCCATTGATACCCTCTATAAGGGTCTCTAGTATCATTCATCCAATCTAGAAGCATTTTATGGAGGAGTTCTCTATCACTACTATATCGTTTATTTTCAATTTGATTAACCATCTCATACCTATCATTTTCAATATCATATAATTCATCAATTGTATCTAATAAATGTATAGCTAGCTTCCTATTATCAGAAATAGCTGCTCTCATAAATTGTATTCCTCCAAAACCGTCATGATCAATCTCATACCTATGGAATTCACAAAAAACTACATCTCTTAAAATATTAATTATTGGATTTTCAATTATCTGTCTCATACTCTTTCCTTGAAGTATCAAGGGTGCTTCAATATCATAATAATCTAAAATAGTTGGAACTAAATCTATATGAGAGGTAACATGATTATATTCTTTTCCACAGGGAGAATTTAAATATGTTCCGCCTTTAATTATTAATGGCACATGAGCTATTTCTTCATAAACAGCAGCTCCTTTTAGATTAAGAGAATGAGCGCCTAAAGCTTCACCATGATCGCTTGTAAATATTACCATAGCATTAGGCATTTTTTCTTTAACTTTATTTAATACTCTCCCAATTTCATAATCAGCAAAACTATTACAACCTAAAAATAACTGTGGTTTTAATTTTAGAGACTCTTTATCTTCAAACAAAGTTTCTCCTGCCCATAATTTTTGATATAAAGGTTTATTTTCCAAATTATCATAATAATTTGGAGTTTTTGGGAAGTTATAATCTTCATACATAGAGGCATAGGGCTCTGGACATAGATAAGGTTGATGAGGTTCATCATAGCTAACACATAAAAATAAATCATCATTGTAATTTTTTTCAATAAAATCTATTGCTCTGTTACTAACTCTATGAGCAAAAGTAAACTCTTCATCAATTCCCCCATTTTCTAAAGAAGTAGATTCTTTTCTACTTAAAACTTTTTCTTCATCACTAAGTTCATCGATATAACATCTCATATCATACCAATAATCCTCATCATAGCCTTGTGGACAAACACCATTTCCAAAATAATCACCACCATCTAAGTGCCATTTACCTATATATGCTGATTTTATATTATTAGGAACTAAATATTCTCCTATTGTTTTAACACCTTGTGTTAGGGCAACTGTATTTGTAATACCCCCATTTGAATGAGGATATAATCCTGTAAAAATTGCACTTCTTGCAGGTCCACAAACCGGTTGTGTGGTATAGTTTTTATTGAATTTCACACCTTCTTTAGCTAAATTATCTAAATTAGGTGTTATCATATCTTTATTACCATAACAGCCAAGCATATCCCATCTCGTAGTATCTGTCATAACAAATACTACTTGTCTTTTTTCATTCATTGTTTCCCCCACAATTTAATTATCCTTTTACAGCGCCTGCAACTAGACCTTTGACCATATATTTTTGGAAAAAGAAAAATACCAAAACCATAGGTAATGTGCCTATAACAGAAATACTATTAATTAGAGACCAATCATATGATAATTCGCCTAAATACCTTAGGCTAATTCCAACTGATAAAGTCCTAAGATTATCACTTTGAATAAGTGTTGCAGCATGTAAATAGTCATCCCAAGTCATTAAAAAAGCATAAATTCCCACAGCAAGAATTCCAGGGGTAACTAAAGGTGTTAACAATTTAAATAAAATTGTATTTCTAGATGCTCCATCAATTTTAGCAGCTTCCTCTATCTCTTTAGGAATATTTATAAAGAAACTAGATAAGAGTAAACAACAAAAGGGCACTTGCGCTGCTACGATTGCTAGTATCAAGCCACATCTAGTATTAATTATTCCCAATTTTGACATCATAGAATATAAGGAAATCATTCTAGATATAATCGGAAACATTTGTGAAGATAATAAGATTGCTACAAAAGTTTTAGACCATTTTGTATTAAATCGTGCTATTGAATATCCCGCAAAAATTGCTACTAGACATGTGATTATTGCACTTACAAATGAAACTAAGAAATTATTAAAATAATATACAAAGAACTCATTATTCTCTGTAAATAAGTTGATAAACCCATCAAGTACAAAATTTTTTGGAAAAAATGATGGTGGATAAAGGTATGCTTCCATATTTGTTTTAAAAGAAGTTATTAACATCCAGTAGATTGGAAATAATAAGAATAACATTATTAATGTCAAAATTATTATTTTTATAAATTTCAATTCTTTTCTTTTCATATATATTAACTTCCTAACTCATATCTTGAACTTTAAAACTTTTTTGATAGATTCCAATAATGATTATCATCATTAACATCCAGATTGTTGTAACTGCAGCACCGGATCCAAGATTCATTGAAACAAAAGCTTCTCGATAACTTAAAATTGCAAAATTTGTTGTTGCACCATTTGGTCCCCCACCTGTCATTGTCCAGAACAATGGAAACTGTTTAAAATTCTCTATAATTGACATAGACATTGCTATTTTAATTACAGGAGAAAGATAAGGTAAAACAATTGAAACAAATTTCCTGATCTCTCCAGCACCATCAATAGTTGCAGCTTCTAATGATGAATTTGGAACATTTTGTAATCCCGCCAATAATAATAATGTGGTTAAAGGAATTTGTTTCCATAATGCTGCAATTGCAATACCACCTAAAGCAGTTTTAGGATTATTTAGAATAGCTAAATCAGTAACATTTTCAAAACTAATTACTGATATAAAATATTTAACAAAGCCATATTGAGGTTGGAATAGCCACATCCAAATTAGACCAGATATTACTGTTGGAACAACCCAAGGGGTCATCATAATTGATCTGATAAACCTAGAACCTTTAAACTCTTTATTTAATACTAAAGCTAAAGCCATTCCTATTATGAATTGTAAGATTATAACAAATAATACAAACCAAAGCGTGTGGTAAGCTGCTTCTGGGATCTGATTAGCTTCAAATAACTTTATGTAGTTTCTAAAATTATTCCAAGTACCAGGTTTTCCACTAATAATATTTTTGACACCATACTTTTGAAAACTCATTATTAAGGATTGAATTATTGGTACAATAATAAATAAAGCAGTTAAAAAAGTGGCAGGAATTGTTAAAACAAAAGAATAACTATTATCTGATAGTTTTATATCATGTTTTTTCATTATCTCTCCAAAATTGGGTTCTAACAATAAGGTTTAGAACCCAATGATTAATTCTATTGGCTTAACTTAGATTGAGCTCTATTTTTAAATTTTTCGATTGCTAATGAAACATCTTCATCACCAACAGTAACAGCTTGAGCTAAAGTACATAATTCTAAATTAATATCCTTTAATTGTGGTATAAATGGTTGTGCTTTAACATTGCTTGCTGATTGGGCAGCACCTTTTAATACAGGATTATTATTTATACTATCTAAATTTTCCATGCTTTTTATTGCTGGATATGCGGGAGTTAAATTTGACAAATAATCTGCTAGAACATCTTCAGAAATTACATATTGAACAAATTTACTTAAAGCCTCTTTTCTTTGATCCCCATTATCAACAAGAATAAAACAGTGTGATTGAAGAAGAGATTGTCCAGAACCATTTGCTCCAACTAATGGAGCTGCGCTAGCAGTGAAATTTTCCGCATCAGGATTTATTGTTCTAACTCCATTAAAACCCCAACTTTGATCATAATACATAGCTAATTGACCTAAGGCAAATAAGTTTCTTAAGTCCTTTAATTTTGCATTTTGTGGATTATATGATAAATCATCCAAAGTTTTTAGCATATTTATAGCTTCTTTGAAACCATCGTTATCAACAGATAAATTACCATTATCATCTAAAACTGTACCACCAAAATTAAAAATCATAGCATTTACACTGCTTCCAGAGACAGGAACAGAAGCTGTAGTTTGACCAAAAGCATAAACTTTGTTGCCATTGGAATCTTTAAGCTTTGATAACTTTTTTGCCATCATTAACATTTGATCATAAGTTTTAGGAGGAGTATTTGGATCTAGACCAGCTTGCTCAAATAATGTTTTATTATAATAAAGAACATATGGGGAAATATATAATGGTACGCCATAAGCACTTCCATCAATTTCAAAAGCTTTCATTACATCAGGATATAAATCATTGATAAAGGATTGAGGTAATATATCTTCAATTGGAGCAGCTAAACCAGCATCTTCAAAACCAGGAATCCAATCGATTTCACTAAATATGCAATCAACTTTATCTCCTCCTCCTGCCATATTTATAACTTGATTCATTATTTCACCATACGGTGCACTGACCCATTCAATATCAATATTTGGATTTTTGCTTTCAAAATTAGTTTCAACATCCTTCCAAAATTGTTCATAACCACTTTCTAATAGAGCATAGTTAGCAACTTTCAAGACTACTTTACTAGATTCGCTTCCTTCCTTTTGTCCTGATGCAAATAAAGTTGTAATACAACTTAGTACAACCAATAAAACATAAATTACTTTTTTCATAAAAAGCCTCCCTTTATTTTATACACACGTATGTATAAATATTTAAAAAAAATATACATACGTGTGTATGTTTCATTATTAGTTTAACTTAGATTTAAAATATGTCAAGTAAAAAAAGTTGCTAAGATTCTACACGCAGTTAAAACCTTAGCAACTAATTTTTGTTTTTTTTGATTATATAACCTTATATTCTTTTAACAACTTTTCAATATCACTACCTTGAATTCTTGCCATAACTTTCTTAAGTGCCATTTTTTGCTTTAGATTTAAATCTAATGTTTTTAATAGTGATTCACCGTCTAACATTTTAACAGATGAATCCAATAAAACTCTAAGATCATATAAAGATCCAAAAACTTCTGGAACTCCTCTATCAACATCTAATAAAGTATAAACAGCTTCCATTGCAGTTCTTACAGAATATTCTGTTGTAAATACTGTGTCTCTAGGAGTTTCAGCAAATTGACCTATAAATGCTAAGTTTTTACAATTTTTTGGAACCACTAAAGGTCTATCTCCAGCTTTTCTAGGCATAAAGAAAGCTGTAATATATGGCATCATACAAGGAACTGAATTTGCACTATTTTTTGCCATATCATCAATTTGATCAATTGGTACTCCAAGGTGATATAACCACTCTTGTGTTATTTCAACCCCAGTACATTCTCTCATTGGTTTTTTAATATAATCACCAGGGACGTCTGTAAATAAACCATATACCCAAACTACTAACTGATCTTTGGGTTGTTTAGAAAAGTGTGGTTGTCTGTTTAAAGTATAACTCATCAACCAAGATGAATCTTTACAGCTAATAATACCTCCAGTTACAACTTTTCCTGAAAAAGGATCTCTCTTACAAACCTTTTCTATATATGGTGGAATTTTATTATCTAAAGTCGTTACTGTACAAGATTCCCAATTAGATTTTTCAGTATCACTACAAAATACTTTTGGGTTACCAAATTCAGGATCTTGTGATGCAATATTTTCCCATAATTTCCAACAACCTTTTATTGATGAATCAAACTTAGGAGCTGTATTTTGATCTCCTAGTGAAGCATTTTCAGTACAGCTACCATTTGTAACAAAAACTAAATCATCACTTGTTAAAGAGATTTTTTTATCCTCATTATTTTGAGTATAAATAAATTCCTTTGCAATTTTTTCACCATTTATATTTTCTACAATTACATTAGATACAGTCGCATTATATTGAAAATCAACATTATGTTTTTCTAAATAACTTAAGAGAGGCATAATTAATGATTCATATTGATTATATTTAGTAAATTTCAATGCAGAGAAATCAGGAAGTCCACCAATATGATGAATGAATCTTTGTATATATCTTTTCATTTCTATGGCAGAATGCCATTGTTCAAAAGCAAACATAGTTCGCCAATATAACCAGAAATTAGAATTAAAGAATTCATCACTTAAGTAATCTTCAATATCTTTACCATCTAATTCTTCTTCAGGAGTGAAAAATAAATTCATTAATTCTTTAGATCCTTTTTCACTCAAACCAAACTTATTACAAGTTTTAGCATCCTCGCCTCTATTTACAGTAGCTCTCATCAGTGAAAAATTTGGATCTTTTTTATTCAATCTATTAAATTCATCCAAAACAGAAATCCCCTCAGTTTCTAAGGAAGGAATAGATCTAAATAAATCCCAAAGGCATTCAAAATGTTCTTCCATTTCTCTTCCGCCTCTAATAACAAAACCTTTTTCACTGTTATGAATACCATCACAAGCACCACCTGCAATATCCATTTCTTCAAAAATATGAATATTAGAACCTTTCATTTGACCATCTCTAATTAGAAAACAAGCCGCAGATAGGGATGCAAGTCCAGCTCCTACAATATAAGCAGATTTTTTTTCAACATCTTTTGGCTTCTCTGGAGTTGAGAAAGCTTCAAAATTACCTTTACTATAAAACATATAAATCCTCCTAAACTAGATTTATTCAAAAGATATGTTTAATAGGAGCTAAAAAAAATCCACAATTAAAGGGGAATGGTTAAAATTTTGACATATAAGTTAAAATGTATAACTAATTATTTGAAGAAAATGCATATAAAGCTTTTTTAAAGTCACCTTTTATTAATATATTTATCCTCTCAATTAATAATTTTGGATCTTCTTCCATATTCGAATCTATCCAAAGCATCACTAATCCAACAAAAGCAAACATATTATAATTAGCTATAAACTCTTTATCCCTTTGAGATACAGTTATATCTAATTCTTGTATTTCGCCCTCTATAACTCTAAGTAATAACCTTGTTACATAATTTTTAAGACCTTCTTCAAGAATTGATTTTCCTCTACTATGATACAAATTATAAATTACAAGTGAGTTAGTTTTACAATAATTTAAAACAACTAAAAAACCTTCTTTCCAGTCATCATAATTAACTTTATCTTCTAAATTTTCTTCTACATCTTTAGCAAATGTAAATGCAACCAAATCATATATATTTGAAAAATGATAATAAAAGGATTGTCTATTTAAGCCACACTCATCAACAATTTCTTGTATTGTTATTTTATCGAGAGTTTTATTCTTAAGAAACTTTTTCAAACTGCTTCCAAGTGCTTTCTTTGTTACTAAAGACATCATTACCTCCATCATCAAATAAAAATATATTTATATTATAATCTAACTTATAAACATTACTGTAGTCTAGCCAATAATTTATATGAAGATTTTTATAGTAAAAGAATCTATATTTAACTAAATTTTATATTTGAATATACTATGTACACATTTATAAAATAATATATACTACTACAAAACACTATTAGAGAGAAAAATAATGGATAATAAGATGCAACTAAGCGCTGTAAATAGAACAATAGTAATTTTAGAAACTCTATCAAAAATAAAGAAGATTAATTTAGAACAACTTGCAAAAAAAACTAATCTACCCAAACCCACTTTATTGAGATTTTTAAATTCCTTGATTTCTTTAGGCTATGTTTATAAAGATAACAATGATTTATATAGTTTAACATTAAAAATGTTTAGTATTGGTTCAAATAGTTTATCTCATATGAATTTAATTGATGTAGCAGTGCCTTTTGTAGATGAGCTATGTAGTTACTTTAAAGAAACTGTGCATATGGGTATATTAGATGAAGATCATGCTGTTTATATTTTAAAAAGAGAATCCTCTTATACAATTAGAATGTACTCGAGAGTTGGGAAAAGAATACCATTATATTGTACTGCCATAGGAAAAAATTTATTAAGTGACCTAGATAAAGAAGCAATTGATGCTTATATAAAAAACACTCAATTTATCCCCTTCACGAAACATACATTAACTAAAGATGAACTTTCTTCACAATTAGAAGTAATAAAAGAACAAGGCTGGGGAGAAGATGATCAAGAACATGAGGAAGGCATTACTTGCATAGGGGCTAGTATTAGAGATTTTAGTGGGAAAGTAGTTGCAGCTCTAAGTGTATCTTGGCCAATTTTTAGATTTAAAGAAAAAGATAAAGAAGAAGTAATTGCAAAGATAGTTACAACTTGTGATAAAATCTCTGCACAACTCGGTTTTGAAAAATAAATTTAAATAAAAAAAACTCCATATTATCTAGTAATTAAATAATATGGAGAAAACAAATAACAAAAATGACTTATCGTTGAACTCTGCCTGATCCATCACCCTTGCATAAGGCTTCAACTTCATTTTTTCTAGCTAAATTAAAGTCACCATTTATGGAGTGTTTTAAACATGAAGCGGCTACAGCGAAATTAAGAGCATACTCTTCATCATCACTATATTCACTTAAACCATAAATAATTCCTGCTGAGAAGGAATCTCCTCCTCCAACTCTATCAATTATATCAGTAATTTCATAATGTCTTGAAACATAAAAACCTGTAGTACCTAAAAGAGCTGCTGACCAACCATTTCTATCTGCACTTTTACTTTCTCTTAAAGTGATTGCTACTTTTTGAACATTAGGGAATTGATCTTTAACTTTTTGAGCTAACGCTTGATAAACACTAGTATCTAATTCACCTGAAGTTACATCACTATCAGCTTCAATTCCTAGACATTTTTGAACATCTTCTTCATTAGCAATTACAACATCAGCATAAGGAACTAAACCTCTCATTACTTCTGGTGCACTCTTACCATATTTCCATAATTTCTTTCTATAATTTAAATCTATAGATACTGTTAGTCCACATTCTTTTGCACACTTCATAGCTTCAAGAGCACAATCTGCTGCACTTTGACTTAAAGCTGGTGTGATACCTGTAATATGGAACCAAGCTGCATCCTTAAAAATTTCTTTAAAATTAAAATCGCTAGGTTTAGCTAAAGCGATAGAACTATTTGCTCTATCATATACAACTGAGGAAGGTCTTTGGTTTGCACCAGTTTCAATAAAATATATACCAACTCTTCCATCTTCTGTTAAAACGATATCAGATGTATCAACATCATATTTTTTTAGTTCTCTAGTTGCTGCTTCGCCAACTGCGTTATTAGGTAATGCTGTTACAAATTTTGCATCTTTACCTAAAATTGATAATGAAACAGCTACGTTAGCTTCTCCGCCACCGAAAGTTGCTTCTAATCTCTTTGTTTGAAATAATCTCTCATGCTCTTCGCTTCTTAGTCTTAACATGATTTCACCGAAGCTAATAAACTTATTGCCCATGGTTCCTCCCCAAATGTTTAATTTTCTTAAACTTTACTCTTGATAAACTCAATATTAAGGGTTATTATTTAAATTGTCAAGATTTTTGGAACACTGTTCCATTTTTGAAAACAAGGAGAAAATAATGACTGAAGAAATGAAAAAAAAACTTCACAATATTGGTATTGTTCCAGTTGTTAAATTAGAAGATGCAAATAAAGCAGTTGGCTTAGCCAAAGCTTTATTAGATGGTGGAATTAATTGTGCTGAGGTTACTTTTAGAACAGCAGCAGCTGAACAAAGTATTAAAAATATCAGCGACAAATATCCAACAATGTTTGTAGGTGCGGGTACTGTTACTAGTGTTGAATTAGCAAAAAAAGCTGTAAATGCTGGTGCTAAATTTATTGTTTCTCCTGGCTTCAATGAAGCAACAGTTGATTGGTGTTTAGAAAATGACGTTCCAATAATTCCTGGTGTTTGTACTCCAAGTGACATTGAAAAAGGTCTTGCTAGAGGATTTGATGTATTAAAATTCTTCCCAGCTGAAGCTTCAGGTGGAATTAACATGCTAAATAACTTTGCAGGTCCATTCCCAAATCTTATGTTCATGCCAACAGGTGGTATTAATCTTTCTAATCTTCAAGATTATGCAAGAACTAAAAACGTTTTAGCAACTGGTGGATCTTGGATGGTTAAAGCTAGCCTAATTGAAAATGAAGAATGGCAAACAATTACAGAAATGTGTAAGGCTGCTATGCTAGAACTTCAAGGTTTTGAATTTGCTCATGTTGGAATTGAAGATGATAAAGACTCAGAAAAAACTATCGAAGCACTTTGTGCCTTTGGTTTTGACTTAAAGAGAGGTAAATCAAGTTCATTTGTTTCAGACAAAGTTGAAGTAATTCCTACCCTATTTAGTGGAAAAAAAGGTCATGTTGGATTCAGATGCAATGATGTTGAAAGATCTATTGAGTATTTAAAAGATAAGGGTTTTACTCCTGATACTAACTCTTATATTTATGACGACAATAATCAATTGAAAGTTTGCTATTTCAAAGAACAATTTTCTGGTTTTGCTTTTCACTTAGTAAGAAAATAATAATGTGCTGAAAAAAATTATAAATAACATAGCGTAATTTTTTTAATTGATACTTGAACTAAACTGATAATGTATTTTATTGGTTTAGTTCTTTTTTTACATAAAAAACTCACCTAAAAAAGGTGAGCTATTTATATAAAGGTATCTTTCTATTTATTTATAATTAAGCACCAAGATAAGCACTTTGAACACTATCATTATTTAATAAATCTTTTGAAGATCCTGATAATACAATTCTACCATTCTCCATTACATAACCTTCTGTTGAAGCTTTCAATGCCATTCTAGCATTTTGTTCTACTAAAAATACTGTTACATTTTCACTTTTATTGATATATGCAATTTTGTCAAAAATATCTTGAATAATTAATGGTGCAAGCCCAAGACCTGGTTCATCTAAAAGAATCATTCTAGGAGAACTCATTAAGGCTCTTGCTATAGCCATCATTTGTTGCTCACCACCTGATAGAGATCTTGTTTTTTGTTTTCTTCTAGCACCTAGAATTGGAAAGAAATCGTACATTTCTTCTTTCTTTTTTCTAATTACATCTTCATCTCTAATTAAAAAAGCACCCATATCTAGATTTTCTTCTACACTCATATCAGCAAAAACTCTTCTTCCTTCTGGAACTAAAGCTATGCCTTTCTTTGCAATTCTTTCAGTAGGAACACTCTTAGAGATGGAATCACAACAAATAATTTCATCTTCAAACGTAATTGAGCCTTCTACTAAAGGTTCTAATCCAACAATAGATTTTAGCAAAGTACTTTTTCCTGCACCATTTGCCCCAATCAAACTTACAATATCACCTTCATTAACATGCATTGAAACTTGTTTTAGGGCTTTAATTGAGCCATAAGAAACACTAATATTGTCAATATTTAATAAAGCCATCTTATTCCTCCTTACCTAAATAAGCTTCAATTACTAAAGGATTATTTTTAATTTCTTTAGGAGTTCCTTGTGCAATTTTTTGACCATAGTTTAAAACTGTAATGTTATCACAAATACTCATTACCAATTTCATATCATGTTCAATTAAAACAACAGTAACCCCAGTGTCACGAATTTTTCTAATAGTATCCATCAAATG
Source organism: Sphaerochaetaceae bacterium (assembly GCA_963677735.1). Lineage (GTDB taxonomy): Bacteria > Spirochaetota > Spirochaetia > Sphaerochaetales > Sphaerochaetaceae > Pleomorphochaeta. Next base: position 1,962,207 of record OY782505.1, read on the forward strand.
TTCAGTTTCTTGTGGGTTCATACCAGCAGCAGGTTCATCAAGAAATAATATTTTTGGATTTGAAGCTAAAGCTCTTGCAATTTCTAATTCTCTTTGTCTTCCATAAGGTAGATTTTTAGCATCTTCATTAGCAAAATCTTGCATATCAAAAAAAGCTAACCATTTATGAGCATTTTCAAGCATAAGCTCTTCTTCATTTTCCATAAAAAAATATGATTTTAACATATTAGAAAATCTATTTTTATAAGGGCTTGAACCTGTCATAAAGTGTCTTCCAATCATAACATTCTCAATTACACTCATTTCTTTGAATAATCTAATATTTTGGAATGTTCTAGCAATTCCCAATCGAGCTATTTTATGACTTGGGAAACCAGTAATATTTTGATCGTTGAAAAATACTTTACCTTCAGTTGGAACATCTAACCCTGTCATATTATTAAATAAAGTGGTTTTACCCGCACCATTGGGACCAATTAATCCAGTAATCAAGCCTTCTTGTGCAGAAAAATCTACTTCATTTACAGCCAAAACCCCACCATAAGCACGGGTCAATTTTTCAGTTTGTAATAACTTCATTATTTTGCCCCCTTAGCTTTTGATTTCTTTTGACCAACTCTATAACTTCTAACCCCAATAATACCTTGAGGTCTCCAAATCATCATAACTACCAATATTAAACCAAATAAAATTTGTTTAAATTGAGGTGGAATTACACTTGAAAGGCCTGTTAACTGAGGGAAATAACTTATTAATTGAATAATAAATGCACCTAAAATTACAGCAGCAAAATTTCCCATACCACCTAGAACAACCATACATAATACCATAATTGATACCATAAATGTGTATGAATTAGGAGTAACAGATAACGAGAATACTGATTGAAGAGATCCAGCAACACCTGCAACAGCAGCTCCAATAGCAAATGCCCAAACTTTATATTTTGTAACATTAATACCCATTGAGGATGCAGCAATTTCATCATCTCTGATAGCTTGTAAGGCTCTTCCCATTCTAGATCTGCCTAATCTTTCAAATAAATAATAAGAAATAGCGACAATTAAAATAACTAACCCAAGAAAAGCCCATTTTTTATATGGATTGATTGTGAAAGAAAAAATTGTTGCCATAGGAATTCGTTGGATTCCCATAGGACCACCTGTAAGGCTATCCCAGTTATTTAATACGTTTCTAACGATTTCACCAAATCCCAAAGTAGCAATTGCCAGATAATCGCCTTTTAATCTCAATGTAGGAAGTCCTATTAAAACACCAAACATAGCAGATAAAAGAGCTGCAACAGGTAGAGTTGCCCATAAAGACCAACCTAGCGATGTAGCTAGTATTGCAGTTACATAAGATCCAATTGCAAAAAATCCAGCTTGGCAAAGACTTAACATACCGGTATAACCTGTAATCAAGTTCTGTCCGATAGACATTAAGGCATAAATGCCACTATATATTAAGATAAGTAAGAAAAAATTAACCATTATACTTTCTCCCTTACTACTTTACCAAGTAAACCTTGTGGTCTAACTAGTAATACAATAATTAATACAGCAAATGAAATGGTATCTTTCATTGCTTGAGGAATGCCAAATACAGCTACTCCAAAGGTTTCTAATAAACCAAGAGTAATACCACCTAGCATTGCTCCACCTATATTTCCTATACCTCCGACAACGGCTGCTACGAAAGCTTTTAGACCTAACATCATACCCATTGTTGGATATGCTTTAAAATCTAAAGCAATTAACATACCACCTGCGGCAGCTAATGCTGAACCGATAGCAAAGGTTAAACTAATTACAACGTTAACATTAATACCCATAAGTCTTGCTGTATCTTGATCTAAACTAGTAGCTCTCATAGCTTTACCCATTCTAGATCTATCTACAAAGACTTTTAGTGCAACCATCATTAAGATAGAAACAACTAAAACTAAAACTTGGTGAGGAGTAATAACTACACCACCAATTTCAAATGGAGTATTATCAAAGGGGTAATTCAATTTTCTACTTTGAGTTCCCCAAGCCCATGCTGCACTGTTTGATAAAATAAATGATACACCAATAGCTGAGAGTAAAGGAGCTAATCTAGATGCTTTTCTTAAAGGTTTATAAGCAACTCTTTCAATTACAACTCCCAATGCAGCTGTTAGTACCATTGATATCAACATAGCAAGGAAAAATGCAATAAAAGTCCAAGCACCTAATGGTGCACTTCCTCTCAATGCATCAAAAACAAATAAACCAATGTAAGCACCAACCATAAGAACATCACCATGGGCAAAGTTGATAAACTTAAGTATCCCATATACCATGGTGTACCCTAGTGCGATTAATGCATAAACGCCACCTAAGGTTAGTCCATTTACTAAATGTTGGAAAAATTCTGAAAGTGATCCCACGCTGGGTCTCCTTATATTATCTTTATTATTTTTCTTTTTTTTGTAAACTCAAAGCCGGCTTATAAAGCCGGCTAAAGTTTTATAAGTTTTAAATTTAGTCTACTTTAACTAATTTACCATTTACAACTTGGAAAGCACCTAAATATTCAGGAGTTGTTCCATTAACTTTGTAAACACCTTGGTAAGCTACTAAGTCACCATTTTCAGCGAAGTTGATAATTCCACCAACGCCTTCATAATCCTTAGTTGCTGCAATTGCATCTCTAACTTCTTGTCTTGTTGCTTTACCATCTGCAGCAGCTGTTTTAATTGCATTAAGAATGATATTAGCACCATCATAAGCATTAATAGCAAATGAATCAGGTTCGATTCCATAAACACTCTTATATTCTGTAGCAAAGTCATTGAAAGCATCACTTGCTTCAACTTTTGCAGGGCCAACATAAACAACACCGTCAGTATATGCACCAGCTAAGTTATAAATTTCAGGGTTTGAGAAACCATCACAAGAAACAAATGGAGCACCAACGTTTAATTGAGCAGCTTGTTCTAGGATTTGAGCCATTTCAACTGTGTAGTTAGGAATATAAATTGCATCTGGTTGAGCAGCTTTGATCTTTGTTAATTGAGTTTTAAAATCTTTATCACCAACTAAACAAGTTTCAGCTGCAACAATTTCACCACCTAAAGATTCAAATGTAGCGCTCATGCTTTCATATAAACCTTGAGAATAGTCATTCTTTGCATATAAAACTGCTAATTTTCTGTGTCCTAAAACTTCATAGAAATAATGACCTGCAACCTCTCCTTGCAAACCATCAGATACTACTGTTCTAAAAATCATATCACCAGTTTTTGTAATATCAGCATGTGTAGCAGAAGGAGTAATTAAAGGGATACCTTCATTTTGACATCTATCAGCTACAGAGAATGTTGAACCTGTGAAAATAGGACCAACAAGAGCTAAAATATTATCAGTACTTGATAATTTTTCAATACTTGAAGATGCTTTTTCAATAGTACCTTCTGAATCTTCTGTAATTAATGTAACAGGAGTTCCATTAATTCCTCCAGCTTCATTGAATTTTTCAACAGCTAGGACTGCACTATTATTACATAAAATACCATAGTTAGCGTAATCACCAGTCATTGGACCAATAAATCCAACATTGTAAGCTTCTTCTTTGTCACCTTGTGCAAAAACAAAAGCAGGAGCAATCATTACAATTGCTAATACAGTTAATAAACTTTTTTTCATTGTGTTCTATATACTAAGTTTAAACTTAGTTTTCCTCCTAAGCGAGATTTAACAATATTTTTATAAATATTATTGAATTATATATACAATAAATTGCATAAACATTCAACTTATTTTCAAATAAATCATAAAAAAACTAAAATTAACCTGTTTTATAATAACAAATTACGCAAATATTACACAGATAATCCTTATTATGTCTATTATAATTTACACAAAATTAAATATGCAATTTCCGTATAAATGTGCACAAAATATATTAAATAAGAAAACCATTAATAGTTTTTTAAAAATCCCACTAAGTATTTTACTACTAAAGATTCAACTTGTTAACAGCACATTTGCCCTCTATTATCAAATATATATTTATTTGAAATATATATAGAACTGAGAATATTAAAATATCTAGTTACATAAATTGCAATCATAATTGCAATTTGATACATTATAGCTTCTAATGGAACACTTCCCCCTAATATTTGACCAGTCATCATTCCTGGAAGAGAAACCAAACCAATAGTGGCCATAGAAGAAACTGTTGGAGTAATTGAGGATGTTAAAGAATTTTTTACATATGGTTTTATAGCTTGATTTAAACTAGCGCCTAAAGCAAGATCATAGTTTATTATCTTTTTATTATCTTCAATATCTTTAAAGAAAGAATTCAAACCAACAATATCTCCGCTTAATACATTTCCCAAAAGCATTCCACCAATTGTTATTATATAACGAGCATCAAATATATTATTTAAATTAATAACCATTTTATTAAAGAATAAAACCATAAATAAATTTGGGATTACCATCGATATAAAAATAGGGAAGTATAATTTTTTTCTTTTAAGCGGGGTTGAATTTGTTATAGAGATAGATGCAACAAGCATCATAATCAAAATATACATGATATTTAGCATTTGATTATTTAAATCAAATATATATTGAAGATAAAGCCCTACAAGACTTAACTGAACAATCATTCTAACTACAGATATGATTATTTTCTTATTCATTTTCACACTCAGAGTATAGTTTATATACAAGGTGGGAATTATTAACAGAACTAAATAAAAAATTCCAAGATAGCTTATTTGATTGCTCATAAACTTACCTTCCTAAAAGCAGTATCATTTAGCCAAATATTATCATGACTTATAGAAATAACACCTTCTTCACAATTGCTAAAATACTTTACTACTTTAGATTTCAAATTAGAATCTAATGAAGCTGTAATTTCATCCAAAAGGAAAAAAGGCCTTTTTAACATAATTGCAATAATAATGGCTAATCGAGATCTTTCTCCACCAGATAGCTTTTGAATATTTTTATCAAATAGATTTAAATCAAATTCAAAATACTTACATAACTCTAGATCTAGAGTAGAACTTAGATTATTAGAATTAAATTTAGCTATTTCTTCTAAATAATCTCTTACTTTAATTTTTCTAAGAGAAACATCTTGATCAATATATGAAAACTGTTTTCTAATTTCATAAAAACTTAGGTCTTTAGTATCTTTCCCATCAATTAAAAACTTACCACTATCTACAATTTCAAAACCTAATAAAATTTTTAATAATGTTGATTTCCCTTTCCCTGAATTTGCGCTAATTAAAATCTTATCTTTTGAATTAAAAGACAATGAGAAATTATTCAAAATTTCTTTATTATTAAATTTAAGATTCAGATTTAATAATTCTACAGTATCCATAAATTATCCTTTTTTTTGACAGGTTCATTTGACAAACTAATACATTGAGGTTATCATAAACCAGTCAATATTGAAAATCAATATCGACTTTCGATATTATGTAAATTATCTTAACATTGGAGATATTATAATGCAAGACCCAATTAGAAAAATATTTTTAGCTTTTATAGAAATACATATATTACATCATGCAAAAAAAGAGCCAATATATGGCTCTTGGATGATAGAAGAGCTAAAACATCATGGATATGATATTAGTGCAGGAACTCTATATCCAATTTTTCACAAAATGGAAAAGAGCTCTTTGATAAAAAGTGAAAAAGTATTATTTGAAGGTAAAATTAGAAAATATTATTCAATAACGAAACAAGGAGAAAACACTTTAAAAGAAGCTTTAATTAAAATTAATGAATTAAGTAATGAAATAAAAGTTGAAAGCAAATAGTTAATTCTTTATTATGGCTCTAGATATTTAAATAGATAAATGTTAAAAAAAGAATATCTAAACTTAAAAGGTATTTTTAATATATGAGCGATATAAAATTAATTTGTACAGATATTGATGGAACATTATTAAATTCAGAGAAAAGAATAAATCAAGCAGATAAACTAATGCTACAAAGAGCTTGGAAAGAAAAAAACATCCCCATAGCTTTAGTTTCCGGAAGATTTAAAAGCGGTTTAACTTTCTTAGCTGAAGAACTAGAAATTCCTTGCATATATTCTTGTTTTAATGGAGCCTACGTTGAATGGGAAAACAATATTATTGCAGATACTAAAATCAGTTTAGAATCCCTTAGAAAAGTAATTCCAATTATAGAGAAAACTGGGTCAACTCCACAAATCTTTGATTTAAATGATTATTACTTCAATGAAGATAATTACTTTAACGAACAACAAATTAAAGTAGTAGGATTTGAAGGAATTATTGGAGATTTAAATAAACAAATAGATAAATGGGAAAAAGAGAATTATCTACCATATAAAATTTTAGCAAAACATAGAGACCCTAAGCAATTAGCAAAAACCAAACAAGCTATATTAGATTTAAATATAAAAGAATTACAAGTAGTTCAATCAGCAAGTTTTATACTTGAAATAATACCTTCTACATCCAGTAAAGCTAATACAATAAATCTTCTTTCCTCTTATTTTAATATAGATAAAGATCAAATCATGGCTTTTGGCGATTATGATAATGACAAAGAAATGCTAGAAATTGCAGGGTTTTCCATCGCAATGGGAAATGCAACTGAAGAAATAAAAAATACAGCTAAATATACTACAGATACTAATGATAATCATGGATTAGCTAAGGCCATAAATAAATTTATTTTCGATAATAAATATGAGATATAAAATTCTCCCCATATAAAATATATGGGGATTTACATTTAAGAAAGAACAATCTTCCAAGTTAGAAGTAATTTTTCTTCAAGCAGAAGCTGTGTATTTATAACATTTGCTTTTGCCTTTTTATACTGTTTTCTAACTTCTTCAATTGCAACTTCATTAAAAGAGACAAGCGCTTTTTCATAAGCTTTTTTACATCTATATTCTATTTGAAGTTTATCTTGATAATTATCATATAGAGATTGAATTTTACAAAGAAGTTGATTTAAAGATTTATTAACTTCAACATTTTTTGCTTTTAAATATCCTTTTTTCAATTCAGCAACTAAAGATTTAACTGATACTATTTCTTTAATCCTATAAGCTAAGCTACCTGCAAAAACAAAGCCTTTATCAATTTCTCCTTTTCTCGCATTATTCAATGCGACAGATATACAATAATTAGCTTCATTAGCCTTACAAGTGGATAAACATTTCCAAGAACAATTAAAATTATGCTTAACTCCTTTTTCACTTTTTCTAATAAAATCATTTCTGATTGCTCTACCAACCATACCAACAGGACTTTTTATTAACCCTATATCCGACTTTTTACAATTTACATATGCTTGTTTAAATCTAATATCAGCATCACACTCATCAGTTGCAACAAACCTAGTTGCCATTTGAACAGCATCAGCACCGAAATTCAAAGTATCATAAATATCTTTACCAGTATAAACACCACCTCCTGCAATTAAAGAAAGATCTCTTTTAAACTCTTTTTTGTATATATTTAAAGTATTTTTAATATCTTTCACTAAATATTTTAACTGATATTCTTTTTTATCAAGCTGATCTCTTTCATATCCTAAATGTCCCCCAGCTAAAGGACCTTCTACAACAACACCATCTGGAATATCATTATAGATTTTAGACCACATTTTAAAAATAAGATTAGTTGCTCTAGCTGAACTTACAATAGGAACAATGGCAATATTTTTTTCTCTCAATCTCTTAACTGGAATGTTTTTTATAGGTAACCCCGCTCCCATAAAAACAACATCTACAGCTTCTTCAATTGCAACATCAAGCATTTTCTTAAAGTTATCAATTGCAACCATAATATTAACACCAATTACTCCATTGGTTTTCTTTCTTGCAATTTGGATTTCTTTACGAAAGGCTCTAACACTAGCAGCATCTCCATCTTTGTAATAATCTTTATCAAGTAGTCCAATACCATTTGCCGCAATTACACCTACTCCACCTTCATTTGCAACAGCACTAGCTAAAGATGATAAAGAGATACCAACTCCCATACCTCCTTGAACAATAGGTAATGATGCAATGTGATTTCCGATTTTTAATTGAGGTAATTTTTTCTTATTAATATTATTAAACTCAAGTTGCTTAATAATTTCTTTGACAGGAATGCTTTTTTCTACAGTTTTTGTAAACTGCTTCAATGAGATAACCATGTTATCAAAATTAAAAGTTTTCATTTTAACTCCATTATTACACTAAAAATAAATTTTATGTGTATTATTTTTTATATAATACTATTTTTACATTTTTTATAAAAGTGTCAATAATAAAAAAAGTAGAAAAATTCCCTTTTATTTTAAAAAACAAATTAATCGAAGCTGCTACAAAATAAAAATCTTTAAAACGAATTTAAAAAATGAAGAAGAGCCATAATAAATTACAGCTCTTCTTTTAAATCTTATCTTATTAATATATTTAATTAAACAATTAATTTAGAATGATTTGTAAACTTTAACATTTAATTCTACTACTTGAGAACTACTTAATTCAGTATCTAAGTAAGGATATACATAGAAGTCATCACTTAAGTAGGTTTTAATACCTAGGCTTGCCCAGTTAGATAATTCTGAATTTGCGAAATCATAATCACCTTCGTAGTAAGCAATGATTGAAGTTGTATCATTAATATCATAATAAACTTGAGGAACAACTGCTAAAGTTGAATCAGAGTTTGTATAATATAAATCTAAGTAAGCTGAAGTTGCATCAACAGTAGTTGAAAGAACAGCACCTAATTCGAAATCTGAAACATCAGATAATTGAACTTTACCATCAATAGCAAAATCAATACCTAAGCTAGCAGTAAGAGTTGCAGCAAGTTGTGCATCGCCTTCACTAACATAAGCAACAGCTTCAACAGCAGTTAAACCTTCTTCAGCAGTTAAGTCATAATTAATTGCAGCACCATAGCCAGCAGCATAAGTATCAGTAGGTAATTTAATAAATGGAGTTAATGCTAAAGTAGCTACATCATCTGATAATACAGTGAAACTTGCAGAAGCATTCCAAGTTTCAGAATCATCTAAAACATCACCAGCATTATACCAGTTTTCATAACCCATATCCATTTCAGACCAACCAGCTTGTACGCTGAACATATCACTAGTGTAAGAAACAGAAGCTTCATCAGCAGTAAAAGTAACTTCACCATCTTCATCAATTGCAAAATCAACATCTAAAGTGAAATCAGTATTATCAGTAGAATCTTCTAAAACAACAGTTGTTAAAGTAGAAATAGAATCATCACTACTATAAGTTCCACTAGATTCAGATACTGCATTTGAATAGATAGTATATGAACTACCACTAATTTGAGGATCTGCACTTAAAGCGAATAAAGCAAATACAGAAACACCTACTAAAGTTGACATTTTTTTTAAATTAAAGTTTGTCATTTCTCTCTCCTAAAAAGAAAATTTTTAATTTATCCTATCATAGACTTCACGGTTTTTAACAAAGCTCACATAAATGACACATTAGTACACATATAAATACACAGAACTACAGATAAAAACATATAACTATTAAAAACCATGAAAAATTGGTTAAAAAATGAATATTTGAGAGGTAATGTAACAAAATTATATCTCAGTGTTTATCGAATTAATGCACGTTTTTATACAAATTCTACAAAATATGTATAATTGAAAAAAATAGAGTTTTGTATAAAATAGTAGATAATTATCAAAATTCATCTCATTCATATAATAAGCAAAAAAAGAATTACATTTACCATATTTTATTGCTTAATTTAGAGTGAAATAACATATAAGTACACTTTTAATTTATTATTTCCATCTTTCTTCAAAGTTCAAATAAATCACATAAAGACTACAAACAAAAAAAATAACATTTAGAAAATAATCTAATTAAAGATTATATGAATAATCGATTAGCAAACTATTTTAAAGATGAGAAATTTTCCCCATCTACTAATAATAAGGATATAAAAAAAATGCAAATCCAACAAAATCTATTGATTACTAATTAAATTAATAAACATTAATTTGTTGAAAATGCATCTTTATATTGTCTTTGATAAATTTATAAGAATCTATCCTTTGTTTATTTAATAATTTACACAAATATTTAAACTATTAAATCAAATTATATAAATACGATAGGGAAATTTAACTAAGTTCAAAGTCACCAGTATATAGTCTATAATAAGTACCTTTTTGTTTAATTAATTGTTCATGATTTCCTTGTTCAATTATTTCACCCTTATCAATTACCGCAATCATATCTGCATTTTTTATTGTTGATAATCTGTGTGCAATTACGAAAACAGTTCTACCTTTCATCAAAGAATCCATTCCAGCTTGCACTATTGATTCTGTTCTAGTATCAATACTAGAAGTCGCTTCATCAAGAATCATTACAGGAGGATCAGCAACAGCGGCCCTAGCAATTGAAATCAATTGTCGTTGACCTTGTGATAAATCACTACCATCTCCAGATAAAATAGTATCATAACCATGTTGTAACATACGAATAAAATGATCTGCGTTTGCAAGCTTCGCAGCTGCTATACATTCTTCATCAGTTGCATCTAAACGACCATAACGAATATTTTCCATAACAGAACCTGTGAACAAATTTACATCTTGTAAAACGATTCCTAAAGAACGACGTAAATCACTTTTTCTAATTTTATTTATGTTTATATTGTCGTATCTAATTTTGCCAGCATCAATATCATAAAAACGATTAATCAAATTTGTAATTGTTGTTTTTCCAGCACCAGTTGAACCGACTAATGCAATTTTCTCACCAGGTTTAGCTTGTAATGAAATATTTTTTAAAATTAACTCATCTTCAACATATGAAAAATAAACATTGTCGAAAATAACATCACCCTTCAATTCATGATATGTTATTGTTCCATCTTTATGAGGATGTTTCCATGCCCAAACATTAGTTCTTTTTGAAGATTCCTTAATTATCCCATTTTCAATTTTAGCATTTACTAATGTTACATATCCGTCATCTTCTTCTATCTTTTGATCCATTAAATTAAACACACGCTCTGCTCCGGCAAGAGCCATTATTACAGAATTCAATTGTTGTGATACTTGACCTATTGGACGAACAAAACTTCTAGATAGCTGCAAAAAAGAAGCAATCATCCCTAAAGAAATTAAATCTATACCAGTAAGACTCAAATTTGGAGTACCAAATATGGCCATGATTCCACCAATAATAGCTAATAACACATAAAGGATATACCCAAAGTTACTCATAATTGGCATTAAAATATTTGCATAAGTATTAGCAAGAGTAGAGTTTTTACATAATTCTTCATTTTTCTTATCAAAACCTTCTTTTGCTTCTTGTTCATAATTAAATACTTTTACAACTTTTAATCCATTAATCAATTCTTCAATGTAGCCATTTACATCCCCTAAAGACTGTTGTTGTCTTACAAAGAATTTTCCACTCTTTTGTACAACTTGACTAATAACTTTAAGAATAATAAATAAAGTAATACCTACAAAAACAGATAAACCAATACTCAAATATAACATTGCAATGAATACAGATAAAATAGTAATTATTGAAGAAAATAATTGAGGTAAACTCTGAGATATCATTTGTCTTAATGTATCAATATCATTAGTATAATGACTCATAATGTCACCATGACTGTGTGAATCAAAATAATTAATAGGTAAACTTTGCATTTTTGAAAATAATTCATCCCTAATTTTTTTTAAAACACCTTGTGCAATACTAACCATTAAACGGTTATACAACAGAGTAGAAATAACTCCTACTAGATAGATACTTCCCATACCTAGAAGTGCCCTAAATAGACCAGAAAAATTTGGAGAACTCTCTAAAAGTATAGGAGAAATATAGTCATCAATAAGACTTTGGATAAATAATGAGGCTGCTGCGCTTGCAATTGCTCCTAATATAATACTAATAACAACTGCGACAAGTCTAATTTTATATATCTTTATGTATGAAAATAGACGAGAAATTGTATCTTTATTAATTTTTTTATTCATTGCTATTTCCCCCTCTTGATTGAGTTTCAAATACCTCTTGATATATGTGATTAGACTTAATTAACGTTTCATGATTTCCGATTCCAGAGATTTTACCATTTTCCATAACAATTATTTTGTCAGCATCTTTTATTGATCCAACTCTCTGTGCGATAATTATTTTAGTAGTATTTGGTATTTTTTCAATGAATGCTTCTTGGATAAGTGCATTCGTTTTTGTATCTACAGCACTTGTAGAATCATCTAAAATCAAGATTTTTGGATTTTTAAGTAAAGCTCTTGCAATACACAAACGTTGTTTTTGACCACCAGATAAATTTGTTCCGCCTCTTTCTATATATGTATCATAGCCATTATTGAATTCCATAATAAAAGAATGAGCTTGAGCTAATTTACAAGCATTAACTAATTCTTCATCACTTGCATTTTTATTTCCCCATCTCAAGTTTTCTTTTATAGTCCCTGAGAACAAAACATTTTTTTGAAGTACAAGAGCTACTTGATCTCTTAAAGCTTTCAAATCATAATCTTTAACATCTCTTTTTCCAACCAAGATTTTACCACTTGTAGCTTCATATAATCTAGGAATCAATTGAATAAGAGTTGTTTTTGAAGAACCTGTCCCACCTAAAATTCCAACAGTTTCACCCGATTCAATTTTGAAATTAATATCATCTAAGCAAAATACATTTGAATCTTTTGAATAACTAAACTTAACATTGTCAAAACAGATAGAACCATCTTCTATCTCTTCTATTGGGTTATCAATATTTTTTAAATCACTCTCTTCTTTTAATAATTCAGTTATTCTCTCAGCTGAAGCTCTAGAAATAGTAATCATTACAAGAACTATTGAAAGCATCATTAAGCTCATTAAAATCTGTAGTGTATAAGAAATTAAACTCAAAAGTTGACCTGTACTTAATCCAATTTCTGGGTTATTTCCACTTGCAATAATAGCTCTAGCGCCAAACCAAGATAACAAAATCATTGAGGCATACATAATAAATTGAACTAAAGGCATATTAAAAGCAATAATTTTTTCTGCTTTTGTGAAATCTTCATATATTTCTGATGAAATATTTTCAAACTTCTTAATCTCAAAATCCTCACGATTATAAGATTTTACAACTCGAATACCCAATAAATTTTCTTGAACAACCATATTCAATTTATCATATTTCTTAAAAACTCTTCGAAAAACAGGATGTGCAGCAGTCATTATAAAATATAGACCAATCGAAAGAATTGGTATTGAAGCTAAAAAAACTAAAGAAAGCTTTTTATCTATACTAAATGCTGCAATTAGAGAAAAAATTATCATTGCAGGGCTTCTTGCAGCCATTCTAATAATCATTTGATATGAATTTTGTACATTTGTTACATCTGTAGTTAATCTTGTGATTATACTTGAAGTTGAAAATTTATTTATATTTGAAAAAGAAAAAGTCTGTACATTATAAAACATGTCTTTCCTTATATTTTTAGCAAACCCAGCTGAAGCAATAGCTGCACTTTTACCTGCTAAAATTCCAAACATTAAAGAAATAAATGCAGCGATTAAAAGTGCTATGCCTAATTTTAAAACAACAGACATATTTCCTGCATCAATACCATAATCAATTAAATTTGCCATAATAAATGGAATAAGAACTTCCATTAAAACTTCACAAGTAACAAAAATTGGAGATTTTATTGTATCTTTTTTATATTCACGAATACTCTTTGATAAATATTTAATCACTATTTTTGACCTCATTATTAGTTGAATTTATATTATTTTTAACCCGATCAATGAAACTATAAAATTGCTCTAACTCTTGATTTGAAAAACCTTGAGTCATTATGTCATCAAATTTATCTAACTCAACTCTTATCGAATTACATAAATTGTTTGCCTTATCTGTTAACACGATTTTTTTAAGTCTTGAATCGTATGGAACACTCTTTCTCTCAATCAATCCTTTTTTTTCCATCAAGCTTAGAACTTTTGACATTGTAGATCGAGTTACTACAAAATGTTCTTGAATATCCTTTTGAAAAATGTCTTTATCGCTATTATCAGAAAGATATAAAATTATATTACTGTTTGTTCCTGTCATTTCTTGAATATTTTGGAAAAAATCAAAATTTTGAATTGTTCTTTTTATCATATTATGTAATGAACCTAGCTCAAACCCAAATCTCTCTTTTTTCATAATATACTCCATTTATGTTTTAAAAAGGTAATAGGCCTTCTTAAGATTGTTTGATGTCAAACAATATATTAATTCTTTTTTTTTGTCAATTATCTTTGTAAAAACATCTAAATTTAAAATAATTGTCAAAAATTATATCTTTATATGAGCTAGTACAAAGCTAAACTACAAATAAATAAATTGTGATAATCTTTTTATTTTTACTGTACCAAATACATATTAACAACCTAAATCTATTTCTAGTTTTATCTTTATTGACACTAATTTATGCTTATGTTATTTTGATGTGTAAACAATAATTTACATCAATTTAAGAAAATTGAATATAAGTGATTAACCGCCCTGTTATCTCAATCTTTTTATTGTACTATATTCGGCATATTTCTTTACTACATAGGATTTTCCACCCTATTTTATTAGTCTTTTCTTTCGTTAAGTAGGTCATTAATGAATCTTTTAAAACTAAATAACGCCCACCATTTTTCTTCCATTTGATTTGTTCAGTGTTTATCAAGTATCGAACACCCGCTCCACTCATTAAAGCTATTTCAGCTGCATCTTTTGTAACTATCCATACTTCTTCTTTTTCTTTTGTCTCCTCCCTCTTTTTTTGTAAAAAGAGCTCAGTTAATGCTTCACTCATCATTTGATTAGCTTTTATCATCTTCTCTATATACTGTTATCTATTGTGTATGTTGCTGACATTTTCTGATCTCCTAATTTTTTATTATTAAGAGCAAAAAGGATTCGAACCTTAATCTTAAAAGCATGTGCCAAATTACTTTTATGAGCCAAGCCTTGGCTGCCCTTCATTATCAAACTGAGGTACTATTAGTATTTTTATTCTTTTCTAATTCTTTTTTGACAAGTTGACCTAACCACCATTGGAAGGTGTAGCCTTGGGATTTTGCAATATTTTTAGCATAATTTTTTTCAAGTGCTGATATTCAAACTCTTAGTAAATATGTATTTTCTGTTATAATGTTATCTTTTATACCTTTCATAATTCTACAATAAGGTATTATCGTACCCTTTCCAACATATTTATAATTTTTTGTTGCTTTTGGTACCTATCTGGATTTAAACTCTTATTATGAATGAATTTGAAGCTGATAAATTTTGGGAAAGAGTTGATTTTTTACGTAACAAAAAGACACTTAAAGCATTAACCAAAGAATTATGTATTGAATATGAAACTATAAGAGTCCAAAGAACTAGACATAGATTCCCTAAACCTGAATATATATATTTATTTTCAAAAGCATTAAATACATCAATAGAATATTTACTTACTGGAGAACACAACCAGGAACCAAAACTATACCCCGCTAGAATTAAAAAAATAGCTGATAAGTTGTGCCAAATTTCAGAAATTCATCTTTTATCGATTGAAAATTTAATTGAAACAATTCCTATTGAAACTAAAGAGGAAACCCATAGCAAAGTTCAAATATCATAAATATGCACGAATGGAAGTGTAGAAATAAATATACATAATTAGTTGTTAAATGTTAATAATTAATTTTTAATAATAATAATTTTTTATATCTTAAATTGGAGATTGCAATACAATGAATATCGATATTATTTTATCTGTAGGACTCGGCGCAGCTGTAACTTTTATAATGATGTTAATAACATCTTTTACTAAAAACTTGGGTCGCAAGTTAACAGAACCTATATTTATTAAAAAAATAAAGGAACAAGAAGAACAAATTAAAATCAAGCATAATATGGAACTTCAAGAATTAATCAACAAACATAATGAAGAACTTCAAAATAAAGAATATCAGTACAAACTTGATTTTGAAAAAAGAAAATATACTTTTGAACAAAAATGGAAAATTTATCAAGAATATTTTGAATTACTTGATAGTCTTGAAGGAAGTAATTTTGAAAATTTTGTTGAAGAATTTATGCCAATATTATCAAAGTTTAATGAAAATTATTTAAAAGCAAAAGACAATCCCGAATTATTAGATAAAGTTCTCCAAGAATACTTCGAAGAAATGCAAGTTTTTTATGTAAATCAATATAAAGCACAAATACCAATGAACAATCAACTAAATAGGTTAAAAACAATCTGTAGTGATAAGATAACAAATATCCTGACACAAATAAAAAAGAAATACGATGAAGGTAATGAACTAGCAAAACAACTCTCAACAGCATTAACTAAAATGGTTATCTATAAAGACATATCAAAAAAAAATTTAATTGAACAAAAACTTCAAGAACAAGGACGTCAATTAAAAACATTACGTGATGAATTAATTAAAGAAGTTAAAGCAGAATTGGAAATTACATGATAAAGTTTATGAAATGAAGGATAAATTAAAACTGATAGCTACAAATACCATAAAGAATTAAGTCGAAAGAGAAAATAGGAAAAATGAAAAAAATTAACAAATTAAATGATGAAGTAATCTTTGAGATAATTAATATTATATCGAAATGTTTTTATATATCAATCGAATTGTTTGATACTTCTTTTAAAATTTTGAATAGTACTGGACTAGTATTAAATAAAATAGAAAATCCATTTCATGATAAAAAAATGAATCCAAATAAACTTAGAGAGCTACTCATACATCTGATTCAGTTAAACGCAAAAAGATATGCAGAAAAATATGCAAAACAACAAGCAAGTTTAGCAATAAAAAAAGACAATACAAACTCTATATTTCAGACGAGAAAAGATAATTTATATCAAAAAGTATATGATTATAATTATTCTATGATTATTAATGAAATGGAATATTGGGATTTTAATACTATTAGTTATCATCAAAACAATTTATTACTCACATTATTTTTATCAAAACGAGCAGAAATAGTTTATTGTAGTAACATGCAAGAATTTATAAAACAAGAGGCTTTATATAAAAAAAGAATACTTAATCTTAGAACTTTTTATAATAGTTTCACAAAAGATGAATATGATATTAATTTTACGCCAAACTCCATATTTTACAGAGGCAATAAATTAAATTATGACTTATCTCCCTCTCTTTACCGGAATAATTTCAATCCTGAACTTGAACATATTTTAAACAATAGAATTATCCAAAATATGCCTAATGCTTTTTTGGGATGTGATTCATTGTTTGATAAATTAGTAATATTGAAACACTTTAATTGTCCTTCTAGACTATTGGATATAACAAAAAATCCTTTGATAGCAGCCTTTTTTGCATTGGATAATTATTCTCAAAATAGTGCTTCTAGATTTGGCGCTATAAATTGTTGCTCAGCTAGAGATATCTCACAAATTAAAAATTCAAACAACAGTGACTCAATAAGTTTATTAAGTGCGTTAGCTACTACAAACAAAAATTTACCGTCCTTCGATTCAAATTTTATTTATAAAAAAACAAAAGAACTATTAAAAATTATTAAAAATAAAAATAGAAACAATAATGATTTAAATAAAATAATTAAAATTTATGATAATCTTGTAAAGAATTATACTAAGGAAAATTGTCTCTCATTTTATTTATCAGGGATACACAAAGAACTCCAAGAATTACTATCTCATAAAAAGTTAACAATAGAAATTATTGATTCAAAAATTAGCGATAGCCTAATTGAATTAAAATCCAAAATCAAAACTACAAAATTTTTTAATTCAGAACTTCAACATCAAGCAACAATAATTAATCCAGAATTCAATATTTTCACCCCTAGAAATCAAGACATAGATAATTATTATTTTGTATACCCTTCACTTAATAATCCAAGAATTGTTAATCAACAAGGAATATTTATAATTGTGGGATCCTCGCTAAATTATTTTGAATCTTACTTAAACCCTAATATTAAATATTTAGATCGATTTTCAAATTATGAGGATAAAAGATTGATATTTATTATTGACAATCATAATAACCAGTTTTATGAAAATTTAGATAAAACTTTTGGAATTAACAAAGCCTTTGTTTATCCAGAATTAGAAAAAAAAGTAAACCAAATAAATAATGATGTTATGTTTGAATATGGTATAGATAAAAATAAATAATAAATTTGTTATATAAAAAGAATTTAAATGCCCGATTTTTAAATACATAGATGATGGGTATAAAAAACTAATATTATAAAAAGGTATAATTATGGCAAATCAAACTGATTCCAATTTTTTAAATAGAGTTCCTTTACTTAAAGAATGTTCTCATTGTAAAAACAGTAAGCAAAGACAAAATGAACAAGATTTTGACGGCTATTGCAACACAAAAGATGTAACTGATAATTTACCTATTAGATGTGTTGGTTCCTGGGGGAAAGATAAAATTACTTTCTTAAGAACATATGTTGACATTGTTGCTAGTGCTATGAAAAATAAATTTTCTTATATAAATTATATTGAAATTTGCTCAGGCCCAGGAAGATGTGTTGACTATGAAACATATGATTTATTTGATGGTTCTCCATTAGCAGTAATGAATTGTAATAATGCTAAGCATATTTCTAAATACTTGTTTATTGATTATGATAAAAAAACAATTGATATTTTATCAAAACGAGTAGCGGTTTCAAAAACAATTCCCAACGATTTAAAAAATAAAGCTGAATTTATGCTTGGTGATTATAATAAACCAATTAATTTAGTAAAAAACATAAAAGAAAAAATTGGAATATTTAACAGAACCTTATCTATTGTTTTTATTGATCCCACCAATTTTGAAGTTCCATTTGATTTATATAGAGAAATCATGAAATTATCTAATGTTGATTTTATTATTAATTTCCCAATAGGTATGGATTTAAATAGAAATATTTGTAATGCTATATCAAATCTTAGTTATGGTGCAGCATTATCAAAATATAAAAAGGGTGTTCCTTACCCTGAAAAACTAGATTCTGATGAATATATTAGTTTAGCTAATAAAAATGGATATGTGGAACTTGTTGAATTGATTACAAATGATATTGTTTTAGATTTTAATCAATTTGGATATAAGTATTCTACTTTTTATAATATTAGAAATTATTATAAATTATTCTTTTTTTCTAAGAATCCATTAGGTCTTAAATTTTGGAATGAAGCAACCAAAAAAAATTGTACTGAAAGAGAAAGTGGTCAAAGATTTTTATTCTAAGAAGTATATTATTGAATTGATATTCTATTGTCTTACCGGTATAATGTTAATGGTTTTTAATAAAGTAGAAATATTTAATTTTTAATCTAAAAGGAAACTATGGAAAAAAAAGATTTAAAATTCGGAACAAAAGAATGGGCTCCACATAATTTTAATTTTATGAATGGGTGTTCAAATGATTGTGTATATTGTTATGCAAAAGAAATGTCCATTAGATTCAAAAGAAAAACTTCAGAAACCTGGAAAAATGAAGAAACAGTTTCCATGAAGGGAAAATCTTTCAATAAAAAAAATGGGAATATAATGTTTCCTTCTTCTCATGATATTACACCAGGAAATATTGACTTAGCTATTACAATAATTGAAAAACTTCTTAATTCTGGAAATACTTTATTAATTGTTACAAAACCAAATTTCAGCTGCATAAATACTATAATTAATAAATTTGGAAATTATAAAAAAAATATTTTCTTTCGTTTTACAATGGGATCTTCAGAAAATAAAGTTTTAAAATTATGGGAACCAAATGCTCCTGTTTTTGAAGAGAGATTAAAAGCACTAAATTTAGCTTATAATAAAGGATTCTCTACAAGTATTTCTTGTGAACCACTTTTAGATAATAAGTTTGATACTTTATATCAATTAGTAGAACCTTACGTCACAGATTGTATATGGGTGGGTAAAATGAATATGGCTGCCAGAAGAGTAAAAATTAATACTAACTCATCATTTCCAATTGAAAAAATTGAAGAATTAACTGATTGGCAGAATGATAAAAACATCATTGAACTATTTATTAAATACAAAGATAATAATAAAATCAAATGGAAAGAAAGCATTAAAAAAATTGCAATTGCGAATGGGTTGCTTTAATTTTTAATCAACTTAATACATAAGCTATATTTGCAATCATTATTCCATCCATAATATCTATGATGATCACATAGGTTTTAAATAAACTTAACTAATATAGGAAAACAGCACATGCCCATGGAAAACAATAAAGAAGAAGACAAATCCTTCCCTGATATTTTTGAAGAGAGAAAAATTTTTGGTAGAACTCTTATCAGGTTTATTGAATCAATAAAACCTACTGATATTAAAGATTCTAAGAATCCTGAAGCAACAGATGATACTAGAGTTATTTGTATTGATGCTGATTGGGGATTTGGTAAAACTAGATTTATGAATTCATTAAAGACAGAACTTGAGAATAAAGATTTCATTGTATTAACCTTTAATCCCTTTAAGACAAGAAATAATTTCACAACTTTCTTCAACAAAAAAAAATTACTTCAAAAATCAAAGAAACTTTAATAGATACTAAATATAATATATACGCAGCAGGAAATGAAATTGGAAGAGTTTTATCAAAAATAAATTTTCATATTCTGATGGACAAAATACACTATCTGCTCAATTGCCCGAAGTTGATTATATAGATTCTCGCAAAAGAATAAGTCAAACTGTTGAAAAATTAAAAGAAAAAAATGAGTCTACCTTTCTTAATGAATCAGAAACACATAAAATTATAAGTTATTACAAAGAACAATTAATTGAAATTTACAATAAAGCAAATATTGATAAATCCAAAAAAATTATTGTTTTAGTAGATGAACTAGATCGATATAGACCTACATTCGCTATTGAACTATTAGAAAGAGTTAAACATTTTTTGATACAGGAAAATATTTATTTATATTTACTATTAATTCAAAACAATTAATTAGTAGTGTTAAACAAATATATGGTGAGGGTTTTGAAGAATCTGGATATTTTAGAAGATTTTTTGATTATGAATTTACGTTACCACAAATAAATAGTATTTGTGCTGAAGAGTATTTTAAGAAATATAATATTAATCAAAATCATAAACAGAAACCTATCATAGAATATCTTCAATCTGGATTTTACCAAGAAAATATATCATTAAGAAGTTGTGAAAAAATTAATAAATATATAAATTTAATCTGCTCTTTTGAGAATGATAGCTTTACCAATGAACAAGCATCTTATTTAGTATTTTTACTATTTCTTAAATTTTTTGCACCAAGTATCTTTCAAAAACTAATTGTTTGGAATAAAGCTATTACAGATTATAAGGACAAAGATCTTAAAAAATTTAATTTAGCCTACGATTTTGAATCTTTATTGATTACTGATAAAAAAGAAATCTCAAAAATAACATTTCAAGAATGGGCCTTCATATATTTGAATATACATAATGTTAGTATTAATACTCCAACAAATCCAAATGCAATATGTAAGAGTTGTAGCTAAAAATGATAGAATTGATCCGTTCTACCTTGCCATTTCAAATAATAGTAACTATTCAAGCAATTCGTTAGTAATACTTACCCCCACCATTATAAAAAAATTGAATTCCTATTTTATATTAAAATAATATATTTATTTTCATAAAAAATTGAACCGGCAAGGAAAGTTTGGACATTTTAATAAAACTTAATCGTCCCTAAGTACCACATTGAATCATATATTTAGAAAAGATTAGTTATGATATACTAGTCTTGATGGAGATTTAGATGGGTAAAAGGTACTTTAGTGAAGAAGAAATTGCTAAATTGATAGCAAATGAGTATGTTGAAAAAGTTAGTGAAAAATCAATTAAATATACTTTAGAATTTAAAAAGGAATTTTGGAGAAGATATCAAGGTGGCCAATCACCAGAAATTATATTTCTCGATTTAGGTTTTGATTTAGATATTATTAATCGTGAGAGAATTTATGGATTAACTAATAATATTAAAAGACAGGCTACAAGAATAAATGGATTTGAAGATCAAAGGGGCAATAATTCTAGGCCTAGAACTAAAGAGGCCATATCTATTGAAGAAAAGCTTAAAGCTCAAGAATTAGAGATAAAAAAATTAAATCAAAAGTTGGAATTCCTAAAAAAAACATTGCGATAGAGGAAAAATATTCACTATCGCGACAGCAGAGAAGGAAGAAAAAAAGAAAATAATACAAGCACAATTGATAGATCCAGATAATTTGTTAACCATTGAAGAATTATGTAGGGTAGCAGCAATATCAAAAGCTAGTTATTACTATTGGCTTAACTCTAAAGATAATCGTGATGCAAGAGAGTCAAAAGATAGAGCTGCATTTGATATAATATTAAATGTCTATAAGCATAGGAAGTTTAAGAAAGGTTCAAGACAAATCTATATGATACTAAGAAATACACCAAATAAGATGAGTTTAGAGAAGATAAGAAGATTGATGAGAAAATATGGATTATTTTGTCCAATCAGGAAAGCTAACCCATATAGAAAAATGCTTAAAGCAACCCAAACAAGTTAAAAATAGAGTTCAAAGGAAATGGAGAGATTATGGACAAAGAGAGTTATTAACAACAGATACTACTTACATGTATTATGGAGTTAATAGAACTAAAAAAGCCTATTTATCAGTAATAAGAGATGCTTGCACAAAACAGGTTTTATCATTTGTATTATCAGATAATTTAAGAGAAGAGTTTGTATTAGAAACTGTTGACCAATTAATAGAAAGACATGGAAGCCAATTAAGTAAGAATGTAATTATCACAAGTGACCAGGGTGTACATTACTCTGCAAGAGAATATAGAAGAAAATTAAAAAAGTATAATATTAAACGCTCGATGAGTAGACGTGCGAACTGCTGGGATAATTCGCCGCAAGAAAGCCTTTTTGGTCATATGAAAGATGAGATAGATATTACAGAATGTAATAGATTTGAAGAATTAAAATATTGTATTAATGAATACATGAATTACTACAATAATGAAAGATACCAATGGGATATTTGTAAAATGGCTCCTAATCAATATAATAAATATTTGAGAAAAGGACATTACATAATTCCTGGAAAAGGCAAAGTCAAAGTTGCATAATTACAACTTTAACTTTTGGGTAATGTGGTATACTAGATTAAGTAAAATAAAGTTTGTCTAAAAAAGGCGAACCAGTTCAAATATGTTTTTACATAAAATTAAAAAAGAAATCAATTTTATTAAGCAAAAATTTTAGTAATAATTGAATCTATCATAAATAATATTTTTCACTATATTGGAGAGTACATATTACTCATTACATTACATACAGTTATATCAAGAAAAGTACATATAAATTTTGGTTGCAAGTGTGAGTAGTCATTTTGGTTGCAATTTACACCCAAAAGCACTATTTTTTCTTTCGTTGACACTTACTTTTTATTGTGGTATATCTTTAATTAAAGCAAGTTAAACAACCTTTTTGAAAAGAAAGACTAGTAAAAAAAGGTGTATTTAAACCGCCCTGTTAGCTCAGCTGGATAGAGCACTTCCCTCCTAAGGAAGGGGTCGGACGTTCGAATCGTCTACGGGGCATTTTTTATAATTTCAACCTAGTTATCCTAACTTATATAAATTTATTTTTATTTCAATAAAAAACTTTACACAGATACACCAATGTTTATATCTCTTGATTATTAATCAATCAAAATGTAAAAAAATCTAGAAATATAGGCATCACATTTAAGAATAGATATATTAATATCACTTAACTATTAATAAATACAAAATTTACTCTTGGATTCAATATTTGTGATATAATCAAAATATCGGAGGCAAATTTATGAAAAATAAAATTAAAATTTTAGTAGTCTTAACATTTATACTTATGGTAGTCGTAAATGTACTTGCAAATACACTTCCAATTAATGGAGTAGATACAGGGGTTATATCAGATTCATATCCCAATCTTTTTGCTCCGGCTGGAATAACATTTTCAATATGGGGATTAATATATTTACTTTTAGCCTTTTTCACCTTCTATCAACTTGGATTAATAAACAAAAACGATGAAATAAGTAATGAGCTTATGAATAAAGTTGGAACACTTTTTTCCTTATCTTCAATTATAAATACTATTTGGATATTTACTTGGCACTATAGAGTCATATGGCTTTCAATGATTTTAATGATCTGTTTGTTACTATGTTTAATAAAAATAGTAAATGCAATTAGAGAAGAAAAACTTAGTACAAAAGAAAAGTTTTTTGTAAAAGTTCCTTTTAGCATATATTTTGGATGGATTACTGTTGCAACAATTGCAAATGCTACT
Source organism: Sphaerochaetaceae bacterium (assembly GCA_963677735.1). Classification (GTDB taxonomy): domain Bacteria; phylum Spirochaetota; class Spirochaetia; order Sphaerochaetales; family Sphaerochaetaceae; genus Pleomorphochaeta. The sequence goes on from OY782505.1 coordinate 1,986,659, forward strand.
ACTCTTCTCGTTAGTCTAGGTTTCAATGGCTTTGGTTTATCTCAATCTATTTGGACAGTTCTTATAATTATTATTGGAGCAATTATTGGTATCATTACTCTATTAAAAAATAGAGACTATTATTATGGCCTTGTTATTATCTGGGCATACTTTGGAATTGTTATCAAACATACAACAGTATTTAATAATATGTACACATCTGTAATTATCACAACCATTGTTGCAATTGTATTAGTACTTGCCGCTGATCTTTATGCATTTAGTAAAAGAGAATATTAAAATATACAATCCCTATAAATGATTAGATCTCATTAGTAGGGAGTCTTATTTTTATAGGAGATACCCATGATAATACTGGCAAAGTTGTATTAATTCCAGCCAATGGAAAAAATACATAAGTTCCATCCCGATATAAAGTTAATAGTTATGTAGCAAAAGAAAAATATGGCTTAATTTGGATATTTTGAGAGATAAAAAAGAAGGCCTTCCACCTATTTCTTTCTTTGAAGATTTAAAAAAAACTTTTATTACTCTCAAATAAAGGATCATTGGCCAATTCATTATACTAGATATATAGAAAACCAAATGGATGTAGTTCACCTGCCCTTTGTCCACCATAATACGATTGGAAAAGGTGGAAAAACCTTAGTTTATGGTCCTAAAGAAAATGGGAAGAAAACAAATTAACTTGGTATGTGAAAAACTTAGTTGATGATGGGAAAACAAAAGCTAAAAGTGCAAAGAAATGGAAGATAAAAAAGATTTATTTTCTCTCGAATTAATTATGCCAAATATTTGGCATAATATAATAGCAGATAAGGTTAGAGTTTTCGCCGCATTTGCTCCAATAGATGATGAAAACACTATGATATATCTGCGTTTCTATCAATCTTTTATGCCTATATGGATAATTAGAGATATTATTGGATTCTTTGGAAAACTGTATAGTAGAATTATATTAAACCAAGATAAAAGAGTTGTAAAAACTCAATTGCCAAAATATACATCAGTTAGAATGGATGAAAAACTAATTTTAGGAGATAGACCTATAGCTGAATTTAGAAAAAAGAATGAACTACTAATGTATGAGAATAATAATTAAATAAAAATATATATTTTGAAAATTAAGTACCTAGAAGAGAAGTATTTTTACTCTCTTCTTTTTTAATTTTAATTATCATTATTATAGATAATATTGAGTGACTTTTTTTCTCAATGAGTATTTTATTGTAACTTTTAATATTACAAATTTTAAATACTTATAATAAATAACCGTTTTATTATTAATATGGTATAATAGAACAAACAACAAAGATTATTTTAATTACCAACCCTATTTTGTACTAAAAAAAATAATTAACCTTATGTATATCTTTATGCATATCACATCTCATATGCAAACAATAGGAGGTTATGTAATGAGTAGTAATGGTAAATGTCCTGTAACTGGACTTGGAGGACATCCTTCGACAAAAGGAACAAGCAATAAAGATTGGTGGCCAAACCAATTAAATATTAAAGTTCTTCATCAAAATTCTTCCCTAATAAATCCATTAGGAGAAACTTTTAATTATGCAGAAGAATTTAACAAATTAGATTTAAAAGCAGTTAAAGAAGATTTGTTTAAAGCACTAACTGATTCTCAAGACTGGTGGCCTGCAGATTACGGCAACTATGGTCCATTTTTTATTAGAATGGCTTGGCACAGTGCTGGAACTTACAGAACTAGTGATGGAAGAGGTGGAGCTAATACCGGTAACCAAAGATTTGCGCCCCTAAACAGTTGGCCAGACAATGTAAACTTAGATAAAGCAAGAAGACTTTTATGGCCAATTAAAAAGAAATATGGTAGAGCTCTATCCTGGGCAGATTTAATGATTCTTGCTGGAAACTGTGCCTTTGAATATATGGGTTGTAAATTAATTGGGTTTGCTGGTGGAAGAGAAGATATTTGGGAACCTGAAGAAGATGTTTATTGGGGTGCTGAAAAAGAATGGCTTGAAAAAGGTAGAACAACTAAAGATAAAGACTTAGAAAATCCATTAGCTGCTGTACAAATGGGACTAATCTATGTAAATCCAGAAGGACCAAATGGGGAACCTATTCCTAAAGAATCAGCTCGTGATATTAGAGTTACTTTTGAAAGAATGGCAATGAATGACGAAGAAACTGTTGCTCTTATTGCAGGAGGACATACCTTTGGAAAATGTCATGGAGCTGGGGATCCTAGATTTGTTGGACCTGAACCTGAAGCAGCCCCAATTCAAGAGATGGGTCTTGGTTGGAAAAGTGGTTTCAGAAGTGGTAAAGGTGAAGATACAATTGGTAGTGGAATAGAAGGCGCTTGGACACCTAATCCTATCAAATGGGATGATGGATATTTTAAAGTTCTATTTAAATATGAATGGGAATTAGTTAAAAGTCCAGCTGGAGCTTACATTTGGTTAGCTAAAGATGTTGAAGAAGAAGATATGGCAATCGATGCACACATCAAAGGAAAAACACATCGTCCTATGATGACTACAGCTGATTTAGCTTTAAAATTTGATCCAGTCTATGAAAAAATTGCTAAAAGATTTGCACAAAACTTAGATGAATTTGAAAATGCTTTTGCTAAAGCTTGGTTTAAATTAACACATAGAGATTTGGGTCCTAGCACTAGATATTTAGGTCCTGAAGTCCCTAAAGAAGAATTTATTTGGCAAGATCCAATACCTAAAGCAGATTATAAGATGATAGATCAAAAAGATATAGATAAATTGAAAGATTTGATTATCAAAGAAAACCTCACTATTTCAGACTTAGTATCTACAGCTTGGAAGAGTGCTTCAACCTTTAGAGGTTCTGATTTTAGAGGGGGTGCAAATGGTGCGAGAATTAGACTAAAACCACAAATTGACTGGCAAGTAAATGAACCTAATAAATTGAAAGGCGTTTTAGAAATCTTAACTAATATTCAAACAGAATTTAATAATACTTGTTCAAAGGGTAAAAAGGTCTCTATAGCTGATTTAATAGTCTTAGCGGGAAATGTTGGTATAGAATTGGCAGCTAAAAAAGCCGGTAAGAATATAACAGTACCATTTATTCCTGGAAGAGTTGATACAACCCAAGACAAAACAGATATTAATTCTTTCTCAGTTCTAGAACCTATTGCAGATGGATTTAGAAACTATCAGAAAAAGAAATTTAGTATGTCTAGTGAAGAATTACTTATTGATAAAGCTCAATTGTTAACTTTAACAGCTCCTGAAATGACTGTTTTATTTGGTGGACTAAGAGTATTAGATATTAATTATGAAAATTCACAAAATGGAGTATTTACAAAAACCCCAGGGGCCCTAACAAATGACTATTTTATAAATGTCCTAGATATGAAAACAATGTGGAAACCTACAAATGAAGATAGTAGTGAATTTGTAGCAATAGATAGGGAACAAGGTAAAGTAGTATGGAAAGCTTCACGAGTAGATTTAATCTTTGGTTCAAATTCTCAATTAAGAGCACAAGCTGAAGTATATGCTTGCGATGATGCCAATGAAAAGTTTATAAATGACTTTGTCAAAGCTTGGAATAAAGTTATGAATCTTGATAGGTTTGATTTAAAATAAAATCAAATTAACTAATACTGGTAGTAAATCTATATTTATTACCAGTTTTTTTGTTTGAATATTTGACTTTCTCATTTACAATGAGAGTGAGGAGACATTATGGCAATAGGTTATGCTTGTATTCAATTAGGAAGTGAAAATACAAAACTATCTTCACTTTTTATAAAAAATTATAGTGATGATAAATTAATAAATGTTATAAATAATAACTTAAATTCTCTTGAACAAATTATTCAATACAATATTGAAAATAACATTAAATTATTTAGAATTAGCTCAGATATTATTCCCCTTGCCTCTCATCCAATTAATACAATTGATTGGTGGAATATCTTTAGTGATAAATTATCAAGCTTAGGCCTCCTAATAAAAAAAAATAATATTAGAGTTTCAATGCATCCTGGCCAATATACTGTAATCAATTCACCAAACGAAGATGTAGTAAAAAAATCATTTGAGGATTTAAAATATCATTGTATGTTCTTAGATAGCTTAAATTGTGATAATACTAGTAAATTAGTATTACATATTGGCGGGGTATATTCAGATAAAAAAGCTGCAATAAAAAGATTCATCTTAAACTTTAACAAATTAGATAATCAAATCAAAAATAGACTTATAATTGAAAACGACGATAAATCATATAATATAGAAGAAGTTTTATATATAGCAGAAAGAATTAAAATTCCTGTAGTTTTTGATAATCTCCACCACCAATTAAACCCTCCCAAAAGTCTTAATTTAAATCAATATGAGATAATTGAAGAATGCAATAAAACTTGGAAAACAAAAGATGGAAAACAGAAAATTCATTATTCTCAAAGTGCAAATAATTTAAAAAATGGAGCACATTCAAAATATATAAAAGCTAAATACTTTATGAACTTTTATAACAATTTAATAAACAAAGACATAGATATTATGTTAGAGGTCAAAGACAAAAATCTCTCAACTATCAAGTGTAACTTATTAACATGTGAACATTTTAGAATTAGTGAAGTTGAAAAAGAATGGGCAAGATACAAATATTTTGTATTAAGCTGTTCTGTAAACATATATAATGAAATCAGACAACTTTTGAAAAATAAAGATAACGTTGATTTATTATCATTTTATTCCCTAATAGAACAATCTTTAGATATAGAATTAAATAAAAAGGCTCAAATTAATACTCTTCAACATATTTGGGGTTATTTTAAAAAGAAAGCAAGTGACAAAGAAAAACAAAAATTTCTTAAATTATTAGATGATTATATAAATAAAGATAAAACAATAAATCCAAGTAGAAATTACTTATATAAACTCTCCTTAAAATATAATGTTGAATATCTTTTGGATTCTCTATATTTTTATATTTAGGAGAACCCATATTGAAGACCAAAGCAAAAAAAATACTAACACGAGTTTTAATTTCAATACTTAGTTTAATTTTAGTCTTATTTATAAGTTTTTACATTTATACTCTTAACTATTCAAAAGCTACTATTTCAGATATAGAGCGAATATATAAAGAAAATAATACTATAACTAGCGATGAGAACTTAACAATTATTTTTCCCCCTAGTAATATTGATAAAAATATTGGTCTTATATTTTACCCAGGGGGCAAAGTCGAATATAAAGCATATCTTCCTCTATTAAATCAAATTTCTCAATCTGGAATAACTTGTGTATTAGTAAAAATGCCATTCAACTTAGCAGTTTTTAATACAAATGCTGCTGATAATATATATAATAAATTCCCAAACATAAAGTCTTGGTATCTAAGCGGACACTCCTTAGGTGGAGCTATGGCTAGTAGTTATGCAAATGAAAATTATAACAAATTAGATGGATTAATCCTTCTCGCATCTTATCCTTTAAACGAGGCCCCTATAAAAACGATAAGCATTTATGGATCTAATGATTACGTTTTAGAGAAAACAAAGTTAGACAATGTGATTAGTAAAGTTGAAATAGATGGAGCTAATCATGCAAATTTTGGTAACTATGGATTTCAAAAAGGAGATGGCACAGCTACAATATCGAGAGAAGAACAACAGAGTATTACTGTTAAATTAATAACTGATTTTATATTTAATAAGTAAAACTACCAAAGAGAATCCTCAATCATTAAGCAAAGACTATGATAAATAGGTAAATGTAATTCTTGAACTTTATATGTTTCAGTTTCAGGAACTTTAATCACAACATCACAATATTTATCAATATCTCCTTTATTAGAACCTGTTAATCCAATAACTTTCATATTTTTTGCTTTTGCAACAATACTAGCTAAAACAACATTCTTTGACGAACCTGATGATGAAATACATATTAAAACATCATCTTTATTTCCATACCCAACTACTTGTTGAGCAAAAATAAGTGAAGGTTCAACATCATTACTAAAGGCAGTATTTAGAGCACTATGTTGGGATAAGTTTATAGCAGAAACAGCATCTTGCAATTTTGAGTTTAAGGTTTCAGCCTCGATTGGTGCAATTTTTTCAATTTGTTGTTTTAGAAAATGATTAATTGGACGTTTTTTAACAAAAGATTTCATTAATTCACCTACAATATGATCACTATCTGCACTGCTTCCGCCATTGCCACAAACAAGAATTTTATGCTTTGCTTTAGCACAGTTATCTAAGATCTTAAAACTTTCTTCTATTGCATTATAGCAGATATCTAACTGTGGGTATCTTTTTACTAAATCATCAATATATTTATTCATATTATTTTAATCCTCTTTGAGCTACTGTGATTGCTGCAATGTCACCTAAATTCTCCATTAATAAAGAAGGCTTAATATCACATAAACCTTTATTAATCTCCAATATTTCATTATCAATTACATCAAGCATAAATTTATCTATAATTTCTTGACTTCTTGAATAGATGCTGCCAATTACAATGCAATCAAGAGCTAATAAATCAATTAATATAGAAAGAGTTAATCCAAGTTTTTTAGAACTTTCCTTAACAGTTTTAATAGCTAACATATCATTTTCTTTCTCTGCTCTATCAAATATTTCTTTTGCACTTAATTTCTGATTAGTTAGTTTCTCATGTAACAAAGAAATTCCAGCACCACAACAATAACTTTCAACAGACCCAAATTTCCCATAACAGAAAGGGCCATCTTCAGCTATTCTTACATGACCTATTTCACCTGCTTGATCATTAGAGCCTTTATAGAGTTCACCATTTAAAATTAACCCCGCACCAAGACCTGTTCCAAAAGTTAAAAAAGCAAAGTTTTTACTACCTTTACCATTCCCATAAAAATATTCAGCTAAAGCACAAGCATTTGCATCATTTTCTAAAAAGGTTGGAATATTAAATTCATCTTCCAATCTTTTCTTTATATTTACCCCATGCCATGAAGGTAAATGAGTAGGACTTATAAAAATTCCTTTTTTACTATCAAGTGGGCCACCGGCACTAATACCAATGGATAAAATATAACCATCGCACTTAGTTTTTAATTTGTTTATTGCATCAATAATTAATAGAAAATTATCTTCAAATTCAAGCTTTGTATAAAACTTTATTTTATGTAAAATCTCACACTTCTCATTAGATAAGACAACGGATATTTTAGTACCACCAATATCTAAGCCAATATAATAATCCATCTATAAACCTCTAAAAATAATATTTTCAATATTAATTACAAATACAATAATAAAATGTGAGGCACCAGAATTGGTGCCTCTAAATTAATTAGTTCTTACCAATTACAGAAACACCTGTATCAACATAAGCTTGATCAATTGTTTTTCCATTAAGAACATCGATAGCTGTTTTAATACCTTCATAACCCATTACATCAGGATTTTGAGCCATTGTACAAAGGATATATCCTTTATCGATTAATGAAAGAATCATGTCAGATTTATCGAAACCAACACCAACTACTGCATCACCAGCTTCTTGAATTGCATTACCAACACCAACTGTTGATCCTTCGTTTGCACCAAATAAACCTACAACACCTTGTGTGATGAAGTTAGCACTCATATCTTTAGCAATTGCAGCATCACCATTACAATATTGAGTTTCCAAAATATTATAATTAGTACCTTCAAAAGCTTTTCTAAAACCTTTTTCACGAGCTACAGTTGAAGCTGTTGCAGCATTAACGTTAATGATACCAATAGATCCAGATGTAACACCATTAGCTTTTAATTCATTAATCATTTGCATACCAGCAGTTGTTCCAGCAGCTTCGTTATCAGTTGCTAAAATTTGTTCTCCAGGATAATCTGCAGCACTATCAACATAAATAATTTTTACACCAGCTGAAGTAGCTTCTTTTAAAGCTGAAGTTACAGCATTAGGTCCATTAGCAGCTAACAAAATAACATCAGCTCCACCTGCTACAGCATTGTTAATAGATTCAATTTGTTTATTATCATCTTTAACATCTGGAGCTAACCATTTGTAATCAATTCCACCAAATTCAGCTACGGCTTTTTCACAACCAGCATTAACGTTTTGCCAGTGTTGGTCCATTTGGTCCATAGTAATTAGATAAACCTTCTTGTTTGAAGACTCATTTTGTCCTTGAGCGAATAGGCCCATAACTGTAAAAATTGAAAGAGTAACGATTAATAACGCTTTTTTCATTCTTTTCTCCTTTTAAAATAGCATTTTGCTTTTATTTTTTTAATATTTTCCAACTCTTGCCCTTATTGCTTCTTACAATAACGTCAAGTAGTACTGAAACCACAACTATAATTCCAATAACAATATTTCTTATTGCAATTGGAGCTCCTGCAAATTGAAGACCATTTTGAAGAACACCCCAAATTGATGCACCAATTACAGTACCGAATAATAAACCTTGTCCACCTAAAGTTGAAACACCACCAATAACTGAAGCTGCAACTGCATATAGCTCGTAGGATGTTCCAGCATCCATTGTTCCCATTCCACTTGTAGCTGTAGTAATTAAACCAACTACACAACAAACAAAAGAGGAAACTAAATAGGCTTTAATTGTTGTTGCTACAACTGAAACACCTGATAATCTTGCAGCTTCAATATTTGATCCAACTGCATAGATATGACGACCAGTTCTCGTCCTAGTTAGCACAAAATTAAATATTAACCACAACCCTAAGGCAATCCAAATTGTGTTGTATAGCCCTAGGCTTTTACCGTAATAGAAAAAGTTTCTAAACCCTTCTGCGGCTTCTCCAATAGAGTCAGTGTTGTAGTTATTATTTGCAATTTGAGCAATACCTCTAGCAATTGTCATTGTTCCTAGGGTTGCAATAAAGGAGGGCAGCTTACACCAAGCAACTAAAAAACCATTAACAAGTCCAACCATCAAAGCACAAATTATTGTAATGATTACAGCAGCAAGTGGATTTACACCTCTAGTCATTAGAGTTGCACTTATCATACAACTCATTCCAACAACACTTCCGATACTCAAGTCAATTTGACCGATTAATAAAACGTAGGATTGACCTATACCAATTAATAAAATAGGAGCAATTTGTCTAAGCAAGTTCGATACATTTCTAGATGAAAAGAACATCGGATTCATTAACCCAAAAACTATACATAGGATTATTAATCCAATAGTAACTGTTAATACTTGTCCCATTCCCCTTATTGCTAATAGTCTTTTATAAGGGCTTTCCAATTTTTGATTCATTATTCTCTTCCTTTTAGTCAATCTTATTTTCAAATTTTGTTGCTAATTGTAATATTTCTTCTTGATTTGTTTCTTCAGTAATCAATGAGCCTGTAACTTTACCATCACACATAACTACTATCCTATCTGAAATACCTAAAACTTCTGGCATTTCACTTGAAACAAATATAACTGCAATTCCATTTTGCTTTAATTCATTCATAATATTATAGATTTCAACTTTTGCCGCAACGTCGATCCCTCTAGTTGGCTCATCAAAAATTACTACTCTACTGTTTCTTGCTAACCATTTAGCAACAACAACTTTCTGCTGATTACCACCTGAAAGACTTGCTGCGTTAACTTCTGAAGTAGGTAATTTAATCTTTAGATTAGAAATTGCTTTTTCAACAATTTCCTTTTCTCTTTTTCTATTTACTATCCCACTTTTATTACATAATTCATCAAGGTTTGCTAAAGCGATATTTTCTCTAACAGATAATTTTGTACAAAGCCCATCTTTTTTTCTATCTTCAGGAGCTAATACAATACCATGTTTAATTGCATCCATAGGGCAAGAAATATTAACTAATTCATCTTGAACTACTATTTCCCCACTATCTTTGTGATCTACACCAAAAATAGCTCTAGTAGTTTCAGTTCTTCCAGCCCCCATTAAACCAGCAATCCCTAAGATTTCACCTTCATAAGCTTCGAAGCTAACAGATCTAACCATACGTCCAGCGTTTAGGTTTTTAACGGAAAAGATTTTCTTTCCTCTTTGAGTTTTAACTCTTGGAAATTGTTCAGTAATTTCACGACCTACCATATGAGAAATTATTTTTGAAAGTGGTAATTTATCAAACTCACCTTCAGCAATATATTTTCCATCTCGCATAATAGTAACGTAATCTACAATATGCTGAAGCTCTTCTAATCTATGAGATATATAAACAATACCACAACCTCTAGCTTTAACTTCTCTAATTATTCTAAATAAATCTTCAATTTCTTTAGTAGTTAAAGCACTAGTTGGTTCGTCCATAATTAAGACTTTTGCATTTGATTCAAGAGCTTTTGCAATCTCAACCATCTGCTGCTGACCAACACCTAAACTACCAACCACAGCTTTAGGATCAATATCTATTTTTAATCTTTCTAAAACAGACTCTGCTCTTTTAACCATTTCTCTATCTTTAAGTAAACCTTTACTATGTAATTCTTTACCTAAAAAAATATTCTCAGCTACTGTTAAGTGAGCACACATGTTTAATTCTTGGTGAATAATTGAAACACCTAAATCTTGGGCACTTTTGGGAGTAAGATTACCTTTAATCTCTTCACCGAAAATTTTTAATGAACCCTCATCACGGGTATAAACACCTGATAAGATTTTCATCAATGTTGATTTACCTGCTCCATTCTCACCGAGCAAAGCCATAACTTGTCCACTTTTAAGATGAAACGAGACATTATCCAAAGCTTTTACACCAGGAAAAGTCTTAGTAATATTTTCCATTTCAACAATATAATCATTACTCATAGGTTAACAACTCCTTCAACCATTAATATCGTCTCATGGAAAAATGGAGTTGAAAAGTGATGTAAATTCATGAAAAGGTGTGATATTTTTATGATTTGTGTTAAAAAAATGGAATTTTTTATTAAAACAAATTAATTATTTGGTAAAGAACCATGTAAATTAGAAAGGGAAGAGAATTCTTTTCTTTTATAAGTTCTAACAATTTTACCTTCAGTTGCTAAAAGTAATTTATCTGAAACCTGCAAAGTATCTGAAAGGGATAAAGCCAAAATTAAAATAGAGATACCTCTTTGTTTCAATTTATCAAAATATTCAATATTTCGTAACCTTTGATACATATCTAGAAAAGAGAAAGGTTGTACTAAAACTAAAACAGAAGGCTTTTGGAAAATCATTTTTAAAAATAAAACCTCAAACAATTCAGCTTCGTTTAAATTTAACAAATCTTTTTCATAAATCATTTTTCCAAATTCTTTTTCTAAAGATTTAGCTAATGATTTTTCAACCTTATGGTTACTCCATAAATTCTTTAACTTATGATCAGCGCAAAAAAGAATATTATCCATAACAGATAAAGTATCAAATAAATTTGACTTTAATGCTTTTTTATCTACAAAAGCTAATTTTCTGTCTTTAATATTAATAGATTTTCCATCCACCAAAATCTGTCCAAAAGTGTATATATCTTCACTCTTAATAACCTTAGAAAGACTATCAATAACAGAGTTATCACTATCAAGTAATACAATAGTTTCGCCTCTATGTAGATCAAAACTTAAATTATTTAAACTTTCATAACAAAGATTATTTATTGATAAAACAATATCCCCATCATCATTATTCTCATATAATTCTTTTCTCTCTTCAGTAGAAAGGCTTTGTTCAAAGACATAACTATAATGAAGCATAACTTCATCTTTCATTTCATCCTTGATTAAGTTTTTAACCATATGACCTTCTTTCATTAAATAGCATCTATTGCTAACTAAGAACGCTTCTTGATGATGGTTACATATATATAAAAATGACATTCCCTTACTACTTAGCTTTTTCATCAATTTATGGAGTAATAAAATATCCTTTTCATGTATAAAACTAGAAATATCTTTTAAAATAACTAATTTAGACCCAATTACTTGAGCTTTAACTAATTCAAGAGCAACTTTCTCATAAACATCCAGTTCCCCAACAAACATATCTGCAAAAATATCTATATTAACATCATTTAGTAATCTCTGTGTCTGTGTAAAAAGCATTTTCTTATTAATAATATGTTTTGAAAATCCTTTTCTAATTACAAATAAGTTCTCATAAACTGTCATAGAATCAATTAAATTTGAATCTTTATCAATAATCATAATATTATTTTTTTTAGGAGTAGGTTGTAGATAATCATTTACAATTGTCCCATCGTAGGATACAAATCCATAATGAAGAGGTAAACCTTCACTCAATAATTGAACTAATTCATCTACACCTAAAATGTTTATAGGAATTAATCCAACAATCTCACCTTTTAATATATGCAAATTTACATCATCTAAAAATGGAGGATAAAAAACTTTCTCTAAACATAGAATCTCTGTTTTCATTAACTATCCTCACCACTTTTATATTCACAAGGTAAGCTAATTGTTACATCGGTTCCTAAGTTCTTGCAACTAGTTACATCTAAGCCGTATCTTTCACCAAATAATAATTTTATTCTATTGTTTACATTTAAAAGAGCTATACCACCATGTTCATTACTATTATTAAAATGATCATTACTATCTTTTGACAAATCATCTCTGAGTTTCTTTAAAATAGGCTCATCCATTCCAACACCATTATCTTTTACAATTATTAATAATCTTGAATCAAACACTTCAATATTTATAGTCAACAACCCATTACCATTTTTACATTCTAGTCCATGAACAATAGCATTTTCTACTATTGGCTGAAGGGTTAGCTTAGGAATTCTGATTCTAAGAGCATCATCTTCACAATCATCTATAAAAGAGACCTTCATAGAAAGTCTATCTCCAAACCTATATTGCTGAATAAAAAAATAATTTTGTGTGTTTTCTAATTCTTGAGAAAGAGGAACTAAATTTTGAACATGACTGATAGTGTATCTAAAGAATGTAGCTAATGCTTCACACATTGAACTTATAGAATGATTACCTTCAATTAATGCCTCAGATCTAATTCCTTCTAATGTGTTATATAAAAAGTGGGGATTAATTTGGTTTTGTAAAGCTAAATATTGAGCTTGTCTCTTACTAACACTCATTAAAATATCACTATCTAAAATCTGAGCTAACCTATTATCCATTTGCTCAAATTCTTTACTTAGTGGATTTTTTAAATCAGTGAAATGAGAATAAGTTTGCCCTGAATTAAAAAGCTGTAATAAATGTGTAAACTTTTTATATGGTTTATAAATATTATAAAATCCATAGAAAAATAATCCAACTAATAATATTAGAGGTAAGAAAAACCACAATTCATTTTCAATTCTACCAAAATGAGATAAGAAGACTAAAAATAAAGTTAATAATGTTAAAACAAAACTAATTATAAAAAAAGCATAAACTCGTGTCTCTATGTATTTTGGTTCAATAAACCATTTTCTCTTAGTCATATCACCTCCTATAATATTATTTTTGTTAAAAATATCATCTACTCTTCAACTTCAGTTTAATCTTTTCATAGTATCTTAAACCTGTCTACAGATCTTTTAACACTTAAAAAAAAGAAGGATTTAGATTAAATCAATGCAAACTTTGAATTAACTCTTAAATCATACACTTTTCAATTTGTAAGATTTTATAAAATAATACCATCACTAAAGTAGCTCTACAAGTGAAAACAAATAATATTAGAGTTAAATAAAAAACTAAATTTGACTTAATTACTATCATTTATACTAAGACTTTAACTCTATTTTTACCCTTTAGGGTATATTGATCATTTTTACCTTCAAAGGTAAATTAATAAATTTTACCCTATAAGGTAAAATATTGATTTTTACCCTATAAGGTATATTTACAATTAAAATTTTATGATTTATCCTTTAAATATGAGAAATAAAATAATAAGAACCCATGTTCAACTTGGCCCTATCCTGAAAGATATTAGAAAATCAACAAATCTTACTCAAACTCAACTATATGAAGAATCAGGTATATTACCCAAAACTATTTCCGCATTAGAAAATGGGAATACTAAATGCACAATTGAAAGTTTTATAAATTTTATTCAAGCTTGTGATTATCATATTGAACTAGTAAAAAATGAAGACATAAATGATTCTGAGGTAGAATGGTGAAGAAACTTTATGTTGCAATGAATAATATTTTAGTTGGAGAGTGGGAGAAAAAAAACTCTGGAGAAGAAACTTTCCAATATTTATCTTCATGGTTAAATTATTCTCATGCAAGAAGCTTATCTTTATCTATGCCAATGAGAAAAGATAAATACACTAATGAGATTGTTGAAAACTTTTTTTCAAATTTACTACCAGAAAAAAAAGAAGTTCTAGAAGCCTTACAACGCAAATTTCAAATAAAAAAAAGTGATTCATTTAGTTTATTATCTAAAATTGGAAAAGACTGTATCGGAGCAATACAAATAGCAGAAGATCCCTCTTTTTTACAAATTAATAATGGGATCAATGGAAATACACTAACAGAAAAAGAAATAGGTAATTTAATAAGAGATACTAAAACAGGAAATTTTAATTATAATTCAGAACCTTATAAAATCTCATTATCAGGATCTCAATCCAAAATTGCGCTACTCTTTGATAATGGAAAATGGAAAGAAGCTATAGGGACAACTCCAACAACTCATATCTTTAAATTACCTATTGGAGTAACACCAGGTGGCCTCGATTTGTCTGATTCTATAGAAAATGAATGGTATTGTAATAATTTTTTCACTAAAATGAATTTATCAATTCCAGAATCAAAAATTCTATCTTTTGATGGAGAAAAAATATTAGCAGTAAAAAGATTTGATAGAAAGATTAGTAAAGATAAAAAAATAATAACTCGCCTTCCTCAAGAAGATTTTTGCCAAATATTAAATATCCCATATTATTTAAAATATCAAAATGATGGTGGACCTAGCCCTAAAGAAATTGTAAATATTTTAAGAGGATCTAGTAATAAAGATGATTCACTTACTTTTTTTAAAGCATTGATGCTAAATTGGTTAATTTCTGCCACAGATGCACATGCTAAAAATTATAGCATTTTTATTGGTAAAAATGATTCTTTTAAATTAACTCCATTTTATGATATCATGTCTTTTTCTCCTTACCTTGAAAAGGGTAAAAACAAAGTTCATGAATCAAAAATCAAATTAGCGATGGCAGTAAAAGGACCATCTAATAAGAATAAATATAAATTTGAACAGATTCAAAAATATCATTGGGATATTACCTCAAAGGATTTAAATATTAGTAAGATAAAGTACAATAATCTATTAGAAGAGATAATTAACAATTCAGAATTAGCAATTCAAAAAGTCAATGATAATTTACCAGAAGATTTCCCATCTTATATTGCAGAAACAATTACTAATGATGTTATCAAACATGTAAATATATTAAAACAATCTTAGAAAATCACTTTGCCCTAACCATATAGCTTTCTATAATCTTGAGGTTTAATTCCATATTGCGTTTTGAAACACTTTGTAAAATATCTAGGATCTTGGTAACCAACTTTTTTAGAAATCTCTTTTATAGGAAGAGAGGTACTTATAAGAAGTTCTGTAGCCTTTTCAATTCTAACTTCTCTTAAATATTCAGCAAAACCTTTATTAAGTTCTTTTTTAAAGAGGGCACTAAAGTAAGTAGATGAAAGATGTACTTGAGAGGATACAGTCTCTAATGATAATTGATTATCAAAATAATTCTGTTGGATAATGGATTGTGCATCTCTTATTGGTTTGACACTTTCTCTCATCCTTTTTTCTATAATCAAATCGAATATTTCTAATAAATTGGTGTTTAAATAATTAATAATATCCTCAACAGTATTAAAAAAATATAGTCTATCAAAAGGTATTTTATTATAGTCTTCACTATCAATTTGTGATTCAAATAATACTTTAAGACGATTTACAATATCTTCAACTGTAAGAAAAAATTGAGATTCATCTAAATGATAGATTTGTTCAATTAACTTATTGAACTTATCTTTATCAAGCTCTTCTTTAGCAAATAGAGAATTAATTGCAAGGATAAATTTATCAGATTCAGATTCATTTACATAAAGCCTTATCCCTGAGTTTTGGATAAACGAGTTAGATTTATTAAATATTCTTGTATAACTTAAAGTCAACACTCTTTTAAGTTCATTAAGAATTTCATTAGAATCTGAAATTAATTCTCCTTGAGAGAAATATAATTCAAGATTTGAAAAAAGTGATGTAAAGTTATGTACAGCTTCTTTAAATCCAGTTCTTAAATTCGCTATAATATCGTCCTTTTGAACAACTTCAAAAGAAGAGATTAAAACAAAAGAATGATATTTATCAACATAAACGAGATCCCAATCATTTAAATCTTCAAGATAAGGTGAAAAAGCTGCTATTAATTTATTTCTTATAGCTTCTTTAGCTTTATTATCAAAATTATAAAATTCACCATCAACTGATATAATAGATAAGCAAATATAGTCTGAAAATTTAAATAATTCAGAAAAACTTGTTAGATTATCACCAGTTTCAAGATAATTAATTAAATAATAACTTTTTAATCCATCTCTATTTGATAAATAGCTTTTATAGTTTTTATTTTCATTATGGATTTCAACCATTTTTTTTAAAGCTGTAATTAATTCATTTTGTTTTATAGGTTTTAGAAGATAATCTGAAACTCCAAATTTTATTGCTTTTTTAGCATAATCAAATTGTCTATAACCACTTATAATAATAACTTGCAAAGAGGGATTAATCTTCTTTGCTTCTTTTATTAGTTCAAGACCATCTAAAGAAGGCATTCTTATATCAGTTATTAAAATATCAGGATTTTTAGTTCGAATTAACTCTAATCCAGCCAAACCATCTCCAGCTGTTCCAACCAATTCTAATCCTAACTCATCCCATAATATTAATGCACATACTAAAGAACATACTTTTTCTTCATCATCTAATACAACTACTTTCATAAAATTAATAATACCCTAGGCAATTAATCTTAGCAAGGAAAAGAATTTTTATCGATTATCAAAAATTAAAAAATTGAATTTTATATTTCTGTTGCAACACACTCAATATTTTTCTCTATTCTTTCCTTTTCTTCATGTACAAAGAAAAAAATTAAAATTGAAAGGATGAATGCTAAAAAAGAACAAACAAGAAATCCAAAAGCTCCAATAACTATTGAACAAAGGACTGATGCCATTATCTGTCCTGAAAACATTGCTAAACTATATAAACTTAAATTAACACCTTTATTAGTACTATCACTTCTGACAACAACTAAATCATTTAATAATGTTTGTGTTAACCCGAATCCTATTCCCATAAAAATTACTGATAAAAATAATAAAATGGTGTTATGGGAATTATAAATCATAATATGACCAATCATATATGCAATTGAACCAATAATTAAATCAGTTTTTGCTGAAAACTTTTTTACTATCTTAGGAATAAAACTAATACTAAATACAGCAATTAAAGATATTGCAGCTAGATAATTCCCTGTAAATGTTGAACTATAACCAAAATCATTCTGCAAAAAAGAAGGAACTTTTAAAACTGCTGTAAAGAAGATTAAATTTACTGCACAAGTTATAAATAAAACATCAAATAAAGAAGTGTTACTTTTAACTTTTTTTAGCTTTTTAATATCATTATTCTTTACTCTTTGACTATCCACATTTGGTACAAACAAGAATATTAAGAAACTTGGTATCAAAGCAATTAAGTAAATATAAAAGGATGAATACCAATTAATTTCAGCAAGAGAACCACTTAAAGTTAAAAACAATACACCACCTAATTGAATTACCATGCCTTGAATTGCAATCATTTTTAGTTGCTTTTCACCAGTATAGAATTGAGATATTAGATTTGTACTACTTGCTATGACAATTGAAGTAGCAGCCCCTAATAAAAACCTATCAATTAATAATAAAGGCAGAGTAGGCATTAAATAGCCTGAGGCACCAAATATTGCTGAAAAAATTAACCCTATTAAGATCATATGATAGGCTCCAATTTTATCAATCAATTTACCGAAAAAAACAGAAAATACTACAACTCCAATAGAAGGTACTGTGACTAACCACCCCACAAGATTTCCTAAATTATAATGTATAGCTATTTTTGGTAGAGCTGGGACAATTGCACTTCCTACCATTATTGTTAAAGTACTTGCAATCATTAAACCTACAAGTCCTGCTAATGATAATCTTTTATCATTTTTCATAATTTCAATCTCCCAATGTTATATTTATTGGATTAAAAATTGATTAGTGCTTCAACATTAATCCTAAATGAAAAATAGCTATTAGCTATTGTGTGTAAGTTTCAACAAATAAGGTCTTTCATTTTTTATGAATAATATAAACAATTAATGCCCAATAATATTATTAGACATTAATCTTATTTTTTTCACTCAAAACCCGTTTGCAAAATAATTATATTTTATTAGTTATTTTGAAGGGGTATATAAAACTTTCAAAACTAATTTCTTAATATTCTGAGATTCTTTAGTTACTGAACAAGCTGGCTTGTGTGCATCTTGAGGGAAAACTACAACAAATGAATCTTTTGAAATATTAAAGGGGTAATCAGTTCGTTTATCATTTTTATAAAAACCAATATCTTCATGACTGTCAAAATCATTAATCAATTCCATATTATCTAAGGCTTTAGAATAACAAATTTCATTACCTCTGACTGTTGTATGAATATCAATATAATCTTTATGAGCTTCATATTCACAATCATCAAAAGCACTTGTCATATACTCTTTTACATGAACAAATATTTTTTCTCCATCAATTTGGTGAAAACCGTTTTCTAAATCATTGAGTTCACCTGAACACATAACATCTAAAGCCTTATCTAATAAATCAGTAATCCCCTTGTAATTGTTAATATTACACTTATTATCGTAAATCATTTTTTTCTCCTCAAATTGAACTTACTATTATAAATAATCTCAAAAATTTTTTTTGATCATTATCTTTTTAAATTTTCCTTAAACTAATTATCTTAAATTTAAAGTTTTTATATTTTTATCAAATTATTTTTTACTACTTTCACTATCGTCAAAAGGCTTTTATAGTCCTTATCGCTTTTATTTGAATGCTGTGTTAAAATCAAATGACATTAGAAAACCTATCTCTTGAATTGAGATATTTTTTTGCAAAATTAGTTTGCTATTTATTTAATGAATTTTATAAATTTATTTATCTATTCTAAAATTTTAACTCTTAATTCTTCTGCTTTAGAATAGGTGGTACCGGCCTCTGTTGAGGTTTTGAATCAATTTTATATTGCCAATGATATGTTGATGCTTCATTTGCATTATTTTCTGGAGGACCATTTGGATCAAAAGGAAGATTTGATTTAAACATACTATCAAGTAATAGACCATCTGTTTGGAATCTTTCTTTCGAATATTGGACCCAGTCTCTATCAAAAGGACATCTAAAAATATCATATATATGTAAATGTTGAATTTTCCATTCTTGGTCTTCTTTCACAAAATCAACTTCATATTTTTGCCAAACCCATTCGGCTCTATAATAGAGGTTATTATCTGTTCTACAGGACAGCAAGGCTTTTTCTTCAATAGTTTTTGGCTTGTTCAATCCAAGTTCGCCTGCATCGGTTTCAGTACCTATTACAGTCCAAATTGCCTTTGCACTTTTCCTTTCTATATCGACTTCAATTACAGGTGTGTTTATTGTGTATAAGGACAATTTCCCATTTATAATATCTTTTTCATAAAAGGTACTTACTTTAGTTAATCCTCTAAAAACACCTGAAGCTCCCCATTCAAGGCTTACACTCTTATCATTTTGAGCCCAAAGTCCTTCTGTTATTGCTTTAGTATTTCCAGCAGTATAATAATATTGATAACTTCCCATTATATTTTCTATACATGTTTTAGCTTCAAGTTTATTAATTTTTTTAGTTAACTCTTCAATTTTTAACTCTAAATTATTATTATTTGCCATTAATTAAACTCCTTGTATTATATCTATAGCAGCTGGAGATGGGATAGAAATTTTACTGATATATTCTAAATCTTTTGTTTTATAATTGATCTTATGAATGCAAATTTCATCGGTTTGCTGCAATGCAGTAATTACAATATTCCCATCTGGGGAAATATTAAAATCACGTGGACATTCTCCAGGAAGAATTATAGAATTCTCCTTTTTAAGAGTCCCATCTTCTTTGATTGAAAAAACAGAAATTGAATTAGAGTTTCTTATACCTGCTAACAGAAGCTTACCATTTGGAGTAATTCTAATAGAAGAAGTCCCAAAATCAGGGTACTTTTTATCTAGTTTAAAATTTATGTCTGAAGAAATTACTTGAATCTTATTTAGATTTTTACTATCTCTATTATTTTCAAAAACATATATATCACCTGATTTTTGAAGCATGGCATATATATATTTATTATAGGAAGTAAAGGTTCTAACAAAAACTTTTTCTCCAAATTTATATTGAGCTATTTTTTCTTTTGTATCAGAGTTAAGAATTTCAAAACTACTAGTTGCAACAGACATGATCCCTACATTTTTATCATCATTTAACAGGTCTACCCAATGGATGGCATGTAACCATTCTTTAGGTTTTGGTTCAATGAAGGTTTGTTCTAATTTATTTAGACTCCCATCTCTATTAATTGAAAAGTGAGCTAAAGATCCACCAAAGAAATTAACGACATATAAGTTTTTATTATCCCGATCTACACAAATAGAACAGGGACGTTGCCCTTTAGAAGGTAGACCATTTAATAATGAAAGAGAAAAATCTTCATTAATTTTATAAGCAACAACACCTCCATTTGCAAAACCTGCAAATGTCATTCCTTCTTGAGTTACATATAAATATTTATTATTTGAGCTTATAGTTAAAGCCCCTGAATTATAACTACTCGTTGTGGAGGAAATAATGGGTTTTAAAGTTTCAAAATCGATAGTAATAGTATAAATACCTTTACTATTTCGAGTTGAATTGGTTCCTACAAATGCTGTATAGTTTTTCATTATGATTTCTCTCTATTAAATTTAATTTTTTTTAAAGTAATATACATAGTTAGCATTATGAAAAAATTCAAAACATAGCAGAGCATTACAAATAAATCACTATTTATACTAAATGATATCCCATTTTTAGATATAAATATTAACTGACAAATTATAACTAAAAGATTGATTGTCATCCCTAAAATTAATCCAATTCGCATAAACAAGATTGATTCATTATAATCATTTTTAGTCATACGTCTATTATTAAAAATGTTCTTGACGGCCCCCATTAATAACAACAATAAAGGAATTATTAGTAATAATGGTGGAGCTGCTACATAACTTACATAACTTCCAGCAACATCTCTCGTTAAACTAAAAATATATACAAAAGTTATTAAAAGAAAAAAAATAAAAAATAATTTTTTTTGTGACTTCCATCTTTTATCTGACATATCATGAATATAATATTCTCCATAATATTGTAGTTTTTTCACTGTTCCATTACCTTTTTCATTAATAACTTCAGTCATTTTATAATTATTAAAATATTTCTCAGCTAATGGTTTCATAATCTATTTCCTTTTATCAAAAGATATATTAATCCAGAACTTATTAAAAACTGAATTAATATATCTATCTAAAAAACAATTAACAATTATTCAGTTACAGGATGCATATTCGCTAAAATAGGCCATCCACGAACATCATAAGTTATCCCAGTAAGAGTATCAGTATAAGCATCAAATCTAGCTACACTTTGAACGCCAATTAACACGTTATTATCAATAACAAACTGTTGCAATTCAGCATATAATTGTGCTGCTTGAGTTTCATCAGTAGTTACTTTAATTTCATCAATTAAAGCATGTAATTCAGCTTCATTTTTACCGTTATATTGAGATCCACCTTTTGCAAGAGCATAAGAAAGACGGCTATCAACATAATCAAGAATAAGAAGAGGGTCCCAGTTATCAAGTTCTGAAAATACAATTTCAAAATCACCTTTGAACAAATAACCTAAATATGTAGCAATATCAGTTACTTGAACTTCAAGATCAATGTAAATTTCAGAAATCATGTTTTGTAATAGAGTTCCTTCGGTATCTTTGAAAGGAGCTACTAGAGATAATTTTAATCTATTCTTCTCATTATATCCTGACTCTTTCATCAATTCTTGAGCTTTTTCTACATTTAATTGAGGAACATCACTTTCAACATAGTAAGGAGATCCTTGACCTAAAATTGAATAAGCAACCTTTGAATACCCACCGTAGTCAGTTTGATTAAATGCATTTCTGTTTACAACTAAAGCAATAGCTTCTCTAACATTATCATCTTGCAAAGCAGGAACAGCATAATTAAAGGAAATTGGGTTTATTGTATTTTGAACTTTATTATAAGAATATAATCCATCAGTATTTTCAATATCTTTAACTTGTGATCCAGCTAAATCTTGAGCAACATCAATATCACCTGATTTTAGAGACAAAACACGAGTTGCATTATCGCTTAAGAAGGTATGTTTGATATATTTAAAATATGGTAGATCTTCTTTATTCCAATAATTATCATTTCTCTCTAATAAAATTGATGTTCCTTGAGTCCACTCTTTAACAGTAAATTTACCAGATCCAATAGGATTTCTAGCTAATACACTTAAATCTTCACCAGCATCTTCAAATGCTTTTAGAGATAACAAGGCATAGTGAGTTGATCCAACAACATTAATAAAGCTAGGCCATGGAGCTGTAAAAGCCATAATAATATGTTGATTATCTACAATAGTTGTATTTTCAGCATCATATTTTGAATAATAGTTAGAAAGTGAATATTTAGAACCTTGTTCAAATGAGAAAGCTACATCTTTAGCTGTTAATTGATCGCCATTTGAGAAATAAACATCATCACGAAGTGTCAATTCAATATGAGTTGAATCAATCCATTCCCATTGAGTTGCAACACTTGGTACTATTTCATTAGTACTTTCATCTAAAACTACTAATGTATCATACAAAGAAGTATCAACTCTTGCATTATCGTTACCACCACTATATTGTGGGCAAAGACTATTTGGCTCCCCTCTTGAAGCAACATTTAAAGTATCCTTAGCAATAGTTTCTGTTGAAGTAGATTTTACTTCTTCACTCTTTTCTACACTCTTATTACTACAAGAAATTGTGCCCAACAATATAATTGAAATAGACAACATTGTAATAATCATTTTTTTCTTCATAATTTTCTCCTTTTGTGAGTTCTAATTAAATTTATTATTTATTGAAAAATTCATTACTTCTATGACAGGAAACAAAATGCTTATTACCTAAATCAATCAGTTCTGGACTTTTTTCGTTTAAACATTTATCAATGCAATATGAACAACGTGAAGTAAATCTGCATTGATCCTTAACATTAATTGGAGATGAAATTTCACCTTTTAATATTATTCTCTTTGGTCGATTTGTTAGAGATGGAATAGGTATTGCAGATAAGAGAGCCTTGGTGTATGGATGAACTGGATTTTCAAACAGTGTTTTTTTATCAGCTTTTTCTACTATCTTACCAAGATACATAACACACAATTCATCTGAAATATGTTTAACAACTGACATGTCGTGGGTTATGAAAATATAGGTGAGTCCTAAATCTCTTTGTATATCTTGAAGCAAATTAAGAACTTGAGCTTGTATTGATACATCTAGGGCTGAAACGGGTTCATCACAAACAATTAATTCAGGATTTAACGCAAGTGCACGTGCTATTCCAATTCTTTGTCTTCTACCACCGTCAAGTTCATGTGGGTATCTATTTGAAAAACGTTGAGCTAAACAAACTTTATCCATTAAAACTTTTACAGCTTTATCTAATTCTGCTTCATTCTTTACTTTTTTATAAATAATCAAAGGTTCAGCAATAAGTTCTTTAATTGACATACGTGGATCTAAAGATCCAAAAGGATCTTGAAAAATCATTTGCATGTTAGGTTTAACATTGTGAAATTCTTTTTTAGAATATTGCGCAATATCTGTACCATTAAATTTAATTTGGCCAGATGTTGGCTCAATCAGTCTAATAATGGTCTTTCCAAGAGTTGATTTTCCACAACCAGATTCTCCAACAATGCCTAAAGTTTTTCCTTTTTCCAAAGTAAATGAAACATTATCAACTGCATGTAAAAGACCTGTAGGAGTTACAAAATACTTTTTTAAATTTTTAACTTCTAAAATATTCATATATTTTAATTCCTTTTTTCTGCAGTACATTTGACAAAATGACCTGGTTCAATTTCGAATAGCTTAGGGTCTTTACTATCACAATCATCTTTTTTGCAATGACATCTATCGTAAAAACTACAATGAGAAGGAAGATCTGTAGGATCGATGATATCTCCATGAATAGGACTTAATCTTTCAACATCTTTATCAAGACTTGGAATAGAATTAAATAGCCCTAAAGTATACGGATGACAAGGATTATTAAAAATTTGTTCTACACTACCAGATTCAACTATTTCACCTGCATAAACGATAATACATTTAGAACAAATCTCAGCTACAATACCTAAATCGTGAGTAATAAGCATTACAGCCATTTTTCTTTCTTCTTGTAAATTTTTTATTAAGTCTAATATTTGAGCTTGAATTGTTACATCTAAGGCTGTAGTAGGTTCATCTGCAATTAAAAGTCTTGGATTACAAGCTAGAGCTATAGCAATAATTACACGTTGTTTCATTCCTCCAGATAATTGATGTGGATAATCTTTATATCTATCAGGTCTAATACCAACAACTTTTAACATATCTATAGCTTTCTTTTCACAATCTATTTTTGAAAGTTTTTCATGTATTCTGATTACTTCACTAATTTGTTGACCAATAGGTATTACTGGATTTAAAGCAGTCATAGGATCTTGGAAAATCATGCTAACTTTTTTACCACGGATTTTTTCCATCTGTTTTCTATTTTTTTTGCCTAAATCATCACCATTTATTTTTACTGAACCTCTGACTACGTGACTCGGTGGATAAGGTAATTGTTGCATTATCATTTTAGCTATAGTAGTTTTTCCGGCACCAGTTTCTCCAACCACACCTAGGATTTCACCCTTTTCTAATTTAAAGGATACTCCATTTACAGCCTCAACTACGCCCTCATCAGTTTCATAGTGAATAACTAAATCATCTACCTCAAGTAAAGGAGAGGCTAATTTTTCTTGTTCTGTCATAATAATTTCCTTATTTTAGTCTTGGATCTAGTGCATCTCTAAGTCCATCACCTAGCAAATTAAAAGCTAAAACTGAGAACATTATGCAAAGACCTGGGAAAAGGACTAAAAATGGTGCCCCTGTTATAAATTCTTTACCATTTGATAACATTACTCCCCATTCTGGAGTTGGAGGTAAA
Source organism: Sphaerochaetaceae bacterium (assembly GCA_963677735.1). Classification (GTDB taxonomy): domain Bacteria; phylum Spirochaetota; class Spirochaetia; order Sphaerochaetales; family Sphaerochaetaceae; genus Pleomorphochaeta. The sequence continues at coordinate 2,012,075 of OY782505.1, forward strand.
ATACCTACACCTAGATAACTGAGCATTGAGATACATAGAATTTCTACACCCATTAACATAACTACTTGAATAATAATTAGACCAACTGCATTAGGAATAAGGTGTTTTATCATAATCCTTATTTCACTTGCACCAATTGCTCTAGAAGATTCAACATAATCATCATTTACAACTGTAAAAATAGCAGCTCTAAATCCCCTAGACATATTAGGAATAGCTCCTATACTCAGTCCCAATATTAAAACAGACATTTTGTTTCCTAATACTGCAACAATAGCTATACTGAACATTAAACCTGGGATAGAACCCCAAATATCAACAATTCTCATCAAAATATTATCTACTTTTCCACCAAAATACGCTGCACAAGTACCAATAATTCCACCAAAAAAATTAGCTACTACAACTGCACATAGAGCAATTGGTAATGATATTCTAGTAGCATATATACATCTCGAGAAAACATCTCTTCCATATTTATCTGTACCAAAAAGGTGTGCAAAACTAGGTTTTGAAACCATAGAATTATAATCATGTTTAGCATAATCATAAGGAATTATTATTGGAGCAAAGATAACAAGGATAAACAATAGTATTACCATTGCAAGGCCAATCATTGCAGTCCTATTTCTTTTTAAACGCTTCCAAGAATCTCTCATGACACTATTTTTTTTAAGTTCACCTTTTCTATTCAAACGTTTTTTATTTATTTTAATCATTTTGGGAGTTACATTTTTTGCCATTAGTTACACTGCCCCCTCTAAAGCCAACAATTTTTTCATATCTTTCTTACTTGCTTTTTTTTGTGTCAAAGTAGTTTTTAATCTAGGATCAACAGCAACATAAACAATATCAACTATAAGATTTATTATTGTAAAAATGATTGCAATTACTAATATTCCACCTTCCATTGAAGAGTAGTTTCTATTATTAATAGCAGTAGTTACGTAAGTACCAATTCCAGGAAGAGCAAAAACAGCTTCAATAGTAATATTTCCACCTAATTGGTTTCCTAAATTTATTCCGATACTAGAAACAATTGGGATTAAAGCATTTCGTAACATATGCTTCCATATAACTACACTTTCTTTTTGTCCTTTTGCTCTTGCAGTACCTATATAATCCTGTCTCATGATTTCTAATAAACTTGTTCTTGTATATCTTACAAACATAGCAATACTAGCAAAACTAGCAACAAAAATTGGTAAAACCCAACCTGAAATACTACTAATTCCTGTTGTTGGCAACCAATGTAAATTTACTGAAAAAAGCATCATAAGTAGCAAACCTAGCCAAAAACTTGGCATAGAAACAGCTAGCATCGAGAAAACTAAAATTAAATTATCAACCCAAGTATATTGTTTAATCGCAGATAAAACTCCTAAAGGAACCCCAATAAGCAAGCTTATTGCTACCGATACTAAAGCAAGTATTAAAGTCACAGGAATTCTTGTGGCAATTTCTTCTGAAATTGAGCATCCAGTATTATAAGAAATACCTAAATCGCCTTTAGTCATAACTCCAATGAGATAATTTGCCCAACGTTGAGCTACAGTTTTATCTAAACCAAGTTCAACTCTTTTAGCTTCACGTACTTCTTGTGAAGCACTAATACCAACTATTTGGTCTATAGGATCTCCAGGTGTGATTGCTGTAATAACAAATATTATTGTTATTACACCAACCATTATTGGAATTATCCATAGAATTCTTTTTATTATATAAGAAAACATATAAATTAATTCTCCTTTTTATTTTTCTAGAGATTATTTAATTCTTTTTAGTTTAATTACTTGGTGATCAGGATTAGCTTTAGTTGGGAATAAGAAAATATCTCCATTACTATTTCCAGATATACCGTGAGCTTTAATATCACTATTGAAATAACCTAATTGAGCTTTAATATTGAAATCCATATCAAAAATAGTCATATATCCAGCACGACCTACAACATACATAAATTCGCCATCAAAGAATAAATCTGAAGGTTGTCCTAGATTTCCATGTAAATAAGCAACAACATTGCCTTCTTTATCGAACACATTAACTGCATTATTTTCTCTATCATTTGCCCAAACTCTGTCTTGTGAATCAACAGCTACACCATGAACGAATAAGAATTTACCAGGACCTGGAGTATAAGTTCCATTAGGACCATTAACAGTATCACCCCAAGAACTTACTAATTTACCATCTCTTGTGAAACAATGAACAGCACAGTTACCATAACCATCACCAAAGTAAATTTCACCATTATTACCACAAACAACTGAAGTTGGCATGTTAAAAGGTTCAGCTCTATGTGAAATTCTTTTTCCAGCTTCATGGAATTCCCATTTTTCACTTGTAAAATAACATTCAATTTCTGTTGGGAATTGTTTACCATAACGGCGTTCACGTTTCCAATAAAGATTATCTCTACCTGAATCACTAGCTTTACCACGTTCACCGAAAACTTGTATTTCTTCACCTTCTAAAGTCATTTCAACAGCACAATGATTTGGAACATCTACTAAAATCAATGTATTTTCTGGAGTAACACAACCAAAATGTAAACCTTTAATTAAACCAGTTTGGATATCACCGATATAAGCACCAGTTTCAGCATCATATTTTGCAATTCTACTTTTTGCATCTCTCATAAATACATAAAGGATTCCATCTGCACTACAACAACCAGATCCAACATATTCAAATTCCCAATCTGGATTAGGGAACTGTACAAAGTCGGGGATCATTTCAAAAGTAAAATCTCCATCAGAATAAATATTCTTTGCGTTTTTAGAGGCTGATAAGTCAATTTGAATGTCTTTCATTAATTTTTCTCCATTTTCTAACTATTTTTATAATTGGGTTTACCAAACCCAAAATTATATTTCTTTTTCAATTACCAAATTAAATAATTTCTAAAGTTTCTTTTTTCTTTAAAAAAAGATAAATTTTTCTAGCGTTGCATATCATTTGGTCAATATCAAAAAAAATTAAAAAAAGAAGTCATCAATTTATATTTTTCTTTATTCAGCTAACCATCAAATATATTTTATCTAAGAAGATTTATTCTTCATTTTTTTACATAAAAAACAAATAATGTACAATTCTGCACACCTGAATAATCAACATAAAAACAAGTAAAATCATTGTTTAATTCATGTTGTATCCAACGTTAATAAATTGAGTATACTTTACTTTTGCTAATAGCACAAGTTTTTTTTTATTTTTTTTAATACTTAATTTTTGTAACATAATTTGAATATCGTAAACAAAATTAATATGAAAAAAAGAATATTAAACTTACAAAAGACATGTTTAAATGTTACAAATTTAATTTTAACTCACTATATAATCAAATTACTCTAATATTTTAGAGAAAAAGATTCTTTTTTCAAATTAATAAAATTTAAATTTGTAATTAAAACGTAAGATATGAAAATTTTTTTGAGGATAAAAAATAATTGTTATAAGAAAAGTAAATCTATAAATATAAAATTATTTTATTATTTTTATTTGAAAATCCTATATAAAATATATTTTCTAAAAAATAAATTACAATTGATAAAAATAATCTAAGGCAGCTCTTTTACAAGCTTCAATATGAAGTCTCATTTTCTCTTGAGCAATATCAAATTTATCATTTAAAAGTAAATCTAAAATTTCAATATGTTCATTTTGAGCATCGTGAATTTTTGTTTTATTTTGACCTGAGGATATAATGATTCTAGTATTTTCATCAAAGACTTTCTCCATCATTGATATTAAAAAGCTATTGTCACAATGTCTAATAATATATAGATGCATCTTTGTATCATATCTAAAATCTGCTTCACCAAAATCACCAGAAAATCCATCTTTAAAATATTGCAATTTCTCTTTTGATAAATTAGCTCCTGCAAGTTTAAGAGTTATAGGTTCAATTTCAATTCTTGTTTGGAAAACTTGACGAACCATTGCTAAGGTTACAGGTTTTACATAAATACCTTTTTTAGGAAGAGTTTTAATAAACCCCTCTTGTTCTATTCCATTCAAAGCTTGTCTAATTGGAGTTCTACTAAAATTAAGCTCTTTTGTTAATTGAGATTCATTAATTAGTGAGCCAGGCTTGTAATCACAATTTATTATTTTTTTCTTTATGATATCGTAAGCTAATTTTTTTAGATCTCGATTTTCCATATTTCCTCCTAAGAAACAATCAAACATATGTTGTATTTTTAAAGTATACAACAGGTATTTATATAATTCAAGTATTATTATAATAAGTCTAAAATTACTTAATATATTTTTATAAGTAAATACTTGTCTCATGGAAATATTAAAAAATAAAGGTTTAAATAATGATAGATCTTTACTTATAAAAATTTGAATGATATGCTGCAGATAATGAATTCTAATATTAACACTATATTAAAAGCAACTGAATATGGAATTATAAATGATAAAATTGAGGCTAATTTAAAATTTACCCCTCAACTAATAGTTAACGACAATACACAAGGCTTAAAAGTACTAACTCAACTAAATGATGAATTAAACACATGTAGTGAATTTTATTTTTCAGTAGCATTTATTACATATAGTGGAATTAATATATTATTAGAAAAGTTAAAAGAACTTGAAGAAAATAATATCCCTGGTAAAATTATTACCTCAAATTATTTAACCTTCTCAGATCCAAAAGCATTAGAAAGATTAAATGAATTTAAGAATATTGATATTCGTATCTATGAAACTGAACCTTTTCATATAAAAGGATATTTGTTTAATCATAAAGACTATAAATCACTTTTTATTGGAAGTTCAAACCTTACTCAACAAGCTCTTTTATCAAATAAGGAATGGAATTTAAAACTATCAGCAATAGAAGATGGTTCTCTCTTAAAAGAAATTGATAATGAATTCGAAACTCTATGGAATAAAGCCTCTTCCTTAACCTCTTCTTGGCTAGATGAATACCGAAAAAAATATAATGAAGTTAAGAAATTAAGAAAAAATATCACTTCATTCGATATTAAAACTACAACACTTGAACCTAACCTTATGCAAAGAAAAGCAGTAAAAGCATTAAGAGAGATTAGAGAACAAGGAAAAGATAAAGCGATATTAATATCTGCAACTGGTACTGGTAAAACATATTTATCTGCCTTTGATGTAAAAGCTTTTAAACCAAAAAAACTATTATTTTTAGCTCACAGAGAACAACTTTTAACCCAAGCAGAAGAGAGCTTTAAAACAGTTTTAGGTGCTGAAATAAGTACAGGATTTCTTTCTGGGAAAATAAAAAATTATGACTGTGATTATTTATTTGCAACTATGACAATGATGGCAAAAGAATATGTATATTCACAATTCAACCCAAAAGAGTTTGATTATATAATCATAGATGAAGCACACAGATCAGGTTCTAATAGTTATCAAAATATAATCAATTATTTTAAACCTAAATTTCTTTTTGGAATGACAGCAACACCAAAAAGAGGTGATGATAAAGATGTATTAAGTTATTTTGATCATAATATTGCATTAAAAATTAATCTCCAAGAAGCTATGGAATCAAATTTATTATGTCCTTTTCATTATTTTGGTATTTCTGAAATTACAATAGATGGACAATTAATTAATGATAATACCGATATTAATAAACTTAGTTGTGATGAAAGAGTAAAAAATATAATTGAGAAAATTAATTTCTATGGCTACAGTGGTGAAAGAGTTAAAGGTCTAATATTTTGTAGTAGGAATAAAGAAGCTTTCGAGTTATCAAATAAATTTAATCAAATGGGTTATAAAACTATTTCTCTATCAGGAGAAAATACTCAAGAAGAAAGAGAAATAGCAATATCAAGATTAGAAGAAGATTTAAGAAGTGAAACATCTCTTGATTACATTTTTACTGTAGATATTTTCAATGAAGGTGTTGATATCCCTTCAGTAAACCAAATAATAATGCTAAGACCGACCCAATCTGCTGTAATCTTCATACAACAACTTGGTAGAGGATTAAGAAAATGGCAAGATAAAGAATTTGTTGTTGTTTTAGATTTTATCGGAAACTATGAAAATAATTATTATATTCCAATGGCTTTATCCTCTGACAAATCTTTTAACAGAGAAGTAATTAGAAAAACTGTTAGTGATGGATCTGCCTTTTTACCTGGCTGTTCTACAATTGAATTTGATAAAATTTCTAAACATCAAATTTATCAAGCCATAGATAATAGTAAATTAGGTGGAATAAAGAATATTAAAGAAGCTTACAAAGATTTAAAACTAGAACTAGCTCATATTCCAACCTTTGAAGAGTTTGTCAAAAATGCGAATATTTCTGTGGATATAGTAATTGATAAATTCGATTCCTATTATAATTTAGTGAAAGAATGTGAAAAAGAACTTACACCATATAATTTAAATGAGAATGAATTACTAGCTCTAAATTTCATAACTAAAAAAATTGGTAAAGGGAAACACTTCCAATCGATTGAATTGTTAGAGAGCTTAACTAGCTATGAAAATAATAAGGCTGCGCAAGTAAAAATAAAATATGAAACACAACCAATTAAGACAGCCTATAAAGTGCTATCGCATCAATATAATACCATTTCGAAAACACCTAAAGGCTTTAAGCAACACCAAGCATGTATCCTAGCAGAAAAATCTGAAAATTATATTACAGCTTCTCATAATCTTAAAATGTATTTACAAAACCCTACCTTTAAAAAGTGTTTAGAGGAAATCATTGATTATGCTAAAGATCAATATAAAGAAAAATATATACATCGATATAAAAACACTAATCTCTCACTATTTAAACAATATTCTTATGAAGAAGTATGTAAAGCTTTAAATTGGGAGAGAGATCAATCTGCTGTTATGAATGGATACATGTTTGATAAAAAAACAAACACACTTCCTGTCTTTATAAATTATGAAAAGGAAGAAGATGCAATTAATTATCAAGATCACTTTATTTCCAATAACACAATAATTGCAATTTCAAAAAAATATCGTAAAATTGGATGCAAAGATTGGTATTATATTTACAAAGCAAAAGAAAGAAATACTAAAATTTATCTCTTTGTTAGAAAAAATAAAGCTACAACAAACTCTAAAGACTTTTATTTCCTTGGAGAAATTACTCCAATTGGAGAAGCAAAAGAAATTAAAATTGAAAATACATCAGCTTTTCAAATTAAATATCAATTAGAAACTCCCGTAAGAGAAGATATCTATGAATATTTTACTATTGCAGAATAGATTTTATTAAACTTTCAACAATTGGTTTATCAGCCTCAGCCCAATCTAAAGTATCTAATTTACTAATTTCTAACCATTTGTCTTCAACATGTTCGTTTCTTTTAAGAACGCCCTCTTTTACAGTACATAAATAGCTATGCATTGTAACAAAAAAGGTTTTATATTGATGCTCAACGCTCATAAAATATTTATCAACACTAATTGTGGCATTAAGCTCTTCTTGAATCTCACGAATAAGAGCCTCTTGAGCTCTTTCTCCTTGTTCAATCTTTCCACCAGGAAATTCCCATTTTAATGCTGTTTCACCCTTATCAGCTCTTCTTGCACAATATATTTTATTCTCATCAGAAATAATTGCTGCTACAACTTCTATTTTCTTCATACTATTTATCCTAAAGCTCAATTTTATTAAATATTATTAATATAATATTCAAAGATAAAAATAAAATAAAGATCAAATAACAAAATACCAAAAGTAAAAAACAAAGCTGATTAATTTTGTTGCTATATATCTCTACTTAATTTAGAATAATACCATGTATTCAATTATTTTAGTAGATGATGAATCTAGAGTAAGAGATTCAATGAAAGAACAAATACCTTGGAATGAATATGGTTTTTCCATTATTGGTGAAGCAGAAAATGGTCTAGAAGCTTTAGATGTTATAGAAGAAAAATCACCTGATGTAGTAATTACTGATATAAAAATGCCCTATTTAGATGGGCTTGAATTGATAAAAGAAATTAGAAAAAATCTACCTACAACAACAATAATTATTCTATCTGGACATGATGAATTTTCTTTTGCTCAAAGTGCGATAAAACTTAATGTTACAGAATACGTGTTAAAACCAGTTTCAAAAAAAGACATGGTTGAAATCCTTATAAAATTGAAAAAAACTTTAGACAATGAAATAGCACTTAGAACAGACAAAAAAAGATTAGAAGAAAAATATAATAACCTAATCCCTGCTATGAAAGAAAGAATTATTAATGAAGTATATTTTGGAAATTACAATGACTATATCGAACAAGCTAAAGATTACAATTTCCCAATCGATTCAAATTTTTATATAACGAGTGTAATTGAACCACAAACAGCCGATGATATAAAATTAGATTTACTAACAATCAAAGATATATTGAAAAACTTTTTTAATTCAGATTCTCAAATTATTCAATCTATAAATAAAAACACAATGATTTTAACTTTTTATTATTACCATAAAGGGCAAGAGGATTTAGAAAAACACTTGTTTATAAAAAGAACCTTAAAAAAAATTGAAGAGTTAGATCAATATATTAAATTCTATTCTAAAACAAAATGTAACATTGGAGTTAGTAAAGTAGTATACTCATTTAAAGATTTAGACATAGCTTATAGACAAAGTATAAATGCAATAAATTATAAAATATATTATAAAGATCAAAACATATTTTATATAAGTGACTTAGAACCTAAACAATCGATTGATACAATTAAAGTGAATCAAGATAACTATATCGATTCTTTAATCACATCAATTAAATTAGGCAATGAAATAGAAATTAAAAAAGCTATAGATTCTCTATTCTATAATAATAAAAACTACAATCCTCTAGAATTAGAAGCATATACTCTAAAGATTATTTCCATGCTCACTAACTTAGCTCTTAGCTACAATTTAAATCTTAGTAAATACTCAACTTTAATTAATAAAATATCACAAATAAATACATTAAATGTTATAATTTCAAGTCTAAATGAAATAGCACTTTCTCTTAATAAAAAAATTCAAGAAAAGAGAGAATCTAGCAATATAAAATTTGTCGAAGTTGCTAAGAAATTGATTGAACAAAATTATATGGATAAAAATTTTAATCTAGATATGATTTGTGATATGTTAGGTGTAAGCAATGCGTATTTTAGCTCAACTTTTAAAAAAGAAACCAAAACAGCTTTTACACAAGCCTTAACAAAAGTTAGAATTAAACATGCTAAGACTCTAATAGAAAGTGAAGATTTAAAAACATATCAAATTGCAGACAAAGTAGGTTTCTCTGATTCAAACTATTTTTCTTTTTGTTTTAAGAAAATAACAGGAGACTCCCCTTCAATTTATAAACAAAAGATGAAGAAATAATATGAAAACTAAAGATTCATCCATTAATACAATTTTTTCAAGAATTCTAATACTCTTTACTATAATTGTTGTTATTGTTGTAGCAACAACGATTACTTATCAGTTTTACAAATCTACTAAAAACAATATTGAAATCAACACATCTCAAACTGTAGTTCAAGCAAATAGAAGTATAACATCCTTTATATCTGATGTTATGCAGATAGGAGATACAACTTTAGACTACTGTACTAATATTAACCAATATGGAAAAGAGAATGTTGAACTTAGATTAAACACTATATTAGATTCAAGAAATGATATTATAACTATAAATTTTTTTGATAAACAAGGTAACATTATAGTTGGAACAACTGCAAATAATTTAAGAAATAAAAATGAGATTTTTTATCAAAGTTGGTTTCAAAATGCTTTAAATGGAAATGGCGACTACTATTTCTCGAGAGCACATGTTCAAAGATTAATACCGCTAAGGTACCCTTGGGTTATTAGCTATAGTAAAAGTTTTAATTATATAGATGAAGATGGTCAAGAAAAAGTTGGAATTATGCTCATTGACTTTAGCTATACCAAACTTAGAGATATAATGAGTTACGCAACAATTGGCAAAACAGGTTATGCTTTTATAATAGATCAAGAAAATAATATAGTATTCCACCCAAAGCAAACCTTAATTAACTATGATCAATTTTCTGAAAATATTGATGATATTTCAAATGAAATATATGGAAAATATTATTCAAATGATAATGGCATTAATAAATTAAAGGTAATACAAACAATTGATTATACTCGTTGGAGGATTGTTGGAATTGCATTCCCTAATGAAATGTTACTTGAGAGCTTCAATTCTTTTGCTATAGCGTTAATTATCATTTTAGCATTTAGCATATTTATAACAATTTTAATTGCAAAAATAATCTCTAATTATATAACAAGTCCTATCAGAATATTAGAGAAACAAATGGAAAGCATTCATAAAGAAACATTTATTCCTCAACCTATAGAAAGAGCCTCATTAGAAGTAAAGTCTTTATCAAACTCTTTTGTAGAAATGTCAAAAAGAATGAAAGCTCTTCTAGAAAAAATCATTGAAGAACAAGAATTAATCAGAAAAAGTGAATTAGATGCACTTCAAGCCAAAATCAATCCACATTTTTTATACAACACTTTAGATTCTGTTATTTGGTTAGCTGAACAAGGAGATGATGAAGGTGTTATTACCTTAGTAACAGCTCTTTCTAATTTATTTAGAATATCAATATCAAAAGGACATGAAGTTATTACATTAAAAGAAGAACTTGAGCACTGTAGGAACTATTTAGTTATTCAACAAATGAGATATGTAGATAAATTTAGCTTCAACATATCTATTGAAGAAGATATTAAAGATTGTCAAACTATAAAACTTATCACTCAACCAATTGTAGAAAACAGCATTTATCATGGAATAAAATATTTAATGGATCCTGGGATTATTGATATAACTGCAAAAAAATATGATACAAATAAGATACAAATCAAAATAACAGATAACGGGGCAGGAATGAGTGAAGAGGTTAGAAAATCTCTTCTAACAACTGACAAGAAAAAACATTTAACTGACGGAAATGGAATTGGTGTATATAATGTGAATATGAGATTAAAACTAGCCTTTGGAGAAGAATACGGCCTTAATATTGAATCTGAAATAGAAGAAGGCACAGCTGTCACCATCACAATACCATTAACAAAGTAGACTATAGGGAAATTTAAATGAAGAAAAACTTACTATGGATAATATTAGTAATCCTTTTAATTGGATCAGCAATTTATTTTAATCAGAAAAACAATAAACCAAGAGATTTAACTTCAAACCCTTATAGAATAGCATTTATAAGAATGAAAGAAGGGGGACAATTTTGGGGATCTATGAGAAACGGGGCTAGAGAAGCTAGAACAGATACTTATACCTCTGTAGATTTCTTCTCTACAGTAAATGCTCTAGATATTGAAACACAAAAGGAATTTGTTGAAAAGGCAATATCTAATAAAGTTGATGCAATTGTTATAACCCCTAGTGATAGTAAAGCTCTAATTGAACCACTAAAAGAAGCCTCACAACAAGGTATTAAAATTATACAACTGTATAACGAAGTGCAGGATAATGATATTGATAACACTTATTCAGTACTCACAGACTCAAAAGAGATTGGTGTCAAAATAGCAGAAGAGTTAATTAATAAATTCCCAAATAAAAATCTAAACATTCTGTTAGTAAGTAGAAGTCCAAATATATCATCTAGTAAATATATGGAAAATGGAATTATGGAAAGATTAAAAAATGTAAGTAATATTAACTGTAATTCACTATATGCAGGAAGCGATATTGATCTTATAAAAGAAAGAGTTGAAAACTATATTAATAACTATGGAAAAATAAATTGTATAATTGCACTTGATGATGATACATCAGAAGGCGTTTCAAAATATTTTAATACTTTAGATTCTAATAGGGATATTTACTATATAGCAACCACACACGCCTTATCAAATATACAAAACCTTGATACTGGAATAATTGATGAACTACTGATATTAAATAGTTTTGCCATGGGCTATCAAGGAGTTTATGCAGCTAATGAAATTTTAAAAGGCAATGATTTACAAGAACAAAAAATTGATTACATTTTTGTAACAAAAGAAGAAATGTTTAATGAAGATGTCCAAAGAAAACTTTTTGTAATTTACTAAAAAAAGGAGCAAATATTTGAACATTTAAATGTCAAACTTGCTCCTTTTTAAATTAGATAGTTTAAAAACTACTTTTTTTGTACATATTTTTGAATATCAAAAGCTACTGCTGAAACAATAATTAATCCTTTGATAATATTTTGCCAGTATGGGTTAACTCCAATGAATGTTAGACCATAGTTGATGAAAGTAAAGATTAATACACCAGTTATAACACCACTAACTTTACCAACACCTCCAGTTACTGAAACACCTCCAACAACACAGGATGCGATTGCATCTAACTCATAACCAACACCATAGTTATTAGTTGCTCCACCAGTTCTAGCAGCTTCTAATACACCACCAACGGCAATTAATGAATCACAAACAACAAATAAGCCAATAATGATTGCAGTAATATTAATTCCAGAAACCATAGCAGCCTCTTTATTACCACCAACGGCATAAATATTTTTACCAAAAACTGTCTTGTTCAATAGAACCCACATTATAATTATTGCAACTATTGCAAATATTACAATAACAGGAATAGGTCCAATAGAACTTGATCCTAATGCTGTAAAATCACTTCTAAGACCACCGATAGGTTGTGAATTATTTGGTGGCATATTAAAATATATTGAGTTAACACCATATATAATTAACATAGAACCAAGAGTTGCAATAAAAGCTGGTACTTGGAATTTAGCAACAACGACACCATTTAAAATTCCCCAAAACGCACCAATTAAGACTGCAATTAAGATAGGAACTATAATAGGTAATTGACCCATATCAGGATAGAAACGCCTTACATAATCAGGAGTTTGTAACATTGAAGCTGAAACAACAGCTGCCATACCAACAAGTCTTGATGCACCAAGATCAACACCGCCTATTAAAATAACAAGCATCATACCAAGAGCTATTATAATCTTAGTTGAACTTTGCATTAAAATATCTCTTAAAACTCTAAAACTCAAGATTTTAGGATTGATTATAGCAATAACAATAATTAATACTAAAAGAACAATGGAAATAGCTCTATCCATTAATACAGTTTTAACATTATCCTTTGAAAATCTATTTCTTTTAATTAAATCTTCCATTCTATTTCTCCCTACCCAACATATTTTGTTGCAAGTGTCATTATTTCTTCTTGTGTTGTTTTTTTACTATCTACAACGCCAGCAACGCGGCCTTCACTCATAACTACAATTCGATCTGTCATACCAATCAATTCCGGCATTTCAGAGCTAATCATAATAACACCCTTACCTTGCTCAGCTATTTCTTTCATCAAGACATAAATTTCATATTTTGCACCTACATCAATACCACGAGTAGGTTCATCTAAAATAAGAATATCTGGTTGAGTTAATAACCATCTTGCAAACAATACCTTCTGTTGATTTCCTCCAGAAAGTGATCGTATTAAAGTTTTAGTACTAGGCGTTTTTATTCTAAGAGTATCAATTTGTTCAATACTATCTTTTTCCATACCATCATTAGATAAAAGACCATTTTTTGAATAATCCTTTAAATTGGCAATTAGAAGGTTTTCTTTTACAGAGAGTAAAGGGAAAATACCTGTTCTTCTTCTTTCTTCTGTTAATAAAGCCATTCCTTTATTCATAGCATCAATAGGTTTTTTTACAGTTATTTCTTCGCCACGAAGATATAATTTACCACTTGTGTGAACTCTAAGACCATAAACTGATTCCATAACTTCAGTTCTTTGAGCACCAACTAAACCACCAATACCTAAAATTTCACCTTTTCTCAGTGTTAGAGAAACATTTTTAAAGGAAAGAGGATTAGGAGAGGTATAATCTTCAACTCTTAGTAATTCGTCGCCAATCTTTGGATTTCTTTCAGGGAATCTATTTGTTAAATCACGTCCAACCATTTTTTTAATTATTAAGTCCGTAGTTAATTCTTTAGCTTCCCAAGTTCCAACATACTGACCATCTCTCATAATAGTAACATCATCAGAAATCTGAAGAATTTCTTCCATTTTATGAGAAATATATATTATAGAAACACCCCTATCTCTTAAACCATTTATTATTCCAAATAAATGGGCAACTTCACTTTCAGTTAAGGAAGAACTAGGTTCATCCATTATTATAATTTTGGAATCATATGAAACAGCTTTTGCAATCTCAACACTCTGTGCATGGGAAACAGAGAGATTCCTTAATAGATCATTTGGACTCATTGATAAATTTAAACTTTCCAAAAGATCCTTTGTTTTTTTAAACATTGCTTTATGATCAACAAAAGGAGATTTTTTACCACCCACTCTTGGATATCTACCAAGCCATACATTCTCCATAACATTTCTATGAGGATTAGTATGTAATTCTTGGTGAATCATTGATATTCCAAGACCTAATGCTTCTTTTGCATCATTAATTGTAACTTCATTACCATTGTATATGATTTGACCAGAGTCCATTTTATAAAGACCAAACAAACACTTCATCAAAGTAGATTTGCCGGCACCATTTTCACCCATCAAGGCATGAACTGTACCTGGTCTAACTTTTAATGTAACATCATCTAAAGCTTTTACACCTGGAAAAGTTTTAGTTACATTGTTCATTTCTAAAATATAATCCATTTAAGATTCCTTTTTAAAGAAAATAGCTCTGGGCAGAATAGCCCACCCAGAGCATCACAAATTTAAATTTTATTCTACATAAAATCTTGGTAGTTGTCTTTTGTTACCATTTGATAAGGAACCCATACATATTGACCATCAGTAATTTCATAACCAATAGATTCAGAAGTAGGAGTTTTTCCCATTGCTAAATCATAAGCAATATTGAATGTAGCTGTTCCTTGGTTAACTGCATCGTTTAATACAGTACCTAAAAGAGTACCTTCTTTTAAAGCTTGAAGAGCAGGAGCTGTTGCATCAACACCAACTACAGGCATGAATTTGTCACCAGTGAAATAACCAGCAGCTTTTAATGCTTCAATTGCACCAAGTGCCATATCATCATTATTTGCAAATACAGCTTCAATTACATCGCCTTTAGATGTTAAGAATGCAGCCATTTTTTCTTGACCTTTAACACGGTCCCACATTCCTGTATCTTCAGCAACTTTTTCAACTTTAATGCCATTATCTTGTAAGCATTTAATTGAATATTCAGTTCTTAATTCAGCATCTTGGTGTCCAGGTTCACCCTTAATCATTACATATTGTAATACACCATCGCCATTTTTATCTGCTTCTGGATGAGCTTTCCAATAATCTGCAACAATTTGACCACTCATAGTACCAGATTCTTCAGCTTTTGCACCAACATAATAAACTTTGTCCCATTTAGCCATATCTTCATCAAAAGGTTGTCTGTTGAAGAATACTACAGGAATGTCAGCTTTCATAGCTTTTTCAATTTCAACACCAGCTGCAGCACGGTCTACAGGGTTAAGAGCTAATGCATCAACACCTTGTGTAATAAACAAGTCAACTTTTTCATTTTGAGTTGCTTGAACGTTCATTGAATCAACGATATTAACTTTTGCTTTACCTTCTGCAGCTTCTGCAAAAGCATTACGAGTATTTGTCATAAAAGTATCATCAAACTTATAAATAGCACAACCAATTTCTGGTTCCCCACTACTACTTTCACTTTGACCGTTAGCAAATACAGAGCTAACTAAAACGAGAGATAACAATAATCCAACTGTTAATTTTTTCATTTTTTCCTCCTTAGGATTTTTATTGCTTGTTTATTCTTGCACTGTTTTTCTAATCGAAACATAGAAAATTTTTCTCAAAACCTTAAAAATTTTTAGATTCTTAATTATTTTTAGAAAAAATAAGTTTTTGGGAAGAAAATTACTCAATAAATAAACTGAAAATAATAAATCAATTGAATTATTAGAATAAAAGTAATATCTTTAAATTAAAATATATAATTTTAGGAGATTTTTTGTGACTAAAGAACGTTTTGATAAACTATATACACAATTAATTCTTGAACTTGGTCTTCAATTTGAGAAAGGAATGAGTCTAGTAGTTCGTTGTGCACCAGATTATTATTCCTTTGCTTCAAAAATTGCACAAGCAGCATACAAAAAAGGTGCTGTAAATGTAGAAATTGATTTAGTAGACACTAAATTAATTAAGGCTAGATGTAAATATCAAGATATAGAAACAGTTTCTAAATTACCAAAATATTTAGAAGCCATTGATAAAGAAAGATCAAAAGAAAAATGGGCTTTCTTAGCAATAAGTGATACTGAAAATAATACTGTTTTAAATGACACTAACAAAGACAAATTAGCTCAATATACTAAAGTAAAATCTGAACGTGGTAAAACAGGTAGAGATGGAAGAATTAATTTTGAAATTCCTTGGTGTATTGTATGTTATCCTCTAAAAAAATGGGCAAAACAAGTATTAAATTCCTCTACAGAAGATATGAGAAATTTACTTACAAAGATATTATTATTAGATAAAGAAAATCCAGTGAAAGCTTGGCAAGAATTTGATAAAGAATTTAAGAAAGGTAATGAATATCTAAATAGTTTAAAAATTAAAACCTTGCATTATGTGAGCCCAATTACTGACTTAACAATATCACTTAGAGAAGAAGCTATATGGCTAGGTGGTAGCGATGATTGTAATAATAAACCATTATTTGTAAACATCCCAACCTTTGAACATTTCAGTGTTCCTGATAAATACAGTGTAAATGGTTATGTAACAACTACAAGACCTGTAACTGTACTACAAACATTATGTAACGATATTCGATTTGAATTTAAAGATGGTAAAGTAGTTAAATGTGAAGCTAAAGAAGGCCAACAAGCCCTAGATCAATACCTAGTAAGTGATGCTAACGCTCCATATTTGGGTGAAGTTGCTTTAGTTGATGAAAGAACTCCTATAGCTCAAAGTGGTCAAGTGTTTAATACTATTTTATATGATGAAAATGCGTCATGTCATATTGCAATTGGTGCAGGTTATGCAGTTTGTTTGAGTAACAATGCACAATTAGATAGTGAAGAAAAATTAGAAGAATATGGATGTAATGTCTCAAGAGTTCATACAGACTTTATGATAGGATCTTCTGATTTAAATATCTATGCAACAACTTATGATGGAAAAGAAGTTCAAATATATAAAAATGGACAATTTACTTTTTAATAAATTGCAACTATTAAAAAAATGAGGCTGATAATTTTCAGTCTCATTTTTTTTATTCAAACTATTATATAAATAGATAAGTTAAAACTAATATTATTGCTAAAATAATAATTGCAATTATATAAGTAATTTTTTGTTTGCGTTTAATTTTTTTGCCAACTGTAATTATTTCTCTTTCAATTTCACGCTTTTCTTCTATTTCTTTAATTGCTTTTAATCTTTTCTTATCTTCACGTTCTTTTATAGCTTTTTGTTTTTGCTTCTCATTTTCTATCTCATAATAGCAAGAAGAACAGATTACATATCCCCCACAGTCAAATAATTTATCATAATAACTATCACCACAATGTTGGCATATATATAATCTTAGTAAATCTCCATTTTTTAACAATTCACAGACTACAACTTTTTTAACAATATCCTCATCAATAAATTTACCTTGTCTAAATCTATCAAATAAAGTGTGATGTGGTAATTCAATATTTTTATTTAAATTCTCTCCTAATTGAACCACTCGCTCACTTAAATATCTATCTTGTGTGATTAATAGGATATTGTTTGTTTTACCTCGTTTTTTTAATAAATCTACTAAATGGTCATCAGCTATACCAAAACTACCAGTATCTACTCTCTTAACTAAACCTTTTCTTGCTAACTTTTGAATCAAAAAAGGTCTAACTTTTGCGCGTAGACGAACATCTAAATCTTTTTCTTCGTTGAATGATATTCCATACATCTCTTCCATTGTTTTTTCAAGAATAACTAGTTTTTTTCTTCTCTTTCTTAGAGTCAAACTTGCATTGGCTATAAAATATAAAAACCAATCTTCGTGAATTAAAGGAGCTGTATCTATATATACTTCATCAAATCTTTTGATATTTGCATCAAATTCTATTTTAGCTTCATCATCTCTTATATAATCATCTAATATTGCATAATAACAACATACCAATTCTTTGCTTAAAGAATAATTTGTATTTAGATATTCATCATCATAATCTAAGGATAATTTATCAAAACATAATTGAACTTTATATTCTTCTATTTTTAAATCCTTAGCTAAATTTTTTATTAAATTATTTGTATCGAGTTTATTATTTACTCTTCTTTTATATATCAATTTTGCCATGTTGATTATTTTTTCCTTCTACTTTAAGAATACACTATTAAAGATAATCTTAGCAACTTAAAAAAAAACTGCACTTTTTTTTTAAGTACAGCTCTTAAATTATTCCTTATTTCTTTTTAGTCTTCTTTTTGCTTAAAGAACTTTCTATTTGTTCTTTTGTTAAATTCATAGCTAAGTGCTCATCCATTTTAGCTTTTTCATCATCTATTGGAACATTGGTTTTACCATGTTTTAAATAGTAACCATATCGTCCATAATATAATTTTACATTTTCGCCATTGAACTCACCAAAATCTTTTATGGCTGTTTTAGTAGAGGACTTGCCCTTACCCTTAGCTTTAGTTGCACCAGATTTGATTAGTTCTAGAGCTTGATCATAAGTTATACTAAATAATTGCTCATCATGATCTCTCTTATTTAAGTTAACATTTAAATCACCACAATTTAAATAAGGTCCATACTTACCCTTAGTTGCAATTATTTGTTCACCATCCTCGTTTTCACCTAAAAGACGAGGTAAAGAAAGATATTTTTTAGCAATTTCAATATCTTTTTGACATTCTTCATCTTTTTGATACCAAGAAGGAATACTTGCTCTCTTTGGTTTGTTTGCAACATCTTTTCCTATTTGCCAATAAGGTCCAAACCTTCCAGAGAGAAGATATATTTCTTCATTGTTATCATTTTTACCAAGTAAAATTGGTTCATTTTTAACTTTACCTTTTTTAATTAGATCCTTAATATCTTGATCTGTTACAGTACCCGGAAGCATATCTTTAGGTAAATTGATATATTCAGGTTTACCATCAACTTCTTTTCCTAAAACATAAGGACCATATGGACCAATCATTATTGGATTCTCATCACTTATTTGAGGAAGTTTAAGGGTTTTAGCTAAAACTTTATCATCTTTACTTTTTTGAACTTTAACTTTTGATTTTAGACCATTTTCGCCTAAATAAAAATTTTCTAATAATTCAATTTTATCAATTTTATGACTTGCTATATCATCTAAATCTGCTTCTAGCAATCTTGTAAAATCATAATCAACATATTTTGGGAATGAATTAATTAAATATTGACATACTGCAAATCCAACGAAAGTTGGTATTAAAGAATTCCCTTCTTTAATCAGATATTGTCTATTTAATAAGGTATCAATAATTGATGAATAAGTAGAAGGTCTACCAATCCCTCTTTGCTCTAACTCTCTAACTAATGTTGCCTCTGTAAATCTAGGTGGAGCTTTTGTTTCATGTTTTTGACTTAAAAGCTTTTCTAGATCAAGTTCTTGACCAACTTCTAAAGGAGGTAATAAGGTTTCTTTATCATCTAAAGCAGCTTCTGGATCATCTTTTGATTCAACATAAGCTCTTAGAAAACCAGCAAAAGTAATTTGAGTACCACTAGCTGTAAAAATACTACCATTTGAAGAAATTCTAACTGTAGTTGTTTTCTTCTTAGCTTCAGCCATTTGACTAGCCATAGTTCTTGCCCAAATTAAATTATAAAGGGCTAATTCTTTTCCAGTTAAACCTGATTCTTTAGGGGAAACAAAAGTATCTCCTGAAGGTCTAATAGCTTCATGAGCTTCTTGAGCTTCAGCACTACTTGATTTAAATTGTCGAACTTCACTTGATAAGAATTCTTTTCCATATAAGTCTTTTACACTTTTTCTAGCACCGTTAATACCTTCTTCACTTAAAAAAGGACTATCAGTTCTCATATAAGTAATTAACCCACTTTCATATAATTTTTGGGCAACTCTCATAGTTTCTTTAGAACTGAAATGTAGTTTTTTAATTGCTTCTTGTTGCAAAGTACTAGTAATAAAAGGAGCACTTGGTTTTGAAGTTAGAGGTTTACTTATAATATCATTTATAACAAAAGGACCAGATTTTATTTTTGAAATAATATCATTAATTCCATTTTCATCTAACACTAAAGAATTGTCATTTTTATATTCACCAGTTGTAGAATCAAAACTTTTACTTGAAGCAAGATATTGATTATTATATTGAATTAGCTTTGCATCAAAATTACCTTTTGCTGTATTAAAGGTGGCTTTTGCATCAAAATATGAACTATTTTTAAAAGCAATTCTTTCTTTTTCTCTTTCAACGGTCAACATTAATCCTGGAGATTGGACACGACCGGCACTTAATTTTCTTGAAGATAGTTTCTGTCCAACTAAAGAAGAAACATCATATCCAAACAATCTATCAATGATTCTTCTAGCTTCTTGAGCATGAACCATATCAATATCTAACTCTCTGCCGGAGGTTAATGCTTTTTCAATAGCTTTTTTTGTAATTTCATGGAAAACCATTCTTTTATAATTTACTTTAGGTTTTAAAACTTCTAATAAATGCCAAGATATACTTTCCCCTTCTCTATCTTCATCAGTTGCCAATAGTAAGAAGTCAGTTTTCTTTAATTCTTCTTTTAATGATTTAACTAAGGCCTTTTTTTCAGAAGGGATTATGTAATGAGGTTTAAAACCTTTCTCTACATCAACTGCTGCTTTATCAGAATCTAAATCTCTAATATGTCCGTTACTTGCTACAACGGTGCAGTTTGATGGTAAAAACTTTTTAATTGTTTTTGCTTTTGTAGGAGACTCGACGATAATTAACGTTTTCTGGCCATCCAATTCTTGCATTCAATCCTCCAATTAAGACAACATAAGGTTGTCATTATTCTCAAGTTATAAAAAGGGATTCTATTTTTGTCAACGCTAAGACCCATTTCTAAGCTAAATTAAATAGATGAAAATAATTAAAATATTCATTTCATCATATTAAATATTTAACAAATGTCATCAATTCTCTCTTTACTAATATTACACTTTTTCAAAAAATAATCAATTTACAATTTACAATTAACTCTTTTACTATTAAAGTGTTTTATTTATGAAGAGCAATATATAGCACTTGAACCCTTATTTCTTTTATAATATTGTTAATGTGCTATAATGTCTAAAGAAAAAAAACTAGGAGTACTTAGTGAAAAATATAAAATATTTATTTTTAATATTATTAATTATATTCCCATTTCTATCAAGTTGTGTTGTAACAGAAGATTTGACAATTAATGATGATGAAAGTGGTAATTCTCAAATTGCAATAAGTGTAGAAGACTTTTTTATTACAGTATTAAATGATTTCTCTGAGTTTTCTAGTGATGCAACAGATAAACCAATTATGGATTTAGCTATAGACGATACAGCAAATAAACTAACAGAAAATGAAACAACAACTAATGTTTTATTTACTAAAGTCGGTGAGAATTCTTACGAAGGCTCTTTTGATTTCTCATCTCTTTCAACTTTAATTTCAGATTTAGGAGATACAGAAAATCAAACTGTTTTAACTCTTAGTGATAATACATTAAAGTTCTACTTAGATTTGGATAATTATTATCAATTAACAAAAGCAATTCCATTCCTTTCCGATCCAAACTTTGAACCTTTTGGACCTGAATATAATGAAGGTTTAAGTGCTGATGATTATTTAGAAATGATTAGTTTCATGTTAGGTGAAGAAGGTCCCGATGCAATAAGGAATTCTATAATTACACTTAACTTTGAAACACCTGAGCCAATTAAAACATATAAAGGTGGAACAAAAGTATCATCTACTACCTTTACATATAGTTTCCCTTTAATTGACTTCTTATTATTAGCTGAACCATTACAATTCACCCTAACCTGGTAAAAAATATTTAACAGTCTCCTAGACTGCTATTTATTTCATTCATAATTATGGACTATGCTTGATGCATAGTCCATTTATCAATCTTTAGAACAAAATACTTTAAAGAGCTAGTTTAAATATATTATATACATCTTCTCTATTAACAGGAGGAATACTTGCTAATGTACCATCTTCACTAAATGATACTTCAACTGTTTTATCTGTTAACTTATCTAAATCTTTCTCAGTACAACCAAATTCACTAATTCTAGTTTGCACACCAACAGATTTTATATACTCTTCAAAGATATCTGCAGCCTCGCTTACATTTGAAGTATTCCACATCCTCTGTGAAAATTTAACAAATCGTTGGTTATCATCTCTAGTTGAAAAGTATCTCATCCAAGCTAACATCATTGTAGCTAAGGTTGCCCCATGTGTTGCTTTAAATAAGCTAGTTAGAACATGTCCCATTTGGTGCATAGGCGTCCAACCTTGTACCCCGCAAGTTAACCAACCATTTAATCCAACAGTAGCGCTAAACTGCATCATACCTCTAAGTTGTAAATCATTGGGTGTTTCTAATATTTTAGGAATATTTTGATAAATAGCTTTAATTACCCCAATTTGCATATTATCTTGTAGTTCTATATTACCAAAGGTTTCTTCATTAGAGAAAAAGAATGGCTCAACTACATGACTAATTGCATCAACTGCACCACATGCTGTTTGATATTTAGGAAGTGAAAGTGTCAATTGAGGATCTAAAATCGAAGCTTTTGGATATAAACAAGAAGGTTCCCAAACATAGCTTTTTCTATTTGTTTCATCATCTGTAATCACAGCTGTTGGATTCATTTCACTAGAAGTTGCAGGTAAAGTTGGTATCATAACCATAGGTAGTGCATCTTTTGGAGGTATTTGTTCTACATGAGAATGAGAAAAACGAATCATCTTTCTAATATCATCATAAGGATAAAGAATACCTGCTGAGATTACTTTAGCAAGATCCATTGCCGATCCACCACCAACACCAATTACACAATCTACTTTTTCTCTTTTACCAAGTTCTATTCCTTTTTTTGCTTCAGAAATTTTTGGGTTTGCTGTAGCTAAAAAAGCTCTTACTGAAGTAATATTATGTTTCTTTAAAGAATCTTCAATTCTATCAAAAAGATCTCCATAAAATTCAACACTTTCATAAGATACAATTAAAGCTTTGCTACCATATTTAGAAATTAACTCTCCAATTTTACAAACTTCGCCAGCACCAAATACAATTTTTACTGGGTTTTGAAATTCAAAATTATTCATACTTTAAGACTCCTTTATTTCCTTTTCTTTTCTTCTGTGCTATCGCTACAATAACAATACCAAGTACTAACAAAATACCTTTCACTATCTGAGATGTTGCAAATGTAGCCCCCATTAAAGTGAGACCATTAACAATTAAAGCCAATAAAATTGCACCTAAGAAAGTTCCAACAACATTACACTTACCAATCTTAAAAGCCATAGCTCCTAGAAAAACAACTGTAAATCCATCTAAGAAGAAAGATGATCCCATTTTAGGTTGTCCAGAACCATAAACAACAAAAACCATTAGAATCCCAGCAAGAGCTGCAAATAATGCAGAGGATATAAAAATTATAGTCAAGTTAATGTTTACTTTAATTCCTGATTCTTGAACGGCTTTTCTATTTTCTCCTAAAGCATATATATATTGTCCAAACTTAGTTCTTTCTTGAATGAATACCAATACAGCATAAATTAATAATACTATAATAAATACTAATGGAAAGCCGCCAATTGAACTATTTAATAGTTTATATAAAAAGGATGATTTAATAACAGGAGTTCCTAATGGCATACCACCATTTAATGCAGCTGCAATTGATCTTGCAATAGTTGCAACAGCAATTGTAGTAATTAAAGAGTGAAAGTTAAATTTCACAACTAAAATACTAGTTATTACACCTAAGACAATTCCAACTACTAAAGCCAAAAAAATTGCACCTAAAATACCTACTCCATTTAATACAGAATAAGCGAAGACCATACTTGAACAAGCTGCTATATCAGGAAAGGAACAATCCATTTCTCCACTAGCGATTACCCAAGTTAAGCCTAAGACCATCAAGGCAATATATGATGAATTTCTTAATATGTTCATTATATTATAAAATGAATAAAATGCTGGTGTTATAATACCTAAAATAATACAGGCAATAGCAACTAACCAAAATAAGAAATATTCTGCTGAAAATATTTTGTTAATAGTTTTTTTAAGTTTATCCATTCCTCTTTCCTTGTTGTTTCTTAATAGTTGATGTAAATTCAATTTTTGAAATACCAATTGATAGCAATAAAATCACAGACATAGTCAAATCACTGTAATAATAAGGAATACTTAGAACTGTAAATCCTGTTGTAATAACAGTAGCTAATAAAGCTCCAAATAATGTACCAATAACGCAAGGTTTTCTAAATATTGACCAGCCTATGTATATAGCAGAGAAACAAGGCATCAATAAATTTAAACCAATTTTAACATTTCCCTGCCCTTGGGCTGCACTTGAAATTATTGCAGAGAGTGCTGCAAAAACAGAAGATACAATAAAAGCTATTATTATTGCTTTATTTACATTAACACCACTAAAAAATGCTGCTTTTTTATTCAAACCAGTTGCATAAAAAAATCTACCATACTTAGACTTTTCTAATATCATATAGGATATAAAATACAACAATAGCATTATATATACTGACAAAGTAATTCCAAATATTCTATATTCTGATAACATAATTATTCCAGAAGTATGGAAATTATCATAAATAAAAGCACCATCAGAGAAAATGTAGGCTGAACCAAAAGCAATTGATCCTATTGCAATTGTACTTATAATATCTGGTAATTTAAATTTTCCAACAGCAACCCCAGTTAAAGTTCCCCAAAATACACCACTCAATAAACCAGCTACTATACAAATAATTGGATGAAACCCTAATTGAATTAACCAAGCCATTAACATAGCAGAAAAGCAGCTTGTCATATAAAAGGAAATATCACTATGATTCACAATAATAACATAAGTTAAACCTAGGGCAGCTATTGCTATTGCAGATCCTGTTTTTAGCATAGTTGTAATACTTACAATTGACAAAAAAGATGGTTGTAAAGATTGAAATACTAAACAGATTGCGATAAACAAAACAAAGAAAATTATAATTGTTAAAGATTCATTTTTCATATTTTTTTTAATATTCATATTTTGTCCTCTACTGATTTGAAGTTGCTTTAACAAGCATTTGATTTAAATTAGTTTCTTCAGCATTGCAAGAAAGAGTTACTTCACCTTTATTTAAAACCATAATTTTATCACTATTTCCCAAGACCTCTTCAGGGTCTGA
Source organism: Sphaerochaetaceae bacterium (assembly GCA_963677735.1). Lineage (GTDB taxonomy): Bacteria > Spirochaetota > Spirochaetia > Sphaerochaetales > Sphaerochaetaceae > Pleomorphochaeta. The sequence continues at coordinate 2,037,563 of OY782505.1, forward strand.
AGAAATTATTATAATAGCAGCTTCTTTACTAAGAGCTCTTATCGTTTCATAAATTCCTTTTTTAGCTCCAACATCAACACCAACTGTGGGTTCGCAAAATAAATAACATTTTGCATCAGTGAAAAGGCCTTTCCCTATTACAACTTTCTGTTGATTACCACCTGAAAGAAATTGAACTTGTTTGTTTATATCAGTTGTAGCTATATTTAAATCATTTACTAAAGTCTGTGCTTTGTTCTTTTCTTTTACTCTTTTAACTAAATTAAGATTAGTACAAATATTTTCTAATTTAGACATACTTAAATTTTTATCTATGGAAAATCCACCAATTAATCCCTCAGTCTTCCTATCTCCAGGAACTAAAAAGATTCTATTATCTATAGCAGCTTTAGGATCTCTAAAATTAATTGGGGTTCCATTCATTAAAATTTCACCAGAATCATAAATCATAGCTCCAAATAATATCTTAGACAATTCATCAATCCCAGATCCAACCAAGCCAAAAACACCAAGGATGGACCCTACATTAGATTGTAAAGAAACTTTCTTTAATTTATTGTGTAATGTTATATTATTACAACAAAGAACCTTCTCAGCTTCAAAAGCACTATCCTTTGAAGGATAAAGTTGATTTAATTTTTGACCAAGCATTAACTCGGCAATATGAGACGCATCAACTTTGTTGTCTATAATTTCCTCATGCGAGATATCTTTTCCGGCATTAAAAACTGTGAACGAATCACAAATTTGAGAGACTTCATCAAGGTGATGGGTTATATATATTATTGAAACACCTCTTGATTTTAATAATTTAATAAAATCAAAAAGTATATATTTCTCTTTTTCAGTTAATATAGATGTAGGTTCATCTAAAATTAATATATTACAATCTTTAGATAAAGCTTTCAAAATTGCAACAATTTCTCTTTCTATAGCAGTAAGAGAATAGACTTTTTTATCTAAATCTATATCTAAAGGATATTGATCTAATAAAGCTAAAGCTCTTTGTTTAATTTGTTTTCTTGAAAGTTTACTAAATTGTCCTCTTTTATCATTTTCTGAACCTAAGTAAATATTTTCATAAACGCTAAAGCTTTCGATAAGTTGAGGATCTTGATAAACTGTAGATATTCCTAAATTAATTGAATCTTTAGGACCCTTAATTTCTACTAATTCATTATTTATAAATATTTCGCCGTCATTTTTTATATAAACACCAGATAAAACCTTAATTAAAGTTGATTTACCAGCACCGTTTATTCCAAGCAGTGCATGAACTTCATTTCTTTTTAAATTAAATGAGGCACCATCTAATGCATTTAATCCTGAAAAACATTTCACGATATTTTTCATTTGAAGACAATATTCCATGTAATAGCTCCTTAGCTATACTTTTAGAATTAACTAAAAGTATAGCGTATAATTGTTAAATTGATGGAATCCAATTTCCTGGTAAGTTATTTTCTATAAGAACTTGATTTAAAGCATCTGTATAACCAGGTAAATCATAATCTAATAAACACTGCCAAGCTGTCATAGTTTTGCCACCAACGGTAACCTCTTTATCTTTAATTTGATAAACATTTAAAACCATATCGCTAGTAATTGCATAACCTGGAGCCATAACAAGTCTTGGAATTCTTTCACCATTTAAAGAATCTTGAGCGTAACCAAATAGTTGTTTTGGCATAGCATAAACACTTTCAGCTAAAGTCATTACAAATTGATCTGGATATTGTTGCATTTTCTTATAACACTCTTCACCACCATCACTACCGGTATACATAATTTCAGGTCTTGTTTTAGCAGTAACAGCTAAACCTTCAAAAGCAGCTCCGTCCCAAGCACACCAAATAGCTTTGATTTCTTTATTAGTATCAGCAGCCATCCAAGATGAAATTGTTGAAGTAGGAGTTACAGCTCCTGTTGAGTCCCAAGGCCATACATATTTAACTTTAATTCTTGAATATTTTTCATTGGACAATACATATTTTGCACCATGTTCTCTTGCATCCCATCCTTCATTTGATGGAAGAGTAATCATACCGATTACAATATCACCAGTAGGATATTCTTCAATTAATCTATTAGCTAAATATTCCATTGTTGCCTTACCACCAGCATAGTTATCAAACATTACAGTTGAGGCAACATCAGCACCAGGAACATATCCATCAGAACTAAATACTTTAATACCTTCATCAGCAGCTTTTTTTACAGCTTCTGAAATACCAACAGGATCAGATGGAGTAATAAATAAAGCAATTGGTTTTTTAGCTATAAAAGCTTCAATTTGTTCAGATTGTTTTTTAGCATCATAGTTTGCATCAACAATACTATAATTAGTGATTCCAGCTTCTTTAAACTGTTGTTCAAATGCAAACTTTTGTCTTTGACCTGATGCATTTTCCATCCAGCCTAAACTTACAGCATAGAAATCAGATGCTCCACTTGTATTACTACTTTTTGCACTAGAACTATCTTTAGAACAACCTATGCTAACAATACTAACAAAAATTAATAACACACTTGTTAAAATTTTAACCTTTTTCATAACATTTCTCCTTTTATTTTAAACTGAAATACAGTTTTAATTATTAAACTCTAAGCCTTCTCTTTCATAAGCTTCACGTAATATAGAAAGGGCGGAATTTAAACTAATTCCAAATCTTCTACACCCTTGAACATACATATCTTCTAAAGTTTTTAATGTTCTAACTCCACCTGCAGCTTTTATAGAACAACGATTATTAACAACTTCACTAATCAATTTTATGGTTTCAACTGTTGTAGGATTTTTTGCCCATCCTGTTCCTGTTTTAACAAAATCAACTCCGGCTTCAACTGCAAGTTCAGTTCCAATTTTTATCTTCTCTTCATCTAAATATGAAATTTCAAGAATAGATTTCAAAGGAATAGGACTAACAATTTTCTTTATTTCAGAAATTTCATTTTTCACAAAATCATAGTCACCACTTAATAAAGCACCAACATTAATAACCATATCAACTTCATCACATCCAAGAGAAATCATCTCTTTAGCAGTCAATATTTTCGCACTAGTTGTATCAGCTCCAGAAGGAAATCCAACTACACCACCAAGATGAACTTTTGTATCTGAACCCAATTCTTTTTTAAGTAATTCTGTGTAACAAGGCATTGCAAAGGCACAAATAAAACCATATTTATTTGCTATCTTAGCAACCTCTTTTACTTCTTGCTCAGTAACATTTGTTCTAACAGCACTAATATCAATTAATTTAGGTAAATCTAGTGCAGAAATAAGATTCATATAATTCCTCCTCATAAAGATAGCTATCTTTAATACTTTTATACGTTAACATGGTTATCTTTATACGTCAAGTTTTTATTTATAACTATTTTTCAATGGAAAAACCATAAAAAAAAGACACCAAATGGCGTCTTTTTAATTTTTGATAACTATGTTTATTAAATTAGGCTCTTCCAACTAGAGAAATTTCAAATTGATATTTATCACTTCTTACTATTGTTTTATCGTAAGTAATAGGAACATTATTGTTTGTTGTAACTCTTTTTAAAACAAGTAGGGGAAACTGAGGTTTAACATTTAACAGCTCAGATTCAATAAAAGTTGCAGCTCTTGCTCTAATGATATCAGTTGCTGCTTCAATTCTAATATTATAATTAGATTCTAAAAAAGAATATAAAGATTTAATTTCATCAGTACGCTTATCTAAATCTTTTGCTAGATTTACATCAATATAGTTTTCCATGATTACAGTTGGCTCTTCATCTGCTAATAAAACTCTTTGGATTTTATAAACAGGACTACCCTCATCAATTTGTAATTTATTTGCAACATTTTTGTCTGCAAGTATTTTATCGATATAAATACTTTTTGTAGCTACATTATAACCTCTTTTTCTTAAGGTTTCAGATACTGAGGTTACACCATTTAAAGATTGAGTAGAATGATAATCTAACACAGTAGTTCCTCTACCTTGCTTAACTTCAATTAAATTATCTTTAACAAGTAAAGAAATAACTTTCCTTACAGTTGTAATTGAAACAGAATAAATACTTTGTAATTCTGATTCAGTTGGTAAAAAATCCCCAACTTCATAAACACCAGAAATAATATCTTTTCTCATCTTGTTATACATTTGTCTATATACTGGTAAAGTTTTCATTCCAATATCCTTTATCATTATTATTCAATATACCATACTTCACTATTATCAATAGTTTCACCCGGTATTATGGATTTTTCTTCACCATAAGTTTCTAGCTCACTCATCCAATCATTATCTCCATTAAATAAGGCAACATTACACCCTCCAAAGGGATAATTTTTTCTAGGATCATAAATAGAATATTTGATAAATTTATAATTTCCACAATCTAAAATTACTCTACCTTGCTTAGAAAGGCAAGCTCTTTTTACAACATGACCTTTAGGAGTTATAACTAAATTATTTTTTTCAAAAGAAACTTGATCATCCTCAAGAGTAGTAATATTACCTGTAAATACACGTGGAATAGCAATTGTTACAACATCCCAGGTTGAATTTTCTTCTCCCAAAGGAACTATCATTCTTCTATTTTTTGCAACAACACAAGTTGGCGACCAAACTCCACCAGAATAAATTAAATCTCCAACATTTTTTATAAGGTTATCAACTTTAAATTTCCCATTTTCTAAAATAGTAATTTTCATAGCTCTCACAAGATTGTTTATTTTACAAACCTTAGCGGTGATTAAAATTTCATTATTTTCTATATTCACCTGACATCTTTTGTTATCTGAAAAGTAAGTGTCTTCTGATTCATCTGCATAAGGTCTTGTTAACCAAACTCTATGACCACCATACAATTTCCACTCTTTTCTATTTACATCATCTGGTGCCCAATAAAGTAAGTTAGGACCTTCTTCTTTACCGAAGTATGCAATTCGAGGGCCTATTTCATATACAACTATCATTTTTACACCATTATTTATAATTTCTAGAGCATCTAAATTTGTATATTTAATTTTATTAATCATAAGTTTTCCTTTAAATATTGAGCCCATTGGCTTTGTAATTTATTCAAATATTTAAATTTAACAAAGTTTTTTTTGTAAAAATCTTCATTTTCATCGGGTTTAGTTATATTTTTAATCTTATTAATATTCTGTAAAGGAGAAAAATCTTTCCACAAACCTGCTGCTATAGCAGCACATCCCATAGCTCCTAGAGCTCCTGCATTTTCACCATTTTCATATTGAATAATATCCATTGAATATATATTTGCAAATAAAGATCTCCACAATTTACTTTTAACACCCCCACCTACAATAACCATATCTTTGCTTAAGGTTACTTGTTTAGATAGCTCATCAAGAGCAATTTTTAAACTATAACAAACCCCTTCTAAACTAGATCGAATAATATCTGATCGCTTTGAATCAAGAGATAAGCCAACAATAGCACCCTTTACATCAACACAATCATCTAACATAGTTCCACCTGCTAAAGTTGGAATGAAATATAATCCATTAGATCCTGGAGGGGAGCTATAGGCTTTTTCATCCATTTTCTTATATAAAGTTTCTTTTTCTTTAGGATCTTTAACATCTTTAAATAATAGATCTCTTACCCATCTATGAGTATTTCCTGCACTAAATATTGCCTCAGCTGATACGTATGTACCTTTTTGTAATCCCGCAAATACATAAGGTCTGCTTTTAGAATCAAGAATAGGTTTTTTTGATAAAGTTGCAATCCAAGCAGAAGTTCCTAAAGAAGTATAAGAAGAGCCCTCACTAACACAACCTGCACCAAAAGCCATACAAGCATTATCAACACCACCAGCACTAACTATTGTTTTTTCACTTAGATTTAACTCTTTTGCCATTTCAGTACTTAAAGTACCGATGATAGCACTAGATTCAACAATCTTAGGGAATTTATTTATATCTAATTCCATTTTATTAATTAAGTCATTATCATATTCCATTAAATTTAGATTAAATACTCCGCTACCAGAAGCATATGAATAATCTGTGGCTAAAACATTTGTCAGCTTCCAATTGAGATAATCTTTTGTTCCAATAAATACTTTAGTCTTATTATATAATTTTTCATTATTCTCTTTATACCATTTAATTTTGAAAGCAGAATATAAAGAAGCAGGAAAGCCATTACCTGTTTTCATATACCAAGCATCTTCATCATTAGTTTTAAAAAACTTTTTAGAGATTTCCATGGCTCTTGAATCAGACCAAATTGGGACATTCTCAATCAGTAGCTTATCATCATATGAAATTGGAACAACTCCAAGAGAGTGTCCTGAAATTCCAATTCCAACTATATTATTGTTATCTATTTCTATATTATCTAATAAATATTTTGTTGATTCTTTTAATAGAGAAAACCATTCTTGTGGTTTTTGTTCTCTAAAGTTTTCTTTTGGATAATAAGTATTACATTGGAAAAATTTACTAATTACTATTTCTCCCAATTCATTAAAAATTGAACTTTTTATTCCACCAGTTCCTAAATCATAAGATAAAATATATTTCATATAAGCCCCTTAAAGATAGCTATCTTTTATAATTTAAAGTTTAACATAGCTATCTTTATTAGTCAAATAAGATTTTTTAATAAAAACCTTACTTTATTATATACATGTTTATGATATATAAAACTAAATTTTTGATAAAAAATATCCTACTTTATAAAACTTCAAAAGAAATTTAAAAGTAGGATTATTTTAATTATGATTATAAATAAAAAAATTAAACATTAAATCTGAAGTGCATTATATCGCCATCTTGGACAACATATTCTTTTCCTTCCATTCTTAGTTTACCTTTTTCTTTAACTTTTTGTTCACTACCTAATTCAAACAAGTCTTTACAGTTATATACTTCTGCCTTAATAAAACCTTTTTCAAAATCTGTATGAATAACACCTGCAGCTTGTGGAGCTTTAAAGCCTGCTTTAAAAGTCCAAGCTCTATCTTCATCACTACCTGCAGTAAAGAAGGTTCTCATTCCTAAAGTATGATAAGCACTTCTTATTAATTGATTAAGACCTGATTCTTCTAAGCCTAAAGCTTCTAAGAATTCTTTTTTATCTTCTTCGCTTTCCATTTCAGCTATTTCTGCTTCGATTTTACCACAAATAACAATAACTTCAGCATTTTCTTCTTTTGCTAGATTTTTAACTATCTTAACATACTCATTATCTTCTTCAAGACTATCTTCATCAACATTACACACATAAATAACAGGTTTTAAAGTTATTAAATGTAAATCTGAAATAGCTAATAATTCATCTTCATCTAAATTTAAAGTACTAGCTAGTTTACCTTCACTCAAACAGTCTTTTAATTTCTCTAAGATTGGAAGAACTTTTTGATTTATCTTTTGTTGATCTTTATTAACACGGCCCATTTTATACATTTTAGAATAACGTTTTTCAACAGTATCTAAATCTGAGAAAGCTAATTCTATATTAATAGTTGAAATATCTCCAATAGGGTCAATCTTATTATTAACATGTACAATATCTTCATCATCAAAACATCTAACAACATGAGCTAATACACCAACTTCTCTAATTGAAGCTAAAAATCTATTTCCAAGACCTTCGCCTTTTGAAGCTCCTTCAACTAATCCTGCAATATCAACAAATTCAAATGTTGCTGGAACAATTTTAGCAGGAGGTATTAATTCTACTATCTTATCTAAACGAGGATCTGGGACATTTACCATACCAACATTTGGATCAATTGTACAAAACGGATAGTTTGCACTTTCTGCTGGTGCACTTGTTAAAGCAGAAAAGATTGTTGATTTGCCGACATTTGGAAGTCCTACAATACCACAATTTAAACTCATAATTATTTCCTCTCTTGCAAAAGTTCTTGCCGCTTGACTATATCATAGATTGACAACTTGTTAAACCACAGTTAATCTAATTGTAATAAAAAAATAGAAGGTAATAAATAAAAATTTGGCAAATAATAACATAATTGATTTAACTGATGAGCAATCTTTACAAAAGGCCTTAATTATTATAGTTGAATATCAACATAATCCTTGCCCACCAGAGATTAGAAAACAAGAATTAGAATCTTTAGCTCGAACAATGAATGTAGTTGTTTGTGATTCAATAATTATTAATCTAAAAAAAGAGAATAGTCAAACTTTCTTAGGCAAAGGTAAAGTTTTAGAATTAAAAGAAATATCTATTGATAAAGATATTGATTTATTAATATTTGAACCAGATTTAGCACCAAGTATACAAAGAAATCTTGAAAAAATATTAGAGCTTTGTGTAATTGATAGACGCGAGGTTATATTACAAATATTTAGTGATAGAGCATCAACAAAAGAAGCTTCTTTACAAGTAGAACTGGCAAGACTTGAATACTCTCTTCCAAGACTTACAAGAGCTTGGACTAACCTATCTAGACAAAGAGGTGGAACTAAAGGAAATAAAGGTGAAGGAGAGAAACAATTAGAAATTGATAGAAGACTTGTTCTAAGTAAAATTACTAAAACTAAAGAAGAACTAATTAAGGTAAAAAAAATTAGAGATAATCAAAGAAAAAGCAGACTTAATTCAAACATCCCAACTGTTGCTATAGTAGGTTATACAAATAGTGGAAAAAGTTCTCTTTTAAGATATCTATCTAGTAGTGATATTTTTGTAGAAAATAAACTTTTTGCAACCTTAGATACTACTAGTAAAAAGGTAAAAATGCCAAGTCATAGAGAAATGATATTTAGTGATACTGTTGGGTTCGTTAGTGATTTACCCCACGATTTAATTGAAGCTTTTAATTCAACTCTTGAAGAGGCAACTTATGCTGATATTATTTTAATAGTTCTTGATGAGTCTCATCCTAATCTTATGGGATGTTATAATACAACAAAAGAAACTTTAAAAGAATTAAATTGTGAAGATAAACCAACTCTAATAATGTTAAATAAATGTGATTTAGATGTTAATAGTTTTGATAGAGCAAGATTAAAGGCATTAGAGCCAACATTGATTGAAACTAGTGTTAAAAACAAAATTAATATTGATAAAGTTTTAACTGAAATTGAAAATTTATATTCTCAAAATGTTGATTTATCCTATTTTGAAATTCCTAATGATAGACAAGATTTAATATATTATGCAAAAAGAAACTCCTATGTTATTGAAATAAAATATGAAGAGAACTTTGTTTCTTTAAAAACTAAAATAAAAGATCAATATTTGGGTGAGCTTATTAACTATAAAAAATCAGCTCTTACATTTAAGTAAAAGCTGATTTCAAAATTTTTATTTAATATTTAAATTAGAATCTCCAAAGTGCTTGAAGAGATGCTTGCATTACAAAATCAGCAGAAAAGCCACCTGAGAAAGTCATACCAACACCAGGTTCTAAACGTAGTAATAAATCAATTGGTAAATCACCATCAAAACTGTATGAAGCTTCACCCATTCCTAATACAGATAAGCCAAATACATCAGAGCTACTTAAAGGAATTCTAGCTGCTCCACCAAGACCCACATTGATATCAATTACTTCTTTTTGAACGTCAACTTCAGCAACTTTATAAAGTCCAAATCCTTCAACATTAATTGTTCCTGAAAATACATCAAAGCCAACTGTTCCACCAGCTGTAATATCTTTATCAACTTTATATTTGAATCCAACACCATTGATTGTACCTACTGCTAAACCAGCACTCATGTCTGAACTTTTAGCAAAAGTTGGGATCATAACCAAAGCCATTAAAGCTACAACTGTTAATAATTTCTTCTTCATAATAATCTCCTTAATTCTAGATTTTCTTTTTACACATTATATCAAACATAAGTGTAGTTGAATAGTATTATATTTGTTAATATTAAATAAATTTTATTTTTTAAGATATCAATATTAATTTTTTTTGTTATTTTACCACAGTTAACTAATTTAATGAGTAAAAATTTATTGTAATTTTTGTCATAAGTTTTTCTATATTTATTCAAGCTTACAGCTTTAATTTTTCAAATATTATATATATAGTACAAATTAGGAGATACTAATGGATAAAATTTTTCTATACGGAGCAAGTCCTACAGAAATATATGAGACACTTAACTTGGATAAAAAATTCCAAGCAAAACAAATATATCAATGGTTAATAAAAGGTGTGACTGATTTTAATTTAATGAGCAACCTTTCTAAAGCATTAAGAGAAAGATTAACAAATGAATTTGGATCGGCTATTACTTCAAAGGTTATTGATACACAAGTTGATGATAGCGGTGCTACTAAACTCGCAATTGAACTATATGATGGAGCTATTGTTGAAAGCGTTCTTTTAATTGATAAAAATGAAAGAATGACAGCATGCATTTCATCTCAAGTTGGATGTGCAATGGGATGTAAATTCTGCAGAACTGGAACTATGGGTTTAGTAAGAAATTTAAATGCAGCTGAAATAATTGAACAATTTGTTCATCTTAGAGCTATAGGCAATGTTACTCATATTGTATTTATGGGAATGGGAGAACCTCTAGCTAATTTCTCAAATGTTCTAAGTGCAATTAGATTTTTTCATAGGGAAGATGCTTTCTATATTAGTTTGAGAAGAATTACTATCAGCACCTGTGGTGTAGTAAGTGGAATTAATAAACTAACAGAGCAAAACCTTAATGTTAAGTTAGCCGTTTCTTTAGTAACAGCTGACAATAATTTAAGAAGCGATATAATGCCAATAAATGATTCATACAATCTAGAAAAGTTAAAAAAGAGCTTACTTCATTATCAAAATAAAGGTGGTTCTCGTTTTACTTTAGAATATTGTATGTTAAGCGGGGTAAATTGTGATTTGCAATCTGCGAAAAAACTTGCAACTTTTACAAATGGGCTTGATGCTGTTGTAAACCTTATTCCTTGGAATCCAGCTGCAGAATTACCCTGGAGTACTCCAACAACACAGGAAATAAATACTTTTACAAAATATCTTGATGAATTCCATATAAAATATGCTAGAAGATTTACAAGAGGAAGAAGTGTTAATGGAGCTTGTGGTCAATTAGCTACAAAATCTAGAAAAAAGGAACTATAAACTATGAAAGGCTATTTTAAATTAGAAGATAATTATATTGAAAATGAAGTTATTGATTTTAATAAAAAGAGATATGTGATTATATTTAATTTAGCTTCAATTGCTGTAGCCTTTGCTATTTTCTTTTTATTTAGAATAAAAAGTTGTCCAATTTTTACTGTAAGTAGTATCATTTTTATAATTGCTGGCTACTTCTTTTTAGTAATAATTCACGAATTAATACACGCACTATTTATTTGGGTTTTTTCGAGAAAAAGAGCCCATTTTAAATTCTCTCTCATTTATGCAAGTGCAGGAGCCTCAGATAGATATTTTGATAGATCATCATATATAGTAATCGCTCTAGCCCCTGTTATTATAATCTCATTATTTCTTTCTATACTAATAAATTATTCTTCTCTAGATTTATATAATGGTATTTTATTAGTCTTGGCTCTAAATATATCAAGTGCAATTGGAGACTTTTATATATCTTTCATAACTGCTACGAAAGAAAAAGGAACTTTAGTGAGGGATGAAGGGGAAATAATGCACTTCTTCACAAAAACTACATAATTGAAATATAGTCACTGTTATTTTTTATTACTAACTTTCTAAATATTGTCATATACAAATTTTTGGAGGTTATATGAGTAATGGTGTGAAAAAGAATAATAACAACTCTCTACTTAAATTCTATTTAATTATGTTAGTTGGTATATTATTAATAAATATGTTTATTGTACCTTATATGTCCCAAACAAAATATCAAAAAGTAGATTACGGTACATTCTTAACAATGTTAGATAGTAAACAAATTGAAAAGGTTGAAATTGATGGAAATAATATTTTCTTTACTGCAAATAATAGTTTCGATCAATTATATAAAACAACAACATTCCAAGATCCTGATTTAGTAAATAGACTTTACGCATCAGGGTGTAGCTTTGGAAGGGTTGCTCCAGCTGAAATATCACCTTTACTATCTATGTTACTATCTTGGGTTATTCCATTCTTAGTAATATTTATTTTAGGTAGATATTTGCAAAAAAAAATTAACTCCCAATCTGGTGGATCTGGTGGTGGAGGTCTCTTTTCATCTTCAATGCAATTTGGTAAAAGCAATGCAAAGGTATATGTACCAAGTGAAACCGGAATCAAGTTTAGTGATGTAGCAGGTGAAGATGAAGCAAAAGAATTATTAACTGAAATTGTTGATTTTCTCCATAAACCTGAGAGATACACTCAAATTGGAGCCAAAATTCCTAAAGGAGCTCTACTTGTAGGCCCTCCCGGAACTGGTAAAACATTACTTGCAAAAGCCGTTGCTGGAGAAGCAAATGTTCCTTTCTTTTCAATTTCAGGTAGTGAATTTGTTGAAATGTTTGTTGGAATGGGCGCTGCAAAGGTTAGAGATTTATTCAAAGAAGCAAATAAAAAAGCTCCTTGTATCGTATTTATAGATGAAATTGATGCAATTGGTAAAAAACGTAACTCATCCATTCAAGGTGGCAACGATGAAAGAGAACAAACTTTAAATCAATTACTAACAGAAATGGATGGTTTTGATACATCAAAGGGAGTTGTACTTCTAGCTGCAACTAATAGACCAGAGACTTTAGATCCAGCTCTACTTAGACCGGGAAGATTTGATAGAAGAATTCCTGTTGAACTGCCTGATTTAATTGGTAGAGAAGCAATTTTAAAAGTACATGCTAAAAATATAAAAACAGCCAATAATGTTAATTATAATGATATTGCAAGAGCTGCATCCGGTATGAGTGGTGCGGAATTAGCTAATATTATAAATGAAGCAGCTTTGATTGCTGTTAGAAACAATAGAAGCAAAGTAATTCAAAAAGATCTAGAAGAAAGTATTGAAGTTGTTGCTGCAGGGTATCAAAAGAAAAATAAAATATTAAGTGATAAAGAAAAATTAATTGTTTCTTATCATGAAGTTGGTCATGCTCTTGTTGCAGCTCTCCAAACAAATACTGCTCCAGTTTCTAAAATTACGATTATTCCAAGAACGAGTGGTGCTTTAGGCTTTACTATGCAAATAGATGAAGAGGAAAAGAACTTACTTAGCAAAGAGGAATTAGAAAATAAAATTGCTATATATACAGCCGGTAGAGCTGCAGAAGATGTAGTATTTAATTCTATTACAACTGGAGCTAGCAATGACATTGAGCAAGCAACAAAGCTCTCTAGAGCCATGATTACAAGATTTGGTATGAGTGATGAATTTGGTATGGTTGCCTTTGAAGCTCAAGGTAGTCAATATCTTGGAGGAGACTCTTCATTAATCTGCTCTGAAAAAACAAGCTCACAAATTGACTCATTAGTAACAGATTTAGTAAATAAACAATATAATAAAGCTAAAAAATTACTTGAAGATAATATTAAAAAACTACATGAAATAGCAGAATATCTTTATAAAGAAGAAACCATAAACGGTGAACAATTTATGGATATTTTGTTAACAGACAATAAAGAAATTAGCTAAACTAGTTAATTATTATATATTTTATATGAGGCATTATAAACAATGCCTCATTTTTTAAATAGTAAAACCTCATTAAAATAATGAGGTTTCATAAAATAAAGACTTCTCTATAATTATTAGATAAGGCCCTTGTCTTGTAACATTTTAGTTGCTACAGATTTTACACTCGCGCCTTCATCAACCATTAAGTTGTATTGTTGCATATCTTCATTACTGAATTTATTTCCTAAAGCATTCAAAGCTTCTACAACATCTGGATGCTCATTTGCATATTCTACAGTCATGATTGGAGTACAAAAATATGGAGGGAATACATTCTTATCATCCTCTAAGTTAACAAAACCATATTTTGCAATTCTACCATCGGTTGAATAATAAGTATTGATATCGATTTGACCTTCAAGTAAAGCTTGAGTTGTAATACCTTGGTCCATTCCTTTATATTCTTTAAATTCAAAACCATAAGTTCTAATCAAAGCTGGATATCCATCGCCTTCTCTAACAGGAAATTCTTGGTCTCCACCTAATACTAATTGATCTGCAATTGGTTCTAAATCTGATATAGTTTTAACATTATATTCATCAACTAAATCTTGTGTTACAGATAATACATATGTATTATTAAATCCAAAAGGTTCAAGCCAGGTTATACCAAATTCTTCCTCACTTCTTTCTTTAACATAATTATAAGTTGCTTCAGGGCCAATATTATCAGTTTGATTGAATATAGCACCATATGTAGTTCCAGTATATTCAGGGTATAAATCAGCATCACCACTCTTTATTGAATTCCAACAAAGTAAAGTTCCACCTAATTCTTTAACTTCAGCTTCAATACCTTTTGATTCTAAGTATTGACCTAAAGCTTCTCCCATAATTCTTTGTTCAGTGTAGTTTTTATGAACGATAGTAACTTTATCTTTTGATGAATTACAACTTGTAAATAAAGTTACAATAGCTAATAACGTAATAAAACTAATTGTTTTAATATTTTTCATTTTTTCTCCTTTTTTTATTAATCTTTTAGACCTTTAGAAGTTAGCGCTTTTTCAACTAAACCTAATAAAAAGTCTACTATAAGTGCTAATACAGCAGATAATAAAGCACCTGTAAAAATCATAGGTTGATTAAAGGTACTCAAACCTCTATAAATCAAATCCCCTAATCCTCCTGCGGCAATAAGAGTTGCAATTGTTGTAATACCTATACAGGTTACAGCAGCAATTCTAACACCACCCATAATTACAGAGATTGCTAAAGGAATTTCAACTTTGAACATAATTTGTGTCTTAGTCATGCCCATTCCTCGAGCAGCTTTAATAATGGCTGGATCAACATTCTTTATTCCAATTAATGAATTTTTAATAATTGGTAATAAAGCATACAAAAATAGTGCAAATACAGCAGGTTTTGTACCAATACCAAAGATAGGCATTGCAAAAGCAAACATAGCTAAAGATGGAATAGTTTGGATAATATTTGCAGCTCCAATTACAATTTTAGCAGCTTTATCATGATTTACAATTAAGAACCCTACTGGGATACCAATTAAACAAGCTAAAATAACAGCTGAAAAAGAAAGTGATACATGCTCTAATGATTTTTGAACTATCATTGGCCAATTATTTGTTATAAAATCAATCATTCTAATAGTCCTCCGTTCCTGGCATAATCTGACTTAGTACATTTAAAATACTAGCATTGGTAATAATTCCATGATAATAACCTTCCTCATCAATTACAGGAATATATTTTACACCTTTTTCATTTCTAAGATTTATTACATCAGTTAAGCTTGTTTCAGGCTTAACACTAACAAAGTCTTTTTTCATGATATCTGTCATCTTTGTTTTATGGTCACTTAAGCCAGCTAATCTATTTGCCCCAACAAGTCCCACTAATTTTTTCTTTTCTTTTTTTAAGTTTTCAATAACACAAAGCATTAAGGTTTCTTTATTTGCCATTCTCTCAATAGCTTGAGCAGTTGAGCGAGAAGCCATAATAGTTGGGAAATTTTTAACCATAACATCTTGAGCACTAAGCATATCAGGAGTTTTCCACAATCTATTTTTTCCTACAAAGTTTAATACGAAATCATTTATTGGGTTCTTTAATATTTCTTCTGCACTGTCGCATTGAATTATTTTACCTTCTTGCATAACTGCTATTCTGTCCCCAACTTTGATGGCTTCATCAATATCGTGTGTAACAAAAATAATAGTTTTTCCAAGTTCGTCATGAATTCTAACGATTTCATCTTGCAATTGTTCTCTTGTAATTGGGTCTAGAGCTGAAAAAGGTTCATCCATCAATATAATATCTGGATCATTTGCAAGAGCCCTTGCTACACCAACTCTTTGAAGTTGTCCACCAGATAATTCTTTTGGATAACGAGATGAATAAATATCTGGATCTAGGTCAACTTTGTCTAATAAATCCCTTGCGACTTGTAAGTTTTTTTCTGCATCTTTTGAAGTTAAAGATAATACAGCAACAACATTTTGTTCTATTGTCCAGTGTGGAAATAAACCGATTTGTTGGATTACATATCCAATTCTTCGTCTAAGCTGTATTTTATCCATTTTGGTTATATCTTCACCATCTATGGTGATTGTACCTGAAGTTGGATCTACTAGGCGATTGATCATTTGCATTGTTGTAGTTTTACCACAACCACTTTCACCAACCAAAACCATAAATTCGCCGTCCTCTATAGTTAAGTTAAGATTATCAATAATCTTAGTGGTGCCATCATATGTTTTTACAATATTCTGTAACTGAATCATCACTTTTCTCCTTGAAGTATGTAAAATGTATAAAAGTGTAATTTAGGTATCATGTTGAATATTAAAAAGTAAAAAAACATGCCTTTCTATTGCGATTCCTTCAATTTGTATTGAACGAAGTATGGAGTTTTTATTATTTGTCAAAACTTCCCCCTTGATGTATTTAAAAGTAAAAATACTCTTCTATTTCCAATAGAAAATATGACTAAAAATACAGCCATAATTAATTTGATAAAGACTTTTTATTTGCCCTTATTAAGTAATTGATATATATTTTTTTATCTAATAAAAAAATAATAAAATATGGAAAAAAGAATATATATATAAGCAATGGTTAGCATCGCATTTATACATGTTATATGCAAAAAATATACAACTAATGAGTTAATATAAACCTCATATAAATTAACCAAAATTAGGTAAAATCAAGGCTTCACTTTTTTGCGCTAAAAAATATCATAAGAATATAATATCACAAAAAATAAATTTAGAAAACCTCAATACTATGTCATTTTAGGTAATATAAAAAGAAGGCATTAATGATAATTTAAATTTAATATATATATTAAATTTAAAAAAATAAAAAAATGGACATAGATTTAACTATATCCATCTTAGTATTTTTAAATTAAAAAGTGATAAAAATTATTTATCTTCTTTAATTAAAACGGCTTTTATACGTCTAACCCCTGCTGAAGAAGATTGTTCTTTTTGAATTTTAAAGGTTCCCATTTCACTTGTATTTGAAACATGAGGTCCTCCACAAACTTCTTTAGAGAAATTTCCTATGGAATAAACTTTTACTTGTTCACCATACTTACTATCGAAGAATGCTATTGCACCTTGTTCTTTAGCTTCTTCTAAAGTCATAGTTTCACAAATAACATCTTGATTTTTCTTAATTTCAGCATTAACAATATCTTCAACTTTCTGTAAATCTTCCTTGCTAACTTTTTCAGGATGAGTAAAATCAAAACGTAATCTGTCAATAGTAATATTTGAACCTTTTTGGCCAACATGATCGCCTAAAACAGTTCTTAGAGCTTGGTGAAGCATGTGGGTTGCAGTGTGTAAAGCTGTTGTTTTTTCACTATGATCGGCAAGACCACCTTTGAATTTTTGTTCAGCACCACTTCTACTTTGGTTTTGATGTTTTTCAAAAGCTTTAGCAAAACCTTCTTCATCAACACCTAAACCATTTTCTTGAGCAAGTTCTTTTGTAAGTTCAATTGGAAAGCCATATGTATCATATAATTTAAAAGCCATACGACCTGGAATCATTTTTGCTTTACCTTTCAAGATATTTGGAATCATTTTTAAAAATTCCTTTTCACCTTTTTGTAAAGTCTTGCTAAATTTTTCTTCCTCTAGCTCTAATTCCTTATAAATGAAATCTAAATTATCAATTAATTCAGGATATGCATCTTTATATAAATCAACAACTATTTTTGCTAACTTACTTAAGAAAGCCCCTTCTATACCTAATTTTCTACCATGTCTAATGGCTCTTCTAATTAATCTTCTAAGAATATAACCTTGTCCAACATTAGATGGAGCAAGACCTCTTTGATCTCCTAAGATAAAACAACTAGTTCTCACATGGTCAGCTAAAATTCTAATAGACATATCAGTTTCATCACTATCGCCATATTTAGCATTTGAAAGCTCTTCAATACCAGCAATAATTGGTGTAAAAACTTCAGTTTCATAGACATTCTTCTTACCTTGAAGGATAGCAATAGTTCTTTCAATACCCATACCAGTATCAACACATTTTCTATCCATCTCAACATAAGTGCCATCTTCTAATTTTTGATAACCCATGAAAACATCATTCCAGATTTCAAAATATTTTCCACAAGAACAACCTGGTTTACACTCATCACTACATTTTTCACGACCGGTATCGATAAACATTTCACTATCTGGACCACAAGGACCTGTTTCACCAGCTGGTCCCCACCAGTTATCTTTTCTTGGCAAGAAATAGATTCTTTCCTCAGGAATCCCATGTTTCATCCACTCTTGTGCAGAAATATCATCCCTAGGAACTTCATCATCTCCAGCAAATACTGTAACTGATAATTTTTCACTATCAATATTTAATTCTTTTGTTAAAAACTCATAACTAAAGGCAATAGCTTCTTTTTTAAAATAATTACCTAATGACCAGTTACCCAACATTTCAAAGAATGTTAAATGGTGAGGGTCGCCTACCGCATCAATATCTCCAGTTCTAATACACTTTTGATAATCACAAAGTTTATCACCTGAAGGATGTTCAGCACCTAAAATATAAGGTACTAAAGGATGCATTCCAGCAGTTGTGAATAAAACTGTTGGATCATTTTCTGGTATCAAAGAAGCTCCACTAATTTGCTTGTGATCTTTAGATACAAAGAAATCAATAAATTTTTTTCTTAATTCGTTTGCTGTAAGTTGTTTTTCCATATCAAAGATAGTAAATTTTGTACAATTTTTAGTCAAGATTTTTATTAATTATTTAAGAAATAAAGCTATATATATTTGTCATTTTCTGAAATTAAAACAATTTCAATTGCACAACTTCCTCTTTATTTGGTGTTTTAGGAATTTTATGGGTCTCTGTTTCATTTAAAGCTTTGGGTAAGTCACTTGGAAATCGAATAGACTCAGCTCCTTTTTCAATTAACATTTTGGGCCAAGTTATTGTAGTATCTTTTTTAAGATAACTAAAAAAGAATACATTTCTTTTATTTTCTAAGCAATGCTCAGCTATTTGAATTGCACCACCTCTATCTCTTTCTTCAATTATTAGGGAAGCTGTGGCAAGAGAACTCATTAGTCTATTTCTTAGTAATATATTCCATTTAATATTATTATTATTAGGAGCAACTCTTGTAATAACCAAACCACCTTCACTTTCAATATAAGATTGAATCTTCTTATGTTCTTTTGGATATGCTTGATCAAAGGAGGTTGCAATAACAGCAACTACAGGTGCAAAGTTTGATAAGCTATTTACTGCAGCATGACCTTGAATTCCAAAGGATAAACCACTAATAACAAGAATTTCATTTTTAATTAACGATTTAACAACCTTATTGACTTTATCTACACTTTCTTTCTGTGGAGACTTTGTTCCAATGATAGCAACACTTTTTTTATTTAATAAATCTAGATTTCCTTTACAATAGAGAATTCTTGTTGGAAAAGAACTATCATCAATTCTAGTTGGCCAATTATCATCACCATATAAAAGAATTGTAGCATCATTAGAAAGAGTTTTGAAATCTTCACATACTTTTGTATATATTTCAAATAGTTTATTTATAGATATAGATAAATTGCTTGCCCATAGAGAAAAATCACTGCTGATGGGAAAGCTAAAAAGATGTTTATATTTGTCCCAAATAAAACAAGCTTTGTTAAAATCGCTATTACAAACAACAACTAAGGTTTCCCAGTTAATAGCTTGTATTAAATTATCCTTTATCATAATTCTAGATTATCATGAGCATTCTATAAATTTCAATCTAAAATACAAAATTTATTTTGTGAATAAGATTCATATATTTATTTATTAGGCTCCTTTTTATTTTCAATTTTTTTCATAAAACAATTTTAAGGAATTAAATCAGTATTATTTCCAAATTTTTATGTATTTTTATTCAAAAAAATCACTTTTTTCAATAAAGGTGTTGACAATAATTTTTCTACAGTGTATAAACAACATCGTTGACGCCGCTTTAGCTCAGTTGGTAGAGCAAAGGACTGAAAATCCTTGTGTCCCTGGTTCAATTCCTGGAGGCGGCAAACAGCACGGAAGATATTGTCTTCCGTTTTTTTTTGCTCAAATTATTTACCGCAGTTTTGCAACAATTTACTTTATATTTATTCAATAAACAACAAAAAAACAACAACTTTTTAATAAATATACATAAAAATATGAATATTTACTATAATTTGTTGCTAAAATACTTGATTTTGCAACATTTATTTTATATGATGTCAACAATTTAGGCTTTCTAATTATTTTAGATTTAATCTTTAGAAAAAGGAACTATATCTTGGCAACATTATTTTTAGAAGATGGTAGTAAATTCGAAGGAAAAGCATTTGGAGCAAAAGCCCCTAATTTAAAAAAAATTTCTTCGAATAAGAGTATTAGTGAAATTGTTTTTAACACTAGTATGAGTGGTTATCAACAAATATTAAGTGATCCCTCATATAAAGGGCAAATGGTATGTTTTACTTATCCCCAAATTGGAAATTATGGGATAATTAAAGAAGAAGAGGAAACTATTCTAAAAGAAAAAATTCATGTCAGTGCAATAGTTGTAAAAGACTATTATGATGGGAAAGTTAATTCTCAAAGAATCTCTCTCAATAAGTATCTACTTGATAACAATATAATTGGAATAAGTAATATTGATACTAGGGCTTTAACAATTCATTTAAGGGATACGGGATTTAAAAGAGCTATTATTATTAATGAAGATAATTTAGGAAAGGAAGAAGAGTTATTAATTATAAAATACCTCAAATCCTTTCCTTTTATTTCGCAAACTAATCAATGTGAAAAAGTTTCAACTACAAATATAATAAGCAATCCAGCAATTTTAAACTCAAAAAATTTAGAAAATTCGCAAATAAAATGTGCCTTAATTGATTTTGGAATTAAGAAATCAATTATAAAAGAATTATATAAGAGAAATGTGAGTGTTACTCTATTCCCTTCAAATACAAATAAGCAACAAATATTAAATAAAGGTTTTGATTTACTATTTTTGAGCAATGGACCAGGGGATCCTGAAACTCAGAGCTCTGCTATCAAATTAGTAAATGATTGTAAAAATAAAATTCCTATTGTAGGTATTTGTTTAGGCCATCAAATCATAACTTTAGCCTTAGGTGGTAAAACGTCTAAAATGAAATTTGGGCACCATGGTGCTAATCAACCTGTAACCGATGTTTTTACAAAAAAGACTTTTGTAACAAGTCAAAATCACAGTTTTGTAACATCTAAACTGCCTAAAGACGCTCAACTTTGGTTTAAAAATTCAAATGATGATTCAGTTGAAGGACTTAAATTCCCTTCATCAAAAATTATGTGTGTTCAATTCCATCCAGAAGCAAGTCCTGGCCCACAAGATAGTCTTTGGATTTTTGATGAATTTATTAAAGAGGTTAAATAATGGGTAAAAGATTAGATATTAAAACTATTTTAGTTATA
This sequence comes from Sphaerochaetaceae bacterium, assembly GCA_963677735.1. Classification (GTDB taxonomy): domain Bacteria; phylum Spirochaetota; class Spirochaetia; order Sphaerochaetales; family Sphaerochaetaceae; genus Pleomorphochaeta. The sequence goes on from OY782505.1 coordinate 2,059,132, forward strand.
GGAAGTGGCCCGATTATAATCGGTCAAGCTTGTGAATTTGATTACAGTGGAACTCAAGCTATAAAAGCTTTAAAACAAGAAGGTTATAAAGTTATTTTGATTAATCCTAACCCTGCAACTATGATGAGCACCCCATCTTTAGCGGATAAGGTATATATGGAGCCATTGACTTGTGAGTATGTCGAAGCCATTTTTAAAAAAGAAAAGATAGATGCTATACTCTCTACTGTAGGCGGACAATCAGCTCTAAATCTTACACTTGAGCTACAAGAGAAAGGTTATTTAGATAAATATAATATTGAAATTTTAGGAGCTAGTGTTGAGTCAATAAACAAGGCTGAAGATAGAGGTGAGTTTAAAAAACTTATTAGTAAATTAAATTTAAAATCTCCAAATAGTGGAATTGCAAATGACTTAGATCAAGCTATTTACTTAGCAAAAGAAATAGGATTTCCACTCATTATTCGCCCAAGTTTTACTCTTGGAGGAAGAGGTGGTGCAATTGCAAACGATGAAACTGAATTTAAAACTCTTGTAAAAAATGCTCTATTAGAAAGCCCTAATTCTCAAGTTTTAATCGAACAATCTCTTATAGGTTGGGCAGAATTTGAAATGGAAGTAATGAGAGATAAAAATGATAATGCAATTATTGTTTGCTCTATCGAAAACATTGACCCCATGGGTGTTCACACAGGGGACTCAATAACAATAGCCCCAATTCAAAGTCTAAGCGATAATGAGTACCAAATTATGCGTAATGCATCTATCGCTATACTTAGAGAAGTTGGTATAGATTGTGGTGGCTCAAATGTTCAATTTGCCTTAAATAAAAAAACAGGTGAAATGGTAGTTATCGAAATGAATCCTAGGGTTTCAAGATCTTCAGCTTTAGCATCAAAGGCAACAGGATTTCCAATTGCTCATTGCTCTACTAAACTTGCTATCGGCTATACTTTAGATGAAGTTGTAAATGAAATTACAGGAAAGAGTGTTTCTTGTTTTGAACCAGCACTTGATTATTGTGCAGTAAAAGTTCCGAGATTTGAATTAGAGAAATTCCCTCTTCCTCCATCAGCTATTGGATCTCAAATGAGAAGTGTTGGAGAATCCCTAGCTTTAGGAAGAACTATTCTAGAAGCATTAAACAAAGCAATAAGATCTATTGAAACAGGCTTTGAAGGTTTAGAAATTATTGAAAAGGATGTTGATGTTTATTTAAACAATGCTCATCCTCTAAGAATTTTTTCAGCATATACTAAAATTTATCAAGAAGGTGAAGAAATTATTGATGAAATAGCCAATATTACTGGATTCGATACTTTCTTTCTATATCAATTGCTAGAACAAACTAAGTTAGATAAACTTATTCAAAATTCTAAACTAACTAAAGAGTTACTTTTAAAAGCTAAACAATATGGAATGAGTGATAAGAGAATTGCAATTCTTTCTAATACAAAGGAAAGCGATATTTCAGCTTTAAGAAATCAATTTGATATTCATATTACCCCACATTTTGTCGATACTTGTGCAGGCGAGTTTGAAGCACTTACACCTTATCTTTACAATACTTATGGAGAAAAAAGCGAAGGTGATTTTTTAGGTGATAATGCAGTTGCAATTTTAGCAAGTGGTCCAAATAGAATCGGACAAGGTCTTGAATTTGATACTTGTTGTTCTTTATGTTCTCTAACTTATAAAAACTTAAATATTAAAACAATGATTATTAATTCGAACCCTGAAACTGTTAGTACTGACTATAATAGTAGTGATAGACTATATATTGAGGCATTAAATAGCGAAAGTGTTATTGAAATTTTAAATAAAGAAAAAGTTAAAAATGTAATTATTCAACTTGGAGGACAGACTCCTTTGAATATTGCTAAAGACTTAGTTGATGCAAATTTTAATATAATTGGAACTCAGTTAGATGGAATAAATGCTTGTGAAGATAGATCAACTTTTAAAGAAGCTATTGAAAAATTAAATCTAAATCAAGCTAAAAATAATATTGCATCAAGCAAAGAAGAAGTATTTAAGATAGCAAGTGAAATTGGATATCCTGTTTTAATTAGACCTTCTTTTGTACTTGGTGGAAGAAGCATGTTTATTGCCTACAATAGTGAATCATTAATTAAGTTTTTAGAAAATGAAATTGTTGTTATAAATGAAGAGAAACCAATTATTATTGACGAATTCTTAGAAGATGCTTTTGAATATGATTTAGATGGTGTATTTGATGGAGAGAAACTTTATATTGGTGGAATTTTACAACATATAGAAGCTGCAGGAATTCACAGTGGAGATAGTGCTGCTGTTTTCCCTCCTTACAAAATCAAAGAAAAACATTTAAAACAAATGAAAGAAGCTACTTTTAAACTCTGTAAAGAATTTAATATAAACGGGCTTGTAAACCTTCAATTTGCAATCAAAGATGATAAGCTTTACATCATTGAACTTAATCCAAGAGCAAGCAGAACTATCCCATTTATTTCTAAATATTCAAGAGTAAATTTGATTGAAGTTGCAACTAAAGTATTTATGGGAATATCCCTTGTTGAGCAAAATCTAGTTAAGAAAAATGAATTATATGCAAGTGGAACTTGCCAAATTGGTTGGGCTATTAAAGAAGCGGTTTTCTCATTCGATAGATTTAAAGATATAGATCCTATCCTTGGTCCTGAAATGAGAAGTACTGGTGAGACTACTGGAAGTGGATATACTTTTGGTGAAGCTTATGCTAAATCACAAATTAGTTCAGGCAATACTCTTCCAACTAAAGGAAAAGTTTTAATTAGTGTAAATAAAAAAGATAGAGAAACTATTATTCCTATTGCAAAAGAACTTCAAGAACTAGGTTTCAGCATTGCTGCTACGAGAGGAACAGCTAGAGATCTTTTTGAAGCAAACATTCTTTGTGAAGTTATGCTAAAAACAAAGGATGGCTCTCCTAATATTGTTGATTATATAAGAGCGAAAGAAATTGCATTAGTTATTAACACACCAATGGGATTCCACGCCATTTCAAGTAATGATGAAATTAGAAGTGAAGCTCTTAAACAAAAAATTCCTTATACTACCACAACAAGTGCTGCTAAGGCTGCTGTTGATGCAATTAAGTATATGATGAGAGAAGAGTATAAAGTTGAAGCTATAGGCAAATTTAAATAATAAAAAAAAGACCTCTAAAGTAGTTTTCAAAAATTATATTTTGTCTACTTTAGAGGTTGTTATATAAGTATATTATTTGTTTATCTTATTAAAATATTAAAGAGCTAATATCACATTTACATCATCTTTGTCCCAATCTGGAGCAAACCATCTAAAAGTAATACCAACATAACCTGTTACAGAATATCTGAAATCCTCAACACTTAATGATGAAGCATTTTCGCTAGTATATGGATCATACCATAAAGCCTTAGCTGTTGCTCCCACATCTAATGTAACAGATTGAACTTGTTGAGAGAGAGAAATTCTATATCCAGCATTCAATGCTCCACCCCAATATATAAGGGTGTATGGAGTTGCTAAAACAGAATCATCCATTTCACTAATTATTGAAACCGCTGGTCCAAGATTTACATAACTTTCTACAAGAGGAGACATTTGATTTCTTATAGCTAAACCAAACATAACATCAAAGAGATACACATCAGTGTCCATTGGTACAAAGTCTAAAGAATAATACATTCCAACAGGAGCATCCATAAAAAAGACAGATCCATTAAAATTTGCTCCAATTTTTGAAACTTCTTCACTATCTGTTGTCAAAACAGGGCTTAAATATGAAGAACTCACCACTAAAGATGAATATATATCATTAAATAAAGGATTAGCACCATTATCATAATAAGAGGTATGCACATAAGTTGTCTTAGCAAAAAGACCCACATTCATTGATAATAAGATTAACAATGTAATAATAATTTTTTTTGAATTTTTCATAATACTCCCTAATTAATTCACAATCTAAAATAAGCAACACTTAAAAAACATATAAAGTTACATATTTATAGAAAAATATTACCATTTCATCATGTTCTAATCAAGAATTCATTAGTTAAAGTATGAAATTGCACCCTTAAACATTAAATTATTTGCCTTATATTCTCTCACATTTTTATATAAATCATCTCTACATCTCTCTAAATGCCCCATCCTACCTAGAATTCTTCCATCTTCATTAGTAATTGATTCAATAGCATACACGCTTCCATTTGGATTGTAATTTATATCCATTGTAGGAGTATCTTTATCATTTACATATTGGCAAGCTATTTGACCATTTTTAATAAGAGTCTCTAAATGCTGATTGTTACATACAAATCTTCCTTCCCCATGACTGATTGGAACATAATAAGTATCACCTACATTATAGTGCATCATCCAAGGGCTTTTAATGGAGGAAACTCTAACTTTGACAAGGGATGACTGATGCTGATTAATTTTATTATAAGTTAGTGTTGGACTATTTTCATTTACACTAGATATTTTTGAATATGGGAGTAATCCAGATTTTACTAAAGCTTGAAAGCCATTACAAATTCCTAAAATCAATCCATCTCTTTTATACAATAAGTTGTTTATAGAATCTTTTACATTTTCTGCTTGTAAAAAACTTGAAATAAACTTAGCACTCCCCTCAGGTTCATCTGCTGCACTAAATCCACCTGGAATAAATAATATTTGACTTTCAAGAGTTTTATTTATAAATGTATTGGTACTCTCTCTTAATGTATCAAAATTTAGTGTATTTATTATTACTTGCTCTACTTCAGCGCCAACATCTTTAAAAGCTCTTAGGCTATCTAATTCACAGTTTGTTCCAAAGAAAACGGGAATAACAACTCGTGGTTTTTTAACATTTTGTTTAGAAAATATTATATTTTTTTCTCTATAATCAATATTTTTTAGTTTTGGTATATCCATTTCAACTTTAGTAGGATATACACTTTCTAAAACAGCTTCTGATATATTAAATATTTTATTTAAATCAATTTTTTGATTTCTATATTTTAAATCATAATCATATGTTGTTTCACCAACTAAATCATAATCTAAATCTAAGTCATTTATTAAAACCTTAACTTTGTTAAAATCATCAACTTCAAGTAAAATAGAACCAATATTATATTTGTTTAAATCTATTTCATCATTGATAGTAACTCCAAGTTTATTTCCAAAACTCATTTCACATAAAGCTTCTATTAGCCCCCCTCTACATAAGGAGAACGAAGACAATATATTTTGATCTTTTACTAAAACTTCCATTTTAGAAAAATAATCTCTGACATTTGTTGAAATTGGAAATATGATTAATTTTGAATTTTCTTTTGTAAAGAGAGAGACTCTAACCTTATCAACAGTGGATGTTCCAACTGCAAAAGATACCAAAGTATTTGGAACATCTAAATCTTCATAAGAGCCACTCATAGAATCTTTTCCACCAATTGCTGGAATTTTTAAATCAAGTTGAGCTTTTAATGCTCCAAGTAAAGCTGCACTTACATTTCCCCATTTTAAACTATCATTTTTAACAGAAGCGAAATATTCTTGAAGAGATAAATAAATAGAATCAAGCTTAGCTCCACTTGCTATTAATTTTGAAACAGAGCTAATTAGAGATAAATAACTTCCTTTATATGGGGTGCTATCTACTAATTTAGGATCAAACCCATAACTCATTAAAGATACAGTATTACTCTCACCTTCAACTGGTAATTTAGCACACATTACTTGTTCTTTAGATGCTTGAAATTTACCTCCATATGGCATTAATACGCTTGAAGCTCCTATTGAAGAATCAAAGATATTACTTAATCCCTTTTGAGAACAAAAATCTAAATCACTATACATTTTCTCTAAGAATGGTTTTAGTTGCCCCTCGACTTTAAAAAAGTTTATATCTGCTTCTTTCTCTATTTTAACTGATGTATATTTTACACTTCCATTAGTATCTAAAAAATCTCTAGAAATATCTACAACAACATTTCCATCATAACTCATTGTTAATTTATTATTATCTTCAATAGTTGCAACAACGCTTGCTTCAATATTTTCTTTATTGGCTTTTTTAATTATAAAATCAACATCACTAGAATTAACAACTATGGCCATTCTCTCTTGTGATTCACTTATTGCAATCTCATTTATTTCAAGGTTTTCATATTTTAAGGGTACTTTTTCTAATTCAATATTTAATGACCTAGATAGTTCTCCAATAGCTACACAAACCCCTCCTGCACCAAAATCATTACATCGTTTAATTAGTTTTGTGACGCTTCCATCTTTGAAAAACCGTTGTAGTTTTCTCTCTTCAGTTGCATTTCCTTTTTGAACTTCAGCTCCACAAGTTTCTAAAGATTCAAGGTTATGAGATTTAGAAGAACCTGTTGCACCCCCAATTCCATCTCTACCTGTTCTACCTCCAAGGAGTATAACAACATCTCCTTTTACAGGTGTTTCTCTAACAACATTTTCTTTTTTTGCAGCAGCAATTACTGCTCCTAATTCTAGGTGTTTAGCTTTATAACCATCATGGTAAAACTCTTTAACTAAAGATGTGGCAAGGCCAATTTGATTGCCATAACTACTATTTCCTTTAGCTGAAACTTTTGCAATAGTTCTTTGAGGTAATTTATTTGCCATAGTTTTATTAAAAGGCTCTCTTGGATCTGCACTCCCACTTATTCTCATAGCTTGATAAACATATGCTCTTGATGATAATGGATCTCTAATTGCACCACCAATACAAGTTGCTGCACCACCAAATGGCTCGATTTCTGTTGGATGGTTATGCGTTTCATTTTTAAATAATAATAAGTAATCTTGATCTAATCCATTAACATCAACTTTTGTATTTATTGAACAAGCGTTTATTTCTTCACTCTCTTCAACATCTTTTGCATAGCCTTCTTTTTTAAGTACTTTAGTTGCAATAGTTGCTATATCCATCAAACAATCAGGTTTAGTAGAATTTAATGCTTTCTTTATATTAAGGTAGCAATCATAGGTTTCTTTAATTTCACTATCATTTATCTTAACTTCATTAAAAATTGTATTAAATGTTGTATGTCTGCAATGATCACTCCAATAGGTATCAACAACTTTTAATTCTGTTAAAGTGGGATCTCTTCGCTCTTTTATAAAATATTCTTGAAAAAGCTTTAAATCTTCTATATCCATTGCTAGATTATACTCATCAATAAATTCAATTAATTGAGATAAATTAAGGGTAGTAAAACCATTAAGTTTTATAATTTGACTTTTCTTTTTTTCAATCTTATCAAACGTTTTATCACTCTCAAGATTTGCTAGTTTAGCTTCTACTGGATTAATTAAATAGTTTTTAATTTTTTCTATATCAGTAGAATTTAAATCACCTTCCAAAGCATAAACACTAGCATATTTAACTTTTGCAATTACATCATTTTGTAATAGAGTTATACACTTAATAGCTGAATCCGCTCTTTGATCAAATTGTCCATCTAACAATTCAATAGCAAAAACTGTAGAAAAAGATGGGAGAGAATAATATACTTCATCTAAATTTACTTCACTAAAAACTAATGAAACACTTTTTTTAAATAAAGAAGGACTTATATCTTCAACTTCATATCGATTAAAAGTTACTAATTTATCTATTTTAACATTTAACAATAAATTTAATTCATCTTTTAAAATTTCATCTTTAAAATTATTTTTTTTCTTTACATAAACAGTATTAATCATTATTTTTCCAACTTGTTATTTAATAAGGCTTTTTGACCGATATCATTTCGATAATACATTTTTTCAAAATCAATATTTTTTACATCTTGATATACTTTGCTAATTGCATCTTCTATAGAATCACTAACACAGGTTAAACTTAATACTCGTCCCCCATTTGTAAATAGTTGATTATCTATTTGTTTGACTCCAGAATAGTAGAGTTTGGAATATTTCAATTTATTTATAGTAATTTCTTTATTTTTTTCATAATTTGTTGGATAGCCACCACTTGCTACAACTAAATTACAAGCAGCCTTATTGCTCAATTTAACATCTACTTTATTTAGCTCACCTTTAGCTGTGGCCATCATTATTGAGAGTAAATCACTTTCTAAAAGGGGGAGAACAGTTTGTGCCTCAGGATCTCCGAATCGACAATTATATTCAATTACTTTAGCTTTTTCGTCTTCTATGATTAATCCAAAATATAGGCAACCTCTAAACTCTCTATTCTCTAAGTTCATCGCATCGAGTGTCTTTTGAAAAATATTTTTCTCACAATATAATTTAACTTTATCACTGTAATAAGGGTTAGGAGCTACTACTCCCATTCCTCCGGTATTTAAGCCAATATCCCCGTCCCCTATTCTTTTATGATCCATAGAGGAGACTAAAGGTTTTAAGATTTTTCCATCACAAAAGGCCAAAATTGATACTTCAAACCCAGTTAGAAATTCTTCTATGATAATTTTAGAACTACTTGTACTAAATTTCTTATTATCAATAAAATCAATAATTGTTTCTTTTGCTGCCTTCTTAGACTCACAAATTACAACACCTTTACCTAGTGCTAATCCATCAGCTTTAATTACAATTGGAAATTTACATCCATCTAAATATTTAATTGCTAAATCACTATCACTAAAGGTGTGATAATCTGCTGTTGGAATATTATACTTTCTCATCAATTCTTTAGAAAAGCTTTTACTTCCTTCAATTATAGCTGCTCTCTTATTTGGGCCAAAAGTTAAAATATTTAATTTTTCTAGCTCATCTACTAAGCCCAAAACAAGTGGGTTATCTGGAGAAACAATTGCAAAATCTATAACATGATTATTGCAAAAATCGATTATCTTATTAAAGTCAGTTGTATCAATATTAAAATTTAATACTTTATTTCTCTTCACCCCAGTTCCAGGAAGGGCAAATATTTTCTCTACTTTATTATTTTCTAATAGTTTATTAATTATGGCATCTTCTCTGCCACCACCACCAATAATTAAAATATTCACCCTTAAACTCCTTAATGATGAAATAATCTTAAATTGCTAAATGCCATAACAATATCTAAATCATTACATGCTTTAATTACTTGTTCATCTCTAATTGAACCACCGGGTTGAACTATATAATTTACCCCGCTTCTATAAGCTCTTAAAATATTATCTTCAAAGGGGAAGAAAGCGTCAGAAGAAAGACTTACACCTCTAATACTTTTCAAATAATCTTCTTTTTCCTTTTCACTTAATATTTCTATAGGTTTCTCAAAATATTCTTCTAATTTATCTTTAGAAAATAGGTCAATTTCCCTTTTTTCGTTCAAATATTGTTCAATAACATTGTCTTTAGTATTTCTAGATAGTTTTGCTTTAAAAGGTAGGTTTAAAACTTTTGGATGACGTCTTAAAAGCCATCTATCTGCTTTATCTCCAGCAAGTCGAGTACAATGGATTCTACTCTGCCCTCCTGCCCCAACTCCTATAGTCTGTCCTCTATAAGCATAACAAACCGAATTTGATTGAGTATATTTAACACTAATTGAAGCTACAATTAAATCAATTATTGAACTCTCTGTTAATTCTTTTTTATTAGTTACGATGTTTTCTAAATAAGATTTATCAAAAACGACATCATTTCTATCCATTTCAAAAGTTATTCCAAAAATTTCTCTCTTCTCACTCTTTGGAGGTACATAATCTTTGTCAATTTGAATTACAGTATATGATCCGTTTCTTTTTTCTTTTAAAATTTCTAAGGCTTTATCACTGAAGGATGGAGCAATTACACCATCAGATACTTCTCTTTTAATACATTTAGCAGTACTTTCATCACATTTTCTAGATAAAGCAACAAAATCACCAAAAGAAGATAATCTATCAGCACCACGACTTCTTGTATAAGCTACTGCTAAGGGGCTCAATTCACCTTTAACAAAATACATTTGTTTCTCTTCATCACTTAGAGGGAAATAAACACCTGCTCCAGCTGGACTAACGTGTTTAAATGAAGCTGCTGATGGCAAATCTAAAGCAGTATCTAATTCACTAACAAGTTGATAACTATTTAGAGCATCTAGTAAATTAATATATCCTGGATTACCATTTAATATAGTAATAGGTAATTTTTCAGAATAAATTTGTGCATTTTTTTGGTGTGGATTACATCCATATTTTAATTTAATATTTTCCATTTTATTTATCCCCATTAACATTAATTATTATATCTTCACTTATTTTATCCTTATACTTTAAACCATATAAAGATATTTTATTATCATCATTTTGAGATATAAATATTTTATTTGTTAACTCTTTAATATCTGTAACTGCAGGTATTGTAACTTCAACAGGCTCTCCGATAAAAGGTTTTAAAGGAGAGGTGTTTTCACTATAAGTATTAATAACTAGTGCTGTATTTTTTTCTATTTTTTCATAATCAAAGAAAAATCTTCTAGCTCCTTGCATTGCTCTTTTTAAAATAGAAAACTCAACTTTGTCTAAATCATTATTTTTAAATTTAATTAAAGCACTTATTCTTGGAGTATAATTTGGTGCATCATTTTCATAAGCTCTAGTTCTTAGAGCTTGTTCATAAGACTTCCCTCTTTTTAAGTAATCGTTAATTGTATCACTTTGATCTCCATTAGTTACAATGTATCCATTTTTAATTGGGATTATTGCATTATAAATAATTAAAGAAGGATCTTTTAATAAGGATTCATCATAGGCTTTTGTTTTAATAATATTATTTTCTTTTACAAAAATTCTATTTTTTGAATGAGCACTTCGTCCCATAATCCCATAACAAAAAAAGATTGCTCCATCATCCATTCTTCCAACTGTGATATTTCTTCCTGGATACTCTAAACTTGAGAAATAATCAAAAATACTTGTCATAAACTTTCCTTCGATAACAAATCTATTGCTTTTGGCAACAATACCCACTCTGCCTCTTCCATAATTCTTTTTTGAAGAAGGTCTGGGGTATCTCCCTTTTTTACTTCAACAGCCTTTTGCAATATTATTTTTCCCCCATCAGGTATTTCATTAACAAAATGAACTGTTGCTCCACTAACTTTTACACCCTTTTCAAGCGCTGCTTGATGAACTTTTAGTCCATAATACCCTTTTCCACAAAAACTTGGTATTAGGGAAGGATGCACATTTATAATGGGTTTATTATAAGAAATAATAAAAGATGGGGAAAGGATTTTCATAAATCCAGCAAGAACTACTAGTCCAATTTCATTATCATTTAATATATTTAATAAATTATTCTCGAATTTATTTATATTTTTTTCACTGATAACAAAAGTTTTAACCTTATAATTTTTTGCAACTTCAAGAGCATATGCATCTTTTTTATTAGAAATTACACAAGATATTTCACACTTATCTAAATTCCCTTTATATTTCTCTTTTAATATAGCTTCTAAGTTAGTCCCTCTGCCTGAAACTAAAACTGCAACTTTTAACATAAAACTAGTTTATCCTCACCTTTAACCACTTCTCCGATTAAATAACTATCTTTAATATTCTCAAAAACAATATCTTTATCTTTCTTATCAATAATTAAGGTTAAACCAACACCTTGGTTAAATGTATTGAACATAGTTTTTTCATCAACATTACCTTCTTTTTTTATGACATTAAAAACTTCAGGAATAATAATTTTATCTTTTGTTATTTTTGCACAGAGTCCGTTTGGAATTGAGCGGGGTATATTTTCAAAGAATCCACCACCGGTTATGTGAGATAGCCCTTTAATTTTAATCAGCTCATTTAATTTAAGAATATCTTTAACATAAATTCTTGTAGGTTCTAGAAGGTATTCAATCAAAGGTTTTTCAAGATTTTCATACACTTTAAATAAGGAGTCTTTTGTATTAAAAATTTTTCTTATAAGTGAAAAACCATTTGAATGAACACCTGAAGAAGGAAGAGCAATAATTAAATCTCCTTCTTCAATTGTTTTCCCATCTATCAATTTCTTTTTATCTACAACCCCTGTTGCAAATCCAGCTACATCAAATTCCCCAACTTTATAAAAGCCAGGCATTTCTGCAGTTTCGCCACCTACTAAACTACAATTAGCTTGAATACATCCTTTACACATACCATCAACAATTTGTTCAATTTGTTTGGGGTTATTAGATCCTACAGCAATGTAATCTAAGAAAAATAATGGCTTAGCTCCTGTACAAGCTATATCATTTACACACATAGCAACACAATCAATCCCAATTGTATCGTATTTATTTAGTAAAAAGGCTAATTTTAATTTTGTTCCAACACCATCTGTTCCACTAACCAAAATAGGGTTTTCTATATTTGATAAATCCAAACTATAGAGTGATGCAAAACCTCCTAAAGAACTCAATACATTAGAATCATAAGTATTTTTTACTCTTTCCTTAATTAAACGAACACTTTCATAACCGGCTTCAAGATTGACGCCAGCTTCTTTATACATTTCATTAGTTTCCATTATTTCCTCATTGCTCTAAGTGTGATTTACTTCTTTCTACTTTTGGTTTTATGGGATACTTTCCACTAAAACAAGCAGTACAATAACCCATATCTTTTTTCGCTAATTTAACGACATTTGAAACGCTCAAAAATTCTAGAGAATCTACATTTAAGATATCTCTCATTTCTTCTTTTGTGTATTTGCAAGCAAATAAATTTTCTTTACTATCGATGTCAGTACCGAAGTAACAAGGGTTTAAAAACATTGGAGAAGAAGATCTAAAATGAACCTCTTTTGCTCCAGCATCTCGGAGTAATTTAACAATTCTTATACTTGTAGTTCCTCTCACTATAGAATCATCTATTAAGATTACTCTTTTCCCTTTTATAACTGATTCGACAACATTTAATTTTATTTGAACAGAAGAATCTCTTTGAGTTTGTTTTGGTTGAATAAAAGTTCTACCGATGTATTTATTTTTAATTAGCCCAACTCCATAGTTTATTCCGCTAGCTCTTGAATAACCAATTGCAGCTAAAATTCCAGAATCTGGAACGCCAATTACAACATCACTTTCTGTTGGATTCTCTTTATATAAGAACTCTCCAGCTTTTAATCTAGAATCTAAAACATCAATATCATCAATTTTACTATCAGGGCGACTAAAATATAATAGCTCAAAAACACATAAGCTCTGCCTATATTTATCACAATGAGTTGTTATTGATTTAACTTGGGATTTATTAATACTTATTATTTCCCCAGGTCTAACACTTCTAATGTACTCAGCATTAATTGCATCAAAAGCACAGGTTTCGCTTGCAAAAACATATCTATTTTTTAACTTACCCATAACTAAAGGTCTAAAGCCTCTAGGATCTCTTGCTACAATTAATTTATAAGGTGTCATTATCACAAGTGAATAAGCACCTTTAATTTCATACATTGTTTTTTCAATAGCTTCTTCAAGAGAAGAACTTTTCAATCTATTTTTTGTAATTAAATATGCTATAACTTCACTATCACTAGTAGTTTGAAAAATTAAACCCTTTGATTCTAGCTTATCCCTAAGTAGATTATCATTTACTAAATTTCCATTATGAGCTAAAGCTGTCTTCCCCTCTTTATGATTTACAACAAGAGGTTGGACATTTTCTCTATTATTATTACCTGTAGTACCATATCTAACATGGGCTATAGCAATATTGGATTTTGGTAATTTTTCTAAATTTCTTTTACTAAAAACTTCACTAACTAAACCAACATCCTTATATAAGGATAGGGAGTCTTTGTTATTAACACAAATACCACAGCCCTCTTGACCTCTATGTTGTAGAGCATAAAGTGCTAGATAACTTGTATTTACAATATCAATATCATCATCGGCTTCACTGATTGCAAAGACTCCACATTCTTCTTTTAATTTGTCACCCATTTTTAGTTCATTATCCTAGATTTAACTTCAATATAGGCATCTTCTACTTCACCTAAATCTCTTCTGAACCTATCTTTATCAAGTTTTTTATGAGTTTTAGCATCCCAGAAGCGACATGTATCAGGAGAGATTTCATCTGCTAAATAAATTTTATTAGATGAATCTTTACCAAATTCTAATTTGAAATCTACTAAGATAATTCCTTTATTTGATAATTCTTTTTGCAAGAATTCATTAATTTTTAAGCTATAATTTGTAATTAAATCTAACTCTTCTTTTGTTGCAATCTCAAGAGTAGTAATATGTGAAATATTTAACATAGGATCGTTTAAACTATCTTCTTTATAACAAAATTCAATTATTGGGTTTTTCAATTCAAAACCTTCTTCAATACCTATTCTTTTTGAAAGAGAGCCAGCTACTATATTTCTTACAATAACTTCTAATGGAATTATTTTTAATTTTTTTACTAAGGTTTCCCTATCACTTAACTCTTCTACGAAATGAGTTGGAATACCATCTTTTTCCAATTCTCTCATAAAATAGTTACTTAGTTGATTGTTGATTGCACCTTTGTTATTAATAGTGCCTTTTTTAACACCATTAAAAGCAGTTGCTGCATCACTGTAATCAACAATACATAAATTTTCATCATCACTTTGATAAACCTTCTTAGCCTTACCTTGATAAAGTAGATTTAGCTTTTTCATCTTTTTTCACTCCAATAAAAAAATCCCGTAATTTAATTACAGGATTTGCTTTAGTTTTTCATTATTTTCTAAGGACGATTTTCTATTTTTCTTTCTAAAATCAACTAAACGTGTTAAAACATCATCATTTTCTAAGGCTATAATTTGAGCACTAAGAAGGGCAGCATTCTTACTTCCATCAATTGCAACCGTTGCAACCGGTACACCACTTGGCATTTGTACGCTAGATAATAAGGCATCAAGCCCATTTAACGAGGAAGATATAGGAATTGCAATTACAGGCAATAACGTATTTGCTGCAACTATACCAGCTAAGTGTGCTGCCATGCCAGCTGCACAGATTATTACACTGTATTCTTCATTTGCTTTTAGTGCAAAATCTAAAGTTTCAGCTGTTGTTCTATGTGCACTTAATATCTTAACATCATAAGGAATTTCAAGTTCCTTAAGTATTAAAAAAGCACCTTTAACTTTGTCTAAATCGCTTAAACTACCCATCAGTATTGCAACTTTATTTATCATAATTGTAAATACCTCGTTATAGGTGTACATTATCTAAAAGCAAAAATTTATGCAACACTTATACAACAAAATTATAAAAAATTTTATAAAGTTGTTGCAAAATAATGCAAAAATCGTTATTTTGTTGCATTTATCTAATTCTAAGTCTAGTTTAAAATAAATCTTTTTAATAGTATTTACATCAATTTAACAAAATTATTTTATTTAGTAAAAATTATTTCAGAATTTTGTTTAGTTTTACTCATCTATATAAAACTAACACTAAATTAACAATTTTTATAAGGAGATAGCTCATTATTTGAATTTAATAATATATTAAAGCCAAGAACCGTAAGTTTTTGTTAATTTTCTGTTAATTAAAAGCTTTTCTCTTGCAAAAAATACATGCCACGTCCTAATATTATTTTATGAAAAACAATATTTTAATAATTGAAGATGACAAAAGTATTTCGAAATTATTAAGCTTTCAACTCCAATCAGAAGGCTTTGAAACTGAGTGTGTCTATGATGGTCAGTCGGCTATTAATTCCATTTCAAAAAACAGTTATGCATGTATAATACTTGATTTAATGTTACCTCTTGTAAACGGTTTTGAAATCTTAAAGATTACAAGATATAAATTAGAAATAAAAACACCTATAATTATTGCATCTGCAAAAAATGATGATAGTGATATTATTTCAGCATTAGAACTCGGTGCAGATGATTATCTAACTAAGCCATTTAGTCCAAAAGTCTTATCTGCAAAAGTTAAAGCAGCTTTAAGACTATTAGATAGAAAAGTTGATTCTGAGCAATTAAAAACTATTAAGGACAATGGTATTTTCATTGATACTTCAAAAAGAACTTGTTTAATAGATGAAACACCAATTATTCTAACAGCCACAGAATTTAATTTACTAGCGCTATTAATTGAAAATCCAGAAAAGGTTTATTCAAGAGAGAAATTAATTACTAAAATAAAAGGATCTGATTACCCAGTAACTGAGAGAGCTATTGATGTGCAAATTGTTGCTTTAAGAAAAAAGCTCAAACATTATGGTAGCCGAATTAAAACAGTTTGGGGTGTTGGATATAAATACTTAGGAGCACAAAATTGAAGTTTAAGAGACAAGTTTCCCTTTTACTCTTTATAACAGCCTTTTTGATTTTATTTTCTTCCCTATTAACATCAAAAAGTGTGTTTACAAATATATTAACTAATCAGGAAAAGACTGATTTAAATAATGAAGCATTATTCATAGATACCTTTGAAGTTCTTGATTATGATATTTTAGATAATATAGCTAGTTCAAAAAATCTTAGAATTACTATTGTTGATAAAGAGGGAGTAGTCCTATTCGATAGTCAACAAGATATATCTACTATGGATAACCATCTATATAGAGATGAAATTAAAAGTGCAAAAAAAGATGAGGTTGGTTTTAGTTTTAGAGTAAGTAAAACTACAAATATCGATACTATTTATTGCGCTATATATTCAATTGACAAAGAGGTCTTTATTAGGGTTGCTTCCCCAATTTCAAAATTCTCATTCCTCAATTCTCAATTTTTATCAGCATTAATTCCAATTTTAATATTCATATCAATCATTTTAAGTATAGCTCTTTTCTTTATTCTAAGATATTTATTTATTCCAATAGAGTCATTAGTAGAGGTTAGTAATAATTATGCTCAAGGCGAATTAGATGCTAGAACTCATATAACAAATCCTTCTGAAATTAAAGAATTATCTGAAACTTTAAATATTATGGCAGAAAGGCTTCAATCTATAATTAAAAATTTGGAAATCGAAAAAAATGAGTATTCTTTAGTGCTAGAGTCTATGCAAGAAGGTGTCATTTTCTTGAATATCAAAAAAGAAATTGTTTTATGCAATAAAGCAGCAGTCTCCATATTAGAAAAAGCTATTCGTAAAAATATGAATATTAGAGATATAATAAGTGATATTGATTTAAATACTAAACTAAATAGCGCTTTAAGCAACTTTGAAAATAGTCAAATTGAGTTATGTCTTTATAAAAATTATACAGGCGAAATGGCCCTTCTCTATGCAAAGGGAAAAGAAAAACATCTTCATATAAGTATAAATGCTATGGAAAGAGATAATAAGTGTGAAGGTCTCTTATTAACTTTGACAGATGTAAGTGAATTACACAGACTAGAAAATATTAGAAAAGATTTTGTTAGTAATGTATCTCATGAATTAAAAACTCCATTAACATCAATTGGAGGTTTTGCAGAGATCTTATTAAACAATAAACTAAGTGAGAAGCAAGCTCTTGAATTCTATGATGATATTTATAATAACTATAAAAATATGAAGGCAATAATTGAAGATTTATTATTATTATCTTCTTTAGAAAAAGAAAAAAGCCAACCAACAATGCAGCAAATTCCTATTACTTCAATTCTTGATAGTGTTGTTAAAACTACAAAACCTTTAGCTAAGAAAAAAAACATTTCAATAAAAAAAGATTCTGTTAAGAATCTAGAAATTTACTGCAATGAAGGCTTATTAAGGCAAGCTATTATTAATCTAGTTGTAAATGCTATTAACTACAGCCCTGATGATAGTAAAATAGAGATTAGCGTTAGTGAAAAGAAATATGAGATTATTATAAAAGTAAAAGACTATGGAATTGGTATTCCTGATTCTGAGAAGCATAGAATTTTTGAAAGGTTCTACCGGGTTGATAAAAACAGATCTAGAGATAGTGGTGGAACGGGTCTTGGCCTATCAATAGTAAAACATATTGCTCTTCTCCACTCTGGTAGCATAGAAGTTGAAAGCGAAGAAAATAAAGGTTCTACCTTTATCTTAACGCTATCGAAAACGCACAATGTATTGACGTCTTTATACAAAAAAAGCGATTCAATGTATAAAATATAGATAATTAATAAGAGTTTTGGAACTATTAAAGATTTTTAGTAGTTCCATTTTTTTATTTTATAATAACTTAATGTATTCATATTATTTTATATCTAATTTTATTAGACTTTAAATTAAACAAAAATGATTATATATATCCTCTTTGCCTCATTTTATACATTTAAGTTTTATAGAAAAGAAGCCTTTTATTATTTTATTTTTAGTTTAAAAAGACATAATAAAAGGAAACTATTTATTGAATCATCAATAATCAAGTTTCCTTTAATAGATATATTATTTGTCTAATTTAAATTCGGTTTAACACCTTCATCCATATACACAACCCAAGAACATATTGTAGTTATATGGTCTCCAACTCTTTCAAGTTCAATAACTAAGTAATAATAATTGTGCATATTTTGTCTTAATTTAAGTTCTTCAAAAGGTCCACTTTCTAAAATTAATTTCTTTAATTCTTCTCTTCTACTATCAATTTCATCATCCATTTTAGCAACATTTTTTGCAGCCTGAGAATCAATGTTTATTAAAGCATCTATAGCTCCTCTAAACATATCAGCTACAATATTAGACATTTCAACAATTCCTTTTATAATGGGCTTTTCTCTTTCATCATTACTAAGTTTATCTTGTCCAACTATTCTAGCTAAATGGGTTGCGTGATCACCCATTCTCTCTAAACTAGTTGCAATTTTTAAACCAGCAATAACTTGTCTCATATAATGACCATATGGAGCTTCACTAATTAATAATCTAACGGCATCACTTTCTATCATATCTCTTAATTGATTAATAAAGAAATCTTCTTTAATAACGGAATCTGCTAATTTTAAATCATTTGTCTCCATAGAGATTGTTGCTTTCAAAATTGCTTGTTCAACTCTAGTTACCATTTGTAACAATAATTCTCTATAAAACATTATTTTTTCATCAATTTGATGGATTTGATCAGTCATATTTACTTTTCTCCTTTTCTAACCGAATTTTCCTGAAATATAATCTTCTGTTCTCTTATCTTTTGGATTTAAAAATATTTCTCCGGTTTCACCACTTTCTACTAAATAACCGCGTCTTTGCTCATCTATTAAAAAGAATGAAGTTACATCAGATACTCTTGAAGCTTGTTGCATATTATGAGTTACAATAATTATTGTGTAATCTTTTTTAATTTCAATCATTAATTCTTCAATTTTTGCTGTTGATATTGGGTCTAAGGCACTTGTTGGTTCATCCATCAATACGACATCTGGATTGACAGCTAAAGTTCTAGCTAAACATAACCTTTGTTGTTGCCCACCTGAAAGGCCTAGCGCACTTGAATGAAGTCTATCTTTTACCTCATCCCAAAGGGCTGCTTGTTTTAAAGCACTTTCAACTTTATCAAACAATTCACTTTTTTTATACTTTTTATATAATTTAGGTCCATAGGCAACATTATCAAAAATTGTCATAGGAAAAGGATTTGGTTTTTGGAATACCATACCAACTCTTCTTCTCAAATCTAAAATATCCATATCAGTATAAATATTTTTTCCTTCAAATAAGACTTCACCTTCTATAGTAACACTATCAATTAGGTCATTCATTCTATCTAGAACTCTCAAAAAGGTGCTTTTTCCACAACCTGAGGGTCCAATAAAAGCATTAATAGTGTTCTTTTGAATTTCCATATTAATTTTATTCAAGGCCTGATGATCGCCATACCAGAGATCTAAATCAGTAACTTTAAATAAAGAATCATTCATTTATTTACTTCCTTCTCATAATTATCTTTGTAATACTGTTGATGATTAAAACAAGTACAATTAATACAAGAGCTGAAGCAAATGCTTCATCAATTGAACCACCTTCTGTAATAATCAAGTATATGTGTTGAGCTAATACTCTTGATGAACTTTTTAAGTTTGAAACAATTGAAGTTGAAGAGCCAATTGTAAATATCAAGGCTGCTGTTTCTCCCAACGCTCTACCAATTGCAAGTATAATTCCCGTTGTAATACCACGAGATGCACTAGGAATGACTATTTTAATTATAGTCTCAATTTTTGTAGCGCCTAAACCACGACTTGCTTCTTTTAGGGCGGGACTTACACTTCTAATTGCTTCTTCGCTGGTTCTAAGTATTGTTGGTAATATCATTAGAGATAGTGTTAATACACCACTTATCAAAGAAAATCCAAAATCAAAAAATTGAACAAATACTAATAGTCCAAATAGTCCAAAGATGATTGAGGGGACTGCAGCTAGTAAGTCAATTCCAGTTTTAATTAAGGTGGATACTTTACCCTTTTTAGCATATTCAACGAGATATATTGCACCTGCAACAGAAATTGGAGTAGCTATTAATACGGTAAGTAAAACCATGATTAAAGTGTTAATGATTATGCTAGCAATACCACCATATTTACCTTCATCTTCACTTTGACTTACTAAATAATCCCAAGTTAAATTTCTTTTTGAAACTTTATGAAAGACTTTTAATAAATCTATGTTTGCTTGGTTATCCACACCTTTCTGGTAGGATGTTGCATCTACTACCATTATAGCTCCATCAACATTCTCTACCTTATCTAATGAGTCTACTAAATGTACATCAACTGAAGGGCCATCTAATTCACTCCAGCTCTTATATTTGCCATCTAATAATTGCTCTACTTCTTCTTCTTTTAGATTTCCAATTCTTTTATTACCATACAATTCAGTAACTTTAGAATTAACCACTAAGACTTGATCACTTACTTCAACTTCATTTAAACCTTTTAGTTTAGTATTAGCTGTAGTTATTACAATTGCTCCTTCATTCTCTTTTATATCGTTTAATAATATTTTGTCATCAGCAATTGTAGAACTATCAAATTGAGTTATACTACTATCTAAAAGATCACTTTCATCAACTAAAAAATATTTACTTAAATAATCAATTAATGATGAATCTATATATAATTTTATATCTCTATTAACACTTGTAACTCTTCTAAGTGAATATATTCTGCCTTCAATTATTTTTTTAAATGTAAAATAATCTAGCTCTTCAACTTTAGAATATTTATTTGAATAGACATCGAATGGCAAAGTTACATTTACTTCATCAATTACTTGTCTTTCATTTAAATTATTACTTCTTAGCCCTCTATAAACTAAATACGAGAGAATCAAAGCTAAAATTAAAATTGTTAATATAGATAAACCTTGAATTAGGCTTAAAGCTATTTTACTTGTAGTTTTTCTGTTCATTCACTCTGTCCTAATCTACTTTTGCTCGAAATATAAACAACAATGAAATTCAAAAATAGAATAAATAAAAATAGTAACATTGCAGTAGCAAATAGAGCCGAAAGGTGCGTGCCTTCTGCATAACTCATATCCGTAATTATATTCATAGTCAAAGTTCTACCCATATCAATTGGGGTTTTTGCAAATACTGCAGAATTACCACCAACTAATAATACTGCTGTTGTCTCTCCAATAGCTCTGCCTAAGGCTAAAATAATAGATGCTACAATACCATTAACTGCAGAGGGGATAACAACTTTATAAATTGTTTGCCATTTAGTGGCTCCCATGGCAATTGAGGCTTGTCTTAGAGAATCAGGAACACTCTTTATTGAAACTTCACTAATATTAATTATGGTAGGAAGTATCATAATTGATAAGATTATACTCGCTGATAATAAACTATATCCATTTCCACCAAATGTATTTCTGACTGCTGGGACTATGATAGCAATACCAAATAAACCATAAATAATAGAAGGAATACCTGCTAATAATTCAATGGTATTTTTTATAACTACAGATAATTTTCCTTTAGCAAATTCACTTAAAAAAATTGCAGTAGAAAGTCCAATAGGCAATGCTATTACAATTGCTAGAATTACAACTTCAAAACTAGCTAATATAAAAGCACCAATTCCATAGCTTGGGTTTTCTTTTGCAGAGGGTTCCCAATTAAATGAAAATAAAAAGTCTTTTAAACTGACTTTTGAAAAGAAAGGAATACCTTGATTTATAATATATAGTGTTATAGCAATTACTGCGGCTATAGAGACTAGAGCGCAAAGTAGTAAGATCACTCTACTACTTTGCTCAACAACTCTACGTTTATTGTTATTGTTTTTTATTGTTGTCATATATTTTTATTAATTAATTGCGATGAATTCGTTCTCTTCAACAATAGCTTGACCTTTCTTTGATAGTAAGAAATCAATAAAGTCTTTTTCAACAGTGTTGTCTTTTGGCTCTCCAATTGTAACTACATATAATGCTCTACTAATTGGGTAAGTCTTATTTATTACGTTATCTGAAGAAGGTTCTACACCATCAATTGTTAAGATTTTACCACCAGCGTTTGTGATAATATGATTGAATGCCATTCCGATATATCCAATTGATCCTGGAGTTGAAGCGATTTTAGTTGCAACTTCACCATTCTCTTTTGCAATAATTGCATTCTTTGTTGGTTCTTTACCTTGGGACTCTAATACGATTTCATTGAAGGAACCATATGTTCCTGAAGTTTCATCTCTTTCGATTAATTCAATTTTTATGTTATCTCCACCAACTTCACTCCAGTTAGTGATTTCACCACTAAAGATTGCAGCAAGTTGTGCAAGTGTTAAGTTACTAATATTAACAGATGCGTTAACACCAACAGATAAACCATCTAAAGCTATAACTGTAGGTACACAATTTGCATCTAATTCACTTTGTTTTAAATCTCTAGATGAACCAGCAAGAGATAAAGTTCCAGCTAGTAATTGTTTAATACCAGTTGAAGATCCTAAAGTTTCATAACCAACTTCTACGCTTGGATATTCTTTTTCAAATTCAGGAATAACTGATTTTGCAATTGGGGCTACAGTTGAAGAACCACCGAATGTATAATTAACAACTTCTTCTTTAACTGTTTCACTTTCACCACCAGCAAAAAGTGCGAAACTTGACATTGCGACTAATAAAATCAAGAATAATTTTTTCATAATTTTCTCCTATATTGTGATTAGAAGATAATTCATAGATGTTAATGAAATTATAAAGAAATGTTAGAAAAGTGTTAAAATGAGATTTTTTTATATATTTATAGACCTTTTTACAAAATAAATTGTTAAGAATTGAATTTTTTCTTAACAATTTATTATTTTTATAGTCAAATTAGAATTGCTGCGGTTCTATCTAAATACCAATACACAGTATCATCGCTTTTTATAAAAGAAGCAGGTAAACTCTTATCTTTTTCAATTAATACTTGTTTTATTTTATATGCTTTATTTTCACCTAAACATAAGAAAACAATTTTTTTAGAATTATTTATAACATTTTTTGTAAGGCTTATCCTATTTTGTTTTGAAACAGGATGTTTTGTTTTAATTAAAATTTCGTTAGAATCTAAAGCTTTAAGATTATCTGGAAATAGTGATGCAGTATGTCCATCATCTCCTAATCCAAGAATTGTTAAATCAAAACTAGGAAGTCCAT
The DNA here is from genome assembly GCA_963677735.1 of Sphaerochaetaceae bacterium. Taxonomy (GTDB): domain Bacteria; phylum Spirochaetota; class Spirochaetia; order Sphaerochaetales; family Sphaerochaetaceae; genus Pleomorphochaeta. The sequence continues at coordinate 2,082,626 of OY782505.1, forward strand.
TTAATACTTTAACATTATTTCTAATTTTGCCTTCAATGTTTATTATCGTTTCATCTATTGAGAGTTTTTTATACATTGGAAAGACTTGTTTAATAGATATTATATTAGTATCTATTAAAATTCTTGAAAAGTTACCAAAATTACTTTCTTCACTTTCTTGTTCCACAAATCTTTCATCAACCCAAAAAAACTTTATTTTATCAAAATCACTAGGTTTAAAATCATCTTTCATTATATTAAATAGTAAAAGAGGGGAAGAACCTCCTGAGAGAGCAACTGTAGAGCCTCTTTGATTTAAGGCTTTTATCTCTTTTGCTAAGTTAAAACAAACTTGATAATTATCTTTATATATTTTTATATTGTCCATATCTTGTACTTTATAATTCACAATATCTACCATCACTTAAGTCTTTGCATGGAAATCTCCAAGGATGATTTTCTTCAGATAGTATATTTTCAATATACCTAGGTCCCCAACTTCTAGCGGGGTATCCATGAAGAGCTATTGAATCATCTTCTTTCCAAGCATCTAAAATCGGTTGAACAAAACTCCATGTTAACTCAATGGCATCACTTCTCTGATAAAGAGTTGGATCATTTATTAAGCAATCATATATTAATCTCTCATATGCTTCAGGGATATCCGTCTCTTGTAAAGAGGAATAATGGAAATCCATTTTTACAGGTTGTACTTTAAACCCCGCACCAGGTACTTTCATTTGGAAAGTCATTAAAAAACCTGCATCAGGTTGTATTCTGATAACTAGTTGATTATGTTCACTTGAAATTTCTTCATTATTTCTAAAAATGCTATGAGGGTTAACTTTGTAGTGTATAACTACTTCTGTAACAGATGTTGCTAAAGCCTTTCCTGTCTTAATATAGAAAGGAACATTACTCCATCTCCAATTATCTATATAGCATTTTAAAGCTACATACGTTTCTGTTTTTGAGTCCTTAGGAATATTTTGTTCATCTCTATAGCCTAAAACTTCTTTTCCTTCATAAATTGAATTTACATACTGTCCTCTTACAACTAATTTTGGAACTTCTTCCTTTTTTATTGGACGAAGGGATTGAAAGACTTTGACCATTTCATCTCTAAGGGCTTTTGAGCTAGTATTTATTGGAGGTTCCATACTAATTAAAGCTAATACTTGCAATAAATGGTTTTGAACCATATCTCTTAAAGCACCTGCTTTATCATAATATCCAGCCCTTGTTCCAACTGAAAGAGATTCTGCCGATGTAATTTCAACATATTCAATATAGTTTCTATTCCACAAAGGTTCAAAAATTCCATTTGCAAATCTTGCTACTAATATATTTTGTACAGTTTCTTTTCCTAAATAATGATCAATTCTAAAAAGTTGTTTTTCATCAAAATATTTATGCAAATCTTTATTTAACTTTATAGCACTTTCTAAATCATGCCCAAAAGGTTTTTCAATGATTACTCTTTTAAAGCCATCCTCTTCATCATTTAAGGCAGAAGCGTTTAATCTTTTAGCAGTAGAACAATATAATTCAGGTGAAATAGCAAAATAATAAAGATAATTAGATGTATCATATTTTACTTTTAAAAACTGTTTTAAATCATCATAATTAATACAATGAACTAAATCCATTTTAAAATAATCTATTCTCAATATAAATTCATCTATAGTTTTTTCATCATATTTTTTAGCTAATAATGATGTTTTTACTTGTTCTCTAAAATTTTTATCTTCAATATCTCTCCTACCTATTGCTAATAGATTAAAAGGCATTGTAAGCATATTTTTTCTATATAAATTATAAATAGCAGGGATTAATTTTCTTTGGGAAAGATCTCCAGTTGCTCCAAATATTAAAAATACAAATGATTCATCCATATATAACTCCTATACAGAATAAGTAGTTGATGAAGTACTTCCACCTCTACTAGTCCAATTTGTATGAAAGTATTTACCTCTTTCATTATCTACTCTTTCATAAGTATGAGCACCAAAGTAATCTCTTTGTGCTTGAATTAAATTTGATGGAAGAGAAGAAGATCTATAACTATCAAAATATGAAAGAGCTGCACTAAGAGCTGGTGTAGGTACTCCATTTAACACAGCAATTGAAATTATATTTCTCAATCCTTGTTGCGTCTGTAATAATATTTTCTTAAAATAAGGATCAAGCATTAGGTTATTTAAACCAGGATTATTTTCATAAGCTTCACTAATATTTGATAAGAAGGATGATCTAATAATACATCCGCCTCTCCACATTAAGGCTATACTGCTTAAATTTAGATTCCATTCATTTTCAATAGAAACATTTTTTATTAAATCAAAGCCTTGAGCATATGAAATTATTTTTGAAGCAAAAATCGCAGAGTGTAAATCTTTAACTAATTTTTCTTTATCAAAAGAAGTCTCTTCAACTAATGATGAGAATTCTCTATTAGCTACATCTCTCTCTTCTTTTTTACTACTTACAATTCTAGCAAAAACAGCTTCTGCAATTAGTGATAAATCAACAGCCTTATCAAGGGCATTGATTGCAGTCCACTTACCAGTTCCTTTTTGTCCTGCAGAATCTAAAATTTTCTCAACTAAAGGAGAGCCATCTTCATCTTTGTAGTTCAAAATATCACTTGTAATTTCAATAAGATATGAGTTTAATGGCCCCTCATTCCAGTTATTAAAAATCTCATGCATTTGTGAATATGATAATTTTAAGATTTTTCTCATTATATCATATATTTCACTAATGAGTTGCATATCACCATATTCAATACCATTGTGTACCATTTTAACAAAATGCCCTGAACCAGAAGGTCCAATCCAATCACAACATGGTACATTATTATCTACTTTTGCACTTATATTTTGTAAAATAGGTTTAACCTCTTTCCAAGCCTCTACATTTCCTCCTGGCATAATTGAAGGTCCTAAAAGAGCACCTTCTTCTCCACCGGATACACCAGAGCCAATATAGTAAAAACCTTTTTCATTAACATATTTTATACGTCTAGTAGTATCTAAATAATTAGAATTACCACCATCAATGATTATATCACCCTCATCTAAATAAGGTATTAATTGATCAATGGTTTTATCAACAGCTTCACCAGCTCTTACCATCATCATTATCTTTCTTGGTTTTTCAATTTTTGAAACAAAATCTTCAATAGAAGTTGAACCAATAATATTTTTACCTTTGGCTCTTGAGTTTAGAAATTTATCAACTTTTTCAATAGTTCTATTATATACGGCAACATTGTATCCTTTGCTCTCTAAATTTAAAACTAGGTTTTCACCCATTACAGCTAATCCGATTAACCCAATTGATGCTTTCATAAATGCTTACCTCCACAATGTCTCATTAGACATTTTATAATATATATGTTTTAAAAATATTATTAATTTAAAAATTATAATAGTGATATAGTCACACATTCAGTTTAAAGGAAATATATCTATTTATAAAGCAAATATTTATAGTTTGCTAAAAAGAGTTAGATTTTCTTCTAATTTTATAAGTTGTAAAGAGATATATATATTTAGAAACTTATTGGAGTCAATCATTTTACTTTTTCACTAAATATAATTTAAATGATAATTTAATAGCTTAAACTTATTGTAAGCTAAAAATTAACTAAATGAGTAATAATGAAAAATAAGCCTAAGGACTGTTTTATTCAAACACCTTAAGCTTTTATTTAATTTGCAAAATTAGCAAATTAGTATTAAATAATCTTTTAATATGATAGTTATCACCATAATAAATTTTAAATTAGAATTATAAAATTATTGAATATTTTTTCGAATCAAATTGATAAAATTATCAATTTGTATCTCTTCTGTTGCCCATGAAATACATAGTCTTACTGCTGTATTTTTTTCATCAACTTTCTCCCAATCATAAAATTGGAAATCTTCTCTTAATTTTTCAATAATGTTATTAGGTAAAATAGGAAAAACTTGATTAGTTTGACAAGGTACTAACATTCTTATATTACAAGAGGATATTAATTCATCATTAATTATTTTAGCTTTAGTATTAGCTTCTTTTGCTAGTTTAAAAAACAAATTATCCTTAAACAAAGCTTCAAATTGAAGAGCAACAGAAAACCCTTTTGCTAATAGTGCGCCTCTTTGTTTTAAATTATATCGAAAGTCTTTTTTCAGTGAAGGATTTACTACGACAAGACATTCTCCAAACATAGCTCCATTTTTAGTACCACCGATATAAAACATATCAAGGTATTTAGTTAAATCAGATATTTTTAAATCTGAAAAAGTACTCTCAAGCCCTTGCGCTAATCTAGCTCCATCCATATAAAGAGGAATGTTAAATTGATCACATACATTTCTTATTTCTTCTAATTCACATTTTTTATATATAGTACCATATTCACTAGGATTCGAAATATAAACCATTGCAGGCTGGCTAATATGTTCTCTAGCTTCATCACTGTAATGATCTTCAACAACTCTTTTTATATCTGAAGCTTTCAACTTTCCATCGATTGTTGGTATAGTAATTATTTTATGACCAGTAGCTTCAATTGCTCCAGCTTCATGAGTTGCGATATGCCCACTCTCTGCTGCGATTACGGCTTGGTAAGGTTTTAAAATACTTGATATTGCTACTAGATTAGTTTGAGTACCTCCACTTAAAAAATGAATATCTACATCATTATTATCTAACAACTCTTTTATAGTCCTTTTGACTTTATTACTTAATTCATCTTCACCATAGCCATCGAATTGCCTTCTATTTGCTCTTGCTAAAGTATTTAAAATTTCTTCATGGCATAACTCACTATAATCATTTCTAAAGCTGTACATACTATTTTTCTCCATTAAGGCAATTATAATGAGAATTATTATAATATTAAAGCGTAAACTTTTAGCAAAAAGTCAGCTTTTTTATACAATAAATAAAATGAAAATTGATTTATAGAAATGTATCATGTTAAAATAAACAAAAATGATATCGGAGATATTCTATGGAGAAAAAAAAGATTTCAGTTCAAGAATATATAGATAATAGTAGAGACGAAGCTAAACCTTGGTTAGAAGAGATATTTAAATATATTGAAAGAAAATATCCCTCTCTTGAGTGTAAAATTCTTTATTCATTACCAGGTTATAAATTTAAAAACAATTATCTAATTTTTGGAGCAAACAAATCTTATTTATCTATTCATACTAGAATTTTTACCCTTATTGATGAAGGTGAATCTTATTTTCATCACATTAATAGAGGAAAAGGCTGTATCCGAATCAAATACAATCATAAAGATAATATGGAGCCATTAAAAAAGTATATTGATTTAATTATTTCTAATAGCAAATAGTTAAATAAAATAAACACATAAAATATAATATATACCGTTTTAAAATATCAAATTTTTGATATAATTTCTTAACTTTTTTTCAATTTAATAGATATTTATTTATCTATATATTGCGTTCTATTAGTATACTATACTTGTTATATTGTTTATTCATAAAATAAAATTTAACATACATAATTGGCCTATTATTATAACATAAAGTATAATTTTATGTTTTTATTATACATTTTGTATGTGTTTTGCCAACAAAATAGAAAAATGTTTTTATATAGAACATTTTTCTATTGACATATTTTTTTTTCCATATTACCTATGTAATGAGTGATATTACATAATCAACCGAAATAGGAGTTACATTTTATGGAACAAGTAAAAAAACGGGCAAAAGATAGACGTCCTGCTAAGACTAAAAAAGCAATCAGACTTGCATTATTTCAATTACTTGATAAAAAAGAGTTAAATAAAATAACCATCACAGAATTGACAAAACAAGCTAATATTAGTAGAAAAACTTTTTACATTCATTATGACAAAATAAGTAATGTATTAGATGAGTTTGAACAAGAGCTAATTGAGGCTTTCCACAATGCTACTAAAGACTTAAAATATTGTAATAATTCAAAGTTTTTCTTCGATATCTTTTACAATTTAGATAAGTATTTTAATGATGATTTAGATTATTATAAAAAAATAGCTCAATCAAGTTTTTCAAATACGTTCTCAGATCATATAGGGGATGCTTTGTTTTCAAAGTTATATGAAGTCTTAGAACCTATTTGTGACTTACCAATAGAACAAATTGAATACTTATGTTTAATTATTTCTTCTTCTATGCATAGAGTATTTATGAGTTGGATTAGAAATGACAGTGAGATGAGTATTGTTCAAATTAGTAATTTTGTTGCAAAAGTAGTCTTTAATGGAATGGGTCCTTATTTAAGTAACGAATAAGTTCCAATTTCCCCAGAAATAACACTTTAGAAAATAAAGTGTTATTTTTTTACCTATTGTAAACTAAAAATATAATTTTTAATTTACAATACCCCTATTTTATATTTACATTCTATACTCGAGCATGTAATATCTCATTATGAAACAAAAAATACTAACAGTTGAAAACCTTTGTTTTTCTTTCAATAAGGATAAACAGATCTTAAATAATATAAACTTCTCAATAGAAGAAGGCTCTCTTTGCATAATAGCTGGTGCCAATGGTTCTGGTAAATCTGTTCTTCTAAAATGTATTAAAGGACTATTAAAACCTAAAGAAGGTTTAATAAAAATAAAAGATATTGATGTTTCAAAGAATACAAAAGAAAGAAGAAAAAAAATTGGACTTGTCTTTCAAGATGCTGATAGCCAAATTGTTGGACAAACAGTTGAAAAGGATATTCTCTTTGGGTTAGAAAATATAAAGATAGGAGAGAGTGAAAAAGAAGAAAGACTAAATAAAGTTATTCAACTTTTATCACTTGAAGACAAACTTAAAACAAAACCGAGAGAATTAAGTGGCGGAGAAAAAAGGCGTCTAGCCATAGCTGGAATACTTGCAATGAATCCTAATATAATTTTTCTTGATGAACCTTTTGCAAACCTAGATTATCCGGGTGTCGTTAAAGTAATTAAAACTCTTCTATTATTACAAAAAGAAGGGCATACAATAATTATAGTAAGTCATGAGATTGATAAAATAGCTGCACATTCACAAAAAATAATTCTATTAAAAGATGGAGAAGTTTTAAAAGAAGGCAACAGCAAAGAAATGCTTCCCCATTTAAGAGAAAATGGTGTATATGTACCAATACTAAATAATAAAGTTGCAAATATTGAGGAGTTAACATGGCTCAATCTCTGATCTTCCATTATAGAGATTCCACATCTTTTCTAAACAAAATAAATCCCTTTATTAAGCTTTTATCACTTTTACTATTTTGTAGTGCTTTAGTAAAAACAAGCATTTTTGGTACTCTCTTATTTTTACTCTTTGTTACAATAATAATGATAATAATTAAGTTACCTTTAATTAGATATGGTAATGAATTAATATTTTTTATTGTAATCTCTATTTTTATTGGAGTAACTTCTTTCTTCGCAAAAGATTCTTTTATTCTAACTATTAATAAAATATTAAGATTTGATACTGCTATTTTAATAAGTTTTCTCTTAGCAGATTCTACTGATCCAAGTGATATTGCAAGATCTCTTGCAAAAGTTATAGATCATATTCCATTTATAAATGGATGGAAGCTTGCAAGTCAAATTGAATTAACCCTAATGTGTATCCCTTTAATTTTTGATGTTAATCAAGCTATTAATGAAGCTAGGATTGCAAGACTAGAAAACAGACATAATCATCCCATTAAATTTATAACAGGGTTTACAGTCCATTTATTAGACAATTTACTTTATAAAGTTGATGATATTGCATTTGCTCTTGATAGTAGAGGATATGATCCTTTAATTAAGAGAGAGAGCCAAAAATATAAAATCAAGGATTTTGTTTTCTTATTTTTTGTTGTACTATTAATTGGAGTTGGTTTATATGTTAAATAAAAATGAGTTTAGACAATTAATCAAAAAAATAAATGAAAAGCATAAAAATATAGATTTTTCAGACGAAGATTCTATCATTATTGAAAAAATTAAAAATTGTGAAAATTTCAAATCAGCAAAAACGGTATTATTATATTACCCACTATCAAATGAAGTTAATGTATCTTCTTTGATTGATTATTGCATACAAAACAATAAAAAAGTTGGATTGCCTAAGACATATAAAGACGATATTAAATTTTTCTATATAGCTAAAAATTGGAAAAATAATTTAAAACAAGGCATATATAATACTATAGAGCCAATAAGTGAAAACCCAATAGATTCTTTTGATAAAAACATTGTTGTAATAGTCCCATCTTTAGCTCTGGCAAAAGATAAATCACGCCTAGGACACGGAAAAGGTTATTATGATAAATTCTTTGCTATAAACACTAATCTCTTTAAAATTGGAATTTGTAGAAAACATCTACTTTTTGATTCATTACCAACAAATAATTATGATATTAAAATGGATTTAATAATTACTTCTAACTAGATGTAATTGCAAAATTAATCAATGCACCATATTGCCCTGCAGGAACATTTTCCTTTTCTCCCCAGGTAAACCAAATTTTATAATTTGCATCATTTATTGAAGCCCCAGGAGCTATTGAATAATCAAATACAGCTGGAGTTGAAGCCAAATCTAAGAATATATTTTTATTATATGATGAGGATGACGATGAATTAACAATAATAAGACTATCACTAGTCGATAAGGATTGAGTATACATTTGAATATCTATATCTAAAGGGGAACCTATTAAAGTTCCACTAGTATTTTTTTCTTTAAAGCCTTCTGTAGAAATTTCCATTCCAAAAATAACATTAGAAGAATTTGAATATGAGGAATAACCAACATAAACATATACAGGAATACTAAGTGAGGATCTATTTGTTGTAAAATTATAATCATCAACAATCGAGACAACGCTTCCGCTCTCTTCAATTACTGTTGAATCAACTTCTAATATTATAGAGGCAGGTAAATTTTCTCCAAGATGACCGTTTATCAATATATTAGGATTATTAGCTGCAAACAGATTTAGCACACTTAAACATAATACTAACATTAATATTATAAACTTTTTCAAATTATTACCTCCATTATTATGATTTATGTCATTAGTTCCATTTCATATTATCAAATGCTAAGAGTATGTACAAGATAAAGAGCTTTATATTATCAAAAAAACCTAAAATTTATTGATAGATATGTCAAATGTTATACATTTAAGTAATTAAAATCTTGTTTTATCAACTCTTTTAAAAAATTTTTACTATAAATTGGTTTAAAATCTTTAGCAAAAATATTTAAAACCTCATCTCTAATCTCCGGGTTTCTTACACCTCTAAGTATAACAGCAAGAGCTTTTAGATAATTAATCTGATGAAAAGGTGTCGAAGCAATTACAAACAAAATATGTACAGGTTTACCATCTTTTGATTTAAAATCGATACCTTGCTTACTAATTCCAAGTCCAATTCTAAGATGGTCAATACAAGGTAACTTACCATGGGCAATTGCAACACCATGACCGATACCTGTTGTTTCTATAATTTCTCTTCGATGAACGGCCCGTCTAAAGCGTTCTTTATTATCCATCAGCCCATCAAATATAGAACAATTATCTATAACTTGATCAATTGCAGCAAATTTGTCTGTTTGATTAACTGGGCAAACAGAATATCCATATAAAGAATCCATATTCATAGTTAATACTATAGCTATCTTAATAGTATAATGCAAGGGTTATATAAAAGAGGCCCACATAAATAGGCCCCTTTTATTTATAAATTAATAATTTATTTTATTTATTATTAAGATACTCATTTATAGCTTTTGCTGCTTTTCTACCTTGACCCATTGCAAGGATAACAGTTGCTGCACCTAATACGATATCTCCACCTGCAAATACACCTTCAATTGATGTTTCACAAGTATCTTCATTAACAATAATATTGCCTCTTTTATTTACTTCTAAACCGTCAGTAGTTTGTTTTAATAATGGGTTAGAAGCATTACCGATAGATACTACAACTGTATCAAAATCTAATACTTGTTCAGTACCTTCAATTTCAACAGGACGTCTTCTACCAGAAGCATCAGGTTCACCTAATTCACAAGTTACAACCTTAACACCTTTTACAAAACCATTTTCATCGCCAACGATTTCATGAGGTTGATGAAGTACTAAGAAGTTAATTCCTTCTTCTTTAGCATGATGAACTTCTTCTTTTCTAGCAGGAAGTTCAGCTTCACTTCTTCTATATATAATAGTTACTTCTTTTGCACCTAATCTTTTTGCAGTTCTTGCAGCATCCATAGCTACGTTACCACCGCCAAAAATAGCAACTTTTTCGCTATTAAATAATGGAGTTAAACTATGTTTTTGATCGTAAGCTTTCATAAGGTTACTTCTAGTTAAATATTCATTAGCACTAAAAACACCAATTAAATTTTCACCTGGAATATTCATAAACTTAGGAAGGCCTGCACCAGCTCCAACGAAAACTGCATCAAAACCATCTTTTTCTCTAAGATCATCTAAAGTTCTAGTTTTACCAACTAAATAGTTTTTATTAATTTCAATGCCCATATCAACAAGACCATCAATTTCTCTTTCAACTAATTTCTTTGGTAATCTAAATTCAGGAATACCATAAACTAAAACACCACCAGCTTTATGTAAAGCTTCAAACATTACAACAGTATGTCCTTCGCGTCTTACATCTGCAGCTGCAGCAACAGAAGCAGGTCCTGTACCAACAATTGCAACTTTCTTTTTAGTAGGTGATTTTACAGATGGAACTACATCTAAATTATTCTCTCTTGAATAATCGGCTACATATCTTTCAATTCTTCCGATAGCAACACTTTGTTCAACATCTTTTTTCATCTTACCAACAGTACAATATTTTTGGCATTGGTTTTCTTGAGGACAAACACGTCCACAAATAGAAGGTAATAATGAACTTTCTTTTATCTTAGCATTTGCTCCTGCAAAATCACCCTCTGCAGCTTTTTTGATAAAGCTTGGGATATCGATTCCAACAGGACAGCCTTGAATACAAGGTTTGTTTTTGCATTGTAAACATCTCATTGCTTCAACTTTAACTTGATTTTCACTATAACCTAAAGCAACTTCTTCCATATTAGTTATACGAACTGATGGATCTTGAGCTGGCATTTCTTGTAAAGGTATTGTTGTTCTTTCCTTTATAGAAATATTATTATCTTCAAATTTTGCAAGTATTTGCTTTGCTTGCATATCAAGTTCTTCAAGAGTTGTATGCATTAAGCGTCCCCTTCTTCAATATGTAATCCGATATGACATCTATGATGGTTTTCTTTTTCTTGAGGTTTGTATGTACCAAGTCTCATTAACATATTGTCCCAATCAACTTTATGTCCATCAAACTCAGGTCCATCAACACAAACAAATTTTGTTTCATCACCAACACTTACTCTACATCCACCACACATACCTGTGCCATCAATCATAATGGTATTTAAAGATACGATTGTATGAACATTATAAGGTTTAGTAGTTAAAGCACAGAATTTCATCATAATTGGAGGACCAATAGCTACAACTAAGTCTGGTTTCCAATTTTCACATAATTCTTTTAAAGGTTCAGTAACTAAGGCTTTTCTACCTGCAGAACCATCATCTGTTGTTAAAATTAATTCATCAGCAATAGCTTCCATTTCTTCTTTCATAACAAAAAGATCTTTAGTTCTTGCGCCCATGATAATTTTAACTTCATTGCCTAACTCTTTTAGAGCTTTTGCAATGGGATGCATTGGTGCAACCCCTATTCCACCACCTACACAAACAACTTTCCCATATTTTCCAATCTCTGTAGGCGTCCCTAAAGGTCCTAGTAGATTTTCAATATAATCACCAACATTTAATAATGCTAAATGGTGTGTTGATTCTCCAACAGCTTGGAAAATTAATGTAATTGTACCTTTCTCCGAATCAGCATCAGCAATAGTAAGAGGAAGTCTTTCATTATAATCTCCACCTAATTGAAGGATAATAAACTGACCTGGCTTACGAGCCTCTGCAATGCGTGGAGCGTGAACAATCATCTTAAAAACTTCTGAAGAAAGTTTCTCTTTATAAAGTATCTCATTCATATCTTTACTCCTGTTTGATGAACATAATACACAGAAAAATTTATTTAATAAATACTTAATTATCGATTTTTCTTTTTTTTTAATACCTTTAGTATATTATAATGTAATTTGCACATTTTTATATTATTTGTATATCTAGTAATTTATACCCATTTTGTGTTATTTTAGTATTGGAGGATTTATATGGTAATTAAAAATGAGAATCAAAAAATTGACGTTAATGTAAAAATGAGAGGCGGAACTGGCGAAGCAATTATCAAACATATTATTGATAATAGAGAACTTTGCCATAGTAGACTCTTCTCAACAATAACCTTAAAAAAAGGTTGCTCGATTGGTACTCATACCCATCTTCAAGAAACAGAATATTACTATATATTATCAGGTGAAGGTGTTGTAACTGAAAAATCAGTGTCAACAACAGTAAAAGCTGGTGATGTAGTAGTAACCGGAGATCAAGAATCTCACTCAATCGCTAATAAAGCTGATGAAGATTTAGTTTTCATAGCTCTTATTTTATTAAACGATTAATAACTAAAATGGCTAGCAACTGGACAAATTGCTAGCCAAAATCACTTAATATTTTAAAATTACTATTGAGCAATGATTTCGATTGTTTTTGGAGCTAACTTTTTAGACTTTGGTAATTTAATATTTAAAACACCATTATTAAAAGTAGCACTGATTGCTTCTTCATCTACATCTTTTGGTAAGGAGAAAGCTCTTTTAAAACTTCTCTTCATCTTAGTTTCTCTAACTAAGAAATTAGTTTCTTCATTTACCTTTTCTAAGGATTTATTAAACTCATCTGTTGTGGACAAGGTTAAAGTATTATTTTCAATTTTAACATTTACATCTTCATTGCTATAACCTGGTAATTCTACATCTAGATAGTAACCATCATCCATTTCATAAACATCAACTGGTGGAATTTTTACAGAAACAGAATTGAAAGCATCAAAAAAATCATCAAATAAAGAATTAAAATTGTTATACATATTATTAGTCCTCCTATGAACTTATTATTATTATTAATTTATCGTTTTAAGCTTTAAAAGCTTTACGATAATATATATGCAATTAACATGCCAACTTTATTAAAATATTATTTTTTAATCATAATTACTTACAATATAAAGAATTATCTATTTAAGATAAAAAAAGTAATTACATCCATACTTATTCACATCTTTATAAATTGGGTCAATTTGCATAAGAGACTTTTTACAAGTCTATTATTCGTGTCATTTTGACACAAAACGTAACAAGTTATATAAAAAATGAGCAAATAAGACACTAAATAAATAAGTGGTAATAAAAGCACAAAAAAAGAGCTGGAATAATCCAGCTCTAGAGGGGGAGTTTTTATATATATATTTATATTAATTAGCCATTTACAGCTATATTAATTTGTTTTGGAACTATTTCTTCTTTCTTTGGCATATTAATTAATAAAATACCATTTTTTAAAGAAGCTTTAATTTTATCTTCATCAACATCTGATCCAATTGAAAGAGTTCTTTCGAATTCTTTACATACTCTTTCCTTAATGATATATCTTCTTCCTTCATGCTTGCACTTATCATAAGCACTTGCAATTCTTAAAACATGTTTATCTAATTTTATTTTTAAATCCTCAAGTTTAAAACCTGGAAGTTCTACTTCTACTTTATAACTATCACTTGTTTCAATTATATCTAAAGGTGGGTACTTACTTTGTAAGTTTGACCAATTTGTCCATGCACCATTAATTACTGAATTATTATCATTAACATAAAATCTCATCTATGATCCTCCGAAATATTAATTTATATTGACATTTATCCTAATGCAATTTACGTGCCAAAAATTATATTTAAGTTATTAATTATATACTATATAAAGATTTATAAAGTAAATTAAATATTTATAAATATATTATTTAAAGAAAATTTTAAAAAATCTATAAAATTATGATCTATTTACAAACCATGTGTATCATTTTGACACAAAAAGAATATATCCCCTTAGAATCTGGCTATTTTGACCCACTCAAATTAAAAATAGAAATAAGTTGGACTACTTTAATACTAATTTGATACCTTATTGAAGGAATTTTAAGAAATACTAATTAATTAGAAATATAGATATTAGAAAATAATTGGCTTTAAAGGAAAATGAAATATGATATAAATATTAATAATACCTAAAGAAAGATTCGCTATTTCTTGAATATTTTCACTATTCCATAACATAAAGATACCACCTATTTGGTAAGGGGGGGGGGCTTAATTAGTCGGCTAAAACTGTGACAAGCAATCCTTTTTTTTAATTTTATTGAAATCTATACTTTAAACAAAAAAAAGAAATACACTAATTAAGAAAATAAATTACTATATTTTAAGAGTGCCTAATTAAGTTAACAATTCACTTTAATCAAATAATTAGATAGTTTTCTCTATTAATGGACGAAATCGCTTTCAACTTAATTAGACATTATCGCTTTCTTTTAAGAGGGTTTAAAAAAATATTTTTAAAGTCTATTGACATTTATTTTAAAACAATGTAGTTTCTCAATAGTTAATCGGCGCGAGGTGGAGAAGCCGGTATCTCGACGGGCTCATAACCCGTAGGTCGTAGGTTCGAGTCCTACCCTCGCTATAGAAATGATGAAAATATAGGACTAGTTAGTATACAAAGGTAGCTAATTAGATCAGCAGTTCCTATGCATCGAAATTTTGGCAACTCGTTTAGCACCATCTGGGTAGCAAGTGGGTTGCCTTCTTTTTGTCAAAATTAATTACCATTTTTCTAAACTTTAGTAAAAATATATTTATAAAATGTTTACAACTAATCTAATTTTACATTAAAATAAAGACCCATGATGATAAAAAAAGGTTTTGATAATCAACGGTATCTAGAAAAGCAAACACAAGCTATTTTAGAGAGAATGGAAAAGTTTCATGGGAAACTCTATTTGGAATGTGGAGGAAAACTTCTATACGACTATCATGCGTCGAGAGTTCTCCCAGGTTTTGACCCTAATGTAAAAATTGAGGTATTCAAAAAATTAAAAGATAAAATTGATGTTATAATTTGTATCTACGCAGGTGATATTGAAAGAAAGAAAATACGTGGTGATTTTGGTATTACATACGATGTAGACACTTTAAAAATGATTGATGATTTTAGCAACTATGGTCTTAGAGTTAAAGCAGTAGTAATTACCCGCTATGAAGAACAACCTTCAGCTACTCAATTCAAACAGTTACTTGAAAGACGGGGCATTTCAGTTTATACACACAAAAAAACAAAGGGATATCCAACAGATATTGATTTAATTGTAAGTGAAGAAGGCTATGGTGCCAATTCCTATATTGAAACAGATAGAGAAATTGTAATTGTTACAGCACCAGGACCTGGTAGTGGAAAACTTGCAACTTGTTTATCTCAATTATATCACGATCACCAACGAGGATTAGATTCAGGATATGCTAAATTTGAAACCTTCCCTGTTTGGGACTTACCACTAAATCATTTAACAAATGTTGCATATGAAGCTGCTACTGCAGATCTAGGCGATATTAATAGAATTGATCATTTCCATTTAGAGGCATATGGAGAAACCTCAATAAATTATAATAGAGATTTAGATGCTTTTCCTTTACTAAAGAGAATAATTGAAAAGATTACAGCAAAAAAATCTTTCTATAAATCTCCAACTGATATGGGAGTAAATAGAATAGCTCAAGGAATTATTGATGATGATATTTGCCAAGAAGCATCAAAACAAGAAATAATTAGACGTTTTTATAGAAGTTCTTGCGAATATGCTATGGGTTTTGGAACTAAAGATGCTGTAGATAAAGAAATATTATTAATGGAAGATTATAATATTAAATTGACAGATCGAAGTGTTGTAACAGCTGCTAAATCTAAAAGAGAAGAAGGTATCTCTTTAAAGAAAGGAAGCGGGGGTATTGTCTCTGCTGCTGCCCTAAAATTAGCAAACGATAATATTATTACAGCTCTTAATTCTGAACTACTTCATAGCTCTTCAGCACTAATACTAAATGCAATTAAAACCTTAGCAGGAATCCCTGATGAGATAGATTTAATTCCCAAGAGTATTATTGAATCTATAAAAACAATGAAACAAGAACTTCTTAAAAGTAATAGAGTGAGTTTAGACGTTGATGAAGTTTTAATAGCTTTAGCAGTTTCAGCAGCTAGCAACCCTGCAGCAGAAGCTGGTATGAAGCATTTAAACCAACTTATTGCTACTGATGCACATCTAACTCATATTCCAACAGGTGGTGATGAAGCTGGACTTAGAAAACTTGGAATTAATGTTACAAGTGAACCAAAATATGCATCTAAACAACTATTTAATGCATAACTAATCAAATATAAAAATGGGCTATCTTTAATTTGATAGTCCATTTTTTATTTTCTAGAAATATATGATATTAAATGAATCTTTTTATCTGATTTACTATGTTAGTAAATTCTATTGGCTTTGCAATATGTGCATTCATTCCACTATCTAAACATTTTCTAACATCTTCTGCAAAAGCATTTGCAGTCATAGCAATAATAGGGATACTTTTGGAATCAGATCTTTCTAAAGATCTTATACTTCTAGAGGCTTCATATCCATCCATATTCGGCATTTGAATATCCATAAAAATAATATCATAATATCCATTTTCAGACCTTTTAAAAATATTTAAACCATCTAAACCATCTTTAGCTGTTATAACTTGAGCACCAACACTATTTAACATTTTTTTAGCTACTAAAGCATTTATTGGATGATCTTCAACTAATAAAACCTTAATTCCATCAAAAAGATTCTTAGGATATTTTTTAATAATAGAGCCGCTGTTATCATTTACTTCTTTGTCTATACGTAAAATTGGAATGACAATTGTAAAAGTTGTCCCTTTATTTTTAATGCTATCAACACTAATTGAGCCCCCAATGGAATCAACTAAACCTTTTGTAATAGATAATCCAAGACCCGTACCTTCTACCCCACCTTTTGCAGCATTACCTGTTCTATAAAAGGATTCAAATATTTTTGAGATATTCTCTTTTTCAATTCCAACACCTGAATCTTTTATCTTTATAGTTAATAAATTGTTATCAAATACATCGAGTTTTTTGTCACTTATACTTATTAAGACTTTTCCATTAATTGGAGTAAATTTAATTGCATTATTACTAACATTCTCAATAATTCTAGATAAAGCTAGAGAATCACCTAAACAATTAGCATTTTTAACATTATCAACAAGTTCTATCTCAATATTTTTTTTACTTGCAATTGGAGTAATTCGTTCAATAACTTGATTAACTAAATGTTTTATATTTAAAGGTTCATTTTTAATAATATGTTTACCACTTTCAATTGCACTCATTTCTAATATTTCATTTATTAAGGATAACAAATGAACTGAAGAATCTTTTATTATTCTAAAACTTTGCGAAACTTGCATTTGGTCATTTAGGTTTGTTAATGCAATATTTGTCATTCCTATAATTGCATTTATAGGAGTTCTAATGTCATGACTCATAGCTGAGAGGAAAGTTGTTTTAGCTTGGTTTGCTTGGTTTGCCAAATCAAGAGCATGGGATAAAGCATCAGTTTTTTTTCTTTCAGCTAAAGATAAAGCTGTAATATCAGAACAAGCAACAATAACAGAATTATCTATATCATTTAATTTATACAAATTAATTTTTTTTCTATACTTTTTCCCTTTTTCACTATAATCAATATAGTCTTCAAAATAATCAGTCCTTTCTAAAGAACCTTTTATACTTTGTACAAACTCTGCAACATCAGGAACTTGCAAATTACCATGATTATAAACAAAGTTAAGATATTCTTTTATTGTATACGTATATCTTAATTTATTATCAATTGGAGCATATGAAGGACTGACAATCATATTACAAATATCATTATCCAAACTAATTCTTACTAGGAAATCAAAATGTTTTTTTACAATGTAATCTAATATTTGATCAGAATGAACTTCATCAGAAGCATCCTTTATTACATGAAAAGCCATTATATTCCCGTTAATTGGATTTTTTAAAAGCGAGACGTATTTTTTTACCCAAATAATCTTATTATTAAATTGGTAATTTACAATATAGTTAGCATTCGTATTTCCATTTTTATACATATCTAAAAGATATTCTACATTATGATATTTTTCATGGAGGTCTTTATTAAAAGCTCCTTCAACAAAAGTATTTGCAAATTCATAGATTTGTCTAGCACTCTTTATATTACTATAATCAAAACCTCTTGAAGAAATAATTTTTTCAAGCTTATCTTGAGACAAATTAGTAATATAAGAAGCTAAATTATCAGAAGCTTCATATTCAAGTCTTTCGGAGATATTTACATACTTTTTCATGGAAATCATATCTTCAGATATATCTTGGATGGTAATAAGTACCTTAACAGATTCATTAATATCACTAATTATATTATTGTTTAATTTGCACCATTTATATTCACCATCTTTTTTAAATCTTAACCTTGCACAGAATGTATTTAAAGGCTCTCCAGCAACCGTTTTTTCTAGCTCTTTATAAAAAACAATTAAATCAGAGGGATGTATAATAGAGAGTTTATTAATTGTTTCTTTAAAATTAATAATAAAATTTGTTTCGAATCCAAAGTTCTCTTTAAAAGAATTATCAATTATAATTGAATCGGAATTAACAGAATAAGTCCAACACATAGCATTCAGACTTTGCATTGATAAATCTAATTTTTTAGTGTTTTCAGTTATAGATTTTGATATTCTTTTTTTTACAGTAATATCATTTATAATCTTAATACTAACTTTTTCACCTAACCAATTTAAGGTTTTTTCTTTGATTTCTAAATATAATCCAAGAGGACAAATAATTTCATAAACACTCTCATCCCAATCGGTATTTTTATCAATAAGATCTTTTTTCTTACTTCTTCTAGCTAATGTAAAAAAATTTTCATTTGGGAAAGTATTATTCATGCAATTTTCAACTATTTTATTTGCTGCTTTATTTATAAAGATAATTTTATCAGTATCTAAATAGGTAACAATTATTCCAACACTAATATAATTTAATATATCATTATGTAATTTAATCTCAAAAATATTGCCAAGTATTAAAACATTTAATTTTGGATTACCTTGATAATCATATACTTTTTTAAATGTAAGAAAAATAGCATTAATTTCACCTTTTTTATTAAGTATTTCAAAAGTAGTTGAATAAGGTTTATCTGATTTTAATGCTTTACTTATCTCTTCTTGTGTATATTTTTTTTTATCTTCAGGGACCATCTTAAATAGATTGGTATAAAATAAATTAGAAAACTCTTCTCTAGTGTAACCAAAAAATGCAGGCAGTTTATAAGAAAAAGAAAGAGGTTTAAGGTATGAGTTTAGAATTCTAAAACTACAATACCCTCCATCAATTGAATTAATTAAATTTTCCCTTTCAACTTCTACCTTATCATTGATTTCTAAAAAATCAGACCAGTCTTTATTTTCTATTGTTAGAGAATCACTAAAATCTTTTATTATAGGTTTTTGAATAAATATTGTTTTTATTAAGTATTTGCTATTTTGTTCTTCACAAGTAAAATTAATTTTAATTGTTGTGGATTCATTTAATAGGGTTAATATAGAAACTATGCCACTAAATTTACTTATTTTATTAGAGCTTGCATTTAAAATTTTATAACCATAATGCACTTTTTCCTTAAAAATATAATTTAGAATTTGAGCTCTACCTTCAATTGTTTCATCTCTCTCTTCATTATATAAAAAACTATCTTCAAATAAATATTTTTGGCTACAACAAACATCTTTTAGAATGGCGCAAGTACTTAAGAAGTCAATACAGATTGATTTCATTTTCTCCCAATCATTTAATGTTTGCATATTTTTATCCCCAATAAATAGTCAAATAACTGTTTGATTAAACTAATAATGAGTCATTATACTATTTAATATTCTAATATGCAAATTAATAATTTAGTTGTTATACTTTATCCTTGAAACAGTGATTTCAAATAAAGATTTAATATTTTGTTGCTAAAATAAAACTATTTTAAATAATGTTATATATGTGATACAATTATATGAAATTTAGCACCATTAATAATTAGGTTAAAGAGGATTCTATGAAACAATCAACGTTAGAAGATAAATTAATCATATTAGCAGATAGGGAAAATAAAAATTTCTCAAACAAGCTAAAAATTAACGAAGAATACGAAATACTAGGGATAAAAGTTCCACTTCTAAAACAATTAGCAAAAGAAATTTCAAATGAAGAAGGCTTAAATCACGTAAAAGATTTTCTAAATTATAAAAATGCTTTTTATTATGAAGAATTAATTATAACTTATTTTGTTTTCTCTAATTTGTTTAATAAAATGGATAGAGATAATGCATTTTCTACTCTAGATAGATTATTATATTATAATAACAGTTGGGCTACAAATGACCTTATATCTTTATCAATAAAACCTAAGAAGAACATTTTTGCTCCTTATTTTGATTATATAGTAGGTAAAATTAAATCTAAAAATCCATGGGATATAAGATTTGCAATAATAAGTTTAATGAGTAATTACTTAGATGATGAACATATAGATATGACTCTTTTATTATTTTCAAAAGTAGAAAATTCTTCATATTACGTGGAAATGGCAATAGGCTGGGCCTTTGCAACGGCCCTAGCAAAACAGAGAGATAAAACCTATCCTTATATATTTAACAAAAAAATTAAAAATTCTGTAAATAAAATAGCGATTCAAAAAGCCATTGAAAGCAGAAGAATAAGTGAAAGTGATAAAATAGCACTTAAAAAACTAAGAGGAGAATTAAAAAAGAATAAGGCTTAAATAATTATTTTAAAATATCTAATAAGGATGCTAGATCTGTAATTACATAGGTAGGTGTAAATTCATTTGGTAAATCTTTATTCTTAATATTTAACCAAACTGAATCAAGATTAGATTTCATTGCTCCTAAAATATCGCTTTCTAATCTATCACCAATTACTAAGCACTCAGCTTTTTTTGCTTTAATTGAATCTAAAACTATATCAAAGTATTCAACATCTGGTTTTTGACACCCCATTTCTCCACTTATAAAAATATTGGAGAAATATTTCTCTATATCTGTTGCTTTCAATCTTCCATATTGTGCTTCAACTAGTCCATTAGTAATTAATTGTATATCGTAGCCCTTCTTACTTAGATGATCTAAAACATAATGAGTGTCTTTTATAAGATGAGATTGGTTAGACAATATAGTTGTAAAATCTTTTTCCATTTCAATAGGATCTATATCAAAATTAAAATACTTTATAAAATTTTCAAATCTCAATACCCTTAATTTATCTTGAGATAGAGTACCTTCTTCATAAGCCTTCCAACAAGCCTTATTAATTCTATGGTAATCTTCCATCAAAGATTTTGTGACTTCAAAGTTATATTTATGACCTAATTTTTTAAAGGTTTCAATTTCTCCTTGAGAAAAATCGAATAATGTATTGTCAGCATCGAATAATAAATGTTTATATTTCATAAATTTAATGTATAATAAAAATATAAGTTGTAAAAGCCTTAGTTTTTAGCTATTTTAAATAAATTTTAATGTAGGTGACTTTATCACCTACAAGATTAAGGAATATTGCTATATTATAGACATAAATAAAAAAGAAATAATATTTGCAATAAAAATAATGTAGGAGAAAAAAAATGATTAAACACACTACCAGTGAAACTTTTGAAGAAGATGTATTAAAATCAGATGTACCAGTATTAGTAGACTTTTGGGCAGCATGGTGCGGTCCTTGTAGAATGCAAGGTTCTATTTTAGAATCTTTCCAAAATACAATTACTGATAAAGAAGCTAAAATTTGTAAGGTAAATGTTGATGAACAACCTGCTTTAGCACAACAATTTGGTGTAATGAGTATCCCAACCCTTATTGTTTTTGAAAATGGTAAAATCAAGAGCCAAGTAGCTGGTGTTAACCAAGAACCTGGCTTAAAGAGAATGTTAGGCCTATAATTTAGGCAGATATATCATATAGGGCAGAGTAATCTTTTATTGAAACCTTACCTCTGCCTTGAATGATCCATCCTTCATTCTGAAAATATTTTAACATCCTAGAGACAACTTCTCTAGCAGTACCCAAGTCGCGGGCAATTTCGTCATGTGTAATCATAAGATCATCACATTGTGTTATTGCCCTCTGTTCTATTAAATAGGAAGCTACTCTTTTATCCATACTACTAAATGCAACTTGCTCTAAAGTCCACATAACATCAGATAATCTTGCTGCCATAACGGTGCTAGTAAAAGCTGTAACTTCAGGGTATTTATCTTCTAAGCTATGATATATACTACTATTTATAGTACATAATGTTGTTTCTACTTCAGCTTTTACATGAACTTCAAAGCTAATATTTCTAATTCCACAACTGCCAGATAACACACACACTTCTCCCTCAAATAATCTATAGAGGGTTATTTCTTTTCCATTTTCATTTACAATATAGACTCTAAGCCTACCGGACAAAACACAGAGAACTCCAGCACATCTAGGAAGAAGTGCTCCTTTCTCAATTTTTCGCTTAGTAACCCTATCTAGTGCTAGCTTATCGCTAGTTCTTAATTTATTATAAAAAGGTAAAATTTTAGATATTTCAAATTCCATACACATATAATAATTTGAACTTCGGAAAAAGAAAAGAGATACACTCATCTTTTATTTAAAAACAAAAAGGAATAAAAACAAATGAAAGATTGCAAAGGGGCAGCTATTTTAATTTACAGATTAAAAGAAAATGAAATTGAAGTATTGTTAGGAAAAAGAAAATATTTTCCAAATATTGGATTCTGGGGTATTCCTGGGGGAAAAATGGAAGAAAAAGATAATAACAATTTTGAAAAAACTGCTAAAAGAGAATGTCTTGAGGAAACTGGAATTTCAATAAATAGAGAACTTATCTTATTAGATGAAATAAGGGATAATAAATTTATTTGGAATACTTATTTAGCTCAAGTTGATGAAAATACTACTAATATATTTAAAGAAGAGGTATTAGAGTCTGCTTGGTTTAATATAAAGTCCTTACCATCTCCTCTAGTAGATTTACTAGAAGATCAGATATTCAGAGCCAAATCCATTATTTTAAATAAATAACTTGACAACATGTTTCTATTCATAGTAACATACTTTTAACAAACAAAGTTTCTATTAAGAGAAACATACAGGAGCCCAATAATGACAAATTTGATTACAAAAGGAATTAATACAACAAACTTACCTAATGATGATGGATTTTTCGGAGAATATGGCGGATCATTTATCCCTGAAGATTTACAAAAAATAATGGATAATGTTACAAGTCAATATAAAAAAGCAATTGGAGATCCTTCATTTTTAGAAGAGTATGAATACCTACTAAAACATTTTGTCGGACGCCCTTCTCCAATATATCATGCAAAAAGGTTAAGTGAAGCTGTTGGAGGCGCTCAAATTTATCTAAAAAGAGAAGATTTGAACCACACTGGAGCTCATAAGATTAATCACTGTGTAGGTGAAGCTTTATTAGCAAAAAGAATGGGTTACAAAAAAATAATTGCCGAAACTGGAGCTGGACAACATGGTGTTGCACTTGCAACTGCAGCAGCATTATTAGGCTTAGATTGTGATATTTATATGGGTGAAGTCGACGTTAAAAAAGAAGCTCCTAATGTAACTAGGATGAACATACTTGGTGCAAAGGTAGTTACTGTAACTAGGGGAACAAAAACTTTAAAAGATGCTGTTGATGCTTGTTTTGAAGCTTATTTAAAAGACCCTATTACACAACTTTATTGCATTGGTTCTGTTGTTGGCCCACACCCTTTTCCAATGATGGTGAGAGATTTCCAATCTGTAGTTGGAAGAGAAGCTAGAATTCAAATGTTAGAACTTACAGGAAAACTTCCTGATGAAGTTATAGCTTGTGTTGGTGGTGGATCTAATGCTGCCGGTATATTTAGCGGATTCTTAGAAGATAAAGATGTTAAAATTCATGGTGTTGAACCTGCTGGACGAGGTATTGATACTCCTGACCATGCAGCAACTATCACAAAGGGCTCTAAAGGGATGATCCATGGATTTAAATGTTATTTACTACAAGATGATGAAGGCGCTCCATTACCTGTTTACTCCATTGCAAGTGGTTTAGATTATCCAGGTGTAGGTCCTCAACATTGCTATTTAAAAGATATTAATAGAGTTGAGTACCATTATGCTACCGATAGAGACGCTATTGAAGCTTTCTATGGTTTATCAAGAATGGAAGGAATTATTCCAGCCCTTGAATCAAGCCATGCGGTAGCATATGCAATTGAAAGAGCTAAAGAGCTAACTCCGGATGTGAACTTATTAGTTAATCTATCGGGAAGAGGTGATAAAGATATAGACTTTGTCATTGAGAATTACCCTTTAGGAGATTACGAACCAGAAGAAGACCTTCAAGGTGGATATGAAAAATTCATGTCAGCTATTCATGAAAAAACATCAAAATAATTACTCCTTTTGATTTTTTATAAATTAGCCTATTCCCTTAAATCTTAATTGATTTAAGGGAATTTTTATTTAACTAATTGAATTTCATCTTTCTTATTTTTTGAAGTTTTTTTAACAGGATTTTTCTTAATAGGTGTTGGTCTACTCTTATTCGATTCAATTACTTTTGCCATTGGAACAAAACCATACCCTAATACTTGATATGTTTCATGAACAAACATAAAAGCTTTTTCATCTTCTTCGTGTACAATTTGAGTTAACTGATTAATTAATTGATTAGGAACAACTGCCATTAAAGTAGCTCGATTTTGTTTAGAATAAATTCCTCTGCCATCTAAAATTGTTCCGCCACGATTAAGTTCTTTAATTATTCTCTCTGATATTCTTTCATATTTTTCACTGACTATATAAGCGGTTTTTGCATATTTTGTCCCTAAATTCATTACAACAAAGTTAATCATTTGACCCGAAATATATAATGTGCATACTGCAATCAAAGCTCTTTCTAAGCCAAATACAAAACCACCAATCAATACAACAAAAGCATCTGATATAAAAATACAAGTCCCTAAATTCATAGGTGTTATTAGATTTAAAATTTGCCCTATAATATCTGTCCCACCGGTATTAGAGCCAGCTCTAATTACTAAGCCTATTCCACCACCAACTAATACACCTCCAAAAATAGCAGATAATAATGTATCTACTTTATCAGTGTAAGTTAAAAGGCCCTCATAATTTGTTAATTGACCAAATAAAGTTACAAACACAGATAATAAAAGCATACCTACAAAGCTTTTTAATCCATAAAGAGGCCCAAAAACTTTCATTCCAATAAGAAATAATGGAACAGAGATAAGTAACATGGTCACACCGGTATCTAGACCAACTAAGTAATATACAATTGTACCAATACCACTTACACCACCTGGTGCTATTTGAGCAGGAGTAACAAAACAAGCAATTCCAAAACCAGCAACCATAGTTCCTATTATTATTTGGAAATAATCACGAAATTTATTTTTCATTATTTTATCTCACTATATTAATGATACTTAGGACGATTATCTCCCAAGATCAACATTGAAGAAGGTTTATCTAAGAATAAATTACACTCTACCTTTCTCCTAAGAGCAGTGCAAGGTTGTAGAGGAGTCATTTGACCATACAGACATGTAGCAACGCCTCTAGCCTTTCTTTGATCGGGACATGAGACAATTATTGTGTTAGCACTAAGTAATTTTCTTATTGAAAGAGTAATTGCACGTGTTGGAACATCATCTAATTTTTTAAACCATTTCTCTCCAACTAACTGTTTTCTACTTCTTAGATCTAAATCTACAGCAATATATGCATCTTTAGTTTCAAAGTTTGCTGGAGGATCATTATACCCTAAGTGACCATTTTCACCAATACATGAAAAAGCAACATCTATATCCATATCTTGAGCAATTTTATTAGCCTCTTCTACAGAAGATTCTTTTGTCCCTAAAGGATGAAAACATTTAACTTTAGTTTCTCCAAGGATATTTAGAAACTGTGTTTGCAGAAAATAGGTATTACTTTTTGGAGAATTAGGATCAATACCAATAAATTCATCAAATTGTAAAACACAAACCTTATTCCAAGGAATATTATCATATTTAGCTAAATTTTTTAATGTCTCAATTTGACTAGCTCCTGATTCTAAAACAATAGTTGCAGAGCCTTTCTTCTCAATTGCCTCAAGTATCTTTGAAGCACCTAATATTGCAGCTTGAACACCTAAATCTTTTTTGTCTTCACTAATAGTAATTCGCATTAACATATTCTCCTTGAAACTAATTTACTGTTTTGCTTAATCTCTAGCAAGATAATTAAACATTAATTTTAAATATTTTTCTATATTTGAGTATAATACAAATTTATAATATAGTAACTAGTAAAAAATATTCGACTTATGCCAAATAAAAGCTTATCATTACTACCATTTAATATTATAATATGTAACTGAATAAAATTCATTATTACAATTATAACTGAGGTCAGAAAAATGAAAAAAGAAGCAATGAAAAAAAACAGTTTAGGACCAAGACCAAACATATTGGTATCTTGTAAAGGAAAAGATGGAAGAGAAAATGCATTGGCTGTTGCTTATGCTGGAATTTGTAGCTATGATCCTCCAATGTTAATGGTAGGTATAGTTCCAAGCAGATTTTCCTACAATCTTATTAAAGAAAGTGGAGTAATGGTTGTTAATGTTGCAGATAAAAGCAATGCAGAAATTTTTAAATATTTAGGAACTGTAAGCGGTAGAGATGAAGACAAATTAAAGAATATTAATACTAAGCCAGCTGATTTAATTGATTGCCCTATTTTAACAGATTGTCCTGTAAATATTGAAGGTACAATTGTTGATTCTATAGTTACTGGATCACATGAAATGTTCGTTGTAAAAATTGAAAAAGTACATGCAAAAGAAGAATGTATTA
This sequence comes from Sphaerochaetaceae bacterium, assembly GCA_963677735.1. Classification (GTDB taxonomy): domain Bacteria; phylum Spirochaetota; class Spirochaetia; order Sphaerochaetales; family Sphaerochaetaceae; genus Pleomorphochaeta. The sequence continues at coordinate 2,109,770 of OY782505.1, forward strand.
AAGAAGATGGCAGTATTGATTATAGTAAAATTGATTTATTATAAAATAATAAATTTTTACTATTTAAATAAATTATAAATAAAATACACTCAAAAATTGGACAACCAATATGGAGTGTATTTTTTATAGCAATATAAAAGGCTGCTCTTACGAACAGCCCTATTTTATGTAATAAAATTACATTTCAACTTAGAAGTCAATTTCACAATAAGCTGTTACAGCACCTAAAGTACCGTTAGCTAAGTCGTCTCCATCTTCCCAAGCAATTGTTAATGTAGCACCATCAACTAAAGTTGTGCTTTCTACAGAAGCTGCTGCAGAAACAATACCTGCATCAGAGATTGAGAAACTTGCATCAGCTGTGTACATATCAGTTGTATAGGTTACACCAGCACCTGCACACCAATCAGCTGCATCAATATCATAACCAGCTGTTACATAAGGTGATAACATATCGTTTACTGCATAATCAATTTGAACATCTAAATCTTGAGTATTTACTAAGTCTAAAGCTGTTAAACAAACTGAAACAGGAACATCAAAACCAGCTAAGCTATAATCAACAACAACGTTTAATAAGTTAGGAATTGAGTAGATATCATCATCAGAAAGTGTAGCAAAATCATTATCACCATCAGCATCATAAACTTTAGTTTCTAGACCATCTAAATCAGTATCTCCAAAATCAAAGTCTGTATTTGTATTTAAAGAACCGAAGTAAGCACTAGCTGATAGGTTAGGAACTTCAATGCTTAAGAAAGCATCCATACCAAAGTCAACTAAAGCATCTAAACCTGTATCAATTGCAAATGAAACAGCCATGTCATCCATTACATAGTCAACCATTGCTGAAGCACCTAATTCTAAATTATGAGTAATTGCTGTATCAACTAATACAGAAACTCCTGCTTGAGCTGTTAAACCTTCAGATAATTCCATTGAAGCTGTTTCAGCAGCTACATATACATCTGTTGCAGTTAAAGCAGTGAAATCACCGTTAACAATACCTAAAGAGAATGTACCTAAATCATCAATTGTTAAAGCTAAACCATCAGTTGTGTTACCAGCTACAGCATAATCAAATGCATCATCATCATCATCTAATGCAGTGATATCAGCAGCATAATCAACTGGAGAATTAACACCAGAAATATTTAATGACCAACCATCACCTATGATATAAGCATCATAATCAAAATCTAAATCATCAAAACCTAAAGCGTTTGGTGTATCAGATGTTACTTCATCAATATCATCACCTGTTGCCTCTAATAATGAAACTGTTAAAGTAGCATTGATTGAAGCATAAACTTCACCTTCACCCATAGCTTCTGAAGTTTCAGAGAATAAATCGATAGTTGCATCATATTCATAACCGTTAGTCATACCAAAAGTTTGGTTATCTAAATCTACAATTGAATGTGAAAATGTTGCTGTACCAGACAAATCTGCAAACAACATACTTGTTCCTATAATACCTGTTAATAATAAAGCAGAAACCTTCTTCATACTTCCTCCAAATAGTTTCGGGAGTACATTAAAAAAACATACTTCTTCCCTTAATTTCCATATATATACCTAGGATTGTAACAAGGGTATTTATATATGTCAAGAAAAAAATACACCTTAAACACACCTTAATACATATATCTTCACATAACTTCATTAAATAAATACTAGCAATTAAATACACTTTTAGTAGTGAATTCTATACTAGTAGATTACTTATATCCAAAAACCAAAGATTGGAAAAATATCAATAAAAATTCATCCTTTTTATTAATATTTATACTTTTTTAATGCATTTTAAGGGATTTTAATTATAAATTGATCAAAAAACCCCAATTAAACGTCCATTAATTCAGTAGAATCCATGTCCTGGTTCCATAAAATTATATCAATCATAGAATAACTAAAGTTACATGAAAAATCACTTTTCTCCATATTTCTTCTTAAATAGTTCATAATTTTTGTACTAAATACAATAAGTTTGTCAAACCTCTCACGGTTTGTTTGCCTCATTAATTTATCGAACATTAGAGTAAAAACACCAAGGCCTCTATACATCTCAACAACCCCGTAAGAAGTTACTTCAACACACTTTTTACCAATGTCTTCCCACTCAATATATCCAACTATTTCATTCTCCATATTATAAGCAACAACATATCTTGGTTTCTTTAGTAAAGCCTGCCTTCTCTCAATTAATATTTTCTCTATAAAATCTAAATCAGATATTAGAGTTTCTTTTATTTGATTAATACCAGTAATATCTTCTTGGTTAACTGTAGTTGAGAAAATAAAGTCACTTATTAATAAATCATTAGGGAGTTCTTCGATTTCTTCTTCAAGTCCAATTAAATCAATATACCCTTCACACTCTTCATACCAATTTATAACGATAGCTCTCATGTAATTTGATTTAAACTCTCTCCACTGTCTTTCGATAATTGGATTTTCTTTTAAAACTTGTTTAAATTTTTTAAAAACACCCCTACCTGTATGAAAAACATGATCGAGCTTATTCTTATAAAGAGGATTTTTTATATCTTTAATAAATTGTTCTCTTATTTTAAATCCTTCAATTGAACCCCAAGTTGGCAATTCTAAAAACCGATCTTTATCTTGAGATAGATTAATTGAAACTAATTTATTAGAATTTTCAGATTCTTTCACTATAATAGAATCATTAGTATTTGAAACTTCGACAACTTCACCACTTATCAAATCCAAGTAACCACGAGTATCTTGGTTCTCCATTGAGAATATAATGCTTTTTAATAAATAAGAAGTTAAAGGAGGAAGTTTATATGTATCCTTTTCCATATGTTACTCCTTATTCTATCTTACTTTAGAATCTATTATTTGAGAAGATTTTTTAACTATAAATAAAAAAAAGATATTTTTTTATCAGAATATACCTTTTTTCTTTTTTCTTATTAGGGGATAATACATATAACCTTGACAATTAGTCAAAAAATTAAGATATTTTAAACACGATATAAAAAAATATCAGGAGTAAAATCATGAGTATTATTGAATCAATTGAAGCAAGGGAAATCCTTGACTCACGCGGCAACCCTACAGTAGAGGTTGATGTTATTTTAGAAAGTGGTTTCATGGGTCGTGCAGCAGTACCTTCAGGTGCTTCTACAGGTGTTCACGAAGCTGTTGAACTACGTGATGGCGACAAAAGCCGTTTCTTAGGCAAAGGTGTTTTAAAAGCTGTAGATAATGTTAACAACATTATTGCTCCAGAAATCGAAGGTATGGATGCTCTTAATCAAGTAGCTATCGACCAAGCAATGATTGCTCTAGATGGTACACCAAACAAAGGTAAATTAGGTGCTAATGCTATTTTAGGTGTTTCAATGGCTGTAGCTCGTGCAGCAGCAGACTATTTAGATAGACCTTTATTTGCATATCTTGGCGCTTACCATTCATGCACACTACCTGTTCCAATGGCTAACATTATTAACGGTGGTGCTCACAGTGATAACAAAGTTGACTTCCAAGAATTTATGGTAATGCCAATTGGTGCTGATTCTATCAGAGAAGCTGTTAGAATGGTAGCAGAAGTATTCCATAACTTAAAAACTGTATTAAAAGGTCGTGGCTATAACACTAGTGTTGGTGATGAAGGTGGTTTCGCACCAGACCTTAAATCTAATGAAGAAGCATTAGAAGTTATTATGGAAGCAATTAAAGCTGCTGGTTACACAACTGGTCGCGATGGTGACTTCATGATTGCTTTAGATCCTGCTGCATCTGAATTATATAACAAAGAAACAAAACTATATGAACTAAGATGGTCAACTGGTGAAAAACTAACTAGTGAACAAATGGTTGATATGTGGGAAGACTGGGCAACTCGTTACCCAATTATCTCTATTGAAGATGGTATGGATGAAGATGACTGGGAAGGTTGGAAGACTTTAACAGACAGAATTGGCGACAGAGTTCAATTAGTTGGTGATGATTTATTTGTAACAAACACTGAAAGACTACAAACTGGTCTTGAAAAAGGTGTTGCAAACTCAATCCTTATTAAAGTTAACCAAATCGGTACTTTAACTGAAACTTTTGAAGCAATTGACTTAGCTCAAAGAAATGGTTATACAGCTATTGTTTCTCACCGTTCTGGTGAAACTGAAGACAGCTTCATTGCTGACTTAGTAGTTGCTTTAGAAACTGGACAAATCAAAACTGGTTCAATGAGCCGTTCTGACAGATTAGCTAAATATAACCAATTAATGAGAACAGAAGATTACCTAGGTGATTCAGCTAAATATGCTGGTCGCAAAGCATTCCGTGTTCTATAATATTTAGGCTATAAATAATCCTCCAAGAAATTGGAGGATTTTTTATTTGTCTATACGAGTAAATTAAAAAGTTGAATTAAATTGCTACTGAATAACTTAAAATAGTTACTAATAGATATGCTGCTAATAAAATAGCACCAACAAATCGACTTAAGGTTTCTTTAGAAAACTCTATTGCAAGCTTACATACTATTAATACAAACATCATCGCTGGGAATAACAATTTAAAGAAATGTACATCTACAGTTAAACCCCCTTTTGTAACAGAGGCTGCTGCACCTACAACAAATAGAACATTCAATATATCAGCACCTAAGACGTTACCTATTGCTAGATCTCCATAACCTTTTCTTGTAGCTGTGATAGCTGTTATGAGTTCAGGCAAGCTAGTTCCGAAGGCTACTAAAGTTGCAGCAATAATAGTTTCAGGAATATGTAACCTCATCGCAGTTTCTTGAACCGTTGGGATAAGAATTTTTGAGGAAAGAATTACTAATACAATTCCTATAAACAACTTAACAAAAATTAAAAGAGTTGAAGAATCATCAACCTCTAAGTTCTCAGAACCCTCTTCTACATTTCCCTTCTTAGCTTGTCTAATTGTGTTATATATATAAACCACTAATATGGCTAAAAAAATCCAGCCAATATATTGAGGAATTCTTCCTCCATTAGAAAAAGAATTAAAACCTCTTCCAAATACAAAAGCTGTTAATACTAATAATAATCCGGCTGCAAATTGAATCCAACTTTGTCTATTAACTACTTCCTTTTTAAAAGGCAGTGGATTAATTAAAGCTGCAACACCAAGAATTAAACCTGTATCACAAATAATAGAGCCTACAGCATTACCCATAGCTAAATCAGGAGAGCCTTGTAGCGCAGAAACAACAGAGACTGTAACTTCTGGTAAAGTTGTTCCAAGACTTACAATTGTTGCCCCAATTAACATTTTAGGAACTCCCCATCTATAAGAAAGAGAGACAGCTTCATCTACCAACATATCGGCACCTTTACCAAGAGTTGCAAGACAAACAACGATAATACCAATTAAAATTACCATACCAGGTAGGCCTAGTGGAATTTTACTAATTAAATCTAACATCAATTCATCAATCATAGTTCACCTATAATACTTTAATAAATAAAAAAAAGCCATCTTAAAGTTTAATATAAAATGACTTTCTTAACTATCTTCATGTTCAATGGCTTCTTTTATAATTTGATAGGAAAAGCCTTTTTTACCTAATTTTCTTTTAATAATCTCTAAATCATTAAATTTATTTTTTATTTTCACAAGTGATTTTATACAAGCATTTATTTCATCATCCATTTCAACTATATCATCATAAATAGATTTTGCTAAAGAGAGAGATATTCCTTTTTGCTGTAGTTTTTGGAGAATTAAAAACTTTCCATCTCCTTTTTTTAATCTAGAAATTATAAAAGATTCACAAAATCTTTGTTCACTTAAATATTTCTTATTTATGAGATATTCAACTGTATTATTTATAGAAGGAGAAGAAAATTTTCTTTGTTTTAGTTTCATTACTAATTCATATTTCGAATGTTCTCTTCTAGCTAATAAATCCAAACTCTTTTTCCTACATAAATAACATTCATTTATATATTTTAGTTGATTGAACAAATACTCATCTACTTCAAAATCATCTTCATAAAAAGGAAGATTAAATTCAATTAATATAGATTTTGGTATAAAAAAAGGAGAGTCTCCTTTAGAAAGCACATTAATGCCTTCTGGAAAACCTCTCCTCTCAATTGTCGCAATGACCATAATATAAACTTAACGTTTACTGAATTGGAATTTACGACGTGCACCTCTTTGACCGAATTTCTTTCTTTCGACCATACGTGCATCACGAGTCATATAACCTGCTGTATGTAAAGCTGAGCGATAAGCTTCATCATTGTCACATAAAGCACGAGCAATACCATGACGACAAGCACCAGCTTGACCTGAGATACCACCACCTGTACATGTGATAACAATATCAAATTTATCAGAAGTTTCAGTTGTTTCTAAAGGTTGTTTTAATAAACTTACTAATAATGGGTTTGCAAAATATGAATCTACATCTTTACCATTAACTTTAATTACGCCTTTACCTTCTCTCAAGTATACACGTGCAACAGAAGTCTTTCTTCTACCAAGACCTGTTCCAAGATTTACATTAGTTTTTACATCTTTTTTTGCCATTTTACGCTCCCTTATACTTCAACCGCAATTGGGTTTTGAGCCATATGTGGATGTTCAGCACCAGCATATACTTTCATGTTAGTGAAAAGACTGCGTCCTAAAGGACCTTTTGGAAGCATTCCTTTTACAGCGTGTTCCATTGGGAATTCAGGCTTTCTTTGTAGCATATCTGCATAACTAGTTGCTCTAAATCCACCAGGGAAATTTGAGTGTCTGTAATACATTTTATCAGTAAATTTCTTACCAGACATTGCAACTTTTGCAGCATTAATGATGATAACGTAATCACCCATATCTTGGTGAGGTACGTACTCAGGCTTGTTCTTCCCACGAAGAATACGTGCAGCAGCAACAGCAACGTGGCCTAAATCTTTACCAGCTGCATCTATTACGTACCATTTCTTCTCCATTGTTAGTGGTTTTACAAAAATAGTTTTCATGTTTTAATACCCTATTACATTAAGAGATCTAATCTCTTATAAATTATTTATTGGTAATAATACCAATTTTTTTTAATGACATTCAAATCAAGCTTATATTCTTTACAAACTAAAAATTATTAAAGACCTTAATATCAACAGCTTTAATCCCTTAGGAAAGGTCGGGTATGAGGGATTTGAGAATCCTACTTCTCCACTATTGTTAAATAGCCTTTGCATTTTAGCTTAAAAAATGAAAAAATAAATTTGTAATAATTGATTAAAAAAACAGAGTTGAGAAGCTCTATTTCTAAAATTAATTTTTCACATCAATATTTTTTAACAAAATAAACATTATTCACCCTATTTTACTTTGTCGCTCAATTTTTAAATATGTCAAAAATCTTTTATTATTTATGAGTGTAAAAATAATCTACACGCAACTTTTAAATATTTACCATAAACTTGCACTTTTTGTCTAGTATTTTACTCTCTTTTTTGAGCTATTTATTGTTTCTATAAAAAATTAACTCAAACAGTTGGACTAATGGCTAATTAAACAAACTATAGTTCATCATAAAGTTTTTCTAGTTTAGCATACTTACTAATATATTTAGCTTCTTTTCCACTATCATATTTAACTTTAATTAACTCTCTTCCGGTTTTAGAACTACACTCTACAACCCAACCTCTTCCTTTTTCTTCATTAAATACTCTATCTCCAACACTAAATCTAGATTCACACTTTTCTTGATTTTCTTCTTCTTTTTCAAATTTAAATTTCTTTGAGTTAGAAGAGAATCCTTGATGTATTAAATTAGAGGTATCATTACTATATGAAGAAAAAGAAGACTTTCTAGGTTTGTTTTGCTTTCTTCTTAATGATAAAGCGCTATTACTAAATATATCTAAATCTTCTTCAAATTTGATAGGTTTTTGTCCAACTTCTGTTACTAAACCAGGCTCAATTTCATCTAGGAACCTAGAAGGAGTTCTATTAAATTCTACACGCCCCCAAATCCTTCTTGAAGAAGCACAATAATAACTTAATCTATTTTTTGCTCTTGTTGTGGATACATAAAATAGTCGTCTTTCTTCTTCGCCATTAGGATCTTCTTCAATACTCATGCTACTTGGGAAAAGTCCTTCTTCTAAACCCACCACATAAACATCTTCAAACTCCAGCCCTTTTGTGTTGTGCATTGTAATTAATACAACACCATCTTCAGGTTTTTCATCTAGACCTAATTTAGTTCTATCTAAACAAGCTTCTTCTAAAAACTGTTGTAGTCCTTCTATATTTGATGGATATGATTCTAATGCATTAATTAAAGTATTCAAGTTTTCAACTTTAAAGGTGTTATTAGTTGAATCTTGTTTTTTATAATAATCAATTAAACCTGTATCTTCTAATAAAGTTTTTACACCTAAGGATAATTCTCCCTCAACAATAATATTAAAAGCTTTTTGCATATCTGAGATAAATTGTTGTGCATTTTTTGAACATCTAGGTGATAAAACTTTATTTTTACATGCTTGATCTATTGCATCAAAAACATCCCCGCTACTTTGAGGCAGAAAAGCTTCAATTTTTTCAACACTAGCTTTACCAATAGCTCTAGGTGGTTTATTTATCATTCTTCTAAAATTAACTACATCTTTAGAATTTAAAAATAATTGCATTAAAGCCAAAGCATCTTTTACTTCTTCTCTTTCATAGAATTTTAGTGCTCCAATAATTCTATATGGAATATTATACCTATTTAATAAGGACTCAAAAGGTTGAGATTGTGCATTTGTTCTATAAAGAATTGCACTATTATCATAATTCCTTCTTCTTCTTATTAAATTTATTACACTTTTAGCTTCTTCTTCCTCATCGCTGACATAATAAACGGTTGGTTTTTCACCTTGAAAATTTTGTGTAAATAGTTGTTTTTGATGACGTGCTTTGTTTTTAGCGATTACGCTTGATGCAACTTCTAAAATTGAAGCTGTAGATCTGTAATTTTGGTTAAGTGTTATGGTTTTTGAATTTGGAAATATTTGAGGAAAAGATAATATGTTTTTAACCTCAGCACCTCTAAATTTATAAATACTTTGATCATCATCACCAACTACACAAATAAAAGTGTCTTTATCTACTAAAGAATGGAGTAAATTAAATTGAGCTATGTTAGAATCTTGATACTCATCAACTAAAATTACTTTAAATCTTCTTCTAACGAAGTTAAGTACATCACTATTTGTGTTTAATAATTTATTAGGGATTGAAATCAAATCAGCGAAATCAACATTACCAACATTTCTAAGTGATGTTTCATATTCAACAAAGGCTTTTTTAAAGAAGGGATCACCTGAGATTATACTTAAATCATCATCAATTGATAATCCCATATCTTTAGCTCTACTAATTTTTTTTCTCACGCTTACTAATTCATTCTTTGGCATTGAGGGATATATACTTTTTAAAAGAGACAAAGAATCATTATCATCATAAATGGTAAAACTATTAGCTAGATTTGCCTCTTGAGTAAATCTTCTTAAAAGCCAAACTCCAAAAGAATGGAATGTTCTAATGTTAAATGATGTAGGATCTACTGATGGAAGCATCTCAACAACTCTATCTTTCATTTCTTTTGCAGCTTTATTTGTAAAAGTAACTGCTAATATATTCCAAGGATTAATTCCTAGCTCTTGGATGCAATAAGCTATTTTAGTTGTAATAACACGAGTTTTTCCACTACCAGCACCAGCAAGTACTAATAGTGGGTTTGAGTTTTCTAAAACTGCTTCTTTTTGCTCTTTATTTAACTTATCTATCCAAGAGTGTAAATTATCCATTAAATTCTCCTAATACAACTGCATCTAAATCTACACCATTAACTTTTCTAATCCCAACTTTAACTATCGAGCCTGGTTTTAAATTACGTCCCATAATTACAGTAGCCCCATCAACTTCTGGAGCTTGGGAATATATTCTGCCTATTGCTAAATCTTCACTTTCAATTTTCTCTTCAATCAAAGCTTCATATACATTACCAACAAATTTTTGAAGATTGGAAGAAGTTATTTTTTCTTGTAATTTTTCTAATTTCTTCTGATCTTTCTTGGCTCTTGCAATAACTTTTTTATGGTCTTCTTCATTTATCATATCAAAAGCTCTAGTATCTTCTTCTCTACTATATATAAAAGAGCCCATCCAATCAAATTTACATTTTTTTGTAAACTCAAGAAGCGTTTTAACATCTTCTTCAGTTTCCCCAGGGAAACCTAACATCAAAGTTGTTCTAATTACAGCATTAGGAAGACTCTCTCTAATTTCTTTAATCAAATTATAATAGCTTTCGCTTGTACCTGTTCTCCCCATCTTTCTAAGAATAGGAGTGGCAGCATGTTGGAAAGGAATATCAAAATAAGGAAGAACTTTATCATGTGTTTGAACAAACTTAATCAATTCTTTTGGGAAAGCATCTGGGTGTATATATAGTAATCTTAATTTAAAGTCACCTTCAATTGCACAAATTTCTTCTAATAATGGCAATAATTGAGATTTACCAGTTATATCTGTGCCAAAAGCAGCTAAATCTTGAGCAATTATATTTATTTCTTTAATCCCATCTTTTGCTAGTTGTTTTGCTTCATCTATTATTTGAGACTTACTTCTTGATCTAAGGGGTCCTCTAATAATAGGAATAGCACAGAAAGCACAACGGTGGTTACAACCTTCACTAAGTTTTAAATATGCTGATCCAGGAAAATTTAAAATAGTACTTCTTGAATAATAATCATCACTTGGGTTTTCTGGATATTCTGGAGAATAAACTATTTGCTCTTCATCTTTTTCCATTTTTTCAACAAATTCACCTATTTGTTTTAAATCCCTATTTCCAAAAATACCATCAGCTTCTGGTAATTCTAATATTTCACTATATCTTTGAGCTAAACAGCCACCAAAAATAATTTTTGCATTAGGAGCCATTTCTCTAAGATTGAATAATGTTTCAATAGCTTCTTCTTTTGCACTTTGAATAAAACCACAGGTATTGATAAATATAAGATCACTATCAACTGGATCTGATGATATTTCATACCCTTTTTCTTTTAGCAGATTAATGATAACCTCTGCATCTACTTGGTTTTTTGAACAGCCTAAGCTCTCCATATAAAATTTTTTACTCATTCGTTTTTATCCCTAAAAAATATTGCCAATGGCCCCTCTATTATAGGTTGTCATTGGCAATGTGAGTCAATAAGTTGTAAGTATTATTTAATTGTAATTCTATTAATTAACTTCTGTCTTGTTTTTATCAGCATCTGCTTGTGCTTCTTCTTTACTAATTTTTGAATAATCTTTTTCATCATATAACCAACAAGCAACCTTATGGTTGTTACCTAAATCAAATGTTGGTGGTACATGACAAGTACACCATGGCATTCTTTTTGGACAACGAGCTTGGAAGTAACATCCTGGTTGTATTTTATCAGGGGATGGAACATCACCTGTTAAAATTATTCTTTGTCTTTTTCTTTCAATTTCAGGATCTGGAATTGGAGCTGCTGACAATAAAGCTTGAGTATAAGGGTGAGCAGGATTATCATACAAGTCTGCAGAATCTGCTAACTCAACAATTTTACCTAAGTACATTACTGCAACTCTAGTTGAAATATGTTGTATAACAGCTAAATCATGAGCAATGAAAATATAAGTTAAGTTTAATTCTTTTTGTAATTCATTCAATAAATTTAAAATTTGAGCTTGAATAGATACATCAAGAGCTGAAACAGGTTCGTCAGCTAATATAATTCTTGGATTCAAAGCCAAAGCTCTAGCAATACCAATTCTTTGTCTCTGACCTCCTGAGAATTCATGAGGATATCTATTTTTGAAAGCTTTGTTTAAACCAACTCTTTCCATTAGTCTTTCAACTTCTTCCTCAATTTCAAGCTTAGTCATCTTTTTATCTAATAGACCTCTTTTATTAAATACAATTAGAGGTTCACTAATTATTGATCTAACTGTCATTCTTGGGTCTAAGGATGCATAAGGATCTTGGAAAATCATTTGGATATTTCTTCTTGCTAATACTAATTCTTTTTCTTTAGCTTCACAAAGATTTAATCCTTCAAAAATTACATCACCAGAAGTTGGTCTATACAATTGAGCAATAGATCTTACAGTTGTGGATTTACCACATCCTGATTCGCCTACAATACCTAAAGTTTCACCTTCTTTTACTTCGAAGGAAATACCATCGACAGCTCTAATAGCACCAATCTTTTTATTTAACAACCCACCAGTTTTTATAGGAAAATGTTGTTTTAGATCTTTTACAACTAAAAGGGTTTTCTTTTCGTTACTCATTATTTATCATTCTCCTTTGCAGCATCAGCTACAGCTTTTGCTTTCTCTTCTTCACTAGCATATAACCAACAATTTACTTTATGGTCTTCACTAACTGTATAAGTTGGTGGGAGAGCACAACGACAAACATCCATTGTTTTATGACAACGAGGGTGGAAAGGACAACAAGGTGGTAAATCAATAACATTAGGTGGTTGGCCCTCAATTGAGAACAATTTATTTTGTTTATTCTTAGTATCCATTCTAGGAACACTTTGAATCAAACCACTTGTGTATGGGTGAGCAGGATTGTTATATAATTCAAAAGTATAAGCTTCTTCAACAATTTTACCTGCATACATAACACAAACTTTATCACACATACCAGCTACAACACCTAAGTCGTGAGTGATTAGAATAACAGCAGTTCCAAAGTCTTTACTAATTTGTTGAATAAGTTCAAGAATTTGAGCTTGGATTGTAACATCCAAGGCTGTAGTAGGTTCATCAGCAATTAATACTTGTGCATTACAAGATAGAGCCATTGCTATCATAACTCTCTGTCTCATACCACCAGAAAATTGGTGTGGATATGAATCAATACGAGCTTCAGCAGCAGGAATACCTACTTTTTTTAACATTTCAATAGATCTTTTTCTAGCTTCTTGTTTATCTACATTTTTTTCATGCAATCTAATTGTTTCAATCATTTGAGTAGAAATTTTTAAGAATGGATTTAAGCTAGTCATAGGATCTTGGAATATCATAGAAATCTTATTTCCACGAATTTCTCTTAATTCTGATTCTGGTAAATCTAATATATTCTCACCATCGAATAGAACTTCTCCACCAACTATTTTTCCAGGAGGAGATGGAATTAATCTCATAATAGAAAGGTTGGTAACACTTTTACCACAACCTGATTCTCCAACGATACCAACGGTTTCACCTTTGTTAACAGTAAAAGATACACCATTAACAGCTTTTACTACACCGGCATCAGTTCTAAAATGAGTTTGTAAATCTTTTATTTCCAATATTGGTTGTTTATTATCTTTCATTTTTTTGCTATCTCCTAAAGCTGGTTCTTACTTTGTGGGTCGAACGCATCACGAAGACCATCACCAAAGAAGTTCATTGCAAATAAGAATAAAGTCATTGCAATAGATGGGAAAATTAATCTCCATGGATAAATTGTCATACTTGCAACACCATTACTAATTAAAGATCCCCAAGAGGCCATAGGAGCTTGAACACCAAGACCTAAGAAGGATAAGAAGGATTCTTGCATAATGAATGATGGAATTCTTAATGTTGAATAAACTATGATTATTGATAAAGAGTTAGGAATCATGTGTTTAAAAATAATTCTCCATGTTTTAGCACCCATTGATCTAGCAGCTTCAACATATTCACTATTTTTAAGACTCATTATTTGTCCTCTTACCATACGGGCAATTGTAAGCCAAGATACTATTCCTAAAGCAATAAATAAGTTAAGAATTGAACGTCCAAATATTGCCATACAAATAATAACAATAAGCATGTAAGGAAGACCGTACATAACATCTACTATTCTCATAATAATATAGTCTACTTTACCACCTAAATATCCAGCTAAAGCGCCAAGAACAATACCGATGAATACACTAAATAATGTACCAATTATACCAATCATGATTGATATTTGACCACCATAAATGATTCTACTCAATAAATCTCTTCCACTGTAATCTGTACCTAATATGTAGTGACGTTGATTAACTAATGATGAATTTACACTAATTGTTAAACCATCAACTTCTAAAGTATCTTTGTAAGGGAAGGAAATTGTACCTTCTTCACTTTCATTTTCTAAAATCTTAGTTACATCTCTCAATACTTGAGCATTGATTTTACCATATAAGTTTTCAGCAAGCTTTTCTTCAAAGTATTCAGGACCAAGATTTTCAATCTCTTTAGCAATTATAGTAGCTTTTTCATCATCACTTAAATTCTTTTTAACATCAGCATCAATTTCAATTGTATTGAATACAAAAGCATCCATTTCATTATATGTTTGCTCTAAAATTAAAGTGGTATCTTCAAGTCCAAGCATTGTTGCATAAATTTGAGCTAGAGAATTACTATCTAGTTTCTTTAAATTAATGTCACCTTGATAAATTTTAGTGATATCAACAAAAATATCTTCATCAATTTTTTTCTGTAATTTATCTAAAGTTTTTTGATCACTATCGCTCCAAGTAAATGTACCTGCAGCTAGTTGTTTTTCACCTTCTTCTAAACAAAGATTCCAAACACTATTTGTTTTACTTTCATCAATCCAACCTACAATTAAAGCAGATTGTTCTTCTGTTAATTCTAAAGAACCATCTTTCCAAGCTTTGAAATATAATTCTTTTTTCTTATTCTCCATCATTAATTCACCAGCAGTTTTATTAAATGATGGTCCCAAATTTTGGTGATCGAGAATAATTTCATCATAATCGTGTAATGGAAGCAAAGGGGCAAATGCTGAAATTAGAGCATATAGCACAACTATAACCATACCTACTACAGCCATTTTATTTTTTCTTAATCGCTTCCATGCATCTTTTGTTAAACTATTTCCAACAACAACTTGATCAAATTCGTTTGTAGCTGCGTTTTCTTTATTTTTTATATCTTCTTTCATGTTTAAATCAATTCCTTATTTATTAGTAAGCGATTCTTGGATCTAGTAATGCGTAAATAATATCTACTAAGAAGTTCATCACAACTAGTATAACGGAGAAAACGATAACTACACCAATAATTAAAGTATAATCTCTATTGAATGAACTTTGTACAAAGAATTTACCAATACCAGGAACACGGAAAACTTGTTCAATAACGATTGACCCAGTTATGATACCAGCGAATGCAGGTCCTAAATAGCTAACGATTGGAAGCATAGCTCCTTTCATTGCATGTTTTGCAATAATAGTACTATTTTTCATACCCTTAGCTTTAGCTGTTCTAATATAATCACTTCTTAAAGTTTCCAACATTGAAGAACGAGTTAATCTTGCTATTGTTGCAAAATATGCGAATGCTAAAGAAATAGCTGGTAAGATAATTGTTGAATAACCTTCTCCTGTACTATACCAACCGGAAATAGGTAACCAATGAAGTTTCATTGCAAAGACTAATTGCAGTAGCGGCCCTATTACAAATAGCGGTATCGATATCCCCAATACAGCTAGCCCCATCGTCAGATAATCTATCCACGTATTCTGATAAATTGCAGCTAGTATACCAAATAATATACCGAAGATTAATGCTATTAAAATAGCAACTACACCTAATACAGCTGAATTAGGTAATGAAGTAAAGATGTAATAGTTAACATCGTTATCCACATACTTATAGGATGGTCCTAAATCACCTCTTACTACATCAAATAGATATCTACCATATTGTTGTAATACAGGTTCATCTAAATGATATTTAGCCTCAATATTCGCTAAAACTTCTTCTGGTAAGGCTCTTTCTCCATCAAAAGGACCACCAGGAGCTACTCTAACAATAAAAAAGCTCAATGTAATAATGACAAGCAATGTAGGAATCATACCCAGTAAACGTTTAATAATATATTTTGTCATATTCTTCCTCGTTGAATAATTTTACTATATAAATAGTTAAAAATGCCATAGTAGCATCTTTTACAGACTAAAGAACTTTACAGTAAATTGCAACTTTATTCAATATTTATTCAAAGAATTATATATTTTGGTACAAATCTGAATTTATTTTAATTCCTAAAGAGATAACAATTAATTGTTTTATTGAGTAAAGTAAAATAAGATTTCTCTAAGGAAAATACTATTAAAATAGGCTCTAAAACAAACAAAAATTTTAAATAAAAATATATAATTAATTCTTAAATTTATGTATATCTCTTAGCCCAACATCTAAATCTAAATCCCTTTCTCTATCCTTAGAAAAAGGCAATCCAAGTGTTGTGCTAAAGAGTAAGGCAGCTTGTTCACAAGTGCCACCACTCTTCTTCTCATCAATAACTTCAACATCAAATTTTTCATCGTTTTTTAATATAATTGAAAATCTCACCTGTGCTCTATATGCTCTACCTTTTCTCTTATACTCAGCATTTTCATCAAAACTACCCTTAACAAAATGGGTTATCTCAACTTTTTTTAATTCATTTATTTGATATTTTTTATTTGAAACAAAAGGATAAACCCCAAATTGATAGGAAAGTGTTAACTTTTCCTTATCAATTACCCATCTATCTATATATAGAATACCAATTAAGGCAATTATAATAAGGATTATAGGAATTATTAAAGTTGAAATACTATCTCCTCTCATTAAAGCATCTATACTTCCCCAACTAAAGAAGAGCAAGAATATAAGACTAACAATTTTTGAAAATGTACTGTTTTTATATATCAATCTATCTTTTGTATCTTTTATATGGTACTTCATAAGCCATCCTGTTGGTTACTATTTAAACATTTATGTATAAATAATAACATTTTATCTTATTTTTTAATTTTTCTACTTGACGTAATCAATAATACATCGTTTACTATTCTATATATATTATGCTATAATATAATAAGAATATTTAAAAGAATAGAGAATATTTATCAAATCTACAAGGAGATAATCTATGAAAAAGACATTATCTATTACACTTAGCTTATTGCTATTAGCTACTGTATTAGTCTCTTGTGGTGGCAAAGAAGAAGAAACAGCTGCAACAACTCCAGCTGCAACCACTACAACAACAGAAAAAACTGTTGAAACTAAAACTGAAACCGAACCTAAAGCAGAAACTAAGGTAGAAGAAACAGTTGCTGCACCTGTTGTTGATACAACAATGGATGAAGGTGTTAAATTTGTTATATCTAATGGCGCTGAACCACAATCATTAGATCCAGCTAAGGTTCAAGGTGTTCCTGAACACAGAATCTTAATGGCATTAATGGAAGGTTTAACTTCAATTGATCCAATGACTGCAGATCCAGTTCCTGGTTTAGCAGAATCTTGGGAATCTAATGAAGATGGTACTCAATATACATTCCACCTAAGACAAACAACTTGGTCTGACGGCGTTCCTATCACAGCACATGATGTTGTTTATTCTTGGTTAAGAGAATTAGATCCTGCAACTGCATCACCATATGCATGGTTCCCATGTATGTTCTTAGAAGGTGCACAAGCATATAATGATGGAACTGGTACAGCTGATGGCGTTGGTATTAGAGCTCTAGACGATTACACTTTCCAAATGGATTTGATTGGTCCTCTACCATATGCAATCGGTGCTCTAGAACACTATTCTTTTGCAATTGTTCCTAAACATGCTATTGAAAAATATGGCGACCAATGGACACAACCTGAAAACTTCGTAGGTAATGGTCCTTTCACTCTTAAAGAAAGAATTCCACAATCAAAGATTGTTTGTGTTCCTAACGAAATGTACTGGGATGCAGATTCAGTTAAAATTGATACTTTAGAATTCTTATCTTCAGATGATGAAAACACTAACTACAATATGTTCTTAGACGGACAAATTGACTGGTTAACAAACGTTCCAACTGACAAATTAAGTTCTGCTGAAATGAAGTCTTCTTTCAAAGCTTCACCACAATTAGCAACTTACTATTATGTATTCCAAACAGAAAAAGCTCCTTTAGATAACGTTAATTTAAGAAAAGCTATCGCTTATGCAATTAACCGTGAAGATCTAGTTGAAGGTGTTACTAAAGCTGGTCAAATTCCTGCTTGGGGTATTGTACCTCCAATGGCTGGTTACGACGCTCTTGAATTCCCATTTGAAGATGATGATGAAGCTACAGAAATGGCTCGTGAATTCTTAAATGCAGCTGGTTATCCAAACGGCGTTGGTTGTCCTACTCTAACTGTTTTATATAACACAAGTGAAGGCCACAAACAAATTGCTGAATTT
Source organism: Sphaerochaetaceae bacterium (assembly GCA_963677735.1). Taxonomy (GTDB): domain Bacteria; phylum Spirochaetota; class Spirochaetia; order Sphaerochaetales; family Sphaerochaetaceae; genus Pleomorphochaeta. Next base: position 2,128,029 of record OY782505.1, read on the forward strand.
GTACAACAAGAATTAAAAGATAAGTTAAACATCAATGTTGAATTAGTTAACAAAGAATGGGGAACTTACCTAACAGACAGAAACAATGGTGACTTCGAAATCTCAAGAGCTGGTTGGGTTGGTGACTACCAAGATCCTAACACATTCTTAGATATGTTCTTAACTGGCGGTGCTATGAACGGTGGTAGATATTCAAGCGAAATCTATGACACATTAGTAAAAGAAGCTGCTACAATTGCTGATCCTACCGAAAGAATGGGTGTATTAAGAACAGCTGAAGATATCATGATTAATGAAGATCAAGCTATTATACCTTTCTACTATTACATTACTGTTAATATGATTGACACAGATGTATGGGGTGGTTGGTATACAAACACAATGGATTACCATCCATTAAAGACTATCTACAAAAAATAATTATTAACCATATAATTTATCACTCCTCATATAATGGGGAGTGTTTTTTTATAGACTTATATTTTTATTTAGTTTATATTTTTCCTATGGAAAAAATAATTAACCCCTCTAAAGTTTCAGGTGTAGTTAATATACCTAGTTCAAAAAGTCAAACAATCAGAGCATTATTAATAGCTACCCTTGCAAAGGGCAAAAGTGTGATTAAAAACGCTTTATTTTCAAGTGATACTATAAGTTGTATAAAAGCTTGTGAATCATTTGGTGCCAAAATTACAAAAGATAACACTACCTTATTAATAGATTCTACTAATGTAAGAAAAGGTGGAGCCCCTATAACTATTGATTGTGAAAATAGTGGAACTACCCTTTACTTGGCTTTAGGATTAGCAGCATATCTTGAAACAGAGGTTACCTTCACTGGAGATGAGTCTTTGAAGAAAAGACCTGTTGGCCCACTTCTACAAGCATATAAAGATTTAGGTTGCACAGTAACTGAGACAAATTATCCACCTTTCACTATTAAAGGACCAATAACTAGAAATAAAACTATAATTGATTGTCCAACTTCTCAGTATCTTTCATCTCTATTGTTAGCCTCTTGTTGTGCTAAAACTGATGTTGAAATTATCACACCAATATTATATGAAAAACCTTATGTTAAACTAACATTAGAGTGGATGAAAAATCAAAATTTCAACTTTGAAATTTCAGATGATTTACAACATTCTTATGTTAAGGGAAATCAAATATACACCCCTATAAACACAACTATAAGTGGAGATTATTCAAGTGCGACATTCTTTTTTGCGCTTGCAGCTATTTCAAAAACCTCAATAACAGTAAATGGATTAAATAAAGCCGACTCACAAGGAGATAAAGAAACCCTAACAATATTAGAAAAAATGGGGTGTACAATTAATTGGAAAAATCATGGAGTTGAAGTTATTGGCCCACAAGAATTAAAAGGAGGAACCTTCTCCCTAAATTCTATGCCAGATGCACTTCCGGCCCTTTGTGTTGTTGCTTGCTTTAGCAAAGAAAAAGTAATATTCAATAATGTTGCCCAAGCTAGATTAAAAGAAACTGATAGAATTACAACAATGAGAAAAAACCTTGAAAAATTAAATGTCAGGGTAAAAGAACTTTCTGATGGAATTGAGATAGATGGAAATGGAAAAATAAATGGTGCTTTAGTAAAAGGTTATGATGATCATAGAATTATTATGGCTATGGCAATTGCAGCTATTAATGCAGAGAGTAAGATTACTATAGATAATATTGATGCTGTAAGTGTAACCTTCCCAACTTTCTTTGAATTACTTGAGCAGCTAAAGGAAACAAAATGAGATATATTGATTTAAGAAGTGATACTATTACAAAACCAACAGAAGCTATGCGAAAAGCGATATATGAAGCTCAAGTCGGTGATGATGTTTATCGAGAGGATAAAACAGTAAATAAATTAGAAGAGCTAGCTTGTGAATTAACAAATAAAGAATCTTCAATTTTTGTTCCAACAGGTTCCATGGGAAACTTACTTTCTATAATGATTAATGGAGGTAAAGGTACAGAAATTCTATGTGCATCTAATTCTCATATAGTTCAACACGAAATTGGAGCTTGTAGTGCAATTGCAGACACCCTCCCCATTTCTATACCCACTAGCACAGGTATTCTAAGTAGTGAAGATTTTGCTCCTTTAATTAAAGAAACAGGTATATATGATATGGCAAAAACAAGTATTTTAGAAGTTGAAAATACTATTGGCGGAGCAATATACCCCATAGATAATTTAAAAAAAATTAAAACACTAGCTAGTGAAAAGAATCTAAAAGTTCATATGGATGGTGCTAGAGTTTTTAATGCAAGTGTTAAATCAAAAATTAGTCTAGATACTATAGCTTCATATTGTGATACCTTAACCTTCTGCCTTTCAAAAGGACTAGGGGCTCCAATGGGTTCAATGCTTTGCGGTGATAAAGATTTTATATATGAAGCTAGACGATATAGGAAAATGCTTGGAAGTGGTATGAGACAAATAGGCTTTATGGCTGCAGCTGGGATTTATGCTTTGAATCACAATGTCCAAAGACTTGAAATTGATCACAAGAGGGCCTCTGATATAGTTAGTGTATTAAAAAACAATGAAAATATTTGTTTGCATGGTAAAAATGAAACAAATATAGTATTTTTTAATGAGAAGGGATTAACTGCTCACCAAAGTGTTTCTAAGTTAAAAGATATGGGAATCTTAGCTAATATTGAAGGAAGTTTTGTGAGACTAGTTACCAACCTTAATATAACTGATAAAGATATGAATATCTTATTAGAAAAACTAAAACAACTATAATTTAATTAGGACTCAACAATGAAAGATTTAATAATTTGCTTCTCAGGAACTGGAAATAGCTATTATGTTGCAAAAGAAATATCCAAGGCACTAGATCATGATAATATAATAATGTTGAATGAATTAAATAATCAAAAATTTGAAATTCCCGAACGACTTGGTTTAATTTTCCCAATTCATATGAGTAGAGAACCATTTACAGTTGAAAAAGAAATGAAAGAAGCACTATCTAAAATCAAAGATTTTAGAGCACTTAAATTTCTTTATATCATAACAACAGCAAGTATAAACTCACCAGGTTGGGCTCATATAAGAGTAGAAAAAATGTTCAAAGATTTTGGAATTGCCACAACTTATGTAAATAATATCAAAATGCCAGATAATATAATTAACCCAACAGATTCAGAAAAAAGTGAAAAACTATTTTTAGAAGCTGATATAAAAATTAAAAATATTATTGAAGATATAAAAGTTGAAAAAATTCGATTCCCTAAATTCAAAGCATTTACTAGAACTTATTCTAATATTACTTTCTTATTTAATCGATATTATGCAAGAAATTATAGTAAAAATTTTATTGTTAGTGATGATTGTACTAGTTGTAAACTTTGTTATAAAAGTTGCCCTGCAAACAATATCTCATTTAAAGATGGAAAACCTATTTTTCATGACAACTGTTTTGCTTGTACAAACTGCATAAATACTTGCCCAACTAATGCTATCAAAAAGAAAAAAGACAATGGAAAAAGATATAAAAATCCAAAAGGGGATTTTAATCATTTTTATAGGAGTTAATACTAATGCAATATGATTTCGATAACTTAGCACAACGAGATAAAACATCTTGTATAAAATGGAATAAAACTTTTTTAAAGATGTTCTGTGGGAATGAAAATGCAACACCTTATTGGGTTGCTGATATGGAATATAAAGCTGCACCAGAAATTACTAAAGCCGCAAAAGAAGTTGTAAATTTTGAAACTTACGGGTATAGCGCATATCCAGATCTGAAAGAAATATTTATCAAATTTGCTAAACAAAGACATAATTTAGATATTAAAAAATCAGAAATCTCTTTAGGACAGGGAGTCCTTAATGCTATCGCAACAACACTTTATTTAGTTTGTGAGAAAAATGATGGAGTAATTATACCTTTCCCATCTTATAAACCCTTTATTGATATTGTTAATAACGTTGGCTTAAAAGTAATCCCTTGGAAACTTAAAAGAACTGAAGACTCATTTGATTTTGATTTCTCAACATTTGAAGAACTTTGTAAAAAAGCAAAAGTTTTTATTTTATGCTCTCCTCACAACCCTTCAGGAAAAGTTTATTCAAAAAATACCTTAGAAAAAATCTGTGATATTGCAAACAAATATAATGTTTTTGTCATTAGTGATGAAATTCATGGGGACCTTGTTTTTAAAGATCAAAAATTCTATAGTTTCATAGACATAGCAAAAGAAAAGAACACAAAAACAATGGTAGCAATGGCACCTTCAAAAACTTTTAATATTGCAGGTGAATTATTTTCAGTATCTATTTTTAATGATCCAGATCTAAAAAATAGGTTTGACAAATTTAGAGTTGCTCTTCATTATAATAGCTCATCTTACTTCTCAACCACATTAGCACGAGAAGCATATGATAAAGGCCTTCCTTGGTTATTAGAGACTATTGAAGTATTAGAAAGAAACGCTAGGTTTATTGAAAAATATATGGAAGAAAACATTCCTTATATTAGACCTCTTAAAGCACAAGCTTCTTTTATTTGCTTTTGGGATTGTAATGAACTATTACCATATATTGAAAAAGATGCCCAAGAAAACCAAGAATTATATGATGTAAAAAAGGCACCACAAAGTGGTATAGTCTCAATGTTCTTTGGTCATAGAGCTGGAATCTGTTTAAATGATGGAGGATGGTTTGGAGATGAAGAATATAAAGGGTATGTTAGATTTAATTATGCAACAAGCATAGAAAGTATCAAAGAAGCTTTAGATAAAGTAAATAAAGCTGTAAAAGAATTAGTAAATAAATATAAAAATTAAAATATAGTTGAATTAGAGGAGACAAAATGACCGCTGAACAGAAAAGCGCAATAGATATCGCAGCAAAAGGATTAGTAAACCGTTTTGGAGCAATCAAATTAGAAAATATTACAAATAAAATTCATCCTTCATTAAAAGGTGTTAAAGCTATTTCTATTCATAAACAATTAAGAGAAATGGAAAGTGCTGAATATATTGTAAAAGATGATGTTTTAAAAATTATCTACTTTGACATTACCTACGATAGAACAGAAGAAGTCTTAAAAGCTAAAGATGAATATAAAGAATGGAAACTTATTACTTGGGAAGATATTAAAGATTATCAAGATACATATGACCTTCCTTTATGCGATAAGGCTAAAATATTATTTAATTACTGCTGCAGCATAAATAAAGATTTGAAAGAGAATAAACAACTATTTGCTTTTAGATTCAGCAATTATGTAAATACTCATAAAATTGTATCAAAATGCTCAATCACAAAGTTTTTACTAGAACCTTTTAAACTTCCAGTCTGGGATAAAGAATTAGAATCTTTAATCTATGATGCTATATATAACCAAACTTCTTGGTTATGTTATGGTAGATCTAGAAATGAAAGAATTTCCCACTCTTGGTTAAATAGTGCCAATGAATCTGTTGATAACTTATCAAGAGAAAATTTTGAAAAAGTATATTTATTAGCTAAAGCTGCAACAAATTTCTATGGTGTTATTTCAATAAAGAACTTTCAAAAATTGTTAAAAATTTATTATAAAGAAATAAAGATTAGTAGAGATGAACTAACTACAATGTTTATGAATTTTGATGATGAAAGTAGACTTTTCCTTTTTGCAAATCATTTAGTATCAGATAGAATTTATGATTGGAGCTTTGATTTATTTAAAGATGAAACATTACAAAAATTAGATCCTGAAAACTTTAGTAATTATAAAAATAATAAAAACAAAGAAACAAATATTACACCGTTAGATACAAATTTAATTACGGAATATAGTTTTGCAATGATAAAGAAACAACAAGAAAATAAAAAGTTTTTAGTTTTATCAAAAGATGAACTTTTAAAATATCTAGATAGAAGTCACTTAAAAGAAACCGAAAACTATCTAAACCTTGAAAACTATTACATCCAAATTGGTGGATATTATAAAGATAATATCAAATTATTTAGACAAATTTTTAATAGCTACGTTAATAACTGTGGAGACAATTCTCCAAACATAGTAAGAAATTTTTTCTTATCAACTAGATTTTCAGAACATGAAGATGCCAATTTAGAATATTTACTTCTTCTAGTCCAAAAAGCTTTCAATGAAGCACCAAAGTGGATAAACAATGGCTTTAGTGCTCTTGAAATAACTAGTGTTGGGCAGTAGTTAATTTAATAAAAAAACTCTCTATCTACAGATCTTAAATAGACAACACAACCTTTAACACAGCTGTTAGGATTAATTCTCTTAACAGCTGTAATATATGTTTCTATTTGATTCTTATGAATCGCTGGATTCCTAAATTTATCGGTTTTAAAATCCACAACTATATAATCATTGTTCTCAGTTTTAATTAACAAATCAATAGATCCTTCAACAACTAAGGATTTACCGTTTTCAACCTCAACTTTAGAAAAGAATCCTACTTCACATTTACAATTATTGTCTTTAACATATTTCTCATAAAATTGACTATTTATAAAATTTTTTGCGTATTCGTTTGCAACTGTTTCAATGAGATTTATTTGAGACTCTTTTAGTTTTGACAGAGAAGAACCTTTTGATAATACTGACTCATCAGTTAAACTTTTAATTGGTTCACCCATAATCAAATTTTGAACATATTTATGACAAAGCGTTCCAAAATCTGTATAAACATTGTCATTAGTCTCACTCAACTCTTGTAATAATGTATCAACTTTAGAATTTGCAAGAGCTTGCCCCTCTTCAAAATTATAATTATCTGCATGATTAAATAATTTAGTAACAGCAATATTTTTAGCTCTTGTATCGTAGAGCTCTTCACACTCATTATAATACTTTTGATTTTCTAAAAATTGCTTTCTATCTGCAATTGGTTTTTCTTCAACTTTAACATAATTTTCATAGATACTAACAATTTCAATATCCTTAATATCTAAAAAAGGAAGAATTTGACCATTTTCGTCTAAAGAAGCATTATATATCATGGTGAGTAAAGAATTATTTTTATTATCTAAAACTTCATTTTCAATAGTAGTTTGAATTGAAGCCGACATAATTAAATGAGTTTTAGCTCTTGTTAATGCTACATATAATATTCTTTTAATTTCTGCTAAATCCATTTGTTTTCTAAGGGTTTTAGCTCTGTCAATAAATAGACTATCATACTTTTGTTTTTTAGTTTTTTTATCAATTGCTATACAGTGTTTAGGCACTGGAATATTATTCTCAATCGAAAAAGAAACCCCTCGGTCTCTAATTTGAGTACCCATATTGGCAACAATCACTATAGGGAATTCTAAACCTTTCGATTTATGAATAGTCATTATTTGAACACCTTTTGCTTTTTCTTTTAAAACCGGTACTTCCTCTTCTGTTGAGCTAGAACCTAAATTAACTCTAATCTCATCAAGAAATACAGATAAAGATAATTGGTTTTCATCAAACTTTTTTGCTAATCTATATAAATAGTCATAATTATCAATATATAAATGATAATTCGGTTCACAAATATAATAATATCTTAACCCCGCATCCCACCAAATAAAACTTAATAATGTAGAAATATCATTATCTTTTGATAACTCAATTAATTGATCAAAAGTAGTTTTTATCTTTAATAACTTCTTCTCGTCTGTAATGTCTAATGGAATATCACAAGAGAATAAATTCTCACAATCAAAACTGTTTAAAATTAATAAAATTGACTTTTCACTAATTGCAGCAAGGGGCCCTTTTAATACACTAGTGTATGCTAGTTTATCATCAGGATATATAATTAATTGAAGAATATTATAAATATCATTAGTTAAGGCTTCTAGAGGAAATGCTTTATTATCTTGGATAATAAAAGGAATTTTTTTTGCTCTCAGAGCTTTTTCAAATTCAATTTGATGTGTTTTAGACCTAAGAAGAATAGCAATATCATCAACATCTGGTCTTTTTAAGCCATTATTTGAAGGTATTAAATATTTATCACTTGTTAACATCTTATTTATAACTTTGGCTATTTTAGTTGCCTCACAAGCTGCTGAAGAGGCCTCTTCTACATCCTTTGAAATAATATATTTACTTTCTGCACTTTTTATATAAAGCTCTATTTTAGGATCAATCCCTTCAATTTTATCTCTATATTTTAATGATTCAAACTCTGCCTCAAAAGGCTCACTAGGATCCTCAAAGACCTTAGCAAAAGCTTTATTGAAATATTGAATCAATTTAGGTTCACTTCTGTAGTTAACCCCAAGATTGATTACAGTACCTCCGCTATTCTCAATTTCTTTAGATAAAGCTTTAAAAACTGAAACATCCGCATCTCTAAATCTATATATACTTTGTTTCTCATCCCCAACAAAAAATAATTTTCTTTTTTCTACTGAGTCTATTGTAGGAATACTATCATTTGATTCATTTTTTTTCTCACTTAATAAATAAGTTAAATCTTTTTGAAGCTGGTTGTTATCTTGAAATTCATCAATCATGATAAATTTAAATTTATCTTTATAGATTTTCCTTATTTTTTTATTTTTTAATAAAATATCAACAGATAAATGTGCAATATCACTAAAGGTTAAAATTCCAGCCTTTCTTTTTTCTTCAAAAATCATAGATTTAAGAACTTCAAGAGATTCAACTACTTCTTTTAAATGGTTATTTGCTTTTACAAAATAAAGAGATTGTAAATCAAAAATAGTCTCTTTTAAAGCTTTACAATTTTCAACTAAATCTGAGCTCAAAGGATTAGAGGAAGCTTTCCGAGGTGGTGTAATAGATATAGTATTTAAAACCTTTATAAAATCATCACTATCAGTATCTTCTTCTATCAATTCTTTATAATAACTATCTATAGTACTAACAGCTTGAATGGCTTTTGGAGTAAGTTTTCCATAATCCCCGTCTATAACTAATTTGAATAAATTAAACATATTATCAAGATTAGTCTTTATAGAATCTAATATTAGGGACTCACATTTATTATATAATCCTTCTTTATCAAATTCTAATGGAAAGTAAAAACTTGAATTAGCTAACTTAACTATAATCTCTTCAATTATTGAGTTTGGAGGATAAGCTTTTGATAAAAATCTAAATCCTGGTAAAATATCTTCTCTTTCAATTAATTGTTGAGTACATCTTTTGGTAATTTGAGAAGCTTTATTATTATCGATAGTAAAATCACTAGGAATACCATATCTTATACAATCTTGTTTAACAATTTGATTACAGAATGAATCTATTGTTGATATCGTAGCTTTAGTAAATAAAGAGAACTGTTTAGCCATAATTGGGGATTTATCTTTAACAGATAATAATTGTTTGTATATTCTCTCATACATTTCAGCAGCAGCTTTTTTTGTGAAAGTTAAGGTTAAAATTTCATCACAATTTGCTTCATTTTGTAATAGTAAATTCAGAAATCTATAGGAAAGAACGGTAGTTTTACCAGCTCCGGCTCCAGCTTTAACAACACAGTTATCAAAACATTCAACAGCTTTTTTTTGTTCCTTAGTTAATTTATGTTTATTTTGTAATAGTTCTTCAATATCTAATTTATTTATCATTTAGTAGAATACCTCTTTCTGCAAACTTGTCTATAATTACAATTTTGGCAATTAGTATCGGATGGAGTTGTCATAAACTCTCCATTTAATATTTGCATTATCATATCTTTCATCACCAAATCAAAAGTCCAGTCTATTTGTTCTAACTCACTTGGATAACCTTCATTCCACATATCAAAATAAGAACCTTTGCCAACCCCATAATAACAGGCATTAACAACATTAGCGCCCTTTTTCTCTAAGAGTTTTTTATAACAAGGGAATTGATAATCAGGAAAGTCTTCTCTCCTCTCTTGATAAGCTTTTTTATACCAAGTTGAGCCAATAGGGGGATTTCCTGTTTTATAATCTACAATAGCAAAATCCCCTTCTCCTAAATTTACAACTCTATCAATTTTTCCATTTAATGAGTAAAAATAAGGTTTATCATTAATTATTAGCTGCTCATTAGAAATATAAGTTTCTTCCATTTCATCTGATCGGCAAGTATTAAATTTCTTAATTTCCATTTCTATAAACTCAGTTGCAAAGTTTTTATATTTATCTAAGATATAAATTTGAGTTGAAATAGGTGGAGATTTTTCACTTTTAAAATAGTCATTTAATCTATTTTGCTTTATCTCATCTAACCACAAAATATACTTATCTTTATTTGAACTATAAAATTGCTTATCTTCTTTCATAACTTTTTCAAAGAATTCTTGAAATACTTTATGTATGATAGTTCCAATTTCATTTGGAGCATAAGAGACTACATTATAATCATTTCTATCAATATTAAATAAATATTTCAAAGCAAAAGCATAAGGACACTTGTTAAATAAATTAATACTCGTGGCGGAAAAATTTAATAATCCATCTCTTTTAATCTTATCTAATAATAATGAATTTACCTCTTCTTCAATTGGATTATTTACATAACCTTCATTGTTAAAACTCAACACAGTTGATTGTGCTCTTTTTAGTGTTTGTGATTGATAATAAGTAAGTTTAACATCTATATTTTGTGAGGCCCAGAGATCTATTTCATCAATATAAGGTTTATAATCTAATTTGAATGGAGATTTAATTATACTATTTCTTTCCATAAAGAAAGGTGGTGCGATTTGAGCTCCCTCATAGGTCGTATCACTATAAAGAAAATATGTAGTACCACTATTGTAACAATAATCTTTTATTACAGCAGTAGTTAAATCTTCTTCTTCTCTTAATTCTTGATCTTCAACTGTTGGAGGAAGCAGAGATAAAGGCTTATCAACAATTTCACAACTCTTACTATTTATATCAACTACAAAATGATAGGGAATATCTAAAGAAGCAGATAGAGGATATTCAAAAACTCTAATACCATCCCTATTACCCTGTTCAACATAGTTTTCATTTTCTAAAAGGCGGATATACAATTTAAATAGTTGCTTAGTTTTACTTAGCTTGCAAATTTTCATAGCTGTATTTATTGAATCTAGCTTATCAATAGCATACCTATAACTTTTTTCTCCCTTAGTTGAAATCCAACCTTGATCTTTTTTCAATAATAAATTCTCTAAACTATGTAAAGCTATTTGTAAATCAGAGATTGTTTCACATGTATTTAATTTGATAACAAGATTTTTAAATCTTTTATAAAAATCAAATAATTTTCTATTGTTCTTTAATCTTGTAATCCAATAATCAGCTTCAAATTTATTACTACCATGGTCTATATTTGCATCAATAGCATATCTAATTAACTCTCTATTAAAACTCATATTTTCAAAAGGGAAAGATCTTTCTAAAAAAAAGCCTTTCATATCATCTAAAGCAAAGTTATTATCATATAAATTGGATAAATATATTAAATATTTACCTCCAGGATATTTGTTTAAACTATATCCTTTAGCCTTAGAGATAGGGATGCCAAATCTCTTTGCACCTAACTCAATATCTTGAATATCTTTATCAAAAGAACATAAAGTAATTGCAATATCCCTTGATAGAATTTTCCCATCAAGAAGTTTCTTAACCTCTCTAAATAAAGTGTTTTGTAATTCATCAGTATTGTTAAATGATATTAATTTACTATTGTCTTGATAGCTAGTATCATTCTCATCTAATTCTTCAATATTTATAGTATGAATAAAAGGTGGGTTTTTAAGTTTGTTCAAAAAATTCTTACATCCAGCTTTAGTATCACAAGCAATAATTGAATATTCTTTTTGCAAAATATCTTTTGGAGCAAACTCAAGAGAAGGATCTTCAAAAGAAGGTTCAAATAAATTATTTTGATCCAAAAATTCGCTGTATTTATTATATAACAAAATAACATCATCCTTAAAATCATCCTCTAATGTTTCAAAGATATCGCTTTCAACAGCACTCTTTAATTGTTTAAGGATATTAATTAAATAAGATGTAAATCTACCAATAGATTCTGGATAGTCATTACTAATTAAATATTTTAATTGATTATTTTCTAAAAAATCAATTATAAAAAATTCTCTAATTTGATTATTCACTTGTGTTAAATCATCATGATTAGGTAAAAAATACTCTTTAAAGGTATCATAAGAAATAGCTCTATCAGCTTCAATTACACCATATTCATAAGCATATTCAATGGCATAATTTCTAGCTATAACTTCATTGTGAAAAACACAAGTTCGTCCTTTTTTAAATTCTTCAAAAACAATTTTTCTATTCATACTTTTTCCCTATTAATAAATAAAGCTAATAATATTATTATACTACACAAAAATCTATTTATAAATTGAATTAACTTTAATTTAATTATAAACTCAGATATCATATAAAAAAGGGAATAAAATGAAAGAAAATAAAAATTATCGAATATTATGGATTATTTCATTTTTTGTGATAGTATCATTTTGGCTGTTACTAGGATCAACACTTATAAGTATTTATTCAACCTTATCTTATGCTCTTGATAAAAATAATATTTTCTTCAACTCTGAAATATATAATTATATAGGAGCAAACATCCCTTTTTTAAGTATGTGGCTCGGTTTTTATTTCTGTTTCAAATATATCAATAATATAAAAATTAGTAAATTAATTAATTCTAGAGAAACTATCAACATTAATCTATTTACAAGAGTTTTTGTTTTTTCAATTATATTTTTTATTGCTGTAATATTAATTGGAGCAGTATTAAATTTATATGACTTAGAGTTCATCGAAAACAAATGGCTAGAGAGATTAATTTTAATACCAATTACTCTACTCTTAACACCACTTCAAGTAATTGGTGAAGAATTGTTATTTAGAGCTATTATTTTGAAAATAATAATTAAAGATTATGATGCCTTAAAAAATAAAAATAAGACTTTACTTCTTTCTATACTTATTTCATTAATAGTTGGAATAATATTTATTATCCCTCATCTATATAATCCAGAAGTAGATTCTAATTTTTTAAGTGCTATCTCTTATTATTTATTGTTTGGAAGCTTAGCAACCTTCTCAATTATAGCTACATCAGGCCTAGAAGTTGCTATAGCGATACATCTTGCAAATAATTTTGCAATAACATTTATTAGTACTTATGAGAATTCTGCACTAACATCTATACCTCTATTTATAGAAAGAAATGAAATAATTGGTGCAAAATATTTTGAAGTATTTTGTTTATTATTGCTTTTTGTTATTATAGGAATTAGAGAGAGAAATACAATAAAAGCTTATTTGAGTCAAAAACAATAAAAGGATTTCGTATGGCAAAGAAAAAGAGTTCTTTAAAAAGAACTATTAAAAATTTACTTCTGTTAATATTACTATTTTTAATATTATCAATTATTTCATTATTTGTTGCCCCAAGTGAAGAACAATGGCAAGAAGAACAAACTATATCTCTTCAAGTTGAATCTATTGATAATCTTGAAATGCCAAAACCTATTGAAGGTGAACAAATTATTCAGCATGATGGTTATACACTAAGTTATAACGAAGAATATGAACAGGCTAGCTATGTTGCATATAAATTAACTCAAAATGAACTGTATGGACCTTATGAGAGAAAAGATAATTTCAGAGAAGATCCTTTAGTGAAAACAGGTAGTGCTAGCTTAGATGACTATAAAGGTAGCGGATATGATAGAGGCCATCTATGTCCGGCAGCAGATCAAAAAGAAAGCGAAAATGCAATGTCAGAGTCTTTCTATATGAGTAATATGAGTCCACAAGCTCCTGATTTTAATAGAAAGATTTGGGCTGACTTAGAAGGTTGTGTTAGAACATTCGCTGATAACAATCTTGAAATTTATGTAACAACAGGTCCAGTTTTGACTGATGGCCCTTATAAAACCATTGGTGAAAATGAAGTTGCTGTCCCCAATTATTATTATAAAGTAATTTTAGATTATACAAACCCTGAAATTAAAGCGATTGGTTTTGTTCTTCCAAATGAAAAAGCTGATAAAAGCTTAGAAGAGTATGCACTTAGTGTAGATGAAGTTGAAAAAATTACTAATATAGATTTTTTTGTTAACCTCCCTGATGATGTTGAGAGAAAATTAGAGAGTACCTATGATGTTAGACAATGGGAGTTTAGTGAATTCTTAGCTTCTCAAGGAAAAGGATCTTTTGATGGAAGTGCCGTTCAAAGTAATGTTACAACAAATCCAACACCTCAAGGTTTTACCACAATTTTAAAAGAAGGCTCCATGTATATATTAGTACAAATTAGAGAAGAAACATTAAATATTCTTGAAGAATTTATTCCTAAAAAAACATTATCTTCTCTAGGATTATTATAATATGGAAACATATAATACAATAATTATAGGAGCTGGTGCATCTGGTCTTTTTTTAGCAAAAAATTTATCAGAAAATAATATTAAAACTCTAGTTATAGAAAAAATGGACTCTCCTGCTAAAAAACTTTTAATAACTGGAGGTGGGATGTGTAATCTCACAAGAGATAATAGTAGTTTTGAATTCTTAAAACATTATGATAATGCAAACAAATTCTTAGGATCTAGCTTTGCACTTTTTTCTCCTCAAGATACACAAGCTTGGTTTAAAAACAGAAATTTAGAATTGATTACTAGAGAAGATGGTAAAGTTTTCCCTAAATCAAGGAATGCTAAATCTGTCTTGGATTTATTATTAGACAGTAACTATACTCTTTTGAAAAATACTAAAGTTGATTCTATTGTAAAAGAAGATGATTTTTTTATTGTAAATAATGAATATAAGGCCTCAAATGTAGTACTAGCATGTGGTGGAATGTCTTATCCTTCAACAGGTTCAACTGGAGATGGATATGACTTAGCTAGGAAATTTAATCATTCAATAATTGATTTAAAACCCGGCTTAGCAAGCTTTAAAATAACAAATGAAAATGTTAGCGAAATTGAAGGCATATCATTAAAAGATGTAACAATCTCATTTAATGATATGTTTTCAAGTAAAAAGAAATTAAGAAAAAATACTGATGATTTAATATTTACTAGAATTGGTATTTCTGGCCCAGTAGTTTTAGATATTTCAAAATATGCTAAACATAATCAAAAAGTATATTTAAATCTAAACTGTCAAATTGAGAAAGAAAATACAAATAAGCTTTTATCAACAAGTATAAGGTATCAAACACAATTACAATCAAGATTAATCAATTATCTTTTAAAGTCATTAAATATTAAAGATGATATTTGTGAAAACATTTCTAAAAAGAAAATAAACCAAATAAATGAAAAACTAAAAAGATGGGAATTAGAAATTTCTTTAAAAGGACAATTAAAAGGAGCTATGGCTACATCGGGAGGTATTAATCTTAAAGAAGTTGATAATAAGACACTTGAATCAAAAATAGTTAAAAACCTATATTTTTGTGGTGAAATTCTAGATTTTTGTGGAGACTGTGGAGGATATAATTTACAAGCTTGTTGGTCCACAGCCTTTAGTGTTTCTACATCAATTAAAAATAAAACTAAATAAATTTTATTCTAAACAATCTAAATACTATAGAAAGAATTAACACAATTAAAGTAAACGGAATAAATGTAATAAGCATAACTAGTTCATAAAAAATATTTGTTCTACTATCTCGTTTACTTTTATCTTTTTTAAATCTAGAAATAAAAGATCCTAAAGCAATACCATAAACATTTCCTACAGTTATAATTCTAATAGCTGCTAAAATACCTAAAGCTTTTTCTATACCATATTCATCGACAATTTTATTCCAAATATTCTTATCTACTTTTGCACGACATTCTGCATAATATGATGCAAATAATATAGCATTAAGTTCACCATCTGGAGTATGTTCTTGATTACTTCCAACAAGTAATGAAGAGATTTCTTCATTAGAAAGACCTGCCTCTAAGGCCATTTTAGTGTGAGCATAAGAACACATAGCACAACCATTAACTTCAGTAACTGCTAACATTAGTCTTTCTTGGAATTGTTGATTAATAATATTTTTCTTTTTAGCTTTTGATAAATAATGTACTGTAGCAAAAGCTCTAATTAAATGCATAAAAGCTTCACAAATATTATATAACTTCTTTCCAGATTTCTTTTTCATTATTAAAACACCTCAATATATTTGTAGATAATATACTAAATACAATATATTTATATGTGATTATATCACAAATAGATAGCCTTATTACTAAGACTATCTAAAGAAGTATTATTTCTTTTTACCATTAAGAGGTTTTTTTCTCATAATAAAAAACGCTATTATTAGGAGAGGAAGTATTATTGTTAATAACGATACAAATATAAATTGATATGAAAAACCATTTTCAAGTCCAAAGAAACGTATGCAATTTTTAAAGAATTGTATTACTTTAGCATTACCAAATAGATTTTCAATAATAGCTTTTGGTATAGCATAAGCTAATACAACAGGGATAAATAAAAAAACAACCCATCTATATAATTTTTCTAATCTTACCCAAAGGGAATATATGAAAATACCTAAGGCTGTTGCACAAATGGATAAGTATACATAATAGCTAAAATTATATAATAAAAAAGAAAAACGTGATGCATATTTAGCATTTGAGCCTACAAATAGACTTTTGTTTTCTATATAAACATTTTGAAAGTGAGTTCTAACTTCTATATATTCATTAAACTGAACCTTATAGAAAATAGTATTTAAAAGAGAAAATAATAATCCAACTATGATAGCAATTGTAGACAATACTAATAAATTAGTTATAAAAGAAGTCTCTCTGCTTTTACCAAATTGATTACAAGCTAAATCGGTTGTTCTCCCCGAAACTAAAGTGAAAATAAAAGATACAATAAACACTGTAAAATAATTTGGGATTAATCCATTTAAATCACTTAAACTAAAAGATTCTCCTAACAATACAAATAATAAAAAAACTAAAAATGTTACACCAATTACTATTGAATATATTATACCAGTTGTTTTTAAATTATCTTTTAAGAAATATGAGTAAGTTTGTTTTATATGCATTATTAATTTCCTTTTGTTATTTCAATAAACATTCTTTGAAGATCAACAGTTTTAATCCTTACACCTTCAACATTATCAACTATACCACTAACATACGCACTATAGACCTTACCAATTTTGTTTGAGCCTAATAATTTAGCATTAACGATTGCTCTATCAACTAAGTCTTTAGGGCCAATAACTTCTGTAACACTACTACTAAGATCTTCAACTAGACCTTGTGATACTAATTTACCATCATTAATAATAATAGCTTCCTGAGCTAAATTTGAGATCTCATCAATTAAATGAGTACTTACAATATAACAAACGTCATTTTCTTTTTCTAAAAATGTTGCAATTAATAATTTATAAAATAAATCTCTATGAGGAGCATCTAAACCTAGAACAGGCTCATCAAATAAAACAAAATTAGCACTAGTACAAAAAGCTAAAATAACTTTAAAAATTGAACTATAACCTGTAGAAAGTTTATTAATATCCACTTTAGTATTCAGTTCAAAATCTTTAGCTAATTCTAGAGCATAATCAAAATTAAAATTTTTATCTAAACATTTTGCCATTTTAAAAGCAGAAAACGAAGAAATTCCTCCAAAAAAGTCATCATCACTCATTAAGAAAATTTTACTCATTAAATCATCATTGCTAAAAATATCTTTATCGTCTATTTTAATGTTTCCTGAGGAGGGGAAAATTCTGTTACTAACAATCTTCATTAAAGTACTTTTGCCAGCACCATTTCTGCCTAATAAGGCATAAATTTTTCCTGTCTCAAATTCTATTGATAAATCATCTAAAGCTTGAACAGTCTTAAATTTTTTTGAAATATTATTCACTTGTAGTTTCATTTTCTATTTCCTTACCAATTATTTCAATTATTTCATTTTTATCAAATCCTAAATTTATTGCCTCTTTGACTAAAGGTTCAATAAAACTCTCTTTAAAAGAATTCATTCTTTTTGTTTTTACCTTTTCTCTAGCACCTTCACTTACAAACATGCCAACTCCTCTTTTCTTAAAAATAATCTCTTCTTGTACTAGAAGATTCATTCCTTTCAAGACTGTAGCTGGATTTAGACTATATCCTAGAGAAATCTCTGTGGTAGATGGAATTTGTTCACCCTCTTTATAGAGCCCTGTAAAAATACTATCTTCTAAACCTTTTGCAACTTGAATATAAATTGGAACATCATTTTGCTTAAATTCCATAGGTTATCCTTTATGTTATGTTATATGGTTAATTACTTCAGTAACTAACCATATAACACTTAAAACACTTTGTCAATAATTATTAAAAAAAACGTTATTGACATTTGACAAAAACTCTTAAAAAAAATATTATATTCCTAAGTACTCATCTAGGAATATAAAGAGAAGAAAATGGATGCTATAACAATATTAAAAATATTATCAGAGCCAAATAGATTAAGAATATTAAATTTATTAAAAGACGACTCTCTTTGCGTTGGAGAAATCCAAACTATTTTAGACATTAAACAACCAAATGCCTCAAAGCATTTAGAAAAACTAAAACTATATGAACTAATTCTTTCTAAGAAAAAAGCTCAGTGGGTATATTATCAAATAAATTTAGAAAAATTCGAAAAATATAAATTCTTAAAAGATTTATTATTCAATGACATAAAAAATGAAGAAATTTTTAATCTAGATATTTCCAAACTTAGAGAATACAAAAATAGTGTACTTTGTTGCCAAGATTTAAAAGATGTAGGATTTAAGTTTGATAATATAAAATTTAATACTAAGAGTCAAAATGGAGCTTAAAAATGAAAGACTTTGATAATTTACTAAGAAACTATGATTTAGAATATTTTGGAAAAGGAACACACAAAATAACCTTTGAAGAAATGATTAAAGCAAAAAAAGAAAATTCTGCTTTTATCCTTGATGTTAGAACTGAAGAAGAAAACAAACTAGTTAGTTTTAATTTTGCAACTAATATTGCCATCTCTCAAATTCCTGACAGATTAAACGAAATCCCAAAAGATAAAACAATTGTAGTATTCTGTTCCTCTGCAACAAGAGCAACAATCACTTCAGTTTATTTACAATTAAACGGCTATAATGATGTAAAAATACTTTTAGACAGTTGTGGAGACATTGCATCTAATATTAAACCAGGATTTGCTTTAAAAAACAAAGATTTAATTTCTAAATTAATAAGCTAAAAGTATGAGCACTTTATTTATTATAAGCATAGTAATTTTTATCATCGCAATAACAATGTCTATGGTTGGAAAAGGTGGTGGTAATTTTTATGTATTAGTTATGGTTTTAGCTGGGATTTCTATGCACAATGCTGCAACTACATCACAGTTGATTATGATGGGAACCTCATTAGCATCAATGCTAATTTTTCATAAAAATAAAAGAGTTGACTGGAAATTGGCTCTAGTAATTGATCCACCAACAGATATAATGGCGTTTTTTGGAGGTTATTTCTCATCCTCTTTTGAAGGGACTACTTTAAAATTAATGTTTGCAGGATTTTTAATTTTAATATCAATTTTCATGTATATTCCTGTTAAAGAAAAACCTTTAAATCAAAAAAAAGCTTTTGGTAGATGGAATAGACATTTTGGTGAATTTGATTACAGTGTTAATTTATGGCTGATACTACCTATAACAGCTACTGTTGGATTCTTTTCAGGTGCCATTGGTATATCAGGGGGAGCTTTCAAAATTCCTATGATGGTTATGCTTTGTGGAATTCCGATGTCTATTGCAGTAGGAACGTCTTCTGCAATGGTTGCAGCCACAGCTTTAATGGGATTCATTGGACATAGCCTAAATGGAGATTTTAACCCTTCCTTGGCAATTCCTCTAAGTATTGTTGCAATTTTAGGTGGAGTAATAGGTGGAAAATTTGCACTTAAAAGTAAACCTAAAAACTTAAAAAAAATATTTGCTACAACAAATCTAATTGCAGCAATAATTATGATAATAAATATTTTAAGTTAATTTTATAAAATTAGGGGTAATAAATTGTTGGTTTAAATATATAGGAATAATCATGTATTTTGTAATTAGAATCATCTAACATTCTTATTATATTTTTACCAACCTTTATACCTACTTCAAATGAAGGAGAAATTGAGCAAAGAATATTTTCTTCTTTCCAATTATCTCCTGAATAATCAAAGCAGGCAAGTTTTCTAGGATACTTAGTTTTATTTTGAATATGCTTTAGAATCATGAAATTGCAACAAATAATTGCACTACTTCTATTTTTCTTTAAAAACTTAGAAATAATTCTATCAAATTCTCTTTCATCAGCAATATTATCGCTTATGATCCATTTAATATTTTCATCTTTTATTTCGATATTATATTGGTTTAAAGCTTGGATAAAACCTCTATATTTTTGAGTTCCTTGATAGTTATCATAAAAGAAAATTCCTGCAATATTTTTATGTCCTTCTTCGACTATTTGTTTAACTAACAAATTGGCACATTTTTTATCATCTATAATAACTTTGGGAAAATTAGTTTCTGGATAATAATTATTATAAAAAATAACCCTTATATCTTTTTGTTCAATTTTTTGATAAATATCTAAATTGGGATTCATCAAACTAGCCTTTACACCATCAATAATTAAACCATCAAAGCCTTTTGAACAAGCCTGTAAACAAGCTCTTTCATTTGAAAATTTGTTATCTGTATAAAAAATTCTCAACTCTATACTTTTGTCTTTTAATTCTTGTTGTAAGCCTTTGATAAACAATTTATTAGCAAGTTTATCCTGACCTTGAATAATAGTAGCTATCCTATATCTACAATTATTATTAATAATATTGTCTTGGATAGCTACTGGTTTGAAATAAGTGCCAGAGCCCTTTACTGAAAAGATAATATTTTCTTCTTTAAGCATATCTAATGCACGTCTAACAGTTTCACGACTCGCATTAAAGCGAGTACAAAGATATGGCTCAGAAGGTATTTTATTTATTGAATTATATTTATTTTGTTCAATAAATATCTTTACATAATCATAAATAATATCTTTCTTAAATTTTTTAGGCATTAATTATCTGAAATCCTCATTTTATTGTTACATCTAGTCTCTCAACTTTTTTAATCCACTTTTTAAGTTTATCTCGTAGTTGATTTTTAACACTAGAATATTCTTCTTCAAAAACTACATTATGTAATTGATAAGGGTCTTTTTCCATATCATAAAGATAATCATCAGCATAAATTTCACTTGAAGAATATTCTCCTCCATTGAGATCTGGTGCATATATGCTATAGAGGAACCTTTCTGTTCTTATACATCTTCCAACTCTACTTTCTGAAATTTGTGCATAAACTTCATTTGCTCTATTATCATTTGGATTATAAGCAACGTCAAGAAGATTTTCACCTATTAACTCATCTCTTACATCAATGTTTGCAATTGAAAGAATTGTTTTTGCAAGTGATTCAGTACTTACTAAATCTTTAATGACTTTTGACTTTTTAATTTTTCCGCCGCCAATGATCAATGGAACTTTTAAAGCTGAATCATGAGCAGATCTTTTATAATCATCATAACCATTTAAATGTGAATCTTTATTTCTTGTATTAAAATGAGATCCATGATCACTTACATAAATGATAATTGTATCATCATAAATACCTTTTTCTTTCAATTCACTTATTAATCTTCCTAAGTTCTCATCTAAAGAATTACATTGGCCTAAGTAATCAGGATATTCTATTTGGGAGTCTCCCTTTAGAACTTCTAAATCTTTTGGAAGTATATAATCCTTATATTTTTCTTTACTTCCTATTGGTCCTTGATAATGATGAGCGGTATTTTGATGATGTGGTTCAATATGAGATAAGAACAACATAAAAGGCTTATTGCTATCACTTTCCTTTATAAAATCAATTGCATAGTCAGTTATACAATCACATCTATAACCTTTAAATTCACATTTATTATTATTTTCATCAAAGACATATCCACCATATCCATCTGAAGTAAATTCTAATAAATCACTTGCTCTCCAATATCCAGTATATCCACCTCTAAGTTCTTTAGGAATAGGGATTGTCTGATAATCTTGGTATGGGGCTTTTTCTAAATCTCCAGTTGAGGCTAAATGCCATTTACCAACATAAGCTGTTTCATAACCATTTCCCTCTAGATAATGAGCTATAGTTTTAGCATTAGGAGGTAATGCTATTGAGTTTCTAAAACATCCTGTTTCAGTTGCATATTTTCCAGTTTGGAAAATTGCTCTACAAGGACCACAAACCGGTTGTGGTGAAAAAGCATTTTCAAATAAAAGTCCATCTTTTGCTAGTTTATCAGCATTAGGACTTATATCTAGAGGTTGACCATAGCACCCCATTGTATCAGAACGTTGTTGATCTGAGAAATAAACAACAATATTAGTTTTGTTCACTTTTTTCTCCTTTTTTGTTGAGTTTTAACTGGCTTTTCACAATTAAAAAAACAGTAATTATAATAAATAGTAAAAATACGATACAAATAGGACTAGAAACGAAAATAGACCAACTACCATCACTTAATACTAAAGATCTTCTAAAATTTTCTTCTGTTAAAGCTCCTAGTACTAACCCAAGTAAAATAGGAATTGTTGAGAAACCAAATTTATTTACTATATAAGCCATAAATGCAAAAACAAGCGTAACCCCTATATCAAAAAGAGAGGCATTTACACTAAAAGCTCCGGCAAAACAAAACATAACAATAATTGGAGTTAACAAGGCAACAGGAACTGATATTATTTTTGCAAACCATTTTGTTAATAGTTTTCCTTGAAGAAACATAAATAAATTTACAAAAATTAAACCTATCATAATCGCATACATTATAGGGCCATTTTCAACGAACAAATTTGGCCCTGGGGTTAATCCATTTATCATTAAAGCACCAAGCATAATAGCAACAGAACCATCTCCAGGTATACCCATAGTCAAAAGAGGAATTAAAGTTGCTCCAGTTACTGCATTATTTGCAGTTTCACAAGCACTAATTCCTTCAATAGCTCCATGTCCAAACTCTTCTGGAGTTTTACTCATTCTTCTAGCTCTATCATAACTAAAGAAGCTAGCCATAGAAGCTCCTGTTCCAGGAATAATGCCAATAATTACGCCAATTAAACCTGACAAAATCATAGGTTTTTTTATTATTTTTTTTTCTTCTTTTGTTAATTTTCCATCTTCTTTTTTTAATAAATCAGTATTTACTTTCTCTTTCTTCTCTTGTTTTTCACTTTTTGCTAAAACTTCAGAGAGAGCAAATAAACCTATCAAAGAAATTACTAAAGCTATTCCTGAATATAAATTTATATTATTAAATATAAATCTAGTACCACCAGACATAGCGTCTATACCAATTGTTGAAATAAATAAACCAAATGCTCCTGTTATAATACCTTTAATCAAGTTGTTACCTGAGACGCCTGCAATAATAGTAAGGCCGAATGCACAAATTAAAAAGTATTCAGGAGTACCCATCATTTGGGCAAATTTTGCAACTTGTGGTGCAAAAAATAATAAAACTACTGCTGAAAATATACCACCATATGTTGAAGAATTAAGAGCAACACGTAAAGCCTTCATGCTTTGACCTTTTTTTGTTAAAGGATATCCATCTAACATTGTAGCTGCTGCATGTGGTGTTCCCGGTGTTTTAATTAATATAGCTGAAATTGAACCACCATAAGAGCCAGCACAATAGATTCCTAAAAGAAACATAAAAGATTCAATAGCACCTAAAGAATATGTAAATGGTAGAAACAATACGATACATAAAATAACAGTTAAGCCAGGAATTGCTCCAAAAATAACACCTAAAAGCAAACCTAAATTCATATATAGAAAGTTTGGAATATTAAATAATAAAGAACTTCCTTGTAAAAATAAATCCATTAATTATTCTCCTATGGTAATCGAACATGAAGGACATTTTGAAACAAATATCCAATCAAAATTGCTGCTAAAATAATAATCAAATAATTTGATATTTTTTTTGCTCTGAAATAAAAAAGCATTAATATTCCAAAAATAATTGAGCTCAAAATAAAATTTGTAAAATAAAGCAGTAATAAAAATATTATTAACATTGATAAAATAATTAAGAACTTAACTTCTACTAATAAGTTAAACTCTCTTTTTTCTATTTCTCTTTTTGTTATTATATAAAAGATATCTTTAGCTAATAAAATTATTGAAAAGATTAACACTATCCTTAACATTAAGAGAGGAAATGTCCTTGCATTAACTACAGCATCAGTATTTACCTTTATTTGAGAGGGTACTAAATATAAAAGTATACTTGATAAAACAATAAAAAGTATGGCACCAACAATATTTATAGGTAATGATATTTTATGTTTTTCTAATTTTAGAGCTGTGTTATCTATAAAATTATCCACTTTGTTTATTAAACGATTCATAAATTTCCCTTAAATTATAAAGATGGCCCAAAGGGACCATCTCTTTCAAATACAAACTATTGGTTGTTTTTAACAATTTCAATTACATGTTCAATATGATTATCCATATCTTCACTTGTCCAATCGCTAGGTTCAATCATTAATTTATCAAATAATTGTTTAACATCCTCTTTTTGCATAATTGTTAAATAAGCATTTCTAATTTTTTCAACAACTTCTGGGGAAGTACCTTTTCTTGCTAGTAAGAAACAAGTATTTGGGTAGTAAGCATCCATACCATAAGCTCCAACAGGTTTTACATCTTTAAATAATTCACTAGATACATGATCTTTACTAAATACTGTTACCGGAGTAATTAAACCACCCTCTACAGCACCTTTTGCTTGAGATTGGTGAGAAATAGCGAACGGAGTTTCACCTTTAGCTACAGCATCTAAAGCTAAATTAGCTCCATTATAACTTACTAAAGTAACATCGATACCTAATTCTTTAAATAATGCCTTAGCTAAAAAAGCTTCAGAACCTGAAATACCGTTTACAGCTACTTTACAATTATGAGTTTTACCATATTCTTTTAATTGATCTAAATCATTGATATTCAATGAAGCATCTGCAGTCATAACAAATGTAGCACTATACATATTCATAACTGGAACAAAGTCATCATATTTAAACATGATAGCTTCTTTACCATCTACATTTGGGGCAATAGAAAAACCACCTTCTCCTCCAAATATCAGATTGTAAGAATTAGGTTTGTTTTTTAAAAAGTTTGTTAATGCAACATTACCACCTGCACCTAATTCATTAGTTGCTAAAACAGGTTGGCCTAATAATTCTTCTCCGTAAACAGCTGCTTTTCTATTAACAAGATCAGCAACACCACCAACTGCCCAAGGACAGATTACTGTAATTGGTTCTTCTGGCCAATTCATTTGAGAATCCGAGCTTTTTTCTTCATTAGCTCCATTTGCAAAAATCATTGATAAACTTGCACAACACATCAAAAAGACTATTAATAGTTTTTTCATTTATTTTTCTCCTTTTCTTTTTATATGATAAGACTAGGGGAGAAAAATAAGGCTAGCAAGACAAAAAAAGTTGCTTTTTTCTAAAAATTGTCTAGTTTTTTTATTTTTAAATTAAGTTGTCTATATTTATTTTTTCATTTATAAGCTTAAAAAAAATAAAACAATATTATTATATAATTTTATAATTTATAAAAAAAATACTGCTGATATGTAAAATTAATCCAATACCAACAGTAATTTTTATATTTTTTCAACTTATTTATAGACTAAACATTATAACCTTTAGGGTTTTTACTTTGCCAATTCCAAGCATCTCTGCACATAGTTGTCAAATCATATTTAGCTTCCCAATTAAGAAGCTTTTTTGCCTTTGATGCATCAGCATAACAAGTTGCAATGTCTCCAGGTCTTCTAGGAGCAATCTTATAAGGAATTTTTATTGAATTTGCTTTTTCAAAAGCTTTAACCATATCTAAAACACTATAACCAATACCGGTTCCTAAATTAATAATTTCAGTTCCTTTATTCTCATATTCACAAGCTGCAACATGGCCACTAGCTAAATCTACAACATGTATATAATCTCTAACACCTGTTCCATCAGGAGTTGGATAATCATCACCAAATACTGCTAATTGCTTTAATTTTCCTACAGCAACTTGACAAATATATGGCATCAAATTATTAGGAATACCAACAGGATCTTCACCTATCATGCCTGATTCATGAGCTCCAACAGGATTAAAGTATCTAAGTAATACAACACTCATCTCTTTATTAGCAGCAGCAAAGTCAGTTAAAATTTGTTCAATCATGTATTTTGTCCAACCATAAGGATTAGTACATCCAGTTGGCATATCTTCAGTCAAAGGAACTTTTTCAGCTAAACCATAAACAGTTGCTGAAGAACTAAAGACTATTTTAGTAACATTGTATTCTTTCATTAATTCACAAATAGTTAGAGTAGAGTCAATATTGTTTCTATAATAAGCTAGTGGTTTTGCAACTGATTCTCCTACAGCTTTATAACCTGCAAAATGTATAATTGCATCAATTTTATGTTCTTCAAAAATAGCTCTCATTGCTTCTTTGTCGCAAACATCTGCTTCATAATAAGGAATTTTTTTACCAACTATTTTTTCAACTCTAACAATAGCTTCTTTTTGACTGTTGTAGAAGTTATCAACAATGATAGGCTCATGATTAGCTTTTACTAACTCAATGCATGTATGTGAGGCAATATACCCCGCACCACCTGTTAACAATATTTTCATATACTTTTCCTTTAAATAACTTTGAATTAACAATATTTATTTCTTAATTTATATTTAAAAACAAAATTAGTTTTTTGTTAAGGTCTAATTATCTCATATTTTTATACAATCTCCTAATTTTAAAGAGATTATTTATTTACTTTATTCTTTTTTCTTGAATAAAGCCTATTTATAAAGTATTTTCTACATATGAATTATTATTGTATTGCTTGTAAAGTCTCTAAAGAATTAACAGTAAAAAAAGATTTAGAACATTATCTTACTAAAATATTTGATGATGAACACCATTTTCAAGTCTTATTTGCTACAAAGCAATATAAAGTGAAAAATGGTAAATCTCGTATTGAAGTAAAAAAACCTCTAACTCCTGGTTATATTTTTATAAAAATAGATACTGAACTTGATAAATATGCAAGAGAATTAAGAAAAATTAGCGACTGTTATGGTTTAGTTGAAAGCAAAAAGATTGTTGAAGATAAAACAGACACAGTTTGCTATAAACTTATGAGAGATGATTTAAAATATGCAACTTGGATTTTCTCAAACGATGGAGAAATTATTCCATCTAAGATTACATTAAATATTGGAACTAGTGTATGTGTAATATCAGGTCCTCTAGCAACATTTAATGGAAAAATAATCAAAGTTGATAAGAGAAATAATAAAGTCTGTTTATTCTCAGAAAACTCAGGAACTTTACAAAAAGTTTGGGTCCCTGTTGAAATTGTTAAAGAAGAAGATTTAGATTCTAATGACCATATTCTAAAAGAATTTTCTAAAGTTTATTAAGCCCCTTTTTCCATAGAAAAAAGGGGACTATAATATATAAATAACTAATTCTCTTTTACATATGCACTTCCAAGCTTAGCTGGAACATTAAAAGATTTTCTACTAATTGTT
The DNA here is from genome assembly GCA_963677735.1 of Sphaerochaetaceae bacterium. Classification (GTDB taxonomy): domain Bacteria; phylum Spirochaetota; class Spirochaetia; order Sphaerochaetales; family Sphaerochaetaceae; genus Pleomorphochaeta. The sequence goes on from OY782505.1 coordinate 2,155,679, forward strand.
AATATAATTGTCAAAATGTAAGGAAGAGCAATAAATAACTCATTTGGAATAAATGTGGTAGAACTTGATTGCATTAAAATAGCAAAAGCCTCGGCTAAACCAAAGATTATAGTTCCAACAAAAGCACCAATTGGATTCCAGTTACCTAAGAAACATATTGCAAAAGCAATCCAACCTCTTCCTCCGATTATATTAGTAGTGAACATACCTAAATATCCAATTGAATAAAAAGCACCTGCTACACCACACATTAAACCAGAAAACATTACAGCAGTAAATCTCACTTTAGAAACATTTATACCTGATACATCTACAGCTTCAGGATTCTCTCCTGTTGATCTTATAATCAAACCTAAAGAAGTTTTATATAATATAAAAAAGCCTAAAGGAACTAAAAAATATACAGAATAGGTTAAAATATTTTGATTAAAAAATATTGAACCTAAAACAGGAATCTTAGAAAGAAATGGAATAGCAATTTTTTGCAAAGGTTCAACAGTTAAAGGAGATAGAGGAACTCCAAAAACAACTCTTTGTAAAAACGAACACAATCCAGCAACTAAAATGTTTATAGCAGTACCAGTAACAATTTGATGTTGTTTTAAAGTTACACAGAGATATGCGTACAATATTGATACTAAAAGTCCTGCAAAGGCAGCAAATAATAGACCTAAGGCTAAACTACCAGATATATAGGCAGTTGTAAAACCTGCCCAAGCTCCCATTAAAAAGATACCTTCAATAGCAGTTACCATAACACCAGTTCTTTCAGCAAATACTTCAGATAAAGCACCAAAGAGTAAAGGGGTGCTCATCATCATTGCACGAGATAATAGATTAACAATCATTATTTAACCCCCTCTGTCAACAATTTCTTTTCTCTATTAATTTCCCATTTGTTTCGAATAAAATAAGAAATAATAACAAAAACCATTACAAAACCTTCCATCAAATCAATAATACTAGAAGGAACTCCTGAAATTTGGCCCATTATCGTGCCACCTACTTGTAATGCTCCGAATAATATAGAAGCAAAAATTATTCCAATTGGATTTGCATTTGCTAAAATTGCAATTCCAATACCAATTGAACCAATAGAAGGATTAAATCCTTGAAGCAACATATGTTGTACACCATTAACCTCGGTCACACCGGCCAAACCAGCAAGTCCACCACTTATAAAGAAAGCAAAAACAAATATTAATTCTGGATTTACTCCACTCATTCTTGCTGCTTCTTGATTTTGTCCGACTGCTCTTATTCTAAAACCTAAAGTAGTTCTATAAAGTAATAACCAAATTAAAATTGCAACTACAATTGCTAAAATAAAGCCTACATGTAATCTTGTATGAGGGACAATTTTAAAAAGCCATGTGTTTTTACTTAAGGAATCTGTTTGAGGATACTCTCCTTTAGATTCTAGTAAAACAGTTCTTAGTAAATAGTTCATTAAATTAAGAGCTACATATGTACTCATCATACTAATCAAAAATTCATTAGCTTTAAATCGGGCTTTACAAAAACCAATGAGGCCTCCCCAAATACCACTTAAAATAAATGCCATAATAATTGCTATTGGAATTGCTATAGCATGTGGGATTAATAAAGATATAGATGCTGCAACTAAAGAACCAATATAAAATTGTCCTTGAGCTCCAATATTAAATAAGTTTGCTTTAAAAGTAAAAGCAAAGGCCAATGATGTAAAAATCAAAGGAGTTGCTTTAACAAAAATTTCACCAATTGTATATCCATCTCTAAACATAGATGAAAAAAGTAAGGCAAAAACAGAAATTGGATTCTTACCTAAAAATAAAATCATGATTCCACTACAAATTAAACCAAAAAGAATTGCTAAAAAGCTCGTTATAAAAATATCTCTAGTTTTTTTATCCATTGATGCTTTCTCCTTCATTTTTGTAACCTGCCATTAATAGACCTATCTTTTCACTATTTAAATCTGAAGTATTATAAATACCTTGAATTTCACCTTTATAGAATACAGCAACTCTATCACATAAGGTAAAAATTTCACTTAATTCAGTTGAAACTAGTAATATAGCTTTGCCCTTCTCTTTTTCATTTAAAATAGCAGAATGAACATTATTTATTGCACCTAGATCAAGCCCTCTAGTTGGTTGATCGAATATAATAAAATCGCCACAATTTTCAACTTCTCTTCCTACAATAACTTTTTGTTGATTACCACCAGATAACTCTTTTGCTATTGCAAAGGGGCCTGAGGCTTTAACTCTAAAGTCTTTTAATATTCCATTTGTAGTATCTTTGAGTTTTTTCTTATCAATTAATCCATTTTTAGACCATTGTTTAGAATAACTTGTTTTTAATAATATATTTTCAGCTAAACTCATGGACATAACTAAACCATATCTGTGTCTATCAGATGGAACGTATGCCATTCCAAGACCAATTCTATCTTTAATTGAAAGATTTGAAATATCCTTATTGTTTAAAAAAATAGAACCAGAATTTATTTTTTGTGCTCCACATAGAGCCATACACAATTCTTGTTGTCCATTTCCCGAAACTCCAGCTACTCCAAAAATTTCCCCTTTATGAATATCGAAAGTAATATTATTGAGTAATGGGATTTCTTGATTTTCTTTAACACATATATTTTTTAAAGATACACAAACTTCTTTTTTAAGTTCATCTACCTTTGGCTTCTCTAATTCTTCAATAGAATTTTCAATCATTAATTTTGACAACATAATTTCATCTGTGTCTTCTTTATTTACATTTCCATAAACCATTCCATTTCTCATAACAATAATTCTATTAGCTACAGACATTACTTCTTTTAATTTATGGGTTATAAATATTACAGCATTCCCTTGTTTAGAATAATCTTTGACGAAGTTCATCAGATTATCAATCTCTTGAGGAGTTAGAACAGCTGTTGGTTCATCCATTATTAATAAGTTAGCATCAAGATATAAAGCTTTTAATATTTCGACCTTCTGTTGTTCTCCAACAGTTAGATCTTTAATCTTTTTCTTTGCATCTACACTAAAACCATATTTATCTGCAAGATGCTGAATCTTATTTGATTCTTCTTCCCAGTTAATTTTACCCTTAACGTTTCCTAAAATAATATTTTCAGTAACAGTATGAGCAGAAACTAATGAAAAATGTTGTTGTATCATTGAGACTTTATATCTCATAGCATCTTTAGGGGACTTAATAATTATGGGTTCACCATCTTTTAAGATTTCTCCTTTATCGGCACGATATAGGCCATATAGGATTTTCATACAAGTACTTTTACCAGCACCATTTTCACCTAAAAGAGCTAAAACTTCCCCTCTATTTACACTAAAGGATACATCTTTATTTGCAATCACTTTTGCAAAGTATTTAGAAATTTCTTTAAGTTCAAAAAAAGGTTTTTCCATTTAATACTTCCTATATAATAAAACTAAAAAATAAAGGAGTCCTTTATTTTCACATCCTTTACAAAGGAGTATTAGTTTTAATTAGTAAATTATTTTTATTTTTTTAGTCAGAGAATCCAATACCTAATAATAAAATCATTAGGTATTGGAGAATTCTTAATGTTATTTATTTAAACATTGACTCAAAATCAACTTCACCAGCAATTGCTTTTGCAATACCTTCTTCAACATTAGCTTTTGTTTGTGCTGAAATTTGATCAGTATAAATAGGTTTAAAGATGTTTTCTTTTATACCAGCTTCATGAACTTTACCACCATCTAAAGTACCATCAAAATATTTTTGAACAGCCCAAGTATAGAAAGTTTGGAAATCAAATAATACAGAAGCAACAACAGTTCCAGGAGCTATATCATTTTGGTTACTTGAGAAACCAACAAATTTAACACCTTTTTCTTTAGCAGCTTGAATAGCACCTAAGCCTACTTGGTTTGCATAAACAAATAAAGTATCAGCACCATTATCAATCATTGTTTCAGCCATTTGTTTACCTAAAGCAATATCATCCCAACTATTTGCATAAGATCTAGTTGCACTAGCAGCACTTAATCCTCTATCTTTAGCTAAATCAACAGATACTTCTTCATAAACATCTAACAATTTTTCCATAGCTTCATTTGGAAAACCACCAATTGTTGCAAATTGTCCATTTTCTGATACTTCGCCAGCAATTAATGCAGCAACATAACTTGCTTCATACTCTTTAGGGAAAATAGGTGATACATTAGGATAATCAGCTCTAAAACCATTTACAACACAGAAAGTTGAGGAAGAATATTCAGCAGCAATTTTATTAGCAGCATCATCAAATTGAGTTCCTGCAGCCATAATTAAATCATAACCTCTTTCAGCATAGTTTCTAAATGTTGATTCATAATCTGAAGCTTGAACATTTTCCAAATATTCCATTTTAGTTCCTAATTGCTCATTACATGCTACTAAACCAGCATAGTTTGTTGCATTCCAAGATTGGTCATTAATTGGACCAGGTAGAATTAAAACAATTTTTAAATCTCCAATACCTTTTTCAGCAGAACTTTCTACACTTTCACTTTTACCTTGTGCAAAGATTCCAGTTAACGCTAAACTTGAAACCAACAATATTGTTAATAACTTTTTCATCACTCTCTCCTTAATAATTGTTATTATTATATTTATATATCATATGACTAAAAAATATATTGTTTATATGTATATATTTTTCTCAAACCCAAATTATAAAAAGACCTCCAAAATCTAATTAAATACATTAACTATATATTTATAGACTCATTCATTTATATAGCAATTTTAATGCCAACTTTTTAATAAATATAATTATTTATTATAGTACAATGAATTAATTAAAATATTTTAGTTGTGAAAATAATTCAAATGTTATACAATTGTCCTAAAATAGTACACTTGATGTTCAATAGTGTCCTAAAAAGGACACTTAACAGTTACACAAAGGGGTATAAAAACATATGCATATTTTATTAATAGATGACAATCAACAACTCTTCGAAGTATTAAAAGACAATTTTTCATTTGTAGGACATTATCTTTTTTATGCGCCAAATACGAAAAGTGCCTTTGAAGTTCTAAAAAAAGAAGAAATATGTATGATTTTACTCGATGTTAGACTTGGAGAAGAAAATGGTGTAAAAACTTTAGAAAAAATAAAAAAGGCTTATCCAAATATTCCAGTAATTATGATAACTGGATATGCTACGGTTGAAGCTGCAGTGAAAGCTATGAAATTAGGAGCTTTTGATTTTGTAAAAAAACCTATAGATTTTAATACATTGTGTACAAGAATTGATTCTGCAACTCAGAAAATGAAATATAAAGAAGAAAATGAGAAATTAAAAAATAAATTAAAAGCAGAAAACCCTATTTTAAAAAGTAAGAATTTTGAATTCTCAAATGTATTAAATAGAGCAAAAAAACTAGCTGTATCTGATATATCAATTTTAATTATAGGAGAAAATGGTAGTGGTAAAGAATTATTAGCCGATTATATCTATAGAAACTCCAACAGAATCAGTGAAAAATTTATTAAAATTAATTGTGCTGCATTTCCAGAATCTTTATTAGACAACGAACTCTTTGGTCATGAAAAAGGAGCTTATACAGGTGCTGAAAGTGAGTATATCGGAGTATTTGAACAAGCAGATAATGGAACTCTTCTTTTAGATGAAATAGGAGATATGCCAACTACACTACAAGCTAAGATTTTACGAGTTATTCAGAACCAAGAAGTTAGAAAAATTGGAAGCAAAGTAACAAAAAAAATTAACGTTCGATTTATTGCGGCAACTAATAAAAATCTATTAGAAATGGTTGAAGAAGGCTCTTTTAGAGAAGATTTATTCTATAGACTAAATGGGGGGTTATTGAAAATACCACCTCTTAGAAATAGAAAAGAAGATTTTGATGATTTAATAGATTCTCTATTAACTGAAATTAGCGAGAATACAAAACAAGAAAAGAAAAATTTATCCCATCAAGTTAAGCAAATCTTTTTATCTTATAAGTGGCCAGGAAACATTAGAGAACTTAAAAATGCCTTATTATATAGTAGTACCATCTCACAGGATAATGAAATACAAATTGAAGATTTACCTCCTAGTTTTGAATTATATGGCTCGAAAAATCAAAGCAATTTAAGCATAATTCAACAAAGAGAAAAGGAATTAATAAAAAAAGTTTTATTAAGAAACAATAACAATAAAACAGAGAGTGCTAAATTTTTAAAAATGAGCAGAAATACTCTGTATTTAAAATTAAAAAAATATGGAATAAGTATTGATGAATGATAATTTAGTTGAATTAAAAAATATCTCTTTAAACTATAATGAAGTTAAAGCTTTAGATAATACAAATATAATTTTTAAAAAAAGTAGTATACACGCTCTAATTGGTGAACATGGAGCTGGAAAATCTAGTATAGGACTTATTCTTTCGGGTCTTCAAAAACCAACTTCAGGAAAGATTATTATTGATAATAAAAGTTATTCTTATTTAAAGCCAAAAGTTGCTTTATCTTATAATATTCAATTTGTCCATCAACAATTTTTACTTAATCCATATTTTAGTGTTGCAGAAAATCTTTTTTATTGGGATAAAAAAGCTCCTTTCTTTTCATTAAGCTTGCCAAAAAAAATTCAAGAAATGGCAAAAGAATATTTAAACAAACTAGGCTTTGATATAGATGTAACTAAAATTACTAAAAATTTAACTTTATCTGAAAAAGCTCTTTTATCTATTTTAATCAAAATAAAAAATAATCCTAAAATTATTATTTTAGATGAATCTTTAGATAAAATATCAGTTGAATATTATTCAAAACTGAAAAAAATACTATCTTCTCTTCGATCAAATGGTTCATCAATTATAATAATGACCCACAAAATTGATAGAGTTTATGATATTGCAGATAAAATATCTATAATTAGAAATGGTAAAAATATTTTAACTGAAAATATTCAAAGTCTTGGAAAAATGCAAATTATTAAAATGGCTTATACTCATTTTACTGAAACTCCAATTTCAAATACTCACGAAGATTCGTTTTATCACTTAATTAAGTACAATGAAGCAATTTTAGAAAATTTACCAGTAAATTTAATTGTTTTAAATAATGATGGAATATTAAAACTTGTAAATAAATATTTTTTACATAATTTCAAAATTGATCCGACTCTATACTTAGAAAAAAATTGTGAAATATTGTTAGAGAAAACAATAACAACAACTAAAAATATAATTCTAAATCAAGTAACAAAAGAGAATGAAAATACTATATTTCACCTATCCATTTGTATAAATAATATTAAAGGAATATATAATATTCACTATTCCCCTATTTATGATGATGAACAAAAAATTGGAGCAATGGTTATATTATATGATATAACAGAATATGATTCTCTTCAAAGAGATACTCAATTATCAGAAAAACTCTCCTCTGTAGGATTATTATCTGCTGGAGTAGCTCATGAAATAAATAATCCTCTTGAAATAATTAGCAATTATCTTACTAATATTAAATTTAGATACAATGATACCGATTTACTAAAAATTGTTAATAAATTATCAAAACAAGTTAATTATATTACTAAAATCGTTAGTAATTTACAAAACTTTTCTAACCTAGAAAAAGTTGCAGCTGAAAATACTAATATTAATGAATTAATAAAAGAGATGATTGACCTTCTTAAATTAAATGCCAAATTAAAAAATATAAAAATTATATTTACCGAATTAAGCGAAAACAACATAGCTTATATAAATGAAAATGAATTAAAGCAAGCAATTTTAAATATTTTAAAAAATAGTTTTGAATCTATAAAACAGGATGGAGAAATTGAAATTATTATAAATAAAATTGATATCTACGGCGTTAGTAATATAGAACTACAAATAAAAGATACGGGAAAAGGAATTGATGAAAGTAAAGATTACTTTACTCCTTTCTTTTCTACAAAATCTAACAACGGAACAAATACAGGCCTTGGGCTCTCTCTAGTTTATGGAATAATTACAAAATATGAAGGAACTATCTCTATTAATAATAGAACGGATAAAAAGGAAGGGTGCGTTATTAAAATTACTTTTCCAACTATTTCAGAATTATTAACAATCGATTCTTTTTAAAAGATAATTTACCTTTGAGTTTTAATTATTTTTGTTTGCAATAATGGAAGTTTTATCACCAAAGTATAAAGTAAACTACCATTTATATAATTATGTATATAAATATTATAAATATACAAAAAAATGTATAGTTAAAATTGACAAAAGAATTAACATCTACTATCTTAGAACACACTTTGAGGAATATCAATGAAAGAAGAAATCTTAACTAAAGAAGAACTAAAAGCAAAAAAACTTTTAGAAGAAAAAGAAGCTGATGGTAAACTCCGTGTTTATAACAAACCTTTAACTAATTTTATTACTATACTATTTATTATTTGGGCTGGTTTTCAAATCTATGCAAACACCTTAGGTTCTATTGATGCTATGTCTCTTAGAACTTGGCACTTATTTTTTCTACTTGGTTTTACTTTTTTATTATTTCCAACTTTTAAAAATGAGAAAACAAATCGTAAATTACCACCTATATGGGATCTAATCTTAATAGGAGCTACAATATTTACGTTTTCCTATATTTTGATTAATTATACAACAATTGCAAAACGCGGTGGTTATTTACTTCAATCTGATTTAATTATTGCAGCTATTGCTATGGTTCTTGTATTTGAAGGGGCTAGAAGAGCTTGTAGGAATTTAGCAATATTAGGAATGATTTTTTTACTTTATAATTTTTTAGGACGCTTCATACCTGGTGAATTAGGTCATGTTGGATTTAGCATAAAGAGAGTATTAAATCACATGATTTGGGGAAGCCAAGGAATTTTTGGAATAGGTATAGGAGTTAGTGCTACTTATATATTCCTATTTGTTCTTTTTGGTTCCTATTTAAAATATAGTGGGTTTAGCCAATTTATAAATGATATAGCATTAACTCTTGTTGGAAGAAGTGCTGGCGGACCAGCTAAAGTTGCTGTCTTAGCAAGTGCTCTATTAGGTATGATTAATGGTTCTGCTATAGCTAATGTTGCAACTACTGGGACTATTACAATACCCATGATGAAAAAAACTGGTTATAAAAAAGAATTTGCCGCTGCTGTTGAAGCTGTAGCCTCTACTGGTGGACAATTTGCACCTCCAATTATGGGAGCAGTAGGTTTCGTTATGGCTGAATTTATGGGAGTTAGTTATTCTACTGTTTTAATTGCAGCATGTGTACCAGCTTTTCTATATTATATTACCCTTTTATTTGCAGTTCATTTTGAAGCAAAAAATCTAGGACTTTCAGGTTTAAGTAAGGAAAATATTCCTAATGCCTTAAACGTTATTAAAAAACAAGGGCACCTAGCACTCCCTCTAATTGTTCTAATTGGACTATTAAGTATTGGATACACTCCTCTTTTTGCAGCTGTTGTATCAATTTTTGCCACTATATTAGCATCTTGGTTTAGAAAAGAAACTAGAATGACTTGGTCAACCATTGTTAAAGCAACTGTAGAAGGTTCTAAATCAGCTATTGCTGTTGGAATGAGTTGTGCAATTATCGGAGTAATAATTGGAACCGTTTCTCTTACCGGTCTTGGTCTTAACTTTGGTTATATTATCTTAAGGATTGTAGGAGAAGGACAACTATACTTAGCTGGATTTATGGTCATGATAATGAGTATAGTTCTAGGGATGGGAGTTCCTGGAGTTGCCGCTTATGTTATTGTATCAACAGTATCAGTACCAGTATTAATACAAGCTGGGGCAATACCAATGGCAGCTCATATGTTCTGTCTAATCTATGCCTGTCTTTCAAATATAACACCTCCTGTTGCGATGAGCAGTTATGTAGCTAGTGGAATTGCGGATTCTAATCAAACAAAAACAAGCCTTATTGCAGTTAAATTAGGACTAACAGGATTTATACTTCCTTTCTTTTTCTTAAACAATCCAATTCTATTAATTGGAACTGTAGCTGAAACACCAATATTAATAACCTTAAGAGCTATCATCTCCGCAACTATTGGAGCTATAATACTATCAGCAAGCTTACAAGGCTACCTTCTAAATAAGCTAAATAAATTTGAAAGAATTATAATATTCATTGCTGGATTATTATTAATTGAAACAAAGCTAATAACTGATATTCTAGCACTTATACTATTTTCAACTATTTTCATAATTCAATATTTACAAAAAAAATCACAAGTAAAAAAGGAGATTCAAAATGAAAAAATCTAAAGTTTTAACACTAACTCTATTAGTCTTGTTACTCCCTGCTACATTATTTGCATCTGGTAACAAAGAAAATGGTGAAACTGTTAAAAAAACCATTATAAACTTCCCAACTGCAGCAACAACCGGTGCTGTTTATCCACTTGGGGCTGCTATGTCTAATATGTGGAACACTGAACTTGATAATGTAAGAGCAAGTGCTCAAGCTAGTGCTGGTGGTATTGCTAATCTTAATATGTTAGCAGATCAAGAAGCACAACTAGGAGTTGCCGTAACTTCAATAATGTATGAATCATATAACGGTATTGGATCTTTTGAAGGAAGAGCGAATCCAAATCTTAGAGTTATGATTGGACTTTATTCAAATCCAAACCAAGTTGTTGTAACAGATACTAGTGGTGTTGAATCTTTAACTGATCTTGAAGGCAAACGATTTGCTTCAGGAGCTCCAGGATCAACAACAGAAGTAGAAACAAGCATTCATCTTAAAACTAGTGGAGTAGACTATCCAGACGCTCTAAACGTACAATATGTAGGATTTACAGAAGCTATTGACCTTATGCGTAACAAACAACTTGATGGGGCTTGGATAATGGCAGGTATTCCTAACGCAGCAGTAACAGAAATGTTATCAACTGCAGGTGGAAGTTTACTAAGTTTAGATCAATCCTTGATTGATGATCTTAGAGAACAATATCCATGGTATGGCCCTTATACAATTCCAGCTGGAACTTACCCAGGACAAGATGAAGATGTATTAACTTCAGCAATAAAAATTACAATTTGTACAGATGCTAGAGTTGATGATGATGTAATATATGAACTAACAAAATCATTTTGGGAACACTTTGATGAGCTAAAAGAAACACAAGCTCCATTGAAGAAAGTTAGCCTAGAAGAAGCTGTTAAAGATCTTGCAGGTCTTCCAATACATGAAGGTGCTGCCCGTTATTACAGAGAAATTGGCCTACTCTAATACATTAATTACAAAAAATCAAAATTTATTTTTATCAAACCAATCTTTTATTCAAAGGATTGGTTTTTAGTTATCTAAGTGGAGCTTTATTTAGTGGGTGCAAATAACCAATTTTATTATATCTTACATTCCCATTTAATTTTTTTTCATTTGACAATTAGCTATTTAGAGGTTATCCTAACAACAAATAAAATAAATATAGGAGCTATATATGGCAACTGTAAATCTAAAAAACATCTGTAAAATTTACGATGGAAATGTTAAAGCTGTTGATAATGTTAACATTGATATCGAAGACAGAGAGTTTGTAGTCCTAGTTGGACCTTCCGGATGTGGTAAATCTACCACTTTAAGAATGATTGCTGGTTTAGAAGACATTACTTCTGGTGAATTATTAATTGATGATAAATTAGTTAATGATGTACCACCTAAAGATAGAGATATCGCAATGGTATTCCAAAACTATGCATTATATCCTCACATGACTGTTTATGATAACATGGCCTTTGGTCTAAAAATTCGTAAATTCGACAAAGCAGAAATCGATCAAAGAGTTCGTGAAGCTGCAAAAATTCTTGATATTGAAGAATTATTAGACAGAAAACCAAAAGCATTATCAGGTGGTCAAAGACAACGTGTAGCTGTAGGTCGAGCTATTGTTCGTCAACCTAAAGTATTCCTTTTCGACGAACCTTTATCAAACCTTGATGCTAAATTACGTGTACAAATGAGAGCTGAAATTTCTGGCTTACACCACAGATTACAAGCTACAATGATTTATGTTACTCACGACCAAGTTGAAGCTTTAACTATGGCAGACAAGATTGTTGTAATGAAATTTGGTGTTATCCAACAAATTGGTAAACCTTTAGAATTATATAACGAACCTGTTAATAAGTTTGTTGCTGGTTTCATTGGTTCTCCACCTATGAACTTCATCGAAACAAAAGTTGAAGCTGAAGGTGATAACATTTATGTAAATGAAGGAACATTCAAACTTCAAGTTCTTCCTGAACAAGCAAAATTATTAAAGAGCTATGTTGGAAAATCAGTTACTTTTGGTATTCGTCCAGAAGATGTTCAATACAGTGAAAAAGCAATTGATGGTAAAACTTTAGTTGGTAGTGTTTCAGTTGTTGAACCTTTAGGTAGTGAAACTCACGTTTATGTTTCTACTTCTAAAGCTCAAGTAATTGGTAAAATTGCTCCAGAATATGAAGTAAAACCAGATCAAAAAGTTGCTCTAATCGCATTAATGGAAAAAGCTAAATTCTTTGACATGGAAAGCGAATTAGCAATTAACTAGTTCTATAAAACTATACAAAAAAGGCTGTTCAATTGAACAGCCTTTTTATATTTTCCTTTTATTATTAAAAAAGTGAGTTAAAAATCACTTCAACAGATTTTTTTGCCATAGCTTCATCTACAACTAAGAAGAAAGCAAGGGAACTAGCACCTACCACACTTTGATATACTTTAATTTCATTATCATAAAGAGCATCTAAACTTTTCTTAAAGTACAACAAATCATCATTTATTTGTTGTCCAACAACTCCCACAATAGACAAATCAGAAACAAAGGTAATTTCTTCAAACTGGAATTCAGATATTAATCTTTCTTTTAAAAGTTTAAGATTTTTATCACTTATTGAGTTCTTTTCAAATAAAAGTGAGAACGTATCAACACCTTGTACAGAGTAAAGAGGGTTAATACCATAAGTTCTCAAAACAGCATGAATAGTATTAATCATACCAGGAGCCTTAGTTAACATAAGCTTTCTACAGGATAATTTAGTATAAGTACCAATTTGAGAAACTCCAATTGGACCATTACTGTCTTTATTAGATACAATCATAGTACCTTTGGCTTCACTGTCATTTGTATTTTTAATATTTATTGGTATTCCAGCTTTCATAACAGGGGCAATTGCATCTGCATGGAAAACACTAGCACCTAATGCAGATAACTCTCTAACCTCTTTATATGTCATGGTTTCAATTGGATAAGCACTCTTAATAAACCTAGGATCAGCATTATAACAACCTGCAACATCTGTCCAGTTTTCATATACTTCAGCATTCATTGCTTTAGAAAGAATAGCACCACTAATATCTGAGCCACCTCTTGAGAAAGTAGTTACCACATGATTTTTATTTCTTCCATAAAATCCTGGAATTATGTATTTTTTAGATTTATCAAGTTTTGATTCAATTAATGACCAAGTCTCATCATCAACTGTTCCATCTTCATTGATAACTATTATCTCTGTTGCATCAATAAATTCATATCCGAAATATTTTGCAACTAAAATAGCATTTAGATATTCACCTCTAGATGCAGCATAATTTTCTCCAGCATTAGAATTAATTTTCTCTTTAACTTCTTTTAAAGCGTCTTTAAAAAATGCTGTATCAAGATTTAAATCTTCTAAAATTTCGATAAATCTTTTTTCAATTTGTGAAAATGAATTATCACAAGAACCACTTTCTTTTACTTCTTTACAACAAGAATATAAAAGATCAGTTACTTTAACATCAGAACTATCTCTCTTTCCTGGAGCAGATACAACAATTACTTGTCGTCTAGAATCAGACTCAACTATTGATTTTACCTTAGCTAATTGATTAGCACTTGCAACTGAACTTCCACCAAATTTACAAACAATCATAATCTTTTTCCTATTATTAATTTTGATTAACTATACATTTAGATTAAAATTTCATCAAGATAAAGACTAAAAAATAAGGGGAGAGCCCTCTAAAACTCTCCCCAATGGAATATGTTAACTATTTGGAGACCTAACTTTCTATAAGTTTACCTTATAGATTCCATGATTTGTTTCAAAATGAAACACAAAGACATAATCTTTAGTACCTATATGATAAGACAACATTGTAAATATGGCAAGAAATATTTTTATTAATACTCATCACCTTGTTATAATATTTAAACTTATGCTCTCTTTTCACAATAGCCTTTTATTGATGAAGCATTTGAATAAATACTTACCTCACCGTTATTTATACAAACTAGTGTAGGAGCTTGCATAATCCCAAACTCTTTAGCTAATTCAACTTCTTTCGTTGCATCAACTACTTGATATATGATACCCGCTTCATCCAAAAATTTCTTTGCAACTTTGCAATTAGGACAAGTTGGAGTTGTAAAAAGCATAATACCATCATCTTTATTTGTATTTTTTACACTAGTTACTTTACTTGAAGATCTTTGATTTTTATCTAAAGTACTCTTTTTAAAATCATAAACTTTTCTTGTTTCAAATTCTTTACTTTTACCAATATTCCAGTTTTGAACTGGTCTATAATAGCCTGTAATTCTACTATAAACTTCAGCTGGACCACCACAAGTTGGACAATTAAAATGTTCACCCGCGATATATCCGTGCTTAGGACAAATAGAATATGTTGGACTTAAAGTATAATAAGGTAGTTTAAAATTATCAGCAATTTTCTTTACCATCAAAGCTGCTTCTTTCCAAGTTGAAAGTTTTTCACCTAAGAATGAATGGAATACAGTTCCTGAAGTATATAAAGTTTGCAAATCATCTTGATGTTCTAAAGCTTCAAAAACATCTGAAGTATAATCTACAGCTAAGTGTGAACTATTTGTATAATATGGTCTATTATCATCTTCACTGGCTGTAATAATACCAGGATAGTGTTTTTTATCATGGAGAGCTAAACGATATGAAGTGCTTTCAGCAGGTGTTGCTTCTAAATTATATAAATCACCATACTCTTCTTGATAATCTGATAATCTTTCTCTCATATGATTTAATACATCTTGTCCAAATTTTTGTCCCTTATCACTAGAGATAGAATCACTAATCCAAGAAGCGTTTAAACAAGTTTCATTCATACCAACTAAACCAATAGTTGAGAAGTGGTTATCAAAAGTACCTAAATATCTCTTAGTATAAGGATATAAACCTTCATCTAATAATCTTGAAACAATATTTCTTTTAACTTTTAAACTTCTTGCAGCAAGATCCATTAAACGATCTAACTTTTCATAGAATTCTACTTCATTTTTAGAAGTATACCCTAATCTTGGTAAATTAATTGTTACAACACCAATACTTCCTGTTGACTCTCCACTACCAAAGAAACCACCACTTTTCTTTCTTAATTCTCTCAAGTCTAATCTTAGTCTACAACACATAGATCTAACATCACTTGGTTCCATATCACTATTTACATAGTTTGAGAAGTAAGGAGTTCCATATTTTGCAGTCATTTCGAATAATAATTTGTTATTTTCTGTATCTGACCAATCAAAATCTCTAGTAATTGAATATGTAGGAATTGGATATTGGAAACCACGACCATCAGCATCACCTGCAATAAAGACTTCAATAAAAGCTTTGTTGATCATGTCCATTTCTTTTTTACAATCTTTATATTTAAAGTCCATTTCCTTACCACCAACAATAGCTGGTAATTCTGCTAAATCATTAGGAACAGTCCAGTCTAAAGTTATATTTGAGAAAGGAGCTTGAGTTCCCCAACGAGAAGGAGTATTTACACCAAATACAAATGATTCAATATTTTGTTTAACTTGTTCATAAGATAAGTTATCTACTTTAACAAATGGTGCTAAATAAGTATCAAATGAAGAGAAAGCTTGAGCTCCAGCCCATTCATTTTGCAAAATTCCTAAAAAGTTTACCATTTGATTACATAAAGATGATAAGTGCTTAGCCGGTTTACTTGTAATTTTACCTGCAATTCCACCAAGACCTTCTTTAATTAGTTGTTTTAAAGACCAACCTGCACAATATCCTGTTAACATTGATAAATCATGAATATGGAAATCACCATTTCTGTGGGCATTACCAATTTCGTCATCATAAATTTCTGACAACCAATAGTTAGCTGTAATAGCACCACTGTTTGATAAGATTAATCCACCAACAGAATAAGTTACAGTAGAGTTTTCTTTAACTCTCCAGTCATTCAATCTTAGATATCCATCAACAACATCTTTATAATCAACAATAGTTGATTTCATATTTCTAATTTTTTCTCTTTGTTTTCTATATAAAATATAAGATTTAGCAACATCAGAATAGCCAGATATTTGTAAAATGTTTTCTACAGAATCCTGTATTGCTTCAACTGAAATTAAATCATCAACAATCTTTTCTTCAAAATTTGAAGTTGCTTGTAAAGCTAATAAATCAATAACACTTGAATTATAATTTCGGCCTGAAGCACGAAAAGCTTTCTCAATAGCATGTGAAATTCTACTAATTTCAAATTCAACAACGCTGCCATCTCTTTTTGCAACTTTATACATATTACCACCACCAATTTTATTTTATGGCCATGGAGGCCACTAAAAATAACGATACCACACCTATATATTTAAATCAATCCAAATTTTAAAAAAAACCCAATATATATTGGTAAAAAATATTTTATACGCTATGGATAGGGTTTTATCTATTTAGCTTAAAACCCTCTAATCTCGATAAAAGCTATATAAGTCTTTAATATGTCTTTAATAACTTTAGTTTCTTTCTTATTAAAACCTGTAAGATTTTTTACTATATTTGAACCCTTATCTTCAAAGTGTTGTAGGTATAATTTCTGATCATTTCTAAGCCAAGACCCAATTCCATGAATTTCTTTCTCACTATGAAGTTCCTTAACTAATGTTGTCCTAAACTCGTGATCGATATTACAATCTTCTAAAATTTTTACACTTTGTTCAATTAAAGAGATATCAAAATTATCAACACCAATTGCTTTTGCATACCCCTCTTTACTACTTTTTAAATCCATAGCAACATAGTCAACTAAATTTTTAGAAATTAGATTTTCTAACTTTTGAGGGAAAGAACCATTAGTATCAACTTTTACAAGGTAACCTAAATCTTTTAAATACTTACAATAATCTTCAACATTTCTTTGAAGAAGAGGTTCTCCTCCAGTTATACAAACACCATCTAAATATCTTTTTCTCTTTTGTAAAAAAGCATCAAGCTCATCATTATCAATCAATGGTTCACTACTTGGATCTAATACTAAAGCAGCATTCTGGCAAAAAGGGCATCTAAAGTTACAACCACCTGTGAAAAGAGTACAAGCTAATTTTCCGGGATAATCCAATAAAGTTGATTTTACCAAACCATGAAACACCATAAACACACCTCCTACACATAAACCATAAAACTAATTATATAAAAAGACAATTCTCAATTTATTTTTTTTATACAATAAAAATATCAAGAAGGATTAATTACAAAAATTATAATTAATTGACAAACAAAAACTCATAGATTAGCTTATATATAAGTAGTTAATTTATTAAGAAATCACTAATCATTTTTAAAAGGCTAATATGTTATAATATCAAATTAAATTAATTGCAACTTGAATTCACAAATAAGTAAAGGAAAATAAAAGTGTTAAAATTAGCTTTTAGAGGTGTATTAAGATATAAAAAAAGAACAATTATTACAGCCTTTGCTATCTCAATGGCTATTTTATTTTCAATCTGTATGCAAACACTTTTAACAGGAATCCAATATGATTCCAATAAAAACCTTATTTGGAATGATACTTCAAGTGCTAAAATATATGCTTTAGGTTACTTTGAAGATAGAGAGAACTTACCAATTGACAAATTAATCTCAAAAGAACAAGGTCAACAATTAGAAAAAATTTTAAATGAAAATGGTTTTATAAACTATACAAAAGAATTTATTTCTTCTTGTCAAATCATATTTTATGAAGACCCTTTTAGCACATCTGGTTCTTTATATGCTCAACTTAGAGCCATCGATAGTAACAATTTAAATGCATACAATTTTAAAGATGCACAAATTGAAGGAAACTGGTTGTCCCCTAATGTTAATGGCATAGTTATCGGGGCAAATCTTGCAGAAGATATAAATGCTGAAATAAATTACTACGTAACCATTCAAACAAAAGGTAAAGGAGGATTCATTCAGGCCTTTGATATTCCAATTATTGGAATAATATCCTCAGGAGATCCTGTAATTGACTCTACTGCTATTTTCTTTGATTTAAATACTATTGATGATTACTTAGAATTAGATGGATCAGCTAGCAGTTATGCTATCTCCTATTCTACAAATATCAAAAAAGTTGAAAGTCTATCATCACAAAATACACAAAAAATAGCTTCCCTTATTAAAGAAATAGATTTAGAAGCACATTCTTGGGCAGAGATTGCAGAAGATATTTTAAATCTCCAAGCTGCAGATAGTGGTTTTACATATATATTCTTATTTTTTACTTTTATTATTTCAATAGTAGGTATTAGCAATACAATGCTAATGTCTGTAAGTGAAAGAACAAATGAAATAGCTATGTTAAAAACCCTAGGTTATACAAATAAATATATTAGAAAGCTATTTACTTTAGAAGGTACAATTATTGGAATTATAGGAATAATTGTAGGATTTGTTCTAGGAATTATTGTATCCCTGTATTTCCAAAAATTTGGGATTGATATCTCTTCTTTGATTAGCTCAAATGAATCTATTGGCTACAGAATTAACTCTGTAATGCATGCTTTTATTTCTTATGATGAAATCTTAATAATTCTGCTACTTGGATTATTAGTATCTGTTTTATCTGCTTATTTCTCAGTTCGTAGAACTGGCAGAGGTGAAATTGCCCAACTTTTTAGAAAGCTTTAATTATAATCTTTATTGTGAAAAGTTTAAGATATAGAAAGTATTGCCAATTTGATATATTTTTATAGTTTTGATTTTTCAAATATTAATAAATATTTAATTTTTTTAATAAAAATATGCGTATATCTATATCATTTTATAAATATTTTTAGCATTTCCTAAAAATTTTTAATTTTTATTGATATTACTATTGAATTAATTATTTATTAGTTATACATTGCGGGTGTAAATAAAACAACGCAAATCTTTAATAGGAGAAAAGCTAAAAAATGAACAACGAATCAGACATTTCATGGATTATAAAGAAACATGAACACAAAGACATTTCCAAAGCTAAAGAAATGTTCCCTATTGAAACTGCAAGATTAGCACGTCGCCTCCATAGCCAAATTCCTGGATATCATATGACCCGTCTTGCAGCATTACCAAACTTAGCAAACATGCTAGGTGTTGGTGGAATTTATGTTAAAGATGAAGGGGAAAGAATGGAACTAAATAGTTTCAAAGTTATGGGCGGTAGCTTTGCATTATTTAGATTTTTCCAAGATCGTTTAAATCTAAAAGACGAACAACTTTCTTTTGAGTACTTAACAAGTGAAGAAATAAAAAAGAAACTTGGTACCATTACTTTTGCAAGTGCAACTGATGGAAATCATGGTCGGGGTATTGCTTGGGCATCAAAAATGCTAGGTCACGATTGCATGATTTACGTTCACAGTGAAACTAGCCAAGCAAGAATAGATGCAATTCGAGCATATGGGGCAACTGTAAAAGTTATAGAAGGCAACTATGACAATGCTGTTCATCAATGTGTAATTGATGCACAAAAAAATGGTTGGGAAGTAATCAGTGATACTAGCTGGGATGGATATACTGAGGTTCCAACTAGAATTATGCAAGGTTATACAACAATGCTTTTAGAAACTCAAAAGCAATTTAGTAGTCAAGGAATTGATTACCCAACACACGTTTTTGTACAAGCTGGAGTGGGAGCTTTAGCTGCAGCAGTCATTGGTTTCTACAGTGCTTTATGTGATGGTGTTAAACCTCCAAAATTCATTGTTGTTGAACCCGATCAAGCAGGATGTATTTTTGCAAGTGCTAAGGTAGATGATGGCAAACCACATAATGTAGATGGTTCTCTTTCAACAATTATGGCAGGCTTAGCTTGTGGAGAACCTTCTCCACTTGCTTGGGATATTCTAAAAGAATGTGCTGATGTATTTATTGAAGTTCCTGACTATGTAGCAGCAAGAGGAATGAGAATAATGGCAACTCCTTTAAAAGGCGACCCAATGATTATCAGCGGTGAAAGTGGTGCTGTAACCTTAGGAGCTCTATATCAATTATTAACTTTAAGTGGAAATGAAGAATTAAAAGAATATCTACAATTAGACCATAATAGTAATATCTTATTTATTAACACCGAAGGAAATACTGATCCAAAAAGCTTTAGACAAATTATTTGGGACGGAGCCGATCAAGTTCCAGCTAAATACGCAACAAAAAGATAATATTTTTTTTCATATACAACAAAATATAAACACTCTTTGGTTAGTCAAAATAACATTGGCTAACCTTTTTTTTTGCTCTCCTAGATTAATTTTTATTGACAAACTAAAAAAATCACATTAGGTTTATAGTATAAACTACTTTAGGAGATAAACATGAATTCTGATAAAGAAAAAGAAATACAAGAAGCTTTAGAAAATATTAAGGAATTAAAATCTATAATTAATAACAAACAAAAATTACTAAGGCCCACATTGCTATCTAAAGATTTCATTAGTATGATTTTTTATGCAACATTATTTTTAATAATAACATCAGTAATTACATTTATAGCATATACAAAATATGACTCATTTTGGAATTTTTCATTAACTTTCAAATTAATTATCATTTTATCTTTATTAGGAAATCTAATTCAAATATCAATAAGAAAAATTCGGGCTATAAATAAAAACACTCAGATAAATATACTTGATACATTAAATGATTTTTATTCGATAGATTTTGTTTTATCATTATGTTTAGGAATATTTTTTTGCATAATCTTTTCAATGATAACTTCAATAACATGGGTATATTTACCTGTAATAACAATCATTTATGGAATAATTGTTATATCTCTATCAAATCCCATTGCAATAGTTGAGTTTAAAATTATGGGTTATCTAACAATATTAATTGGAATTTTATCTATGTTGTTTTTGCAAGTACCACTACTCTTACTTGCTCTCTCAATGTATAGCTTAATCTTTCTCTCATACTATATTGTTTTAGCATATGCAAGGAGAGTAAATAATTAATGGATTATCCAAACCTAGATAAACTTATACATGAACAGAGTAGATTAAAAATATTAATATATTTATCGAGAAAATTTCCAAGTAAAACTACATTTACTAAGTTAAAGAAAGATTTAAATATGACAAGTGGAAATCTAAGTATACAACTAAAAAAACTAGAAGAAGGTACTTTGATTAATCAAGATAAAAGAATTGAAAAGAATAAGGTTAAAACTTATATAAATATCACAAATACAGGAATTGAAGCTCTAAATCAATATTTAAATGATTTAGAATCACTATTATCAAATATCAAAGGAGATAACGATGAGCTTAATTAAGACATACAACTTATCAAAAGTATATAAAACCCAAAGTGAAGATGTTCACGCACTAATCGACATTTCTATTGAAATAAATAAGGGTGAACTAATAGCTATTTCAGGCCCATCTGGAAGCGGGAAAACAACTTTACTTAATCTTTTTGGTCTTCTTGATAATATTACTTTTGGAGATATTGAATTAGATAATGTTAAATATTCAACCCTAGGGAAAAAAGAAAAAACAGAGATTCGAAGAAATATGGTAGGAATGATTTTCCAATCTTACAACCTTATTCCAGTATTATCTGCAAGTGAAAATGTTGAGATGGCACTAAATTGCTTATCTAAAGAACAATTATCCGCTTTGAATGTAAACAATAAACAAGATAAAAAAGAACTTTGTTATAAAGCATTAAAAGATGTAGGTTTAGTTAATTTAGAAAATAGAAGACCAAATGAATTATCAGGTGGACAACAACAAAGAATATCTATAGCGAGAGCAATTGTCAAAAACCCTAAAGTTCTTCTAGCAGATGAGCCTACTGCGAACCTTGATAAAACAAATAGTTTACATATTTTAGAATTAATATCTAATTTAAATGAAACAAAAGATTTAACTTGTATCTACTCCTCTCATGACAAACTAGTACTAGATCATGTTAAAAGGATTATTAGACTTGAGGATGGTCGCTTATGTTAAAATTAGCGTTTAGAGGTGTATCACGATATAAAAAAAGAACAATTATAACTGCATTTGCTATTGGTATTGCTATTGTTTTTTCTATTTTTATGAAATCCTTACTAACTGGAGTTGCTCTAGATTCAGATAAAAACCTAATTTGGAATGATACATCAAGTGCAAAAATTTATGCCCCAGGTTATTTTGAAGAAAGGGACTACTATCCAATAGATGCACTAATCACAGAAGAACAGGGAAAAGCTTTAGAACAAACTTTAATAGAAAATGATTATGAAAATTTTACTAAAGAGTTTGTTTCATCAGCTCAAATAATGTTCTATGAAGATCCTTTCCCTGCTTCTGGATCAGTTTCTACCATATTAAAAGCACTGGATAGCTCAAATACAAGTGCTTATAAATTTGAAGATGCGAAAATTGAAGGAAATTGGATTTCTAATAATGTTGATGGTGTTGTACTAGGAAGCAAACTATCTCAAGATATTAATGCTGAAATTGGATATTACCTAACAGTACAAACAAAAGGAAAAGGTGGATTCATTCAAGCCTTTGATATTCCAATTATAGGAATAATATCAACAGGAGACCCTGTTGTTGATTCTTCTACTGTCTTCTTCGACTATAATACTATAAACGATTATTTAGAGCTTGATGGATACAGTACAAATTATTCACTTTCATACTCTATGAATATAGCCACTGTCAAATCAATTACTGATAGTGAAACTAAAACTCTTAGAGCTTTAATTGATCCCTTAGGATTAGAAGCTTATTCCTGGAGAGAAATAGCTGATGATATTTTACAACTTCAAAGTTCTAAAGGTGGATTTTCAAACATCTTTTTATTCTTCACTTTCTTTATAGCCATTGTAGGAATTAGCAATACTATGCTGATGGCAATTAGCGAAAGAAAAAATGAAATCGCAATGTTGAAAACTTTGGGATATAACAACAAATAT
This sequence comes from Sphaerochaetaceae bacterium, assembly GCA_963677735.1. GTDB lineage: Bacteria > Spirochaetota > Spirochaetia > Sphaerochaetales > Sphaerochaetaceae > Pleomorphochaeta. The sequence continues at coordinate 2,178,888 of OY782505.1, forward strand.
ATTAAAAGGCTTTTCACATTAGAAGGTACCATTATTGGCTTTTTAGGAGTATTTTGTGGAACTATTTTAGGTGTTCTTATATCACTCTATTATCAAATCAAAGGTATTGACCTTTCTTCATTTGTTGGAGATTCGGAATCTATTGGTTATAGAATAAATTCTGTAATGCATGCCTTTGTTTCCCCAGCACAGGTAATATTGATAATAATTCTTGGTCTATTTGTTTCAATGCTAGCTGCTTATTTTGCTGTACGAAGAACAGGTAGAGGTGAAATTGCCGAAATGTTTAGGAGAATATAATGTTTAAATTAGCTTGGAAAAATATATTAAGAAATAAAAGAAGATCTATCCTTTCTGCAAGTGCTATATTTTTAGCAGTAGTATTTGTAAGTGCTATGCTATCCCTTTATCAGGGTATGATAGTGGATATGCAAGATAATGTAATAAATCATCAATTAGGCAACATTAATGTTAAAACTAAACTCTATGTAGAAAATGAAAGAATTTTACCTCTTCAATTCTATATTAAGAATGTTGATCAAAAAATTGAAGATATTAACTCAATACCAGGAGTTGTATTTGCTACAGCTGTAACTAAAATACCAGCTATGACTTTTTTAGGTGATGAAAGTTATAATGTTAGTATTTATGGAGTTGATTTTCAAAATTCCCGTTTTTTTGATGCAGGAATTTTAAATGCTGGTGATTTTCCTTCTTCAGAAAATCAAGTATTAATTAGCTCTAAATTAGCTCAAGAGATGAATATAGGTGTTAATGATTCTTTTACTTTCTTATCAAAAACAGCAATAGGTGGATCTAATGCTCTTGGTGTTACTGTCTCAGGGATATATTCATCAAATGATATGGATATGAATAACTTAAATTTTTATATATCAAATGATAAGTTGAGTACTACACTTAGAATGGTAAACGGAGCCACTGAAATTTTAGTTTATACTGATACTCAATTACCAAAATCTGCTGTTGAAAATAAATTAAATGATTCTACACTTTATGTTGCTGATTGGAAAGAAGATTCTTTAATAGGACAAATGATTGATTTAGTAAAAGTCATATATGGAATTATTCAAGTAATCTTTTTACTTTTTGCCTCAACAATAATCTTAAATACAACAATGATGAGCATAATTGAAAGAAAGAGAGAAATTGCTACCCTTGTTGCTCTAGGATATGATCCTCATTGGATAAGAAGGTTGTTCTTATTTGAAACAGCTTTATTAACCCTTATAGCTAGCGTATTGGGTTCAGTTGTTGGAGCAATATTTATATCAATTTTAAATAAAACCGGATTAGATATGGTTGCTATGGGAGGGGGAAGTGTTTCAGGCTATTCAATGAGCTCCTATATTTATCCATTCTTACCCTTTGAAAACTTTATATATCTTATAATTATCGCAATTGTAATTAGCACATTAACTTGTTTTTTCCCAACAAAACGAGTACTTAAAATTGAGCCTGCAAAAGCTCTTCACGATGAAACTTAAGGAGAACAATATGAATAAAAAATCTTTTATCCTATTAATAATGATGATATTCTGCATTCAATTATATGCAGCTGATGTAAATTCTATTATAGAAAAATATGATTATAACTCTACATTTGAAAGTTCAGTAGCACAAAGCACAATAATTGTAAAAGACTCTCTTGGAACTTCAACACAAAAAGTCATGGCTTACTCAAGAAAAAATGGGGATACTTTGATTGAAATTATTGAAGGTCCCGATCAAGGTCAAAAAGTATTAAGATTAGATTCCTCAATATTTCTTTATTACCCTGATGCAAACCAAATAATAAGACTACAAGGGTCTGCTTTAAAAGATTCATTTATGGGTTCAGATTTTTCCTATGAAGACTTGTCTGGAGATAATTCAATTATTAATAATTATGATGCAACTTTGGTAAGTGAAGATGAAAAAACATATACTATACAATTAGAAGCAAAATCAAGGAAGCAACCATATCAAAAACAAGTATTAACAATTGATAAAGAAACCTTTGTTGCAACTAAAGCAACCCTAATGAGTGCTAGTGGAAAAGAACTTAGAAAAATGGAATCTTCTGATATTAGAAAAGTTGGAAATCGTTATATTGCCTTTAGAGTTGAAATGTATGATTTATTAAAAAAACAAGGTTCAACCACTATGATAATCGATTCACTAAATATTGACGAAAGACTTGATCCAGAATTATTTACTACAGACAATTTATCTTGGTAGGTGTAAAATATGAAAAAAATTATATCTTTATGTTTAGTTTTAACAATAGCAATGGCTTCATCTTTTTCAACGACCACTATTAAAGGAGACTTTTCATTAACTGGAGAGCTCTATTTAGATTCTGATTTTAACGCTAGTGAATCTAGTACATCTACAATAGATTTATTTCTTTTATCAAAATCTAATAATGTTAAATATACAATAAAAAATTCAACTGATATTACAACAGATAGTGAAATAGAAAACACTATTGAGCAAGCTTATTTACAATTTAGAACTCCCTATAAGGAAAATTATTTAACATTTAGTTTTGGTAAAATTCCATTGGATATTGGAGGAGATTGGATTTTTAACAGTGGCACACCTTTTGAATATGATAGTAAATCAATATTTGATGAAGTTGAAAATCCTTGGATTGCATCTGTTAAAACTAAATTATATGAAACAGAAGATTATAAGAGTATTAACTTTGAGGCTATAGCTAAACTGCCTTTAGAAGATGGAGATTCTAAGGTTGGAGGAAGACTTACTTATGATATTAACAATGACTACTTTGGCACTGTAGAAACTTCTTTTTTAACTGATTATTCTTCTTCAATCTTAAGTGGTGGGTTTAATGGAAATTATTTCTTTGACTATGGAATATATGCTAAAACAGATTTACAAGAAATTGAAGATTTTGAAGCATCAATTTACTTATTAAAGCTATACCCAAGCTTCACATATAAATTTGAAGCCTTATATACAAATGATGATCAAACTTTATATCTTCTTCCAACTGTATCGTATGTAATTGATAACAAAAGTTCATTATCTGCATCCCTCTACACAACTTACAGTGATGGAGATTTTGATTTAAATCCATATATTTTATATAACTTTAATATATTACAAGGTTTAGATATTAGTGCTTATTATATTTACTATTCAAACACACATAATTTATCAGCCACTATTACACATAAGTTCTAATCTTTATAACAAAGTATAAAATAGTTTATTTAAATTTGTTTAGAATGTATTAAATATTATTAATTTTTTACAAATAATTAGCTAATTTTATAATTTCATTCTATAATTAAGTTTATGAATAAAATAATTAAAGACAAACCAAAAACTTATGTATCATGGGCTTTGTATGACTGGGCTAATAGTGCTTTTGCAACTACTGTAATGGCAGGATTTTTTCCAGTTTTTTTTAGTGAATATTGGACACAAGGAGCTAAAGCATCAACTACAACCTTTTATTTGGGCTTAGGAAATAGCCTAGCCTCATTAATTGTTGCTATCCTTGCACCTATATTAGGAGCTATTGCAGATCATGGGAATTACAAAAAAAGATTTCTCATAACTTTTGCTTTTCTTGGGTGTCTCATGAGTGCCAATTTGTCTCTAGTTCATGCAGGATATTGGCAAATAGCTATAATATTTTATATAACAGCATGCATTGGTTTTTCAGGTGCAAATACATTCTATGATTCACTTTTACCCTCTGTTGCTTCAGAGAACAAAGTTGATTACGTTTCTTCATTAGGATATAGTCTAGGATATATCGGTGGAGGTCTTTTATTTTTAATAAACGTTGCAATGTATTTAAAACCTGAATGGTTTAATCTACCTGATGGTGTTGCTGCAATTAAAGCATCATTTATAATGGTTGGAATCTGGTGGTTTATTTTTACAATTCCTCTAATTCTATTTGTTAAAGAAGAAAAAACTAATAAAGAAGTAAAAGTAAAAAGATCAATAAAAGTTGGATTAATTGAATTTAAAACTACAGTTCAAGACTTAAAACATCTTCCAACCTTATTAACCTTCTTAGTCGCATACTGGTTCTATATTGATGGTGTTGATACAATTGTTAGAATGGCTGTTGATTTTGGAACATCATTAGGATTCTCTTCAAGTTCATTAATTGTTGCATTATTATTAACTCAATTTGTGGCTTTCCCCTCAGCTCTATTGTATAGTTTATTTGGGAAAAAAATTGGAGTAAAAAAAGCTTTATTTGTTGCTATTATCGCATATACAATTATTGCAGGATTTGGTGCTCTGATGACTAAAGAATTCCATTTCTATCTACTCGCTAGTGCTATTGGACTATTCCAAGGTGGTATTCAAGCTTTATCTAGATCCTTCTATACTAGATTGATTCCAGAAAATAAACATGCTGAATTCTTTGGATTCTTTAATATGTTAGGGAAATTTGCCGCTATTTTAGGCCCTCTACTTCTAGGTCTTGTAACTTTAATTACAGACAATAATAGATATGGTATAATTTCACTCATTATTTTATTTGTTATTGGAGCTATATTACTTAGTAAAGTTAACTTAGAAAACAACGACAAAGAAATTGAAAATTTCCTTGCCGCTAAAGAAAAACAATTAAATATTTAATACTTTTAATAAACACTATTTCCCCGACTATCAATTGCAACGATACAGGGGAAATCTTCAACAGTTAATTTTAAAAGGGCCTCAGGTCCTAAATAATCAAATGCTAGTGTTTCAACTTTTTTAATTTTTGAATTATATAAGGCTCCACAGCCTCCAAATGCAGCTAAATATATACTATTATTTTTAATAATAGAATTTATTACGTCTTTATTTCTTGGACCTTTTCCTATCATGGCATTCAAACCTAAATCTAATAAACGAGGTGAAAAAGAATCCATTCTCGCACTAGTAGTTGGTCCACATGAACCAATAATAAAATTGTTTGGAGCTGGAGATGGTCCCATATAATATATTGCTTGTCCTCTTATATCAAAAGGTAAATCTTCATTATTATCTAACAAGGAAAACATCTCTTTGTGAGCTTGATCTCTAGCAACATAGAGTTCACCATTTAATCTAACTTCATCAAAGATTTCTAAACTTTTAATTATATCTTTAGTTAAGGGTAATTCTAAATTAATCATTAATTTGTCCTTTATAAGTAATCTGAGCTTTTCTATCTGCCCAACAGTTAATTGAAACAGCTAAAGGAAGTCCCGCAATATGTGTTGGCTCCTGCTCAATATTTACAAAAAGAGCTGTTGTTACCCCGCCAAAACCTCCGGAACCAATTTTTGTTTCATTAATTTTTTTTAAAATTTCCTCTTCAAGATCACCATATCGTTTATCACTATTTTCTTTATCAAAATCTCTAATCAAAGCTCTTTTAGATAAATAAGCAGCACGCTCCATTGTTCCACCCAATCCTATTCCTACACAAATTGGAGGACAAGGTTTTCCACCTGCTTTTTTTACAATATCTAATACTGCTTCAATAACACCTGATTTTGAGGCTGTTGGATTAAGCATTTTTAGACCACAACAGTTTTCAGAACCAAACCCCTTTAATAATACTCTAACTGTTATTTCATCCCCATCAACTACATTATATGTAATTATTGGAGGTAAATTCGTTTTAGTATTTTCTCTATCAAAAACAGGTTCACTAACTACACTTTTTCTAAAGTTCCCTTCAGCACTTGCTAAAGTACAAGCTTTGACAATTGCTTTCTCAATAGTTAAAAGACTGTTTTTATTCTCTCTTCCAATATCAACAAATACATCAAACATCCCAGTATCTTGGCACATAGGAATTTTTGTATTTTTTGAGAGCTTTAAATTTTCTAATATACTATTTAATACCACAAGAGAAGCTTTTGAGTTTTTAGAAGTCTCTTTTTCTTCTCTTTCTTTTGCCTTCTGTATTAAATTAATTACAGAAGAATCTAATTCAAGAGAGCTTTTAATTAAGGCATCTTTTAACTGGTTTACAAAATTTTGCATTTATCTATTCCTTGAAATTGAAATTTTTATTACTGCTTGTAAAACATAATACCCTATAGCACATCCAACTAATAAACCTAGGCCATCTGCAACTATATCATAAACATCAAATTCTCTTTCAACTGTTTTTTGAACAAACTCTAAAATTGTTCCTATAACAACTCCCGATACTATTGTGAAAACAGAAGGTAAGATAATCCAATTAGACGATAATATATCTCTATTTTGATGATGCAAATTAAATGAAATTCTAACAAAAGAGAAATATAGAAATACCCCTAAAATTGCATATGCTAACATATGTGCACCTTTGTCATCAAATGGAATAAAATTTACACCATCTAATTTTTCACTTGAAATTAAACTAACATAAGAAATAACTCCAATTAAAATTATGCTACAAACTATTCCGAGCACACTCATTCTATATAATATTATACTAGTGGAATTTTTATTCTCCATTATATAAATCTCCTTGTATTGCATCGATTTTATTCATACTTCTTTGTAAGTATTGAATAAACTTTGACTTATCATAAAAATGGCGAGGAGCTGCAAGCCTATGAGGCGGTGTCTCACATAATAATCTTTGTATTATAATAGAAGGAGACAATCTTCTTAAAAAATATATACAATGCTCAATAGCACGAGATGTACTTGCTACTGTAAGTTCTCCTCTTATATATTCATCAAACAACGCCGTTCCACCTAATATATCTAAATTATGAATTTTAACTGCTTCAATTTTTAATTCGTTTATCAAATTAATTGTATTATCGTACTCTTTATAACTTTCATTTGGTAAACCTGTTATAATATGAGCAGAAACCTTAATCCCATTATTATGTAAATCAATTACAGCTTTTTTAAAAGTATCAACATCATGACCTCTATTAATAGCGTCTAATGTTAGATCATTACCACTTTGTAAGCCTACTTCAACCCAAACATCTTTAACCTTATTCTTATATGAAACTAATAATTTAATTACATCCTCATCTAAACAATCAGGTCTTGTTGAAACAATAAATTCAGTAAAAGGATATAAAGAAAGTCCTTTATCAAAAATTGCTTTTAACTCATCAACAGGTGCGTATGTACTTGTCCAAGCTTGGAAATACAAACTAATACCATCTGTGTTATAACGTTCTTTAATAAAGGTAGTGCCTTTTTCAACTTGAAATTCTAAGGATTCAAGCCTTTTTTCTAAACTTATTCTTTTTCTAGGTCCACAATGAGCAACTTTTTTTTGAAAGCTACTATCTCTTTTCCAAATTCCTTCTCCCTCTCTTTGATAAGTAGCACTAGCACCTGTTCCATCACAGAACACACAACCACCACTTCTATCTCTTTCTCGATTAGGACAAGAAAAACCACCATCAACTCCAATTCTATATACACTTGTTGAATACGTATCAATTAAATACTGTTTATACGTTCTCCAAGGTAAACCTTTACTCATACAAACTCCAGAACAATGTTAAAGTTACCATTTATTGAAAATCCACCACCAAAAATTATATCACCCCAATTTGTTTTAAAACCAACTCCACCATAAAAACCTACTCCAATGTCAGTTATACTTGGATAAATAGAATCTGGGCCGGTTAACATATAATCGCTACTAGATAAAACTATATTCTCAATTGGATTATAATCATCATATCCATAAAATTTTGCTCCAACTTGGAAATATAATGGTTCAAAATATTCTAATATGTATTTTTGATAGCTTAAATTTAATAAAAAATATTCTCTAGTATAAAAACCAAAATAGGAACCTGGTACCATATTGTATCCACCTAAATCAAAATAGGAAGAAGTTAATTGATAATTTGCTGTTGAATAACCAAAACTTCCTGATATTTTCAAAGAATCAAATTCACTTATTTCTAAATTATATGTTGCCTCTGTAAATAAAAATAAATTAAAGCTCCCATTTGTAAATTTAAAAGAATTAATACCATCAACTGCATATCCTTTAGTTGCAAAAAGAGAATCTTCCATATTCAAATAGGCATAACTTAAATCTAAATTAACTATATTCAATATTGGTGTTTCAAAAGAAACTGAGTTTATATTGTTACAAAGTAAAGTTGGTCTAGCCAAATAAATTAAATTATAATTTGCTAAGAATTCAGTAGAAAATTTATTACTCATTCTATAATCTACACCAACTCCAACATCAAAGCCTATAGAAAATGAAGGTAAGAAATACTTAACATATTTATTATTTGCAGGGGATAACGAGCCAAAGCTACCACCAAATTGAGTAAAGAGAGTTAATTCTTTATCATTTTCAGTATAAAATTGATATCCAACTTTTGCATTTACTTTTGTATTTTCAGAAATATTTAATTTCAAATCCACTGCCATATTATCAGCAAACATATCTTTTAATTGAGAGTGAATATCAAAAGACAAATAGAACCATGCCATATTCAAAGGATTAGATGAAAATCCTAACTTAGCCAATCCTAATAAATCAATTTTAGAAGAGGAGGCTTGCCAAGATCTTAATCCGATTTCTAAAATACCAGAATTATTTTCTACATCAGTAGGATTAAAATTATAGGATACAGAAGAAATATTATTTAATATTGAAAAGGATTGAATATCTTCATCTAATTGATCTAATACCATTGGTGTTAAACGAAGACCAATATATTTATCAAATCTATTGGTATAAGAATAATTTTCATTATTTTTAGAAACATCAACAAATTTTACTTCAGTAATTAAAGGATCTTTAATTTGATTATAATAACTTTCACTACTATCTTTTTCAAATTCAAGATTCCTATACTTTGCAATCTCATTTCTTATTTTGATTAATTCTTCTCTATTTTCTTCAAAAGCTTCATAACCTTTATCTAATATCTCATCAAATTTTGATACATCTAAAACCATATAATTAGAGACATCTGGTTTAATTAATATATCACTAAGCTCTTGGCTTTCAGCTCTATTACCAAAAGTTGTTAGATTTATTGTTTGAACTACTATACCAGACAGTGTTGAAAAATCATCACTATTTTTTAGATCTTCACTTGATACATCAACACTAATTATTATATCAGCACCCCAATCTTTTGCTAATTGTGTTGGAAGATTATTAACAAGGCCCCCATCCATACAATATGTCCCATCTTTTAATAAATATGGAGGGAAAATTATTGGCAGGGACATAGTTGCTCTCATAGCATCAGAGATATAACCACTTTCTAACACTTTTTCTTTTCCTGTACTAACATCAATTGATACAGCTTTAAAGGGGATATAAAAATCATCAAAATCAACTTCACCTGGTGATTTAATTGTAGTTTTGTTTAAATAAGATAATATTCCTTGAGAATTTAATAAACCTGGAGTATTTCCAATTCCTTTTGAATTTAAACCTATAGATAATTTGATTCCATCGGGATCTTTAAAAAGAGAAGGTGGATAATAACTTGTATTATTTTCATTATATAATAGATAATCAATCAAAGGTTCTTTGCGAATCATTTCTTTAATGTCAGAGGAAGTATAGCCTATTGCGTAATAACCACCTATTAAACCACCCATACTTGTGCCACTAATGAAATCAATTGGAATACCAAGTTTTCTAATTTCTTCAACAACACTTATTTGAGCAAATCCTTTAGCACCACCCCCTGATAAGACTAATGCAACTTTAGGATAAGTTGCATTTAGTGAGGCCAAAGAAAAAAATAATACTAAAATAAATGTTTTAAGTTTTTTTTTCACTTTATTATCCTAATTTAGTTGATAGAATTTTACTATTCCCATTCAAAAATGAAGTAAAATCTAACTCCTTTTTTCCTTGTAATTGGAGCCTATCTATTATTATTGCTCCTTCTTTACAAGCGATTACTATACCTTGTTTCTTTCTTTTTTCAACTACTAAACCAGGAGTTTCAAAGGTATCTTCAATAACACCATTAACACCTGTTAAAAACAAAACTTTATCCCCATACATAGTACAAGCCTTTGGCCAGGGTATAAAAGCTCTAATTTGAGCACTTATTTCACTTGCACTCTTATTCCAATCAATAAAAGCATCTTCTTTCTTAAATTGCTCAGTATATGATATATCACCTCTTTGAGGTGTAAAAGTTATTTCTCCATTTTTAAGTTTAACAAATGTTTCAACTGCAAAAGGTGCACTGATAGTTGCAACTTTATTTGTTAGAGATTGCGTTGTTTCATTATCATCTAAATCAATATCTTTAACTGCTAGTATATCTCCACTATCTACTTCTAGGCTTAATTTTTGAATTGTTATTGCAGTTTGTTTTAAATTCTTAAGAATTGCATATTGAATAGGAGAACTTCCCCTAAATTGAGGCAATCTAGAGGGGTGAATATTATAGCAACCCCCACTAAACATTGATAAAAATTTGGGACCAAAAATTTTACCATATGCAAAACAAATCAAAACATCACAATTATAAGAGGCAACATCTTTTAATACATCGCCTCTTAATCTCTCTGGTTGTAAAATAGGAATGTCTAAAGCGATAGCTTCTTCTTTAATTGGAGATGGGACTAATTTTTTGCTTCTACCTTTAGGTCTATCCGGATTTGTTAAAACTAAACCAATCTCAAAACTCTTTGACAACTCTCTTAATGTTTGAACTCCAATTTCTGCAGTTCCAGCAAATAAAATTCTCACTCAACAGAACCTCTTTTCATTTTATTTCGTCTTTCATATGTTCTAATAAGTTTAGTTCTAGATTTCTCATCCAATCTATCAACAAATAAAACTCCGTTTAAATGATCATTTTCATGTTGAATTGCTCTTGCTAATAAATCATCACCTTCTAATCTAAAAGTTTTTCCTGTTACATCTTGAGCTTGAACTGTAACTTTTTTACTTCTTGTTAAATAAGTATAAACACCTGGAATTGACAAACAACCTTCCTCCATTGAACATTCTTCCATTGAAGTTTCAATAATCTCAGGATTTACAAAAGCTTTTCTAACTCCTCTATGGTCATCAATTACAAAAACTCTTAAATCTACTCCAACTTGTGGGGCTGCTAAACCAACACCATCTGCCTCATCCATTTTTTCAAACATCGCATTAACAAGCAACTCTAAGGCAGAATCAAACTTTTCAACCTTTTTACATTTCTCTCTAAGAATTTCTTCTCCAATAGTATATATTTCCAACATAGTCTTACCTCATACGTTTTATTCTTTTAATGTATTATTATTTCTCTATTTTAAAGGGTTATATCTAAGCACTATTAATTTTTTATTTAAAGCCCTAAAAAAGATTTTCTTTTCATAGCGTTAGTATTTACTATATATAGAATATTATATTTCCATCTGTATTTCTAGTAGTAAATCTAGTTCTTTACTTTATTGAAAAATAAAATAATTATCCATTTTAAAATCATAAAAATTGAATAATTTTTTTTGTCATATTTTTATATTTTTAATTAAATTAAAATTTGTTTTCTACCTTAATTCTTATAAACAGATAAGCTGTCAGTGTCAATTAAACAAATATTATAATTTAGCACTTAAATAAAACTATTATAAGTTATTTTACTTACCAATATATTGCATAGTTGACTATTTAATCTCAAAATATTTATTATTTGTATAAAATTTTACAGAACCACAATTTTAAAAATTTTATATATTAATACACATAAGAGTATATTCTTATAAAAAAACTTGATTGTATTTAATTTCAAGTTTAATATGTCACTATGGAAAATACTAAATTTAAATCACCTAAAGTAATTATTTCGAGTTTTCTTATAGGCTTAATTTTTATTTGCTTGCTGATAAATATAATAAAAGCTTCGAATTTACATGCACCAGGTGTATTTGAATCTGACTATGGAAAGCATTTAACTATTCCTTTTGAAATATATGAAGATGATGAGTTTGTAACAAATTCTGCTCTCCCTTATTCTTTTTCTTCATCAACTCAAAATAAAAGAATTAAATTAGTTTCAACCTTACCAAATGATGAGCAAATCGATAATTCATTTCTTTTTTTTAGAGCTTCTGGATACAGTGTAATTGTTGAAGTTGATGGTAATGAAATATATAATTTTTCAAAAGCTAATGTTAAGGATTTTGGTGGCGGTTATAAACATTTTATAAGGCTACCTGAAAACAGTAGTTCTAAAGAGATTGTAATTAATCTATTTTGCCCTTCTGCAAATCCTTTTGCTCAAAACCTTTATCCGTTAGAGATAGGAAGTAAAGGCTATGTATTAAGACAAGCCTTTGGTCCAACCTATGAATCTTTATTTTTTGGAATCATATTAATTGTTCTAGGAATAATTTTCCTCGGAAACATTATTTTCTACAATAAATCAATGGATAATTCTTTTATTCTTTCTCTCTCATTATTATTAATTTGTTTAGGAGTTTGGGTGTTTTTTCAGGCAAGTTCAAGACAGCTTGTAGGAATTACTAATCCATCTCTTCCCATGATTTTAAGCTTCTTTACAATGTTCTCTCTACCATTTTGTTTATGGTTTTATATTAAAACAAATTATCTAAAATTTGATGAATATAATATTTTAAAGTATTCAGCATTTTTTATTTTAGCTTTATATATTCCAATTTCGATAGCTGATTTATTTGGCGTTTCCTATATGCTTTTTTTATCTTTTATAGGGATGCTAATTTTATTGTACTCAGTTCTCATGTTAATTATCTCTATTCATATTTATATACAGGGGGAGAAATCTGTTCTTTCTTGTTTATTAGCTATCTTATCTATTTTTATTTCTATTATCTTAGAAGAATTATTACTATTACTAAAAATTACTATTGGCAATATTTCTGTTCTCCATTTGGGAATGTCTATTTCTGCTATAATTTTTATTTATAGAACAATTGGGAATCTTATTGATAAAAGTACAAAAGCAAATGAGGCTAAATTATTAAAGAAATTAGCTTATTTTGATGTTGCAACGCTGATAGAAAATAGGAATGCTTATGAAAGATTTTTAGAAGAAAATAGTAATAAAATTGAGAAAGCTGGAATTTTTTTAGCTGATATTAATGGGCTAAAAATTATAAATGACTATTATGGACATAAACAAGGAGATATTCTATTAAAAGATTTATCTACTTCATTAAAGAATTCTCTGCCTAAAAATAGCAAACTATATAGAATAGGTGGAGATGAATTTGTTGGGATTATTCTAACACATTCAGAAACAGAATTTATTACTTATATTGAGAACTTACGTTCAAAATTTAATCCAAGTGATACTGATTTTGGAATGGCTATTGGTTTTCACTATCATAAAAAAGCATTTGATGGGAAATTAGAAAATTCAATTGAAAAAGCAGATATGAATATGTATCAACAAAAAGAATTTCAAAAACATTTAATTCATAAAAGTTTTTTAAACAAAACAAATATTAAGCAATATTCAACAATGAGAGAAACTTAAACTTTATGGTTATATAATTTGAAGTGGATCTACATCTATTTCAATATAAATACCCTTTGGGACTTTTATTGTTTTTAAAGTTTCTCTTACCAGCCATTGGCAATAAGTAATTTTATCGTGTTGTAATAATATATTATATCTATAGTTATTTGCGATCTTAAATACACTACATTCATTTGGCCCATAAATTATAACACTATCATTATTTTTTTTATCCAACAATGAATTTAAATAGCTTAATTTTTCTTCAAAAGCTTCACTAAATTCAGCTGTTATTGTTTTATCAAGGCCTCTAAACACTAAGTTTAGTTGCCGTGAAAATGGAGGAAAATCTGTCTCCTCCCTTACTAATAGCTCATTATCATAAAAAGTCTCTCTTTCACTATTTAAGGCTTTTTGTATTGCAATATTATCTGGTTGTAATGTTTGAATTACGACTTTCCCTTTGTCGTTGAATCTTCCAGCTCTTCCTGCAACTTGAGTTATTAAGGCATAAGTTTTTTCTTGAGAACGAAAATCTGGTATATTCATTGCAGAATCTGCTAATACTATACCAACTAATTCTACATTAGGAAAATTAAACCCTTTTGCAACCATTTGAGTTCCCAATAGTATATTTGTATCTCCATTCTTAAATTTATCTAGTACTTCGAAAATTTGCTTTTTATCTTTTGCAACGTCTCCATCTAAACGATCAACTTTAGCAAAAGGAAATAATGATTTAACTTCTTGCTCAACCATCTCTGTACCAAAACCTCTATACCCTACATCAAGACTATTACATTCTGGACAAATTGAAATTGGTTTTGTTTTATAGCCACAATAATGACAAACCATAGAATTTGTATGTTTATGATAAGTCAGTGAAATAGAACAGTTAGGACATTGCATCTCATAACCACAACTTCTGCAATGAAAATAATAGGAAAAGCCTCGTCTATTTAAAAATAATATTACTTGCTTTTTGTTTTTTAAGGTAATATCAATTTCTTTCTCAAGTTCTCTTGAAATAATACCCTTTTCACTAATCATATTTACAATTTTCATTTTTGGCATTATTCCAAACCCTACTCTATTTAAAAGCTCTATTTTTTTAATTTTATTTTCTTTCATTAATTTATAGGCTTCTAAAGAGGGTGTTGCACTTCCCATTATAAGAATTGAATTGTTTTTCTTGCAAATATGTTGTGCTATTTGTCTAGCATGGTATCTTGGTGTTTGTGAGCTTTTATATGAGTTCTCATGCTCTTCATCCATTATTACAAGACCTAAATTATGAAAAGGTGCAAAAATAGCACTTCTAACACCAATAACTATAGATACTTCATTTTTAAATATCTTTAACCATTGTGATAATCGTTGACTTTTTGTCATAGCTGAATGCAAAATAGCTACTTCATTATCAAACCTTTTACTAACTTGTTGTATTAATTGATGTGTTAATGTTATCTCTGGAACTAAATAAATTACTTGTTTATTTTCTTTAATTATTTCTTTTGCAAATCTAAAATATATTTCACTTTTGCCCGATCCTGTAACTCCATAGAGATAATATAGGGCTACTTCTTTTTTTCTTAGTGTGTTTAAAGCATTTTCTTGTTCTATAGAAAGTTTGTCTATTTTTCTTGTAGATATATCTTCTTCATTAATACTCATAGAAATAGCTTTTTCTCTTTTCCCTCCTGGTATTTGGAGAGCTAAAGCTTCACCAACAGAACAAAGATAGAACTTTGACATCCATTTTGCTAACTCTATTTGATTTTTATCAAACAAAGGTTCTTTATCTACGACTTTCTTAATTTCTTTAATTTTAAATTTAGACTCATATTCATTTTCTATTTCTATTACATACCCTATTTTTGAATAACTTCTAAATGGTACATTTACACGAACTCCAACACAAACTTTTGAAACTAGTTCCTCTGGAATTCTATATGTAAATTCAGTATCTAGGGGTAAATCAAATAGTACTTTTGCAAACATTAATAATCCTATTTTATAAATTTATGAGTTGTTTAACTTTCTTTAAATCTTCCCAAACTGGTCTTCTCCAATCTGGATTTCTCAAAACAGCGGCAGGGTGATACGTTACAATACATGGTATTCTTTTATAAGTATATATTTTACCTCTCATATCTTTCATAACTAAATTTTGTTTAAAAATATTATTTGCTGCTATTTTACCCAAAATTAAAATCACTTTAGGATTAACTAATTCAATTTGTCTCTCTAAATAGGGAAAGCAACTATCAACTATTGTCTGTGTTGGATTAGATCCACTAAAGCATTTTACGATATTTGTAAAATACACGTCCTCTTTTGAGTTAACTTCTATTGCTTCTAACCATTTATGAAGGTATTGACCGCTTTTTCCAATAAACAAATCATTGTTAGCATCTTCTTCTCTACCAGGCCCTTCTCCTATAACCATTAATGTTGCAGGTCGAGATCCTTTTCCAAAGATAATATTTTTCCTAAAATTAGCAGCTTCACATTTTGAACAATTTAAAACTATTTTTTCTAAATCAAAATAATTCTTATCTCCAAATTCAGATTTGTTTACACTTGTATTAAAGTTATAATTATTTTCTGTCTCTCTAATTTCTTCTTTTTTTTCTTCAAAATGTTTTCTCTTTAAAAAATTACTTACTTTATGAGGTTTTATTTCTTTTAAATCTTTTTTTTCAGTTAAATAATCATCACTAAAAGCGGTATTTGCTAATTTTAATAAATTCTCTACTTCTTCTAAGTGTTTTAACTTACTCATCTTCTCTATCCATTTTTGTCAAAGGAATAGCAGTTTCTTCAAACCACATATACTCCTCTTCGTCATAAGAAATATTTAATAGAAATAACCCATTAGGATTTGCTGTTCTTTCAGCCATTTTTCTATTTTTACTTTCTAAAGCTAATTTAAAATCTTCACTACTCTTATTTTTCATAGCAAAATCAATCATTGTGCCAACTAAAGATCTAACCATTTTGTACAAAAAAGCATTACCACAGATGGTATAGGTTAATACATCATACCCCCATCTATCTTTTTCAAAAGCCCAATATGATTCATACATATCTCTACATTTTGAAGGACTCATATCTTTACTTGCTGTAAAAGTTGTAAAATCATGGGTTCCAACTATATGCTTTGCATAAGAATTCAGTAAATCAATTGATGGAAATCTCCTTATCTTAGCTATAAACCCATTATCTGAAGCGGTCATTTCATTTTCTCTTTTCAAATAATATCTATATTTTCTTGCATATGCTGTATATCGAGAATGAAAATACCCATCTACTTGTTCACAATCTAATATTCTTACAGTTGGCGGCAAATTACAATTAATTACATTTAAAAATGCAACGGGAGGGATGTTTCTATCAATTATATCGAAATGACAAACTTGCCCCATAGCATGTACCCCGCTATCAGTTCTCCCTGAACCAATAACTTTAATATCTTCTTTAAGCATTTTTTTAAGAGCTTTTTCTATGGCTTGTTGAACACCAACACCATTTTTCTGAGTTTGCCAACCATTAAAGGCTCTTCCATCATAAGAGACAATCATCTTATATCTAACTTTGCCTTCTTCTAAATCTCTTAAAGGAGGTCTTCTCCAATCAACTCTTGCCATTCATGTCCTCAACTAATACAACAGCGACAGCACAAGGATAATCATGACTGATTGAAACCTGCATTTCTAAATTAGGATAAGTTTCTAAAGTCTTTCCTTCTAATTTAATCTCTGGCTGCCCACTATCTAAATTAGTTATTACTATTTCAGAGGGGATTAATTTTGTAAAGCCCACACCTAAAGCTTTTGCTAAAGCTTCTTTTGCTGCAAATCTTCCAGCTAGAAATTCAACTCTACTTTTATCATTTGATATACTATTAGCTTTATCAACTTCTACTTTATTAAATAAACGCTTAATAGCATAATCGTTTAATTTTGCAATTCTTTCTATATTTACAATATCAACACCAATTTTATTCAAATTATAATCCTTCTTTAAATGAAACTTTCACCGTTGCTGGATTTGTTGATAAACTGATATTTCCCTTTGAAAATACTGTCTCATCATATTGTAATTCAATTGGATTATTACTAATTCCTTCTTTATTAACTGATGAAAAATCTACTGTAGCTTTAACTAAAGTTGGATCAATTAAATAGATAATATTATTATTACCATTAATTTGTAAATCTACAGAAGTTGGAACTAAACTCTCAGCCTCATATTCTATTGGCAATATCACATCGAGTGGGATACTTACTATTCTAGTAGAATTGGTCGAAAACATATAGAAGAAAAATACACATAGAGCTAGAAATAAACTAATAAGTTTAGGTTTCCAATTATCTAATAAATATAATGAAAGTTTATTTTTCATCTTCTTTTTCTTCCCTTTCTTCTTCACTTATATCTTTATCACTAAACCAAGCTAAAAGTACTCTCTTTATATTATCAACTTCTAAATCATAAAATAATCTTGCATTATAAGCTAAGGTAATAGCTCCTGTTTCTTCAGATACAACAATAACTATTGAATCAGTTTCTTCACTAATACCTAATGCTGCTCTATGCCTAGTTCCAAAAGTCTTTTTAATATCAGTTTGTTCACTTAATGGTAAATAACAACCTGCAGCTCTAATTCTTCCATCTTGTATTACTAAAGCACCATCATGTAAAGGTGTATCATGATCAAATACAGTTAATATCAATTGTGAAGATAAATCTGCATTAATTATAGTTCCAGAACTAATTACTGAGTTTAAACTATCGCGACGTGAAAAAACTAATAAAGCTCCACGTCTTTTACTCTGCAAAACAGAACAGGCATTTAAAGCAATATCTATCTGATCAGAATAATTATTTATAGATGTTAATTTTAGTCTTGATTTACCTAAGCCTTCTGTTAAGAAAGATCTTCTAAGCTCTGCCTGGAAAATTATACATAGAAAAACTACATACGGAATAGCTATAAAATTAAATACTTTTAATAAAATATTTAATTCAAAAACAAAACTAATTGCATAAAATGCTAATGCATAAAAAATCATTTTTAGCATTCTCTGTATTTTAGTTCTATCTAAGGCCATATAAAATTGATAAAAAGCCCAAGTTAAAAAACCAACTTGTATTACAGCTTTTACAATATCAATAGTTTGTATGTTCATCAATCCACCCATAATTTTCCTCTATATAAATAGCTTACAAGCAAACCTCTTCATTGCCAACCCAGTTTAGTGTTTTTGAAACAGCCTTCTTCCATTTTTTTACTCTAGATTCTCTATCTTCTTTACTCATAGAAGGAGTCCATCTCTTTTTTTCTTTCCAATGTTCATTTAATTCATCAACGGATTTATATATTCCAACACTAAGGCCTGCAGCATAAGCTGCTCCTAAAGCTGTGGTTTCAACAACTTCAGGTCTTATTACAGGAATACCAAGTAAATCTGCTTGGAATTGCATTAATGGATGGCTATTTGTTAACCCGCCATCTACTTTTAATGTTTTCATTGTTATTGATGAATCTTTTTCCATTGTTTGGAATATATCATAAGCTTGGAAAGCTGTTGAGTTTAATATTGCTTTACATAAATGGGCTCTTGTTGCAAATCCAGTTAAGCCTGCAATAACACCTCTTGCATCACTTCTCCAATATGGAGCAAAAAGGCCACTGAATGCAGGTACTATATATACTCCACCACAATCTTTTACACTAGCTGCTAATTCATCCAATTCTTGAGGGTTAGAAACAATTTCTAAATTATCTCTTGCCCATTGAACTAAGCTACCAGCTACAGCAATTGATCCCTCTAGTGCATATTTCGGTTTTTCTTTACCAATTTGATAAGCTACAGTTGTTAATAATCCATTTTCTGATATACAAGCATTTTCGCCTGTATTAACAAGTAAGAAACAACCAGTTCCATAAGTACTTTTACCAAGACCTTCAGTAAAACAAGCTTGACCAAACAGTGCAGCTTGTTGGTCTCCTAAGATTCCACAAACAGGAACTTCGCAATTAAGAGGACCATTTTTTTCAGTATAACCATAGATTTCACCACTAGATGGAACAATCTTTGGTAAGCTTTGTTTAGGAACATTAAATATATTTAATAATTGCTCATCCCATTGTAAAGAATTTATATCCATTAAAACATATCTAGATGCATTTGTTACATCTGTTACTAAAGCTTTTCTACCTGTTAAATTCCAAGTTAACCAAGTATCAATAGTTCCAAAAACAACCTCACCTCTATCGCTAGCCTCTCTCAAACCTTTTACATTGTCTAAAAGCCAAACAATTTTACTAACAGAAAAATATGGACTTAATCTAAGTCCTGATTTCTTTGCTAGCCATTTAGCATCAACTTTTTCTTCAAGGCTATTTATATATTGAGCACCTCGGAGATCTTGCCATACAATTGCATTGTACCAAATTTTTCTAGTTTTTGGATTCCAAGCAATTATAGTTTCTCTTTGGTTAGTTATTCCTATCCCTTTTAAATCACAACCTTCTAAATTTGCTTTTTTAAGTGCTTCTTTTATACAAGTAACACTATTTTCCCAAATTTCAATGGGGTTATGTTCAACCCAACCTGGCTGTGGGAATATTTGTTTATGTTCCATTTGGTAAGATGAAACTATATCTCCTTCTGAATTAAAAATTATAAATCTTGTTGATGTTGTTCCTTGATCTAAGGATCCAATATACTGCATTAAAGTCCTCCTAATTTATATGTTTTTAAGTATAAAACACTTTTATTGCAATGGCAAAATATTCTTAGATTATTAATTCTATTTACTCTTCCCAAGGGAAAACAATATCCCAACTTTTTCTTAAAGAATCCATAATTTCCATCATTCTAAGAATTTCAGTATGTGGCATTTGTTTAGGTTCGATTAAACCTTCATCAATTGCTTCTAAACAAGCCCTAACTTGATATTCAAATCCGGTAATTTGTTCAGGTGGTAATAACTCTTGTTCTAATTCACCTTGAGCATTGTAAATACTTATTTTTTCAGGATTATTAATATTTTCAATTTCGATATAACCTTTAGTTCCATAAATAAAACCTTTTCTGCTTAATCTAGCATAAACATTTGTATTAAAAGTAGCTAAAATTCCATTATTATAAACAAAGCTAACATTCTCTATTCCATCTACTCCGCTTTTCATTTTAACAACAGTTGAATTAATTTTACTTATATCACTTCCCAAGAACATACAAGTAAAGTTAATAGGATAAACTGTTAAATCTAAAAGTGCTCCACCTGCTAATTCTTTTTTATAAATTCGCTCTTTATCTGCGACATTATATCCTAAATTAGAATCAACTAAACTAATATTTCCAATCACACCACTATCTAATATTTGATCAATCATAGATCTAGAAGGTAAGTATCTTGTCCAAATAGCTTCTGCTAAAAATACATTTTTTTCATGTGATAATTTAATAACTTTCTTTGCTTGTTCTAAATTTGTTGTAAATGATTTTTCACACAACACTGGTTTATTATTATTTATTGCTAACTCAATTAAATCAGCATGATGTGAGTGAGGTGTTGCAATATAAACAAGATCAACCTTATCATCTTGAAGTAATTCTAAATATGAACCATAGGCAACTTCTGCAAAATATTCTTCTTTAAAGTTTTCTGCTTTTTCTAAACTTCTAGATGCTACTGCATATAAATTTACATCATCCATCAAATTTACAGTTCTAGCCATATTTCCAGCTATATTTCCTAATCCTAAAATACCAATATTTTTCATAAAATCTCCTTCAATTTAACTTACTTTTATTATTATAGCTTAAAATAAGCTAATTGTAACGGATAATAATACTTATTTTCT
The DNA here is from genome assembly GCA_963677735.1 of Sphaerochaetaceae bacterium. Lineage (GTDB taxonomy): Bacteria > Spirochaetota > Spirochaetia > Sphaerochaetales > Sphaerochaetaceae > Pleomorphochaeta. Next base: position 2,200,209 of record OY782505.1, read on the forward strand.
TTTTTAAAGAAAGAAATCCCCAACTTAGTGTTGAGGATATATTTGATAAAAAAACAAATATTAATTATGATATGCTCTCTAAATATTCTTTTGTTTGTAAATAATAATCAGTAAAGAAACCGTCAACATTAAGGTTTAAAACATTTTTAATATCTTCTTTTTTATTAACAGTAAATACTAAAACCTTTAAGCCGTTCTCATGGACTTTATCAATAAATTCTTTAGTAACAGTTTGGTACCATAAATTTAATGATACAGCATTCATTTCTAATGCTTTTTGAATTAATTGATCTGTATAATATGATCCATTTAATGCTTTTTTTATTTCATCAATTAGTATGGTTCTATCACTTTTAGATTTCACTTTTTCATTTATTAATGCAATTGATTTATCAAGGCAAGGATCAAATGGCAACATATAATCTTCTTCACCATATGCAAAAATATCTGAAAAAATAGATTCATCTGATTCAATTTTGGAAATTAGCTCTTTTCTTCTAATAGATCCATCTAGCAAGGCTATTTTTAAACTTGGACAACTTTTTCTAATTGAAGATAATTCATCCCAATTAAAAGAACTAATTAAAAAGTCATCATAGTCTAAAAGAGTTCTATCAACATAAGTTTTTATAATTTCACCACTTAAAAATCCTGTATTATCTCCCTTTAATTCCAAATGCATAACGGGTCTTTTTTCTTTGTTATAACTTGAAATTAAGGTTAAAACATCAATTAATGTAGGAATTGAATCACTTCCGTTATTAATATTTCCGGCATGTAATTGTTTGATTTCTTCTAAGTTTTTTTCTTTGATTAAACCAGTTCCATCCGAAACTTTACATAAATTCAAATTATGAACTACAACAAGTTCTTTATCCTTAGTTAGTTGAACATCGAATTCAAAGGCTTTTGCACCTTCTTCTATTATTTTTTTATAACTTCTGATTGTATTTTGATTATATCCTTTATAACTACAACCTCTGTGACCAATTATTAGCATCTGATAATCTCCTTAAACTACACCATAAATCAAGTTTGGAAGTGCTAGCGTAATAAATGGAACATAGGTTATTAATAATAGTGAAATTAATAATGCTCCAATAAAAGGAAGTACCTCTTTAGTAAAATCTTGTAGAGAGCAATTTGTAATAGTACAACAAGTAAACATCATTGAACCAAATGGAGGGGTTAGACCACCAATCATTATATTAACAATACAAATTAAACCAAAATGAATGACATCTACACCAAGGGAAGTTGCAACAGGAACTAATAATGGAGCTAAAATAATTATTGCAGCACCACCTTCAATAAACATACCAATTACTAATAAAAGTAAGTTGAATAGTAATAGCATTAAATATTTATTAGTTGTGACACTTAATAAGAAACTAGTTATCATTTGAGGAATTCTTTCCCAGTTAAGATAATAGCCAAATACATTTGCTGCAACGATAATTAAAACAACAGAACTAGTTCCATAAATAGTTTCTTTCATAATAGGAATAAAGTCTTCTTTTTTTAGTTCTTTATAAACAAATTTACCGATAATCACGCAGTATAATACAGCTACAGCACCAGCTTCAGATGGAGTAAATAGACCAATTCTTAGTCCAAGAATAATTCCAAAAGGAAATAGTAATGCCCAAATTGAATCTACACCTTGCTTTAAAATCTCTTTATGAGAAGCTCTTTTATCTCTAACTGCAATATATTTTCTTTTCTTTGAAATTAGATGAACTGTAACCATCAAAGAGATAGTCATTAAAAATCCTGGAATATATCCAGCTGCAAACATTCTACCAACTGAACAACTAGCAATTAAAGCGTAAATAATTAGATTAATTCCAGGAGGAATAACAGGAGTAACAGCAGAAGATGCTGCTGTTATTGCAGTTGAAAAAGATTTATCATATCCTCTTTTTTCCATTTCAGGAACTAACATTTTGCTTTCCATCGCTGCATCAGCATTTGCTGATCCAGAAACACCTCCCATTAACATACTTAAAAGTACATTAGCTTGAGCTAAACCACCTGGTAGATGTCCTGTTAACACATCAGCAAATTGCATTAATTTTTTACTAATTCCACTATAATTCATAATTGAACCGGCCATTACAAAAAAAGGAATAGCAAGAAGAGGAAAAGATTGTGTGCTTGTTACAAATTTTTGTAATAATAAAGCCACAGGAGATGTATTATCTATTATACCAAAATAAAAAAGGGTAGAGCCAAATAGAGCAAATGAAATTGGAATGCTTGAAAAATATAAAATAAATACAAGAATTACAGGAACTAAAGCTAACATTGTGCACCTCCATTTTTATTTTTGTATAAAGATTTGATATCTGAAATTAGAAATAAAATTGTATAAATCGTCATTAATAAAAATCCAACAAAAATTGATGAACTGATAAATGCTGAGGAAATTCCTAAAACTGGAGTTGGTTTTCTTGCAGATACTTTCAAATATTGAATTGAGATAAGGGTTAAAGATCCATTAATTACTAATAAAATAATATAAATAACAAAATTAATAATATCTTGATTTCTTTTTGAGAATTTTTTTAATATCATGTCTACTCCGACATGCAATTTACGTTTATAACAAGCTGCAGAACCTAAAAAAACACTCCAAACAAAACATCCAGTTGCAACTTCTTCTGACCAAATAATTCCCATATTGAAAAAATATCTTAAAAAGACATTCATCAAAACTAAAACAGTTGTAACGATAAGAAAAAAGCCTGAACCAATTTCTTCAAAATTATCTATAATATTCTTAAATGAAATTTTCACATTAACCCCCTTGGTAAAGTAAATTCAGGCTGTCATTACAACAGCCTGATTATTATTTTACCTTATTTTGGCATTTTTGCTAGTTCAGCTTTAAATATATCTAAAATTCCAGGAGTTACACCTTTCATGTTTTCATATACAGGAGCTACTGCTTCAACAAATGCATCATGATCTACTTCATTAAATTCAATACCTTGAGCTTCTAAATTAGCTTTTGAAGTTTCATAGTTTTTAGTAATTTCAGAAATCATTTGTTGTGCACCCTTAGCAAATTCTTCTTCAATAATTACTTGATATTCTTCAGGAATACTTTCAAATAAATCTGCATTAATATAAACACCACAAGTTCCTAAGAAGTGATTAGTAAGTGCCATTTTCTTTGCAACTTCACTACTACCATTTGAACCATATGCATCAACTGTACCTTCTAATCCATCAACAACACCTTGTTGAACTGCACTAATTGTTTCTGAGAAAGGTAATGCTGTTGCAGTTGCACCCATTGCATTAATTGTATCAATGAATAATTGGCTACCTGGAGTTCTGATTTTCATTCCTTGTAAATCAGCAGGAGTTGTTATAACTTTATTAGTCATCATTGATCTAAATCCAAAGATAAAATCTAAAGCTAATACTTTGATTCTATGTTTTTCTTCTAATTCACTTACCATACCTTTAACTAAGTCTGTGTTAATTAAGTATTCATATTCATCAAAGTTACTATAAAGCATTGGACCAACTAAAGCATTAAAATCTGCAACATAGTCACCTAAGTATGAAGGGTCTTCAACTGATATAAATTTAGCACCTAAAGCTACTTGTTCTACACCATCTTTATATGTTGCAAGCTGACCTTGTGGATATTGTTGAATTTCAATAGCACCATTAGTTCTTTCTTTAATATTATCAACAACAATAGTTAAAGATTTTGTTAATTGTTCGTTTGGTGCAAATACATGACTCATTTTTAATACTAGATGATAATCCTCATCAGCTGCTGCTTCCTTTTGTCCATTAGCAAATATTGGAGTCATAAGTAAACTTACCAATAACATAATTAATAAAATAGGTTTTTTCATTGTTTTTTTCTCCTTTTAAACAAATACTATTTTTTTAAACATTTTTTTAAACAAGATATTAATTTATTTGTAAAAAAAATAACTAAAAAAGTCATTTCAATAGTAAATGGTGAATTTTCTATTGTCAAGTTAAATTTTTTATTCTTTTTTCATGTAATTTTTGTTTAATTTTTTGTTTAATTTTATTTAAAAAAAGATTGCTAAATCTCTAAATCTCTATTAATATGTATGAAAGGGACAAAATTATGAAAAATAAAAAAACAACTCTATCAGATATTGCAAAGGCCACAAACCTTTCCACTGCTAGTGTATCTATGATTTTATCTGGGAAAAAACTAAATAGATTTTCTAACGAAACAATACTTTTTGTTAAGAAAACTGCTAAAGAATTATTCTATACAAATAAAAAACATACATCTTTACTTGGAAAAACTATTCTAATAATTTGTCCTTCAGTTTATAACCCATATTACTCAACTTTGATTCAAGGCATGGAACAAAAAGCAATAGAAATGGGAATTAGAACTATAATAAAAACAACATATTGGGATCTGTTAATTGAACAAGATACTTTAAAATCGTTTCAAAGATTTCCTATTGCAGGAATTATTTTCTCTATGATTCCAGAAAACATTGAGGCTGTAAAAGAGCTAAGCAAGCAAATTCCAGTAGTTGCAGTTGGGGATGAAAATAGTAATTTTGATTTTGACACTGTTAATATGAACAATTTTGAAGCTGGAAAACTTATAGCTCAACATCTAATTGATTTAGGGCACAAAAATGTAGCTTACATATCAACAAGTCTAAATGAATTTCACACAGCTAGAACAAAAAGACTAGAAGGAATCAAATATGTGTTTGAAAAAAACAATCTTCCACCAATAAAAGTATTTAGCCAAGATATATTACCTGAAGAAGAAATAGCTACAGCAGACATTGAATTCTTTACAGGGTATAGACTAACCAACATTTGCTTAAAAGAAGATAAAGAGATAACAGCAATGATAGGAATTAATGATATGGTAGCTTACGGGATTATGAATGCTATAAAAGATAATAATTTTAAAATACCTCAAGATTATAGTGTTTGTGGTTTTGATAATATATTCCCTTCAAAATTCGCCTCTCTGAAATTAACTACTATTGAACATTCTATTTTTAAAAGAGGTGTAAAAGCTATGTCCTTAATTGCTACAAAAATCAATGAACATGAAAACAATGAAGACAACCTGCAAGTAACTAGGATTGACTATAAGAGTCGACTAATTGTAAGAGAGACAAGCGATAAACCTAGAAGGACTTTATAAAAGTAAAACGGATTTCTTTATAATCTAAAAGAAATCCGCAATTATTATTTTAATTTTTTTATATCTACCAAAAGCCAAACACTAGTGATAACTGATGCTAGTATATCTGCTGATGGGAAAGCTATCCAAACTCCAATTAACCCAAAAAATCTTGGTAGAATAAGTACTAAGGGGATTAAAATTATAAACTGTCTACTCATACCTAAAAATATTGAAGGCAAACTTTTCCCAATAGCTTGAAAATATGTTGTACCACAAGTTTGAAGGCCCAAGAAAACCATAGTTGAAATAATAATTCTAAGAGCCACAGCTCCCATATCTAATAGATTTTGATCAGTGGTAAACATAGTTAGTAAAAGTCTTGGGAAGATGAATGCTATTAATGAGAATACAAGCCCAATCATTGTAGTTATTAATACAGCAACCTTTAGAACTTCTTTCACCCTATCATTTTTTTTAGCTCCAAAATTATAACCAATAATTGGTTGTAACCCTTGATTCATCCCAAATATTGGCATAAGAACCAATGTTAAAAATCTATTTACCATTCCAAATGTTGCAATTGCTAAATCACCACCATAAATTTTTACCATATTATTTACAGCAAGCGCCATAGCAGATGTTCCAATCTGCCTTATAAATGTAGCAAGACCTAATAATACAATTTCTTTAATATAAACTAGTTTTAGTTTAAATAAATTAATATGGAATTTTAATGAAGACTTTCCTCTCAAAAAATATGATAAAGCATATAAAGATCCGCAAATTTGAGATATAACAGTTGCAATTGCAGCTCCTTTTATACCTAAACCGAAACCAAATATGAAAATTGGATCTAAAACAACATTTAAAGCAGTCCCAATAATCATAATAGTCATTGAAGCCTTTGCAGCACCTTCACTTCTTAAAATATTATTTGCACACATAGAAAAAGATAGAAAAGGAGCACCAATTAAAATTATTCTCATATAATCACTTGCAAATGGAAGAATATCCTCAGTTGCTCCAAAAATATTTAAAATCTTCTCTAAAAACAATTCACCAAAAATTAAAATTAATAATGAAGTAAAAAAAGTCAACATAAATGCATTAGCTGCTGCAATAACAGCTTCTTCAGGCTTTCCTTCTCCAAGTCTTCTAGAAATAACTGAGGCAACACCTACTCCATACATTAGTGCAAAAGCACCAATAATTAACTGAAACGGAAAAGCTATTGTTAAACCACCAATTGCAAGAGCTCCAGCTCCATGACCAACAAAGACTGTATCTATTACATTATATAATGCATTACTAATCATTCCAATCATTGCTGGAATGGATAATTTAAACAGCAAAGGAGTAATTTTATCGGTACCTAAAAATTCATGAGGGTTATTTTTCATTGATATTCTCCATTTTGTTAATCAAATATGTAATTTTATTAATACTTTCTATAAACTCTTGACCTTCTTCTACTGATAAAAGGGAAAGTTTTTTTTCAAATAATGAGAATATCGCTTTTCTTAAACTATTTGCTAACTCTTCACCTTCATCTGTCAATCCAACAAAAACGATTCTTCTATCATCTTTATTTCGAATTCTATTGACAAGCTCTAACTTTTCTAACGAATCTATAATATTTGTCATAGAGCTCTTTACTACATTTGTATGTTTAGTCAAATCACTCATTTTTTGAGTTTTGTATTTTCTTAATAACAAAATAACTTGAATTTGGCTAGCATTTAAATTCAATTGTTGACTTGTTGGAGTTTGAACATTTTTCATAAAACTGTTCATTAACCTATTCATATTTTCTCTTAATTCTCTAAAAGAAGAAAAATCATTTTTTTCCATAATGACCTCAAAATTTATTTCATATTTGTACAATTCATTTTTAAACTTCATAAGATAAAAAGTCAAGATTAAATATAAAAAATAGTTATTGACATATGCCTAAAATAAAAGTAAACTATAATTATCTTAAGTATTAATAAAGGAGTTAACCAATGAAAATTGCGGTTACTTATAATAATGAATTAGTTGAACAACATTTCGGTCAAGCTAGTGAATTTAAAATTTATGCAGTAGAAGATGGGAAAATAACTAACCAAGAAATAAAATCTACTACAGGCTATGCTCATGGAACATTAGTAGATCTACTTACAAAAAGTGGCGTAGATACCTTAATTTGTGGAGGCCTTGGAAATGGAGCAAAAACACTTATTACTCAGGCTAATATCAAATTAATTCCTGGAGTTACAGGAAAAGCTGACGAGGCAGTTAAAGCATATCTTAATAATAACTTAGATTTCGATCCTGATATTTCTTGTGCTGGACATCATCACGACGGAGAAAATCACTCACACAATAATTCCTGTGCTTCACATTAAATAATCTATATTAAAGATATTTAGCAATTGGATAAAAATTTCCAATTGCTTTTTTTAGCAAAAAGAACTAAATTAGTAATATAAATTTAATACGGAGAGACGAAAATGCCTAGACCAAAAAAATGTAGAAGAATATCTGGTGGAATGCCAGAATATACACGATTCGGCCCAAAAGGGAAAAGAAATAACTCCGCTATAGTAATGACAGTTGATGAATATGAAACATTACGCTTAATAGATTATGAAAATTTAATGCAAGAAGAAGCGGCTAAAAAGTTAAATGTAGCTAGAACTACAACACAAGCTATTTATGCTGTAGCTAGAAAAAAAGTATCAACTGCCCTTGTTGAAGGAAAAGATATTATTATAGAAGGTGGAGATATAGAATTATGTCCCCCATGTCCACACAGACAACACCAAAACAGGTGTAGAAAACAATTCAATCAAGATCTTGAAGTAAAAGATGAATGATAATATAAAAAAAATAACAATTTATTTGTTATTTTTTTTTATGAATTACCCACTTCCTAAATTACATTTTATGTAAATCTTTATATTTTTATCAATAATTTAATATTTATTTTTCAGTTAATTAATTGACTTTTACTTCTCCTGCAATCAATAATTGATGGAATGGGGGCAATATGAAAAAAAAATTAATATTATTATCACTTATTTTATTTATAACAGCATCAAGCCTTAGTTCCAACAATCACAGGATTCACTTGCAAGCTTACGTTCCAACTATAATTAATATTTTTACTACCCCCGAGGATGAACTAAACGTTACCTTTAATAATGATGATGCATATTATCATTTAAGTAATTTGCAAGGGATTACTAATAATTATCATGATGCAATATATTTTAACCTATACATGATTTAAGCAAATAAACTTATTTAAACTTATTACATTTTATTTAAATTTATATTCTTAAAGAAATTAAATTATTTTAACCAATAAAAACCTGTATAAAATTTAACAATATATTGACTTATACAAACTTATAACATATAGTATTAATATCTTAAGTGAGCTTATAAATCTCTCTTAATAAAACATGAGAAGTTGAACTGTTTTCTGAATTTCAAAAACAGAAAACGATAAATTCCCCTATTTATCAAAGATTATTAATTAATAAGTTCAACTTTTGAAAATCCTATTTCGGTTTTATCAGACATAATAAGCTTACATTGATCCAATTTATTATAATTGGATCAATATTTTTCACATTCACAAAATAAACAAATCCTACCAAATATTACGATTATCCTTGACTTATTGATTGAAAAATTTTAATCTATTTATAGAAAATGAGGAAAATAACAAATTAAAAAAATTATTTAAATATAAAACATTTATCCAATGTTAAGTTGTTTTTAAATTATCAATTATTCACAACTTTTTATATTTTAACTATATTCATAACTTCTTATACAATTATTTTTTTTATAAGTTAACCTCTTTTTCATCACTCAAAACAGCCTAACCAATTATGGAAAATATTTGGTTAGGTTTTTTTATTTACACAATAAAACAATACAAAAAGAGCAATCAATTTGACTGCTCTTTTTTTTAGGAGGTTGTATTATTTTATATATGTTTTTTATTATTTGATTGTGTATTCGATTTTTACGTTACTTACATAGTCCCCTGCAGGAAGTTCTTCGTTACCACTCCAGCTCATGTTAAATTCATTAACTAAAAGGTTAGAATGTAAACCAGCTGCGATTGTTTCTAGAGAAGTATAAGTATTAACAGAAGGAGTAATTTCTGAATCATAAGATTCTGTACCATCATTTAAAGTTGTTTTAAAGCTTTCTGGGCTAACTTTAACACTAACACTCATATCAGAGTTTTTATTACTTGAAGCATAAACTGTAAAAAGGTCTGTTTTACCATCTTCAGTTAGAGGAGCATCAATATCTATATCATAAGTTTCGATTCCATCTTCAAGAACAGCAGTACCATAAGCTAATTGGTAAGAAACTTCAGTTTCTTCAATAGAAGTGTTTAATTGAACTTGTGCAGATTTTGCGAACATTGAAGTTGATACGATTGCAGCTAATGCTAAGATTGTTAATAATTTTTTCATAATTTAAATTTTCCTTTAATAATAAATAGTTTTTTTGTTTGTCTTAATTTCCTTTAAGATGATTTAACTATAAGATATTCTGTAACTTGTGTCAACACATTTAATAAAAAAAATATAATAAATTTGTATAATTTTAATAAGTACTTATGATATAAAGAATTAGTTAAAGTAAAAACAATTAAATAAAATGTAACTTATGCAATAAGTAACAAAATTTAAATAAAATGTAGCTAAATTAGTGGTAATAAATATTTTTACCCAGATTAAATAAAAAAAATAAATAGATCTAAATAAAAAGAATTAAAGCTTACCTAATATGAAATACGTCAAGTTTTAACAACTTCTACAAACTTATTACATGCTTATATTTGTAACATATTATGTATTTATTGTGTTAAAAAGCATGTTTTTAACTTGTTTTTACTTTTTATTTGTTTTGTTTATTAAAACTTGACTTGACTTCTACAAACTTATTACATATACTTTGAACATATTAAAGAGATAAGGAGCATACGAAATGAGAAAAGCATTAACCATTTTAGTTTTATTAACTTCAATGTTTTCACTATCAGCACAAACATTAACTGTTCGTATAGCTGCTTATGTTCCTGAAAAAATAACTTTTGAACAAACTGATGATTCTTTTGAAGTTAAAAGCAATACCAATAATATAGAATATGGCTTTTACAATAACAGTGGTTCTTTAGTTAGTGCTAGTAATGCTGATGTTTTAGCAATAAGTGCTCTTTAATATTTTGACATAGATATTATCTAATAAAAGACAATATATAAAAAAACTTGCATAACCCAATTTCTAAAAGGGAAATTTAGAAATTGGGTTACTTATTTTTAGACACAAAAAAAGGTAGCTATTTAGCCACCCTTTGTCTTTGTTATTATTTATTAATCTTATTCAACTACATACTTAATAGTAACATCACTTGTATAATCACCTGCAGGAAGTTCTTCATTACCACTCCAGCTTAAATTAAATTTGTTAACTAAAAGTTTTTCTTGTAATCCAGCAGGAACTTTACTTAAAGAGCTAATAGTATTAACAGATGGAGTAATCTTTGAATCATAATTTTCAGTACCATCATTTAAAGTAGTTCTAAAAGAATCTGCAGCAATTTTAACTACAACACCCATATCGCTGTTTTTGTTACTAGAAGAGTAAACTGTAAAGTCTTGAGTTTGACCACCTTCAGTTAAAGATCTTGAAATGTTAATATCAAATTCTTCTATACCATCTTCTAATAGAGTTCCATCATAAGCTAATTGATAAGAAACTTCTGTTTCTTCAATAGAAGTGTTTAATTGAACCTCTGCAGATTTTGCGAACATTGAAGTTGATACGATTGCAGCTAATGCTAATATTGTTAATAATTTTTTCATAATTTAAATTTTCCTTTGTTATAAATAGTTTTTTTTGTTTTCTTAATTTCCTTTAAGATGTTCAAACTATAAGGTATTCTGTAACTTATGTCAACACATTTAATAAAAAAAATATAATAAATTTGTATAATTTTATTAATTGCTTATAGTATAAAGAATTAAATATATCATATATATTACATCTTTGATTGGATATATAAAAAAATATATAAAGTGATTAAACATTCCTATTATATTTTGACATATCTATATTTTACAATTTAAATAAATCTCAATTAAACAAAGAATAAAAGAAAAAATATCTCTTAGATTAATAAACAGAAAATAGTCCAAATGGTATTTTATTTTATTTCTATTTATATATAATAGTTTTCATGGAGTATTAAGACATGGACAACCTGCTATTTTCATTTAATGTAATTTTCCCACTTTTTGTATTATTATTTGTAGGGAACCTTTCAGTTAGATTTAACTGGGTAGATAAAAAGACATTAAACAAATTAAATAAATTTATTTTTAGAGTACCCCTACCTATATTATTATTTCTTGGAATATATAATATGGAAAATGTTGATGTACAAAACTCAATAAAAATGTTGTCAGTTATTTTAATTGTCCTTCCTTTAATTACTCTATTGATGTCATTAACACTAAATAGAACAAAATTACCTAATCCTAAAAAGGCCGTAATTGTTCAAGCCTGGTTTAGATCCAATATTATGATTTTCGGAATACCTGTAGTTCAAGGAATGTATGGAGATGCCGGACTGCCTTTATTAAGCTCTTTAATTCTTGTAGCTGTACCACTAGTTAACATCCTTGCCGTATTCGTTTTAGAAGGATACAGAGGTCATGATATAAGTGCCTCAAAACTAATGTTAAGTGTAATTAAAAATCCACTTGTAGATGCAGCCTTATTGGGCTTCATATTTTTCTTACTACAAATAAAACTTCCACAAATAATATTAAGCCCTTTAGAGTCTTTATCTAAAACTGCTACACCTATAGCCTTTATTATATTAGGTGGAACATTAGAATTTGATAGTATCAAAAAGAATATAAACTTAATTCTATTAGGAAGTGTAGGAAAACTAATAATAACCCCATTAATTGTAATCTTAGCCGCGATAGCAATAGGTCTTAGAGGAATGTATTTAGGTTGTATAGTTGCAACAATTGCATCTCCAGTAGCAGTATCTTCATTTACTATGGCAAAAGAAATGGATGGAGATGCCGATTTAGCTGCACAATTAGTAATAATTACTACAGTATTATCATTAGTAACAATATTCTTTTGGTTGTATGGTTTAAAAAGTTTTAACCTTCTTTAAGTTTCACTAACGAATTTAAAACCCTTATCAATCAAAGCTTTTCTAATTTCATTTATATGATTATGATCTCTCGTTTCAACTTGCAATGACAAAGTACAGCTATTTAAATCAGTTCCTTCGCCGCCTCTATCATGATGAACAGCAATTACATTACCGCCTAAGTGAGAGATTATTGAAGACACTTCAACCAATTGACCTGGTTTATCTAACAAACTAATTGTAAACTTAGCACTTCTTCCACCCTTAAGTAGACCTCTAGAAATAACTCTAGAAAGAATTGTAACATCAATATTTCCACCGCTTACAACACAAACAGTTTTCTTATTTCTTATATCAATCTTATTAAACATAGCAGCTGCTACAGCTACAGCTCCAGCACCTTCAGCTACTAATTTCTGATTTTCCATCAATGCTAAAATAGCACAAGATACTTCATCATCACTTACAGTAACTACACCATCAACATATTTTTTACACAGATCGAATGTAACATCACCAGGTTTCTTAACGGCAATACCATCAGATATAGTACAAACATCTTGAAGTTCACATATTTGATCTTCTTTAAGAGATGAAAACATACTAGCAGCCCCTGAAGATTGAACACCATAAACTTTACATTCTGGTTTAAGGGCTTTTATAGCAAAAGCTATACCACTAATTAAACCACCGCCTCCAATTGGAACGATTACAACATCTACATCCTCTAACTGGGATAAAATTTCTAATCCTATAGTACCTTGCCCTGCTATAACTTCTTTATCGTTAAAAGGATGAATAAACGTCATACCAGTTTCTTTTTGTATTTCTATAGCTCTAGAATAAGCATCGTCATAAACACCTTTAACAAGTTCAACTTTTGCACCAAAACCTCTTGTTGCTTCAACCTTAGAAATGGGAGCACCATCTGGAATACAAATAATTGATTCAATATTGTTTTTCTTAGCGGCTAAAGCAACACCTTGAGCATGGTTTCCTGCAGAACAAGCTATAACACCTTTATTCTTTGCTTCTTGAGAAAGTTGAGATATTTTATAATAAGCTCCTCTAACTTTAAAGGAGCCAGTAACTTGTAAATTCTCAGCTTTTAAATAAACTTTCTCATTAGGGAAAATATAAGGAGCTGGAAGCAAATCAGTTTTATGGATAACATCTTTTAATGTATATGCGGCATGATAAATCTTATCTAATTTCATAAACATAAGAATAGCAAAGCAAGGCAATCCAAACAATATAATCATGCAATAAAAATTGCAATTTTTATATTTATTGTTTAGCTATTGAATAAGAAAAATAGAATAATGCCAATAAATCTTGTAAATCCAATTGTTCTAATTCAAAATTATTAACTTTTAGTAATCCATTTCTTAAATGTTTTAGTTTTTTATCTTTAATATTTTCACAATTATCCAACATCATTAAACTATATTTTCTAAGCTTTTCTTTATCTAAGACGATAAAAGAATTAATAATATCTTCATAATTATTAAAAATGATATCGTAATCTTGAGCATCTGTTACAAATTCGCTTATAGCGTTTTTAAAATCACCTAAATTAATTTTACTATATAAAGAAGAAAGAACAGGAGATCCTAATTTAAGAAATGATGCAATAACAGCATACCTAGTTTGCCTATAAGTTAAGCCTCTTTTTTGAGAAACTGAGGCAAAGAAATTTTCATAAAAAAGACCTTCTTTATCTAGATTCTTTTTCGCAATTAAATAATCAACCTCTTCATCGATATGAGTTGCTTTGTAAGAAAGCTCCATTATCCTTGCTAATATAGTCTCATCTTTTGTTACCATAGACAAGCTTTTTGAAGCAACAGATCTGACGCTACTCCATCTTGAATCAAGCAACTTAGTTAAAGATTTAATAGCTAATTCATTATGCTTATAAGCACCAAGAGCTATAATAGCTTCGATTTGTGTGCTTTCATCATCATTTTCAGCTAATTTAATCAAATCTGGCAACAATGTTTTTCTTGGTCTAATAGCCAACGATCTAACAATTTCTTTCTTATCAACAGAAAAAGGAGATGCCAATATTACCCTCAACTGAGATGTTGCTAGAGTATTTGAATTAGTACCTAATGAGAACAACAACAAATGCCTTTTATAAGGCTCAAAAGTTTTATTCAATCTTTCAATCTTAGAAAGGGCTTGTAAACCATGCCTACTAAACAATATTTTTGCTGTCTGAGAGCTTGTATAGGCGCCTAATTCCTTAAGTCTAGCAGCATAGAATATAAAACCAAGATTCAAGATACTAATTGCAATAAACATTATTGAATAATTATTAAAGAAATTAGGATTATCAACAACAACAGTAATATCTAAATTTGCTAAATAACCATTAATTAAACCAGTGAATAAAGCTAATATTGCAATAATAAAGTTATTCATAGAATTAAATGAAATAGCATCTTTATCAGGAATTACAGCTGATATTAATCTAAAAACAGAAAAATATGCGATTAGTAAGAAGAAGTTCGAAAGAACACCTAATACAAAGAAAAAAGCAAAACCTAAAGAAATTGGAGCAACGCTCCAAGCTATTAAGAAAAGAAGGAAAACTATACTACTTATTAAACAAATAGGTTTTGATCCTAATCTATCTGTTAATTGTTTATTTACAATTCCCGCAATAAGAGAAGATACAGCACAAGCAGCAGTATAAAAAAGAATACTACTATCATTAAATCCAACATAAATTTTAAGAAAAGGAACTACCATAGAAAAACCAACAACCAAAGCACTACTAATCCATCTTAAAATTAAACGCCTACGTCTACTTTCATTATTCATTGCTTCTTTTAAAACAATAAAGAGACCTCTACCTTTTCTATAAGATATATTTCGTCTACAAGGAATCTTTGAGATTTCAGTTGCAGAAAATATATTAAAAATAGCACCAATAACTTGTAATATAACTATCGCTAAAATACCATCAAGCGTAACAATTCCTAAATACACAGCAGCTAAACAACAAACAACAATTGCTGAAGATTGATAAGCTATGTTTATGTTACCAACAATTCTACCAATATTATTTGAATTACTTAAACTTTTAACAGTAAAATCATTTAAGGCAATTCCAATTACTCTAAATATTGAAAACAAAGTATATATAACTAATAAAAAGACAATTGCTAAATCATCTCTTAAAAAAATTAAACCAACATAGAAGAAAGAAACTAGCCCCCTTAAGAGCCAAGCACGTGATTGCACTTTTACAATATTCTTCTTATTAAAAATTCTTGGGATAACAGGTAAAACAGCTCCAGCAATATATAATACCGAAGAAATATATCCCAAAACAAAACTTCCAGCATTTAAATATACTGCTATAAGATAAACAAAAGTTCCGCCTAATAAATTGTATGAGATTCCATTAAACATCTCATCTCTCATCATATGCTTTAAGCCTATTTGTTTTTCTGATTCACTTAAATATAAGGTACTAGCCATCTGTAATTTCTCATTTATTTATAATTATATTTTTGAGTTTATCATGCTATATTTTTTGAGTATATACACTTTCTTTAAATCAATAAAAATAAAAAAAAAAATTTTTTTTCAAAAAGTAGTTGATTAGAGCATAAATTCTTGCTATAGTCCAATTCGTTGCTTGGGCTGCTAGCTCAGTTGGTAGAGCAACGCCCTTTTAAGGCGTGGGTCAAAGGTTCAAATCCTTTGCAGCTCAAATTAAATGTCTCCTTCGTCTAGTGGTTAGGACACCGGGTTTTCATCCCGGCAACACGAGTTCGACTCTCGTAGGAGATGTACCAGTTCTTATGAACTGGTTTTTTTATGCCCAAAATCTTTAAAACAAACAAACAATGTAATAAGTTATTTTTATATAATTCCTTATATTATAAACAATTAAAATATAAATATAATTAACATAAAATAAATTTAATTAAATTGTTGACATAAGTTACAAAAAACAGTATTATTTAATCATACAAATTAAAAAAGGAGTCAGAAATGAAGAAATTATTAATACTAGCAATTTTTAGCTTAATTATTACTACAAGTATTTTTGCAAAAGATAATAACGTATCTCTTAATACTTCAGTACCAGAATCTGAACTAACTTATAATTTGTATAGAAAAATTGGTACAGAATATACATTAATCGAAGATGGATCTACTTATGTAATAGATAATTTAAATTCACTAAAAACAAATACAATGATTACAGATTTTACAGTAAGAGTTGATTCAAATTTAAATTCAGCCAAAAGCGTAAGCGTAGAGATTACACCTGGCACCTTTAAAACTTACTTAAATGATGGAACAGAATTATTTGATTCTGGGATGACACCAAAAGTAAATACAATAATCGACAAAGGCATTGTTAAAGCAGGTTTAAACAGTTTCCAAGAAGTATATAGATTTAATATATTCGTAGTCGGTAAAGCAAGCCTTCCAGCTGGAGATTATACTTGCTATGTAGATGTTGAATATACAATCGAATAGAACTCCTTTAAAATATTTAGTTTATAAGCAACCAGATTATATTTGGTTGCTTATTTTTTTATATAATTAGATCTAAAAATAAGTAACCCAATTTCTAAATTTCCCTTTTAGAAATTGGGTTATGCAAGTTTTTTTTATATATTGTCTTTTATTAGATAATATCTATGTCAAAATATTAAAGAGCACTTATTGCTAAAACATCAGCATTACTAGCACTAACTAAAGAACCACTGTTATTGTAAAAGCCATATTCTACATTATTGGTATTGCTTTTAACTTCAAAAGAATCATCAGTTTGTTCAAAAGTTATTTTTTCAGGAACATAAGCAGCTATACGAACAGTTAATGTTTGTGCTGATAGTGAAAACATTGAAGTTAATAAAACTAAAATGGTTAATGCTTTTCTCATTTCGTATGCTCCTTATCTCTTTAATATGTTCAAAGTATATGTAATAAGTTTGTAGAAGTCAAGTTAAGTTTTAATAAACAAAACAAATAAAAAGTAAAAATAAGTTAAAAACATGCTTTTTAACACAATAAATACATAATATGTTACAAATATAAGCATGTAATAAGTTTGTAGAAGTTGTTAAAACTTGACGTATTTCATATTAGGTAAGCTTTAATTCTTTTTATTTAGATCTATTTATTTTTTTTATTTAATCTGGGTAAAAATATTTATTACCACTAATTTAGCTACATTTTATTTAAATTTTGTTACTTATTGCATAAGTTACATTTTATTTAATTGTTTTTACTTTAACTAATTCTTTATATCATAAGTACTTATTAAAATTATACAAATTTATTATATTTTTTTTATTAAATGTGTTGACACAAGTTACAGAATATCTTATAGTTAAATCATCTTAAAGGAAATTAAGACAAACAAAAAAACTATTTATTATTAAAGGAAAATTTAAATTATGAAAAAATTATTAACAATCTTAGCATTAGCTGCAATCGTATCAACTTCAATGTTCGCAAAATCTGCACAAGTTCAATTAAACACTTCTATTGAAGAAACTGAAGTTTCTTACCAATTAGCTTATGGTACTGCTGTTCTTGAAGATGGAATCGAAAATTATGATATAGATATTGATGCTCCTCTAACTGAAGATGGTAAAACAGACCTTTTTACAGTTTATGCCTCAAGTAATAAAAACTCTGATATGAGTGTTAGTGTTAAAGTTAGCCCAGAAAGCTTTAAAACAACTTTAAACAATGGTACAGAATCTTATGATTCAGAAATTACTCCTTCTGTTAATACTTATACTTCTCTAGAAACAATCGCAGCTGGTTTACATTCTAACCTTTTAGTTAATGAATTTAACATGAGCTGGAGTGGTAATGAAGAACTTCCTGCAGGGGATTATGTAAGTAACGTAAAAATCGAATACACAATCAAATAATAAAAAACATATATAAAAATTAAGAGAGATTTGGGTAGCTTTGGGGAGCTACCCTTTTTTATTCATCACTATAACTCCTATTAGTATAATTAAATATTAACTAGGCAATTTATTTGCTTTATGATAAAATCAATTTATATTAACCTTATAGGAGATACCTTTGTTTTCAGACATCAATCAAGTTCAATCGATAATACAAAATGATAGTGGATTAACTTTACTGACAAAAAAAAACTCTCCTTTTATTCTTTCTTTTTTATATAAAATTTTCAAAGAAGATGAAAATGAATCTGGAGTTGAACAAAATTATTTTATTCAAAAACTTGCAAACTATATAAGTTCTTTTGATGAAACCTTTACAATTGATGAAGAAAACCTTGAACAAAATAGTAATGCTACTTTAGAACTAGATAATTTTGATAAAGCCTTTAATCTTACAAAAAAATGGTCAGATCCTTCAAACAGGTTTATTTATAGATATTACAATGAAAATAATATTGAAATGGTTGATTTATCAACCTCTGTCGATAGACTTTTTAGATACCTTGAGGAAATTGAAGATTTAAAAAACATGTTCATTGGAACTGAATCAAAATTTTTAGAAGTATTAGATAGAATAAATGAATTAGATCAAAATACAGTTCAAAATCCTCAAGCTAGGATTAGCGATTTACAAAAACAAAAACAACAAATTGAAGATGAAATTAAAAAAATTGAAGAAACTGGAAAAGTTGAAACCTATTCTCATCTTCAAATTTCAGAAAGAGTTGAATCTTTGAACAAAGTTTCCAAAACCTTGCTTTCTGACTTCAAGCAATTAAAAGATAATAACCATAAAATATTTTCAGATTTATGTAAAAGACAATTTGAAAATACAGAAAATAGAGGAACAATACTCTCTCATATTCTAGAGCAAACTGAGGAGCTACAGAAAACTCCTCAAGGTGAAAGTTTCAATGCATTTTGGCATTATCTAAGTAAACAAAGCGATGATGATACAATAAGAAATAAAATTAATAAAATTAGGATTCGCTTACCTAACCAAAAAATAGATGTAGAATTTTTTAATTCATTTGAGAATTCACTTTATAAAGCTGGTAAAAACATTCTTGAAGAAAACAGAATGTTATCAGAAAAACTAAAAAGAATTATTACTAAAAAAACAAGCTCTGAATACCAATATGTATCAGCATTAACGAAAGATATAAAGACGCTTTGTGTCGATAAAACTATTGAAAAACCTTACAAAAAAGAAATTTTAATTATGGATGGATTACCATATATTAACAACGATATGGCAAGACCTCTTGACTTGATTGATAACAATAGAACAGTAAAGCAAAAACTATATGAAAAAGGAAATATCCCAGAAGTTGATATATCTCAATTGATTATTGATATTTATGTAAATGAAGCTGAAATCAAAAATAATTTAGAAGAAATATATAAAGTAGCAAAAGAAAATAAATCTAAACTTACAGTTCAAAAGATTTTTGATACTTACAAGATTAAATATGGATTAGCCGAAGTATTAACTTATTTAGCTATTCTATTTAAATCAGATTGGGTAAGTGTGGAAAAAGACAATAAAGAAAAAATAACCTATACAAGTTATGAAGATAAAACAAATATTTCTTTATTAATCCCGAAGGTGGTAATTAATTATGAATGAAATGGAATTTAAGAACACAAAACAATGGAGTGATATTTGTGTAAGACTTCTCCAAGGACCAATTTTTGAAGAAGATAGTGAAGAAATTTTTGAAAATTTAAAGCTTTGGGCAAAAGAAATAAATGAATACTTTAATATAATTGGTCTAAAACTCTTTTACAATGAAGAACTCGATTATGCTTTTTTAGAGCAAATTGAAGATGAAGATGGTAATGTAATTAATAATTTAAATAGATTGTTAAAAAGACATCCTCTAACGTTTGAAACTTCATTAATTCTAGTAATTTTAAGAGAAGAATTAGATAAATTTGAAATGGAAAGTATTAACAGTGAAAACTTAATACTAAAAGAAAGTGATATAGCTGATTTAGTTGAACCTTTTTATCAAGATTATTCAGATAACATCAAGTTTAAAGATATGATTTCAACAAGCCTAAACTATTTATCTAATATGAATTTTATAAAACGCATTTCAAGATCTGATGAAAATCTCAAACTTTCAAATGATCGTGAATTCATTATAAGAAACATTATAAGAGCAAAAGTAGATGCCTCATTCTTAAAAGAATTTAAAGAAACCTTAGAAAAAAACAAGGAGAGTGAATAAATATGGAAGAACTAAGATTAGACCTTGATTTAGGTATTTCCCATACAGGATACAGACTTTCCTATTTCCAATTATACAATTGGGGAACTTTCGACAACCATATTGTAAATGTTACTCTCGATGGAGAAAACACGTTATTAACTGGAGGTAATGGTTCTGGAAAAACCACTTTAGTCGACGCTCTATTAACATTAATAGTACCTACAAATGATAGAACTTATAACCTATCAAGTGGTAATGATGGTAAAAATGGAAGGACAGAAGAAAGTTATGTATTAGGTGCGTACTCAACTGAAAAGAGTGATGACGATTATACTGCAAGCAGAAAATTACTAAGAGATAAAACATGTCATAGTATTTTATTAGCTACCTTTTCAAACAAAACAGCTGTAAGTTCAA
The DNA here is from genome assembly GCA_963677735.1 of Sphaerochaetaceae bacterium. Taxonomy (GTDB): domain Bacteria; phylum Spirochaetota; class Spirochaetia; order Sphaerochaetales; family Sphaerochaetaceae; genus Pleomorphochaeta. The sequence continues at coordinate 2,221,161 of OY782505.1, forward strand.
TTACTTTAATGCAAATCCGCTACTTTTCCTCAAACGGGGCACTAAAAAGACAATATTTTGTGATTGAAGGTGACTTGTCTATTGAAATGTTAAATGAGAAAAATGTTGGCTATAATACAAGTGGAAATTGGATACAAGAACTTAAAAAAGCCTTCCCAGATTTAGCAATTACTTCCTACGATACTTTCAAACGTTATAGTCATGATTTTTCAAAAAAATTTGGTTTCAGATACAAAGATAAGGCTATTAAAATATTCTCTCAAACTGTTGGAATGAAAGACCTTCATGATTTAAATAGTTTCATAAGAGATAAAATGCTAGATGAAAGTGATTCATATGAGAATTTTAATATAATTTCAAAAAATTATAATAATTTAATGCTTCTTAAAAACCAAATTGATAAAGAAGAATTGCAAATTAAAATGTTAGAGAACATCAGTAGCTCTTATTCTTCATATCAATACTTCTCAACAAAAAAAGAGAAAAAAGAATTAATTAAAGATAAATATCTACAAGTATGGCATGCTCAAGCATCTTTAAATATATTATCTAAAGAAATAGATGAATATAGTATTACTCTTGAGAATTCACAAATTGAAATAAAGAATAAAGAAGAAGAAAAAAATCTTCTAGATAAAAGTATTTTTGAAATAAACCAAACTCTTCTCTCTGATGAAAGAGCTAATAGAATAGAAAGCTTAAACACTAGAAGAAAAGATTTATTAAAAACAATTGAACATATGCAATCTCAAATTGATACTTATAAAAAAAACCTTTCTATTCTAAATCTAGATTTTCCAACATCTGAAAAAGATTTTATTAAGATAAAAAATAATGCATTATCTAAAATTTCTATAATTGAGAATAAGATCGAAAAGCTAGAAGAAGATAAAAATGAATTAATTGCTTTAAAAGATACAGTAACAAAAAATATTGAAAATATACAAACTCAATTAACTGCAGTAGAAAAAAAGAATAGTAACATTCCTTTAGAGTATTTACAAATAAGAGATGATATTTGTAAAGAAACTGGTTTAGAAAGTGATGATTTAAAATTCTTTGGAGAGCTAATTAGAGTTAAAAATAATTCTCTCGATAAAGCTTTAGCCTTAGAGTCTTTAATAAGACCAATTGCACTATCACTTACTGTTCTACCACAGCATGCTATTAAAGTTGCAAATTATCTTTATGAAAAAGATTTAAATACAACCATTGAAGTTATCATAATTGAAGATGTAAAAAATGATTTATTAGAAAACGGAGAGGATAAAGATCAACTAAACATTTTTGATGATGATGAAGAGATAATCTTTGAAGAAGAAAATTGTCCAAATATTTCAAACCTAATGCTAGAAATTAAAGATGATTATCCATATAAAGCTTTTGTTGAAAAATATTTAAATATTAATTTCAACCACAACTTATCAACTAATAAAGAAATTGTTTTTAGCTCTGATAATACATTTAGTGAGAAAGCCCTATTAAATATAAATAAAAAATTTATAAAAGCTATTACAAATGAAGACTTAGATATTCATATTCTAGGTTGGGAAACTGAAAAGAAAATTAATAGACTAAAAGATAAAATTGAAGAATTAAATGTACAATTAAAATCATTTGAAAAAGATTTAGCTACCCAAAATAGCCTAATCAATAAGGCAAATAAAAAACGTTTGAGTTACATTTATTTATCTGAATTATCTGATTATTCAACTATTAATAAGGCTCAATTCTTAATTCAAATACAAGATATAGATTCACAGCTTTTAGAACTTAAAAATGCTGCCTCCGATTTAGAGGAATTAAAAGATAAGCTAATAGAAAAAGAAACAAAGAAAAAAGAGCTTGAACTAAGTATAGGAAATTTAAATCAACAAATCGGCGGATTAAAAACAAACCTAAAAGCAAAAATTAATAATAAAGAAAAAGTTGATGCCCTATTATTTAATCAAGATTTAACTCCATTATTTGAACCAATATCACAAATGCAAACTGAATATGAAATTCCAACAAAGTTTTCTGGGATAGATGAAGTTACATATTATAGAGATGAGATTGAAAACAAATTAAACAGTGAAATCAAATATTTTGATCAAGAATTAAGTAAAGTTGAAAAAGAGTTATACACGAGAATTAATCAATTTAAAAACCCTAATTCAGCTATTACTTTAGAATATCCATCATGGACTAGTGATACAAATAATCTACCTAGAGAAATTGAATCAATTGAATTATATGATCAGATGTTAAATAAATTAAAAACAGATTCTTTACCTAAATATAAAGAACAGTTTTCTAATCTGAGAACACGGCAAATACAACAAGATATTATAGATTTAAATTCTAGTATCAAAGATTGGAATAGGAAAATAAAATCAAATATCTCAGATTTAAATGATAGTTTAAATAGCATAGAATATCAAAAAGATCCAAATACAAAAATAAGGCTAACAATTGAGAGAGCAAGAGATAAAGATATAAGAAAATTTAAAAACTTGCTTGATAATGCAATTCCAGATCCAGCAGTTGCAGCTTTAGGAAAAGAAGAGCAACAAAAAGCAAATGAGAATTTTATTTTTGCTGTTGATAAACTTGTAAATACTTTAAAAAATGATGACAGATTTGCCACAAAAGTTCTTGATGTTAGAAATTGGTACCAATTTGCAGTAGAAGAATATGATTGTGAAACATCTGAGCAAGTACGTTTTTATAAGGATAGTAGCGCAATATCAGGTGGCCAAAAAGCAAAGCTTGCCTATACAATATTAGCTGCAGCCATAGCACACCAGTTCGATGTATTTAATTATGATAATAGTGCTAGATCATTTAGATTTGTAATTGTTGATGAAGCCTTTAGTAAAAGTGATGATGCCAATAGTAGATATGCTATGGATTTATTTAAAACAATGGATTTACAATTAATGGTAGTAACTCCAATGGATAAAGTTAATCTAGTCGAACCTTATATAAAAAGTGTTCAAATTACAATTTGTAAAGATGGTAAACATTCTTTTGTTCATAGTATAAAAAAAGAAGAGTTAAAAGATGTTAACGAAGGAAGAAATTAAAAAAAAGGCTTTAAATAAATATAATGCTTATTTAAAATCAATTATTAATAAGTCTTCTTATTTCCCTTTAGAAATAAAGGGAAATAAGAAAGTATCTACTCAAGAATATTCAAAAGCTTTTGATGCATTGACGACTTTTTATAATAACAGTAAAGAGAAAAAAGGCTATGGATATTGCTTTGAATATGAAAAAGCTAAAAATATTAAGATAACAAAAATCTATTTTGAAACTGAAATAGATTATATAAAGTTCATTGATAAAGAAAGCCAAACTAATTCTTTTAAAAACAATTTAACTATTCTTAGAAATGCAATAAATATAACAGATGAAATACTTATTTCTAATCTATCAAAAATATCTAAATGGGATGAAAACTTCTGCGAGAATATTGCAAAAATTACATCCTTTATAATTAATAATCCTCAAAGCAACTTGTATCAACGAGAGTTGCCTATAGCTGTTCCAACTAAATTTTTAGAAAAGAATATAACTCTTATAACCTCATTTGTCAGCAATTTTATTACTTTAAGAAATGTAGACAACAAGTACCAAAAACTAGGATTATTAGATAAATCTTTTTTAATCAAAATTAGAAGTAAAAACTCTTTTAAGATCTTTGATAACCTCAACAATCTCTCTTGTACAAGTGAAACGATAACCCTGACACCTAAAGAATTTGAAAAATTTGAACACAGTTCAAAAACAATCTTTGTAGTAGAAAATGAAACAACTTTTTATAATTTTCCAATTAAAAAAGATGAACTTTGTTTGTACTCAGGAGGCTTTTCAATACTAAGCTTTAAAAATAACACTTATTTGAAAGAAAATTCATTATATTATTTTGGGGATTTAGATGAACATGGATTTGCTATTTTTTCAATGTTTAAAGATATATACCCTAATGCTAAAAGTCTCTTTATGAATATGCCAACTTACATAGAATTTAAAAAATATAAAGCTGAAGGAAAAGAATATAAAGGAACTCTTGATAATTTAAATTATGAAGAGCGAACTTGTTTTGAATATTTAAAAGAAACAAATTCTAGACTTGAACAAGAAAAAATTCCTATCTCTTATATAAAAAAAGAACTTAATAAGATGCTTGTAAATTCTAGCAATTAAAAAATGCTAATTAATCTAGTAAAAGGAAGTGTAAGTATTTCAATAAATTTATAATCAGTATTAAAAATTAAAACTCTTTTAAAGATAAAGGCCAATACTATAGCTAGAACAATTGTAATACTAACTTTAATAATAGTTTTTCTTAAAGATTTACGTTGTAATTTAACTAGCTCATTTAAATCTGGAATATCACTTAATATTTTAAGTTTATTCTTCATCTCTTCGATTGGTGAAATAAAAGTATATGTTTCTTTCATATAAATTGAAATAGTTTCATCAATATCTTTTTCTTTAATATAAATTTTTAAAAGTTTAAATCCAATCTTACTAGTTTTTATTAATGAAATAAAAGAACGAACAAAAAGAATTATAATTAGAATAGATGCAATTAGTGCACCTTCTTTAGAGCCTGAAGATAAAAATAATATTGCGACAATGAAAACTAATAAATTAGAAATACAGTTTTTAACAATATTTCTAGCTTTCTTTTTTAAAACTTCATCTAATTTATTCTTAGCAAATTCAAAGGCTTTATTATATCCATTTTTTATTGATTCTTGAACTTTATCACCAACAGTCTGTTTAACAACAGGAGAAGCTAAATGAGAGCCTAATTTTGCAAGCTTAGCCAATTTAGACCATACATATGTTAGAACCGTAGCATCATCAACTAATCCGCCAACAGGAATGAAATCTGGGATGACATCGATAGGTAGTACTAAATATAATAAAGAACCAATTAATAAAACTTTTAAACTAGAAGGGGTTTCATCACTTATAAAACCATTATATATATCAACGACCTTATCCCAAATTTTAGCAATAGGGCCTCTTTTCATCTCAGGTAATTTTACTTCCATATTACTTATTTGAGATTCACTTGCTCCCTCGCCTAATTTGGAAGCTAATTCTATTGCTTTAATTTCATCTTTTTTTGAATTTAACATAAATAAAGAATAGTCTCCAATTTATAACTCGTCAATAAAGAGTATTAAAGAATTCTCTTGTATTATTTGTTTGATTTGAAAAAAGCAATTTCAATTCATTTCTCATACTTTCAAAATCACAGAAATAATCTATATATTGTTTTTTTGCAAGTTCATAAGGTAAGAATCTATCATTCTTGAACTTATTATATATTAAATCTTTTGATAAATTAAATAAAAGAGGATTATTATTTTCTTTGGCTATTTCTTTTAAAGATAACAGAATTGTTTGACAGTCTGTCTTTGTCTTTTCAATAGTTATAGTTAGATCATTATCAATACAGGTTTTATACCCTTTATTTTCAAGACTTAAAGATAAAGCTCTCATCTCTCTAGAACCTAACCAAGGAAATAAGGTATATACATTGGATTCACTTTTAATAATTATTGCATTATTTAATTTAAGATAATTGAATCTGTATCTACTTTTTTCCAAATAATTATTTGCTGAAGAATTTAAATATGGATAAGTTTCATTAGATAATAAAATTTCTTTCATTTTTTTCATTATTTTAATATCAAGATTAACAAAATAATCACCTTCCCATTTAGCAATACCTCCAACTCCATCTTTAATTACGATCACTTCAAGTTTTTCAGTATCGATATCTACGACCTTCCACTTAATTGATGATAAAACAATTCTATCTCCAAGTCTTACTTCTTTTCCAATTGTTCCAATTATTTTATCTTCAAATTTTACACTCATTTCTTTGTTAGCTATAAAAACAGAATAAAAGTCATAAAAGTTAGTTAAAAGCTCACCTTTTTCACCTAAATTAATTGAATTATCTTCCATAATTTCTAAAATATTAGAATCTAACATTGAGTGTAACAAACTTTTAAATTCTTCAACTGATATATATTTGAAAACTTGGATTGATAAAACTCTCCTTGCCAAAGTACTTGGAGCTAGAGCTCCTAATGCTTTTATAGTGGAGAGAATTTGATGGAATAATAAAAAATAACAATATTTCATTGTAGCAATTGGCTCAATCCATTTTTCTTTAACATATAGTTCGATGATAGCTATAGTTTTAATTAAATCTGTAGGAATAAATAAAGGATCTTTCTTAAATAAAATATCATGTTTTTTTAAGAGGAACGCCATAGTTCTTGTCTGGCCTTTTCGACCGCTTCTTCCAAGTCTTTGCACAAAAGAAGATACAGAAAGAGAAGAACCTTGTTGAATAATCAAATCTAATTCACCAATATCAATTCCTAATTCAAGAGTAACAGTTGCCCCAACACAAACCTCTTTTTTAGTTTTTAAGCCTTCCTCTGCTTCATTTCTTTGTATTCTACTAAGGGATCCATGATGAGCATAAACTTCTAATGAACCATTCTCTTTAATTACAATATCTTTTAATCCTGCAGTAATAGCTTCAACATCTTTCCTTGAGTTAGCAAAGACAATACTCTTTTTCCCTTTTACCATTTTATATATTTGCTTTAATATTGGTTGCTCAATATCTAATACACCAGTCTCGAACTCACCTTTATTATAAAAAGTATACTCTTGAACACTTAAATTCAAAGTGGAAGATTTATCTTTACCTATGCAAATACTACATTTTTTATTATTACTCAAGTTCAAATAATTTGCAGCTTGTTTATATGATGATAATGTTGCACTTAGGCCTATATGTCTAACCCCTCGTTTAATTAGATGCTCTATTCTCGAGATTAAGGACATTACTTGCAAGCCTCTCTCATTATTCATAAAGCAATGGACTTCATCGATTACAATATATCTTAAATCTGAAAAAAGGAATTTGATATTCCTCCCTTCTCTCATCAATAAGGCTTCTAATGATTCAGGTGTTATTTGAATTATTCCTTGAGGATTTTTTAGAATTTTTTTCTTAGGAGAAACTAAACTTTGACCATGCCAACGAACAAGAGGAATATCTTCTATTTCTAGTAAATCAAACAATCTTTCAAACTGATCATTAATTAAAGCAATCAGGGGACTTATATAAATTACGCTAATACTTCTACTTGGGTTATAATACAAATCAGTTAATATAGGAAAAAAAGCAGCTTCCGTTTTCCCACTAGCAGTTTGACTTGCTAATAATATATTATTATCAGTATTTAAGATTTCATAAATTGCTTTATTTTGAATATCTGTTAAATTTTGCCATTTGTTATCATAAATATAATCTTGTATATATGGAGCTAGAGAATCAAATACATCCATAATATTAAATGGTGAATGTTGAAAATTCATCATCTATTTCTTCTTCCCCGTCTTCAATCAACGAAGTGCTAAAATTAAAATCATTAAGTTCTAATATTGAAGAAACAGTTTCACTAGGATTTTGATGTAGTAAGTTTAATACTTCAATAAAATCTCTAATTATTTCCCTAGGTGTTATTTTATCCTTAGCACCTATTCTATTTAATTCACAAGATAAAAATATCTTTATATCTTCATTACTTATTGTTTGACTGTAATTAAATAGAGCTGCATGAAGCTTTGTTAATCTTTCTAATAAAACAAATAATTCACTATCAGTAAGTTTTTTAATTGTTATGATGGGGGATAATAAATCCTTCATAGTTTCATTGTAAAAGGATCCTTTTGATAGCCTACTCTTTAAAGCTTCATAGCTAAAAACACCTCTTCTTTGATCCTCTAGACTATTAGGAGTAGCACCCATTATAATGCCCATATATTTGGCTTTACCACCTAAAGTATCATTATACATAGTTAGTAATTTCTCATAATTATTTACTCTAGAAATCTTATTAGAGATTTTAGATAGATTAATCATTTCATCACATAGAACTAATAAACCTTTATACCCTGCTTGTTTAGAAAATATTGCAAATAATTTAATATACTCATACCAATCCTCATCACTGATAATAATATTAACTTTTAAATCTGCTTTTGCATCTCTTTTATTTTGATATTCACCTCTAAACCACTTCAAAACATTATCTTTTTTCTCTACATCATTATATTCATATGCTAAATAATAGGCTTCAAGTAATTTTGCAAATTCAAATCCATGGGTCAATTCCCTTACATTTGAGCATCGTTGATAAATTTCTTTTAAAGCCCAATCTATTCTCTCTTCTTCAGAAATTTTAAGTGATTTTGCATCAAAGTTTATTTGATTAATCCATTTATCTAATACTAAAGATAGAGCTCCACCAGAAGGTTTAGTAGCACAAGAGAGATTATTAATTAATTCTCGATATGTAGCTAATCCTTCTTTTTTTGTTCCCATTAGACGTCTTGATGGAGAAAAATCTGCATCCATAACTAAAAATCCTTTTTTAGTTACATGTGATCTAATAATAGAAAATAAAAAACTTTTCCCAGCACCAAAAGGTCCAACAATAAATCTAAAAGTTGAGCCACCTTCTTCAATTATAGAAATATCATTTAATATCGCTTCTAATTCTTGATGCCTTCCTACAGCTATATACTCAGCACCATCTCTTGGAACAACCCCACCTCTCAAAGAATTCATTAAACTGTTTGCAATTCTTTTAGGAGGCATTTTAAATTGTACTACATTTTCCATTGAATATCCTTAAGCTAAAACTTTAATTAGTTGATCTTTGTAGTCTTCTACAATGTCCATATCTTCAATAATAATATCTTGTGTTATTTCACTTGCTTTTGAATTAATATTATCAATAATTAATGATAACATTATTTTTTCATTTGATGCAATTTCATTAGCTGCATTAATATCCCCGTCTAAAATATTTTTTAAAACCAAATATTCAATACTACTTAGTTCCTCTATTACTAAAGCATATTCATTATCTACATCATGTTCACTATTTTCACTAATTTCTAGATTAGATATAATTATAGGCTTTTTTCTAACACTTGATTCATTCAACTTTGAATAAGATTCATTTTTTAATTTACTTTGTTCTAAGCTTCTAAAATAATCTTTTGGCTCATCTAGTGAATTAAAATCTTTTTTATTACTTAAAGAGTTTTCTTCAAAAGAATTAGTATCCTCTATAATTAGTTTTTCTTGAATTTTTGCACTGTTTTGTCTAATTTTATCAACTTCCTCTCCATTAATAGAAAATTCACATTGTCTTTTTATAATTTCCATTTTTGAAATAGTAGAAGAGTATGCATTTTTACAATAGGGATTATCATCAATCCAAGATTTTACAAGAGCTATAATCTCTTTTTCACTATCAGAAGAACTATATCTATTCCTTAAAAAATATGAAGAAGAAGTATTTGTTTGATATTTTGTTTCTAATGTTGGTCCATTAAGTAATTGTCTAAAGCCATTTTTAATAAACTCTAAAATTTTTCTAAAGGCATTAAAATAGAATATTGGAATGCTATAATAGTCCATAGTTCCATAACTAACTCTTAATAAATGACCTTTTTCATTATAGAGATTAATATTTTTGTAAATTGGATATCGACAATATAATTTATTAATAGTAAATGTAGATTTATTCTCATAACGAACTTCAATACCTTCTTTAACAGAATATTCAAATTCATCAATTGGTAAATTTAAGTCTTGCTCACACATTTTATCTACAATGTCTTTAAAAGAATTTTTAATCAAATATAGGTCAATTTGATTTGCTTCTACACCTTTAATTGAATGCTCTAAAATATAATTATACTTATCAAACTTATCTAGAGATTCATAAAAACCTATAAATATATCATTAATATTAAATTTGTTTTTAAATTCAGAAATGGTTAAATCATCAGGACATTGAAAATATAAATTCTCATAAGCTTCTATTATTAATTTTTTATACTTTGCACCTTTGCTAAACATAGTATCTAATTTTTTAATTAGATTCATTTTACCTTGATAAGAAAAAGAATAAAAATCATTTAATATTTCCATTAGATATATAGCTAAAAAAGAAGCTTGTGGATTTTCTGGCATTTTATTATGTCTTAGTTTAGTTCTAAATCCTATATATGCTATCAACTCTGAATCTTCTAATAGATAATATTGAAAACAACCTCTTTTTAATCGAGGATTAGTTGCAGTTAAATCTTCATCACACTCTAAGTCAAATAGTATTTTACCATCTTCTAAAAATGTGCCAAGTTGATTTGATCGGTTCTTAATATATTTTTTTATCTGACTATCAAAAGTTCTTGTTCTGAAATTAAGATTATGATTCTTAATTGCTAAATCAACTCTTTCTCGATACATCTCTAAAATGTTATTCATTTTATAGTTTAACAAAAATAGCTCCTATTATTTAACAAGAATATTATCATGATTTAATAAAAATAGGAATGTATAAGATTATAGTAAAACTATATTTGATTCATTAGTTAATTAAATACAATTGAAATAATTATATAAAGATATTATTTTATTAAACATGATATTAACTAGAGCAAACAAAAATGATATTCCACAGCTAAAACAAATGTGGTCACAAGTATTTAATTCACCTAAAACTTTTATAAATAATTTCTTTGAAACAAGATGGGACATGGATCATTGTTATATAGCAAAAGATAATAATAAAACTGTATCTATGCTTCATTGTCTTCAATTTTCATATACAAGAGAGATGAATACTACAAATATTTCATATATTGTTGGGGCTGCAACTTTACCAGAATATAGAAAACAAGGGCTTTTAACATCACTTCTTGATTTATCACATAAAGAGGAACAGCAAATCCTGACATTGAATTCAAATTTTAATCCTTTTTTTGAACGTCATGGATTTTATTATACTTCACAAAATGTTTGTTATCCTATTCAGTCTTTAGAAAAAAATGAAATAATAAATCAAACTGAAGATATAGCTTCAATATATATTAATGCTACAGAAAAAACAGGCTCTCTAGATAGAGATTCATTTGCTTGGAAATTACTTAGAGAGAATTGCAAGACTATAGTTGTTGAAGAAAACTATCAAAGAGCCTATGCCTTAGTAATTGACGATGTTGCTTTTGAAACAATGTGTGAAGGTATAGATAGTGCAAAAGCTCTTAAAAGAAAAATGGAAAATTTGAATATATCACAAGTTTGGATGCCATCAAATTCTCCATTAGCATATTTGTTTAATACTCCTCCAACTTTTATTCCATTGGGGATGAGTAATGAAAAAAATATTTGTTCTGGTATATATATTCCTCAACAATTTTAAAAGATTATTATACAGAATAAAGTAATTCTCCATAAACAGGAATTGGCCATTTTTTAGATGGTATTATTAGTTCAAGTTCATCACTAAATTCTCTAACTTTATCCATTTGAGGACAAACAACTTCATAAAAAGCTCTTGCTCTTTTTCCTAATTCTTTTTTACTTTTTATATTTTCAACACTAATCTCTAACTCTCTAACACTTATATTTAATTTCTCAATAAGGATAGAAATTGTCTTAACAGTCCTTATACTAGAACTTATATTAATATTTTCAATTAATGCTTTGGTTTGAATTAAAGAAGTAGCTAATTCTCCCATATATTCTTGGCAAGCAGGGAGGATTTGTTTTCTTATCATATCAATTAGAGTTAATGCTTCAATATTAAGAGTCTTCTCATATTGTTCTAACAATATATCACAACGGGAAACAACTTCTTCTTTAGACAAAATTCCATAATCTTCAAACAATTTAATATTTTTCTCATTTGCAAATACAGGGATTGCATCAACTGTAGATTTAAGATTTAATAAACCTCTTTTTTTAGCCTCTTCGACCCATTGTTTGCTGTAATTATTGCCGTTAAATACAATTCTTTTATGCTTTTTATATGTTCGCTTTACAATAGCCTTCATAGCTAAATCAAAATCTTCAACATTTTCTAATTCATCAGCAAATTCTTTTAAAGATTTCGCAATGATAGTATTTATAATTGTATTTGTGTCAGACACACTCATAGAAGAACCTAGCATTCTAAATTCAAATTTATTACCAGTAAAAGCTAAAGGTGAAGTTCTATTTCTATCCGTTGTATCTTTAGGGAAGTCAGGCAATACATGAACTTTTAAAACCATAGAAGTTTTTTCAACTCCAACAGCTATTCTTCCTTCTGAGATATCTTCTAAAATAGAAGTTAGCTCATCTCCTAAAAACATACTTACTATAGCAGGAGGAGCTTCATTTGCACCTAGACGGTGATCATTACCACAACTTGCAACACTGACTCTAAGTAAATCTTGATATTCATCTACAGCTTTAATAATAGCTACTAAAAATAATAAAAATTGAGCATTATCTTTTGGATTGTCACCAGGTTCTAAAAGATTAATACCTTTTTCTGTTGAAAGTGAAAAATTGTTATGTTTTCCAGAACCATTTAAACCGGCAAAAGGTTTTTCATGAAGCAAACAAGCTAAACCATGTTTATTAGCAACTTTTTTCATTATTTCCATAGTGAGTTGATTGTGATCACAAGAAATGTTAGTTGTTGTAAATACAGGAGCTAATTCATGTTGTGCCGGAGATACTTCATTATGACGGGTTTTAGCATAAACACCTAATTTCCATAACTCTTTATCTAAATCCTGCATATATGCACTAACTCTAAGACGTAAATTACCAAAATAATGATCGTCTAACTCCTGACCTTTTGGTGGTCGAGCACCGATTAATGTTCTCCCTGTATATTTTAAATCTTTTCTTTTTTCAAAAAGTTTTTTATCAATTAAAAAATATTCTTGTTCTGGGCCAACAGTTGGTATTATATTTTGAATTTCATCATGACCAAACAACTTTACAATTCTTAAAGCTTGTTTTCTTAATAATTCCATACTCCTAAGCAAGGGTGTTTTCTTATCTAAAACTGCGCCGCTGTAAGAACAAAAAGCGGTAGGAATACATAAAGTTTCATCTTTAACAAATGCATAGCTTGTAGGATCCCAAGCTGTATAACCTCTAGCTTCAAAGGTAGCTCTCAAACCACCTGATGGAAAAGATGAGGCATCTGGTTCTCCCTTTACTAATTCTTTACCTGAAAAAGACAGTATCATCTTACCGTCTTTTGTCGGAGTAATAAAGGAATCATGTTTTTCAGCAGTTATACCAGTCATTGGTTGAAACCAATGAGTATAATGCGTTGCCCCTTTTTCTAAAGCCCATTGCTTCATTGCATGGGCAACAGCATTTGCTATATTTAAATCTAAATCTTTCCCATCTCTTATAGTCTGCTTTAATGCGAAATAGACATCCTTTGGCAGTCTTTCTCTCATGGCATCATCGCCAAATACTTGTGAACCAAAATAATCTGATATTTTTTCAATGCTCATTTTTATCCCCTGCTAAAATAAAGACATCCTTTAGTCTATATTTTAGAAAACTGTTTTTTTAAATAAACACATATCAAAAATATATTCAAGTTAACAAATATAATTTTAACGTTTTCTAGAGTTAAGTACAAAAAGATTCTTTAAGTCATTTTCATTTTTTGCTGCCATCCACATATCAGGGAAATTCTCTTCACTTGCAATTTCTGCAATTGAAGATAAAATCTTCAAGTGGAAAGTCCTCATTTTATAAGGGCCACCAAATAAGAATGCAGCTTTTACACTATCTTCATCATCACTAAATTTTATTCCTTCTTTACATCTGACTAAAGTTAAAAACATTGAAGAATCATCATCAGTTATTATATGAGGGACAGCAATAAATGGTGTTAATGCAGTACTAAGTTCTGCTTGACGTTCATTAAACCTTTTATAAATTTCAGCTTCATCTAGATTAACTTGCCTTGCGATATCTTCAACTGTAATTGAAAGAAGTGAATCAAAATTAATACTATGATCAATATCATAGACTTTAGCTTGTTTAACTAAAATGTCGAAATCATCTTGTTCAATATTATCTCTATTAATAACAATTTCTCTAAGTTCATCTTCAAGAAAATTTTCTGTTATTCTTTCATCCATCATTCTTTTTATAACATGAATTATAGCAAAATCTCCTGAGAAATGTTTTCTTCCATAGAATAAATAAACCATAAAACACAAGAATAAAAACAGAAGTGAAAGCCCCATCGTATTTGTTCCAAGTTGTATAATGAAATATGAGAATACAATGATTGATAAAATCTGAACATATGGATAAAAAGGACTCTTATAACTTGGTTTATAATTTGCTAATCGACTTTCTCTAAGAACAATTACAGAAAGATTTGTTAGAACATAACTTGTTAAAATAACTGTAGAAGCAGCTTTTACTAAACTATCTAAAGGGATTAACAAAGAAGAAAAAATTATAACTCCTGTTACAAAAATTGAAACTATTGGAACTGTTCCTTTTTTACTTGTTTTACAAAAAATCTTAGGTAATAATCCATCTCTTGCTAATGACAAAGGATATCTACTTGCAGCTAGTAATCCAGCATTTGCTGTGGTAATAAAAGCAAGAGAGGCTGCTATTGTAATTACAATAAACCCAGGATATCCAATTATTTTATTTGCTGCATCAGCTATAGGTGTTAATGAGGAAGCAAATTCATTTGATGTTAAAATACCAGTAGTAATTATAACTGAGAGGGCATAAAGGATAGTTACAACAATAACAGAGGTAATCATTCCTAATGGAATATTTTTTTTAGGATCTTTTACTTCTTCTGCAATATTGGCGACTTTTAATAATCCCCCAAATGAAACAAATACAAACCCTGAAGTATATAATATCTTATTATATCCATTTGGTGCAAATGGAGTAAAATGAGAGGTGTCAATTTTTGGAAGACCAATAATTACAAAAAAGGTCATTAATAATAGTAAAAAGAATACTAGAACAATCTGTAATCTAGTAGCTTCTTTAACTCCAAATATATTTAGCAATACAAAAAATAGTGTTATTAATGCACCACTAATTAAGACTGGAGTACCGGTAAATAAAAATATTACTTCAGATATACCAAAAACGGCAAAAGCACTTTTTAAAGATATTGCAACCCATCCCAACAATCCAGAAATTGTACCTATCATAGGCCCAAGAGATCTATTTATAAAATAATAGTCACCTCCTGCTTTTGGCATTGCTGTTGATAATTCTATAATTGATTGAACTCCAATTAAAGCTAATATACCCGCTAAGAAATATGATATTGAGGCTGCGGGACCGCTATTTATAAAAGCAAGGGATGGTAATATAAATATACCTGAACTAATCATTGAACCTGTTGCTAAGGAAAAAACCCCTAAAAAACTAACTTCTTGCTTTAATTCCATAATTCCACCTTTTTTTTATTAAATTATAACACAATGTATAGAAAAACTAATCTATTATTTTATTTTTTTTCTTACCTATTAAGTAATTAAAAAATAAACATTATGTAGTTTTATCTTATTTAAACTATAAACAAATAAAAAGCAAGAAAAATTTAAATAAATTTTTATTAAAGCTAAAAATAACAATAGGAATAGCAATTACTCACTATTCCTATGTACTCATAAAAAATTTCACTAAAAAGCAGTAGCGTCAACCACCTCAATATAAATTTAAGGCCTTTCTAGATCAACATCTTTTGAGTAGTCGATATTTTTATAGCCAAAGCCATGAAGATGAGAATAATCACGCTTAAAAGATTGTAAATCTCCAACACTCAATTTCTCACCCTCAATAAGAGTCTTCCAAAGCTTTTCAACTTCAAATTGAATATCGTCTCTCATTTCAAAATCATCGAGACGAATTCTACCTTTTTCATCTACACAAGAATTAGGTAATTTGTCGCTAAAAAGTCTATAAATTTGTTCAATGCAATTTTCATGAACATTATTATCCTTCATTACTTTATATAAAAGAGCTATATATAAAGGAACAATTGGGATAACTGCACTAGCTCTTGTAACTAGTGCTTTATTAACAGAAACATATGCCTTTCCATTTAACTTTTTTAATTGCTCATTGATTATAGCAACTCCATCCTCTAGATCTTTTTTTGCTTTACCAATAGTCCCTTCTCTATAGATAGGGTAAGTTATTTTAGGACCAATATAAGAATAGGCTATTGTTTGACAATTATCATTTAAACAATCATTTTCAACTAAGGTTTTTATCCAGAGTTTCCAATCTTCACTTCCCATTACTTTTATTGTATCTTGAATCTGTTTTTCAGTTGCTTTTTCTAAGCTGACTTTACTTATTATTTCAGTTTTTAAATCAACATTAAAATTAGTATATTCAGATTCTGTTGTTTTTAAAACAGACTTATAAGTTTCTTTTGTTACAGGATCAATTCTCATAGGAGAAGCTACACTGTAGATTACTAAATCTATTTTACCTAAATCTTTTTTAATTAAATCTACAACTTCTTCTTTCATCTCTGATGAGAATGCATCTCCATTAAGGGTTTTTGTATATATATTTTCTTTTGATGCTAACTCATCAAATACTTTGTTATTATACCATCCAGGAGATGCAGTTTTTTTCCCATTAGGAGCTCTTTCAAAAGAGACACCAATAGTATTATTATTAAATCCAAAAGCAGATACAATTCTTGAAGATAATCCATACCCTGTAGAACAGCCTAAAACTAAAACATTTTTTTTCTGTTCAGAAATTGGTTGATATAATTCACCCATATCGCCATTTTTTGCTTTTTTAACAAAATCAATTTCATTTTTAACATACTCTCTACATCCCAAAGGATGAGCTGTTAAACAAACATTTTTGATTATCTTTTCTTGTACTACCATTTATTTATTCCTTAACTAAAATACAAAGCCAGGTTGCTTCTGAGACAATTTTACCATTAACTTTGACGCATCCTTTTTGTTTTATACCAATCTTTGAAACTCGAAGATTTTCAACTTCAACAATGCATTTGTCATTTGGTTTAACTTCTTGCCTAAACTTAACCTTTTCAACAGATCCTAATACAAACAACTGACCAGGTTCTAATATTTTTGCATAAGCTAAACCAGCACCACCAACTTGAGCCATTAATTCAATTTGAAGAACTCCCGGAACAACTGGATGGTTAGGGAAATGTCCCTTAAAAAAAAATTCTGTTTCTTTGTATGTATAAGAGCCTACAATTCTTTTTTCATTTGCCTCAATAATCTCATCGACAAAAAGAAAAGGCTCTCTATGTAAAAGTACATCAGTGATTTCCATAAAATTACCCCTTGTATTTTCCAAAAATTAAAACACCATTATGACCGCCAAATCCTAGAGATTCACTTAAAGCATAATCCATATTAGCCTCAAGACCTACATTTGGAATATAATTTAAATCACATTCTTCATCAGGTGTTTGATAATTAATAGTGGCAGGATAAAAGCCTTCTTGAATTGATTTAACACAAACAATGGCTTCAATTGCGCCTGCTGCTCCAACTAAATGGCTAGTCATTGATTTAGTTGAAGATATTTTAATCTCTTTTGCATAATCTTTAAAGACTTTTTTAATAGCATTTGTTTCCATAACATCATTTGCAAGAGTACTTGTTCCATGTGCATTAATATAATCAATGTCTTCAGCTTTTAAGCCACTCATTTCAATAGCTCTTTGCATAGCAGTTGCAGCCCCGAGTCCTTCTGGATTTGGGGCGGTAATATGGAAAGCATCACAAGAAGCTCCATATCCTTTTATTTCTCCAAGGATTGTAGCATTTCTTTTTTTAGCACTCTCTTCACTTTCTAAGATTAACATACCAGCACCTTCACCCATTGTAAAACCATCTCGATTTTTATCAAAAGGACAGCTTGCTTTAGTTGGCTCATCATTATGTGAAGCACTTAATGCATGAAGTCTAGAAAAGCCAGCTAATGATAATTGGGTAATTGCAGCCTCACAACCACCAGCTACTGCAGTATCAATTAAACCACTTCTAATAGCTAAGAAAGCTGATCCTATAGCATCTGTTGCAGAGGCACATGCTGTTTGGATTGTATGTGAAGGACCTTTTAAATTATTAAGTAATGAAATATTCCCTGCAGCTTCATTTCCGATTAGCAAAGGTATTGTTAATGGTGAAATAGCTCTTGGCCCTCTTTCAAAAAGTTTTTCTAAATTTGCTTCTGCAACTTCAAATCCACCTATTCCATTTCCAACATATACTCCAATATTATTATTATTAGGAATATCTAGCTTTGCCATTTCAATAGCTTCTGCTGCAGCATATGTAGCAAATTGAGAAAAGCGAGCCATGGCTCTTGCTCTTTTTTTATCAACTCTTTTTGTAACATCAAAGTTCTTAACTTCTCCTGCAATTTTTACAGGATACTCACTTACATCAAAAAGAGTAATTTTATCTATTCCACATTTACCAGCTCTAATTGCCTGATAAAAATCTGAAACATTATCTGCTAATGGGGTTATACAGCCCATTCCTGTTATAACTACTTTATTCATTTTCATTAATCTCCTAGATTACCATTCCACCATCAACACAAATAACCTGTCCTGTAATATAACCGGCATTTGATGATGCTAAAAAAGAAGCTACATTAGCTACATCTTCTGCACTACCCATTCTTTTAAGAGGTATAGATTCAACTATAGAAGACTTCTGTTCATCAGTTAATTTGTCACTCATACTAGTTTCAATAAAACCTGGAGCAATACAATTTACTCTAACACCTCTAGAAGCAAATTCTCTTGCTAATGTTTTTGTTAGACCAATTAAACCAGCTTTTGAAGCACTATAATTTGCTTGACCGGCATTACCTACAACACCCACAACAGATGAAATATTTATAATAGAACCACTTTTTTGCTTTAAAAAAGTTCTAGATAAAATTTTTGAAGTTATAAAAGCCGAGGTAAGATTAATATTAATAACATCATCCCAGGCTTCCATCTTCATTCTCATAATTAAATTATCTTTTGTAATTCCAGCATTATTTATTAATAAATCAATATGTTCAGCTTCTTTAATAATTAATTTTAAAGAAGATTCTAATTTATCGTGGTCTGCAAGATCACAACAAACATAATGAAGATTGCCAGTTAGCTCTTCTTGTATTTCACTTCTACTTAAATACCAAATTTCATAGTTTTCACTTAATAATTTTTTAATTATTGCTAAACCAATACCTCTAGATCCACCAGTTATTATTGCTTTCTTAATTTCCATCTTATAATCCTTCTATTTGTTCTAGAGTTCCACAAGGCTTACAAATCATTTGTTCTGTTTTAAATAAATTTGTAAGTGTCTTAGAAACACCAACTTCTAAAATTTTATATTCATCATATCTACATTTAATATCTTTCATAATTGATGTCCACTGAACCCTATTCGTGATTTGTTTAGCAATATAATTTTCAATACTAGGTTCAACCTTCCCAGTAACATTACTATATAGCGCACAAGTAGGACTCTTAAATTTAACAGTATCTAAATAATGATTGAAATTTTGCTCAGCCTCTTTTAGAAGTGGAGTGTGAAAAGGGCCTGAAACATTAAGCTTAATTACTCTTTTTGCTCCCTTTTGCTTTAACAAAGGTTCTACTTTTTCAATACCTTCTTTAATTCCAGAAATTACTACTTGGTTAACACTGTTATCATTTGCTACATAAATATTATTAATATTTGCTTGACTTAAAACCTTTTCAACGGAGAGCACATCTAACCCAATTATAGCTGCCATTGCGACTTTGCCATATATTTTAATAGCCATTTCACTACATAACGCCATCAAAGAACTTCTTTTATAAATTAAATTAAATAAAGTTTCATTATCGATTACACAACTAGCTCTTAAAGCCATTAATTCTCCTAATGAAAAACCTGCAACAGCAATAGGCATAATTTCTCTCTCTTGTAACAATATAAAAGAACTCAAACTAGCTAGGGCAATAGCATTTTGTGCTACTTCAGTTTTTTTTAAAGTTTCAGCATCACCTTCTTTTAAAATTTTATACAAATTTAAATGAGAAATATCACTTGCCATATTAAATAAGTTTTTAACCTTATCACTATAATCATATAAATCAATAGCCATATTTGGTTGTTGAGAACCCTGACCGGGGAAACACATTACTACTTTTTCCATTTTAAAAAAGTCCCTCCATAAGTTAAACCAGCACCAAATCCAACTAAAA
Organism: Sphaerochaetaceae bacterium; assembly: GCA_963677735.1. Taxonomy (GTDB): domain Bacteria; phylum Spirochaetota; class Spirochaetia; order Sphaerochaetales; family Sphaerochaetaceae; genus Pleomorphochaeta. The sequence goes on from OY782505.1 coordinate 2,241,335, forward strand.
TGATATTTGCACCTTCTTTAATATTCTCACTTTTATTTAGATGATCTAAAGCTATTGGTATGGATGCTGCACTAGTGTTTGCAACCTTATCTACATTAGAATAAAAAAGCTTTTCATCAATATTTAGTCTTTTTGCAGCGGCCTTTAAAATTCTAATATTTGCTTGGTGAGAAACTATGTAATCAATTTCATTAAGAGATATATTATTTTTTTCAACTAGATTTAGAATTGTTTCAACAATTCTTTTTACTGCAAAATTATAGACGGCTCTTCCTTCCATATTGATATGTGATTTATCATCAATAAAGAGTTTATTAGAACCTGCCTTTTCAACGCCTAATATAGAATTAAAAGGACCGTTACCACCTTCTACAATGGCACATCCAGCACCATCTGCGAATAAAACACAGGTATTTCTATCACTAAAATCAATAACTCTTGATAAAATTTCACTACCAACAACTAAGACTTTCTTAGCACTTTTAGCAATAATTAAGGCTTTTGCATTTTCCAAAGCATATATAAAACCTGTACATCCTGCTGTTAAATCAAAGGCAATATTAACATTCTTTAATTTGAGTTTTTCACTAATTATACAAGCTGTTGAAGGAAATCCATAGTAATCTGGAGTAGCAGTTGCAACTATTATTGCATCTACATCTTCTATTTGAGTATTCATATTTTTAATTGCATTTATTGCTAAATCACTTGCCTTCTGTTGTTTTGAAGCATATCGTCTTTCCTTAATACCAGTGTGAGATACAATCCAATCATCATTTGTATCTACAATTTCAGAAAGATTCTCGTTTGTTACAATTTTTTCTGGCAAATAAGATCCTAAAGCAGTAATTTTTATGCTTTTGTCTTCTTTCATAAAGCCTCCAAACACTTTAATATCTATTATTACATTATTTTAAAAAATGTCAATATTGACACTATAGAAATTAAATGTAAATATAAAGTTATATAGAATTTTGTTCCTATGAGGTAAATATGGAAAATTTAGATATTGATAAAATAATTGATCGTTTTGAAAACAGCAGCATTAGTGAACTAGAAATAACATATAAAGATTTTCAAATCAAATGTAAAAAGAATACAGCTATCTCTCAAGACATAAAAACAGAGGTTGTAAAGAATAAAAAAGAAGAAATTATTACTAACGAAATTAAAGATGAAAAAATTAAGACTATAACAGCTCCTATTGTTGGAACTTTTTATAGAGCTCCTGCACCTGATGCAAATGTATATGTTGAAACCAATCAAGAAATAAAAAAAGGTCAACCTATTTGTATCATAGAAGCTATGAAGATGATGAATGAACTTGAAAGTGAGTTTAATTGTAAAATAATAGAAATATTAGCTGATAGTGGCCAGCTTGTTGAGTATGGTCAACCTCTTTTTAAGGTAGAGCTTGTATGATTAAGAAAGTATTAATTGCAAATAGAGGAGAAATCGCTATTAGAGTAATTAGGGCTTTAAAGGCTATGGGGATTAAAAGTGTTGCAGTATATTCCGTTGCGGACAAAGATGGGCTTTGGGTAAAACTTGCAGATGAGTCTATCTGTATTGGACCTGCCACAGTTAGTGAAAGTTATTTGAATATAAAAAATATTATAAGTGCCGCCCTTTATTCACACTCTGATGCAATTCATCCAGGGGTTGGTTTCTTAAGCGAAAGTGCAACTTTTGTAAAAGCTGTTGAAGAAAGTGGATTAATATTCATTGGTCCCAATAAAGATACTATAAATCTATTAGGTAACAAAGTTGAAGCAAGAATTTTAGCGAAAAAAGCAGGCTTAGAGGTAACCCCTGGTAGTTTTAAAGAAATAGAAAGTGTTTCTGAACTAAAAATATTGGCAAATAAACTTGGCTACCCAATTATTTTAAAAGCTTCCCTTGGTGGAGGCGGTAAAGGAATGAGAGTTATTACAAATGATAATGATTTAGAGACAAACTATAATTTAGCAAAGGAGGAAGCAAATAAATTCTTTGCAAACCCTGCTATTCATGTTGAAAAATTTCTAACTCACCCTCGACATATTGAAATCCAGTTGTTATCGGATGGAGAAAATGTAATCTTTTTAGGAGAGAGAGATTGTTCTGTTCAGAAAAACCATCAAAAATTAATTGAAGAAAGTCCTTCTAATATTGTTAATCAAAAAATGCGAAATAAACTAAAAAAGGCATCAATTAAACTATTTAAATTATTAAAATATCAAGGAGCCGGTACTATAGAATTCCTCCTTGAGGATAATAATTGTTACTTCATGGAAGTTAACGCTAGAGTTCAAGTTGAACATCCTGTAAGTGAATTCGTATCTTCTATAGATATCATTAAAGAAATGATTTTAATAAGCGATAATAAGAGCTCGCAAACTATGATGGAAAATCCAATTCTAAGGAACCATTCTATGGAAGTTAGAATTAATGCTTTATCTTGTGGCACTATTACTAAATTCACACCACCTTTAGGCCCGAGTGTTAGAGTAGATACTCATATTTACACAGGATATAAAGTATCTCCTTTTTATGATTCAATGTTAGCCAAAATAATTGTATATACAAAAAATAGGCAGGAAAGTATTAAAACAATGCTCTTTTGCCTAAGTGAATTAGAAATAGAAGGTATCAAAACAAATAAAGATGTTATTATTAAAATTTTAAATAATAATAAATTTGTTAGTGGTAATTTTGATACATCATTATATAAAGAAATTGAAAAGGATTTATAATGGAAAAATTAGTTCAATGTCCAAATTGTCATCAAGAAATAAAGGCTCAAGTCTTATCTAATAATTTAGAAGTTTGTCCTAATTGTAATTATCATTTTCACTTTAAAGTTAGAGAAAGAATAGCAAATATTTGCGATGAAAATTCATTTGAAGAAATTGATGAACATTTAGTATCCTTAAATCCATTAGAGATTAAAGGTTATGAAGAAAAACTAAAAAAACATAAGGATAAATCTAATTTAAATGATGCAGTTGTTACAGGACGTGCATACTTAAATGGAGAAAAGATTTATTTATGTGTTATGGCTTTTGATTTTATGGGAGGCTCAATGGGTGCTCTTGTAGGAGAAAAAATTACTAAAATAATGATTGAAGGTGCAATAAACAATATTCCTGTTATTATTTTTTGTGCTAGTGGTGGAGCTAGAATGCAAGAAGGAATTTTTTCTCTTATGCAAATGGCTAAAACTAGTGCTGCTGTAGCTCTAATGAACAAAACAAAAGTACCACTATTTATAGTATTAACACACCCTACAACAGGAGGTGTGACAGCTTCATTTGCCTCTTTAGGTGATGTTATATTAAGTGAACCTGGAGCATTAATAGGATTTGCAGGACCTAGAGTTATTCAAGGAACTATTGGACAAAAGCTTCCTGAAGGATTTCAGAAAGCTGAATTTCAAAGAGATCATGGTTTCGTTGATGCAGTTGTTAATAGAAAAGAGCTGAAAGAAACTCTTTCTTATTTAATAAAAACACATAAGGTAAAAGAAAATGAGTAAAATTGAATTAAAAGAAATGAGTGAAAGACTCTCTAGAGTTGATACATACACTAATAAAAGAACTCCTTGGGAATGTGTTAAGCTATCAAGAAATATCAATAGACCCGGCGTTGAAGATTATATTAAATTAATTTGTGACGACTTTATGCCTCTATGTGGAGATAGACTTTATGGGGATGATAAAGCAATGCTTGGAGGTATTGGCTCAATTGATGGAAGAGCTGTTACTATAATTGGCAACAGAAAAGGCTCAAATTTAAAAGAAAATATTGAGGTGAATTACGGTATGAGTCACCCTGAAGGTTATAGAAAAGCCTTAAGATTAGCTAAACAAGCTGAAAGATTTAATAGACCTATTATTAGTTTTATTGATACCCCTGGAGCTTATCCTGGATTAGGCTCTGAAGAAAGAGGTATTGGAGAAGCTATAGCTACAAATTTAAAAGAATTTTCTACCTTAAGTGTTCCAATAATTAGTTTCATTATAGGAGAAGGTGGCAGTGGAGGCGCCCTAGGAATAGGAGTAAGTGATAAACTATATTTACTTGAAAATGCTGTTTACTCTGTTATAACCCCAGAAGGTTTTGCTTCAATATTAATGCACGATCCATCAAAAGCTGAAGAAGCTGCTAATATTATGAAAATGACAGCTCATGATTTATTAGAGATGGAAATTATTCATGGAATAATAAAGGAAGACAAAGATGGAGCTCATGTTAATCCTGAATTTAGTGCTAATGAAATTAAAAAAACTATAAATAAAGATTTAAATATTTTAACTAAGAAGAAACCTGATAGCTTAGTTAGATATAGGTTAAAAAAAATTAGAAGTATTGGTGCAAGTAAAGAGCAAAAATCGTACTCTGAGCCTTTACTTAAAGTACTACAAAAAATTTATTAATAAATAAATTAATTATATTTCTCTTATTTTGGTTTGATTTAAAAGTCAAACCATTTCTTATTTTAAAAATCTTAAATAGCATTATTTTGATTTATAGGTTATTATTATAATAAATTACAAACATAAGGAAAAACAATGGATAATGAGAAACGGTTTGCAGTTCTAATTGATTCAGAAAATATTAGTTCAAACTATATCAACATAATCTTTGATGAAATTTCAAAAGAAGGTACAGCCACTTATAAAAGGATTTATGGAGACTGGACAAAAGGGGATACAAAATGGAAGAGAGTTTTATTAGAATATTCTATTATCCCAATCCAACAATACAGTTATACTAAAGGGAAAAATGCAACAGATAGCGCAATGATTATTGATGCTATGGATATTCTCTACACCTCTCACGTCGATGGTTTTTGTTTAATATCATCGGATAGTGATTTTACAAGATTAGCTGCAAGACTTAGAGAATCTGGTAAAGTAGTAATTGGTATGGGAGAGAGTAAAACACCAAAACCTTTTATCGCAGCATGTGATAAATTTAAGTTTTTAGATAAATTATTGTGTGCAGCTGAAAATGAAGATAATTGCCCAGAAAGTACAGAAGATAGTCAAAGGCCTCACCTAAAACAAATTCCAGAGCTTCAACCCATAATTAAAGCTATTAAAACAATTGTTAATGAAACAAGTGATGAAAGTGGTTGGTTAAATGCAGGAACCCTTGGATCTATTTTAGTAAAAAGATTCCCAGAGTTTGATGTTAGAAACTTTGGCTTTTCAAAAATGACTCCTTTTTTAGAATCTATAGATACTGTTGAAACGAGACGAGAAGATCTTGGAAAAAATGGTGTTCAAATAGTTTATGTAAAAAATAAAAAGAAAAGAAGATTTAATAAAAACTAAAACAAAAGTGGTACTGACATTTACTAAGTACCACTTTTTTTAAATCTTCCCATTGTATTTGAATACAGGATTACCACGATATTTTGTTTTAAGCATATATATCGATCCTTGATTTTTCTCATCTCTTGCAGAGGTTGCAAATAAATAATCATAATTATCTAAACCAAAAGTAGGACAAGACATATATTTATTTTCAAAATAAATATCATCGATTTTCTTTTTTAATTTTGAATCATAACATACAATCTTATTTCCACCCCAAAGGGCTATCCAAAAATTATTATTATTATCAAGAGTCATTCCATCAGGAGCTGCTTCAAAATTTGTAATATATGCTTCTTTGTTCGATAGGACATATTGGTTTTCAACATCATATTTATATAAAGTGTTTTTATCAGTGTCGATATGAAAAAAATTATTTCCTATCCAACACATTCCATTTGGAATTGAAAAGTTATCATATTTAGCAACAACCTTATCTTTTTTTATACAATATAAAGAACCAATATTTTTGCTTGTATTATCATTAAAATCTAAAGCCATAGTTCCAATCCAAAGATTCCCATATTTATCACATTTGCCATCATTAAATCTTAATAAATCATTATTAAAAATTTTTACTGACTTTAGACATATTTTATTAAGAAGATCAAAATATATTAAAGAATCTCCAACTCCACAAATCACGATATTTTTCTTAAACGGGACAACACAACCTATCTTCTTTTCAAAACTAAAACAATCTTTTTTATTCAATGCAAAATTAAAGAAATGAAGTTCACACGCATCAATATCTACCCAAACTAATGTATCTATATCTTTTATATATACAGGACCTTCTGCAAGTTTAAAATTTGAATATAGTTTTACCACAATAAAATCCTTTACCTTTTAATTAAATATTAACACTATCAAGCTTAGCAAATAAATCTGATGTTATATTTTTACTTTCAGTAATGAAAGAATTTTCTTCAACAGCACCTAGAACTATATCTCTTTCTTCATCATTTCTAAATGTAATAGATCTAAATGGATTATTATAATCTTTAAAACGTGTTTCAAAAACTTGGTTTTCTATATATATACGAGTATTTTTAGCTCTTTCTTTAATTACAGTCCAAACCTTTTCATCAATATATTCAGCTTTTAAACTTACTTTAAGTACACCTAGTGCATTTGCAACCTTTTCCCTTCCATATGCTTCATCCCACTGTTTATATCTTCTATGTACCTCATCCCAACTATTGATAACACCATTGTGAATATCTTTTCTAAGTTTATCAACAAGTTCTAAACTTACGATTTGTCCGCCAATATTAACCCAAGGTTTCAAATTAGCTTCGATAGAATTTTGTAAAGCTGAGAGAGAACTATTATTTTTATAACACCAAGAAGCTACCTCTCTTGCTCCATAATAAATTAACATCTCTTTATAGCAATGATATGCCTCATAAGGTTTTAATATTTTAACTGGAATGTTTGAATTTTCACTATCATAACTAACAACATCTAAATTATCTACAACTGATTTATCTGAGTTTAATAATTTTGAACCTAACTTAAACAATTCATTTTCATCAACTATTGTATTATCATAAGCCTTAGCAACTAAAATCTTTAATGTATTTCTGGCTTCAATTATAGAAAGGGCTGTATCAGGAGCTAAATATTCACTTTCAATAATTTGTTTAATTACAGTCCTATTGTCTCTTGATTTAACTTTAAAACTATTTCTTTCTAAAGCATACAAATTATACATCCACCAATAACATGGCATAATTTTTCTTATATTATTTTCACCACTTAATAGAGAAAAAGGAAAAGTTATATTCAATTCACTTGGATAGTTCCCTTTTGCAATTAAAGTATATGGAGCAAATTTACAATTATGTTTTAAAGTACTAGATAGAGCAGGCCAAAATCCCCTTTGAGCCACAATTTCTCCATCTGCTCCCCTACTATTGTGATTTGATCCAATATTTGCACCAGCTGCCATATTAGATAAACCTTGAATATTTGAAGCAATTAAAAATGAATTATTATGATGTTGTTCATGTGATGGAAAAACTAAGTTATTTAAAACTTCACAACAACTGATTGTTGAATTTTCACCTAAAACAGAATTAATTAAACGAGCACCATATTTTAGATTAGACTTATCCATCATAACAAATCTAACAGCCTTACAACCATAGAAAATATGACAACCTTCTCCAACAATTCCATTAACTAACTCAACACCTTCTCCTATTTGAGAGGGCATATCTTCACTAGAATTAATTGTTAAATTTTTTAATTTATTAGCACCTTTAACATAAGCGCAAGAATTAAAATATACATCTTTAATAATTCTACAACTTTTAATGACACAATCATCTTCGACAACACCATAAAAACCACGTTTAGAACTCATAGTCTTTTTAGTAAATTCATCAAATTTATCCATTAGTTTTAAATCAGCTCTAAAACTTCCCCAAAGGTATGCATCAGCACAGGTCATAGATCTAAAAGGATAAATTTTTCTACCACCAGCTTCATTCATTATATCAATGGAAACTCTTACATTTTCATCTTCACCATCTTTTATTATACCGACACCAAACTTTGCATGGTTAGTAGTTTGCATTTCATCAATTTGATGAAGAATTACTCTATCTTTAATAATATAATGACTTAGATAATGACATTTACTTATAGCACAATTATCTCCAATATCACTTGAAATTATGAAACTATCATAAATACCTTGGGACATAGCAAAATCATGATATTTTAATAAACCTTTTTCTATTTTACCAATTCTCACTAATCCAAAAAAGCTAGATCTAAAGACTAAAGTAGGTGTAAAAGGATCGCGAACGAGAACTTTCTCCCAGCAAGAGGAATAATTACCATTTCTTATTAATATTTCTATCTCATCACTAGTAAGATTTCTCCACCCTTTATCCCCAACTTGTTGGTTTCTAAAAAAGAATTCAGATTGATTTTCTTCAAGATATTTATCTTCAAGAAAGCTATCTCCTAGTTTTTTATTATTCATTAAAATTACTTTACTCATAGGAAATAGTATAAATCTTTTTATTCAAATTGCAATATCTGCTAAACAATTTGTACAAAATGCTCATAATATTACCAATTATTACAATTTATTTTAAATAAAAATTATTTTTTTTACGAACTCAAGGCAATTGTTTATTTTTGTATAAAAATTTTATAATTATACATCAATACTTGCCTTAGTATAATTGTTGAAGTAATATAATCATTATGAGTGATAAAACGGATAGGAAGTTACAAAAACTTATAAAAGTTATTAAAAAGAATAAAGATGTATCAGATTTTAAAAGTTTAACTCAGCAAAAGATAGACCAATTGAATGATGATACATTACCAAATAGCTTTTGGGTAAAAAGAGCATTAAAAAAGCATACAAAAAATGTATCCAAAAAAACATTTATCATCCCTGTCGAAGGTGGTGCTGTAACTGGATATTTATTTGAAAAAGAAAATAATGCGGATCATGGAGGGTTAACACCTTTAATAATATTTTTCCATGGTGGTGGTTGGATTTGGGGTAATATGGAATTATATTCATATTATTGTTCAAGAATAACTGAAGTTGCGAAAGTTAGGGTTTTATCTGTTGATTACAGATTAGCACCTAGATTCAAATTTCCAACAGCTTTAGAAGATTGTTATAGCACATTGATATGGGCATCAAATGGTGCAAGATATTGGCGAATTGATCCAGATAGAATATTTTTAATGGGAGATTCTGCCGGAGGAAATCTTTGTGCAGGAGTTTCAAGATTAGCTAGAGATAGAAAAGGTCCAAAAATAGCAGGCCAAATTTTATTCTATCCGATAACTGATGCTAGGATGAGAACAGATAGTTATGAAAAGTATGCTAATACACCAACTATTAGTAAATCAGAAATAAGTTTCTTTATTGAACAATACCAATCAGAACCTAAGGATTTATTAAATCCAAACTTTTCACCTCTACTAGCAAAGGACCATTCAAGATTACCACAAACATTAATTATTAGTGCTGAAATTGATCCACTTAGAGATGATGCCATGTTATATGCTGATGCCCTTGCATCTGCAGATACTCCTGTAAATTATCTTGAAGTTAAAAATGCAAATCATAGTTTTATAAATTATCCAATGGCTAAAGGAAATGAAGAGGCAGAATGTGCGGTATCACAATTTGTTAATGGGAAAAGTCTATCTAAAATTAAATTAATGACTAAAAAGAAAATGAAGAAAGAAATAGAGAAAGAAAGAAAACAAGCAAAAAAGAAAAAGAGCTCAGTTAAAGTATTATAAAGAATCTTCAAATACTTTTCTTGGTAACGGATCTTTTCCTAATAGAAGACCTAAAGACTCTTTAACATATGAAAAAGGTCCAAATTTTACTTTAGAATTTGCAGAAAAATAACAATAAAAGCAATAATCATCTTTCATATATCTAATATCACAACTAGTTACATATCTTGAAGCCCAACCGGTTTTAGGCAAAGTAATCAACGGCTTTTTATTTGACTGTTTCCAAATTATACCATCTTTGCTCTCTAGTTGAATTAAAGCACTAATACTTTTTTTATTTTCCTTATCCCAACCAAAAGCACACTCAAAAGCAATATACCCATTATTTTTTGTAGGCAGAATTCTAATACTCCCGGTAGCAAGATTTCTATATTTATCATCAGCATTAGGGGATATTAAAGGTTTGTTATCATTTGCAACCTCATATGGACCCAATAATGATTTCGAACTCGCCATTGCAAAATAAAGAGAAGCTTTTTGTTTAGTATCTTTCATTAAGATGTGGGAAGCTCCAAAAAATAATCTATATCCATATTTTTCATCATAAAATAATTGAGGTCTAGATAATCTAGCTCTTTGCAACTTATCCTTTGCAAAAGGCACACTTTCACTATCTAATAGAACTTGTGGTTTACTAAAATTGACCATATCTTCAGTGTGGCAAATTTCTATCCTACTTCTTGAAAGCCTTCTGTTTTTATCAGTAAGTTCTTGCCATTCTAAATTATCAGGAGTCGAATCATGCTTTTCATAGATTAAATACCATAACCCTTTATTAAAGAAAATAAAAGGAGAGTGGCCTCTAAGCTCAATCATCTTAGATGATGTCCAATCCAATCCATTATTACTTGTATAGTGTTGAATACCAATCCAATTATGCGCAAAAAGATGCCAATTATTATCAGGAGAATCTTCAGGCATTATAAAAGTTGGATCGCAAAGACGAGGTGTAAATAGAGTTGCTTCTAAAATAGGCTCTTCTGTAAATGGATACCAACTTAAACTATTAAAAGTTTCTATGGATTGAACTTTCATTATTTTTTGTGACCCTTTCTTCTAGAAAAAATCGGAACTAGTTTTTCTTCTAAATCGAATTTAACAACAGCCCAGTTAACAAGTTTAGAATATATAAAAATACTACCACCGATTGATATAACAAAGGATAAGCCTAAAACAACAACACCTAAGTTCCCATTTAAATCAAAAAGCAATCCGGCTACTACGAAAACTAAAATAAAAATAGCGAACATAATTAAAATATTCACAACAGTAGCAATTATAATAAATATTGCTGTATTAGATTGTTTACTCATAAATTCCTCATTCTATAAAAATATTATCATATCAAATTTTTTTCATCAATAAAATTACTTTAAATCAGTTTTGTTATTCCTTACATAACCATAAATTATACTGATTAACATTAAAATTCCACAAATAACAACACTCGCATCTGCAAAATTCCAAGTAGGCCATCTTTCAAAACCAAATAAACCATATACTTTATTACTCATAAAATCTACAACTTGAAAAGATCTAAAGATTCTATCAATTAGATTACCTAAACCACCACCAATAAATCCAGCTAATAACCAGCGTTGAAAATTGGTAATTTGCAATTCTTTTTCAAAATACATTAAATAGAAAATATAAAATAATACAATAATAGGTAAGAAAATAAATAGTACTGTACGAATAGGAAGAGATAGAGAAGTTCCTAAACTAAAAGCAACAGCATTATTTCTAACATGAATAATCTGCAAAAAATCATTAAAAAAAGAATAACCAATAGTATTTAACTTAATATTAGCTACAATGAAACTTTTAGAAATTTGATCAATTATTATAATAAAAATTGACAATAAAAGATGTTTATATTTTTTCACTATTTTTCCCTATAAGCCTGTAGGCACATCAATAAATTTAATTAAAACTTTATATCTTTTGCTAAGTTTAACAGCTAAAGCTTTAACACCATATGTTTCACTTTCATAATGGCCTCCACAGAGCATCGATATCTTCTCTTCTTTACAATAATGAAATTCACTATGTCTAGGCTCTCCTGTGATTAATAGTTGGGCACCTAAATCTTTTGCTTCATGAATATCGTGAGCACCTTCACCACTAACTAAAGCTATTCTTTTTATTTCTTCATCACAGAAATCTAAGATAATTGGATTGGTAAAATTCAAACAATCAGATATCTCTTTTACAGTTTTTGGTTTTTGCAAATTTCCAACAACACCAATATTTTCCCCTTTATAATTAAAAGAAGGAATAATGTCTACTAAATTCAATTGAGTAGCCATAGCTTTATTATTGCCAACTTCAAGGTGTGCATCTAATGGAAGATGGGCTGCATATAAATCAATATTATTATCCATTAATAATTTTATTTTTTTATAAAAATTATCTTTAATTGGAATTGGAGAGCCCCAATATAATCCATGATGAACAATCATAAAATCAGCTTTAGATTCAATTGCTTTATTAATTGTATCTAAACATGCATCAACTGCAAAAACTATAGTTTTTATATCTCTATTATCTGAACCAACTTGAAGTCCATTTAAAGAAACATCTATGTTTTTGTATTTATCTATTTCTAAATAACTATCTAAATAGTGAGTTAAATCATTTCGTTTCATAAAAACCATTATAATAGAGTTGACAGGGATTTTCCACCACTTTATATTTTCCACATGGCAGAACATAAAATAAACATAAAAGAATTATCATTTGAAGAAGCATCCTTTTCAGTGGATACTCTTCCAAAAGAAATAATTGAACTAAAAGATGATGAAATTATTGGACAACCTAGAGCAATAAAAGCCTTAGAAATGGGACTTAATGTTGATCGTTGGGGATATAATATTTTTATATCAGGAGATAGTGGAACAGGAAGATTGTCAGCCATTGAGGCAGTGGAATCTTCTCTTTCTAAAGATTTATCAAATATTAAAGATATTGCATATATCCATAATTTTATAAATAGTGACAACCCAAGAGCTCTAATCCTTGAAAGAGGTCTTGGTAAAAAGTATAAAAATAGTTTAGAAAAATTTAATTTAAAATTAAAAGATACTTTAATAAATGATAAAGAAAATGCAATTAAAATTGCACTCAAAGATATAGAATTACTAAAAGAAGAATACAAAGAAGATAAAGGAATACAAGAACACCTATCCTTAATTAAGAAAGATTTAAAATCAATATCTATTCTTTGTGATAAAGACATTACCGCAAGATATGGTATTAATTTAGTAATAGATAATCAATTTAAAAAAAGAAGACCTTTTGTAATTGAAAATCATCCCTCCTTTGCAACTCTTTTTGGTGGCATTGATGATAAAAAAGATGACTCTCTTCTTCCTTATCAAAGAATAAAAGCGGGTTCAATTCTAGAATCCTGTGGTGGAGTATTAGTACTATATGCGGGTGAATTATTACAAGTTGAAGGCTTATGGGAAGCTTTAAAAAAATATCTTGATTCTAACAAACTTCGCTTAAAACATGATAGTTACTCGCCTAAAGGAATATTGAAAGATAGAAATATTCGTGCTGAGGTTCCTAGACTTCCACTTAAGGTTATCCTAATAGGTAATGAAGAAATATATAATAAATTAAGTGAAATTGATGAACAGTTTTTAAAACATTTTAAAATATCTGCTCAATTTGATTATTCAATGGATTTAAATTTAAAAAATATTGGCCTAACATTAGCTTACTTAGATAAATTTTCTTTATCTAATAATTTATTCAAGTTAAATGAATCTGGAAAAAAAGCAATATTGAGATATAGTGCTTGGTTTTGTGAACATCGAAATGAATTAACAACACAATTTTCACAACTAACAGATCTTCTTGTTGAAGCGAATTGGTGGGCAAAAAAACTTAATAAAGAAATAATTGATGAAGAAGCTATTAGAAAAGCTTTAGAAGAAAGAGATTATACTGTTTCATTAATTGAGAGTAAAATAAGCCAAGAAATTGAACGAGGAGAAATGTTAATTTCTTTAACTGGAGCTAAAGTAGGTGTAGTAAATGGTCTTGCAGTAATTGATAGAGGAGCTGCATCATTTGGACTGCCTACAGTAATTACTGCAACAGTTGCTCCAGGGAGTGAAGGAATTGTAAATATAGAACATGAAGCTGGCTTATCTGGAGAAATACATGATAAAGGACTTCTTATATTAGAAGGTTATCTTAGAAAGCATTATGCTAGAACATTCCCACTATCTATTTATGCTGGGATATGTTTTGAACAATCATATGCAGAAGTAGATGGCGATAGTGCCTCATCATCTGAATTATATGCACTACTCTCTGCTATATCAGAAATTCCAATCAGACAAGATATAGCTGTAACAGGTAGTGTAAATCAAATGGGAATAATACAACCTGTTGGTGGAATCAATGAAAAAATTGAAGGTTTTTACAACGCTTGTAAAAGACTTGGATTAAGTGGAAAACAAGGTGTAATAATTCCTGTACAAAATGTTAAAAATTTAATTCTTTCTTATGAAGTTGAAGAAGCAATTAAAAATAAGAAATTCCACATCTATCCTGTTAAAAATATAGATGAAGGAATGCAAATCCTAACAAATAGGGCTATTGGAGAAAGAGGGAAAAAAGGCAACTTCCCTCTAGATACATTAAATAGAGAAATTGATGATTCTCTAAAAGAATTATTTAAAATGGTTAGTGCGGCTAGAAGCTAGATGCCAATAATGCAACATAATTCCTGTTGCAACACTCACATTTATCGAGCCCTTAGTTCCAACTAAGGGTATCGATACTCTTCCTAAAGAATTATCGCAAAGCTCTAACAATCTAGGACTAACACCAAATTCTTCACTCCCAATTACAGCAATCCCATCATCAGGAAAATCAAATTTCTCAATACTAGTACCACCTAATTCTAAAGCAAAAACTTTAGCATTAGACTTTTTTAACTCTTCTATTAATATATCTTCTTCTACAACCCTATTATTAACAGTTTTAGTAGTACCTCTTGCACTTCTTAAACATCTAGGGTGATTAATATCTGCACTTCCTTCAACTAGAGTAATATTATTTATCCCAAAAGAATCGCTACTTCTAAAAATAGATCCAATATTAAAAGGTGCTCTTATCCTATCAATTATTAAATTATGATTAAAAACAATTCTTTTTTCTGAATTTAAGTTCCCCTTTTCATCGAAAAAATCCCAATCAGAAGGTTCAGAGCCTAAAGCTTTTAAAAGAAGTTGCGATATATCTTCATAAAGAACATAATCAGATTTCTCTCCTTGAAGCTTAACCTTAAGCTTATCTAATTTGTTATAATAATCAGCATTTAAAACTTTTTGACTTTTCTCACTATATAATACATTAAAAACATCAATTAAATAAGATTTATCAAAACTGTTAGTAGTTGCTTGATGAAAAATTGCAGCACATTTTCTAACTTGAGTTCTCTCTTTTAAAGAATATAATTTTTTAATAGTAATCATTAGTCTTCCTTTATTTCAATACTTGCAGCTTTAGGACAGATACAAATAGCAAACTCTCCTTTAATGGAAGAACGAGAACTAAAATCATCTACAATATTTTCAATAGTATCACGTATAATCTCTTCATGAGTTTTTGTCATTTCTCTAGCAACTACAACAACTCTTTTACTATCGATATCTTTAATTTCTTTTAAAGTTTTCAATACCCTATATGGAGATTCATAAATAATAAAAGCCTCATCTCTATTAATAAGAACTTCTAATCGAGAAGTACGTTTACCCTTTTTTATAGGTAAAAAGCCTTCAAAGGTAAAAGTTTTACCAACATATCCGGCAACACTAATTAATGTTGAAAATGCACTTGCTCCAGGTATAGCAACAATATTATAGCCAGCTTTTCTAACACAAGTTACTAATCTAGCACCAGGGTCACTAATCGAAGGAGTACCCGCATCACTTACAAACGCAATATCTAAACCTTGATCTAATAAACCAACAATTCCATTTGCTGAAGATTCTTCATTATGTGCATGAGTTGCAATAAGTCTTTTATGAATTTCATATTTTGATAAAAGTTTTTGTGTATGTCTTGTATCTTCACAAGCAATAACTTCAACACTTTTTAATACATTTAATGCTCTTAAAGTTATATCTTCTAAATTCCCGATTGGGGTCGCTACTATATATAAGGTTGCCATTTTCACTCCAATATCATCTACTTAATTATAATGTACAACAGTTAAAAAAAGAAAACAATAAAACATAATTTCTTTTAATTAAAATTAAGTTTGTATTTTTCCTATCAATGTATATTAAATGGTAAAAAATACCATATTTTATAGTTTATTACCAATATACTTAACTTATGTTGATATAATTTAAGCTTTTTTTAATCATTTATCCATAATTTTACAAATTGGCACAGAAAATGCATTAGTATTTTCACAAACAGAAACAAAATAAAATTAATTATAAAGGAAACAAAATTATGAAAACCTTCAAAAGATTTAAAAACATTGTAAATTCAAACTTAAACAGCGCCCTTAACTCCTTAGAGAATCCTGAAAAAATGATTCGCTTAATGATTACAGATTTAGAAGAAACTTTATCTCAAGTAAAAAAAACAAAAGCTAATCATTTAAGAGAAAAAAGTATTCTTGAAAAAGATTTATCTGATTTAAAAGAAAGAATTACACGTTGGGAAAGTAGAGCAAAATTGGCTGTAGAAAAAGGCAAAGATGATTTAGCTAGAGAAGCTTTAAATGAAAAAAGAGAATGTGAAATTAGAATTAACAGAATTTATGAAGATTTAAAAAGCTATGAAAGCATTTTAATGAGTGATGATGAATCTGTTGCACAACTAGCTTCTAAGCTAAAAGAAATCAAAGAAAAACAAGCATCTTTAGTTAGAAGAGCTCAAAATGCAAAAACAAAAAAGAAAGTAGAAAGTGCTTTAAAAGTATCTGAAAGTTTTGAAATTGGAGAAAAATTTAACGATTTAGAAGCAAGAATTGAGCAAATGGAAAATGAAGTTAATTTAGATCATAGTTCACATCTTGATGAATTTGAAAAATTAGAAATCAACGAAGAAATTGAGGCTGAATTAGAAAAACTAAAAGCCCAAAACAAGAAAAATACTCAAAAAAAGGAAAGTAAATAATCATGTATTATGATGAAGAAGAATATTATTATAAAAAAAGACATCGAAAAAAGCTTTATAGAAGCTCAAATGGCTTAATTTTTGGAGTTTGTGAAGGACTTGCAAACTATACAGGAATAAGTGTTGGATTAATTCGCTTCTTAGCAATTTTAACATTTATTTTATCTGGTTTTGCTCCGATAGGAATCATATATTTATTAATGGCGATTTTTATACCTACAAGATATTAAAAATCATTACTTCAAACTACCCCTAAGTTATAACCTTAGGGGTTCCTTTTTAATATATAATCAAAGACTTTAATATTATAATAAATGTTTAAACTTCCTATATAATCCTCTTAATTGATCATATGATAAACCCAAAAGCTTAGCTGCTTCTCTTTGATTATTATTTGATTCGATTAAAGCTTGTTTTAAATATTGTAAATCAAAATTTTGTCTATTTAATAAATAATCTTCTAATACCAACTTTTCACTTATAATATTATCAGAATTATTAACTTCACTATCCTTTCTTTCAAATGTTTCAGCTTCTTTAGCTATATCATCTTTTAAATCTAAATATGGATTTTTAAAAGGATCTAAATCTATTTCTGTAATTAAAGAAGAATCTGATCTATATACAGCTCTCTCAATAACATTTTTCAACTCTCTAACATTTCCCGGCCAATTATAATTTTTGAGTTGTTCTATCACTTCCTCACTAAATTCAGGCATATCTTGCATTTGACACTCAAGACTCATTTTTGAAGCAAAATAATTTGCCAATAACAAAATATCATCTCCTCTAGTTCTAAGAGGAGGTAAAAAGAGAACTTCAAAAGATAATCTATCCAATAAATCTTCTTTAAATTTTCCTTCATCACAAAGCTTAATCAAATCTAAATTGGTTGCACCAATAATTCTTACATCAACTTTGTGAGATTTAGAAGACCCAACTCTCTCAAACGTACCATATTCAACAACACGTAATATTTTTTCTTGAACTTCTAATGGGATTAATCCAATTTCATCTAGAAATAAAGTACCACCTTCAGCTTCTTCAAATCTTCCTTTTCGAGCCTTTTGTGCACCTGTAAAAGCTCCACTTTCATGACCAAATAATTCTGTTTCGATTAAAGAAGGAGGTAAAGCTGCACAGTTTACTGTTACAAGAGCTTTTTCCCATCTTGGAGATAAATAATGCAATCTTTGAGCGGCAAGCTCTTTACCACTTCCTCTCTCTCCAATAACTAATACACTCCTATTTACCCTTGCTGCCTTACTTAACCGCTGTTGGAATTTTAAAAATATATCACTTTCACCAAGAGGTTTTTCTATTTGATACATGCTTTTCTCCTACTTGGTGAATTTTACCACATTTTGGTATTATTACAAATAATATATATTAACTTTACATTAAGAAAATATTAATTATTGTGAATTATTATTTATTTTCATCATATAATTTATTACAATGCAACAAAATAAAGGTTAATATTAATATATTTACTTTATTCACTGTTAATTGGCATTATTCTTGCATAGTTATATATGAAAACAAATAAACTTAATACAGGAGATAAAAATATGAGTGTATTCTCAAGATTTATGGACATTGTTAATGCTAATATTAATTCAATATTAGACAAAGCAGAAGATCCTGAAAAAATGATAAAATTAATGATAATGGAAATGGAAGATACTTTAATTGAACTAAAAACTTCTTGTGCAGCTTCAATGGCAAGTCAAAAAAGAACAGAGAACAAAATAAAAGATATTGAACTTGCAATAAGTAGATGGGAAAGCAGAGCAATGCTTGCTATTGAAAAAAAGAGAGATGATCTAGCAAAAGAAGCCCTATTAGAAAAGAAAAAACTAATGGGTGAATTAGATAAAAAAGCTAAAGAATTAGATAGCTTAAAAGAAATTGTTAAAGTTTCTAAAGATGAAATATCTCAAGTTGAAGAGAAACTTAGAAGTGTTAATAGCAAATATACTGTTATGAAAGAAAGAGCAAAAAGAGCTGAAGAAGAAAGAAAAGCTCAAGATGTGCTAAACAGAACAAAAGCAACAAATTTTGACTTCATGGAAGAAAAGATTAACAGAATGGAAGCTATGAATGATTTAAACAATACTTATGACGATTTAGATAAAAAATTCCAAGACCTTGAAGGAATGGATGATATCGAAAAAGAACTCGAAGAATTAAGAAAGAGATTGGAGAAATAATATGGCTGTTTTAATCGTAGCAATCGTTTTTTCTTTTACAGCATTTTCAGCTTATCTTGATTATAACAGGAAAAAAGATAAAGAAAAAATTAATGCTGCACTAAGAATGGAAGAAATGAGGAGAGGTTATAGACCTGGGACTTATAGTTCCTATTCCCCTAAGAAAAGGAAAAAAAAGGATAAACATAATTATCAAGATGAAGATGACGAATTTGTACCTGAATTTAAAACTCAAGACAATTTTTCGAGTTCAAGAAACAAAGAAAGAGCTGATTTAAAAGAAGGTATTGATGATTTAATGACCAGAATCAATAATTTAGAAGTGATTATGGAATCTGAAAAAAATAAGAAAGGTGAGTAATTGTGATGAGAGATATAAGATTAATTAGAAGATCAAACAGAGGTGCAAGAATATTTGGTGTTTGCTCTGGTATTGCACAGTGGGCTGATTTAGATATTAGAACATTCCAAATTTTTGCTCTATTAATTGTATTGTTTACCGGATTTTTTCCAGGTGCAGTAATTTATATAATTCTTGCAATAGTAATTCCTTCAGAAAATGAAAATTCAAACCCTTATTATGAAAAATATGAAGAAAAAGAAGATCCTTATTATGATAAAACAACTGATGAACTTAGAAAAGAATATGAGGAATTAAAGAAGAAAGTTGAATCAATGGAAGACGAAATGTTCGATAAAGAAAAAGATTGGGATCAGAGGTTTCACGAAGACAAATGAGAATAAAAGATACTAAAGCAAATAAAATATTTATGTTAATTGCTCTCATTTTTATTATGATATTGGTCTTTAGCCCAAAATTAGCAAGAAGAAATACTAGTGAGCAAAATATTAAATATGAAAAAAGTTTAACTGTAGAATCTATTTCAGCTAACATTAACATATGGGTTGATGATGATTTAAAAGAAGCAAAAGTAGTATATAACACAAAAGAAAATGGTGAGTTAGAAATTACTTCCAAAAGTAATGGAGAAACTATTATAGAAGAAAAAGTTAAAAATAAACTCATAAATATCAAGTTTGACAATGAAACTCCAACTATATCTATATACCTCCCTACAAAAGAACTTGGAGATTTAGAAGTTAATTCTATAAGTGGAAGAATTGAAACTTTCAGCGATTTAAAGGGTAGAGATATAACCTTTTATTCAATTAGTGGAGATATCAATCTCTTATCAATTGTATCTGAAGAAAAGTTGAAAATTCAAACAACTTCAGCAGATATTTCAATAGATGATATTGAAGCAAACAAAGTCGAATTCATAACAAAAAGTGGCTCGATAGATATTGATAATATAGAATGTGAAAATTTTTCACTATCTTCAATTAGTGGAGATATAGATATAGACACTATAAACAGTGATGTTTTTTCCTCCAACTCTATATCCTCAGATATTGAGCTCGATAATATAAATGTTAAAGATTCAATATCAATAACTAGTGTCTCAGGTGATGTTGATTTGAAACTTATAGATAAAGAGTATAAGTATAAAATAACCACCACAACAGGAGAAATTTCTATTAATAATAAGGAATATGAAAATATCTATAAAACAGAAGAAGGTACACCATTAGAGGTGACAAGTATTTCAGCAGATATAAACATAACTCTAGAGTAAGATAATATAATCTTTTACAAGTTGTATGTTGTTAATAAAATTAAGATATAAAAAACTTAAATTATTAAAGCATACAACTTTTTTTATTTATATTCTTTATGATATGATAAAGCTAATGAACGTTGTTTTTTATCCATCAAAATGATATTATCAAATGAATAAATTACTTAATAAAAGGAAATTATATGTCAGAAGAAGCTTTCGCACAAAGAACTACCACTTGTGGTGGCTTAACAAAAGCAGATGCAGGAAATACTGTTGTTTTAAATGGTTGGGTTCACAGAGATAGAAACCATGGAGCATTACATTTTATCAATCTTAGAGACCGTTATGGTATTACACAAGTAGTAGTTGATGATGATGCATCAAAAGAACTTCAAGAAACTGCCGCTAAATTAAGAATGGAATATTGTATTTCTGTTACCGGATTAGTTCGCCAACGACCAGAGACTATGGTCAATAAGGATATGCCAACAGGCGAAATTGAAGTTAAAGCTGAAAAAATAGAAATTTTAAATAAATGTTTACCCTTACCTTTCATGATTGATGAAGAAACTGAAGCTAATGAAGATCTAAGACTTAAATATAGATATTTAGATTTAAGATCTACAGGAATGCAGAAAAGAATTAAATTACGCCATGAATTTATAAAAGCAATAAGAGAATATTTATATAAGACAGATTTCTATGAAATCGAAACTCCAACATTGATTAAAAGCACACCAGAAGGCGCTAGAGACTTCTTAGTACCATCAAGGTTCTACCCTGGAAAGTTCTTTGCACTACCTCAAAGCCCACAATTATTTAAACAAATACTTATGGTTGGAGGTTTTGATAAATACTTCCAAATAGCAAGATGTTATAGAGATGAAGATGCTAGAGGTGACAGACAACTTGAATTTACTCAACTTGACCTAGAGATGAGTTTTGTAAAAAGAGATGATGTTCTAAGTCTTATGGAGAATTTATTTAACTACGTATTCAAACAGGTTATGGATGTTGATTTACCAAAAGAATTTATCAGACTCACATACCAAGATAGTATGAATACTTATGGTAATGATAAACCAGATTTACGTTTTGATTTAAAAATCCAAGATGTTAATGAACTAGCTAGCAAATCAAGCTTTGCAACCTTTAAAGATATTGTAAATGAAGGCGGTTTTGTTAAAGGACTATGTGCTGTAAAAAGTGATGATATAAACTTTACTCGTAAATATATAGACTCACTTCAAGATGCTGCAAGAACTTATGGTGCGAGCGGACTAGCATGGATGAAAGTTGGAGCAAATAATACCTTATCAGGTGGTGTTTCAAAATTCTTTGTTTCAATGGAAGAAGAAGTTATTTCAACCTTTGGCGCAAAAGAAGGCGATTTAATATTAATGGTTGCTCATAAAACTTGGACAAAATGTTGTACTAGCTTAGGTGCAGTTAGATCAAAACTTGGTAAAGATTTAAATCTAATTCAACCTGGATTCAAATTCTGTTGGATTGTTGATTTCCCATTATTTGAATTTAATGAAGAAGAAAACCATTGGGAAGCTGCACACCATATGTTCAGTATGCCTCAAGCTGAATACTTAGATACATTAGAAAGTGATCCAGGTTCTGTAAAAGGTGATTTATATGACTTAGTATTAAATGGCTATGAAGTTGCATCTGGTTCTATTCGTATTCATGATGTTGAATTACAAAAAAGAATATTTAAAATATGTAATTTCAGCGAAGAAGAAGCTCAACAAAAATTTGGTTTCCTATTAGAAGCCTTTAAATATGGAGCACCACCACATGGAGGTGTAGCTCCAGGTATTGATCGAATGGTTATGATCATGGCAGAAGAGACCTCAATCAAAGAAGTTATTGCTTTCCCTAAGAATACTTCTGCGACATCTCCAATGGATGACTCACCATCTTATGTTGATGAACAACAATTAAAAGATTTACATTTACAAGTTGTTTATCCTAAGAAAGAAGAGAAATAGAAATTAGGGGTATCAATTTTGATACCCCAATATTTTCTCATTGGATTAAACAATGGCTAAAACAATTGAAGAAAAAACTGTAAAACAAATAAGCACTGTGAGTATATTAGCAAATTTTCTTTTATCATTCTTTAAATTTTTTGCTGGAATATTTGGACACAGTGAAGCTCTAGTAAGTGACTCAATTCATTCATTATCAGATGTATTCTCAACTATTATTGTTATAATAGGAATAAGAATTGCAGGTAAAGCTCCAGACAAACATCACCAATATGGTCATGAACGATTTGAAAGTGTTACAGCTATTTTATTAGCCATAATTTTAGCAATGACAGGAATTGGAATTGGACTAAGTGGCTTTAATAAAATAACAACTAAAAGTTATTTAGAATCCCAGATGCCAACATTAATTGCCTTAATTGCTGCAATTACATCTATCTTAATTAAAGAAGCTATGTATTGGTATACTAAAATTGGAGCTACAAAAATAAATAGTGGCGCATTGATGGCTGATGCTTGGCATCATAGATCAGATGCCCTCTCATCTGTAGGTTCTTTAATTGGTATTATTGGCGCTCAAAATGGATTTGCTATTTTGGACCCTATAGCTACACTAGTTATTTGTATTTTTATTTTAAAAGCTGCTTTCGATATTTTTAAAGATGGAATAAATAAAATGGTAGATGCTTCCATATCAAATAAAGATATTGACCATATCAGAAAAGAAGTCATGGAAGTTGATGGAGTTATTGATATTGATTTATTAAAATCTCGTCAATTTGGGAACAAATGTTATATTGATGTTGAGATTGCAGTCCAAGCAGATTTACCATTAATTGAAGCACATGAAATTGCTGCTAGCGTACACAAAAATATTGAAGAGAAATTCCCAAATGTTAAACATTGTATGGTTCATGTAAATCCATATACGAAAAATACAATAATAGATGAATAAATTATAAAAATTAGTTTTTCTACCCATATAAATTAACGGTAAATAAATGCGAGTAAAATATATGGGTAATTTGTAATATAATTAAAAGCTTTTATTTAACTATTTTTTTATAATTAGATAAATAGATTATATATATGATATCAAATATAGAACAAAAAATTCCTAATACAAAAGCTAATTGATAATTATAAATTAAACCAAACAATATAGTAGGAGCGAGAGTACCTATCCAATTACTATATGCAATAAGTTTACTCTGTCCTTTTATACTATTTCTTGAAACAAGCATATTTATATACAAAACAGACATTAATAAGTTTTGAATAAAGGCTGAATATATTCCTGACATTTCATTAAATTCAAAAATAAATGAATATTGAAGTACAAAAGCCATAAAAATAATAAATATTGAACCTAAAACAAAATACCTTTCTGTTGTATATTTAGATATCTCACTCTTACCAAATTTAAAATAAGTATACAAAATAACACAGTCTAATAGAAACCAAATTAAATTAATCCAACTTTGCAAAGTTACTACACCAAGGAAAGAATTTAAAGCATAAATACCTTCCCATGAAATATTTAAAGCTAATGCAAAAATAGGCATTGCATATGTTTTTTCTTTAAAGCCTATCCTAATAGATTCAATATAAACAATTGACCAACAAATACCACTTAATAATTTAAGAAAATTAATCATCATATAAACTCCGTATATTCTTGTTACAGATGTAACATTTAGATACGATAAAGATATAAATAAGGCCTAATATAGACAATATTAAATTATATAAACGTTACAATATGGAGGTATTTGTTTTTGAATACTAAAGATAATTCTCAAAACCAATTAGTAAAAGATTGTATTTTTGAATCCCTTATGATTTTAATGAAAAAAAAAGAATTCAAGAATATAACAATTACAGATATAACAAATAAAGCTGGTGTTTCAAGAATGGCATATTATCGTAATTATAATTATAAAGAAGATATAATTATTACTTATTTAGATAAGTTATTTGAGCAGTACTTATCTGAAATTGAAAATTACAAAGATCATAATATATATCAATTTGCATACAACTTTTTTTCGTATTTTAGTAGACAAGAATCAATGATTCTAACCTTGATAAAAGCTAATATGCAAACATTATTATTAAATCGTTTTGATAAATATTTATACTTACTATTAAATGACATTTTTAATAAAAATACAAAAAAGATAACAAAAAAATATGATATAGATTTTTTATCCGGTGGCCTATATAAAATATTAATTCATTGGATTGAAGATGGAAAAAGAGAAAGCAATGAAGAAATGGCTACATTATTTTGTAACTTTCTTAAACTAAAATAAAACCCGTAATAAAACAAACTTAATTTTTATTAATAATAACCATATGGATATGATCTTCCCATTCTCCATTAATTTTTAAATATTTTTTAGATACCCCTTCATTTATAAAATTATTTTTTTCCAAAACCCTTAAAGAGGAAAAATTATGGGGCATTACATTCGCTTCAATTCTATGAAGTTTTAAAGTATTGAAAGCAAAATCTACAGTTTGTTTAATTGCTAGAGTCATATAACCATTATTAATATAATCCTTATCAAGGGAATATCCCATAAAACAAGATTGAAATACACCTCTTATAATATTTGATAAACCTATATGTCCAATAAGCAAATTTTTTTCTTTTATAAAAATATAAAAATTATAATTTGTTTCTTGTTCATAATCTTCTATATTTCTTTCTAATATAAATTCTTGCTTTTCTAAAGTATAAAAACTTTCATCTCTCAAAGGTGTTAATTTTTTTAAGAACTCTCGATTTCTTATTTGATAATCTAACAAATCCCTTGCAAATGACAAATCCGCTTTCTTTAAAACAATTGTTTCCTTCATCATTATTCTCCAAATTCTACTATAATCAATATATTATATTTTTTACAGTTGATACTCGTAATTATTATAGTTATTATTAATGTACAAGATATAAAGAGATTGTAAAAGAAACATACCAGTAAACATTACTGAAAGCCTTTAGAACAGCCTCTAGGAGGATAGTATGAAATATAATAGAATCTTTACTATTGTTGTGGATTCAATGGGTGTTGGCGAAATGCCTGATGCCAAAGAATATGGTGATGTAAATGTTAATACTTTAGCTCACATTTCAGAAAGTGTTGATTCATTTGAAATTCCAAATTTACAAAAACTTGGACTTGCTAATATTTGTAAGCTAAAACAAGTAGATAGTGTAAAAAATCCTAGTGCTTATTACACTAAATTAGCTGAAAGCAGTTTAGGCAAAGACACAATGACTGGGCACTGGGAAATAATGGGACTTCATATAACAAAACCATTCCAAACTTTTACAGAAACAGGTTTCCCTGATGATTTAATTAAAGAGTTAGAAAAAAGAACAGGTCACAAAGTAATTGGAAATAAAAGTTCAAGTGGAACTACAATCTTAGACGAATTAGCTGAAGAAGAAATAGCAACAGGAAATATGATTGTTTATACATCTGCAGATTCTGTATTACAAATTTGTGGAAATGAAGAAACTTTTGACTTGAAAGAATTATATAGATGTTGTGAAATTGCACGAGAATTAACACTAGAAGATAAGTGGAAAGTTGGCAGAGTTATAGCTAGACCATATGTAGGTAAGAAAAAAGGTGAATTCAAAAGAACTGCCAATAGACATGACTATGCATTAAAACCATATGGTAAAACAGCATTAAACGTATTAAAAGATAATGGTTATCAAGTAATATCAGTTGGAAAAATATTTGACATCTTTGATGGAGAAGGTCTCACAGAATCTAATAAATCAAAAAGTTCAGTTCATGGAATGGAGCAAACAATTGAAATTGCTAAAAGAGATTTCTCTGGCCTATGTTTTACAAATTTAGTAGACTTTGATGCCCTTTGGGGTCATAGAAGAAATCCTCAAGGATATGCTCAAGAAATTGAAAGATTTGATGTTAAGCTAGGAGAATTATTAAAAGAACTAAAAGATGATGATTTATTAATTATAACAGCAGACCATGGAAATGATCCAACCTATACCGGTAGTGATCATACAAGAGAATATGTTCCATTCTTAGCATATTCTCCATCTCTTAAAGCTCCAAAAGAGTTAGACATTTATGATACTTTTGCAGTAATAGGAAATACTATTGCAGATAACTTCGATCTAAAGATGCCTGAAAATACTATAGGATTTTCAATCTTAGACAAGATAGAATAAATAATACAATAGCTGTTGTTTCTAAGAAAAAATAATCTTACTTAGAGACAACAGTTTTTTTCTATTTTAAGTTTTTAATAGGATCAATTATCCTATAATCGCCAAGCATTTTACTAACTGTTCTTTTATGAGCATCTTCACAACCATTAAAAGGTTTATCTTTATTTTCACTCTTATATTTTTGAGTTAACCACCAGTTGTCTTTTGAGATTCTCTCAATGTTATCTAACTCTATTTCAGTTAGAAATTTAATAAACTGAGCACCCTCTTTTGCACCTAAAACATCACAAGCATTATTTATTAATTCTTTATAATGATGAAGACAAAAACCTTTACTTTTTTTTAAAGCATCTCTAAAAGGCGGTTCATATTGGCTCATATAAATGATTGTATATAAATATCTATCTAATCTAGTTTGCATTTGAGTGCAGATTAAACACCCCTCTTCTCTTTTTGAAATTTCATTATTAAATAAATCAATAGCTTTATTCATTTTTCTGCCAGGAGAAGAGGTTTGCAATAATTGAAAAGATTTCTTTAAATTTTCTCTACTTTTTTCTAAATATGTATCACATAATAAAGCCAAACCTTGTGCTTTTTGAGCCTCTTGTAATTGATGAAAATGATGAAAACAAAAACCATATTCATTTACTCTAACTCTTGTTTCAGGATTCATAACAGAAGAGCCTAAATAAAAATCAACACCATGTTCTTCAGCTTCTTTCATCAAGGAACAAAGAAAGCACTCATCATTTTTTTCAAGCGCATCCCAAACTGGAATAGTCTCTAACTTATATTTTGGCTTTGCCATTTATAACCCTTTATAATTTATATAGCTTTTTACAATATCAGGATAATTAGTAAAAACTCCTGAAACTTCCCAGTTTACACAGTCTGATAAAGCCTTCATTGTATTTACAGTCCAAGGATTTATTTTAACACCATGTTCTTTGCAATCTAAAACAACATCTTCAGTTAATGTTGAAACATCTGGATGATAATATTCCATATTTAAAGCATTAGCATAAGAACCAATATTTAATAACCCTTGGGATTCTACTAATAGACCACAAGGAATATTCTTATTTATTTTTTTAGTTAAAATATCTGAACTATGATTAAAAGAAGAAATAAGAATTCGATCTAATAAATTATATTTTTCTAACATTCTTATTACTTTTTCCTCAATATTTGGATAATAAATTAAGTTTGTCTTTATCTCAACATTCGTGATAATATCTTTATCATTTACATAAGAACAATATTCTTCAAAGGTTGGAATTTCTTGTCTAGAAAATTTATCACCAAAAATATAATTAGCATTTAAAGATTTTAACTCTTCTAAACTCTTATCTTTGACAAATCCTACTGAATTAGTTGTCCTATCGACCTTTTCATCATGAATAATTACAAGTTCACCGTCTTTTGATAAGTGAACATCCAATTCGATTCCGTCACAAAATCCTTCTTCAATAGCCTTTCTAAAAGACAACATTGTGTTTTCTGGATAATGTGCTGAAAAGCCTCGATGTGCATAAGTTTTAATTGCCATTTTGTACCTGATTGTATAAAAAAAGGAGTTGTTAAAAACAACCCCTTATTAAATTTGTTATTTTACTAAAGTGATAGCTTTCTTAGCTATATCTTCAGGGGTAAAACCAAAAGTTTTGGATAAATAGTCAAGTTTTCCAACTTCACCAAATCTTTCACCAACATTTACAAAGTCCATCTTTACAGGATTTGTTTTTGCAAGATGAGCTGCTATCATCTCTCCAACACCACCACTGTATCTTCCGTTTTCACATACTAAGATTTTTTTACATCTTTTTGCTACTTCTTCGATTAACTCTGTATCTAATGGTCTAATGGTATGTAAATCTACTAACGTTGCATCAATTTTATTTTCTTTTAAAATTTCTAATGCTCCTGTTGCTGCATCTACCATAGTTTGGCCTGTTGCAATTATTGCAACATCTTCACCTTTACTTAATTCTATACCTTTTCCAAGTTCAATTTTAGTTCCTACAGGATATCTATGTGTAACACCTTTTCTTGCAGATCTAATATATGAAGGTTTGTTATTTTGATATACTTGTCTAATTAATTCATACATGCTTTGTGCATCAGATGGATCAATTATTACTACCCCTGGTACTTGTCTCATTAAAGCAATATCTTCAAATGGCATATGTGTTCCACCATTTAATTGAGCAGTAATTCCAGGATCTGATCCAATCAAGTGTATTACTTGATGAGCATATCCAACTGATAAAAAGAATTGGTCGAAGGTTCTTCTACTTGCAAAACAACCGAATGTATGTGCAAAAGGAGTTAATCCCATTGAAGAAAGGCCAGCTCCAACTCCTACCATGTTTGCTTCGGCAATACCACAGTTAAAAAATCTATCAGGATATTTGTCTAGAAAGCTTTTTGAACCTAGACAGCTTGCTAAATCAGCATCAAGCATTACTATTTCTTCATGTTCTGCTGCTAAATCATTTATAGCTGCCATAACAGCATCACGCATATTTAAAATATCACTAGTATCTCTCATTAGTTAACTCCTTCTCTTTCACGAAGTTCTTCTATTGCTTTTTGTGCAACTGTTTCATCATATGCAATACTGTGATTTGCACTAGTACCTTCTCCAGGAATAAATCCATAAGATTTAATTGTATCCATTACTATCATTGAAGGTCTATCTGTTACAGCTTTTGCTTTTTCTATTGCAATAGATAATTCTCTAAAGTCATGACCATTTACTCTTTGTACATGCCAATTAAAACCAAGCCATCTTGTATCAATATTATCCATAGATACAACATCTTCAGTATAACCATCTAATTGTAATTTGTTTAAATCGGTAAAAGCTATTAAGTTTCCAAGTTTCCATTGGGCTGCTGTTTCTGCACCTTCCCAAATTTGACCTTCTTGGCTTTCACCATCTCCAATAACTACAAATGTATTTGCTTTTATTTTTTTAATCTTTTGTCCTAAGGCAATTCCAACTGCTGCAGAAAAACCTTGTCCTAAAGAACCACCAGTAAAATCGATTCCAGGAGTTTTTGTCATATCACAGTGACTTGGTAATTTTGTTCCACCTTGGTTCAAAGTTAATAACCATTCTTCTGGGAAATAGCCTTTGCTAGCTAGAGTTGCATAAACTGCAGGTCCAGCATGACCTTTTGAACAAACAAAACGATCTCGGTCTTCTTTTTTGGGATCTTTTGGATCAATTCTTAATTCTTGGTAATATAAATATGTTAGTAGTTCAACAATTGACATACTACCACCAATATGACCTGCACCAAAATGGCCAATTTCTTTAATTGTCATCTCACGAATTTCCAAAGCTTTTTGCTTTAGGTATTTGACATCCATGGCATTCTCCTAATTTTTATATAATTCTTATTATTTGTTTTAATAATACCTAATTAATGGATATAAACCATTACTTCTTTAATTAAAAAAAATAGATTTTTATTAAATATTTTATTTCTATTATTTCTATATGAAAAAAAACGAAAAATCTAATTTAATAATAATAAAACAATCAAATTTAATATAAATTGAGTTTATTTCTTTCAATTATTTCTTTTATGTAAATTATAACATAAAAGGAATATTGTGAAAATAAAAAAGCTCTTTAATAAACAGTATTTGTTTATTTAATAAAAATAAATTAAATATAGAATACAACTAAAAAACTTGTAGCTAATTATCAATTTTGATACAATACCAACAATTATAAATTAACCATTATCAGGAGAAAAACTATGAGAATGAGCAAAATGTTTTCCAAAACTTTAAGGGAAGCACCAAGCGCTGCAGATAGTAAAGGTTATGAAATGCTTTTAAGAGCTGGCTTTGTTCGCCAGATGGGAGCTGGGATTTTCACACTTTTACCTTTAGGGTATCGCACAAATTCAAAAATTGAAAATATTATTAGAGAAGAAATGGACCAAATCGGTGGTCAAGAAATATTGATGCCCGTAGTTAATCCCGCTGATATTTGGAAAGAAACTGGTAGATATTATAGCATTGATAAAGAAATGAGCCGTTTTAACGACAGAGCCAATAGAGATATGGTTTTAGCAATGACTCATGAAGAAGATGCAACAGCTATAGCTAGAAACGAAATTGGTTCATACAAAAAACTTCCTCAACTAGTATATCAAATCCAAACAAAATGGAGAGATGATGCAAGACCTCGTGCTGGTTTAATTAGAGTTAGAGAATTCACCATGAAAGATAGTTATAGTTTCGACAGAAATGTAGATGGCTTAAACGAGCAATATAAAAAACATTATGCTTCTTACTTTAGAATTTTTTCTAAAGCAGGCCTTCCTGTAATTGTCGTTGGAGCTGATTCAGGGATGATGGGGGGTAAAGTTTCCCATGAATATATGTATTTATCACCAATTGGAGAAGATACTATAATTACTTGTGATAAATGCGGCTATACTTCAAATAGACAAGTTGCTGTTTTCCAAAAAGAATATTTCAAAGAAGAAGAGAAACCAATCGAAAAAATTAAAACACCTGATTGCAAAACAATTGAAGAACTTTGTAATTTCTTAAATGTTGAAAAACGCCAAACAGCAAAAGCGGTATTTATGGTAGGCACATTTATTGACGATAAAACAGGTGAGGAAGAAGAAAAATTAATTACAGCTATCATTAGAGGCGATTTAGATGTTGAAGAAAACAAATTACAAAAAGTCGCAAAAGCAAATGCACTAAGACCTGCTCATGAAGAAGAAATTTTAGCAGCTAATATGGTTCCAGGCTATGGCTCTGCTATTAATTGTGATCCTAAAACTATTGTAATAGTCGATGATTCAGTAAAAAAGAGTAATAACTTAGTTGCTGGAGCAAATGAAAAAGGCTATCACCTTTTAAATACTAATTTTGGAAGAGATTATACTGGAAAAGTTGCAGATATAGCTAGTGCAAAAGATGGATATACTTGTCAATGTGGTCATACTTTAAAAGAAAATCGTGGTATTGAAGTTGGAAATATATTCCAACTAGGTACAAGATACAGCGAAGCAATGAACTGCTACTTTACAGATGAAGATGGAAAAAACAAACCTGTTATAATGGGTTCATACGGTATTGGAGTTGGAAGATTCTTAGCTTGCTTAGCTGAAGAATACACAGATGAAAAAGGTTTGAACCTACCTATATCAGTAGCTCCATATCAAGTTCACTTAATTAACTTAATTAAAGATAAAACTTTAAGTGAGAAAATATATGAAGATTTAAGCAATGTCGGTATAGAAGTATTATTTGATGATAGAAAAGAAAGCCCAGGAGTTAAATTTACAGATGCAGATTTAATTGGTATTCCAATAAGAATTACTCTTGGAAACAGAAGTGTTAAAGAAGGAAAAGCTGAAGTTAAATTTAGAAAGAATCTAGATGAAAACCAACTTTTTGATTTAGATACATTAACTTCTAAAATTCTAGAATCAATAAAAACCTTAAAACAAGAGCTTGAAAGAGGGATTGTTAATAAAGAATTAGAAATATAATACGAAAACTCTTTCTCATAGACTTTCATGGGAAAGAGTTTTTTAACTTATTTCAAACATCTAACCATTTGTTTATTTTGCTGTTAATTTCATGCTATAAGTAAAGTTAAATTATATATTAATGATATAAATTTAATATTTATTTTAAAATATTATAATTTTATATTGACTTATTCAAACATATAACATATTATAGCAATTGTTAATAAGAACTCTTCATTCTTATTTAACATGTCTCTAATTACTTTTATTGACAACACAAATAAGCACAACAAAAAAGGCAATATTTATTAATATTGCTTTTTTTGTGCCAAAAAAAATCCGACTAGCAATCTAATCGGACTTTCAAGTTAATATCTAGCAATCTTAATTTAACACTTTTAATTAGCTCCAAGCTTCTTTAAAGTATTAATAATGTAAGTTCTTTTTTTCAATTGAGCATATTCTAATACACTGTGATCTTGATAATCTCTAGCATTTATATCTGCACCTTCTTTAATTAGAGCTGTTACCATTTTTGTTTCGTCGTTGCTACTAACAGCCATAATTAGCGGTGTTTCTCCCAAATAATTTCTACTATTCAAATCAACCCCTGCTTTAACTAAAGCAGAAATAATTTTTGGATTAGTATTTCTATTTGCAGCTAAATGAAGCGCGTTTGATCTATACTTAGGTTCTGTAGCCTTTACATCTGATCCGGCATCTATAAGAGCATTTAATACAACTAAAGAGGGATTATTTTGCGCAGCTATCATAATTGGTGTCATTCCCCAATCATTTACACAATAGATATCGGCACCTTGGTTTATTAAATCTTTTATTTCTTTTGCTTTTTTTGCTTTAAGAGCAGCAACCAAAAGTTTTTTATTTAATGAGTCTGTCTTCTTTGTCATTTGCATCTCCTGTTATACCAGAAATTAACTTACTTTATTATTATTAATATTCAAGTCTTTGTAAAGATATAGACAAATGTATAAAACTTTGTTTCTAATTATAAAGTTCTCTTCCAAACATCAAATGGATTTATTTTCATTCTAACTAGACAATAAATATATCCAAACACAAGTCCTGCTAAGTGAGTTAAATGAGCAACTCCACCATTAAAACCAGAAGCTTCACTGAAAAGTTCAATAACAAAGAATAATACTATCAACAAAGGAGCTCTTATAGGTAATAAGCCAAATATATAAACTTTTGCAAAAGGGAAAAAAACTGCAAAAAGTAATAAAATCCCATAAACCGCACCAGAGGCACCAAGTAAAATAGCATTCTCACCCGCTATATAATAACTAACAAAGCTAAAGATTCCAGAAAGTGTTCCAACTAATAAATAATATAGAAGAAACTCCCTAGTCCCTAATCTCTTTTCTAAAGCTTGTCCAAAAATAAATAGTGACAACATATTAAAAAAGATGTGAGAAAAATTGCTATGTACAAACATATAAGTGAAGACTTGATAAACATAACCATTTAACACAAAGCTAGGAATCATTGATAAATAATAGATTCCATTTCTCCACATAAAATTAGTAACTAGGAAAATAAATACATTAATTCCTATTAGATATAAAGTCGCATTTGAATACGTATATTTAAATTTTCTATTTAATAAGTTTTCTTTCATAAACACAAAGATATATAGGCATATACTATATAGTCAACTATAAACTAAAAAAAACACTTATTCTTTATATATTCCCTATACATATTACTACATATAAATACTAATAAATTGGTATGGTTATTGCTTATATATTTAATGTTAATAATTTTTTTTTAATCTATAACTCCTAGAGAAGCAATAAATGTGATAATTATTGTTTCTCTTTTTTTATTAAAAAACTGTGTAATATTTGCACAATTTTTAAAAATCCGAAAAAAATATACACTTTATCAACCTTTATATTCTTTAAAAAGGGCTATTTTCCACAATATATAACGATTTTTCGTTTTGGCACGCTTCTTGCATTAATTTATATAAACAGAGTAGATTTTTTCAACCTCCTTTTTTAAGTGTGATTTATAGATGCTAACAAACCTCTCCCACCCCCTTGTTAGCATCTATATTTTTTTTTCTTTAATTTAAATGGTGTGAAAAAATTTCCCAATATAACAAGTAATGCAAAATTTACACATTTATTAATATCAAAAATTATATTAAATTATTAAAAAAACTGCATTTTAGGCCTATTTTTCAAGTTTTTATTTTTTGGCACGCTTCTTGCATATATATTTACATAAAAAAACAGAGCAACAGTTTTTTTCAACCTCCTTTTTGGACGCCGATTCTCTCCTTTTATTCGGCGTCTTTTTTTGTCCATTCAACATACTCGATTTTATGATATATTTCTGATACAATAATCACATGGCAAAAACGAGAAGAGATAAAGCTGACTTTTATACAAAGAAAGCTCATAAAGAAGGATATCCTGCAAGATCTGTATATAAACTTGAAGAAATCCAAGCAACAAATAATATAATAAAACCAGGAGACTCAATACTTGATGTTGGGGCAGCTCCAGGCTCTTGGACTTTATATACTCATAGAGAATTAATAAAAGGAAAAGGCTCCATTGTCGCCGTTGATTTAAACCCTTTAAACTTAAATCCAATTCCTCCAACAGTCACTTTTTTCCAAGGTGATGCCTTTAGTAAAGAAATTAGAAGCAAGCTAGTTGAAAAAGGACCTTATGATAATATAATAAGTGATGCAGCACCCATGACAATGGGAAACAGAAGTGTAGATACCGCTAGAAGTGAAAACCTTGCTGAGCAAGTTTTATATCTTGCAACAGAGCACCTAAAACAACACGGCAACCTTGTTATAAAGATATTCCAGGGTGGTGGTCAACAAGAAATTTTAAAGCAAATGAGAACGATATTTACAAAAGCAAAGACAACAAAACCAAAAGCTTGTAGATCAGATTCATTTGAAATATTCTTAATTGGATTAGATAAAAAATAATACCTTTATATTATCAGAAAAAGAAATATAAAGGTAAAATAGTGTAAAGCTATTTTTTTTAATTATTTATCATAATGAACATCCAATTGAGGGAAAGGTACTTTGATGCCTTTTTCATTTAATTTAGACACTACTTCGCCTTGGAATCTCCAATACACCTTCCAATAATCTTCAGGTTTTACCCATGGTCTTAATAAGAAATTAATGGAAGAATCAGAAAGCTTATGTACCTCAATAATTGGCTCGGGATCACTTAATACTTCAGGATACGAATTAAGCATTTCAGTAAATAAATTCTTACAAAGTGTTAAATTAGCATCATAGGGAACACTAACTGTCATAGATACACCACGTTTTGTAGTATAAGAATAATTAGTAATAGCAACACCCCATACTAAATTATTTGACATTGTAATTCTTTTCCCATCTGGAGTATTTAAAGTTACACACATCAAATCCATTGAAGCAACTGAGCCAGATAGAGTTCCGACTTCAATATAGTCGCCTTTCCTAAACGGTTCATTTATTACAAGCATTGCACCTGCAAAAAAATTAGATAAAGAATCTTGGAAAGCTAATCCTAAAACAACTCCAGTTACACCTAAACCAGCAACAAGTGGACCCATATTTATCCCTATATGTTGTAAAAAAGTAATAATTATCACTATCCAACCAATTACAGAAATTATTTTTATAATATAAGTAACCATTAATTCACTTAAATTTTTTGATCTATTGAGTACAGCCTTGATTGATTTAAGAATAATTTTAAGAGCAATCCAAGAAGCAACAAAAATTAAAACCCCTGTTAGTAAGGTTATACTAAAAGCTTTAAATCCTTGGCCCTGCCAAAATTTTAAATTTTCAATTAAGGTATCAGCAAATGTGGTATTAACAGCCTCAGTGGCTAGTGTAAATAAAAGTTTCATACTATCTCCCTTTTTAAAGAGTTACTTTATCGTTAGTATAAATCATTTATTTTTAATACACAATTCAAGAATGAAAAAATAAAAAGGATCATCAATGTGATATTAAACATATCAATGACAACCCTTTTAATAAGTTAATTAAAAAATTAATTTATTTTGATAATAAATCATTTAATTTCTTAGTAAATTCTACAGGATCTTTAGGCATTACACCTTGAGCTAACATAGCTTGTCCTAATAAAACTTCACTTAAATTCTTATTATATTCATCATCTTTGCTTTCAATTAATTTTTTAACCATATTATGATCACAGTTAACTTCTAAAATTGGTTTAGCTTCTGGAATATCAGATTGACCCATTTGTCTTAAGATTTGTTGCATTTGTACACTTGGATCATTTTCATCAACAACTACAATAGCTGGAGAATCAACTAAACGAGAAGATACAACAACATTACTTACCTTATCCCCTAAAGCATCTTTAATCTTTTTGACAATTGCTTTTTCTTCTTTTGAGTCTTTCTTATCTTCTTTTTCATCTTTTAAATCATCAACCGCACCACTTTTGTTAATAGCCTTTAAAGGAATATCTTTATAATTAGCAATTGAACCAATAATAAAGTCATCAATTTCCTCTGGCATAATTAGAACTTCATATCCTTTTTTCTTATATGCTTCTAATAATGGACTTGATTTAAGAGTTTGCTCTTTACCACCAGTAATGTAGTAAATGCTTTTTTGTTCTTCGCTCATTCTCTCTTTATATTGAGCTAAAGATACATATCCATCTTCAGTAGATGATTTAAATCTTACTAATTCTAATAAAGTATCTCTATTAGCATAATCACTATATAAACCTTCTTTTAGAGGTCCATTATATTGTTCGATAAACTTGGTATATAATTCAGGATTATTATCAGCAATTTTTTTAAACTCACCCAACAATTTTTTTACACTAGCTGTTCTGATAGTATTCATTACTCTATTTTGTTGTAGAATTTCTCTAGAAACATTCAATGGTAAATCTTCACTATCGATAATACCTCTAACGAATCTTAAATATGTTGGTAATAGCTCTTTATCATCATCAGTAATATAAACTCTCTTTACATATAATTTTACACCAGGTTTATAATCAGCATATTTCATATCGAAAGGAGCTTTAGCTGGAACATAGAATAATGTAGTGTATTCTGTAACACCTTCAGCTTTAACATGGGTATAGAATAATGGATCTTCACTATCACTATAATTATTTTTGTAGAATTCATTATAGTCTTCTTCTTTAAGAGAACTTTTGTTCTTTCTCCAAAGAGCTGTACAACTATTTATTTGTTCAACTTTATGTTCAATTGTTTTAATAGGATTTCCATCATCGTCTTTTTTACCATCAGGATCAACATTTTCTTGATCATAACTTAGGAAAATAGGATATGCGATATGATCGCTGTACTTTTTAATTAATTGTTCAATTTCCCATCTACTTGCATACATAACTCCTTCTTCGTTTAAATGAAGAATAAGAGTTGTTCCATGCTCATCTCTATCAGCATCTTCGATTGTATATGAACCTTCTCCCGTACTAGACCATTTATAAGCTTTATCTTCACCTGCTTTTTTAGTTATAACATCTACCTTTTTTGCAACCATGAATGCACTGTAAAAACCAACACCAAATTGACCAATTAAGTTGTTATCTTTTTTTAAGTCATCATTTAATGCAGCTAAGAACTTTTTAGTGCCACTTGATGCGATAGTACCAAGATTGTCATTTAAATCATCAT
Source organism: Sphaerochaetaceae bacterium (assembly GCA_963677735.1). Classification (GTDB taxonomy): domain Bacteria; phylum Spirochaetota; class Spirochaetia; order Sphaerochaetales; family Sphaerochaetaceae; genus Pleomorphochaeta. The sequence goes on from OY782505.1 coordinate 2,279,410, forward strand.
GATTCATTCCTAAACCATTATCTTTAAGAATTAGAGTTGCATCAGAACCTTCTGTAAACTCAATATCAATTCTTGGATCGAATTCAATCTTTTTATATGCATCATCAGTTATTGATAAATATTTTAGCTTATCAATAGCATCTGATGAGTTAGATACTATCTCTCTTAAAAATATTTCCTTATGTGAATAAAGAGAGTGAATAATTAATTGTAATAATTGAGAAACTTCAGTTTTAAATTTTTTCTGTTCCACGTTAATCCTCCAGAAGAACCATAAATTTTCATTAAAAAGTCAAAAGACCTTTAAAGAAAATACAAAAAAAACTCTTAATCGGCAACTAAAAAAGACAAAAAAATACCGCTCAACCAAAGGGAAAAGCGGCAACCTCCTATTTGATTCTACACAATTAGAATCTTAAAATACCTATGCGCTGGGTCGATCGCAATAGATATGAACAACGACATTTATTATTATTGCATAACTTTTATATAATGTAAAACATTTTTTTTAGGTATTTTTATCAGACTAGTTTAAAGTGCCTTTATAACCATTCAAGCTTAATAAATAACTAGAATAAGTATATTTTTTAATTAACAAATAAATACGAAAAAGAATTAAATTTATAATTATTCAATTAGATATATAACAAGCCTATGTCTTATTTAAGTTAAATCAATAGTTATAATATTTTTTAAGCTTAAGTCAAATTACTTTAAATAAGTAACGAATTAAGCATTTTTTAAAGCATTTAAGAAATGTAATAAGTTTGAAATATGTTAAGAAAATTAAAGTTTTTTAAAAAAAACCTCTTACCTTTGACAAATGTTATATGATATACTAATCACGAATAAATAAAGTATAAGGAACAAATAATGTTAATTACACCAATAACTAATGAAACTAAGTCTACTCAGATAGCAAACAAACTAGAAGAAATGATTTTATCTAAAAAATATAGAGCAGGAGAAACCTTGCCTAGTCAACATGAATTAGCTCAACAATTTTCTGCATCTAGCAGATCTGTAAGAGAAGCTTTTAAAAATTTAGAAGCAAAAGGATTAATTCAAGTAAGCCAAGGAAAAAGAGCTTTAGTAAAAAGTAATAACCTTGACCAGTTTGTTGAATCTCTTTCCATGTCTATGCTTTCAAAACAAGTACCAGATAAGAAATTATTAACAGACTTAATGCAGGTTAGAACAACAATTGAAGTTTCTGCAACAAGAGAATTATCAAGAAGTCCTTCTAGAATGCTTATCGTACGATCTTTAGGTCGTTGCGTAACAAAAATGGAAAACACCATCCCTATTTTAGAAGAAAATCCAAGAGATATTGAAGCCTTAACTAATTTTAAACAAAATGATTTTGAATTTCACACCACTCTAATTAAATCAAATGATAATATTATTTTAAATTCTATTTATGAAAATCTTTCACCTCAGTTATATGCTGCTTTAGATAGAATTAAAGAAAACTTAGCAGAGAAAAAGAAAAAAGTTAATGAATATCGTTATTTAGTTGATGCATTAGAAAACGGTCAAACAGACTTAGCAGTTGCTTTAACACTAGTTAACTTAACTAATATTTCAGACAAATTTGAAGATTTAAAACTTTAATAAGCAAAAACAAGCTCCTTTTTATATATTTTATAATTAGGAGCTTAAATTATATAAAAACTACAAGAGACCTAAATGCTCTACGAGAATTTTTGTACCAATAAAAATTAAAACAATACCACCAAATATTTCAGAATTTTTACCTAACTTCATACCAAACCTATGGCCAATAAATACTCCAATATAAGATACACAAAAAGTTATAATGCCAATTATCAAAACAGCTAAACTAATATCCACATTAGGTAAAAAAGCAAATGTAACACCAACAGCTAACGCATCAATACTTGTTGCAACAGATAATAAAAGAATATTTTTGATATCAATAACAGTAGTACTACAACATTCTATATCCTTTTTCTTAACTGCTTCATAAATCATCTTTACCCCAATAAAAGATAACAGAATAAAAGCAATCCAGTGATCTATAGAAGTAATATATATCGCAAATGATTTGGCTAAAAACCAACCAAAAAGAGGCATCATTAGTTGAAAGCCTCCAAAAAACAAAGCAATTATAAAAGCATATTTATGTTTAATTTGTGAAAGACAAAGGCCTTTACTAATAGAAGCGGCGAAAGCATCCATTGAAAGGCCTAAAGCTATCAACATCATTTCTATATAATTCATATTTCCCTACTTTTCCCAAAAAACTATAAAAATTACAGTTAATGAACTGATTATACCAAAAAGAAATATCTTATTACACCACAACTGCCCATATAACTTTAAATTTAATAATCTTTTCAAATTCCTTGCTTAAATTCATTTTTTCAACTATTTTTAGCAAATAATATAATTTCATGATATAATTATATTAAATTCAACATGGAGGTTTGCACATGAAAAGATGTTCAATCATTATACATAGTGTAAATGGGAACTGTTTTATTATGGGACAGTATTTACAAGAATTATTAATTGAAAGAAGTTGTGATGCTAGACTTTATAGAGTCGAAGATGATGATTTACACATTTGGGCAAATAAATTAGAAACAGCAAATGATTTCTTAGAAGATATATTAGCTTTACCAATAGCAAACACATCTACACTTAAAAAAAGTGAGATGGTTATTTTAGGATCTCCAACTTTATTCGGGAATGTAAGTGCTGAAATGAAAGCCTTTTTAGATTCAACATTTGATTTATCTGAAACTAGAGAATTAGATTCTAAATTCTTCGCAAGTTTTACAAGCTGCATGCACTCCACTTGTGAAGGTGCTCATGCTATTGATTCTATGCTTTTATGGGCTCAAAATATGGGTATGATTCATATTCCTTTTGGAGTACATACTGAAATTGATTCTCACAACCAACCTGTTGCAGGCCTAGTACATTTAGCTGGTAAGGAAAATTTAATTAGACCTAGTCAAAAATTAGGAAAAGTTATGGAAGTTTATGCTGATACTTTAGCAGCTTATATACAAGAATAATTAACATTTTTATATAAAAGAGACTATTACTTAGAAAAATTAATAAATTAATTTTCTCTAACAATAGTCTTTTTTTTATTTTTTAAACAAGAAATCACTTATACGCTTAAAGAAACGATACCAATAGCCTTTTGCAAATCTTTGTTTGTAATCTAAGGCAGCACTTTCTATTGAAACATTTTGTGATCCACTCATATTTTTTAAATCATCCCAATGTCTTACAATCCATATGTATAAATCTCCTTCTGTATTACCTGGAAAAGAAGTTAATAATTTCAACTTTCGACATTCATCGATAATGGGGAAATATACATTCTTATACCAACTCTTTACTGCTCTATCAAAGGGAATTTCTTTATCTTTCTTTTCGTTCATGTAATATTTATGGACATATATATGATTTAATACTTCAGAGTACATTCCAGCAGCTGAAAAAACAATTTCATCAATTGGAATTATATCTTTAAAATTATATTGACTTAGAAATTCATTTCTTTCAAAATCAATAACTTTTTTTCTTAAATCTCTCATCGTCATACCTTTCTTTAAAGGTATTTGTGAATCTAGTTCAACAATTTCAGCATCGATAAATTCAGAACCTTGACTTTTAGCAACAGAAACTCTGTGATTACCATCTCGAACAAAATACCATTGCCCAAGTTTATATACACTTATTGAAGGTAAATCAACAAATTGTAAATGCGCTTTATCTATACTTTTCCATCGTTCTTTTAATAATTCCTTTTTAGGATAAAAAGCTTTTGAAAAATCTCTAGCTCGACCTTCACTTCCAATAATATCTTTTATTGGAATACTTTTTACACCTAAGTAAGATTGTCCTCTAGGTTTAATTAATTCAGTAACTTCATATAATGATAATAAATCAGAATTTTCCCATTTTAATTTTGATAAAATGACTTGAATTCTAGCTCTATTTTTGGCTTTTTCAAAATTTTCTTCGGTTTGGGCACTTATATTATAGTCGCTCATAGCATTTCCTTATCTCTTAGCTCTTTTTATTTCCAAGCTTATCATCTTCTAAAACATATGACTTATATACATTAATAACCTTTGTTCGTCTATATACTACTTTTCTTCTTGCATTAGAATCAATTAAATGGATATGTCCATGAAGCAAATATTTTGGTTTAAATAAATCCATAAATGTCAAAAAACTCGAAAAACCTCTATGGCAATTATCTTTATCATCATTATAACCTAAGGGTGGAGAATGAGTTATTAATATATCTAAATATTTTCCATATCTTATTTTATTTAGCAACAATTTAGGAACTAGTTTTAAAATTCTCATTTTCATTTGAAACTCAGTGTACTGACTTAATCCTTTGTTATATTTATATGAACCACCTAAGCCTGCAATTATCAAACCGGTTTTTTTATCTCTATAAATTTTTCCATCGATACATTCTCCACTATAAGTAATATCTAACTTTTTTGTATCATGAACGGATTTAGTATCATTTGAGGGATCCATAAATCTATTAAAAGCTTCTAAATTATGATTTCCAAAAACAAAAAATAAAGGTTTATTTAAAGAAGAAATAATAAATTCATAATACGATACCGATAAGTCCCCTGCACCAATAACAAAGTCTATATCCTTAAAATGTTCTTTGACATGTTCGGAATAGATTAGCCGATCTTTATCATCAGAAATACATAAAATTCTCATTTATTACCCTCTTTATGAATACATATTACAGTATTTTACTTATTTTTTGTAGTAAAAGTTTTATAGCTCTTAAATTACAATAGAAAATGGTTAAAAATAAGATTTAAAAATATAGCCTTTTTCAAATTTGTTTTTTTGCTAGACGGATATCTTTTCTTAAGGCATAATAAACATACTATAGCATGGGGAATCAAATGGAAATAAAGCATAATAGACCAGCTTGGGTTCTTAATTTCAAAAAACCAATAGGAACAGAAATAAAATATATCAATGGACATTGGTATCTTTATGAAAGAAGTTCTATTTGGGACTCAGAGAAAGGTAAGGCGAAGAAGAAGAGTGGCAAACTCATTGGAACTATTACAGAAAATGGCCTAATTCTAAAAAAAGAAAAACAAAATATTGAAGCCATATCTTGTTTTGAGTTTGGAGCATCAACCTTTCTCTTTGAGACTAGTTCAGATTTAAGAGAAAGACTCGAAACTTATTATGCCGATTTTTGGAAACCTATTTATGCACTTGTCTTAATGAAAGTAAAAGAGAACTGTTCTTTAAGTGAATTTAGAATTTTATATGAATCATCTTTTTTAAAGTTTAAGATTGGAAAATTAGCTAATCAAAAAATTGATATTAAAAAAGCTATTATTTACTTAGCTGAACAAATTGAGATTCTTGAAAATTTCTTTAATATTGAAGAATGTAATCATCTATTATCTTATTATGAAAGTTTGACAAAAAAAGAATTTAACATTGATTCTTATTTCCTAGATAACTTATCTTATAAGAATTTACAAGAAGATATTTTATTATTAAAAAAAGATACCACTTCAAGAACTAGAGAAGAAACCCTCTCCTATGGGCTTGCCATAATTAATTATATGTCAATTCATGTAATTAACTCTATAAGCACTCTTATAGCAGAAAAAGGCTATTACAATACTTATAGAGCCGAAAGTGTTATCCAATCTTTAAAAACGGTATATGCTTTAAAGATTAATAGAAACTTTAATATAACAAAGCTTTTCAAAGAGGTAGAAAAGCTTTGCATTGATTTAGATATTAAGCTTACAATTAAAAACTAATTGGTCTTCTATTATCAAAAGCGACTTTCTCAATATAATTTTTATCAAGATTTAGCTCATTTGCTATTTCAATCAACAAATCTTGTGAAACAAGGTTTTGTTCACAATATAAATACAACAGTGCCTTTTCACTTATATTATCAGGAAGTAAAGAATTATAATAAACATCAGCATTCTCATAACTTTTATACCTATTGTGTATATTATTATAAAGATGTGATTTTTCTATATTTTCTTTAATATTAAATAATTCCTCTTTAAGTGGTCCAAATTCTCCTCTAGCAGCAAGTTCTCCTAAAGGTTTTAAATGATAATAAGTATATTCTTTACCTGGTAGAAAGTGATGTTTATCACATCTTGCTTCATAATCAGGCTCGAGAGAAGATGATTTAACCCTATCTCCCCCTACAATAATTAGAGGGTCAAAATATAAAGCAGGGCATTCTTTATTATCAACTTTATAATACCTATAAGTAAAAAAAGCATGATCTAAACAATCAGGATGCTCACAATATGCAGTAAGTGGAATAACATCAGTTGCAACATCTAACATTAGTCTTGCAGTAGAATTAAATAAATCTCGTCTAAAATTTAAAATTAGTGTTGGAAAAATAAACATAATACCTTTATCAAGGCTATTGTTTCTAACAACGTAAGCAAGTCTTTCATCAAAAAATGAAGCTTCATCAATAATATAAGTGCCAACAGTTGGATTATCTTCAATTACTTTTTCTAAACCAAAAGAATCTTTAATTTTTGCAATATTTTTTCCACAACGAACATATCCAGATCTGAAAGCTAAGGCATCATCAGGATAATCATGAAATCTAGCTCCATCAACTTGAGATCTTATAAAAAAAACGTTTCTTCTATCAACGTTTTTATAACTTGTTGCTTTTTTTACTATATCACTTTTCTTTTGTGCAATATTTGCATCTCGCCAAACTCTTGCAGCAAATTCGGTTTTACCTGAGCCCATAGGCCCGATTAAAAGAACACGTCTTCCAGGTAAGGTAAAATCAAAATGAGTAAATGTGTCTAAAACTTCTAAAGAAGGAAACCCCAAACTTTTTAAAAAGTCTGAAGTTTCTTCTGTATTTTTTTTAATATTGTTCATCTGAAGTTGCTCCAGTTACAATAGCTACCCCACAACTAGCACCAATTCTAGTTGCACCAGCATCAATCATAGCTTTAGCTTCTTCATAATTGTGAACTCCACCACTTGCTTTTACACCTAATTCTTCACCAACAGTTTTTCTCATTAAAGCAATATCTTCAACTTTAGCACCACCAGTAGAGAACCCTGTTGAAGTTTTAACAAAATCTGCACCAGCTTTTTTTGCTAGAGTGCAAGCTTTTATTTTTTCTTCATCAGTTAATAAACAAGTTTCAATAATTACTTTTAATAGTTTATCACCACAAGCTTGTTTTACAGACTGTATATCTTTCAAAACTAATTCATCTTTACCATCTTTTAGCCAACCGATATTTATTACCATATCAATTTCATCAGCACCATCTTCTACAGCTTGTTCAGCTTCAAAGGCTTTAGCTTTAGTGCTCATTGCTCCTAATGGAAAACCAACTACTGTACAAACAGAAACATCGGTATTTAGTAATTTTTTAGCACATTCTTTTACATGGCAACTGTTTACACAAACAGATGCAAAATGATATTCAATTGCCTCTTTACAAAGAGTTGATATTTTTTCACTAGTAGTATTAGCCGCTAAAACTGTATGGTCTATATATGATGCAATATTCATAATTTAACTTGTTAAGAAAATCTTAACATCCTCCATAAACAAAATTCTTTTTAGATACATTTCATTTTACTCTATTGTTTGAAATACGGCAACTCATACCTTTTACAAAAAATAAATATTATTTTTTTAATATTTTTTATATTAAAGCTTTCTTTCTTGACTAACTTAGTCTTATACAGATACTCTAATCTCATGTTACAAAAATTCGCAGATAACTTTATGTGGATTCTAATGTTTGTTTTGCTTGTTAATATATCTCAACGAAAATTAGACCACTCAGAAAAAAAACGTTTTGCAACAATTTATATTGCTGCATTATTATTAATTTATAATGTACTAATCATTATTGTTCTTATGAGAGGACTTCCAACCTATTTAGGTTATGTAGCTCTTATTGTGCCAATTTCTTTAGGAATTATTTTTAGAGATAGAGTATGGCCATTTAGATTACATTGTAAAAAATGTGGTGTAAAAATGAAATATGAAAGAGTCATCGGTGGAGATGAAAATCTCTGTGAATCTTGTTGGTTAGAAGAACATCCTGAAGAAGCAGAAAAGAGAAAACAAAAGGAAGAAGAAAAACTCCTCAAAGAAATAGAGAAAGAAACCTTTAATTGTCCAGATAGTGTAGATGAAATTGATTGGGATGCTTGGGATCCTGAAGAAAGATGTGTTCTATCCTATGTTAAAGAAGGAGATAAGGTCTTACTTATCAATAAAAAACAAGGAATAGGCAAAGGTTTAGTTAATGGTCCTGGTGGTCACATAGAACTTGAAGAGACTGCAATCGAAGCAGCTTATAGAGAACTTGAAGAAGAAACAGGTTATACAACAGAAAATTTAGAATATGTTGGAACTCTTAATTTCCAATTTAAAGATGGTCTTTCTATGAGAGGGTATGTATATCTAGGAGAAGGAGCTACTGGAGAATTGAAAGATAATGAAGAGGCCACTCCATTTTGGTGCCCAATAAATGAATTACCTTTAGATAAAATGTGGGAAGACGACAAGCTTTGGCTTGATAGAGCATTAAAAGGTGAAAAATTTGTTGGTAACTTTATTTTTGATGGAGAGAAAATGCTCTCTCATGATGTTGTGTTTGAATAAAAAATAATAATACATAAATTAAGGGGTAGTACTAAACTACCCCTCTTTTTTTTAATGACAGCCACAACCGCCATCACCACAAGAACAACCGTCTTCCCCATGATCATCACCACAAGAACAACTGTGACTTTCAGCAGGTTTTAAATCTATTAAAGATAAACCTTGTTCTGTTACAACAAACTTAGCATTTTCTAAAGCATCTTTGGTATCATCACCATATACTACTGGTACGCCATCAACATCTTCGATTATTCCTTCATCAGTCAAATCTACATTAAGAGTGCTTGAACAACAATCTTTTTTAATAAAAAAGTAGACTGCTTTTTTATTACTCTTTTTCAATTCTTCTAAAAAAATAACCTTTGAGGTTTCATCAAATTGCATATTTTACTTCCTAATAATTTAATTTTTATAAATATACTATATTTTATTAATCAAGATAACCTATTAGGTTCCAATTTTATCAAGATTACACCTTGATTACTATTTTTTACTTCCTTATTATTAAAATTATGAATTTAAGAATTCCAACTAACAAAGCAACTAATGAGCTAATATTTAAAAAATCAAGATTTATTTCTTTGGCTACAAAAGTAAAGAGTACAGAAGAAGTAAAATATCTTGTTAACAAATTAAAAAGTGAACACCCTAATGCTAACCATGTAGTTCATGCTGCAATAATTGGTAATCAAGGTACAATATATAGTTATAGCGACGACAAAGAACCTAAAAATACTGCTGGAAGACCAGCTTTTGAAGTTTTAAAAGGAAGTGGATTAACTAACATTGGTGTATTTATTATCAGATATTTTGGTGGGACACTTTTAGGAACTGGTGGTTTAGTTAAAGCATATGGAGAAAGTGCAAAAGAAGTTCTACAAAAAATAAACAGTGAAGAATTAATTAAAAAAAGTGAATTCATTATTAAAACTAGCTATGATCGATATGAAAAAGTCAAACTTATTTTAGAGCAAAATAATTGCCTTATTGAAAATGAGGATTTTAATGTTGGTATTACTATAAAGGGAACACTCGCCTTCATAAATTGTGAAAAACTTAAATCTGATATAATTGAAATGTCTAATGCAAAAGATATTATTGAGTTTACTGATTTACCATTTTAACGACGTGAAATCTTATTAAATTTAAGTAAATCCTTCAAATCTTTTTCTTCTTCAATTTCTTTTTCTTCAACTATAGGTTCATCATAAAAATTATTATCATCAATAGTTTTTGACAATTTAATTGCAATCGCAATTGCTTTTTCAACAGCTTTTTCATCAATTTTATCGACAGTATCTTCTTTCGTATGGAAAAAGGAATTTTTAATACCACCATCAAAATCAATAGCCATTAAAGAGCATGCTTTAATATTTGCTCTATATCCACTAGCAGCATCTGTAGCACCACTGAAGAAAGGCAAAGGATGATTTTTTGCTTCATATCCCATAGCATTTGCTAATTTAACACATTGTTGTGCAAGTTCTTTAGATAAGGGCATCATTCCATTAACATCACTATCTATAAAAACTAATTCATCTGAATTATAAATACAATCAAAATTGAGTTGAACTGCATTTTCTAATAGAGCTCCATATTTTTCAAACCAAACACTAGATCCCCTTAGACCGACTTCTTCAGCATCAAAACTTGTAAAAATTAAACGAGTATTTTTCAATCCTTCATTTCTTTGTTTTCTCCAACTAAAATATCTTGATAGTTGAATTAAAATACTAGAACTGATTAAATTATCTCCTGCACCAGGTGAAGCTTCCTGCGAAAAATAATTTCTTATTTTATAAACAATCGGGCTTCCAATTAATAGTAAAAGAATTATAACTATAGAAGTTATAGGAGGAAAGCCAATATGGAAAAGTCTTTTAGTCAATAATTCAACAATTATTTGAACTAGACTCATAACACATGATGTGCCAAATAATACTATTGGAAGCTCTACATTGATAAAATATCCCTTATCGCCTCTGTTTTTATTCAATAATAGAGCACTATCATGATGAGATGAGAAAAGAATAGTTTGTTTAACGTCTTTTTCAGGTTCTATGATTCCATGAATATTTATACCATCTGTGTCTTTAATATTTTTTTCAAATAAAGGTTTATATACTATAAATTCTCGATATACATAATATGTAAAAAATAAATTTGTGAATAAAGAAAGAATAGGAGCTCCAATCAATAATAAAACTAATGAGAGTATATAAACATATGCAATATATTTTATCCAAAGCCCAAAAGCTAAACCTTTATGTTTAAATTCTTGCTTAGAAGTAAAATCACAATATTCACCTAAACGCTTATCAATTTTATCAGCACATTTTTTACATGAAGAAGACCCTGTTTTTCTTGCACCAAATTCATCAATAAGATTTTTTGTTTCTTTTAAAGCATCACCTGCTAAACTTGTAGATCGTAAAGGATCTAAAGGAGCTCTTCTATGTGTATGTAAATCTGGTTTTATTAAGTCTGGTTTTGTATTTTTATTTCTACTAAATATATTAGTAATTTTCAACAATAGTACTATCTCCCTTTTTGCCATAAATAATGTTTATTTAATACTAAAGCATAAATAAAATATATTAACAGTATATTACTTTTATCAGTTATTTTTAAGTAATCTAATGTTTTTTTATAAAACAGATAGAATTCAATAGAAAACTTAGAAAAATAATCAATTTTTTTTATTAATGACCTACAAATAAATTAAAAACCGTCTTGACTAATTTTATTAGTACTACTATATTATATTTCTGTTGACATCTTGATGTCACAGATAAATGGAGAGATGGCCGAGTGGTCGAAGGCAGTAGTCTTGAAAACTACCGTGGGGAAACTCACCAAGGGTTCGAATCCCTTTCTCTCCGTAATCTAACATATATATATAAGTTAGGGATTGGAGAGGTGCGAGAGTGGCCGAATCGGGCTCCCTGCTAAGGAGTTGACCTGGTAACGGGTCCGGGGGTTCGAATCCCCCCTTCTCCGATTAAGGTCCTTGTTAATTACAAGGGCTTTTTTTTAAACTTTATTATTTCATTTTATTTTGTAAATTTTCATCTGTTTGACTATTATCCAATATTAATTTATTATTGTGAAATATTAATTGTTGCAAATGCAACAGAGGATATTTTATGGAACAAGCTGAAACTTATATAGATACAATAATGAATTGTAAATTATTCAAAACAATTGAAAAAGAAAATATTCAAAAATTACTTCCTTGCTTAAAAGCAAAAATTATAAAATACAACAAAGATCAAATAATATTTCACCAAGGAGATTTAATTGAAAAAGTCGGTATTGTACTTAAGGGAGATTTATTAATTCAAGGAATAGATTTCTGGGGAAATAGTTCTATTTTAAAGAAATTAAGTGAGCACGAAATGTTTGGGGAGATTTATGCATTTGAAAAAAAACCTCTTGAAGTTTCAATTGTAGCTAATACTGATTCAACAGTAATCTTTCTAAGTTTAGATAAGATACTACATCCATGTCAGTTTTCTTGTACTTTTCATACTAGTTTAATAGTTAATTTACTGCAAATATTTGCTAAAAAAGCAATCACAATGAATCATAAAGTAGAAATTCTATCAAAAAGAACTACTGAAGATAAATTATTAACTTACTTAAATTCGTTGGCCCTACAAAAAAATAGTAAAAGTTTTGATATTCCCTTTAATAGACAAGAGTTAGCAGATTTCTTAATTGTAAATAGAAGCGCTTTAAGTAAAGAACTAATGCGGTTAAAAAAAGAAGGTATAATAGATTACGATAAAAATAGTTTTAAATTACTTCAGTAAAAAATGATTTCTAGATACATCAAATTTACTTAATTATAGAAATAGATCTATTTCATCAGAGATTTTTAGCACTTGACAACTTTATGAAAAAATACTATAGTCGACTTTCGTAAATAAAGGAAGTAAAAGAAATTATATTCCTTTTTGTTTTTTTTAAAATGAGATCTTAGCTCAGCTGGATAGAGCATCAGTTTGCGGAACTGAGGGTCGGAGGTTCGAATCCTCTAGGTCTCAACAATATGATTACAGTTTTTACTGGAGAGATGTCCGAGAGGTCGAAGGAGACGGACTCGAAATCCGTTGTAGCGTTCCACGTTACCGAGGGTTCGAATCCCTCTCTCTCCGATATTTTTTTCTAAACTCCAGTGAAAGGCTAATAATTATGACCTTTATGGAGAGATGTCCGAGTGGTCGAAGGTGTACGCTTGGAAGGCGTATGTGCCCGAAAGGCACCGAGGGTTCGAATCCCTCTCTCTCCGTTTTTCAGTCGGTAGATTCTGTACTATGGATGATTACCCAACCCCGTCAGGACCGGAAGGTAGCAGCGGTAAGTAATTTTTTCATGAGATACAGGTGATTTACCGGCTGTTTTTTTATTTATTTCTGATATAAAATCTTATATAATTACATTGATTTTATGCTATAATCATAAATTGTAGGAGAATTGTATGGCTTATGAAGTAACATCAACTAGAAAAAGACCCCAAGATTTTGATAGCCTTGTTGGACAAGAATTCGTTGTTTCAACTATAAAGAATTCAATTGAAGCAAATAGAATTGCTCATGCTTATCTATTTTGTGGTCCAAGAGGAGTCGGTAAAACTTCTTCTGCCAGACTTCTTGCTAAAGCACTAAACTGCGAACATGGTCCAACCCCCACACCTTGTGGAAAATGTGATTTATGCCTTGAAATAACTAAAGGTAATTGTAACGATGTTATAGAAATTGATGGAGCTAGTAATAATAGTGTTGATGACATTAGAAACATTAAAGAGGAAGTACGATTTCATCCCCAAAAAGGTCGTTATAAGATATATATTATTGACGAAGTGCACATGTTATCTAAAAGTGCTTTCAATGCCTTATTAAAAACAATTGAAGAGCCACCTAGTTATACTATATTTATTTTTGCAACAACAGAAACACAAAAAGTTCCTGCAACTATTAGAAGTCGTTGTCAACAGTTTCATTTTCAATTAATCAATATTGAAACTATAAGCAAATGCTTAAAATCAGCCGCTGAAGATTTAAATATAAATGCTGATGATGATGCTATATTTTGGATTGCAAAAGAAGCTACAGGCTCAATGCGTGACGCATACACGCTCTTTGACCAAGTAGTAGCCTTTAGTAAAGATAATATCACATTAGATAAAATAAAAGATAAGCTAGGCTTAATTGGAATAGATCAAATTAACACTATTTTTACTCAGATAATTTCTAAAGATATGAATCAAGTTCTAACCTCTTTAAATTTAATGCTTCAAGCTGGCACTTCAGTTGAACAATGTATTAAAGATTTTGCATCTTACTTTAGAACTTTACTACTTATAAAACAAGGAATAACTGATCCTAATATCCTAGGTATACAAAATAAAGATATTCCTGATTCAATTATAAACACCTATACTAGCCAACAATTAGAAGCGGGTTTAGAACTTTTTATTAATCTTTATAGAGATATTAAATATTCAATTAATCCAAGATTTGAATTAGAATTAGCTATTAATAAATTACAAAGTCTAAATCAATTAGCATCTCCTACAATTTTGATGGAAAAAATTACACAGCTTAAACAAGAAATTATAACTGAAAAAGAAGATCTTGAATTGAAAACAATTCAAACTACTCCTTCTACTCCTTCTAATGAGCTACAAAAGCAAGCTGAGTTACAAAAGCAAGCTGAGCTACAAAAGCAAGCTGAGTTACAAAAGCAAGCTGAACTACAAAAGCAAGCTGAACTACAAAAGCAAGCTGAACTACAAAAGCAAGCTGAACTACAAAAGCAAGCTGAACTACAAAAGCAAGCTGAACTACAAAAGCAAGCTGAACTACAAAAGCAAGCTGAACTACAAAAGCAAGCTGAACTACAAAAGCAAGCTGAACTACAAAAGCAAGCTGAGTTACAAAAGCAAGCTGAGTTACAAAAGCAAGCTGAGTTACAAAAGCAAGCTGAGTTACAAAAGCAAGCTGAACTACAAAAGCAAGCTGAGCTACAAAAGCAAGCTGAGCTACAAAAGCAAGCTGAGCTACAAAAGCAAGCTGAGCTACAAAAGCAAGCTGAACTACAAAAGCAAACTGAACTACAAAAACAAGCTGAATTACAAAAAGCTAAAATAATTGCTGAGCAACAAAAAACAGAAGAAACAGCAGCACTAAGGCAGCAGAATATTTCCCAAAATAATTTATTCACAATGGATAAACTACCAATGGTTGTTGACTTGATGAAAAATAAATATTTAAATGTTTCGGCAGCTTGCCAGAAAATTTCTAAAGTAGAACAGATAAACAATGTTTTAGTTCTTTATACTCCAGTTAATTTCAGTTTAACAATTATGAAAGAAAATGAAAGGATTATTAGAGCAGCAATAAATAGGATTTGTGGATATACTGGTCCTATTAGATTTGAATTAGAAAAAGTAAAACCTAAAGCTCAAAATGCTAGTTTTAACGATCCTTTTGTTGAAGAGACAAGAAAAATGTTTAGAGGAAAAATTGAAGAAGTTGACTAAATCCTCAAAAACTTTTATTAAACTAATATAAATTTAATTATTTAGGAGGAAGGCTATAATAGCCTAAAGAAAATATGAATCCATTTGATATGATGAAAAATATGAAAGACTTACAAAAAAATGTTGATAAAATGAAATCACAACTTGAAACCATTTTTGCAACTGGAATTTCTGGTGCTGGAATGGTAGAGATAACTATAAATGGTAAGTATGTAATAACAGATATAAAAATTGACAAAGCAATTGTAGATCCTGAAGATGTAAATACTTTACAAGTTTTAATAGCTGCAGCATTTAATAATGCCTCTGAAAATTTACAACAAAAATTACAAGAAGAAAGCGCAAAAATGGCTGGTTCTTTTGGAAATATGTTTGGACAAAACTAATGAGTGCTTTAGAAGATTTAATCGAACATTTAAGTAGACTACCAAGTGTTGGTCCCAAAACAGCTTCAAGATTAGCTTACCATTTAATAAAAACAGATAATGGGTACAACAAGTTATTGGGTGAAGAAATAGCAACTATTCAAGATAAAATATTTCCTTGTTCAATCTGTGGAAGTTTTACAGAGACAGACCCATGCCCAATTTGCACAAGTAGCTCTAGAGATCACAGTACAATTTGTGTAGTTGAGCAACCACAAGATGTTGTTACTCTACTATCTAGTGGTGTGTATGATGGGATGTTTCATGTATTAGGTGGTGCAATCAGCCCTATTGATGGAATTGGAGTAGACCAATTAAATTTTTCTACCCTAATTAAAAGATTAAAAGAAGGTAATTTTAAAGAATTAATCATTGCAACTAATCCTACGGAAGAAGGCGATACAACAGCCCTATATTTAAGACAAATACTTAAAGATAGTGATATTCAAATAACTCGTTTAGCTAGTGGACTCCCTATAGGTGGAGATATAGAATATGCTGATAAAATAACTGTAGCTAGATCTCTTAGAGGTAGAATTAAATTTTAAGGACCAAGGAAGGGGGTATCTCTAGCTAAAGTATCCTATCACGTTTCCTAAAATATTATCTATTTATGGTAAAAAATCAAATAATCTCAAATATGAGATTATTTTTTTATATATGATAGAAATTCATCAAATCTATTTTCTATCAAAGTGTATCCATGTTCATAAAAATCACCAAGAACTTTAATATCTTGTTCTAGATGGGAAATAGTGTCAACTTCAGGTCTAATCACAAATATCTTTCCAGATTCTTCCAATCTATTTATTTCTGCTAGTCTATTATTATATCTATTTGCTCTACTATTTAGCCCATCAATAACTTTAGGATATTTTCCATACTTAGCTTTTATAATTGTTTTTGATAGCTTTCCACTAGGCTTTTTTATATAACCTTTTTTCTGGGTTAAAACCAAAAATATAACATTATGATTTTTTTCTTGAGCTCTATCTAAAGGTATTGAATTCGAAACACTACCATCAACATAAGGAATCTTATCTATATGAACAATAGGTGCTGCTAAAGGCATACTACAAGATGCACGACAACTTTCCATGTTCCGGTTATTTGGATCGATTTTTAAGTACTCACAGCCACCTGTTAGACAATTAGTTGCAACTAATTCAACATCATGATTATATTTCATAAAAGACTCATAATCATATGGGAAAACTTTTTCAGGAAAATCGATAAATAATTTATCCATATCAAGAATACTAGAAGTAAAGAATTTACTTTTATGAATATATCTATTTTTTTTATTAGTAATCATTATAGTTTTTTTTGATCTACCAATTTGGTGAGAAGCATAATTTAATCCATTACTTGCGCCAGCTGAAACTCCAATAATATTATTAAAGTATAAATTTTTTTCCATTAAGAAATCTAAAACACCCGCTGTAAAGATACCCCGATTTGCACCACCTTCTAAAATAATACTACCTTCTATGTTCATTATACCCTCAAAAAAAATATGCAAAGGTTATCTTTGCATATTTTATTTTATTTAATATTTCTTTCTTTTTTTATTTTTTCATAGGCTTCTTGAATTTCTCTAAATTTCTGAGTTGCCATTTTTGAGAACTCCTCAGGCAATCCTTTAGAAGCAATTGTATCTGGATGATATTCTATACTTAATTTTCTGTATGCTTTTTTTACTTCAGAATCAGTTGCATTTTTATCTAAACCTAATATTGTATAAGAATTTACACTTGAAGAAGAAGCAGAATATTTATTTTTCATTGCATCAAAATATGTTGGTGAAAATCTAAATATTGCAATAACTTGTTTAATTATATTTTCTTCTTCAATTGATAGAGCTCCATCTGAAATTGCAACTTTAAAGAGAACATCAACTGTTAACTGTAATATTGCTTGATCATGATTAAATCCTGAATATAACTGTTTGGCAAATTGTTCAACAGTTCCCCCGTTAACTAAAGCGGCTTCAAACACACGTCTTGCTGCTTCTTTTGAAGCTGGGTCTAATCCTAAGTCATTATCAATAAACTTATTAACTGCAGCTCTTTCTTCGTTGCTTACTTTTGAATCAGCTTGCGTTAATCTAGCTAGAAGAGAAAATACACCAACAAAGAAAAGCATATTTCTTTGTTCAACTCTATTCATCCTTCTTTGCCCAAATTCATAATATTTTGTGCTAGAGGAATTTTTATCATAGTTTTCTGCTTGATCAAAAAGATTACCAAAAGCTATTCCAGCAATTAAACCTATTGGACCACCTAAACTAAAACCAAGGATACCACCAACTATTTTACCAAACCATGCCATTATAATTTATCTACCAACATTGAACACTTTCCTGAAGGTATTGGAAGTGTTTTTTTCTTTTCTTCATCAACTATCTCTATTGTAAAATAATAAAGTTTTTCGCTTTCAAGTCGGACTTCCCAACCTCTTGCGTTCTTATTACTAAGAATTGTAATTATATTTCGTTTTAAAGATAGTCCTTCAATTCCCATTGCTTCTCGGCTAGTCATAGTCCAATCAACAGTTTTTCTAGGTAAGGATATATCCATACCAATAATATTTTCTATCATCAAAGAAATTGTAATCAAACCATTCATAGGAATATGTCTTTTCCTAGGGAAGTTTGCAATTTCAGAAGTTATACTCTTACCTTCTTTATTAGGCAAATAACCTTCCCATACATCATCAATCTTATCTGTATCAGGATGGAACGTGTCTAAAATAAAGTATAAATGACGTATAGCACACTCTCTTGCAAAAACAAATTCATTATATTTAATTAAACCTTTTACAACCATAAAGGTATTGATTGGGATAACACCACCACACCAACCATTTCCAGATTCACTAAAATTTGGAGAACTAACTGGTAAACCAGGGAAGGGATTATCTGTTCCAAATTCATTTGGATCATGTAATTTGTCAATTAAATATGAAGCTCTTTCATCATTTGGGATTTCAGCTAATAAAGTCCAATATGCTCCAATGAACTTTTCACCAACCTTCTTTCCCTTAGAATTTAAATCATAGTAGAATTGAGTCTCTTCATCCCACATATGAGTATTGATTCTAGTTTTTAAACCAAAATACATTTTTTTATATTTAAAACTTAGTTCTTTATCATTTAATATATCTCCAATAGCGGACATATATAAAGCATTCATTGCGACTTGAGCATTAAAATCTATTGGATAAATACAATTTTTTCTAGGGATATTACCACTTACACAAGCTGACAAAGGAACAGAAAACAATCCGTTATCTGCTTTAAAATTATCACTTAACCATTCAAAATATTTTTCTAATTTTGGTACAATTTCTTTTAATCTTTTTTTATTTCCAATTTTATGATAAAAAGTAAACTCAACATAAGCTAATAAACATGGAGCTAAGCCTAAAGGATTATTTGTATTTTTTACAACAGCACCTGTTTCTATTGAATAATCACTTCTGATTGCACCATCTTCTTCTTGTTTTGAATAAAAATAATCAATTAAAGCAAATGGAGAATATTTTTGATTACTATAAACTAAAAATAATGCAGACATACAAGCTTCAAACTGATTAAAAGTTTTTTGTTCAGGATATGATAAATACTCCCCAACAAAGCCGTTTTGTTCAGTACCACTTTTCCATTGCTCATTTATCCAAACCCATGTGCGATTATACATGTCGACAAAATCTTGATCATAAAAATGTATTGCTGGAACTAATTCCTTAACCAATGTCTTCTCCTCAAATCTAATGAAATCACTAGAATCTAATAAAATACAATATAATAATAAACTCTTCAAGAGGCAATTATTTGCGTACTTTATTATCATACACTATATTTAATAAATTCTAACAAAAAAAATTAACTTTTTACCAAATTTTTATGTTTTTTCTAAGAAATTACTCTAATTGCATGCTCTTTTATAGTAATTTCAATTTTTTCAACGCTTTTTCCAACCATTTCACCATCAATATGTATTGGCATATCATGATTTTTAGCAGAAATATTTATCCATTTTTCTTTAGAAAATATAAAATGACTATCTTCTATTTGTTTACCTGACAAAAATTTTATTGCTGTTTTTAATATTTTATTTTTTGCTATAGGTTTATTAGCATAAACAAAATCAAAATAACCATCGTCGAGAATAGCTTTTGGGGTCATTAAAAAAGCACCCCCCATTCTTTTTCCATTTCCAATTGATAATTGTTGAGATTTTACAGAGAAAGAACCAGATTTTTTTTCTATTTCTAAGTCCATAGGAAGCGGATAATGTCTTAACATATTTATTAAAGCTAATATATAACTTAGAGTTCCAGAAACATGCTTATAACTGCTTGCAATAAAATTAACTGAAGGTTCAAATCCTATGCCCAACCCATTAACAAAATGAGCGCCATTAGGATAATTTCCACCTACACAATATCCAATATCAATGACTTTGTTTTCTCCCTTTTTTATTTTACTAACAAGCTCTTCAATTGATTTCTTTCTCAACTCTAGCATCCAAGCAAAATCATTTCCACGACCTATAGGAATAATTCCTAATATAGGTAATTGTTCAAAACTAATTGAAGAATCTTCAGCTTTTTTTAAAATACCGTCAACTACTTCATTAACAGTACCATCACCACCAACTGCACAAATCAATGAATAATTATCAACGGCTTCATATGCCTTTTTTCTACAATCTTCAACTCCTTTTGATTTAACTAAATCAACATCTAAACCTTCATTTTTAAAAGCTTCAATTATTCTATTTTCTAATTTTAAAGCTTTCCCTTTATTTGCGTTGGGGTTTAAAATTACTAAACCTCGATTTTTCATTTAATTACCTACTTACCATCATTTATATACTTTTTATGCATACCCGCTTATTTTACACTATAGACTCGTATCATACAAGTTTATATTATTTACTAAATTCTAATTAATTAGCCTTGTTTCATATCAATAAATACGATATTAATGGACAGAGAAGAAACTTATGAACATACAAACTGAAAAAAGAAATTTCTATAAAAAACTCTTTCAATTAGCAATTCCAATGATGCTTCACCAATTACTTCTAAACTCTGCCTCTTTCATAGATACAATAATGATTGGGCAATTAGGAGCAGAAAGTGTTGCCGCCGTTGGTCTAGCTAATCAAATGTTTTTTTTAATAAATTTAATTTATTTTGGCCTAGGCAGTGGCTCGGGTGTATTAATGTCTCAATTTTGGGGTGCTAAAAATATTCCTGGATTTAGAAAATCTTTTGTTCTTGCAATAATAACAAGTTCTGTTTTTGCATTATTTTTCAGTATCTCTTCTTTCTTTTTCCCACAACAAATAATGACTTTTTTTACACATGATGAAGTAGTTATATCACTAGGTGTAAAATATTTAAAAATAGTAAGTATAAGTTATTTTTTCTCATCTGTTGGGTTTATTTATGCCACAGCTTTTAGAGCTATTCACAATACTAAGGTTCCATTATTTATAGCAACATTATCACTCTCTTTTAATACTGTTGGTAATTATTTATTAATATTTGGAATTGGTCCTTTCCCACAATTAGGTATTGAAGGTGCCGCTATTTCAACAGCATTGGCAAGGCTTATTGAGGTCTCATTATTGATCTTATTGTCTCATAAAAAGAAAAATGAATCTCTAAGATTAAATAAAATAACTAGTTATTCCTTTACTAAACCCTTTATTAAAAAGTTTTATAAAACAAGTTCTCCTGTAGTTCTAAATGAATTAACTTGGGCTTTAGGTATGGTTGCCTATAAATATGCTTTTTCAAAAATGGGAACAACAGCCTTAGCGGCAGTACAAGTAACTGAATCTATAACTGGATTATTTTTTGTAGTAGCTATGGGCTTTAGTATGGCTGCATCAATAATGGTTGGCAATAAGGTTGGTGAAAAAGAGTACGACTTAGCACAGACAATTTCAACTCGATTTTTAATTTTAAGCATCATTAGTGGTGCAATTATGGGATTAACACTACTATTGTCGGCCTCTTTCTTAACACATTTATTTGCACTAAATTCTGAAATCTCAGCATTAATTATAAAAACACTAACCTACTTCTCATTTTTAATCCCATTAAAATTTTTAGTAACAGTTATAGTTGTTGGAATTGTTAGAGGTGGAGGAAGTACAACCTTTGCTTTTTTAACAGAAGCTTTATGTGTTTGGTTAATTGGGGTTCCTTCTGTTTTTATTGCAATCTTTATATTTGATTTACCTCTACCTTTTGTTTATTTAGTTATGGGGCTTGAAGAAGTTGTTAAAACTTTAATTGGATTATATAAGATTAAATCTAGAACATGGATAAAAGATTTTACTTAAAATAAAAGTATACAATTAACCATTTTTTTTATCTTTTATACCCATAGACTATATTACTCTTTGACCTTTTATATCCTTGTTATCTATACTGAATTTGTAGAGAGGAACAATTATGAATACAGTTTTAATTAATGGTACTGTTTTAACAGGTTATGCCCAATTAAATGATTGTGCAATATATATAGATAACAATGGAAATATTAGCGACATATTTAATATGAAAAGATTCGCAGAAAAGAATTTCCCATCAGATACAGTGGTAATAGATGTTCAAAACAGCTATGTAATCCCGGGATTAATTGATACCCATATCCACGGTATTGGAGGTTATGGTACAGAAGATAACTCTCCGGATTCAATTTTAGGAATGAGTGAAAGACTTGCGGATTTTGGGGTATCTAGATTTCTACCTACAATCTATACCGACACAGAAGAAAATATGTTAGCAGGAATAAAAGCTATCGTTGAAGCAATGGGAAACGAAAAAGGTGCTATAATCGAAGGTGTTAATGTAGAAGGCCCTTTTATTTCTTCAAAAAGAATTGGTGCACAGAACCCCGAAGGAAGAAGAGATGTTGATTTAGATCTATTCCATAGGTTCTTAAAAGAAGGAAAAGGACACATTGTTTGTATGACTGTAGCTCCAGAGTTGAAACATATGCGAACATTAGCTCTTGAAGCAAGAAAACATAATGTTGTTTTACTTGCAGGGCATACAGATGCTACCTATGAGAATATTATTGAAGGAATGCAATGTGGTATATTACATTCCACACACTTCTTTAATGCTATGAGCAGACTTCATCATAGAAACCCAGGCACTGTAGGTGCAATAATGATTCAAAATAATATGAAAGCTGAAATTATTTGTGATGGTGTTCACGTCCATCCTGAATTGGTAAAATTATTAATCAGAGAAAAACCTCTTGATAATATTGTTATGGTTACTGATGCTCTAAAACCAACGAAACAAAGAAGAGGTTGTTTATATGCCAATGGTGTAGAAGCTGCAATAAGTAAAGAGGGAGCTTTTGTAAGCAAAAAAGATCCATCTTTATTTTTAGGAAGCTCTTTAACAATGCTTCAAGGCTTAAGAAATATGTCCGAATGGGGTATCCCCCTAGCTGATTCAATTCAAATGTCTTCATCTAATCCTGCGCAAATATATTCAATGAACAAGGTTGGTTCTATTATTCCAGAATATAGAGCTGATTTAACTGTATTAGATGATAAATTACAGTTGAAAGCTTTGTTTATTGGGGGTAAGCTAGTAAGAGACAGATTTGCATAAGGAGTTGATATAAATGAAAACAATTCAAGATTTAGAACCTAAAGCACTATTTTCCTACTTTAAAGATATCTCCGATATTCCACGGGAATCAGGTAATGAAGAAGGAGTCCGCCAATACTTATTAAAGTATGCAAAAGATCATAATTTTAAAGCAAAAGTTGACAAAATTGGTAATGTAATTATCTATGTACCCGCTTCTAAAGGCTTTGAAAACAGAAGCTCTGTAGCTTTACAAGGTCATATGGATATGGTTTGTGTTAAAACCTTAGATTCTAATCATGACTTTACAAAAGATCCTATTTCTTTACAAATAGATGGGGACTTCCTAAGCGCTAAAGGAACTACTTTAGGTGGTGATAATGGTATCGCAATCGCTATGGCACTCGATGTATTTAGTGATCAAAACGCAAAACATGGTCCTCTTGAAGGAATTTTTACAGTAAGTGAAGAAACAGGATTAACCGGTGCGTTTAATATTGAAGCAAATAACATCAAAAGTAGAAAATTAATAAATCTAGATAGTGAAGAGGAAGGTATCATTTATATCGGATGTGCAGGTGGAATTGAAACTCAAGCTAAAATAGAAGCTAATAAAGAAGAGTTACCTTTAAATTATAAAGGTTATAAACTTTCTATAAAAGATTTATTAGGTGGACATAGTGGCGCTGAAATACATATGCAAAGAGCCAATGCTATCAAACTTATTGCTAGAACTTTAGTTGATATAAAGACTATTAGATTAGATTCTATTGACGGTGGGACAAAAAGAAATGTAATCCCATCATCATGTGTTGCTGTATTTGCCATTGAAGAAAAAGAAGAAAAAGCTTTAAAAGAAGCTGTTAAAAATTTAACACATATTTTTAAAGAAGAATTTTCAACTCAAGAACCAAAAATTACAATTGATTTAGATGAAATTTCAATTAGTACAACTTTTTCAAACAAAGATAGTGTAAACTTTATTCGAGCTCTTTATTTAGCCCCTCATGGTGTTGCTTCTATGAGTATGGACTTGAAAGGTGTTGTAGAAACATCTTCAAATTTAGCAATTGTTAAAACAGAAGGCAATAGTATTGAAGCAATTAGCTCTCATCGTTCTTCGATAATGAGCAGTAGAGATAATGTAGCAAATAAGTGTGCTAATGCTTTCTTAACTTGTGGAGCTGAAGTTACTCAAGTTGGAGCTTATCCTTCATGGAAACCAGATTTATCATCAAAATTGACAGCATTTTGTGCTAAAGCCTATGAAGAATATGCACAAAAAAAACCAGTTTTAACAGCCATTCATGCAGGTTTAGAATGTGGAATTATAAATTCTAGAATACCTGGAATGGATTCTGTTTCTTTTGGTCCTGATATGTATGATGTTCATTCAGTAAAAGAAAGACTTTCTATTTCTTCTACAAAAAGAACTAGTGAATTCTTAAAACATTTACTATCTATAATTGAATAATAATTATTGCTAGTTTGTTTAATAATACACTCTAGCAATAAATATAAATTTTTCATTTGAGGCACATATGCATAATAAATTAAAAATAATTGGAATTATTGGAGAAATATCTTTGCCATCTCCTACTTCAGCTTTTCAAAACTTTAAAAGACAAGGGTGTGTAAATACCTATACGACCTCAATTGAAAAGGTTAATGCACTTCCACTAATTATTCCTTACGTTGAAAATTATAATTCAGATACAATTCTATCTTATGTATCAAAAATAGATGCGTTATTAATTCCTGGAGGAATGGACATTGATCCGAGTTTATATGGAGAACTCAGAAAAGAAGAATGTCAAAAAAGTAATAAAGAATATGATCAATTCAGTTTAACTTTAATCAAAGAAGCTTTATTACAAAAAAAACCTATTCTTGGGATTTGTAAAGGTTGCCAGCTTTTAAATATTGCTTTAAATGGATCTCTTTTCCAAGATCAAAAATATGATTTAAGAGAATCAAAGGAGTATAACCATAGTGATTTAAACCATATAGATTCTCCATCTCATAAGATAATTATTAATAAAACTTCTAAGCTAAATAAAATTTTTAACAAACAAGTATTATCTGTTAATAGTCTTCATCATCAAAGTATTAATCAAGTTGGAAATTCTTTAAATCTAGCAGCTTTAAGTCTTGATGGTCTTGTTGAAGCTATTGAACATGAAAATCCCAATTATTTTTGCATTGGAGTTCAATGGCATCCTGAAACAATGTTTATGAGAGAAGATTCAATGCGTCCTCTTTTTGAATCATTTGTAAATGCAATCTGATAATAAGGCAAAAAAAACTGACCCTAATGAGTCAGTTTTTCTTGCATAAGTATTAATACTATTCTTCAATAATTTGTTTTGCCATTGTTGCTGCAAGTTCAAAAGCCTTTTTCTTATCTTCTTCACTAGGAGAGCCTTGATACTCAACTTCGCCAAGAAAATCTAATTTCATTGATTCAACAAAAGGTAAGAACTGCTTTAATGCTCCACCAGACCAACCATATGAACCAAAACGTGCAATCTTTCTATTTGTAATATGAGATCTATCCATTTGGTCTAATACAGAATACATTGGAGGGAACATCTTATATTCATAAGTAGGCATTCCAATAATTAGTCCTTCACTTCTCCAAGCCTTTTCTAAAACATAAGATTCATGAACTTGAGGGACTTGAAATACATGAACCTTAACGCCAGGAACACTTTCAATCCCTTTTATAAAACTATCTACCAATGCCTGAGTATTACCATACATACTTGACCATACAAGAGTAATTTCTTTTTCTCTCTTCCCTTTTGCATAAGAAGCTAGTCTCTTATATATTTCAACAGCTTGTTCTGGATTTTTTCTCCAAATAATTCCATGTGAAGGACAGATAGTTTTTATTTCAACTTCTTTGAGTTTATCAATAGCTCTTAAACAAAAAGCAGAGAATGAACTAATAATATTTGCGTAATATCTTTCAGTTTCTGGAAGTAGTAAATCCCATTCTTCTTGTGTTAACTTATCATCAAAACTATTTTTATATATACCGTAAGACCCAAATCCATCACAGGAGAATAAGATTTTATCTTCAACTAAATAAGTCATCATTGTTTCTGGCCAATGAACATTTGGAGTCATTATAAATTTTAAAGTTTTATCACCAATATCTAAAGTTTCTCCATCGCTTACTGCATGTATATTTGAAGTTAAACCATAAAATGCTTCTAATAATGGAACAGCTTTTTTAGAACATAAAATTTGAACATCAGGATTCTTTTTAACAATATCAACTAAAGCTCCAGTATGATCTGGTTCCATATGATTAACTACAAGATAATCAATATCTCTTTCTTTAATATTTAATTCATCTAATTCAGAATTAATTTCTTCCTCTGCTCCATCCCAGTCTTTAACATAATCAATTAAAACGGTTTTATCACTACCTTTTATTAAATAGGAATTAATCATTACTCCATCCGGAATAGGCCAAATTCCCTCAAACAGTTCTTTACAACAAACTGTAGCAGGTAAACGAAATACATTTTCAATTATTTTATCAGGGTTCATGTGTTTATATCTCCTAAAATACTATTCAATCAATAAATAAAGTAAATAATAAATTATTTATTACCTTGATAATTAAAACATAGTTAAAAAAATTTAACAAGGTAATAAAATACCTTTTATCTTTTTTAGCAAAGAAAGTTAGACTATGCTAACGATATATTATAGGATTTTTCTATTTGCTTAATTTGAAACTCTAAATCCTCATAATTTGGACATACTTTTTTTAATTCTAAATAAAAATTGTTGCCATGATTTTTTTCTTTTATATGTATTAATTCATGGTAAATAACATATTCTATACACTGAGGTGGTAGCATTACTAAACGAAAAGAAAAATTAATATTATTAATTCTTGAACAAGAGCCCCATCTAGAATTCGACTTTTGAAATTTAATATTTGAAACAGAGTTTTTCATTTTATTAAAATATGGAACTTCTTCAAACTTAATTAAAACTATTCTTTTTGTTTCCCTTCTATAAAATTCAGCGATTATATCTTTATATTTTTCTTCATTCACTTCAGTTGAAAGTGTTATTATTAATTCTTTTTTAATCTGATCTATTTCAACTTTATTTAATATATTAACTAATTTAGTCAAAGTTTTATCTTTGACTTTATTAATCTTTAAAACATAGCTAACACCAAAATATAAAAAGGTATCTCCATCTAAAAAAGTGTGTTTTTTAGTACTTAAATTTCCTTCTAATCGTATTGTATTTGTTATTATCCATTTAATATTTTTATTCACAAATTCATCTATCTTTTTATTACTTACTCCTCTTGGAGCACTAACAATAATTTGTTGAGATCTTTTTATTGATATTGTAATTCTTTTATATTTTTTTGATTTAATTATCTTATAATTAATTTGTTTAGACGTATCACTCATAGACGATTTTTTTGTTTCTCTTTATAATATATTTCATGAATAATTTTAAAACTATCAATTTGAATCTCTTCCAACCTATTGTATATAATAAAGAAACAATCTTACAACCTCAAGATATTGAAAGCACCTATCAATTATTAATTAAAAAACTTGATAAAAGCAAAACTGCATCAGAAGGTTGCATTAATATCAAATACTATAGTGAAGATAACATTACTTTTGAAATAGAAGAAGTAGGCTTTGCGGATCAACCTGATCAAAGTGTTATTGATGCTATTAAAAAGGGAGAAAAAATACCTTTAAAAAATTATGATATGGAAATACCATGCGGAAAATATAAATTTATTCAACTTCCTATTCTTCCAACACAAGAGAATCTATTTGCCACATTAATGCAAATTTCCTGTACAAATAATTTGAAATCTGAAGGTAATTTTTATTTAAGATTATTAAAAGAAAATTCAATAGTAATTCTTGCTCAAGTTATCATGGCTCTAGAAAAATAAAGGTATTAGAAAAGGGACAACTAAAGTTAAAAATATTCCATGATACATTGTAGGTATCATATAGGATGTTCCAAAATGAGAGGTGATAATAGGTAGGGTTACATCCATAGTTGTAGCACCACCTATACAGACAGAAGGATAATAAAATTTTCTACCAAATTTTGAAAAAAGAGGTATTAGAAAAAAAGAAAAACTTTCTCTAAAAATATTACTTAGGAAGGAAATTGAGCCAAGTATTGGATAGCCTAAATCTGAAATCATTATTCCTGATAAACTATACCAACCAAACCCAGAAGCTAATCCTAAACTCTGATTAATTGTAAACTCTGAAATTAGAGCTAATAATAGTGCCCCTAAATATGTACCTACAATTGTCCATACCGGTAGTAATAATAAAATAGGAGAATCGAATATCTCTTTTATTTTTATTTTAGAATTAATTATTCCAAGACCAGAAAAAAATAATAAGACATATAATAAATAAGTGATTATATCTGGGGAATACCAATAAAAAAAAGGTGTGAATAATCTTGATAACATTCCCAAAATAACAGTCATTACTAAAATAAGTGGCTCTTTAATTACATATAAAACCTTAATAAATCTGTGCTTTCTTAATTGAATTGTAGACTCTCTGCTTAGTTGAGTATTATATATTTGATTAACATCTTTGGTTGTAACGATATGTTTTGCATTATTTATTGTACCGTCAGGATTTATCAATTTATTTTTTTTAGTATTTATTAAAAATGATGCTATTGTAGAAACAAAAATTGTACCACCAAGAGAAAAGATTGTAACTAATAAGGCTTGTAATCCTATAGAATTGAGTTGCGATAAAATGTTTTCAATTGATCCTGTATTAATCCCCATAAAGAATAATAATACATATAAAGTTATTCCTAATAAAATATCTGCTTTTTTAATCATTTTGTTAGGGAGTTTTTTACCAACAAATACCCCAAAGACCAAAGCGAATATCAATTTGGATAAATACACTATTGTTTCCATAAATGCACTTTATTAGAAATAATAAGATAAATCAATAAAAACTAACAGAATTCTCCTACTAAGTATATAAAATCTCTTTACGCATTTTCATTTCAAGAGTATATTTTTATTCATGACTATTGAAAAAAAAAGCGATACCGTACATTTACTGAAATTTAAAGATAATAGTGAACTGCTATTAATTGGAACAGCTCACATTTCTAAAGAAAGTGTAAATGAAGTAAACTCATATATTGAAGAATATAAGCCGGATAGAATTTGTATTGAATTAGACAAAACAAGATATAGTAATAAGAAAGATACTCAAACTTGGTCTAACAAAACAATAAGTAAAGTTTTAAGAGAAGGCAAAGGATTTCTCCTATTAGCTAATATGGCATTAGCCTCTTTTCAAAAAAGAATGGGAAACAGTACAGGAATAAAACCCGGAGAAGAAATTTTAAAAGCAGCACAATTAGCAGAAGAAAAAAATATTCCATTCTCTTTCTGTGATAGAGAAATTCAAACTACTTTCAAAAGAGCTTGGAGAAAATCCAATTTTTGGAATAAGATGAAATTACTTGCTACTTTAGTTTCAGCAGCCTTTAGTAAAGAAGAAGTATCAGAAGAAGAACTTGCAGAATTAAAAAAAGCTGATGTTCTAGAAACAATGCTAAATGAAATGTCAAAAGAACTACCTACAATTAAAAAGGTATTAATTGATGAAAGGGATTTATTTCTATCTTCAAGTATGTATAAGGCAAAAGGAAAAAGAAAACTTGGTGTAATTGGAGCCGGACATACTAGTGGAATTCTTAAAAACCTTGAAGCATTAGATGAAGATAGAATTTCTTCCGATGTTACAGAAATCTCTTCAGTTCCCAACCCTAGTAAAATTGGAAAGTCTTTAACTTATATTATACCGGCATTAATTGTTGGTATTATAGTCTATGGATTTGCTCAATCAGGATGGGATAAAGGAATTAAACTTTTTAGTTATTGGATAATAGTAAATGCTATATTTACTGGAATTGGAGGAATTGTAGCATTAGCTCATCCTCTTAATATTATAATAAGTATGTTGGCAGCCCCCTTTACGAGCTTAAACCCCACAATTGGTGTTGGAATTGTTTCAGGGCTTCTTGAATTTAAACTCAGAAAACCAAGTGTTAAAGATTTTGATTCAATGGGAGATGATGCACTCTCTTTAAAAGGGTGGTATAAAAATAGAGCCTTACATGGGCTATATGTATTTTTTGTTTGCTCGATAGGATCAGCTATTGGAACATTCATAGGTTTCCCAGTGTTGTTAAATATATTAACCTAATACATTATAATCACAAAACAACCCTCTAAATTTTATGAGGGTTGTTTTTTTCTTAAACAAGATTTAACACTTCAGTTATATGATGACACTTATAACTTTCTATTTTTTTAGACGTTGAAGAATGGGGACTTACTACTTCTTCAAACCCCATATCTATTGCTGCTTTTATTCTTTTACTACTAAAATTAACAGGTCTAACCTCCCCAGCTAAACTTAATTCACCAAAAGCAATACAACTCTCTCTAAATACCTCCCCTTTCAATGAAGAGGTTAGGGCAATAGCAAGAGCTAATTCTATAGAAACTTCTTTAAGTTTTATTCCTCCACCGACATTTACATAAATATCATGGTCACTAAATCTAAGATTTGCATGCCTTTCTAAAATTGCAGCAACACGTGTTACACGTGAAACATCGATTCTATCACTATAAATTCTTGAGTATCCATTTTTTGAAGGAATGGTTAACGCTTGTATTTCAACTATAAAGGTTCGAGAACCTTCAATAACGGAAGTAAAGGATATTCCAGGTGGCAAATGGCCTTTCGCTCTTTTGTTTAAAAATAAACCTGAAGGATTATCAACAACAGTTAAGCCTTTTTCACTCATTGTAAATATACCTAATTCATCTACAGATCCAAACCTATTCTTTACAGCTCTAACAATTCTAACACCATTAGTAGTTTGATCAAAATACAAAACAGTATCTACTAAATGCTCAACAATTTTAGGACCTGCTATTGTTCCATCTTTTGTAACATGTCCAATAAAAAATAGTGAGGCACCACTTTTTTTAGCTACACCAATTAACTCCATCGCACAACTTCTCATTTGAGTAGAAGATCCTGCAATTGATGAAATATCAGAAGAAGATAAAGTTTGTAAAGAATCAACTACAATAATTTGAGGTTTTAATTCTTCAATTATTGTTAATAAATTTTCGACTTTTGTATCATTAAAAATATAAATTTGAGACGAATTTAATTTTAATCTATTAGCTCTTTGTTTTATCTGAGATGAAGATTCTTCACCACTAACATAAAGGACTTTATAATCTTTTGAACAATTGGCAACAGTTTGAAGCATTAAAGTAGATTTACCAATTCCAGGTTCTCCTCCTAATAATATTGCAGAACCTTTCATTATACCTCCACCAAGAACCCTATCAAATTCATTAAAGCCGGTATTGAAACGCATTTCATCTTCTATTTCTATATCTTTTAATATCATAGGTTTATTTGAAGTTGAAATATTAACGCGTTTACCGACTTTTTTCTCAGCCTCAATTACCTCTTCTTCAAAAGAGTTCCAACTTCCACAAGAAGTACATCTCCCCATCCATTTGGATTCTACTTTACCACATTCACTACATACATATCTAATATTTTTATTTTTCATACATTTAATCCTAATATCTATAATTAACATTATATCATATTTTAAAAAATGCCTTAAAAAAAACCTTAAATATTAATTTATTTCATTAATATTCAAGGTTTACAATTTATAAAATTTTAATATTTTTTAGAATTTTAGTAATTCAACATTAAAAATTAAATATGCATTAGGAGGAATTACTCCAGGATAACCGTTTTCACCATAACCTAATTCAGGTGGAATAATTAAAGTTCTTTCCTCACCTACAGTCATTGTTTGAAGAGCTTCATTCCAACCTTCAATTACAGTACCAATTTGGAAAGTTGCTGGAACTCCTCTTGTTTTAGACGAATCAAAAACTTTTCCATCTAATAATTTCCCTTCATAATGGACAGTTACAGAATCACCCATTTTAGGACTTTCTTTTTTATCGCCTTCTTTTTTTACAACATATAAAAGTCCAGAATCTGTTTCAATTGCATTTGGGTAAGCTTTTTTAATTGATTTCAAGACGCCGGCTCTTTCTTTTTTTAACTTTTCTAATTTTAGTTTTTGAGAATTATTTACCAAATCGTCAAAAGTTTCACGTGAAACAGTAAAGGCTTTAGCAGCGTCTCCAATTCTTTCAATTGTAATAGAATTAATTTTATCACCTTGAGCAATTGAGTTTACTACGGTCATTCCATCAACAACTTTGCCAAAAACAGTATGTTTATCATCCAACCAAGGTGTTTCAACATGAGTTATAAAAAACTGTGATCCATTAGTTCCTGGTCCAGCATTTGCCATTGATAAAACACCTGGAGCACTGTGTCTTAATGATGAATCAAATTCATCAGGGAATTTATAACCAGGTCCACCAGTTCCAGTACCAAGAGGACAACCACCTTGGATCATGAAATTATCAATTACTCTATGGAAGTTTAAACCATCATAAAATGGAGTACCTTCATCTTCTTTATTTAAAACACCTTCTGCTAAACCAACAAAATTCATTACAGTCATTGGTGTTTTTTCAAATTCTAAATTTAATGTTATACTACCTTTATCTGTATCGATAATTGCATATAATCCATCGGTTAAGTTTTTACTCATAAAAATTTACTCCTTATATTTCAAATAAGTCCATTCCATTGGACAATTTTTGAAATAAATCTTCTAATTCTTTTTCACTATTATAAGATAACACAATTTTACCTTTATACAAATCACCCTTTAGTTCAACCTTGTTACCTACAGCTTGAATAAATTTATCTTGAATTTCTTCTAATTCGGGAGAATAAGTTTTCTTTTTTTCATTTTTAGCTTTTTTATTCGATAATACATCTCTGTGACCATTATTTAATTCTTTTGCTATTTTTTCAGCCTCTCTAACAGAAACCTTATCATTAGTTAATTTTTCCAATAATAATATTTTATCTGCAGGATTAACTAAAGAAAGCAAGGCTCTTGCATGCCCAGGACTATATTCTCCGCTTACTAGACCTTCCTGCATTTGTTTAGGTAACTGTAATAATCTTATACTATTACTTATTGCAGAACGACTCTTTCCCACTTTAGATGCTAATTCTTCCTGTGTTATACCTGATTCCTTTAATAAATAATAAAAGGCATTGGCTTCTTCAATAGGATTTAGATCCTCTCTTTGGATATTTTCTATCAAAGCAACTTCAAGACGACTTATATCATTAAATTTCTTAACGATTACAGGAACTCTTTCTAAACCAGCAAGTTTTGCAGCTCTATATCTTCTTTCCCCTGCAACTATAGAAAATTTATTATTTTCAATCTCTTCTACTAATATTGGTTGGAGGATTCCTTGTTCTTTTATAGATTGGGAAAGTTCGTTTAATGCCTCAGCATTAAAATGTTTTCTAGGTTGATTTTCATTTATAATTAATTGATTAAGAGATACATGTAATATTATATTCCCATCATTATTTAAGTTATTATTCTTTTCTAGCTTACTTGAAAAAATGCCTTCAATAGAATATCCATCTATTAAAGACCCCATTCCTTTTCCTAAGCCTTTTTTTCTACTATTCGACACGGGCAATAACCTCCTTAGATAATTTATAATAAGCTTTAGCCCCTAAACAATGTTTATCATAAGCAAAGATAGGAAGACCGTGCGAAGGTGCTTCAGAAAGTCTTACATTTCTTGGGATTTTAGTTTTAAACACTAATTTATCAAAATATTGTGTTACATCTTCTACAACTTCATTTGCCAATTTTGTTCGTTTAGTAAACATTGTAAATAAAATACCTAAAATTTCTAAATCTTGATTTAAGGATCTTTTTATACTTGCCACAGTTCTCATTAAAGAATTTAATCCTTCCATAGCTAAATATTCACATTGCATTGGTATTATTACATAATTTGCCCATACAAGCGTATTAATTGTCACTAGCCCTAGGGAAGGGGGACAATCCCCAATAATATAATCATAGCTATTTTCTAATTCAGCTAAAGCGTTTTTAACATAATGATTTCTATTTTCTACATTTACTAATTCAATATTAAGACCTGCTAAATCAATATTAGCTGTAATAATATCTAAATTATTAATACTTGTTTTTTGACAAGCCTCTTTAGCTGAGATTTGGTCAGTTAAAATATCATAAGTTCCAGGAGCACTATTATCAGCAGAAAGAGAACTCGATAAATTTCCTTGTGAATCAAAGTCAATTAGTAATACTCTTTTACCCCTTAAGGATAAAGCAGCACCTAAATTAACAACACTGGTAGTTTTTCCTACCCCACCTTTTTGATTTAAAAAAATAATTTTATTAGCACTCATAATTTAAATATAAGCTATATATCTAATATTGTCAGTAATTAATTTTAAAATACAGACAAACTAATTACTCTTTTCTAGACGATTGATTTTATTTTTAGTATACTTAGTGCAAATGAATAATAAATATAGGAGTAACTTATGGAAGATAAAGTTAAAGCAGCTTTAGAAGATATTCGTCCTTCATTACAGAATGACGGTGGAGATATAGAATTTATTAAACTAGACGGAAAAACTGTTTTTGTTAGTCTACAAGGCTCATGTGCTGGTTGCCCAATGTCTCAAATGACACTTAAAGGTGGAGTTGAAAGATATTTACGCGATAAAGTAGATTCTGAACTTGTAGTAGAAAATGTTTAACGTGAAACATTTTTATAAATTTTATTAATAAAAAAATACATTACTTCATTGTGATGTATTTTTTTTAAATTTATTGTGTACAAATTTGAAAACTCGGTTTAAAATACACAAGTCTTCTGTTATTTACTTACCCATTTTTTGTTGTATAACAAAATTTGGGTATTTTTTTTAATTAAAAAAGATCCATTTTTTCAAATATTTATATTTTAATTAAATTATATTTATTCAATTTACTTAGTTTTTTTAATATCTCAATATTTTTCTTCCAATTTAACTTAAAATATTATTTATAATTCATTACATTATAAGTAATTATCTTTTAAATACACCCTTTATGTTACTGTTAATAGATACAGATTTGTTTATTTATCTTTTTTAAAAATATCACTAAAAGTATAAAAAAATCACCTATTGTTTATAATAGGTGATTTTTATTGGTAATATTATTACCTTTTAATTATATTCTTATAATAAAGACTTATTCTTCAGTATTTTCTACCTCAGTAACAACTTGAATATCATTTTCTTCAACTTCTTCGTCTTCACCATCTTCATCATATAAATTAGTAGAAGCTAATGCAACAATACTATCATCTTTACTCTTTAGAGTTACAACACGAACACCGCTAGCATTTCTTCCTTGAATAGAGATATCTTTAACATGAATTCTTATTGTTTGTCCTAATAAAGTTACACAAACAATATCATTTTCTTCATTAACAGAAACTGCATTAATAATAGTACTGCTCTTATCTCCAATTCTAAAGATTTTTTGACCTTGTGTTCCTCTATGGTGGTTCATAAATTGATCATAATTTACTTGTTTACCTTTACCATTTTCAGTAACCATAAGAACTCTCTTACTTGGATCGACTTTTAACAAGCCTGCAACATTATCATCTTGTCGTAATTTAATACCGCGAACACCATGGGTTGCTCTTCCCATTGCTCTAACATCAGTTGCATTCATTCTTAAAGCAAGACCATTTTTAGTAACTAACATCACATCATCTTCATCTTGAACAAATTCACAGTGTAAGAGTTGGTCTCCCTCATCTAGAATAATAGCTATAACACCTTTAGCTCTAGCATTTTTAAACAAGTCCAACCTACATCTTTTTACTACACCAAATTTTGTAGCTACCATTAGATATTTCTTTTCATCAAACTCTTTGAAATTAAAAATTGTTGTTATTTTTTCATCTGAATTTAATTGTAATAAATTCTTAATACTTGAGCCTTTTGCATTTTTAGAAGCTTCAGGGATTTGGAACACTTTAGTATAATATGCTTTTCCAGCATCAGTTACATACATAACATATTCATGTGTTGAAGCTACAAACATATGCTCAACAAAATCTTGTTCTTGGAGTTTTGTAGTTCTAGAGCCTTTTCCAGCTCTACCTTGAGCTTTATATTCTTCAACAGGAATACGTTTTGCAAAACCTTTATTACTAATTAAAACAACAACATCCTCTTCCTTAATAAAGTCTTCAATATTACTTTGCCCAATTTCTTCAGGATGAATTTTTGTTAATCTTCTATCTTTAGCACCAATTCTTAAAGCTAAATCTTTAGTTTCTTCTGAAACAACGTCTAATATCTTTTGTTCATCAGCTAATAAAGAAATATAATAATTAATTTTAGTTTCTAACTCAGCTAATTCATCTAATATTTTACTAGCTTCTAATTGAGATAATCTACCAAGCTTCATATCAATAATGGCTTGTGCTTGAATATCATCTAATCCAAAACTACTCATTAATCTATCACAAGCAATTGTGTTATTAGCACTACTTTTGATAATACTAATTACTTCATCAATATTATCTAAACCAATCTTTAATCCTTTTAATACATGAGCTCTATCTTGAGCTTTCTTTAAATCAAATTGAGTTCTTCTAGTTACAACATCTTCTCTATGCTTAATATAATAAACAAGCATTTGTTTTAAATTTAAAAGCTTAGGACGGCCATTAACTAAAGCTAAGTTATTAACATTAAAATTAGTTTGTAAGGCTGTTTTAGCAAATAATAAATTTAATACAACAATTGCTGGAGCGCCAGCTTTTAATTCAACAACAAGTCTAATACCATTTCTGTCTGATTCATCTTTAACAGCAGCAATACCTGGTATTATGTTATCTTTTCGTAAAACATCTATTTTTTTGACTAATTCTGCTTTATTTACTTGATATGGAATTTCAGAGAATACAATTTGATCTCTTCCTCTATCTGGAGTTTCAATTTCATAAGAAGCTCTAATTACTATCTTACCTCTACCGGTAGTAAAGGCATCGCGGATTCCTTTCAAACCACAAATATTTGCGGCAGTTGGGAAGTCTGGACCCTTTATGTAATTTCTCATTAATTCATCAATAGTAATATCCGGGTCTTTAATAACAGCTTCTATAGCAGCACAAATTTCAGTAATATTATGTGGAGCCATATTTGTAGCCATACCAACAGCAATTCCGCTAGATCCATTAGCTAATAAAAAAGGGAAAGCTGCAGGAAGAACAGTAGGTTCTACCATTGAATCATCATAGTTTGGTCCAAAATCTACAGTATTTTTATTAATATCTGTAAGCATTTCTTCACCAATTTTGCTCATTTTTGATTCAGTATATCTCATAGCTGCTGCTGGATCACCATCAATTGATCCAAAGTTACCTTGAGGCGCAACAACAGGGTATCTAAGAGAAAAATCTTGAGCCAATCTTACTAAAGCTTCATAAACTGAGGCATCACCATGTGGGTGATATTTACCTAAAACATCCCCAACAATTCTTGCACATTTTTTATAACTACTATTGGCTCTTAATCCCATATCATACATATCATATAAAATACGTCTATGAACGGGTTTTAATCCATCTCTTACATCTGGTAAAGCACGAGATACAATAACAGACATAGCATAATTTAAATATGAAGATTTCATTTCCTTTGAAACATCTACATCTATCACTCTATCGTTTTTTTCAATTATTTGTTCATCATCCATAAAGATATCCTTTTAAACGTCTAAATTAGAAACATATTCAGCATTTGCATCAATAAATTCTCTTCTTGGTGCAACATCTTCACCCATTAACATAGAAAATACTCGATCTGCTTCTTCAGCATCATCTAATTTAATTCTACTAATCATTCTTGTTTCTGGGTTCATAGTTGTTTCCCAAAGTTGATCTGGATTCATTTCACCAAGACCTTTGTATCTTTGAATTGCAACACCTTTTGAGTCTTCGGTGATATTATTTTCTTCTAAAATTCTAACTCTAGCCTCTTCATCATAAGCATAGAAAACTTTTTTGTTTATTGTAATTTTGTAAAGTGGAGGCATAGCAAAATAAACGTAACCAGCTTCAATTAGAGGTTTCATATAACGATAAAAGAAAGTTAATAATAATGTTCTAATATGAGATCCATCAACATCAGCATCAGCCATAATAATAACCTTATGATAACGAACTTTATCTATTTCAAAAGTTGTATTTTCAATATCATCATCTTCATCTTGAATATTATTATATCTAGTTACTCCAGCTCCCAATGTTTGAATAATAGGTTGAAGTTTTTCATTACCTATTACTTTATATTCTTGAGCCTTTTCAACATTTAACATTTTACCCCATAAAGGTAAGATTGCTTGGAAAGATCTATCTCTACCTTGTTTTGCGGAACCACCTGCAGAATCACCCTCAACAATATAAACTTCACATTTTGCAGGGTCTTTTTCTGAACAAACAGCTAATTTACCAGGTAATCCACCACCATCACTTTTCTTTCTAATTTGTTCCCTTGCTTTTCTTGCTGCAATTCTGCCTTGAGCAGCAGAGATAATTTTCACTAAAATTATTTCTGCAATAGAAGGAAATTCATCAAAATAATTCCCTAGTTTTTCATAAACTAAAGATTGAACTAAACCTGAAATAGCAGAGTTACCTAATTTCATTTTAGTTTGACCTTCAAATTGAGGTTCAGGCATTTTAACAGAAACTACAGCTGTCAAACCTTCAGCAATATCTGAAGAATCTAATTTCTCACTAAATTTTTTCAATAATTTAGTATTCTTTTGTAATTGATTATTAATAGTTCTTGCTAAACCACTTTTAAAACCAGATAGGTGGGTTCCGCCTTCTCTTGTATTAATATTATTTACAAAAGTAATAATTTTTTGATCATATTTATCATTATATTGAAGAGCTATTTCAACCCTTATATTATCTTTTTCGCCTTCAAAAGCAATTGGTTCTTCATGAAGAACTTTTTTATATTCATTTAAATAAGAAGCAAATTGAGCAATTCCGCCTTCAGCGTGGAAAACTTCTTCTTTTAATTCTTCTTTATTTCTTTTATCGCATATTGAAATTGAAATACCTTTATTTAAGAAAGCTAATTCTCTAAACCTTGTTGATAAAGTTTCATAACTAAAGCTATTTTCTTCCATAATTGAAAAGTCAGGGGTAAAAGTAACAATTGTACCATTTTTATCAGTAGTTCCAATCTTTTCAACATTTTGTTGTGGAATACCCTTTTTATAGATTTGTTGATAAACTTCTGATTCTCTATAAACCTTAACTTCAAGATAATCTGAGAGAGCATTTACACAAGAAACACCAACACCATGAAGACCTCCAGAAACTTTATAAGAATTTTTATCAAACTTACCACCAGCATGAAGTTGAGTTAAAACAACTTCTAGAGAACTTTTCTTCTCAGTTGGGTGCAACGCTACAGGAATACCTCTACCATTATCTTCAACAATACAAATTTCTCTTCCTTGATCATCTAGGTCTAGGCTTACTTGAATTTTATTACAATAGCCTGCCATTGCTTCATCAATACTATTATCAACAACTTCATAAACTAAATGATGTAGACCTTCAATACCTGTTGATCCAATGTACATCCCAGGTCTTTTTCTAACAGCTTCTAATCCTTTTAGAACTTGAATATTTCCTGCACCATAATCATTTCTTTTATTAGTATCTGAAGTCTCAATAAAATCTTCTGCTGATGCTACAGACTCATCCTTTTTTATACCTTCTATCATGATAATTCCTTATTTGTGCGGAGAAAATTAATATATAAAAAGAGAAATCTCCTATTACTACTATTAATAATATTGCACATATTTTAGGTTTATTCTTTTTACTATTAAATACAATTAATAGAAGAAGATTTTATTATAAAAATAAAATACCTTTTAACTATTTTATTATAACAAAATCAAGATTAAGTTACAAGTAATTTAACTTAGATATAAAAGGAAGTAAGTTCTTTTATAAAAAATAAATAAATATTTTTTTTTATTAATTTTTTTAATATTTTATATGACAGATTTTGTATAATTTATTATGATTTCCTTCCAAGTTTTTTTTTAAATAAAGCTTGCAAGCATTATTAAGAAAGGGTAATATAATTTTATGGTTAATACGCAAGAGTTCTATTCCGATTTATGGGATAAAATATTAGAAAGACTTATTCAAAACAACAAATCAGCAGAAAATAGCAAGATGGAATTTGTTTATGCAGAAGATAGCAAGTTATATATTGATTCAATTTCTGAATTTAGAAAAGGATATTATACTAACCAATATCTTAAATTACTAAACGAATACTTAGCAGATTTAAGTGATGAAAAA
This sequence comes from Sphaerochaetaceae bacterium, assembly GCA_963677735.1. GTDB lineage: Bacteria > Spirochaetota > Spirochaetia > Sphaerochaetales > Sphaerochaetaceae > Pleomorphochaeta. The sequence goes on from OY782505.1 coordinate 2,320,170, forward strand.
TTAGAAATTGTTTTTTTTGTAAATAACAAAAAAGACAATAAGACAATTTCAAAAACTGCTGAAAAAAAAGTAACGTCTACTATTAACATTATAAATAATAAAGAAGAAAAAAAAGAAAATGATTTTTCTTCTTTAATTAGTTCTAAAAAAGATTTATTCCAAGCTAAAAGAATTGGAACAAGACGTGCAGAAAGCAATCTAAATGAAAGATATACTTTTGATTCCTTTATAATGGGAGATAACACAAGCTTAGCATATAATGTTTCATTAGCAATTTCTAAAGAACCTGGAATAGCATACAACCCTTGTTTAATTTATGGTGGTGTTGGTCTAGGAAAAACTCATCTTCTTCAATCAATTGGAAATTCTATATTAGAAGACAATGCTAGACTAAAAGTCATATATGTTACTGCAGAAAAATTTACTAATGAATTTATTAATGCTTTAGGAACGAATTCACAAATTAATAATTTTAAAAATAAGTACAGAAAAGTAGATGTATTATTAATTGACGACGTTCATTTTTTACAAAAAAAGCAAGGAATACAAGAAGAATTATTCCATACTTTTAATGACTTATATGAAACTAGAAGACAAATGGTTTTTACCTGTGATAGACCAATCAACGAATTAAAATCTATGACAGATAGATTAAAAAGTAGATTCTCTAGAGGAATAAATGTTGATTTAAGACCTCCTGAATATGAAACAAAAGTTAAAATTATTAGAGTGAAAAACAAAGAAAAAAATTTCATTCTTAATGATGAAATTGTTGATTACTTATGCCAAAATATTAATACAAATGTTAGAGATTTAGAAGCTGCATTTACTAAGCTTTCTGCCTTTCATGAATTTACAAATATTCAATTAACTTTAGACAAAGCAAAGGAGTTAATTGCTCCAACATTATCTAATGAAAACAATGCTTTAAAAAACCTATCTGTTGATAAAATTATACGTGCTACAGCGGAATATTTTGACTTAACATCTTACGATTTAAAAGGTAAAAAAAGAAATAGAAAAATTGTTAACGCTAGACAAATAGCTATATATTTATCTAGAGAATTAACTGACTTTTCTACAACTGAAATTGGCTATGATTTTAGTAAAGATCATACTACAATTATGCATGCTATCGAAAAGGTTGAAAAAGCTAAATCTTCAAATATTGAATTAAATAAAAATTTAGATTCTATAAAAAATTCACTACTTTCTTTGTCATAAAATTTAATAAATATATATATAAAAATGAGCTCTTTTTTTTAAAAGGGTTCTTTTTTTTAAGGCATTTTTTATCATTTCTTTATAAGAATAAGTATACTTTTTTTTTAATTTAAAACTATCTGCTTGTGGATAAGTTGTGGATAACTTGTTAATAACTTGTGGAAATCCTGTGTATAAATTGTGCATAGTTAATTATAAGTTGTGGATATCCTGTGTATATCTTGTTAAAAAGCTGTGGAAAAGCTGGGGAAAAACTGTTAATATAATGTGTATAAATTGTTGATAACTTTTATGTAAAAAATAACGTTGTGTATAACTTGTTAATAACTTTTTATTTTTACACAAGTTTTCCACAAGTAGTAGTAGTAATAAGTTGCTTTGAGATAAGAAATTAAAGAAGTTTTCCACATTTCCACAAGCCTTATTACTATTATTATTAGAAATTTATATATATAATAATAAAAGATAGGAGATTCTAAACATGAAATTTATGTGCGATAAAGAGACCTTTGCAAAAAAGATATTTAATGCAAATGATTTTAAAAATACAAAAAGCTCAATTTCAATTACTACAAATGTATTTTTAAAAACTACTCAGGATTTATTAATTATTAAAACTACTGACAACAATATGGGCTATATTTCTTCTATACCTGTTATTACTGTTGAAGAAGGAGAAACAACTGTATCATGTAATAAATTAGGAGATATTTTAAAAGCATTTAATAAAGTTGATAACATCATAGTTGAGACAAATAATGATAACCTAAATATATATCCAAAGGACTCAAAAAAACATTTTAATTTTGAATTAAAAACAATAGATGCAAATGAATTTCCTAAAATGGAATCACCTGAAAATAAAGACTTTTTTAAAATAAGTTCTGTCTCTTTTTTAGAGATGATAAAACATACACAATTTGCTGCATCTAAAGATGAATCTAGACATTATCTTTGTGGTCAATTTTTCCAAAAAGTAGATGGTGGAATTGCCATGGTTGCAACTGATGGAAAACGTCTATCTTTTATTAAAAAAAGATGTGAAGATTCTGTACCAAATTTCCCATCAGTAACTATCCCAACAAAGTTTATAAATATACTATCTAAAATATTAGAAGACTCTGGAGAAATGGAAATTGCTTTAGAAAAAAATCTAATCTCAATTAGACTAAAAGATGAAACCTTTTTATACTCTTCTTTAATTGAAGTTGGATTCCCTGTTTATAACAGGATTATTCCTCAAGAACAAAAATTTAAATGTCTTTTAAATTTACAAGATACTATAGATGCAATTAATAGAGTTAAACTATTTGTACTAGATAAAAGCAATAGAATTTTCTTAAATATTTTACCTAATAAATTAATTTTAACAAGTGATATTACAGAACAAGGTCAAGCTCTTGAAGAAATTGATTGTGACTATAATGGAGAAGAAATTACAATAGCTGTTAATTATAACTTTTTCTTAGATCCTTTAAAAAATATGGATGTAGAATATTTTTCTATTAATTTCGATGGTCCAAACAAAACATTAAAACTTTTACCAGAATCAAATGAAAAAAGTTATTTACATATTGTAATGCCAATTCAACCAAAATAATGAGATTTTTAAATATACAAGGAAATTCTTTTAGAAATTTAAATTTAGAAGAACCCTTAGATTTAAATAAAAAACAAGTAATATTAATTGGAGCAAATGGACAAGGCAAAACTAACTTATTAGAAGCTTTATATTTTCTTTGCTACGGTAACTCTTTTAGAACTTCAAATTTAAAAGAGTTACTTTCCTATTTTTCAAAATCATTAAATTTAAAAGCAACTTTCTTATCTGATAAAAATGAAAAAAGAAAAATATCAATTTCAGTTTCAAATAAAAAAAGACAAATTAAAATTGATGATAAAATAATTCATGATAGAAAACAGTTAATATATAATATTCCTTGTATAGTTTTTTCTCATGATGATATTGCCTTTATAACAGGAAGTCCAGAATCAAGAAGAAAATACTTCAATCAAACCATGAGTATGTATGATCCCATATTCTTTGATGATTTGAGATATTATAACAAAATTCTTAAACAAAGAAATGCTTTATTAAAAAATGGTGATTATTCTTTGTTAGATGTTTATGATTATAACTTAGCTAAATATGGTTTCTTAATTATGAGAGCGAGAAAAAAAGCTGTTGATGAAATGAATTTACTTTTTCCATCTCTTTATAAAGAAGTTTCAAATATAGATAATGTAAAATTAGAATATAAAAGTTCCTGGAGAAAATGTGAAAGTGAAGAGGATATCATTGAAAATTTAAAACAGAATAGAGAAAGAGACATTAAATTTTCAATTTCAAATACTGGTATACATAGGGATAAATTTACAATTAATACAGAATACGGTGAATTATCAGCAATAGGATCTACAGGGCAACAAAGATTAGCTTCATTAGTTTTAAGAGCAACACAATGCAAATATTATAAGCTAAAGACAGAAAAAGAACCTATTTTATTAGTAGATGATGTTTTATTAGAACTAGATCATGAAAAAAGAGATAAATTTCTATCATTATTTAATGATTATAGCCAAGCTTTTTTTACATTTTTACCCAAAGAAAAATATTTTAATAAAATTGATTTAGATAACAGTATTGTATATAATGTAGAAAAAGGAGTCTTTAAATGATTGATAATAGAATTTGTACAGATAAACCTATTTCTAGTAAACAGTTAGTAGATTTATATCTAAACAATGTATTAAAAAAAAAGAAACCTTTAAATTTTGAAATTTATGAAAAATGGGATATAATTGTTCAAAATAAATTAAAAGACCATTTAAAAATAAAAGAAGTAAAAGATGATGTTTTAATTTTAGTTGCTGATCATCCAGCATGGGTACAAAAAGCAAATATGAGTAAAAAAAATATTTTAAGTAAAATAAAAAAAGAAATTCCTATAACTAATATAAAATCTATACATATTATTTGTAGGTAAGCACTTGACGTATAAAGCTATGCTCTATATACTTTGCAACTCGAAGGGTCTTGCGCCTAGATGACAAAAAGAGAAATATCCGCGTAAGCGATGAATTGGAGATAATAATGAGTTATAAAGGAAAAAGAACTTACCAACCAAGTAAAGTTAAAAGAAACAGAAAGTTTGGATTCCGTGCACGTATGGCTACTGTTGGTGGTAGAAAAATATTAGCACGTAGAAGAGCAAAAGGTAGACATAAATTGTCTGTTTGTGATGAGAAAAAGCCTTACTAAACTTGAGATATTAAAAAAACAGTCAGAGATAGATAACGCTTTTAAAAATGGTAAGGCCACTACAAGACGTGGTTTAAAACTAATTTTAGCTCCTAATAATTTAAATCGTAATAGAATCATTGTTATTCCTGTGAAACATTATGGTAATGCTGTTGAAAGAAACAGAATTCGCAGAAGAATTAAAGAAATTTGGAGAAAAGAAAAAGAAAAATTTATTTCTGGCAACGATTTTATTTTTTTGGTATATCCAGGAAAGGTTTTTGATAGCAAAAAACTAGAGCAAATAATTCTAGAACTTTGTGATGAACAGGGAATTTATTTTAATGAATAAATTCCTTATTTCCATTCCTGTATAGAACCTTATATGTTATCTACAGGAGTAGACATGGATAAACGAACTATACTAGCAATGTTTTTAACTATTGTTGTTGTAACTTTGGGAATGTTTGTACAAACAACATTTTTTACCCCAGATGTTATTACCAGTGAAGAAACAGTTGTTCAACAACAAGAAGATGTAGCTAATAATACAGAGCAAGTTTCTAATACAATTCAAGCGACTTCAAATCAAACTACATTAGATTCAAATACTAATTACACTTATATTAATGAAAAAAATGCATGGAATTCTGGTTTACCAGGTTCATTTAGTGCAGTTGAAGATCAATCAAGTGAAAAAGAATTTTTATATGAAAACGGAGTTCTTAGCATAACATTTGATACAAAAGGTGCTTCAATATCTTCTATTAAATTAAAAGAACACCTTGATACTGATGGAAATCCTGTTGAATTATTATTCAAAGGTGATTCAGATAAAAATGCTTTCTTAATGTATGCCGGTAAAGATAGGACTAATCCTATAGATGCTAATTTTAATTATTCTGTAAATGGTAATGAAGTTACTTTTACAAAGACTTTTGCATTAATTGATGCAAATTCAAATCCTGGCGAAACATTCAAAATTTCAAAAACATTTACTTTTGGTGAGAATGAATACTTATTTGAAGTTGATGTAAATATTGAAAACAGTGTAAATAAAGCTATTCCACTTAATTTTGAAAATAATTCATATACTTTAGCTTTTGAACCACAAATCGGACCAGCATTTGAAACTATGAGTAATAATAACTATTCTTATAGAAGATTCTATGCTAAGTATGATGGTGATTCTAAGAAAAAAACTGTAAAAGTTGATGGTATTGAAGAAATCCAAGATTACGTAACTTGGACAGCTTTGGCTGGTAAATATTTTGCATTAATTGCAATTCCTGATGCTACTCAATATGATATAACTTTAACACAAGAAACTAATGTAGATGGTTTAGCCCAATCTAATGGTATGTATTACACAAGACCTGTTATTAAGAGTTCTTATAATACAGATACTTATAGATTCTATTGTGGTCCAGAACTATCTGAATCATTATCAATTTATAATAATGCTAATGATAACTCATTTGGACTATCTGGCTTACATTTAGAAAATGCTGTTGATGCATCTTCTTGGTTAGGTTGGTTAGAAAATATCCTCAAATGGGCTTTATCAATGTTAAATAAATTAATTCCAAACTATGGTGTTGATATTATTTTATTAACAATTATTTTAAAGTTCTTAATAAATCCATTAACAAAGAAGAGTATGCAAAGCTCAGCTAAAATGAGTGCACTCGGTCCTCAAATGGAAGAGCTAAAGAAAAAATATGAAGATAATCCAGAAAAATTAAATAAACAGATGTCTGAATTATATAAGAAAGAAGGTGTAAATCCAATTAGCGGTTGTTTACCAATGTTAATTCAATTCCCTATTCTTATTGCATTCTATGGACTTTTAAATAAGCATTTTGAATTAAGAGGTGCTATGTTTATTCCAGGATGGATAACTGACTTATCTCAACCTGAAACTATTTATACATTAAAATTTGCAATACCTTTCTTAGGTAATCAGATCCACTTATTACCAATTTTGTATACTGTAAGTATGATTTTCTCAATGAAAATAACACAATCTGGTCAAAGTGCAGCAGCCGGTCAATCTGCTTCTATGATGAAGATGATGACTTATGGTATGCCAATTATGTTCTTCTTTGTTCTTTATAATGCACCTTCTGGTCTATTGTTATATTGGTCAGTAATGAATGCAATTAGTATTTTACAACAAGTTTGGAACAATAGGAAAGCTAAGCAAAATACTCAAAAGAAAATAGCATTCCCTAAAAGCTCACCTAAGAAGAAAAAATAGAAATTAATGAGCAGGGGTGAATACCTTCTGCAACGGAGAAATATATGACTCGAGAATTTGAAGGACGTAGCGAACAAGAAGCTATTTCAAAGGCTGTCGAAGAGCTTCAAATTGAAAGGGAGGATTTCGATATTGAAATTCTTCCTCCCAAGAGAAAAGGTTTTTTCAAAAAAAATGTCAGAATAAAAATTTATTATAATGATGGAAATGAAGAAAACCTTGAAGAAAATGAAGCTCCTATCAATAGTGACTTTGAGAATAAAGTTATTGATTTTGTAACCACATTAATTAAAAAAATGGGTTATGAAGCAAAAGTTAGTGTAAATTTCAGAAAGGAAAGAAAATTAGGCTTGAATATTGAAAGTGATAATTCATCAATACTAATTGGTAGAAAAGGTAAAAATCTAGATTCAATACAATTATTAACTAATGTTTTTGTTGGAAGACTAGATCAAGATCAAAAGGTAATAATTGATAGTGAAAACTATAGATTACGACACGAAGAAAGAATTATCAGAATGGCTTATAAAACTGCGGAGCAAGTTAAATATTCAGGAAGAAGTAGATTATTAGAACCTATGAATCCTTTTGAAAGACGTTTAGTCCACACAGCTTTAAATGATTTTCAAGGCATTGAAACTAAAAGTGAAGGTGATAGCCTTTATAAACAAATAAGAATTATTCCTATAAAATAATTAGTATAATTCTATTTTATAAACTTGAATTAATAATATTGAGTTTTAATCTATAGATATTCTATAGATTGGGCCGTATTATTAATTTTTTTTGTTTTATTGACATGTAATATAAAGTGTACTAAATTAAAAATGTGCTATGTGAAGTTAATATTAATGATTTTTAATTATAAAAATCATTGGGAGACGATTATGAAGAAAATAAGAAAGATTTTTTTACTTATTTGCCTCCTTTTTATTTTATTTATTAATCCAATTTTTGCAGAATCAGATGTTTTATTAAATAGCAGTGATTCTTTAGTAATTAAAGTATTAGGAGAGGTAGAAACAGAAAATTATGTCGCAGTCCTTTATTATGAGGATGAAAGGCTTTTAGATGATGTAACAATTTTAGATAATAATAATCAGAGATTTAATATATCAGAAGAAGGAAGAACAAACGAGTTTAAAATCGTTATTGAAGGTAATGAGATAGATTCAAGTTCTCTTGAAGTAACTATTCAAGGTCAAAAATTTATTGGTATTTTAGGAACTAGAACAGCAGATGTAGATACTGGATTGTATGTAAATGCAATTGATTCAAATTTTGCTGATGGATTTATTCCAAATGATAATATTCCTTTTATTACTTCGCTAAATATACCAAAAGGATTACACAGTGAAACAGAAAATGTTGTAGAAACAAGATTTGTTTTAGCTTGGCAAGGTAATCCGGATTTACCTTCTGGATTTTATGCTTCGGATATTGATATAGAGTATTCTGTTGTTGATTAAAAAATGGCCACTTCCAAAAAGAAGTGGCATTTTATTAAATATTTAGTTTTATTATTTTTTCCCAACTAACATCTTTGCCACCAAAGTGACCATAATTAACATTGTTTTTATAAATAGGTTTTAATAAATCTAAAGATTCAATTATACCTTTTGGAGTTAAATCAAAATTATTTCTGACAATGTTTTCTAATTCTTTATAAGAATATTTACTTGTATTAAAAGTATTTACATATACTGATATTGGTTGAGAAACACCAATAGCATAAGCTAATTCGACTTCACATTTTTTACAAAGATTGTTTGCAACTAGATTTTTAGCAATATATCTAGCCATATATGCTGCAGATCTATCAACTTTTGAAGGATCTTTTCCAGAGAATGCTCCACCACCATGGCGACCCATACCACCATAAGTATCTACAATAATTTTTCTTCCAGTTAAACCTGTATCTCCATTTGGACCACCAATTACGAAACGTCCAGTTGGGTTAATAAAAAATTTAGTATTTTCATCAATAAGATTTGTAGGTTCTAAGGTTGGTTTAATTACATTTTCAATTAAAAAAGACTCTAAATCTTTTCTTTCAATATCTGCAGTGTGTTGATGACTTAGTACAACAGTAGTAATTCTTAAAGGCTTATTATCTTTGTTATATTCAACTGATACTTGGCTTTTTGCATCAGGTAGTAAAAAGTCTACTGTTTTATTTTTTCTAAGCTCTGTGGCTTTTTTTAGTATTTTATGAGAATAAACAATTGGTAGAGGCATAAGTTCTTTAGTTTCGTTACATGCAAAACCAAACATCATACCTTGGTCTCCTGCACCTTGTTCACCAAAAAGACTTGTATCTTCTGTTACACCCATTGAAATATCTGGACTTTGTGAATGAATTAAATTTGTAATTTCTACAGTATCATAACTGAAACCTGTAGATTTATCAGTATATCCAATATCTTTGATTACATCTCTAATAATTTTATCAATATTTAGATTTGCTTTTGTTGTAATTTCACCTGCAACAATTACTCTATTAGTAGTTGCTAAAGTTTCACAAGCAACTCTAGATTTTGGATCAACTCTTAAACATTCATCAAGAATTGCATCACTAATTTGATCACAAACTTTATCTGGGTGACCTTCACTAACACTTTCAGAAGTGAATACATGGTTATTTAAATCAGAAATCATAAAAAGACCTTCCTTATTATTAAATTAACTGGGGAAGGGGAAGCGCGGAATTATGCAAAATAATTACCGTTCCCTCTTTAGCAGTTTTTACGTCCGCAAGCTGGGAGCTATCAAATCGACGTTAAAATAAGAATATTTATAAAAAGCCTTTTGGTAAAGGGACAAAATAGGTATTTTGTGTAAAAACTTAAAATTAATTTAAATATTTATGGTATAATATTGATATTTATTAGGAGATATTAATGAGCTCATATAAAATAATTGGTGGTAAACCAGTTTATGGAGAAATAACAATTAGTGGAAATAAAAATGCTGCATTACCTTTAATTGCTGCTACTCTTTTGACTGATGAACAAGTTATACTAAAAAATGTTCCAGCAATAAAAGATGTTTCAGTTATGTGTGATTTATTAATTGATTTAGGATCAACAATAAAAAGAGAAAATAATACATTAATAATCCAAAGTGGAAATAGAATTGGTAATCTTAAAAAAGATGAAATTGGTCTAGTTAGAGGTTCAATATTACTATTAGGTCCCCTATTAGCTACTTTAAAAAAGGTTAAGCTTCCTCCTCCTGGAGGAGATGTTATAGGTCTAAGACGGATAGATACACATTTTACAGGATTTGAATATCTTGGTTGTGATTGTAATATTGATGATAAGGGAAATCTTAATATAGAATGTCAAAATTTAAATAATAACCATATATTTCTAGATGAAGCTTCTGTTACAGCTACTGAAAATATTCTAATGGCTTGCTCCTTAACTCCTCAAATAAGTATAATTGAAAATGCAGCTTGTGAACCACATGTTCAAGATTTATGTAATATGTTAGTAAAAATGGGATGTAGAATTGAAGGAATTGGCTCAAATCTATTAAAAATAAAAGGTTCAAAAAAGCTAAAAGGTTGTGAATATTCCTTAGGTTGCGACTATATGGAAGTTGGTTCATTAATAGGATTAGCTGCTGCTACAAAAGGTGAATTAGTATTACATAATGTACAACCAACTATAATGAATAGTTTAAATTTAGGATATAGAAAGCTAGGAATCAATTTTGAAATGATTGGTAAATCAGATTTATTAGTTCCTAAAAAGCAATTAAAAATAATACAAAAAAGTTTAAACGGTCTAACTAATAAGATAGATGATGCACCTTGGCCAGGTTTTCCTGCTGACTTATTATCTATTGTAACTGTGTGTGCAACACAAATGAAAGGTACTATTTTATTGCATGAAAAAATGTTTGAATCTAGAATGTATTTTATAGATTGGTTAATTAGAATGGGTGCTGATATTATTCTCTGTGATCCCCATAGAGCAATTGTTAATGGCCCTACTAGACTTCAACCTGCCGTTGTAACAAGTCCTGATGTTAGAGCAGGTATGGCCTTGGTTATAGCAGCTGCATGTTGTGATGGAGAAAGTGAAATTCAAAATATATACCAAATTGAAAGAGGTTACGAAAATTTCGAGTCTAAGTTAGGTAGTATAGGAATTGATATAAAAAAAATATAATCTATTGTTTATAAATATTTACGAAAGTTTGTTTCTTAGTTATCCACAAGTTATCCACAATAATTACATATGTTAAGTATATAAAATACTTAACACATTCTTAACATGTTTAATAGTGAGCTGTTATTTATAGTAAAACAATATAACTCTATATATGTAAAGGAAATATATATAAATTAATCTATGTGTTATTAAATAAAATATTACTATTATATAATAATTGTTATATAAGAATTGATAGCTTTTATATATAACAAAAAGAAGACTTTTCCACAAAAATGTTATAAAAAAATACCTTTTTGCTATAAAAATAGGAAAAAAAGAAAAAGTTGTATTTTTAGGGTATATGTTTTATTATTTAGTTTACTAATAATATTTAAAATTAATTTATATAAATACTTATATAATAAAAGAATATTTGTTTTGATTAGTTATAATTCTTTAAATCTTTTCTTTAAATTATTAAAATTTTTGTACTTATAATAAGTTTATTGTAAGAGATATATTCCAAGTGTGTAAAATATTTAAGTATGATAACTTAAAATATATAAAATATAATATTTATTAACCCATAATAACAAATAAATGGGCATTTCGGTTAAAGCAAATATGCAAAGAATTTAGTTATTTTTTAATATTTATTATTTAATTGGTTAATATACAAGCAATTACAATTATAAATATTTTTTTATTTTAATATTGACATTTTTATTATACAAGGCTAACATGATTGATGAATTAAGTTAGTTGTATCTAACGAAGGAGAAGTTATGCCATTATCAATGTTGTCACTCGGAGAATCAAAAGAAATAATTTCCATCAGTGCTTCCCCAGATCTAAAGCAACGTCTTTTATCTATGGGCTTCGTTCCAGGGAACTCAGTAACTATAGTTAGTATGAGTAATCAAGGGTTAGTTCTTGAGATAAAAGGTACTCGCTTGGCTTTAAATAAGGGTTTAGCACATTTAATTCAAGTAGCCTAGTTTTTTATTATTTTTAGTGAGGAGTTTTTTATATGACTTTATGCGATTTAAAGCCCGGAGAAAAAGGTAAAGTTGTGTCTTTTGGTACAGAAGGTGTATTAAGGCATCGGCTATTAGATATGGGAATTACTACAGGAATTGAGATTCAACTTGTTAAGGTTGCTCCATTAGGAGATCCTTTAGAGATTAGATTGAGAGGATATAATCTTAGCTTAAGAAAATCTGAAGCTAGTGTTATTGAAATAAAGCAATAAGGAACTTTATATGAAATATAATTTAGCGTTAGCAGGTAATCCTAACTGTGGTAAAACAACGCTGTTTAATATCTTAACTGGCTCAAAACAACACGTAGGTAACTGGCCAGGAGTAACAGTAGATAAAAAAGAAGGAATTTGGAAAAAGCACACAGATTTTAATATTCTTGATTTACCAGGTACTTATTCTCTTTCTCCTTATAGTGCAGAAGAAAAAATTGCAAGAGATTATATAGTCAAAGAGAAACCTGATTGTGTTATCGATATTGTTGAATCACCTAATTTAGAAAGAAATTTATATTTAACATTACAAATTCTTGAAACAGGTGTTCCTACTGTAATTGCCTTAAATATGAGCGATGAGTTAGAACAACGTGGCGAATATATTGATAGTGATTATATTGAAAAAGAATTTGGTGTAAAAGTTGTTAAAATCTCAGCAAGAAATAATCACGGAATAGGTGAATTATACAAAGCTGTTAAAGAGACAATAGATAAAGGTATTACTCCTAAAAAAATACCTCTATTTGAAAAATTAAAAAATTTAGATGATGAACAGATTGCAAATGCAAGATATGAAAAAATTACTAGTGTAGTCAAACATTGTTATAAGAAGAATAAAGAAGTTCAAAATACTGAAACAAAGAGTAGTAAAATAGACAGAATCTTAACTAATAAAGTTCTTGGTTTACCTATTTTCGCTGTTGTTATGTATTTATTATTCCAAATTAGTTTAGGTGAAAATCTATTTTTTGTTGGAATTCCAGGATTAGGAATCATTTTTGCTGGATGGGTTGAAACTATTTGGGAACTTCTAACTAATCTTGTTGCATCTGGTTTAGTAAATGCAGCTCCATGGGCTCAGGGGTTAGTAATTGACGGTATCTTTGGTGGTATAGGTGCTGTTCTTGGTTTTATGCCTTTAGTTCTTGTTTTATACATGCTATTGAGTATATTAGAAGACAGTGGTTATATGGCAAGGGTTGCATTTGTATTAGATAGAATATTTAGAAAATTTGGTTTATCAGGTAAATCTTTTATTCCTTTATTAATGGGTTTTGGTTGTGGTGTTCCAGCTATAATGGCAACAAGAACTTTAGATGAAGAAAAAGATAGACACATTACAACAATAATTACTGCATTTATGCCTTGTGGTGCAAAATTACCTATTATAGCATTATTTGTATCAATATTATTTTCACCTGATCAAGCTGCTAATATTACTTTCTTAATTTATGCAATAGCATTATGTGTAGCGATTTTAGTATCTCTTGTTTTAAATAAAGTATGGTATAAAGGAGCTGTTTCAAACTTCTTAATGGAATTGCCTCAATATAGATGGCCTACTCCTATTTCAGTTCTTCAACATTCTTTAGAAAAAATAAAAGGGTTTGCAAGAAAAGCTGGTACTATTATTTTAGCTTCAACTATTTTGATTTGGTTCTTAACAAACTTCAATGTAAATTCATTTAATGGAGTAAACCAAGCTACAAATGAAAATAGCAGTGTAATGAGTGAAATGGATGATTCCTTTATGGCATCTGTTGGTAAAGTTATTAGCCCTATTTTTAATCCTTTAGGATTTAGTGGTTGGAGACCAACTGTAGGTATTATTACCGGTTGGATAGCAAAAGAAAATGTTGTTGCAACATTTGCCCAAGTTTATGATGATGATATAAGTGATGAATATCTTTCAAATTACTTTGATGAAGGTAATGCATCTAAAGAAGCTTTAGCAGAAGCTGGTTTTGAAGATGGTGTATATGATAGTGAAGTTGCTAGGGAAATTTATGATGGTATTCTTGCAGAAGGTGGAGATCATAATGCTTTACCTACAGTAAGAAGAGATATACCAACTAAGAGTAGTGGCTTTGCATATATTATGTTTAACTTATTGTGTATGCCTTGTTTCGCAGCAGTTGGATCAATGCATAGAGAATTAAAAACTTGGAGAAAAACTCTTGGTGGAGTTGGTGTTCAAATGCTAACTGCATACATAGTCGCTTTGATAATAAGACTCGTTGGACTCTTATTTGGATTTTAGGAGAGTGATATGATTAATTGGATAATTGCAATTGTAGCTGTAGCCATTGTTGTTTTTGGCATAGTAAGTTTTGTAAGAAAAAATAAAAACCACAAAGATTGTGGTGGAAATTGTAGTAGCGGCTGTAGTGGTTGTGGTCTATAATTTATAACTAAATTGCCGTTGTGAAGTCAAATGACTAACAACGGCATTATTATATTCTTAATATAAAATATATAATAAAAATATCAATTATCTTTCCATTAGTAATGTGTGAATGCTACTAATAGCTACAACAGCTGCTGTTTCTGCTCTCAAAATATTTGTTTTCAACATTACAGGAATACATTGTTTTTCTAATAAAATTTCGCATTCTTCATCACTTAAACCACCTTCAGGTCCAATTAGAATACCAATGGGGGTATCTCTATTAAACTTTTCAAGTTTATCTTTTAATGATTTATCATCATCTAAATTAACTTGGTGAAAGAAGAATAATGGTATATCAAGAGAAGAGACAAAGTTTTTAAAACTTATAATATTATTAAACTTCGTAATAATTGGAGAACCTGATTGTTGAATTGCTTCTTTAATAATAGATTCAAAGCGTTTCGTATTTGAAGAATCCTTTTTAGCTATACAATGTTTACTTTGAATTAAAGTAATTGAGTTAACACCTAATTCAGTTGCCATTCTAATAATTGATTCATTTTTTTTACCCTTGCAAACACATTGAAATAAGTGAATTTTAGGATAAGAACCAGTATAAGAGGGTAATTCATCTGTAGATTTTATATTATCGCCTTCTTCAATTTTATCAACAGAAATTAAACAACTACTCTTATCATATGAGATAAGAGTTAGTTGATAAGGTACGCCATTTATATCCCTTGCAAATATTTTATCGCCGATTTTAAGTCTTAAAACTTTAATGAAATATTGGCTATCTTTGCCTATAAGCTTTAATTGAGATTCCCCATTAAAGTAGGTAGGTAAAACATACTGTCTCATTTTATTTTTCCAATTGATTTACTGCTTCAACTAATGCTTTATCAAGGTATAAATCGTATTTAGGTCTATTATCATAATCCATTCTTGCTAAATATTCATTTCTAACTAGAACTAGAAGAGCATTTCTATTTAATTCTTCATTGTTTATTTCATCAGCAAATTTCTCAATATTTTCATAAGAATATTCTGGGTTATTATCTACGAATTCCTCAATCTTGTTCGATTCCATTAATTCTTCAAATATAGGAATTTCATCATCTTCAAAGACTTCTTCTTCGATTAATATATCAGGTTCTATACCTACTTCATGAATATCAATTGAATCTGGAGTTAGATAGTGGGCAATAGTGAATTGTACAAAGCCTTTACCAAAGGGGAATGTTTGTTGCATTATACCTTTACCAAAAGTTTTAGAACCAATTACTAAGGCTCTTTCATTATCTTTTAGAGCACCAGTTAGTATTTCAGAAGAAGAAGCAGTACCACCATTTACTAATAAGACTATTTCAAAATCATTTGGTACCATTGTTTGGGTATTAGCTTTTGTAATTTGGGTATTATTGGGTATAGTTTCTTTTTGTTCAGTTATCAAGATTGTATCACCAGATAAGAATAGATCAGCAATGTTTAAAGCTGAATCAACAATACCACCACGATTGTTTCTTAAGTCAATAATTAAACTATCGATGTTTTGATCTAATAAACTTTGAAAATCTTCAATAAACTGTTCTGTTGTAATTGCAGTAAATTGATTTATTTGAATATATCCAATATGCTCTTTAATTACAGCTTTGGTTGTAGAAGGGGTTTCTACTAATTCTCTAGTTAATGTAATATCAAAAGATTTATTACCTCTTAAAATAGTTACAACAACATCAGTTCCAGGTTCACCTCTTAGCTTTAAAGAAGCTTCTGTCGCACTTAAATAATCAACAGGTTCACCATTAATTTGAGTTATATAATCATTAGCTTTTAAGCCTGCCCTATCTGCAGGACCACCAGGAAAAGGTGACGAAATTTTAATAAAGTAATCAGTATTTTCCTTAGTGTCTTTATCGTCTATAACTTTAGGATTTTTTTTAGTTAAATATGTTCCAATCCCAGCATAAACACCAGTTGATTGTTCTTCATAAGCTTCAGAGTCTTCTTCTGAAACATAGAAAGAGTATTCATCACCTAAAGAATCTAATAAACCACTTGCCATACCTTCAAGAGCTTTATCATTATCGATTTCATTAATTGATAAGGCATCAACTACTTGATATAGATAAGCTAAATTATTCATATTTTCTTGAATTATTTCAGTATTCGTTGAAGGGGCAATATTTGTCTGATTTTTTTCCTCATTACTTCCATTTGCAAATAGGAAATTTGAAGATAAAATAAAAATAATTGTAATTTTAATAAACTTATTCATATTAAATATAATACATACAACTTTAGGTGTTGACCACCCCTAGGCAGGTAAGTAAACTTTGAAATATGTTAATATTTATAAATTTTCCTACTTGGATTAGTGCTGAAATAATTCCCGGCTTACCAATTAGATGGTATGGACTAATGTACGTATTTGCTTTTTTTACTGCATATATAATTTTTAGATATCAAGCAAGGAAAAAAGAAATCGATATATCTGCGGATGAAACACAATCTTTTTTTATGTTTTGTATAATTGGCTTACTATTAGGTGCAAGATTATTTTCTGTATTAATCTATAACGGTACCTCATATTATTGGTTACATCCTTGGTTAATTTTTTGGCCCTTTAGTAATGGTCATTTTGTTGGATTACCAGGAATGAGTTACCATGGAGGCTTAGTTGGCGCAATAGTAGGCGGATTAATTTATAGTAAAAAAAATAAAAGAAATTTTTTTGAATTAGCAGATGTTTTATGCATTGGTATCCCTCTTGGTTATACCTTCGGAAGAATAGGTAATTTTATTAATGGTGAACTTTGGGGGAGAGTAAGTTTAAATAAATTTGCAATTTTATTTCCTCATGCAGATAAGTTTTCCACAAATTATAGTTGGGTTCGAAATGCTGCAGATAGCTTAAACATTGAATACGTTTTAGGAGATCTTGTTAATTTACCAAGGCATCCTTCTCAGCTTTATGAGGCTTTTTTTGAAGGTATTGTTTTATTTTTATTTATGTGGTTTTTTATTAGACGAAACAGATTAAAAAAATATAATGGATATAGTTTATCGTGGTATTTAATTGGGTATGGTGTTATTCGCTTTTTCATTGAATATTTTAGAGAACCTGACTTAAATCTCGGATTTATTATTCAGCTTAATTCTCAAGCAAATAATCCTGCATTATTTGAATCAATGTTAAATTTCAGTATGGGACAGGTCTTTTGTCTCCTAATGATTTTATCAGGTGTAATACTATCTTTAATACTAAAAAATAAACAAAAGACAGCTTTGGAGGCTAAACGTGGAAATAAAAAATAAATTGTCCAAATTAAGAGAATTAATGAAAGAAAATAACCTTGATGGCTATTATATCAATGGTACAGATCCTCATGGTAGTGAATATGTTTGTCCAAGATGGAAGACTCGTGCCTTTATTTCAGATTTTACAGGAAGTGCTGGAACTGTTTTAATTACAATGGATAAAGCTTACCTTTGGGTTGATTCAAGATATTTTATTCAAGCTGATAAACAAACAAAAAATAATGAATTTATTGTAATGAAAATGGATATTGATAATACCCCTACTGCTAAAGAATTTATTAATAGTAATTTTAATGAAGGTAGTAGAATTGGTTTTTCAAAAGATACTTTAATGATTAATGAAAAAAAAGACTTTGAGAAAGATTGTAAAGATGTTGAGATTGTTGTAACTGATGATCTTTTAAATGATATTTGGGAAGATAGAGCTCCAATTTCAGAAACAAAAGTTGTAGAGATGGATGTTTCTTTAACTGGCTTTTCTCGAGGTCAAAAGTTGAATATGATTAGAATATATCTTGGAGAAAAGAAAGCTGATTATGCTTTTTTTGCATCTCTAGATGATATTGCTTGGACGCTAAATTTAAGAGGGAATGATATTGAACATACACCCGTTTTTCTTTCATATTTATTAGTTACAAAAGAGAAGGCCTATTTATTTACAAGTGAAAATCGATTTGAAAAAGATGTATTAGAAAATGTTAAAAAAGATGTTGAAATATATCCCTATGATAGTGTTGTTTCCAAATTAAATGAAATCCTTGAAAGCGAAAAAACTCTTTTAATAAATGAGAAAAATACTAATTCACTATTTGAAGAAGTTATTCTTAATAATAAATTAAATGTTATTGATGAATTAGAAGTAACAACAAGATTAAAGGCTTGTAAAAATGAAACTGAATTAGAGGGAATGCGTAGAGCTCACCTATTAGATGGTGTTGCTATGGTTAATTTTTTAGCTAGTCTAGATTTTGAAAAAGGCGAATATTCTGAAATTCAGTTAACACAAATTCTTAAAGATTTCAGATTAAAAAATAAAGAATGTATTGATTTATCTTTTAATACTATCTCAGGATTTAAAGAAAATGGTGCTCTTTGCCACTATAGTGTTAGTGAAGAGAGTTCTAAAGAGGTTAAACCTAATGGCTTACTTGTTTTAGATAGTGGTGGATGCTATGAAAGTGGTACTACTGATATTACTAGAACTTTACTATTTGGTGAAGCTACTGAGGAAGAAATTAGAGATTATACTTTAGTCTTAAAAGGCCATATTGCATTAGCTTTACAAAGCTTTCCAAAAGGAACAAAAGGTCATCAGTTAGATATTTTAGCAAGACAATTTTTATGGAATTATGGTTTAACATATTTCCATGGAACAGGTCATGGTGTAGGACATAGATTAAGTGTTCATGAAGGTCCTCAAAGAATTTCAACTGTAGTAAATGATTATCCTCTTCAAAAAGGTATGATTTTAAGTGATGAACCAGGTCTTTATAAAGAAGGAAGGCATGGTATTAGAATAGAAAATTTAGTTGCTGTACAAAATGATGTTGAAACAGAATTTGGACAATTCTTGAATTTTGAAATATTAACATTATGTCCTTATGAAAGAAAATTGATTGATGTTTCTCTTTTAACCGATCAAGAGCTAGAATATATTAATTCTTACCATTTGTGGGTTTATAATGAGTTAAAAGATCTTGTTGATGAGCAATCAGTGAATTATTTGAAGATGGCAACATTGCCTCTAGAAAAATAGAAATAAATTGTTATTAAAATTAGAATTACTTTAAATTATCTAGCTTTACTAAAGTATTGCTATTATAGTAATCTTAACTCACAAAATGAGTAAAAAATTATCAATAATAAATTAGGAGAAATTAAGAAATGGTCAAAGCCTTAAATAAAAATGGTAAAATTAACCGTAAAGGACCCGTCGTTTTAGTTATCATGGATGGAGTTGGATTCGGAAAATATAAATCTGGTGATGCTGTACAATCAGCTCATACAGAAGTTTTAGATAGATTGTATGAAGAAAATCCTTGGACTAAGTTAAAAGCTCATGGAACAGCAGTAGGCCTTCCTTCTGATGCAGATATGGGAAATAGTGAAGTAGGTCATAATGCAATGGGTTGTGGTAGAGTTTTTGCACAAGGTGCAAAACTAATTGCAAATTCTATTGAATCCGGCGCTATGTATAAAGGTGAAACCTGGAATAAATTAACACAAAATACAAAAGATAAAAGTTCTACATTGCATTTTATTGGTTTATTATCTGATGGTAATGTTCATTCCCATATTGATACTTTAAAATCAATGGTATTAAAAGCTAAAGAAGATGGTGTTGCTAAAGTTAGAGTTCATGCTTTATTAGATGGTAGAGATGTAGGTGAAAAAAGTGCTTTAGATTATTTTGATCCTTTTGCAAAATTCCTTGAAGATTTATCAGATGATAATTTCGATGGTAAAATTGCTTCAGGTGGTGGCCGTATGGTTATTACTATGGATAGATATAATGCTAACTGGGACATGGTTAAAAAAGGCTGGGAAACTCACGTTTTAGGTGAAGGAAGAAAGTTTAAATCAGCTCATGAAGCAATTGAAACACTAAGAGAAGAAACTGGTGCAATTGACCAAGATTTACCACCATTTGTTATTGAAGAAGATGGAAAACCTGTTGGAACAATTGAAGATGGTGATAGTGTAATACTATTTAACTTTAGAGGAGATAGAGCTTTAGAAATTACAAAAGCTTTTGAAGCTGAAGAATTAACAGAATTTGATAGAAAACGACATCCTAAAGTAGAATATGCTGGAATGATGGAATATGATGGTGATTTACATGTGCCAGCACAATATTTAGTTTCTCCTCCTTCAATTGATAAGACAATGGCAGAATATTTATGTGCATCCAATGTTAGACAATTCTCTATTTCTGAAACTCAAAAATTCGGTCACGTAACTTATTTCTTTAATGGTAATAAAACCGGAAAATTTGATGAGAATTTAGAAGAATATGTAGAAGTCTTATCAGATATCGTTCCATTTGAGGAAAGACCTTGGATGAAATGTGCTGACATTGCTGATAGAGTAATTAAAGAAATTAAAGAAGGTTCCTGGGATGTAATTAAATTAAACTTCCCTAACGGAGATATGGTAGGTCATACAGGTATTTATGAAGCTGTTATTTGTTCTATGGAAGCTATGGATTTACAAATTGGTAGAATCAAGAAAGCTGTTGAAGCAGCTGGTGGTGTAATGATTATTACAGCTGACCATGGTAATGCAGATGATATGTTTGAACATGATAAGAAAGGTGATGTTAAAGTTAAAGAAAATGGATCTCCAAAAGCAAAAACTTCACACTCACTAAACCCTGTTCCTTGTATCATTTTTGATCCTTCTTATAATGGGGAATATGATACAAAACTTAATGAAGGCTTAGGAATAAGCTCAATTCCTGCAACTATAATGAATTTCTTAGGTCTTGATGCACCAGAAGAATATGATAGTTCAGTTATAAACTTAAAGTAAAACCCTACTGATAAGTAATATTAGAAAGAGAAGTGCCTATTTAAATCAAGCATTTCTCTTTTTTATTATATATTAAATTGAATATGACTTCATATTAATTATTAGAGAAATAGAACTTCCTATTAATAATAAAATCGCACAAATAAAAATTATATAATTTAAACTAATGGTATATCTTAGTATAGCTAAAGAAATTGTAAAGAGAATGTAAGAATATGTTTTACGCTTATTGTGAGTAGTTTTATCCTTTAAATATGAAGGTATAAAACTTAAAATTGCAATTAAATTAGCTAAAATATAAAAGGTTTTAAAGCTAGAATTTGTTATTAACATTTTTAGAGGTTGTGTATCCGTTGGACTATTAACATTAATTACAAAAGTTAAAAGAATTGAAACACTTATAGCTAGAAAAATATTTTGATTACTATTTTTGAAATTTGTATCTTTTTGATTAATTCCGCATAATATTAAGAAAATGGTTGAGGATATAAGTGAAAACAAATGAATTTTACCAATTAGTATAGGTGAAATTAAATAAAGATTTATTGTCGAAAAAAAGTATGGAAGTATAATAACCCCATCAAAGCATAAGAATAATAAAACAAAGTGTAATAAAGGCGAATCACTCCATCTAATCGGTTCGTTCATTTGACATAATTGGATAGCTATATACCCATATACAATAAGTTGAATGACTATAGAAAGGTTGTTTTCATTAATTACTGATAAATTTTTATTAAACCTTATTATATCTAAAAAAGAATATCCTATTAAAATAACAAAAGCCAAAGAGATAATAATTTGTATTGTTACTAATATATATTGATATTTTTTTTGCATATAATCCTCATTAGTTTTATAAAGTAAAAGGGGCTAATTTAATATAAACAATAGCCCCTATTTGTTGATTTATTATAATTAAAGCATATTTTTATAAGGAACAAGAACTAATTGAGTAAGACCTTTTTCTTTATGTAAAATCCAAATATTCGCTGTTGCTGAAGTAAACATGCCTATTAATACATCTATCATAGTACCAACACCACAAAGTAGAGGTAGAATACCAATTAGAGACATTTCGGCTGTATGTAAATCAATAGATAATAACTTTAGTGTAAAGTAAGTAATGAAGAATACTTCAAAGCCTAAGAATAAACTACTAAAGAAAGAAACAAAAGTTGAACACAAAGCTATGAAAATTGATAATGAAAAACTAGGTAATGATCCACTTGTTGCATAAATTAATGATGCAATAGTAAAGGAAGATACCATTGCACTACCACCTCTTGCAAATATTGTAGTTAATGATATTGATGTTGAAGAAACTCTTTTTTGTACGCCCAAGTTCATCCTTGATAATGAAAAGCTTATTGGAGTTGCAAAAAAGATATTAGCCGAGAATAAACCTGCACTAGCTGCTGCTAGTGATCTATATAAGATTTTATAAGGGTTTTCTTTGAAGCTTGTAGTAATTGCAAAGATTAAAGGTAATATTGCAAATATTGTAATTATTGCTAAAAGAACAATAGAAAATACAAATCTAGGAGCTACAAATACTGTTGCTTCATCTTGTAAAACTGCAAAAAATGATGCTGAGATAATATAAACTAGGGCAAATCCATAAATT
Organism: Sphaerochaetaceae bacterium; assembly: GCA_963677735.1. GTDB lineage: Bacteria > Spirochaetota > Spirochaetia > Sphaerochaetales > Sphaerochaetaceae > Pleomorphochaeta. The sequence continues at coordinate 2,342,962 of OY782505.1, forward strand.
GTAAAAGCTCTGCTCATCTTATACATAACTTCACTAAATGAGTTTACTGTAACATAAGCTGGTCTTAATACGTCACTTGAAGGTTTTAAAAAATAACCAAACAAGAATGCAATAAAGACTATTGGTGCTAGGAAATTTTGGGTAGCAGCCATTGAATAAAATGGATTAACAGGAGAAAAAGTGTCTTTTACAAGAGCGATTGAAGTTTCAATATATTCTATTACAGCACTTGTTGCTGCTCCAGCACTTGAAGATGCTGGAAAAGATATTGGCATTATAGCAAAAAGAGCAACACCAACAAGAGATAGAATTAGAGAAGATAGAACTGTCCAAACGAAAGTCGCTCCAGCTAGTCTTCCTCCCATTTTATCTTTTCTTAAGGAAGCTATTCCTGAAGTAAATGTTATAAGCACTATCGGGAATAGAATAAATCCTCCAAATTGAATGACCAATGAGGAAAACGATTGAATAAATGTTATATAGGTATCAAATTGTCCTAATAGTAATGTTGTTGCCAATCCCATAAAGGTTGCAACTAAATATGTAATCCAAGTTTTCATATAATTAGATTACCTTAACATTCAATACAAGTCAATTAAATATAGGTATTGGAATTTATATTTCCATAATTATGACATATATTGTAAATAGAAAAAGTTGTGTTAAATAATATTTAATACTGAATAATTTTGATAAATAATTACTATTAGAGGATCTCTGCCCTCTAATAGGTTAAATATTATTTAAGAAATTATTTAGTTTATATTCTGCTAATCCTTCGGCTTTTAATAGATGAGATATGTAGGTCTCTAAATCAAAAGGACTTTGAGAAAATAGAGAAATAGAAATTGCAGTTAATATAATTAATTCTTGAACTGATTCCTTTTTATACCAAGTAATATTTTTATAATCATTACATAAAGTATATTTCTTAATAAAATTGGAACTAAATAATTCTTTAAAATTATTAATTGGATCTTTTTCTAAAAATCTATAAGAAATTAAGAATATTGCAACTCCCTCTATAATATGCTTCTTTTCATTATCGTTTACTTTTAACTTTTCTAAATTATCTTTAAAGAAATAAGATAAAAGTAATTTTTTGCTTAGTTTATTAATTTCTTCGATAGAACTATGCTTAGTTACAAAAGGATATATAAATAAACTTGAAGCAATTATAATTGCAAGTTCGTCAAGTATGAATCCACAATTAGAAAGTACTGAACTATTTTTAAATAATTTAGAAAAATTTTCAAAAGCTTTTAACATATTTGAAGGCTCAATCTGTTTAGGTTCGCTAGAAAGGTATGTTTTTGTTAAATCGCTAATCATATCATAAGCGTTTGGAAGAGAAGTATATTGCTGTGCAATTTGTAAAATCAGTTTCCTATTTTGAGTATTTGTGGATAAGCCTTTTGTAATATTTTCTAAAATTTCTATTACAGAGGGAGATCTAAGAGTATCCATAGCTTTAAAAATAGGGCTTAATCTAATTGCTGTTATCTCTAAATTAATATCAGCAACACCTTTATCTCCAAGTCTTGCATATAATCTAGCATAGGCTCCATCAATATCTTCAACTTCTCTAATATCTAAAATTACTTTAGTTTCATATCCATTTAGATGTACCCAAAATCCTTCATCATAAATTTTAAGAGAAGGGGTAAGGTATGTTAGTCCATCATTGAAATTTTTATAAACTAAAAAATTTCTACCGCTTAAAGTAAGATTTAGATTTTCAGCAATTGTGGATACTATTTCTTTATCAAGAACTTTATTCTTTTTTGGAGCAGAAAGTTTAATATGACCTTCAACGCTATCATATTGATTGTTGTAAAAAACAATAGTTTTTTCGTCTTTTGTGCCATTGGAATAACAGAAGGTTGAGTTATTACCTTCCAAATCATATATATTAAAATAATCCACACCACTAAATAGATATCTTAATTTTAATAGAGGGAAAATTCTTTTATAATGTTCACTTATTAGTAAATCATTAGGCCATTCATCCCAATATGCTTTGCTATATTCCATTCCATATTTTTCTTTTAACCCTTCTATTTGACCATGTCCAAACATAGGTAGTCCTGGCATAGTTGAAAGCAGGGTACATACTCCAAAATATTTGTCTCCAGCACCAAATTGACCTATAGCAGTCTCTTCATCTGGGTTGCTCATAAAGTTAACGTACCTTTTTAATATTTCAGGATCAAAGGAGAGCGTTTTCTTTATTGTTTCAATATATTTACTGTTTTCTTGATTTTTTAACATATTCATAAAAGCACTATTATATACTCTGTGCATACCAAGTGTTCTTACAAAATATCCTTCCATCATCCAAAAAGCCTCAGCTAAAAGTAAAGTGTCTGGAAGTTCTTTATTCATTCTATCAACAACTTCTCTCCAAAACTCTTGTGGAATTTTATCGTTGAATTCTTGATCACTCATACTATAAATAGTTCTACCTGCAATATCTCCACCATGACCGAGTTTTGGATACCAAAGTCTTTGGATGTGTTTTTTTGCTAATGTCATTGCAGCATCAAAACGAATGATTGAAAAATTTTGAGCAACATGCCTTATCTCTTGAAAAACAGCCTCTCTTGTTAAAGGGTTTAAATAATCTAGTTGCGCAGTATCATTCCAGGGCATTGATGTTCCATCATTTCCATGAAATATATAGCTTGTTTCACCTGTGTTTTTATCCACTCTTTTAAAAGTTACAGCAGCATCACTTTGGTCATAATAGTGATCTTCAATTTTCAATTCTATATTAGGATTTGTAGATAAATCTGGTCCATTATAGCTATAGGAAGGGAAAGGTGGATATGATTGTTGAATAAATAAATCAGGTCTATTTGCAACCCAATCACTATCAATCCCTGTATGGTTTGGAACCATATCTGAGGCAAGTCTAATTCCTCTCTCTTCACAACGTCGTTTTAAATTCTCTAAAGCTGGCCAACCTCCTATTGATGGAGAAATCTCATTATTCTTTAGTGAATACGCAGATGCTTCAGCATCCGGATTACCGCAAAGGTTCTTAATTTTCTTACTTGCATCACTTCTTTGCCAAAGACCAATTAACCAAAGAGCAGTAAAGCCTCTTTGTTTAAGCGCATCAAGTTCTTCATCTGGAATTTGATCCAAAGTATTTATTGGACGATTATAATATTTAGATAATTGATCTAACCAAACTAGAGTACTTTTCGCCATCATTACAACATTAGGCATCCAATTTCTATCGTCACTAAAAGCTTCATACTCGCTATCATAAATAGAATAGTCAGGTACATATGTTTGAGCCTTTGATCCCCCGCCATTGTTATCAAAGAAAACAGGTTTATTTTCTTCTTTAGTTAAATCAATTGCTTTGATTAGACTTTTTCTAATATTTTCATCTAGTAAATGGGCCCACTCTTCAAGAATAAAACTAATTTGGTCAATAAGTGAGTCAGGATGTAAAATAGCAGGAGTTAAAAGAAAAGAAAACAAGTCTTCTTCACTGTTTGCAACTTTAGCACCGCCTGATACAAACTCCCCAAGAATAGCTGATAAAGCTTTTGTTGCAGATGGGAATTTTATTTCATCTCTATAAATTAGAGGTCTAATTGCTTTTTTTAAAGCAGGATTGTGAGTCATAACTCTATGTACAAAAAAACCTCTAACAGTTTCTTCAGTATATTGTTCTATTGAAACTTCTTGAGAGGTTAATAATGGTGATGGGAATTCTTTCGCATAGAAAGCTAAAACTTCATTAACAGATTCGTTTTTTGATACTAAAGGAACCATCCTAGAAAATATGTTAGAATCATCATCTTGCAAATATTGGTTTATGAGTGTTTGATAAAGTAAATGTAATATTGCACATGCATTTAATTTTGAAGCACTAAGGTATTCTGATGTAGTTGTTTGTGTATTGAATTTATAAGTTATATCTTGAGCTTGTTTATAAAATGAATCGATAGGTGTATCTGTTTGAAAAAAAATAGAATAGTCTTTTATTTGGTTCCTAACTATTTTGGAAACTCTTAAATCTCTTGAAGTCATGATTCCTCCTGCATGAAAGTAGTATAGCATAATTTATTTTACAAGTTAAATATTAAATACTGAATTCGACAGTCTAAACCTTTATTATTTCGCTTATATAAAACAACTATTCTCCTACTAGAATAAGGGATTCTTCTCTTTATAATTATATACTTTTATCAATTAATTTTGATGCTTTTTCTAAATATAAAGGTAAAGAAATTTGTTCATCTTTTGTGAATGAGGAAAGGACAAAAGCAGAAACATTATTATGTTTTGGTCTACCTATACCAAATCTCAATCTATAAAAATTATCATCTTTTAAATAATTCTTTATACTTTTTAACCCATTATGTCCTTTTAAACCCCCACCTTGTTGAAATTTAACCTCTCCAAAATCTAATTCTAAATCATCATGAACAATTAAAATTTGATCCGAAGATAGTGAAAAATAAGAAGCAGCTTTTTCAACTGACAGTCCACTATTGTTCATAAATGTTTGTGGTTTAAGAATTTTAAGACCTAAATCAGTTGTAAACAGGCTATTAAATTTCTTCTGAAATGCTAAATTAGAATATTTATAATCACAAATACTAAATCCAATATTGTGTCTAGTATTTTCATATTGTTTGCCTGGGTTGCCTAAAAAAACAATCATTTTTATCATATAGTATAATATAATAATAGGAGGCTCTAATTACAAGATGTATTATTTAATTGTTTATATACCAGCTACACATTTAGAAATAGTTAAAAATGCAATTTTAGATGCAGGCGCAGGTAAAATTGGTGGTTATGATTATTGTTGTTGGCAGACTAAAGGTTTAGGTCAGTTTAGAGCAGGAGATAATAGTAACCCTTTTGTAGGAGAAATTGGTGAGATTCATAAGGAAGAAGAGTGGAAAGTTGAATTTGTATTAGAAGATAAATATTTGAACAATGTAATTAAAGCTATGAAAGACTCTCATCCCTATGAGGTTGTAGCTTATTCAGTTATAAAAACAGTTGAAGTTTAATCTATCTGCTATTTGTTACTCCAATTTTAGGACAATATGAATTTTCATTACATTTGCTACATTTTGGACTTAAGGATGTACATATTAATTGTCCATACGATACAAGGAGTTCATTTAATACAATCCAATATTTCCTAGGCATAATTTCTTGGAGAGCTATTTCGCTCTCCTGTGCATTTTTTGTATTTATCCATCCCATTCTATTTGCGATTTGATGAACATGACAATCAACACAAATTGCTTCAATGTTAAAAGCAAGATTTAAAGTTAAATTTGCGGTTTTAATTCCAACCCCAGGTAAGGATAATAAATCTTTTGTATTATTTGGTACCTGTGAGTCAAATTTATCGCATAAAATATTACTAATTTTAATTAAAGTTTCACTTTTCCTTTTATAAAAAGCACAAGGATAAATCGCCTTTTCAATTGCCATTTTATCGAGGTTTAAAATTTCTTTAGGTGATGTTGCTATCTTAAATAATCTATTACTTGCTTCTAGAGTAATTTTATCTTTCGTTCTTAAAGATATAATAGTAGATGCTAAAATACAAAAAGCATTATTGTTTGTATTTAAGGCAATTGTTGAAACTGATGGAAGCGGGGAATTTTCCTTTTCCAAAGTTTTCTTCATACTAAAAAATAGTTTATCCCAATATTGTTCATCCATATTTAGTCTTTACCATATAATTTATTCTTAAACAAGTAAAAACTCTTTTTTCTTTACTTGATTTTTTTGTTTATTGAGCATAGAGTTTTTTCATGATTATTATACTAAACAAGCAAGTAAAACCAAGCCAAAAAGAAGATATTAAAAATTTTCTTAAAGACAAAGGCTTCAAAGTTAAGGAGATAGTTGGGCAAGAAGAAACTGTACTTGGTGCAGTTGGTCGTGCAACTATTGATCACAGAATTGTTGAGCAAATGGAAGGTGTATCTTCTGTAGTCCCAATTTCTAAACCTTACAAATTAGCTTCAAGAGAACTAAAAAAAGAAGACACTATAGTTAAGGTTGGAAATGTTAAAATTGGTGGTCAAAGAATTGTTGTAATGGCAGGACCTTGTGCTGTTGAATCAGAAGAACAGATAATGACTATTGCCTCTCAAGTTAGAGAAGCAGGTGCTGTTATATTAAGAGGTGGTGCTTTTAAGCCTAGAACCTCCCCATATTCCTTTCAAGGTTTAGGTGAAGAAGGTTTAAAATATTTAAGGAAAGCTGGCGACACTTATGGTATGCCTGTAACTACAGAAGTAGTTTCACCAACAGATGTTGAAATGATGAGTAAGTATATTGATATGTTCCAAATTGGTGCTAGAAATATGCAAAATTTTGAACTTCTTAAAAAAGTTGGAAGAACAAAAATGCCTGTTTTATTAAAACGTGGTTTATCAGCTACTATTGAAGAATGGTTGATGGCTGCAGAATATCTAATGGCTAATGGAACAGATCAAATAGTTCTTTGTGAAAGAGGAATTAGAACTTATGAGAGAGCCACTAGAAATACTTTAGATTGTAGTGCAATCCCTATTGTACAAAAATTAACTCACTTACCTGTTATTGGAGATCCAAGTCATGCTACAGGTATTAGATCTTTAGTTTCTCCTATGTCTTTAGCCTTAATTGCTGGTGGTGCTAGTGGTTTGATGGTAGAAGTGCACAATAAACCAGAAAATGCTTTAAGTGATGGTCCTCAATCTTTATATCCTTCACAATTTGAGAAATTAATGAGAGATGTTCAATCTCTATCAACAGTTGTAGGCAAAAGTTTAGAAAGAATTCCTAGAATTATTCCATCTAGTTTAAAAGATATTGAAAACGTATATTCTGATTCAGATAAAATTGCTTTCCAAGGGGAGAGAGGTGCTTTTAGTGAATTAGCAGTTAGAAGGACTTTTGATGATAAGAGTGTCTTGCCTTGTAAAAAGTTCGAAGATGTTTTTGAAACTGTAATGAAAGGTGAAGCCCTATATGGAATGCTTCCAATAGAGAATACCTTAGGTGGTACTATTAATGATAATATTGACAACCTAATAAACTATCCAGATCTTGTTGTTATAGGAGAACAACATGTTAGAATTATTCATAATCTAATTTGTCTTCCAGGTGCAACTAAAGAGGATATTAAAGAAGTATATTCTCATCCTCAAGGCTTAGCTCAATGTTCAGAATTTTTAAATAATGAACTACCTAATGCTAAAGCAGTTCCTTTCTTTGATACCGCAGGTGCTGTTAAATACATAAAAGAAAAAAATGATAAATCTTTAGCTGCAATTGCAGGAGAACCTGCTGCTGTTTATAATAATCTAGAAATCTTAGCAGCTGGTATTGAATCTCATCCTGACAATTATACAAGATTTTATATAATATCAAGAGAAGAGAATGCAAGTAACTTTTTAAGTGCAAGTAAAGCAAATAAGGCTGCAATGATTTTTAATGTTTCTCATAAACCTGGTTCATTGTTTAATGCTTTAAAAATATTAGCTGATTATGGATTTAACTTAGGTAAGTTAGAATCTAGACCTATATTAGGCAGACCTTGGGAATATTCATTCTTTGTTGAAACTGATATTTTAGATAAAGAAGAAGCCTTTGAAGAAGTTGTTAAAATTTTAAAAGAAGAGTGTTCTTCCTTTAGAGTTTTAGGTAAATTTAATTCAACTAATTAGTATTATAATCTAGTAATTATACTGTTGTAAAAAAGAAAGCTATATACTCTTCTTTTTTTACAACAGTTTTTTTTAAAAGCATATATAAATAAAATTCAATATATTATTTATGGCTAAAAAAAATTGTCTTCTTTTAATTAATATCATATTTATTCTTTCTTTTATAAGCTGTGAATTAGTATCGAATTATAAAGAGGTTGAAGTTGTAATAGAATCTCTACACCCTTTTGAAGAAATAAGTAAAGAGAAGGTTTGGTATACATTAAGCTATACAAATGGTTTTGGTGATATTAGTTATAAACATATAAATAAAAATAAAAGAAGTACAAAAATTCTTGTTCCTAAAAATGCTACAATTTTTGTATGTGCTAAGCCTTTAAATAACTTTTCACCCATTGCGACTGTTATTAATCCAGGGGATGAGGATAAGGTTTATTTAAATTATAAAGAAGGTTATTTAGTTTCATTTCTCCAAGATTTATATTTACAAAATCCAAAGGCTGTTAGTTCTGTAAATTATAAGAAATTATTTTCAATTTTAAATAAAAAAGATTTATTATCATCTTTTGATAAATTAGTTCTTGCAAGAGATATCTTAAATGGTGAATTAGATGAGACTTCTATTTTTAAAATTGACCAATTACAAATTGAATTGACCCAAGCTATAGATGGTTATTGGATAAGTGAGAACCCTGATGAAGGGGGATTTAGCATATCAGATAATAATTACAAAAGAGTATCTTTAAGTCTAGGAGATGGAGAACACTATTATATTAATTTTGAAAAAGGCTATATTATGTTAATAATTGTTGAAATTCAAAGTAAAAAATATTTTGTAAGAATAGAAGAAATTAATACTGAATTTATATAATAAAGGCTGTACCATAAAAGATACAGCCTAAATGAGTATTGAGTATTATCTTATTTAACAACAATATTAACAAGTTTTTTAGGTACAGCAATTTTTTTAATTATTGTCTTACCATCTATCCATTGTTTTATTTTGTCATCATTTAATGCAAGGTTAATCATATCCTCTTTACTTATGTCTCTGCTGACTCTTGCTTTTGATCTAAGCTTACCATTAACTTGAATTACAAGTTCGATTTCATCATCTATGGTTAATGCTTCTTCATATGTTGGCCAAGGTGCATTTGCAATAGGAGCTTCTTTTCCTGCCTTCTGCCATAATTCTTCAGCTAAATGAGGTGCGTAAGGACTTAATAATAATAATAAGGTTTCCCAAGCTTCCCTTGGTAAAGTATCAATTTTATAAAAATCATTTACTAAAACCATCATTTGGCTAATAGCAGTATTAAAGTTTAAAGAATCAGTATCAGATGTTACTTTTTTTATAGTCTTATGAAGAGCTTTTAATAAATCTAAAGAAGGTTTTTCATCTGTAATTTCTCTTTCTTCAGATAATCTCCAAATTCTGTCTAAGAATCTATAAACACCACCCATTCCAGATGTTGACCAAGGTTTAGATATTTGTAGAGGACCCATGAACATTTCATAAATTCTCATAGAATCTGCTCCAAATTCTTTAATAATATCATCTGGGTTGATTACATTTTTTAAACTTTTTGACATTTTTGCTATAACTTTTTCTAGTTCAGTATCAGTGCCTTTTTCAAAAAATAATCCATCTTTTTCTTCAACCATATCAGTAGGAACTAATGATTTATCTTTTCTTTGATATGCAAAGCTTGTAATCATACCTTGGTTTACTAAACGAGTAAAAGGTTCTTTTGTTTCAACAAGACCTAAATCGAATAATACTTTATGCCAAAATCTTGCATATAATAAGTGAAGAACAGCATGTTCTGCTCCACCAACATATAAATCTACAGGCATCCAATATTTTTCTTTTTCTGGATCTACAAATCTTTCACTATTATGTGGATCTAAATAGCGTAAATAGTACCAACAAGAACCAGCCCATTGTGGCATAGTATTTGTTTCTCTTTTTGCAGGACCTCCACAAACAGGACAAGTTGTATTAACCCAATCATCTATTAAAGAAAGAGGACTTTCACCAGTGCCACTTGGTTCATAGCTAGTTACTGCAGGCAGTTCTAAAGGTAAATCTTCTTCTTTTACATGTACAATTCCACATTTTGGACAGTGAACTAGAGGAATAGGTTCTCCCCAGTATCTTTGTCTTGAGAAAATCCAGTCTCTAAGTTTATAATTCGTTGCTTTATGGCCAAATTCTCTCTCTTCTAGCCAGCTTAACATTTTATTAATTGCATCTTCTTTGTTTAAACCATCTAAGAAATCAGAATTAACATGTAAGCCATCTTCAACCCATGCAGCTTCTTGAACATCAACTTTGCTCTTTAAAACTTCAACTATTGGCAGATCAAATTTCTTTGCAAATTCCCAGTCTCTTGAATCGTGGGCTGGAACAGCCATAATTGCACCTGTGCCGTAACTAATTAATACATAATCAGCAATCCAAATTGGAATTTTCTTACCATTTACTGGGTTGATTGCATAACTACCAGAGAAAACCCCTGTTTTATCTTTAGCTAAATCGGTTCTTTCTAAATCACTTTTTTTTGCTGTTTCTTCAAGATATTTTTCAACTGAACTTTTTTGTTCAGGTGTTGTTATTTTTTCTACAAGAGGATGCTCAGGAGCAACAACCATATATGTTGCACCAAATAGTGTATCACAACGAGTAGTATAAACTTCTAATTTATCATCAAAGTTTTCAAGTTTGAAGAATACTGCTGCACCTTCACTTTTACCAATCCAGTTTTTTTGCATTGCTTTCACAGAATCTGGCCAATCTAAAAGGTCTAAATCTTCTAATAGACGATCTGCATATTCTGTAATTTTCAAAACCCATTGTCTAATATTCTTTCTAACTGTTTGAGTTCCACAACGTTCACATTTACCATCTTTAACTTCTTCGTTAGCAAGACCTGTTTTACAATTAGGGCACCAGTTGATTGGAGTTTGTGATTCATATGCTAAACCTTTTTTAAACAATTGAATGAAAATCCATTGAGTCCACTTGTAATATTCTTGACTATGGGTTGCAACTTCTCTATTCCAGTCATAACAAAAGCCTAGACTTTTGATTTGCTTTCTAAAGTTTTCCATATTTTTTTCAGTGGTAGCTTTAGGATGTGTGCCAGTTTTTATAGCATAGTTTTCAGCTGGAAGGCCAAAAGAATCGAACCCCATTGGATGGAGAACATTATAGCCATTCATTCTTAAAAAACGGCAATAAATATCAGTAGCTGTATAGCCTTCAGGGTGTCCTACATGAAGTCCTGCTCCAGATGGATAAGGAAACATGTCCAAAACATACTTGCGTTTTTCTTTTGGTACTGACGCATCTTCAGTGACAGCAAATGTTTGGTTTTCTTCCCAATATTTTTGCCACTTTTTTTCTATTTCATTGAAAGGATAATTACTCATGAATCCAATAATACATTTGCATATAAGTTCCGTCAATAATAGTTGTATTTTTGATATGAAAATTTAGCTAAAATGCTGTTATTTATTGAATTATCTACTTCTTTTATTAAAAACTATCTCTTACTCTGTTAAATTTAATCTCTTCAATTCGTCTTTCATCCATTTTTAATATTGTATAAACTCCGAATTCATCACTTATTGAATCTTTTTCTTTAGGAATATCCCCTGTTAATCCCATTAAATAGGCTGCAATAGTTCCAACTTTTTCAGCATTTTTATAACTTATATCCATTTCATCACAGAAGTATATAAATGGAGTATCTCCTTGAATTATAAATAAATCTTTAACACCTTTGACTTCTTTAATACTTTCTCCTTCGCTTTTTTCATGTTCATCATAAATTTCGCCAAGAAGTTGTTCAGCAACATCTTCCATTGATATTACTCCAGAGAAACCACCATATTCATCTATTACTATTGCAAGTTGTAATCTTCTTTTTTTAAATAAGAAGAAAACATAATCTACATGTTTTGTTTCTAATACAAAAATAGGCTCTCTTTTTATAGAATTTAAAGGTTCATCTAAGTTATTTGTTAATTGTGCTTTTAATATATCTCTTACAAGAACAATTCCTATAATATTTTCTTTTGAATCCTTATAGATAGGAATTCTAGAATAACCGGAATTTACAATATCTGTAAAAGCTTCTCTTATAGTTGTTTGAGCAGAAACAGTAAACACATCCTTTCGGTGAGTCATAATTGTTTTAATTGGATTATTTGAGAAGTGTAAAACTTTTAACATTAAATCAGATTCATATTCATCAACAACGCCAAAATCTTCTGCTGCATCTACAACATGCATTAATCCTTCTAAGGTTAAACCTTTTGTTTTACCTTTATTAAATACTCTATCAACAATATTGCCAAATGCTTTTATAAAAAACACAAGAGGATAAAGTATTTTTGATAAGATAAATATTGGATAGCTCATACCCCTTGCAATCTTTTTAGCATTACTTATAGCCATTTGTTTTGGAGTAACTTCTCCAAAAATTAAAATAACTAAAGTTAAAATACCTGTTCCATAGGCAACTAGATTTTGTCCTAGGTATTTAATGCAGAATGTTGTAACTAAAGAAGAAACACTTATGTTAACTACATTATTCCCAATTAATATAGTTGTTAATAAGACATCTTTTCTTTGAGTAAGCTTTGCAGCTAAACGAGAACTCTTTTTTTTACTTTTTTCTAATTCTTTGATTTGAATTAAGGAAAGGGCTGTATAAGCTGTTTCAGTGGATGAGAAAACACCACTTAAAATTATAAGAACTATTATGATAACAATTTCATTAATCATAAAGTTCCACCTATTGTTTTAGTTAAATTATACGGATCACAGTCTCCATCAATTGATTCACTCATATAAGAAATATAAAAGAAAAATGAAAAGCTAGCAAGTAAAACTTATTTTATTAACATGTTTTTAATTAAAATATTTACTTAAGATATATTAAACCAATTGATAATAGGATTAAGGCTAGAGTATATGTACTCATTACTGCTGTTGAACTAAATCTCTTTTCTTCATAACAAACATTTCTTGCAATAAAACTGTCACTTAAAGTGAAAAGAGATGTTCCTATTATAAAGAAGGGATTTAAAGTTGTAGCGCTTAATGCAATAAATAAAGCAAGAAGGATTGAATAAACTTGCATAGGTTTTTTTAGTGTTTTTCCATTTTTAGTAATTCTAAACATTAAGATTTCAGGATATACTAATATAATTAAGAAGATAAAAAAGATAAAAATATTTTCTTTAAAATTAAAGAATATTATTATAAATGAAATATGACCAAGTAAAAAACTGATTAATCCTGAAACAAAATAATTTGTTTTTTCACTTAGTAATAAAATATCTCCAATTAGATAAAAAGTATAACCTAAACTAATTAAGAAAAGGATTTTGTTTGAAAAGTTTGTGTTAATTATTACATTAACATAAGCTAAAGGTGCTAATGTAATTTTTGAAAGTGCAATTAATATATTTCGCTTTTTTCTACAAGCTATTATATTAATAATACTCATTAAAATAAAAAAAAGTAGTGCAATATTATTCATATATTTAAGAGTATTACACACTTGTTGAAAAAGCAATTAATTTTACACTATTGTTGCAGTATGTGATAAAATATTCACATGCCAATAGAGTAAATGCAATTGGACTAAATTTAGGATAAAATAATATAAGGTAGTACTTATTTGAAAAAAAGTTTAAATAATGTATAATAATAATGATATGGCAAAAATAAATAATAACATAAATTATGATGAAGATCAGATTCAATCTTTATCAGCTTTAGAACATATTAGATTAAGAAGTGGGATGTATATAGGTCGTTTAGGTAACGGAAGTAACCAAAATGATGGTATATATATTTTATTTAAAGAAGTTATTGATAATAGTGTTGATGAATTTAATGAAAAATGTGGTAACAGAATAGAAATTACCTTAAAAGATAATTTTGTATCCGTAAGAGATTATGGTAGAGGAATCCCTTTAGGTAAAGTTATTGATTGTGTTTCTAAAATCAATACTGGTGCTAAATATACAAATGAAGTTTTTCATAGATCTGTTGGTTTAAATGGGGTAGGTACTAAAGCAGTAAATGCACTATCTTCTCATTTTAAAGTTATCAGTTATAGAGGTGGAAAATATGTTAGTGCAACTTTTTCAAAAGGAAAACTTTTAGAAGAAGATAAAGGTACTGATAAAACTCAGTTAGATGGAACATATACAGAATTTATACCAGATGAAGAAATTTTTAAAAATTATAAATATGATGAAGATTTTATTGAAGCTAGACTTTGGAATTACGCTTATTTAAATCCGGGATTAACTTTAAATTATAATGGTAAAAATTATAAAAGTACTAAAGGTTTGTTGGACTTATTAGATAAAGAGGTAGATGGAGATGAATTATATTCTTTGATTCACTATCGTGGAGAATTTATTGAATTTGCCCTAACCCATATAGCGAATAGTTATGGAGAAAATTATTTTTCCTACGTTAATGGACAACATACTATAGACGGTGGTACCCACTTATCTGCATTTAAAGAAGGTTTTTTAAAAGCTGTTAATGACCATTTTAAAAAAAGCTGGTCAGCTCAAGATGTAAGAGAAGGTATTTTAGGTGCTATCTCAGTAAAAATTGAAAATCCTGTATTTGAAAGTCAAACTAAAAATAAACTTGGAAACACAGAAATAAGAGGGTGGATTGTTCAAGAAGTAAAAGATGGTGTTATAGATTTCTTATTAAAAAACCCTGATGAAGCCAATAAAATATCTAATAAAATTATTCATAATGAAAAATTAAGAAAAGAATTAAATGAAGTTAGAAAGAGCTCTAGAAGTTCTGCTAAAAGAGTTGCACTAAATATTCCTAAACTTAAAGATTGTAGGTATCATTTAAATCAAAGTAAATCTCATGTTGAAGAATGTGAGAATTCAATGATTTTTTTAACTGAAGGTGATTCTGCATCAGGTTCAATTACAAAAACTCGTGATGTTAAAACCCAAGCTGTTTTCTCTCTAAGAGGTAAAATTTTAAATGTTTATAATAAAAAGAAAGCAGAACTATATAAAAATGCAGAATTATATAACATTATGAAAGCTTTAGGCATAGAAGATAGTGTTGAGAATTTGAGATATGGAAAAGTAATAATAGCAACTGATGCAGATACTGATGGATTTCATATTAGAAACCTTTTAATGACTTATTTTTTAACATATTTTGAAGAACTTGTAATAGCAGGTAGAGTATATATTTTAGAAACTCCATTGTTCAGAGTTAGAAATAAAAAACAAACAGCCTATTGTTATTCTGAGAAAGAAAGAGATTATTTAATGACTCAAATAAAAGGTGCTGAGATAACACGATTTAAAGGGCTTGGAGAAATTGATCCAAAAGAATTTGGTATGTTTATCGGAGAAGATATGAGATTAGAACCTGTAAGAGTTAATTCCGTTTCTGAGGTACAAAAACTCCTTCGATTCTACCAAGGAGAAAATACTCCAGAGAGAAGAGAGTTTATAATGGAGAATTTAATCTAAATGGCACAAGTCGAAAAAATATTTAAAAAAAACTTTTTAGAATATGCCTCATATGTAATAAAAGATAGGGCAATTGCTGACTTAGAGGATGGTTTTAAACCTGTTCAACGTAGGATTATTCATTCTCTATTTGAAATGGACGATGGTAAATTTCACAAGGTTGCTAATGTTGTAGGTTGGGCAATGAGGTACCATCCTCATGGAGACTCATCAATTTATGAAGCCTTAGTAAATTTAGCTAACTTTGATTTATTAATAGAGAGACAAGGTAACTTTGGAAATAGTTTGACAGGAGATAAAGCTGCAGCCTCTAGATATATAGAATGTAGAATCTTACCTTTTGCAAAGAAAGTGTTATATAACCCAGAGTTAACAACATATATTGATTCATATGATGGTAGACATAAAGAGCCAGTTGCTTTCTTATCTAAATTACCCCTTGTCGTGATACAAGGTGTAAATGGTATAGCTGTTGGTATGGCTACTACTATTTTTTCTCATAATTTAAATGAAGTTATTACTGCTATGGAGAATGAATTAGTTGGAAAAGAGTTTACTCTTTATCCGGATTTTTCATGTGGTGGTTATGTTGATGTTGCTGATTATAATGATGGCAAAGGTTCTATAGTAGTTAGAGCCAAATTAGATACATCTGATCCTAAAAGAATTGTAATTACAGAACTTCCTTTTGGTATAACTAGTGAGAGATTAATTGCTACAATTGATGACGCTGCAAAAAAAGGTAAAATAAAAGTTGCTTCAATAAATGATTATACAGCTGAACATGTTAATATTGAAGTTAATTTATCTAGAGGAACTTATTCAGAAGATGTAGTAAAACTCTTGTATGCATATACAGAATGTGAGAGAAAGATTTCATGTAATTCTCTTGTAATAAAAGATAATATTCCAACAATAATGGGAATAAGTGAGATTGTAAAATATCATTCACACCATTTGGTTGATGTTTTAAAAGCTGAATTGGAGTTAGAAAAATCAAAATTAGAAGATAGATTACATTTGAGAACTCTTGAAAGAATATTTGTTGAAGAGAGAATATATAAGAAAATAGAACAGAAAAAATCAGCTCAAGCAATTGTCAAAGCAGTAATTAAAGGCTTTGAGCCTTTTAATGATCAGTTATATAGAGAAATTACAGCTGATGATGTTGATAGACTTTTGAAAATACCAATTAGAAGAATTAGTTTATTTGATATAGAGAAAAATAAAAACGAAATTGATAGCTTAAATACAAATATTGAAGATATTAAAAGTAAACTTAATGATTTAGTTTCTTATGCAATAGCTTATTTAAATGAATTAAAAACTATGGTAAGTAAAGATAAGTTAAAACGAAAAACAGAAATAAAAAGTTTTGATGTTGTAAAAGAGAAAGAAGTTGCACAAAGAGACAAAGATTTAAGATATGATTCTTCTACAGGTTATCTTGGATATACTATAAAAACTGGCAAAAGTGTATTAACTATTAGTTTGTTTGATAGAGTTTTAATTATTATGAAAGATGGAACTTATAGGTTCTTAATTAATCCTGAAAAAGAGTATATTGGAAAGGGCCTTTTATATATAAATTATGGAGATAAGGAAACTTTAGATAATGTTACTTTCTCTATGATTTTCCAACAAAAGCTTTATAAATATTTGTTTATTAAAAGATTTCAAATTAAATCAGGACAATTAAACAAAGTATATCCACTTCTTCCAAATGATAAGGACTTTAAGGTTGCAAAATTAACTGTTTTAGATAATGCTGAGATTCGAGTTATATACAAGCCTAAACCGGGACTAAGAATCAAAGAGGAAAGTTTTTATTTAAGTGATTATTTAGTTAAAGGAAGCAAATCTAAAGGTGTTAGACTAACTGTAAAAGAAGTTACATCATTGAGAATGAGAGCAGTAAAAGAAATAAATGAAGAAGAGAAAACACTCTTCGATTAGAGGAAAAAATGCAAAATATTAAAGATAGAATATTATTTGAAGATAATCATTTAATTGTTATAAATAAATTACCAAAGGAACTTGTTCAAAGTGATATAACACAAGATTTAACTTTGGCTGATAAAGTTAAAGAATATCTAAAAGAAACATATAATAAAAAAGGAAATGTTTATTTGGGAATCCCACATAGATTAGATAGACCCACTAGTGGAATTGTAATTTTTGCTAAGACTGATAAAGCCTTAAGTAGACTTTGCAATGCCTTTCGAGAAAATGAAGTTACAAAAAAATATTGGGCTGTTGTAGATAATTCACCTTTGAAACCAGAAGGCACTTTAGTTCATTATTTAACAAGAGACAGTAAAAAGAATAAAAGTTTTGCATCTTTAGTAAAAAAGAAAAATAGTAAAGAAGCTAAATTATCCTATAAGCTTTTGGGGGCTTCAAAAAGCTTTTATTTACTAGAAATTGATTTACATACTGGACGACATCATCAAATTAGAGCTCAGTTAGCAACACAAAATATCCATATTAAAGGGGATTTAAAATACGGGTTCCCAAGATCTAATAAAGATGGTGGAATTTGTCTTCATGCTAGAGAAGTATCATTTATCCATCCTGTTAAAAAAGAAAAAATTACGTTGGTTGCTCAACCACCAAAAGATATAGTTTGGGACTTTTTTGTAAATGCTGTAAAAGCCTAATTCAATATTTCGATAATACCCTTACTTTTTAAACCATTTATTTTTACAGTAAATGGTTTTTTTGATTTAAAATGGGTGAAATAAGTCTTTTTCTCTACAATATCTAGTTCTTTTATCTTAGTAGTATCTAATTTGCCATCATTAAACGAAGGATTAATTGTCATATATTGCGTTCCAAGTAAAGTTAAATTTTGAAAAAAGTGAGTACCTTGACTAGGTTCAACTTGAAAAGTTGGTAACCCAGTTTCAACTATTACTTTTGCATTTGAAATTTGAGACCAACTTACAGGAATTCCTAACCATGGATCACTAGATCCTAGTCTTCCTGCTACAATTAAAATATATTGTTTATCAACACCATCAAATTTAGCATTAAACTCTTCAATTTCTTTTGGCATGTTAACCATATTGGATGTATCAAAATTATCTAAATTTATCATAATCAAATCTGAAATATTGTTTATTCTACCATTACCCATGACTGAATTAGAATACAAAATTGCATTTTCTTCTTCACTTTGTTTAATACATACATCGCTCTCTTCATTACCTTCAGCAATAGGCCTAATTTGAAGAAGACTGAATTCGGGTTTTTTAGGAGCTTTTTTATTTAAATTTATTGCAAATTCGATTTCTACAGGAGTGCTCATCGCTTCTTTTCCTAATTGTAAAATGTCATAAACAATTGAAGCTAATGGAAACATATCATATTTTAAAATGCCGTTGAAAGTAATAATTTTTTCACCTACAGCTCTTATACTTTCGCTCATTGCCCCTGTTTTAATATCGAAAGTACTAGCACAACCAAATAGACTTTCAGGATGTTTTTCTGCTTCACTAATATCAAGCAATTTTAAGTTATCTAAATCTTCTAATGGATTAAAAGGGGTTTCTAAATCTAGGGCATAAAATTGTGTTTGACTACTAAATTGATTACTGCCTAAAAAGTGAATTGGTCTTTTAGGGTTTTTAGGGGAAAATCTAAATACACTACCGTTGTCAACAACACTTTTACCAAACCCAAAACTAATATTAGCAACTCCATCATTTATATCTTCACCAGGAATTGGATAATAGTTTAAAGATCTAGCAACTCCACTTATATTCGGATACCAATATTTACCATGTTTGCTTCCAATTACTTGTTGAATTACAACAGCCATTTTTTCTTCTTCAATCATATGATCTGTTGCTTTTAAGTATTCTTTTGCGTTATGGAAAAAAGTGGATGCCCATACAGTTTTTATTGCCATTTCAAGTTCATTTAATCTTGTTAAATCATCTCCAATGTTATTTATCATACAAGTTTCATATACTCCTGCAAAAGGTTGGAAATGAGAATCTTCTAATAAAGATGAAGATCTAATAGAGATAGGTTGTCTTATAACATTGATAATTTCTTTTAAATCTTCTTTTAAATCTTCTTGGATTGGTTTATCAAGAAATGCTTTTAACATTTTTTTATCATCAATATTTTTTACTATTGTAGATCTTAAGTTATTAGTTTCAATGAAAGTTGTGAAACTATGAGTAGATATAACTACAGTTCTTGGAATTGATAAATATACCTCTGGATATTTATCTAAGATGCCACTTGCTCTAAGTTCCATATCAATAAAGGCTAAGCCTCTACCTTTGCCGCCTAAAGAGCCATCTCCAATTCTACTAAAGAAAAGTGTTTCGTCATAAATATCTTTTGAGAATTGAGCTAAAACACCTTTAGTTCTCTCAGCCCTATACTCTTTAATAACTTTAACTAAGTTTTGTCTTGTTTTTTCTTCTTCATCTTTTATTGCTTTTATTGGTTTTATTCTAGCAGCTAAAACATATAAACTTTGAGCTCTTAACCATCTAGAAAAATCATCTCTACTAGAATGGTATATGAAGCTACTTAAAGGAATAGTCGATAAAGCTCTTTGAAGCTGCCTCATGGTTTTAGCTTGAGTAATAACTTCATTTGTTTCAGGGTTTTTAAATAAAAAAGGTCCAAAACCATAATTTGCAGTTACATAATCCTCTAATTCAAATAAAAGATTATCCGCTTTTTTCCAAAGGAAATTTGCACCAGCTTTTTTAGCTAATTCTTCATTGTCCTTATTCATACTTTGAATTAAGAAAGGTAGGCGTGGATTTTCTTCTTTTATAGTTTGCCATAGCTTTAAACCAGCAAATTTATCTTCTTGCTCCTCTCTATCAAAAGACATATCAGATATAATTCCAAGAATATTATTTTTATATTTCTCGAATAATGTAATAGCTTCTTCATAGTTTTTAGCTAATAATATTTTAGGTCGTCCTCTCATTCTGAGAATTTTACCCCAAGAATTTAATCCCTCTAAAATGGAGGATCTATTTTGGGTGATTAAACTCTTGTATAATATAGGTAAAAAGGAAGAATAGTATCTGACAGAGTTTTCTACTAAAATAATTACTTGAATATCTGCTTCTTTAGTATCATGGTCAATATTCATTCTATCTTCAACCAATTTAATCATAGCTAAAAAGATCATAGGATCTCCTTGGTAATAAAAAAAGTTGGTTATTGAAGGGATCTTTTTTCTTTTTATTTGCTTGTTTCTTTTATGAATTGGGGATGGAGATAGAACAACAATTGGCATATAAGGATATACTTCTTTTATATCCTTTGCTAATTCTTCTACATGTTCATTTCCTAAATCTAACATTGATATAACAAGCTCAAATTTCCTACTAGAAGAGCTTAATAATTTTAGGGCTTCTTGAGGTGTATTAACATGAGTAATTTTTGGAGGGTTTGATAGGCCAAGTTGAGTGTATTCTGTATAAAGAGCCTCTTCAACTCGTCCGTCTTCTTCTAATAGAAATCTATCGTAATCACTACAAATTAATAGTACATTATATATATGTTTTAGCATTAGGTTACTAAATGGTAACCAAGTTGGATCTAATTTATACATTTATTCATAATAACATAGGAATATAGGATTAACAATTACAAAATATTAGCTTTTTGTGATTTTGCAAAAAAATAATTTTTTTTAGTACATTATTAAATTTAAAAGAAAAAAATAATGAATAACTAAAAAAAATAATATAAATTACTGTAAATTGAAACTTGACGATTATCAAAAGTGGGTATACTCTATTGTCGTAACAAATAAGTTTTTATCTAGAAGGAGATAAAATAAATGTATAATTTAGAAGCTTTTATGGCTCAGTTAGAACAAAAGAATCCTGGACAAAAAGAATTCTTACAAGCATCTCGTGAAGTATTAGAAAGTATTTTACCTGTAATCAATGAAAATCCTGTTTATATTAAAAATAAAATTCTTGAAAGAATTACTATGCCTGAAAGAATTATTGAATTTAGAGTTGAATGGGAAGATGACAACGGTGAAATTCAAGTAAATAAAGGCTGGAGAGTTCAATTTAACAGTGCACTAGGTCCATATAAAGGTGGTTTAAGATTTCACCCTTCTGTAACTTTAGATACATTAAAATTCTTAGGGTTTGAACAAATATTTAAAAATAGTCTAACTACTCTTCCAATGGGTGGAGGTAAAGGTGGTTCTGACTTTAATCCAAGAGGTAGAAGTGATGCAGAAATTCAACGTTTCTGTAGAAGTTTTATGACTGAGTTACACAATTATATTGGTCCTGATACTGATGTTCCAGCTGGAGATATTGGTGTTGGTGGAAGAGAAATTGGTTACTTATATGGTCAATATAAAAAATTAAGACATGAAAATACTGGTGTTTTAACTGGAAAAGGACAAGGTTGGGGTGGATCTTTAATTAGACCTGAAGCAACAGGTTATGGTGCATTATATTTTGCACAAGAAATGTTAGCTCACAGAGGGGATTCTTTAAAAGATAAGAGAATTGCTGTAAGCGGATTTGGTAATGTTGCTTGGGGTGCTACAGTTAAAGCTACACAGCTTGGAGCTAAAGTTGTAACAATTAGTGGTCCTGATGGATATATATATGATGAAGAGGGTATAAATACTCAAGAGAAATGGGACTATATGCTATATCTAAGAGCTTCAAATAATGATGTTGTTGCTCCATATGCTAAAAAGTTTGGTGCTAAATTTGTAGCAAATAAAAAACCTTGGGAAGTAAAAGTTGATTTAGCTTTCCCTTGTGCTATTCAAAATGAATTAAATGAAGCTGATGCTAAAATTTTACATGAAAATGGTTGCCAATATGTAATTGAAACTTCAAATATGGGTTGTACTCCAGAAGCAATTGAATATGTATTGGATAGTAAAATGATTTTTGCTCCAGGTAAAGCGGTAAATGCTGGTGGAGTTGCGGTTTCCGGTTTAGAAATGAGCCAAAATGCTATGCATTTATTCTGGAGTGCAGAAGAAGTTGATGAAAAATTAAAAATGATTATGAAAAATATTCATCAACAATGCGTAAAAGAAGGTACTCAAGCTGATGGTAGTGTAAATTATCCATTGGGTGCAAATATTGCAGGGTTTAAAAAAGTAGCCGATGCAATGATTGCTCAAGGATTTTAAGTTAAATTAAGACTTTATTAGTCTTCTGGTTTTGTTGGTTTTGTTTGGCGAGTATGTATTTACTCGCCAAATATTATTTAGTTCTTAACAAAAATTAAGTAAAAACAGTTGTTTTGAATTATTTTTCAAAAAAAATAAAAAAAATTGAATAAAATTAGTTAAGTTGTTTTGTTATAAAAAAACAATAATATGTAAAAAAATGTTGTAAAAAGTAATTTTAATTTTTGTGCTTTATCTATTAAACAAATAAAAAGTTATATGATTATTATATAAATAATATACCAAAATTGTTAATTAGAGTTGTTTAGTATTTCTTTCAGTTTTGATTCTTGCGGTTATCTTTTTTTCATGCTAGGGTATGCGTGTTGTGTTGACAAGGAGATAAATGGTGTTAGATTATTTGTATGAAATAAAAACGTCAAGAAGAAATAGTACATTAGATAGTCAGCGATTTAGTATTGAAGAAGTAGATAAAATTTTTGATCCAATAAAGAAAAATAAAACTTCATTGCTATCAAAAAAAGATTCAGTTAAACCTATTGAGATGGAAAGTGTTCATATTGATATAGAAAAAAAAGAAGAAAAGAAGGGAATATTAAACTTTTTTAAGAAGAAATAGAAAAAAATAAAGTTAACTAAAACTTATACTTTAAAAAAATAGTTTCACAATTTTATTAGGGCGAAGACATTATTTGTTATCGTCCTAATTTTTTTTGTTAGTTAATACGATTTCTATCACAATAATATATGATTTTTAATCAAATAAGTGAGATTTTTTTATATAATTCAAAAAATGTAATTTATTATTTTATCACTAGTTAGAATAGCCTAATATAGAAAAAATTAAATTAAGAATACTTTGCTTAGTGTACTTGAAAACCCCTAAATGGTGTATTATAATTTGTGATGGTTGTGTAGGTTTTTTTAAGCCTAGATAACTATTATAGGTAATTGTATGATTTTCAAATATAAATCAAATATAATATTTTGGTAATGGAGTGTCAAAAATGGACAACAAAAAAATGGTAACTATTGATGGTAACACAGCTGCTGCGCATATTGCATATGCTTTCAGTGAAGTTGCTGCAATTTACCCAATCACACCATCTTCACCTATGGGTGAATATGCTGATGCTTGGGCAAGTACTGGTAAGAAAAACCTTTGGGGTAAATCTGTAGAAATTATTGAAATGCAATCAGAAGCAGGTGCAGCAGGTGCTGTTCACGGTGCTTTAGCTGGTGGTGCATTAACAACAACTTTTACAGCTTCTCAAGGTTTATTATTAATGATCCCTAACATGCATAAAATCGCAGGTGAAATGACACCTACTGTTTTCCATGTTTCAGCTCGTTCTTTAGCAGCACAATCTCTATCAATTTTCGGTGATCACTCAGATGTTATGTCTTGTCGTAATACAGGTTTTGCAATGACAGCTGCAAGCAGCATCCAACAAACAATGGATATGGCTTTAGTAGCTCACTTAGCAACTTTAAAGAGTGATGTTCCTTTCTTAAGTTTCTTTGATGGTTTTAGAACTTCTCATGAAATTCAAAAAGTTGAAGAAATTTCTTATGATGACATCAAAGAATTAGTTGATGAATCATTAATTGAAAAATTCCGCTCAAGAGGACAACGTCCTGAAGCTCCAATGACTAAAGTTGCTGCTCAAAATGAAGACGTATACTTCCAAGGTCGTGAAACTGTTAATAAATATTATGATGCAGTTCCAGAAATTGTTGAACATTACATGGCTCAAGTTTCTAAACTTACAGGTAGACCATTAGAATTATTCTCATACACAGGTGCTGAAGATGCAACTGATGTTGTAATCGTAATGGGTTCTGGTGCAGATACATGTGAATGGGCAAGTAATTATATTAATAGCAAAGGTGGAAAAACTGGTGTTATCAATGTACATTTATATCGTCCTTTCAGTGCAAAACATTTAGTTGCTGCATTACCAAAAACTGTAAATAAAATTGCAGTTCTTGATAGAACTAAAGAACCTGGTTCTTTAGGTGAACCTTTATACTTAGATGTTGTAGCAGCATTACAACAAATGGGTCTAGGTGATATTAAAGTTATTGGTGGTCGTTACGGATTAAGTAGTAAAGACTTCCCTCCTACACATGCTAAGGCTGTATTTGATCATTTAGCTGGTGAAGCATTCCATAACTTCACAGTAGGTATTGAAGATGATGTAACTAATCTTTCAATTAAGATTGGTGAACAAATTGATGTTATTCCTAGTGACGTATCTTCTTGTATGTTCTGGGGTCTTGGTTCTGACGGTACTGTTGGTGCTAACAAAAACTCAATTAAGATTATTGGTAATAACACAAACAAAAATGCTCAAGCATATTTTGCATATGACTCAAAGAAATCTGGTGGTATTACAGTAAGTCACTTAAGATTTGGTGAAAGTAAATTAGATATGCCTTGGTTAATTGACCATGCAGACTTTGTTGCTTGTCATAACCCAGCTTATATCGGTCGTTACGATATGTTAGGACCATTAAAGAAAGGTGGTGTATTCTTATTAAACAGTCAAATTCCTTCAGACGAAGTTTTTGAACATTTAACAAGAGAAATGCAAGAACAAATTATTGAAAAGAAAATTAAATTCTACAATATTAATGCACTAGAAATTGCTGAAAAAGCTGGTCTAGGTACTAGAATTAATACTGTTATGCAAGCTGCTTTCTTTAAGATTAGTAGAGTTCTTCCTGAAGATGAAGCTATTAAATTAATTAAAGAATACATCAAGAAAACTTTCTTAAGAAAGGGTGAAGAAGTTGTTAAGAAAAACTGGGCAGCTGTTGATGGTGCTTCAGATGCATTACATGAAGTAGAAGTTCCTGCTAAAATTACTAAGAGCTATGTTCCTGCAGCATTAATTAAAGATGATGCATCAGACTTTGCAAAAAATATTATCCAACCTATCATGCATCGTGAAGGTGATAGTATTCCTGTTTCAAAAATGTCTTATGATGG
Organism: Sphaerochaetaceae bacterium; assembly: GCA_963677735.1. Classification (GTDB taxonomy): domain Bacteria; phylum Spirochaetota; class Spirochaetia; order Sphaerochaetales; family Sphaerochaetaceae; genus Pleomorphochaeta. Next base: position 2,368,382 of record OY782505.1, read on the forward strand.
TAAATTACCTTCAGGTACAGCTAAATTAGAAAAACGTGGTGTTGCTCCTGCAGTTCCAATGTGGATTTCTGATAACTGTATCCAATGTAACCAATGTGTACAAGCTTGTCCTCACGCAGCTATTCGTGCTAAACAAATTGAACCTGCAAATCTAGAAGGCGCTCCTGAAACATTTGTAACTCTTAAATCAAATACTAAGAATGATAAAGACTTAAGATTTAAGATTCAAATTTATACAGAAGATTGTCAAGGTTGTGGTGTTTGTGTAGAAGCTTGTCCTGCTAAGACTAAAGCTTTAGAATTATCTCCAATTCAAGTTGAAAGAGATAAGGGTGAAGTTGCAAATGCAGAATTCTTCGAAGAACTACCTTATGATGTATTAGATGGAACTAAAGATACAACAGTTAAGGGCTTACAATTTAAACAACCTCTATTTGAATTTAGTGGAGCTTGTGCAGGTTGTGGTGAAACTCCTTATGTTAAACTTGTATCTCAAATCTGTGGTGAAAGCATGATTGCAGCTAATGCAACTGGTTGTTCATCAATTTATTCTGGTACATTCCCAACTATTCCTTATACTACTCGTCAAAAAGATGGTAGAGGTCCAGCTTGGGGTAACTCTTTATTTGAAGATAATGCTGAATATGGTTTAGGTATGCGTTTAGCTGTTGATAGCAACAGAAACTTACTAAAAATCAATATTGATAAACTTCTTGAAGTTGGAACTACAAAAGAATTAACTGATGCAATTAATGCTAGTTTAGCTGTTTGGACTTCTGCTAAAGAAGATGCTATTGATGCTCAAAAAGCTGTTCAAGCTGCATTACCTGCTGCTTTAGCTGCTGCAACTGATGAAAACAGAGTTTATCTAGAAAAAATCAATGAATTAAAAGACTATTTCTCAGAAAAAACTGTATTTATCATCGGTGGTGATGGTTGGGCTTATGATATTGGTTACGGTGGTGTAGACCATGTAGTAGCTTCTGGTAAAAACGTTAATATCCTTGTATTAGATACTGAAGTTTACTCAAATACTGGTGGACAAGCTTCTAAAGCAACTCCAATTGGTGCTGTAGCTAAATTCGCTAATGCTGGTAAAAAATTAGGTAAGAAAAACCTTGGATTCATGTGTATGAGTTATGGTTATGTATATGTTGCATCTATTGCATTAGGTGCTAATAGAATGCATGCTCAAAAAGCATTACAAGAAGCTGTTGCATGGGATGGTCCATCAATCGTATTCTGTTATTCTTCATGTATTAACCACGGTATGAACATGAGATATAGCCAATTAGAAGCTAAGAAAGCAGTTGATGCTGGTTACTGGCCTTTATATCGCTATAATCCTGCTTTAGAAGAAGGCAAGAAATTCTCATGGGATGTTAAGAAAGAACCTACTGTTGCTTATCAAGACTTCTTGAAAGGTGAAGTACGTTATACTTCTTTATACAAAACTAACCCAGAACATGCTGATGAGTTATTCCAAAAAGCAGAAGATGACGCAAAACGTCAAATGAATTTCTTCAAAGCTATTGGAGAAATCATGTAATTGATTTTGCTAAGCAAAATATATGAGGTCCTAATCTTAGGACCTCATTTTTAAATTTTTATTTTAATTATTAAATATTTTGTTTTATAAACCCTGACTTAGTTAATGCATAAATTTGATCAATATTGTTTTCTTTTAATTTTTTTTCTATCAACTCAAAACCATAATTTAAAGTATTAATATGATGTGAATCAGAGCTTACTATAATTTTTGCATTTAAATCTTTTAAGCTTTTAAATATATTAAAATCAGGATAAGGTTCATTTTTATACCCTTTCCCCATTGCCCCTGTATTGATTTCAATAATTTTATTTAGAGAAGTCAATTCCTCAATGGTATTATTTATTATATCAAAATGCCATTTATCTTTAGTATTAAATATTGGATTCTTTTCATTAAATTTTGTATAAAGATCTAAGTGTCCAACTATATCAAATTTAGTAGTTCTAGCAAAATTCAATATCTCTTCATAGTATTTTATAACAAAAGCTTTTGGGGTTCCGCTAAGATCTACTAACTCTTGTAGTTTTTCAAAATTGTAATCTATAGGGTATATCTCATTATTTATTTTTAAAAAATGGATTGAACCAATTGAATAATCTATTTTTCCTTCATAGGTAGGATTTAGAGAATCTAATTCTAAACCTTTGAATATTTCAATTTGAGGAAATTCTTCTTTATAGGAATCTAAGAGTTTAAAATATTCAACTTGATCTTCTTTTTTTAGTTCTGGACAAAGAATCTCATAACCACATTGAGCATGATCACTAATTCCAATAGACCTAAAGTTTAAATCTATTGCTTTTTTTATCATTTCTTTAGGTGTGTTCGCTCCATCACTATATGTCGTATGGCAGTGTAAATTTGATAAAATCAAAGTTTTTCTCCTAATTTTTTAAATATTTAATATTACTATATCAATTTCTTGGTAAAAAAAAAGCTATAGATAAGTAAAAAGAAAGAATATCTTTAATTATAAAACATATTTAAATTAATAATTAAAAATCTAATTGTGCTTTAAATATGCTAAGATTGTTAAAATGTATTGTGGAAGAGAAAAGACGTTTAAACCAACCGCTAAACTGATAAGAGCCATAGACGATTATATTGATTATTATAATAATGATAGAATACAACTAAAATTAAACGGACTGAGTTCCCTAACCTAAAGAAAACAATCCGTCTAACCTATAAGGTATGTCCCAATTAAAATAGAGGACTTTAATAAGATTTTATAACCTAGGTATTATTTTTTTCACACCATTTTTTCAAGAATACATTAGTTGATCTATTCATTTCTTTCATAAATTCACTTGAATATTTTCTTAAAAAAAATTGATCTGCAATTGTTCCAGAATTATCAAAAGGTAGAGTTTTGCTTTTTCTTGCACTCTCTTCATGTTTTTCATAGGTCTTTTCAATTTCTTCTTTTGTCTGATCTTTATAAGTGTCTGTGAAGAAGATTGAATCAGCATCTGGTCTAACTCTTGGTTCAGTTAAAGGTTTCCTAGGTTTTCCAAAAATTAGCATAGTAGCTGGAACCACCTGGTTTGGTAAATTCAAAAGTTCTTGAACTTGTTCAAAATTCTCAATTATATCACCAACATAACAAGAGCCATATCCTAATTGATCAATTGCTACAGTAGCTGTTTGTGCTGCAATCATTGTATCTTGCATTGCTAAATGGAAATCTCCGAGGGAAGGTGTTCTAATTGGAATATTTGTTTTCTCTGCAGTATTGCTATAATCGAAATATTTTAACCATCTATGAAAATCTGCAACAAAAATCCAAACATGTGGTGCTTTGCTAATCATTTTTTGATTATCACAAAGGACTGAAAGTTTATCTTTTATTTCTTGAGATTCTACTTCAATAATAGAATATAATGTTAAGTTACCTGCTGTAGGAGCTTGTAGTGTAATCTTTTTAATTAAATCAATATCATTAGTATCAATTTTTGTTTCTAAGAATGCTCTATGAGAGCGTCTGTTTAATAGTTTTTCAATCATAATTATATTATATAAAAACTAAAGAGGCATTTATAGCCCCTTTAGTTCTTATTCTTTGTTATTTCTATTCTTCTACAACAGAGAAGTCTTCTTTGCTTGCGCCACATAAAGGACATACCCAATCATCTGGAATGTCTTCAAATGCTGTTCCTGCAGGAATTCCACCATCTGGATCGCCTTCAGCTGGGTCATAGATATAACCACATAAATCACATTCGTATTTTTTCATTTCTTTCTCCTATTAAGACAGTAGTCTTATATTTATATTAGCAAGTAATATTGTAAACGGCAAGAATTTCCTGTAATGTTTTGCAAAATTTTTTCTTGAATGATTCTGGTTCTAATATTTCTACGGAAGAACCACATTGGATTATCCTCAAAATTAATTCAATAGAGTTCTCAACATCAAAACTGTAAATGAAGTGATCCTCTCTATCTTCTATAGTTGGGGTAGTATGTTTTAGATTATTAAAAGCATTAATAGCTGATACTTCTTTGACTTTAATTTTTAAAGGAATAACATCAATTGGTTCATATGCATTTTGCTGCTGAGGCATCTTAAAAGGCCTAAGGTTATCGGGGATTGTATAAGTTTGTTCCAAGATAATAGCTTTTGTTATAGTACTAATATCTATTGTTATCATTTCAGTAGTATGGCGTAATCTACCAGTAACACTAATGGGGTTTCTTCCAGTTGCATCTTCTCTAAATCCAATAAAGTATGGTGCCACTTCAGAAACTCTTTTTTTATCATTTATAGTATGTTCAATTTTTACAATTCTTCCAGATACCCAAGAATCAATTAATACATCTAAAATTGTATTATATTTTGAATTTCCACTCTTTTTTTGAATAGATTTATCTATTTCTTCTGATAATTGAACTATATTATCACTAATTTTAGGTGCATAAGAGCGCATGTTTAATGCAATTTTTCGTAACCCAGAAGCTAAATGAGGATTTTGAAATTCAGAATTTTGTGCTATTACTTCTGCAGACATGTTGAAGGCTAAACTTTCATAAATACTTAATGCAATATTTTCATCATCATTTTTATCGCTATTTATTTTGATCAGATTGTTTTCTTCAAAAACATCTATATATTGACTTAACTCAGATACATATCTGCTTATCGTTGATCTGTGAACTCCTAATCTTCGAGCAATTTCTGCTCTTCTTAAACCTTCAGGGTGTGAAAGTAGTAATAATTCTAATTGTGCAACGCGTTCACCTTTCATAATAAAATACTCCAAAAATAATTTATGCACCAAAGTGCAACATTTATACAATAACATAAATTTTAGAAAATGCAACAAAAAAACAACAAATATCTTGTTAATATCTGTTTATTTTATATTAAAATACACAATATTTCATAAAATGGGTTAAAATGTAAATTCTTGTATATTAAAAGCTACAAATACATTACTCGAGAGGTTAAATTATTTTATATAATTTAATAATTCATGTTATAATATTTTAACTAATCAGAAGGAGATAAAAATGAAATTAGGAGCTTTTTCAATTAGCCTTGCTGTTAATAACTTAACAGAGTCATTAGAATTTTATAAAAAATTAGGTTTTGAAGAATTTAAAGGGAGTCTCTCTCATCATTGGGTTATAGTTAAAAATGGTGATTGTGTTATAGGTTTATTTGAAAATATGTTTGAAGATAATATAATGACATTTAATCCAGGCTGGGATAATGATGCAAATCCAATTGAACAATTTGATGATATTCGAAAATTAAAAGAAGAGTTTGAAAAAAAAGGTATCAGTTTAGTTTCTGATAATATAGAAAAAGAAGGTCCTTGTAGTTTTATGATAAGCGATCCAGATGGTAATGTTATATTAATTGATCAACATGTTTAAGCTTGTAATTACTTTAATTTTGTATTAAATATATAGAGAACTTTCATATTTAGGAGTCCATTTATGAGTGAAAAAAGAATAGAAGAATCAATTGAGAAAATTGAAATTAAGCTTTCATATGCTGAAGAAATGGTAGCTCAACTTAATGAAATAATCATAAACCAACAAAAAGAGATTGGTATTATGAATAATCATATTAATAAATTAGAGAGAAAGGTCGCTCAACTTATAGAAGATAATGAGAGTTCAGATCTTCCTAATAGAAAGCCACCTCATTATTAAACTCTTTTTTCCCAAAAAGATTTAGCTTCAAAAACTATTTTTTGTGAACCATCTTTTTCTTCTCTAACTAACTTATGTTGAAAAATTGGATTTTCTTCTTCTAAAGCAGAAGGAGTTATGCTGTTTGTTACCATTTTAACTTTATCTTGAATAAATGTTTGTTTAAGCCAAGAAACATCAATATTTTTTACTACATATTTATCTCTAAAGTCATTAGGTAGAGATTGTAAAACCCATCTTATGTATGAAATGTTATTAACATGTTTATTAAAGTCAGTATCTGAGTAATTAATTATAGGGCTTGAAGTTCCGATTATTGGATTGTTTTCATTAAAAAATTCTCTTTTCTTTATATAGAATTTTCTTTCATAAGCTTCTTTTGGTACACCAATTTTTTCAAGTATATGTAAAGGTTCAATTGGCTTATTTGTCTTCAAATCAATAATTGCCCAGAGGGTTGTTGATTTAAATAATAATTCACCACTCTCGTTTCTTCCTTCAATTATTCTAGGAACTAGTACTCTTCTAAAAGGTAATTCAGCCCAAGTTTCAACAAATACTTTTTCTCTCCATTTTGGATACTTAATAATTTCAATATTTTCTCTTGATATTACCCAAGTTAAATTTTGAGAATTTAAATCATAAATAGAACATTTTAATAGAGAAGAGTGATATCCTGCAATTTCTTGAACAACTTCAAAACACCAATCTAATTTTGCAAATAAATGTGAATCACAATTATATGTATAAGGAAGATAAACTTCTTTGAAGATGTTGTTTTTGTTAAGTCCAAGAGAATCAGTATTTATATCCATGTGAGTAAACTCCTTCATATATGTATAAAAATATACTTTAATAAATTTTCTTTTTCAATTACTTATTACATTATTAGACTGCCTAATAAGATAACTATTGGGATTGTAATTATACAAGCTATTGTTGATAAACCTAAAAGCGATGATGCATATAGGCCATCTTTATTAAATTTTAGTGCGAATGTTGTGGTTGTTGCTCCTACAGGACAAGCCATAGCAATTAGAACAATGTATTTTATCATTTCTGTAGTATTTACATATCTTAAAAAAAATAGAATAACTATTGGTAACAATAGATTGTGAATAATTAAAATATAATAACTTCTCAAATTATTAAATAAACTCTTTATTGGATTTTGCATTATTGTTGCTCCAACTATTACAAGAGCTAACGTTCCATTCATATTTCCGATTGATGAAAGTGGTAATAATATTGTGGTTGGAATCCTAATAGACAAAAAATAAAATGATAGACCTACAAATATTGCAATCATATTTCTACCTGAAATTATTTTAATTACTTTTTCTTTTAATGGGAGTTTTTCTAACATACTAACTCCGTAAGACCAACAGATTAAATTAAATGCTGTTATAAAGCCAGTACAATAGAAAACCCCTAATTGACCATATAGAGCTTGCATTAAAGGCAGACCAATAAAACCACAGTTAGAATACATAATAGCCATTCTTTCAACAAGATAATCTCTTTTATCTGATTCTTTTATTACAATTAAAGATATAATAATACCTATTACAATTGAAATAAAAGACAAAACAAAAGTTGTTATCAACCCTTCAACTTGTTCTTGATTATAATCTCGTTGGTAAGATGTAAAAATTAGAAGTGGACTAATAATTTCTAATAAAATATTAGTTAAACTTTTCAATCCATTATCGTGAATTATATTTCTTTTATAAGCATAAGCTCCAACTGCAAGAATAACTAACATTTGCAGTATCTGCATACTTGTTCTAGTAGCTATTTCCATTTTATTTATTCTTCACGTCTAAAAAAGCGTAATATGCTTCTACCATATTTTCTTTCATCATAGGTTACTAAATCACCAATTTTCTCTGGCCATTGAGATTTTTCTTCACTAGGATAATGAATTATAAATAACCCACCTTTTTCAACAATTTGAGATTTTGCAATTAATTGAGTCAATTCAACTTTTCCTGACATTGGGAAAGGTGGATCTGCATAAACAATATCATAAGTTCTCTTTGCTGTAGGTACAAAGCGTTTAACATCAGCCATGAATAACATTATTTTTGTATCTACAAAAGAGATGTTTTTATTGATTACAGTTTTTTTCCCTCTATCTTTTTCTACTAAGTGAACAGGGTTTGCACCCCTCGATGCAGCTTCTATTGCGACACAGCCACTTCCTGTAAAAAGATCTAAAAATGAGTAATCATCTAAATCTCCTAAAATTGAAAAAAGAGATTCTCTCATTCTATCCATTGCCGGTCTAATAACACCTGGAGGACAAGTAATTATTCTACCTCGATATTTCCCACCTGTAATTCTCATAATACCTCTTATTCTTCTAGGAAAGGATTTGCTGTTTTTAAAACCCTATCTATAACTCTATTATCTAATTTAATAAATGTAGCATCTTCTTTTAAAATTTTGTCACAATAATCTCGTGCAATTTTGATTAATTCAAAATCGTTCACAAGGGATGCAAAATGTAATCTGATAAAGCCAGATTGTTTTGTTCCAAGTATATCCCCAGGCCCTCTAAGTACTAAGTCTTTTTCAGCTATGTAGAAACCATCATTTGTTTCTCTCATGACTTTTAACCTATCTTTACCAAGTTCACTTATATTATTATCAAAAACTAAAAAACAAAAAGATTGAAGTTGTGATCTTCCAACTCTTCCTCTCAATTGGTGTAATGCTGATAAACCAAATATATCAGCATGTTCAATTACAATACATGTTGCATTTGGCACATCTATACCAACTTCAATGACACTAGTTGATACTATATAAGATATTTCACCTTTTTTGAATCTATTTAAGATAGAAATTTTTTCACTATCCTCAATTTTACTGTGTAGAAGGGCTGAGGGAACCCCAGGATATTCTTTTTGCAAGTATTCAAACATGTTTGTTACATCACGTAATTCTTGTGGTCCGGAATCATCAATTCTTGGGTATACAAAATAAGCTTGATGTCCTCTTTTAAATTCTACCCCAACAGCTTTATACATTCTTTTTCTTGAAGTTTCACTAACTAAGTGAGTGATTATTGGTTTTCTTCCTTGGGGTAATGTATTAATAGTAGAAATGTTTAAATCCCCAAAAACAGTTAAGGCTAGAGTTCTAGGAATTGGTGTGGCACTCATCATTAAAATATTAGGATTAATACCTTTTGCCAATAATTTTTCTCTTTGATTAACACCAAATCTATGTTGTTCATCAATTATGATGTACCTCAGATTTTTGAATTCAACATTATCGCTAAAAAGAGCATGTGTTCCAATTAATAATTGGATATAACCCGTTTTGATACCTTCAAGTATAGGTTTTCTCTGTTTTTGTTTGACAGAACCTGTTAACAAAGCAATTGTTATACCTAAAGGTTCTAATAGTTGGGCTGCTTTTTGGGCATGTTGATTTGCTAATAATTCTGTTGGTGCCATAAAAGCAACTTGATGGTTTTTAGCTATCTCATGCAATGAAGAGGCCCATGCAATTAATGTTTTACCAGCCCCAACGTCACCTTGCAACATCCTATTCATAGCTCCATCATTATCTAAGTCATTTCTTATTTCCTTAAGTGATTTTATTTGATCATCCGTTAACTTAAATGGTAAATTTGAAATAAATTTAATTTCTAAATTTGAAGGAATACTTTTCTTTTTATTAATATTTCTATGAATTTCAATATCTTTTCTAGCAATAATCTGCATATAAAATAATTCACTTATTGCTAAAGTTTTTTTTGCTAAAAGTAATTCTTCTTGATTTTTGGGGAAGTGATAAGCTCTTATTGCTTTATCAAATGGCATAAGATTTAATTCATCTATCATGTATTGAGGTAATTCATCTTCAAATTTTACATCTGTAGATAAAATCTCAATAATATTTTTTTGAATTAACTTTTGAGTCAATGATCCTTTTAATGGATACAATGGAATAATCTGCCCAAAAGGAGGTGGTGGATTATTAATATCTTTTATTTCATATAGTTCAAAACTAGATGCTTGAAGTTCACTGTTATGATAACTTACAGTAGCATATAAATAGTATAATTTATCAATTTTTATCATTCTTTGAAGGAAGTTTCGACCAAAACAAAGTAAACTTAATTTTTTAGAACCAAAATAACTTTCAACAGTGATTTTAAGGGTTCTACCTGTTTTTGAAAAAGCTCCAAAGAATGAATGATTAGTTACAGTAACAAAAGTATTTATTTGTTTGCTTTCAGAAAATAAATGAGGTAAGTCTTCTAAGTTTATTAATTTCGTTCTATCTTCTCTATCTCTTGGGTTTAACAAAAGCAAGTCTGCATATGTTTTTACCCCTAAAGAAGCATAGCTTTCTTTAGCGGAATTTCCAACTCCTTTTAAGGTTGAAACATTAGTTGAATAATTCCTAATAAACATTAAGGCTCTACCTTTATAAATTAACTAGATAAGAAATTAAATAAGCTATAAATTGTTTTATAACTATATATGAGAAAATTGAAAATATTGTACTAGTTATTAATAAAGTTCTATCTGAAACAATTTTACTAAAGAAAAATACTTTTTGAATCCAATTTAAAAAGCCACCAATAATTCTTTCTATTGATCTAATTAGGTTAATAGAATTGGCTCCACGTTTAAAACAGAGAAATAGTCTAACCCCAATTAAAGCTATTAATATAATAAAGAATGGTGAAATTAAATAGGACCATAAGGTATTTATTATTAACGCTAAAACGATATTTAATGTAATAGATCCGGTTGATCCATATAAATTAAATATACTTTGTAAGATTGATATAAGTGCAAAGGCCAATAAAGGTGTGAAATCAATGTTTTGGGTTCTCAGTAATTTTGCATTTCTAAATAAATTTAGATAGGGATCTACAATTTTATTTAAAAATTGAACAATTGGACTACTTTTCAAATTACTGAAAGGAGAAAACCAAGACATAATAATTTTAATCCAAATTAATAAGTTATAAAAAGTTAAAATTTGTGCTAAAACTAAAGCAACTTTCATCAAAATTGTTGATTCTTGAACATACATATTATTTTCCTTAATTAAACCAGATATCTATAACTTCTGGTCGATCATTTATTTTTGAAACAAATTCATCACTATATCTTACATTAAATACTACATTACAATTTATTTTAATAGGGGAAGAGTCTTCTACAACTTCAATATCATCCTCGTTTGTTGCTAAGGATTCTTTCTCCAATATTAAATTTAAATCTAAGGGGCCTGAATTTTCCATAATTATTCTTTTGAATTCTTTAAGGCCTATTTCTTTTGCTACATTATAATTTAATTTTATATTACATGTAGAGAGCGCGATAGGGGGCAAATCCCTAGGATCAACTATATCTTCAATATCGAAATCTATTTTATCTTCATCTCTATAATTTTTTTTGAATTTACCAATGAAACCATATATAGTATCAACTTCAAGTTTATGATTAAATTTTTCATAAGCTTTATTAAATAGTCCACTTTCAATAGTACCATTTGTATCTGCTAGTACCAAAAAGGACATCTTTTTGCCAGCTTGAGATGTGAATTCCTTTTTTTGAGTTAAGGTAGCAACTAAAGCTGTCTTTTTCCCTAGAACAAACTTTTCTGGTTTTGATAAATCAAAAATAACACTATTTTTAATTTCTTTTTTATATATATCAAGAGGGTGTCCTGAAATATAGAAACCAAGTAGTTCTTTTTCTCTTTCTAATTTTTCTAAAATTCCCCAGTCCTCTAAATTGGGTATTTCAAAATCATTATAACTATCATCTTGCATTTCATCAAATAAGCTCATTTGACCTATTGCTTTGTCTTCAATTATACCTTGAGCAAATTTGACTGCTTCTGGTAATGCTTCTAAAAGAGAAGGCCTATTAATATTTAAAGAGTCAAAAGCGCCTGCAATTATCAAGGATTCAAGCAATTTAGAATTCAATACTTTAGGATTACTTCTTTGTAAGAAGTCCATAAAGCTTTTATATTGTCCATTTTTTTCTCTTTCTTCAACTATTTTTGCAACAGCAACTTCCCCCACATTTTTTATTCCAGCAAGGCCATATACTATCTTATTATCAACAACACTAAAACTTTTTTCAGAATAGTTAATTGAAGGAGGTAATATTTTTAATCCCATATTTTCTGCAACATTTAAATATTCTTTAAATTTGTCGGGATTGTTCATTTCATTTGTTAAGTTAGCAGCTAAAAATTCTGCAGGGTAGTTTGCTTTTAAAAAGGCTGTTTGATAAGCAACAATGGAATACGCAACGGCATGAGATTTATTAAATCCGTATCCAGCAAATGGTTCAAGCATTTCAAATATTTCAATTGCATGCTCTTTACTATGACCTTTTTTTGCTGCACCTTCAATGAATAATTTTTTCTGTGCTTCTAGTTCATAAACTTTCTTTTTACCCATTATTCTTCTGAGAATATCAGCTTGGCCTAGGGAATATCCTGCAATAATTTGAGCTACTTTCATAACTTGTTCTTGATAAACGATAACACCATAAGTTGTTTTAAGTTCATCCTCTAATGCAGGATCAGCATATTTTATTGGCTGTCTATTATGCTTACATTCAATGAATTGAGGTATATAAGCCATGGGACCAGGTCTATAAAGAGCATTCAAAGCAACTAAATCTTCTATGTTACTAGGTTTTGCTTGTTTTAAAATTTTTTGCATTCCCGCAGACTCAAATTGGAAAACACAGGAAGAATCCCCATTTTGTAGCATTTTAAAAGTTGGTTCATCAGTTTCACTAATCTCTTCAATTTTAAAGGTTTTATCTTTTTTATGTATTAAATCTACACAATGTTTAATTAGCGTTAATGTTTTTAGACCTAAAAAGTCCATTTTTACTAAGCCACATTCTTCAATCAAGTCCATGGTATATTCTGTTGAAACTGCTCCAGTTTTAGGATCTTTGTATAGTGGAACATAATTTGTTAATTCTTCTCGTCCAATAACAACACCTGCAGCATGTGTAGAAATGTGTCTGTTTAAACCTTCTAGTCTTCTAGCAACTGCAAATAAAGTTTCATAAACGCCACCTTGTTTTTGAATCTCTCGTAATTCTTCACTCATTTCTAAAGCTTTATCAACACTCATTTTTCTTTCATCAGGAATGAGTTTTGCAATTCTATTAGCTTCAGCAAAAGGAATATCTAAAACTCTTGCACAGTCTTTTATAACAGCTTTAGTTTTAAGAGTTCCAAAGGTTGCAATCTGTGAAACTTTTTCAACACCATAATGTTCTGTAACGTAATCAATAACTTCGCCTCTTCTTTCTTGGCAGAAGTCGATATCGAAGTCAGGCATACTTACTCTATCAGGATTAAGGAATCTTTCGAAAAGTAAATTGTATTTCATAGGATCAACATCCGTTATTCCTAATGAGTAAGCTACAATGGAGCCAGCTCCAGAACCTCTTCCAGGTCCAACTGGAATATTGTGTTGCTTAGCCCAATAAATATAATCTCGGACTATTAAGAAATAGCCGGGGAATTTCATATCGATAATTACTTTTAATTCATATTCTAATCTCTTTTCATATTCTTCAGGTACTGGGTTATATCTTTCTTTTAATCCTTCTTTAGATAAATGGATTAGATATTCTTCTTCATTTTTAAAAGGCTCAGGTATTGTTGAAGCTGGTAATATTGGTCCTGGGAAATTAATTTCAAGATTACATTTGCTTGCAATAACATTTGTATTTTCAATTGCTTCTGGATAATCTTTGAATAATTCTGCCATCTGATCTGGACTTTTGAAATAGAATTCACGTCCTTTAAAACGCATTCTTTTTTCATCGCTAAGTTTAGCCCCCGTTCCAATACATAACAAAACATCTTGAGATAGCCAGTCAGTGTCTTCAATATAATGAATGTCATTTGTACAAACTAAAGGTATATTAGTCTCTTTTGCTATCTTTGCAAGGATAGGATTTGTTCTTTTTTGTTCTTCTAATCCATGATCTTGAAGTTCTAAATAGTATCTACCATTATCAAAGACACTTGCATGCCATAAAGCTCTCTCTTTAGCCTCTTCATATTTATCTTCTTGTATTAGTTGTAATATTTCACCACCTAAACAAGCAGAAAGACAAATAAGACCTTCATTGTATTTTTTTAATAATTCATCGTCTACTCTAGGTCTTTTGTAATAACCTTCTGTGTAAGAGATTGAAACTAGTTTTAATAAATTTTTATAACCGGTTTCATTCATTGCTAATAAAATAAGGTGATAACGTTTTGTTGTGTCTTCATAACCAACGGCTTTTCTTTGTGTATGTCCTTTTGGGTTTGAATAAACTTCACAGCCTATAATTGGGTTAATATCTTCTTTTTTACATGCAGAATAGAATCTTAGAGCACCAAAAAGGTTTCCATGATCAGTAATTGCAAGACTTTTCATATTGTATTGTTTAGCTTTTTCTATATATCGATTTATTGGAGCGGCTCCATCTAATAATGAAAAGTCTGTGTGATTATGAAGATGTACAAAATTGGTCAAAGTTTTCTCCTGTATTTTTTAGTTAACACTCTATATTATATAATTTATTCTATTTTATCAACAAACTTCTTAGAAGGGGTTATCTGATAAAGTATGGATTGTAATATTCTCTTAGCTCTTTCTTTTTGTAAAGGGTTAACATTAGGCATATTTTTTTCTAATTCCATAACTAGTTTTTTTGAAGCTGATATAGCATTTTTTGGAATTATAGGGATTTGAACTCCATCTAACTCTGAAGGAATAGCTGTTGATATATGAATTCCCGAAGTAGGGAATGTTATACTTAATTTTATATTATTTAGAAGGGTTTGATTTATATTTGCTCTAAATGCAAATATAACTGTTGAAGCGGGATCTTTTATTGGATCTCCAACACAATAAAATCTTTCAAAATCATAGGTTTTTAAAGGAATGATTATTTTTTTAATTAATGTTCCTTCTTCTAATAATAGCTCATCATTTTTATAAAGTTTTTCAATTGGGATTATCTTAGAAAATGTTTTATTTTTTGATAAATCTATTAATTCTACACTTGATTCCATACAAGACAATGTTCCCGGTAGAGAAAACCTTATATTTTTTGTTGCTAGGGCTCCACCAATTGTAATTTGGTTTCTCACTATGTGTGTTGATGTGTTGCTTAATGTATCTAGTAATAAATTATTGAAAGCTAGAGTTCCAATTTCTAATAATTTATTTGTTGTTACCATTGCTCCAACTTCAACATGTTTTAGGTTTCTAGTTACTTCGAATAAGTCTTTTATCATTTCTAATGAGATAACTTTTTGAGAAGAAGTTGAAGGATAGAGTGAATGATTTTTCATTAAGTAAGTTCCTCCAGCAAAAAAAACATAGTTGGGGTTTTTGAGAACTGTTTGGTGAAGTTCGTTGATAGTTTCTGGTATAATCAATTTATTGTTTCTATAATACACGGCGTTTTATCCTATCATCTAATGCTTTTGTAACAATGTTATAAAGATCTTTCGAGGTTAAACAATCACAACTATTTAGAGAAAATTCTCTTTGCGCTGTTTCAAAATCAATTTGATTTTTTTCATCTTCATCTATAGCTTTTGTTAAAAATTTTCTAGATAAATCATCAATATTGTTATCTATTCTTTTAGTTTTAGCTTTGAGAAGCATAGATTCAATAATTAATGTTTTTGCTTCATAACAAATAGGGCAAGGTTCACAATTTAGAGCATCGTAGGTTCTTCTAATATTTCTATAGTGTGCACTTTGTTTGAATGCATCAAATGTTGTTATGGTTTTCCCTTGTAACTTATAAGCTGGTACTAAACAGCTTAATACTGGTTCTTTTTCTAAAATTACTAGACAATTACCACAAAAATTATGTGAACAATTTCTGATAGGGATATCAATATCTAAATCCTCATATAGGATTTGTGATAAAGGTTTCATCTCATCTACAAAAAGTTCTAATGTAGTTTTATTTAATTTCATGGATAATTTAATCATAATGAATCTCCAATCATTGATAGAATGTTTTCGCTTGATATTGGTAATGTTTCATTATCAATGTTTAATGCCATTTCTAGTGCAGTGTTAAATGCTGCAGTTACAACACCTTTTAGTCCGCTTGTAATGCTATCACTTATATTTTCATATTTATGTTCAATCTTAATATCTATATTAAAATCATCTCCTTGTGCAATTTTTGCTCCAAGTTCTACTAAGCAATTAATTATTACTTGTTTTAAATTTGATATATAGGAAGTTTCATTTACAAGCTCTCCAATAAAACAGTTTGCCCATACACTATAAACAATAGGTTCAAGAGTTATTGGATCTACACTTGTCTCAATGATTAATGAAATCCAGGAATGAGATGTAAATAATTTTGCTTTAGAATTTTTTCTCGATCCTCCAACAGTAACACTTATAGGTAGCCCTTCTATAAAACGCTTTTCATTTATTTTTTTACAAGCTTGTTTTACTTGTGTTGTCATTATCCCACTGTTAGAAGAGAGAACACTTGGCCCGCTGTCTATTAAATCAGGACCATCTTGGCTAAATGCAACATCTTCTTTTTTTATATCTAATTCATCTGATATTATTTGTTTCCAAATTTCACTTCCCTTACTGTTATTAAAGAACGAGGTATTTAATTCTACCGTTCCATCAAAATTAAGGGTTAATTTAATTTTTGGTGAAGAATAGGTTTCATGAGAGGATGAAAAACCACTAATACTTGGAGCTATAGCTAAACCAACTCCTCTAGCATAAGGGGTAAATGTTGACAATCTTTTATTTAGTGCTGAATTTACTTTGTAAGCTGCATATTTTCTATTGAAAAAGCTTCTTTCTGCAAGATCTTGTAAGACTGCCTTTTGATCTTGAATGGAATCTACTTCAATTACATTTTTATGTATTGAACTTTCATTTAAGCTTTGAGATATCCAAAAGAAAGGCGAAAGGTTAAGTTTTTTTCCAAGTTTAGTAGTATGCGTTTGAGTTGATGCAATTGCATTAACATATCCTAAACCTCCAAAAAAATGTGCAGGTTCAAGTTTGCTGCTAACAAAATTAAAGTTTATTGAAATAGCTTTTAAATCATATAAAGGGACTAAACCAGCTATATATTGCTTGCTAATTTCTTGACTAAATAATTGGCTTGCTCCTTGATCTATAGTGACATTGATTTTTTCTATAATTGTTTTTTTATCTTCAATGGAATACCAAGTCTCTCTCGCTATTGTTGTTTCAGGCCTTATACTGTAAAGGTTTTCATGGATGATTACTGTTTTATTTGTCTTTAAAGCTGCTAAAGCAGCTATACTAGATAGAATAGCTGGCTGAATTAACATCTCATCTTTTTTAGTATAAGTTTTTTCTTTGTGAACAATTATTTTTTTCTTACTATATCCGCAAACATTAGAGACAGCATTTTCAATTAGGGCTGGCCACTGTGTTGGGCTGTAGATATTTAATATATCTTTATCAAGGGTGGCAATAATTTTAGTAGTTTGATTTGTAGTTGAAGTAACCCTTTTGAATTTTATTTTAGAAGAAAAAGATTTATAAGTTACATTGTTTTTCTTTTCAGTTTCTTGTTCAACTTCTTTCTCTTCTTCTTTTATTTCTTCAATAACCTCAGAAGTGTTTTCTTCTAGAATTTTCGTTAATTCATTATTGAAATCGCCTTCTTCAAAATAAATCTCATTATTATTTTCAACTTGGTCTGTTTCATCAATATCTTGATATGTTATTTCTATTTGTTTTATTATTTCTTCAGCTCTTTCAAGTGTAGGAGCAAAAATTCCAAATAAAGGTTGGTTTATATATTTTATAGATGATGAAGCTAATAAAGGTAGTGTTTGCTTTAATACATCTATTCTGTTTGAACCTATGATATCTTTGGGTAAAATTATAAGACAATCATCAGCAATAGTTGGAAGTTTATATTGGGGATTTTTTGATACACCTTCACGTGCTCTAACAATTAAACCATGTAATGTGCCATTCTTGTTTAAAGAAAATCTCTTTTTTTCCATGTTGTCCTCTTTGTTTAAGAATATCATGAAAAACGTTTGATGGAAACCACGAAAGTTTTATTCCATTGTGGAAAAAATCTTAATTGTGGTGTACGATATAGCCATGAATAATAAAGAAAAATTATTAAAAGAAGTTCATGATATTAGCAATAAATTAAGAACTTATCAAAAAGCATATTACATCGATTCTAATTCACTTGTAAGTGATATGGAATATGATCGATTATTTGATAGACTCGTTACTATAGAAAGAGAAAACCCTCAATTAAAACTTGATGATTCTCCAACTCAAAGAGTTGGAAGTGATTTAGATTCTGATTTTGAAGAAGTTGAACATACTATACCTGTTTTAAGTTTGGATAAAGCTTATAGCGGAGAAGAAATTATTTCTTGGATAAATAAATGTCAAACAAAAGTAACTTCTAATTTAAACTTTGTTTTAGAACAAAAAATTGATGGTATCTCTATTGTTCTTTATTATGAAAAAGGAATTTTAAAACGAGCTGTTACTAGAGGAAATGGTGCTATAGGAAATGATGTTACTAATAATGTCAGAACTATAAAAGATGTTCCATTAAGATTAAATGAAGAAGTAAATGTTGCAGTTAGGGGTGAAATCTATTTAAGTAAAAACGAATTTGAAAAAGTTAATAAAACTTTGGAACAACCTTTTGCTAATCCTAGAAATCTTTGTGCTGGAACAATTAGAAGGAAGAAAAGTAGCGAAAGTGCTAAAATTCCTTTAAATATTTTTATTTATGAAGGTTTTTTTGAAAAAGAAGAATATAATTTTAATTCTCATATTGATATTTTAGCTAAGTTAAAGCAATTAGGTTTTAGGATTAATCCATCTCTAGCCATTTTTTCACAAACAAAGGAAAAAGCACAAAAATTATTAACTTCTGCTTCTTTAAAAGGTAGCGCCAATAAATTTGATGAAATTTATGATGAAATAAAAAAACAAACTGATACAAGAGATTCTCTTGAGTATGAAATTGATGGTTTAGTTGTAAAAGTCAACGAAATAGAGGTTAGAGAAGCTTTAGGTTATACAGTTCACCATCCTAGATGGGCTATGGCTTATAAATTTGAATCACCTTTTTCTCAAAGCGTTGTTGAGTCTATTGATATCCAAGTCGGTAGAACTGGCAGATTAACTCCTGTAGCAAGAATAACTCCAGTTGAAATTGGTGGATCTACAGTAAGTAATGTTACTCTTCACAACCAACAATACATAGATGAATTAGAATTAGCTATTGGTGATAGTGTTGAAGTTAGTAAACGGGGGGATGTTATTCCTGCAGTTGAACAGGTTATTGAAAAAAATGAAGATAATAATACTACATATAAAATGCCAAACCAATGTCCTATTTGTTCAACAGAGGTAGAAATTAAAGGCGCTCATACCTTCTGCCCTAATACATATTGTCCTAAACAAGTTTTTGGAAGATTGGAATTTTTTGTTGCAAAGAGTCAGATGGATATTGACTCCTTAGGTCCACGAACTATTGAAGTGCTCTTAAAGCTTAACTTAGTAAAAGATGTTCAAGATTTATATAATATAGATTTTGATAAATTAAGTGAAGAAAAAGGTTTTGGTAAGAAAAAAATAAATTCAATTATTAGTGCTTTAGAAAAAAGTAAGGAACAACCTTTTAGCAGAGTTTTAACTTCCTTAGGCATTCCTGAGGTAGGGAAAAAAATAGTTGATATGCTAATCAAAAATGGTTTTGATTCTATTGATAAATTATATGAACTTGTTGATAAGAAAGATTATGAAACTTTATGTAATATACCTTTGATTGCAGAAAAAACTTCTAAAAATATTATTGATACTCTTGATGATGAGACTATGAGAGATAGAATTGCTGCACTTAAGAAGTGTGGTTTAAATATGGAAGAAAATATTGTTAATAATTTAGCACTTGAACAAATTTTTGTAGATCAAGTATGGGCGGTAACTGGATCTTTTAATTCATTTAACCCAAGAACTCTTGCTTTAGAAGAAGTTGAAAAACGAGGAGGTAGAACTGTTAGTTCTATTTCTTCAAAAACTACTCACTTATTATTAGGAAAAGGTGGGGGAAGTAAGAGGAAAAAAGCTGAAGCCTTAGGGGTGCAAATTGTTGAAGAAGAAGAATTTTTATCTTTATTAGGAGCTGAGAAAAAAGAAAAAGAAGAAATTAGTTTTGAACAAGGTGAATTGTTTTAAGAAATGTATAAAAATTTGATAAAAATACAAAAAAGTGAATATTTGTATGGAATAATATAGGAAAATTCATTAATTTATAAAAAATCATTATAAGGGAGTAAATATAGGATGAATGAATTGGCTCAAGAATTAAATGAAACTTTAAAGGATAGTGTTGTATATGACCTATTATCAAATTATGGAAAGAGAATGTATTTTCCAAAAGGTATTGTAGCTCAAAGTGCTCAAGCAAAAGCTAAGGCAACAAGATATAATGCTACTGTTGGACAGGCCTTTAAACAAGGAACTCCTTTATATTTAGATGAAATATATGATGTATTTGATAAAGATAAAATCACTCCTGGTGAAATCTTTACATATGCTCCTGGAGGTGGCCTTCCCCAATTAAAGGAACTTTGGAAAGAAGATATGCTTGAAAAAAATCCTTCTTTAAAAGGTAAATCTTTTTCTCTTCCTGTAGTCACTGGAGGCTTAACTCAAGCTTTATCTATTATTCTAAGATTATTTCTTGACGAAGATGATAGTGTTTTACTACCTCATTTGTTTTGGGATAACTATGATTTGATTATAAAAGAAAATGTAAATGCATCTTTTACAACTTTCCCACTTTATGATGAAACTAACCAAGCTTTTAATGTTCAAGGATTAAAGGCAGCTGTTGATGCATCTACTTCAAAAAAACTTGTTGTTTTATTGAACTTTCCAAACAATCCAACCGGTTATACACCAACTAATGATGAGATGGATAAAATTGCAAAAATATTAATCGATGCTGCTGAAGGTGGTAAAAAAATTTTAGCTATTTGTGATGATGCATATTTTGGATTATTCTATGAAGAAAACACTTCTCGAGAGTCTTTGTTTGCTAAATTAGCTGATGCACATGAGAATTTATTTGCTGTTAAAGGTGATGGTGCGACTAAAGAAGCTATGGTTTGGGGATTCAGAGTTGGATTTATTACTGTATCAACAAAAGGTTTCACTCAAGATCAATATGATGCATTTAATAAAAAGATTTTAGGAAGTATTAGATGTTCTGTATCAAATTGTAGTAAACCTTCTCAAAGTTTATTAGTTAAAGCATTATCCAATAAAGAAGCATATAATGCTGGCAAAGAAACAGCTAGAATCGAGATGGAGAAAAGATATCGTCTAATTAAAGCAAAATTAGAAGAAAAAGCAGATATTGACTATATTAAACCACTTGCTTTTAATAGCGGATATTTCTTATCATTTGAATGTAAAGGTGATGTAGAAGAATTAAGGTTATACCTATTGGATAAGTACAATATTGGTGCAATAAATATTATGAATAAAGTATTTAGAGTAGCTTACTGTTCTGTCGATTTAGAGAATTTATCTGATTTATTAGATATAATATACAAAGCTGCAGGAGAATTATGGACCTAAAAACTAAAATTTACCTAGTTAATCAAGAAAATGAAAAATTCATGGGGATTGGAGTCGTTTGGTTATTAGAAGAGGTTAAAAAACACTCTTCATTAAGAGCCGCGGCTAATGAGCTTGGAATATCTTATTCTAAGGCCTACTCTATGATGAATGTATTAGAAAATTCTCTAGGTAAAGTAATTTTAGTTAGAAGGAGAGGTGGTTATGATAGACAAGGAGCTTACTTAACTGATTTTGGTGAGGAGTTCTTAGAAGCATATAAAGCTTTCCATAAAGAAATTAAAGAAATAACAAAAAAGCCTTATGAAAAATTTAATAAAGATTTAAATTCTTTGTTGGATTGTTATGATAAGGAAGGTAATAAATTATAATAATTAGACAGGATATTCTATAACAATGTGTTAGAGCTTATCCTGTTTTTTTAGGAGGGATAAAAAATGAAAAAAAATGCAAAAGAAGGATTGCAATATAATTTTGATATTACTAATTTAGGGGAGCCAAAATTATCTACACCAATTATCATGAGTGATGATTTAGGTGATGGACAAGCTGATTACGTAAATGATAATGATAGATTATTTTTTAGCGTTGACTCAGAAATAGATTCTAACGGTATTAGAGTTCCTTTAGTAAAAGATACTGTTGAAAAAGCAGGTCCTAGAAAGAAAATATATTTCAATCCTGCCCATGTTCATGCAGCAATTTGTACCTGTGGTGGAATTTGTCCTGGTTTAAATAATGTTATTAGATCTGTAGTTAGATGTTTCTGGTACAGATATGGTGTTAGAAGAATTAGTGGAGTTCAATTTGGATACCGAGGTTTATTAGAAAATTCACCTTGGCCTTTAATCCCTTTAGATCCTGATGTTGTAGATGATATTCAAGAAAAAGGTGGTACTATTTTAGGTTCTGCTAGAGGTGGAGGAATGCAAGTTGATGAAATTGTTGATTCCTTAGAAAGATTGAATATTAATATTTTAATTGCTGTAGGTGGTGATGGAACTCTAAGAGGGGCTTATGATATTGGTGAAGAAATTAAAAAGAGAGGATTAAAGATATCTGTTATTGGTGTTCCAAAAACAATTGATAACGATTTATCTTTTATTCAAAGTTCTTTTGGTTTCGATACCGCAGTTGGCGCTGCTGTACCAAGTGTAAGAGGAGCTCATGTAGAAGCAAAAAATTCTATTAATGGAATTGGCCTTGTAAAAGTTATGGGTAGGGAAAGTGGCTTTATCGCTGCACATACTTCATTAGCACAAAGTGATGTTAACTTTTGTTTAATTCCTGAAAATCCTTTTGATTTATATGGTCCAAATGGTTTGTTAGCTCATTTGAAAGAACGTATTATGACAAGAAAACATGCTGTTATTTTAATTGCTGAAGGTGCTGGACAAGATTTAGTTCCATCTACAGGGAAAAAAGATCCTTCTGGAAATGTTAAATATGCAGATATTGGAATTTTCTTGAAAGGTGAAATTAAAAATTATTTTGATGAGGAAGGAATTGAAGTTAATATAAAATATATTGATCCATCTTATATCATCAGAAGTGCACCTGCGAACTCATTTGATTCAATTTACTGTGCTAGACTTGGAGCACATGCTGCGCATGCTGCTATGGCAGGAAAGACTCAGTGTTTAATCTCGCAAATCAATAATAGATTCGTTCATATTCCAATTAAACAAGCTGTTTGTAAAAGAAACCATGTTGACATTGAAGGAAGTCTTTGGAGAGATGTTATTGAGAATACAAGACAGCCTTTTTCAATGAAAAATGATAAAAGTATTGATTAATTGGTCTTAGGTATATGGTAAAAAAATAGTTAGAAAATGATTAATAATCATTTTTTTGAAAAAAAGGGGTTGAATAAAATGCGGAATTTAGGTATCTTTCGCCTTGTAAGAGAGTTAAAAATTCTTTGTTGAATTTTCTCTTCAACCTCCTTTTGTTTTGCCTCGGTAGGCTTTTACCTCCTTTTAGTCTACTGAGGATCTTTTTTGCCCATTCACATTCACTAATATTTAATCTTAACTCCAGTGCTAAATTGAAAGTCGTTATAAGTATCAGATGTTGGTTTAAATTGTTGATAATAAATATAAGAAAGTGTTGTTATATTTGAGATATCAAGATTGTTTTTATTATACATTGTATAATTTAGGGCTGAGTGAATGATATGTTTAGCAGAATAAATTCCATTTTTAAAAATTTCTTCTCCATAGTTTGGCTTTCCATCATTATTATATGTTCCATTATCTTCTCTATGTATAGGCGTAAATATATTTACTTCACCTTTTAAAGTTAGGGAGTAATACAATAGAGCTTTAAATTTATCTAATTTATTATATTCTGCTTGAATTTTGAAGGCTACGGTATCTCCACCTTCTTCATATCCTATAAAGGTTGGCTCTATAACATAACTTTGATTAATTACAAATGTTCTATCAAATGTGATAAAATCGACTTGATCTCTTCTATATAAACAAGGAAGAGTATATAAGCCTTCTATTGATAGAGATAATATATCTTCATTTACAGGTATTACATAGTTTAATCCACTTGATAATCCCCAAGCTCCAGATTGGCTGGCATCTTCATTTGGGGCTCTAGCTTGATCTAATACAAATTGAGAGTACCAATTAACTTTATTAAATAATAAAACTTCAGTTTCTAAAGAAGCAATTGCATTAAACATTCCTCTCATATTTATATTGTGATAAATATATGATGGATTGAAATATAAGAAATTAGCTTTATCATCTACATACATTACATTTTCACTTACAGCAAATCTGAAGAAATCAAAAGGCTTAAATTCTAATCTGTGAGCTAAAAACATTTTTATTTTCTCATCAGCATCTTCTCCGCTAGAGGTTTTTGTATTTAGCAAAGCTACAGTATTATTAATATTAAAGTTTGAAGAGTAAACTTTTAGGTTTATAAAATTATTTTTAATATGATCATCATAAATGAAATTACCAATAATACTATTTCCCCAATTAATTTTATCTTTTGAAAAGTTAAAGTTAATATTTTTTCCACCAACAGAGATAATAGAGCGTTTTGGAGTGTCAAAATCTATATATTTACTAGCACTAGGAACGTTAGTAGAAAATGCTTTTGTATATTGTTCTGCTTTAGTGCTATAAGTAATCCTATCATACGACCAATAACCAGCAATAAATTCATTAGTTGATTCATTTTTTATTTCATAATGTCCAGGTATATAAGTGGCAGGTGAAATGCTATCAGAATATGCACTATAGAAATCAGCATCTTCTAGGTAGTAGTCAGAAGAATCACTAGGCTCATATTTACCTTGCATATATTGTAATTCACTAGTAGTAAAAAATATATCATCAACAGATAATTTAAGATTGAGTTTTAATAGCGGGATTCTATCTTCTTGATCATAAACCCAATCTCTAAATGTAGTAGTATCTACTGTGTTTGTATGTGAATACATTTCTAAACCACTAGTTGCTTCCACATCCATAGAAGAAAAGTCATCAAGTTTTATATCTAAATCTTCTTTATTTAATTCTTCTAAAATAAAGGTATAATATTTTTTAGCAGTTTTATTTAATGAATTATAATCAATTTCATTTAAGTAAACTTTCATTTGAGCTATAGAATACGGTTTAGCAGAAGTGGGGGGGATTTTTGAATCTAGTATATATACATAATCAATATAATCGTATATATCGTTTTCAAGAGGCAATATCTGTTGATCCTTAGCAAAAAGGTTAACAGACAATGCCATTATTAAAAGGGAAATTATAATTTTTTTCATTAATTCTCTCTATATGTTATATGTAAAACTTAATACCAATTGTACATCTGAAGTATTTTCTCCAGAAACATTTTGATAGTTTTTAATATTAATATAATCTAATTGAGTAAAAATATTGAGATTTTCACTAATATCGTAACTTGCACTAGCTCCAATAACTAAAGTTTGTGATACAGAATCTCTAAGTGAATAATCTGATGTTGGTTCTCTAGAGGTTGAACTAGTATTATTTGAGTTATTAGTATTACTAGTTGTTGGTGTTGTGTATGAACTTGAATCATCTGAAGAGCTAATCTCCTTCCAACAAGTATACATATCAAAAGTTCCATGAAGCATATAGAAAAGGTTTGCTTCTACATTCCATTTACCATATTTTTTAACAGTAGAATTTAGATTAACTACAATAGCATCTCCACCATATTCATATCCTAGATATTCATTGTGATACCAAGTACCATATTCAGGTGAGAATTCTCTAAAGGCTACAACATAGTTTATTCCATAATTTCCTGCTGTTTGAGCCCTATCACTTGTTCCATCTCCTCTTAAATAAAGATAAGGATCTGTAAATGCAAATTCTAAACTAGTGCTACCCTTAAATTCATTTAGTACATCATAGTTATATCTAACTCCAGCTAAATAACCAAATGCATTAGGATGTGCTCCTGAAGAACTAGAGCCAGGTACAGGTTCTCCTGGAAGAGCAAATTCATCAACTACCATTTGTCCAAAGATATTGAAATTTTTAAATGGAGTATAATCAATTTCAAAAGCAGCCATTGAATTAGCATTAGCTCTTATATAATAGTCATGGAATAGTGCAGTAGGAGATAAATATCTTAAATCTAAAACATTATCTAAAGATGAGTACATAATAGTTTCAGAAAGTGCGATGCCCACTTTATTATTAAATAATCTACCTTCTCCTCTATGAGCAATTAGAGCATAAGTTCCTTGAACCTCATCTCCTTGTCCAAGACCAGTTGTTGGATCACCATCACTAGTACCAGTAATACCATCATTTATATAGTTACTTGGATGAGGAAAGAAAGCTGTTAAGAAAGTATATTTGAATTGGTTTGAAAAATTTGTATACCTTAGTTGGTCCAAATAGGGAAGATTATCTCCAATCAATAGATTAGAAGCAACACCATTTCCCCATTTTACTCTGTCTCTTCCAATAGATAATGAGTTAGTTTGATTACCAAAAGCTAAGAAAGCTCTATAAGGCATATTCATATCTAAATCTTGAAGATCATTGGGTGGAAGTGCAACAACGTTAGTGGTTAAGGTAGTTGAACCAAAAGTATTTTTTAAAGAATAGTTGTTTCCAATAGAGAAATTCCCTAAACCATAAAAATTTGTAGCATCCCAAGCTTCAACTCCAATATTGATTAAAGGCTCAGCATCTTGAAAATCATATTGAAAATTTTCTCGTCTTTGAAACTCTTCAGTATTTGAATGGACATATCCTTCTAAATTAAAATCAACACCCCAATCAATTTTTCCATAATCGTTTGTATTTTCTTGAGACAATTCAAGACTATCTAAAACATAGTTATATATATCCTTATCTACTTTGCTAAATTTGCTTGGGTCTAATAAATCAAGCATCATAATCAATTCAGCATCTGAATAAGGAGCTGCAGCTGATGGTAGTGCCAAAGATTGAGATAAATATAAATCTCTAATTCCTTCATAAATATCACTTTCTACACTTTGAATTCTTTGATGGTTGTCTATAGCTAATATATTTCCAATAGATAAAAGACTTAATATTAATAAACATGAAACTATTTTTTTATTTTTCACATTAGGCTCCTTTTTTATTCACAATCCAAAATATTATAAGATAAAATTTACACATAAACAACATAAAATACATTAAATAAACATATAAATAATAAAAATGATTTGTTAAATAACAATAGTTGTTCTAATAATATTTGTTATAATTTATATAAAAATATTTGAGATTAATTAAATAAAAGAAATAATTTATTTAGAAAAATAATTTCATATAATTTTAAATCTAAGAAAAGGGAGAAAAAAAGCTATGCTAGAACCAGCATAGCTTAAATTTTGGATTTTATTTTATAACAAAGCTGAATATGAAAGTAATAATTCATCGCCTTCACAGCCGTTTAATACTTTCTTAGCTAAAACCTTACCAAGTTGAACGCCTTCTTGGTCGAAAGAGTTTAAGTTCCACATAAATCCTTGGAACATAACTTTATTTTCAAAATGAGCTAATAGAGCCCCAAGAACTTTTGGAGTTAATTGATCAGCAACTAAAAGGGAAGAATATCTATTTCCTTCAAAAACTTTATTTGGGTTTTCATCATCTTTACCTATTGCAAAAGCTACAATTTGAGCTGTTAAGTTAGCATTAAGTTTTTCTTGGCTAGTTGAATTATCAACAACAATATCTTTTTCAAATTGACTCTTTTTAAATCCTACAAATTGTAGAGCAATAGTGTCAGTACCTTGGTGTAATAATTGGTAGAATGAGTGTTGACCGTTTGTTCCGGGTTCACCAAAAATAATTGGGCCAGTTTTGTAGTCTATTTCATCTCCATATCTATTAACATGTTTACCATTACTTTCCATATCAAGTTGTTGAAGGTGAGCTGGGAATCTTGATAGAGCTTGTGAATAAGGTAGGACTGCAGTAGATTCTAAATTAAGAACATTTCTTAAATACATTCCAATAAATGCATCAAGTAAAGCTGCGTTTTCTAGTACATTTTCATTTAAAGCATTTTTATCAGACTCTGTTGCACCTTGTAAAAGTTCACTAAAAGTATCATAGCCTAAAGCAATAGATAAAATTGCTCCACCAACTGCACTAGTTGAACTGTAACGACCACCAATATAATCATCAATATAGAAAGCATCTAATACTTGTTTGCTTTTTGCTAAAGGACTTGTTTTGCTAGTAACGGCAATCATATGTTTGCTTGGGTCAAAGCCTTCAATGTTACATGATTTTAAGGCATCAAAGACTAAGTCTCTGTTAGTTAAAGTTTCTTGTGTTGTTCCACTTTTTGAAACTAGAATAAATAAAGTGGATTCAAAATCAATATCTTTAATTACATCACTAACATCATCAGGGTCAACATTACTAATAAATTTTGCATCAATAACTTTTTTACCTTGAGATAAAACGTAACCTTTAAGGGCTAGATATAGAGCTCTAGGACCTAAATCACTTCCGCCAATACCAATTTGGATTACTGTTTTGAATTCTTTGTTAGTAGATCCTACAATTTTGCCTTCTCTAACTTTAGTTGAAAACTCTTTGATTCTCATCAATTGAGATTTATAGAAATCTCCCTTGTTTTCGCCATCAACTACAACATCGTCCAATAATTGTCCTCTTGTTAATTGATGTAAAACTGCTCTATTTTCACCTGTGTTAATTCTTTCCCCAGATAATAGTTTTTTATATTTTTCAATTAGTGATTGTTCTTTTGTAAATTGTTGAAATATTTCAAGATGTTTTTCACTGATTGGCATGGTAGCATAAGAGTAAGTTAGGTTATCAGCATTTCTAACTTGATACTTTTCAATTCTACTTTTGTTTAATCCTTTCTTTACATCGAAAGGTTGTACTTTTGATAATTGTTCAAAAGCTTTGAGCTTTGTTAAATTTTTATATTCCATGTTGGTCTCCTTGTGAGTATCTTATTTATTGATTGAAAAAAGTTCAATAAAAAAGGCTTTGAAATAAATCAAAGCCTTGAAAAATTTATTCTTGGATATCAGGAATTCGGTTTTTAAAACTTTCTTGTAAATCTTCTTTACTCATACCTTCTCTTAGGATAACAAAAATAGTATCATCCCCTGCTAGAGTTCCTAATATTTCAGGTATAGCAAGAACATCTAGGGCAATAGCCACACTGTTTGCATGACCACTTCTAGTTTTTATTACACCAAAGTTCCCACTAAATTCTATAGATAAAATACCACGTCTTACATCTTGTATATAACTTTTTTCAGATTCACTGATTAAATCATTTTCAGGTAAAGCATAGTAGTAACCAGACCATCCATCGGATATTTTTCCTACCTTTAGCATTTTTAAATCTCTTGATAGAGTAGCTTGGGTAACAGAATAACCTTCTTTCTTTAACATTTCTAATAATGTGTCTTGGTTATCAATTCTATTGTTTTTTATTAATTCTTTAACAAGATTTAGTCTAGTATGGCGTTCTCGCATTATGGACTCCTTATAATACTATGCAATTGTACCGTATAAATATACAATAATTATTTGAAAAAAACAAGTTATATATGTTCTATAAAAAAAATATTGTAGAATAAAAAATTTAAAAATACAGTAAAAAAATAGAAAAAAATAAGAATTTAGAAACAATCAGTGGTTTTTAAGTATAAAAATAGAGTTGTATGGCTTGATAAATTAATGTCTAGTGGGCATTATTTCATTATGAATATAAATTGTATTGGTCTACTTATTTCAATTATTTATATAGGGCTTGTTCTTTCAAGTTCAATTCTAATAAAGAAAAAAACTAGTGTTAGTGATGAAACAGTTAGAAAAATAATTCATATATTATCTGCCAACTGGTGGTTAATCTTAATATGTTATATAAAAAATCCTCTTTTCGCACTTAGTGGACCCATAGTTTTTTTATTTGTAGATTCTGTATTCGTATTTTATCCACAATTTGGAAAATATATAGGTTGTCCGGAAAGGAATCGAAATTATGGGCTTGTATATTATCCATTTTCGTTGATAATACTAATAATATATTCATATTTAGGAACTTTAAGTTTAAGTGCTGCTACCATTGGTGTTTTCTGTATGGGATATGGTGATGGATTTGCTGCTCTTTTTGGAAGCAAATTCGGTAAAAAAAAGATACCCTTACCAACAGGTGGAAAAACATATTTAGGTAGCTTTGTTATGGCGATAGTTTGTTTTTTTTGCAGTGTTATAATTTTAATATTGATGAGTGATTTATTATTTTATCAAATAATATTTTCTTCAATAATAATTAGCATTGTTGCAACATTTGTCGAAGTTGTAACACCATTAGGGCTAGATAATATAAGTGTTCCTATTATAAGCGCATTAATAGCTGGGGGGTTAGTTTAATGAGCAGATTTCTAAATAGTTCTGATCCAAGTTCTGTTGCATCTTTGATTGATAAATTTTTTCTTTCTTTAGATAATTATATAATTTGGATTGTAGCACTATTATTAGTTTTATCAATTTTAGCTTTAGTTTCTAAACAATTGAATTTAGGGGGCACTATAGGTGCTTTTTTATTAGGACTATCAATAATATTAGCTTTTGGTTTTGGTGGCTTAGCAATTTATCTATTTTTTGTTGTTGGTGCTGCTGTTTTGTCAAAGTTAAACAATAAAAATGAACTTTACGAAGAGGCTGAATCAATTCAAGAAAAATCAGGTAAAAGGGATTTTGCTCAAGTTTTTGCTAATGGTGGAATAGGTTTTATTTTAGCTTGTATTTATTTATTATCACCTAATCCTTTAATCTTAGTAATGTTTGGAGCTAGTGTTGCTGAAGCTGTAAGTGATACTTTTGCCGGAGAAGTGGGTTTATTAACTAGATCTCGTGTTGTTTCTATATTAACAGGGAGGCCTTTAAAACCTGGTTTATCAGGGGGAGTTTCTCTTATGGGAACTTTAGCTGCTTTAATCGGTTCTTTTTTGATTGCAGTTTTATGGTATTCTGTATATTATAAACCAGCATTAGGTACAATCTCTTATATTGCAGTAATAACTCTAGCTGGCTTTGTAGGATCGATTGTTGATAGTATTTTGGGACTTACAATTCAAGCACAATATTATGATAAAAGCTCAGATAGAATTGTTGAAAAAGAGTATTTAGATGGAAAAAAATTACCTTTAGTTAGGGGATTTAGAATAATTAATAACGATAAAGTTAATTTTATTAGTAATTTGTTTAGTGTAGCTTTTGCTACAATATTCTATTTATTAATTAGGTAATTGAAAACAAAAAAAATATTAAATATAGACTTGCTTATTGATAAATTTATTTGTATTTTTTTATAGATAGCTTTTTGCTATTAAATTAACTTTAAATAATTGAATTTGAAGAGAGGAAAATGAAATGGCTAAACAACTACAATTTAGTGAAGAATCGAGAAAGTCTTTAGTAAATGGTGTTGAGAAAATTTCTCGTGCAGTTATGACAACTTTAGGCCCAAAAGGTCGCCTTGTATTATTAGATAAAAAATTTGGGGCTCCAACTGTAACTAAAGATGGGGTATCCGTAGCTCGTGAAATTGAACTCGAAGATCCATTTGAAAATATGGGTGCACAATTACTTAAAGAAGTTGCAACTAAAACAAATGATGTAGCTGGAGATGGTACAACTACTGCTACAGTATTAGCATGGTCTATTACTAAAGAAGGTATGAAAAGTGTAGCCTCTGGTGTAAACCCAATGGGAATTAGACGTGGTATTGATAAAGCAGTTGAAGATGCAGTTGCTGAAATCAAGAAAATGTCAAAATCAATAAAAGATAAAGAAGAAATCGCTCAAGTTGCAACAATCAGTGCAAATAACGATAGAACTATTGGTGATGAAATTTCAAATGCAATGGAAAAAGTTGGTAAAGATGGTGTTATTACTGTTGAAGAATCAAAAACTTTTGAAACTACAACTGATTTCGTTGAAGGTATGCAATTTGATAGAGGTTATTTAAGCGCATATTTCTGTAACAACAGAGAAACAATGACAAGTGTATTAGAAGATCCATTTATTCTTATTTATGACAAGAAAATTTCTAATATGAAAGAATTATTACCAATTCTTGAGAAAATTGCTCAAACAAATAAACCTTTATTAATAATTGCTGAAGATGTTGAAAGCGAAGCTTTAGCTACTTTAGTTGTTAACTCTGTTAGAGGTATTTTAAATGTTGTTGCTGTTAAGGCTCCTGGTTTTGGAGATAGAAGAAAAGCAATGCTTGAAGATATCGCAGTATTAACTGGTGGTGAAGTAATTAGTGAAGAAATTGGCTTAACTTTAGAAAAAGCTGAAATTTCAATGCTAGGTAGAGCTAAAAACGTTAAAGTAGATAAAGAAAACACTACTATTATCAATGGTGCTGGTAAAAAGAGCGATATTGATGAAAGAACTGCTCAAATTAAAGCACAAATTATTGAATCAACTAGTGATTATGATAAAGAAAAACTTCAAGAAAGACTTGCAAAACTTGCAGGTGGTGTTGCAGTAATTAACGTTGGTGCAGCTACTGAAGTTGAGCTAAAAGAAAAGAAACATAGAGTAGAAGATGCATTAAGTGCAACTCGTGCAGCTATTGAAGAAGGCGTTATCCCTGGTGGTGGTGTTGCTTTAGTACAAGCTGTTATTGCTTTAGAAAAGAAAAATCTTGATAGCTTAACTGAAGATGAAAAAATTGGTTATAAAATCGTTAGAAGAGCTTTAGAAGAACCAATTCGTCAAATTGCTCAAAATGCAGGTCTTGATGGATCAATCATTGCAGATAAGTGTAAAAACAATAAAAAAGGCGTTGGCTTTGATGCAAATGTAATGCAATGGGTAAATATGGTAGATAACGGTATTATCGATCCTATGAAAGTAACTCGTTGTGCATTACAAAATGCAGCATCTATTGCTCAATTAATTTTGACAACAGAATGTGCAATTACAGATATTCCAGAACCAGAAGCTCCAATGGCTCCTCCAGCAGGTGGCGGCATGGGCGGCATGGGCGGCATGATGTAATTTTCAACCATATGGTATGATAATAGGGCTTCGTGAAACGAAGTCCTATATATTATATTCCCATAGACAAAACTTAAAACTTGACTATAATTAACTTAACATGTTATTTTATTTTGCATTGGTATTTGAATTTATTCAATAATTTTAATATCTAATGGAAGTTTTAGACATAATATTATTAATTATGCATTTTAAAGGTGGTTTATTCAATGAATTCATTATTAGCATTAATGGGAACTACTGCTACTCAATCAGCAGCCTCTCAAACCGGGTCAATGGCGACATCAATTATTACTTTTGGTTTAATAATTGTTATTATTTATTTTTTAATTATTCGTCCTCAAAGAAAACGTGATAAAGAAGCAAAAGAAATGCTTTCTTCAGTTGCAAAAGGGGATAAAATTGTTACAATCGGCGGAATTCATGGTACAGTTGTAGCAATAAGAGAACAAACAGTTGTTATTAAAGTTGATGATAATTCTAGAATTGAATTTACTAAATCAGCTATTAGCAGTGTTGTATCAAAGAAAGGTGCTTCAAAAGCTTCTGCAAAAAACAAAGCAAAGACTAAAAATGCAAAAAAAGAAGTAGAAGCAACAACAGAAGAAACTAAAACTGAGGCTACAGATAAGAAAGATGCAGCCGAAAGTAAAATAGAAAAATAAAATATCACATAAGTTACTATTGGAGAATGTTATGAAAAAACGTGATCGATTGATCATAGTTCTTTTGGTATTACTAATGTGCGGTTACTTCTTATATCCAACTATTAAGTGGTATACAAT
This sequence comes from Sphaerochaetaceae bacterium, assembly GCA_963677735.1. Classification (GTDB taxonomy): domain Bacteria; phylum Spirochaetota; class Spirochaetia; order Sphaerochaetales; family Sphaerochaetaceae; genus Pleomorphochaeta. Next base: position 2,402,126 of record OY782505.1, read on the forward strand.
CGTACCTCAGGAAACAAAAGATCTCGCAAGTGGCTCAAATGAGCAAATTAGAGAGTATGCACGTGGACAGGCTACTCGAGAGCTTCGCGCAATTAAGAGCTTAGTTACAAGTGATCCTTCAGCTGATGTTCCAGCAGAGTATTCTTATCTAAAATCTATTGCTAAAGATAACTATAAGGATATGAGTAAGGATACTCCTTCCTCTTGGACAATTGAAAGTCTTTGTGCTGGTTTCTATAATGAAAAAGCAATGTTTGATGCAATTGAACAACATTATAGATCTTCTTTATTAGAAGTTAAAAACTTAAGCGATAGTGTATTACAATTAGGCTTAGATTTACGTGGTGGTATGAGCATTTTATTAGATGCTGATGTTGATTCATATAATGAAAAAGCTGGAAAAACTGCAAGTTCTAGTGAAATTAACGCATTAGTTCTTCAGGATATTGAAATACTTGAAAATCGTATTGACCAATTTGGTGTTAGTGAACCTGAAATCAGATTACAAGGAAATGATCAAATATTAGTTGAAATACCTGGTGCTGCTGATCCTGAGAGAGTAAATTCATTCTTACAAGGTAAAGGATCTTTATTATTCCAAATTGTAGATCAGTCTTTAACTACTGAATTAAATACATATTTTGAAGAAAATCCTTCTGAAGTTTATACAGATAGTGGAGAAATTAAACAACCTGATTTCCTTCCAGCTGGTAAAATCGCTGCAGGTTATTATGTAAAAGATTCATATGGAATTGACGAATTACAAAGTTTTGTAGTTTTAGATTCAGAAATTGGTCTTGATGGAATTCACTTAGAAAGTGCACAAACTGGTACAAATTCAATTACTGCACAACCTGTTGTTAATTTCCATTTAGATGCAAGTGGTGGTGATGCTTTCTATAAATTCACTTCAACACATGTAGGTGACTCAATGGCTGTTGTAATGGATGGTAAAGTAAAATCTGTTGCTACAATTAATGAAGCCATTAGACAAGATGTTCAAATTTCAGGATTTAGCCAAGAAGAAGCTTCTGATTTAGCTATAGTTCTTAGAACTGCTGCTCTTCCAATTGAGTTAGTTGTTTCAAGTCAACAAGCTGTTGGTGCAACTTTAGGTGAAGATGCTGTAGCTGCTGGATTAAAAGCTATTGCTTTAGGTTTAGCTTTAGTTGTTGTATTTATGTTTATTTATTACGGCTTAAGTGGTTTAGTTGCTAATTTAGCATTGGTATTAAACTTAGTTATTATGCTTGCTGTTCTTTCTGCCTTTAAATTTACCTTAACATTAACATCTATCGCAGGTTTAATATTAACATTAGGTATGGCCGTTGATGCAAATGTAATTATCTTTGAACGTATTAAAGAAGAATTAAGATTTGGGAAAAGTTCCCAAGTATCAGTAAAAACAGGGTTTGGTAAGGCTTTTTGGACAATTATGGATGCTAATATCACAACAATTATTGCAGCACTAGTTCTATCTCAATTAGGTTCAAGTTCTGTTAAAGGATTTGCTAATACCTTAGCAATTGGTATTGTAAGTTCATTGTTTACTGCTTTATTTGTATCACATTTAATTTTCGATACCGCTATCACAGATCGTGAAGGGGCCAAATTACATATAACCTGGAGGAAAAAATAATGAAAAAGAATCTTCCTGTTATTAAAGTGCGTTTTATAGCACTAACATTCTCAATTATTTTATTAGTTGTTGGTATGGGGTCCTTAATTTTAAATGGTGGTTTTAATACTGGCATTGATTTTGAAAGCGGATTAAGTCAAAGAATTCAAGTAGCACCTGTTGGATTAGCTTTAACATATGAAGGAACTGAAGATATAGAAGTTTCTGTAGATAATGGAAGTTTAATTGTTGAAGAGAGAGGTGAGAGCGGAGTTAGTACATTTACATTTACTAGCGAAGAATATCCTAGCACAGCAGATTTAGCTGCAGCTCTTGAGACAATTGATGGTGTAAAAAGTGAAGTTGTAAATAAAAGCTATGATTCAGAGCAAATGCTTTCTGGTTACGGCTTTCCTGCAACATTATCAGCTGATGTAACAAATATTAACTTTGCAACTACTGGTGATGTATCAATTGATGAAATTAGAGAAGCTTTATCTGATTTAGGTAATGTACAAGTTCAAACCGTAGGTGATGAAGAAAATCAAATTTTCCAAATTAAACTTGGAACAAATGATGGTGATACTCAAGACAGTATGGAAAACGCAGTTTCAAATGATTTTGAAAATGCTTTTGGAGATGGTTTTGTAGTATTAGAAAGTAATTTCGTTGGTCCAAGATTTAGTCAAACATTAATTTATGGCTCATTGCTAGCAGTATTGGTAGCTATGGTATTAATCTTGTTCTATATTTGGATTAGATTCAGAATTGCTTACGCTGTATCTTCATTAATTGCTCTAACACACGATGTGTTATTGTTGTTAGGTTTTATTGCATTATTTAGATTTGAAGTTTCAAGTACTACAATTGCAGCAGTATTAACTATTATTGGTTATTCTTTAAATGCAACAATTGTTATTTTTGATAGAATTCGTGAAAATAGTGGTTTAATGAAAGATAAACCTTTCAAAGATGTTATTGAACATAGTGTAACACAATCATTGACCCGTACAATTATCTCAAGTGTAACAACAGTATTAGCTGTATTACCTCTTGCTATATTTGCAACAGGAACAATTAAATTGTTTGCTATAAATCTTATCTTTGGTATCATTATTGGTACTTATTCTTCAAACTTTATTGCCCCTTCATTCCTATTCTGGATAAGCGGCGGTGAACATGTTCAAGAAAAGATTAAGAAAAAATAATATTATTGAATAAACAAATATAAGTCGCAAGAAACTTTCTTGCGACTTTTTTTCTCTTTTAAAAGATACAGTTTTAATTTATAATGAGTTTGAGGTGTATATGAAAGTAATAAGGTCAGAAGTAATTGGTTATTGTAAGGGTGTATCTAGAGCAATATCAATTGTTAATGAAGCTATAAAATTAGGAGAAGAACTAAATTTAAAAGTATACTCTCTTGGACACGTAGTACATAATCCCCAAATAGTTGATAAAATGCAAGAAAAAGGTGTAATAATTCTTGAGGAAGAAGATGCTGATAAAGTTGAACCTGGAATAATAGTATTAAGAGCTCATGGGGTAAGTGATAAAACTCGTAGGAAATTTTTAGATCAAAACTTTTATATTTATGATTCAACATGTCCCATAGTACTTAAAGAGCAACTTCTTGTTGAACGAGCTCATAAAGATTCTACAATTGTTGTTATTGGAGGACAAAGCCATCCTGAATCAATAGCCTTAAAAAATGTAGAAACACCTAATGAAAAAGTAATCATAAGTGAAGTTTCAGATATAATAAATATACCTACTGTGAATGATTTATTTGTAGTAATACAATCAACTTTTCCAAGTGGAATGAGCAGAGATATTTTCACAGCTTTGAAAAATTTTGCAACAAAAAATAATATAAAAATTGAATTTGCTAATGAATTATGTAATAGTAATCAAAGAAGGAGGAATGCAGTTGCTAAACTAGCTAATCAGTGCAATTGCATAATTGTTATAGGAGGTAAGAATAGTTCCAATACTAGAGGTATATATAATTATTGTATTAACCAAGGTGTTGAAACATATTTAGTGAGTAATAAAGAGGAGGTGCCTATGCATTTATTTAAGTATGATGTTATTGGGCTTGCCACAGGTACATCAACTCCTCCTTTCGTTATAGATGAAATAGAAGATTATTTAATAAGGGGTAAAAATGAAACATAAAATACCAATTCCAACAATAAAAAGATTCCCATCTTATATCCGTTTAATAAAGCAGTATAAAGAAAATGGACTTGAAAGTGTAAGTGCTACTAGCCTTGCAAATGACTTAAGATTAAACCCAATACAAGTTAGAAAAGATTTAGCTTTTTCAGGCATTGAAGGAAAACCAAAAGTAGGTTTTCACATTGATGAGTTATTAAAAGCGTTGATAGAATCTCTTGGTTGGAATAATTCAACAGATGCAATTTTGATTGGTGCAGGTAACTTAGGCTCAGCTTTAATGGGGTATAAAGGGTTTGAAACTTATGGACTTAGAATTGTTGCAGCTTTCGATAAAAAAGAAGAAGTTGTTGGAAAAACAATTGGAAATATTTGCGTAAAACCTCTAACCGAACTTGAAGAATATGTATTATTAAATGGTATCAGTATTGCTATTTTAACAGTTCCAGCATCTCAAGCTCAAACTTGTGCACAACTACTTGTTAAATGTGGAATACAAGCTATTTGGAGTTTCGTTCCTAAAGATTTAACTTTACCTGAAAATATTGCAGTTCAAAGAACAGACTTAGCAACTCAATTTGCTGTTCTCTCTGCTAAACTAAGATCTAATATTTTAAAAGACAAAGATAAATCAGATATGGATCTTTGGTAAATGTGTATAATGTGATATTATTCACATTAAATACTATATTTAGTAAAATAATATCACTTATCGCCTATTAAATGTGAAATATAATAGATTTTAATTGTTAAACTCCTATAGCTGTCTAATATTTTTTTGAAAAAAGGTTTTATCTTTTATTTTTGCTTGACCCCATATAAAAAAAGTATTATAAAATTAGAGCATGGGGTTAAATATGGCAAAAGTAAAAGTTGAGCTTTGTATGGGGAGTTCTTGTTTTTCAAGGGGGAATTCTAAAACTTTAGAGCTGTTAGAAAACTTTGTAAAAGAGAATAACGTTGAAAATGATGTTGAAATTGAAGGTCATTTATGCTTAGGCAGATGTAGTTCAGGTCCCATTGTTAGAGTAAACAATAAAGATTATGAAAATATCAAAGCCGAATGCGTTATCGATTTAATTCGTGAAGAATTAATTAAATAATAGTTGAGGCAAAAAATGATACATCCAATTTATACAGAATTAACTCAATGTAGGGATTGTTATAAATGCGTTAGAGCATGTCCTACCAAAGCAATACAAGTAAAAGAAGGAAATGCAGTCGTTATTCACGATAGATGTACTTATTGTGGTATTTGTGTTGATGTATGTCCCGCTTCTGCTAAAAAAGTTAGGAAAGATTTAGCTAGAGTCCAATTATTTATGAAAAGTAATCGTAAAATTATCTGTTCGATTGCACCTTCTCACAGTAGTGAATTTGTAGATAGAGAATCAGCACTTTTAGTAGCTTTAAAAAAAATAGGCTTTGATTATATTAGTGAAACAGCAATTGGTGCTTCATTAGTTAGTGCCACTGTTGATGAATATAGAGCTCGTGATATAAAAACACCATGGATATCAACAGCATGTCCATCTGTTGTTCAATTAGTTAAAAAATATTATACAACTCTTGAAGATCAATTAGCTCCAATTCCATCTCCTCTTCAACTACACTGTGCATATTTAAGAGAATTATATGGTGATGATATAGGAATTGTATTTGTAGGCCCATGTATTGCAAAAAAATGGGAAGCTGATGAATGGCCTGGATATCCAAATTTCACTCTAACTTTTGAAGAATTGAAATTATGGTTTGAAGAAGAGAATTTAGATTTAGATACAATTAATAATCAACTATTTCTTCAGAAAGAAAAAATTCCTCCATATGTGCCGGCTAAGGCTTCTATAACGTCAGCATACAGTGTTGAAGGAGGTATGATTGCTTCTTTTAAAGGCGGCCAAGATTTCTTTCAAGAAAATTCAATTGCAATTTCTGGAAATTTAGCAATAAAGTCTACATTAGATAATTTAGTTAATAGTGAAAATAATCAATTTTTGGAATTACTAAGTTGTGAAGGTGGATGCATAAATGGTCCTTCAACAAAAAAAACAGTAGCTCTTTCAAATAAAAAATCTATTACTACAGGATATACAAGAGAGAGATTACATCAAGACAATTTATTTACACCTCCTAAAGAATTTGTTAATAAAGTTGTCCAGCAAGGTTATAAAATTCTAAAAGTTGAAAAAACAACAAAATCTGAGATTCATTTTAATAATTCTAATTATAGTGAAATAGAAATCAAACAAGCATTAAGAGAACTTGGTAAAATCCATCCAGAGGATGAGATCAATTGTGGTGGTTGTGGTTACTCAACTTGTAGAGATATGGCTGTTGCTTATTTAGATGGAATGGCAGAAATTGAAATGTGTGTAACAAAAATGAGAAAAGAAGCACAAAATAAAATGGATGTCTTACTTCGAACAATTCCAATGGGTGTTGTTATAGTAGATGAAAATTTAAATATTATTGATTGTAATGCAAAGTTTTTTAAATTATTTGCAAATGTAGATTATGAGATGGATAATGCCTCCCTTGAAGCTATAAAGGGAATATCAATTAAACAATTTGTAACATTTGAAGATAAGTTCCAAGAACAATTTAAAAAAGAAGTTTCAAAACAAGTTAAAATTAAATTTAATGATATGTTTTTGAAAGTAACTTTTTTCTCAATAAACAAGCACAATTTAGTTGGAGCTTTATTTGATGATATTACAAGTCCCACAGTTAGAAGGGAAACTGTAGTAAAGAAAGCTGAAGTAGTAATACAAAAAAGTTTGGAAACTGTACAGCAAATTGCCTCATTATTAGGAGAAAATGCTGCTGATACAGAAATTACATTAAATTCATTGATTGAAGCCTTTGATGTTCCATCTGATGAAAAAAATAATAAAAGAAATTTATAAAGGTGATTTATGAAAGATATTTTTATTGACATAGATTATAGTCAAATTTATAAATTTGGACAAAAAATTGGAGGAGATGTTTTTTTACAAAAACGAAATCCAGAAAGAAATCAAATTGTTGCTGTGTTAAGTGATGGATTAGGCTCGGGGGTGAAAGCTAATGTACTTGCTTCTTTAACTGCCAATATGGCAAAAAAGTTAAGCTTTTCACCAATGGATTTAAAGCATTCTGCAAATATTATTATGGATACATTACCTGTATGTAAAGAGAGAAAAATAAGTTATTCAACCTTTTCTATAGCTGATATAAGATATAATGCTTTAAATTCAAATATTAGAGTAAACTTTTTGGAATATGATAACCCTCATGCATTATTTTTCAGAGATTCAACTAACATTGATTGGAAAGGTGATGTTACAATATTAAATAGAGAAAAAGCTTTTAAGAAAGAAGAGATTATTCATAATGTATTTAATTTAAGAGTTGGAGATAGAATTATAATAATTAGTGATGGAGTTACTCAAGCTGGGTTAGGTGCTTCTAGATCATTAGGTTGGAGATTAAACGGAGTTAAGCAATACATTTCAGATATTTTAAAAGAGAGTCCTTCAATTAGTAGTAGGGCTTTGACAAAACAAATAGTAAACAAAGCCTTGAGTTTGGATGGCTTAGCTTCTAAAGATGATATCACTTGTTGTTGCATTTACATTAGAAAACCAAGAAGAACCTTAATTGTTACAGGCCCTCCTTTTTTAAAAGAATCTGATGAATTGTTGTGTGAAAAGATAAAAGACTTCAAGGGCAAAAAGATAATATCCGGAGGAACTACAGCTTTAATTGTTTCAAGACATATGAATAAAAAGATTAAGGTTGATTTATCTACTTGGTCAAAAGATGTTCCTCCATCATCAACTATGGAAGGAATGGATTTAGTTACAGAGGGAATGCTGACTCTATCAAAAGTTGTTTATACTCTTGAGAAGAAAATACCCTTAGTTGAATTAGCTAATGATGCTGTAAAAAAATATATAGAACTTATGTTAGATAGTGATCAAGTACATTTTATAGTAGGTACTAAGATAAATGAGGCTCATCAAGATCCAAGCATTCCAGTTGAAATAGGAATTAGAAGAACATTGATTGAAAGGCTAAGAAAAACTTTAGAAGAAAATTACCTAAAAGAAACATCGATAGAATATATTTAAAAAGAGAGGGAAAATTATGGATAAGAAGGTTAAAATTAAGATATGTGTTGGAACTTCTTGCTTTGTGCAAGGTGGTTCAGATTTGCTTTTATACAATGACTTTATTGATCCTGACATAATTGAAAAATGTGATATCGAAGGAACTTCTTGTTTTAATGCTTGCAAAGGGCATGAAAATGAAAGTGCACCTTTTGTAATGATAAATAATAAAATCTATGGTGATATGACACCAGAGAAATTTAGAAAGATAGTAGATGAGGTTTATCATGCTAGAAATAAATAATCAATTCACTCATTTAAAAAGTAAAGTTTATGCAACAGTACTTAAGTGTTTTTTTAATGGTACATTAGAAGAAGATATTGATAAAATACCCTTTTGGATAATTCCAAAAGATACTGATCCAAGTAGATGTTGTATTTATAAAGAAAGAGCTATGGTTCGCTATAGAATATTAGCCTTTTTGGGAATCAATATTGAAAAAGATGATGATGAAATGAAGCCTCTTAGTGATTACTACAGAGAAGTAGTATCAAATAAAATGAAACCATTACCTGTATTAACAACTATCAGTACAGCATGTAGTTCTTGTCCACAAGATCAATATCTAATAAGTGATGCTTGTCGTGGTTGCTATGCTAGACCTTGTTTAGCTAATTGCCCAAAAGATGCAATAGAATTTATAAATGGAAAAGCATCAATTATACAAGAAAAATGTATTAGATGCGGGAAATGCCAAGAAGTCTGCCCTTTTAATAGTGTTTTACATAGATTAGTCCCATGTGAAGGCTCTTGCCCAGTTAATGCGATAAAGAAGAATGAAAAAGGCTTTGTAGAAATTGATTATAAAAAATGTATAAGTTGTGGTAAGTGTTCAAGGAGTTGTCCATTTGGTGCAATAGTAGAAAGAAGTAGTATTTTCCCAGTGTTACAAATGCTACAATCAAAAGAAAAAACTACAGCTATCATAGCTCCTGCCATTGATGGGCAATTTCCAGGAACTTTAGGTCAAATTAAAAAAGCGATAAAAATGGTTGGTTTTGATGATGTTGTTGAAGTCAGTGAAGGTGCAGAAATTACTAGTATCAATGAAGCTAAGGAACTTGAACATAGACTAAAAAGAGGGGATAAGTTAATGAGTACAAGTTGCTGTCCCTCTTATGTTGAAATAATCGATAAGCATTTACCAAATCTAAATGCAATTAAAAGCGATACCTTATCACCAATGGCTTATACTGCTCAACTTGTTAAAGAACGAAATCCTGACTCAAAGGTTGTGTTTATTGGACCTTGTTTGGCAAAGAGAGTAGAGGCTGTTAAGCTTAAAACTGTAGATGGTGTTATTACTTTTAGTGAATTAGCATCAATGTTTATTGCTAAAGATATTGACGTAAAAGAAGTTGAAGAGGCTGATTTAGGGGATACTCATAGCTTTGAAGATTGTAGAGATTTTGCAATAAGTGAAGGTGTTAAAGGTTGTGTAATAAAAAGAATGGAAGATCCATCTATCGTAAAACCTTATAACATTGACGGAATAGATAAAAAAGTCTTTAAAATGTTAAAAGTGATAGATAAAATTCCATCAAAAGGTAATTTTGTTGAAGTTATGGTTTGTGATGGAGGTTGTATAAATGGCCCTGGAACAATTGTAAAACCAAAAATTGCAATGAAACTTAGAAATGGAAATACTCAAGCAATTACCAAAGCTATGAAAAAAGAGAGACTTTATTGACCATTAGCTTAATTGTGTATATTTTGTAGCAAAGAGGTTCTAATGGGTAAAAAAGAAGAATTAGAAGCGTTGTTAGAAAGTTATGACGGCTCTATTGAGAGTAGATATTGTTCACTATCTAATGCAGTTGCTTTTTTGAAAAGTTTATTAGTTGAAATATCTTGGATTGGGTTCTATATAAAAAAAGATTCAAATTTGATCTTAGGCCCATTCCAAGGAAATATAGCATGTGAATTAATACCTTTCACAAAAGGTGTTTGTGGAGATGCATATACTTCAAAAAAGACTATAAATGTTGATAACGTAAATCTATATGAAAATCATATTGCTTGTGAAAGTGATACTAGTAGTGAATTAGTAATTCCTCTAATTAAAAAATCTAGAGTGGTTGCAGTATTAGATATTGATTCAAAGTCTTTTAGTAGATTTAAAGATGAAGAAATTAAATTATTAGAAGAACTTGCAGATGTTATTGCAAAAAAACTATTTTAATTAATAGTTATTGCTTGACATCTCAAATTAAAAAGAGCATATTTTTATTAAAGGCGATGATAAAGACGAGTATCAAAAGAAAGTGCTTAGAGAGAGAATATTCTTGGCTGTGAAATATTCAGTAACCCTTTTGAGAAAACCCCTTTGGAGCTGTGACCTGAAAGATTAAATATTATTTATTAAGGGAGCCGTATACTCAACGTAATGAGAACAATTGAGCGTCTTTTCTTTTTGGGGAAAGGAAGCAAGGTGGAACCGCGGAAGCTATTATGCCTTCGTCCTTGTAATTGATGAATTATGTCATCATTTATAAAGGTGAGGACATAATAGCTTTTTTTGTTTATTAAAATAGGAGAATAAATTATGGCAGAAAAATTAAGTGCTGAAGAGAAATTAGCTAGAGTCAGACACTCAATGGCTCATGTTATGGCTGAAGCCGTATTAGAAATGTTTCCAACAGCTCAAATTGCTATTGGACCTTCAATAGAAAACGGTTTTTACTATGACTTTGAATTACCACGACAATTATTAAGTGAAGATTTAGATGAAATAACAGAAAAAATGAAAGCCATTATAAATAGTGGCAAAGAATTCGTTAGAACTGAAGTATCTAGAGAAGAAGCTAGAACAAAGTTTAAAGATCAAAAATATAAATTAGAACTTTTAGATGCAATTGATGAAAACGAAGTCGTTTCATTATATAATCAAGGCAATTTTACTGATCTTTGTAGAGGACCACATGTTCATTCAACAAAAGAATTAAGAAGTGATTCATTTAAATTAATGAGTATTGCAGGTGCATATTGGAGAGGAAAAGAGTCTAATCCAATGTTAACTCGTATTTATGGAACAGCTTGGACAAATAAAAAGGATTTGAGATTATATCTACAAAAACTTGAAGACATTGAAAAGAGAGACCATAGAAGACTAGGTAAAGACTTAGATTTATTTTCAATGCATGAAGAAGCTGGTCCTGGTTTAGTTTATTGGCATCCTAAAGGAGCAAGAATTAGATTAGCAATTGAAGACTTTTGGAGAGCTGAACATTATAAAAATGGTTATGAGATGGTATATACACCTCATGTTGGTAAATCATGGTTATGGGAAACAAGTGGTCACTTAGATTTTTATAAAGATAGTATGTACCCAGAGATGGTAATGGATAAAGCAAACTACTATGCAAAACCTATGAACTGTCCATTCCATATTATGATATATAACAATAAAAAACATTCTTATAGAGAACTCCCTTTTAGATGGGCAGAGCTTGGTACTGTTTATAGATATGAGAAAGCTGGGGCTTTACATGGTTTATTAAGAGTTAGAGGATTTACACAAGATGATGCACATTTAATTGTAACTCCAGAACAGATGGATAGTGAAATTGAAACTGTTTTGAAATTCTCATTACATATGTTACATAGCTTTGGATTTGAAGAAATAAAAGCATACCTTTCTACAAAGCCAGAAAAAAGTGTCGGTGAAGTTGAAAGATGGGATGCTGCAACACTAGCTCTAAAACAGGCGATTGAAAAAGAAGGACTTGAATATGAAGTTGATGAAGGCGGTGGAGCTTTCTATGGTCCAAAAATTGACTTAAAGATAAAAGATGCTGTAGGAAGACAATGGCAGTTATCCACAGTTCAATTTGACTTTAATTTACCTGATAGATTTGATATGACTTTTGTAGATAAAGATGGTGTTGAAAAGAGACCTTATATGATTCACAGAGCATTACTTGGATCTATTGAGAGATTCTTTGGTGTACTTGTTGAACATTATGCAGGATCATTCCCACCTTGGTTGTCTCCTGAACAAGTTAGAATAATTCCAATTAACGATTCTTGTTTTGAATATTGTAAAGAGCTTGAAATGAAATTAAGAGGTGAAAACTTTAGAGTTTCAGCAGATCTAAGTACAGCTCATTTCAAAGCTAAGATCAAAGAAGCTCAACAAGAAAAAGTTCCATACATGGTAGTTGTTGGAAATAGAGAAGTTGAATCCAAAGAAATGTCAGTAAGACTTAGAACTGGAAAACAACAAAATTGGGGTGATTATGATGCTTTTGTAAAAAAACTTCATAATATAATAGACTCAAAGCAAATAGAATTATAATAATGAAAAAGGGTGACATTTCTTGTTACCCTTTTTTTAAGGATAAAAAGATGAATAGAGAATTATTTAAAGAACTCGAAGATTTAGATAAGAAAATATCAATGATAAATGATATAACACAAGTTTTGGAATACGATCTAGAAGTAAATGCTCCAAAACAAGCTTCTCAAGAAAGATCTAAGCAGTTATCTTGGGCCTCATTAGAGGCGCATAAAATTGCTTCAAGCGATGAAATGAAAAAGCTATTAGAAAGTCTTGGAGCGAGTGAAGAAAATGAAGAAGGTTTTGGTGAGAGTGATTATGAAAAAGCCTTAATTAGAGAAAGATATAAAGAATTACAAAAAGCATTAAAGATTCCAGAATCTCATATTGAACAAAAACAAGAGATATTAACTACATCTTATGAAAAATGGGTTGAAGCTAGAGAGCAAGATGATTTTTCACTTTTTGCACCATATCTTGAAAAAGTAATTGAATGCTTAAGAGAAGAAGCTAATTACTTAAAAAAACCCAATCAAAGTTTATATGATGTTTTGTTAAATGAGTATGAGCCTGGAATAACTAGCAAAGAATTAGATTCTATTTTTGAACAATTAGAAACTACTTTAGTTCCTTTAGTAGCAAAATACAAAGATAAAGATGTAAAAACCGATTTTTTGTATCAGGATTTTGATATAAAAAAACAAGAAAATTTTTCAAAACAAATACTAAGAGAAATGGGTTTCGATTTTAATAGAGGCACTTTAGCTATTGCTGTTCATCCATTTACTACATCCTTAGGTGGAGATGATTTTAGAATAACTACAAGATATACAGATCCAAATTTATGTGACCCTTTGTGTTCTACAATCCATGAAGGTGGGCATGCCCTATATGAAATGAATGCTGCAACAAACGAGATAAAGGGAACTAGTTTAGGTGAAGGCTGTAGTATGGGACTTCATGAAAGTCAAAGTAGATTTTGGGAAAATATAATATTAAAACATCCTTCTTTTTGGGATAATAGATATGATGATTTACAATCGAAATTCTCAGAACAGTTAGATAATGTTTCAAAAAATGACTTTGTAAAGGCTATAAATAAAGTTAATCCATCTTATATAAGAGTAAATGCAGATGAAGCAACATATAATTTACACATCATTTTAAGATATAAATTAGAAAAACAATTAATAGAAGGCACTTTGAAAGTCGAAGACTTACCTAAGGCTTGGAATAGCTTATTTGAGAAATATTTTTCAATAAAAGTTGATTGCGAAAGTAATGGGTGTTTGCAAGATGTCCATTGGGCTAGTGGTTTGGTTGGATATTTTCCAACATATGCTTTAGGGAATTTATATTCTGCACAAATATTGAATAAAATTGAAGAAGATTTTGGAAACAGAGAAATTGGTGATATAATAAAAAGTGAAGGTATTGGTGAAATAAGTAAATGGTTATCAGATAAAGTACACAGTAAAGGAAGAATCTATTCACCTACTAAGTTGCTAAAGCAAATAACAAATAAAACCCTTGACGGGAATTATTTCACACAGTACCTTGAAAAGAAGTTAGAAGTTATATTTGATTAATTAGGAGATAATTGTGAATTTACCAAATAGATTAACACTTGCACGTTTAATAATGACACCCCTCTTTTTTGTAGCTTTTTATTTGCCTATATGGTTCAATACATCTCTGCAAACTCTTTCTACAGTTTTAGTTTTATTGTTGTTTATTGCCATTGAAGCTACTGACCTATTAGATGGGATAATTGCAAGAAAGAGAAATTTAGTAACAGATTTAGGTAAGGTAATGGATCCTTTTGCAGACACTTTTGCAAGATTAACCTATTTTGTTTGTTTAATGAGTGTGAATATCTTTCCTATAATTGCTTTTGTAGTTATTTTGTGGAGAGAATTAGCACAATCCTTTATTCGATCTCTAATGATGAGAGAAGGAAAAGCTTTACCTGCAAATATATGGGGTAAAACAAAAGCTGTATTATATGCTGTATCAGCAGTAGCTGGTGTAATATATTTAATATTACTTAGGAGTTTCTCAACTCTAAGTGTATTGCCATTGCTTCAAACAATTTTAAATATTTTGTTTTATATTTCTGCATTTGCATCTATAGCATCTTTCTTTACTTACATTTATCAAATAAAAAAAAGTAAAATATTAAGTCACTTAAGTATGTAATATTAAATAAAATTTATAAAGGTACTCCCAAGGTGTTCATTTTAGAATCCTTGGGAGTATTTATTTTATAAAAAATAATAAAACAATAGTAAAAAAATTCATAAAGCATATCCTAATCAAAAGTGAATAATATTAAACATCAAAAAGTATTTAAATTGAGAATAATTACATCTATTAAGAAGCTGTTTAAAGCTTAAAAAAAAGAGCAATTTAAAAAGTGTAAAAAAAAATAAAAAAAATAAAAAAAGTACTAGACAAAATCTCAAAGTTTTCGTAATATCCGTCTTGTTGTTTGAAACAAAACGTTAATATAACGCAATTTAAACGGCAATTTGTGGAAAATTTCAATAAAAAATTAATTAGCTATTGACTATAATTTTTATACATGTTATTTTCAACAAGCTTGTTAATAATTTTAGATTTTTTCAAGCAGATTTTTGACATAAATATTAGAGAAGAGAAGAGAAGTTAAAATGCTTTTTGATTGCCATTTTTTTGGTCGTTGAAAAAGCAAATTATAGAAAGCATTAGGGCTTTCTGTCAATTCAAAATAAGAACAAGATGAAATAAGCTAATGTTCGTAAAGCGAGTGACAGGAATTAAATGATTTTGTTAAATTATAATGGTCTTTATGACCATAATTATATAACGGAGAGTTTGATCCTGGCTCAGAACGAACGCTGGCGGCGCGTTTTAAGCATGCAAGTCGAGCGGTAAGCTAACTTCGGTTAGCCTAGAGCGGCGGACGGGTGAGTAACACGTGGATAATCTACCCTCTTGTTTGGGATAGCCTGTGGAAACATAGGGTAATACCAAATAATACTCTTTTATCACAAGATAGAAGAAGGAAAGGCGCCTCAAAGCGTCGCAAGAGGATGAGTCTGCGTCCCATTAGCTAGACGGTAGGGTAAAGGCCTACCGTGGCAATGATGGGTAGCCGGCCTGAGAGGGTGATCGGCCACATTGGAACTGAGATACGGTCCAGACTCCTACGGGGGGCAGCAGCTAAGAATCTTCCGCAATGGACGAAAGTCTGACGGAGCGACGCCGCGTGAACGATGAAGGCCGTGAGGTTGTAAAGTTCTTTTCGGGAGGAGGAATAAGGTTTGTAGGAAATGACAGACTGATGACGTTAATCCCGGAATAAGCCCCGGCTAACTACGTGCCAGCAGCCGCGGTAACACGTAGGGGGCAAGCGTTGTTCGGAATCATTGGGCGTAAAGGGCGTGCAGGCGGTATTGCAAGTCTGGCGTGAAAGATCTCGGCTTAACCGAGGGAACGCGCTGGAAACTGTAATACTAGAGTACAGGAGGGGACATTGGAATTCCAGGTGTAGGGGTGAAATCTGTAGATATCTGGAAGAACACCGGTGGCGAAGGCGAATGTCTGGCCATGTACTGACGCTGAGACGCGAAGGTGCGGGGAGCAAACAGGTTTAGATACCCTGGTAGTCCGCACAGTAAACGATGTACACTAGGTGGTGGGTGGTTACACTCAGTACCGAAGCTAACGCATTAAGTGTACCGCCTGGGGAGTATGCTCGCAAGGGTGAAACTCAAAGGAATTGACGGGGGCCCGCACAAGCGGTGGAGCATGTGGTTTAATTCGATGATACGCGAGAAACCTTACCAGGGCTTGACATATATTGGACGAATCTAGAGATAGGTTTTCCCTTCGGGGTCGATATACAGGTGCTGCATGGCTGTCGTCAGCTCGTGCTGTGAAGTGTTGGGTTAAGTCCCGCAACGAGCGCAACCCCTACTGCCTGTTACCATCACGTTATGGTGGGGACTCAGGTGGGACTGCCGGTGACAAACCGGAGGAAGGTGGGGACGACGTCAAGTCATCATGGCCCTTATGTCCTGGGCTACACACGTGCTACAATGGCCGGTACAAAGCGCAGCGAAACCGCGAGGTTAAGCGAATCGCAAAAAGCCGGTCTCAGTACGGATTGGAGTCTGCAACTCGACTCCATGAAGTTGGAATCGCTAGTAATCGCGCATCAGCATGGCGCGGTGAATACGTTCCCGGGCCTTGTACACACCGCCCGTCACACCATCCGAGTTGGGGGTACCCGAAGTCGCTAGTCTAACCCGTAAGGGGGGACGGTTCCGAAGGTATGCTTGGCGAGGAGGGTGAAGTCGTAACAAGGTAGCCGTACCGGAAGGTGTGGCTGGATCACCTCCTTTCTAATAAGAAAGGTATAAGTAATAGCTACTCACAGCTAATACTACAACATAGGATGTTATCCGATAGGTGGAAGACCTATCACAAAAAGACCCTAGTGTTTTTCTTCTCTTCTTTTGTATTTATGTCGTTCGGGACTGTAGCTCAGGTGGTTAGAGCGCTTGCCTGATAAGCAAGAGGTCACAAGTTCAAGTCTTGTCAGTCCCATTGTTCAGCGAACGAAATATGTCGCTGGTTTTTTTACAGAATATTTTATTTATTCAATATAGCGTAAGGGATTGTAAAGATAATATGGTCAAGCGAATAAGGGTCCACGGAGGATGCCTAGGAGCCGCCAGGCGAAGAAGGACGTGGTTAGCTGCGAAAAGCTGCGATGAGGGGCCAACACCCTATGATCCGCAGATGTCCGAATGGGGTAACCCGACAGTCTGGATGATTGTCACTAATATGTGAATAAAATAGCATATTAGAGGTATACGCTGGGAACTGAACCATCTAAGTACCAGCAGGAGTAGAAATCAAAAATGAGATTCCCTTAGTAGCGGCGAGCGAAAGGGGAAGAGCCCAAACCAAGCGCTTTTAAGTGTTTGGGGTTGTAGGGGTGCATTAGGGGTAACCCGATTAGTAAAAAATGTATGTATTAGACGAAAGATTCTGGGACGATCTGTCAAAGAAGGTGAAAGCCCTGTAGTTGAAAATATATACACTAATTGAATGCATTTCCTGAGTACGGCGGGACACGAGAAATCCTGTCGGAATCTGGGGGGACCACCCTCCAAGGCTAAATACTCGGCGGCTACCGATAGCGCATAGTACCGTGAGGGAAAGGTGAAAAGCACCCCGGGAGGGGAGTGAAAGAGAACCTGAAACCGTGGACTTACAAGCGGTCAAAGCCTAATTTATTGGGTGATGGCGTGCCTTTTGTAGAATGAGCCTGCGAGTTACCGTATGTAGCAAGGTTAAGGGATAGGAGTCCTGGAGCCGTAGGGAAACCGAGTCTGAATAGGGCGATAAGTTGCATGCGGTAGACCCGAAGCCAAGTGATCTAACCATGGCCAGGCTGAAGCTGGAGTAAAATCTAGTGGAGGGCCGAACGTAAATCCGCTGAAAAGGGTTGCGATGAGCTGTGGTTCGGAGTGAAAGGCTAAACAAACTTGGAGATAGCTGGTACTCCCCGAAATAGCTTTAGGGCTAGCGTTACGTGGACTGCCACGGAGGTAAAGCACTGGATAGATGCGGGCCCTTCACCGGGTACCAAGTTTAACCAAACTCTGAATGCCGTGGTACAATGCGTAGCAGTCAGACGGCGACTGATAAGGGCCGTCGTCAAGAGGGAAACAGCCCAGACCGTCAGCTAAGGTCCCTAAGATATACTAAGTGGGAAAGGAAGTATGATTGCACAGACAGCCAGGAGGTTGGCTTAGAAGCAGCCACTCCTTCAAAGAGTGCGTAATAGCTCACTGGTCGAGTAGTCATGCGCCGACAATCCAACGGGGCTAAGTATATCACCGAAGCTACGGCACAGCGCTAGACGCTGTGGGTAGGGGAGCATTCTGTGTACGGATGAAGTCAAGACGGAAGTTTTGGTGGACGGGACAGAAGAGAGAATGCAGGCATGAGTAACGAAAAGAGGGGTGAGATCCCCCTCCGCCGAAAGCCTAAGGTTTCCAGGGTAAAGTCAATCTACCCAAGGGTTAGTCGGCCCCTAAGGCGAGGACGAAAGTCGTAGTCGATGGGAAGCGGGTCAATATTCCCGCACCTCTCAGTGTTTCGATGGAACGAAGCATAGGGCGAAACGCGGCAGGGCGACGGTTGTCCCTGTCGAAGCAGCGAGGCGTTAAGGTTAATAGGCAAATCCGTTAACCAAGAGGAGCTGTGAGCGATTACTTTTACGGAAGTAAGAAGCGCGTGTAGTCGTCGTGCCAAGAAATAGTTTCTAAGGTAAGGCACTGAGGGACCGTACTATAAACCGACACAGGTGGGCGAGCTGAGAATGCGAAGGCGTACGGAAGAACTCACGTTAAGGAACTCGGCAAAATGCATACGTAACTTCGGGATAAGTATGGCTCACGAGAGTGAGTTGCAGAGAAATGGCCCATGCGACTGTTTACCAAAAACACAGGTCCATGCGAACCAGCAATGGGAAGTATATGGACTGACACCTGCCCGGTGCTGGAAGGTCAAGGGGAGTGGTTATTGATTTATCAAGAAGCTACGAACTCAAGCCCCAGTAAACGGCGGCCGTAACTATAACGGTCCTAAGGTAGCGAAATTCCTTGTCGGGTAAGTTCCGACCCGCACGAATGGTGTAACGATATGGGCGCTGTCTCAACGTGAGATCCGGTGAAATTGAAGTTCAGGTGAAGATGCCTGATACTTGTGGTTAGACGGAAAGACCCCGTGAACCTTTACTTCAACTTGACATTGAAAATTGGACAAGGATGTGTAGGATAGGTGGGAGACGTAGATGCGTGGACGTCAGTTTGCGCGGAGTCGTTGGTGAAATACCACCCTTCCTTTTCCAGTTTTCTAACCCTGGCCGTGAAACCGGTTAGGGGAGAGTGTCAGGCGGGAAGTTTGACTGGGGCGGTCGCCTCCTAAAGTGTAACGGAGGCGCGCGATGGTCACCTTAGGATGGTTGGGAATCATCCCTCAAGTGTAAAGGCACAAGGTGGCTTGACTGCGAGGCTTACAAGCCGAGCAGGTACGAAAGTAGGTCTTAGTGATCTGGCGGTAGCGTGTGGAAGCGCCGTCACTTAACGGATAAAAGGTACTCCGGGGATAACAGGCTGATCTTGCCCAAGAGTTCATATCGACGGCAAGGTTTGGCACCTCGATGTCGGCTCATCGCATCCTGGGGCTGGAGCAGGTCCCAAGGGTTTGGCTGTTCGCCAATTAAAGCGGTACGCGAGCTGGGTTCAGAACGTCGTGAGACAGTTCGGTCCCTATCTGCCACAAGCGTTGGATGTTTGAGGGGTTCTGCTTTTAGTACGAGAGGACCGAAGTGGACAAACCTCTGGTGTACCAGTTGTCGTGCCAACGGCAGGTGCTGGGTAGCTACGTTTGGAAGGGATAACCGCTGAAAGCATCTAAGCGGGAAACCCTCCCCAAGATGAGACATCCCATCCTCTTTAAGAGGACTGAAGGAAACAGGAAGAATACCTGTTTGATAGGCCGAGAGTGTAAGCATGGCGACATGTTCAGCTTATCGGTACTAATAAGCCGTGAGGCTTGACCATATTATCGTTGCGATCCCTATATATATCGCACTTAAACTCGATAGCTAAATTCTTTTTAGCTCTCTAGGTTTAAGTTGGCCCGGTGGCCATAGCAGAGTGGATACACCCGTTCCCATCCCGAACACGGCAGTTAAGCGCTCTCACGCCGATGGTACTACAATTATGTGGGAGAGTAGGTAGCTGCCGGGCCTTTTTTTATTTTTACACCTTTAGGGTGTATTTTTTTTTGCTTTTTTTGTTGTTTATGCAACATCTTTTTTGGTTAGGTTGTGCTAACTTTCAACCATAGGAGATACAGTATGAACAAAAATGATTATGAAGTAATTGATGTTAGAAATGTTACAACAACTTTCTTACCAGGGTTATTAAAAAAAGCAAGCAAAGTTGAAGTTGGCAAAGGACTTTGTATTGTACAAAGTTTTGATCCAAAGCCTCTTTATTCTGCACTAGAGCAATTAGGATATCAATGGAATGTAGAAAAAATAAGTAATGATGAATATAGATGTTACTTTTTAAGAGTTGAAATTAGAGACTTAAAGTTTGAAAATGGATCTGATATGCCATTCAAACCGACTGCAATATTGAATTATAAAAAAATTGATAATGACTTAGCAATAACAGCTGTAGATTTTTGGCAGCTAATATGGGAGAAGGAAAATTTTGCAATTGATTTAAAAACTAAGTTACTTTTATCTTTAAGTAATGCAGTAGGAGCATCAAGATTTAGACAAGCAACAAGAGAGCTTGTCAAAGCATATTCAATAGGCCTTAGTGTTCCAGAATTAGATGAATTGTTTTCATTATTTGCTTGGAACCAAGGAATAGGTTTTTTCTCATCTGAAATTGGGCCATCACCATTATTTAAAGCTTATCAGTTAATTAAAACTTGTGAACAACAAGGAAAAGATCGTGAAACAATTATGAAAGAATTAATATCAAAATTTGGTGATAAAAATAAAGAAGTAAATACAAATACATCAATCAACGAATAACTAAATATACAAAAAACTTCCAAAGCTTTTAGCAGCATATTAAACTGCTAAAAATTGGAAGTTTTATTATTAAACAGCTAAAGTATTAGTAACTTCTTTTAATAAATCTCTAATTTTTAGATGTTGTGGACAATGAGTTTCACATAAACCACATTCAACACAAGCACTAGATTTTTCTTCTTCACTGAAACCGGACTTATACATATTTTTAATACTTTTTTTGTTTTTTTCAGTATCAAAATTATAATACTTATTATAATAGGCAAAGTTATTTGGAATTAAGACACCTTGAGGGCAAGGAAGACAATACTTACAATTAGTGCAATCAATATGTTTTCCTTTGTTTAAAATCTTTACAACGCTCTCAATTGTTTTATTGTCTGCTTCAGAAAGGCTATTAATTTCATATTTAGAAGCCGAGTCAACATTATCTATTACCTCATTGAGAGCTCCCATACCACTTAGTATGACTTTAACATTATCTTGATTCAATAACCATTTAAAAGACCAAGAGGCAAATGATGCATCCTTATCAGCTTTTTTGAATTCATCTTCTGCTGCTGCAGGGAGATTATTTGCTAGTTGTCCTCCTTTAAGAGGTTCCATAATCACACAACCAATACCTTTAGACTTACAATATTCTAAGCCCTCTTGTCCTGCTTGATAATTTTGATCTAGATAATTGTATTGAATTTGAACCATATCCCAGTCATAACTATCAACAATCTCTTTAAAAAGATCTAACGATTCATCATGGAAGGAAAATCCTGTATATTTGATTTTACCTTCTTTTTTAGCTTTAGTTAAGAACTCTAAAGCTTTATAATCTTTAGCAGTTTGCCAAGATTTTTTATTAAGTGCATGAATAATATAAAAATCAAAAAAATCTTGTTTAGATCTATATAATTGATCGTTTAAAAAAGCATCTAATTTACTTGGAGCTTCAACCATCCATAATGAAAGCTTGCTAGTTAGATAAACTTTGCTTCTTAACTTTTCTTCATTTAAAATAGCACCAACAACCCCTTCACTCATTCCACCATGATAAGGATAAGCAGTGTCGATATAGTTTACACCATTTTTAACAGCAACCTTTAATAATTCTCTAGTTTTATCAATATCAATATTTTTGGTATCATCTCCAATGATTGGAAATCTCATGCAGCCAAAACCCAACTGTGAAACTTTAATTTTGTCTTTCCCTAGTTCTCTATATTTCATTTTCCCTATTCAAAAACAACTACTATTTCTGCACTGTCTACCAAATCACTTCCATTATTTTCCTTTGTAGTGCCAGTAATTGTATACTCCTTTGATTTAATTATATTACTAATTTGAAAAATTTGAAATACATGATAATCTGGATCCTCTCCCGCACTAGAGAGATCTCTAACTTCTTTTTCTCCTACAGATGTAAACACAAGTTCACTTGTTGTTTCGCTTAACTCAAAACTTGTATGGGATAAGGCACTTTGGGCTTGAGATTCGCTTTCATAGCCGGGAGTACCATCGTTATCATCACCTCGTGTCATAAAGAATTGTTGATTTTCTTTATACGTAATGTGGACTGTCTCTTCATTATTTTGGTCAAATTCGTCAACTATAGACCAAAAATATTCATCGCTTGGACTGTAAAATAAATCACAACTTGAAAATGATATTAATAATATCAATAAACAAATATGCACAACTTTTTTCATATATGCCTCCAAATAACAATTATAAATAATGAATTTGTTATAAATCAAATGTTTTTAGATGAAATTATTGAATTTATCATAATTTTAGCAATTCCCCTTTACAAAAAAGAAACTAAGTTATATATTTAAATTAAATCGTATGCGATTAATAGGAGCAAAAAATGAGTATTTATGATTATAAAGTTGAAAAAGTTGGTAATGAGATAGTTAGTTTAGAAGAGTATAAAGGAAAAGTTATGCTAATAGTTAATACAGCTAGTAAATGTGGATTTACTCCTCAATTTGAAGGATTAGAAAAACTTTATAAAGAGTATAAAGATTCTGGATTAGTAATTTTAGGTTTCCCTTGTAACCAATTTGCAAATCAAGATCCCTCTAGTGATGAAGAAATTCATAGTTTTTGTAGCTTGAATTATGGAGTAAGTTTTCCAATGTTTAAAAAAATAGATGTAAATGGTGATAATGAAGATCCTTTATATACTTATTTAAAGTCTCAAAAAAAAGGTGCCTTTGGTTCAAAAGTAAAATGGAATTTTACAAAATTCTTAGTTGATAAAGAAGGAAATGTTGTTAAAAGATATGCTTCAAACAAAAAACCTGAATCTTTTGAGCAAGATATTAAAAAATATCTAGAAAAATAAATAAAATATTTAAAAAAAAATTAAAGAAAATTAAATTAAAATCATTAAAAAATGCTGTTTTACAAAGGTGAAATAAGCATTTTTTTTAATTAAAATATAAAAAAAACCTCGTTTTTTGTGTAATAAATGATTATTTTGCAAAAAAATTAAAAAAAAGCAAAAAAATTTCAAAATCCTATTGCATAATATTAAATAGTAGTGTAGTTTCTCATCTCGTTGGCTGACACAAAAAAGCGAACAACATTATTTTTTTAGGAAAATAAATATAGCAAAAAATTTAAAAAAAGCTATTGACTTGTTGGTTTGAAAACTGTTATGTTAACTGAGTGCTCAAAAATATTGAGCGCTGCAAAATGTTCTAAGTAATTAGAGCTAAATGCATTTGTTATTTGAAATTATGAGCGTAAGGGAAGAGAAATAGAAAGCAAATTATAGTGATGAAAATTGCTGTAAAGAGGGCTTTCTGTCAATTCAAAATAAGAACAAGATGAAATAAGCTAATGTTCGTAAAGCGAGTGACAGGAATTAAATGATTTTGTTAAATTATAATGGTCTTTATGACCATAATTATATAACGGAGAGTTTGATCCTGGCTCAGAACGAACGCTGGCGGCGCGTTTTAAGCATGCAAGTCGAGCGGTAAGCTAACTTCGGTTAGCCTAGAGCGGCGGACGGGTGAGTAACACGTGGATAATCTACCCTCTTGTTTGGGATAGCCTGTGGAAACATAGGGTAATACCAAATAATACTCTTTTATCACAAGATAGAAGAAGGAAAGGCGCCTCAAAGCGTCGCAAGAGGATGAGTCTGCGTCCCATTAGCTAGACGGTAGGGTAAAGGCCTACCGTGGCAATGATGGGTAGCCGGCCTGAGAGGGTGATCGGCCACATTGGAACTGAGATACGGTCCAGACTCCTACGGGGGGCAGCAGCTAAGAATCTTCCGCAATGGACGAAAGTCTGACGGAGCGACGCCGCGTGAACGATGAAGGCCGTGAGGTTGTAAAGTTCTTTTCGGGAGGAGGAATAAGGTTTGTAGGAAATGACAGACTGATGACGTTAATCCCGGAATAAGCCCCGGCTAACTACGTGCCAGCAGCCGCGGTAACACGTAGGGGGCAAGCGTTGTTCGGAATCATTGGGCGTAAAGGGCGTGCAGGCGGTATTGCAAGTCTGGCGTGAAAGATCTCGGCTTAACCGAGGGAACGCGCTGGAAACTGTAATACTAGAGTACAGGAGGGGACATTGGAATTCCAGGTGTAGGGGTGAAATCTGTAGATATCTGGAAGAACACCGGTGGCGAAGGCGAATGTCTGGCCATGTACTGACGCTGAGACGCGAAGGTGCGGGGAGCAAACAGGTTTAGATACCCTGGTAGTCCGCACAGTAAACGATGTACACTAGGTGGTGGGTGGTTACACTCAGTACCGAAGCTAACGCATTAAGTGTACCGCCTGGGGAGTATGCTCGCAAGGGTGAAACTCAAAGGAATTGACGGGGGCCCGCACAAGCGGTGGAGCATGTGGTTTAATTCGATGATACGCGAGAAACCTTACCAGGGCTTGACATATATTGGACGAATCTAGAGATAGGTTTTCCCTTCGGGGTCGATATACAGGTGCTGCATGGCTGTCGTCAGCTCGTGCTGTGAAGTGTTGGGTTAAGTCCCGCAACGAGCGCAACCCCTACTGCCTGTTACCATCACGTTATGGTGGGGACTCAGGTGGGACTGCCGGTGACAAACCGGAGGAAGGTGGGGACGACGTCAAGTCATCATGGCCCTTATGTCCTGGGCTACACACGTGCTACAATGGCCGGTACAAAGCGCAGCGAAACCGCGAGGTTAAGCGAATCGCAAAAAGCCGGTCTCAGTACGGATTGGAGTCTGCAACTCGACTCCATGAAGTTGGAATCGCTAGTAATCGCGCATCAGCATGGCGCGGTGAATACGTTCCCGGGCCTTGTACACACCGCCCGTCACACCATCCGAGTTGGGGGTACCCGAAGTCGCTAGTCTAACCCGTAAGGGGGGACGGTTCCGAAGGTATGCTTGGCGAGGAGGGTGAAGTCGTAACAAGGTAGCCGTACCGGAAGGTGTGGCTGGATCACCTCCTTTCTAATAAGAAAGGTATAAGTAATAGCTACTCACAGCTAATACTACAACATAGGATGTTATCCGATAGGTGGAAGACCTATCACAAAAAGACCCTCTTAAAATAATTTGCAAGAAAATTCTCTTCCCGCTCTTTTATAATTTTAGACAACGGGGGCATAGCTCAGTTGGCTAGAGCATCGGCTTTGCAAGCCGAGGGTCAGGGGTTCGAGTCCCCTTGCCTCCAATAACAGATATTTGAAATATATAGCGTAAGGGATTGTAAAGATAATATGGTCAAGCGAATAAGGGTCCACGGAGGATGCCTAGGAGCCGCCAGGCGAAGAAGGACGTGGTTAGCTGCGAAAAGCTGCGATGAGGGGCCAACACCCTATGATCCGCAGATGTCCGAATGGGGTAACCCGACAGTCTGGATGATTGTCACTAATATGTGAATAAAATAGCATATTAGAGGTATACGCTGGGAACTGAACCATCTAAGTACCAGCAGGAGTAGAAATCAAAAATGAGATTCCCTTAGTAGCGGCGAGCGAAAGGGGAAGAGCCCAAACCAAGCGCTTTTAAGTGTTTGGGGTTGTAGGGGTGCATTAGGGGTAACCCGATTAGTAAAAAATGTATGTATTAGACGAAAGATTCTGGGACGATCTGTCAAAGAAGGTGAAAGCCCTGTAGTTGAAAATATATACACTAATTGAATGCATTTCCTGAGTACGGCGGGACACGAGAAATCCTGTCGGAATCTGGGGGGACCACCCTCCAAGGCTAAATACTCGGCGGCTACCGATAGCGCATAGTACCGTGAGGGAAAGGTGAAAAGCACCCCGGGAGGGGAGTGAAAGAGAACCTGAAACCGTGGACTTACAAGCGGTCAAAGCCTAATTTATTGGGTGATGGCGTGCCTTTTGTAGAATGAGCCTGCGAGTTACCGTATGTAGCAAGGTTAAGGGATAGGAGTCCTGGAGCCGTAGGGAAACCGAGTCTGAATAGGGCGATAAGTTGCATGCGGTAGACCCGAAGCCAAGTGATCTAACCATGGCCAGGCTGAAGCTGGAGTAAAATCTAGTGGAGGGCCGAACGTAAATCCGCTGAAAAGGGTTGCGATGAGCTGTGGTTCGGAGTGAAAGGCTAAACAAACTTGGAGATAGCTGGTACTCCCCGAAATAGCTTTAGGGCTAGCGTTACGTGGACTGCCACGGAGGTAAAGCACTGGATAGATGCGGGCCCTTCACCGGGTACCAAGTTTAACCAAACTCTGAATGCCGTGGTACAATGCGTAGCAGTCAGACGGCGACTGATAAGGGCCGTCGTCAAGAGGGAAACAGCCCAGACCGTCAGCTAAGGTCCCTAAGATATACTAAGTGGGAAAGGAAGTATGATTGCACAGACAGCCAGGAGGTTGGCTTAGAAGCAGCCACTCCTTCAAAGAGTGCGTAATAGCTCACTGGTCGAGTAGTCATGCGCCGACAATCCAACGGGGCTAAGTATATCACCGAAGCTACGGCACAGCGCTAGACGCTGTGGGTAGGGGAGCATTCTGTGTACGGATGAAGTCAAGACGGAAGTTTTGGTGGACGGGACAGAAGAGAGAATGCAGGCATGAGTAACGAAAAGAGGGGTGAGATCCCCCTCCGCCGAAAGCCTAAGGTTTCCAGGGTAAAGTCAATCTACCCAAGGGTTAGTCGGCCCCTAAGGCGAGGACGAAAGTCGTAGTCGATGGGAAGCGGGTCAATATTCCCGCACCTCTCAGTGTTTCGATGGAACGAAGCATAGGGCGAAACGCGGCAGGGCGACGGTTGTCCCTGTCGAAGCAGCGAGGCGTTAAGGTTAATAGGCAAATCCGTTAACCAAGAGGAGCTGTGAGCGATTACTTTTACGGAAGTAAGAAGCGCGTGTAGTCGTCGTGCCAAGAAATAGTTTCTAAGGTAAGGCACTGAGGGACCGTACTATAAACCGACACAGGTGGGCGAGCTGAGAATGCGAAGGCGTACGGAAGAACTCACGTTAAGGAACTCGGCAAAATGCATACGTAACTTCGGGATAAGTATGGCTCACGAGAGTGAGTTGCAGAGAAATGGCCCATGCGACTGTTTACCAAAAACACAGGTCCATGCGAACCAGCAATGGGAAGTATATGGACTGACACCTGCCCGGTGCTGGAAGGTCAAGGGGAGTGGTTATTGATTTATCAAGAAGCTACGAACTCAAGCCCCAGTAAACGGCGGCCGTAACTATAACGGTCCTAAGGTAGCGAAATTCCTTGTCGGGTAAGTTCCGACCCGCACGAATGGTGTAACGATATGGGCGCTGTCTCAACGTGAGATCCGGTGAAATTGAAGTTCAGGTGAAGATGCCTGATACTTGTGGTTAGACGGAAAGACCCCGTGAACCTTTACTTCAACTTGACATTGAAAATTGGACAAGGATGTGTAGGATAGGTGGGAGACGTAGATGCGTGGACGTCAGTTTGCGCGGAGTCGTTGGTGAAATACCACCCTTCCTTTTCCAGTTTTCTAACCCTGGCCGTGAAACCGGTTAGGGGAGAGTGTCAGGCGGGAAGTTTGACTGGGGCGGTCGCCTCCTAAAGTGTAACGGAGGCGCGCGATGGTCACCTTAGGATGGTTGGGAATCATCCCTCAAGTGTAAAGGCACAAGGTGGCTTGACTGCGAGGCTTACAAGCCGAGCAGGTACGAAAGTAGGTCTTAGTGATCTGGCGGTAGCGTGTGGAAGCGCCGTCACTTAACGGATAAAAGGTACTCCGGGGATAACAGGCTGATCTTGCCCAAGAGTTCATATCGACGGCAAGGTTTGGCACCTCGATGTCGGCTCATCGCATCCTGGGGCTGGAGCAGGTCCCAAGGGTTTGGCTGTTCGCCAATTAAAGCGGTACGCGAGCTGGGTTCAGAACGTCGTGAGACAGTTCGGTCCCTATCTGCCACAAGCGTTGGATGTTTGAGGGGTTCTGCTTTTAGTACGAGAGGACCGAAGTGGACAAACCTCTGGTGTACCAGTTGTCGTGCCAACGGCAGGTGCTGGGTAGCTACGTTTGGAAGGGATAACCGCTGAAAGCATCTAAGCGGGAAACCCTCCCCAAGATGAGACATCCCATCCTCTTTAAGAGGACTGAAGGAAACAGGAAGAATACCTGTTTGATAGGCCGAGAGTGTAAGCATGGCGACATGTTCAGCTTATCGGTACTAATAAGCCGTGAGGCTTGACCATATTATCGTTGCGATCCCTATATATATCGCACTTAAACTCGATAGCTAAATTCTTTTTAGCTCTCTAGGTTTAAGTTGGCCCGGTGGCCATAGCAGAGTGGATACACCCGTTCCCATCCCGAACACGGCAGTTAAGCGCTCTCACGCCGATGGTACTACAATTATGTGGGAGAGTAGGTAGCTGCCGGGCCTTTTTTTATTTTTCAACTTATATTCGATAGATAATTTTTTATTCTCTATCTAGATATAAGTTGATTTGGTAACCATAGCAGAGTGGATACACCCGTTCCCATCCCGAACACGGCAGTTAAGCGCTCTCACGCCGATGGTACTACAATTATGTGGGAGAGTAGGTAGTTGCCAAGTCTTTTTTTTTGCACTTAAAAAACTTAGATGTTTTTATTTATATATACAAGCTCATCCAAAAGGTGAGCTTTTTTCGTGTCTTTATATATTGTTATTAAACCCGACTTTAATATAGAATGAAACAAACAAATTAATTGGAGTAAAGATGCAAATAACGCTAAAACAATTAAAAAGGTACTATGGCGAATTAAAAGCAGTAGATAATATTAGTTTAAACATCCCATCAAATACCGTTTATGGTATAATTGGTAGAAGTGGGGCCGGTAAATCAACGCTTGTGCGACTTGTAAGCATGTTAGAAAAACCAGATTCTGGTGAAGTATATTACGGGGACAACCGTGTTGATAATTTAGAAAAAGAGAATTTGCACAAACAAAGAAGGCGAATTGGAATGATTTTCCAAAATTTTAATTTGTTTTCTTCTAGAACAGCAGGCCAAAACATAGCTTATCCAATGGAAATTCAAGGATATGATAAACAACAAATCAAAGCTAGAGTTAAACAAATGCTAGAATTAGTTGATTTACAAGGTAGAGAAAATGCTCCAATAAGTACCCTTTCTGGTGGACAAAAGCAAAGAGTTGCAATAGCAAGAGCTCTCTCTACAGAACCTGATATTTTATTTTGTGATGAAGCAACAAGTGCTTTAGACCCACAGACAACAAGATCTATTTTGGATCTTATTAAAGATATTCAAAAAAAAATGAGTCTAACAGTTGTAATGATTACTCACCAAATGGAAGTCGTTAGGGATGCTTGTGATTATGTTGCAGTACTAGAAGATGGAAAAGTTGTTGAAGAGGGCAAGGTTCTAGATATTTTCTCATCACCAAAGACAAGTGTAACAAAAGACTTTTTAGCTCATCTATCTACAGAAGATAGTTCTTCTGAAATTGTTAGATGGAGTGAAGGTGGCCTTTATACATTAAGATTTAAAGGTGTACATACCGATGAACCTATTTTATCAAAAATTACCCAAGAACTTGGAGTTGAATTTAATATCAGGGCAGGTGGAGTACAAAATGTTGAAAATGTACATATTGGAACTTTAATCTGTGATATATCAGGAGATAATGAAATCGTTCAAAAAGCTATTTCAAAATTAAGAGAAAGCGGAATAATTGTGGAGGAAAGTGTATGAATCAATTAATAAGCCTAGTTAGCACATCAACTCTAGAAACATTGCAAATGGTCTTTTTTTCAACATTATTTTCTCTTATTTTAGGACTTCCTCTTGGTGTATTACTTTGTGTAACATCAAGTGAACAACAAGGTGGTATTATTCCAAGACCAATCCTAAATAATATTTTGGGAAGAATTGTTAATGTACTTAGATCTTTCCCTTTTATAATTCTGATGATTTTATTATTCCCTTTATCAAGGTTGATTTTAGGAACCTCTATTGGAACAACAGCCGCAATCGTTCCACTTAGTATTGCTGCCGCACCTTTTGTTGCAAGAGTAATTGAATCAGCTTTAAAAGAAGTTGATCCTGGAGTTGTCCAAGCTGCAAAATCAATGGGATCAACTAATTATCAAATAATTGTGAAAGTTCTGATACCAGAAGCTCTTCCAGCACTTGTTTCAGGAATTATTTTAACAATTATTAATTTGATTGGATATTCTGCAATGGCAGGGGCTATCGGAGGCGGTGGTCTTGGGGATTTAGCAATTCGTTATGGATTTCAACGATTTAGAGGTGATGTAATGTTTGCTGCAGTAGTAGTAATATTACTATTAGTTGAAATCGTTCAAGTCTTAGGTGATAAATTAGTTGCACATTTGATGTCAAAAAGGTAAAAATATATTTTTGGAAATTATAAAATTCTCTCAATGCATATGGGAGAATTTTTTTATAATAAGTTGTTCTCAAATTAAATATACAAAAAAATGAATAAATATACTTGAAATATTAATAAAAACAAGTTAGAGTATCAAGCAACTAATATAAGGAGATAAATTATGAGAAAAATTATTCGACGATTATTCACATTAAATATGATGTCTCCTATGATGATGCCCTAAGGGGCAAAATATCTATATCTAAAACCGTTCAAAAAATTTATTCAAATTAACATATAAACATAATAAAAAGTAAGAAATTTAATCCTAACTATGGGATTACTATATTAAAATAAATATAAAAATATATAAGAGAGGAAATATATGAAAAAATCATTACTATTAACATTAATTGCGTTAGTATCAATTTCAACAGTTTTTGCTAGCGGAGCAAAAGAAAGTGAAAACACAAATAAAATCGTTATTGGAGCAACACCAGAACCACACGCTGCAATGTTGAATCTAGTAAAAGAAGACTTAGAAGCACAAGGTTATGAATTAGAAATAATTGAATTTACAGATTATGTAACTCCTAATGAAGCTTTAGAAAGTGGAGAAATTGATGCAAACTTTTTCCAACACTTACCTTATTTAGAAACATTTAATACAGAACATAATACGCACTTAGTATCAGCTGGAGGTATTCATGTAGAACCAATTGCTCTTTATTCAAAGAAAGTTAGCTCTATTGATGAACTACAATCAGGTGCAACAATTGCAATTCCAAATGATCCTACAAATGAAGGTCGTGCATTACTTCTTCTAGAAAGTGCTAATCTAATTACTTTAAAAGATGATGCTGGATTAGAAGCAACTCCTTTTGATATTAAGGAAAATCCAAATAATTTTAAATTCCAAGAAATTGAAGCTGCAACCTTACCAAGAATTATTGGGGACGTTGATGCTGCTATAATTAATGGTAACTATGCTATCCCTGCAGGACTAATTGCAACACAAGATGGTCTATTAATTGAAGGTGCACAGAGCCCATATGTTAATGTTATTGCAATCAAAGAAGGTAATCAATCAGCTAAAATTGATGCTCTAGTTGCCGCACTTAAGAGTGATAAAGTCGCAGCTTGGGTACAAGAACAGTATCCAAATGGAGAAGTAGTCCTTGTTGAATAAGACACATTATATTAAGAAAAGGAATGTAATAATTCCTTTTCTTTTTTTATTGATTAATGGTATTGTTAAGATATTATGAATATTACACAAATAATATTGATTATTAATATAATACTATTATTAGTTTTAATAATATTATTGCTAAAGAGTAGAAAAAAGACTCCTAAAAGCGATGATGCTATATTAAACATTATATTAAATCAAAATAATGATACAAGAAAAGAATTAACACAGATTCTCGAAAATCAAAGAAGGGGACTCTCTGATCAAATACAAAGTTTTGATCAAAGGCTTATGACTTCTTTAGACCAAGTTGAACAAAAGAGTGATAAGTTAACGCAACATGTTAATGATCAACTAGAAAAGATAAGAGAAGATAATGAAAAAAGATTAGAGTCCATTAGAACTACTGTAGATCAAAAGTTGACTACAACTTTAAATACTAGGCTTGGCGAATCTTTTAAAGTAGTAAGCAATCAATTAGAAGTTGTTCATCATTCATTAGGGGAAATGAAAGAACTAGCAAATGATGTGGGCAATTTATCTAGGATATTAATGAATGTAAAAATTCGTGGAACTTGGGGAGAATATCAATTAGAAAATATATTAGAACAAATATTAATTCCATCCCAATGGGAAAAAAATGTTATTACTAGAAAATCTACAAATAATAGAGTTGAATTTGCTATAATCTTACCTGGAAAGGGTGATTTTCCGATATATCTTCCAATTGATTCTAAATTTCCTAAAGAAGACTATGAAAGATTGCAAGAATATCAAGTTGAAGGGAATAAAGATAAAATCTTTGCAACTAAAAAGGCTATTGCAGCAAGAATTCAAGCTGAGGCAAAAGATATATATGAAAAATATATTGATCCCCCACATACTACAGAGTTTGCAATATTGTTTTTACCAATTGAAGGATTGTTTGCAGAAGTATTAAGCATTAATGGATTAATTGATAAAATACAAAGAGATTATAAAGTTGTTGTAAGTGGTCCAACTACTTTTGCAGCTCTTTTAAACAGTTTACAAATGGGCTTCAAAACTTTAGCAATCGAGAGAAGAAGTGAAGAAGTTTGGAACGTTTTATCAAGTGTTAAATCTGAATTTCAAAGATTTACAATACAAATTGATAAAGTTCAACAAAAATTAAATCAAGCAAGCACTTCTTTAGATAAGCTTGGGACTCGAACTAGAGTTATGAAGAAGAAACTAAATTTAGTAGATGATATAGATACAGAAAATATTGAAGATGATAGTGAAGAAAGTAACTAGTATTTTAAAAACAAAAATCATAATATATATACAAAATACAACGAGGTAATAGTATGAATAAAAACATTAATTTGAATGGACGCAGTTTTTTATCACTCTTAGATTATTCTAAAGAGGAAATTCTTTATTTAATTGAACTGTCAAAACAGCTAAAAAATAAAAAGAAAAATAAAGAATATGATAAATCATTACAAGGTAAATTATTAGATAATAAAAACCTAGTATTAATTTTTGATAAAACCTCAACTAGAACTCGTTGTTCTTTTGAAGTAGCTGCAAATGATGAGGGCTGTGGTGTTACTTTCTTAACAAACAGTCAAATGGGGAAAAAAGAGTCAATAGAGGATACTGCAAAAGTATTAGGTCGTTTATATGATGGAATTCAATATAGAGGATATAGCATGGAGTTGGTAAAAAACCTTTATAAATATAGTGAAGTTCCAGTATTTAATGGTCTAACAGATGATGATCATCCAACTCAAGTTCTTGCTGATTTTTTAACTGTACAGGAACATTGTGGTAAAGCTCTTGAAGATATTAAATTTGCTTATATCGGTGATGGTAGAAACAATGTAGCAAACGCACTTATGATTGGAGCTGCTAAAGTTGGAATGACTTTTTCAGTAGCTACACCTAAAGAGTTAACTCCAGATCCTAAGTTAATGGAAAAGATTTTAGATGCTGCAAAAATTAGTGGTGCTAAAATTGAAATTGTAACAGACCCTAAAGAAGCTGTATTAAATGCAGATGTTATCTATACTGATATTTGGGTATCAATGGGTGAAGAAGATAAAATGGAAGAAAGAATTAATTTATTAAAATCTTATCAAGTTACAATGGATTTATTAAAAGCAAGTGGTAATGAAAATGTATTATTTGAACATTGCCTTCCTTCTTTCCATGATTTAGAAACTAGTGTTGGACAAATGGTATATGAAAAATATGGTTTAAAAGAAATGGAAGTTACAGATGAAGTATTTAGATCTAAACACTCTGTAGTATTCGATGAAGCCGAAAATAGAATGCATACCATTAAAGCTGTTATTGTTGCAACAATGAGTGATAAATTATAAAAATAAATTTATATAGTTAAATCCTAGAAGTATTAATCTTTTAGGATTTTTTTATTTTAAAAAATAATCCTTGTTAAATAGAAAATTAAAACTTAGAATACTAATAAAATCATATCTATTTATATTTTAGACTAAATATAGTTGTTAAAATGAAAAAATATAATTTAATTGTTATTTTCGATTTTAATATAATATATATGAATCTTTATATTTTTTAATAAATAATGTTGAGTTGTATAAAATAATATTGCATAATAGTACAAAGAGTACAAAAAATGTCAAGAAAAATAATTTAAGTTAAAGGGAAATTTGATATGCCAAAAAAAATTGATCATGAACAAAGAAAAGTAAAAATCTTACAAACCGCTTTAGAAGTTTTTGCTAAGGAAGGGTATAAAGATTCCAATCTTTCTTTAATTGCTCAAGAATGCGGTATATCAAGACCTACAATCTATCAATATTTTAAAGACAAGGATGAGATTTATTACTATGCTGTAAAACTAGTTACCGGCAAGATGTTTGAGAAATATGTAGATTTTGCATGGAACTCAAATGATAATGTTTTAGATCGTGTTATTTCTATATGTTCTGATATTATTGATACAGGAGTTGAACATATTGGTGAATTAACATCTTTAGTTGATGTAATGTTTGTTATGAGAAAAGAAGGAACAGACTTTAACTCTGTAATATTAAGACGAACAGCAAAATTAAATATCCTCTTTAAAAGATTATTAAGATTAGGCCTTGATAGAGGAGATATTAAAGAAGGAACTTCAATCGATAAAGTTACTGAACATATTGCTTTATTATTAGAATCTTTCTGTATTGAGTTAGCATTTCTTGAATTAAAAGATGCAACTAAAAATAAAGATTTAATTAGTACTTATCTTAACTTCTTTAAAGCCTAAACAATTCTAAAAAAATAGTTGTCAATTGATTCTCTTTTTATTATTTTTTAACTACTTAGGGGTGAGTAATAAAGGAAGAAAAAATGAATATTGAATCAATGACAATAAAAATGCGTGAAGCTATTGAGTCAGCTGGTTCCATTGCCCATGAAAATGGAAATCCTCAAATAACTACTGAACATATAATTTTAGCAATGTTAAATGCTGAAGAAGGTCTATTATCTCCATTATTTGAGAAAGTTGGAATAGCACCTAGACTCGTTATAGATACCGTAGTAAAACGAATTGAAAAATTACCAAAAGCATATGGTGGAAATACCGCCCAAAGTTTATCACAAGAAGCTTCAAATATACTTTTTGATGCTGAAAAAGAAAGTCAAAAATTTAAAGATGAATATATTAGTACTGAACATTTTTTGTTAGCTCTTTTAAATTCTAATTGTGATTTAAAAGATGATTTGACTAAATTAGGTATCAATAGAAAAAATATAATGGAAGCTTTAAAGGATATTAGAGGCAGTCAAAGAATAACCTCAAATGATCCTGAGTCGAGATATAAAAGTTTAGAAAAATATTGTAGAGACATTACCAAATTAGCTAGAGCTGGTAAATTAGATCCAGTTATTGGTAGAGATGAAGAAATTAGAAGAATCATGCAAGTTCTTTCTAGAAGAACTAAAAATAATCCTGTTTTAATTGGAGAACCCGGTGTTGGTAAAACTGCAATCGTTGAAGGTTTGGCTAATAGAATAATATCCAATGATGTTCCTGAATCTTTAAAGAACAAAAGAATCTTATCTTTAGATATGGGAGCTATTTTAGCAGGTGCTAAGTATCGTGGTGAATTTGAAGAGCGTTTTAAAGCAGTTATCACTGATATTGTAAACAGCGAAGGAAGTATTATTTTATTTATTGATGAGTTACATACAATTGTAGGGGCAGGAGCCTCTGAGGGCTCAACAGATGCTTCTAATTTGATAAAACCAGCATTAGCTAGAGGTGAATTACATACAATAGGTGCAACTACCTTAGATGAATATAGAAAATATATAGAAAGTGATAAAGCCTTAGAGAGGAGATTTCAACCAGTCTTTACAAAAGAGCCAAGTGTAGAAGATACAATTGCGATTCTTAGAGGACTAAAAGAGAAGTATGAAGTTCATCATGGTGTTAGAATTAAAGATGAAGCCTTAGTTGCTGCAGCTGTTCTTAGTAATAGATATATTACAAATAGATTTTTACCAGATAAGGCAATAGATTTAGTTGATGAAGCTGCAAGCCAATTAAAGATTGAAATTGAGAGTCAACCTGAGGAGTTAGATAAATTACACCATAAAGCTTTACAATTAAATATTGAAAAACAAGCTTTAAGCCGAGAAGAAGATTCCATAAGTAAAGATAGACTGTCAAAAATAGAAAAAGAATTAGCTAATCTACAATCTAAGATGGATGCAATGAGTGCTCAATGGCTAAATGAGAAAAAAGCGATTGACAATATAAGAGCAAAAAAGGTTGAAGTTGAACAGTTGAAAAACAAAGAACACGCTGCTGAAAGAGATGGTGATTTGGCTACAGCTGCTCAAATTAAACACGGACAATTGCCTACTTTGTTAAAAGAAATAGAAGAGTTATCTTTGAAGATTGAAGAACTTAAAAAAGATGGAAAATCTTTATTAAGGGAAGAAGTTTCTGAAGAAGATTTAGAAAGAATTGTTAGCAATTGGACCGGAATCCCAATAAGTAAAATGGAACAAAGTGAAATTGAGAAATATCTAAATCTAGAAGATTCTTTATCCAAAGAGGTAATTGGACAAGAAGAAGCAATTGATGTTATCAGTGATGCAATTAGAAGAAACAAAACAGGAATATCTGATGAAAGAAAACCTTTGGGTAGTTTCTTATTTGCAGGACCTACTGGGGTAGGTAAAACATTGCTTGCAAAAGTTTTAGCAAGATTTTTATTTGATAGTGAGAAATCCTTAGAAAGAATTGATATGAGTGAATATATGGAAAAACACTCAGTGAGCAGATTAATAGGTGCTCCTCCAGGCTATGTTGGTTATGATCAAGGAGGTCAATTAACCGAAGTGGTTAGAAGAAGACCATATTCTGTAATTTTGTTTGATGAAATTGAAAAAGCTCATCCTGATGTATTTAATGTATTGCTTCAAGTTCTAGATGATGGTCGACTTACAGATGGTCAAGGAAGGATTGTTGACTTTACTAATACCGTAATCATCATGACTAGTAATCTAGGATCACAATACCTCTTTGATGGAAGTAGTGAAGAAGTTGCTAATGCTAAAATACATCAAGCTATAGCAGCCTCTTTTAAACCTGAATTTATAAATAGAATTGATGAAATAGTAATATTCAACAAACTTGGAAAATCTCAAGTAGAAAAAATTGTTGAACTTCAATTAAATGAATTGAAAGAAAGACTAGAGAAAAAACAATTATATTTAAGTTGGGATAAAAATGTATTAGCACAATTATATACAGAAGGCTATAATACAAACTTTGGTGCAAGACCAATTAAGAGAGCTATTCAACGATTAATAGAAAATCCTTTAGCTAAAGAAATCTTAAGAGGCAAATTCAATGTTGGTGCTAAGATTCATTTAAATTATGATAATGGGTTAGATATAAGCGTTAAGTAAGCTTCTTGAGTATCAATGTCTTCTATATAGGCTTTGTTATTAGATTGGAAGGTATATGTGTCTTTTTTCTTTAAAAAAGATCTTAGACCTTCCTTTTTGTTTTTAAAATTTAGATTAATAATTTCCTCAGTTATTTTGTTATTTATAAGAACAGGATGTCCAAAAATTCCATTAACTTTTGGTCTTAATGCATCATGATCTTTTAGATACGGAATCAAGGAAATAAAGTCATCTTTTTTTAATAAAGGGACATCCGCCACACTAATAAAATAAGGTTCTTCATTACCTAAACTTTTCAGTTTTACAACTCCAGTTATTAATGAAGAAAGTTGTCCGTTTTCATAATTAGGATTGTGAACTTTATGGATTTGTTTTTTGTATTTCTTCTCAAGATAATTAATCTCATTAATAACATCATCCTTATAGCAACCTGTTACAACAATTACATCAAGATCTGCACCAAAAGAAGCATCAATTAAATGATGTAAAAAGCTCTTATTTTTATATTCTAATAAAAGTTTATTTTTTTTCATTCTAGAAGAGAGACCTGCAGCTAAAATAATGTTAAACAATTTAATACCTCTTGAAAGTGTCTATGTAATGATATAATTTAATATTTATGATTGCAACTATAATTAACTGTATAACAGTACTCTTAGGTTCTTTGATTGGTTTATTTATTAAAAATCATATTAGCAAAGATTTTAAACATATTGTAGCTAGTTCTGCTGGTCTGATAACTTTATTAATCGGTATTTCGATGGGATTAGAAACAGATTCTTATATTGTTTTGCTTTTTGCGATAATAATTGGCGGATTAATAGGCTATATTTTAAAGATTGATGATAGAATTTATAATTTAGGAAATACTTTAGAGAAGAAAACAGTTAATAAAGGTGAAGGTGATTCTTTTGCTAGAGGATTTTTAAATGCCTCAGTTCTTTTTTGTTCAGGTGCAATGAGTGTTTTAGGGCCCATACAAGCAGGGACAGCTCAAGATTACCAATTATTATTGATAAAGAGCTTTCTTGATGGAAGTATGGCTATTATTTTTGCAGCTACATACGGAATTGGAGTAATGTTTAGTATTCTTGTAATATTTATTTACCAAGGATTTTTTACTGTTTTAGGGTCTTTAATATCTCCTATATTAGGAGATGCAGGGTTAAATGAATTGTCAGCAGTTGGCGGGGTAATGATTTTAATGATTGCTTTTAATTTGCTTGATATAAAGAAATTTAAAACAGCAAATTATCTACCAAGTTTAATATTAGCCCCTATCTTAATTAAGATAGTACCTCCAATAATTGATTGGTTTATTAAATTACTTGGATAGACTATTTATCTACAGCATCAAATTCTTCTTTTTCAATTAAATTAGATTTAATTCTTTTTTTACGTTTCTTAACGCATTCATAGAGAAGATATTCAATTTGTCCGTTTACGGATCTGAAATCTTGTTCTGCCCATTCAACTAATTCTTCATATAGTGAAGATGATAATCTAAGTGGAATTTGTTTTCTTTGGGGTTTTTTCTTTTCATTCATATAAGTTAAACTCCGTCAAAAGACGGAGTTATAATTCTCCTTGAAAATATATTTAATATAATGAACCTGAATTTACAATAGGTTGGGCATCTTTATTCCCACATAAAACTACTAAAAGATTGCTAACCATTGCAGCTTTTCTCTCTTCGTCCAATTCTAAAACTTCATTTTCTTTTAATTGTTCTAGAGCCATTTGTACCATAGATACCGCTCCATCTACAATCATTTTTCTAGCGTCGATTATCGCAGCCGCTTGTTGTCTTTGTAGCATAGCAGCAGCAATTTCTTGAGCATATGCTAGATGTGTG
This sequence comes from Sphaerochaetaceae bacterium, assembly GCA_963677735.1. Taxonomy (GTDB): domain Bacteria; phylum Spirochaetota; class Spirochaetia; order Sphaerochaetales; family Sphaerochaetaceae; genus Pleomorphochaeta. Next base: position 2,441,755 of record OY782505.1, read on the forward strand.
ATCTTCGCTTCAATAATTTCTAGGCCAGCAAATAAAACTTTTTTTTGAATTTCTTCTTTTAAACTTTCTGCTATTTCTTGTGAATCGCCTCTAAGAGATAATTTATCATCATCTTCAGGAGTGTCATAAGGGTATTGTCTTACAATACTTCTTAGAGCACTATCGCTTTGAATTGATAGAAACTCATAATAGTTCTCTACAGCAAATGCGGCTTTCGCACTATCTATAACTTTCCAAATGACAACAATTCCTATTTCAATAGGGTTTCCCATAGAATCATTAATTTTCTGTTTTTGATTATTTAAAGTTATTGCTTTTAAAGAGAGTTTTCTTATTGGACGATCAAAAGTAACTGAATTGCCATTAGAGTCTTTTCTCTCTCCTTTTTTATAACCAACTGTTGCACTTGTATATAATGGATTTACAAAATAAAATCCAGGACCTCTTAAAGTTCCACAATAAGTTCCAAAATATGTAAATACTCTAGCTGAATTAGGTTTTAATACTTTTAAACCAGTTAAGAAAATAATTACAATGAGTTCAATAATTGAGAAAAGTGTAATTGATAGGGCCATATGTGGCTTTAAATTTAATAAAAAAAGAATAATACTTCCAATTTCAATTAAAATAATTAATAAAAGGGATAACCCTCCATTGTAAGCTTTAGCTTTAAATTCTTTAATTTCATCCATTTTTTTATCTCCTATATTTTTGATATCAAATTGATATCAAATAAATTATGTCCTTCTTTTACATATTTGTCAAGAATGGAATTTAGAAAATAAAAAAGATGGTTTGTAATTGATACAAACCATCTATAAAATTAAATTTAAAATAAATTATTAAATCTTTTTAGCATTTTCTACAGCAGTTTCTTTTTGAACGGCTTTCTTTACTGGGCAAGGTTTAATATTCCAAATTTCATTTGCATATTCTAATATTGTTCTATCAGATGAGAATTTTGCAGATGCTGCAATATTTAAAATAGCTTTTTTATTCCATTCTTTTTGATTGTTTTTATATAAATCTCTAGCTTTAGTATGAGCTATGCTATACATATCTAAATCAGCAAATAAGAAATACTTATCACCTTCATTTAGTAGAGATTTTGTTAATCTGTCAAATATGTGAGGTTCTCCAATATTGAAGTACCCACTAGTAACTAAATCAATAATATTTTTTATAGAAGGGTTATCTAATATATAATCATAAGGATTATAAGACGGAGCTAGTTTAGCAATTTCTTCTTCAGTGTTACCGAAAATAAACATATTCTCTCTACCAACTTCTTCTGCCATTTCAATATTTGCACCATCCAAAGTACCTATTGTTAGAGCTCCGTTGGCCATGAATTTCATATTACCGGTACCTGAAGCTTCAGTTCCCGCTGTAGAAATTTGTTGGCTCAAGTTTGTTGCAGGAATAATTTTTTCTGCCATAGAGACTCTGTAGTTTGGCATAAAGAAAACTTTTAAAACATCATTTACAGCGGGGTCGCTGTTAATAGTTTTTGATAAATTATTAATAAATTTAATAATTAATTTTGCATTTACATATCCTGGTGCTGCCTTTCCTCCAAATAAGAAAGTAATTGGAGCCATATCAGCTTTATTTATTTCACCATTTTTAAGTTTTGAATAAATAAGTAAGATATTCATAGCATTTAATAGTTGCCTTTTATATTCATGAATTCTCTTAACTTGAGTGTCTATCATGGTGTTAGGATCAATTATTAAATTCGTATCTTTTTTCAAAAAGTTAGCGGCTTTAATTTTACAATTATTCTTAATTTTTGCAAAATCTTCAACAAAGGCAGCATCTTGTGAATACGGTGCTAAATTTTTAATTTTTGAATAATCTAAAATCCAATCATCACCAATAGCATTAGTAATTAATTTAGAAAGTTCTGGGTTTGAATCTAACAACCATCTTCTTTGAGTAATTCCATTAGTTTTGTTATTAAATTTTTCAGGGAAAATCAAGTTAAATTCAGGGAACATATTTGTTTTTAATAGCTGGCTATGTAACTGAGCTACACCATTTGTGCTATGAGAGCCAATTATAGAAAGATTTGCCATTCTTACCATTTTAGGATTTGATTCTTCAATTATACTAACTTTACTTAGCATATGAGGTTTAAGAGGGAAGAATGAAGCTGCTTTTTGTAAAAACCTATGGTTTATCTCAAATATTATTTGAACGTGTCTAGGAAGTAGACTTTCTAACATAGGGAGTGACCATTTTTCAAGAGCTTCTGGCATTAAAGTATGGTTTGTATAGCCGAAAGTATTTTCTGTAATTTGCCAAGCTTCATCCCAGCTTAACCCTTCTTTATCTACAAGTAGTCTCATTAATTCTGGTACAGCTAAAGAGGGGTGAGTATCATTTAATTGAATGGCTGCTAGATTTGAAAAATCTGACCATTTATGTTCAGGTTTTTGTTTAAATCTTCTAATTATATCTTGCAAAGAACAAGATACAAAGAAGTATTGTTGTTTTAAACGTAATTCTTTTCCCATATAGCCTGTATCATTTGGATATAGAACTTGGGATATATTTTCAGCAGTAATTTTAGATCTTACAGCTTCTGTGTAATCACCTTCATTAAATTCTTGGAAATTAAAGTCTTCTGCAGCTTTTGCACTCCAAAGTCTTAATGTGTTAATAGTTTTGCAACCATAACCGACAATTGGCATATCGTATGCCATGCCTGTTACAACTTCACCATCTACCCATCTAAAGATATCTTTACCGTTTTCATTAATTACTTTAACTTTACCACCAAAACGAACTGGGAATTTTAAATCTTTTCTAGCTATTTCCCAAGGGTTACCATTTTTTAACCAACTGTCAGGATATTCCTCTTGCCAGCCATCTTTTATTTGTTGTTTGAAAATTCCATAATTATATCTAATGCCATACCCAAATGCTGGAATTTCTAAAGTAGCTAAAGAATCTAAAAAACAAGCAGCTAGTCTTCCTAAGCCCCCGTTTCCTAAACCTGCATCAGGTTCTTGATCTTGAAGTTCTTCAAAGTTTTTGCCTAATTCTTTTAAAGCTTGTTTTACTTCTTTTTCAAGGCCTAGATTAATAATATTATTTGTCATTGCTCTTCCCATTAAGAATTCAAGGGAAAGATAGTAGACTCTTTTCGAGTCTTTTTTTCTTTGGGTTTCACGACTAGCATGTAATTGATGGACTATTCTATCCATTATTGATAGGGCTAGAGCATGGTAATGCCCTTCTTTTGTGTTATGAAAGATGTCGGCATCTAAGGTGTATTTTAGGTGTTCTGCATAGTCTTGGACTATGTCTTCAGGTGTTCTTCCAAAACGAGTCTTCTGTATTTTTGCCATCTTTGCTTCTCCTTAAAAGAATTTGTTATTTATATAAATAAAGTATAACAAAGCTACTATTGTTACAAGATAGCAAACTTACCGTCTTGAAATAATGAAAATAATATTGATATTTTTTATAAAAAAACATAAATTAAAAGTTAAAGTCGGTTGACAAAAAGAATTGTGTTTGATATGTTGAGTTTCGCATGTATTGGTTTTTTCATATGTGATGGCAATTATTTTTGCCCTTATAGCTCAGTGGTAGAGCACCACCTTGGTAAGGTGGGGGTCAGCAGTTCAAATCTGCTTGAGGGCTATAAGAAAAAAACCTTAAAGCATTAATAAAATGCAACTTGCTAAGGAGTAAGGAATATGGCAAACAGTAAGAAAAAGGGACCTGTTGAGAAGATAGCTTTAAAGTGTACTTCTTGTAATAATAAGAATTATACAACACAAAAGAATCGCCGTAACACACCAGGCAAATTAGAGCTAAATAAATATTGTCCATTTGAACGCAAGCACACTTTGCACAAAGAAGCAAAAATTAAATAGTCTAATTCCTAAAGTTAATCGAGAAGCGAACAGGTCAGTAGCTCCAATGGCTAGAGCACTGGTCTCCAAAACCGGGTGTTGTAGGTTCGAATCCTACCTGACCTGTTGGCTTCTCGTATTGATTTTTATGGTGAATAGCGTTAAAATCTCAGTAAAGTCATTTTGCTGGGATTTAAGCATAATTATAAGATGTGTTTATTCTAAGTGAAAAAGGTGCTCTAGATGTGCCTAAATGATGTTTTCATTTGAGTTTTGGGTTATCTCAAAACATTCTAGGGAGAAGATATGGGTAAAATAGTTAAATTTTTTAAAGAATCTCGTCAAGAACTTTCAAAAGTTGTATGGCCTTCAAAAGATCAAGTTGTTATTTCAACTCGTGTTGTTTTAGTTTCAGTGGTTATTTTTGCAGCTGTATTAGGTCTTGTTGATTATTTATTACTTCAAGGTCTATATTTATTATTCTAAAGTAGGACGGGTTATGGCTAAAGGTTGGTACGTAGTAAATACTTACACCGGGTATGAACAAAAAATTGAAAGAACAATCAATAAATTAAGAGAAAATAATCTTGATTTTGCGAATGTTTGTTCTGAAGTAAAAGTTCCTTTTGAAACTGTCGTTGAAATTAAGAATGACAAAGAAAAAGAAGTAAAGAAAAAAATCTTACCAGGTTATATTCTTGTTGAACTTGATCTTCCAGAAAATTCTTGGGCAAAATGGTGTGGTGAAATTAAAAGAATTCAAGGTGTTACAGGCTTTTTGACTTCGTCAGAAAGAGCTAAACCTAAACCATTACATGCTGAAGAAGTAAAGAGAATCTTCAGAAAAACTGGTGAATTACCTGCAGACAAGGTATTTAAACCTCGTCAAAACTTCTCAGTTGGAGAAACAGTTAGGATTATTGATGGTCCGTTTGACACATTCTCTGGCGAAATTGAAAAAGTTAATCTTGAGAAGAACAAAATTATCGTTAGTGTCGGTATTTTTGGTAGATCTACACCTGTAGAATTAACTTTTGAACAAGTAGAAAAATTTGTAAAATAATTTTTATTTTACAAGTTTTTTATAAGCTAATTAATTTAGTTTATGAAATATCGTTTTTTTATAAAATGAATTGTTTCGTTTACACTCCTCTTCAATTAATAAAATAGTTGAAAAGGTGGGAGCCTGATCGTATGACAGGCGTTATAACCAGCGTAGGAGCTCGATTATCGGTCAGCTCAGACCAAGCTCAGCTACGTAAGGAGAAAAACTATGGCAAAGAAAAAGGTTACAGCTGTAATTAAGTTACAGTGTCCTGCCCAAAAGGCTACACCTGCACCACCAATTGGTCCAGCGTTAGGTCCTCATGGCGTTAGTGCCCCACAATTTGTTCAGCAGTTCAACGATAAGACAAAGTCTTATGAACCTGGACTTATCCTTCCTGTTATCATTACAGTTTACTCTGATAGGAGCTTTACATTTATTTTAAAGACTCCACCTGCAGCAGTACTTATTAAAAAGGCTTTAGGCCTTGCTAAAGGTAGTGGTATTCCTCACACAACTAAAGTTGGGAAAATCACAGATGCTCAGTTAACAGAGATCGCAAATGTTAAGATGCCAGATTTAAATGCAAATGACATCGAAGCTGCGAAGAAAATCGTCGCAGGTACTTGCAGAAGTATGGGCGTAGAGGTGGAGAACTAATATGAAGCACGGAAAGAAATATCTTGAAGCAGCTAAAAAAGTAGACAGTGAAAACTTATACACCTTTAGTGAAGCTTCACAATTAGTTAAGGAAATTGCATTCGCAAAATTTGATGAAACAGTTGAATTATCTGTTAAATTATCATTAAAGAAAAGCCAAACAGTTCGTGACACTTGTGTTTTACCTCACCAATTCGGTGAACAAAAACGTGTTCTTGTTTTCTGTAAGGGTGATAAAGTTGAAGAAGCTAAAGCAGCTGGTGCAACTTATGTTGGTGATACAGACTTAATCGATAAAATTCGTGGTGGCTGGTTAGATTTTGATGTTGCTGTTGCAACTCCTGATATGATGAAAGATGTTGGTCGTTTAGGTCCTATTCTTGGTAGAAGAGGCTTAATGCCAAACCCTAAAACTCAAACAGTTACTTTTGATATCAAGGGTGCTCTTGCTGAATTACAAAAAGGTCGTGTAGAATTCCGTTCTGACAAGACTGGTGTAGTTCACTTAGCCGTTGGTCATGTAAGCATGGATCCTGAGAAAGTTTGTGAAAATGCGCAAACAGCTCTTAAGGAAATCATTCGTAAGAAGCCTGCTGATGCAAAGGGCGATTTCGTTCTTTCCTTAGCATTGTCCTCCACAATGGGCCCTGGTGTTCATGTGTCGGTCAAAGACTTCATGGCAAACTAGGAGGAACTTGCAATGGATTATAAAACACGCATTACTCCAGCTAAAGAAAATGCTGTAAAAGAGTTAAAAGATGAATTCCAACAATATAGTGGATTCATATTCACTGATTACAGAGGAATGACTGTAGAACAAATTACCGAATTACGTAAGGAATTGTTGAATAATGATGGCGCATATCGTGTTGTAAAAAACAGATTCGCTAAATTAGCAATGAGAGACTTAGGTATTGAAATTGATGAAAGTGTATTTGTAGGACCTACAGCTATTGCTTTATCAAAAGGTGATAGTGCTAACGAAGTTGCTAAATCTGTTTTCAAAGCAAAAGATAATGGCGCACCAATGGTTGTTAAATGTGCAAAAATTGATGAGAAATTATTTAGTGCTGAAGAAATCGAAGCATTTAGTAAATTACCTGGTAGACTTGAATTATTATCTTCATTAATGGGTACTATGAGAGCTCCAGTTCAAAAACTTGCAGCAACATTGCTTGCATATGTAGAAAAAAACAGCGACGGCGCTGCCCAAGCTGAAGTTAATTAACACAACATTAGTCTTCACGCGTAACCTGCTATTGTTGTGAAGAATATAATTTAAGGAGAAGATAATATGGCTACTAAAGAAGAAATTTTAGAATCAATCGCAAACATGAGTGTTCTTGAAGTATCAGAACTAATCTCAATGATGGAAGAAAAATTTGGTGTAACAGCAGCTGCTGCTGTTGCTGCTGGTCCTGCTGCTGCAGCTGGTGCTGACGCTGCTGAAGAACCAACAGAATTCAACGTAATCTTAAAAGAAGCTGATGCTAAAAAGAAGATTGCTTGTATTAAAGCAGTTCGTGCAATCACAGGTCTTGGTCTTAAAGAAGCAAAGACTATGGTTGAAGCTGGTAATCAAACTGTTAAAGAAGCTGTTAGCAAAGAAGATGCTGAAGCTCTTAAAACACAACTTGAAGAAGCTGGTGCAACAGTTGAACTTGTTGCTGCTGAATAAGAACTATCGCCAGGCCCGGCTTTCCGGGTCAGGCTTTGTTTTTTTTAGCCTTATTTTTAAATAAAGGCAAATTGCCACCTATCATGGTGGCTAAACGTGTCTTTTCATTCCCCATTTGGGGAGATAGGTGTTAAACACCGACTAAGTTTATCTTAGATCTTTGACGTGGAGGGTAGATGATGGGTGCCTCAGGCAAATCCATAAAACGCACATACATCGGTTCTGAATTTTATGAAGTTTGTGAACTACCAAACCTAATTGGTGTCCAGTTGGATTCTTATGAACGTTTTTTACAATTTAATCGCAGTAAGCAAAATGTAGCAGTTAATAATAATGATCCTTCAGGGTTGGAAGAAGTATTCCAAAACACATTCCCTATTGAAAGTCCAAACGGTGAAATGCGTTTGGTTTATAACAATTATGTTATTGACTTTCAAAATCAAAAATTAACTGAATCACAATGTAAGAAGAAAGGTCGTACTTATAATGTTCCTATTAAAGCAACTATAAGTTTAGAACTTCCTGATGGTGAAATCAGAGAGAAAGAAATTTTCTTTGGTGATATCCCCGTTATGACAGACCGTGGTACTTTTATAATTAATGGTGCTGAGCGTGTTGTAGTTTCTCAAATTCACAGATCTCCAGGTGTTATTTTTTCATACGAGAAAACGGATAAAGAAATTTATTCCTCTAGAATCATTCCATACCGTGGTGCATGGTTAGAATTCGAAATTGATGATAAAAAGAAACTTATATATGCAAAGATCGATAGAAAGAAAAGGATATTAGCAACCTTATTCCTTAGAGCAATTGGTATCAATACTCGTGAGGCAATAATTGAAAAATTCTACAAGATTAAAGAAGTAGAATTAAATAATGATCCAGAAATTATTGATGCTTTAGATTCTAGTTATATTGCAAAAGATATTTGGGTAGATACTGTTGATGAAAGCGGTGAAAAAACCAAAAAGATTTTCTTAACAGCTGGATCTATGTTAAATCCGCATGAAATTGAAGAATTATTAAAAGTTTATAAAATAACTAAACTAGATATTGTTGATTTAGAATCAGAAGATTCATTGTCAAACCCAATGATTCTAAACTGTTTAGAAAATGAACAAAACTCTAAATTTACTTTAGATGAAAATGAAGAACCTACTAAGGAAGCTGTTCTATCTACAATCTATAATGTTTTACAACCAGGTGAAATGATTGCTGTAGAAAGAGCTGAAAAAGATCTTCCTAATATGTTTATGTCTTCTCGTCGTTATGATTTAGGTGCAGTTGGTCGTTATAAATTTAACAAAAAATTTGGCACATTAAACGATGATGAAGAAGAAGAAGATACATCTAATACTGTATTAACACCTCAAGATATTGTTAATACAATGGATTATCTAATTAAAGTTTATAGTAACCAAGATGAGAAAAAATATCATATTGATGATATTGATAACTTAGGTAACAGACGTATCCGTTGTGTTGGTGAGTTATTACAAAACGCTCTAAAGAGTGCTTTCTCAAGAATGGAACGTATTGCAAAAGATCGTATGAACTTAGAAAACGATAGTGTTAGACCTCAAGATTTAATTTCAATTAAACCTATTGTAGCTGCTATTAAAGAATTCTTTGGTTCATCTCAATTATCACAATTTATGGACCAAGTTAACCCACTTGCTGAGTTAACACACAAAAGAAGATTAACAGCTTTAGGTCCAGGTGGTTTATCAAGAGATCGTGCTGGTTTCCAAGTTCGTGACGTACACTATACTCACTATGGTAGAATGTGTCCTATTGAAACACCTGAAGGTCCAAACATTGGTCTTATTCTATCTCTTGCAAACTATACAAGAATTAATAAGTATGGATTCTTAGAAACTCCATATAGAAAAGTTATAGATGGTGTTGCTTCAAAGCAATATAGATATTTAGATGCAAATGATGAAGAAAAATATTTTATTGCCCAAGCTTCAGCTAAAATTGATGAAAATGGTAACTTCTTAGAAGATGATATCCCAGTTAGAAAAAGTGGAGACTACTCTACTAAATCTGCTAAGGAAATCAAATATATGGACGTTAGCCCTAAACAGGTTATTTCCGTAGCTTCTTCATTGATTCCATTCCTAGAACATGATGATGCAAACAGAGCTTTGATGGGTTCAAACATGCAACGTCAAGCTGTTCCTCTATTATTCCCTGAAACTCCTCGTGTTGGTACAGGTATGGAAGGAAAGGCAGCCTATGATTCTGGAGTATTAATTAAAGCAAATAGAGCTGGTGTTGTTGATTATGTATCATCAACAAAAATTATTATTAAACCAGACGAAGTAGAAATTGATGGTATTGTAGATGTATATGAAGTACAAAAGTTCTCTAGAACTAACCAAGATACATGTATGAACCAAAAACCATTAGTAGATAAAGGACAACATGTTGAAGCTGGTGAAGTTTTAGCTGATGGTCCTGCTACAGATAGAGGACAACTTGCTTTAGGTAGAAATATCTTAGTTGGTTTCGTACCTTGGAATGGTTATAACTACGAAGATGCTGTATTAATCAGTGAAAAAGTTGTTAGAGAAGACATTTTTACATCTATACATATAAAAGAATATACAATTGATGTTAGAGAAACAAAATTAGGCCCTGAAAAGCTTACTGCTGATATCCCTAACACAAGTGAAAAAATGTTAGAACAATTAGATGAAGATGGTATTGTAAGAATTGGTACCTATGTAACTCCTGGTTCTATTTTAGTTGGTAAAGTTACACCGAAGAGTGAAGGAGATACAACTCCTGAATTTAAACTGTTAAATTCTATTTTTGGTGAAAAAGCTAAAGAAGTTAGAGACTCTTCATTGAAAGTTCCTCATGGTACAACTGGAACTGTTATTGATGTACAAAGATTAACTAAGGCTAATAATGATGAACTTCCACCTGGCGTTGAAGAATCTGTTAAAGTACTTGTTGCAACTAAGAGAAAGTTAAGACAAGGGGATAAAATGGCAGGTCGTCACGGAAATAAGGGTGTTGTTTCAAGAATATTACCAGAAGAAGATATGCCATTTATGGCTGACGGAACAACTCTAGATGTTTGTCTTAATCCTTTAGGGGTTCCTTCTCGTATGAACATTGGTCAGTTAATGGAAACTCAATTAGGTTGGGCTGCTGTAGCATTAGATGAATGGTATTCATCTCCTGTTTTCCAAAGTGCTTCAATGGATCAAATTGAAGAGAAAATGGTAGAAGCTGGATTACCAAGAAATAGTAAACAAACATTATATGATGGAAGAACAGGTGTTGAATTTGTTAATCCAGTATTCTGTGGTTATATCTATTATCTAAAATTACACCACTTAGTTGACGATAAAATGCATGCTCGTGCTACTGGACCTTATTCCTTAGTAACTCAACAACCTCTTGGTGGTAAAGCACAATTTGGTGGACAAAGATTGGGAGAAATGGAAGTTTGGGCATTAGAAGCATATGGTGCAGCAAATACTCTTCAAGAATTGTTAACAATAAAGAGTGATGATATGACAGGCCGTGTAAAAATTTACGAAAGCATTGTTAAGGGTGAGCCTTCTACTTCTGCAGGTATGCCTGAAGCATTTAATGTTCTTGTACAAGAAATCCGTGGTCTAGCATTAGATATGTCCGTCTACGACAATAAGGGTAGACAAGTTCCTCTAACCGAAAGGGATGAAGAGCTCATCGCTAAGAAAGAGAAAGCACCTCTAAACTAATCAGGAGTATAACGGAATGAAAGAAATTCAAGATTTCGATAGTGTTAGAATTAAATTAGCCTCACCTGAACAAATTAAGGCTTGGTCTTACGGTGAAGTTAAGAAACCAGAAACTATCAATTACCGTACTTTGCGTCCTGAGAGGGATGGTCTGTTTTGTGAAAAAATATTTGGTACTACAAAGGAATGGGAGTGCTACTGTGGTAAATTCAAATCTATCCGTTATAAAGGGGTAGTTTGTGACCGCTGTGGTGTTGAAGTTACAAATGTAAAAGTTCGTCGTGAAAGAATGGGCCATATTACATTAGCTTCACCTGTTTCTCATATTTGGTACTATAGATCAGTTCCTTCTCGTATGAGTTTATTACTTGATATTTCAAGAGCTAATTTACAAAGTGTATTATATTACGAAAAATATATTGTTATTTCTGCAGGTGAAACAGATCTTAAAGAAAAGCAAATTTTAAGTGAAGATGAATACTATGACGCTCTTGAACAATATGGTGAAGTATTCCGTGCTGGCATGGGAGCTGAAGCTGTTCGTGAAATTCTAACTAATTTAGATTTAGATAAATTAAGTTATGAACTTCGTGAAGAAATGCGTGCCAAAGAAGGTAAAATAGATAAACACCTATATAAGAGAATTGAAGTTTGTGAAAGCTTTAAGAATTCAGAAAATAAACCAGAGTGGATGATATTAACAGTAATTCCTGTTATTCCACCAGATTTACGACCAATGGTTCAACTAGATGGTGGCCGTTTTGCGACTTCTGATTTAAATGATTTATATAGACGTTTAATTAATAGAAATAATCGTTTATCACGCTTAATCCAACTACATGCTCCTGATATTATTATTAGAAATGAAAAGAGAATGTTACAAGAAGCTGTTGATGCTCTATTCGATAACACAAAGAGAAAACGTGTTGTTCGTGGTGCAAATAACAGACCATTAAAATCTCTTTCAGATATGTTAAAAGGTAAGCAAGGTAGATTTAGACAAAACCTACTTGGTAAACGTGTTGACTATTCAGGTCGTTCTGTTATTGTTGTTGGTCCAGAATTGAGAATACATCAATGTGGTCTTCCATCAAAAATGGCTCTTGAGTTATATAAACCTTTCATTATGAAAAAACTTGTTCAAAAAGGTGTTGTTTACAATATTAAGAAAGCAAAGAACTTAGTTGAACAAGAAACTGATGAAGTATGGTCAATCCTTGATGATGTAGTAAGCGAACACCCTGTAATGTTAAACCGTGCTCCGACTCTACACAGATTAGGTATCCAAGCATTCGAACCTGTATTAGTTGATGGTAAAGCAATTAAACTTCACCCTCTAGTATGTCATGCATTTAATGCTGACTTTGATGGTGACCAAATGGCTGTACACGTTCCTTTAACTCAAGCAGCGCAATTAGAGTGTTGGACACTTATGTTAAGTGCTACAAACCTACTTGACCCTGCTAATGGTAAACCTATTGTATTCCCATCTCAAGACATGGTTCTTGGTGTTAACTATTTAACAAGGGAAATGAATGGTGCTAAAGGTGCTGGACACTATTACGATAGCATTAATGAAATTGAATTAGCTATTGATAGTGGAATATTGTCATACAATGCTAAGATTTTATATAGATTACCTGATGGTACAAAAATTGAAACAACTCCAGGTAGAGTTATTTTCAATTCTGTATTACCAGAAGGTATTGAATTCCAAAACTATTGTTTAGGTGATAAAGAACTTAAGAAATTAATTGGAAATACTATTGCTGAAAAGAAAAACTCAGTTGCTGTTCAATTATTAGATGCTGTAAAAGATGTTGGATTTAAATTCGCAACAGTCTTTGGTGCAACAATTGGTTTATCAGATATGATAATTCCTGATGCAAAAGCTGAAATAATGAAAGAAGCTTCAGATAAGCACGCTGAAATTAAAAAGCAATATAGTGTTCATGCAAGTATATCTTCTGAAGAACGTTATAACCGTGTAATTGAGGTTTGGACAGATGCTAACGAAAGATTAGCAGATGAACTTATGAGTGACTTAAAACAAAGTCAAAATGGATTTAACCCATTATTCTTAATGGCTGACTCTGGTGCTCGTGGTAGTAAAACTCAGATCAGACAATTAGGTGGTATGCGTGGATTGATGGCTAAACCAACTGGTGACGTTATTGAATTCCCAATTAAATCTAACTTTAAAGAAGGCCTTTCAATCATTGAATTCTTTATTTCAACCAATGGTGCACGTAAAGGTTTATCAGATACAGCTCTTAAGACCGCTGAAGCTGGTTACTTAACACGTCGTCTAGTTGATATTTCACAAGACGTTGTAGTAAATGAAGAAGATTGTCATACAATTAATGGTATATGGATTGAAGCACTTAAAGAAGGTGATGATTTAGTTGAAGCCTTAAGTTCACGTATCGTAGGACGTTGTCCTGTAGAAGATGTACATCATCCATTTACAGGAGCATTAATTGCTAAAGCTAATGAAGAAATTGACGAAGAAGTAGCAAAACAAGTTGAAGAAGCTGGAATTGAGAAAGTATTCTTAAGAACTGTATTAACTTGTGAAGCTAAACATGGTGTTTGTAGAAAATGTTATGGTAGAAACCTTGCAACTAATAGATCTGTTGAAATTGGTGAAGCCGTTGGTACAATAGCTGCACAATCTATTGGACAACCTGGTACACAGTTGACTATGAGAACATTCCACGTTGGTGGTACTGCATCTACTTCATCTGAAGATAATACAATTGCATTTAAAAATCCAATTATTATTACTTCAATTGAAGGTCATTATGTAACAAGGGAATCTGATGGAATAAAAGTATTCTCCAGAAAAGGTTTCTTACACTATGAAGTAGTTGTTTCTGAAATTGAAGAAGGATCTTATGATTCTCTATTGATTAGTGAAGGCGATGCTATTGCTAAAGGAACACCTTTATATACTAAGAAAGACAATCCAGAAGAAATAGTAACAAGTACTCAAAACGGTATTGTAAAAACTGTTGAAAATAGAATTCTTATTGTTGGTAAGGCTCAAAAGGCTGTTATTAAAACTGGTTCAGAATTAGAAAGATATGTAGATATTAATAGTTTTATTCCAGCTGAAAAACCAATTGCTTCATTTGACCCATTTAGTGAACCATTCATTTGTGAGTATAAAGGTTATATTCACTTTGTTGATATTACTGCAGGTTCTACAATGGTTGAAGAAAAGAATTTTGAAACAGGTAATATCCAAAGAAGAATTACTGAACATAAACTTGAACACTTACAACCAAGGATTCTTATCACTTCTGCTCCAAATGGTGCGGGTGAGACTCTTGTTAACTATCAACTTCCTGGTGGTACATATTTAACCTGTGAAGATAACCAAGAAATTTCAATTGGTGAAATCATAGCTAAAATCATTAAGGGTGGTACAAAAACTGCAGATATTACTGGTGGTCTACCACGTGTTGGTGAATTGTTTGAAGCAAGAAGACCAAAAGTTATTGCCGTTCTAGCTCAAGTTTCAGGTGTTGTTGAAATTGGTAATGTTACAAAAGGTAAGATAATTGTTAGAGTAAGAGATGCTTATGATAAGAGTTATAAACACGTAATACCAATGAACAAACACATGCTTGTAAGAGATGGCGATAGTGTTGAAGCTGGGGAAAGATTATGTGATGGTGCAATCGATCCACATGATATTTTAAATATTAAGGGTGAGAATGCTCTACAATCTTTCTTAGTTGATGAAGTTCAAGCTGTTTACAGAATGCAAGGTGTAGATATTAATGATAAACACTTAGGTGTTATTGTTCGCCAAATGCTTAAGAAGGTAGAAGTTGTTTCTGCTGGTGATACTGATTTAGTTCATGGACAACAAGTTGATAAACATCGTTTCCATAGCGAAAACCAAAGGGTTGTTAAAGAAGGTGGTCAACCTGCTGTAGCAAAACCATTGTTACTTGGTATTACAAGAGCAGCTCTTTCAATTGAGTCATTCTTATCAGCAGCTTCTTTCCAAGAGACTACTAAGGTCTTGACAGAAAGCGCAATTGCTGGTAAAACAGACGAGTTAAGAGGCTTGAAAGAAAACGTAGTTATTGGACACTTGATTCCTGCTGGAACAGGTATGAAGAGATATAGAAATGTCAAGCTCGAAGACGAAGCTCTATTGTTAAACGCTCAAGAAGCTGAACAACAACAAGTTGCCAAAAGACGTGAAAGTATGGCAGCCGAGATGGGCATTGAAGAAAATGGTAATTTAAAAAAAGTAGTTGATGCAACTAATGTTTAATAGAATCTGGTAAGGATATTGTGCCTGTTGGCATAGTGTCCTTGCGTAGAGTTTATTTGTAATAACTTAATTGTATTCATGCTGACTACTTTTTATTGGAAATATTTTTCTCTTGTATGAGAGAAAGTATAGATCCCCAAAAGTGAGAATTGAGTGGATCGCGAATTATAAAAGGGAGTGTATCTAGAAGATGCCTACTATTAATCAGCTAATTAGAAAAGGGAGAAAAAGTCAAATAAACAAGACTAAATCTCCTGCTCTTGAAAGTTGCCCTCAAAAGCGTGGTGTTTGTACCAGAGTTATGACTGTAACTCCAAAAAAACCAAACTCTGCACTTAGAAAGGTAGCTCGTGTTCGTTTGTCAAATGGAATTGAAGTAACTGCTTATATCCCTGGTATTGGTCACAATCTACAAGAACACTCAGTAGTTTTACTACGTGGTGGTAGAGTAAAGGACCTTCCTGGTGTACGTTATCATATCGTTCGTGGTGCTAAGGATACCCTTGGTGTTACAGATCGTAAGAGAAGTCGCTCTAAGTACGGCGCTAAAAAGCCAAAGGCTTAAGGGGAGTAAGAGATGTCAAGAAGAAAAGCAGCTACAAAACGTGAAATTTTACCTGATGCAAAATACGGTAGCGTAATTGTTGAAAAATTCATTCGCCATTTAATGGTAGATGGTAAAAAATCCGTTAGCACAAAAATTGTTTATACAGCATTAGAAACAGTTGAAAAGAAATCAGACGAAAAAGCTTTAGATGTTTTCTTAAAAGCAATTGAAAATGTTAAACCTGTTGTTGAAGTAAAATCTCGCCGTGTTGGTGGATCTACTTATCAAGTACCAGTAGAAATTAATGCAGTTAGAAGCGAAGCTCTAGCAATGAGATGGTTAATCTCTGCATCAAGATCTCGTAATGGTCGTTCAATGGGTGAAAAACTATCTAGTGAACTATTAGATGCTTATGCAAATACTGGTTCAGCTTTCAAAAAGAAAGAAGATACTCACAGAATGGCAGAAGCAAACAAAGCTTTTACCCATTTCAGATGGTAGTTTTAAACAAAATAATAATAGCAAGCAACTTTCGAGTTGCTTGTTTTATTTTGTCTATATGAAGCAGCTTATTTGCTAATAATTCACTAATTTTGGAATAAATAACTCTTTATTTGTCAATTATTTAAATTAAATCAATATATGTTTGAATACTTTAGGTTAGGTGTTGACAATAAGTTTTGTTTTTAATATATTGACTAAGGTTCACATTTGTGGTGACTTGAGTCCCCGTTTGTGATTGCGAGCCAAACAGATTGTCTGATATAAGATAATTGATGGTTCCAGAACTAAAGTTTTTTTTCAAACTTAAGCTATGTCGGCCTTTTGTATAAAATGTCGACCTCTGGAAACCTTCTTTTTCCTATATTTAGACGAATTTTAGTTTGTCTCAGAAAACTATAAAGGATTTTTGCCTTTATAGGTGCATATTAATTTTTTTGTGACCGGTAATAAACGGCACAAGGAGGAAAGAGATGGCTAAACAGAAGTTTGAGAGAACTAAGCCTCACGTTAATGTTGGTACTATTGGTCACGTTGACCACGGTAAGACTACCCTCACCGCAGCAATTACAATGCACTGTGCTAGAAAGTTTGGTGACAAAGCTCTAGCTTATGATGCAATCGACAATGCTCCAGAAGAGCAAGCTCGCGGTATTACTATCAACACTCGTCACGTTGAATATCAATCTGATAACAGACACTATGCACACGTTGACTGTCCTGGTCACGCTGACTACATCAAGAACATGATTACTGGTGCAGCACAAATGGACGGTGCAATTATTGTAGTTGCAGCAACTGACGGTGCAATGGCACAAACAAAAGAACATATCTTACTTGCTCGCCAAGTTGGTGTTCCTTCAATTATTGTTTTTGTTAACAAAACTGACCAAGTTGATGATCCAGACCTAATCGAATTAGTTGAAGAAGAAATGAGAGATCTTTTAACTGAAAACGGTTTCGATGGTGAGAATTGTCCTATTATTTGTGGTTCAGCTTTTGAAGCATTAAACAATCCTGATGATCCAGAAAAAACTCAATGTATTGAAGATTTATTAACTGCTATGGATGAATATATCCCTCTACCAGATAGAGCTGTTGATAAACCTTTCTTAATGCCTATTGAAGATATTTTCTCAATTTCAGGTCGTGGTACTGTAGTTACAGGTCGTATTGAACGCGGTGTTGTTCATGTTAACGATCAAGTTTCAATTGTTGGTATTAAAGAAACAAAAGAAACTGTATGTACAGGTGTTGAAATGTTCAACAAATTGTTAGATGAAGGTCAAGCTGGTGATAACATCGGTGCTCTTCTTCGTGGTGTTGATAAGAAAGAAGTTGTTCGTGGACAAGTTCTAGCAGCTCCTAAATCAATTACTCCACACAGCAAATTTGTTGGTACTGTTTATGTATTAAATAAAGAAGAAGGCGGACGTCATAAACCATTCTTTACTGGTTATCGCCCACAATTCTACTTTAGAACAACCGATATTACAGGTTCTGTAGAATTACCTGCTGATAAACAAATGGTATTACCTGGTGATAATACTTCTTTCAGCGTTGAATTAATTCACCCAGTTGCTATGGACAAAGGTCTACGTTTCGCTATTCGTGAAGGTGGTAGAACTGTTGCTTCTGGTCAGGTTACAGAAATTATCGAATAATTCTTATCAGCGAATGTCTTGTCAGTAGAAATACTTACTGACAAGACCCGTTTTTTGGAGGAATAATGGCTAAAGAAAGAATTCGAGTCAGATTGAGAGGTTTTGATGTTGAGCTTGTAGAACAAAGCTCAAAAGCAATCGTTCAGACAGTAGTAAAGGCCGGAGCAAAAGTTTCAGGTCCGGTACCTCTCCCAACTCGTATCAACAAGTACACTGTCCTGAAATCGCCCCATGTCAATAAAAAGTCCCGTGAGCAGTTTGAAATGAGAACTCATAAGCGTTTGATTGACATTTTAGATCCCACATCAAAGGTAATGGATGCATTAATGAAACTTGAGCTTCCAGCCGGTGTAGATGTTGAGATTAAGCAGTAAAGAGGTGAGGTAAGAAATGTTAGGGCTTATCGGCAAAAAAGTTGGAATGACACAGGTGTTTGATGCTGACGGCAGACTCACTCCTGTGACTGTAATAAAGTTTGAGGGCAATGTTGTCATCGGTCAAAGAACCAAAGAAAAGAACGGCTATGAAGCTGCAGTTTTAGGTTCTGTTGACAAGAAGAAGAGCACCATTACTAAACCTTACGCTGGACAATTCAAAGATACATGTGCACCAAAGCAAAATGTTGAAGAATTCCGCGGATATGAAAAGGAAGTAAAAGTTGGTGACGAACTAGGCGTAGATATATTTAAAGACGCAACCTTCGTTGATGTAACAGGTACCTCAAAAGGTAAGGGATTCGCTGGTGGTATGAAGCGCCACGGTTTCTCAGGTGGACGTGCAACTCACGGTTCAAAATTCCACAGAGATATCGGTGGTACCGCTATGTCAGCTACACCTTCTCGTACATTTAAAGGTCGTAATATGGCTGGACGTATGGGTGGTGACAAGACAACAGTTCAGAATCTAAAAGTGATTCGTGTAGATGAAAACATGCAGGTACTAATGGTAAAAGGTGCAATTCCTGGTCCCGCTCAAAGCGTTGTCATCGTTAAGAAAGCGATTAAGAAGTAGGTGCGAGATAGATTATGGAATATAAAGTCTTTTCTACAAACGGCAGCGAAGTTAAAACTATCGAATTAAATGAAAGAGTATTTAATTGTGAAGTTAGTGACGGAAGCATTTATTATGCCGTAAACAATGAGCTTGCTAATCGCCGTGTTGGTACAGCAAGCACCAAGACCCGTGCTGAGGTCAATTACAGCAATACTAAGCCTTTCAAGCAGAAGGGAACTGGTAATGCACGTTTTGGTGATAAAAAGTCTCCTGTTCATGTAGGTGGTGGTACAATTTTCGGACCTAAACCTCGTGATTATAGTTATCAATTACCTAAGAAGATGAAGCGTTTAGCTATGAGAAGTCTTCTTTCTAAAGGTGTTCAAGATGAACGTTTAGTAGTAGTTGAAGACTTTACAAGTGAAAACGGCAAAACCAAAGACCTCGCTGCCATATTGAAGAACTTCAAGTGTGACGAAAAAAGAACAACACTTATATTAAAGGATGATGATAAAATGATGCGTAGAGCAGCAAAAAACATCCCATATTTACATGTTCTTTCCTTCAACAAACTCTCAGCTAAAGAACTTCTTTACGCTAGAAAGATTCTTGTATTGGAAACAGCCGCTTCGAACTTGAATAGCTTCTACGGCGACAGATAAGGGGATCAATGAAATGAGAGCAGATGAAGTAATCATTGCACCAGTATTGAGCGAAAAATCAAATACAGCTCGTGAAGGTGAATGTAAGAAGTATACATTTAAGATCAGCACTCGTGCTAATAAGTTCGATGTTGAATCTGCAGTAGCTGAATTATTCAAAGTAACAGTTACAAAATGTAATATTATGATCGTAAAAGGTAAGCCAAAATTTTCTAGAGGCAAAGGTGGAGCTATAAAAGGTAACACTGGTAACTGGAAAAAGGCTGTCGTGACTTTGGCTAAGGGTGAAAGCATCCAAGCCATCGAAGGCGTATAAGGAGAATTTGGAAAATGGCTCTTAAATCTTATAAGCCCAATACTCCCGCTCTTCGTCAGAAGACTTCTTTAGTTTTCGACGACTTGACCACAAATAAGCCAGAAAAATCACTAACAACTAGCTTAAACAAAAAAGCTGGTCGTGATAGCAATGGTCGTATTAGTGTACGCCGAAGAGGTGGTGGGCATAAACGCGCTTATCGTATTATTGATTTCAAGCGTAATAAAATTGGTATTCCTGGTGTTGTTAAAACCATTGAATATGATCCAAATAGAACAGCAAATATTGCTTTAGTATTCTATGCAGACGGTGAAAAACGTTACATGCTAGCTCCTAAAGGTTTAGAAGTTGGTGCTAAAGTTATAAGTGGTCCAGAAGCTCCACTAACTATTGGTAATGCTCTTCCTATGAAGAATATTCCTTTAGGTGTTCAAGTTTTCAATATTGAATTAACACTTGGACGTGGCGGACAATTAGTACGTAGTGCTGGTTTGGGTGCAACTATTGTTGCTAAAAACGGTGACTATGTAACAGTTAAATTACCTTCAGGTGAAATGCGTTTAGTATTCGCAGAATGCTATGCAACAGTTGGCCAATTAGGTAATGAAGATCACATGAACGTAAACTTAGGTAAAGCTGGTAAATCACGCCATCTTGGTAGACGTCCGAAAGTTCGTGGTGTTGTTATGAACCCAGTTGATCACCCACATGGTGGTGGTGAAGGTAAAACTAATGGTGGTCGTCACCCAGTTACACCTTGGGGTAAACCAACTAAGGGCGGAAAGACTCGTTCTAAGAAAAAACCTTCAAGTAAGTTCATCGTTAAGAAGCGAAAGTAGGAGTATAAAGTGGCAAGATCAATCAAAAAAGGCCCTTTTATTGAAAAGAAGCTTTTAAAAAGAGTTACAGAAGCTAGCAAGACTGGTAGTAATGCGATGATCAAGACGTATTCCCGTGCTTCAACGATCATCCCTGAAATGGTTGGTATCACAATTTCCGTTTATAACGGAAAAACATGGATTCCAGTTTATGTAACAGAAAACTTAGTTGGTCACAAACTCGGCGAGTTTGCACCTACTAGACTATTCCGTGGCCATGCTGCCTCTGATAAAAAGAAGGGTAGGTAAGATATGAAAAACTACACAGGCTATAGAGCAGTCGCAAAGTATCTTATGATTTCTCCAACAAAAGTTCGCCCAGTTGCAAACTTAATCAGGAGAAAGCCTTATACTGAAGCAGTCGCAATCTTAGAGGCAATGCCTCAAAAAGGTGCAAGACTACTTCTTAAGGTATTGCAGAGTGCTGGAGCCAATGCTATGAATGTTAACAGTAAAATTGATGAAGATTCATTGTATGTTACACAGTTAATGGTAGACGAAGGTCCTCGCATGAAACGCGTATGGCCAAGATCCCATGGAAGACGTGATATTCTACTCAAGAGAATGTCTCATATTACAGTCGTTGTAGACGAAAAAGCAAACTTGGGGGAATAAATGGGACAAAAAGTTAATCCAATTGGACTCCGTTTAGGAGTTAATAAAACTTGGAAGTCTAAATGGTATGTAGATTCAAAAGAATATGCAGATACATTACATGAAGATTTACTATTACGTAAAACTTTGGTAGACTGTCCAGAAGTACAAGGTGCTGAAATTGCTGATGTTGAAATCATCCGTAAACCACAACGTGTAACTATTGTAATTACAACAAGTCGCCCAGGTATCATTATTGGTTCTAAGGGTTCAAATGTTGAAAAGTTAGGCGCTCGTTTACAAAAGCTTTCAAACAAAAAGGTTCAAATCAAGATTAAAGAAATCAAGAAACCTGAAGGCAATGCACAATTAATTGCTCAAAACGTAGCAAAACAATTAGCATCACGTGGTTCATTTAGAAGAGCTATGAAAATGGCTGTTTCTAAAGCTATGCAAAGTGGCGTACAAGGCGTAAAGATTAAATGTTCTGGTCGTCTAGGCGGTGCTGAAATTGCAAGAACAGAATGGATGAAAGATGGTCGTGTTCCTCTACATACATTACGTTCAGACATCGATTATGGTGTAGCAACAGCTCGTACAACCTTTGGTGCTATTGGTATTAAAGTTTGGGTGTTCAATGGTGAAATCTACGAACATGCTAAAAAGAATGACGCAGGTGGTTTGGTTAAAAAACCTTCGAAAGGAGTTAATTAATGCTTAGTCCTAAAAGAATCATTCATAGAAAAAAGCAAAGAGGTACCCGTGATGGTGTAGCTCACCGTGGTAATACCATTGCATTTGGTGAGTTTGGTCTAATGGCTGTAGAGCCAAAATGGATCACAAACCGTCAAATTGAAGCTGCTCGTATTGCAATGACTCGTCATATTAAGCGTGGTGGTAAAGTATGGATCAGAATTTTCCCTGACATGCCTTACACAAAAAAACCTGCTGAAACAAGACAAGGTAATGGTAAAGGTAACCCAGAAGGTTGGGTAGCAGTTGTTAAGAAAGGGACTATGATGTTTGAAATGGCTGGCGTTAGTGAAGAATTAGCACGTGAAGCACTTTCACTTGCAGCTCAAAAACTCCCAATCAAAACAAAGATTGTAGTTAGAAGAGAGGTAGAATAGCATGAAGAATTCATTCAAAGATCTAACATTGGAAGAAATGATCGCAAAGCGTGATGAGCTTCGCAAGCAATATTTAGACATACGTATGGATAGGGTTCTAGGTCATGTTGAAAACCCTCTAGCAATTAGAAATGTTAAGAGACAAATTGCTCGCCTTAACACTCTTATCCACGAGTATGCCTTAGGCATTCGCACATCCGCTAATTAAGAGAGGCTCGAGGTAGATGGAAGTAAGTAAAAAAACTTTTACAGGAAAGGTAGTTAGTGATAAAATGGACAAAACTATTGTTGTTGCCATTAACACAAGAAGCCTTCATCCTTTGTATAAAAAGTATGTGACCAAGACTAAAAAAGTTAAGGCCCATGACGAAAGTAATGATGCTCATGTTGGCGATACAGTTCGTGTCGTTGAATGTCGTCATTATAGCAAAGACAAGTGCTGGCGCCTAACTCAAGTCGTCGAGCGTGCTCGTTAAGCAAGGAGATACGTCATGGTACAAATGCAGAGTTATTTAAATGTTGCTGACAATAGTGGCGCAAAACGTGTTCAAGTTATCAAAGTTTTAGGTGGTAGCCATAGATACGTAGCTAGTGTTGGTGATATTGTGGTAGTTGCAGTAAAGAACGCTCTTCCAAATGGTGCTATTAAAAAAGGCGCTGTTTTGAAAGCTGTTGTAGTACGCACTAAGAAGGAATACCGTAGACCTGACGGTACCTATATCAGGTTCGATGATAACGCATGTGTTATTATTGATGCCAACAATAACCCACGCGGTAAAAGAATCTTTGGACCAGTAGCTCGTGAGCTACGTAATGGTTATATGAAGATTGTTTCACTCGCACCGGAAGTGTTGTAGGAGAATAGCAATGAAGCTCAAAAAAAACGACACCGTTAAAGTTCTTGCCGGCAAAGACAAAGGTTATGTAGGTAAGATAGTTAAGGTGGACCCTAACAAAGACAGGGTAATCGTCCAAGGCGCTAATATGGTTAAAAAAACTGTTAAAAAGCGTAGTCCACAAGACAAGGGCGGAATTATTGACATTGAAGCTCCGATCCACGTTTCCAACGTTGCACTAGTTGTAGATGGAAAAGTAAGTAAGATCGGATACAAGTTCGACGATGATGGAAAAAAAGTCCGTTACGCGAAGAAAACCGGGGAAGTGCTCTAATGGAAGAAAAGTTTGTACCAACCTTTAAGACAAAATATCTTGAAGAAGTTGCACCTGCTCTTTTCAAAGAGTTAGGTTATAAATCTGTAATGCAGGTTCCTGCCGTCGAAAAAATTACACTAAGTGTTGGTGTTGGTGAAGCTCTTGTTAACAAAAAGCTTTTAGATGCTACTGTAAAAGAATTAGAACAAATTGCAGGTCAACATGTAGTGAAGACTAAAGCAAGAAAGTCTATTGCTAACTTTAAAGTTCGTGAAGGCCAAGAAATTGGAGCTATGGTTACCTTACGTGGTGACAATATGTGGTATTTCTTAGAACGCCTTATCGGCATAGCTTTACCTCGTGTTAAAGACTTTAAGGGTGTTAAACCTCATGCTTTTGATGGTCACGGTAACTATTCTTTAGGAATTACCGAACAGATTATCTTTCCTGAAATTGACTTCGATAAAATTGAACGCATCAGCGGTCTGAATATCGCAATCGTTACGACGGCCAAGACCGATGAAGAAGGGTATGCATTACTTAAGAAGTTAGGCATGCCATTCGCTAAGTAAGAGGAATTGAAAAATGGCTAAAAAATCAATGATTGTAAAAGCTCAAAAAGAGCCTAAATTCAGTACTAGACAAGTAAATAGATGTAGAATTTGTGGAAGACCTCGTGGTTATATGCGTAAGTTCGATATGTGTAGAATCTGCTTTCGTAAATTGGCAAGTGAAGGTCAGATTCCTGGCGTAACCAAGTCAAGTTGGTAGGAGATATAAAATGGCTGTAAGTGATCCAATTGCAGATATGCTGACTAAGATAAGAAATGCTAGTCAGGCAAAACATGAAAAAGTAGATATTTCCACATCTAAATTGAAACTTCAAATCGTTAAGATTTTAAAAAATGAAGGTTACGTAAAGAACTTCAAAAAAGTTACAAAAGATGGTGTTTCTAATATTCGTGTTTTCTTAAGATATGATGATAATCAGAGTCCAGTTCTTCATGACATTCAACGTGTTTCAACACCGGGTCGTCGTGTTTACTGTGGCTATCGTAACATGCCTCGTGTATATAACGGTCATGGTGTAGTAGTAGTATCTACTTCAACTGGCGTTATTACAGGAAAGAAGGCCTCTGAAAAGAAGATTGGTGGTGAGCTAATCTGTACTATTTGGTAAGGTGGTGAGAGATGTCGCGTATTGGTAAAATGCCCGTTGCACTACCTGCAGGGGTTAAGGTTACTGTTAAAGATGGAATTTTAAGTGTTGAAGGACCTAAAGGTAAATTAACACAAGAAGTTCGTAAAGAAGTTAGTTTCGATGTTCAAAAAGAACAAATCGTTGTAACTCGCAAAGACGAATCAAAGGCTAGTCGTAGCTTCCATGGCCTATACCGTCAGTTATTAAGCAACATGATTGTTGGTGTAACTAAAGGGTATACTAAAAACTTAATTGTTAATGGTGTTGGATATCGTGCTGAAGTTAAAGGTAATTTATTAATCCTTAACTTAGGTTATTCCAATATTATTGAATTTGTTATTCCAGAAGGTATAACAATTACAGTTGAAGGTCAAAATAAGATTGCTGTTTCAGCAATTGATAAGCAGTTAGTTGGCCAGACAGCTGCAGAGATTCGTTCTCTTCGTAAACCTGAACCTTATAAAGGTAAAGGTGTAAGATATGAGGATGAAGTCATTCGTCGTAAAGTCGGTAAATCCGGCAAATAATCGGTAGGTAAGAGATGAGCAAAGTAAATGATAAACAACGCAAGCTTAAAAGACGTAAGCTTCATATCAGAAAAAGCATCTCCGGTACTGCCAGCAGACCGAGGATGACTGTTTTCCGTAGTAATCACCATATGTATGTTCAAGTTATTGATGATGTAGCAGGTAAAACTCTTGTTTCTGCTAATACCGTTGAAACTGAAC
This sequence comes from Sphaerochaetaceae bacterium, assembly GCA_963677735.1. GTDB lineage: Bacteria > Spirochaetota > Spirochaetia > Sphaerochaetales > Sphaerochaetaceae > Pleomorphochaeta. The sequence continues at coordinate 2,467,410 of OY782505.1, forward strand.
TTAAAGGCTTAAAAAACTGTGTTTCTGATGCAGCAAAGCTTGGTGAGGTGATTGGTAAGAGGATGATCGAGAAGAATATCACAACATGTGTATTCGACAGAAATGGCTACCTCTATCATGGTATTGTTAAGAGCATCGCTGATGGCGCCCGCAGTGCTGGCGTGAAGTTCTAGGGGGAGACCGTGGAAAGATCAAGAAGAGAAGATAAAAACGACGGATACGTTGAAAAGCTAATTAAACTTAATCGTGTTTCTAAGGTTGTAAAGGGTGGTAGAAGATACTCTTTCTCAGCTCTAGTAGTTGTTGGAGACCAAAAAGGTAAAGTTGGTTATGGTTTTGGTAAAGCAAATGATGTAACCGATGCTATTCGTAAAGCTGTTGATCGTGCTAAAGCTAGCATGATTACTGTACCAGTTAAAAATGGTACTATTCCTCACGAATGTATTGGTAAATTCAAGAGTGCTAGTGTACTTATAAAACCTGCAGTTCCAGGTACTGGTGTAATCGCCGGTGGTGCTGTTAGATCTTTATGTGATGCTGCTGGTATCACTGATATTTTAGGTAAATCACTAGGTTCTAAAAATACAGTAAATACTGTAAAAGCTGCTTTTGATGCATTTGAAAACTTGTTTGATGCTCGCCAAGTCGCAAAGAATAGAGGTAAAACTCTTAAGAACATGTGGGGTTAATGATGGCTAAAAAAGTAAAACAACTTAAAGTTACTTTAACTCGTAGCGTTGCAGGTACATTACCAAAGCAACGCAAGACTGTTAAAGCAATTGGTTTGAATAGAATTAATAGCAGTGTAGTTATCAATGCAACTCCTGATATGCTTGGCATGGTAAACGTCATTGCTCACCTTGTTGAAGTTGAGGAGATGTAAGATGGCAAATGTAGGTCAAATAAAAGCACCTTTCGGTGCTAATACAAAAAAAACTATTGTAGGTCGTGGTGCTTCATCGAAGGGTCGCGCTTGTGGTAGAGGCCATGATGGACAAAACTCCCGCTCAGGTGGTGGTGTTCGTCCTGGTTTTGAAGGCGGCCAGATGCCTTTGTATCGTCGTGTCGCACGTAGAGGTTTTTCTAACCATCCTTTTAAAGTTGACTATCAAGTAGTTTCATTAACTGCTTTAAGTTTAAATTTTAAAGATGGTGATGTAGTAAATTTAGAAGCTCTTAAGAAAGTTAATCTAGTTAAAGGTCATAGCACTAAGGCTAAGATTCTTTCAAACGGAGAACTTGATAAAAAAATTACTATTGAAGGTTTAAAGGTTTCAGCAAGTGCAGTTGAGAAAATCACTGCTGCTGGTGGCGAAATTAAATAACAAAAAGGTTGATCTAAATGGCAAACTCCCTAGTTGAAATGATGAGAATCCAGGAGTTAAGAAGAAAAGGTCTAATCACTTTCCTCCTACTGTTTGTCAGTAGGTTGGGAGCGGTTATTCCGATTCCAGGAATTGACGTCCAGGTTCTACAACAATACTTCCTATCACAAAGTAATTCTAATTCTTTTGGATTTACAGAATATTTGAATTTCTTTTCCGGCGGGGCATTTTCGAATTTCTCGTTGTTTATGTTAGGTGTAATGCCTTACATTAGTACTCAAATTATTTTACAATTATTAATGATTGTAGTTCCTAGTTTGAGAAAACTTGCGCAAGATCCTCATGGATCGAAAAAAATTCAACAATACACTAGATATGGAACAATAGTTGTTTGTTTGATTCAATCCTATGTTATAACAATTTATGCTAATTCGATTCCTGGTTCTATGACTATGGGTCGCTTACCATTTACTTTGATAGCAATGCTATCTGTAACAGCAGGTAGTATGTTTCTCGTATGGATTGGTAACAAAATTACTCAATTTGGGATTGGTAATGGTATTAGCCTATTAATTTTTGCAGGTATCGTTGCAAGAATTCCTTCAGCTCTTGTTACACTATTTCAAGGTGTACAAGACGGTAGTTTCAATCCAATTTCATTACTAGTTGTGTTAGCAATGTTTATCATTGTTATTGCATTAGTAGTATATGAGCAACAAGGTGAGAGAAAGGTTCCGGTAAACTATGCTAAACGTGTAGTTGGCAGAAGAATGTATGGTGCTCAAAGCACTTATATTCCTGTTAAATTAAATCCGAGTGGTGTTATTCCGGTTATCTTTGCTTCAGCATTAATGTCCTTCCCACTTCAAATTGCATCTAGTTTAGGCGCAGAAGTGAGTTGGTTAGCAGCTTTTGCTAATTGGTTAAATCCTCAGGGTATCCCCTACATTATCATATATACTCTGTTGATTATCGGTTTTGCATTCTTCTATACTCAGGTAACTATGAATCCTGTGGAAATGGCTAAACAGATTCGTGAAAATGGTGGTTCCGTTCCTGGTGTAAGGAGCGAAAAACTTGAGGAGTATCTAACTAAAGTTATCAACCGCATTATTCTTCCTGGATCTATTTTCTTAGCTTTTATCGCATTGATTCCTACATTAGTACAGAAGTTCTTTAGTTTCCCATCATCTGTAGCTATGTTATTCGGTGGTACATCATTAATCATTATGGTTGGTGTTGACCTAGATACAATGAAACAGGTAGAGGGTGTTATGAAGATGCACCATCAAACTGGTATTTTTAGCCAATCAAAGGCAAGAAAAAAATAGGAGCTTAACATGAAAGTCAGAGCAAGTGTCAAACCAATATGTGACAAGTGCAAAGTTATCAGAAGAAATGGGGTTGTTCGTATAATTTGCGAAAACCCAAAACATAAGCAAAGACAGAAGTAAGGTTCGGCGTAAGCCACCTCTCTAAGAATAAAAATTAGGAGGCCAATAATGGCAAGAATTGCAGGTGTTGACTTGCCGAACAAAGCTGTTAAGATTGCTTTAACGTATATCTTTGGCATCGGCAAAGTATCAGCGATTGAAATTTGTGAAAAAACAAAAATCGATCCAGATGTAAGAATTAATACACTATCAAATGATGAATTGGCTGTTTTACGTCATGAAATCGAAGAAAATTATAAGGTTGAAGGTCGTCTTCGTACAGAAGTTGCCTTAAACATCAAACGACTTATGGACATCGGTTGTTACCGTGGACTACGTCATAGAAAAGGCTTACCAGTTAGAGGGCAAAAGACTAAAACTAATGCTAGAACTCGTAAGGGTAAGAAGAAGACCGTAGCAGGTAAGAAGAAATAAGGGGTAGATGAAAATGGCTAATGCAAAAGCGAAAGCAAAGCGTAAAGTTAAAAAGACAGTCTATGATGGTAATGTATACATTCAGGCTACTTTCAACAATACAATCGTTACCATGACAGATCTTGAAGGAAATGCTATTTCTTGGGCTTCTGCCGGTGGTTTAGGATTCCGTGGTGCAAAAAAATCAACTCCATATGCAGCACAGGTAACTTGTGAAACAGCAGCTAAGAAGGCTATGGATTATGGTCTTCGTGAAGTTAATGTTTACGTTAAAGGACCTGGTGTTGGACGCGAAAGTGCTATTAGAGCACTAGGTGTTTTAGGATTAAAGGTACGTTCTATTCGTGACGTAACTCCAATTCCTCATAATGGTTGTCGCCCACGCAAAACACGTAGAGTTTAATTATTAGGAGCATTCCCAAGTTGATTTTTGGGATGCTGTTTATTGAGGACTGGCTCCCTCGGAGCCAATCCTGCGCCAAAAGCAGATTTTTATCTGCAGATCCAGACTTTAAGGAGTAACCATGGCACGCAAAAACCTTTTGAAGGGCTTTAAAAAACCCAAGGGAACTAATTTTGAGCATAATGCAGTTGAAGCAAATTACGGAAAATTTATAGCATATCCTTTTGAACGTGGATTTGGTACAACTATTGGAAATACGCTCAGAAGAGTTCTTTTATCTTCAATCCAGGGTTATGCAGTTACTGCTGTTAAGTTCACAAGCTTTAATGAAGAAGGTGTACCTCATTTAATTTCTAGTGAATATGATCAGCTTCCAGGTGTTCGTGAGGACATTGCGGATATAATTGCTGCACTAAAAAAATTACAAATAAGTATGCCTGAAGATTGCGAAGGTGTTAATCTTCTCATTGAGTGTAAAGGCCCCGGCGTTATTACCGGTCAGAACTTTGAACGCGACCAGGTAGAAATTACCAATAAAGATTTAGTTCTATTCACAATGATGGATGATGCGAATATCGAGATGGAAGTTCAAATTGACTTAGGAAGAGGATATGTTCCTTCAGAAGTTAATGAGAAATATGTAGAAGAAGTAGGCGTTATCGCTATTGATGCTTTCTTCTCTCCTGTAACTCGTGTTAAATATTCAATTGAACCAACTCGTGTAGGTTATAGAAACGACTATGATAAGTTAATTCTTGAAATTTATACTGATGGTACCATTGCACCAGTTAATGCTTTAGCAGAAGCTGCTAAGATTGCGAAAGATCATTTCTCAGTCTTTATCAATTTTGATGAAGCATTGGTAAATAGTGAAGAGGAAGTTGACGAAGAAGAAGAAAAGATTAGAAAAATCTTGAATACTTCTGTTGAAGAATTAGAACTAACTGTTCGTTCAAGCAACTGCCTTAAAAATGCTAATATCAGAACTATTGGCGATTTAACAAAGAAAACTGAAGATGAAATTGCAAAAACTAGGAACTTTGGTAAGAAGTCATTAACAGAGATTAAAGATAAACTTAAAGAGTGGAATCTAAGTCTTGGAATGACTGATTATAGTGTATTAAAAAACACAATCAATGTACCTGGTAACAAGGAAGAAGAAGATGAGACATAGATTTGGTTTCAACACGTTAAGCAGAAGCACTGCTGAACGCGATGCAATGTTACGTAACATGGCAACCTCACTTCTCCGTTATGAGAGAATTGAGACTACAAAAGCTAAGGCTCTTGAAGTACGCAGAACGGTAGAAAAAATGATTACTAGAGCTAAAGAAGATAGTGTTCATAATCGCCGTATCGTTGCAAAAGATATTAAGGACCCTGCTGTTCTTAATAAACTCTTCACAGAGATCGCACCTCTTAATGCAGATCGTAAAGGTGGATATACCCGTATTTTAAAAACTGGTTACCGCTTAGGAGACGCAGCAGAGATGGTTATTTTAGAACTTGTTGATAAAACAGGCGCTAAAGAAGAGAAGTAAACTGTAGTACCTAGTACTCAGCGTATTTAGAATGGAGGAGAAAAAGCCTTCAAGCTCTGAATACAAAAATTTAAACTTTATGTTTAAAAACAGTATGCATTTATTATAATAATTAGTAATTACTGTCTTTTGTCATTTTATGACTTAGCCGTTACCGACTTAGGTAGCGGTTTTTTATGCCCTTAAAACTTGACAATTTGACATTAGTTGAATAATATTGAACCAATTGCAACTAAGGAGAAAATATTATGAAAGAATTAATTTATCTCCTTCTTGTTGTTCTTGGTGCTGTTTTCGGATTTATCGGAAGATGGCTGTATTCGAAATTTAAACTGACTTCTGTAGAGCAGAAAGCAAAACGCTTAGATGCAGATGCAGTAAAAGAAGCTGAAGCAAAAAGTAAGGAACTTATCCTAGAAACTCGTGACCAATTGTTGAAAGAACAACAACAAGTTGAGAGAGAGGCAAGGGAAAGAAGAAGTGAATTGCAACGTTCAGAGAGACGTATTCTTCAAAAAGAAGAAAATGCTGAACGGAAATTAGCTGAATTAGATACCATTAAGAATCAACTCGAAGATAGAAAGAAAGTTATTGAAAAAACTGAGTTAGAATTAGAGAAGCGAGAGAGCTCCGTTATGATGGAGCTAGAAAAGATAGCTAGTATGTCTCAAGATGAAGCTAAAGAGCTGATTATTGAGCAAATGCAAAAAGAAGCTAAGAGAGATGCTCAAACAATTATCAATAAGATTGAGCAAGAAGCTCAATTGAAAGCTGATAAACTAGCTAGGGACATAATTTTAACTTCAATTCAGAGAATGGCAACCGAAGTAAGTGGTGATGTATCAATTGCTTCTGTAAGTTTGCCAAGTGATGAAATGAAGGGTAGAATTATTGGAAGAGAAGGACGTAATATACGTACATTAGAAACACTAACCGGTGTTGATATCATTATTGATGATACGCCTGAAGCTGTTGTAATTTCTTGTTTTGATCCAGTTAGAAAAGAAATTGCTAGAGTAGCATTAGAAAGGTTAGTTCAAGACGGAAGAATTCATCCATCAAGAATCGAAGAAGTTGTTAACAAAGTTGCAAAAGAAGTTAACAGAACAATCGCTGATGAAGGTGAAAAACTTGTTTTTGATATGGGAATCCATAATATGAGTCAAGAGATGATTAGAGCTCTTGGCAGATTATATTTTAGAACAAGCTACGGTCAAAATGTATTAAGTCATTCACGTGAAGTTGCAGTATTGTCTGGTATGATTGCAAGCGAAGTTGGTGCTGATCCTGAAACAGCTAAAAGAGCTGGCCTATTACATGATATTGGTAAAGGAATTGAGACTGAAAGTGATGCAAACCATGCTGAATTAGGTGCTGAACATGCTAAACGATTAGGTGAAGATGCAATAATTGTTAATGCTATATTAGCCCATCACAATGATGTTGAACCAAAATCACCTGAAGCTATTATTGTACAGATAGCTGATGCAGTAAGTGCAGCTAGACCTGGTGCTAGAAGAGAAACTTTAGATAACTATATTAAGAGATTAGAAAGCCTCGAGAATATAGCAGAGAGTTTTGAAGGTGTTGAAAAAGCCTTTGCAGTACAAGCAGGTAGAGAATTAAGAATATTAGTAAATAATACAAGTGTCAGTGATGATGAAGCTAAGGATATGGCCAAAGACATTGCTTCTAGAATAGAAGCAGAGTTAAGATATCCTGGTAGAATAAAAGTCACGATAATTCGAGAGATGCGTGTAGTAGAATATGCGCGATAAAAATAGAGGCTTTTATAGCCTCTTTTTTAATAGGATAAGTTTGTGGGAAATACATATACTGTTTTAATGCTTGGGGATGTGTGTGGACAACCTGGCATGAGAGCTTTATTTATTGGCTTAGGTCAATTGATTAAAGAACACAGAGCCGATTTTGTTGTTGTAAATGGTGAAAATGCTGCTAATGGATTTGGATTAAACGAAAGCGAAAAAACTCAACTTTTTTCACTTGGTGTTAATGTGATTACTAGTGGAAATCATATTTGGCAACAAGATGAAATATATGATTCTTTAAAAAATGATAATAGATTATTAAGACCTTTAAATTATCCTAGTGGTACAATTGGTCATGGTTCAACAATTATTGAAAACAATGGTGTAAGAGTTGGGGTTATTAATTTACAAGGTAGATTAAGTTTACCTCAAACTGATTGTCCATTTAGGGCTGCTGAAGATGAAATAAAAAAGATGAATGGTAAGTGTGATATTATTTTAATTGATATGCATGCAGAAAATCATGAAGAAAAGAAAGCCTTAGCTATGTATTTAGATGGAAAAGTTTCAGCAGTAGTTGGTACACATACCCATGTTCAAACAGCAGATGAAATGATATTAGAAAATGGAACTGCCTTTATTACAGATTTAGGTCTTTGTGGACCTAGTGATAGTGTAATTGGCTCGGATCCAGAAATATCAATCAAAAAACAGCTTACACAAATGCCAATTAGGACTCAAATCCATACAACAGCTCCAGTTATTAATGGTGTTGTTATTGAAGTTGATAAGAAAAGTTCCAAGGCAATGTCTATAAATAGAATTAATAAGCAATTGTTGGTTTAGTATGGCAAAAAAAATATCTCTATTACAAAAATTAAAAGAAGAATATCCACAATACAATAAAGATGAATTAACAGCTTATGTAGTTTGTAAAAATGTTTATGTAAATAATGAGCTTGTAACAAATACTAAAGTTAAGGTTGATAGTAATTGTAAAATTGAACTTTCTTTTGGTAAATTTGTATCAAGAGGTGGCTTTAAATTAGAAAAAGCTTTAGATATGTTTAATATTGATGTTAAGGAAAAGATAGTATTAGATGCTGGCTCTTCTACAGGTGGATTCACTGATTGTTTATTGCAACGTGGGGCTAGATATGTTCATAGTGTTGATGTTGGCTATAATCAATTAGCATGGAAATTAAGAGTAGATGAAAGAGTATTTGTTCATGAAAAACAAAATATAATGCTATTGGAAAACTTAGATCCAAAGCCAGATTTTGCAGTTTGTGATTTATCGTTTAGGTCTATAAAAAATGCAGCTTCTCATATATTGAATTTATGTGGCGATACATTTCTAATTTGTCTAATTAAACCACAGTTTGAAGTCCCTAAATGGAAAAGTGATTTTTCAGGTGTTGTTGATGATATGGAATTTCTAAAGGAAGTTTTAGATCATGTATATGACATTTTAAAGGAAGATAAAGTTTATATTCAAGATTTAATTATTAGCCCGATTAAAGGTAGAAAAGGTAATATTGAATTTTTATCTTTACTAAGCAAGAAAAAAGGAATGGAGAAAGGTGAATTTATGGATAAAATAATTCATCTGTTATCTAGTGTAAATGTCTAGACTTTAATTGAACTTATTAATAGACTTGCACACATTATGAGTATTACTAAAAAGAAATTATTTTTATCATGGGTTCCTCTTGCTGTAATGTGGATTGTTATGGCAACAGAACAACCTTTGATTACAAGTTTTATATCAAGATTGCCAGATGCTACTAATCAATTAGCAGCATTTGGTTATTCTTTTGCCCTAGCTTTATTTATTGAAGGTCCTGTTATCCAAATGCTATCTGCAGGGACTGCAATTACAAAAAGTGTCAGTTCTTATAAGAAAATATTGAAAATAATGCATGCTTTAGCAATAATTACAACAAGCTTACATTTATTTTTTTGTATACCTGCTGTTTTTAATTTTATTGCTATCGATATTTTTGATTTACCAATAGAGTTACTAGATAGTGCATATTGGAGTTTCTTTGTATTAATTCCTTGGCCAGCTACAATTGGATATAGAAGATTATGGCAAGGTGTAATGATTAAACACGATAGAAGTAAATATGTGCCTATGGTAATGTATATTCGCCTAATATTAGCATTTATCGTATTATTCATAGGATTGAGATTAAATAACATGAGAGGAGCAATCCTTGGTGGGGTAACTCTTTCATTAGGAGTTATATCAGGAATGATTTCATCTTATCTACTTGCAAAACCTGCAATTGATAAATTAGAACCTACTGATAGTGAAAACTTAAGCTTAAAACAAATGGTCAATTTTTATATACCATTAGCTGTCACTTCTTGGATCACTTTAGGGATTAGACCTTTATTAAATCTAGGAATTACTAAAGGCCTATATCCGGTAGAATCTTTAGCTGTTTGGCCCGTTGTATTAGCATATCTATTCTTATACACATCCATAAGTCAATCTTTACAAGAAATAATCATCGCACAATACAAAAAAGAAAACTTAAAAGTAATAAAGAGTTTTGTTAATAATGTTGCAATTACCTTAATGGTTTTGTATATAGTTATATATCAAATAAAACCACTTTGGGGACTTTGGTTTATAAACGTTTCTAAACTACCAGATCAATTATTGATGTATTTACCAATTTCCTTGGGAGTACTTATGGTTTTACCTTTCTTTAGTGCAAAGATTGCTCTATATAGAGCTATTTTAGTTGCTGAGAGACAAACAACCTCCATTACTATTGGAGTTTTTATTAATGTTGCAACTTTATTATTATCAATATTGATATTACCTTTAATTTTTCAAGTAGCTGGAGTATATATAGCTGCAACAGCATATGTTTTATCTTTCACATTTGAAGTATTATTCTTATTCATTAGAGTTAGATATTTAAAAAGGCTTAATTATATCTCTTAATTAACTCTTTATTTTGGTTATAAAGAGAGTTTTCGATTAAAAGGAAGAACTTAGCTTCACTATTTATAGATAAGGCTTGAGCTTTGAGTTGTTGATAGCATAGCGAGAAATTGTCACTATTTAATATTTCTTTAGAAACATTAACATAAGTGGCTTTTTCTTTTGAAGTAACTCCAATTAGTTTTGTATTTTCAGGAATGAAAGAAACACAATATTTTTTTAAGGCAGATAAAGGCGGAGATATCAACTGATATTCAAAACTATCGTGAATAAAATCACTTCTTTTACTGCCTGTATATTTAAAACTTATAATATTGTTATCCATAGAAACAAAGAAGAGAGAGTAATCTCTATAATTTGATTGTTCGTTATTTAATTTTGCTTGATTAACTAATTCAATAGCATTTGAATCAATAATAGCTTGTTTAACTTTGGGTATGAAAATCATCAATTCTATGATTGTTAGAATCACAAAAGAAATTATAATATATAATACAAATCTTTTTTTATTATTAATTTGAGAATTATTTCTTTTCATATCTTTATATTATAATAAATAATTAGAATAATCGACACTTTACAAGGCTAAAAATAGAACGTAAAATAAACGCATATGAGAATACTCAATGGTATAGCAGCTTCTGGAGGTATATCATGTGGTAAAGCTTTAGTTTTTACCCATAATAGTCTAGAAGTAAGCAGAGAAAAAATTGAACCTGAGAAGGTTAAGGAAGAATTAGAAAAGTTTGATAATGCTGTTGAAAGAAGCATTAATGAAACTCAAGCTTTATTTGATTCTATAAATGATGATACAAGAAAAGAGATATTAGAAACTCATATCATTATGCTTCAAGATCCAGAATATCTTTCTGAGATTAAGGATTCAATAAGTATTCACTATCAAAATGCAGCTTGGGCTGTTGAGAGTGTTAGCGCCTCACTCATTGCCACTTTAGAATCAAGTGATATGGAAATGATTAGGGATAGAGCTATCGATTTAAGTGATATTTCTAGACTACTTATTGAGAATTTGAGCTTTAAAAGAAGTAAAAAACTAAGTCAAATTAAAAAAGAAGTAATTTTAGTTGCAGACTCTCTACTTCCATCAGAAATGTTAACTATAAATAAGAAATGGATTAAAGCTATTGCTGTAGATACTGGAGGAAGAACCTCTCATGTAGCAATCTTTGCTAGATCTTTTGGTATTCCAACAGTTTTAGGCCTTTATGGAGCCTCTCTTAAAGCTAGAGATGGAGATGAAGTAATCCTTGATGGAAATGAAGGTCAAATTGTAATTAGACCAGAATGGTATGTTAAAAAGAAATTTGAGATAACTAAAGCTAATTGGGAAGCATACCAAAAAGAGTTATTAACCGTTGCAAAATTACCCGTTATATCTCCAGATGAAAAAGATTATGTATTAAAAGCAAATATTGAGACTGCAGATGAAGTAGCTCCCTCATTAGAAAAAGGTGCTAGCGGAATAGGCTTGTTTAGAAGTGAATTCTTATTTTTGCAAAAAAATGGTAGTTTAAAAGAAGATGTTCAGTTTGAGGCATATAAAGAAGTTTTAGAAAAAATGAATGGAAAACCAGTAACAATTAGAACAATTGATATTGGAGGAGATAAGGCTGTAGCAGGTCTTGGAATAGACGAAGAAAATCCAATTTTAGGTTGGAGAGCAATACGTTTTTGTCTAGAAAGAAAAGATATCTTTAGAATTCAGCTAAGAGCATTGTTAAGGTCTTCCATTTATGGCAAACTTCATATAATGTTCCCTATGATTAGTGGTCTTGATGAATTAGAACAAACCTTGTTAGTTTTTAAACAAGTTCAAGAAGAACTTAGGGCTAATAAGATACCTTTTGATGAAGATGTAAAGATAGGAACTATGATAGAAGTTCCATCTGCTGCTCTTATATCTGATGAATTAGCAAAAAGGGTTGATTTTTTCTCAATAGGAACTAATGATTTAATCCAGTATACTATAGCAGTTGATAGAGGTAATGAAAAAATAGCACATCTTTATCAACCATTTCACCCAGGAGTGTTAAGACTTATAAAAATAGTAATAGACAATGCTCATAAAGCAAATATACCAATAGGTATGTGTGGAGAAATGGCAAGTAATCCCTATGCAACAGTATTGTTAGCAGGGCTTGGATTAGATGAATTTAGTATGAGTCCTTCTTCTCTTTTAGAAGTGAGAAAAATATTAAGAACAGTAAAATATAGTGAAGCGAAGCAAATGAGTGAAAAAGTATTAAAAATGAACTCATCAAAAGAAATTGTTTCTTATGTTAAGCAGTGGATGAGTAATCGCTTTGAGCATTTGCCCTCATCACACACTCTATAAATTAGAGAAAACATTTTAGGTAGATAAGGAGAAAGCAGAATATAAATTCTGTGTTAATTATGGATAGTCAACAAATACCAGTAATTTCAATTATAGGAAGGCCTAATGTAGGTAAATCTACATTATTTAACAGATTGGTCGGAAAAAGAAGAGCAATCACAGACCCAACTCCAGGAGTTACTAGAGACCCAATCCCAGAGAGATGTCTAATTGGTAACCATTATATTACTTTAGTAGACAGTGGTGGGGTAAAACAAGAACTTGAAGGTCTTGATGACTTAGTAAGTCAAAAGAGTTTATCATTATTAGATAAAAGTGATGTTATTATCTTCATGATGGATTGTATGAGAGTCACTGCTGAGGATGAAGTTTTAATTGAAAAACTACGTCCTTATTCAGATAAAGTTTTATTAGTTATAAATAAAATCGATGATACAAATCGTGAAGATTTGATTTGGGAATATTATTCTTATGGTTTCCAAAGAGTACTTGGTATCAGTGCAGCTCATGGTCATGGAATTGAAGAATTAGAAGAAACATTATTAGGATTGTTAGATCTTGAAGAAAGATTTGAAGCTCCAGATGAAATTGAGACAGTTAAAATAGCAGTATTAGGAAAACCAAATACAGGAAAGAGTACTTTAACAAACCTTTTAGTAGGAGAAGATGTTTCAATTGTATCTACAATAGCTGGAACAACAAGAGACGTTGTTAGAGGTGCTTTCTCATATAAATCTACAGATTTTACAATTCTAGATACAGCAGGAATAAGACGTAAAAGTAAAGTAGATGAAGATGTAGAATATTATTCTGTAAATAGAGCAATAAAAACAATAGATGAAGCTGATGTTATTTTATTGATGATAGATAGTGTTGAAGGTCTTTCTGATCAAGACAAAAAAATTGCTAATTTAATTGTTAGAAAAGGAAAAGGTATAATTTTAGTTTTAAATAAGATTGATCAATTATCTGGTATAGCAAATGAAATTGAAGCAATCAAAGATAGAATTAGATTTTTATTCCCTATTTTAGGTTTCGCTCCTATAACTTCAATTAGTGCATTAAATGGAACTAAAATTCCTGCCATGCTTGATACAGTTTGGGGTGTTTGGAAACAATTAAATAAAAGAGTAGATACATCAATTATAAATAATGCACTAAAGGATTGGACCGAAAGTTATACACCTCCTAGAGGAAGTGAAGGTCACTTCAAGGTATATTATGGAACTCAAGTAAGTGCGACACCTGTAAGATTTTTATTCTTTGTAAATAGAATAAAAGGATTTCCAGATATTTATGTTAAATACTTAAAGAATTGTATTAGAAGAGATTTAGGTTTTTCTCAAATTCCAATTGAAGTAGATTTGAGAGAAAGAAGAAGAAATCCTTCTCTAAATAAGAAAGGGGATAAACCGATATTATCTAAATATTCCACTGAAAGTAAATCAGATACTCCTAAAACTGTTGTAAAACCTAAAGCAGGAAGAGCTGTTGCTAAAAAGAAAAACAACAAACCTGGAAATAAAGCAGCTTTAGGAAAGGCTATTGATAAAGTTAAGAAGTCTGAGAAAAACAGAAGAGGAAGAAAAAAATAATGTCAACTTTAAAAGAGAAAGGTATCAAGGCAATTTGCCTTGATATCGATGGGACACTATACCCTAGATCTCAGATGAATCTTCGTTTGATTCCATCTTTTTTCCCAAACATGAGGCTTGGGTTAAAATTTAATAAAGTTAGACAAATGTATAGAAGCACTCAAGAGATTGACTTACCAAAAAGTGATGATCTTGAGGGCTTTTTAGAAAAACAAGCAAAACTATACTTAAATAAGAATAATCCTACAAAAAAAGAAATAAATAAAGTAATAAAAAAGATAGATAAACAATTTTATAAATCATGGGAAAGAACTTTTTTGTCAATTAGAGGTTATAATAATATGCAAAAAACCTTAGAAAGAGCAAAAAAAGAGAATATAAAAATTGTTTTATTAAGTGATTTTCCTATAGCTCAAAAACCTAAAACTTTAAAAGTTGATGATATTATTGATTTTGCAATTTCTAGTGAACAAACAGGATATCTAAAGCCAAGTGAAAAACCCTTTATATATATTTGTAAAAATCTTAATTTAGATCCTAAAAGTTGTATTTATATTGGAGATAGTTATAATAAAGATATAATTGGTGCAAAAAAAATTAATATGAAAACCCTTTATTTGACAAAAAAATCAAATAAAAATAAATATCCAAAAGCTGATTATATTTGTAAAGATTGGTTTGAGATTGAAAAAAAGTTGTTTGAATAAAATTGGAGGTGACTCTTGAATATATCACTTATATTACCTTTTTTGTTATTTTTTTTAGCTATTATATTTAATTTAATCGTAATTAATTATAAGGTTAATAATGATAAGCAAAATTCAGATGTTCAAAAACAGGTTTTAGATAAGGTCAGAAATGCTGAACACCATTTAAATGAAAATATTATTTTAACAGAAGAAAAAATTAGTTCTCAAAAGATAGCTGTAAATAATCTTGCTTCACAGATTGATATTAAAATTCAAGAGTTAAAATCTCATGGTCAAGAATTAGCAAAGTTGTCAAACACTTTAAATGAATATAGATCAATGTTAGCTATATTAGAAGTTTCAACAAATAAAACACATGAATGGGTTATCACAGTAAGAAATGATTGTAAAAAATTAGAAGAACTTCAAAAGGTTATTGAAGAACATCAGAAATCAACACTTGATATAATAAACTCTTATGGGGAAGCTGTAGAAAAACAAAACCATTTCTATGGAGAATATGAAAGTAAGTTAGAATTATTAAAAAATAATTATCTAAATGAAATAAATCAAAGTGTTAAAATTGCAGAAGAAAATTTAAATTCAAAAATAATATCAATTGAACAAGTAGCGAAACAATCAAAAAAAGAATTAGAAGAATCTAAAATGGAATTTGATTTGCTTTTCCAAGAGCAAAAAGATTTTGCAGAAAAATTCCAAGAAATTTTAAATGAATATAAAAATGAAAGAGACACTTCAATAATTAATATTAAGAAAACTATTGAAGCTGATATCTCTAATTCTATTGAACTACATAAATCAAAAATAACTAAAGCTAATGAAGAACATTTATCAAGGTATTTAGATAAATTAGAATCTCTAAATATAAATAAAATGGAAGAAGCAGATAACGCATTAAATTTATTAATTCAATCTATTAGTTATTTAAAAGAAAACAAAGAAGAATCCTTTAAAACAGAAAAAAAAGACAAAAATACTAAAATAAAAACAGAAAAAAAAGACACAGAAAAACACGATGAGAATTCTATAGTAATAAAAGACGGAAAAGAAGATAAAAAAGCAAAAGATAAAGTAGAAAAAACAGAAAAAGTCTTTATTCCTATTGGAGATGAAGAAGAAATTTTATTAGATTAAAGTTTTTTCTATCAAATACTTGACGATTAATATTGCTAGTATTATTTTTATGTCATAAATAAAAAATCATTAAAGGAAGGAATTAACTAATACTTATTGATTAGTTAATTTTTTAAGGCCTTTTAATTAATACAGGATAATAAAAATGAGTAAAGAAACTACTGATGAAAAAGAAACAAAAGTAGAAGAAAAAGAAGTTGAAGTAAATATTGAAAGACCTCAAGAGAAGCAGCAATCTAAGAAAGAAGCCAAACAAGAGAAAAAGGCTAAAAAAGAGAAGAAAGAGAAAAAAGAATTGACTCCTCTAGAAGAAAAAGAATTAGAGATTGCACAGCTAAAAGCTGAATTAGAGAATTCTAAAAAAGCTGAACAAGAGGCTAAAGATCAACTACTTAGAAAAGTTGCTGAACTTGAAAACTTTAGAAAACGTTTAGTAAGAGATAAAGAAGAAAGTGTACATTTTGCTAATACTCAATTGATTAATGACCTTTTACAATCTTTAGACGATTTTGATAGAGCAATTACAGCTTCTGAGGCTTCGAGAGATTTTGATAAAATTCATGATGGTGTTGTTATGGTAAATGACAAACTACATTCAATTTTAGAAAAAAACTGGGGTTTAAAAAAGATTGAGTGTGTAGGTGAAGAATTTGATCCTATTAAACATGAAGCTTACATGATGGAACAATCAGATGATTATGAGAAAGAAGTTGTAATTATGGAGCTTGGTGCTGGCTATACTTTACATGATAGGGTTTTAAGACCTGCAAAAGTTAAAGTTGGTAAACCAAATTAATTGACGATTAAAGGTATAATTATTACCTTTATGATAGATATTTAAATAAATTAGAAAATAAACAAAACCAGGAGATATAAAATGGGTAGAATTATTGGAATAGATTTAGGAACCACAAACAGTTGTGTTTCTGTAATGGAAGGAAATGAACCAATGGTAATAGCCAATTCTGAAGGACAAAGAACAACCCCTTCAATAGTTGGTTATACCGCTAAAGGTGACCGTTTAGTAGGTCAACCTGCAAAAAACCAAATAGTAACTAATGCTGAGAACACTGTATTCTCAATTAAACGTTTCATGGGACGTAAATATAATGAAGTACCTTCAGAATTAACTATGATTCCATACAAAATTAAATCTGGTTCAAACCAAGAGATTAAAGTAGATATTAGAGGTAAAGAATACTCACCACAAGAAATTTCAGCTGCAGTTTTACAAAAAATGAAAAAAACTGCTGAAGATTATTTGGGTGAAACAGTAACTGAAGCTGTTGTAACAGTTCCAGCTTATTTCAATGACTCTCAAAGACAAGCTACAAAAGATGCTGGTAAAATTGCTGGTTTAGATGTTAAGAGAATTGTTAACGAACCAACAGCTGCTGCACTAGCTTATGGCTTTGGTAAAGATGCATCTAAAGAAGAAAAAATTGCTGTATACGACTTAGGTGGTGGTACATTTGATATTTCAATCCTAGAACTAGGTGATGGTGTATTTGAAGTTAAATCAACTAATGGTGATACTCACCTTGGTGGTGACAACTTTGACCAAGTAATCATTGAATGGATGATTGATGAATTTAAGAAAGAAACTGGAATTGATTTGAAAAATGATAATATGGCACTTCAAAGATTAAAAGAAGCTGCTGAAAAAACAAAAATTGAATTATCAAACTCTTCAAATTCAGATATTAACTTACCTTTCATCACAGCAGACCAAACTGGTCCAAAACACCTTCAAATGTCTCTAACACGTTCACGTTTTGAACAAATGATTAAACCATTAGTAGAAAAAACAAAAGAACCTTGTATTAAAGCATTAAAAGATGCTGGTTTAAGTTCAAGCGATATTGATGAAGTTATTCTAGTTGGTGGATCATCTCGTATTCCTTTAGTACAACAAGCTGTTAAAGACTTATTCAAGAAAGAACCTCACAAAGGTGTTAACCCTGATGAAGTAGTAGCAATGGGTGCTGCAATTCAAGGTGGTATCTTAGGTGGTGATGTTAAAGATGTATTATTATTAGATGTTACACCTCTTTCATTAGGTATTGAAACTTTAGGTGGTGTATGTACTAAGTTGATTGAAAGAAATACAACAATTCCTACTAAGAAGAGCCAAATCTTCTCAACTGCTGCTGATGGTCAAACTGCTGTATCAATCCATGTTCTTCAAGGTGAACGTGAAATGGCATCACAAAACAGAACTTTAGGAAACTTTAACTTAGAAGGAATCCCTTCTGCACCTAGAGGCGTACCTCAAATTGAAGTTACTTTTGATATTGATGCTAACGGTATTGTACACGTATCAGCAAAAGACTTAGGTACAGGTAAAGAACAAAAGATTAGAATTGAAACATCTTCAGGCCTATCTGATGCAGATATTGATAAGATGGTTAAAGATGCTGAAGCACACGCTGAAGAAGATAAGAAAGAAAGAGCAAAAATTGATGCTAGAAATGAAGCTGATGGCTTAACTTATTCAACAGAAAAATCTCTAAAAGATTACGGTGATAAAGTTAGCAGTGAAGATAAAGCAAAAATTGAAGCAGCTCTAGAAGACTTAAAGAAAACAGTTGCAGATACAAATGCAAGTGCTGAAGAAATTAAAGCAAAAACTGAAGCTTTGCAACAAGCTGCTTACAAATTAGCTGAAGAAGTATATAAAGAATCTGCTGCTGCTCAACAAGCTCAAGGTGGTGCAGATCCAACAGCTTCAGCACAACAAGATAATACTCAAGCAAACAATGCTAATTCTGCTCCTAACAATGATGGTGTTGAAGACGCTGACTTTGAAGTTGTAGACTAAAATTGTTTTAATCTATAAGATAAGAAACACATCATGTCAGCGGTGGCATGATGTGTTTTAATTGAATATCAAGCAAGGAAATTGTCGTGGCAAAACGAGATTATTATGAAGTATTGGGAGTTTCAAAAGGTGCTAGCGCAGATGAGATTAAAAAAGCTTATCGTAAATTAGCAATTGCAAACCACCCAGATAAAAACCCTGGAGATAAAGCTGCTGAAGATAGATTCAAAGAGGCAACTGAAGCTTATGAAGTTTTAAGTGATGAAAAGAAAAGATCGACTTATGATCAGTTTGGCTTTGCAGGAATTGACGGAATGGCTGGTGGACATGATTATTCTCATGTATATAGTGATTTCAGCGATATTTTTGGTGGAGGTGGTTTTAGCGACATTTTCGAATCATTCTTTGGTGGAGGTGGATCCACATCAAGAAGAAGTTCAGGGCCTAGTGCCGGTGCAACTTTAAGATATGATGTAACTTTAGACTTAGAAGAAGCTGCCTTTGGTAAGAAGATTGAAATTTCATATGCTCATCATATTGGCTGCCCTACATGTAATGGAAGTGGTAGTAAAACAGGTGGTACAAAACTTTGTCCACATTGTAATGGAACAGGTAAAGTAAATAGATCAAGTGGTTTTTTTGCAGTTTCTACTCCATGTAGTAATTGTAATGGTACAGGACGTGTTGTTGAAGACCCATGTAATAACTGTCATGGTTCTGGTGTAGTAAGAAAACAACAAAAAGTTAAAGTTACTATACCTCCAGGAGCTGATGATGGAACTAGAATCTCTTTAAGAGGAATGGGAGATGCTGGAAGAAACGGTGGACCATCTGGAGATTTATACGTATACATCAATGTAAAACCACATAAATATTTTATTCGTCATGGATATGATGTATATGTTCAAATTCCAATCTCAATTACTCAAGCAGCATTAGGTGCAGAAATAAAAGTCCCTTTACTTGAAGGCAAAAATGTAAAAATTGTAATTCCTTCAGGAGTACAAAATGGAAAGCTTATTAGAGTAAAAGATAAAGGTATCCCAAAAGACAGAAATATGAGTCGTAGAGGGGATATGTATATTAAATTAAGAGTTGATACACCAAAGTTGGGACTAACTTCTCAAAAAGCTAAAAAACTTTTGAAAGAATTAGCAAAAGTACTTGGCGAAGAGGAAGCTCCAACACCAATTCCTTTTGAATAAAAATCCTTAATAATATAAGTAAGATCATTTATTTCAATATTTTATTGATTTGAATGATCTTTTTTATTGATAAGAATAAAACACTTGAGATAACTAATTCCTTGTGGACTAGTATTTTTTTTAATAAAATGGTAGTTTTGGTTTGGATAAAATAGAATTAAGGAGAACACCATGGGTGAAAAAATATATGGACGTCATGCAATTGAAGAAGGCTTAAAATTAGCTCCAGCAGGATCCACATTATATATATGTAGAGGTGGAAATAATAAATATTCTGATTTAGATAGAATGGCTAGATTCAGTCAAAAAGTGGCAGTTAAGAAAATTTCTAAATCTGAAATGGATAAAATGATGCCAGGGGTTGACCATAGAGGTGCTATATTAGATTTAGGTGGTGCTAGACGAGCTGTAAGCAGAGTAAACACTACAAGTGTTAAAGAATATCTTTCAACACTAGAAGACGGACAGGGCGGTTTAGTTTTAATCTTAGATGGAATAACAGATCCACATAATTTAGGTGCGATTTTAAGATCATGTGATCAATTCGGTGTAGATTTAGTAATCATCCCAGAAAGAAGAAGCGTTCAAGCTAATGAAACAGTAATTAAAATTTCAAGTGGAGCAGCGCAATATGTTCCAATATCTCCCGTTGTAAATATTAATAGAGAGATTGAATTATTAAAGAAAAATGGATTCTGGTTATATGCTGCAGATATGAACGGTTCACCATCTTATGAAACAAAGTTTGCTTCAAGAAGTGTAATTGTAATGGGCAGTGAAGGCTCAGGTATTTCTAGATTAGTAAGAGATAATTGTGACTATGTTGTATCAATTCCAATGAGAGGTCACATTGATTCTTTAAATGTCAGTGTTGCAGCTGGTGTACTACTTTACGAAGTTAGAAGAAATAGCTAATACAAATTTATTATAAGAAAGGAATCTAATTATCATTTAATGGTAGTTAGATTTTTTTATTTATCATAAAATATTATTCATCGATAAATATATTTTTTATAAGATAAAGAATAATTTTATTAATTATTTGATTCAAAAAAACAAGTTATTCAAATTTAATTTTTTTTATTGAGCTAAATAGCAATAAACACCTCTGTAATTTAGGTATCATGAATAATTAATATTTTTTGAATAAATATTCAAGATTTTGAATAAAAACTTGTCAATTCTTTATAAGTATTTTATTATTAAGGTAATACTTTTTTAAAGGAGAGATAAAAGAGATGAAAAAAATATTTGCTTTAATTCTATGTTCTTTTGCGCTAACAAGTATATTTGCTGGTGGTGCAAGTGAAACAACAGCTCCCGCAGCTAGCGATGCTGATGAACAATTCCATATTGGTATTGTAACAGGAACAGTATCACAATCAGAAGATGATTTACGTGGTGCTGAAAAATTGATTGAAGAATATGGTACAGTTGAAGATGGTGGAATGATTCAACACGTAACATATCCAGATAACTTCATGGATGAAGCTGAAACAACAATTTCTGTTATTTCAGGTTTAGCTGATGATCCAATGATGAAAGCTGTTGTAGTTAACCAAGCTATTCCTGGTACTACCGAAGCTTTTAGACGTATTAAAGAAAAAAGACCTGATATTCTATGTATAGCTGGAGAAGCTCACGAAGATCCAGGTGTTATTCAATCTGCTGCTGATTTAGCAATTAATAATGATTTCGTTGCTCGTGGATATTTAATTATAAATACAGCTAAAGAATTAGGTTGTGATACATTTGTTCATATTTCCTTCCCACGTCATATGAGTTATGAAACTCTAAGTCGTCGTGCAGCTATCATGGAACAAACTTGTATAGATAATGGTATGACTTTTGTATTTGAAACAGCTCCAGACCCAACTAGTGATGTTGGTGTTGCAGGTGCTCAACAATACATCTTAGAGAAAGTCCCAGCATGGATTGAAAAATATGGCGATAATGCAGCTTTCTTCTGTACAAATGATGCACATACAGAACCATTATTAAAACAATTATTAGCATACGGTGGATATTTCATCGAAGCTGATTTACCTTCACCATTAATGGGTTATCCTGGAGCTTTAGGAATTGACTTAACTAATGAAACAGGTGATTTCCCTGCAATTTTAGCAAAAGTTGAAGAAGCTGTAACTGAAAAAGGTGGTGCTGGTAGATTTGGTACTTGGGCATACAGCTATGGTTACACAACTTCAGCTGGTTTAGGTCAACATGCAATTAACGTTGTTAAGGGCGAAAGTGAATTATTAAAACTTTCTGATATAATGAAAGCTTATAATAAATATACACCTGGTGCACAATGGAATGGTGCTTTCTACACAGATGTTAACACTGGTGTAAGAGCTAAAAATCATATTTTAATTTACCAAGATACATATATCATGGGTAAAGGTTATATGGAAACTCCATCTGTTGAGGTCCCTGAAAAATACTTCACAGTAAAATAATTATAAGTTTTAATGGGGAAACCCAAAGTTAAAGGATTGTGAAGTCTCGACTTTACAATCCTTTATAACGAATTATATAAGGAAAAATGATGAAAGATAAGAAAATTCCTTTGCTTGAGATGAAGAACATAAGTAAAGATTTTTCTGGTAACCAAGTTTTAAATGATATTAATTTTTCAATTCAAAAAGGAGAAATCCTTGGGCTCGTTGGAGAAAATGGTGCTGGAAAAAGTACTTTGATGAAGATTCTTTTTGGAATGGATGAAATTCGAAACACAGGTGGTTATGGTGGACAAGTAATAATTAAGGGAGAGGTTGTAAATTTTAATTCTTCCCTTGATGCTCTTGAAAAGGGTATTGGAATGGTCCACCAAGAGTTTTCTCTCTTGCCAGACTTCTCAGCAGCAGAAAATATTGTTTTAAATAGAGAGCCTTTAAAACCTTCAATAATGAGTGAGTTATTTGGGGATAGAATGAATTCTCTAAATAGAGAAGAAATAGATGCTATAGCAAAGACCTCAATTGAAAAATTAGGTATTAGTTTAGATACTTCAATGAAGGTTTCTTCTATGCCTGTTGGTCATAAACAGTTTACAGAAATTGCTCGTGAATTAAGTAAGGATGCAAAAGGCGAAACAAATCCAATTGAATTGCTAGTTTTAGATGAACCCACAGCAGTATTATCAGAAAAAGAAGCCGATAGTTTACTAGTTGCAATGCGAAAATTAGCTAAACAAGGTATTGCTATGATTTTTATTAGCCATAGGCTTAATGAAATTATAGATGTATGTGACACTATGATGGTTATGAGAGATGGTTTAATTATAAAACATATTCCAATAGAAGGTGTTAATGTTCAAGATATAGCAAGGTGGATGGTTGGACGAAGTGTTTCAAACTCATCGAAACCTAGAGACTTTGATTACACTGATAAACCTACAATTTTAGATATTAAAAACTTATGGGTTGATATGCCAGGAGAAACTGTTAAAAATGTTTCATTGGATGTTAAACAAGGTGAAATACTTGGAATTGGTGGTATGGCTGGACAAGGTAAACTTGGAATTCCCAATGGTGTAATGGGGCTTTATCCTTCTGGGGGAAAAGTAGTTTTTAACTCTAAAGAATTGCTTTTAAATAATCCAAGGTCATTATTAGATGCTGGGCTAGCCTTTGTTAGTGAAGACAGGCGGGGTGTTGGGTTATTGTTAGATGAATCATTAGAGTGGAATGTTGCTTTTACAGCAATGCAAGTTCAAGATAAATATCTGAAAAAATATCTTAGAGGTTTTATGACTTGGAGAGATAGTAAAGCTATTGAAGAAGTAACCCAAAAGTATATTGATCAATTAGAAATAAAATGCACAAGTTCAAAGCAAAAAGCTAAGGAATTATCTGGAGGTAATCAACAGAAAATTTGTTTAGCAAAGGCTTTTGCCTTAGAGCCAAAGTTATTGTTTGTAAGTGAGCCTACACGAGGTATTGATATTGGGGCTAAATCTTTAGTGCTAGAATCGTTAAGAAAATATAATAGAGAGCTAGGAACTACAATTGTTATCATTTCTTCTGAATTAGAAGAATTGAGAGCAATTTGTGATCGTATTGCTATAGTAACTGATGGTAAGATAGAAGGTATTTTAGAAGCTTCTAAACCTAGTGAAGACTTTGGTCTATTGATGATAGGTCAAAAAGTTGAGGAGGCTATCTAATGGGGAATATGACAATTATTGATAGAATAAAAGATTTTATTAAACATTTTGGATGGCCAAGAATAATAATTGGGTTATTTTTATTAACTTTATTTATAATGGCTCCATTTGTTGGTGTAAATATTAACACATCATTATCTGATACATTAAATCGTTTTGGAATGAACTGTATTATGGTTCTTGCTATGGTTCCTATGATACATAGTGGATGTGGATTAAATTTTGGATTACCATTAGGAATTATTGCTGGATTACTCGGAGGAACATTAGCAATTGAATTTAATTTTGTTGGACCTGCATCTTTTCTTATGGCTATGATTTTTGCAACGCCTTTTGCAGTTCTTTTTGGATGGGGTTATGGTAAGCTATTAAATAAAGTTAAAGGTGGAGAGATGATGATTGCAACTTATGTTGGTTTTTCATCAGTTGCCTTTATGTGTATGATGTGGTTGTTGTTACCTTATTCCAATCCAACTATGGTTTGGGGATATACAGGTAGAGGTTTAAGAACAACTATCTCAACTGAAGGTTATTATTTACACGTACTTAATGATTTTCTAGCAGTTCGAATAGGAGACCACTTTGTATTCCCAACTGGCATGTTCTTATTATTTGCATTGTTAGCATTTGTAATATGGGCCTTTTTGCATTCGAAAAAAGGAACAGCTATGACTGCTGTTGGATCTAATCCAGTATTTGCAAGAGCTTGTGGAATAGATATTGATAAAACAAGAATTTTATCTGTAATACTATCAACCTGGCTTGGAGCTATTGGTATACTTGTTTATCAACAATCATTTGGATTTATTCAATTATATATGGGACCTTTCTTTATGGCACTCCCTGCTGTATCAGCAATTTTAATTGGAGGTGCTTCTGTAAATAAAGCTTCAATAACTAATGTTATAGTAGGTACTTTCTTATTTCAAGGAATTTTAACAATGACACCAAGTGTTATGAACTCTGTAATACAAACTGATATGTCTGAGGTTATTCGTATTGTAGTATCCAATGGAATGATTCTTTATGCATTAACTAGAAAAACGGAGGCTACAAGATGAAAAAAATAACCTTAAAAGGAATTAAAAATCTAATTAGAAATAATCTTGTTACAGTTTTATTTTTAGTTATTTGTAGTATTGGAATACCTTTGAGTGGCTACTCACCATCATATTTAATATCAGAGATCATAGTTAGGATATCTCGAAACTCCTTTTTAATACTGAGTTTATTGATTCCAATAATGGCTGGAATGGGCTTAAATTTTGGTATGACATTGGGAGCTATGGCTGGACAAATTGGTTTAATTTTTGTTACTGACTGGAATGTTGTTGGAATTCCAGCTATGGTACTTGCGATAATTATAAGCATACCTATTTCAATATTGTTAGGGCAATTATGTGGTAGAATTTTAAATAAAGCTAAAGGTAGAGAGATGGTAACCTCTTATATTCTAGGTTTTTTCATGAATGGTGTTTATCAATTAGTAGTTCTTTATGGAATGGGCTCTATAATTCCAATAAAAAATACATCTTTAGTATTACCACGTGGATATGGAATTAGAAATACTGTTAATTTAATTGGTATTAGAAGAAGCTTGGATTCAATATTCAGTCTATCTATATTTGGTGTTAGATTACCTTTAATGACATTTGTTGTAATTGCTTTAGTTTGTGTATTTATAGTTTGGTTCAGAAAAACAAAACTTGGACAAGATATGAGAGCCGTTGGTCAAGATATGGAAGTTGCTGCTGCAGCAGGAATACAAGTTGAGCATACAAGAATTGTTTCTATAGTAATTTCAACTGTTGTTGCAGGGATTGGTATGATAATTTATCTTCAGAATATTGGTACTTTAAATACATACAATTCTCATACACAAATAGGTATGTTTAGTGTAGCTGCTCTATTAGTTGGGGGAGCCTCTGTTAGTAAAGCTAATATAGGGAATGTATTTTTGGGGGTAATTTTATTCCACTTAATGTTTATTGTATCTCCTATGGCAGGTAAGAATTTAATTGGACAAGCTCAATTAGGTGAATACTTTAGAGTATTTGTTTCTTATGGTGTTATTACAATGTCTCTTGTTTTATATGAAATGAGGAAGAAGAGAGAGAATTTAGCAAATGCTGTTAAATTAGAAGAAGATCAAGGAGCTTTAAATGAAGATTAATAAAAGATTTTATATTAGAGCTGTAGCAATTCTTGTTGTAATTTTATTTGCAATATTAATGGCATTTATAGGTAAACAACATACTATTCTTTTAGATAACAAAAACATTGAAGTAAATGGGAATGAGTTAAAAGCCTTACAAATAGTTGAGATTCAAGTAGACAAACAACCCTCTCTAGAATTAGCAAGAAGAGATAGGGATCAAGCTTTAGTTCAAGGTCAAAGTCATACATTTATAGTAACTTATAATGATGAAAATTGGGAAGAAATAGTTTTGGAGAAGAAGGTTAAAGTACCTTTTAATGAAGATATGTTAATTTTTTCAATCCCAGCTTTTATAAATAATGTAGATGATGTTGATTCTTATTTACAACCCTTTGAATATGAAAATATATCAGAGTAGTTTTCAAAAAAAATGCACTCCAAAATGGAGTGCTATTTTTATTTTATGGGTTTAGAAGTCACAGATATCGTAGAATTTTATTCCTATATCTTTTCTGTACCATACCCCATCAAATTGGATATGCTTAACAGCCTTATATGCTTCTTCGCTAGCTTTGATAATATTATTTGAGCGTCCTACAATAGTTACACAACGTCCTCCAGTTGTTATAACTTTTGAACCCTCTTTATCTATACAACCGTAGAAAAACAATGGTAAATCCTTGCTAAAGGTGTTGAATAGTAAAGGTGATGAAATAGGAGCGACTTCTTTATTAATAATTGGATTGCTAGGATATCCTTCACTAGCTAATACTATAGCAGTACAAGTATCATTGCTTAAATCTAATTTAAAATTTCCAATACAATCATTATTAAGAGCTTCATATAATTCAACAGCATCTGACTTTATTAAAGGAATAATTGCCTGTGTAGCTGGATCGTTTAAACGTACATGGTAATCAACTAATATAGGACCTAAGTTTTTATTTAAGATTATAGATAAAGTTAAGACTCCTCTATATAATAGGTTCTCTTTTTTCATTCCCTCTAAAACTGGAATTATTATTTTTTCTTCAATTAGTTTTTTATTATCCTTTGAGATAGGAACAGGACAAATAGCTCCCATTCCACCTGTTGGAAGGCCACCTTCTTCTGTCTTTGTATATTCACTACAGAAAGGTAAAGCTAAATAACCTTTTTTATCAATAAATAAAGTAACTGTAAGAGGTAAACCTTCAATATGATCTTCTAATAAGACTGAAGTATTATCTAGTAGTTTTTTAGAAAAAGATAATAAAGCTTGTTTATTATCACTGTCAATCATTACTCTACTTGGAGCTTGCTCATTACTTTTGATAACAAATCTTTTGTTTTCGTTTTTATCTAAAAACTTAACTAAAGAATTGTAGTCTTTAAAAATTTTATGTTGTGGAATTTGAACATTGTTGTTTGCAGAGAAATCTCTTGCATATTCCCTATCATTCTCAAGTTTAAGACAGTGAGAGGGTGTTCCAAAAACTGTAATACCTTTTTCTTTTAAAAAATCAACTACACCTGTCATTAAAGGTGCTTCTGTACCTATGAAAACAGTATCAATGTTATGCAATAAACAAGCTCTATATACACTTTCAGGAGAAGATGGATTAACATATTTTAAATTAACAGCAATTCCCTCAGTGCCTATATTTCCGTGAGCTACATATAATCCACTAATAAGTTTACTTTGTGAAAAAAACCATGTAATTGCATGATCTTTTGCGCCGGAGCCTAATACTAATAATCTCATTAAGATTCCCCCTTAGTTTAATAAAAGATACCATTATCATAATGTTAGGGTCAACATCTATTTAAGTACATAACCCTTTGTTATTCACTTAATAATGATAAAGCTTCAATATAATCTTTTTTGCTTTCAGCTTTCATTAATAGTTGCTTTACTTTAGAAGAACCTCTGATGCCTTTTAGATATGCACAGCAATGTTTTCTCATCTCTCTAAAAGCAAGATCTTCTCTTTTATATTTACACATTAAATCTAATTGTTCTTGAATCAAAGCAACTCTATCTTGAACAGAAGCTGGGAAAATATCTTCTCCTGTTAATAATAAATGTTTAGTTTGATCAAAAATAAAGGGATTGCCAATAGCGCCTCTTGCAAACATTAACCCATCTACATTTGTTTGTTTTAGCATTTTTAGACCATCATTTGGTTCAAATAGATCTCCTGAACCAAATACGGGAATACCTTTATATTTATTATGAACCATTTCAGTAAGTTTTTCTAATCTGTCCCAGTTTGCAGTTGGCATATACCCTTGAGTTTTTGTTCTTGCGTGCATACATATAGAACTTGCACCATTATCCAAAGCAAGTTTTGCAAAATCTAAATAATTTTCATTTTCCAAATCCCAACCAGTTCTAAATTTTACACTCACCGGTATGTCGGTGTTATCACAAATAAATTTTACAAAAGAAGCCATTTTCTCTGGAGTTTTCATTAAAGCACTTCCTGCTCCTGTTTTTGTAACTTTAGGAACAGGGCATCCACAGTTAATATCTATTATTGTTGGATTAGCTGCTATAAGATTATCAAAACTTCTTTGTAGGGAATCTAAATTGTCTGTAAAAATTTGTATAGCAAAAAGCTTTTCGTTATCACATCTTGTCATTAAGTCGGTTGTTTTTCTATTATTTCTTGCAATACCTTCTGTACTTACCATTTCTGAAGTAGTTAAATTTGCGCCATGTTTTATACACAATGTTCTAAAAGGAATATCTGTATATCCAGCTAGTGGGGCTAAAAACAAATTACCTTCAATTAGAACATCTTTTATTTTTATTGGATGATATAATGCTGAATTACTCAATTTTATCTCCTAGTTTATTATAATTTCTATCATTTTTTTAATAATAATTTCTACACTTTGACCTTGATATTATCAAAGCTTGAAATAAATTAATATATATTTGTTTTGTTTAATTTAAATTTTGGTTGTAAATTGTTTGCTTTGTAGAGAGTTTAACAATTATCTAGGTATCTCAATGTTTGACTTTTTATTTTTCTCGTGGTACTTTGTTTTGTAACATTAATTTGTACTAAGTTACGCAATTAGGAACTTTATGAAAAATAATAAACAAAAAAATACTAAAGATATAAATGAAAAACATCCAGATTCTGGTTATATATATTTAATAAAAAATCCTGCTTCCAATGAGGTTGCTTTATGTGCTTGGGAGACTTCTTTACCTGTAGGGGAGAAGGTTATTTTCGAAACACGTTATGGACTTGATTTAGGAATAGTAGTGAGTGATGCATCACAACTAGGTAAACCTTATCATTGTGGAAATACTAGTGCGTGTGGTGCTTGTGTTTGTGCCGATGATGTAGAAGATGATAATAGTGATCTTGTTGCTGAAGGAGAGCCTACAATTCTTGAATCAGATGAACATAAAGATGAGAAAGAAGTTGTTCTATATAGAAATTATGATAATTTAGATAGTAGTTGTAAGCATTGTGGCAAAGAGAAAGTAGAAATAAAAAATAATGTCACTTGGCTAGAGAGAGTTGCAACTGAGTCCGATTTAGAAAGATATGCTGATTTAAGTAATAGAGAACATGATGCTCTAACCTTATGCAGAGAAAAAATAAAAAAGCATAAATTAGATATGAAATTAGTTACAGCCCATTTCTTACTTGTAGAACCAAAGATTGTATTCTTTTTCACATCCGATGTAAGAGTAGACTTTAGAGAATTAGTTAAGGATCTAGTTAGTGTTTTTAGAATTAGAATTGAGTTAAGACAAATTGGTGTTCGTGATGAAAGTAGAGTGCTAGGGGGATTAGCCGTATGTGGTCGTGATTATTGTTGTCATGGAGTAACTGATAAATTACAACCAGTATCGATAAAAATGGCTAAAGAACAAAACCTATCTTTAAACTCTATGAAGATTTCTGGACCTTGTGGAAGACTTTTATGTTGTTTAGCATATGAACAAGATTATTATGTTGAAGAGAAGTTGAAGTTTCCCCCCGAAGGTAGTAAGTTAAAAATTGGTAGAGACCTTATGAGAGTTTCTGAAGTTAATGTAATTACGAGAAAACTATTACTCGTATCGGCAGATGGAAGAAGATTAAACATAGATGCTACTAAAACAAAGTATAATAGTGAAAGTAAATATTGGGTTGTTGATAAAGAATATGTTAAACAGCTACTTGAAGATTAAGCACTTAAATACTGATAGAGAAAAAAAATGTATTATTTTATGTGTAAATAAATTATTTATTACTTAAAACTTCGGTTTGTATTGACCGAACTAATAAAGTTGTGATATTTTAGGTACTTGTTGGAAATAAGCCAACTCATTTAATTTTATAAATGACAAGAAAATAATAAAAAAATATGAGTAATATATTTGGAGGTATTACGTGTCTAACAACAATTCCGCAAAAAAAAGAGAAAGACAAAATATCACTCGCCGCATGAGAAACCGTGCAGTTAAGAGCGAAGTACGTACAGCGATTAAGAACTTTGATAAATGTGTTCTAGCTGAAGATAAAGCAGCAGCTGAAGTTGCTATGAAAGAAAGCTTTAAGTTATTAGATTCTGCTACTAGTAAAGGTATTCTACACAGAAATACTTCAAGTCGTAAAAAATCTAGAATTTATGCTGCATTAGCTAAATTAAACTAGTAGATAAATAAATTTTTAAGGAGCATTTTTCATGGCAGAATCCAAGAAATTAACTAAATCTATTATAATCGATAATTTGTATTCTAAACTTAAAGAACGTTATGAAGAAACTGATATTACTAAAGCAGAAATTCATATGTTAATTGATGAATTTTTTGAAGAAGTTAAAGATGGTCTAAAAAAAGACCAAGTTATCGAGCTTAGAGGTTTTGGTACTTTTGAAGTACATACAAGAAAACAAAGAGATCGTGCGCACAATCCTAAAACTGGTGCTCCTGTTACTGTTGATACTCATGGAGTTGCTTTCTTTAGACCAGGTCGTGAGTTAAAAGAAAGAGTTTGGAACCTTCGTGGTTAATAAATTTCCTAAAAAAATGGAGATCTTCAATTGTTCAAATTACACTCTAATAGAAGCCTCAGGACAGTAGTCTCTGAGGTTTTGTTATTAATTATATCTGCATTTATATTTGCATTATCATTTCCAAGTTTTTTAAATGTTAATGGTTTTTGGGTTTTATCTTTTATAGCTTTAATTCCAATGTTTGCAGTTATCCATAATACTAAATGGTATCTAACGCCAATTTATGGATTTATCTATGGCTTTATTTTCTATTTAATTTTTAATTATTGGTTAAAAACCTTTCATCCTTTAGCAATTCTTTTAGTCCCAATTATTAAAGGTGGCGAATTATTAATTGCTTTTCCTTTATTTAAATTAATAGATTCTTCTTTTAAAAAAAGAGGCTTTCTAATTAATGCTATTTTATATACCGCATATACTTACATATCTCAAAATTGGTTTGCAGGCTATCCTTATGGAATTTTAGGTTATGCCCCATATAAATTTATTCCTTTTATCCAAATCGCATCTATCACAGGTGTTTGGGGAATTAATTTTATTATGGTTTTACCACAAATATTCTTTGGAGTTTATTTAGGTGATTATATAAATAAAACAGCACAACCTATAAAAGTCTTTTTAAAAGAATATTTTATTGATGAAGTAATATATATAATCGTATTTTTAGCTATAATTATTTTCGGATTTGTTTCAATGCATAAATGGGATAATACAGAATCTCAAGATACTTGGAAAGTTGCAAGCGTTCAGCATAGCTCAGACACATGGAAAGGTGGATATATTACATATAAAAGGAACTTTAACAATTTAAGATTATATTCTTTAGAAGCTTTAAGAGAAGATCCTGATATAGTTATATGGAGTGAAACAGCTTTTGTTCCTAGTGTAGCTTGGCATGAAAATTATCCAAGTGATGAAGATACTAGTGCTTTAGTAGAAGAGTTTGTAAATTTTGGAAAAGAATTGAATGTTCCACTATTAACGGGAAATCCTGAGGGTGTCTTAGATGACGAAACTAAACCAGCTATTTTAGAAAATGGAGAGTGGAACAGAAAAGACTATAATACAGTAATATATTTTAATAATGGTAAAATTGAACAAACTTATAGAAAACAACATTTAGTACCCTTTACAGAACATTTCCCCTATGAAAAACAAATGCCTAATTTATATGCTTTGCTAGAAGCTAATGATTATCATTGGTGGGAAAAAGGTACAGAACCTGTTGTCTTTACAGCAGAAAGGGGTATAACGTTTTCAACGCCAATTTGTTTTGAAGATGTATTTGGAGAATTATCTGCGGAGTTTGTAAGAAATGGAGCAGATGTTCTTGTAAACATGACAAATGATGGTTGGGCATATTCTGTAGTAAGTGAAATGCAACATGCAGCTATTGGTGTCTATAGATCAATAGAGAACAGAAGAGCCACAATTAGAAGTACAAATAGTGGAATAACCTGTTTAATAGATCCTGTAGGTAGGATGTTAGATCAAATGGAACCTTTCCATCCTGGTTGGAAAATCTATGAAGTACCTGTTTATACCACTGAAGCAAATGGTAATGCATTTTTTACTTTGCATCCTAATTTATTTGCAATGATAGCACAATATTTATCATTTGCTCTAATTATTGTTGCTGCAATATTAAAAATTATTAATCGAGGAAAACATGAATAATAAAAGCGCATCTATATGTATTATTGGATCTGAATTAACTAAGGGAATTATAGAAGATAAACATTCTAAATTAATTTCTCAAGAATTAAATAAATTAAATATAGTAGTAAATCAAATCTCTATAATTAATGATGATGGTTCAATAGAAGAAATTTTAAAATCTTGGTTAAAAGATAATGATATGATCTTTGTTACAGGTGGTCTTGGACCAACAAGTGACGATTTAACTAGAATATCAATAGCAAATGTAGCAAATAAAAAATTAGTTGAAAATGAAACAGCATATAATACCTTATATAAATTGGTGGGAGATAGAATTCATGGTGCAAATTATAGTCAAGCTTTAATACCAGAAGGCTTTTCTCTTTTAGAAAATCCAAACGGAACAGCACCTGGTTTTATGGGGAGCGTTGATAGTGAAAAAGGTGAAACAATAATTTTTAGTATGCCTGGTCCTCCTAGAGAATTAAAACCAATGTTTTATAATTTAGTTTTACCTTGGGTAAAAAACTATATTGGTTATAGTGAAAAAATTACTACAGAATTATCAACTTTTTTAATTTGTGAAAGCAAATTAGAAGAAGCATGTTCTAATCTAAAAATAGACAATGTAAAATGGGGTACAAGATTCCAAGAGAATAAAATTAGTTTATTTATTTCTGGAGATAATTCTCCTCTTATGATATCTTCCCTAAGAAAAATAGTTGGTAAAGAACTAATTGTGGATGAAAATGTTGAAGCAATTGATGTATTAATTAATGATTTAATACAAAATAATTATACAATAGGTTGTGCTGAAAGTTGTACAGGAGGTTTGTGTGCTAAACTATTAACTGATAGAAGTGGAAGTTCTGCTTATTTTGAGGGTGGTATAGTTAGTTACTCTAATTCTGTTAAAAACAAAGTTTTAAATGTTAATAATTCAACTTTAGAAAAATATGGAGCTGTTTCTAAAGAAACTGTTATAGAAATGGCAACCAATGCTAGGGCATTATTGAATACTGACGTAGCTTTTTCAATTTCAGGTATTGCTGGCCCTAATGGGGGTACAATAGATAAACCTGTTGGTACTGTTTGGTTTGGTTTTAGTAAATCTGATTTACCTCCTCAAGCTGTTAAATTGTGTTTTACCATAACTGGTAGAAATGGAATTAGAAAAAGAGCAGCAGTAGCAGCCTTTTTATTAACAAGCTTATATTTAAAAGGTTATAGTTTGCTTGACATTATTGATAAGTGGGAATATATTTAAATTATCGAAGTGCTTATATTGCTTTCAAATTGAAAGACTTATATTTTAACTATTATCTAATTAATATGAGAAAAAGATTTCTAGTTTAAATACTATATATCCAAAATAATAAATTGATATAAGGATGATTAGGTTATACCGTAATCTAATTTACTCCTTTGTATCTCAATATAAATTAACAAAAAACTTAAATACCAAACGGAGCTTATTATATGGCCGAAGAAGTTAAGCAAGAGGAAGAAAAAAATCTTGCAGCTGAAGAGAAAAAAAGTGTCAAAGTTGTTGTAAAAAAACGCGTAAGAAAAACGACACCAAAAAAAGATTCTTCTGAAACACAAACAAGTGATTCCTCAGCAAAATCTGAAGAAATTACTGCAGAAACAGAAGAGACTCCAAAAAAAACTCGAAAAAGAACTACAAAAAAGAAAGTTTTAAAATCTACTGAAGAAGATCAGCAATTAGAGTTAAAATTAGAAGAACCAACTGTTTCTAAAGAGAAACCTAAAAAAGCTAGAACTACAAGAAAAAAAGTTCAAACTCAAAAAGAACAAGTTAAGCAAGAGCAAGACAAAAAAGAAGTATCTACTGCTACTAAAGAAATTAAAGAAACAAAAGAAATAGAAGCAAGTGAAAATGAATCTTCTGCTAAAAAGTCAGTATCTAATAAAGTAAATACTTCAAGATCAAAATCAACTAAAAAATCAGAAACTGCAGAAGACTCTAATAAAACTGAAGGTTCTCAAGAGTCTCAAGCTAATGAGACTAAAAAAGTAGTTGATTCTTTAAAAACTGAAGAAAGAGTTCAAAGAGAAAATTCTCAAACAAACCGTAGAAATAATCCTAGAAATAATAATAATTCAAATAACAATAATAACAATAATAGAAGAAACAATACCCAAAGAAATAATCGAAATAAGAATAATAAAAAGCATTATGAAGAGAGAATCGAAGAAGTTAACTTAGATGAAAATCCAGATGCTCCTACACAATTAATAAATGATTATTACTATATGAACTTTGATTTATTAAGATCTAAGGGCATTGAAATTGGAATGAATGCCGAAAATATTTTTGATTATAAAAGACAAGAAATAATTACAGAGATATTAAAAGCACAATGCCAAAAAAACATTGCTCTTCTTGTTGAAGGAACATTAGAAGTTTTACCTGATGGTTATGGCTTTTTAAGAAGTAGCAGAAATAGTTACATCTCAGGTCCAGAAGATATATATGTATCTTCAAATTTAATTAAACATAATGCCTTAAAAACTGGTGATTTAGTATTTGGTCAAGTAAAAACTCCAAGAGATACAGAACGATTTTATGGCTTACATAGAATATTAAAAGTTAATAATGACGATTTAATTAAAGCAAAGAAAAGACCATCATTTGATAGTCTTACACCAAGATTCCCAGATGAAAGAATGAGACTTGAGAATAGTAGTGAAGATATTTCTACTAGATTAATTGATATGTTCTGTCCAATTGGTAAAGGTCAAAGATCATTAATTGTTGCTCCTCCAAGAACAGGTAAAACTGTATTAATGCAGAAAATTGCAAATGCAATTAGCGAAAATTATCCTGAGATTTCTTTAATTGTCTTACTAGTTGATGAAAGACCTGAAGAAGTTACAGATATGAGAGATAATGTTAAGGGTGAAGTAATAGCTTCAACTTTTGACGAACAAGCAACAAGACACGTTCAAGTTGCAGAAATGGCAATAGAAAAAGCTAAACGTATGGTTGAAGCAAATAAAGATGTTGTAATTTTATTAGATTCAATTACACGTCTTGCTAGAGCATATAACCAAACAGTTCCTGCAAGTGGCAAGATATTAAGTGGTGGTGTAGATTCAAATGCTCTGCATAAACCAAAACGATTTTTTGGTGCTGCTAGAAATATGGAAGGTGGTGGTAGTTTAACAATTATTGCTACAGCTCTTATTGAAACAGGTTCTAGAATGGATGAAGTTATCTTTGAAGAATTCAAAGGAACTGGTAATAATGAAATTGTACTAGATCGACGTTTGTCTGATAGAAGGATATTCCCATCTATTAATTTGAAAAAGTCTGGAACTAGAAGAGACGATTTACTTATTCCAAGTGATGAGGCTCAACGTATATGGATTATAAGAAATGCAATAAATGATATGGATGAGGTAGATCAGACGCCTTTCCTTATTGACAAAATGCGAAAAGCAAAGAATAATGAAGCGTTCTTTAAATCTATTAACACCGCAATAGCGAAATAGAAAGTGAAATTTGTTTGCTGTCAAGATTTATTCGTATCAGCAAATTAAGATATATATGGAGGCATCTTATGAAAGATAATATTCATCCAAATTATGAATTAAAAGAAATTCATTGTTCATGTGGTAACGTTTTTAAAACAAAAACAACTGCAAAAAATGTTGAAGTAGAAATTTGTTCTGCTTGTCACCCTTTCTACACAGGCACACAAAAGCTTGTTGATACAACAGGTCGTGTAGAACGCTTTAAGAAAAGATATGGTATTTCAAAGTAATTATCATAAAGCCACTAAGGAAACTTGGTGGTTTTTTTAATTCTTTCTATTTATATTTTTTTGTTGCAATATGCGTTTTTATAGCTTAGACTAAAGAAAAAGGGCCATTTATGAATAATATCATTGCTAAGCATAAAATAAATTATGATAAGATAGAACCTCAAGTAGTAGCTAAAGCTCCAATAGTTTGTACTTTATTTGGTGCCTTTGCGGATGCATGCCAAGGATATTCAATTCTTTGTTGTGGTATTAATTCTGTTTTAATTGCAATATCAAAGAGTAATGATAATCTTGTAAAAGTAATAAAAGCTGATGGAAGTGATAGAAAACGCTTTGCAATCAATGCCTTGAGATTTAGAAAAGAAGATAGATGGGCAAATTATGTAAAAGCTGTAATTGCCGTTTTAATCAAAGAAGGGCATTCTTTTGTAGGTATGAATATAACATTAGATGGCGATGGTTTAAATAGTGATAATACCTCTTTAAGCACAAGTTTAGCTCTAGCAACTTGTTTAGCATTAAATTCCTTATTTCAGCTAGACTTATCACAACAAGATATTGTACGAGTAGTCCATCAAGCAAATACTTCTTTCAATAATGAAACCTGTAGAATTGGTGATTTAATGACATTATTAAATGGCCAAGAAAATCAAGTTGTTTATTTTGATCATCAACATAGTACATATCAATTTGTTTCTTTTCCTTTCGCAAATGATAGTTGTCAATATAAAGCCATTATTATTGATAGTAAAATACCTCCACAAGCGATGAGGGAAGAAAACCTTATTGCACATAGATTAACTCAAGAAGCATTATCTAAACTACATGTTTTTTATAAAGATGTTTCTAAAAGAGATATTCCAGAGAAAGATATAGCTTCAAGGATAATTCCAATAGAAGAAAGATACAGAAATATTTGCGTTTTTACCTTAAGAGAGTCTCGATTTGCCCAAGAAGCAAAGAATCTGCTTGAACAAAATCAACCTGTACTATATGGTAGGGTTATGAACAGAGCAGAGGTTGACTTAAGAGATAAACTTGAGATAACCTGCCCTGAAGTCGATTGGTTAGTAAAGAGAGCTAGTGAAATTGAAGGCTGTAAAGGTGCCCACCTTGTCTTTGATGGAAACAGTGGATCAATAATGTTATTGATTAGCGATGAAGCTCTCATTGAATACCAAGCTAGGATGGAGGAATACGGACATATTTTTGGCTTTGAACCAACTTGGAAAAACTTTATTCCAACTAAAAAGGCAGAAGTACTGTTTTCAAGATAATGCATGAGAATATTGCTCACAAATGATGATGGTTTCGATAGCGAAGGTATTATAATTTTAGAAGAAGTTTTAAAATCTTATGGGCATAAGATTAGTGTTTGTGCGCCTTCACAACAACGTAGTGCATCATCTCAAGCAGTTAGTTTAAGAGAATCTGTTCATATTTATTCATACTCAAAAGATCATTATCATTGTTCTGGGACTCCGGCCGATTGTTTACTTTATAGTTTTAGAAGTGGTTTATTTGACATAGATGATTTTGATTTGGTAATTAGTGGTATTAATCATGGTTTAAATGTTTCAAGTGATATATTATATTCAGGAACAGTTAGTGCCGCAAAAGAAGCTGTTATAATTGGAATTAGGGCAATAGCTATTTCAACCCAAACACCTCCAAAAAATTCTGAATTTAACTTTAAAAAATCTGCTATTTTTTTAGCTGAACATTTAGATGATTTTTATCCACTCTGTACTAAAAATTCTTTAGTAAATATAAATGTTCCTCATGAGAGCAATGGAAGTTGGAATACAGGGAGTCTTGGTTTTCTTGATTATAGAGATGCTGCTGAAGTTACGAAAGGAACTTTAGAAGAAATTAAACTTGAGAGTTCAAATCTTAATAAGATTACAGTAGGTTTAAAACCATTATCTCATGGCCCTATATTAATAGATCACGGATATGAAACAATTACTGATTATGAATTAATAAAAAATAATCGTATTTCAGTTTCTATTATTGAAGTCCTTCCAGCTATCTCATCACTTCAGCAAAAGTTATTTGAACTTGAAGGAAGTGTGAAATGAATAAATGGGAATCACACTGTAAAAAATGTGGCCTCTGTTGCCATGAAAAAATAATAATAAATGATACTTTAGTCATTGATTTAGACTCATGTTGTGAGCATTATGACTTAAAGACAAAGACTTGTAAAATATATGCAAGACGTTTTATAGATAGTGTAAGGTGTAAAAAAGTTACCCTCACTAAAGCAATGTTCGCCCCATATTTACCACCTACTTGTGGTTATGTCGAATGGGCAAAATTAAAACACATTAGATTTTCATCAATAAGAATGTTAAGACTAATCCATAGTAAACAACCCCCTAGTGACGATGACGATAATTTCATATATCAATATTTATAATGTTGGTTCATAATATCAATTTGATTTTATGAGAAATTTTTGTATATTTTAACTAGAGGTAAAAAAATGGATAACAAATTCGTTTATCTTGATAATAATGCCACAACCCAGATAGCACCTGAGGTATGGCAAATAATGAGTGAATCCCAACAATTATTTGGGAATGCTTCAAGCATGCATGGTTTCGGAAGAGCAGCTGCAATGGGTATTTCTAAAGCTAGAGGTCAAGTTGCATCTTTGATTGGTTCAAATAGTGATAATATTTATTTTACTAGTGGTGCAACAGAATCTAACAATATTGTTTTTAATATAGCTACATCATTAATTGATAAAAATGGTGGAAAAGGAAGAATCCTAACAACTACAATTGAGCACCCTGCTATTATAGAAACTGCTAAATATTTAAGAACTAAGGGTTATAAAATAGATTTTGTAAATGTAGATTCTTCAGGTCTATTAGATTTAAATGATTTGAAGAATAAATTAGATAAAGATGTTGTACTTGTTAGTGTAATGAGTGCAAACAATGAGACAGGTACTATACAACCAATAAAAGAAGCAGCTGCTTTAGCACATGAAGTTGGTGCTTTATTCCATAGTGATGCAACACAATCTATAGGTAAAGTTGATATTTCAATGGAAGAAATTGGAATTGATTATTTAAGCCTATCTGCGCATAAGTTTTACGGACCAAAAGGTATAGGTGTTTTAGCCACAAGAGGTAAAGCTCCTTTATTTAATCTTATGCATGGTGGTCATCAAGAAAAAGGTTTTAGACCTGGAACATATAATAATTTTGCAATTATTGGACTTGGAAAGGCTAGTGATATTGCAAAAAGAGATTTGTCTTTTGAAAGAGAAAAATTATGGACAATGCGTGAAGCCTTAAGAAAAGGCATAATAGAGAGAATTGACGAAGTAATTGTTATTGGAAATCAAGAGCATTGTTTACCTGG
Source organism: Sphaerochaetaceae bacterium (assembly GCA_963677735.1). Classification (GTDB taxonomy): domain Bacteria; phylum Spirochaetota; class Spirochaetia; order Sphaerochaetales; family Sphaerochaetaceae; genus Pleomorphochaeta. The sequence goes on from OY782505.1 coordinate 2,507,260, forward strand.
TACTCTAAATGTATCATTCCCTGGTGCAGAAGGCGAGTCAATATTATTATATTTGGACATGGAAGGTATTGCTGTATCAACAGGTTCTGCTTGTGCAACAGGTAGTTTAGAACCTTCTTATGTATTATTAGCTGGTGGACTTGATATAGAAATCGCTCACGGATCCATAAGATTTAGTCTTGGAAGATACAATTCAATGGAAGATGTAGATTATGTTTTAGAAAAGTTGCCACCAATAATTAAAAGAATTAGGGAGATGAGTACAAGATGAGTAGTTTTTTAGACCAATGGGTATATACAGATGTAGTTAAAGATCATTTTATGAATCCTAGAAATATTTGGAAGAAAGATGATGATTTTGATGCTGATGGAGTTGGAGAAGTCGGATCTTTAGCTTGTGGAGACCAAATGAGAATTGGTATTAAAGTTAAAGATAATAAGATTGAAGATATAAGATGGTTAACATATGGGTGTGCTTCAGCAATTGCTAGTACCTCAGTAATGAGTGAATTAGTAAAAGGTATGAGTATTGAAGAAGCTTATAAAATTACACCAAAAATGATTACCGATGCTCTAGGTGGTTTGCCAGAACATAAATTTCACTGTTCAGTTTTAGGTGATAAAGGTCTTAGAGCTGCTATAGATGATTATTTAGAAAAAAATAATTTACCAAATAATTTAAAGAAAAAAGTTGCTGTGGTTGTTTGTGAATGTAACAATGTAACTGATCAGACAATTGAGGAATTAGTAAAAACTGATAAAGCTACTAATCTTCAAGAGCTACAAGACTTAACAAATTATGGTACTAAGTGTGGAAAATGCAAGGATAAGGTTAAAGACTTATTTGAAGAATATAGACACATTTATGGAAAATAAAAAAATCGCTAGGTTAAGCCTAGCGTTTTTTTTTATTATATTAAGTTACATTAAATTCACTTCCACCAATAAATTCTCTTAGCAGAGAGTCTTTTGGGACCATACTCTCAGCAATAGGGTGGACTCTAGATAGGAAAGCTAATAGCCGTCTAGCTATTGCAAAAGCCATTGATGAAGAGGGCTCTACAGTTTTTAGAAGCGGTTCAACAAAAGGCTTAATTGCTCCAAGTTCATATTCTAAAGCTGAATTTAGCATAGTATCAGCATTATTTTGATAAGGGAAAATATGTTTGTTTTCACCGGCTTGGACACTATCCCACATACTTAAAGTGGTGGTTGCGCTGATTCCTCTAGTCATATTATCACGAGTTATTCGTCTTAAAATTCTATTATCAGTAGTACTAATTCTATTATGATCATCAAGATTTAGTTGAGTTAAAGCAGAAATATAAATTTTATATGTAGTTTCTCTATCAGCTGTTGGGATTAGTTTTGGATTTAACCCATGAATGCCTTCGATTAACAAAATAGTATCTTCTTCAAATGATACTTTATTACCTAAATACTCTCTTTTATTTTTCTTAAAGTTAAAAGATGGTAATTCTATCTCTTTATTATCAAATAAATCCTCAACATTTTTTTGAAATAAAGCTGTATCTAAAGCTTCTAAACATTCAAAATCATGTTTACCGTTTTCATCTCTTGGAATATCATTTTTAAGTTTATAATAATTATCTAAAGAAATTAATATAGGACATTTACCGAGTAATTTAAGTTGAATACCTAATTTATTGGTGAATGTTGTTTTTCCAGAAGATGAAGGACCTGCTACAAAGACAATTCTTGTTGAAGGTCTATCGCAAATAGTATCAGCGATTTTTGCAATTTTCTTTTGTTGTAAGGTTTCTGCTAATCTTATATATTCATTGATATTGTTGTTAATACAATTCATATTAAGTTTTCCAAGAGATTGGAAATGCAACACCTGATTCCATTTTTTATATTCTTTATAAACCTTAAATAGCAACGGATTATCTTTAAATGTTTGTAGTTGGGTAAAATCACTCGATCTAGGATATCTTAACAACATTCCTTGTGTTTCATATTTTCTTAATTCCCATAGCCCTAGGACGCTAGAATGGGATACTAAAGGCTCATAGCTTTTATCCATATAATTTTTGATTTTATAAATAGCTATAACTGGTTCATGTTGATATTTGATTAAATCAACGGTTTCTAAGGCCCCTCTATTTTGAAAATATTTAAGTCCTTCTTCATATGTTATATTAGTATATGTAATTGGTAAGTTGTTTTTAACGATTCTTTCCATCTCTTGTGATAATTTATCTATATCATTTTGGGTTAGAATATAAGAATCTGTGTAATGGAAGTAATATCCATCACCCAAACTATGCCCAATCATAAGTTGTCTTTTAGGAAAAACTTTCCAAGAAGCATAGCAAAGAAGAAAACAAATACTATGTCTATAAACTCTTTTCCCTAAATCTGAAAAAAGGTAAATAGGAGTAATCATAGCATCAAAGGTTAACATATATGAAAGAGGTAATAATTCATAATTAACTTGAACAGCTACGATAGGATTTTTTTGGTAGTCTTCTTCAATTGTGACATTATGTTCTTTTAGACATTGTTCAACTGAGATACCACATTCCATTTCAATTGTTTTATTATTATAAGTTGTTTTTATCATGTTCTTCATATTCTTTATTGTACAACGCTTTTATTTGAGTGCAAGTTAATTTTAACAAAATATAAATATAAAAAATTTTATTAATTAAAATATCGTTATTGCGAATCTTGATAAAAAAGGTATAATAAACTTGTTCATGAAAAAAGATGTAGAAAAAGGCTATCCTTATAGAAATCGAGATGTATTAGTTATCGATTTAACTAAAGATGAATATAGTTATTCACCGATAAGCGAAGATGTTGGTATGAAATACCATGGTGGAAGAGCTTTAGCTTATAAGCTCTGGGATGACTATGTAGATTGGAAAACAATAAATAAGGACTGTTTATATGTTGGAGCTCCAATTATATTAAGTCTAGGCTCTGCAAGTGATTTAGGCTTAGAATTTGCATCTAGCGCAACTATTTTAACATACTCATTAGAAAGTCAGTCTGTTGTATCTTATAATTTTTCTTCACATAAGTTTGCATCTTCTTTAAGCTCTTTAGGCTTTAGTGCTTTGGTAATTAAAGGTAGGGCTAGACGTCTCTCTAGTGTAGAGATATGGGAAAATAAAATAAATATAGATATTTGTGAAAATTTCCACAATTTAAATACCCGAGATATAGAATTATTTCTAGATAAAGCCTCTAGTTTAATATCTATAGGGTCTTCTGGTGAAAAGTCTATAGATTATGCATCAATAAATATTGATTCTAAAAATGTTGGTAGAGCAGGTATTGGAGCTATATTTGGCATAAAGAATTTAAAATGTTTAGCTATTTATGATAAAGACGATTATTCTAGAACACCATATTATGATAATTCTGTTAATGATATAAAAAAATACTTTAATGAACAAAAAGAAATAAACTATTTAGAATATGCAAATAAATATGGTTGGGCTGCTATTGAGGGTTATAAATATCGTTATGATCCAAGATTGTGGGGGCTTGGTAGTGATTTAACCCCAGAGTGTGAATTAGATTGGCTAACTGCTTTATCTCTTGGTTCCAATCTTGGTATTTTTGATTATAGAAAAGTAGAAATTTTAGAAGAATGTTGTCTTTCTTTGGCAATAGATCCACTTTCAATAAGTAATTATTTAATTTGGTTGCTTGAAGCAGAAAAACAAAAAGTAATTAATTTAAAAATTGATAAAAATAATGATAATTTAGATAGATTGATAATTATAATTGAATATTTAGCAACTTCAAAAGGTCATTTTTCTATGTTAAATGAAGGTGTTGATACATTATCAGAGAAATATGGCTTCTCTCAAGTAAATTTTACTTCTTCAAAAAAAGAACTATTACCAATAGATTTAAGAGCACTTGATGGTTTTGCTTTAGCAACAGCTTTAGATGATGATACATTAGTACCTTGGGAACTTTTTGGTATTCTAAAAAAGAATGATGTTGCAAAAACTCTTTTGACTTCACAAATTTATAGAGAAATTTGTGAATCACTTGGTATTAGTTGGAAAAGTGTTTTGTATTTAGCATACAAAGATATAAAGATTAAAAATTCTAATAATAGGTTTATGAAAATTTTAACACAACTTTTTGCAATTTCTGAAGGTTATAAAATTAGCGAAGAAGCTTTACTAAAGTTTGGTTTAGAAAGCTTTTTAACTAGAAGAAGTATTGAAGAGCAAAGTAAAAAAAATGTTAATTATTCCATAAATAATATTCCTATATATTTCTTAACAAATAGTCATAGTAATTATAAAAAAGATAAGGTTGTATCTGTGGGTGCACAGTTAGATAAATATCTAACACTATTGGAATATGAAAAAGATCTTCTAGAAACTAAGAGTTAAAATTAAATGATCTTTTTCTAAAGTTCTGATTTCAATTTTATCTTTATCTATTGTAGCGTAGCTTGAATCAAAATTTCCTCTTGGTCGACTTAGACTGCCTGGATTTAATAGAATTACACCTTTATCATCAGCATATAACTTTGGTACATGAGTATGCCCTGATATGAAAATATCGCCGCTGTGAAGATCTATTGAGCTCTGTGAGGGGTTTTTGATTATATCACCATGAGTTATTAATACATTTTTGTTAAAAAAGCTTTCTAATCTAAGTCTTGGAGGAATATTTAGATTTGCGATTGAGAAATCATATGCATTATCACAATTACCTTTAACCATATATAAATCATTATTTAATTGGGAAAAGATGGTAGAAAAACTAAGGCTAGAAGGAGTTAAATCTCCACAAATTACTATTGGATTATCACTTGCCTTTTTAATAAAATTTTGAAAAGCTAAATAATCATTATGTATATCAGAACAAATATAGATTTTTTTCATTAAAATATTCCTAATAATAACTGGTTAATAATGCTAGTACAATTTCTATTGTTTAAAACCACCTATAAATAAATAGAAGATATATTTTTATAAGTGATATAATTGTAATCAGAGGACTTTATTCTATTAAACTCCTTGTTTGAAAGTATTAAACTATAAAAAAATATATGTCAATTCTATTTTAAAGAGAAAGCTTTTCAAAATATATTATAAATCATTAGCTAATATTTTTTTAATATATTCTTAATATAAGTATTTTTTTGTTATTTTTTTATTCTTTAGTGTTTTTATGATATTAAAGTAGTATAATATTTAAATATTTAGGGGAAAATATCATTATTATTTTTAATTTGCATTAATGATATTTGTTTAATATAATTTAGAGTAAATATAATTTTCCTTATTAGGATTAGGAGCAGTATTATGATAAGAGAAAAAATGATTTGTGAAGATTCACATGTTTTGTATTATCATGTTTGGCAACCAGAGGGTCAAATTAAAGCAATATTACATATACAACATGGAATGGCTGAGCATAGTGCTCGTTATGATGACTTTGCAAAATATTTGAATACTAAAGGAATAAAAGTATATGCACAAGATCATAGGGGCCATGGATATACTGGAGAAAAAGAATTATTAGGATTTTTTGCTGAAGTAAATGGCTGGGACAAAGTGCTAAGTGATGCTAAAGAGTTATCAACTAAAATATCAAAAGACAATCCTGGTGTTCCACTATTTCTAATGGGTCATTCTATGGGATCCTTTATTGCTAGAGCTTTGACAGCTAATTATTCTCAATTGTATAGTGCTTCTATAATAATGGGTACAGGAGCCTCTCCTGGAATAAAAGGTAGAATTGGAAAAAGTCTTGCTAAAAACAGTATCAAAAAGAATGGAGCTCATTTTTTAAATCAAAAATTAAATGATATGAGTTTTGGCTCTTATAACGATAAGTTTGACCCTAAGGGCTCTGCTTTTCAATGGTTAAGTCGAGATGAAAAAGAAGTAGAAAAATATGAAAAAGATCCATGGTGTGGTTTTGTTTGTACAAGTTCTTTCTATTTGGATTTATTAAATGGGATATTTATGGCAAATAACTTGAACTTAGCTAAAAAAATTCCTCAAAATTATCCTTTATTATTAATCAGTGGAAGCAATGATCCAGTTGGAGGATATGGAAAGGGTGTGAAAAAAGTAAAAGCTTTTTATGAAAAAGCTGGACTAAAAAATATAACTTTAAATTTGATTGATGGCGCAAGACATGAAGTTTTAAATGAACTTGATAAGAAAACAACCTACGAATATATTTCGAACTGGTTAGAAAAATTAGTAAAATAAGATGGAACAAAAAAACAAATTCTCTTCAGAGCTTAAAAGACGGTTTAAAAGCGCGTTTCAAATAACAAAAGTAACGACTAATCACTTTATTGTTGATCGTGCTTTTATTTCTTCATCCGGACTAGTTTATACAACATTAACTGCATTAATACCTGCTCTAACAGTATTTTTTACCTTTTTTGGAGCTTTGGGAGTATTAAATTCTTTTAAAAACTTTGTTATATCTTCTATTAATGAATTTGCTAGTAATAATATTGGTGATCAAGTTGTCAATATGTTATCCGATTATGCACAAAATGCTACTAGTCTTGGTATAGTTGGTCTGGTTTCTTTTCTATTAACTATGATTTTACTTATAAATAGAGTTTGGTCCGTTATAAATGGGATTTATAGAACGGCTATGAACCGTAATATTATAAAAAGATTCGCAAATTTTATTTCTTTTGCTATAGTGTCTATTTTATTAGTTGCAGCCTTTATTAATGTCCAATCTAGATTAAGTCAAAGATATATAGATTTGGTTGGCTTAAAAACTATAAGTACCACTGCACAAGTTATAAATCAATTTCTTCCATTTTTTATTCTATGGATAGCTATCTTCCTTTTAATATTTTTTGTTCCTAATACAAAGGTTGAATTTGCCGCAGCTTCAGTTGGTGCAACAGTTGGAAGTTTAATTGTATTAATTGCTAATATGATATTTTTTAACTTATCTACTTTTGTTGTAAATTTATCAATAATATATGGTTCTTTTGCTGCTTTCTTCTTATTTTTGGTTTGGTTTTATATGTTATGGGTTATAATTCTATTTTCAGTTGAACTATCCTATGTGTATCAATTTAGACCTGATTTAGAACAAACAGAAGGGCTTGTACAAACTCCCGCTAAGTTTATATCAGAAGGAATCAATATAATAATGTTGATTGGGGATAACTTTAGACAAGGAAAAGGCTCTACTACTACTAGAGAAATGAATGAACGTTTAGCTATACCAGATAAACGCTTATATGGATATTTAGATTATTTTGTTAAATTAAATTATTTGATTCCAACTAATAACGGAAAAACTTCTTTTATTCCATCAAGACCATTGTCAGATATACAAATACAAAGTATTGTTGATGGTTTATATGGTTTAGACCAAATAAGTTATGAAGATAAAGATACCGCAGGAGAAGCTGTAGTTATACAAATTCATGGACATGGAATCACTTCTTTAGGAAAACTAAACCTTGAAAATCTTTTAGAAAGAATATAGATTTTTAAATTACGATTGATGTTTAACTTAGGAGAAATGTATGTATATAGATAATAATAATTTAAAACCATTAGATGCTTTAGCTTGGCATTCTGTACCTAGTGATGAGTATGGGGTTTTAAAAGATGAATGTTATAAAGTTGGAGAATATGAGTTAATTATGCTCAAAAATCCAATAACAATGAGTAATGAAAATTTAGTTTCAATTGAATATTCCATGATAGCTAAAAAAAATGGAAAAATTGTATTGGCAATAAATCTTGAAAAAGATGATCTAAGGGGGTTAGCTGCTTCCTTTGGCTGTAGCCTTAGAGATATTCAAGACGACTATAAAACTAAATCAAATTTTGGTCCAAAACATTGTGTGCTTTATTCTCATGATGAAAAAGAAGATATGGGCGTATATACAGGTGATACAGATTTAATGAGTTTAAGAATATTTTTTATGGATATAATTCTTGATACTCTTGATTGTTTAGACGAAGTTGAAAAGTTATATACCTAGAGTTATTATCTAGTGCAAAAATATTTACAACTGCAAAACCTCTTGATAAATTATTTATCTAAGGGGTTTTATTTTGAATATAATATTACTTTCTAGAGATGGTCATATAAGGACTTTAATTAATAAATGTATTGAAGATAAATGTATTATGATCACAGAAAGAACCAAGTTTCTTGACTATGTCTCTAAAAACATTAATATCGATTACTTTTTCCTAGATGAATTATCTTTATCTTTTGATTTGTTAAAGCTTATAGTTTTTAATTTTCCAAATTCAAAGATAATTGTATTGTTGAAAGGCAAAAGTGGGATATTTAAAGAAAATGGTAATTTGGTGTTTTATTCTAAGCCTTTATCAATCAATACCTTGAAAGAAATTCTTTTCAAAGACAATGTTGGTGGCCAAACAAATTTAGATCAAATATCAAATAATTTATTAGTTGGTTCTAGTAAAGTTATGGAGAACTTAAAAAAAGAGTTGATTTTGCTCTCAAAAGAAGATTGCCCTGTCTTATTGTTTGGGGAAAGTGGAACAGGTAAAGAATTAGCCGCAAAGACAATTCATTTAAATAGTAAATACCAATTAAATGAGTCAGTTAGCATCAATTGCTCACTTTTAAATACAGATTTATCTGATTCAATTTTATTTGGACATAAAAAAGGTTCTTTTACAGGAGCTGAAGAAGAAACTGTTGGTCTAATAGAAAAGGCAAATAATAATACCTTTTTCTTAGATGAAATTGAAAATATTTCTTTAAACTCTCAAGGTAAATTGTTAAGAGCAATTGAGTTTGGAGAATACAGAAAAATTGGAGATAATAATGTTTCAATAAGTAATTTTAGATTAATATCTGCTTCAAATAAAAATCTTGATTCTTTAGTTAGTCAAAAGGTTTTTAGAGATGATTTTTATTTTAGAATTTCTTTAATTCAAGTTAGACTCCCGTCTTTATCTGAGCATAAAAGTGATATAGAAGAGCTTGTTTTTCATTATTTTAAGAATAAAGGTGAAAAAAGAAGCTTTGAAAAAGGATTTATTTCAAAGCTTAAAGAGTTAGACTTTCCCGGAAATGTTAGACAGTTGAATAGTATTCTTGAAAAAAGTCGTATATATAGTACGGATGAAATTATTAGATTAAAGATTTAATTCTTTCAATTAAATAATCTTCTTAAAGCTTTCTTCGCAGATGAGAAGGCTAAATCAATATTGTTAATATCGTCTTTATTATTTAAATTACATAGAACAAATCCATTTATTTCATTTTGATCTTCTGCTACTAGCTTATTTATAATATCAACATTATTTGATTCTACAGTAGCTAAAAAGAAGATATCACAAGTAATATAATCAATTTCCTTATAACTATAGTTATTAGTTGCACTTGTTAGATATTTTAGAGATTTTGGTATTAAACCAATTTCTTCTTTACATTCTCTCATTGCAGCTTCTTCTGCGCTCTCTCCAGGATCGACAAAACCTCCAGGAACAGCAAGTTTACCTTTTTGAGGCTCTTTCCCTCTTTTTATTAATAAAATCTTTTGTGAGGAATTATCTTCAATTAAAATAATAAGTCCAACAGCTGCTGCAACATTATTATATAGAGATAATTGGCAACTGCTACAAATCCATTTTTTATTATCAACATAAGTTAGAGTTTTTTTACCACAATTTGGACAATAAGATAATTTTTTCATAAGTACTTCCTAAATATTTTCTCTAATTAAAGGCATGCTCATACATCTAGGGCCCCCTCGACCACGAGATAATTCTGAACTTGGTATTTCTAAGGTTTTAATTCCTGAATCAAGAAGAATTCTATTAGTTATTGTATTTCTATCATATACAATGGCAGTGCCAGGTTTTATACATAATGTATTTGAACCATCATTCCATTGCTCTCTAGCAGAAGCTATATAATCATTACCTCCACAACTAATTAATTCTATGTCATCTCTATTTAATTGTTCTGAGAGTAAATCTTTTAAGCTTTTATTATATTCTCTTACATCGAGATCGTTTGTCTTAGATGGCTCTATAATAAATATCCTTAAATTACCTAAGATGTTGGGGTGTATAACAAACTTGTTAATATCAACTTGAGTGAAAACTGTATCTAAGTGCATAAATGCTCTTATGTTTGGAATATCCAAAGCTATTATTCTTTCAACTTTGCTTGTAGGGGCTTTAAATAAATTTTTTGATAAAGCTTCAACAGCTTCTGGAGAAGTTCTTTGAGAAAGCCCAATTAATAAAAGCTTTTCATTTATATTTAAAATATCACCACCTTCAATGTTATGGGGAAGGTCATTTTTGTAATAAAGTGGTGTATCTTTATAATCCTTATGATATTTAAAAATATATCTACCAAAAATAGTTTCCCTTCTTCTAGTTCTTGAATACATATGATTTATTGCAACTCCATTACCTATTGTAGCAAAGGAATCACGAGTGAAATATAAATTTGGTATTGGATCCAAAGCAAAACTTGTCCTAGAATCAATTAGTAGAGAAGCTAATGGGTTTCTTTCTTTCTTTTCAATTTCAGTAGCTTTTACGCCACCCATTAAGGTTAGGACTAATTGATGAACATCTTCGAAGTCAAGTAAATAAGAGGTTAGTTCTTTTTTATATGTGTGTGCTAAATTATTCAAGCTTTCATTTATAAAATCTTCTATAAATTGTTTTTTGATTAGCTCATCTATGCTAAGAGTCTCTGCTATAAGATTTGATAGATAAACGACATCTACAGAGTTTTCTCTAAGTATTTTTGAAAAAGTATCATGTTCTTGTTTTGCTACCTTTAAAAAAGGGATATCATCAAACAATAATGTTTCAAGAACCTCCGGTGTAAGTTGTTCTAGTTCTATTCCAGGTCTGTGTAATAGAACTTTCTTTAAAGTTCCTGTTTCAGATGTTACATTAATCATTTTTATCCTACCTCAACTATTTAACTTTATAGTAATTTAATAGCTTGTACAATAAAATACCCCTGATTTTTTAAATCAGGAGTAACTAAAGATTACTGTTTTTTTAGGTCTCGTTACATATATGTATATACAAACAGTCAAAGTATATTTTTATATTATTTATTGTCTTTTCTTATAATTTAATATTATTATAATTTTATTAATTTGTCACTAAAAAAATAGACTGAGAAAAACTCAGCCTATTATTGAAATTTTAAATATTTATTATATATTTTCTTATTCTGCTTTTTCTGTTTTATCTTTAGGTAAGATAATGTTTAAGAAAATTGAGAAAATTGCAGCAGGAACAATACCTGAACCACCGAAAATTAATTGTACAAATTGAGGAAGGTGATTTAAAGTACCGGCTGTACTACCAAGACCATATCCTAGTCCAAGAGAAACAATTAAAATTGTACCATTTCTTTGAGTGATTGGTTCTTTAGTAATTAGTTGAATACCACTAACTGCAATAGATGCAAACATCATTACTGCAGCTCCACCTAATACACTGTTTGGCATAATTGAAACAATAGCTGCTAGTTTAGGGAAGAATCCACAACATAGTAAGAAAATACCACCTAATAAAATAACAAATCTATTAACAATACCTGTCATACCAACAAGTCCAACGTTTTGTGAGAAAGAAGTGTTTGGAAGAACACCGAAAATTGATGCAAGAGAAGATCCAACACCATCACACATTACGCTACCAGAAAGTTCTCTATCTGTTGCTTCACGTTTTAATCCACCTTGAGTAATACCAGATACATCACCAATAGTTTCAACAGATGTTACAATAAACATAATAAGCATTGGAATAATTGCTCTTAAGTCAAATACTAGTTTTACAGGCATTAATTTTGGAATTGAGAACCAACCTGCTTCATTTACTTTGTGCCATTGAAGAACCCAAGATTTTGTAACCTCTTGTCCGTCTAGCATAAATGTATTAGCAACTGTTAGTGTCATGATTGCAGCTAGAAGATATCCTACGATAATACCAATTAAAATAGCAGTAGCACTAACAAATCCATCAAATCTATGTTGGAAGTAAACAATAGTAATTAAAACAATTGTTGCAATTAATAAATTTTCTAAAGATCCGAAGTCTTTTGCTCCTGAACCACCAGCATAATATTTAATTCCGACAGCAATTAAAGAAAGTCCGATTGATAGAACAACAGTACCTGTTACAATTGGGGGGAAAAATCTTCTTAAAGGTTTTAAGAAAAATCCTAAAACACCTTCGAAAAGGCCTCCAATTAATGATGCACCTAAAATCGCACCATAAGCTACAACTCCGCCACCCATAGTAGCAACAATACTTTTTGAAACTCCTATGAATCCAGAACTTGTTCCCATAACAATAGGTAATTTACCACCTACAGGACCTAAGCCTAATACTTGAATAAGTGTAACAACACCTGCGATAACCATTGCATTTTGAATGATAGTTATTTGAAGGGCAGAACCTGCAGAAATACCACACATTCCAGCGATAATAATAATTGGTGTTAGGTTACCAGCGAACATAGCAAGTACGTGTTGTAGTCCTAGAGGTAGGGCTTCTTTTACAGGTACTTGTCCGTCTAATTTATAGACGTTTTCATTGATTTTTTTTTTCATATAAAAAAACTCCTTAATAATACTGCACTAGTATAAAAGCATTTATTTTTATATGTAAAGAGAAAAAAATAATTATTTATTTAAAATAACAAGACAAGTGTATTTATGTAACAATATATAGGTATAATGGGTATAAACCTAGAATTTATTTAAAAAGTATAGAATATGTATAAATTGAAGGTTTCGTATACTAAAATTAAGTATATTTATTAATACATAAAAATATTACTATAAAAAATTCAATATAACTAAAAATGCTATAAATTAATAATTTTAAAGATAAGCGTTGTTAATAGACAAATAATTATTGATATTCTCTCAATAAATCGAGAATTACAGACTCATTTTTGATCCTTCCTTCAGATTTATAAACAACTTCATTTTGTTTAAAAATATATATCCCTGGAATTGAATAAATCTTAAATTGATCTACAATTTTTCTTTCTAAATCAACATTTACACTTGCTATAACAGCATTAGTTTTATTGTCTTTTTCTAAAGATTCTAGAATCTCTTTTTGAATGGTACACGGTCCGCACCAAGGTGCCCAAAAATCAACTAATACTAAATTTTTTTCATTTTTTATAAATTCATTAAATGTTTCGTTTGTTAAAGTTTTCATACTTCTAAAGATATATAAATTATCATATTTTATCAGTGATAAAGTCGCACAAAAAAAACGCTACAATTAAAGTAGCGTTTTTTACTGATGTGTATTAGTTTTTTTAAATATCTGTGACAGTTAAAGTAATTTGTGAGGTGTAAATACCAGCTGGAGCTGTTGCAGCAACAGTAGATTCAGTTCCGTCCCATGATAAATAGAATTGTGTATCTGCATAAGTTCCACTATTCAAATCATTTGTTGCATCTATAGTAATATCCCATCCATTTATTTCATCATAGCCAGAGATTACAGGAACTACACCAGTAGAAATTTCCCCATTTGAAAATGCAGTAGCAGTAGCTTTTACATTTACACTTTTACTAGAAGCAGCTCTTCCTATTCCAAAGAAGTAGAAATTATTTGTTGTTTCAACTCCAAATACATCCCATGATTCCCCCCCTGTTATGTCAGACTTTGTTATTGTATCTTCAACTAAGGTAGCCTCTGCAGATGATGTACCATATTTTAGTAGTAATCCTAAATCTGATTCGCTAGCTTTTGCTTCTACATTAAAAGATGATGTAGGTGTTGTTGTTGTTGAAGTAGGTAAAGTGATGACACCACTGCTTAGGGCAAATAGTGAGGTTGTTGTAGCTATAGATATTATAGCTAAAGATAATAGTTTCTTCATTTTTTGTCTCCTTACATTATTGATTTTTCAAATAAGCAAAATTTTTAAAAATCAATTAGTAGAATAATGATAGGACGAATTGTTACATATGTCAAGAATTATGTAGTATAATATACTATAATACGCAAATGTATAATTAAATATGATTGATTGATTAATATAATCAAATATTTTTTACAAAAAATGAGAAAAGTATATTTTAATCGTATGATTTCATATTAATTCCTTAACTTATGACTTTGTTTATTTTTCTTTAATCCTTTTACGATATCTGAAACTGTTTTATCAATTTTTCTTGGATTATAGTTTAAGCTAATTGTTGCTTTCTCATGTGAAAATATTGGTGAATTTGTTAAAGTAAATATTGAATATGAACAAAATAGTGTAGGTCTTTTAATAATCTTGTAATATGCTTCAGATAAGGGGGCTAGAATTTTAGCTAAGTTATTTGGAATTTTTACAAGGTGCTTTTTATCTTTTATTATATTTCCAATTTTATCCAAAAAGTCTTTAACACTAATGAACTTGTTTGAAATTATAAAATTTTCATTTGTAATTTTACTAGTTGCTAATTTTGCAACAAAATCTGCAACATCTCTTACATCAACCATATCATATCCTCCCTCAAGATATGCATACAGTTTTCCATCTATTCTGTCTTCAATTACTGAGTTTAAATGATTATGTCCATAATCTTTAGGGCCTAAAATACCTGATGGGAAAACTATGTTGATATTTAGATTCTCTCTTTCTTTTTCCATAATTAACGTCGTAGTTGCTTTTGTAAAAGCGTAAGGACCTACAACTTTTTGTGGATTGATTTCAGAATATTCATCAACGAAGCCTTTTCTTGCAGAAAAAGAATGGACTGAGCTAATGTAAGTTAATGGGAAATGATGTTCTTTACATAACTCTAGAATATTAATTGATCCTTGTACGTTTACATTATATAAAGTTTTTGTCATTTTAGTTGAAACATTTATTAAGCCAGCTGTGTGAATAACTTTTGCATTCTCTAGATTAAAAAAGTCATATAGACTCTCTTTATTTGTAACATCACCATAAAATACGTTTTCAATTATTGGTGTTTTTAATGTTGAATTTGGTAAGCGTAACCCTCTAACAGTTTTGCCTTTTTTTATAAGTTTTTTTACTATCCAACTTCCTAAGTGCCCATCTGAACCTGTAACTAAATATGTATAATCCATTTAAGACCTCCTTAGCCAATATAATTTTCATACTAGTTGGGAGATATTTCAATGTTTAAAAATACATAAATAATGTAGATTGTGTGTATTAAAAAAATACTACTATACTTTTCAGTATAATAGTATTCAAAATAATCTTTTAAACAATTTCAAAAGTTATAGACCAAGTATCATCTATCCCTTTATATAAATATTGTTCATGAATTGGAGCTCCCCAAGAATCATCTCCAGCTATTCCACTTTGGCCATGAAGAATTCTAATCGTATTAAAATTATGAGTTTTCAAGTCTTCTAAATGTTTTGCTTCTTCAATTTCATGAGGAGAGTATGGTAAGAATGAACCTTCAAAAATAGTAGATGTTGTAATTCTTAGTCCATGATTATTATCATCTAATAATTCAACGTATCTTAAATCAGTTTTATTTGCACACTCTTGTGGATCGACATATTTAACATATTGTTCATTTATTGATTCCTCTCTTATTCCAAGTAGGGCAGATTCTTTTCGATCCCAATATGCTTCTCCTTTAGTGTTTCCTAAATATTTTATTTTTCTATATTTATTATTTAGTGCAAAAGTTATTCCAAAACAAGGCATGTCTAGCTTGTCATTTGTTAATCGTTTTATATCGATTTGCATTTTATTCTTATTATTAAATGTATAAGATAGTAAATATTTTTGATCAAAACAGTCTAATTCAAATGTTGCTTTATTTTCACCTTGTTCAACCTTAGATAATTTTTGATATAGTGATGCAGCTTTATTCTTTGCCCACTTAAATGAATTGTTGTTTGCTTTATCATTATTTGTAGGAGCTCTCCAGAATTCTAAGCTTATTGGTTTTTCTAAAATATTTAGGTCATCAATTAATATTGCATTTACTTTTGCAAATGTATATTTTATTAAAAATTGAGCAATATCGAGTGAAATACCAACATTATCTTTACCCCAAATTAAAGATACCGGATCTGTTATTTTTTTGAAATAAGGATTGCTTTCTTTTAGCTTTAGGTTTGTAAAACTGTGATCATTTATAAGTTTATTATTTTTATCTAAAACAAAAATATTTAATATAAAATCATTAACTTTTGGTATTTTTACTTTAATTAAGGCTTCATCTTGCGGTTTTAAATTGATTAAAAAATGCTCTGAATCTAATATTTCTATATGTTTTTTATCTAAATATTGTTCAATTAGGATATTGTTTTGTTTTATTCCATCAATAATAACTTCTATCTTAAACCTATATTCTTCAAGTGATTTAAATTTAAAATCATTAATTATTCTAACTGAATCAAGTTTGGATTCTAATAATATTGGACTATATAATTTTTTTACTTCTTTGAGTTTAAAGCTTTCATCATACTGTGAAGTTATTAAACCATTGCAGCAAAAATCTGCATCTGTTGGAAACTTTCCTTTGAGGCCAGCATAAACATAATTTTCATCATTTAACTTTAAACTTTGGTCTAAAAAGTCCCAAATAAAACCTCCTTGATAATTCTTGTATGTTCGAGCAAGTTTAGTATATTCCTCTAAATTTCCACAAGAATTTCCCATTGCGTGACAATATTCACATAACATAAATGGTTTTTTTGGATGCTCTTTAATAAATGTTTCGACATCTTTTGGTTTAGTATACATTTGTGATTCTACATCACTAATTGCTTCATAAGGAGAATCGAATGAAACATTTTCATAGTGAATTACTCTATCTCCAAAGGTCTTTAATAATTTGCTTATTTCAAGAAGATTTGATCCATCACTACTTTCATTACCACAAGAGAACATAACAATGCTTGGATGATTTTTATCTCTCTGTGCCATGTTATTAGCTCTATCTAAAGTACATTTATTCCATTCTTTTTTGTTGTGAGGTACTGCAATCGAATAATCTTTTTGACCATAAGCGTTAATAGTAGTTCCATGAGATTCTATATTTGTTTCATCAATTACATAAAAACCCATTCTATTACAAAGATCGTAGAATATGTTTTGATTTGGATAGTGGGATGTTCTAATTGAATCAATATTGTTCTCTCTCATTAATAATAAATCTTTTTTAATATCTGTAAAATCAATAGCTTTTGCTTTAGTTGAATTAAATTCATGCCTATTTACACCATGGAAGACTAATCTTTCATTGTTTAAATATAGAACATTATCTTTAATCTCAATTTGTCTAAAACCTAATTCTAAAGCACATGTATAAAATGATTTTTTAGTAGTCAATTCTATGTGTAAAGTATATAGAAATGGAGTTTCATGACTATAAAGTAATACATTATTAACAACATGATTTATAGAAAAGCGATTTTTATTATTAAAATCTATTTCTTTGATTAAATTACCTTTTGTTAAAGCTTCAAGTGTAAAATCTTCTTTATTTATTTTATCTTGTTTATCCTCACCGTTGGTTAAATATAATTTTAAAGTTCCTGAAGTTTCTTTATTTAATTTAATATCTATATCTAATTTACCTACATCAAAGTTTTTGGAAAGTCTTGGATTAATAAAAACATCATGGATATGTTCAAGTGGTAGAAGTTTTAAATTAACAGGTCTAAAAATTCCACTTAATCGCCAAAAGTCTTGATCTTCTAGCCAACTACCGCTGCAATAATGAGTAACAATACAAGAAATTAAATTTTCTCCAGGTTTAATATATTTGTTGATTTCAAAAGTAGAAGTAGTAAAAGAATCTTCTCTGTAACCAACATATTTTCCATTAATAAAAAGTGCTAAGGAAGTCTCAACTCCCTCAAATTCTAAATGAATAATATTATCTGTAAGATCTTTTTCTTCGATTTTTATAGTTTTTTGATATACTGCAACAAGGTTATCTTTTTTAGGTACTTGTGGAGGAACGATGGCTTCTTTTCCATCCCAAGGGTATTGAGTGTTAGTATATTGTGGTAATTCAAACCCTTTCATTTGAATATTTGATGGAACTTCAATTGTATCTGGAGATTCTAATTTTCCCCCTTGAATTAAATCTTGTGGAACACAAGAGGGATTTTTAAAACATTTTATATTCCAAATTCCGTTTAAAGAAATTCTTTTTTCAGATGAAAAGAAATTACTGTGTGAATCTATTGCGCCTTCGTTGAATTTATTTAAATCTTCTAAATAGTCAAAGTTGAACATTTGCTTTCCTTTTCTTTAGTTATTGTTTAACGGATCCTAGCATTCCTTCAACAAATTGTTTTTGGAATCCAAAGAACACAATTATTACAGGAGTAGTTGACAGCGCTATAGCAACCATAATTACACCATAATTTGGAGTATATGAACTACTCATTGAAGATACAAGTAGAGTTGTTGTTCTCTTGTCATTTGTTTGTAATACAATCAATGGCCATAGATAATTATTCCAACTTGTCATAAAAGTGTAAATTGCAGCAGCTGCATATGTGCTTTTCATTGAAGGAACAAAGATGCTAATAAATGTTCTAAGTTCAGAAGCCCCATCAACTCTTGCTGCTTGTAATATTTCAGTTGGATAATTTACAAAACTTTGCCTAAAGAAGAAAATCATAAATACTGAAGCAGAAGAAACTAAAATTATTGCAGAATGAGAATTTAATAATCTAAATTTTGATATAATTTGGAAAAGTGGAATCATTAGAGATGCAAATGGAACCATCATTGTTAGTAAGAAGAAAGAGTAGGTATTCTCTTTTGCTTTCGTTCTATACATTTGAAAACCATATGCGGCCATAGATGTAATCAATAGTGTTAGTAAAACTGTTAAAATAGCTATTTTCATAGAATTGTATATGGCAGATCCCATATCAGCTTCACCAAAAAGAATTTTTAAATTAGAAATTAAACTACTTCCAATTGTTAATTTCCCTCTAAGTATATCGACTGAAGAGTTTGTTGCACCTACAATAATCCAAAAGAATGGGAATAGAGAAAAGAAGGATGCAATAATTAAAATTATATAGGAAATTACTAAGCCAAAGCTGATTTTATTTTTTTTCATAATATTTCTCCTATTTAATACTTGGTTTGACATGCTTTGAAATTGTTTTTTCACTATGCTTGCTAATTCTAAATTGTATGTAAGACAATATAGCAACTAGAACTAATATTGCATAAGAAACAGTAGCTGCATAACCAAATTTTGGAGTGTATTTAAAGCATAAATTATAAATATATACACTCATTGTTAAAAAACAGTTGTTTGGACCAACCATAGAGGCTGTTGTCCCACCTTGGGCTAGATTCATTGGCTCATCAAATAATTGTAGAGTTCCAATTGTGGACATTACTGTAGTAAATAAAATCATTGGTCTAAGTAATGGTATTGTAATTGAGAAAAATGATTTAATTTCTGTGGCTCCATCAACTTTCGCAGCCTCATAAAGATCGGAACTTATATTTTGCATAGCTGATAAATAGAAAATCATATTATAGCCTGTCCATCTCCAAACCATCGCAAGTATTAAAACGAAAGTTGCAAGTGTTTGATCTGAGAACCAATCTAGTGGTTTATTTATAAAATTTAGAGCTAATAATGTATTGTTTACAATTCCTTCATAACTGAATAACATTTTAAATAAAATTGCATAAGCTATTAAAGATGTTACGGATGGTAAGAATATTGCTGTTCTAAAGAACCCTCTAAATTTAATTTTTTTGTTATTTAATAATGCTGCAAAAATTAATGCTGATATTAGCATTAAAGGTACTTGCAAAAGTAAAATTTTAAAAGTGTTTTTTAATGCCAAGAAAAACATTGGATCATTGAACAGTTTTATGTAATTATCGAGGCCAATAAAACTTGATACAATTCCTTTCGTTTTAGTTGTTGTTAAATAAAGTGAATAGAAAATTGGATATAATAAAAATATAGCTAGCAATAAAGCTACAGGAATAATGAAATACCATCCAGTTCTATTAATTTTCCTTTCATTTGCCATAGGGGTATCCTTCTAAATATATAAACAAAGGGGGATTTCTCCCCCTAAGTAATTAATAATAATTATTATTATAGAATGTCGTTTGCTAATTGTGATTCGATTGCTTCTAAAGTGTCTTCAATTGATTGTCCATCATAGAAAGCTTCCATATTACCCATAACGGCTGCATCTGCTTCATATGTGTATTCACCAATATTTACAGCAGGGATTTCTTCTGCATATTGACTTAAGATTTCATAAACTTTTTGTCCGCCAAAGAATTCATCTGCTTTAGCATAGTTTTCACCATTAAATGCTGGGATGTAAGAACCCATTGCTCCGTTTTTAACAAGAATATCTTGATAGAAATCAGTGTCAGCACCATAAATTGCATTTAAGAATTCAATTGCTTCTTCTTTGTTATTACCATTTTCTAGAACATACCAAGAGGAACCACCTAAGTTAGATGCGTTTGTTCCATCTTCTGATAATCTAGGGCAAGGAGCTACTGCCCATAAGCCACTTTGGTCTGTTGCAGCTTTAATTGAACCTATAATCCAAACACCAGAAGTAATTGTTGGGACTTTTTCGTCATTAATTGCACCAACCCATTCTGTCCAACCGTTTGTTGGGAATGCTAAATCTTCAGAGATAAATCTTTTGTAAATTTCCATTGCTTTAGCTAAGCTATCATTATCTGTGATGTATGGATTTCCTTCTTCGTCAAAATACCAAGAGCCATCACTTTGAAGCATGATTCTTAATAATCCACCATCAGCTCTGCTGTTTGCAAAGAAATAGTTACCAGTTTTTTCTTTATAATCTTTAGCAATGTCACAGAATTCATCCCAAGTGATATCTGTTAAATCTTCTGCAGTATAACCAGCTTTTTGAAGCATATCTGTTCTATAGAAGAATCCTGCTACACCAGAATCAAATGGCATTGAATAATATTTATTTCCAACTTTTGCTACATCAACCTTAGATTTTAAGAAATCATTTTGATTAATTGCATCGGTTAAGTCAGCAAATTGTCCTGGATAAGAATTTAAATATTTTAATCCATTATAGTCTTCAATTAATACTATATCAGGGAGCCCTTCTGTTGTTCTTGCAGCTAAATTTGTATGTAGTTTTTGTTCAACATCAGCTTTTGCCATTTCAACAATATTGAATTCAACATCTGGATGAGATTGTTGATATATTTGTGCTGCATCTTTCATTATTGAGATGTTAAAATTAGGGTCCCATGCCCAAATTGTAATTGGTGTTTTTTCAGTTTCTGCTGCCCCTCCAGCAAATAGAGAAGTTCCTACTATTAAAGCCATTGATAAAATTGATAATATTTTTTTCATGGTTTCTCCTTTTCTTTTGTATGTGTAAATAGAATATCATGGAAAAACGTAAAGTCAAGTTTTTTTAGTAAATATTTACTAGGTTTTTAAGGCTTTAAATTACCAAAAAAGTGATATTTTGGATAAAAAAATGAGTTAGATTTCTTTGATTTTATTTTTTTAATAAGTTTAATATTTTATCTTACTAAAAAAATAGTAAAAAAATAAAAAAATTAGACATTAGTTATTATTTGTGATAAAATTGGTTTAAATTACTGTAAATAGGAATAAAAATGGCAACAATTAAAGAAATTGCTAAAGCAGCTAGAGTCTCTCAAGCAACTGTCTCAAGAATATTGAATAATGACTCCTCCTTATCTGTTTCCGATGAAACTAAATTAAGGGTATTAGCAGTTGCTGATGAATTTGAATATATACCTTTGAAAACAAGGAAAAAAGCAAAAAATAATAAAAGATTGAATATTGCTATTGTTGATTGGTATGTGAATAAAGCTTTGATAGAAGATCCATACTATTTATATGTAATGACTACCGTTGAAAAAGCATTATCTAAAGAAAATATAAATTCATTTAAAATGTTAAAAGTTGATGGTAAATATATCTCTTCAATTAATAAAACACCTGATGGTATAATAGAATAGGAAGATTTGATGAAGCTTCAGTATCTCAGTTGTCTAATATTTGTGATAATATTGTATTTATTGATTCTTCTCCAAGTGCTGAAAAATATAGTTCTGTTATGATAAATACAGAATTAGGAACAACTCAAGCATTAAAATATTTATATAGTTTAGGACATAGAAGAATTGCTTATATTGGTGGAAAGGTTATTTCAGATACTGGTTTGAAATTAACCTTTGCAATTGATGATAGAAGGAAATTGGCTTATCAAAACTTTATAGATAGTAAAAATCTAGAATCTTTCATTTTTGAAGGTAATAAATTATCCTATGGAGAAGGTTTTGAATTAGCAAAGGTCTTAATAAAAAAAATTGATCGACCAACAGCTGTTTTTGTTGCAAATGATACTATGGCCTCTGGGGTTGTTGCTAGATTAAAACAAGAAGGGGTAAAAGTTCCTCAAGATATTTCTGTAGTTGGATTTAACGATATTCCAGCTTCAAAATATTTATCACCTCCTTTGACTTCTGTAAAACTCGATATGAATTATATTGCAATTAGCACTATCAATTTACTAAAAGAAAAACTTGATAATAGTTTTTATTTTCCAAAAAAAATTTTAATTCCTACATCTCTTACAGTTAGAGAATCTACTTGTCAAATAAATTTGATAGATGATAAGTAAATCAAAAGTTTTAAATTTAATATCAAATTAAATTATTATTTATCTCAATTTCCCTTAATATACTTAAATTAGTTAAGTGTTTTCACTCTAACAATATTAATTCTTTGTAAAAAATATTAGTATTAGTTTAATATCTTACTCATATTTTTAAAATCTGTGGTATTATATTAATTGTTAGAGTTTAGTTATTTGTTGCTAATGAAAAGTTTTATCTAGTTTTTATTAGGAGGATAATATGGATTTTGATATTAATGAAATGATGAGAGAGGCCATTAAGGTCGCTTGGAGAGCAAGAAAGAATAATAATCATCCTTTTGGCGCTATTTTAGTAGATAAAGAAGGTAATATTCTCTTAGAAGCTGAAAATACTGTTGAAAGTGAAATGGATGTTACTTGCCATGCAGAAAGAAATTTAGTATCTAAGGCAACAAAGAAATATAACCCTGAGTTTTTAAAAGAATGTGTTTTAATCAGTAGTGCTGAACCTTGCCCTATGTGTGCTGGAGCAATTTATTGGTCAAATATTGGTACAGTGATTTATGGATTAAGCGAACAGTGGTTATATGAGATTAGTGATCCACTTCATTTAAACTCTCTAATGTTATCATGTAGAGATGTTTTAACTAGTGGTACAAAAGTAATAGATGTTATTGGTCCAATTTTAGAAGATGAGGCAAGAGAACCACATTTGAATTTTTGGAAAGTAAATTAATTATATTTTAGGGGGAAAGAGTATGGCTCTTTGGATTATTATTGCAGTTGTAGTTTTATTAGTTGTTATCTATATTTCAATTTATAATAAAATTATTAAAATGAAGAATAGGTTTGAAGCTTCTTTTGCACAAATTGATGCTCATTTAAAACAAAGATATGATTTGATTCCAAATCTTGTTGAAATTGTTAAGGGTTATGCTAAACATGAGAAGGAGACTTTGACTGCTGTAATTCAAGCTAGGAATACTGCTTTAAATGCAACAACTGCTAGTGAAAAGGAAGCTGCTGATAAATCTCTAGCTGGTGCTTTAAAAAGTGTTTTTGCTTTAGCTGAGTCTTACCCTGATTTAAAAGCTAATGAAGGTTTTGTTAAATTACAAACTCAATTAACCCAAATTGAAGATCAAATTCTACAAGCTAGAAAATACTATAATGCAGTGATTCGAGAATTTAATAACTTAGTTGAGGTTTTTCCTTCCTCTATTGTAGCAGGTATGATGCATCAAGCTAAACGTCCATATTTAGAAGTTGAAGAAGTAGAGAGAAAACGGGTAGATATTAAATTCTAATGGAGAGATTATGAATAAAAGAAAGAAGAGTTTTGTCTTTCTTCTTGTATTAACTTTTTCAATAGTTTCTCTTTTTGCAAATTATAGAATTTTAGACTACAAGATAAAAGTAAATGTTAGTGAAGATTATGTTTTAGAAATTAAGGAAGATTATGTTTTTGAGTTTGATACTGAAAGACATGGGTTTTATAGGGTTATTCCATATCAAAATTATTTAAATCATAAGATAAAAGTTAGTGACATTAAAGTTGACGGAGGTCCCTTTAGTAGTGAAAAATCTGGAGGATTTTTAACAATTAAAGTAGGTGATCCTGATTTAACTGTCATAGGTAAAGTCCCATATTCTATATCATACACTTTTGATATTGGTGCTGATGTTTATGAGGATTTTGATGAGTTTTATTTTAACTTAGTCGGAACAATGTGGGAGTGTGAAATTGAAAAAGCATCTTTTGAAGTAGTGTTCCCTAAGCCTATTGATGATAGTAAAGTTTGGTTAACTAAAGGGGCTTTAAATAGTACTGATGTTGATAATTCTAATCTTGTGATATCTCAAGATAATACAATTGTTACTGGTGTTGTTACTGGGTTAAATTCTAAAGAAGGCGTAACTTTAAGATGTGAGATGGAAGATGGTTACTTTGTTGGTGCTAGAGACTATCAAACTGTAATTAAAATAATGACTTTAGTTTTAATTTTTATGAATATTGTTTTAGTCTTATTAGCTTATATCATTTTCAATAGATATGGCCGTGATGATAAGGTTATTGAGAGATCAAGATTTAAAGCACCAAATGGTTTTACTCCTTTGTCTTTAGATTACTTTATGAATAATACAGTTTCTTCTTCAGCATATGGTGCTTCATTTATATATTGGGCACATAAAGGTTATATTGATATAAAAGAAAATGAAGATGAGAGTGTTAGACTTATTAGAAAAGTGGATTATCTAATTGTTAAACAAGATAGCGATAATGATTTGGATTATAAATTATTTAAAGCCATTTTTAACGGAACAGAAATTGGAGAAGAAGTAGACTTAGAAAAATTAGATAGTGAGGCATTAGGAGTTTCTTTAAATAAATTAAATAAAGCTGGAGAATTAAAGTTTGATTCTAGACTTTTAAAAGATCAAAAAGCTTCAAATATGAGAATTTTAATTTTCCTTTTTGCAATCATCTCTAGTGGTGTTTCTTTGTTATTTACATATGTATCTACCTCCGTTTTCCTTCCATTATCTTTAGTTGGATCTTTCTTCTATATTATCCTATCAACAATAATTCTTTCTTCTATTAATTCTAAATGGGCTATTTATAAAGGTGGGAAAAGGTTTGCCACAATATTTGCAATTCTTTTACTAACAATAGTCTACTTTTTAGCAAACTATATAAATATTTATTTGTTGAATATTGTTCAGCCTGTTATAAATCTAATAATTTCAATAGTTTCTTCCATTTCAATGTTGTTGCTTATTATCTTATTTAGTTTGACTGAAAAAAGAAGTTTATATGCTCAAACAGCTTTAGAAGAGTATTTAGGGTATCAATCTTTCTTAAAACTTGTTGAAGTTAATCAAATTGAACTTATGATACATGATAATCCTCAATTTTATTTTGAGCATTTATGTTATGCACAAGTTATGGGTTTAACAAAAACTTGGGAAAAGAAGTTTGCTAAGATTGAAATTATTCAACCTTCTTGGTACATAGTTCCTTATTATGGTATGTATAATTTCTCTAGGATAAATAATGTATCTGATAAAATGAATAAATCCTTTAATGTTCCATTAGCTCAGTATGCAAAAAATCATGCAAGCAAAAGCGGTGGTCCTTCATCTTCTGGTTTTTCAGGATCAGTTGGCGGCGGCGCTGGCGGCGGCGGCGGTGGAGCCTGGTAGGTAAATGAAAAAAGACTTCCGATTTATTTTAATAATAAATAATGGAAGTCTTTTACTTTATTTTTCTTTTAGCTTTCTTAAAGCATTGATATGTTTGGCGGGGTAGACTTTAGTAGGACAGACTTTACTACATAAATATTGTTTATCGCAGGCATCAACTCCATCTGAATTAAAAGCTTTATCTTTTAGTTTCTTAATAGTTTTGTCTTCATTAGTTTTGCTTAGTTCTCTATTTATTGATGCTAAAGGTGCTGGACCTATAAAATTTGAAGTAACAGGGCAAGCACTAACACAAGATCCACATTCTATGCAGTTTTCAAATCTATTATAGTTAAGAATTCCATAAGGTTTAATTGAATCTTTATGTAATTCACTTTCTCTTAAATAGGAAGAACCTTCCATTTTATTTATCATTGATGAGATATCTACAACTAAATCAGATATAATTTTGAACGAATTTAATGGCTCAATAGTTATATTACAATCTTCGAAATCTCTTAAAAAAGTCATGCAAGCTAATCTTTCTTTACCATTTATTATGCAAGCACATGTTCCACAAGATCCATGATGGCAAGAATGTCTATATGTGATGGTGGGATCAATATTTACTCTAATTTCGTCTAGAGCATCTATTACAGTTAGAGATTTATCTAGATTTAATTTAAATTTTAAATATTCATTTGTATCTCTTTTTATAGATATTAAATAAGTATTATTTTGATTGTCCATAACTTTCTCCTCTATAATATTCTCTATAGTGAGGCAGAATAATATCTGCTGTTTTCCCTTCAATCTCAATATTAATTTTTTTACATAGTAAATCGGAGACAACTTCACCCATTGCTCTCAATGTTGTGGCTTTACCTCCTACAATGCTTATCATATTATTAATATTATCAGTTTTCTCATGATCAATAGCTTCAAAATCTCTACTTAAGTTTCTAACTTCTTCACTATTATTGTGTCTACCATACAATGGTCTTGCTGCAGCCCAAGCTGTATGATATTCATAATCTTTAAAGCTTGGAAACATTTCTATAGCTGCTTGAGTTAGAAATTCTATATCTTTTTGAGGAACTCTATTTATATCTGGATTATCACTTATCCATTGGGTTGAACCAATTATTGTCAATTGTCTTTGGGGTACAACAATATCTCCATCACCGGCTTTATGTAATCTACTAACAACCATGTTGGAAATTCTTTTTTTTATTGCTAACATAGTTCCAGGAGATGGTGATACCGGTAAGTCTATATCGGCAAGTTTTGCAATCTTTGCACTGAAAGGACCACCTGCATTTATAAATGCATCTGCTCTAACAATTTCCTTTTCATTTGTTAAATGATTTAAAACAGTTACAGATTCGATATTATTGGCTTTTTTATTGATTGATATTACTTGATGATATGTTTTAATAGTTGCATTTCCAGTTTTTAAGGCACCTGCTGCAAAACTTATTACAAGTCTCCAAGGATCAATTGTTCCATCGGGTACTAATACTGAAGCTTTTATATTTGGATTTAGGTTTTTCTCATATTCAAATGCAAGAGATATTGGAATTTCTTTAGCAGGTATATCTGCGGCTAAACAACTTTGAATAAAAGTTTCTTTGTATTGCATATCATCATCATTTAAAGCAACAAACATTCCCATATTGTACTCTATAGCATTTGGGGCTATTTTTCTAAGAATTGCACTTTCTCTCATGCATTCTTTTGCAATATTCTTATCTCCCATAGCATATCTAGCACCACAATGTAGTTGCCCATGATGTCTTCCAGTTGTTCCACTTGTTAATTCACCTTTTTCAATTAAAGTGACTTTAAACCCTCTAAGGCATAAATCATACATGGTGGCGATACCTGTTCCACCACCACCAATGATAACAACATGGTAATTATTATGAGTCATTAATTTCTCTCCTTAACTATATTACGTTAATTATAGCATTAAAAATAACTCATAATAATTTATTTTAAAAATTTTATTTTTTTAAAGAAACTTTAACAGAATCAAATTCTTCTATAATAACAGAATCTGTTTGTGGTGATAACTTATTCATGATTAAAATCACAATAAAGTTAGCTATAAATCCTGGTACTATTTCATACATTAGACTTCCAAGTCCAACTTCTTTCCATACAACACAAACAATTGCTCCAACAACCATACCTGATAAAGCAGATTTCCAAGTTGTTTTTTTCGAGAATAATGCCATTAATACTACAGGACCAAAAGCAGCACCAAAACCACCCCAAGCGTATGATACTAAAGATAAAATACTACTTTGAGGATTGAGTGCTAAAACCATTGCAATTACAGAAATTAAAATAACACAAATTCTTCCAATCCAAATAAGTTCTTTTTCACTTGCATCATGATTGATAATCTTTTGATAGAAATCTTCAGTTAGTGCAGAAGATGAAACTAATAATTGTGAATCGATTGTGGACATAATTGCAGATAGAATTGCAGCAAGTAAAATACCACCAACCCAAGGATTGAATAAATCAACAATCATATAAATAAATACTTTTTCTGCATCTCCACCAGGAGCTTCTTGATACATAGTAAGTCCAATCAAACCAACTAAAATTGCGCCAAATAATGAAATGATAACCCATATAGTTGCAATAGTTGTTGATCGAGACATTTCCTTAACATCTTTTATACTCATAAATCTAGCTAGAATATGAGGTTGACCAAAATATCCTAATCCCCAAGCCATTGTTGAAATAATTGCTACAACAGCGGCAATACCACCATTTGAATCAAACAATGATAATGAGATATCTTTTGCTTGTGCTGCAACTGCAATTGCACTAAAACCACCATGAGTGAATAATGCAAAAATTGGAACAATAATAATTGCAAAGAACATTAGAGCTCCTTGGAAAAGGTCAGTCCAACAAACTGCTAGAAATCCACCTAAGAAGGTATATAATACTATAACAACACAACCACCTATTACAGCAACAGTGTATGGAATATTAAACATTGCTTCAAAAAGCTTACCTGCACCAGCCATACCAGAGGATGCATAAATTGTAAAAAATATAAGGGTAATTATTGCGGAAATAATTCTAAGTAATCCTGTTGGATCTTTAAATCTATTTTCAAAAAAACTTGATAGTGTGAGTGAAGAAGTTTTTTCAGTATAAACTCTAAGCCTAGGTGCTACTAGAAGCCAGTTTAAAACAGTCCCTATTAGTAATCCTATTGCAATCCAGCTTTGTCCAAGTCCATATAAAAAAACAGCACCAGGTAAACCCATTAATAGCCATCCTGACATGTCACTAGCTTGAGCTGAAAGGGCTGTTACCCAAACTCCCATTGATCTTCCACCGAGTAGATAATCTTCTAAATTGTTTGTCTTTTTATAAAAAAACAAACCAATTGCTAGAAGAAAAATAAGATAAATAATAAATGTAATAATAGTTGCTACAGTTGCCATATACTCTCCTAATTATGGCTATAATACATAATTTTGTATATTTATGCAACTATTATGCATTTTATAAAAGATAATTGTTTTTAAGGTATGAATTTATAACCTAATCCTCTAATAGTTCTAATGTGATTAGGCTTTTGAGATTCTCCAAGATGGAATCTTAGTTTTGCAATATGTACATCAACGGTTCTTGTAAAAATATCAGTATCATATCCCCAAACATCATCCAATATTTTATTTCTATCTAAAATTTCATTAGGATGAGATGCAAAGTATTCTAATAATCTAAATTCTTGTGCATTCAATAAAATTGGGTCTTCATTATTTTTAGTTAAAGTACCTTTTTTTATATCTAAAGTAAATTCACCAAAATGATAGTTTTCATCGCTGCTATCAATTTTAGCAGATTTAATACTACTTCTTCGTATACAAGATTCAATTCTAGCTATTAGAACACCCATATCAAAAGGTTTCATCACATAATCATCCGCACCTTGTTGAAGTCCCATAATTACATCAATATTAGTATTTCTTGCAGTAAGCATTAATATAGGGGTTTTGATGTTAGATGATCTTAGATGTTTGCAAACACTAAAGCCATCTCTTTTGGGTAACATGACATCAAGAATTATCAAATCATAGTTATTAGTTTTAGCTTCCTCTTCACCACTGATTCCATCGCCTTTAACAACAATTTGATAACCTTCGGCTTCTAGTCTATCTTCTAATGTAATTTGAACTCCAAGCTCATCTTCTATTATTAATATTTTCTTCATTTTTTACCACCTTACAAGGAATTGAAAATTCAAAATGACAACCACTTTTAATTTTACCATCTAACCTTTTGTATGGGGAGGTTAATTTAATATTACCACCAAGGATTGCAATATTCTTTTTAATTATAAACAAACCTAAGCCACTTCCTCTCTCCTGAGAGTGTTTTGAATTTTCACCTCTAAAATAGGAATTCCAAATTAATTTTTGCTCTTTGAGAGGAATACCTACACCATCATCTTCGATTATACAATGAATTGTATGGTTATGTTCAATAAATTGTATATAAATTCTTATTTCACCACTATAATTATTGTAAGCATGAAATAAACTATTACTAATCAAATTTGATATCACTAATTCAAGTAGCCTTCTATCAAGGAATACTTCTTTTTCTAGGTTTTTGAAAACCCAATAAATAGGGGTGTTTTTTTCTAAACTTATTGCTTTTGATTGTAATTCAAGCATTTGGAAAAAGTTTTTTAAATTTACTTTAGTCTCGATTTTATTATAAAATTTATTTCCTTCTATTTTTGAATATACTAATAAGTTCTCTATCATAGAATTTAATCTTGTTGATTGTTGTTTTATTAGCTTGCCGTAAGATGGAACTTTCTCTGGTTTTATAAGATTTTCACAAAGATTATCTGATGCAGATTGAATAACAGTTAAAGGAGTTCTTAGTTCATGAGTAATTGAAGCTGTGAATTCTCTTTCTTTATTTCTTTGTTTTTGAGCTCTGATTATCTGATATAGTAAAAGTAGACAAATAACCCCAATTAAGCTGATTAGAATTATACCACCTATAAAAATAAAGCTTAAAATTTTCTCAATATATGTTCCATAGAATTTTGAATTGTTTATTTTTACACCTAAAAATGCATAAACGTCTTGTATATCAATATTTTCAAAAGAATTTGATATTTCAGGAGGTTTTAAGAAAGTATTGTTTTTGTTAAAAGATTCATCGCCATCATTGTTATCTGAAATTTTTTGACGAACAATAGGGATTATAACAGTTGTATTAGAAATTTTAGCTCCTTTAATTATTGTTTCAATAGGATTGAAATTATAAATTAAAAGTTTTTCTAAAGCTTCTTTATTCTTGTTATTCACCTTTTCATCATTTGATTGGTTTGTCCATATAATTTCTAATTCATTATTAGCTTCTGTAATTGAAGGGATTAAAATTGTATTTGTAAAAACTTTCAAATCTAGGTTTATAAAAATATATGTTGTCTCGTTGATATATATAGTTATATACAAATTTTCATTATCATAAAACGTTGATTGGGATTTTGTAGAGAGATCTAAATGATTTAGAATTTGATTTGAGAGACTATTACTTTGCCAAGAATTTCCATCGTAAATATATTCAGTACTATCATTATCATTTAATTCTACATATCCAATTGATGTAACAATATTTTCATTTTCATTTAAAAAATATTTATCATAAACTCCAGCTACAAAATCACTTAATCCTTCAGTGTTATCGCTATCTATATTGGGATATGTATTTAGCCAACTTATAAACATATTTATTCTATCAAATTCTCGAGTTGCTATTCTATTAACACTTAAACCTAATGAATTATAGGTTTTTTTATATTCATTTTCAGCTATCTTATCAAACCAATTATATTCAAAATAAATAAACAGGCACATTAATAAAGCGGTTATAAGTGAAAAGAAGGTAACTACTAATTTTAAATTTTTCTTTGCAAAGTTCATATTTTGATAATACCTTAGAATGATAGAATATCAAAGTTTTTATTTAAAATTAATTATTATGTTTTACATAGTTTACAAACTGTTTACACTCATTTAACCATTAAATATTTTATTTTCAATATTCTTAGCACACTAGGAGGAACCTTAAATGAGTTCAGACGATAAAATTATACAAGTAGACAAAGTAAAACCACATTCTTCAAAGAAGAAAAAAAGAAGAATTATTATAATCCTATTATTATTAATTGCACTAGGTGCAGGAATATATTGGTATTTAAATCAGTCAGTTACCCCTGATACTGTTTCAGTTTCATCTTACAGCACAGTATATGTTGTTGAAGGTGATTTAACTTCTACAACTGAAGCTAGTGGTACTGTAGTGCTTCCTAACCAAGTTACTATTATTAGCACTGAAGATGCTTATGTTGATACTTTATATGTTAGTGAAGGCGATTCTATAACAAAAGAGGATGTTTTAATTACATTTAGTATTCCTGATTATGAAGATGATATGGAAACTTATACTTTAGAATTAGAGCAAGCAAATATTGAGTTAGAGTCACAACTACAACAAAATGAATATGAATTAAAAACTTTAGAACTAACTATAGAAAGATTAGAGAGTGAAATAGAAGATACTCTATTAGATAAAGAAAAGTATGAAGCTTTAGCTTCTGTAAAAAATACATATAAAGATTCATTAGAAGATATTGAAGATACTCTTGAATCATTGTACGAAAGTTTAGAAGATGCACAAAATGAATTAGAATATGAGAAAACAATTCAATCTATTGATATTAATAAACAGAAAGCTGCTATTAAAATGATTGAATTAAATATTTCTCAATTACAAGAAGATATTTCAGATTTAAATGTTACAAGCCCTATGGCTGGAGAGGTCTTATCAATTAATGAAGATCTATATATAGAAGGAAACTATATTGAATCCTCAGATCAGCTATTTATTGTTGCTGATAGATCTTTGGTTTATGTTGATTTAGATATTTACGAACAATATGCATCATTATTAGATGTAGGAGATCCTCTTGAGCTAACGATTGGAACAGAAACTATGAATGCAACAATTGTAAGCATAGGTAAAGTTGCTTCAATGGATTCAGATGGTCTAACTGCAACTATTACTATTAGAGTAAAACCTGAAACTGATACTACTTTAAACCCTGGAGCATCTGCCGTAGCAAGTATTGTACTTGGTGTTGAAGAAAATGTTCTACAACTTCCTAGAGGATCTTATCTAACAACAGGTAATCAAAAATATGTTTATGTTGTAGATGGTGATAAAGCTTATAAAACAGAAGTAGTATTTGGAGATATCCAATCTAATACAGTACAAGTTATTAGTGGATTAGAAGCTGGTGATGAAATAATTACATCATCATATCAAGGATTTATATCAGAAGATGTAATCCAATTAAAATAAAGAGGCAGAAAAATGATTAATTTAGAAAATATTTCAAAGGTTTATGATCTTGATGAAACAAAAGTAACAGCTTTAGATAAAGTTTCAATTCATATAGATAGAGGTGAATACATAGCAATAATGGGCCCTTCTGGCTCAGGTAAATCAACCTTAATGCACATTTTAGGCATTTTAGATACTGCTTCATCAGGTGTATATAAGCTTGAAGGCTACGATATTACAACCTTAGCTGACAAGGAACAAGCTAGGATAAGAAATAAACATTTTGGTTTTATATTCCAAAGCTTTAACTTATTTCCAGAACTCAGTGCATTAGAGAATGTCATGCTGCCAATGCAATATGCTTCTGTTGCTGTAAAACAAAGAAGAGATAGAGCGGCTTTTCTATTAGATGAGGTTGGTTTATCTCATCGAATGAACCACTTACCAACAATGATGAGTGGAGGGGAGCAACAACGTGTTGCAATAGCAAGAGCTCTTTCTAATGAGCCTGATTTAATTTTAGCAGATGAACCAACTGGTAATTTGCCTACTGACAAAGGTGATGAAGTAATGCAGATCCTAGAAAAGGTAAATAAAACTGGAGTAACAATTGTTATGGTTACCCATAACCCAAATCAAGGTAAAAGAGCAAATAGAATAATTAATGTTCGTGATGGAAAAATTGTTGAAAATGCAAAAGATGTAGGAGCTATTTATGCTAAGTGAACCTTTTAAGATTATATTTAGAAGATTTGTAAATCGACTAACTGAATCTGGGTTGTTAATAATTAGTGTAGCTTTAGGAGTTGGAGCTTTTGCAGCTGGTGGAACTTTATTTGTTAATGTAATTAATGAAAACAATCAAGTTTTAAACTCTCCATCTTATAAAGAAATAGTTATTTCAACTAGAGAAGAATCAGATTCAATGGAAGTGCCAGCAAAAGAAAAACTTCTAAATCAAAATGCAATTTTAGCACAATCAGATTTAGATGCAGCTGAACTAATTCCTTCAATTAGTTATTCGTATATTATGAACTCAACTCGACTTAGAATGATAAATGAAGATTTTCAACAACAAGCAAATAATTTTGCTCCTCCAGAGCAGAATAATGAATCAGCAAGTGAAAATGGAGAAGAAGTAGTACAACCTAATAATCCACAAAATATAATGGATGAATTATTAGAAGATGGTTTTGATTCCATATTATCTGATAGTAGCATCGTTTTAAGTGATGAAGATGAGATTTCAGGTTATAATGTAACCTCTCAATTCTTTGATGCTTGGGATATAACAGCTGCTGCGGGCTCTTTATTTTCATCAGTAGATTACAATCAAACAAACTCCTTAGTTATCCTTGGAAGTGAATTTGCAAAGACTTTAGTTGAAGATGATGAAGATGTTAGTTCTTTAATTGGAAAAAGAATGTTAGCTTTACAAGGATACCAAACTATTGTTGGCGTACTTGAAGAAACTGACACTAGTTATGACTATCAATTCTTTAGTCCTTATTCAGATAACACTTCAAGCGGTGAATTTTCTCAAATTAGAAGATTATCTCAAAATACACAACTAAGATTTTCTGTATCAGATCCAGAAGACTTAGATACTGTTTCTCAAATGTTAGATCAATGGTTTACAAGTGAGTATGGTGAAGGACAAATCATTGTTACAAACCCCAGAGTTGAAGCAGAACAAACTGTAGATAGAAACTCAGGAATTAGTATATTGCTATTAGTATTAGCTCTTTCTGGATTATTCATTTCTTCAGTAAATATTTCTCATATTCTATTAAGTAGAACTTTGAGAATGAAAAAGCATGTTGGTATTTTAATGGCTTTAGGAGCAACTAAGAAAAATATTAATTTATTATTCTCTCTAGAAGCTCTTATGATTATTGTAATTGGAACTGTACTAGGCGTATTAATAGCAATACCTATTAATACACAGATGCAAAGTGCTCTTGAGCTAACAATATCATCTAATTACATGATTCTAATTAGTGCATTAGCTTCAGCTATTTTAATTTATTGTTTTACAATAATCCCAATTAGAAGATTTGATAGAATTAAACCAGCTGATGCAATGAGGACACAATAGGAGAATATTTATGAAAAAGTTTATGATTATGATGATGAGACAGTGGTCACACTCTCCTATAAAAATGATATTAACTCTAATTGCAGTATCATTAGGTGCTTTTATTTTAATACTAGCATTCAATGTAACTGAGATTATTGATAATCAAGTTGAAACACAACTAAATAATAATGGTATCATTGTTCAAGTTGCAAATGGAACTTGGGATGCTGATGGAGATATAGATCAAACAAGACCTAGTGAATGGGATTCTTCAATACAAAGTTATTTAATAAGTGATACGGATACAATTGAAGATACTGCAATTGTAAGTAGATCTATATTTAATGAAATTACAGTAAGTGGAACTTCTTATGATTTAAGAAATTCTATTGCTACTGAAGGCTCATATTTAGATATTTATGGTTTAGAAATTGTAGCCGGTGTTGAAATGACTGATGAAGATCTAAATTTAGGATCAAAAAAAGTTTGGATTAGTAAAGAAACTGCTGAGATAATATTTGGTACAGCTGAGAATGCTGTAGGCCAATGGGTACAACCTCCAGGACAAGCTTTTTCAAGAGGGCTTGGTAATAGAACACAGAATGTTGTAACTCAATATTTGATAGCTGGCGTTTATGAAATTCCATCAGAGATTACAAGAAAAGTTTATGGAATAGGTGACTTACTTGTTCCTTACACAGCAATTTTACCTAGTGAAATGAGCTCAAGCTTTGCTAAAGATTTATTATCTGGAATGCTAGTAGTAAAAAGCAGTGAAACATCTATTGATGAAGCTGAACAATCTATCAAACAAGTAATATATCAAAACTATGGTGAAGATATTGATGTACAAGTTTGGGAAGGATCAATGCAAGGAGAGACAACCTACATGACCGATTTGAGAAAAACGGTTCAAGTCTTTACAGTTTCTGTTAATATTTTAGGCCTTGTATTGATGCTTGTTAGTACTCTTGGTGTATTTAGTATAATGTTAGTTGAAGCATTGAGTAGAAAAAGACAGATTTCTCTAGAGAGATCGTTAGGCGCCTCTAAGAATAGAATTATTAAGGAATTCTGGAGTTGGTCAATGGCAATGTGTTTATTTGGGGTTATAATTGGTGCAATTATTGCATACTTTGCATTCCCATCTATATTGCAAACAATAACTCCTTTATTTGGAGAATTATCTAATGAGTTAGATTTAGGCGTAAGCTTTAGTTTGTTAGCATTAGCGAAAAGTTCACTATTGATATTAATATTTGGTGGTATGTTTGGTGTTATACCAGTTATACCAGTTGTTAAAGAAAATATTGCAGAAGGACTTAAGGAAGTATAAATTATGAAAAAAAAATATATTAGTGTAGTATTAATAACGATGATTTCAATATCATCGTTAGCTGCAAGTGTAAGTGAAAACATTGACGCTTTAGTAAATTTTGCTCTAAATAATAATGTTAGCTATTTAAGTGCTATTTTAGATTTAGAGCAATCTGAAGATGATTTGATAGTTGATCCTGTTTACTATGATTCATCAATCAGTCTTAAAAATGAAACAGAAACTGATTTTTCAACTACAACAAATGTTACAACTCTAAGCCTCGATATTCCTCTTGTAGAACAGTTTTCTCTAAACGCTGAATTGGATACAGATTTAGATGGTAGTTTAGGTTTTACATATAGTCCATTAGAAAATTCTGGAACTAATGTTGCTAATGAAGTGCTTTATGATAATTATAATGTGTATTTAAGTGAATACAAGGATGATTTAACTGTAAGCATTACAAAGGCCTATTTAAACTACTTACTAGCTTACCAAGAGCTAGAACATCAAAATGAGGAAGTTGAATTATATAAAAAACTTTATGAAGAGCAAAAAAGTTTATATCAATATGATATTGTTTCATTAGTTGATGTACAAGATGCTCTTGTAACATATACTGAATCTCAAAATGAAATTAGAGACTTAGAGGTTGCATTATATAGTGCAAAAGTTGATATCTATGAGTTGCTTGATATAGAGAGTAGTACTAAAGTGCAAATTCCTTTAGCAGACTTGACTCAAGTAGTAGAACTAAGTGAAAAAGCAGAAACTGTATTAGATGGAAAGCAGTTTTCACCTATGAGCGATTATGATGTTGTATCTGCCTTAAATTCAACTATAACACTAGAGGATACTTTTAATAATCTAGATTGGTGGGAACCAACTCTTGATTTATCTGCAAGTGTAGATTTAGAAGGAACTTTAACAGCTACTGTATCTTTTAGCACTAGCTATAGTGATTATTATGGGGATGAAAAGAATGATTTAGCTGATGAAATTGAACTTTCTAAACTATCCTCAGCAGCAACAATTGCAAATGTTCAAAATAATATAGAATTATTACAAAATTCTATTATAAGTGATAAAAAAAGTATTGAAGATATAAAATTACAAATTGAGCAAAATGATTTAGTAATGCAAGAAGCTTCTTCTTTATTAGAATTAGATGAATATGAAGTATTAGACTATGAAACTTTAGAATTGAATGCTAACACTTTGGAATTAAATTTATTCGAAGCATATATAAATTTATATATTGATCAGTTAAATTTAATTAATTATCTATAAACCCAACCATATAAAATTCTACCTTTCTTTTATAGAAGGGTAGAATTATGTATATAGAAATTTTCAATTTAAACTATTAATATTAAGAAATGAAAATAATAATTAGTCCAGCAAAAGAGCAAATAGCTCAATCATATAATTTTAATCCAACAACTCCCTTGTTTCAGAATAAAGCAGAAGCTCTTGTAGCTTCTTTAAAAAAATATAATAAAGATGAAATAAAAAAAATATTTAAATGTAGTAGTACTATCTCTCAAAGTGTTTTTGACTATTATCAGAATTTTAATAAAGAAGTTCATCCCGCTCTTTTTTTCTTTAATGGACTTCAATATAAAAATATTGAAGTTAAAAGTCTAAAAAATGATGAAATCAAATTTTTATTAGATAATTTATATATAGCAGATAGTTTATATGGAATTTTAAAGGCTAGTGATAATATTAGTCATTATCGACTTGATTATAAGGTTAAATTGCCTTTCTTTGGATACAATTATTATAAAAAAGAACTTGATGAATTTATTAAAGAACCAATTATTAATTTATGTTCTAAAGAGTATAGTAAGAATCTAAATCAGGAAAAACTGTTTTCTATTAACTTTGTACAAGATGTTAAAGGTAACGTAAAAAGTTATAGTACTCATACTAAGATAATACGGGGAAAATTTATAAAATACTTAGCTCAAAATAAAACAACATCTTTATCAATTATAAGAAAATTTAATATAG
Source organism: Sphaerochaetaceae bacterium (assembly GCA_963677735.1). Classification (GTDB taxonomy): domain Bacteria; phylum Spirochaetota; class Spirochaetia; order Sphaerochaetales; family Sphaerochaetaceae; genus Pleomorphochaeta. The sequence goes on from OY782505.1 coordinate 2,545,895, forward strand.
ATGATTATTATATAATCAATGAAGATAACAAAAGTATTACTTTTAAAAAGGTATTCTAAATTATATCTATATAAATTTTAGGATACTAAGATTCCAAATATTTGTTAAAATAAGAATTGTGTGATAACATTAAGAAATTTTACTGTTTTATGAAGAGGGGGAATTGAGATGACAAGAAATGAATACTTAAATAAAATTTCAAAGCATAGAGTATTATTACTTGATGGAGCCATGGGAACATTGATCCAAGAAAAAAATCTTTCACCAGAAGATTTTGATACTTCTTCTCTTGATGGTAAAAATAGGTGTTTCCCAAATTTAGGAGAAATCTTGAATATCTCGAGACCAGATATTATCTATGATATCCATAGAGAATTTCTTAATTCTGGTGCCGATATAATTACAACAAATACCTTTTGTTCTAATCGAATCACTTTAAAAGAGTATGGTTTAGAAAATTGGGTAAAAGAACTTAATCAAAGTGCTGTAGAAATAGCTCGAGCAGCTGCTGAAGAGGTAGAAAGAAAAGAATCTTCTCGTTTTGTTTTTGTTGCTGGAAGCTTGGGACCAACAGGGAAAATGTTATCATTTTCTACAGATAGTGATGATCTTTTAAAAAGAGAATACAATTTCAATGATTTTAAAAAAGCCTACAAAGAACAAGCCCTAGTTCTATTAGAAACTCAATGTGATATCTTATTAATAGAAACAGTTTTTGACACTCTAATTTGTAAAGCTGCCCTTGAGGGAATAAGGGAAGCTCAAGTAGAAACACAGATAGAAAAACCAATAATGGTAAGTGTTACCTTCAGTGATATTAGTGGTCATACCCTCTCAGGTCAAAGCATAGAAGCCTTTTGTTCATCTCTTATTTCTTATAATCTTTTCTCCATAGGTATCAATTGTTCAATGGGTGCATCAGATATGATACCATTAATTGAAAGATTGTCTAATCAATCTCCATTTAGGATTTCAGCTCATCCAAATGCCGGCCTTCCTCTATCTGATGGTACATATGGTGAAAGTCCATCACATATGGTTCAAACTTTATCTCCTATGTTAGAAAAAAGCCTTATAAATATTATTGGTGGCTGTTGTGGAACAAAACCTGATCATATTAAAGCTTTATACAATAAAATTAATGAGAGAAATGATAAAAATGAATTAGTATGTAAACCTAAAGATATTTTTAAAAATAAGAATTTTGAGATAAAATTATGTGGATTAGAACCTCTTGAAATTAATAATCAATTAACAATTATTGGAGAGAGATGTAATGTAGCAGGTTCTAGAAAATTTTTATCTTTGATAGAAGAATCTAAGTGGCAAGAATCATCAGATATAGCTAGAAATCAAGTTGAGCATAATGCTGATATAATTGATATTTGTATGGATTCTTCTATGATAGATGCACCAAATTCAATGATCTCTTTTATCAGATATATAAATTGTGATCCTTATATTTCAAAGAAACCCTATATGATAGATTCTTCAGATTGGAAAACAATAGAAAAATCTTTAGGTGAGCTACAAGGTAGATGTATTATCAATTCAATAAGCCTTAAGGAAGGCGAAACCGCTTTTATAGAAAAAGCAAAAATTATTAATAACTTTGGGCATAAAATGGTTATCATGCTTTTTGATGAAAAAGGACAAGCAACTACATATGAGAGAAAAATTGAAATTGCTAAAAGAAGCTATGATCTTTTAACAACAAATGGAATACGAAGTGATTTAATTATATTTGACCCTAATGTATTAACAGTTGCAACAGGAATTGAAGAAAGTGATTATTATGCACTTGATTTTATTAAAGCTGTAAGGTGGATAAAAAATAATTTAAAAGATGCTCAAGTGTGTGGTGGAATAAGTAATTTATCATTCTCTTTTAGAGGGAATAATGCCCTAAGAAGAGCTATGCATACTGTATTCTTGCATTATGCTAGAGAATATGGCCTTGATTATGCAATTATTACCCCCACAATTAATTTAGATATAAATAAAGTTTTAGATGAAATTCGAGTTGTAATTGAGAAAGCTCTATTTGAACCATCTGCAGAAAATAGAGAAAAATTAATTGAGTTAGCAAGCTCTGATATATTCAAGAATTCATCAGTAAAAAAAATTAAAAAAGCTGTTGATTTGAATAAATTAAAAGATCCAAAATCAAGAGTAAAGAGTGCAATTTGTTTTGGAGATAATACTAATTTAGAAGCTGATGTATTATCTATTTTAAAAGAAGTTGAAGAAAATAATATCTCTCCAGTGTCTATTGTTGAAGGTCCATTTATGGATGCAATGAAAGAAGTTGGTGATAAATTTAGTAAAGGAGAAATGTTTTTACCACAAGTAGTCAAAAGTGCAAGAACAATGAAAATTGCAGTATCATACCTTGAGCCAGCTATTGAAGAGTGGAAACATAAAAACCAAGAAGAAAACTCTTTAGTACAAGATAAAAAGACGATTGTCTTTGCCACGGTAAAGGGAGATGTGCATGATATAGGTAAGAATATTTGTATTTTAGTATTACGCTGTAATGGCTTTAACGTAATTGATTTAGGGGTTATGGTCCCTAGTGAAAAAATTATTGAAACAGCTATAGATAAAAACGCAAATTTTATTTGCTTATCGGGTTTAATAACCCCATCGCTAGAGCACATGGCAAATGTATGTAAATTAGCTAAAGATAATGGTTTGAAAATACCAATAATAGTTGGAGGAGCAACAACAAGTAAAGAAAATACAGCATTAAAATTATCACCATTATATAATTATTTGGTTTTTCAAGCTGACAATGCTTCTGCTCTATCTTCTTTAGTATTAAAAATTATAAAAGAGGGAGAGATTTATATTAAGAAATTGTGCAAAGATTACAAAGAAACAAATAAAAAATATGATAATAAAAATAATTATTTAAATAATAATAAGAGTGTTTCATATAAAACTGCTTTTGAAAATAGATTTATAAAACAAGAAAGTTCTCCAACACCAAAAAAACTTGGGGTAACAATTGTTGATAAGATAAATCTTGATAGATTAATAAAGTTAATTAATTGGAAAATGTTTGCTTTTAGTTATTCCGTTCCTACAAAAGGAGAGCCCTTTAATAATTTGATTGAAGAAGCTAAAGCTTTTTTACAAAGAGCTCTAGTTAGAGATATATTAACAAAGTCTTTAAGAGGCGTATATGGACTCTTCCCTTGTACTAGTGATGGAGTAAGTATAGATGTAGATAATAGAGAGCTTTTTTCTTTTATAAGACAAGAAAGAGATGAACAGTCTTTATCCCTTAGTGATTATGTAAAAGAAGCCGATTATATAGGTATGTATATAGTTACTGGTGGGTTAAAGTTAAATGAGTATATTGATTTATTTGAAGAAGGGGAATTTTTAATGCTTAGATTTTTAGCTATAAGGTTAGTTGAAGCTTTTTCTCAAGATATGGATTCAATAATAAAAGAGCAATGGGCTGCCCCTTTACTTAGAGTTGCTCCTGGATATCCTTCTTGTCCAAATCATATGCACAAAAAAGGGATTTTTAATTTATTAGATGGAGAGAAAACTTCATTTGTAAAATTAACTGAAAATTACATGATGGTACCTGAAGCAAGTATTTCATCTCTTGTTTTTCAAGGAAAGGGTCTCAAGTTTTTTAATGGTGGAAAAATTAGTCTAGAACAAATAAAAATTTTAAGTAAAGCTCAAGATGTTTCAATCGATACATTGATTGAAAATGGTTTAGAATTAAAAAAGGAATAAAAATATGAAAGTTACCCAGATAATAGAAAATGCAAAAAAGCCTTTATTTACCTTTGAACTATTACCTCCTTTAAAAGGGCATAATATTGAATCAATTTTTAAATCTACAAAAAAATTAATGGACTTTTCTCCTTCATACATTAATATTACAAATCATCAAAATGAAACTGTTTATGAAGAAGATGATAATAATGTTATTCATAGAAGAATTGTGAGAAAAAGACCTGGAACAATTGGAATAGCTGCAGCTTTGCAATATAGTTTTAATATTCCTGCAATACCACATTTAATTTGTGGTGGAATGAGTGATTTGGAAATTGAAAATACTTTAGTAGAATTAAACTTTTTAAGCATCGATAATGTGTTTGCATTACGAGGTGATCCGCCAGCTGGAGAGAAACGTTTTATTCCTTGTGAGAATGGGTATTCTCATTCTTCACAAATGGTAGAGCAGATTGCAAATATGAATAAAGGCATATATTTAGATGAAAATTTAAAAAACCCAGTATGTACCGATTTTTGTATAGGTGTTGCTGGCTATCCTGAAAAGCATTTTGAATCACCAAATTTAGATGTTGATATAATGAACCTAAAGAAAAAGCAAGATGCGGGTGCCTCTTATATAGTTACACAATTATTTTATGACAATAAGGTATATTTTGATTTCGTTAAGAAGTGTAGAGATTATGGGATTACTATTCCAATTATTCCTGGTATAAAACCTATTAGCAGAAAAGGACATCTTTCATTAATACCTACTACTTTTTCAATTGATATACCTTCTCAATTATATGAAAATATAACTAAGGCAAAAACAAAAGAAGAAGTTAAAGAAGTTGGTATTTGGTGGGGAATTAAACAAACTAAAGATTTGCTATCTAAAGGAGTAGTTGGTATCCATTACTATACTGTAGGTTCTGTAGATAGTGTTTGTAGTATTGTTAAAGAATGTTATTAACATTATGGGATATCAAGTCTAATTTTCTTTATTTATAAATTAATGATAAATCTTTTTTTATGATCAGTCTGGATTAGTTTCTTTTCATCTTTTAATTTTCTAATAGTTCTTAAAAGATGTCTGTAACTAGTCCCAAGTTCTTGAGAAATTTGAACTAAATTCCCTTCAAATATTTTATTTGGATAAGTGTTTATTAAATACATAGTTAGTCTTTCTTCAAGTGGGAGTAAAATATTTTGAGTTGTTTGATGAGAAGAAGAATAAAGTTTTTGAGCGAGATACATTGCAAGTAAATTAGAATATTTTATATCATTTTTCATTAACTCTTTACTTTTTTTTAAAGGGATTCTGATTCCTTTAAACTTAGAAATAGTAACAACACTAGTTGATGCAATATTAGAGTCACTTACTGTCTCTAAATCTCCAATAATCCCATCATTATTGTAGAATCCAAAGCTCATAATATTTCCGTTTTCTTGTTGTCTAGTTACTTTACAAATCCCTTCAAGAATAATGGTAACGTAATTCAACTCAAAACCTTCTCTACAAAGATAGTATCCTTTATCTAATTCAACTAACTTTCCATATTTTATATATTTTTCTAACATATAAATATATTAACATCAACTAAATCTAAAAACTATAAAAATTATCAAAAAGATGACAAAGGTCATATTCTATAAATAACTATTCATCATAGAATCCTACTATGAGGAGATGAATATGAATTATGCTCTTTCACTAATGGTTGGGTTTGTAATTTCAATCATGGTAGCATTAAGCGGGGTTTTAACTGAAACTATTGGAGTTTATCATGCAACCTTAGTTGCTCATATAACAGCATTAATGGTTTTAAGCCCTATATTAATTCTAAAAAAACAATCTTTAAAAATTAAATTCAAAGTGCCACTTTATTATTTTAGTGGAGGATTATTAGGGGTATTAACAACCGTATTTAATAATTATGCTTTTTCATATTTAGGGGTTTCAGTGATGCTCTCTTTATGTCTATTTGGACAAAGTCTAACTTCATTAATTTTAGACTTTTTACACATATTTAATCACACAACAAAAAATAATTATAAAACATATATTGGATTATTCTTTATATTGTTTGGAATAATTATAATGATTGTTTATTAGGGGATAGTATGATTTTAGCTATTATTTTTTCAATTCTATCTGGAGTTACTATTGTATTATCAAGAACAACAAATGCTTTGCTCTCTCAAAAGAGTAATATGTTAGTAAGTACATATTATAATTACATAATAGGATTAATTTTTTCATTTTTAGCTCTTATAGTTTTAGCAAATAATGAAATTTCTTATTTTGCTCACACATCCTATCCTGCCTTTTATTATTATTTGGGAGGTCCTTTAGGTATAATAGTTGTTGCTCTCTCTGCCTATTTAGCTGTTAGAATCTCATCATTAATAATGACAATTTTAATGTTCTTTGGACAAATCACTGCTGCTATATTATTAGATTGGGTATTGAGTGGAAGTTTAGATATAGCAAATATAATTGGAGGTTTATTGGTTTTTGTAGGATTATTATTCATTAATCAAAAGCACTAATATATGTGTAAATCTAATTGTTATTTATTACTATATTTTTTATAATTCAAATGAACTTAAAAATTGGAGAATTTAATGTTAAAAAGATTTTTTTCATACTATAAGCCATATATTGGGTTATTTATTCTAGATATAGTTGCTGCAATAATATTCTCGACTGTATCTGTATTTTTCCCAATAGTGACAAGAAATTTAATTAAGAGTTATATCCCTAATGCACTATGGGGACCAATGATTATTACATTTGTTGTAATTCTCACTATATATTTAATTCAATTACTATGTGATTTTATTAGATTAAAATGGGGCCATATTTTAGGAGTATATATTGAGACAGATATGAGAAGTGATTTATTCTCTCATCTTCAAAAATTATCTTTTAGTTATTATGATCAAACTAAAACAGGTCATATAATGAGTAGAATAACAAATGATTTATTTCAAATCACTGAAACAGCTCATCACTGTCCTGAAGATATAATAATAAGCACTATTACAATAATAGGTGCCTTTATCGCTATGTTTATTTTTAATTGGAAGCTAGCATTTATTACTTTAGTTCCTTTCCCATTACTAGCCATTTATGGTGTTGTTTATGGTAAAAAATTAAAGACAAGATTTGCAACTGTTAGAAAAACATTAGCAGATGTTAATAGCACTGTTGAAAACTCAATTCAAGGCATTAGAGAAGTTAAATCTTTTAATAAAGAAGACTATCAAGAGAAACAATTTAAAGATAGTAATGATGTATTAATGGGTGCAAAGAAAGAACAATATGATGCTATGGCCAAATTCCATTCAGTCATGAATTTTTTAAGGAACTTGTGTTACTTATTCCCAATAGTTGGTGGTGCTCTCCTAATATATTCTAATCAATTAGAAGCTTATGATTTAATTACTTTTATATTGTTTATAACAGTTATCTTGCCACCAATTGATAGATTGATTAACTTTATGGAACAACTACAACAAGGTATCGTTTGTTTTCAAAGATTTGTAGAAGTTATGGATATTCATCCAGAAATTAAAGATTCACCAACATCTAAGGACTTAGTTGTTAGCGAAGGAATTATACGTTATGAAAATGTGAATTTTTCTTATGATGATAACACAGAGGTATTAAAAAATATCAATTTAACAATTAAAGGTGGATCTACAATTGCATTAGTTGGAGAATCAGGAGCCGGAAAGAGTACTTTAGCAAATCTTATTCCTAGATTTTATGAAGTTACTTCAGGTAAAATTTATATTGATAATCAAGAAATTACTAATATTACTCAATCTTCTTTACATAAAAAAATTGGATTTGTCCAACAGAATATTTTCTTATTTGATGCCTCAATTAGAGAAAATTTAAAATATGGGAAAGCTGGTGCAACTGATGATGAATTATGGGATGCTCTTAGAGCTGCTAATTTAGAGAAATTTGTAGCATCTCTTCCTCATGGTCTTGATACTCAAGTTGGTGAACATGGGGCTAGATTATCAGGTGGACAGAAACAACGTTTATCTATAGCTAGAGTATTTTTAAAGAATCCTCCTATACTAATCTTTGATGAAGCAACAAGTGCTTTAGATAGTGAAAGTGAGCAACTAATTACAGAAGCTTTCTCTAGATTAGCGAAAGGTAGAACTTCAATTGTTATTGCACATAGATTATCAACAGTTAGAAATGCGGATAATATTATTGTTATAGATGATGGTAGAATAATTGAAATGGGTAACCATAATTCATTGATAAAAAATAATGGTAAATATTCTCATCTTTATAATAGCCAAAAACTATAAATTATTTACATAATAAAAAAAGACTTAGGAAATTGCTAAGTCTTTTTTTAGTGTTATTGGAATCTATGCTTGAATAAAATAGCCTCTTCCATTGTTCTTAACTTCATATAAAGCGTGGTCTAGTTTTCTTAATATATCTTCAATCTTAAATGTTAAGTCTTCACAACCAAGTCTTGTAAATAGATATCCTCCACTTACGGAGAAAGAGTGACTTTCATTATCAAAAATTACATCTTGAAGAGATGTTTGAAGAAGTTCTAAACCTTGATCGGCTGAGTTCTTATTCATTGCAGGAACGACTACCATAAATTCATCTCCACCAAATCTATAAACATGTTCCTTTCCAAATATTGAACATAATTTGTTTGCATAATATTGTATTACTAAATCTCCATTTTGGTGACCATAGGAATCATTAACATTTTTGAAATGATCAATATCTGTGAACAAGAAGAAACAATTTTCACTACAAAAAAGGTAGCTATCTTGAATTAATGCTCTTCTGTTTTTTGTGGAAGTTAGAGTGTCTTTTAAAGAAGATTGTCTGAATTCTTCACTTACATTTGTTAACTCAATCTGTGCCACTGTTCTATCAACAAATAGTTTATATTTAGCAACTCCTGATGCAAAGCATAAAATCATAAATGCTAAAAATTTAATTGCATATCCAATATCAAATCCACCTTTAAATAAAAAGAAAAATAAAAGATAAAATGATCCAGCAATAAAATGATACATAGCAGCTTGTAGAGAAGATTGAAGGGTTAAAGTAGTTATTGCTAACACAACTGAACAATAAATTATGCAATCTCCACCATAATTAAAATCAATATTACTTAATAAAACGGTACAGGCTGTAACTCCTACAATTACTAGAGCTTGAATTCTTTCAACCCATAAAGCTTTTTTCTCATTTCTTTGATAAAAGAGTTTTACTGAAAAATAAAAAAAGAAACAAATTATAGTGTTTATAGAATAAAGCAAGCGATATGTGATTCTATCCGGACAGTCATAATAAGGAGTGAAAGTTAAGGAAAAATAAAATAATTGAACGATTCCAAAAATTAATGCTAAAAGAGTAACATACTTTAGATTAAAATCATCAATATGTTTTTGAACTTCCTGATTTGGGTTCGAAAAAAATAAATCCATAAAAAATCTCCCCGGTTTAAATTGATCCTTCATTCTAAATACCTCTATTTCAGTTTAAGGGTAAGAATACAAATAATCAATTAAAAAAAATAAATTGTTTAATCTGTGGACCACTTCACCATAATTTTACCACATTAATCTTTTAACTTTAATATATCACATGAAATAAATGTGAAATTAATTTTCAAGGATAGAAAAATGAAAAAAAGAATTGTAGTTACAGTGTTAGTAGTTAGTTTAGTTTCTGTAGGTGTATTTGCTGGTAGTATGAAATATAATAAGGAAAAAGGGTTTCCAACAGAGAGAGAGCAAGTGAATTCTTCATTATATGTTGAAAATGATGGCACTTTTAATAAAAATGTTAGACAAAATGAAAGGTTTACAAGAAATAGGTTGTCAGAAAATTGTAGTTTAGAAGAACAAGCTAAAGCTAATCAAAATAGAAGAAATCATAATTCTAAACAATCTCCTAAAAATTTAAATAGATCAACCTCTTCTCAAAGAGTTGATTCTTCTCAAGGTATGAGAGATGGAATAAGACCTTATTATCAAAATAATGGTGTAAATAGTTCTAATTAATATTTTATTAGTTATAAGTACTAGTTGTTATTTGTAAAAATGTAAGCAACTAGTACTTTTATCTTTATCTACTAATTTATGATATAATATATTTAAATTGAGGCAAGAGATGAAAAAATACAAGATATTAATAGCTGATGATGAAGAGAATATAACAAATATATTGAAATCCTATTTAAATAAAGAAGGATATGAAACAATTGTAGTTAATGATGGAAAAGAAGCTCTTAAAATGTATAAATTAGAAGATCCTGATTTAATAATTTTAGATTTAATGATGCCTTATTATTCAGGAGAGCAAGTTTGTAAGTTGATAAGAAAAGAATCTAGGGTACCAATAATTATGTTAACAGCAAAAGTTGGTGAAGATAATTTAGTTAAAGGAATTGATTTAGGAGCTGATGATTATATTGAAAAGCCTTTCAGTCCCAAAGAAGTTGTAGCAAAAGTAAAGGCAGTTTTAAGAAGAACTAAAAATGATATATTAGTTTCAAAACCGGTTGTATACGGAAAATTAAAATTCGATTTTGATAAAAATATTTTTTATAAAAATTCAAAAATTATAGAACTAACTCCAACTGAGATGAAAATTTTATTTACAATGGCTAAATCTCCAAATAGAATTTTTACGAGAGGTGATCTAATTGTTTATGCATTGCAAGATGATTTTGATGGATTTGACCGAAGTATTGATACATATATAAAAAGTCTTAGAAAAAAAATTGAAGATGATAGAAAAAGACCACGGTATATAATTACCAAACATGGAATGGGATATAGTTTTGAAATTTAAATTAACAATAAAAAGGCATTTAACTTTAATATTTGGAGCTTTTTCTCTACTAATAACAGTCATAGTAGCATTAGTTTTTAACCTGTCTGTAGATAATAATTTTGAAAAATATGCAAATAATAAAAGACTAGAATTAGATCGGGAAAATCAAATTATAGAAGTTCAAAACCCTAATTCTAAAAATAGTGGATTATTAAAAGGTCAAAGCAAGAATTATCAATTGACCTCAGTCGAGCTAGAATTAAAAAATTCTTTAATAACTTCAATTATATTGATAGGTGGAATTTCATTCCTTATTTCCTTGATGATTGGCCATTTTATTTCTTTAAGATTATCTAAACCCTTAAAATCTTTGACTAAAATGACAGAAGATATTGAGAGTGGTATATACCAAATTAAAATTAAACATGATACAAACATCGAAGAAATTTCATTACTAAGTAATTCCTTGGTGAAAATGGCAAATCAAATAAACGAAAGTATTGAAAAAGACAAGCGTTTATCTCAAGATGTTCAACATGAAATTAGAACTCCTTTAACAAATTTAAAAGCACAATTAGAAGCTATGGTGGATGGGGTTTTAGAATTAGATTTAGAAAATATTCAAATTTGTTTAAATGAAGTTGAAAGGCTAACTAAAATTGTTCAGCAGTTGCATCAATTAGGTACAATTGAAAGTGATAATGAAATAATCGAAAAAGAAGAATTGTATTTATATGATATAGTAAATTCTATATTTAAGGAATTTAGCCTAAATATTGAAAAAAATAATATGGAAACTCTTAATTTAATTGAGAAAAATTTTAAATTAACTAGTAATGAAGAATTGCTATATTCTGCTTTATATAATCTAATAAGTAATGCAATAAGATATAGTGGGAAAAATTCACAAATAAAAATCTATAGAAATATTTTTAATAAGAAAGATGCCAATTCAAAGTATTATCAAATAATATCTGAAAGAGGTGATATTTTGAAAGATTATATTATAATTAGTATAGCAGATAATGGTGTGGGAATTGCAATTGAAGAGATCAATCATATCTTTGAAAGATTTTATCGAATAGATAAATCTAGATCTAGAAAAATAGGTGGAGCTGGACTTGGTCTTTCTATAGTTAATGCATCAATAATTAAGCTAGGTGGATTTATTACTGTTGAAAGCTCTAAAAATGTAAATACAGTTTTTTCGATATTCCTAGAAAAATAAATATTTCAAAGAGATTGAATATAAATACTATGAACCTATATTCAAAAATTATACTAATCTATAAATTTGTATTTTCACTATAATTTGATTATTATTATAAAACTACCACATGGAGGAATTTTATGAAAAATAGAGAGTTACATTTACATATAGATGGATCTTTACGAGTCAATACCGTATGGCAGTTGATGAAAGAACAGAACATCGATTTGGGCTTGACTAAAGAAAAATTAGATTCAATTATGAGGGTTCCTAGCACTTGTAGTAGTTTAGATGAATATTTAGAAAGATTTAAAATTCCATTGAAAGTATTACAAACACCTAATGCTATTGAAAGGGTTAGTTATGAATTGGTTAAAGATTTATCTGATTTAGGTATGGACTATTCAGAGATAAGATTTGCTCCTCAATTATCGATTTATAAGGGATATTCACAAGAAGATATTTTAAAAGCCGCAATTAGTGGTATTCAACAAGCTGAAAAAGAAATTGGAAACTTTAAGGCTGGATTAATAGTTTGCATGATGAGAGGAAAAGGTAATGAAGATTTAAATAGGGAATCTATTTATCTAGCAAAAAAATATTTGGGAAATAGTGTTTGTGCTTTAGATATTGCTGGAGCAGAAACAATATATTCAACTAGGAATTATGAGAAATTATTGATGGAAGCCAAAAAGTTGAATTTACCATTAACAATTCATGCAGGAGAGGCTGGAACTAAAGATGATTTGGAAGTTGCTCTATCTGTTAAGACTGATAGGATAGGTCATGGTATATTATCTGTTCATTATGATGATATTATAAAAAAACTAATAGATAATAATATTACTCTAGAAGTATGTGTAAGTAGTAATTTACAGACAAAAGTTGTAGAGGCTATTGAAAAACATCCTGTACGTCAGCTCTTTGATAAGGGAGTTAAAATTGCAATATCCTCAGATAATATGACTGTTTCTGATACAAATATCATTAAAGAATTTAATTTGTTAAAAACTCATCTAAATTTTACTGATTCAGAAATTGAAAAAATAAGAGAATATACTGAAGCGGCTTCTTTTTTATAAAAAGAGAATTACTTCAAAGTTAAATGTAAATAAAAATAGAGGTTATTGTTGTAGTTTATAAACTAAGCAATAACCTCAATTAATTTAATAATAGAGTTCAACCATTACTTTTTTCTTTACATCTGAATATGGAATTAAATTACCTTTTTGTAATTTTCCATCGACATAAAGACCTATTTTATTTTCTTTAGCTTCCTTAGCTACAATATTATAAGTAACATTTCTAAAATGCCGGGTTGCTGAAAATTCTTTTAATTCTTTTGGGAGACATGGTTTTATTTTAAGTCCATCAAATTCTGGAATTATTCCAAACAAACCTTGGCTTAGTGCTACAAAACTCCAAGCAGCAGTTCCTGTTAACCAACTATTTTTAGCTTTACCATAATATTTAGCATCTCTTCCAGCTATAGTTTGACTATATACATAAGGTTCTGTTTCATGAATTTCACTAATCTCCTCATTATATGCTGGACAAGTTCTCTTATAAATATCAAACGCATTTTCACCGTCACCAATAGTGGAATAAGCTAAAACAATCCAAGTATTATTATGACAGAATACTGATCCATTTTCTTTATAACCAGGTGGATAGCTTGATATTTCACCCAATTTTAATTGATATGTAGTATAGCAAGGATGTAATAATTCAACTCCATAATCATTTAATAGATTTTTTCTAACTGATTTTAAAGCCGTTTCTCCTAATTTTTGCTCTTCACCTATCCCAGCCATTGTGCAAAATCCTTGTGGTTCAATAAATATTTTACCTTCTTCACAAACACTAGAACCAACAGGATCCCCGAATGCATCATATGCTCTTTTGAACCATTCACCATCCCAACCATCTTTAATAACTGCTTCAGTCATTGCTGATATTGCTTTGCTAACTGTATCAACCTCTTCATCTTGTTTTATTCTTTTGCAAAGCTCAACATATTCTTCACCATATTTAACAAACATTGCTGCAATGAATATACTTTCTGCTTTTTTTGAATCAAAGTTGCTACACGTTTGGAAACTGTCGCTTGGGTCAGTTGAAAAGCAATTAAGATTTAAACAATCGTTCCAATCTGCTCTGCCAATAAGTGGTAAATTATGAGGGCCTAAATTATTCATAATATAGTGGATACTTCTCTTTAAGTGTTCAAATAAGGACTTTTCACTTCCCTCTACATTGTTGAAAGGAACAGGAACATTAAGAATTTCTAAATCTCCAGTTTCTTTGATATAACTAGAAACACAAGCAACTAACCACAGAGGATCATCATTAAAGCCGGAACCAATGTCCGCATTTCCTCTCTTTGTTAGAGGTTGGTATTGATGGTAACAGCTACCATCTTCAAATTGAATGCTTGCAATATCAATAATTCTTTCTCTAGCTCTTTCTCCAATTAAGTGAACAAAACCAAGTAAATCTTGGCAACTATCTCTAAATCCCATACCTCTTCCTGTACCTGATTCAAAATAACTAGCACTTCTGCTTAAATTGAATGTAACCATACATTGGTATTGATTCCAAATATTCCCCATTCTATTTAATTTATCGTCTTTACTATTGATTGAGAAATTTGAAAGGAGATTTTTCCAATATGATTTGATTTCATCTAAAGCTTTATCAACTTTATTTACTGAATCAAACTTGTTGATTAATGATAATGCGCCTTCTTTATTGATTGTGTCCTTTAAAATAAATTTATTATCATCATCATTTTCTACATACCCTAGCATAAATATAAGAGTTTTAGATTCTCCGCTTTTAAGATTTATGTTTAATTGATGGCTAGCTATAGGGGAGTTTCCACTTGCAACACTATTTGAAGAAGCTCCATTTATAACAACTTGGGGGTTATCCCAACCATTATATTGTCCTAAAAAAGAGGCTCTATCTGTATCGAAACCGTCAATTTTTTCATTTACATGAAAGAAAGTAAAGTGATTTCTTCTTTCTCTATATTCAGTTTTGTGATAAAGGGTTGAACCCTCAATTTCAACTTCTGCAATATTAAAATTTCTTTGGAAATTATTAGCATCATCTACAGCGTTGTACAAACACCATTCAACCATACTAAAGACACTAAAGTCCTTTGTTTTGGAAGAAGTATTTGAAAAAGTGATTTTATGAATTTCACAATTTTCTTTTATAGGAACGAAAGCAGTAAGTTCTGCTTTTAGATCATTAAGAGATGATGTGAATTTGGAATACCCAAGACCATGACGACATTCATAGCTATCAAGAGTAGTCTTTACAGGTTGCCAAGCAATATTCCAAACATTATCATTTTCTTTGATATAATAATATCTCCCGCCAAAGTCTGTGGGTACATTGTTATATCTATATCTAGTAAGTCGTCTAAGTTTTGCATCTTTGTAAAAAGTATAACCACCAAGAGTGTTTGATATTAATGAAAAGAAACCATCATTACCTAAATAATTTATCCAAGGTTGAGGTGTTTTAGGGGTTTTTATCACATATTCCATGTTTTTATCATCAAAATTTCCAAATTTCATTCCATTTCTCTCCAAATTTTCAAGGTGTTGTATATTCGAAAACGTTTTCGAACCTTTTTTACTTTATATCATGATTTACGTATTTGTAAAGTTTTTTTTAAAAAAAAATATTAATATTAATCCAAATTATAAGATTATTGTTACATTTCTGTTTAAATATGTCATTTTTAACAAAAAAATAAAACTTTTAAATATTTCTTGACATAATTGAAAATGCGTTTAATACTAAAAACAGAAACTATCGAAAACGTTTTAGTAAAAATTGAGGAAGATTAAATTGGTTACATTGAAAGATATTTCTGAATATTGCGGGGTTTCAAACTCTACAGTATCAAAAGCCTTGAATGGACAAAAGGATATTAGTAAGCAAACTGCACAAAGAGTTAAGGATGCTGCTCAGAAGTTGGGATATTTACCTAATTCAGCAGCAAGATCTTTAAAAACAAATAAAACGTTAAACGTGGGTGTTTTGTTTGTAGATAAAACTTCAAGTGGTCTAAGGCACGAATATTTTTCAGGAATGCTTGAAAGTATTAAATCAGCTGCAGAGAGTAAAGGCTATGATATTACTTTCATAAGTAGAAATCTTGGAGAAAGGCAAATGAGTTTCTACGAGCATGCTAAATATCGCGGATGTGATGGAGTAGTTATTGCAAGTGTTGATTTTTCAAATCCTGATGTAATTGAATTGGTAAATAGTGAAATACCAACAGTAACAGTTGATTACGTTTATGATAGGTGTTCTTCAGTTTTGTCTGATAATTTGGATGGGATGAAACAAATTGCTGAATATGTATTTTCAAAAGGACATAGACGAGTTGCTGTTATACACGGTGAAAACACTTCAGTTACCCAAAAGAGAATGGCTTCTTTTAGAAGTACTTGCAAAAGACTTGGATTAAAATTAGATGAAAAGCTAATAAAAGAAGCTCGATATCATGATCCAAAATTAAGTGCTTTAGCTACTAGAGAGTTTTTAGATTTAGAAGATAGACCAACTTGTATTATTTACCCAGATGATTTTTCCTTTATTGGAGGAAAAAATATAATTGAACAAAGAGGCTTAAAAGTCCCTGATGATATTAGTGTTATTGGTTATGACGGAATTCTACTAAGTCAAATTTTAAGACCTAAACTTACAACATATAAGCAAAATTCCGTTGAAATAGGAAAAAAAGCTGTTCAAAAATTAATTGAACAAATTGAAGAACCATCATTAAGTATTCCAGAAATTATTACAGTTACTGGAAAATTACTTAAGGGTGAAACAGTAAAAGAACTTTAATGCTTAATAAGCAGAAATAAAATTGGAGGAAGAAAATGAAAAGATTTATTTTAATTCTTTTATCATTAGTTACATTATCTAGTATGGTTTTTGCAGCAGGAACACAAGAAACTGCTGAAAAACAAGAAGGAAAAGTTTTTAACATTTATTGTTGGAATACTGAGTTCCAAGATCGTTTTACAGATTATTTCGAAGCAAAAGGTTTAGTTCCTGATGGTGTAACAGTAAATTGGATTATCACACCTAATGCTGATAATGCTTATCAAAACAAACTTGATGAAGCTTTATTAGCACAAGATAGTGTAAGTGATGATGAAAAAGTTGATATCTTCTTAGTTGAAGCTGACTATGCACTAAAATATGTTGATACCCCATATGCTTTAGATGTTATCAATGATGTTGGATTAACAGAAGATGATATTTCAGGTATGTACCAATATACAAAAGATATCATGACTGATTCACAAGGAAACCTTAAAGGTCTTTCATGGCAAGCATGTCCTGGTGGATTTATCTACCGTCGATCAATTGCTAAAGACGTTCTAGGTACTGACGTTCCTGAAGAAGTACAAGCTAAATTAAGTACTTGGGATATGTTTGATTCTGTAGCTAAAACTGCTAAATCTAAAGGTTATTATATGCTAAGCGGTTATGATGATGCATTTAGAGTATTTAGTGATAACGCAGAAACTCCTTGGGTTGATGCAAATGGTAAAATAACAATTTCTGATTCAATCGAAAATTGGATTGAACAAACTAAGAAATATACCGATATGGGTTATAACAATAAAGCAAACCTTTGGTCTGCTGAATCTTGGGCTGGTGCAGCTGAAGATGGTAAAGTCTTAGGTTACTTTGGTCCAGGTTGGTTTATTGATTTCTGTTTAGCTCCTGCTGTTTTAGATGATCCAGAAGGACCAAAAACAATGGGTAACGGAAGTTATGGTGATTGGGGATTAATTAAAGGACCTCAAGGCTTTAGCTGGGGTGGAACTTGGATTTGTGTTGCAGAAGGTTCAGACAATCTTGAACTAGCAAAGAGCTTGTTATATACAATGACTTGTGATGAAGAAACTCTTGTAGCTATTGCTAAAGACATGGGTGATTTCACCAATAATGTTGAATCAATGGAAGAAGTTGCAAATAGTGATTATAAAAATGAATTCTTAGGTGGACAAAACCATATTTCAATGTTCTTAGATTCAGCAACTTCTATAGATAGAAGCACAATGGGACCATACGATCAAGGTATGACTGAATCAATCCAAGCTGCATTTGCAGATTATTTCAATGGAACTGTTACAAAGCAACAAGCTTATAACAACTTCTATACTGATGTAATGGAAAAATACCCTAACTTAACTAAATAAATAAATTCATAAATATGAATATTGGAGCAAGACAAAAGTCTTGCTCCAAATATTATCGAGGAGACACAAATGCAAGATAAAACATTGTTAAAAAAAGGGAAATTAAAAAAACGAAGTTCCGTTAGTTATTCTCATTGGGGTTATTTTTTTATTTTACCTTTTTTTATAATCTATATAATTTTTTCTCTTATTCCGTTACTTTCAACTTTTTACTATAGCTTCTTTGAAAACTATAGAATTGGATTAACAGAAGTTGGACCAAATTTTGTAGGTTGGGCTAATTATAAGAAAGTTATTTTTGAAACAGAAGTACCTCGCTTTGCTATAAACACTTTTGTTATTTGGATAATTGGTTTTATCCCACAAATAATGTTTGCTTTGCTTTTGGCAGTATGGTTTACAAGTAATAGATTAAGTTTGAAAGGTCAACAATTTTTTAAAACAGTAATTTATATGCCTAACTTGATTATGGCAAGTGCATTTGCAATGTTATTCTTTACCTTATTTTCAGATTCTGGACCAGTTAACCAAATTCTTGTATCTCTTGAACTCGCAGATAAACCAATTAGATTTTTAACACAAACAATTACCACTAGAGGGCTAATAGCAATAATGAACTTTTTAATGTGGTTCGGAAATACTACATTATTATTAATGGCCGGAATAATGGGAATAGATCAGAGTTTATTTGATGCTGCATATATTGATGGGGCCTCATCATCAAAGACTTTTTTCAAAATAACATTACCATTACTAAAACCAATTTTTGTTTATACATTAATGACTTCAATGATTGGAGGAATTCAAATGTTTGATGTTCCTCAAATCTTAACAAATGGAAAAGGAACTCCTGATAGGACAAGTGAAACTTTAATTATGTATTTAAATAACCATTTAACTAGTAAAAACTATGGGATGGCTGGTGCTTTATCTGTATTAATTTTCATTGTAACTGCTTTCTTTGGGATTTTTGTTTATAAAACTCTTATGAAGGAAAACTCAATTATAGGAGGAAAAAATTAATTATGAATACTAATCTAAAACTTAAACCAGCAACTTCTAATTATAAAAAAGGATTAAGAGCAAATAGATTTCTATGTTATTTTGTATTGATCTTTCTTTGTATTATTTGTTTATTCCCTTTTTTCATATTAATAATTAATTCATCACGATTGAATTCTCAAATTCAAAAGGGATTTTCATTACTTCCTAGCCAATATTTTTTTAGAAATGCAAAAAATTTATTTTCTGATCAAAATATTCCAATTTTAAGAGGATTATTAAATAGTGTTTATATCTCTACTTTAGCTTCTATTTTAGCTGTATACGTTTCATCAATGACTGCTTTTGGAATTTATATGTATAATTTTAAATTAAAGAAATTTGCATTTAGTTTTGTCCTTTTGGTAATGATGGTTCCTGTTCAAATTTCAGCTTTAGGTTTTTTAAAATTAATGATTAATTTTGGATTAATGGATACTTTTTATCCATTGATTGTACCTGCAGCAGCAGCTCCAGTTGTAATATTCTTTATGATTCAATACATGCAAAGTGTTTTACCTTTTGAAATTGTTGAAGCTGCAAGAGTAGATGGATCTAATGAATTTTATACATTTAATAAAATTGTTCTTCCAATATTAAAACCAGCTATAGCTCTTCAAATGATATTCAGCTTTGTTGGTAGTTGGAATAATTACTTTATGCCAGCTCTTATCATTAACTCAAAAAACAAGAAAACTATTCCAATATTAATTGCTCAACTTAGAGGTGCTGATTATATGAAATTCGATTATGGAAAAGTTTATATGCTTATCTGTGTTGCAATTCTTCCACTTCTAATAATTTATCTTTTTTTATCTAGATTTATTATACAAGGTGTAACATTAGGAAGTGTTAAGGGATAGAAAAATGAAGACTTTTATAAAGGTATTATTTATTGTTATAAGCAGTTTATCAATCATATCTTGCAGTACAACTATAAAACCAAAAACAGTTGAAATTACTCAAGAAGATATAGATTTAATTTCTTCTAGCAACATAGAACAAAAGCCTAACTATCTTCAAACTAATATCAATTTAATTGATAATGGTAATTTTAGTGATTCTTCTAAAAATTGGGGATCCTATAGTGAAGGTGGTAGTGCAAATATAAAATACCTTTATAAAAGAGCTGAAATTAATATTAATTCAGTAGGAAATGTTGAACATGGTTTTCAATTTTACTATGACGGGTTTAGATTAGTTAATGGTGGGCATTATTTTTTAAGTTTTAAAGCTTCAAGTGATAAGGAAAAAGATATTGAAGTAAGGTTTCAGTTAAATGGTGGAGATTACCATTCTTACGCTCAAAAATATTTCACAATTGATGAAACACAAAGAGAATATACTTTTGATTTTGTAATGAACGATGAGACTGATATTGCACCAAGACTTGCTTTTAACCTTGGAAAGGTAGGGGAAAATTATTTAACTCCTGTTTCTTTGAAATTGACTGATGTGAAATTAATATTAAAAAACGATGTAGTGGAGAAAAAGATGGAAAGTCCTTCAATAAACATTAATCAATTAGGTTTTCTTCCAAATCAAAAGAAAACAGTATATTTCAGTAATTGTCTTGATAAATACTTCTATGTTGTAAACCAAGCTAATGAGAAAGTTTATAAAGGAAAAATTGAGAGAACAATTGAGAATTTAGAAGCTAGTGAATATACAAGTATTGGAGATTTTACTTCATTTAATGTAGAAGGGGTATATCATATTGAAACTGAATTAAATGATAATAAAAGTTTTTCCTTTGAAATTAAGAATAATATTTATGATAAAGCGCTTAGATCAAGTGTTGAAATGTTTTATTTGCAAAGATGTGGAATGGAGTTAGATAAAGATAGAGCTAAAGAATTTTATCATCCGATTTGTCATAGTGAAAAAGCAAGAATTCATGGAACCTACGATTATATAGATGTAAGTGGGGGCTGGCATGATGCTGGGGATTATGGGAGGTATGTTGTTCCTGGTGCTAAGGCCGTTTTAGATTTATTACTTTCTTACGACAGAAATCCTGATGTATTTAATTCAAACCATATTGATATCTTATCAGAAGTAAAATATGAGTTGGATTGGATGGGGAAGATGCAAAGAGAAGATGGAGGTGTTTATCACAAGGTCACTTGTAAACAATTTCCAGATTTTATAATGCCCGAAGAAGAAACTGAAACTTTATATGTATCACCGGTATCAACCTGTGCAACAGGTGATTTTGCAGCTGCTATGGCTTATGCTTCTCTTTTTTATAAAGAGAGTGATCCCCTTTATAGTAAAAAATGTTTAATTGCGGCTGAAAAAGCTTGGACATTTTTAAAAAACAGTAAAAAGATTCCCTTTAGTAACCCCACTAATGTTGTAACTGGAGTTTATCCAGATACAAATGATAAGGATGAGAGATATATTGCATCTTGTGCTCTTTATCTAGCAACGCATAAAGATGAATATCATAAGTATATTAAAGAAAATTACAAGAAAGAGTATGTGTCTGATTTTGGTTGGGAAGATATGGGTGCTTATGGGAATCAGTTCTATCTTCAAACTGATAAGGCTTTTCAAGATAAAGAACTCTATAACAAAATAAAAGAGGATTTAATAATTGCTGCAGATGATTTGGTTGATTTGAGTATTAATGATGGGTATCAGATATCTATTGATAAATATCACTGGGGATCAAATATGAGTGTTTGTAATAATGCTATGATTTTATTAATGGCTAATGATATTAAATTGAATAAAGTTTATGTTCAATCAGCAGTATCACATTTAGATTATTTATTAGGCGCAAATTCTTTAGGATATTGTTATCTTACAGGATTTGGGTCGAAACAAGTTATGAATCCACATCACAGACCATCAATTGCACAAGGTAAACCTATGGAAGGTATGCTTATTGGAGGACCTGATCAATATTTGGAAGACAATTATGCAAAAATAGCATTAGTAAATACACCTCCTGCAAAATGTTATATAGATAATGCTCAAAGTTATTCTACAAATGAAGTAACTATTTATTGGAACTCACCCTTTGTTTATCTATTATCAAGTTTGATGTAACACTCTAAAAGTAAAAAAATATGTTAACCTCTTATTACTAGTGTTATTTTTAGGTTCCTAAATTTAGGAACCTTTTTTATAAGTTCTTCCCATTTTCTTTAATAATTGATGAATACCAATACGCTGAATCTTTTAGTATTCTTTCTTGATTTTTATAATTTACATAAACAAGACCAAATCGAGACCTATAGCCTTCACTCCATTCAAAATTATCAAGTAAAGACCATAAGAAATAGCCTCGTACATCAATTCCCTCTCCTATAGCCTTTTTTAATTCAAGTAAATATCTATTTAGATAATCAATTCTTTGAGGATCGTGAACTTTACCATCTAGTGATATGGTGTCTGCATTTGCCATTCCATTTTCAGTAATATAGATAGGGAGTTTGTATCTTTCATACAGAAATTTAGGACCCCAATATAATGCTTCAGGAACAATTTTCCAATTTAAATCAGTATGGGGATCGTTGCTTTCGAAACCAAAGTTTTTGATCCCATGATAAATATTTTGACCTAAGTAATCTAAAGGTTGATTTATAAGTTTTAAATCATCTTTTGAAATTTCAGGGATGTAATCTTTGTATTTTATGTAATAGGATTTTGGATAATCACCTAGGATTACAGGATCACTATATAAAGATGTACTAAAGTGATAATCTTCATCTAAATTAGGTAAATCAAAATAATTATGTCTCGCAATCTCTATGGATTCTTTACTTGTGTCTTTTGGAATGATAGGGGAGCTTGTTGGAGCATAACCAATAAATATATTGCCTTTTGCATTATCCCTTAATGCTTTAGTTGCAGCACCATGTGCTTTTAATGCATTATGGATTAAGAAAAATGAATCATTGTAATTCAATTTCCATCCTGGAGCATGAATTGCAGAGATATATCCAAGACCACAAAAACATTGTGGTTCATTAAGCGTGAAAAAGTTTTTGACTTTTGGAGTAAATTCTTTAGCCACAAGAGTTGCGAACTCTTCAAAGGCTGATATGATATTCGGGTTTAACCATCCGCCTTGTCTATGTAGAGTTAAAGGTAAATCCCAATGGTATAAAGTAATATAAGGTTCTATTCCACTATCTAATAATTCATCAATCAATTCATGATAAAATTTTAAACCTTGTTTGTTTATTTTGCCTGTCCCATTAGGTAAAATTCGAGGCCAGCTTATAGAAAATCTATAGGCTTTTATTCCTAAATTTTTCATAATTTTGACATCTTCTTTGAATCTGTTTACATGATCACAAGCAATTAAACCATCATGTTGATTATAAACTTTATTTGGCCATTTGGAAAATTCATCCCAAATGTTTTTTCCTCTACCATCTTTTAAGTTACCACCTTCTATTTGATATGAAGAGGTTGCAACACCCCAAGCAAAGTCATTTTTAAATTCCATATTCTATTATTCCCTCATTTAAATTATCAACATAAGTTTAAACTTATTTTATTGAATTCTATTATATTTGGCCCAAATTAAAAAGTTGTTTATTATAATAAAATACTTAATATAATAAAAATATTTTGAAATTAATTACATGATATTTTTGTATATTTAATTATTAATATCAATTGTCAAATTAATTCATTTGTTTAGTCTTATAAATTATATTATAGTATAATCTTTATTTACTCTAATTATTTCATTATTTATTTTAGAGTGAAAATTTTATATTGTATAAATTAATATGTTTTTAATTTTTTTTTATTTATTTACATTCCTGTTATGATATACTACTGTATAAATATACACAATTTATTTTATAAAAATAATATTCCTACTTGGAGGATTTATGAATGAATACTTAGCATTAGCAAATTCAAAAATTATATATATTATAGTTGCTGCTATTTTGTTTTTTGTATCTGTTTTTTGTTTTACTTTTATTTTTAGAAGTTATCGTGCTGGTGTAAAAATGGGAATGGAAAAAACTCTATTAAAGAAAGCTATAACTTCTTCAGCGACATTTACTGCTATACCAAGTATTTCAATCTTATTGGGTGTTTTAGCATTAGGTGGAAATTTAGGAGTACCGGTAGCTTGGCTTAGATTGTCGGTTATAGGTAATCTACAATATGAAGCTACCGTTGCGCAAATTGCAGCTCAAGGAGTTGGAAAAACTTTAGATAGTTCTGTACTCACAATGGATGACCTAGTTACAATATTATTAGTTATGACTTTTGGAATTATTTGGGGATGTCTATTAACTATATTTACTTTGAAGAAATATAATAAGAAACTATCTCAACGTACTTTAAAAAATAAAAATAGTAATACCCCTTCATTTGCAAATATTGCTATGGTTGCAATGTTTATAGGATTGTGTGCAGCCTTTTTAGGTAATTATGTTGCAGCCTTTATTGTTAATGGATCTTCTATACCTGTTCTAACAGCTATAGTATCTGCCTTAGTAATGGCTGTTTTTGAATATTTAATTAAGAAAAAAGATCATAAAGTTTTAGAATCTTTTTCACTTGCACTATCAATGATAATTGCAATGATCGCCACTGTATTTTTCTCATTAGTATTGTAGGGGGCTTAGATGAAAGATTCAAATTTTGATTATGAACAATACATAGAAGAAACTCATAGATTGGGTAGATTTTTTCTTTCTGTTGGTGTGATTTCACTACTGCTTGCACCTTTTATAATTGCTTATTTTACAAATGCTCAAGTTAATATGAAGGCCTTCTCAACTGCTGTTTCTAAAGTTTTATTAATATATATACCTTCTTGTGTGGCAGAGTATTTAATCTATGTACCATTACTTGGAGTTGGTGGGGTTTACTTATCTTTTTTAACAGGAAATTTAACAAATCTTAAATTACCTTGTGCTTTTAGCTCAAGAGAGATTGCAAAAACTACAGCGGGAACAAAAGAAGATGAAATAATAATGACTTTATCAATTGCGACATCAGCTCTTACTACAATGCTTGTCATAGCATTAGGTGTATTATTGATTGTTCCCTTAACTCCTATTTTACAAAATCCTGTTATAAAACCTGCTTTTGACAATGTTCTACCTGCTTTATTTGGAGCTTTAGGATACCAATATTTTATAAAGGATTTAAAACTATCAACATTTGCAATGGTTTCGATGGTTTTAATTTGTATTGGAATACCTTCCTTAATAGGAGATACAGGTACTATGATAATTATTATTGGAGCTCTAACTATTGGTGTGTCATATTTATTTTATAGAAGAGCACAAAAGAAGGAGAATAAATAATGGAAAATAGAGAAGCTTTATATAGTTCAAAATTAGCTAAAATGATCCAATGTGAAACTGTTTCAATTTTTAATGTTAAGCAAAAAGAAAAATTTGATAAATTTCATGCAGTTCTAAAAGAACTTTTTCCTCATGTTTTTGAGACCTGTGAGGTAGTAGATATTGAAGGGTCATTGCTTTTCAAATGGACTAGTAAAAAAGCTAATGGTGAGCCGGTTTTATTTATGAGCCATCAAGATGTTGTTGAAGCATCAGGAGATTGGAAACATCCTCCATTTAGTGGACATATCGAAGATGGTGTTATTTGGGGACGTGGTACTGTTGATACTAAGGGTTCTTTATTTTGTATATTCCAATCCATAGATGAATTGATCGAAGATGGTTTTGAGCCTCCTTGTGATGTTTATATTGCTTCCTCATGTGGAGAAGAGGTCTTAGGGGATGGTGCAAAACAAACTTGTCAATATTTAAAAGATAGAGGCATTCATCTACGTTTTGTAATTGATGAAGGTGGAATGATTCTTGAATCACCAATGCCAGGTGTTAAAGGGCGATATGCTATGATTGGTAGTTTAGAAAAAAGTACCGGAAATTATAAATTTATTGCTAGAGGTCAAGGTGGTCACGCCTCAGCACCACCTAAAAATACTCCTATTGAAAGATTAGCTAAATTTATTACCTACTATGAAAAACATAATCCAACAAAATCCAAAATGAATGATGTTACAGCTGAAATGTTTTCAAGATTAGGGAAAACCACTCCTGGTTTTATGGGTTTTTTAATGAGACATGCTAGAGGTTTTTCTCCTCTATTAGCATATGTAATTCCTAAGGTAAACACTATGGGGGGAGCTATGTTTAAAACTACAGTTGCCTTTACAACCGCTAAAGGTGCTAATGGATTAAATGTTCTTCCCGAAGAAGCCTATGTAACAGCAAATGTAAGATTTATTAATCACCAAGGTCCTAAAGAAATGACTAAGATTTTTAAAGATATGGCTAAAAAATTTGATATTGAAGTTGAAGAGATGTATCATGCTGGAGAATGCCAAGTAGTTGATTATAATAGTGATGAATTTAAATTGGTTGAAGAAGTAATAAGAGAAAATTGGAATGATGTTATTCCTTCCCCTTATACTTTAACCGGAGGAACCGATGCTAGATTTTATGCTCCAATTTGTGAAAATGTATTTAGATTTGCTCCTTTAGAAATAAATCAACAACAACTTAATTCTGTTCATGCTATTGATGAAAATATTTGTACCTATACTTTACCACCTGGCGTGGACTTCTATAAAAAAGTTTTAAATAAAATAAAATAATTAATAATAATATAAAGTAACTCCTACTAAAAAAGTAGGAGTTTTTTATATATGTTGCATATGCAACTGACTATTTATTTATACCCATATAATATGGGATCATCAAATAATAACAAGAGGCAAAAAAATGAAAATAAGTGAGAAAGATTTTCTTTACGATATAATAGATAAATACCCACAAACGAAGGATTACTTCATTCTAAATGGGGTTACTCAGGTAGAGAATGATAAACTATTATCAACATTGGGTAAAACATTAAGATTAGAAACTCTAATTAAATCAAAGAAATTAAATAAAGATTTATTTTTAGACGAGTTAAATAATTTAGTCGAAAATAAAGAAGTAGATACAACACTTGTTGAAAATGAAAAGAACACAAAAGCAGATATAAAATTAACAGGTATCTTACCATGTCCTGTGAGAATTCCCTTATTAGAATCCTTTGAAAAATGGTTAGATGAGAATAATAAGAAAGACGATGTTGATTTTGAATTAAAAGCAGCTTCTATGGGTGTTGATTGGCTTAAGGATAGCATGAATGAAGAGTCTTTATCAGATATTTTCTTATCTGCAGGGTTTGATTTATTCTTTGATGATAAATATATGAATCAATTTAAAAAAAGAAAGATTTTTAAAGATTTAATTGATTTAGAAAAATATAACGAAGATTTTGATAATGATTATATATCTCTAAAAGACCCAGATGGAGATTATTCTATAATCAGTGTTGTACCCGCTGTTTTCTTAGTTAATGATGAAGTTTTAAAGGATAAAAAAGCCCCAACTTCTTGGGAAGAATTAATAAGTGGTGATTTTGATAATAGTGTGAGCTTACCAATTGGTGATTTCGATTTATTTAATGCAATTCTTTTAAATATTTATAAAAAGTTTGGTTTAGATGGCGTTAGAAGGCTTGGAAAAACTTTATTAAAAAGCATGCATCCATCTCAAATGGTTAAATCAAATGTTGGTAGAATACAACCTGCAATTACTATAATGCCTTATTTCTTTACAAAGATGGCTAAATTTGGTGGTCCTATGAATGCAATATGGCCTGAAGATGGTGCTATAATATCTCCAATTTTTATGTTAACAAAAGCTAAGAAAGAAGAAAAACTTAAAGAAATAGCAGACTTTTTTGCTTCTAAAGAAGTTGGAGAAATATTAAGCCATACAGGATTATTCCCTTCAACTCATCCAGAAGTAGATAATAATATTGATAAGAAAAATAAATATATGTGGGTAGGCTGGCAATATATAAAAGAAAATGATATTGGCAATATTTTAGAAACTTGTATACAAGAGTTTAATAAATCAAGTGAGGAAATAGCATGAATCTAATTACAATTTCTGGCCCCCCATCTTCAGGAAAAACTTCTGTAATCGTAAAAACAATTGATGCTCTTAAAAGACGTAACTTAAAAGTTGGCGTTGTTAAATTCGATTGTTTATATACTGATGATGATGTACTTTATAAAAAGATGAATATTCCTGTAAAGAAAGGCTTGTCTGGTTCTCTCTGTCCCGATCATTACTTTGTATCAAATATTGAAGAAGTAACTCAATGGGGTGTAAAAATGGATCTAGATGTTTTAATTACTGAATCAGCTGGATTATGTAATAGGTGCTCTCCTTATATAAAAGATATTAAAGCCATATGTGTTATAGACAATTTATCTGGAATTAATACACCCAAAAAGATAGGTCCAATGTTGAAGGCAGCTGACATAGTTGTAATTACTAAAGGAGATATAGTCTCTCAAGCTGAAAGAGAAGTCTTTGCTTCAAGAGTTAGACAGGTTAATTCAAAAGCGATAACAATGAATATTAATGGGTTGACAGGACAAGGAGCTTTTGAACTTTCAACTTTAATACTAGATGATAAACAAATAACTACAGTAAAAGGAAAGGAACTCAGATTTTCCATGCCAAGTGCCTTGTGTTCTTATTGCTTAGGTGAGAGAAGAATTGGTGAAGATTACCAATTAGGAAATGTTAGAAAAATGAATTTAGGTGACAAATGAACAAAATAGACTTTATAAATTTAAATATAAATCAAGTAATTTCAGAATATCCTTTTATGGAAGATTACTTTAATGATAATGAAATTCTTTTTAAAGATTTTACTAAAAGTCCGGCTTCAATTCTTGATGAATTTACTGAAGAAGAATTAGAAGATCTTGCTATTGATAAAGAGTTAACCTTAAATAATTACTATGAATACTTTAATCAAATGTTAGAGTTTCTTGGAATAGAAGATGATAAGGTTGAAAGTTTAACCATAATTAAAGGGTATGATAAATCAGGGAATAGAGAGACTTGTGATTTAACAATCAATGTAGGAGAAGTAATTGCGATTGTAGGTCCCACAGGATCGGGGAAAAGTAGATTGCTAGCAGATATTGAGTGGATTGCGGATGAAGACACTCCTACAAAAAGAAAAATATTAATAAATAATAAAGAAGCTGACAAAAAATGGAGATTTTCTTCTGGAAATAAAATCGTTGCTCAACTATCTCAAAATATGAATTTTGTAATGGATTTAACTGTAAAAGAATTTTTAGAGTTACATGCAAATAGTAGGTTAGTTGAAGATGTAGATAATGTTGTAAAAAAAATTATTGAGGAAGCAAACCTATTAGCAGGTGAAGCTTTTGATTTAGAAACTCCTATCACTAGTTTGTCAGGTGGTCAATCAAGAGCCCTAATGATTTCAGATACTGCGATTTTATCAAAATCTCCAATTGTGTTAATAGATGAAATTGAAAATGCAGGTATAGATAGAAAAAAAGCATTGGATTTATTAGTTAAAGAAGAAAAAATTGTTTTAATGGCAACTCATGATCCTATCTTAGCTTTAATGGCAGATAAAAGAATTGTAATTAAAAATGGTGGTATAAATAAGATTATCTTTACTAATGACGAAGAAAAAATGATGTTAAAAAAATTAGAAGAAGTAGATAAATTCTTGATGAAAGAAAGGCAATTAATTAGGCTTGGTCAGTCAATTAAACTTGAGTCTTTACATATAGATTAGAGGAGAAAATATTATGCACGAAGGATGTTCCGGTAGTTTTGAAAATGGGAAAGAGGTATTATATAAAGTTAGAATGATGGGCTATTCAAATGCCTTTTTACCTATGCCTTTACCAATAGAATGTGAGTGTGGAAATAAGTTTCAAATGGAAACTTTTGAAGATCATTGTGATAAGTGTCAAATGATATATGCTGTAACCCCTTGCCATGCTTTTGACCCTGCTAATGTTATGAAGGCTGGAAAGGAAAATACTTAAATATAATTATATACCCCATAATAGATTGAATTAGTTTTGTAAAAAAAGATATCAAAATTGTAAAAATAAATTTATTGTTGTTAAATAAGTATTAATTTGTAATATTTTTCATAGTAAATTTTTGATTCTTATATCATATCTATATTAAAAAAAATATATTTATTTAGGTTGTATGCTAACAAATATTTAGTCTTTAAAATATTTAAATATGCAATTTAAATTGTTATAAGGTCAAGAAATATGTGATTTTAGCTAAGAGGTGTTGATATTCGAAGTGCTTTTTGGCTAATATATTTTATTTTGTAAAATAACTATATCTAGTTTGTTTTTATCAATTATTTATTATTTACTCTTATTGATAAAATGCTAATATAACAAACTATAGGGGTGATTTTATGAGTTTTTCTGTTGTTGTTGCAATAGGATTATATTTTTTATTGATGCTTGCAATCGGTTATTTGTCCTCAAAAAGGATTGATGCTGAAGAAGATTTTTCGATTGCTGGACGACGATTAAGTCCTCTTTTATTAGCTTGTTCTATAGCTGCTACTGAACTTGGTATTGGTAGTACTTTAGGCGTTTTTGAAAAAGCTTTTGGAGATTGGGGTTTATCTGCTGCTTGGTATATTCTAGCAATGGTTTTTGCGTTTATTATCATTAGTGTCTTTGCGCCTAAGTTTAGAAAAACTGAAGTTAAGACAATCCCAGAATACTTTAGAAAACGGTATGGTCAAAAATCTGGCCTAATTTCAGCTATTCTGATGATTGTTCCATTGATAATTTTTGTTGTATTGCAGTTTGTAGCGTCTGGGAAAATATTATCAATTTTATTAGGAATCGATTATAAAATAACCGTAACTATAATTGCATTTGTCGTAATTGCATATACCGTTTTAGGTGGTATGTGGGGTGTTGCCATATCTGACTTCATTCAATCTATTTTAATTATAATTGGGCTTATTTTAGTATCAATTTATACACTTCGATTGTGTTATAGTTTTCCAAATGTTGTTAAACATGTACCTTATGAATCTTTGAATTTATTTAAGGGGATTGATACACCTAAAATAATTTCTCTTATAATTATGTATGTTGCAACATTTACAGTTGGCCAAGAGGTAGCTGTAAACTTTTTTTCAATAAATCATTCTTATGATTCAACAAAAGGAACTCTTTTTACAGCATTCTTATTATTGGTTTTTGCTTTTGTTCCAACTCTATTAGGAATAATGATTTTTTCACTTACTAAAATGGGGTATATAGATACATCTGTTGTATTTATAGATGGTTTAAGATATTCATTACCTCATCTTGCACTTACAGCAATGCCTACTTTCTTAATAGGTGCACTTTTTTTAGGATTGCTTTCTGCTACTATGAGTAGTGCTGATTCAGATATTTTAGCTGTGGGTAGTATATTTTCAAATGATATATATAAAGTATATTTTGAGAAAAATGCTTCATCTAAACAGTTAATTTTTATATCAAGATTAGCTATTATCATGTTTGGTTTTGTTGCATATTTATTAGCTTTATTTAATTCGGGATCTATTTTGGATATCTTAATTTTTGTATTTTCATTAAGAGCAGCAGGGGCCTTTATACCATATGTTTTCGGATTGTATTGGCCAAAGTCTTCTTCTGCAGGAGCTATTTCATCAATGCTAGTAGGTAGTATTTCTTTTATTTCATTCAAGCTATTCAATCTTAAAATCTTCAATCTTGAACCTTTAATCTTGTCTTTGCTTATAAGTTTTATATCTTTTTATATCTTTAGTAAAGTTTATCCACCAGCTATTGAAACTTTAGAATTAAGTGATTAGAAGTAATTATTTAGTTAAACTTAATTTAGATTTATTTAACCAATTTCCTTTGAAATAATAAATTGTGAAAACTATGGCACTTAGTGTCCAAGTTAAGGGATATGCTGAGAATACTATTCTAATATCATAGAAGAATTTTAAAGCTACAGTTATATAACTTACTCTAAATACGCACCAAAATAATAGCATTACAGCCATAGGTATAATGGATTTTCCAGCACCCCTATAAATACCTGCCATTATATGAGAAACAGCAAGTTGGAAAAAGAAGAATGCTGTAATCCTAGCTTTTAATATGCCAATTTCAATTACACTCGGATCATCTGTGAATATTAGAATTAACTTTGGAGCAAAAATAAATATAATTAATCCAATAGTTTGTGCTAAAACTATTGATGAAATAATTCCAAATTTAGCACCTTTTTTAACTCTTAGAAATTCTCCTGCACCAATATTCTGGCTAGTATAGGTAGTCATTGCCATAGCAAAGCTAGTTACTGGAATAAAAGCAAAACCTTGGATTCTTACCATAGCACCATTTCCTGCCATTGCTATTGGTCCAAATATGTTAATACTAGATTGTACAAAAACATTTGCTATTGAAATAACAGAGTTCTGTATACCAGAGGGAATTCCTATTGCTAGAAATTGTTTTAACAAAGAAATGTCTAAGCTTATCTTTTTTAGTGAAATTCTATAAATATCTTTTGTAGTAAATAAAATTCTATATGATAATATTGCACTAATCGATTGACTGATTATAGTAGCTAGAGCAACACCTTTTGTTCCTAAATTAAAGTGTATTACAAAGACTAAATCAAGTATAATATTTGATACTGATGAAATTATTAAGAAGTATAAAGGACGTTTACTATCTCCCATTGCTTGGAGTATTCCACTAGCACTGTTAAATAAAACTAGTGCGCTTATTCCTAAGAAATATATTTGGACATAGTCTGTTGCATCTTTTAATACAGATGGTGGTGTTTGCATCAAAATTAATAATTTAGGAGCAAAGAAATATCCAACTAAAGTTAGTGTTGCACCACTCAATAGAGCAAAGGCAACAGTTGTATGAACAGCTTTCTCAACTTTTATTAAATCTTTAGCCCCGAATAATTTTGAAATAACAACGCCAACTCCAATAAATATTCCTGTAAACAGTCCTACTATTAGAAAAATTAAAGGTCCACAAGATGTGATTGCAGCTAGAGCTTCACTTCCAACATATTTGCCAAGGACTATGGTATCAACAATCATATATAATTGCTGAAATAGATTCCCTAAAAATATTGGAAATGCAAAGGATATAATATTTTTACTAATGGAGCCAGAGGTCATTAATTTTGTTTTAGTTTTCATAATTTTAATATAAAAGTATCTTATTAATCATTTATAGTAAAGCTTTATTCTCTTATTTGTTATAACAAAAAATCCATAAGCAAAATAATACTTATGGATTTATTTAAATAGATACTAATGTTTAGATGAATATTGAGATAATAAGCACTATTAAAATTGTTGTTATTCCCATTACTGCAGTTACACCAGTTTGACATTTATAAGCTTCTTTTGTGTTCATATCACTAAATTGTGAAACAACCCAAAAGTAAGAATCATTTGCGTGAGATACAGTCATAGATCCGGCACCAATTGCCATAATGACTAATACTTTTGCAATTTCACTATCAAAGCCTAGAGTACTCATTAAAGGCGCAATCATAGCAGATGTTACTATCATAGCTACAGTTGAAGCTCCCATAGCGGTTTTTAATAAAGCTGCAATAATAAATGGTAATAGAACTCCGATATGTAAGTTTAGTAAAGAACCTGCTAAGGCTTCAGCAATTGGAAGTGATTTTAATATTGCACCAAAAGCTCCCCCAGCACCAGTTATTGCTAATATTCCAGCAGCATTTGTTACACCTTTAGATACCCAATCAAGTTTATTTGGTTTTTCTGAAACTGGAATTAAAGTTGTGGCAATAGCTATACCAATTAGTAAAGCTACAACAGGATTACCAATAAAGGATAAGAAGTTTGAAAAAGTACCACTTCCAAAAGGTGCAGAAGGAAAGTCTGCAATAGATTTAAATGCAATTAAAATAATTGGAACAAGAATTGGAGCAAAAGAATGGAGAGCTGAAGGTAATTTTCCATATTTTTCTTGTAATTCTTCAACTGTATTTTCTGGATTAGGTTTTATATCAACTTTTGATGCAACCTTTGTTGCGTAAAATAATCCTGCAATTGTTGCTGGTATTGAAACTAATAAACCTATTAAGATTGTTAATCCAAGATTTGCATTTAAAGTTCCAGCCATTGCAATTGGACCTGGAGTGGGAGGTACTAAACAGTGAGTTGCATACAAACCTGCAGAAAGTGCGGTTGCTAATACTGCTAGACTTTTATTACTCTGTTCAGCGAGTGCTCTTGCAATAGGTGATAAAATAACAAAACCTGAATCACAAAATACTGGAATTCCTGTTACATACCCTGTTGCTGCCATTGTTAATGCTGATTTATCTTTTCCAACTAAATGTAAAATTGAATTTGCCATTGTTAGTGCAGCACCAGTTTTTTCTAATATTGTACCAATTATTGTTCCAGCTAAGATAACAATACCTATAGCACCTAAAATGCTACCAAACCCACTTTTTACAGTATCAACAACTGTAGCGGCATCCATGCCACATAGTAAACCAACTAAAATAGAAATAGTTGTTAATACTAGAAACGGATGAATTTTTAATTTGCTAATGGCCAACACCATTGCAATAACTGATAGAATGATCACTGAAAACATATAAATCCCTGACATTCTTTTTCCCTCCTATTAAATATCGATAATTAGTCGATTTTTTTTAAATGAATAATTGCTCTAAAAAAGTAGAAAATTGTAAAACATGTACACTCTTTTAGCTCACAAATTTCTAGAATTTTGTTAATTCTATAAATACATGTGTTTTTATGAATATTTAAACTATTTGCTATTGCTTGTACTTTCCCATCATTGTTTATATAAGCCTCAATTGTCGGATATAACCAATAGGAATTAATACTATCTAATTTACATCTCATCAATGAATAATATTTAGATAAATAATCTCTAGACTTATCATCAAAAGCGAGAAGAACTAAATCATCAAAATTATCACCGTTGTAATATTGATAATCATATGGTAATTGCATTAGTGCTTTTGAGATAAGAATAGAAAAATGTAAATCACTAAGATTTAAGATTGTTGGACTAAACACTATTTTCTTTAAGCTCTTATCTGCTAATAGAGCTTTAAAATTTATCATATCTGATTCTTTGTTTACCATATTTCTTATTAATAAATAATGTGAAGGGTACTCTAAGAGGATGTCAGTGTTATTATTTATTAGTTTTTTAGTTTTTAAAATTTGATAAGCTTTATTATAGGTAGTTTTTGCATCATCGAAAGATAATAATATTGCTTGTATTGGAAATGTCATAGAAATTCCTAAAGCATCAATAATCTCACAAAAATCGTTCTCACAGTTTTTAGAATATAATATTTCACTTAAATTAGCTCTTAATGCCATTCTTCGTTGTTCTCTTTTCATATCAGCAGCTTGATCTAAAAATAATGAAGTACTAATACTAAGAAGAAGGGCTGTTTGTTTTACTTCATTAGGATTTCCAAAAATTCCAATTACAGCTATTGCTTTTCCATTTTTAATTATAGGAATATTTACACCTTGCTTCGC
The DNA here is from genome assembly GCA_963677735.1 of Sphaerochaetaceae bacterium. Lineage (GTDB taxonomy): Bacteria > Spirochaetota > Spirochaetia > Sphaerochaetales > Sphaerochaetaceae > Pleomorphochaeta. The sequence continues at coordinate 2,581,452 of OY782505.1, forward strand.
ACCTTCATACCGTTCAACTTCATTTGGGAATATATTAATTTCTTTTTTTTCTTTTATCGCTAAAAGGGCTCCTGAGTGAAAAGTTCCAATTCTTTTTTTATCACTGCTTGCAATGATTATTCCATTTTCATCCATCAAATTTACAGTGTTAGGTGCTACAATTGAAGCTGTTTTTGCAATTATATCTTGGGCTATTGTTGTTATGTTTTTTATGCTCATAAAAGAATAATATCTCCCGTAGCTACATTGTTAGCTTCAATCAAATTGTCTTCTTGTAATAATTTAGTTATTTTATTCCCACTACAATGGCATAAAAATGTTTTTTTAATACCTAATTTAATTAATTCATCCTTTGTTAATGTAAGGCGTTCAGTACTTACATCTTTTAAATGAATCCCTCCAATAATAGTATCGATATTTTCTTCAAAATGAGAATTAACACTCTTGATGATAGAGAGAATACCTCGGTGTGCACAACCAACTATCAGTGTTAAACCAGTCTCTCTTTTTTTAACTAATACAATTTCATCTGTAAAACTATCTTTTGTTAAGTTATCTAATTCTCCATGCATAAACCTACTTGGAATTTGTTCATGTTCATAATGTTGTTTAAAATTAGTTACTAGATATAAATTATCATTAAGTTTATGTATATCATCTATTGTATTAATTTTTATTTTTTTCTCTTCAATAAACTTTTGATCAAATCCACATCCTAAATATGTAATTGTACTATCGTTTAAAGCATATTTTGGTTTAAAAAAATTAGAACCTACATATAATTCTTTAATTGTTTGTTTTTCTAAAAATGATAATAACCCACTACAGTGATCATAATGGCTATGAGATAATACTACTGTTTTGATTGAGGATAAATTTATGTTCATCAGTTTTGCATTTGAATAAAACAGTCCTGTTGATCCTAAATCAAATAACATTTTATTATCATTTATTTCGACTAATAATGATAAACCATGCTCTACTTCTGTTGATAGAAGTTCGCTTTTTGAATTTTCTAGTAAAATAGTACACTTGTCCATATGCTTTTAGCTTTCCTTATATTATTTATTATGATTTGGAATAATAATTAGGACAATTGTACAAAAGTATGAAAATAAAGAATATAATTTTGTTCTATAAGTGGATAAAAAAAATACTATTACAAAAATTTCTTTTTGTAATAGTAAGAAGATAATTATTTTTTATCGTTATTACTTTAAAAAAAATTGATTATTAAACTTGATAATTAATTAAGCTTTTTTAGCCTTCCTTTTTGCTTTAAAACTTTGATACATAGATGTATTTGTAATAAAGGTTATAAATATAACAATAATAAGAATTAATGCTACAGGTCTAGTAAAGAATGGTTTTAGAGATCCTTCTGAAACCATTAAACCTCTTCTTAGATTTGCATCTGCCATATTTCCAAGTATTACTCCGATTACTAGAGGAGGGACAGGGAATCCATATTTTACTAGATAATATGTAATTACTCCCATTGGAATCATAAGATATAGGTTAAAAATCTTAAGTCCTAAAGCATAGGATCCTATTATACATAAGATACCAACTACAGGCATAAATAAAGCTGGAGGAACTTGTAAAATTTTTACAACTTTTGGAGCTAAGAATATACCACAGAACCACATTGCAAATGATGCAAGAAGTAATATTGCAGCAACTTCTGTAATAAAGCCGGGTCTGTCAATTTGTAACATTGGCCCTGGTGATACACCATGTAGCAATAATGCACCAAGTAACATTGCAGCTGGAGGGGAGCCGGGGATACCCATTGAGAGTAGAGGAATCATTGCACCACCAATACAAGCATTATTAGCAACTTCTGTTGCAATTATTCCTTCTTCGCAACCTGTACCGTATTCTTCAGGATGCTTAGAGGTACCTTTTGCAGTTCCATAAGAAACCCAAGCGGCAATATCTTCTCCAATTCCTGGTACTGAACCAATTCCAACTCCGATTAATGCTGATCTAACGATATGTCCAAATCTTTTGCCGATTGATTTCCAAGATGGAATAATTTTATCTAATTTAGTAGCTTTAGGAGGGGCTTGTTGTTCTTTTAATACTTGGATTATTTGTGGAATACCAAAAGCACCAATTAATACAGGAACAACTTCGATTCCTCCTTCTAATGGATAGTAGCCTAAAGTAAATCTTGGATATACTTGTAAACTATCTGTTCCAACCATAGCTAAGAAAAGGCCAAAAAATCCAGCCAACCAACCTTTTTGTACTGTATCAGGGCATGAAATACTTCCACTAATTAGAATTCCAAAAAAAGCTAATAAGAAATATTCTACTGATGTAAATTGTAATGCTAATTCAGAGATTAATGGTATAAATACAACAACGAAAAGGATTGAAAAAATTGTTCCAATAGCTGAAGCTGTAGTTGTTAATCCTAATGCTTTACCAGCTAATCCTTTTTTTGCCATTGGGTAGCCTTCCATTGCTGTAGCTGCAGAAGCTGCAGTTCCTGGAATATTCAAAGTAATTGCTGAAAAAGATCCACCATATACAGCGCCAACATATATAGCCATTAAAGCTACCATAGCAACATTTAAACTCATTCCATACGTTAATGTTGTTAGAAGTGCTACACCTAAAGTTGCAGTTAATCCAGGTAAGGCTCCAAAGATAATACCCATAAAAGTACATCCAAAAAGTAAAAGTAGTTGGCCAGGACTAGTTAAAATAGTTCCAATTTGGGTGAAGAAAACCGAAAATTGATTTAATATGTTCATTTATATCCTCTCCCTATTTAATTGCATAGTAAATTAAGTACATGAAATTCATTATAAATCCTTCTTTAGGCATAGGGATTCTTAATGCAAATCGGAATACTGCTGCAATTACTATTGGGGTAATTAGTGAAACACCTAGAGCTTGGTGATATTTTTTAATTAGAGTGTCTTTTAAGTCGCTTGCGTTTACTTTTTTGCGAATATATAAAATTAATATAATAAGTTCTATTACTGCAAGAATATCAGTTGTAAAAACAAATAAGTTATCAAGCATTGTATTTAAACCGGTAATTCTTACTAATAAATTAATTACCATAAGAATTGAATAAAATCCTAAAGAATCTTTTAAAATTTTAAAATCTTCAAAATAAAAAACACTAATTGTATATGTTAAATAAAGAGCTACTGCAATACAAAAATCTAACATTCTAAGATGTACAAATACTAAAGAGAAAAGAGGGATTAATGTTGCAAGCATTCTTATCGTTGATTCATTTAATATAGGATCCTTTTTTCTTTCAATATAATTAGCTTTTAGTAATTCCCATCCACCTTGTTTAACAGCATATAACAAAATAGCCACTGCTAATAAAATTATTGCAATACCAATAATAATAGGCATTAATGCAGGAGAAACATACCAAACGCTATCAACACCACCGTAGGAGTCTTTTAATGGCATTTGAAATGCTCCAATTAATATGAAAATTCCTAAAATTAAGAAGAGAATGCTAATTACAATATCGGCACCTCTCATATTTTTATTTTTGTCGTTCTGGTCCATATCTATTTCCTTGAAAAATCCCACTGAGTTATTACCCAGTGGGTATTTTAAGTCTTTATATTTATTATTTTCTTGCGATTCCTAGTGTTGCAGGATCTACTTCAGCAGAACCTAAATCACTTAATGTCCATGAGAATTTTGATTCTAAGTTTTTAAAGATATCTTTTGCTTCGTCTCCATATTTACCACTTAGGTTGTAATAATGTTGTTCACCAAAAGCTTTAACTGCATCAGATTGCATAGCTTGTGCAAAAGCATTTTCTAAAATGGTCTTATTTGCCTCAGGAACATCAGCTCTTACAGCAAAACCAATTTGTTGGCCTAATGGTAAGAAGTTTGATAATTCAGGATACATATCAAATGATGAAGGAATTGTTGTACTAGCTAGAGTATAAGCATCAGGTGTCATCATTGCTAATGGTCTTAATTTACCAGCTTTAATCATTTCAGCTTGCTCAGCAACAGAAGTAATAACTACAGTAATTTCTCCAGTCATTGCAGCATTTTGAGATCCTGCTGAACCATCATAAGGAATAAATGCTAATTTAGCACCTGAACCTTCCATGAATGCTAGTAAATTTAAGTGGTGAATAGAACCAGGTCCACCTGCACCAGCTTTAATACTATTAGGGTTGCTCATTGAAGCTTTTACTAAATCTTCAAGTGTTTTATATGGGCTATCTGGAGTAACTGATAGGATATCAGGAGAACCACCTACAATAAAGAAGTCCCAAACATCCATTGTGTGATCCCAACCATAAACTGCAGCAGTAGTATTTGATTCAGATAAACCACAAAGAGTATAACCATCAGCAGGCTTGTTGTATGCTTCAGTCATACCAATCATTCCAGCTTTACCACCAGTAACATTGTTTACATTGATGTTTACATCAAGAACTTTTCCCATTTCTTCCATAATTATACGGTTACAAGAATCTGTTCCACCACCAGCACCCCACACAACGATATCAGTAATATCTCTTGAAGGATATTCTTGTTGAGCTTGAGCGAAAATAGATCCCACAGTTAGGGATACCATCATAAGAGCTAATAAAATCTTTTTCATAACAATCTCCTTTGATTTTTATTATTTTTCAATTTTGTATACAATATCTTATTAATAGGATTCTTGAATTGTCAAGTTTTTTTTAAAATATTTTTATTTTTCTTTTGATAATTAAAAATGATTTTTGTATGTAAAAAACAAAATTAAAAAAAATAGGGGATTTTTCCCCTATATGTTTTTTTAGAAGTCAATGCTATTTTTTTTCTTCTAATGAATGAAGGATTCTATCTCTAGATCCTAGCAAATGAGTTTCCATAGCTATTTGAGCAAGTTTTCCGTCTCTCATTTTTAGTGCATTAATAATATCATGGTGTTCATTAAGAGATATTTCCATTGGTTTTACTAATCCTTTCTGATATGTTCTACTTAAAAAGCCCAAAGAATTTCTAACTTGTGAAATAAGAGGGTTTTTAGCAAGAAAAATAATTCTTTTATGAAAATTTTTATCTATTGTAGTATATTCTTTGATCATATCAGCGCTTATTCCATTCTCAAATATATCAAAACTATGAATTAATTCGTTAATTTCTTCTTCGTTGGCTCTTTCGCAGCATAATCTAACAGCAATACCTTCTAAACCAGCTCTGATTTCGAATAAATCACAAAGCTCTTTTGGACTGAATTCTTTAACAAAAAACCCTTTTCTTGGATATTGTACTAAATAATTTTCTCCAACTAGTCTATTTAGAGCATCATTAATTGGAGTTAAGCTAATATTGAATCTTGAGGCTAAATCATTTTTATTAATTTTTTCTCCTACAACAAATTCGTTATTTTCTAAAAGCTCTTTAATTCTATCATATATATAATCTTTAACAGATTTGTTTTCCAATTTAGTTTCCATGTGAACCTCTTTTATTTAGAATTTGTAATAATTTGTTTTTTGTAGATCCGTAAATGTGATAATGCATTAATTGAGAAGCCCCTAATCCATCGCCTTCTACTAATGATTCAACGATGTTTTTATGATCTTGAAGAGATTTTTCCATTGGTTTTAATAGATTCACAGCATGCATTAAAGGTACATATTTTTGTAAAACCTCTGCTATAAATGAGTTGTTAGAGCCTTCAATGATTATTGTATGAAATTCATTATCTAAAGTTTTAAATAATGCTTCATCCTTATTTTCAATAGCTTGAGACATTTTTGAAATATTTTCTTTTAAGAGAAGAACTTGTTCTTCTTTTATTGATTTTGCAGCTAATTCACATATATAAGGTTCTAATCTACCTCTAATTTCAAATATTGATAATAAATCATCATTTGTGAACTTTCTTACTCTAGTTCCTCTCCTAGGAATTGTTTCTGTTAATTGTTCACTTGTTAATCTGTTCATTGCTTGTAGTAGAGGTGTTCTGCTTATACCTAGCTTCTCAGCTAGCTGTACTTGGTTTAATTTTTGGCCAGGTTTTAACTGTCCTGAAATAATCATTTCTTTTAACTTTTTATAAGCTTTTGTGCCTAAATCATCAAATACTATAATACTATTATCATTTAACATTGTTTTCTCTTGTATTTAAAATTTTAATTTATATTATCATACCAATTAAAATAATTAAAGAAAATAATAAAATTTTTGTTGACATACCATTAATTCCATTTTATTATAAATTAAATTTTGAATACAGAATTTTTAATAAGAGGTTAATATGATAGGTGTTTCTCCATCCTTTTTCTTTTCCAAATACACTACTGATTTCAGTATAGATGATTATATAGATGGTCTTAGTGATTTGAAAGAACTAGGCGTTCAAAGTTTTCAAGGTGAAATTTATCATAAGAGGCGGATTCAAGAATGGAAAGATAATGCTTTTAAATTAGCATCTATTTCCAAATCTCTTAATTTAAAGATGAATATTTTCGTAGCGCATTTTTTAATTCATGTCACTGAAGATTTCGAGTCTTTATTTGACGATTCTTGTTTTAAAGATTTTATAGATGTGTGTGAAATTATAAAGTTAAATTTTTTAGAGGTTAAGACTATAATAATTCCTATTTCTAAATTTGAAATTAAAAATATTGAAAAAGAGGACTTTTTAATTATTTGGAAAAGAATTGTTCAAATCTTTAAGACCTTTTCCCAAATAGCTAAAGAAGATGATTTGAATATTGCTTTAGAAATCCTACCTGGTTCTATTATTGGAGGTAGTGATGGGTTATTAAAGTTAATTGAAGATGCTGATGCAGATAATCTCGGTTATAACCTTGATACAGGGCATGCATATTGTAGTGGTGAAATTTTATCTCTATTACCTTCAAAGCTCAGGGGTAAAATTTTTTCAACTCATCTAAAAGATAATTTTGGAAAAGAAAATTTATCCCTTAGCTTAGGACTGGGAGATATTGATTTTAAAACTTTAAATCTAGCATTAATTTCTTCAGGTTATAAGGGAAGTTATGATTTAGAAATAAGTAGTGATAAAGAAAATGTAATGATGGATTACTCAGTAGGGGTAAGCTATTTAAGAAATAATAACATTGGTAATTAGGAGAAAAAAATGAAATATTCTGTAATTTCCTCATTTTTAGGTAAATCTAAAGATAGATTTAATGAGTATAATCAACAAAAAACTCTTGCTGAAAAGTTTGAAATAGCAAGTCAGATTGAAGGAATTGAAGCTCTTGAATGTGTGTTCCCTTATGAAGTAAATAACGCTGAGGAAACAAAAGCTTTAATGAAGAAGTATAACTTAGGAATTGCAGCAATTAACGTAAATGTTAAAGCTGAGCCTGAATTTGTTAATGGAGGACTTACTAGCGAAAATCCTAGTGTTAGAGCAAAGGCTGTTCAATTTATAAAAGATGCAAAAGATTTTGCCCAAGAAGTTGGTGCTGATAAAGTAACATGTTGTCCTTTAGGAGATGGTTACGAATTTGCTTTCCAAGCTGATTATGAAGAAAACTGGAATAGGTTAAAAGAAACTTTTTCTGAAGCTGCAGATTATAAGAGTGAGATTTGTTTATTTATTGAATATAAACCTAGTGAAATTCGTGGAACCTGTTTTTTAGATAATGCTGCTAAAACTATTTTATTAATTAAAGAAATTAATAAAAAAGGATTAGGGGTAACAATAGATTTTGGTCATTCAACTTATGGTAATAATAATCCAGCTGAAGAAATTTCTATTTTACATGCTTGTAAAATACCTTTTTATGTTCATATAAATGATAATGATGCTTTGTGGGATTGGGATTATTTCTGTGGATCAAAACATCCAATCGAAACTTTAGAGTTTGTTTATTATTTGATGAAATATGGTTATAGTGATTACTTAACTAGTGATACTTCCCCAACTAGATGGGATATCAAAAAAGTCTTTGAAACAAATAATAGATTTACTGAAAAAATGGTAAAAATCGTTGAGCAGATGAAAAAAGATGGTTTCGATGAAGTGATAAAAAGCAAAGAATATATGGATGTTTGGAAATTTGTTGAAGAACATATGTTCAAATAAAATTATATTTTATAACATAGTAAAAAGAGTCGTTGCAAAATAGCAGCGGTTCTTTTTTTAACGAAAAAAATACCAAATTATAATAAAATAATTTGGTATTCATTTTAAGCTTAAAGCTTATTTATTAACAACATTAACAGGAGTATTGTTAATGAATTGTTTAATATTATCAATTGCAATATTTAATAGTCTCAAACGACTTTCTTTAGGAGCCCATGCAATATGAGGGGTTACAATACAATTGGGATGAGTAGATAGTCTGTTATGCCCTTTAGGGGGTTCAACAGTTAAAACATCCATTGCAGCTCCACTTACTTTTCCGCTTTCAAGTGCTTCATAAAGTGCATCTTCATCTATTAAAGGTCCTCGTGAAGTGTTTATAATTTTTACACCATCTTTAGCTTTAGCTAAAGTTTTTGCATTTATTATCTTTTCTGTTTCAGGAAATAGTGGGCAATGGAGAGATATTACATCACTTTCTTCTAATAGAGTGTTTAGTGAAACATATTTTACACCTTCTTTTTCCCATTCTTTATTTACATAAGAATCAAAAGCTAAAACATTCATTCCAAAACCTCTAGCTACAAGACTTGTTTGGTGCCCAATTCTTCCAAATCCAATAATTCCTATAGTCTTACCATAAAGTTCTACTAGAGGATAATCCCAGAAGCAAAAATCTTTAGAACTAGCCCAAGCTCCTTGTGCTACTCTATTACTGTGATGTCCAACTCTATGGCATAATTCAAGTAGTAATGCAAATACAAATTGTGCTACTGCAGTTGTTCCATAAGTTGGAATATTAGTGACTACTACACCATGCTCTTTAGCACTATTTACATCAACAACATTATATCCTGTAGCTAAAACACCAACATATTTGATATTCTCACAAGCTTTAAATATTTCTTCAGTAAGTGGTGTTTTATTTGTTAAAATAACTGATGCATCACCAATTCTACTAATTATATCTTCTTTGCTTGTTCTATCATAAATTACAGTTTCCCCTAAAGCTTCTAATGCAGACCAATTTAAGTCTCCAGGGTTAAGTGTATACCCATCTAATACAACAATTTTCATAAATTTTACCTCTTATATATAGTACATATAACTAGTTTATAGGATAAAAAGAAAAAGTCAAGAAAAAAAATCTTGTATACAGAATTTTTTTAATGACAGGATAATTATTGTATGATATAGTGTTTTAAGATAAAAAAACAAAACTTTGTATTCTTTTTAAGGAGGCTAGCCCATGAGACAAGATAATTCAGTTGAATTTCTCAAGGAAAAAGCTATAGAAGTTAGAACAACGATTCTGACTATGATTCATGAAGCAAAATCTGGACACCCTGGAGGATCTCTCTCTTCTGCTGATATTTTGGCAGCTTTATATTTCGATGAATTAAATATAAGAGTAAATGATCCAAAATGGGAAGATCGGGACAGATTCGTATTATCAAAAGGACACGCTTGTCCGGTATTATATTCTTGTTTAGCATTAAAAGAATATTTTCCATATGAAGAAATCCATACTTTAAGGAAGGAAGGCTCAATCTTACAAGGGCATCCTGATATGAAGAGATGTCCAGGTATTGATATTTCAACTGGCTCTTTAGGTCAAGGATTATCTGTTGCAGTTGGAATGGCTTTAGCAGCTAAAAGAGATAATAAAAACTACAGAGTGTTTTGTGTAGTTGGTGATGGGGAAAGCAATGAAGGTCAAATTTGGGAAGCTATTGAAACAGCTAGCAAATATGAACTAAATAATTTAGTAATTATTTTAGATCAAAACAGATTACAAAATGACAATATTTGTGATGTTGTAATGCCTTCTAGAGATATGGTTAAAAAATTTGAAGCATTTGGTTGTGAAACTTTAGAAATTGATGGTCATAAGATGGAAGAAATAACTGATGCTTTTGATAAAATCAGAGAGACAAAAACTAACAAACCTTTTGCAATTGTTGCACATACTACAAAAGGAAGAGGTGTTTCATTCATGGAAGATGTTGTTGCTTGGCATGGTATGGCTCCAAATGATGAACAATATAAATTGGCAATTAAAGAAGTAAAAGGAGGCTTGATATGCAAATAAGAGATGGTAAACCTACTCGTGAAGCTTATGGAAATGCAATACTTGAATTAGCAGCAAACGATTCTAATATATATGTTGTTGATTGTGACATTGGAAAATCCTGTAAAACAGTTCCTTTTAGCCAAAAATTCCCTAATCAACATGTTAATGTTGGTATAGCAGAACAAAATGCATTAGGGGTAGGAGCTGGTTTAGCAACAACAGGTAAAATTCCTTTTGTTACAACATATGCAGTTTTTGGTTCAATGAGAATGCTAGAACAAATTAGACAAGAAGTTTGTTATCCACATTTAAATGTGAAAATTGCTTGTTCTCATGGCGGGTTCACACCTGCAAATGATGGGGCTTCTCACCAAGGGATTGAAGATATAGGTATATTTAGAACTATTCCTAATATGACTATTGTAGCTCCTGCTGATTATGAATCAGCTTTTGAATTGGTAAAAGCTGCTGCCAAATATGATGGTCCTGTTTATCTTCGTTTTACTCGTGATGCTGTTCCTTCAATTTATAAAAGCGATGATAAATTTGAAATTGGAAAAGCTGTTGAACTTAATAAAGGCTCTGATGTAACTATTATTTGTACTGGAGATATCTTATCTAAGGGTGTTTTAGCTGCTCAACAACTAGAAAAAGAGGGAGTCTCTGTAAAACTATTAGATATGCATACAGTAAAACCTCTAGATAAAGAAGCTGTTTTAAAAGCAATTAAAGAAACTAAAGGTATAGTAACTGTAGAAGATCATAATATTATAAATGGTCTAGGAAGTGCCGTTGCTGAAATAGTTGCAGAAACAGGTGGATGTAAATTTAAAAGAATTGGTATTCAAGATCAATTTGGTGAATCTGCACCATATGAACATCTATTGGCTAAAAACGGGATTACAGTTGAAAATATTGTTGATACTTGTAAAAAAATGTTATAAAAATCAGATTTTATTTTAGTTTTAAGCTAAGAGTATAATTCTCTTAGCTTTTTTACTTTAAACTTGTTTCCAAATTTATCCTTTTTATATCAACTATGGCGTGTTATAATTTTTTTAAATTATATTGCGATTTTATATTGTTATGGTATACTATAGGCGTTAACGAACACGCAAAGGAAATAAAATGGATAAAGAATTTATTGTAAAAGACATAGTTGAAGGAAGAGCCTCTTTAGGAATAGAGTTAGGTTCAACAAGAATCAAGGCAATATTAATTGATTCAAAAAATAATCCAATAGCTTCTGGTGGATATGATTGGGAAAATTCTTTAAAAAATGGAATTTGGACATATGATCTTGAACAAGTGTTGGAAGGTGTTTCTTCATGTTACATGGATTTAAAGAGACATATATATGAAAAATATGGTGTTATTTTAAAAAAATTAAAAGCAATCGGTGTGAGTGCTATGATGCATGGATATTTGGCTTTTGATAAAAATGATTCCCTTTTAGTTCCTTTTAGAACCTGGAGGAATAATATAACTGGGGAAGCAAGTAAAAAGCTCACAGATATTTTTAATTATACAATTCCGCAAAGATGGAGCATTGCTCATCTTTATCAAGCTATTTTAAACAAGGAAGAACATGTTAAGCATATTAGCAAAATCAATACTCTAGCAGGTTATGTTCATTATCTTTTAACAGGCTCTTTTAATCTTGGAATTGGTGATGCTTCAGGTATGTTCCCCATTGATAGCTCTATAAAAGATTATAATATGAATATGCTTTCAAAGTTTAGAGAATTATCAGAAAATTACAATTGGGATATAAAGGATATTTTGCCTAAACCTTTAGTTGCTGGAGAAGTTGCTGGATATTTAAGTGAAACTGGAGCTAGATTGTTAGATAAGGAAGGTGATTTAAATTCTAAAATTCCTTTGTGTCCGGCTGAAGGAGATGCTGGAACAGGTATGGTAGCAACAAATTCAGTTAGAGCTAGAACAGGTAATGTATCAGCTGGAACAAGTGTTTTTGCAATGATTGTCTTGGAAAAAGAGCTTTCAAAACTTTATGAAAAACTTGATTTAGTAACAACTCCATCAGGGTTACCTGTTGCTATGGCTCATTCAAATAATTGTAGTGGTGAAATAGATAAATGGATGAAATTATTTACCGAAGTTATGGATTTAACTGGTGGAAAATTAACAAAACCTCAATTATATGATGCAATATTATTTCAAGCGCTAAAAGGCGAAGCTTCTTGTGATGGAATATTGTCTTATGGCTATTTGAGTGGAGAACATATTACTGGTTTTGAAGAAGGAAGACCTTTAATAGTAAGAAAACCAAATAGTGAACTTAGTGTTGGAAATTTAATTAGATCTCAATTATTTACTTCTCTTTGTGCATTAAGAACTGGTTTGAATATTTTATTTGAAAAAGAAAATGTTAAAGTTGATGAAATTAATGGACATGGAGGTCTTTTTAAAACTGCTGAAGTTGGACAAAAGATAATGTCAGCCGCAACAAATACTCCAATTTCTGTATTATCTAGTGCCGGTGAAGGTGGAGCTTGGGGCATTGCTATATTAGCTTCATTTGTTAATTGTAAAGAAAAATTAGAAGATTATTTAGACAAAAAAGTTTTCAAAAATTCTTCTAAATCTACTATAATGGCTGATCAAAGAGATATAGAAGGGTTTAATATATTCTTTAAGAGATATCATGATGGTTTAGTTATAGAGAGAAAAGCCATAGAAATTTTAAGATAATTGTATTTAATTTAAAACGCCACTATTCAACTAAGAGTAGTGGCCATTCAACTAAGAGTAGTGGCCATATTTATCAGAGTAAATTCTCTTTAAGTATTATATTTATTGGGATTGGTTTGTTATCTACTGAATTATCTTGTTTCATAAATAATATTCTAAATATTTCCATTATTGTTTTATAACCTTGTGTTTCTGGAGACTGAGAAATAATTGCTGAAATGTTGCCTTTTATTAATTCTTCTTTATTGTTTTCAACAAGGTCAAATCCAATAATAGACGGCATATTATTCTTAAGTTGAGTTGATATATATTTAGATATTATGCTAGTTGCATCATTTGTAACAAATATTCCATCGATGATTGAATTTTCAAATAAGATGTTATCAAGAAATGATGTAAATGAAATATTTGATTCTCGATTCCAAATATAGTTTGATAAAGTTGCATCAGAGTTTTTAAAGAAATCATTGAAACCTTTTGCTCTTTGTTCTTGATTATAAGCTTTATCGTGCATTTGAATGCAAATATAGTTTTTTTTATTTTGTGTAAAGAGCTGCATAACCCTAGCTGCACACCATCCAGCCTTATATGCTACTTGCAAATTTTCTGTAATAGGAGAAGTGTTTGATAAAGATGAGTCGAAAAAAGCATATTTCATATCATCTAATTTATTTATAAATTTATATGATTCTTCTTGAATAACTGGAGCTAATGCTATTGCATCTACTCCTAAATCAATTAATTTTTGGCCGGAAGTTAAAAGACTATCTTTTTTATCTCTATCAAATTCTTCTTTAACGATAGAAACATTAAAAGCCTCTAATTCTAAGCCAGCTTTTATAATTCCCTTGAATATTTTATTCCAATAACCACTCTCAGAATCCAATTTTGGAATTAGCACACCAATTTTTAATTTAGAACCGTTTTTTAAACTTCTAGCCATAGCATTGGGGGTATAGCCATTTTCTTTTATAATTTGTTCGATTTTTAATTTAGTTTGAGGAGAAACCCGACCTCTATTGTGTAGAACTCTATCAACAGTTCCAACTGAGACTCCGGCAGCTTTTGCTATATCAGCTATTTTCATTATTCATTTCCTTATCTATTAATGAATGAGATAAAAGTGGTTTTATCTCATTCAAATTATAAAGTAAAATATCAAATTTGCAAAGCTAATCTACTTTTGTCCGTAATATGCATTTTTACCATGCTTTCTTTCATAGTGTTTTTTTATAATATGTTGTGGAAGTTGATTAAAGCTTGGATTTAAATTATTAACCCACATAGCCATTTTAGCCACCTCTTCTAAAACTCTTGCGTTGTATACACTTGTGATGGCATCCTTTCCCCAACTAAATGGACCATGCCCTCCAACTAGTACCATTGGATTTTCCTTAGCTATTAGTGGTAATTTTGGATACGGTCCCACATTTAAGATGTCTTGTCCTAAAGTTGGATTATTAAAAGTCTCATAAATTACTATTCCTGTATTTTTTTCATACCCCTCATTAACCTGTTCTTTAGATAAAGGTTTTGTACAAATAATTGGATTGGCTAAATGATCTGCATGAGTTGTCCCTAATATTGGAATAGATTTCATAGCTTGAGCCCATGCTGTAGCATAAGGGGAATGTGTGTGACAAATTCCTTTAATTGAATCAAAATTCTTGTAAAGCTCAAGATGTGTTTGAGTATCTGAAGAAGGATTTAATTTTCCCTCAACTTTTTCTCCATTCAAATCAATAATTACCATATCTTCTACTTGTAGTTTATCATAAGAGACCCCAGAAGGTTTTATTGCAAAAACGCCAAGTTTTTCATCATAAGCTGATACGTTACCCCAAGTATAAATTGCAAGTCCTTGTTTTGGAATTTCTAAATTTGCAAGATATGCTTCTTCTTTTAGTTCTTTATATTTATCCATAATATGCTCTATTCCATCTATCTTGATTTCTAAAAGAAGATAAAGTCGTTTCTTCATCTATTTTTAGTAATTCTATTTTAACCATTTCTGAGTAAAATTCTAGGGTTTCTAAATCAATTTGAGTTGTAAATGTATTATGATGACCACCTCCTGATAAAATCCAGCACTCACTAGCTGTTATAAAATTAGGCTTTGGAGATAGTAGCACTCTAGCAACAGGTAATTGTTTAAAAGCTTGATCTAAATTAATAACATCAACTTTATTTGCAACAATTCTCATTCTACTACCTAAGTCAACAATTGATATGGTAAAACCCTTACCTGCTTTAGAATCAAAGACTAATCTAGCAGGATCTGCTTTGTCACCGATTGTTAAGGGATGTACTTCTATAGTTGGTTTACCTTTAGCAATAGATGGACATATTTCTAACATGTGAGAGCTAAGATTAAGCATATTATCCTCTTCAAGATTATAAGTATAATCTTCTAAGAATGAGCAACCGCCCTCTAAATTTTCTCCCATAAGTTTCATTGTTCTAACCATAGCTGCAGTTTTCCAATCTCCTTCTGCAGCAAAGCCATAGCCTTTGTTCATTAAATGCTGACAAGCTAAACCAGGGAGCTGTTTTAGTCCATGTAAATCTTGAAAATTTGTAGTAAAAGCTTCTGCATTTTTTTCAATTAAAAATTTCTCTAAGGCAATTTCTATTTTTGCTTGCTCTCTAATATGTTCAAGATTGTATTTAGTTGGTTCTACAATAGTATAATTAGCTTGATATTCTTCCATCATCAAATCGATTTCTGCTTCACTTACTTTATTTATCTCATCAACTAAATCACCAATACCATAGTATGGAATGTTCCATCCAAGCTTAATATATGCTTCAACCTTATCTCCACAAGTTACTGCAACATCTCTCATATTATCACCAAAACGGACTACGGTTAAATTTCTACCACTAGTTGTAGCTACAGCTGCTCTCATCCATTTGTTCATTCTACTTTTAAAAGATTTAGATTTCCAATATCCAACAATAACATTTCTATTGATATCCATTCTTGCTGTTATATAACCAAATTCTCTATCTCCATGGGCACTTTGGTTTAAATTCATAAAATCCATATCTATAGTATTATAAGGAAGAGTTTTATTAAATTGAGTATTTATTTGAAGTAAGGGTTTGTTTAAAGCATTAAGACCATTTATCCACATTTTTGCAGGAGAAAAAGTGTGCATCCAACAAATAATCCCTGCACAAGTTTCATCTAAATTTGCTTCTTTAATTGTTTTCTCAATACTTGAAGCTGTAAGCAAGGTGTCTTTATATATTAATTTACAAGATAAATCTTTGCTATTATTTAATTCATCTACCATTGTTTTTGAATGTCTTGCTACTTCTTTAAGTGTTTCTTGACCGTATAAATCTTGAGAACCAGTTAAAAACCAAAAATTATAATCATTTATATGTTTCATTTTGTTTTCTCCTATTTTGCGTTAACGTACACACATTGTATAATAAATATATTAAGTTTGCAAGTTTTTTATTTTTTAAAAAATAAATTAAATAGAAAAATTAGTGATTAATTCGTTGAAAAATTTTCATTGAATAGTATGAACCATTGTATTTAATACTATCAAATTCAGTTCCTGTTTCAATAAAACCAAATTTTTTATATAATTTTTGAGCATTATAATTTGTACTACCAACTTTTAAGGTTAATATAGTTATTTTTTTTGATGAATCTATTTTGTTAATTAAATATTCAAAAAGCATAGAAGAAAGACCTTGTTTTTTATAATTTTCTTTAGTCATCACTGAATAAATAGTTGCACAATGTTTTCTTTTCTCTTTTGTTTCTTGAATAAGAGATATAATTGAAACAAGTTTATCATCATAAAACAACCCAAGATTTAGTTTATTAGGTTGTTTTTTTAATCTTTCTTGCCATTGTTCAGTAGTGAGTCTTGATTCTTCTAAATAATCGCTTCCAAAGAAAGTAGGGTTGTTTTTTAAACCTTCTAGTCTAAGCTGTTTATAGCTTTTTAAATCATCTATTGTTAATTCTCTTATTTCCATAATTAATAATAAATAACAAACTAAAATTTATCAATATTTAATTTTTAACAAAATAGAGAATTGCATCAGAAATAAATTGAGCCGTATTTTTTCCATGTTTATCAATATTATTTTTAAATCTTTCATCACTAATATATAGATGAGCTAATGATTCAAGCATAGTATTATCACATTCATAATAATATTTGTTGATAAATTCTTTCCACCTTATTACTAAATCTTGGGCTTCTTTAGAAGCTGGACTTTCTTCTTTTAGGCTTGCAAAAGAGTTGAATATTTCTTTATTTTCATTTTGAATAATCTGCCAATGTTCTTTAGAGTAAGAAGAAGTTTTTTCTTTACTTTGTTTATATGCTTTAGAACTTCCCCATCTATCTCTAACTTCGGCTTCATATTCTTTTTTTGCTTTTTCAATTTCACTTGTATCAAATTCTTTAAAACTCATACTGTTTTCTCCTTCAATGTATTTATCTAATAATTTAATTAATTTATTTAACCTATCTCTTTTTTTTGCTAAAAGGTTTTTGTGATTTATAAATGCTTCGTTATAATCAAAACCTTCATTTTCTAGAATTGATTTAATATCTTTTAGTGTAAAATCCATTTCTCTCAAAAACATTATTTGTTGTAATGTTTTAAGATTCTCCTCATCATATATTCTATATCCTGACGAATTAATTTTTTTAGGTTTTAAAAGATCTATTTCATCATAATAATGCAGTGTTCTAACACTTATATTTACTAATTTAGCTACTTCATTTATTTGCATAACTTAGTTCCTTTATTTATAATATATGTTCACCATAAACTATAACCTTACGTTATAGTCAAGGATAAATTATACTTTTCTTAATAAATTAACACTACTTAAACTTTTATTTATTTGCTATAATAAAAGTAATTTTAATTTAAGGTGATATATTTATGTGCGGAATTGTTGGCTTTTGTTCAAATAAGGAAGACGGAGTAGATGCTTCTACTATTTTATTAGATTGTTTATCAAAACTAGAATATAGAGGATATGATTCTGCTGGTATAGCTATATTAAATGATGAAGATCTTCAAATAAGAAAGGCTAAAGGTAGATTGTCAAATTTAGTTAGTCTTGTTGAAAAACAACCTGTTGAAGGCTTTGTCGGGATTGGCCATACTCGTTGGGCGACTCATGGAGAGCCTAGTGACATTAATTCACATCCACACACTGATGTCAGCAATGATATAGCTGTTGTGCATAATGGTATTATAGAAAATCATGTTAAATTAAGATCTTGGTTAGAAAAACATAATGTTCATTTTCGAAGTGAGACAGATACAGAGTGTATCGCTCACTTAATAGATTTTCATTATAATGGTGATTTACTTTTAGCTGTAACTGAAGCTTTGAAAAGATTAGAAGGTTCATATGCTATTGCAGTTGTTTGTAAATCTGAACCTAATTCAATTATTGTTGCAAGAAAAGATTGCCCTTTAATAATTGGTAGAAGTGAAAAATATAATTTGTTAGCAAGTGATGTAACTCCTTTATTAGCATATACAAGAGAAGTTCAATATATTGATGATAATCAAATTGCAAAAATCACCCCAGAGAGTGTAGATATATATGATGTTGAAGGTTCAAAAATTGATGTTGAAATTACTCATGTAGATTGGGATATGCAATCTGCTCAGAAAAACGGTTATGAACATTTTATGCTGAAAGAAATTTTTGAACAACCTTATGCAATTGAGCAAACATTCAAAGCAAGGGTATATGCTGGGAAATTAGATTTAGGAGATATAACCGAAGCTGTAAAAAAAGCAAAAAGAGTAGTAATAGTTGGCTGTGGAACAGCTTATCATGCAGGGGTTATTGCACGATATGCTATCGAACATTATGCTAGAATACCTGTAGAAGTAGATGTTGCATCTGAATTTAGATATAGAGATCCTATTATTTTTGAAGATGATTTATGCCTTGTTATATCACAATCAGGAGAGACTGCTGACACCTTACAAGCAATGAGAATTTTCAAGAAGAAAGGGTCCAAAATAATAGCTATAACAAATGTAGTTGGTTCAACAGTCTCAAGAGAAGCTGATTATGTAATGTACACACAAGCTGGACCTGAAATTGCGGTTGCTTCTACAAAAGCTTTTACTACTCAATTAATGTGTGTTTATTTATTAACTTGTGCATTAATGAAAGATGAGGAAAAAGCTAAAGATTTGATGAGTGAATTAGAAACTCTATCAACTAAATCTCAATTAATTATAGATAGACAAGAAGAAATTCAAAGATTTGCTGCACGACAATTTAATAAACCTAAGGTCTTTTATTTTGGACGTCAAAGTGATTTTGCTATTTCTTTAGAATCAGCATTAAAGTTAAAAGAAATCAATTATACACATTCTGAAGCCTTTGCTGCAGGAGAATTAAAACATGGTCCAATAGCTTTACTTGATGAGGATACTTTAGTTGTAGCAACTTGTTGTAATAAAAGTTTATATGATAAGATGGATTCTAATATTAAAGAAGTAAAAGCTAGGGGTGCTAAAGTTTTAGCTATCACTTATGAAAATAATAAGGAATTTGATACAATCGCAGATACTGTTTTTCATATTCCTGAAACTGATGCATATTTATCTCCAATTCTTAGTGTAATAGTTACTCAACTATATGCATATTATTGTTCTGTAAATAGAGGAAATGATCCAGATCACCCACGAAATTTAGCAAAAAGTGTAACAGTAGAATAGTTTTATTTTCAAAAAGGCTTACTATATTAAATAATTGAATTTTAAATAGATACAAAAAATTGAAAATTATATTATACAATTTAAATATTTGAATAAGAATTTTTGTATTAGTTAAATGTTAGTTGTGAAGCAACCTCCTAGATGGTATAATTAATATTATTACTTTTTGGGAGGTAACAGTGCAGTACTATTTATCTGATGAAGAAAGAAAATATTTTAGTAAATTACCTATGCCAATTAGTATTGCACAAATAGTTAATAATAAAATTCACTATTTGCATGTTTCTTCTGGCTTTCTAAAATTATTTGATTTAGAAGCTAATACAGCTTTAAAATATTTAAATTCAGATTTAAATGAAAATCCTTTAGTTTACGACAGGGATAAAGATAAATTAAGAGATTTTCTTTATCAAATTATTAAGAAGCCTAAGATTAGTAAAGAATTTATATTTAGGGCAAGAAAATCTTTAGATAATAATTATTTCTATTTAAACTGTGTTTCCTCTTATTTAGTTAAAGATAAATCTTTTTTTATTTATTTTACTTATACAAAAATTTCTCATTCTCTAATTAGAACTATTTCTTCTAAGAAAAACGTCCAAGCACAACAAGTTAGTATTGCCGAAGATAGTTTAAATGCAGTAGCTGTGATTGCTAAAAAGAATTTTAAATTACTCTATTTGAATAAAGCTGCTAAAAATCTCTTTCCACATGATGAAGGAGCAATAGATAAAATTACGTGCTTTAAATTTTTTAGAAATACTGATCATCCTTGTAACAATTGCCCTATTGTCGTTTCAAATATTGCTGATAATGTATTTGAGTTAGATTGTGAATATTATAATAAAAAAGTTCAAGTCCATTTAGTTGAAACTATATGGGATGGAGAAGAAGCTTATATTGAATATATAAGGGATATTACATCTGAAAAAAGAAACGAAAGGCTTTTTAATTTATATAAAGCTTTAATTGCTTATAAACAAAATTTGAATGTTGAAGTTGGTGCTTTATATGGATTTGATTTAGAAACTGAATTAGTTGTTTTTTATTTTTTAAGTTCTACAAAAGCAGATCATGAAGGTAAGTCTTTTTCTAAGGTTATTTCGGACTTTTCTTTAACTATAGTTGGAGAAGAGGATAAAAAGAATTTTTTAGAGTTTTTTGACATAAAAAGATTTAAACAAAATTATTTAGAGAATAAAACCGATAGCATAGAGTATCATCAAAAAATTAAAGGTACTGTTGTTACCTTGCGGGCTAATTATAATTTCATTGAAGACCCTACCACTAAACATATGCTACTTGTAATTAATGTTTATGATATAACTGAAAGACTAGAAATGGAAAAAATGTTGAATGCTATTGTTGCAGAGCAGAATGAATTTATTATGAGACAAGATTCTAACACTAAGACCTGTGTTGTTTTAGCAAGTGAAAATAATTTTATTAAATTTCCAATAGGCTATAGTATTTATACATATCAAGAGTATGATGAATATATTCATTCTCATATTAAATTAATTGATACCTACGGTCAAAAAAGAATTACATCCTGTGAAGAAGGCGCAAGAAAAATTAAAAGTGGTAGTTATTCTGTTACTTATATTATTGAGATAGATAATAAAATATATCATAAAAGAGTTTTGTCGTTTAGAGCAAAAGATAAAAATCTTTATACTGTTGTATATGATGTAACAGACTTGGCAACTAAAGAAATTATCCGAAATGAAAAATTAGAAAAGATAAATAAAAAATTAGTAAAAGCGCAACGAGATGCATCAATTGCAAATAGTGCAAAATCAGATTTTCTATCTAGAATGAGTCATGATATGAGAACTCCTCTTGGCGCAATTTTAAGCTTAGCTGAGTTTGGCTTAGAAGATAATAATCCTACGAAATTTAGTGAATACTTTAATCAGATTAAAGAAAATGCAGATTATCTATTATCTTTAGTAAATGATTTATTAGATTTTCAAAAAATTGAATCTCACACAATAGATATTGATAATAGTATAGTAGAATTTGGATCAACTGCAAAAGCAATTGAGAGAATTGTAAGATTACGAGCTAATGAGAAAAATATTACTTTTTCTTATTCTGGAAAAAACGAAATTCAAGAAAAGTTCCTTATTTTTGATGAGAAACGATTTAAGCAAATCCTAGTTAATTTGTTAAATAATGCAATTAAATATACTCCTATTGGAGGAAAGGTAAGTTGGTCTTTGATTGTTAAAAAGAACGATAAAGGGGAAATAATTGCATATCACACAATAGCAGATAATGGTGTTGGTATGAGTAAAAGCTTTCAAAAACATATGTTCGAACCTTTTTCAAAAGAAACAAATAGTTTATCAGAAATAGAGGGTGGTACAGGACTTGGTTTAGTTATTACTAAAAATATAATTGAAGCTCTTGGTGGTAGTATAGATTATGAATCCGAAATTAATAAAGGCACAACCTTTTATGTAAATTTACCTTTAAAAACACCAACTAAGGAACAAATTATAGAGTATATAAAATATAAGAATAATGAATATTCTGAATCAAAATTAATTAATAAAAAAATTCTAGTTTGTGAAGATGTTTCAATAAATCAAATTATAATTAAAAAGCTTTTAGAAGAAAAACAAGCTATTGTTACCATAGCTAATAATGGACTTGAAGGTGTGAACCTGGCTAAAGAAAATAAATATGATGCTATCCTAATGGATATACGTATGCCACTTTTAGATGGAACACAAGCAACTGAAAAAATAAGGGAATTTAATAAAACCGTTCCAATTATAGCTTTAAGTGCAAATGCTTTCGCTCATGATGTTGAAAGAAGTATTTATGTAGGAATGAATGCACATTTAGCTAAACCTATTAATAAAGATGAGTTATATAGTACTTTATCAGATTTGCTATAAAGTGGGTTTTATTCTACATCTGTTATATATTTTTAATATATTTAATTATTAAATTTTAAAAATATAGAGTCTTTTATTTTAGTATAGATTGACAATTTGTATAAAAAATGCAAATTTATACAAATAGTGAATACAAATATGAATGGCTATTCAAATAATAATATAAATTTATTGTATTCTATGTTGAATATGTTATAATTATTTTTAATGGAGATTTTATGCCAAACATTGTACTTAAGGAATTAAATGAGTTAGATATAAAACTATTATATGAGACTGTTCGTATTGCTCATGAGGCATTAGAGAATGGTTGTCATCCATTTGGAGCCCTATTAGCTGATAAAGATGGAAATATATTAATTGAAGTTGGGAATAATAAAAATGCTAGCCCATGTTTACATGCTGAAACTGCTGTAATGATTGAAGCTGGAAAGAGATATAGTCCAGAGTTTTTAGAAACTTGTAGTTTATACACTAACTTTGAACCATGTGTTATGTGTACAGGTGCTGTGTATTGGACAAATGTTGGAAGGATAGTTTTTGGACTAACCGAAGAACAATTATTAAGTTGTACAAAAGATCATAATGAAAACCCAACATTTGATTTGCCTTGCCACAAAGTTTTAGAACATGGACAAAGAGATATGGTTATTTGTGGTCCTACAAAAGATGAAGCTTTAAAAGAAGCTATTTTGAAGGACCATTTAAGTTTTTGGAATTAAGAGGAATTATCCTCTAAAGCCTTTCATATACGATAAGGAGAAAAAGCATATGAAAAAAATTGTTGCATTAAGTTTAATGTTAGTTGTGTTGTCTGCATCATTATTTGCACAAGGTGGAAGTGAAGAATCCGCTGCAAAAGAAGATGATGGTGTAGTAAAAGTTGCATTAATTGTAGAAAATACTATTGATGACAAGGGTTGGTGCCAAGCAATGCACGATGGTATCTTAGCTGCTCAAGAAAGTATGCCAGGCGAAATTGAATATAGTTATAGTGAAAAGATGAAACCTGTTGATGCTGGTTCTGCTGCAAGACAATATGTTGCTGATGGTTATGATATTATTATTGGTCATGGTGCTCAATATAAGAATTTAATTCTTGAAATGGCTGATGAATATCCAGATGTAACCTTTGCTTTTGGAACAAGTGCTGAAGTTGGTCCTGAAAATGTTGTAACTTATATGCCAGAAAGTGAAGAAACAGGATATTTATCCGGAATTATCGCAGCAACTATTTCAAAGGTTGATGTATTAGGAGTAGTTGGACCAGTTGATGGTGGAGATGCTGCTCGTTATAACAGAGGTTTTGTTTTAGGCGCAAAAAGTGTAAAACCTGATGTTGAAGTTATGGTTGCTCATACAGGTTCTTTCTCTGATTATATTAAAGCTGGAGAAGTAGCTCAATCTCAAATTAAAGCTGGTGTTGACGTATTAACAGGTTCTTCACAACAAGCTTTAGGTGCACTAAGAGCAACAGCTGATTATCCAGATGAAGAAATTTGGTGGGTTGGTCAAGATTTAGCACAATTACAAATGGCTGAAGGTCAATTAAAATGTGTTGCTGCATCATCTTATGATTATGCTCCTGTAATTGTTTCTCTAGTAGAAAATGTAAAAAATGGAGTTAAGGGTGGTTATTGCGTACCAATGAACTTTGCTAACGGTGGATTTATCTTTGGATTTAATGAAGCTTTAAGTGATTTATATGGTAGTGATTTAGAAGCAGCTGTAAATGCTCAAATTTCTGAATTTGTTAATAATCCAAATTCTGTTGATTGGAAAAGTGTAGACTATTCTCAATTATAAGAACCAATAACTGATTAAGGACATCTATGTACAAATAGATGTCCTTTTTAAAAGGTGCATTATGGATAAGATTACAAGTCTTCGAATGGAAAACATTACAAAAACATTCCCAGGAATGAAAGCTTTAGATAATGTTACCATAGAAGTTAAGGAAGGTGAAATTTTTGCTTTAGTTGGCGAAAATGGCGCTGGAAAAACAACTTTGATGAACGTTTTAATGGGTTTATATCAAAGTGATGGTGGATGTATTATTTTAAATGGACAAAAAGTTTGTTTTACTTCCCCAAATGATTCTTTTGGTTTTGGTATAGGAATGGTTCACCAAAGATATATGTTAGTTCCTAACTTAACCGTAAAAGAAAATATAGCATTAGGTTTAAAAAAAGCTTGGAAAAAAGTTAAACTTGATATGGATTTTGTTGTCAGTAAAATTGAAGAAATTGGTGATAAGTATGATTTGGTAGTTGATCCAGATGCATATATTTGGCAATTATCAGTTGGCGAACAACAAAAAGTTGAGTTAGTTAAAACACTATGCTTAGGTGCAAAGTTTTTAATACTAGATGAACCAACAAGTGCTCTAACTCCTCAAGAAATTGATGAGTTAATTCAATTGTTGAAGACAATGAATAAAAAACTTCCTATGATATTTATTTCTCATAAATTGAAAGAAGTTAAAGAATTGTCACATAAATTAGCAATATTGAGACATGGTAAGATTGTCTTTTGTGGAAATACTAATGATTATAGTTCTTCCGATATAGCTGCATTAATGACAGGTAGAGAAGTTAAAATGCCTGAAAATAATGAAGAAAAGGAATTTGGAGATTATGCTTTAGAATTAAAAAATGTGAATGTTAAAAGTATTCGTGGTTTCTTAGCATTAAATGATCTAAATTTAAAAATTCGTTCTGGGGAAATCATGGGACTTGCAGGTGTATCTGGTAATGGTCAACTTGAATTAGCTCAAATCATTAATGGACTTAGGAAAGTTGATGGTGGTGAAATCCTGTTTTTAAATGAACATATTGAAAATTCATCACCAATAGATATCATCCAAAAAGGGATGGGGTATATCCCTGAAGATAGAAATACTGAGGGTATTGTTCCTTCTTTTTCTATTAAAGAAAACCTTATTTTAAAAGACATAGAAAATGAACAATTCTCCAATCATACAATAATAAATAATAAAGCAATAAATGATAATGCAGAAAAATTAAGAGAACAATTTGATATTAGATGTGTAAACACCTCTTTAAGTGCTGGAGCCCTTTCAGGAGGAAATATTCAAAAAGTTATTCTTGCAAGAGAAATTGCAAGAAAACCTAAATTTTTAGTTGCAGTTTATCCAACTAGAGGGTTAGATATGGGTGCAGCTCAATTTATTCATTCTAAGTTGCTTGAAATGAGAAAAAATGGTGTTGGAATATTATTAATTAGTGAAGAATTAGATGAGATTATGAATCTTTCGGATAATATTGCAGTTATTTTTAAAGGGCATATTCAAAAAGTTCTTCCTGCAAAAACAGCAACAAGAAGAGATATAGGTATGTTAATGGCAGGAGTTAATAATGACTAGAGAATTTAAAATTTTATATAAGACATCAATTATTTTAATAGCTGTTATTGCAACTTTGTTAATTGGGTCTGTTATACTTGTAACTATAGATGCGGATGTATTTAGAACTTATTTAGTTATATTAACAGAACCTTTAAAAAACAAGATTCAACTAACTGAAGTTATTATTCGAGCTATTCCTTTATCTGTAATTGCTTTAGGAATAACTGTTGCCTACAGATCTGGTATTATTAATATTGGTGCTGAAGGCCAAATGGCTATTGGTATTTTAACATCTACAGCTGCTGCTCTAGCTTTCCATAATGTTCCTCGTCCTTTAAATATTATTATCATAGTAGTATGTGGTGCAATTGGTGGCGGAATTTGGGGTTTTATTCCTGGAATATTAAAAGCAAAATTGAAGGTAAGTGAATTACTATCAACAGTTATGTTAAATTATATTGCTGCACAGTTTTATACTTTCTTTTTAAGAGGCCCAATGATTGATCCAGCTGAATTAACTTTAGGAAGTGGAACTCCACAATCTATGAGATTAGAAAAGAGCGTATGGCTTGATAGATTAATTACAGGTACTAGGTTACATACCGGTATCTTTTTAGTATTCGTATTAGCTATATTCATTTATATTCTACTATGGAAGACTTCCTTTGGTTATAAACTTAGAGCTGCAGGAGCAAGTGAGAAAGCTGCAAAATATGGTGGAATAAAAGTAGCTTTTTTTGTTACCGTTTCAATGGTAATATCTGGTGCTTTTGCAGGTATTGCAGGAAGTGTAGAAATTCTAGGTGTTCACCATAGAGCAATAGAAGGTATAACTAGTGGTTATGGATTCTCTGGTTTAGTTGTAGCTTTATTTGGAGGTCTCCATCCAGCTGGAATAATACCAGCTTCATTCCTATTTGGTCTACTATTAGTCGGTGCTGATATGACTCAAAGAATTGTTGGAGTTCCAGCTAATATGGTACAAGTTTTAGAAGGTATTATTATTTTAGTAATTGTTGCAGCTCAACAAGTTTTAAATGATAAATATTTAATGGATAAAATATGGAAAAAATTCCATACAGAGGAGGCTAAATAATGGATTTTATAGTTAATATATTAGCCTTAGGAATTCCTTTTAGTGTAGCATTATTATTAGCAAGTATTGGAGAGATGTTTAACCAAAGATCTGGTATTTTTAATCTTGGATGTGAAGGAATTATGGCAATGGGAGCTTTTATTGGGATGTTAATTCCATATTCTGTTGGCCAAGGTGGTGCTACTGCTGAGATTTATAACTTTTTAGGAATAATGGCAGGAGCTTTAGTTGGGGCTTTACTAGGATTAGTGTTTGGTGTTGTTGTTATAACATTTAAAGCAAAACAAGGTATTGCTGGTATTGGTATGCAAATGTTTTGTGTAGGGGCTGCAGGAACATTATTTAGGCATTTTGTTGGAGGAACACAAAGTATCCCAGGAATTGGAAAATTTTATATCCCTTTATTATCAAAAATACCAATACTAGGTCAAATCTTTTTTTCTCATAATATTTTGGTATATATAGCTTTTTTGTTTGTTCCTTTATCTGTATACATTTTATTTAAAACTCCTTGGGGTTTGAGAGTTAGAGCTGTTGGAACATATCCAAGAGCTGCAGATAGCCTTGGAATTAATGTTAATAGAGTTAGATTCCAAGCTTTAGCTGTTGGTGGTGCGCTTGCAGGTTTAGCAGGAGCTTATTTATCACTTTGCCAAGCAAAAATGTTCAGTGATGAAATGATAGCTGGAAGAGGTTTTATAGCTGTAGCTTTAGTATATTTTGGACATTGGGATCCTATTAAAATTATGTGGGGGGCTCTATTGTTCTCTTTAGCTCAAAGTTTCCAATTAGCTGTTCAAGGTCAAGGTATTAATTTCCCTTATGAATTTGCTGTTATGTTACCATATGTTTTGGTAATCTTAACTCTAGCTTTTTCAAGAGATAAGAAAAAACAAGAACCTGCTGCTTTAGGACTAGCCTTTGATAGAGAAAAACGGACATAACTATTTTAATTGGCAGTCATTTGACTGCCAATATTAATAATATTTGGTAGTGCTTATTTTTTATTTTTATGATAAAAGATAAGCACTAATTTTGATAATAATTTAAATAAATTTCTAGGGAGATAAGAATGAAGCGTTGGAATCTAGTAATGGTAATTATTATGGTTTTTTTATCAATGAGTTGTGTAAATATTAGCAATACTGAGAGTAATGAAGAAAGAGTTGAAACAATTGGAATCATGAGTGCTATGGATGTTGAGTTAGATTATTTGTTATCTAAAGCAACAATTTCTCATGTAGAGGAAATTGGAGGAAATACTTTTCATATAGGGACTTTAGGTGGACATAATATTGTACTAGTTAAAGCAGGTGTTGGGAAAACTTTATCTGCAGCATGTACTGCAATTATGTTAAATGAGTTTGATATTTCAAAACTTATTTTTACTGGAATAGCTGGTGGTGTAAGTGATGATGTACAGATAACTGATGTAGTTATAGCAACATCTTTAATGTTTCATGATTATGGTTATTTAAATCAAGAGGGAATGGTTGAATTAGATACGGATTTTGTCCCAAATGTTATTATGAATAGTGATAAATCTCTTGTAAATCTAGCCTATAATGCAGCCGTTGAGGTTGTCGGTAAAGACAAAGTTTTTACAGGATTAATTGTAACAGGAGATCAGTTTGTTGCAAATAGTAGCTATGTTGAATATTTAGATAAAGAATTAGGTGCTAAAGCAGTAGAGATGGAAGGAGCTTCAGTTGCTTATGTTGCCTCTAAATATAATGTTCCTGTCGTTGTAGTGAGAAGTTTAAGTGATAAGGCAGATGGATTGTCCCATGAGCAATATGAAAATTGGTATCAAATAGTTGCTGATAATTCTGGAAAAATTGTTTTTGAGTTGGTTAAGAATCTTTAATTAAATAAATTTTATGCCTCTAAAGTAGTTGAAATATAATTTTAATAACTGCTTTGGAGGTATTAATCTAAATTGCTAAGCCAAATATCTAATCTAAAGGTATTTTCTTCAATGATATATATCATATTTCCATTATGAGAAGTAGCTAGATTTTCAATTATTTTTAAACCAAGTCCATGATTTTCAATATCCTTTTTATTCGTTATCAGCTTATTATTAACAACTTTAATATCTTTTTTATTAAAAGAATTTGTTATAGAAATAATAATTGAACTTTCTGTTTCTCTTACATCGACATTAATATATTTATCATCAGTTTTAGATGTAGCTTCTATGGCATTCTCAATTCCGTTTGCAAGGATTATACAAATATCTGAAATTAATGAATCACTATTTTCTTTAATTTTTATTGAAAAGGATGCATTTATTTGATGGTCTTCAATTAATTGATTATAATGATTTAAAATAGAGTTTAACATATGATTTGAACAATATTTAACAATTTTAGTTTCAGGAATTGTTTTAATTACTTTTGAAATATGTTCTTTAATTTTTGAGATATTTCCTTCAATACACAAACCTTCAAGAATTGTTAATTCTTTATTAATATCATGTCTCATATATCTTAGTTTATTATAAGTTTCATTTATTTGTTTATAAGTTGAATCTACTTGTTTTAATTGGATTCTAATCAAATCAAGGGCATTATTCTTCTTGATTAATTCCAATTCTTGTTGTTCTTTTTCACCTATTTTAACCATAGTCCAAAGTAAAGTTAAAAACACAACAGCTAATAAAATTAATGTAAAACAAATAGGGATTATTTCATCTTGCCTATCTAATATAGATCCTCTTGCTATTAATTCATAATAAACATAAACACCGGCAAAAAAAGATATTAATGCGATTAAATTCCAATTAACATGTGTAGTATTAAGAGCTTTTCTAACTCTTGAAATATAAAATACGTTAAAAAGAATACCAAAACTAATCATACTTAAGTCTCTAGTTATTATAAAGGGGATACTTAATTCTTTAAAATAATTAAGAGCTAATGCATAAAAAATAAAATTAAAAATGGATATAATTGAATCTGTAAAAAAATAACTAAAAATTAGTCTGCCATCTCTGTATTTACTTATGATAAAATATAATAGAAAACCTGGTATTGTTAAAAGAAAAAATATTGATTGAGTAGCGGCATCAAAACCTTTTTTAAATAAGATGAAATTGTAGGGAATTAATAAAAGTGAAAAAACCACTGTTATAAAAATTAAATTTTTATTTCTGCTTCTTCTTTGCGGTAATAAATTCCAACAAGTTAGCAACTGAATGAGATAGAGTGGTTCAACCACTAATAAATGACTAATCTCATTAGAAACAATCATCTAGGTTCTCCTTAATAATGAAGTCATGATATTTTTGAACAATCTTCTTGTATTCTTTGATTTTAATAATTACATGTTCACCATTTTCAACTTCAAACCATCTTTGGTTGAGTTTATTTATTTTTTTCATATTTACTAAATAGCTTTTATGGGTTCTTAGGAATTTTAGATCATCAAGTCTTTTTTCTACATTATCTAAAGAATCATAATATACTAATTTTTGGTTGTTATTTGTATGTATAAATACTTGTCTACCTTTACTTTCAATAAAAAGTATATTTTTTGTAAGAATAATTTCTTCCTTACCTTTTTTCATAAAAGAAATTGTTTTTGTTTGGTTAACTTCGTGGAACCTATCAAGAAAAGTATATAATTTATTTATTGATAACGGTTTTAATAGATATCCAAATAAATTTATTTGATAGCCTTCTACCGCAAAATCTTTAGAGGAACTATATAAAATAATTGGGGTGTTTTTTTCTTTGTTTATCTGTTGAGCTATACTAAACCCGTTTGTATCATTTAAGAAAATATCAATAAATAGTAAATCATAATTACTTTCATTATAATTATTTAAAAATTCAATAGCATCTGTGAATACACATAATTCACATGTAATTTTTGGAAATTTTAATGCGTAATATTTTTTTATTGCTGCAGATATTAATTTTATATCATTTAAACTATCGTCACATATCCCTATTTTCAAGATTAGATTCCTTAAATTAAAAGTGTTGATATTTTATTATAAAATATAATAGCGAAATTTTCAAACGATTGAAAGTTTTTTAGTTGCTTTATATAAACAATTTGATATGTTTTTATTAAATATTATTGCTTGCTAAAAGTTTATATTGCTATTATCGTTTGATATATGAAAAACAAAGAGTATTTAGCAGCTGAATATATTAAAGTTGAAGATATATTGCTATTAAGAGATGAAAGGGTTTTAAAGCAAAAAGAACTAATTAATGAATATAAAACTCCTTTGATTACTTTCACTTTAAATATTGTAGGACCTTATAAAGTCTTTGATTTGACTATTAAAACCTTTTATGAAGGCTTATCTTTAATAAAAGATGAACTCTCTATACAGAAATTTCAAATTTTGAAAGAAATTGTTGAAAAAAGAAAAGCTGGTTTTCAAGCATATTTAGTGGTAGCTGGTAACGAGTTTGACATAAAAAAAACATTATTGGAAATTGAAGAAAAATCTTCTCTTGGTAGACTCTTTGATATTGATGTCTTAGATGATAATGGAGATAAATTGAGTAGATTAAAGTATTCAATGCCTTTTAGGAAATGTTTAATATGTGAGAATAATGCCTATGAGTGTTCAAGATCTAGAAAACATAGCGTTGAAGAGCTTTTAGATAAAGAAGTTGAGATCATGAATGAATATTTTATAAACAAATATTCAGATATTTTATCAAGATTAGCATTAAAAGCCTTACTTTTTGAAGTAAATACAACACCTAAACCTGGTCTAGTAGATTTATTTAATAATGGTTCTCATACAGATCTTAATGTTTATATCTTTCAACAAAGTGCTATTAGTCTTGAACCTTATTTTAAAGAATTTGTTTTATTTGGAATAAATAATGGTGATTTAAAATTAGAATTATTATTTGAGGAATTAAGAAATCTTGGAAAAGCTGCAGAATATAATATGTTTAAAGTTACAAATGAAATAAACACCCACAAAGGTGCTCTTTTTATTTTTGCAATAACTTTAGCTTCACTAGGATGGATGTATTCAAATAAAATTAAATACTCTAGAGATAAGTTGATTGAAACAATTGCAGAGTTATCAAAAGATTGTATATTGGATTTTGATAAAATTAATCAAGAAGATGCTCTATCTCATGGGCAAGAAATCTTTAAAAAATATAATGTTAAAGGAGTTAGAGGGGAGGCCATAAAAGGTTTTGATATAATTCTAAATAATATAATCAAATATTTTGAAGATGAACTTGAATATCTTTGCTTTAACGATGCTGGAGTTAGTACTCTTTTAAAAATAATTTCTAAAATAGATGATACAAATATTATATCAAGAAGTGATTTTAAAACCTTAAAATATTACAAGAGATTGATTGAAAATTATTTTGAGGATAATGAAAGTAATACTAGTTTGATTAATTTTGCTCGAGACTTAGATAATGAGTTTATAGAAAAAAGAATAAGTGCTGGTGGTAGTGCTGATCTACTAGCTTTAGTTTATTTTATTTATTTTTTTGAAACCGATCAAAGTTTAAATTTATTTAGAATAAAATCGTAAGTAGTTTTAGGAACAAAAGCTTTTATTTTATCAAATTCTTTATTTTCAATATATTTCCTAACTGTACTAGCTGAGATTATAATATTATCAATTCTTTTTCTATCAATTATTTCAAGAGTAACTCTTGAATCAGTAAGTGTTTTAGTTAAATAGTTGTTATAAGCATTTGTTACTAAATCATTAGTTTCAGTTCCTAGAAACCTATGGGTAATATTTAACAAAGGTACAATTTTATTGATAAAAATTGTAACATCTAATTCACAGTTAATATTAGAAGTTTGTTTTTTCTCTTTTATAAAATAAGTTGGGAAAGTTAGAGGTGATAATATATAATCTTTTGCATTGTGAACTATAATATTATTTTTGTTTTTTATTGCTTGTTTAACTAATGAAACTCTTTCCTCTTCACTAAAAAATTTATTTGACCCGCTTAAAATAAAAACATGAAGCAAATCACATTTTTGAGCAGAACTTTCCATTAAGTATAAATGTCCATTGGTGAATGGATTACAATTTGCAATTATACATCCAACTTTATTTGCTTTAATATTATTAGATTCTATAAATTTTTCAGTTTCTATTTTGATATCATTTAAATAGTTGTTAAATCCGTTTTTACTATTCTCCATTAATAATATTTTTTTTGTTTTTTCAATAGTATAAAATCCTAGATCTTTAAACATTTCTTCGTTTTCACATTTTGTATATACAAATAACCTGCTAATTCCATCAGAAGCTGCTTTACTTATCAAGCAGGAAACAACAGTAGCTGCTAACCCTTCATTTCTGTGATTTGGTTCTACTGCAAGGCATTTAATAACATTTTTATCTAAAGACCCTGTGGCAATAATTTGATTTTCTTCGTTTTTTATTAAAACTGAGTAATTTACATTATTATCAAACTCTAAGCCTTGGTTATTTAGAAAAGAAATAAGATTTGATATTCGATATTTATTGTAAATTGAGATAACACTAATTTGATATTGATTATTCAAAATATGCCTTCTTTTTCTAGTTTTTAATTCTATCTTTGTTGAATTTAGTTTAATGATAGTTGCTAAAAGAGTTAATTTGCAAGTGAATTTGTAAAATTTGACATCGAAATTGTAAATTATGTACCAAAATATATTATTCTGCTATTAAACTATCAATTATGGTGATAAATTGTATATTATATTTGATAAATTGATATATGTAGCGCATAATTGATATTAGGGAAAATAGAGAAAAAGGAATTATTGTGAAAAAAAATTTGAAAGCATTAAAATATTTGCTTATCATCTTTCTAGTTGTTGTAACAACATTATCTTCATTAACTGCCGTAAATAGCATAAAGCCTTTACGTTTAGCTGTTTGGAATAATGCTTCAACAGCTATTGTTAAGGATAGTGGCGAGGTAACTGGTTTTGAACCAGAACTTTTTAATGCCTTAGCTCCTTTTTTATCTCGACAGGTTGAAATTAAAGTGTTTGAAAATAAGGCTGCAAGCTTAGAAGCCTTAAGAAAAGGAGAGGCTGATGTTGTTATGTCCTCTTTATATACAAGTGATATTGCTCAAGAATTTGATTTCACAAATATTATGGTTAGACATGTTGATGCATTATTATGTTCATATACTGATGAATATTCTTACCAAGAATATGATAAAATGGCAAATAAAAGAATAGGGTATCTAGATAGAGTCGGTACAATAGAGCCCATTTTAGAATATTTAAATGGGAAAATAGATAATCCAATTTTAATCCCATTTAATACAGTTCAAGAGATAAGAACCTCTTTAGAGAATGGAGAAATTGATTTAGCTACTTTTGGAATAGGAGCTTTGCTTGATAGTTATTATATTCTAGATAGATTTTATTCTTTGCCCACATATTATATAACAAGAAAAGGTGAATCAAGATTAATAAATGATGCTTTATCTGCTTTTTTAAACAATTCTCTAGACACTTATGATGCTTTGTATTTTAAATATTACCCACGTGCAATAACTACAGAATTTACTAAGGAAGAAAAAGACTTTATAGAAAATAAAAAAGAAATTAAGGTCGTAACCCCATCAAGTAAAAATGTGTTTTCTTCTATTGATTCTTCAGGAAAAATTATAGGTATTTTCCCTGATATTATTCGTGAAATTAATAATATTTCAAAATTGGATTTACAACTAATTCCAACAGACGAAAATACCTCTTTAACTTCTTCTTTAGAACAAGGAAAAGCTGATGTAGCTATTGGATTAGATTGTCTAAACTATTTTGATTATAGCCCTGAATATTTAACTTGTGATACTGTGATGTCAATTCCAATGGAATTAATAGTACAAAGATCTACTCTTTTAAATAAAGATAGTATTCAAAAAATTGCTATATCAAAAGATAATTGTGAATTAAGTGATTTCGTTAAAGAGAATTATCCAAATTGGGAGATAATATATGAACAAGATTTGGAAAAAAGATATTCCCTTTTAGCCGAAGGTGAAATTGATTGTTTAATAGATTCTAGTTTTAGCTTTAATTACTTAAATGTGAAGCCTAAGTTTTCAAATCTAACTAGGTATCCTTTATCTATATATCAGTCAGATTTAAATATTGTAGTTAAATCTGGAGAAAATAGAATTTTGTATAATATATTAAATAAAAGTATTTCACAAATAAAGAATAGACATTTAGATTCTATAGTAGATACTAATATTGCTAAAATAAATTATACACCAACCCTATTTGATCTATTTATATCTCATCGTCTTGAATATTTGGGTATCCTTATATTAATTTCTTTTTTCTTTTTTGTAGTTTATATTATTGCAAGTAACAAACGAAGAATTGAGCTAGAACAAAATAATGAAGAGCTAAATATTGCCAAGCAAGAAGCTATAGAGGCAAATAGAGCAAAAAGTGTTTTCTTAGCTAGAATGAGTCATGATATGAGAACTCCTCTTGGAGCTGTTATTGGATTGGCAAATTTTGGGGAAAATGAAGCTAAAGAAGATAAAATTAAAGATTATTTTAAAGATATAAACAGTTCAGCCTCTTACCTATTAAGTTTAATGGATGATATTTTAGACAGTCAAAAACTTCAAAATGATAATTTTGAATTTAACTTTGAAATAATTCATCCATGTGAAATCTTTAGAAGAGTTAAAAGTGTTGTTGAAAGAAGAGCTAATGAGAAAAATGTAGATTTTGTAATTAATTCAAACTGTGATACTTTTGATAAATGTGTGTATGCAGATGAAAAAAGAATATCTCAAATATTAGTTAACCTATTAAATAATGCAATAAAATATACACCATCTGGTGGGAGCATTAATTGGACATCATCTCTTGAGTATATAGATGATCAAACAGTTCAGCTATCTTCTCTTGTTCAAGATAATGGTGTTGGAATGAGTGAAGATTTTATAAAAAACGAATTGTTTGAACCTTTTTCAAAAGAACATAATTCATTAAGTAAATCTGAAGGCGGTACTGGTCTTGGCCTAAATATCTGCAAGAAGTTGGTTGATCAGATGAACGGAACGATTAGTTGTAGTAGTAAATTAGGTGTTGGAACAACCTTTTCTTTGATAATTAATTTGAAACTTGCTAGCGAGTATGAAACAAAAACTTATAATAAATTGAAAAATACTAAGAAAAAGAGAGTAGATTCAACTTTATTTAAAGGACAAAAAATACTTGTTTGCGATGATACTGAAATAAATATTAAAATAATAAAGAAGATTTTAGAGCAAAGGCAAATATCTGTAGATGTAGCCTATGATGGAAAAGAAGCAGTATTGAAAGCAAAGAGTAACTATTTTGATGCTATCCTAATGGATATTAGAATGCCTGTTTTAGATGGTTTAGAGGCTACAAAACAAATAAGGCAATTTAATAAAAAAATTCCAATAATTGCTTATAGTGCTAATGCTTATGCTGAGGATATTGAAGAAGCTCATGCAGCTGGGATGAATGCTCATTTAGCTAAGCCTATAGATATAGAAGAACTGTTTAAAGTGTTAGAATCCGTTATTTTAAATTAAGATTAATTTTTCTTTTTTATATTATAAACTTCGCCGAATAATGTGAAACCTAATATGAAGGCACCTCCTAAGGCTTGTGTTAAGATTATTTTCTCATTATAGATAAGAACTCCAAACAGTATTGTAAACAATGGCTCTAAATAGCTAAATGAAACAATTTCAATTGCTTCTAGTTTTTTATAAGTTGAAAAATAAATAATATAAGCTATCGCTGTGTGAACAATAGCAAGAATCAGTAATAAAATAATATTTGAGAATCCTAAGTGAAACATCTTTATAAATGAATTATTTATAATTTGATAAGGAAGTAATACAAGTGAAGCTCCTAGTAGCTGCAAAAAAGTTATAAATATTGTATCTATTTTACTGTTTTTTTGATTTGCTTTTTTATTTAAAATTACAATAATTGCATAGAGAATTCCTGAGGATAGTGCCCATATTGATCCTTGGTTTAATGCTCCTTTTAGGTTTAAATCATGTTGAATTAAAAGATATAAGCCCAAGAAACATCCTAATATAGAAATAAATTTTATAAATGTAATTTTCTCTTTCAAAAAGAATTTAGAAAAAATCATTACATATACAGGACACATATTATATAGAAGGACAGCATTTGTTAGGGTTGTATATTTATATCCTTGGAATAAGAATGCCCAGGCAATTGCAATTAGTGCTCCTGTAAATAAATAATATATTATATATTTAATGGGTATTGATTTATTAGGTGATTTTGAGAATTTTAGGAATATAATTAAAATAGGTAGTGCCAAGAAAGCTCTAAAAAAGGCTAATTCGAAGGAATTGAGATCTATTACTCTTGTTACCACTCCAATGCTTGCCCATAAAATCATGCAGAAAGCAAGTGGTATCCTTAATATATTTTTATTTTCCATTTGTGATTTACTCATTAAAAGATTTTTATTAAAACTGAATTTTTGATAGATTATAGCAAGCAAATTTTAATTACAATAAGTTTGAACTAAATAAATATATTTAGTAGGCATTTTGATGTAAATTTAAAAGATTTGTTTTTTCATTAGTAAAATATTTAGCCATTATTGATTAGTAAAATCTTAAAGTATTTATTAATATTGAAAATGTTTAGAAACCTCCTTTTATTTAAATTTGTACTATAGCGATTATATAAAATATCTTCTCTCTTAAAGCTTAGATGAGATAAATAGAATCACTTAGGCTTTTAATTCTATATGTAACTTTAAAAAAATGGAGATAAATTATTTTGGGGAGTATAAAATAAACTTGTCCGTTCCTAAATCCTATAAATTTTCTTTCTGCTAAGCTTCAAAATATATTTTAGTAACTTAAAATTTACTACACTAACTAGCTCAATCACATATCGCATTTAAGCCTATAACTACAATTTAATAAATACTTACAATTTCTGGTTGAACCATAATATTAGAAGGATATCATTTATCATTAAATCAAACGATTAAATAGGAAAAGCATAAAAAAATATTTTTAAAATAATCCAAATCAATTATTAGATATAATAAATTTTACCTAATATAGATAATATGTTATCTAATACAACATGTTGTATAAAATTATAAAACAGGTTGAATAAAATTGGTGTTTTTTTGAAATATTTAGCTTGACATATAGAAATGTTGATATATAATAACAATTAAAACAAACATGTTGTTTTTTTTATAAGGAGGAGAAATGAAAAAATTATTATCAATTTTATTAATTTTCATGTTTTTACCGTTTTTAGCATTTGCTAATGGAGAAAAAGAATCTTCTGAAAAAGAAGTTAGTATTTGGTCATTTAATTTAAGCCCTGAAGCTTTAAGTGAAGTACAAGAGAAAATTATTGCTGAGTATGAAAAAGCTAACCCAGGAGTAAGTGTTGACTGGCAAAATATTCCATATGCTGGTTATAGAGAAAAATTACTAACATCTGCAGCTGGTTCTGCATTACCTGATGTCTTTATTGATGGATTCAATATGGTTGGTGTTTATGAAAATGCAGGAATCATTGAAGATTTAACAGATGATGTTGAAGCTTTTGATTTTTGGTCAGAATTTACTCCAAGTGTTGTTGATCTAGCAAAGGTTGGAGATAAAGTTTATGGAATTCCATTTAGACTAAAAGTTTATCCAACAATTATTAACACTGAACTTTTTGAAGAAGCTGGATTAGATCCAAATGATCCTCCTACAACTTGGGATGATGTATTAGCTGCTGGTAAAAAGATTTTTAAAGCAGAAAATGGTTCTGTAGTTACAGCTGGAGCAAGTAATTTCTATAACCAAGCATCAATGGCAAGAACTTTTGATCTTTTAGTTCAACAAGATGGTGGACAATTATTAGATGAAGATGGATATCCTGCTTTTAATGATGAACATGGTATGAATGCTTTAAAATTCTTAATTGAATTATATAACATTGAAAAACCAGTTGGTTTAGCTCCAATTGACGAAACTGTAAACAGAGTATTCGTATTAGGTAAAGCTGGTATTTCTAGTCTTAACTCATATGATTCAATTCAAAGTGCACTTCAAACAGGTGAAGAAGATATTATTTCAAAAACAAAAGTTGTTATGCCAATGAGAAGTAACAATCCTAGTGGTAAAAATGTTGCTATGTTTGATGGTGATATGGCTTATGTTTCTAGCACTTCCGATGCTAAAGCTGAAGCATTAGATTTCTTAGAATATTTCTATCAACCTGATAATTTAATTGTATATTTGAAAGCAAACAAATGTGTTCCTTTCTATGCAGAACATTTAGCTTCTTCATATATGGATGAAATTCCAATATATAAAGATTTATATAAATTACAAGAATATGGTGGTGTTTTAGCTAAAACTGCTGCTTATAGAGCTGCTAGAGGCTATCTAACTGAAGAAATCGAAAAGGCTATTTACGAAGGTCAAGGTCTTCAAGAAACTTTAGATAAAGCTGAAAGTAGATGGTTGCAAGAAATCGAGGATATGAAATAAAATTCATAATTTTGTAAAAATATTGGGTTAATGAAAGTTAACCCAATAATAT
The DNA here is from genome assembly GCA_963677735.1 of Sphaerochaetaceae bacterium. GTDB lineage: Bacteria > Spirochaetota > Spirochaetia > Sphaerochaetales > Sphaerochaetaceae > Pleomorphochaeta. The sequence continues at coordinate 2,620,998 of OY782505.1, forward strand.
GGAAAATTTTCTTTATGATAAATAATAAAACAATAAAAAATTATCTTGTAGTACTAGTTTTTATATCACCTTGGATAATTGGATTTATCTTTTTTATTGGCGGACCAATGCTTTCAACTTTTTGGTTGGGATTTACAAGATATGATGTTTTCAGAAGCCCAAAATTTATTGGTTTAACCAATTACTATAGACTGTTTTTTGAAGACGAAGTATTTATTAAATCGTTAACTAATACTTTGTATTACACGGCATTAAATGTACCTTTAGGCGTATTTGGATCATTGTTAATAGCTTCAATGTTAAATAACAATCTTCCAGGTAAGAATATTTTTAGAACCGTATTATATATTCCTAGTATTACTTCTGGAATTGCTATGGCAATGCTATGGATGTGGATATTTGATCCAGGTGTAGGTATTGTTAATGAAGTATTAAGAAATATAGGAGTTTCTAATCCACCTTTATGGTTTAAAAGTACAGTTTGGGTAAAACCAACTATGGTACTTGTTAAAATTGTAGAGATTGGTGGGGCAAGAATGATTATATTCTTAGCTGCTTTACAAAATACTCCAGCTGATTTATATGAAGTTGCATATATAGAAGGTGCAAATGCTTGGACTAGATTTAGAAAAATCACATTACCAATGATAAGTCCTATTTTATTATTAAATTTAATAACAGCGATAATCGATTCCTTTAGAGTATTTATTAATTCATATGCAATAACAGAAGGCGGACCATTAAATGAAAGTATGTTCTTAGTTCTATATATATATAAGAATGCTTTTTCAAATTTAAAAATGGGATATGCGTCAGCTATTTCAAGTATTTTCCTTGTAATTATATTTGTAATTACATTAATACAAATGAAATTGTCCAATAAATGGGTAACCAATGTAAGTGAGTAGAGAAAGATATGAAATTAAAAAAAAGTAAATATAGTCTTGGGCAATTAAAGACTGTTAAATCATCACAATTAGCTGTAATTATAAATTATACTATTTTGATTATTTTAGGTGGGTTTTTCTTGATTCCGTTTTTCTGGATGATAATTACGGCCTTCAAAACACCATATCAAACATACAATAATCCTGATTTATTTTTTCCAAGCCCTTGGACAATCCAAAACTTTAAAGATGTTTTTGCACAATCTCCAGTATTGTATTTTATAAAGAATAGTGTAGTAGTTACATTCTTTAGTGTAATTGGAGCTGTTATAAGTTCTACTTTGGCTGGATATGGATTTGGAAGATTGAGATGGAAAGGAAGAGAAGTAATATTTTCTATTGTATTAATTGGTATGATGGTTCCAAAACAAGCAATAATGATACCAGTTTATTTAAATTTCCAAAAACTTGGTTTGATAAATACGTTGTATCCTCTTATTTTACCTTCTGTTTTTTCAGCAAGTGTAAAAGGTGCTTTTTATATTTTCACTATAAGACAATTTATAATGATTATTCCAAGAGACATTGATGAAGCTGCTGAAATTGATGGCTGTGGTCCATTTAGAATTTATTACCGTATAATATTACCTCTATTAACACCAGCTATTGGATCTATTTTAGTATTTTCATTTATGGAAAACTGGAACAACTTCTTAGATGCAATTATTTATTTGAATGATGAACTAAAATATACCTTAGCAATTGGTATTCAGTATTTTAAAACACAAAGTATGACAGATTGGAATAAAATTATGTGTATTTCAATTATAAGTCTTTTACCTGCAATTATCGTATTCTTCTTAGGTCAAAAACGACTTGTTAATGGAATAAATTTAAACGCAAGTAAAGGTTAGTAAAAAAAAGAACGACTTAATATATAGGAGATATAATTATGAAAGATGAAAGAAATGTATTAGTCTTAAATGGAGATGGTACAATAAAAGTTCAAAAAGATACTATTCCTGAAGTAACAAAAGGAATGGTAAAAATTAAAGTATCATGTTCTTTAGTTAGTCCTGGCACTGAATTAAAAGGTTGGGATACTTTAGCAAAACAAAGAACAAATCCAACTCCATTACCACAACCTAAAAAGTTTGGTTATTCCTTATCTGGAATTGTTGAAGAAGTTGGTAGCGATGTTGATAGATTTACTAAAGGTCAAAGAATTGCAGCTATTGGTGCAGGGTTTGCAATCCATTCTAATTATGCGGTTGTTCCACAAAATCTTTGTATTGAATTAGAAGATGAGGTCAGTGATGAAGAAGGATCTTATTCAATGCTTTTAGCAACTGCTCTACATGCAGTTAGAAGAGCTGATCCTAGTATTGGTGAATATTATGCTGTTTCTGGTTTAGGTATTGTTGGATTACTAAGTGCTAAATTATTACAATTATCTGGTTGTAGAGTATGTGGAATTGATCAACACAAAGAAAGATTAGAAATTGCACAGAAATTAGGTATTGAAAATACTTTCTTAGCTAGTGATGAAAAAATAAATGAAAAATTACAAGCTTTTACAAATAATGAAGGTCTTGATGGAGCTGTTGTAGCTTTTGGTGGACAAGCTCAATCCGCAATGGATTTATTAGTAAACAATACTAAACTTAGTCCAGATTTACATCATGAAGGTGTAATTGTAACTGTAGGTTGGCCAGAATTTGATTACTTTGGTGAAATCGGCAAAATGAATAATATTGATTTGAGAAGATCATCAAGAACTGGTTGTGGTTATCATGACGCTCAATGGGAGATTTCTAAAAATGATTATCCATCTGTTTTCGTTAGATGGACAACACAACGAAATCTTAAACTATGCTTAGAGTTAGTAAAGAATAAAAAAGTTGATGTTAATTTATTAACAACTCATAGAATTGCATTAATTGATGCAGAAAAAGAAATCGCTTCTTTATTAGATGAATCAAATAAAATGCTTGGCGTAATTTTTACAAATTAAGGACATAAAAGATGAACAATAAAATTATAGTATTTACAAAACCTTGGAAAACACAAAGTTTAGAAGAATTAGCTACTTTAGTTAAGGATATGGGATTTGACGGAGTTGAATTACCCGTTAGAGATGGTTATCAAGTAACACCTGCTAATGTTAAAGAAAATTTAAAAGAAGCTGTTGAAGTATTCAAGAGTAAAGGTTTAGAGATTGCAAGTATTGCTGGATCTATTGAAACTGATACAATTGAAGCAATGGGTAATGCAGATATTCCATTATTAAGAGTTTGTTTAAAAGTAGATATGGAAAAAGGATATTTTGCAAGTGTTAAAGAACATCAAGAAACCATTCTTAACCATAAAGATGATTTAATCAAAAATAATGTTAAAGTAGCTATTCAAAATCACCATGGTTTTAATATAGGAAGTGCACTAGGCTTGCACCATATTATGGAAGGACTTTCTACTGATATTGCTGGAAGTGTTTTAGATTTTGCACATTGTGGCTTAGATGGAGAACCAATTAGCATGGCTTACGACATAGTTAAAGATTCTTTAATTCTGATAAACTTCAAAAGTGCATATCAAGCGAAACTTAATGGTCCTGATGAGGTAGAAGGAGAATATACTGTTCTTTGGTCAACTTCACGCAATAGTTTATATTCTTGGAAAGAAGCTGTAGCTTTATTGAAAAAATATAACTATCAAGGACCAATTTGTCTACCAGCAGAATACAATTATTTAAATGGTGAAAATCCAATTATGGGAGACGAAGCTAAACGTAGAGTTTTATATGATTTGGATTATTTAAAGTCTTTAATGGCTTAGATATTATTTATTTTCATACTGTTTTTACAGTATGAAAATAAAAAGAAGGAAAAATTATGTTAGAAAAATTAGGTAAAACAGATTTATATACAAGTAAAATAGTTTATGGATGTATGGGTGGAGCCGGCGCTTTTGGATCTCAAGAAGAAAAAGATTCAATTGAAGCTTTACAAACTGCTCATGAAGTAGGTATTAACTTTTTTGATACAGCTGAAGCTTATGGTAATGGTTATTCTGAACAATTATTAAATAAAGCTTTAGGTCATGTTAGAAAAGACATTGTTATTTTATCAAAAGCCGCAACTCCAAATGTTGGTAAAGATAAAATTATAACAGCTTGTGAGAGATCTTTAAAAAATTTAGGAACAGATTACATTGATATTTATTTATTACATTGGCCAAATAGAGAAGTTCCATTTGAAGAGTCTTTAGAAGCTTTAGAATTATTAAAAAAACAAGGTAAAATAAATCACTTTGGTGTTTCTAACTATGGAGAATTAGATCTAAAAGATGCAGTAAGCAAATCTAGTTCAATTGCTGTAAATGAAGTTGCTTATAACCTATTCTTCAGAGCTGTAGAGTATGGAACACTTCCAACTAGCATAGAAAACGATATCCCTGTTCTTTGTTATTCTTCTTTAATGCAAGGCTTATTAGCTGGTAAATATAAAGATATTAAGGATTTTCCTGATAATAGAGCTAGAACAAGGATGTTCGATAGTAGAACTCGCTTACAATGTAGACATGGTGAAAATGGTTGTGAAGCAGAGTTAGCTGAGGCCCTAAAGAATTTATGGTCAATTGTTGATAATTCAAAATATTCTATGGAAGAATTATCTGTTGGTTGGTTAAAGAAACAACAAGGTGTTGGTGGCGTTTTGGTTGGCACTAGAAATAAATCACAAAGTTTAGCTCTTAAAAAATTGATTGACGTTGATTTAGATTTAGATGTTATTAACGAACTAACAGAAATTACAAATAAATTAAAGTCTGCCTTAGGTCCAAATATTGACATGTGGGATTTTAGAACACGATAATAAAAAGGAAAATTAATGGATTATTGTTTTTATTGTGCTGATGATGAGAAGAGAAAAAGTTTGATGATTGAAATAATCAAAATGGACTTTTCTACAATTTACTTGAACAAGGATCAAAGTCACCGTGGCAGAATTATTGTTAAATTAAATGAGCATAAAACGGAATACTTTCAATTAAATGAAGAAGAGAGGGTGGGCTTTTTTAAAGAACTTGCCATAGCTAGTGAGGCTGTATATAATCTGTATGGCCCTAATAAGTTAAACTATGCCACTTTCGGAGATTTAGTCCCACACCTCCATGTTCATATAGTACCTAAATATAAAGATAGGTTGAATTGGGGTGCCGCTTTTGATGATTCTTTAGATAAACTATACTTATCAGAAGCTGAATACAAAGAAATGGTTTTAGAAATAAAACATGAAATTAAAAAATTACTAAAATAACAAAGGAAGTTGGTTGCACTATGTTCATGTATAAGAAAATTTTTATTGATGTGAAATTAGATATAGAAAATGGAAAATATTTATATGGAGATATGCTGCCAAGTGAACGTGAATTTGTAGAAAAGTATGGTGTTGATAGAACCACAGTTAGAAAAGCTTTTGAATTGTTAGTGAAAGAAAATTATGTAGAAAAGCAACCTGGTAAAGGTTCATTTGTGTCTTATGGTGGAAGCTCTTATGATAAAGAGGTAAAGACAACATTAGGTACAATTGCTTTTTTCCTTCCTAAAAGTAATAAGAATATAGATAGAATTACCGTTCCATTTTATTCTCAATTATTTTCTGTTTCTGAACAAACTTGTAAAGATAATTCATACTCTATATTTTATTCTACTTTAGAAGAGCAAGATTCAATATTGGAAATAATGAATCAACAAAAAGTTAGATTTGTTGGAATTCTTTTTGTTTCAAATATTCTTGAAAAGCATATAATAGAAGCTAATAATTTAAACATACCTAATGTTTTATTAAATAATGTATCGAGTCTAACATCTTCAGTTATTTCAGATAACTATTCAGGTAGTTATATGGTTGCTACACATTTAGCAAATTTAGGACACAAAAGTTTTTGTGTCCTAAATGGGATTGAAGAATATCAAACTGCAAAAGATAGATTAAGAGGTGTAAAAGAAGCATTTAAGGATAGAAATATTGACTTAAATGATATTGATATAATTTCTGATAACTCTTGGGAATTTGAAGGTGGTTTTTCTGCGGTCTCTAAATATTTAGACAGTGTTAAAAAATTACCTACTGCTTTAATCGCTTTTAATGATCGCCTTGCCAATGGTGCAATTCAAGCTATACAAAAAAAAGGTTTATCTGTTCCTGACGATATTAGTGTAGTTGGTTTTGATAATTCAGATCTTTCAAAATATACTACGCCAAAATTATCAACAGTTGAAATTAATGCTCCTTTTTTAGCTAGAGTTGCTTTTTATAATTTGTTAATTCAAATTAAGTTTCAAAAAAACTTTCCAACTAAGGTTCTTGCTCCTGTTAATTATATTGAACGTGATAGTGTAACTTCTATTACTTAATGTACAACAAAATAATTAAAATTTTTTTAATTATTAGATTCACTTAAAACTTTAAAACAAATATTTAATCGGAGAAGTAAATAAAAATGAATAAATTAGAAAGCCAGCGAATTAGAGCTATTAGCCCTGAAAGTGATTCTTTAAAAATTGGAACAGGCTGGAAAATCAAAGATTTATCAAAACCTCAGGTACTTGTTGAAAGCTCATTTGGGGATAGTCATCCAGGAAGTGTTCATCTAGATGAATTAGTTAATTCTGTTATAAAAGGTATATCAGATGAAGGTGGTAAAGGAGCTAGATATTTTGTTACAGATATTTGCGATGGTATTTCCCAAGGAACAGACGGGATTAATTATTCCCTTCCAAGTAGAGATATGATCTGTAATATGATGGAAATCCATGGTAAGTCTACTGGTTTTGATTCTGGTGTTTTTATCGCTAGTTGTGATAAATCGGTACCTGCTTGTTTAATGGCTACAGGTCGATTAAATCTTCCATCTATTGTTGTTACTGGCGGGGTTATGGATGCAGGTCCTAATTTATTAACTTTAGAACAAATTGGAGCTTATGATGCTCAATTTAAACGGGGTGAAATTTCTGAGGAAAAATATTTATGGTATAAACATAATGCTTGTCCTTCATGTGGTGCTTGTTCATTTATGGGTACTGCATCAACAATGCAGATAATGGCGGAAGCTCTAGGTTTAATGTTACCTGGTTCTGCTCTTATGCCTGCAACAAGTCCTAAGCTAAGAGAAGTTGCATATCAAGCTGGTAGACAATCTGTTCAAAATGCTATTAGTGGTATTAAATCACATCAATTAGTAACCCCCGATTCCTTTAGAAATGCTATTCTTGTTCATGCAGCAATATCTGGTTCTACTAATTCTTTACTTCATTTGCCTGCAATTGCACATGAATATGGCATTGAGATTGATTCAGATTTGTTTAATAAAATTCATGAAGATGCCCATTATTTGTTGAATATTAGACCAGCCGGGCAATGGCCAGCTCAATTTTTCTATTATGCTGGTGGTGTTCCAAGAATAATGGAAGAAATAAAAAGTAGATTAAATTTGGATTGTATGACTATTACAGGTAAAACAATTGGTGAGAATTTAGAGATTCTTAAAAAGAATAATTTCTATGAGGAATGTGAGGAAAATTTAAAAAGAATTGGTCTAAATAGGACTGATGTAATTAGAGAATATGATAAGCCAATTGGAAAAAATGGTACTGTTGCAATATTAAAAGGGAATTTAGCTCCTTTAGGTTCTGTTGTAAAACACTCAGCTGTTCCAAAACAAATGTTTGAAGCCACATTAAGAGCTAGACCATATGATTCAGAAGAAGAAGCTATCGATGCCATACTTAATAAGAGAATTAATCCAGGTGATGCTGTAATCATTCGTTACGAAGGTCCTAAAGGTTCTGGAATGCCAGAAATGTTTTATACCACTGAAGCAATTAGTTCAGATCCTCAACTAAGCAGTAGTATTGCATTAATTACTGATGGAAGATTTTCCGGAGCATCAAAAGGTCCAGCTATTGGTCATGTCTCTCCAGAGGCTGCTGAAGGGGGGCCAATTGCTTTATTGAAAGAAAACGATTTGATATATATAAATATTAATAAACGTATATTATCGATTGTTGGAATAGATAATGTAAAACTTAGTGAGAATGAAGTTGAAAGTGTTCTAGAACAAAGAAAAAAAGAATTAAAACCATTTAAATCTAAATACAAGAGTGGGGTTATTAAATTTTATTCTGAACATGCAAATTCTCCTATGAAAGGTGGATATATGATTTAGTATAGTTTTATATTTTTAAAACTAAAAAAGACTAAACACATCGTAATTATTAAAGGAACAAATGATGAATAATACAAATATGTTTGATGTTAAAAATAAAAAAGCTATAGTTACAGGTGGCTCAAGAGGATTAGGTTATGCTATGGCAGAATGCTTGCTTGAAGCGGGATGTAGTGTAGTAATTATTGGTTCTTCAGACAAAGTATTTGAAATTGCTGATAATTTTAAAAAAAGAGATTTAGATTGTTTTGCTGTAAAAGCAAATCTTATTAAAAGGGATGAAAATTATAGGGCATTCAATGAATCTCTTGAATTATTAGGTGGTGATTTAGATATATTATGTACAGCTGCAGGTATTCAAAAAAGACATAGTGCTGAATTATTTCCAATCAATGAATGGGATGATGTAATTTCAATTAATTTAAATTCAGTTTGGATTTTAAACCAAGAAGCTGGAAAAGTAATGCTAAAAAAAGGATATGGAAAAATTATTAATGTAGCTTCAATGTTATCTTTTTTTGGCGGACAAACTGTTCCAGCTTATGCAGCTGCTAAGGGTGGTGTAGCACAACTTACTAAAGCTTTAAATAATGATTGGGCTTCTAGAGGTATCAATGTTAATGCAATTGCTCCCGGCTATATGGATACAGATATGAATACTGCATTAGTAAATAATAAAGAAAGATTTGAACAAATTAGTTCAAGAATTCCAATGAAAAGATGGGGAACTCCTCAAGATATGAAAGGTATTACTCTTTTTCTTTCTTCTCACGCAAGTGATTATATTTCTGGTGCAATTATTCCTGTTGATGGTGGATATCTTGTAAAATGATAATTTAACTAATTAATAATACTAAAGGGTTTGAACATCTAAATGTTGATGATTCAAACTCTTTTTTTCTTTTTAAAATATCTCAAGAATATTTTTGTTTTTTTTGTGAAAAAAGCTTATTAAGGGGGTTACAAATAATATATACGTGTTACAATGTTTCAAGAGTATTTGACAATCTATTTGTATAATTTCTGGAGAAAAAAAATGCTAATTTATTTAATAAAAAAAAATATTTTTTTTATAAATTGCAATGGATTCTTTCACTCTTTAAATAACAATAACTTTAATAGTTTTTTGTTAATTAATTTCTTGAATATAAATTATAGACATAATTTCTCACATATACTCAACCAATATGGCCAATTAAATTTTAATCAAAATAAACAATTCAAAATATTTATAAATAATAAGTTTAGCAGGAGAAATCCTGCTAAACTTATTTATGCACTTTGTTTTTTATTTTTAGAAGGAGCATACTTTGATAGTTAAAAAAGTCGCTACAGCGGGAACTTTGGAATCAAGTGATATTTTAATCACTGTGGAAAAAGAAGAAGGAGATAATGGAATTCGTATCCATTTAGAGAGCCCTGTAAAAAAGCAGTTTGGGGATCAAATTAAACAAGTAATTAGAGATACAGCTGAATTTGTTGGTGTTAAAAATGCAAAAATCACTGCAATTGATAAGGGTGCATTAGACTGTGTTATAAAAGCTAGAACTTCTACCGCTTTATATAGAGCCTGCGATTCAACTTCGTATATTTGGGAGAAAAAATAATGGGAGATCGATTAAGAAGAACAATGATGTTCGTTCCTGGTAATAATCCTGGGATGGTTAAGGATGCTTATATATATAAATGTGATAGTATTATGTTTGATTTAGAAGATTCTGTACTATTAAGTGAAAAAGATGCTGCTCGTTATTTAGTATATAATTCTCTAAGAGCCATAGATTATGGTGATAAAGAGTTAGTTGTTAGAATCAATAATCCAAGAACTGAATGTGGCATAATGGATATCAAGGCTATGGTTGCATCTAAAATTGATGTTATAAGATTGCCTAAAACAGAAAATGTTGACGATGTATTAATCTGTGAAAAAGAAATTGAAAAGGCAGAAATTGAGTTTGGGATAGAACAAGGTTCAACAAAAATGATGGCAGCAATTGAAAGTGCTGAAGGAGTTTTAAATGCGAGAGATATTGCAAAAGCTTCTAAAAGATTAATCGCAATAGCTTTGGGTGCTGAAGATTATGTTACGGACTTAAAGACTACAAGATATGCCGATGGCGTGGAATTAATGTTTGCTAGATCTATGCTATTACATGCCGCAAGATCCGCTAAAATTGATGCATTAGATACAGTTTATTCAAATTTAAACGATGAAGAAGGATTTAGAAATGAAGTGCTCCTAATAAAAAAATTAGGATTTGATGGCAAATCAATCATTAATCCTAGACAGATAGAGCCTATTGTTGAAATATTTACTCCAAGTAGAAAAGAGATAGATAAGGCCTTAGAAATAATGGATGCTATTGAAGAAGCTAAAGTTAAAAAGAGTGGAGTTATTTCCTTAAATGGAAAAATGATAGACATGCCTATTGTTTTAAGAGCTCAAAGAACTATTCAATTAGCCAAAGCTGCACGAGTTTTATAATATTTGGAGAAAAAAATGATTAATAATGATATTAAAAACCTTCCAAAATTTGGAAAATTAGATGTTGAACATCCTTTATTTACTAATGAAAGAGTATATAAAGATATCAAGTCTTGTAAAGAAAGAGAAGAGTTTGAATCTAAAGTTTTATTTAGTATAGAGGATGCTATAGAAAAATCTAATCTTAAAGATGGGATGACTATTTCTTTTCATCATCATTTTAGAGATGGTGATTTTGTTTTAAATAAGGTTATGGACGTTATTGCAAAAAAAGGAATAAAAGATTTAACTCTTGCAGCCTCATCCCTTTTAAGTGTTCATTCTCCTTTAATTGAGCATGTAAAAAATGGTGTTGTTACTAGAATTGAAACTAGTGGGCTTAGAGGTGAATTAGCTGAGGCTGTTTCAAAAGGACTTTTGGATATTCCAGTAGTTTTTAGATCACATGGAGGAAGAGCTTATGCTATTAAAAATGGTGATATAAAAATTGATGTTGCTTTTTTAGGAGCCCCTTCTTGTGATTCTTTTGGAAATGCAAATGGTTATTCTAGAGATCATGATAATGGCATAATCTGTGGTTCTTTAGGATACGCAAAAACGGATGCTCAATATGCTTCATGTGTAATTGTTTTAACTGATAATTTAGTGCCATTTCCTAATGTTCCTGCAGGAATATTTCAGAGTGATGTAGACTATGTTGTAAAAGTAGATGCAATTGGAGATCCAAATGGAATAATGAGTGGAGCTACTAGATTTACTAAAAATCCTAAAGAATTATTAATAGCAGAAACCACTGCTGAAGTTATAGAACAGAGCGGGGTATTTAAAGACGGCTTTTCATTTCAAATGGGAAGTGGCGGAGCTTCTTTAGCAACAGCTAGATTTCTAAGAGAAAAAATGCTCAAAAAAAATATTAGAGCTGACTTTGTGTTAGGAGGAATTACAGGTGTAATTGTAAAATTACATGAAGAAGGTTTAATTAAGAAAATCCTAGATGTACAATCTTTTGATCTTGAAGCTGCTAAAAGTTTAAAGAATAATAGATTTCATCAACAGATGTCAGCATATTATTATGCTAGTCCAAACAATCCTGGTACAGCAGTTAACCAACTTGATGTAGTTATCTTATCTGCCTTAGAAGTTGATGTAAATTACAATGTTAATGTTTTAACAGGATCAGATGGAAGTATTAGAGGTGCAATTGGGGGACATCAAGATACAGCCGCAGGAGCTTCTGTTTCAATAATAGTTTGTCCTCTTACAAGAGGTAGAATCGCTAGTGTTGTAGATAAAGTAAATACTATTGTAACTCCTGGAAAAACAGTTGATATTGTTGTCACAGATCAAGGTGTCGCAATAAATCCTCTTAGAACAGATCTAATTGAAAGATTTAAAAGTTCGAATATTAACTTAACTACTATAGAAACTCTTCGTGACAAAGCGATGAGTTTAGTTGGTAGAGGAAAATCTATTGAGTACACAGATAAAGTTGTTGGTATTGTAACATACCGAGATGGTTCAGTTATTGATTTGATTTATCAAGTTAAAGAACAAGAAGAAGATGATGAATAGGATCTATTAAGAATCAATAATAGGGATGTGAATAATACATCCCTATTTAATCTTTATTTTTCTCAGACCAAACTTTTAATAAAACTTTATATAATTGATTACTATCTATTGGTTTTGCTATATGACCATTCATTTTTAAACTTAAACTTTTATCTATATCATCTTTCATAACATTTGCAGTCATAGCAAAAATTGGAATTGATTTAGCATATTCAGTATCTTGATTTCTTATTAAAGTAGTTGCTTTATACCCGTCCATTATTGGCATACGAATATCCATTAATATAACATCAAAATAGTTTTCACCCTTTTCTAAAAACGTTTGATAACCAATTTTTCCATTATTTGCAATAATAATTTCACATCCAAAAGCTTCTAATATTTTTTTACCAACAAGCTGATTTATATCATTATCTTCTACAAGTAATATTTTTAATCCACTTAATTGAACCTTAGAATCACTTGATTGAAATTCAGTTTCTTTAATCTTTTGTTTTTGATTTTTTTCGATTTTATTAAATATAAAATTAAAAGAAGACAAAAATATTGGTTTTTTTATGTAATAATTAATATGCTCATTTTTAATGATATTTTTTAAGTATGCTTTATCGTAACCTGTTAATACTATATAATGTGGGATATTTTTATAAGTTTGATTGATCAATTTAATCACATCCCACTCGAAGTTATTCATAATTTTAAAATCAATAAATATAATATCGTATACATTATTACATTTAATACTATTTTTTATTTCTTCTATAGCTTTTGTTAAATCTGAAGTACAAGAGTTTTCTATTTCTATTTGTTTAATAGTTTTTTGAATGAACGAATTAAATTGTTTATCTTCATCTATAACAAGAATTCTATGTTTATCGTAAGGATTATTTTCTAAAAATTTATAGCAATTAAAACCTTTGTTGCTTGTTTTTAGAGGAAGATGAATTTTGAAAGTAGATCCAATAGCAATTTTACTGTTCAACTCTATTTTTCCATTCATTAATTCTACTAGATTTTTAACAATTGAGAGCCCTAATCCACTGCCACCAAATTTTCTTAAAGTGCCAGTGTCGGCTTGAACAAATTTATTAAAAATTTTGTTTTGGATTTCTTTTGAAATTCCAATTCCAGTATCTTTGACAATAATTGTTAACTCAATTGTGTCTTTATCTATATAGGTTTCTTTTAAAATGAGATCAACTCTACCACCTTCTTTTGTAAATTTGAAAGCATTGCTCAATAGATTAGTAATTATTTGTTTTATCCTATAATAATCACCAATTAGAGTTTCGAATAAGATATTATCAATTGATGAGGAAAATAGAATATTATTCTGTTCACTACTAACATGATACATAGAAGTGACTTCATGTGTTAATTCTTTTAAGCTAAATGGTTCTTCAATTATTAATAGTTTTCCATCTTCGATTGCAGATATATCTAAGATATCGTTAATTAGACCTAATAAATATTTTGCTGAGATATCAATTTTATCTATATATAGTTCAAGATCATTTAAATTTGTTAAATTACTTTTTGATAATTCCGTTAGCCCAATTATTGCATTCATAGGGGTTCTTAAATCATGAGACATTGCAGCAAGGAAATCTGTTTTTGCACGATTTGCTTTTTCATATTTTTGATTACTCAAATTTAAAGCTGTTTCATTTTTTTTGATTTTTTCATTTATTTTCTTTTGATAACGAGTAAAAATTAAGAGAATAATAATTACAGATATTAATAGGAATATTAGTAAATTAAAAAATAAACTATTGGTTAAATATGAATCAAAAAAAGTATATTTATAATTAGTTACAAGACCTTTTAATTTGAAATATTCTAATGTATTTCCATCTATATTACTAATTGATTTATTTAAAATAGATAATAGGATAGGATTATTATTGCTTGAAATTCCTAATGAGAACATTATGTCTACAAAGAATTCTTCAGTTAACATTAAATCACTATATTTAGGCTTTTGAAGTAAATATTTGAGTTCATATTCATTTCCAATTGCGACATCTACAATTCCAGCTTGTAATGGATCTAATATATTATTAGCATTTGTTTTAACTACATTCCAGTGAGGAAATTCATTATAAACATGATTTAATAGAGCTTGGTAATTTGCAGGACAAGAAATTGTTTTTATCTCATTAAGTTTAATTGGGTTATCTTTTCTTATCACTATTAATTCTCTCATATTAATATAATTAATTGAGGCAGCAATATTTTCATCATTTAGAGTTTCTTCATTTCTTCCTAAATAGGGGGTAATATCACATAAGTTTTGTTTAATTGCATCTTGAACTTTTAAACCATGCGGAATTTGAACGAATTCAAACTTTAAATGTGAAACTTTTTCAAGTTCTTTCATGTAATCGACTATTATACCTTCAAATTCACCTGTTTTTTTGTTAATTCTAGATTGAATAAAAGTATCTGGAAAAAGTCCAACTCTCAAAGTTTTTTGTTGATTGATATAGTTAAATTCTTCTCTAGTAAATTCTGTGTAGGCACTAGAATCATTTAAATACATTTGTCTTAGATGGCTAAATACATTAGAATCATTTTCATGTAACCAATCGATTGAATTATTAATTAAAGGTATTAAGGCATTTCCTTTTTTACTAATAATATATGTTGGTTTATATGATATAGATCCGATTTTCTTAAAGCTAAAGTCATTTTTAATAATATAATCTGTGACTATTGAAACAACCTCTTTGTTAACAAGTGCTTCTTGAAGAGCTGTTTCTGTTGGATACCATTTTAAGGTGTAAGAGAAATTTCCTTCTTTTGCATACTGTTCTAATTCTTCTAGAGAAGAGAAGTCTTCGCGAATTCCAATGGTCATATTGTTAAAGTTTTCAAAATCATCAAAAAAGAGTTCATCGTTATTTGATAAAGTATATAGATTTGTTTTTAAAATTGTTAGTTGGATATTGCTAAAAGAAAATTCATTTTCTAATTTGGGCGTTTTATATTGCAGGCAAGCAATATCTGCAATACCTTGAGTTATTAGATTTCTACCCTCGAGTTCATTATCAACTAATATATATTTAAAATGGAGATTATAATATTCTCCAAGTTTATTTAAATAATCAACTAAATAGCCGCTATATGTTGTAGGTGATATCTTTTTTATGTATCCACTATCTTTTACACAAGCAACTACAATTGGGGTATTATCAATTTTATATTCTAAATTATCATCTGTGCTTTGAGAATATAAAGAAATTCCAAATGTAAGTAGCAAAATAATTAGAATAATAGTTTTATATTTCTTTTTCATTATACTCTCATTTTAATTTTGTTTCTTCTAACAAATATTAATACTTTTAAAGATAATATTTTATTTAGTATACAATAGATTTTGTTTAAAAAAAGGGAAAAAGTCTTAATATTCATCAAGAGAAATATAAAAAAACTTTAATATTGAACAAAAAATTTCTTATTTTTCTCGAATTGAGTGAATTTGTATAAAACAATAATTATTCATTTGCTCTTTTAAAAATATCAAGAGGAATGTGACAATAACCTGTTGGATTTTTTTTAAGGTAATCTTGATGATAATCTTCAGCATTATAAAAATTTTCTAAAGGTTTTAATTCAATTTGGATTGGCTTTGAAAATTTAGATTGAAGATTATCAAGAGCTTTTTTAGAAATATCTCTATCCTTTCCATTTAAATAATATATACCAGTTCTATATTGAAGTCCTCTATCTCCACCTTGTTTATTTAAAGATGTTGGATCAATAGTTATAAAAAACTTATTTAATAAAGTATATAGGTTTATTATATTCTCATCATATTCAATTTCTACAGTTTCTGCAAAATTATAATTTTTTGAACAAACTTGCTCATATGAAGGATTTTTTATTGTTCCATTTGCATAGCCGACTTTAGTACTTGTTACACCATTTACTAATGAAAAAAAATGTTGAGTACCCCAAAAACAACCACCTGCTAAATATATTTTACTCATAATGACTCCTATACTTTAAAGATATTCTAAATTATTAGTTTAGTCAAAATTTACAGGTTCGGTATTGAAAATAAAATCCACTGCTTGAAGAATTATCAAACAGTGGATATGAATTAAAAGTTTTAATTTTTTATATAAATAAAGCAGGGAATATGGCTGAAGGAATATTTAGCCAAAAATTAGGGAATAATATTAATAATAATAATACACAAAGAGAAGATAAGAAGTAAGGAAGAGTTCCTTTAAAGGCATCTTCAATTGTTATTCCGCTTATTGATGAGGCTAATAATAAGCATAAACCATATGGTGGTGTAACTAAGCCAAGAGCAAGTGTTACAACTACAATTAGTCCTAAGATAATTGGGCTAATTCCTAATTGAATAGCTGAAGGCAATACAATTGGTACAAATAGAATCATTGCAGGAACAGCATCCACAAATGTTCCAATAAACATGAAGAATATAACTACAATTAATAAGAATACTAAAGACCCTCCATGTAAGTTTGTAAAGAAGTTCATAACAAGTACGTTTAATTGATAGTAACTAAGTAGCTCCCCTAATGCACAAGCTGTTGCTAATGCAAACAAAGATAAAGAACCTAATTTCATTGTTTCAATTAATATTTTTGGTAAGCTTTTAACTTTAATTGTTTTGTAATAAAACATACCAATAACTAAAGCATATAAACAAGCAAATGCTGAAGATTCGGTTGGTGTAAATATTCCAGAAACAATTCCTCCAATGAGAATTACAGGAGTAAATAGAGCCGGAATTGATTGAATAGTTAGCTTAATAACTTCTTTTGTTGGTACTTTCTCTTCTTTTGGAAATTGTTTTCTTTTTGCAAATATGATTGACATCATAGCTAAACCAAGAAGTATTCCTGGAATTAAGCCAGACATAAATAAAGCACCTGTACTTACATTTGCAATTCCTGCATAAACTACCATAGTGATACTTGGAGGAATAATTGAGCCTAGTGTTGAAGATGCAGCTGTAACACCAACTGCTGTTCCTTTATCATAGCCGTCTGCTTCCATTGAAGGAATAAAGATTTTTCCAACTCCAGCTGTATCTGCTTGAGAAGATCCAGATATTCCAGCAAAAATCATTGATACTAAAACATTAGAATAAGCTAGCCCACCACGATGATGTCCAACTAATGAATTACAAAATTTTATTAATCTTTTTGTAATATCACCTTCATTCATTAAGTTTGCAGCTAATATAAATAGAGGTACTGCTAAAAGAGTAAAACTATTTAAACCATTAAACATTTTTGTAAAAACAATCATATTTGGAATTTCAGGTAAAGATACAATTCCTGCAAAGGAAACTAGTCCTAAAGCAAATGATATTGGAACTCCAATAATGATTAATATGATAAAAAATATAACTAACAAAGCAGCCATTATTTGTTCCCCCTAACTAATGAATTTACATCTTTGATTGTTTTGTCTATTAAATAGATACAACCAAGTGCGGCGCTAACTGGCATACATAACCAAGTCCAACCTCTTTTCATTTGGGGAAGATTAACCCATTTATAATTCCAAAATTTTTGGGTTATTATTATTCCATAATATAACATAATAGCTAAAAAGAATAACATTAATAGCATTATTGCTAAATGAATTATTGTTTTAACTTTTTGACTTTCGGTTTTATCAATTAATGAAGTAAATGCAAAGTGTTTTTCAGGATAAACCATAGCTGTTCCACCCATAAATACTGACCAAATAAATGAGTACATTGCAACATCTTGTGTCCATAACATGGCTATACCTAATAATCTTGTTATTACTTGAGTAATAACAGCTACTAGAAATATAGCTAAGAAAACTGCACTTATGAAAATGTGAATATTATTAATTTTTTTTACAAAATTGTCCATATAATCCCTTTCTTTATACAATTACCTTAGCTCAATAAAGAGCTAAGGATAATTAAAAATAACAAACTTTTTTTATTACTTTGTGTTTCTAATCATTTCAAGATAATCTTGCATATTATTTTCTTGTGCAAATTCGTCTTGAATTTCATATGCTATTGCTTTAAATGCATCAATATCCATATCAGCATGTTCAACAACTTCAGCACCATCTGCAATTACTTTTTCTTTTGATGTGCTATACATTTCAAATACTTTATCTCTTTCAACTTTACCAGCATAAGCACAAGCTTCATCAATCCAACCTTGTTGTTCTGCTGTTAAACCATCGTAGAAATTACCATCCATTAATAATAATCTAGTAGTAAAGTCATGATCTGTTTCACTGATATAATGACCATTAGTAGTTTTATGATGTTCTTTTAACATAAAATTTGTATAATCATTTTCAGCTGCATCGACAACACCTTGTTGAAGTGCTTGATATAATTCACCCCAAGCTACTGAAGTTGGAATAGCTCCACATGCTTGCCAGAATGCTTGTTGAACTTGAGAAGATTGAGTTCTAATTGAAATACCTTTTAGATCTGATGGAGTATAAATTGGTTTTTTACCATAATAATCTCTTACAGAAGAAGACCAGTAACTCATGATTTTGAAACTATTGTTGGTTTTTTCATTAATTAGACTTGCCATAGCTTCACCGAATTCACCATCAACATTTTCTGCCCAGTTATCGAAATCATCAAATAAGTAGTTAAGAGAGAACATATCTACTTCAGGAACGCCGATTGAAACCATGAATCCAGGAGATGCAACTACCATAGATGCAGCACCTAATTGTAATTTTTCAACTAATTCTGATTCGCTTTCACCAAGTGTACCGTGGTGTAGTGTAACTGTAATTTGACCATTAGATAATTCTTCTACTTTTTCCTTAAATGCAATGATACCAAATGCATAGGGGTTTTCTAGTGAAGTTTGATTGTGTGCTACAATCAAATTTAATGGTTTACCTTCTTTTGTTTCAGAATTTCCGCTTGCAAATGCAAAAGAAAATGCTGCCATTAGAACAAGACTAACGCTAATAAGTTTTTTCATCTTTTACTCCTGTAAATATTGTTTATTTTTTAGCTTAATGCTTTTTAGTGCTTTCTCTTTCTATAATATTAGTAAATAACATTATTCTGTTTACCTTTTGTTCTCCATTTAAAACTCCGATAAGTGTGTTAACAACAGCTAAAGCAGTGTCTTCCATTTTATTATCAATTGTTGTTAGAGTAGGGGTTGTTAGTGTACAGAAAAAATCATTGTTTACTCCAATTAAACCTAAATCCTCTGGTATTTTTTTTCCATTGATTTCAAAAAATCTTAAATGTTTAAATAATAAAATATCATCACTAAATATTATGGAATCAATTCCATCATGTTTTATAAAAAGTTCTCTTATTTTCACATATGAATCAATTGTATTGTATATGTCTAAGACAATTGGTTCCTCTTGATAGCAATGACATCTTAATTGGTCTTCATACCCATTTCTTTTTTTTCTATTACTTACTGTATTAAGGTTTCCAATAAATGCTATTTTTTTATAACCTCTTGTATAAAGAAGTTTTACAGCTTCTCTAATACCTTGATATTCATTTATTTCAATCCCATAAACATTATCTAAAGGTAAGTATCCATTTGCCATAATTACAGGTATATCTGAAAAAAAGGTTTTGATTGAATATTCAACTTGGTCAACTTGAAATATTGAACCAACAAGGATAATTCCATCAACTTTCCTTTGCCTCAAAATGGCAACGGCTTCATCAACATCTTTTTTTGTTGTTCCAACATTAATCACAATTGTACAATATCCAAATTCCATCAATTTTTTAGATATTAAATAGGAAATGTTATTGTGATGTTCTAGACGGATATCTGCAACTAAAATGGCAATTAACTTAGTTTTTTTTGTAACAAGCCCTTTAGCATTTTCATCAAGGTGAAAGTCATATTTATTTAAAACATTTTGAACTTTTGTCTTTGTTGAATTTTTAATGCCTTTCTTATTGTTTATAACTCTAGAAACAGTACTTGCAGAAACCCCAGCTTCTTTGGCAATATCATAAATTGTCATTCTATAAATTCCTTATTTTATTCCAAATTTCTTCGTTTACTGGTATACCTTTTTCTAAGTTTTCCATTCTAGTTTTATATTCTCTTTCTGCAGGATATCTAATTTCTGTTGCGTCAGTATCCTTTTTTGCTGCCTTTAATAATTCAATTGTTTTTTCTAATACTGCATCAGAATTGTTATAACTATTTAGTTTTTTGACATCGATTGCAATCATTACTTGGCTTAAAGAGTATTCACTTTCACATTCATTTCCAATTAAAGGTGTTGAAAGACCTCCTGAAATAAATGATGCAAAAATATCTAAACCAATTGATAATGCAGATCCTTTCCAGTATCCAACTGGAAGAGGTCTTAAACTCTCTTCTATCTCTTTTGGATTAGTTGTTAGTTCTCCTTCTTTGTTAAATCCCCCATAAACAGGAAGGTCTTTATTTAAAAGTTTATATTCTTCTATTTTACCATATGAAAATTGAGACATAGCCATATCAACAACAACATGTTTACCATTTTTTCTTGGAATAGATAAAACAAATGGGTTATTCCCTATTATTGCTTCAATACTACCCCAAGCTGGCATATTTGGCATTGTATTTGTCCAACAAATACTTGCACAACCGGCATTTGCCGCTTGCCAACCATATGCCCCACCTCTCATCCAGTGATTTGTGTTTTTTATTGCTACTGCGCCAATTCCATGGGTTTTGGCAAGATCAATTGTTTTTTTCATTGCATGGGTTGCAACTAAGTTCCCCATTGCTAAATTCCCGTTCCAGATCTCAATAGCACCAATGCTTTGTTCGACGGTTTCTTTAGCATCAACTTTAATGTAGCCTTTATCTATATACTCTATAACTCTTGGAAATCTATTTACTCCATGAGAATACATGCCATCTAAGCTGTTGTTTACAAAATTCTGTGCTGATTCTGTTGCAAGATCTAAAGTGTATCCACGAGAAAGTAAAATTCTTATAAATTCGTCTTGCATATTTTTTGCTTGAATTCTCATATATTGCTCCTTTTTTGAAATTTTTTGCAATCGATTTCCTAATTATTGATATATAACTATCGATTTGTCAAGAAAAATATTTCTTACCTAAATGGATTTTTTTTAAAATATATTTCTTATGTTGGTTTAGTGCTTTAAAAATAATTTTTGTTAAAGTATTCTACGCTAATTTTTATAACGATTTTTCTTAATTTCATTTTTGAATTTACTTTAATTCCAGGCATATGAATATCATTTGGGAAAAAAAGGTTTATTGAAGATGGAGTTGCAATAGTATAAGATTCGTTATTGAAACTTCTGTGATAAAAGCATAAATCTCTCTCTTTTATATATTCGTCATAATTATATTCATTATTATTTGTTAAAAAACCTAACTTTTCTTCACCTGTAACTAAATATTGTAAATCTATATATTTTAAATGTGATTCAGGTTTAATCTCACTTCTATCTGCTGTTTCAAAATCAATTACTTGAGCAAACATATCATCGCCAATAATCTCGTAAGTTTTTGCTTCAAGCTCTTCTAAACTATTTTCTTTTAAAAATTCTATTGCCTTTTTTAAAGGTTTTACTAACCAAGGTTGAGTCTCTATAACTGTTAAACTTGTTGAAATCAATTTTTTACTCCTAGTTATTTTTCTAATGCATGAATTTGTTTTACAACAAATTTGTGTGTTGGTACTTCAATATTTAATTTTGCAGCAGCACTGACTATTGCACCACTTATAGTTTCAACTTCAGTCTTTCTACCGTTTCTAATATCAGCACAAATAGATGTAACTCCGTTCTTAGAGTTTATTGTTATATTTTTTATTTCTTGCATTAATGCTTTTTTATCTGCATCAAGGTTCATTGCCTTAGCAACTGTAATAGCCTCGTCTAATAATTGTTCTACCATTTGAAGAGCAAATTCGTTTTCACCTAGATAACCAATTTCACATTGTAATAATGCAGTTGTTGCACTTAATGTTGTGTTTATAAATAATTTATTCCAAATTAATTGATTAATATTCTCGTGAATAATTGTATTGAAGCCACTGTTATTAAAAGCTTCTTGAACTTTTGTAAGAACAGCCTTATTCGTATCTGTAATCATGCCAATATTAGTTTTACCAAAGCCTGATCTAGACACAAAACCAAAATCTAATACTTTACCTACATCCTCAGTTGTCCCGATAATAATTCTATCTTCTGATACATAGTTTTTTAATAAATCTTGATGGCCGGCACCATTTTGTAATGTTAAAATTAGAGTGTTATCTCCAATAAGATTAAGGTTTTGTTCTATTGCTTGTTTAGAATAAATTGCCTTAACAAAAATGATTAATAGATCAACATCTTTTATTTCTTTAGAAGATGTGTATGCTTTTGGATAATAAGTATTTACTGTATTATCTTCTTCAAGCTTTAACCCATTTTTATTTATTGTTTCAACTACTTTAGCATTATTATCAATTAATGATACATTATTAGCACTAGATAGTTTACCACCATAAATTGAGCCCATTGCTCCTGCTCCAATAATTGCAATTTTCATTTTGTCTCCTATTTTTATCTCAAACTTTCTCTTTCTATAATTTCTGGAAATATTTGAATTTTTTTTGATACTGATTTATTATTGAGTAAATTTATTAAAGATTGGGCGCCTAGCTGTCCTAACTCACTTTGTTTATTGTCTAAGGACGTGAGAGAAGGTGTGGTTATATAACAGTATTCACTGTTATTTATTCCAATAATTCCAATATCATTTGGAATTTTTATATTATTCTCTGTAAGGCATTTTATAGTTAGAGTGGCTAAAAAGTCATCTGATGCTATAATTGCATCAATCTGAGGGTTTAATTTTAGATAATTTATGAGAATATCAGATTTGTGTGTTTTAATTTCTTTTTCAGTAATATTTAATAAATAAGGGGTATAATTAAGAGTTTTTATTCCTTCTTTGTAGCCTTGAATTTTTAAAGTATTACTAGCTGTTTCCATCCAACTCATGAAGAGTATATTTTTGTAACCATGTTCTTTAAGTAAAATTACGCTTTCTTTAACGCCTTCATCTTCAGCTACGACTAAATTATATACATTTTTATTTGGTAAACTTCCATTTAAGAAAATTATTGGTCTATCGTTAAAATACTTTTTTATGCTTTTCTCTACAACTTTATTTTGAAATATTGACCCAATTATTATTGCTCCATCAACTTGTCTTTTGCTTAATATTTCAATGCTTTCTTTCATTCTCTCTTCAGTGTTTCCAGCATTGATAATAATTGAACAATACCCATTTTCTAAAAGATTGGTCTCTGTTTCATAAGCCATGTCAGTATAGTGTGAATTTCTTATATCAGCGACTAATATTCCAATCATTTTTGATTGATTAGTTGAAAGACTTCTAGCTGTTTCATTTAGACTAAAGTTGTATTCTTTGAGTACTTTTTGAACTTTGTTTCTAGTTTTTTCATTTACCGAGGATTTATTGTTTATAACTCTAGATACTGTGCTAGCAGATACGCCAGCTTTTTCAGCTATTTCATAAATAGTCATAATTCTTATCTCCTTTGATAAATGTCTAGTTACTATAACCGGTTCCAAGAATAATTTAAAAATATTAAAAATATTTTTTTTAATTCTTTACTTTATAGCATTTAACTGCTATTATAATTTGCAACCGGTTGCAGTATTTAAGAAATATAACATGGAAAAAAAAGGATGTCAATAAAAATAAATAATTTTTTATTTATTAAGAATTTAAATCTTGGTAATGAATGTGACAAGCATAAATTACTAAATTTTTATGGTATAGAGTGTATTTAGTTACTTCAATTGGGATACAAAATGGATAAAAATTAGTAATAAGGAGAAAAGCAAAATGTTACTAGATAATACTAAAATTAATGTTATTGATCTTTCAAAACATTTAGACCCAGAAACAGAAAGCAGACGTTGTAAACTCAGAAGATTTAATACAGGTGGACCTATTCCAGATTTCCACACTGATATGGATTTAACAACTCACTTAGGAACTCATGTTGAAACACCTTACCACCACGATGATAATTGGCCAGATGTTTTAACATTGCCTGTTACAAATTTCATTGGTCGTTGTGTTTATTTAAATATTACAACTTGTGAACCTAATGGACATATTAGTGCTGAAGATTTAGAAGCTGCTTCTAAAGGTAGAGTTAGAAAGGGTGATGTAGTTATTATTGATTCACCTTATAAATTAACTCCATTTACTAAATTAACTAATACTGATGTTGATAAGAGATTGTTTATTGGTGTTGAATCTGCAAATTGGTTTAAAGAAAAGGGTGTAAAAAGTGTAGGTTTTGGTGATGGGGTATCTATCGAAAATTCTAATGAAGATGTAAAACCTTTCCATGATATTTTAATGGCAGAAAATATTACATTTATTGAAGTTTTGAAGAATCTAGAACAATTATCACAAGAAATTTTTATGATTATCTTCTTACCTTTACCAATTAAAGGAATTGATTCAAGTCCAGTTAGAGTTGTTGCTGTTGAAGGCTTAGCTGAATTTAGTGAATAATCTTTTTTTAAATTATTTTAAATAAAAATAACCAGTTTCATTTAATTGAAACTGGTTAAACAATTACTAAATATTATATAAATCTAAATTACAACAATTGGAGTTTCTTGTTTTTCTATAACTCTTCCAATTATTGATGCATTTTCTAGATTTTTAACCAACTCTAACGCATCCTCTTCTTTTAATGCCAATAATAATCCACCTGATGTTTGAGGATCGTGTAAAACATCGATTACATTAGTTGAAATGTCTTTTGCATAAGTTACTTTTTTATCACTAAAATCTCTATTATTGTACATTCCACCTGGAAGAATTCCTAAGCGAGCTAATTCTAAAACTCCATCAAACATTAATACTTTTTTACTATTTATTTCGATAGAATAATTTTCTTGACCTACCATTTCAATTGAATGCCCAATTAAAGAAAAGCCTGTAACATCTGTAGCGCAAGAAATATCAAATTTCTGTGCCTCTTCTTTAGCCTTTTTGTTTAATTCAGTCATAGAATTTATTGCTTGCTGTTTTAAATCTTCACTAACCATTTCAGCTTTAATAGCAGTTGATATTATCCCAACACCAATTTTCTTAGTTAAAACTAAAACATCTCCAACATTGGCACCATGGTTTTTCCAAAGTCTATCTTTTTCTCCAAATCCTGTTACACATAACCCGTATTTAGGAGTTGGATCACTTATAGTGTGCCCTCCAGCAATTACACAATTTGCTTCTATAGCCTTATCAAGACCACCTTTTAAAATTTGTCTCATTACTTCATCTTCTAAGCATGAAGGGAAACATAATAGATTCAAAGCGATTGAGGGTGTGCAACCCATTGCGTAAATATCAGAAATTGCATTAGCTGCAGCTACCTGACCAAAGGTGTAAGGATCATCTACCATAGGAGGGAAGAAATCAACACTTTGTACCATAATTCGATTATCACCTAAATCAAAAGCGAGCGCATCTTCATTGCCACTAAAATCTTCTAATAGTTGAGGGGATTTATAGCTAGGAAGAGTTTTTAATACCTCTTCTAATTTTTTAGGTGGTAGCTTTGCAGCACACCCACTTGTTTTAACCATACTTGTTAATTTAACATCTTTCATATTTTTTATATTCTCCACTTATGCTAATAAATATTTCCTCAATTTGTAAGTTGTTCAGTAAGCTTATATTGTCAACTTTAACATATGCACAAGTCCCGCACGAAGATGAAAGACATCTAGGAACGGGAGCTAGTTTGCATTGAATATTCGATTTCTCACAATATTTCTTTGCAATTATTGCGTCTAATTGAGTATTAAAAGTTAATACATAATTATTCATTATTTTTTCTCTAAAGTTAATAAGGTTTCCTCATTATCCTTTTCTTCTATCTTAATATTATACCCCATAGCAGTTGCATATCTGCTTACATTTTCTTTTGCTGCAACATTGTCTACAATAACTTGTAGTACAGATGGGTTTTGTTCTACAGCTTTTTTTGTTAGTACTACTGGTACTGGGCAACTTAATCCTCTTGCATCAATTGTTTTTACTTTATCCATTTTAATTTCTCCTATAATCCTAATTTCTTTAGTTCAGTCTTTCTTTGTTTTGTAATTAAGAATGCGATTGCAGTAATTACAACAAGACCAACGATAACAGCAATTTTACCATTTGTGTTTACAGTAGTAGGGGAAGAAGCCATTTTAAAATTGTGAGAAATTGCTGCACCAAATACCATACCAATTATTGTAATGATGCTATCTGTATTTCCCTCACCAGCTAAAATTAATTGTCTTAATGGGCAACCACCAGCTAGAGATGCTGCAAAACCAACTAATCCCATTGATAAGAAATACCAAATTGCATTCTCTGCTGATATTGAGAATGTGAAATTTCCTGTGATGATATTTCCAACTAAAACAACTACAAATAAAGATAAGGTTCCAAAGAATAATGTTGTATCTTTAAATAAGAAAATATCTCTATAAGCTCCTACCATACAGAAACGAGTTCTTTGAGCCATAACTCCAACTACAATTGCAAATAGGAAACTTGCGATAAATGGAGCATGTGCTTCTAATTCTGGTTTTCCAATTAAGCTAAATGCAGTTAATACTGTTAATAATAGGATAGATACCATAAATCCATAACTTCCATATTTTTCAATTTTGTATGTTCTGCCGAGTGAAAAACCTTGGTTTAAGAATTTAGAACCAACAAATATACCACCAATAAATCCAAATAATGCAAAAATAGCTTTACCATCTCCACCACCAAGTCTTAGAACCATTCTTAATGGACAACCTAAGAATACTAAAGCTCCAATCATTATAAAGAATCCTAAAAAGAATCTTAGAATAGGAGAGGAACCACCTGTTGTTTTATATTCTCCTTTTATGTTTGCAACTGTAAATGATCCTAGTATGATAGCAAATATTTCAGGTCTAGCATATTGTAGTGTTTCTACACTATGAAGTTGTAAACTACCTGTAATGTCTCTCACAAAACAAGCAATACAAAATCCCATGTTTTTAGGATTCCCTAACATAACTAATAATATTGCAGCTATACCAATTATAGCTCCAGTTACAATGATCATAGTTTTTTCTTTTTTCATCTTAACTTCCTTTTGATATAAATATATATATATTGAATTATAACCATTATATTTTGAAAAAAGCAATGGATTTTTTCAAAAAACAGTGATAAAATTTTAATATGTATAACAAAAATCAAATTTATTTGGACAATAGCGCAACAAGCTTTCCAAAACCAAAACAAGTGATTGACTCAATTAGCGAGTTTTTAACAACTTGTTCTAGCAACCCCTCTAGAGGAGTTTATGAGAGTGCAATAGAGGCTTCTATGCTCCAATTAGAGACTAGATCTTTAGTACAAGAGATTTATAAATGTAAGGATTTTAAAAATGTTATTTTTACTAGTGGTATTACACACTCTTTAAATCAATTAATTTATGGCTCATTAAAAGAAGGGGACCATGTTTTAATTACTCCTTTTGAGCACAATTCTGTTGTTAGAGTTTTAAATTTGCATAAAATTAATTACTCAGTTTTATCAAATAATAAGAATGGTTTTGTTGATTTCTCCAATGCGAAAAGTTTGATTAATGAAAGAACAAAGGCTATGATTTTCAATCATGCTTCAAATGTTTTTGGTATTATTCAACCTATAGATAGTGCAAAAGAGTTTGCTAAAAATAATAATTTGATGCTTTTTGTTGATAGTGCTCAAAGTAGTCCTATAGTAAATTTAGATATAGAGGGTATCACTGCAATTGCTTTTACAGCACATAAAGGTTTTTTAGGTCCAATGGGTATTGGTGGTTTTGTATCTAATGATTCTTCTTTTTTACTTAACCTTAAACCTTTAATAGCTGGTGGAACTGGTTCAAAAAGTGCTCTTTTATCTATGCCTGTTTTTTTGCCTGATCATCTTGAAGCTGGTACCCAAAATCTAGTTGGGATTGCAGGTTTTAATGCTGCTTTAAAATATTGGAAAGATAATAGAGAAAGTTTGGTTAATAATTATAAGGAGAGAATTTCGCAATTAGTTCAAGGATTATCTAAAATTAATGGTTTAAAAGTTTATGGTGACTTAGATATTAAAAACAGAACTAACGCTATTTCTTTTAATGTAATTGGAAGAGATCCTTCACAAATTGCTATGGAGTTAAATGATAATAATATTTCTTTAAGAGTTGGACTTCATTGTGCCCCATTAGCTCATAAAGCAATGGATACTTATCCAAGTGGTACTCTGCGATTTAGTCCTGGTGTTTTCACAAAAAAGGAAGAAATTGATTATACTTTAGATATTATTAAAACAATTATTAAAAATTAGTTTGACTTATTTGTTAGCTATAGTTACCTTTTTGATATAAAAATTAATTCATGGAGATAATATGGATATTATAAAAGCATTAAATACACGTTATTCAACAAAAGTTTTTGATAAAAATAAAAAAATAAGTGAAGAAGATATAAAAAAAATTGAAACAATTTTACAGCTTTCTCCTTCTTCAACAAATATACAGCCTTGGCATTTTATTTTAGCTCAAAGTGATGATGCAAAAGCCAAAGTAGCTAAAGCATCTCAAGGTTTCTTTAGTTTTAATGAAAAGAAAGTTACTGATTCTTCTTTAGTTGTTATATTTGCATCAAAAACAGATGTTGATGATGATTATCTTTTACATATATGTGAAACAGAAGATAAAGATAATAGATATGCAACTAGTGAGATTAAAGAAAATAATCATAATGCAAGATCAACTTTTACAAAATTTCATAAAGAAAAATATAATGATTTACAACTATGGTTCGATAAGCAAGTATATTTGAATCTAGGTAATTTTTTAACCTCTGTTGCCTCTTTAGGTATAGATGCAGTTCCAATGGAAGGTTTAGAGATGAATATTCTAGATGATGAATTTAACCTAACTGAAAAAGGATTCGCATCTAAAGTTGTTGTAGCTTTAGGATATCATAGTGAAGATGATTTTAATGCTAAACTGCCTAAATCAAGATTAGATAAGGATGAAATTATTGAAAAATTTTAAGTTTTTCTAATAAATAATTTATAAAATGGAGCTTATTTGTTTAGGCTCTATTTTTTTTATTGTAATTAAGCCCTTTTTTAATTTAAACTTTATTAAAGGAGTAAATTGCTTTGGACAATGTTAAATATGCTTTTTATGAAAATACATTTGTAAATTATATAATTGGATATAAAGATGATAAATTAGTCTCTTTAAAATTAGTCGATAATAGTAATATTAATTCGGTAAAAAATAGTTTTAGTGATTTTGTGAATATTCAATTAAAAGAATATTTTAATCAGGAAAGAAAGGTTTTTAATATTCCATTATTCTTAAATGCTACAGAGTTTCAAAATAAAGTTTACTCTGCTTTATTGAATATTGAATATGGCTCTACAAAAAGTTATAAAGATATTGCAGTTGAGATTAATCACCCTAAAGCTTATAGAGCTGTTGGATTAGCTAATAATAAAAATCCAATACCAATTATTATTCCTTGCCATCGAGTTATAGCTTCAAATCATAATTTAACAGGTTATGCTTATGGTTTAGATATGAAAAAAAGATTATTAAATCTAGAGGGCTGTTGTATACCTAACTAATTTTATACAATATAAAATTTTTTGGGTATTTAATATTTTTTTTTTATTAAAGTAGAAAATTTCTGTTTATAAATATCGATTTATACTTTATTCTTTTATTGATGTCAAAAGAAAAACCAATATTTATATCATATATAGCTAAACCACTATATAAATTATTTTATCTTAACCCAAGGGTTAAAGTTGTTTTTGAGGATGGTGGAGAATTAAATAGAATAAAAGGTCCTGCATTGATTGTGGGTAACCATAGTCATTCCCTTGATCCTATTTTTATTTATTCTGCTATGAAACCTCATGTTAGATGGGTTGCAGGTGCATACCTTTTTAAAGGTAAGTTTCTTAAGTTTTGTCTTTCTAATCTTGCAACATGTATTGCTAAGCAACAGGGTAGAAGTGATTTAACTACTATTAAGTCGATTAATTCTGCACTTAAAGATAAATCTATTGTTGGCTTATTCCCTGAAGGTACTCGAACTTGGGATGGCAATAGTTTGGAAATTAATCACAAAGCTACTGCAAAGATGTTTAGAATTTTCAAAGTGCCTGTTTATTTCTTATCGTTAGAAGGTGCTTATGATTTACATCCTAGATGGGCTGATGTTAAAAGGCGAGGAACTCTTGTTGTGAGACTCAAAAAAATTCTTAGTGTTGAAGAAATTCAAACTTCTTCAGTAAAAGAATTAACAGAAGTTGTAAGAGAGAATCTTTATTTTAATCAACAACAATGGCAAGAAAAAACAAAGAGACCCTTTTATTGTAAAAGAGGTGCTGAGGGTATTCAACGCTTATTTTATATTTGTCCAAAATGTTTGCAGCCGCAATCTATAATAGGGGATAAAAACACAGTTAAATGTTCTCATTGTGGTACTGAAGATACTTTGACTGAATATTTGAATTTTGAAAAAGGTTCTTTTGGTTTCAAAACACTTCCCCAGTGGAATAATTTTCAAAAAGAATATATTGCAAGTAATGAAATTGTCTTTGAAAAAGATCAAGGTGATTTTCTTAGAAAAGGTGTTGGGAAAAAATTTGAATATATTTCAAAGAAATATACTTGCCAATTATTAAATGATAAAATTGTTTTTACCTTGTCAGATGGAAGGGTTCTAAGTTTCGAAATTAATAAAATTGAAAGTATGGTATTATCTGTTAAACAATCAATTGAATTTTATTTTGAAAATCAATTATATAGCTTTAGATTACAACCAGATCTAAATTCTCTAAAATATTTCCAAAAATGGGAGACTGAAAATGTTACAGTATAGTATAATGGTTCATTTAGGTGTGATTTCATTTGCACTATTAATAGGTGCATTTATAAGGCACAAAATATCAATCTTGAGTAAATTTTTAATCCCAGCTCCTATAATTGCAGGTTTTGTTCTATTGGTATTCTATAATTATATAGCTCCGTCATTTGGGCTAACTCAAGATTTCTTGGGGAATTTAGTTTACCATATGTTAAATATTTCCTTTATTGCTATGATGCTTAGAACAAAGGATGGCGATTTTCAAAATAAAAAGACTAGTAATATCTTTGCTAATGTTTTTGGCACTATAAGTCAGTATGGTTTTCAAACTTTTTTAGGTCTTTTATTAACATTAATACTAATTGTTACTGTTTCTCCTAATCTTTTCCCAGCTTTTGGATTTTTACTTCCTCTTGGTTTTGAATTAGGGCCAGGTCAAGCTTATTCAATTTCTATGGTCTGGGAGCCTATGGGATTTACTGGTGCAACTTCTGTAGCTTTATCAATTGCAGCAGCTGGTTTTTTAGTTGGTGCTATTGGAGGTGTTATCTTAGTTAACTGGGGAATTGCAAAAGGTTATGTTGAGAATCCAAAGGATAGAGAAGAGTTTGAATTAAAAAAACATCAAGGTATGATTGAATATTTTAATTTAGATTCACTAACTTATCATATTGCTGTTGTTCTCTCGACTTATCTATTAAGCCTTTTGACCTTAACTTTATTGACTTATTTATTATCTTTCTTAGGACCTTTAGGTGTGGAATTTGGTGATAGTCTTTGGGGTTTGAATTTTATATTCTCTTCAGTAATTGCTATTTTAGTTAGAAAATATATTAAAGTTGTTGGTATTGGTCCATCAATTGAAACTTCAACTTGTAATAGAATTAGTGGGTTTAGTATAGATTTGACAATTTCAGCTTCATTAGGTGCAATTTCTCTTGCTGCTATTGGTAGTTACATTTTTGAAATTATTCTTTTAATTGTTTTAGGTTCTTTTATTGCTATAAAATTATTACCTTGGTATTGTAAAAAAGTTTTCACAGATAATTGGTTTAAGCGTATGTTACTTTTATTTGGATGTGCAACAGGAACTTTACCTACAGGCTTAGCTTTACTTAGAATTGTTGAACCTAATATGGATTCTAGCGTTTCTACAGATTATATGTATTCGGCTGCCATTGTTTTTCCAATAATGATACCGTTGATTTTATGTGCTAACCTACCGGCTTTAGCAAAAACTACAGGGAACTTTATGTATTTCTATATTTCTCTAGCTGTTGGTGCAATCTATTTAATTTCTGCTCTAATCTATCTCGTTTTTAGAGTTAAGAAAATAAAATCATTTGCTAAATAACATTTGATCCTTTTCTTTATTTTTTAAGTTTTATATTATAAACATAAATATATCAAAGAGTTATAGGTTTAAAGATGAAAATAGATAAAGAAATGATTGATAAAGAATATAGAGTTGGAATTAGGCTTGCTAAGGTAATTCTAAATCCAACAATTAAAAGATATAAACAAATTAATAAGCTTAATTCTAGATTAATTGGAAAACCTTTAAAAAAATTTAATTCTAAGCAAGTTTTTATTGAAAATAAGAATGAAAGAAAAAAAGTTCGAGTTCGGGTATATAATAGAAAAAATCATAATCATGATTGTCCAGGCATTTTATATTTACATGGGGGTGGTTTTGTTTTAAATTATCCCGAGAATAGTCATGGAGAAATAAAGCATATTTTGAATTCTTTAGACTGTGTTGTTGTTGCTCCTGATTATAGGAGATCTTTAGATTCTCCATACCCCGCTGCTGTTGATGATTGTTATCAGACTCTTCTTTGGATGAAAGATAATAGTAATAAATTAGGTTTCAGAAATGATCAAATCTTTGTAATGGGTAAGAGTGCTGGTGGTGGATTAGTTGTTAGCCTTTGTTTGCTAGCTAGAGATCTAAATCAAGTTTCTATTGCCTATCAATTTCCAATTTCCCCTATGTTAGATGATAGGATGCAAACACAATCCATGAAGGATAATGATGCTCCAATATGGAATGAACCACAAAATAGATTTGCATGGGATCTTTATTTGAAAGGTATTGAAAATGTTCCAATCTATGCAGCTCCAGCTAGATGTGAGGATTATTCAAATCTTCCACCCGCTAGCTCATATGTAGGTACTCTTGATCCTTTTTTTGATGAAAGTGTGACTTATTTTAATAACTTAACAAAAGCAAATATTGAAAATAATCTTATGGTTTTTGAAAATGTATACCATGGTTTTGTAAACACAAATCCTGTTGCATCAAAAACTATTGAAGCAAAAGCTTTTATAACCAATGAACTTATAAAAGCTAAAGATAGTTATTTTAAGAAGCAACCTTAGTTTTTAATATTATAACCTGAAGTTGTAATTATCTTTTTCGCCAAGACTAAGGTTGGATCAACACTCTTATACTCAAGTTTATTATCTTCAAATAATATTGGAAGCTCTGTACAGCCTAATATTATATTATCAATATCATTGTTTAGTTCTTGATTCAAATATTCTTTAAATTTAGCTACATTTTCATAAGGTTTGCCTTCTTTTACAAAATCGTAAATTGCAACCATTATCTCTTCTTGAAAGTCCTGTTGTGGTTTTATTATGGTTAAATCATATTTGTTAAATATGTTCTGATATATCTCTGTTTTGATAGTTCCTGTTGTAGCTAAAAGTAAGAATCTTTTTTCATTTCTTTCTTTTAAATATTTAGCCGTTTCTTCAATCATATTAATTATCGGAATATTTACTTCTTTTATTAATCTCTCATAAAAAAAATGAGCAGTATTGCAAGGCATTGCTAAAAAAGAGGCACCACTTTTTTCAAGGTTTTTAGCTGATTGACTTAGATACTTAAGTGGTAAATCACTATTGTTAAGAATAGACTTTGTTCTATCTGGTATATCTGTATTATTGTCAATCAAAATATGGATATGTTCATTGTCACAAGAGGCTTCGGTATTAGAAACAATTTTCTGAAATAAATCGATAGTAGCTTGTGGACCCATTCCCCCAATAATTCCTGCTGTTTTTTTCATTTTATTACCTTTTATTATTTTTAAAATTAAAGTTAAATTAGTATATCATTGTCGCCAATTTTGTTAAATAAAAAAAGCTTAATGATTAACTATTAATAGAATAATTTTTATAATTTTAATAGCCGATTTCCTTTAAAAAGTTATTAACACTCTCTTTATATAGTTTATAATCAGTAACTACGCTTTGTGCATGTTCAGCATTTTCTATATAACAGAGTTTTTTATATCCCTTATGTGCATCATATAGTTCTTTAGCCATTATAGGCGGGGTAAATTTATCAGCTTTTCCATGGATAAATAGCATAGGAATTGTAGATTGTTTCAAAATAGGTCGCAAATCCATATCATCCCAATGTTGGTTATATTTTGTTTTTGCATATTTTGCTACAAGTTCATAAAAACTAACTGGCATTTTCATTTGTTTTTGTAATTGATATATTAATTCATCTCGTGTATATGAATACCCACAATCTTCAATTACAAATTTTATTTTGTCAGATTGTAGTCTTGTTACCATCATTGATGAGAATGCTCCAAGAGATTCTCCATGCAATCCAAGTATTATATCTGAACCAAATTTTTCATACATTTTATCAATAATTTGAGAAAGATCCTTATGCTCTATTTCACCCATTTGAATTATTCCACCATGAATATTTTTTCCATGATTTCTTAAATCATATAAATATATATTATAATTATTTTCTAAGAAAATTTCTAAATATTTTACACCTCCTAATCTAGAGTATCTAAATCCATGTGTTAAAATTATATATTTATTTGATTGCTGTGGGGCTTTAATGAAGGTTCCGTGTATTAAATATCCATCGTCTAAAGTAAAATCTAATTCTTCTTTTTTAAGTTTATCATAGATAGACCATTGATCGTATTTTCTTTCAATTTCTCTTGTTTCTTCCCATGAACGAACTTTTGGTTTGCATACTCTATTAGCTGCTATTATAACTGTTACTCTTATTATGATAAAACATAATATAATGATTAGAAAAAAATAAAACATGTTAATCTTCCTTCTTTATACTGTCTACTATATTATTGATAGATTGATTTAGTGCATTTTTATAACTAGTTGTTCCATCAAGATGTGTAATTACTAGAGACATGGCACTTTTCATTAACGCGATTAAATATGATATGCTCCAAAATTCAAAAATATTATTTTTCTCACCTTCTTTTAAAAGTTTTTCTACATAATCCCATTGTTGGATGTATCTTGTTTCAATTTCTTTAAATAGGTTGGGGTAATATTTTTTTATATCTTGTATTTTTTCAAATTTTATAGAATCTTCTCTGGAAAAACTTGTAGTGAGAATTTCTCTTAATTTCCTTTCACAGTCCAGATTTGATGTATAGATTTTTTCTTGTTTTTTATGTACTTCATTGAAACTCTCATCAATTATATATTCAAGTAAGGATTCTTTTGAACTAAAATATTTATAAAGAGTTTTCTTGCTTATTTTTAATTTCTTAGAAAGTGTTTCCATAGAAAATCTAGGTCCAAATTCATTAAATAATTCTATTGTTTGGTTAATAATTT
Organism: Sphaerochaetaceae bacterium; assembly: GCA_963677735.1. GTDB lineage: Bacteria > Spirochaetota > Spirochaetia > Sphaerochaetales > Sphaerochaetaceae > Pleomorphochaeta. Next base: position 2,656,765 of record OY782505.1, read on the forward strand.
TCTCTTTCATTTTTTATCTCTGGAAACTCAAAATTTATTTTCAGTTTCTATAATAAAACTAAAACTCTTATCTATCAAGCTTTCTTTATAAATAGTAAACAATTATTTTATTTTAGAGATTAGTTATACATTTGTTTAAGAAGGTGTACCCCACTCTTTGTTTTAAATATATTTTTTACTACATTGGGAATTATATCTTTAGCTATATTATCTTCATATATATTTACGATAATATCTGCTTCAACTAGGATTTGATAATCAAGTCCATCTATATTTTTATAAGTATGGTGGTGTGATACTACATAGCTTACTCTTTGTGCAATTTCATTTGAAAAACCACACTCAATAGCAAGATTATATGATGGCTCTTTTCCTAATTTTTCTTGTAATTTACCATCACTAGAACCGTATTCCTTTTCAGCTACTTTAATACCAATATCGTGAATATATCCTAAGATTGAAATAATAATTGCTGTTTTGTGATCCACATTTTCTTGTTGGGCAATCATAGATGCAAATGCCTCTACTTTGATAAAGTGTTGAATTCTTTGAGGATCTCCTTGATAATATTCTATCATTTTATCTCTTATTATTTCAGTTTCTTTCAATTTATATATTCTCCTTATTATTGTTAGTAGTATTATCAAGAATTAAAATATAAAAAGCAAGATAACTAAAACTAAATAATATATTTAAACTCATTTTTACATATTTTATTTATTATGTTAATTTTGTGTTTTTATTAAATTTAGACATTAGTTGACTCTAGTAATTACTAAATTTTGAAATTATACTTTGCTCAATGAAAAAAATTAAAAAGAAAAGAGTTGATTTAGATTTTTTTTCAGAAGTCTTTAACCAACTTTGTAAAAATACAAGATTATTAGAAACTAGGGCTTATACTCACCATTTAGGTACTTCAGTTTTAAGGCATAGTGTTAATGTTGCCTATGTTTCTATGTTTATATCAAAATTATTAAGATTAAAAATTGATTACTATCAATTGCTTAGAGGTGCTCTTTTACATGATTATTATTTATATGATTGTCATGATAAAAGTGAAGAGAATAAGAAAAAACATTTAAGACAACATCCTAAAAAGGCAGCTCTTGCAGCTCAAGAGGATTTGATACTATCCCTTAAAGAAATTGATATTATACTTAAGCACATGTTTCCAATCACTTTAGCTTTACCAAAATCTAAAGAGAGTGCAGTTGTTTGTCTGAGTGATAAAGTTTGTGCAGTATATGAATTATTTACTAATTTATATAAGAAGTTATTTAGAAATCTAGTTTTTGCTTAAAATCATTTTTTCTTTCGAATAATTCTATCTGCAGCTAATTTTCCAATAATAATAGAGGTTGGCATGCCTGATGGAGAAAAAACCCAATGTCCTGTTTGTAATATATCATCAAATGGGGTAAATATCGATTTGCCCATTTTTTTCATTCTACTTTCAACTGGTATTTCTTTTGTAAAACTCCACCCTGTTATCGCTCCCTCACTATTATTTAATCTCTTTTCAATTGTAAGAGGGGTTGAACTAAAGCAGTCTATTATTTCTTCTTTTAATGTAGGTAATAATGTTTTTGTTAAACATTCAACAACAAAGGTATTTAGGCTTTGTTTGAAGTGGTTATATAAGTCATGATTTTTTAAATATTTTGTTAAATCATAATCAAATACCATACTTACTATTATAGCTGATTTATTTTCTGGAGCTAATGATGGATCTCTTAATACAGGTATTGAAATTTCATATGTAGTTTTATTTGCAAATTCTTTTAACCAATTATCTAATATTGAAATTCTATCATTAGGATTGTTTTCTAACTCTTTTATTAGTTTCTTTTCATTGAATTTCATTGAAGAGAGTCCCTCTAAACTTGGGGTAAAGAATGTGTGTTCACTACATTTATCTTTGTAATATTCTTTTTTAATATTTGTAGATATATATATTGAATATATAGAATCATTTCCATGTGAGGTTTTGATACTGTTTAATTTAACTTTATATTCTTTTTCATTATATGCTGATGAATTTTCAACATTAACTGTTTTATATAAAGTTTTTAAATCTGCGGCCCATACAATCTTCTCATATTCAAATGTTTGATTTTTTGAAATTGCTATTTTGTCTTTTAGTTTTATCTCAGTAATTTCTGTGTTTTTTATTATTTTACCATTATTAGAAATAATATATTTTTCTAATGAGTCAATTAGAGCTTGGGTGCCACCTTTTGGATAATAATAATCATTATATAATCTAAAATAACTTAGAGCAAAAAATGTTGGAGTATCCTTAAAAAAGTGCTGGCTAATAACATCAATTAATCCTTGGTTTGTTGTTATTTTTGATAAATATTGATTAACCGGTTCATTTAATTTTTCTATCTTATTTATAGTTCTTTTGTATTTTATCATCCAAGGTAAGACTGTTTTAATTAAATAGTCTTTATCTTGTTTCATATCTAAAAATAATGGGTTATCAATGCCATATAAAACTTCCATATAATCAGAAATTTGTCTAATAAGCTCAATTATTATATGGATTTCATTTTTATTTTCAGTAAAGATACTACTTAGCATAGTTTCATAATCTTTTAAACTATCTTCATCCTTTACTTTTATAAGCTTGTCTTTAACTTTAATGGAAACTGTATTTTCTAAAAATTCTAAGTTAATTTTTAAATCCCTTAGCATGGGAAAAAGTGAACCTGAGTTTTCTGTTGCCCTTATGCCACTATCGAATAGAAAACCATCTTTTTCGAAACTGCCAATTAAGCCCCCAACTTTTTCACTTTTTTCAATAAGAGTTACTTTTCTATTATTTTTTGATAAATAGGCAGCTGTTACTAAGCCTGAGATTCCACCACCAATTATTAAAGTATCGCTTACCATAAAAAATTCCTTTTTTTTTATAATATACCATAAATATGATATAATTCCATTAAAATGTTATTTATGTTGTAATTATTATTTCAAATTTCAACACTCTATTAAAAGGAAGTTTATAGATGGTAGTTCACTTTTCTGTAATTTTAATTGGATTTATTGTTTCCTTTTTTTTGTTCAATAAGTTTCCTTCTTTAAGAGCGAAAAAATCTTCTTCATCACTAAAGATTTCTATAATTATTCCAGTTCGAAATGAAGAGAATAATATAGATAATATTTTAAAGGATCTTGAGATACAAGATTATCATATTTATGAGATTATTTGTGTTGACGATAATTCTAATGATGCTAGTGCTAGTATTATCAAAAAACATAATGTTAAATATTTATTACTGGATAGTTTACCTAATAAATGGCAAGGTAAAACTTGGGCTTGTCAAAATGGTGCTAAGATTGCAAATGGTGATTTGCTTTTATTTATAGATGCTGATGTTAGATTAGAAATAAATGCTATTAGCAGTTTAGTTTCTCATTATGAAAAGGTTCAAACTCCCGTTTCAGTTCAACCCTTTCATATAGTTAAAAAGCCTCATGAATTTTTATCTTTCTTTTTTAATTTCATTCAAGTTTGTACTACTTCTTTATCTATCTTTAAACAAACTAAGTATGTTGGGTTTTATGGACCAGTGTTTTTAGTAGAGAGAAATATGTTTTTAGATAATGGTGGATATGAAAGAGTAAAAAATGAAGTTGTTGAAGATCTATTTTTAGGTAAATATTATAATAGTAAAAATATTAGTATTGATTTACTTCTTGGTGGTTCAGTGATTAAATTTTCTATGTACCCAAAATCCTTTGCACAATTATTTGAAGGTTGGTCAAAAAATTTCTCAAAAGCTGCTCTTTCAATTAGATTATCCATCTTTATAATGGTTTTTTGTTGGGTGGGGTATTTAACTGCACTCCCTCTTGAATTATCTTCTGCATTTATTAATAGTAATATTTTTTATTGTAGAATACTTGTGATTATTTATTCTCTAACAGTTATTAAATTGTTTCATGATTCTAAAAGAATTGGATCTTTTCCATTACTTGTTTCTTTATTTTATCCAATATATTTATTAGCCTTTTTCCTAATTTTTATTTGTTCTGCATTAGGCACATTCTTTTTTAAAAAAACTACTTGGAAGGGTAGAGCTTTATATAGGAGGGATATATGCAAGTAATCTTTTTATCTCCAGTACAAATGCTCATTTCATTTTTTATAGTTTGGCCAATTATTCAATTATTAATGACTCTTCTTTGTAATTTATTTGATATTTATAGATTTGATCCTAACTCTTTCTTTTTTAAATGTCATAAATGGGAAAATGATGGCAAAGTTTATAAAACTCTTTTTAAAATCCACAGATGGAAACATTTACTCCCTGATGGTGCTAAGGTTGAAAAAAATGGTTTTGAGAAGAAGTATTTGAAAAATTATGAGAATGATTACCTTAAAGAGTTTATTCACCAAACTTGTAGAGCTGAATTATCGCATTGGCTTCAAATTCTTCCTTTTTGGGTTTTTGGATTTTGGTGTCCTTTTTATATGATTTGGATTATGCTTTTCTATGCTTTGTTAGTAAATCTTCCTTGTATTTTGGCTCAAAGGTATAATAGACCAAGATTAATTAGAGTAAGTGAAATAAAAAGATTTAATCAAAGTTAGTTATAAATTTAATGTTACTCTAAACTATTAACTCTTTTTCATACAAATAGATAAGAGTTGACATATAGTTAATACACTTTTAAGCTTTTTATATAGTTAGATTTATTTTTATACCTACACTTTCTTTACCTCTAAATCTAAATAGTTGTATCATTTACGTATATAAAGGAGATACCATGAAATCTCATTCTCTAAAAGATTTTATAATACTAATAATTGTTTCACTTTTCTTAGTATCACTTTTAAGTTGTCAAACTAATAATAGTGGTGAAGTTTCACAAGTTTTAACCAATTATGTAGAAGAAAATGGGACTTTAATTATTGCTCATAGAGGTTATGCTGCAATTGCTCCTGAAAATACTATTAGTTCGTTTGAAGCTGCTTTAAATGCTGGTGCTAAAGCTTGCGAATTTGATGTTCAAATTAGTGGAGATGGTGTTTTAGTAGTTATTCATGATAATTCTGTTGATAGAACAACTAATGGAGAGGGTAAGGTAAATCAATTAACTTATGATTATTTATCTACTTTAGATGCTGGTAGTTGGAAAGATTCTAAATATAAGGGTGAAAAAATTCCAACTCTTTTAGAAACTTTAACGTTTATGAAAGATAATGATATGATTGCTGTTCTTGAAATTAAGGCTGATAATATTGTGGATGAGGTTCTTGAATTAGTTTATGAAACTGAAATGGAAGATAGCATTATTATAATTAGTTTTTCTAAATCATCTATTTCTAAGCTAATTGATAAAGATTCAACAATTCCTGCTGTATTTCTTGTTAAAAAAGATTCATGTATGACTGGCTCTACTTTAGATAAGGTTAATGGCCTTGAAAAAGAAGCCAAGAGGGTAAAAACTAAATATATTGGACCTTATGCTTTTCAATTAGAAAAGGTAGATGCATCTCTTGCTTCTTTAGCAAAATATAAAATGTCAAATAGTCGAGATCCAGGTTATCTTCCTCTTGCTTTAGATGAAGATACTATAAATCACTTACACGATAAAGGTTATTTTATTAATGTTTGGACTGTTGATAATGAAGATAATATGAGAGATTTAATTATTAATAATGTAGATATGCTAACTACAAATTATGTTGAAGAAGCATTAAAAATTAAAGATGAAATTAATAATAGTATCATGGATTAATAGCTTATATTATGCTTCAGATTTATACTTTTTTTATATGAAATTGGGTTAAGATACTAATTTATCAAGTATTAAATCATAATAATCAAAACCGGAATATTCTCTTTTAATTTGAGTGTTTGATGACTGGTTTTTTAAAAAAAATTAGTTTCATAGCAGTAATATTTATGTTATAATTCTTCTATGTTTTATACAGATCCAAATTATCTTAAAGATTTGAAAGCTATCTTATATTCAAAAAGAGCTAATTTATATTACTTAGAGAAATGTAGAATTATGGTTAAAGATGGGAGAGTTGTATATTTAACTCAAGTGAAAGAAAAATTTTTTTATTATAATATCCCGATAGCTAATACTACAGTACTTTTATTAGGTACTGGAACATCAATCACCCAAGCAGCGGTAAGATATTTAGCTTCAGCAGGTGTAATGATTGGCTTTGTAGGAAGTAATGGAACCCCTCTATTTGCTGGAACAGAAATTGAATGGATATCTTCGAAAAATGAATATAGACCAACGGAATATTTACAGAGTTGGCTCTCTTTTTGGTATGATGAAGAAATAAGGATCTTAGCGGCTAAAGAATTCCAAAAGTTAAGGATAACTTTTATACAAAAAGTATATTCAAAAGATAAATTATTTCATGAAAATGGATTTATTGATGATGATGTTGATATACAAATGTTATTAGATACTTATAATAAACAAATTGATCAAGCAAAAACTATAAATGAAATTTTATTAAAAGAAGCCAATTTCACAAAAAAATTATATAAAATTAGTTGTAAAAAAATTGGTCTTGATTCCTTTACTAGAGATAGAGAAAGTAATGATTCTATAAATAGTAATTTAAATCATGGAAACTACTTAGCTTATGGTTTTGCTTCTCTAGCTCTATGGGCTTTAGGAATTCCTCCGGCCTTTGCTTTATTTCATGGTAAAACTAGGAGAGGTGCCCTAGTTTTTGATGTGGCTGATTTGGTAAAAGATGCAATTGTTCTACCTTTAGCCTTTTGCTCTATCAAATATGAATTTGATGATGAGTTGTTTAGAAATGAATGTATTAATTATTTTACAGATTATAAGGCCTTAGATTATATGTTTGATTCTATACAGTATATTGCTAAAAAATTTTCGAAGGTTAATTAGTATGATTGTAATTTTTGTTTCTTTAAGTGAAAAAAAAGCAAGATTAAAAACTCAAAAGGTATTAGATTTATATGCTGATAGAATAGGTGATCAAACTTGGAAGACCAACATTACGAAAGAAGGATTACTTGCTGTAAAGGTACACCTTGCAAGAACAGCATCTAAAAACACAGCTGTTGCTTGCCATTGGGTGCATAAATCTAAAAATACTGAGTTATTGTGGATTGTTGGCAGTAAAGCAAGATTCACTTTTGATGGAATAGTTCCAATTGCGACTACTAAAAATAATCTTTTACATAATGACTGGGAAAATGATGATCAATATTTAGAATTAATTAAATGTCTTGTTGCTTTAGCTGCTTTATTTCATGATATTGGTAAGTCCTCTGATGGTTTTCAACAATTGCTCAAAGGAAATAAAAAATCAGACATAATTAGACATGAATATATATCTTATTTAATTTTTTCTAGATTTACTAAAGCTAAAACAGATGAACAATGGTTAACAGATTTTTCTCAAGAGACTTTTATACCTTTAATAAAGAATATTTCAAATGAGATAAAAACTAAGGGTATTAATTTTTCTACAAATGAATCTAATTCAGATTTAGCTAGATTGATTTCATATTTAATAATATCACATCATAAAAAGCCTTTTTTATATGATGAGTATGTAGAAAAGAATTATTTAAGTGCTAAATGTCCAAGTTTTGAAATCTTTTTTTCAAGATACTTGAATGAAAATTGGGGGTACTTAAAGAATTGCGACAATACATATTTAAATAAGTTTTCTAAAGGAATTGTTTTTTCAAAAATATGGGTTAAAGAAGTATTTAAATGGAGTAATAGATTATTAAAAAATTTAAACCTATTTAATAAGGCAAAAGAAACTAATGTTTTCCCTTTAATAATAACAAAATCTAGGTTGTTTTTAATGTTAGGAGATTATTATTTTTCATCACAATTAAAAAATGACAAGTATAAAGAAAAAACTCTAAAATTATTTGCAAATACCGATAAAAGCACACATACATTAAAACAATATTTAGAAGAACATTTGATAGGGGTAGAAAGAGAATCTTTATCAGTCATATATAGATTAAATAAAAGTATAAATAGTTTTCCAGCCTTATCAGAAATAAAATCTTTAAGAAAATCAGCTTTAAAAAATTCAAAGTATTATTGGCAAGATAAAGCTTCTAATAAGATAAAAATTTTATCTGAAGAAAAGAAGGAAAATAGTGGTTTCTTTTGTGTTAACATAGCTTCAACAGGTACTGGTAAAACTTTTGCTAATGCAAAAATAATAAATAGTATAACTCCTAATTCTAGTGATTTAAGGTTTTCTATAGCTCTTGGATTGAGAACGTTAACCTTACAAACAGGGGATATGTATAGAGAAAAGCTTCATATAGATAAAACTGATTTAGCTGTGTTAATTGGTTCTAAAGCGGTAGAGAAACTACATGAATTAGATGAAGGTGATTTTGATTTAGAAGATGCTGTATTTGATGATATCGATTATGCAAATATAATTGAAGATAATGCTTTAAAAACTATTATAAAAAGTGATAAACAAAATAAAATGATTTGTGCTCCAGTTTTAATTAGTACGATTGATCATTTGATGCCTGCTTGTGAAGCATATATTGGTGGAAGATGGATTTTACCTATGATACGATTATTAACTAGTGATTTGATAATCGATGAAATTGATGATTTTTCAGATCAAGACTTAGTCTGTATAACTAGATTAGTTTATACAGCTGGTTTGCTTGGAAGAAGAGTAATTATATCCTCTGCAACAATTACCCCATCAATTTCTTTGGGATTTTATAATTCATATATTCAAGGAAGATCTATTTACGATTTATATTTCGGAAATACACAAAATATAATTTCTTGTTTTGTTGATGAATTTTCATGTAAAGTATTCGATACAGAAATAGATTTTGAAATGACAGTATTTAAAAAAAAGTATGAAGAATTTATCAATGATAGAATTAAACATATTAAAGAATCAGAAAAAAATAATGGAATCAAAAGAAAGGGGGCTATTCTAGAATTTCCTTTAACATTTACTAAAGAAGAAGTGTACTTAAAAATTTTGCATTCTATAGAAAAGCTACATGATAATAATTATGTAATAGATAAAAAAACTATGAAGAGAATATCGATTGGGGTTATTAGGTTTGCTCATATAGATACTTGTGCAGAATTTTCAAAACAATTAGATTCTTTTGATAATGATAATATTGAAATAAAATTTATTAATTATCATAGTAGGAATATTTTATTAATTAGAAATGAAATAGAAAGATATTTAGATAAAGTATTGCATCGTGGTAGTGAAACATTAGATAGTGTTATTTTTGAAGATAATATAATAAATAACCATATAGAAAATTCAAAAAAGAAAAATATAGTATTTATTGTAGTTTCAACATCCATCGAAGAAGTTGGTAGAGATCATGATTTTGATTGGGCTATTGTTGAGCCTTCTTCTTATAGATCAATTATTCAATTAGCTGGTAGAGTTTTACGTCATAGAAATAAATACATTGAGGAACCGAACATTTTAATTTTAGAATATAATTTAAATTCTTTAAAAAATGACTATAAATTTGTATTTAAAAATCCAGGTTATGAAATAAGTAATAAATTTAAATTGAAATCCCATGATTTAAAACAAATAATTGATGAAAAAAAATTACAAAAAAGTATAAACTCAATACCGAGACTAAAAATTTCAAGTAATGAAATGGACGAATTTATTAATTTGGAACATAAATTGATTGAATCATATTTATTGCCAAATAGAAGTGAGATGGGACCAGAATCACCTAATGGTTATTATAAAGGTTGTTGGTATCTGACGGGACTTCCTCAAACTTATTCTCGATTTCGAAATTCAAATGAAAATAAAAAAATATATATATTATTAGATGAAGATGAGCAATTAAACTTTTATGAGAAAGATGAAGATCAAAATTTGATACCTATAAAAAAGACATATAGTTTTGAAGTGGAGAATTCAATTATAGAAAAATCGTGGTTGACTTTTAATTATGATGAAATTATTGATCATTATTCTCAAAAAATGAATCTATCAAAAAATAAAATAATGAATATTTATTGTTATTTAGAAATACCAAAGAAATATATAGAAAATAAATATAAGTATTCAATAAATTTTGGAATGACTAGGAGGTAAATTTTGGACAAAAATTTAATGGCTTTTTTTGATGAAAAAAGAAAAGGAAAAGATATAGATGAATATCTTATAACACTTTTAGATCAAATTAAGAAATATGTTGTTTTCACATCTCATTGTGCTAAATATACTAACCCTAAAATAAGTACTAAAATAAATTTATGGGCTGAACAAAAATATGACCCAGATGGATATTTACGTTATGGAAACAATGGGAAAGTAAGGAGAGATATAATTATAAATGCATCATATCTTCCTTGTGTTGGATTTTTATTTACTAAATTTGAAGATAATAGAACCGTATATTGTCACTTAAAAGAAGATACAAGTGAAGCTAGAGAATCTTTTTCAAAATTTTCAATTTCGTATGAAGAAATTCGCAAAGTAATCTTAGAAATAAAATGGGGTGAGGAGCCAGATTCAACAGACAACTTATTAAAGCAAGTTTACTTTCCAATTTCTGAAAAAAAATATCATTTATTATCTATACTATATCCTTCAAGTGATATGTTTTTATTAAAACATAAATATCAAGAATATTATTATGGCGAGCATGTAAAAGAGTTAAGAGAAGCAAAGAGAAAAAATCTTTTTTTAGAAGATGAAATTCATAATCTTTTTGATATTGTAGAAATTGGATTTGGAGGAACAAAACCGCAAAATATCTCTTATATAAATAATTTGGAGCATGGAAGTGCCTATATGTTCTATAGTTGCCCTCCAACTGCGTTGAATAAGAAAGTTAGAAAACCAAAATATGATTTCTTTAAAGAGTGTATTTACAATAAACAATATATTTATCAATTTAAAGAATTAGATAAATTGTTTAAGATTGGTTACAATAACTTAAATATAAGAAATTATAGAGACAATATTATTTTAAATATTTTTGATGAACTAATTTATTCGATAAATTTATTGAGAAATAGTGAAAAAGCTTGGAGTGATGAAGAAAAATATCAAAATCTTCCTAAATATCAAAAACAGGTTTTAGATTCTAAATATGATGAGATTCGAGAAGTAAATATTGAATGTGTGAATGAATTTATAGCAGAAATTTCTAAATGGATAATTCTAACTTATAAAAAAATAATTAATAAAAATTCTGTTTCTGTGGGCGATGAAGAAATGAAATTCATTAATAGGTTTTTGCTTTCATATAAAGAGGTTTTGATATGAGAAAATTTTTAATTATAGAAAAAATTAATATCGTTGATGCCAATGCATTTTCTTCTGCATATACTGTAGGCTTTCCCGCTCTTCCCGCATGGTTAGGATTTGTACATAATTTAGAACGAAAGTTATCTACTATATTTGAAGATATTAAATTATCAAGAGTAGGAATTGTTTGTAATACTTTTGATTCAAGATTATTTAAGCCAAATAAGTTTTCAAAAAACTATGTTATTGAAAAGAGACATCCACTTGTAAAAGATGGTAAAACTGATGCTTTTATAGAAGAACCACTTTGTTCTTTAAATGTATCTTTAATCATTGAGTTAAATAATTTAGAGAAATTTGAAGAGATTGATTTTCTAAAAACCCTTTCAACATTATTGAAATCTGGATTAAAAATTGCAAGTGGGGATATTTGGTCTTTTAAAAAGATATATTTAAAAAATATTGATGAAGATGATCCAAGTGATATCAAAGGTTTATTGGCAAAAATTAATACAGGTTTTGCAATTTTAAATAGATCATCTTTAATAAAAGAAGACATGAAACAAACAAATTCTACAGCATTTAATTCTTTGCTTTCTTATATTGAAGTAATCTCAAAAGCTTCTATTGATGAAGAGAAAAATGTTTCCTGGACGAATAGTAAGAGGTTGAAAGGTTGGTTAGTTCCAATAGCTGTGGGATATCAAGGGATATCAAAATTATCGAAGATTGAAAATCAAAGAGATAATGGGGTAGAACATAGATTCGCAGAGTCTATAGTGACACTGGGTGAATTTGTTATGCCATATAGGTTAAGTAGTATTGACGAGATGTTATGGCATTATGAGTATATTGAAAATAAAAATTTATATTTATGTAAATAGAAAGGAGAAATTAAAATGGCAAAAAAGTTACCATCTGTTTTAGCATTTGAAAAAAAAATTGTACCATCAAATGGAATGATGTTCGCAACTAAATGGAATACAAGAAACGAAGAAATTAAAAATATTCCATTAAAAATAATATCAAAATCAGTTAAAGGAACTATTTCAAATCGTTTAAAAGCTTCAGATACAAAAGATCCTGCAAAATTAGATAAAATGATTGAAAATGCAAATTTACAAATTGTTGATACTTGTACTTTACCAATTAGTTTTGATACTTTACATTTGTTTTTTACACTTAAAATATTAGGAAACATCAAAACCCCTTCTGCTTGTAATGATGTTGAGTTTAAAAAAAGGTACGAAAAATTGGTTAAAGGATTTATAGAAACTGATAATTTTGTTGAATTAGGTTTGAGATATGCCATTAATATTGCAAATGGTCGATTCCTCTGGAGAAATAGAGTTGGTTCAAGAAATATTGAAATTCATGTTAAAAATGAAGAAGATTCAACACAAGAGTTAATTTTTAATTCTTTAGATTATAGCTTGCGATCTTTTGAAAAGTATGATGATAAGGTTAAAACATTAGGGAATTTAATTTCTAAGACATTAGCTAGTGATTCTGATTTTTTAAATTTAGAAATAAATGCATTTGTTAAAATGGGGAATGCTCAAGAAGTTTATCCTAGTGAAGAGTTAGTATTAGATAAAAGTAATTCAAATTCAAATGGGAAAAAAAGCAAGATATTGTTTTCTGTAGATGATGTAGCTGGTATGCATTCTCAAAAAATTGGAAATGCAATAAGAACTATTGATACTTGGTATAAAGAATATGAAGATACTTATTCTCCAATAGCAATTGAAACTTATGGATCTGTTACTACACTAGGAAAAGCATACAGAAATCCAAAGCAAAAAACAGATTTTTATTCAATATTTGATAAGGCCACAGAAAACGAAACATTTAATAATTCTGATGAAGCAAATTATGTGATGGCTATGCTTGTTAGAGGAGGGGTATTTGGAGATGCTTCAAAATAATCTGAAATTTTATCAAGAAATAACTTTAATACCTTCTCAAGAAATTAATTTAAATTTTTTAATGGGGAAAGTATTTGGTTCTTTACATAATCTTTTTGTAAAGAATCAAATAGATGGAGTTATAAATGTTGGAATTTCGTTTCCAGAGTATGATTTAGAAAATAAAACTTTAGGAACTAAAATAAGACTTTTTTTTAATTCAAATGAAGCTAGTGAAAAAATAAATTTAAAAGAATTCTTGAAAGTATATGTAGATTATATACATATTACTAATCTAAGAGAAACACCTAGCAATGTTAAATATGCAATATTTAAACGTGTTCAAAAGAAAGGTAATAAATACAGGTTGGCAAGAAGATATTCAAAAAGGAAAAATGTTTCATATAAAGAAGCTATAGCTTTATATGATAAATATGACCAAAAAATGTGTATTTTGCCCTATATTAAACTTAAAAGTTCAAGCAATGGAAATAAATATAACTTTTTTATTGAAAGAATTGATTCTGAAAAACCTGGTTGTGATTTTAATCTCTTTGGTTTAAGTATTAATTCCGGTGTTCCTATTTTCTAAAAAGGAATGTTTATTAAAGTTAAATAATTGTTAATTACTTTTTTTGATAATTCTTTGCTGGAGAAGTAAATAAAATATATATATTTATATAAATTTATTTTGCTTGAAATTATTGTGTTTTTTAATTTTTTTAGTATAATTTATTTTCTAGTAAAGAATTATGCTTAATTTATATGAGTTCACTGCCGTATAGGCAGCTTAGAAAAGTTTGAACCATAGTTTATAACGTCTGTAGAGTGTTCACTGCCGTATAGGCAGCTTAGAAACGGTTTTATGGCAAGCGAAACAGTAACAGAACGTTCACTGCCGTATAGGCAGCTTAGAAATATTCGTTTGAATACACTGTAATGTCTATCGGGTTCACTGCCGTATAGGCAGCTTAGAAAGTGGAAAATTATCAAAGTTTGTGAAGTCTTTGGTTCACTGCCGTATAGGCAGCTTAGAAAATTTGCAAAAACATCATTTGCCCTAATGGCGTGTTCACTGCCGTATAGGCAGCTTAGAAAGAGCGAAGATTTAATCAAACTATTTGATGAATGTTCACTGCCGTATAGGCAGCTTAGAAATTTATAATGGGCCATAAGTCAATATTACTTAGGTTCACTGCCGTATAGGCAGCTTAGAAAACTAATTGAACACGCAACCGGTGAACAATGGAGTTCACTGCCGTATAGGCAGCTTAGAAAGAGGCAGATGGTCAAGATATTGAAATCTCTCTGTTCACTGCCGTATAGGCAGCTTAGAAAGAGGCAGATGGTCAAGATATTGAAATCTCTCTGTTCACTGCCGTATAGGCAGCTTAGAAATTTATAATGGGCCATAAGTCAATATTACTTAGGTTCACTGCCGTATAGGCAGCTTAGAAAGCAATTAATTTAGCAGTGCCAGAGAACCCTAATGTTCACTGCCGTATAGGCAGCTTAGAAAAAGCGAAGATTTAATCAAATTATTTGATGAATGTTCACTGCCGTATAGGCAGCTTAGAAAAAATTGTGCAACTATTGAACTAATTAGCCCCTGTTCACTGCCGTATAGGCAGCTTAGAAATCGTGGTTCGGTTGAATGGGAAGAGGACGTCTTGTTCACTGCCGTATAGGCAGCTTAGAAATTGCAAGTGTAAATCAATTTCTTGTACGATTCGTTCACTGCCGTATAGGCAGCTTAGAAAATAAGACAAATGCGATTATTAGTTTTTTAAGTGTTCACTGCCGTATAGGCAGCTTAGAAATACTAGCCCTATAGCTGTTGCAACTGCTGTAAGTTCACTGCCGTATAGGCAGCTTAGAAATTACGATAAAGGATGGCTAGAACATCCGTGGAGTTCACTGCCGTATAGGCAGCTTAGAAAGTTAGTTACCGTGAATGTCTCGCCATCTTTTCGTTCACTGCCGTATAGGCAGCTTAGAAAAGGGATATATAAGAGATTTTATATTTATTGATGTTCACTGCCGTATAGGCAGCTTAGAAATGCTATTGCTGTACTTGCACGCTTTGTAATATGTTCACTGCCGTATAGGCAGCTTAGAAACTATCAAGTGTTGCACCTACCATTTCAAATATGTTCACTGCCGTATAGGCAGCTTAGAAAATAGATTTTGCAGCATCTAACATAGAGTTAAAGTTCACTGCCGTATAGGCAGCTTAGAAATGTTATTTCTTCGGTATATGCTCTTATAGCATGTTCACTGCCGTATAGGCAGCTTAGAAAATAGATTTTGCAGCATCTAACATAGAGTTAAAGTTCACTGCCGTATAGGCAGCTTAGAAATACAACATATTTGTAAGTATGGTTTCAATCTGTATACAGCCGTATAGATAGAATAAAAGTATGTGGATTTTTTAATTCTATTACCTATTTGATTTTATTTAAAAAATATGAGATATTAAAACGCGTTTAATATGAATTTATTATATATTTGTGCAAGAAATTATTATTTTTTAAAGGAATCGATATAGTGGAAAAAGAAGAGAAACAAACAAAAATAGGTTTATCCTCAAAAATATTCATTGGCTTAATTGGTGGTGCTATTGTAGGACTTATATTTAATTATTTAATTCCTCAAAGTTATATAAGAGATGTAATCTTTGTTGATGGTTTATTTTATATCGTAGGTCAAGGGTTTATTAGACTAATGCAAATGCTTGTTGTTCCTTTAGTTTTTTGTTCCCTTGTATGTGGTAGCATGGCCATAGGAGATACAAAACAACTTGGAAAAGTTGGAGCTAGGACAATTATTTTTTACTTAATAACAACAGCATTAGCCATTACCATTGCTTTAACTGTTGCTAATATTATAAATCCAGGAATTGGTTTGAATATGAATAATATTCAAGCTGCAGATAATGTAACAGTTGCTTCCAAAACATCCTTTTCTCAAACTATGTTGAATATTATTCCTACTAATATTTTTTATGGTTTAACTAATGGGAAAATGCTTCAAGTTATATTTTTTGCATTGTTTGTTGGTATTATTTTAACTAGATTAGATGACAAAGCTTCTACTGTTAGCAATTTTTTTAGTGAATTTAATGACGTTATGATGGAGATGACAATGCTTGTTATGAAAGCTGCTCCATATGGTGTTTTCTGTTTAATAGCTAGAACATTTGCCTCAACTGGATTTAGTGCTTTTGTACCAATGTTGAAATATATGGGATCTGTTTTATTAGCTTTATTTGTACAATGTTTCTTTGTTTATACTATTTTATTAAAGACAAGCACAGGTTTAAGCCCTGTTGTATTTATAAAGAAATTCTTCCCTGTTATGGCATTTGCATTCTCAACTGCTACATCTAATGCGACTATTCCTCTATCAATTGAAACTCTAAAAGATAAATTAGGTGTATCTAAAAAGATTTCATCTTTTACAATTCCTTTAGGCGCTACAATCAATATGGATGGAACAAGTATAATGCAAGGTGTTGCTGTTGTATTTGCTGCACAAGCTTATGGAATTGATTTATCAATGTTAGATTATTTAACTGTTATTGGAACTGCTACCATTGCTTCAATCGGAACAGCTGGAGTTCCAAGTGTTGGTTTGATTACATTAACTATGGTGTTTAACTCAGTTGGTCTTCCAATCGAAGCTATTGCTTTAATCATGGGTATTGATAGAATCCTTGATATGACTAGAACTGCAGTTAATATTACAGGAGATGCAATTTGTACAACTGTAATTGCAAATTCTAATAAACAAGTTGATAAAGATACTTTTTATAAGAAATTTGAAAAGGATGCAATTTAATAAAAATTTAATTTAATTATATTAATATGTTCTATTTTTTTTGATTAAAATAGCTTTAAAATGGAGTCTTTGTTTTTAATAACAATACTCCATTTTTATTGTTTTTATTTGTATATTATTTTAAAAGAAAAAAAATTCTCAAATTAAATAACTGTCATCACATAACCATCACATTACATCTTTATAATTTATGTAATAATAAGGATGGCTGATATGGTTAAAAGAAAAGGTTTTGTTATAGCAATTATTGTTAGTTTTTTTGTATTGTTTAGTTGTGATTTAACATCTAGTTATGAATATGAGTATTCGTTCTATATAACTGAAGTTTCAACATCATCAAGCATTGGTGGATTATCAGTAGATTACATTGAATTGTATAATGTAACTGATGAAGATATTGATTTAACTGGATACTACTTTGGGGATAGTGAAGGTATTAGTGAATGTTATGAAGTAACATCAACTTTAAGTCTTAATCAATGGGATTCTGATAATTCACAATGGTATAGTGATACAACAACTTCTGATTCAGTTGTCATTCCTGCAAATGGATACTTGATAATTCTCTATTCAAATGATTTTGCAATAGATGATGAGATGTCTATGACAGAATTAGTAACATGGACTGATGGAGAAGGGGAAGATTTAGAAACTCATACTGTTGATGATGAATATTCATCAATAGAATATTTGACAGTTCCAGAAGGTTTGAAAGATAGTAAAGCTGAAGGTGTATATATTTACAATTCTGATGAAGAACAAGCAACAACCTTTTTCACATATGAAGAAGATGAACAAGGTGAAGATACTGTATTTTTATATATAGATGGAGAATGGACTCAAGGTAGCGCCTCTCCTGGAGAAGCTAATGAATAAGCTTATTAAACTATTATTTATTAACTTTTTTATTGTAATTTGTTATTCATCCTGTAGTATAAATATGATTGGGTTTAATGAAATTTTGGATTCTCAAGACGCAGATGAATCAGATATATATTACAGCGAATTAAGCAATATTGACGATTGGGATGATTCAACTCATGGTAAACTAGATACAGATGAGATAATTACTAATCTTGATATTATATTTAATACATCAAAAGTTCAAAAGCTTAGAATTGTAATTGAGTCAGAAAATTGGGATTTAATGAATGAAAATTTAGATGATCTAAAAGATGAATTAGGCAATTCTTCAGATTTTACTTCTATTGAAGATCCTTTTTTTGTTCCATGTGAGGTTTTTTATAGTGAAGATGGCTCTGATGATAATGAGAAAGAGTGGTATAAAGTTGGTATTAGATTTAAAGGTAATTCAAGTCTTTACCATGCTGATTCAGATAAGCTTCCTTTTAAATTAGATTTTGATGAATTTGAAGATACTTATGAAGATATTGATAATCAACGGTTTTATGGTTTTAAACAACTTAATTTAAAAAACAATTATGATGATGAGTCTGAAATGCATGAAGTTGTAGCGACTCAACTTTTTCGAGAGTTTGGATTAACGGTTGCTCATGCATCTTTCTATGAACTATATATAAATGTTGAAGGTGGAGATGAAGATGATGATATTTATTATGGATTGTATACTTTAGTTGAAGAAGTTGATGATACAGTAATTAAAACTCAATATTCTAATGATGATGGTAATTTATATAAACCTGAAGATGATGCTGCTACATTTGCAAGTGGAACTTATGATGAAGATGAATATGGTTTAAAAACTAATAGTGATGAATCATATGAAGATATTTTAGAGTTATATAATGCTATAAATGATGAAGATTTAGTTTTAGATAAAACTGATTTAGAAGCAATCTTCGATGTTGATATATTTTTAAAATGGCTTGCAGCAAACACTGTAATGCAAAACTGGGATACTTATGGAGTTATGCCTCATAATTATTTTTTATATAATAATCCTAATAATAAGTTTGAATGGATTCCTTGGGATAGTAATGAAGCATTAACTTCTTCAAGTAGATGCTTGGACTTAGATATGGAAGAAGTAGATGATGACTGGCCATTAATTAGATATATTTTGGATGATGAAACTTATACTGAAACATATAAATCTTATGTGAATGATTTTGCAAAAGATTATTTTAATGAAGAATATCTTAATGATATATATGATGATTTTGAAGAATTGATTGAAGATTATGTAACAGCTGAAACATCAGATTATACTTTTACATCTTCAAATAAATTTTCATCCGCTTGTATTGAATTAAAAGCACATACTTCAGATAGATATGAAGCAGCAATAGAATATTCTGAAAATTAAATCTTTTTTTTATGTATTTGAAAAAACCATTATTAGATTTTTGATGTCTAATAATGGTAAGGTTTGAATAAGAGTTTTATAAATTATAGAATTTTTTAATTTTCTAAATTTTCTTGTTTATTCTTTATTTTTTTTGCTTTCCTTTGACTTGTTACGATTATAACAACAGTAAGAAGCAAAAATATTAAAGAAATTGGCCTAGTTACAAATACAGATAAATCTCCATGAGAAATCATAACTGATCTTCTTAAGTTTTGTTCTGCCATTGGTCCTAGAATTAAGGCTAAGAGAATAGGGGAAACTGAGAATCCACCGTATTCCATAAAATATGCAAGAATCCCTATAACAAAAGCTACACCAACATCAAAGAAACTAAAACGCATAGAATAAGAACCCATTATACAAAGTAAGAAGATAACAGGGGTTAAGATTTTTCTATCAATATTAATTAATCTAGCAAATAATTTTGCTCCACTAAGACCAACAATCAATAAAGTAAGTTGACATAGAATCATACCGGCAAATATTGGGAAAACAAAATCAATATGATCTCTAAATAGAAGAGGTCCTGGTTGTAATCCATGAATGGTAAGCGCTCCTAAAAGAACAGCAGTAACTGCATCTCCAGGTATTCCTAAAGTAAGCATTGGAATCATTGCACCACCTGTTCCACCGTTATTAGCTGCTTCTGGCGCTGCAATACCTACAAGAGATCCTTTACCAAATTCTTCTGGGTGTTTAGAAGATCTTTTAGCTTCACCATATGCGATGAAGGCTGCAACATCACAACCCAATCCTGGAACTGATCCAACAAAGGTACCTAAAGCTCCAGATTTAATCATTGTAGGAATTAATTTCATAGATTCTTTTCTTGTAGGAAGAATTTTTCCAACTTTAGATTTAATATGTTTAGTTGTTTCCATTTTTTCTACATTTCTGAAAACTTGAGCGAATCCGAATAACCCTATTAATGCAGGAATAAATTCAACCCCACCTAATAGATTTGGATTTCCAAAAGAAAATCTTGGAACACCTGATAAAGGATCAAATCCGATTGTAGCAATTAAAAGTCCAATAATAGCGGAAATAAATCCTTTTAAAATTGATTTTCCTGATATAGAAACAATCATTGAAAGACCAAAAATTGCTAAAGCGAAAAATTCAGGAGGCCCAAAACGAAGTCCGAATCTAGCAATTTGAGGAGATAAAAATGTCATAATTATAGCACCCGTTGTACCACCAACAAATGATGCAATGGTTGAAATCCCGATAGCTTTCCCTGCTTCCCCTCGCATTGAGAGCGGGTATCCGTCCAAAAGTGTAGCTGCTGCTGCAGGAGTTCCTGGAGTTCTTATCAAAATAGCAGAAATTGATCCACCGTAAATCCCACCAGAAAATATTCCTAAAAGCATAACTAAGCCCTGGATAGGGGGCATACCAAATGTAAAAGGTATTAATAATGCACAACCCATTGTTGCTGTTAATCCCGGAAGAGATCCTAAAATAATACCCGAGGTAACACCAATAACTAAAAAAACTAAAGTAATAGGTGTAGTAAATATTGATTGAAAGGCTATAAATAAATTAGTTAAACTTTCCATATTATCCCCCTTAGAATAAACCTAGATACCCCGAAGGTAGAGGAATCTTGAGAAAATCTTTAAAAATTAAATAGACGATTATTGATACTGCAATAGAACTAATAATTCTTGTTAGTCGGTTTTTTTGACCTAAATACGTAATCATAGAATATAAAAATATTAAAGTTGCAACAAAAAATCCTATAAATTGCATAACAATAAGATAAACAATTGAAATACCAACAGTAATTGAAGTTCTAATAAACCCTTTCAAATTAATTCCTTCCAAATCAGTTTGAGATTTACCTTTTACTGCATTTACAATTAGCATAATTGAAGTAATAAATAGCATTACTGCAAGAAATTGGGGGAAAACATTTGGCCCATAATTACTAACTCCAGATCCTTTATATGTTCCAGCATAAAGATAGATTGCAACACTTAGGACGGATAGACAAGATCCTACGGATATATCAATTTTTTTAACATTCATAACATAAACTCCTAAGACACAAAAATTATTTACTTCTATAAAAAAATAGAAGGTATCACCTCTTTCAATATTTTAGAAAGAGGTGAATTTTATGTGCTTATTTCAATAGACCAACTGTATCAAGAGTAGGTTCGAGAACTTTTTCCATATTAGATAGGAAATCTTCAAAGTCAGAAGAATTTTTATATACTAAAGTTAATCCAACTTCATCACAGTACTCTCTAAATTCAGGATCATCAAACATTTGTTTAAATCCTTCTTCTAGTTTTGCTTTAATGATTGGGTCTACACCTTTAGGAAGAGCTAAACCTCTCCAGTCAAGAACAGGAGCAGTTACATTAAATCCAGCTTCGGTTAAAGTTGGAATTTCAGGGAATCCGGCTTCTTTTTCTGTATTGTTAACGCAAAGTACTCTTACTTCTCCTGCTTGATATAATTGTTTGATTTCAGCAATACCTGCTACACCAACATCAACATGTCCACCTAAAACAGCAGAACTAGCTGGAGCGGCACCATCAAAAGGTACATAGTTAAAATCGATACCATTTGCTGTTGCAAAAGATGCTACAGATAAATGTTTATCACCACCTGCACCAGTATGACCTACAGATACTTGGCCAGGATTAGCTTTAGCATAAGCGACTAAGTCAGCTAAAGTTTCCCACTGTGAATCAGCCTTAACAAAAAGAACTGCAGCACTTTGATTTAAGAGTTGTAGTAAATCAAAATCTCTGTAAGTCATATCAGACAGACCTATAAGATTATATGTGCTTAGACCAAATGTAATTAATCCAACGTTGTAACCATCTGCACGTGAATCACGAACATAACCCATACCTACAACACCTTGACCACCAGTTTTGTTGACAACATTAATATTAACACCAATGTAATCTTTAGCATTCTTGACTAAAGCTCTAGCTATTGTATCTGTACCACCACCAGCAGACCAAGGAACAATAAGGTTAATGTCCTTTTCAGGGAATGTATCAGCAGCATCTGTTTGTCCTGCAGCGAATCCTGTAGTTGCGATAAGTACTAAAGCCAAAAGAATCATTGTAATTTTTTTCATATAAAATCTCCTTTTATAAATTATTTATAATCTTTTGCGATTTCTAAATTGATATTATGGAAGATATCTTTCCATAGGGTTTTTTGTTGTAAAAGCTTGATATTCTGCTTGTGCTAATTGTTGTATAGTAATAGCTACCCAACCTGAAACTAATACATCAAACCAAGGTTCTACTCCACTAGAAGCAACAATTACACCTTCATAGTCGAATGAACCATAGTAAGCGATATCTCCACTTTTTAGAGTAGCTGGACAATGGAGGTGTTTGTAAACATTGTTTCTACCATCTCTCCAAGATTGTTGAGCTTTACCTCTTGCAATTTCGTCATAAGGGTTTGCCCAATTTTTTTTATCGGTCATAGAATATTCATAAAGAATTGCACTTTCAAAAGTACTTTCCCAAGGTTTTATTGTCGGATTCATAACAACAATATGCATATCTTCTCTTTTAGCCCTTGTAGATAGAAGTTCTTTTATAGTTGGAATAAGCAATTCAATAGCTTCTTTAGCTAGTTTTTTATGATCCATAGTAGTTCTCCTATTGTTTTTTGATTTTTTAGATAAAATCTTGACCACCATTGATTTGAACAATTTCACCTGTTAAGAAAGATGCATCATCGCTAGTTAAGAATTTAATTACAGATGCAACCTCTTCAGGTTTTCCAAATCTCTTTAATAAAATATTATTTTTCCAAGATTCGAATACTTGAGGATTAGTTTTCTTAATATTTTCATGGAAAGGTGTATCAATTGTTCCAGGACTTACTGCATTAACTCTAATACCATATTCAGCTAAGTCTTTAGCTAGGGCTCTAGTTAAAGTAACAACAGCAGCCTTAGAAGTTCCATATATTCCAGCACCAGGTCCACCTGCATTCCATGCAGCATTAGATGCAAAGTTAATAATACTTGCATTTTTACTTCTTTTTAACATAGGAATTGCTGCTCTAGATGTAAAGAATGCACTATCTAAATTTAGGGCCATTACAAATCTATAAAAGGATGTTTCCATTTCTTCAAATCTAGATCTACCACCTAAACCACCAGCACAGTTAATAAGAATATCAAGAGTTTTATATTTTTCATCAATTAGAGCCATAGCTTTATTAACTTCATCTTCATTAGTTGAATCAACTTTATAAAAGTCAGCACTATAACCTAAATCTATCAATTCTTGGAGTTTTTCTTTGCCTTTAGTTTCATTAATGTCGCTAAGAATAACATTGTCCCCAAGTTTTCCAAATTCTTTTGCAATAGCAAAACCAATTCCTCCGGTACCACCGGTAACTAATGTATTTCTATTCATATTTACCTCACACTCTTAGTATAAAACACTTTTCCCATATGTCAATAAATTATTTTATAAAAAATTCACATTGTGGGAAAAAGGTATAAGTTGGATATAATTACTTTTAATAATCTTTTATTTAGTTTTTATTTTTAGTAGGTAGTAAAATGTTATTAGTTAATATTTAGTTACAAGGTAAGTAAATAAAATAGTTTTAATATAGAAAATAATTTTATTGATTTTTTGAATGTAATAATAAAAGAGTATTTATTAAAATTTAAAATAAATATTTTATTATTATTTAAGATAATTTCTAAAAAAAATTGTGAAAAAAATAACCTAGCCTAAATTGGCTAGGTTAAATTAATTCATAACTTATTATTTTTTTTATTCGATAGATGTTAATTTGTCAATGAATGAGTTCCAGTTATCACCTTTAGCTCTATATTCATCTAACATTGGTTTACAAGCTTCTACCCATTTAGCTTTATCTTGTAATTCAATAACTTTAACACCTTCAGCTTTCATAGCTTCTAATGCATCGATTTGGTCTTGATCATCGATTTCAGCTTGGTAAGCAGCAGCTTCATCAGCAGCTTCATCAACAATAGCTCTTAAATCTTCAGGAAGACTTTCATACCATTCGGCATTAAAGAAATAGTAAGTACAAGCAATGATGTGATCTGTGATAGTTAAGTTTTTAGCACTATCTTGGAATCTCATTGAGTTAATCATACTAGGAGAAGCTTCCATACCATCGATAACACCAGTACTTAGAGCTGTATAGATTTCATTCCAGTCCATTGTTGTACCAGCAGCACCTAAACTATCAAACATGCTAATATAAACTGCATTAGGTCCTCTCATTTTCATGTTTTTGATATCTTCAATTTTAGTAACAGGAGTTTTTGTTAACATATCTCTTGAACCCTGAGACATTCCAGCTCTTGCTATCATACCGTAAGGTTTAACTAATTCACTAACTTCATCCTCTAGACCTTTTAAGACTCTTCTATAGTGAGCATTATCTTTAAAGATGTAAGGGAACTCAAACATCATTAGTTCAGGAACCCAAGTTCCAGGACCAGTACCAGGAGCTGCAACAACCATTTCTAATGAGCCAGTTCTACACATTTCAACTTGTTCTGATTGGTTACCCAATTCTGAACCAAAGTTAGCAGTAGCCTCGATACGACCATCACTTTTTTCATTAACTAATTCAACAAATTTAGTTAAACTTCTACCAATTGTACCAGTAGCAGCTAAGTTAGTTGATGTTCTAAGTTTATAAGTTTTTTCTGAACCTTCAGATTGACCGTTTGCAAACATTGGCATAATTAGGGCAGCACCTAATATAATAAGCAATAAACTTTTCTTTTTCATATGAACCTCCAAATTATTCATTTCTATTTATTTTTTATGGGATATTCCCATTTTTACTTTATTTAGAGAAATCTCTGCCGAGAGAAATTTCTATATTTGGTAAAGAATCTAAAAAGATTTCTTTTTCATTGAATCTATTCATTTTTTCAATCATTGTATCCTTTTTATAATAAGGATCATCTTTTTCAATCGGGAAATTTACTCTAGTTTCTTCTTGAGCAGCTTTATAAAGAGCCATTACTACTTCAATAGTATTTTTTCCATCATCTTGAGAGATATACTCATTCTTTGGATTTTCTATTGCATTTAAAAAGTGAAGAATTTGAGCATCATGTTCTTTAAATTTTAAATTATCTAAAGAGTTATAAAGGTCATTAATTTCTTTTGCTTTCTCTTTGTCTTCTTGTGGAAATCCGTTAGCTAATGTTTTAGATGCATTAACACTCCAAGGAATTGAAATACCAGCATTTTCTCCATCAATAGTAATAGATTGTTTTTCACCGTGAGATAGTAATGAAGAATTAAAAGTTATTACTTTATCTTCATATTCAAAAATTGCAATTGAAATATCTTCACATTCACTATTTTTATGATTTAGATTATTGTAATAAGCTCTAACACTTTTTGGCTTACCAAATAACATAATCATTAAATCAATATAGTGGATAGAGTGATTCATTGTGCATCCACCATTATCGCTTTGCCACGTTCCTCTATATTTAAGATGATAATAAATATCTGATCTCCACCAAAGAGAATTGAAATTTGCAAAATGGATTTTACCAAGTTTACCAGAATCTAAAATCTGTTTTACTTTAGTAATCTCATCTTTATATCTATTTTGGCTAACAATAGACAAAATCCTCTTGTTTCTAGAAACAGCATCCACCATCAAATCACATTCTTCAATTGAGGTAGCCATTGGTTTTTCACATAAAACATGTTTTTTTGCATCAAGAGCTAGTATGGTAAATTTAGAGTGTAAACTCGGTGGTAAACAAACAGATATTGCATCCACATTCTCATCTTTTAACATATCATTTACATCAGTATAAATTGTTGCATCTAAGTCCTTCTCTTTACAAAGTAATTCTGCTTTTTCTTTCACAGTGTCACAAATAGCTACAACTGTGCATTTATCTGAAAACTTTTTATAACTGTCTATATGAATTCTCGAAATTGCACCTGTTCCAATTATTCCTATTTTTATCATATTTTTATCCTTATATTTAACTTAATAAATTTGGTAAGAAGGTAATTAGTCCTGGGATAAAGAAACTAATTATTACAATTACTACAACAGATAAGATGTATGGTACTAAGGGTTTTACAACTTTATCAATTGGAAGTTTAGCAACTCCACACGATACAAAGAGGAAAGAACCGACAGGAGGAGTAATTGCACCAACTTGCATTAGAATTACTAATATAACTCCGTAAAATACTGGATCAAAACCAAATTGTGTTCCTATTGTTAAAATTGTTGTTGATAACATTGCAATTAATACAGTTGGGTCCAAGAACATACCTAGTATTACAATAACTAACATTAAAAATAGAGTTCCTAAGTATTTATTTCCAATTGTGTTTACAACAAAAGATGCAACAGAGTTTTGGAATCTCATTCTTACTAAAACATTTGATAAAGCACCTGCTGCAGATATAGTAACCATAACAACAGCAGTTGTTATTGCACTTTTTATTAATATTTCAGGTAAGTCTGCTAATTTTAATTTTTTAGTGAAAACAAAACCATATAAAAGACCATAGGCAATAGCTAGAACACCAGCTTCAGTTGCAGTAACAATTCCACTAACAATTCCTACAATGATAATTAATGGCATTAGAAGGGCCCCAATAGATTCTTTTAAACTATATAAAAGAACTTTCATTGAGAATTTATGAGTTGGTATATCATATTTTCTTCTACCATATTCCCATCTATTAACGCCCATTTGAATCGCCGCTATAGCAAAACCTGGAATTATACCACCTAAAAACAGTTTGCTAACAGGAATTTCGGTATAGAAAGAATATAATATCATAGCAATACTTGGAGGAATAATAGGACTTAACATCGAAGATCCTGCTGTAACTGCTACAGCATAATCTGTATCATAACCCTGTTTCTCCATAGCTGGAATTAACATCCCACCAATGGCAGATGCATCTGCTATCCCAGAACCTTGGATTCCTCCAAAGAACATAGAAGCTAAAATATTAACATGTCCAAGTCCACCTTTGAATTGACCAACTAACGCATCAGATAATGAAACAATTTTATCTGTTATATCTGCTTTGTTCATTATATTTCCAGCCACAATGAAGAAAGGTATGGCCATTAATGAAAATGAATTAACACTACCAAACATTTTGATTACAACTAGATTTAAAGGAAGATCCATAATTAACATAAAGGTAGCTGTTGTTGTAATTAAAGCAATATAAATGGGAAAACCAATAAATATTAATACTAATAATAGTGCAAAAATTGCGAATATCTGAGCCATTATTTATCTCCTTCTTTTTTTGTAGTTCCAAGTAAAATTTCTGAATAATTTGAGCCATATATTAGTTTTAATATATATTCAAAAATACAGAAGCAACTTCCAATTGGAATAGATAGATAAAAAATTGCCATGGATATATTAATATTTTGAAGCATACTATTTATATTAGTTAGTGCATATTTAAATCCTTGAATTGTTATAATCATGAATATTCCAATTACAATTAAGTCTGTAATCAATTGGATTATAAAAAGAACTCTTTTGCTTTTAATTCTATTTAAGAAATAATCTACAAAAAAGTGTGCATTTTCTTTAATTCCTAAACTTATTCCTAAGTAAATTATCCAAATGCTACTTAGTCTAATTATTTCGTCACCCCAAGCAAATGGCCTTACAGACAAAAATGTAAAGTATCTAAGTATTATTTGAACTAAACAAAGAAGTATAGTCATTGAAGAAATCGATATTAGTAATATTGATCTAAGTTGGTTGAATAACTTATAAATTTGCTTCATTTTGCCCTCATAACATTTTATTTTGTAAAATTCTTTTACAAAAGATTATTATATATCCTTTTTTAAATATGTCAATAAATATTTGAATAATAATATAAAAAAATATTGATTAGTTATTTTAATTGATGAAATAAGCAATAAATAGCCATATTATATGCATATGAGTAATATAAATATAGTTTCACTTGTTTTTCAATAAATATCATTATATAATTTTTACTAGTTATTATGGATAAAATAATAATTAATTTACTTGACATATTGTCAATTAAGATGACAAAATACTAAATTGTTGCTGGAGCATTAAGAAATGAAGAATGAAGAAGTTGAATTAATTAACTGTAAAGATGTATTAAGATGTGTTGAAAATTTAGAGCAGCCATCTAGAGCTGATATAGCAAAACATTTGGGGCTTAGTAGGACAACTTCTTCCTATAATATAAACAAACTAATGGAATTAGCCTTAGTTAAAGAGTGTGAATCTAGTTTGTCAAAGAGAGGTAGACCAGGTAAACCAATTGTATTAAATGATGAAAAATGGTATGCACTTGGTGTTTGTTTTGCTAATTCATCACTTTATTTTACTGTAGTAGATTTAAACGGAATGATTATTGATAAGAAATCAGTAAAGATTGAACCTCTAACCTTTGATAAGTTTTATAAAGTATTAACTAAGAATTTGAAATATTTTTTAGATAAATATCCTGATAATATTCTTCCCGCAATTGGTGTAGGGAGTCCGGGTGTTATTGATCCTAAAACAGGAACTATAGTTAAAGCTGTTGATCTAGGGTGGTATAATATTCCATTGAAACAATTGTTGAAGGAAGAATTTAACTTACCCATTTTTATTAATAATAGATATCGTACTATGGGTTTAGCAGAAGCTAAACAAGGTCTAGGGAAAGGTTATGATAACCTTATATTTATCGGTATCGGAAGTGGTTTTGGGACAGCATTTTTTTTAGATGGGAAATTAGTACTTTCAACAAATATTCATACTGGAGGTATCGGTCACATTGTTGTTGATCCTCATGGACCTTATTGTAGATGTGGAAAACAAGGGTGTTTATATACTTTAGGATCTCTTGCTGTTTTAGAAGAAACTGCTAAAACTTTACTAAATTTACCACATGAGAAATCATTCTTAGATGATAAAAATGATATCTCGATGGTAAATATTATGAATGCAGCTAATAAAGGTGATAGCCTTGCAAGAGAGTGTGTAATAAAAGTTGCAGATCCTTTATGTGTCGTTATTGAAGATTTAATTAATATTATAAATCCAGAGCGAATTATAATTGGAGGTCCTATGGGTATTTACGGTGAATTTTATTGTAATTATGTGAGTAATAAAATTGCTGATTATTATAATACAACAGACATTTCTATTGTCCAAACACAAATTGATTACTTTGGAGGTGCTGTTGGAGCAGCTTATCAAGTATTAGAAAATAAATTAGAACTTGTTTTAAATAAAGAAATAGATTAATTAAATATTGGAGAGTTTTATGCCAGAATTTCAAAAAAGTGATGGACAAAATTATGCACCTAAAGGTATTAGTAATATTGTATGTAATAAAGGTGAATTTATAGTTGGTGTATGTAGAATGGATCATGGACATATTTATGGTATGTGTAATGGGCTTTTAGAAGCTGGTGCTCAGATTGGTTATGTGTATGATAAGGATCCTAAAAAGATTGAAGCATTTCTAAAATCATTCCCAGATGCAAAAGTTGTAGACACCCAAGAGGAATTATTAGATATTGATGAAATAAATTTAATTGCAACCTCTGCTATTCCAAATGAAAGGTTTAAAATTGGTTTAGAAACCTTAGATAAAGGTAAAGATTTTTTTTCTGATAAACCTCCATTTACTACAATAGAACAACTTAATTTGGCTAAGGCAAAGGTTAAAGAAACTAATTTAAAATGGTTTGTTTATTATAGTGAAAGATTACATGTTGAAGCAGCTGTTTATGCTGGTGCTCTTATTGAAGAGGGAAGAATCGGAGAGGTTGTTAGTATTAAAGGTTGGGGCCCTCATAGATTAGATAAAAAGAACAGACCAGAATGGTTTTTTAATAAAGAACAGTATGGTGGTATTATTGTAGATATTGGATCTCACCAATTAGAACAAGCTCTTTATTATGCAAAGGCTAAGGATGCAAAATTAATATCAGCTAGGGTTGGTAATTTAAAAAATAGTGACTATCCTTTGTTGGAGGATTATGGTGATGCTACTTATATAACTGATAACAATATTCCTTGCTATATTTCTGTTGATTGGTTTACTCCTGATGGACTTTCAACTTGGGGTGATGGTAGATTAATTATTTCAGGAACGAAGGGGTATATAGAAATTAGAAAATATCTTGATGTTGCTTCTTCGAAAGAAACTGATCATGTTATAGTTGTCGATGAAAAAGAAGAAAATCACTATTGTGTTCATAATAAAGTAGGATTTCCTTTCTTCGGGCAAATGATTCGGGATTGTTTAGATAGAACAGAATTAGCTATTTCTCAAGAACATACTTTCAAATCAATTGAATTAGCTATAATTGCAGAAAATGAAGCTGTTGTGATTTAAGAAATAAAATATAACAATAAGTAAATTAATATAAGTTAAAATTAATTATAACTATTAGGTTAAGCTTGCATTTTGCAAGCTTAACTTTATCTTAAGCTTGTCATAATTTTACCACATTTATTATTTATCTTTAAGAAAGATTAATAAAAAGGAAGGATTAAATTATGAATAAAAAAATAGCTTTTAGTTACATATTACTATGTACAATTTCTTTAGTTTCAGTTTTTTCACAAGGGGTAAAAGAAGAAAGTGAATATTTGTTAACAATAGAAGAAAAGAGTGAAGTTTTTGGATCCCTAGCAGCATTAGAGGATGAAAATTTATCATTAGAAGAGATGCTTAGATATGCACTAGAAGACGAAAGGTTAGCATTAGCTGAGTATGAATATATATTAACTGAATTTAATGTTAACAGACCATTTAAAAATATTATTGAAGCAGAAAAATCTCATGAAAAAGCTATCTTAAATTTATATGATTCATATCAATTGTTTGTTGAAGATTTTGATAGTTCTACTCATTTAATATTGCCTAATACTCTTTTAGAAATTTATAAGATTGGTGTAGATTCAGAAATTACAAATATTGCTATGTATGAGGATTTTCTAAGCTATGAATTACCTTCTGATGTTCGAAAAGTATTTGAATCTTTGAAAAAAGGGTCCTTGAATCACCTAGAAGCCTTTTCAAAACAAGTCTCTAAATTTAATATGTAATTACACAAACAATAATGATTAAGTGTAATTAAAATAAAAATACTAAACAAAATAATATTTATATCAGTTATGTAATGTTAGTTATATAATTTATTAATACAAAATTAATATTTATAATTCTAATCTTATAATTATTTTTAGAGTCATTTTTATAAATTCTTACTTGATATAACATTATAGATTTGCAAGCTTTGTTTTTTACTTTTTGATAATTATTTAAAGGTATCTTTTTTTCATAACTTTAGAAAAAACTCTCCTAGAAAATATAATTTTTTTTTGACATACGTTTTAAATGGGTGTTCAATAAAAAGAGTGATATATTGTTTATGGAGGTTAAAATGGATGCTGTATTAATTATGGTTTTAGCATTTGTAGGCTATATTGTAGCTTACAGATTGTATGGTAAATTCATAGGTAATAAAATTTTTGAAATATCAAACAAGAATATTACCCCTGCTAATGAATTTAAAGATGGAGTTGATTACGTACCTACTAAAAAAGGCATTATTTTTGGACATCATTTTACATCTATTGCAGGAACAGGGCCTATTGTTGGTCCCGCAATCGGTGTTATTTGGGGTTGGTTGCCTGCTTTAATTTGGGTATTTGTTGGCTCTATTGTAATGGGTGCGGTGCAGGATTTTTCCACATTAGTAATGTCCCTTAGATCTCAAGGTAAATCTATTTCTGAAATTGCCTCTCAATATATTAGTAAAAAAATTAGATTTGCTTTTTTCTTAATTGTATTTATTGAATTGTGGTTGTTCTTAGCTATATTAGGTATGATTATGGCTGTAATTTTCCATATGTATCCAGAAGCTGTTTTCCCTGTTTGGATGGAAATTCCAATTGCAATTACTTTAGGATATGCAATTTATAAAAAGAGTAAAAATGTTACAATTTCTACAGTAATTGCTGTTGTTGCAATGTATGTTACTGTTGTTCTTGGTCATGTTATTCCATTAGATATGCCTAGTTTAGGTTCAATGCCAGCAACTGGTATTTGGACAATTATTTTATTTATTTATGCCTTTATTGCATCAACATTACCTGTTACAACATTATTACAACCTAGAGATTATATAAATGCTTGGGAATTATTTATTGCCATGGGTTTGTTGATTATCGGGGTTTTTGTATCTGCTTTTAATGGTTTGACTTTAGTAGCTCCAACTGTTCAAGTTCATCCAGAAGGTGCTCCATCTCTTTGGCCATTCTTATTTATTACTATAGCTTGTGGTGCAATTTCAGGATTTCATGCTGTTGTTGCTTCTGGTACAACTTCAAAACAAGTAGATCAAGAACCAGATGCTGTTTTTGTCGGTTATGGTTCTATGTTGATGGAAGGAGCCTTAGCTGTTTTGGTTATTGTTGCAACTGCTGCAGGTATTGGTTTAGCAGCAAGAGGTGATGCTTCAACTTTAACTGGCGTTGCTAGATGGAGCGAACACTATTCATCTTGGGGCGCTGCTTCAGGTTTAGGTTCAAAAATAGTCGCTTTCGTTGAAGGTTCTGCTAATATGATTAGTTATCTTGGCATACCTCAATATCTTGGATTAATAATCATGGGCGTTTTTGTAGCATCTTTTGCGGGTACTTCTTTAGATACTACCACTAGATTACAACGTTATGTTATTCAAGAATTATTGGGAGCAAATAGAGTAGGTGCTACAGAAGATAAATCTTTCTTTACAAATAAATATGGTGCTACTTTATTGGCATTATTGACTGCAGGACTATTAGCCTTCTCAACTGGCGTTGATGGTACGGGAGCTTTAACTTTGTGGCCATTATTTGGTGCAAATAACCAAACTTTAGCTGCACTAGCATTATTTACTGCTTCAGTATATCTAAAAAAACGTGGTGGTAAAAAATACTTAGTCGCTTTAATTCCTGCATTATTTATGTTGATAATGACTCTTTGGGCACTTGTAGTAAACGAATTTACATATATAAAAAGTAGCTCAATTTTATTAGGTCTTGTAAATTTAATTATTATTGTAATTGTAGTAATTATATCAATTGAAAGTATTAAAGCTATTATAAGCTCAAAAGAAGAACAAATAGCTTAGTTATATTTAAGGGTGTCTTTTGACACCCTATTTTTAAAAACAATATATTGCAGAAATTAGGATGTAACTGTGAAAAACATAATAAAACGATTAAATATGATAACTTATATTAATTATTCACTAACAATTCTTTTTTTAATATTAATCATTATTTTTCAAAAATTTGGAAATAGAGAAGCAAATAGATTCAATTCAACATTAGTTTTAGTGTTGACAACTTTTTTCTCAATAGCTTTTCCTATTTTACTAAGAACAGGATACTATCAAAAAAGTATAAAAGCTAAGGGTTTAAAGTTAAGTGAATATTTTAAGTTTAAGCTATCAATTAATATTAGTGTTTTCATTGGATCTCTTTGTGCGTTAATTGGATATTACTTTCCAATTTATAAATATCATTTGTATCTATCGATTTTTGTTGGACTATGGGGGATATATTCAATTATCCCTTCTTCAAAAATTATTGAAAAAGATTTTATAGCGTATAATATAGAGAGAGAAGAGTAGAATTGATGAATACTTTTAAAAAAATATTAAATGAAATTAAAGGCTTTATTATTGGATTCCACCAAGCATCTTTATACAAGGCAACAAGTCAAATAGAGTATGAAGTTTCAGAAATGGAAAATTCTTTTACTCTAATGTTGTTTGGTGGAGCTGTTGGAATAGCATCTCCACCATTGCCTGTATGTTTAGAATTAATGCCGTATATGGAAAAAGATATTGAAAGAATGATTTTAAGGGCTTCTCAAACTGGTAATGGACTTAGCGAGTTAGCAAGTATTATGGGTGAACCATAGAAATTATGAAAAATTGGTACAATAAATGAAAAAAATAAATATATATATTGGTAAAGGTGGAGTGGGTAAATCTACATGTTCTTCATTAAACGCAATTAAGTCTGTTAAAGAAGGTTATAAAACACTTCTAGATTCTTTAGACCCCGCTCATAATTTACATGATATTTTTGAAAAATCTTTTTCCAACAAATCCCAAAAGTATATGGAGAACCTTTTTATTAGAGAATCTGATATTTCGCAACTAGGTAAACAATATATTAAATCAATGCAAAAACAATTAAAAGGCTTATATCATTATCAACAAGCTCTTAATATTGATAGATATTTTACTGTTTTAAAATATGCTCCTGGAACAGAGGAGTATGCTTCTTTAATGGCTCTAGAGAGATGTTTTTCAGAAGATAGGTATGATAGTATATTTATAGACACACCTCCTACAGCTTTGACTCTAAAAACGTTGGCCCTATCTAGTGTTAACTTGCACTGGATTAATAGTTTAATTGATATGAGAGAAGAGATAGTAAAAAAGAAAAATACAATAAAAAATATTAGAAAAGAGAATTTAGAAAATATAGAGTCTGATCCGGTATTTCAACAACTTAATAAAATGAAAAGAAGGTATGAAAAGGTAGATGATACTCTACGTAATGAAGATATTGTTGAGTTTAATCTTGTTTTAAATGAGGATGAATTAAGCTTTTCTGAGAGTTTATTAATCAAAAGAGAGCTAAATGAGTTACAATTTAAGATACATAAAGTTGTAATAAATAAAGCTACAAACAATAGAAGTTTTTATCAGAGAATTATTGAATCTTTTCCAACTTCAAAAATTGAACTAGTACCTTTATCTCTTGATAAAGTAACTTCAGTTGATATTCTTAAAGAATTTAGTAATAAGATAAGACTTTATAAATAATTATTAAAAAAGAAGATGATTTATCACCTTCTTTTAATAGTAGATTTTTTATTGAACAAACGTTTTTCCAAAATTTTTAAATAGTTCTAAATCTTCTTTTGTTATTGAAGACCCTTTTGTTACACTAAAAGGCGTACCCGCTTTGGCAATAGGACCTTCAATTACATCTGTGCAACCTTTTGATTTAAGTAATTGATTCAATTTACTAATTGTATTTTCTCCACCCTTGGCTGCAAAAATAGAGTAGACACCGCAAAGTTTTGATTTAAATAAGTTGTCTGGTATTTTTTTAAAAGCTTTTTTTATGGGACCTGCTACTGCATTTTTAGATAAGCTACCTGCCCAACATGGACTTCCAACTATAAATGCATCATATATTTTTAAAATTGAGATTTCTAAATTGTTAACATTGATTAAATCAACTTCAGATTTTTGTTCTTTGATTCCCTCTGCTATAGCTTTTGCAGCTTCTAAAGTGTGACCTGTTTTTGAATAGTATAAAATTGCTACTTTCATTTTGTAATCTCCTTAGTATTTATTATTAATTGATGTTTTTATAATCTATCTAATATTTATACTGTAGAGCTATAATGAAATATAAGCAAGTTAATTTCTTTCTATTAAAAGAATAAATATTATTTGTCTTGTTTAACTTCTTCATATCTAAAACAATCAATAAAATGATCATTAACCATTCCAATTGCTTGCATAAGGGCATAGCAAATTTTTGAACCCATGAATTTAAAACCTCTCTTTTTAAGGTCTTTACTTAAGGTATCTGAAATTATAGTTGTTATAGGAATATTATCTAAAGAAGTAACTTGATTTTGTATTGGGGTATAATCTACAAATCCCCAAAGATAAGAGTCTAGTGAGCCAAATTCCTCTATTATTTTCAAGGTAGCTTTTGCATTTGTGATAGTTGAATTAATTTTAAGTTTATTTCTAACTATACCAGGATTGTTTAATAATCTATTAATATCTTCGTCGTTATATTTTGCAATTTTATTAAAATCAAAATTATCAAAAGCTTTTCTATAATTATCTCTTTTCTTTAAAATTGTAAACCAACTTAGTCCTGCTTGAGCACCTTCTAAAGTGATAAACTCAAAAAGAAGTCTGTCATCATGAAGAGGCACGCCCCATTCTTTATCATGATATTCTATATACAATGGATCGCTTGTGCACCAACTACATCTTTGTTTCATTAATTTATCCTAATGTTATGTGTTTATATTAATAATCATTGGCGTAAGATATGGTACTAACCAAATAAGCCATACTAATATACTATATTTATGAAAATTTAATATCATTATATCATCTTTTTTTATTAAAATGTATGAAGCCCACAATGCGTGAATTATCATTAATAAGATAGCTAAAAATCCTGAAATAGCGTGAAAAGATATTGTATGCCCAACGGTGTAACTCATCATAAGAGATGTGCCTAATGTATCGAATATAAGGCCAAGAATAAAAAAAACTAAATGCTTGAATTGTAACTTTCCTGCTATTTTTTCCCACCAAACTCCAATTGTATAAAACACAAGTGCAAAACTGATGATAATAATTATTTTTGGATCCATGTATAGTTTCTACTCCATATTTTTTTTAAGATTAATTTATCATTATTAACTATTTATTTATAGTTCTACATTGAGTGTAATTGTATATAATTTAGTTTTTTACAATACAACTAATGTTTATATCTTGATTTTCTACGTTTATTACTATAATTGTTTATGATTATTTTCTATATTTAAGATATAAATTCAAAATAAATTATTTTTTAAATGTAGATAAAAATTGGAGATAAATATGAAAACTAATAAAACTCTAGAAACTATTTATACAAGAAGGTCTATTCGTTCTTATACTGAAGAAAAAATTTCTAAAGAAGATATAGATGCTATAATCAAAGCCGGATTATCGGCCCCGTCTCATATAAATAAGATGCCTTGGGAATTTGTTGTTGTTGATGATAAAGAAATATTAGAGAAGATTGCTAATGCAACTCTTTATGCAAAAATGACTAAAGATGCACCTTTAGCTATACTAGTTTGTGGTAATATGAATAGGACAATTTTGGGGGAAGGTAAGGATATTTGGATTCAAGATTGTAGTGCGGCAAGTGAAAATATTTTAATAGCTGCGCACTCTTT
Organism: Sphaerochaetaceae bacterium; assembly: GCA_963677735.1. Classification (GTDB taxonomy): domain Bacteria; phylum Spirochaetota; class Spirochaetia; order Sphaerochaetales; family Sphaerochaetaceae; genus Pleomorphochaeta. The sequence goes on from OY782505.1 coordinate 2,694,178, forward strand.
AGGGCTTGGAGCAGTATGGACTGCAGTTTATCCAACTAATGACCGAATTAGAAATGTTTCAAAGGCTGTAGGCTTGCCAAAGGATATAATACCTCTATCTTTAATTGTTATTGGCATTCCTAATGAAGAAGTTTTAGAAGAGAAAATCCTTCCCTCTGATCGAATACACTATAATGGATTTTAGTTATAAGATTATTTTTTTATTAAAAAATAAAAAACCTTACTTAGTAAATTTACTAAATAAGGTTTTTTTTGGGCCCACCAGGACTTGAACCTGGGACCCACGGATTATGAGTCCGTTGCTCTAACCAACTGAGCTATAGGCCCGAAAATGTAATTTATTAATCTATTTAAAATAAGTTAATTCAATATTACAAAGGTGAAATTATCATATTTCATCATAAGTGTCAATAAGAAATTATAGGCTTTTTAACACTAGTTTTGATAAAAAACGTACTTAATTTCATAAATAAAAACATTTAAATTCATTAATTCAAAAATCATTTTTTTAATTATATAATTTTCTAATTTAACTAGAAAATATAATAACCATTTATAGAAAGGACTATAAATAAATATTTTATCCAATATTGTCAGGTGAAAAGATTGTTTCTAAAAATTCTTTTAATTCGTTAGAATAATCAATATCATTTATGTATAATGATGTAGTAGCAATTCCAGAAGAGTTATTATAGTAATATGAGAAGATAATATCATAATTTGTGGCATTTACTTTTATCACTAAATTATCTTTTTCTGTAGCTGAAACAGTAGTTCCTGTTCCACTATCTCTATGAAAAGTTCCTTCAACTTCTACATTCTTGTCTTCAAAAAAATCTGCCCAGGGCTCTGAAGAAGGAAAGGCTATACTTAAACTAAAATCATTTATATCCCAATTGTGTAGATATATTATATCATGAGTATCTGGATGACTGTACTTTAAAACAAAATCATCAGGAATTGAGAATCCTTTTATTTGTTTACTATTAAGTGCCCCTTTATACCAAATTTTACTAATCTGCCCCTCATTACCTTTTTCTACAATATAATCAGGATTTGAATTATATTCAGTTTCTAGAGAAGGTTTAGCGTAATAATTTTCTTCAAATACTGATAAAGTATTTAAAATAACTTCTAAATCGGATTCTTTTATTGTTTGTGGAGTATTAAATAACTCACAAGATATTAAAAAGAATAATGATACAATTAATAATAATGAGAACGTAGTTTTATAAAATATTTTTTTCACTTATAGCTTCCTTCTTGTAAAATATATCATAAAACATTTCAGAATGCATTAAAATTAGTTTACATTATGTAATTTTTAGTGAATAAAAAATATTTTCCTTATACATATTATAGATTTTGGTTTAACTATTTTTTTGTAGTTCCATAATTCCAATAAGAAAGTCCACCAATATCATATACTTCTTTATAACCTTTCATCACAAGTTTTTTAGCAGCTTTGAGACTTCTGCTACCACTTTGGCAGTAAACGTAAAAGGTTGTATCTTTATCAGGATATTTTGAAATAATTTCCTTAGTGCTTGATAGATTCTTTGCTCTTTTTATATGACCGTTTTTATATTCATTAGGTGTTCTAACATCTAAAATAACAATGCTTTTATCTTTATCCATATATGATTTTGCATCATCTTGGTCAAGTTTGTGATAAAAAGCACCTTGAGCTTTAGCTCTTAACATGCTAATTCTCTGATAGATGTTATTAAGCAATAGAAGTGCTACAGCTATAATTGCAAGGTACATTGTAAAATCGTTAGTATTCATTATTGACTCCATTTATATATTTACACTAACTATAGTTAAAGAAGCTAATTTAATCCGTGACATAATCACACAATGGTTAGTAAAATGTTATTTTATAAAATAATTGTAGTATTTTTTAATTTTATGTTTTATTATTTGTTAGAGAGGTTTTATATTTTATGAAAAAGAAAATAACACTGTTTTGTTTATTGTTGATGTTTGTTTCTAGCTTTACTTTTTCTAGTGAATACAAATTTTTATTTGGTGCTTTAGGCATGCATGAAGATTATTTAGCTGGTATTGGTCCAACCTATTTAAATGTTGGAGTTGGTAAACCTGATTTAAACTTCATTGATGATAATACTACTGAATTGCAATTCTATTTAGGTGGTGGCCTAGAAAAAAGAACCCTATGGAATGATATAAATACTGGGGAGAATGCTGCAGCTAATGGTTTTGACTTAGATGTAATTAGAGCTGATTGGAAAGTTAGACTAAAACAAGGGTTCTTTAATGATGTATTAACAGCATCTTTAGCCTATGATGGTATTTATGAATACTATAGTGATGGGGCTAATTTTAGTAGTACTGTTTACCCTGATTTAGAAGGGGATAATCTTCTTGGAACATATTTTACTGGAGGTTTATTTTTAGACTTCATGAATGATGATATGTTTGTTCAAGATGGAGTTTCCTTAGAAACAGAATTCTCAATTGCTCCAGAACAAATTAATTCTTTAATTGGGGAATCTGACTTTTATAGTGCTAATGCTGAATTAATTTTTGCAAAGACACTATTATATACTCCAGCTTACGATACTGGTAGAAATTTATTCTCCTTGGTATTAGTTGACAGATTTGTAGCAAACTATACAGATGGAGATGCAGTTCCAACATACTTTAGAAAAAGTATTTCTCTAGGTAGAAAAGTTAGAGGATTTAGTTCTTATTCATATAATAATAAATTAACTTTTGTTAATAACTTAGATTTAAGAGTCTCTCTTTATGAAATTGACGAAATTAAATTTGCTAGAGTATTTCCAAGATTTAACTTCTTTGTTGATGTTGGATATGGAATGCTCGAATATGTTAATACAAGTGTAAGTGAAAACAATTTTATTGCTTCAACTGGTGTACAAGCAACAATCTGTGTTTCTGACTTTGCTAGTCTTGGATATCAATATGCTTATGTATTAAAAGGTGATAACTTTGATTTAGACCAATCTTTAGTTAGCGTTGGCTCATTAGTATTAATGTTAGACTTTTAATTATTAATAAATACTTCAATTAGCTTTCTAAGAGTTTCTTAGGAAGCTTTTTTTCATTTAATGCAATAATAAACTTCTTTTTTTCATAATTAGTTTTAATATTATTGAACAGTAGTATCTCTTTGTATATAATTGGATTCTATGAGTAATAAGAAAATAGTATCTACACACTGGGCGGATATTTACGCCGATAAGATCATCCGTGAAAAGGGTGAAAAAGATTGTTATACCTGTGCAAGTGGTATCACACCTTCAGGTACAGTTCATATTGGTAATTTTAGAGAAATTATCTCTGTTGAATTAGTAGCAAGAGCTTTAAAAGATAAAGATAAAAACGTTCGTTTTATTTATAGTTGGGATGATTATGATGTATTTAGAAAAGTTCCTAAAAACATGCCAGATCCCCAATTGTTAGAAACTTATTTGAGAAAACCTATCACATTAGTTCCTGATACATTAAAAAGAGCTGATAACTATGCAAGAGGAAATGAGAAAGATGTTGAAAAGATTTTACCATTAGTTGGTGTTAATCCTGAATATCTATATCAAGCTGAACGCTATAGAAGTAATAAATATGCTGAAGGTATTAAAAAAGCCTTAGAGAAAAAAGAAGAAATTAAAGCTATATTAAACGAATTTAGAACAACTGAATTAGGTGATGATTGGTGGCCAATTTCTGTGTTCTCTTCTTTTACTGATAAAGATACAACTACTATTTTAGATTGGGATGGAGAATATAAAATTACATACCGTGATGATTCAACTAACCAAGAAGAAACAATAGATATTAGAGAAACTCCTAATACTAAACTTCCTTGGAGAATTGACTGGCCAATGCGATGGAAAGAAGAAGGTGTTGACTTTGAACCTGCTGGTAAAGATCATCATAGTGAAGGTGGTTCATTTGATACTAGTAAGAAAATAGTTGAAGTTTTTGAAGGAACTGCGCCAGTATCTTTCCAATATGATTTTATTTCTATTAAAGGTCGTGGTGGTAAAATTTCTTCTTCATCTGGAGAAGTTGTATCTTTATATGACGTTTTAGAGGTTTATACTCCTGAAGTTTGTAGATATATGTTTGTTGGAACAAGACCTAATACTGAGTTTGCTATTTCATTTGATTTAGATGTATTAAAGATTTATGAAGATTATGATACTTGTGAAAGAATTTATTTCGGTTTACAAAAAGCAAATGAAAAGAAGAGTGCAAAACAAAGAAGAATTTATGAACTAAGTCAAGTTGATAAAATTCCAAGTGAACCTTCTTACCAAATTCCATTTAGACACCTATGTAATTTACTTCAAATTCATTCTGGTGATATAAATGCAGTTGTTGATTCTTTAGATGATATTAGTGAAAACCAAAAAGAAAGACTTATTCAAAGATGTGAATGTGCTTGGGCTTGGATTACTAAATTCTCTCCTGAAGATTTTAGATTTGCTTTAGCTACAAAAGATAGTGAGAAAATTGAAGTTAGTGATAAAGAGCTTGTTTCAGTTAGAGCGCTAAAAGATGTTGTTGCTAAAATGGATTCATTTGAAACAGACAAAGAATTTACTAATGCAATGTATGCCTGTGCAACTGATAATGATTTAGAAACTTCTACTTTCTTTAGTATTGTTTATACAATTTTAATTGGGAAACCAAAAGGACCTAAATTAGCACAATTTATGTTAACTTGTGGAAAAGATAAGATATTACCTATTCTAGAGAAATATTAAGTCAATTATAGCAGTGAGGTGTAAACTTTGCTGCTTATTTTTTGGAGGAAATATATGAAAGTAATTTTAATTAATGGAAGTCCAAGAGAAAAAGGATGTACTTACACAGCTCTTAAAGAAATAGCAGATGAACTCAATAGAAATGAAATTGACAGTGAGATTATTTATGTAAAAAGCCTTGAGAGGAGTATTGATAAAGCCTTTATAAAGGAAGTTAAAGAAAAAATCGAATCAGCTTCAGGTATAATAATTGGATCTCCTGTATATTACGCTGCTCCAACACCAATTATCTCAAGTTTTATGATTGAATTAATGAAAGTTTTGGATAAACAAAAAATAGCATTAATGCCATCCGCAAGTATAGCAAGTGCTAGAAGAGCAGGTACTACTTGTACAATCGATCAATTGAATAAATTCTTTACAATAAGTCAAATGCCCATTGTTTCAACTCAGTATTGGCCAATGGTTCATGGTAATACTCCTTCAGAAGTTCAACAAGATAAAGAAGGATTGCAAACTATGAGAATTTTGGCAAAAAACATGACTTATATGATTAAAGCTTTTAAACAAGCTAATATAGAAAAACCAGAGTTTGAAAAGAAATTAAAAACTAATTTTATTTAAATTTTTTTATTTTAAAGTAGATCTTGATAACTTTTATCAAGATCTACTCTCATTAGATAGTTTTCTAATTTTTGATCTCTAATATCTACAATATTCTTCTTAATAATCTTAAATCCATATTTTTCAAAGAAAGTTTGAGCTGCTAGGCTTACATAAGATTCCAAATAAGGGATATTTTTTTCTTTAGCAATTTTAATTATAAATTTAATTAAGGCAGAACCATAGCCTTGATTAGAATAAGAACCACGAATGAAAAAATGATCAATATACCCACTATCTTGTAAATCCCCGTAGCCAATAATTTTATTTAAATCATGAATTACATAAGGTTTAATTTGATTTAATTTTTTGCACCAAAAATCATAATTAAGATTATTTGGTGCCCAAGCGTCTAATTGCTTATTATTATAATAGTTTTTAGCATTTATATGTATTGAAGAATAAAAGACTTGCCAAAGTTGTTTTTCTTCTCCTTTTACATATTGCTTTATTAACATAAAAAGAGCTCCTATAAATCAAATTAGTTTAAAATTTTATCTAATATAAAAGAATTTTTTCTCCATTTAGGTTGAGCTTTAACTCTTAAATCGAGTTGTAATTTTTTACCTGGGAAAAGCTTTTTTATATCTTTAAAAGATTGGACTCTAATTTTCTTAATATTAGCGCCACCTTTTCCTACGATTATTCCTTTTTGAGAATCTCTTTCTACTATAATAAAAGCTCTTACCCAAATAAGATTTTCTTTTTCCTTAAATTCAATATCACTAACATCTACATAAATAGCATGGGGTAACTCTTTATTTGCAAGAGCTATTGCTTTCCCTCTTATAATTTCACTAATTCTAAATTCTAAAGGTTGGTCAGTATAGGATTCTTTGCTATACATCAATTCGCCTTCAGGGGAAAGTTTAAAAAGTTCAATTAAAACTTCATCTATTCCTTCATCAGTAAGAGCGCTTGCATTTAAATAAATTGCATTAGGTAATTTCTCTTCAATTAAGATTTTTGTTTCTTCAATTTTTTCTGCTTTAATAATATCAGTTTTGTTAAATACACAAACAATTGGTCTTTTTACGGCTTTTAATATTTCAATGATTGCAAACTCTTCATCTCCAGGAGCCCTAGATGCATCTACAACATATAAGATTATATCACTTTCACTTAGTGGAGATTTTGCTATCTCTTGAAGTCTTAAGTTTAAAGTCTGTTCGTTTAAATGATAACCTGGGGTATCAGTAAATATTAATTGTCCTCTTTGATCGGTATATATACCTCTAATTGCATTTCTCGTAGTTTGAGGTGTTTTTGCAGTAATAGATACTGGCATTTCAACAATTGTGTTTACCATAGTACTTTTGCCACTAGATGGTCGTCCAATAATTGCTACTGTTCCACATTTCATATAGAACTCCTATTTTTAATTTATTCTCATAATAATAAAAACTCTTAATATTAACAACATTGTTATAGCGAAATAGAAGAATAAAATAAATAAGACAAATGTCGGAAATAATACTTGACATATGCCATTTATAATGTTACTTTATATTTGTAAGCGACATATGCCATATTTAAAATAGGTTTAACTTAATTGTTAAACATCGAATTTAATTTAAGTAATATAAGGAGATACAATATGCCAGGATTAAACAAAATGGGCCCAGAGGGCAAAGGAAGTATGACCGGAAGAGGTCTAGGTAGATGCAATTCTAACTTTAATGATACTACTAATAATAGTATGAGTAAAACTGAAAACTCTAATAAACCAACTGACGATTTAGATCAAATTAATAACGATTCTTATTTAAACCCTGTTATGGGATTTTATCCAAGAGGTATGGGTAGAGGGTTTAGAAGGGGATGTAATTATGGTTTTTCTAGAGGAAGAGGATTTGCCTTTAATGGAAGGAGAAATCGAGGTAATTTTTAATAGTTACTCATTTTATTAATTCATTTATTATACTTTTGTTGAGGGGAAAACTGAAAAGTTTTCCCCTCTTTAATTGGTTTTTTAAAGAATTGTGTTATTATAATTTATATTAGGTTGAGGAGAAATTATGCCAAGAAATAAAAAATTTAGGAGAATTGGATATTTAAGTTCACTAAAGCATTTTGCGCCAGTTCAAAATCATAATATTTTAAGTGATAATGGAGATCATGTTATTTTAACAAATGAAGAATTTGAAACTATTAGATTAATTGATTATAAAGGATATACTCAAGTTGAGTGTAGTAAATCTATGAATATAGCAAGAACAACAGTTCAACAATTATATACCGATGCAAGGTATAAACTTTCTTTATTGTTGTTAGAGGGAAGACATGTTTTTGTTGAAGGTGGTAGAATAGAAGTTTTTGATGATGAATCTCTAGAAAAAGAAGTAGGATTTGATGAGCAAGCTATGCATAGAATGAGACAAAGAAGACATAGAAATCGTCAAAATAGAAATAATTTCAATTAGAATAGAGTTATAAGTAATAATTTGAGATTAATTATATTATACTATTTTACTTTATCATTTATTTCTATTATATTATTAAGGATACTAAATTTAGGAGTTATTAACTAATGAGTGAAGAAGAAAAAAAAGAAGTAAAAGCTCAAGATCCTCAAATGAATGAAAGATTGTTAAAAACCAGAAGCATTATGCTAAGTGGTGAAATAAATAAAGAAAGTGCAGAAAAAATCATTTCACAATTACTTGTTTTAGAAGCAGATGATAGTGAAAAAGATATTAAAATTTTTATTAACAGCCCTGGTGGTGATGTTGATGCTGGTTATGCAATTTATGATATGGTAAGATTTATCACTCCAAAAGTCATTATGATTGGGGCAGGTTTAGTCGCTTCAGCAGCATCTCTAGTTTTATTAGCAGTACCAGCAGAAAGAAGAGTTGGTCTTCCTAACTCAACTTATCTTATTCACCAACCTATGAGTGGAATGAAAGGCGTAGCTACTGCAATTGAGATTTATTCAAAACAGATAGACAGATTAAGAAATAAGCTAGATAAAGTTATTGCTGATGCAACAAATAAATCTATTGAAGAGGTAAAAAAAGATACTGAAAGAGACCATTGGTTATTTAGTGATGAAGCTTTAGATTATGGGTTAATTAGTAAAATTGTAGAGACAAGATCACAATTATAATAAATCTTTTTTAATAAATTAAATGCAATTTAATAAAAATTCTAATTGTTTAATTAGGAGTTTTTATGGTTGCATTTTTTTTATTATCATTTTGTTTGTTTTTTTTGAGTTGTGAACAACCTCAAGTTCTTGAAGATTCATTTAAAATTGTTAGCTGGAATGTTGAAAATTTGATGGATACTACCGTTGATGGAAGTGAATATGAAGATTTTTCTCTTAGTGAATATAATCAAGATGCTTATAAGAGAAGGTTAAAGATTATTTGTGATGTCTTAGATGATATAAATTCAGATGTAATTGTTCTTCAAGAGATTGAAAACTCAAATGTTTTAAAGGATATGGTAGATTTATATCTTTCTAGAAAAGGTTATCTTTATTATGGTGCTATTAAAGATGAGGAGAGTGCCATTGCAATTGGCTTTATATCAAAAATTGAACCAGTAAATATCACAGTACATTCTGTTGAAGATGCTCGAAGTGTGCTTTCTTTAGATTATGAAGTTGATGAAGAATTGATCAGGATTTTAACATTTCATGGTAAAAGTCAACTTGAGGGATTTGAAGAGACTGAATATAAGAGATTGAATTTAGCAAAAACTTTAAAAAGAATCATAAATGATAGTCTAGATTATAATATTATATGTATAGGTGATTTTAATGAAGATCCATCAGTTTATACTACAATACAAACAGCACTCTATGATATTGAAAAGGAAAATGCTTTTTATTTTAGAGATAAAGGGTCTTTGTTAGTTTCAAGTTCAATCTATAATTTGTTCCAAGATATTTTATATGCTCCTCAATTAGATATCAATTTAAGAAAGTCTAAAAAAGGTACTTATGTATATAAAAATATTTGGTATAATTTTGATATTGCATTATTGAATAGTAAATGCTTTGATTTAATCGGTTTTGAATTTGATGATTTTAATATATATGCCCCTCAAAAAATTTCTACATCAAGTGGTATTCCTTACTCTTGGAATATTAAAAGTTTAAGCGGGGTAAGTGATCACTTCCCAATTTACGTTAGTTTGAAGAATTTAAGAAAATAGGAGGCATTGCCTCCTATTGTTATTCTGTGATTTTCACTTTTTTTGGGAACTTTAATTCATAAAATATCTTCTCAAGAGACAAACTTAGATTAATATTTTGTACAACACTCATAGATTCGTCTTTTAACAGTATAGGTTTTAATGTTACTGGAGAGAAGTTTAATATACCTTTAACCCCTGCTTTAAGTAACTTGTGGTATGTATCTGCAGCAGCAATTTCTGGCACTGTTATTATACCTACCTTAACATCAAGAGCATCTACAACCTCTTCAAGTCTAGATAAAGGATAAATCGATATTGGCTGTGATGAATCACTGTAAACTTGTGGATCACTGTCAAATCCAGCTACAATTTTAATTCCATCAGGCTCAAACCCTCCATAATGCATTAGTGCAAGTCCAATCCTGCCGCAACCTATTATTATTGCGTTCTGAGAATCCCCTTTACCTAATATTTGGGAAAGAGAAGCTATTAAGTCAACGATCTCATAACCGCCCCTTTTTTGCCCATGTATAGATAATTGAGAAAAATCTTTTCTTACAACAGCTGCTGATACACCTGCTGCATCTGCAAGGTTGTGAGCAAACACTTTTTCTAAGCCAATAGAGCGTAATCTATTAAGTGCACGGTAGTATCTGGTAATACGTGTAAGTTGGTCATTATTCATGAAAACCTCCTATTAATGTGAATGATGGTATATTATTTTGCACTTTTAGTCAATATTTGTTTTGTAAATTTAGTAATCTAAACTTTAATATTTCTTTGTGGGGTATATTTATATGTACAAAGTAAGTGGAATATGTTAATATACCCACTAGTCATGAAAATGGCTGAATGTAAATTAGGGTAAAAATATTAGGAGGGTACATGTCAGAGAATAATATTGAATTCTCGCCTGAGTTGGTAGCATTTATTGACGAATGGCGTGATAAGCCAGGTAATCTCATCATGGTATTACACAAAGTTCAAAGTGAATTTGGATATGTGTCAAGAAAAGCCGCTGATGAAGTTTCAAAACAATTGGATATTCCATTTGCTAAAATATGGGGTGTATTAACATTCTATCATTTCTTTAAACTCACAAAACCAGGGGATTATAACATCCAAGTTTGTATGGGAACTGCATGCTACTTAAAAGGTGGAGATGCTATAGTTGATGAAATCGGTAACTTACTTGATTTAGAAGTTGGCGGTATTACTGACGATGGAAAATTCTCATTGGAAGCCGTTCGTTGTATCGGTTGTTGTGGTTTAGCACCAGTTATGACTATTGGTGGTGAAGTGTTCGGTAAGGTTACTAAGAATCAAATTCCTGGAATCTTAAAGAAATTTGCTTAAAAATATTTATGCATCGTTACATATGTGATTTCATTTTAGATATAACTCAAAATTCTTTTGAAGCAAATAGTGCTCAAGTTGAGCTTTTTTTGTTTGAAGATGATAGATATCTAAAAGTCAGTGTTAAAGACAATGGCAAAGGTATGAGTAGTGATGTTTTAAATAAAGTTTTAGATCCGTATTATACAGATGGTCTTAAGCATAAACATAGAAAAGTTGGATTAGGTTTACCGTTTTTAGTTCAAAGTGTTAGAGAAAGCGGTGGTAGTTTTGATATTCATTCAAAACCTAATGAAGGAACTCAAGTAGATTGTTCTTTTGATTTATGTAATGTAGATACTCCACCAATTGGTGATATTAGTTCTACTTTTTTAACTTTATTTAGCGATCCAAACGCAAATGAGTTAATTATTAGGAGAGATATAAATACTTCTAAGGGTAGTTCACATTACGAGTTTTCAAAAAGCGAACTATTAGAGATATTAGGAGATTTTTCAACTGTTTCATCTTTATGCCTTTTACGAGATTTTTTAAAAAGTCAAGAAGAAGATCTTCAACAATATTATGTAAATAGAACTTTAATTTTTAAGTAGTTAAATAATGGAGATAGTATAATGGCAAAAATGACATTAGAAGAACTTAGAAAACTAAGAGCTTCAAAACAAAAATCCTTGCAAAAAAGAAGTATCGAAGGAAAAGAAGGCCAAATTATTATTGGTATGGGTACTTGTGGTATTGCAGCTGGTGCTAAAACAGTTTTAGATGCTTTTCTTTCAGAATTAGATGCAAAGGGGATTACAAATATTTCTGTAACTCAAACAGGTTGCATGGGGCTTTGTCACGTAGAACCAACAGTTGAAGTTGTTGTTCCTAATATGCCTGATGTAATTTACGGAAATGTAGATGCAAAAGTTGCTAAACAAATTGTTCAAGAGCATTTAATTGATCACAAGTTAGTAAGTGACCATGTATTCGATAGACCTGCTGCAGATATTTATGTAAAGGATGGAGATAAGTAATGGCTTTCAGAAACTATATTTTAGTTTGTGGTGGTACAGGATGTGAATCTAGCCACGCAGACGATATTTACAAAAACCTTATAGCTGAATGTGAAGCTCAAGGTGTAAAAGATGAAGTACAGATTGTTAAAACTGGTTGTTTTGGTTTCTGTGAACAAGGTCCTATTGTTAAAATTCTTCCTGAAGATTCTTTTTACGTACAAGTAAAACCAGAAGATGCTAAAGAATTAATTAGTGAACATATTATTAAAGGTCGTGAAGTAACAAGACTTCTATACAATAAAGATAAAAGCCATAAACACGCACAAGTAGAAGAAATTGAATTCTACCAAAAGCAGTTTAGAATAGTTCTAAGAAACTGTGGTTTTATTGATCCAGAAAAAATTGATGAATACATTGCTCGTGATGGTTATTCAGCTTTAGAAAAAGTATTATTTGATATGACTCCTGATCAAATTATTGGTGAATTAAAAACTGCCGGATTGAGAGGTCGTGGTGGTGCAGGATTCCCAACTTGGATGAAATGGAATTTTACTAAAATGGCTGAAAACGATCAAAAATTTGTAGTTTGTAATGCTGATGAAGGCGATCCTGGTGCATACATGGACCGTTCAACATTAGAGGGAGATCCCCATACAGTATTAGAAGCAATGACAATTTGTGGTAAGGCTATTGGTGCTAATCAAGGTTATATCTATATTAGAGCAGAATATCCTTTAGCAATTCACCGTTTAGAAGTTGCAATGGAACAAGCTAGAGAATATGGCTTATTAGGTAAAGATATTCTTGGTAGTGGTTTTGATTTTGATATTGAAATTCGTTTAGGAGCTGGTGCTTTCGTTTGTGGAGAAGAAACAGCTCTATTACAATCAATTGAAGGATTTAGAGGCATGCCTCAACCGCGTCCACCATTTCCTGCAGTAAAAGGATTATGGCAAAAGCCAACTTGTATCAACAACGTTGAAACTTGGGCAAATATACCTGTTATTATCAATAAGGGTGGTGCTTGGTTCCAAAAAATTGGTACTGCAGACAGTCATGGTACAAAAGTATTTGCACTAACTGGTAAAATTAAAAACTCTGGTCTTGTAGAAGTTCCAATGGGAACAACTTTAAGAGAAATAGTTTTTGATGTAGGTGGTGGTATTGCTAATGGTAAAGAATTTAAAGCTGTTCAAACCGGTGGGCCATCAGGTGGTGTTATAACTAAGGAAAACTTAGATACTCCAATTGACTTTGGCGGTTTACAAAAGATTGGTTCTATGATGGGTTCTGGTGGAATGATTGTTATGGATGAGGACGATTGTATCGTTGACGTTGCAAAATTCTATTTGAACTTTACTGTTGATGAATCTTGTGGTAAATGTGCTCCTTGTAGAATTGGTGGTAGATCACTACTAAATATCTTAGAAAAAATTACTAGTGGTAAGGGAACTCAAAGAGATATTGATAATATACATAGTATCGGTCTTGCAATGAGAAAAGGTTCTCTTTGTGCTTTAGGACAAACAGCTCCTAACCCAATTCTTTCAAGTTTGAAGTATTTCCCTGAAGAGTATAAAGCTCATATTGAAGATAAGAGATGTCCTGCAGGTAAATGTAAGAAATTGATTTCTTATTCTATCAATGTAGATAAATGTATTGGATGTACTGCTTGTGCACGAAAGTGTCCAGTTGGTGCAATTTCAGGTGAAAGAAAGCAAGCTCATATTATAGATCAAGCAGCTTGTATTAAGTGTGGCGCTTGTCTTGTAGCTTGTAAGTTCGGCGCAGTTGAAGTTCATTAGGCGTCGGGAGGATCAAAGAAATAATGGTTAATGTAAAAATAAATGGTATTCCCGTAGAAGTAGCAGAGGGAACAACTGTATTACAAGCAGCAAAGGAAGTTGGGATTTATATACCAACATTATGTTATCACCCAGACTTAACACCTTTTGCATCTTGTGGTATGTGTGTATGTAAACAAGAAAATAATAATAAAATGTTAAGAGCATGTTCTACTCCAGTTCATGAAGGATTAAGTGTTATAACTGATGATCCAGAATTATTTGAAGTTAGAAAAGCTATTTTAGAAATGACTTTAAGTACTCATCCTAATTCTTGTTTAACTTGTATTAGAAATGGTAATTGTGAGTTACAAACTTTAGCAGCTAAATTTGGTATAAGAGAACAACCTTTTGAAAGTAGAGTATCAAAAATTCGTGCTGATACATCTTCTCCTTCAATAGTATTAGATCCACATAAATGTATTAAATGTGGCCGTTGTGTACAAGTTTGCCAAGAATTACAAGGTGTATTTGCACTAGAATTTATTGGTCGTGGAGATTCAACTGTTATGTCTCCAGCAGCTAAGTTAAAACTAAATGATAGTCCTTGTGTAAAATGTGGTCAATGTATTGTTCACTGTCCTGTTGGTGCTATATATGAAAAAGATGAAACAGCTGATTTAAGAAATGCAATTGCTGATCCTAATAAAGTTGTTGCTGTTCAAATGGCTCCTTCAGTTCGTGTTGGAATTAGTGAAGAATTTGATTTACCCGTTGGAACTGTATCTACAGGTAGATTATATGCTGCTTTAAGAAAAATTGGTGTTGATTTAGTATTTGATACAAACTTTGGTGCTGATTTAACAATTATGGAAGAAGGTAGTGAATTAGTTAAGAGATTAACAACTGAAGGTAGTATATTACCTCAATTTACTTCTTGTTGCCCTGGTTGGGTTGATTATTGTGAAAAATTCTATCCAGAATTAAACGATAATTTATCAACAGCAAAAAGTCCTATGATGATGCAAGGTGCAATTACTAAGACATATTATTCTCAAGTATCTAAAACTAATCCTGAAACAATTTATAGTGTAGCTTTAATGCCATGTACTGCTAAAAAGTTTGAAATTAAACGTAATGATACAATGAAGTCTTCAGGCTATGATGATGTTGATTTAGTATTAACTACTCGTGAAATTGCTAGATTATTTAGAGCTAATGGTATTGATTTTGCCGCACTTAAAGAAGAAGAATGTGACTCTCCAATTGGCGAATATACAGGAGCTGGAACAATCTTTGGTAATACTGGTGGTGTAATGGAAGCTGCTGTAAGGACAGCTTATCATTTAGTTACCGGCGATGAACTTGAAGATGTGAATGTAACTTCTGTTCGTGGTCTTGAAGGTGTTAAAAAAGGTGTGGTAGATATAAAAGGAACTAAAATTAGAGTTGCTGTAGTAAACGGACTTGCAAATGCTAAAGGTGTATGTGAGGAAGTTCTTGCAGCTAAAAAAGCTAATAAACCAGCTCCTTATGACTTTATTGAAGTTATGGCTTGCCGTGGCGGTTGTATAGCTGGTGGTGGTCAACCTTATGGAACTGATGATAAAGTTAGAAAAGAAAGAATTGCCGGCTTATATAGTGATGATGAAAAGTCTACTTATAGAAAGTCTCATGAGAATCCTTCAATTCAAAAAATCTATAGTGATTTCTTGAGTGAACCTTTATCTCATAAAGCACATTCTTTATTACATACAACTTATACAAAAAGAAAAAAATATAATGCATAATTTATATTTTTAGTCAAAAAGGGTTAGTTAATACTAGCCCTTTTTTATTGGTGTTTTCTATTGTCTATCTTTACGTTTATTATGGTAAATGGTATTATAAATATAAAATTATTTATTATATAATAATGATATAGGAAATTTGTTCTATATTTAGAGGATTAAATATGAAGTTAAAAAATGTATTAAATGAAAATGTTGTTAAGATAGATTTAGAAAGTCATACAAAAGATGATATTATAAAAGAACTTTTAGCTATATTGAAAGATAATAATTTAGTTGATGATATTGATTTAGCTTATAATGATGTTATGAGTAGAGAAACAAAAATGTCAACAGGAATTCAACATGGAGTTGCTATTCCTCATGCTAAGACAAAAGCTGTAAAACAACTAACTGCCTGTATTGGATTAAAAAAAGAGGGTGTTGATTTTAATGCATTAGACGGTGAAAAAAGTAATATCTTTATTATGACTCTTTCTCCAAGTGATCATATAGGTCCCCATGTTCAATTTCTTGCTGAAGTTAGTAGGATTATAAAAACAGAAGAAGCTAGAAAAAGTATTTTAGCATCAGAGAGTCCAGCAGAATTATTATCAGTATTTGGAATTTAGTTTTTTTTTAATATAGAGGTTGAAGATGGCAGAGGAAATGATGGTTTTGATGTTGCAATTAGGTATTATCTTGATTGCAACAAAATTTGTGGGATATGTGTTTGCCCATTATCTAAAACAACCTAAAGTTTTAGGTGAATTATGTGCTGGTATGGTTATTGGACCATATTTACTTGGAAGTATTTCTCTTGGATCTTTTGGACCACTTTTTCCTTTACCCTTAAATACTACAATTCCTGTTTCTCCTGAATTATATGGAATCTCGACTTTAGGGTCGATTTTTTTGCTCTTTGATTCTGGTCTAGAAACAGATTTGCCCACATTCATTAAATTTAGTGGAAAAGCTTCTGTTGTAGGGTTAGGCGGAGTTGTAATTTCTTTCTTATTTGGAGCTGGAGCAACAGTGCTTTTATTGCCTGATGTTAATTCATTTATGGACCCCGCAGCTTTATTCTTGGGCACAGTATGTACAGCTACATCAATTGGTATAACTGCTAGAATCTTAGGTGAAACTAAAAAAATAGCAACACCAGAAGGTGTAACTATAATGGCTGCAGCAGTATTAGATGATGTAATTTCAATTGTTTTATTATCTGTTGTAGTAGGTATTTCTTCTGTTCAAATTGCAGGAAGTACAATCCATTGGGGTGTTATTGCAGCAGTAGCCTTTAAGGCTATTGGTTTTTGGCTAGCTTGTACTGTCATTGGAGTAATTTTGGCTCCTAAATTTACTAAAGGAATGAAAGTGTTTAAATCTCTTCCTTTGATAAGTGAAGTTTCTTTTGGTATCGCAATGTTATTAGCAGGTTTTTCAGAAATGGCAGGCCTAGCAATGATAATTGGAGCATATATTTCTGGGTTAGCCTTAAGTCAAACAGATGTAGCACACAGTATTAGTGAAAGAATGAAATCTGTAAGTGAATTCTTTGTTCCTGTGTTCTTTGCAGTTATGGGGATGATGGTAAACTTTTCTGCTTTGAGAAGTGTATTAGGGTTTGCTCTCCTATTTTCTATAATTGCATTTGCAGGTAAATTGATAGGGTGTGGTGCTCCGGCACTTCTTGTAGGTTTTAATTTAAAAGGTGCATATAGAATTGGTTGCGGAATGTTACCTAGAGGTGAAGTTACTTTGATTGTTGCTGGTATAGGATTAGCTTCTGGTGCAATTTCTCATGATCTATTTGGTGTTGCTGTAATGACTATGTTAGTAGCTTCTGTTACTGCTCCACCTATGTTAGTTGGTGCCTTTAAAGGTGGAAGTGGTTATAAGAAGAAATTAAATCTAGATGATAATAATGATACTATTACAATTTCTTTAGATTTCCCTTCAAAAAGAGCTGCAACATTTATTTCTGATACAGTTTTAGAAGGTTTTATTGCTGAAGGTTTTTTTGTATCTAGTATAGAAAGTTCACATACTGTTTATCAAATTAGAAAAGAATCTACTATAATTATGCTAGATATTATGAGAATAGAAGATAATCAAGCTAGTGTTAAATTAACTTGTCAAAAAGATGATGAAGCGTTTGTTAGATTAATGTTATTAGATTCAATTGCTGATTTCCAAGCTTTTGCAAGTACCTTATCTTCAATGCAAGACCCTGAAATGATGAGTGCTCAATTACTAATGAGCATGTTTAATGAAGATTAAAATAATCCTCTTAGTTTAACTAAGAGGAAAGATATTAGTCATGTATTTGACAGATTTTAATACATTTCTCGTTTTCTCCGGTAAGGATTAAGGTTTTTTTATCTGCTGATAAAACACCTTGATCAGGAGTAAAATCTGTTAAATTTTCCTTTCCAATATAGATTAACTCATTATCTGAAGAATCTAAATCAAAGGCAAGGAGAGCATTTGGTTGAGTAGAAAGAGCGTAAATCTTCTCTAAAGTTGCTTGATTTTCTAATTCATCATACCCCATGTAATAAATGAAATTTGAAACTTCTCCAAATTGTGGTAATCCATCTGTACCATTAAAATAAACTTTTGTTTCCTTTAAAGAGTCTGGATAATTTGTGTTTTCAAAATCAAGTTCTCCTACAATTATTCTATTATTCGCACCAGCTATGAAGGTCTTCCAATCTAGGGCCCCTGCTACTAATATCTCATTTGGGCTATAGCTTAGAGGAGCTGTAGCTCTTAGAAGATAATTACTATAACCTGGGACATTATATGCAAATGAAATAAAACCTGTATCACTTGCAAATGCGATTGAATCAAGATTTGGGCTCATTATCCCTTTAGAACAATGATATGAAATATCATCAGGATCTTTTACCATATTTATGGCATAAAATTTACTATCAAGTTTTGGATCAATTTTGTATTCTCTATATGAATCACCTAAATGGTCAAATACTAAGAAATCTTTTGGTCTAATAAATATTTGTCCAAAATTCTTTGCGTATTTATGATAAGTGTTATCACTAAAATATTTAGTTAAACTATTATATGAATAGTCGTATATTGAGATTGTATTTGTACTTTGTTCAGATATAAATACCCTATTTCTTATTGAATCTACTTGAATATCATTTACATTGGCTAATGGCATTTCATATGAATTATTATATGTTTTTACAACTTCAATAGAATTATTAATTAATCTACAAATTTGAAGAGTGTGTGTTTCCCCACAATAAGATATAATTTTATTATCAGGTAAGAACCTTACTATCATATTTGCTCCAACGTAAAAACCGTTTTCTCCGTTATCAATGGAGGCAATTACCTTTGGTAGATAAGCTGGTGCATTTACTTTAACTTCAAATTCTTTATGAGCTGAACTTGTGCTTCCAATATCTCCATTTTCAACAATTACATCTAACCTATGAAACCCAATTTTGGGTTTTAAACTACAGTCAATGCCTGTACCGATTAATCCACCATCTAAATACCACTCAATAGAAAAGTCTGTTAATGGTAAATTATTTTCTTCTTTTAAGGTTGGATATATTTCTTGATTGTATGATACTACATCAGGAATATCTTCGATATGACAAGTAATTGGAACACCCGCTTGATTATTAATAACAATTGGTATAGCAGAATTATTGTTATCATTATTTTCATTAATATTAAAATGTATTGTGCCTTCACTTGTTTTATTCATTACAACTCTTATAGCTTCAATACATCCAGCTAATAATACATCCCCTTCATATAATTTTGCATTTAGAGTATATGAGTCTGCTCTAGCTACTGTTTCAAATGTTGCAATTCCTTGTGTGTAATCAATAGTAGTAGGTTTTACATTTAATTTACTATTACTTTTGCTAACTAACTCTAATTCTAATTTTGGGTTGTTAGTTAATTCAGCATCCCAAATAAATTCAATATTTATATTTCCATTTCCTACTAACTTATTTAAGTCTATAACTGCAGAAGTTGGATTTTTATCTATGGTTACTTCTTTAGACCCACTAACTAATAGTAATCCATCAATATTTTTCCCAACTGCAAATAAATCCCAAGTCCCTTGTGTAAGACCATTTATTGTCGTTTTGTTATCTTTTATATTTACCGTAAAGCTATCACCTTCAAATGGCCCTGTCCCAGTTATAGTATATTGAGTAACTTCTAAAGGAATATCTTCTGGTAGAATAGATTTATCCCTTTTTGTTATTTCTTGATTTAAATTCACTATCAAAGACGAAGTGGTTTGCTTTTCTTCACAACTGATAAGAAATAAACTAAGAAATACGATTAATATAGATATAGTTTTATTCTTTTTCATATCATCCTCCTAAAAGGCTATATTGAAAAGTAACTATTTTTGCATTAATTTTTAGAATTTATATTTTAGTATTGCCAAAGTGATTAAACTTAAATATCTTGTAAATAAGGGGTATTTGCTTTGAAATATTTTTTGAGATTGTTGATTATTTCTTTATTTTTTGTACTTGTATTTATACCAAGAACTGTAATCGGTGTATTAAATTATTGGCTATTATTTCTAGCTTTATTCATTGTAGTTTTTCTTTATCTATATAACGAATATTATGTCAGCAAAAAAGCTGTTATTTCTGTTTTAAAAGCTACTCCTGAATTTTCTATAATATGTGAAAAGATTCCTTTTGATACTGAAAAAGATTTCACAAGAGGTAGACTAGTTGTCTATAATTCAATGGTATTATTGTATAAAAAGGAAAAGGGGAAGTGTGTTCTCGCTTGGTCTAAAGCAATAGACGAATTAGATTCTATTGAATTTTCAAAAGTATCTAATAAGAAAAAAGGATTTTCTCTTATTAGTAAAAATGAAGTTTTTGAATTTGCTACTTATTTTTTTAAAGTTGATCAAGATTCTTTTATTAAAGCATTGGACTTTGAAATATAAAAATAAGTAAATTTACTTAAGTATATTAAGCTATTCTCAAATTATTTTTCCTCTCTTAATTTAAAACTGAGGTGAAAAATATGAAGAGAGTAGTTTTTTTATGCATTATATATTTAGTCCCCATTAATCTTTTTGCTGTTACTAATAAATCTTCACTAGATTTATCACTTGATTTAGCTTATATAGATCCATTTATTGATGACATTTTATACAACGAAGTGACATTTAATTTAAAGGTTGAAGATGATTTTTCTTTGAGAATACCATTAA
This sequence comes from Sphaerochaetaceae bacterium, assembly GCA_963677735.1. Lineage (GTDB taxonomy): Bacteria > Spirochaetota > Spirochaetia > Sphaerochaetales > Sphaerochaetaceae > Pleomorphochaeta. The sequence goes on from OY782505.1 coordinate 2,714,896, forward strand.
ATTTTGTTATTCCACTTGATAAGGAAACTGATGTTAAAGGAGTTGGTGGCTCAATTGATATCCTTTATAGACCTTTGTTTAATGGTATATTTGTCTCATTTTCTTTAGTGAAAATTGAATATTTATTTGGTATTGATGCCCCTTTAGATAATCTTCAATACCTGAGTAGATTATCTTTTGGCTATACATATGGGATAAATGAAAATCTTTATATTGAACCCTCAGTTTCTTTTTTTAATTTAAATGGGATTTATGAAGAAAGCTTAGATATTCTAAAAGATAGTTTTAATAGTTTCCCTTCATTGAGAGCATCTCTCTGTATTGGTTATAAAATTATAAATTTTTAATTTCGTGATAAAAAACTTTATATAAGGAGGAGGATAGTAGATCTATCAAAAAAGTATGAAGAAAACAGTTAATTATTTAGTAAATTTATTTATTGTTCCTGTTCTAATTTTTATGATGAGTGGTTGTTCAGTAGCTTTAGATAGAACATTAACGAAGAAAGTAAGTGATGAGGAACTTATTTCATCTGTTTCAAAAATAGTAGATGAACAGTTAGAAATAGTATCTCCCTATTTTGAAGAAAATACTAAAGGGATAGAGGTTGAAGAGCTTACCGGAGAAAAAGTAGTTCAAGGCGCATTAACAGAAGATTTGGGTAAAGAATATTTAAGGTTTAACTATTCTGTTGCAATTGAAAATGATGAAAGTCTAGAAGATATCGCATTGCAAGCTAAATCTTTAATTCCAGAAAGTGAAGCTTATAGAATTGATGATAAGCTTAATGAAACAAGAGATTTTATGGAAAGAGAAATCTCAAAAATGAGTAAGTCTATACCACCAAGCCAACAAATTGCATTTCAAAAGGATTTAAGAGCTTTGGTTACTAGAAGTTTTGTTTTATTTTCAGCTGGTATTGTCTATATTTTTATGCCAAAAACAATGTTTTGGGGTAAGGTTTCGGCTGCCGCTGCAATAAGTGTTGCTACAGGGGTTCTCTCTTGTACTGTAATGAGTTTATATCAATATTATAAATATGGTGGAGATGCCCAAGAATCTTTTGCACAATGGGTTAATGAAATTTCAACAGAGCCTCAAGTATCCTTTGCTTTAGCAAATAGTATGATAGCCGTAGGGAAAACAATGAATAGATCTCCTGTTGTAACAGGGATAATGATTTGTGTTTTTTCAATGTATCAAGTAATTGATATGGTAAAGCCTATGTTAAAGAAATATAGTTTTGGAAGTTGATTTCTAAAAACTCTTTAAAATTGTTTGACATAATTGTTTTCTATATTACTTTGTGTAATAATAAAAAAGAAATGTAATTATAGGAGTCAATATGTTTGAAAATATTAAAGACGATTTGAAAACAAAATTTTTAAAATATACTGTTGTTGATACAATGAGTGATGAGAAGTTAGCAGAAACGCAACACCCTTCGAGCAAAAATCAATTAGATTTAATTTATCTTCTCAAAAAGGATTTGGAAGAATTAAATATTGAAGATATAAGTGTTGGAGAAGAAGGTGTTCTTGTTGCTCATATACCAGCAACAGTAGAAAATGCTCCATGTATAGGTTTGATGGCACATGTTGATACTGCTGATGATGTTGAGGGCAATGGGGTTAAACCAAAAGTTATTGAAAAATATGATGGCGGTGATATTCCTTTAGGAGAAAGTAAAAGAGTAATTAAAAAAAGTGAGAATCTTGAATTAGATAATTACGTAGGATCTACTATTTTTACTTCTGATGGAACAACTCTTTTGGGAGCTGATGATAAAGCAGGTGTTTGTGAGATAATGGCTATTGCTAAGTTGTTAGTTGAAAACCCTGATATTAAACATGGTGAAGTTGAAATTATATTTACTTGTGATGAAGAAACAGGTTGTGGTATGGATGCTTTCCCATACGAAAGAATTCATTGTGACTATTGTTATACAATAGATGGTGGAACTAGATATGAGATTGAAAGCGAATGTTTTAATGCAAGTAAAGTTACTATAGATTTTAAAGGCGTTTCATATCATTTGGGAGCTGCTAGAGGTAAAATGGTTAATGCATTAACCATGGCAACATCTCTTGTAAATAGCTTGCCACAGGCAGAAAGCCCAGAAGCTACTGATAATAGATTTGGTTATTACTGTCCTCTTGAATTAAATGCTACAAACGATGAGGCACATTTAGTTGTTTATTTACGTGATTTTGAATTAAGTGAAATAGAAAGAAGAGAAAATGTACTAAAGTCATTATGTAAAATGGTAGAGCAAATATATCCCGGTGGTAAGACTGATATAAAAATTAAGCGCCAGTATTTTAATATGAGAGAAATATCAAACAATAATCCTAAAGTTTTAGATAGCGTTTATGAAGCAGGCAGAAGACTTAATCAACCACTATTTGAATCCCCAATAAGAGGTGGAACAGATGGGGCTAGAATGGCAAACGAAAAAGGAATACCTTGTCCCAATATTTATACTGGAGGACACAATTATCACTCATATTATGAATGGTGTGCTTTGGATGCAATGCAAGATGCTGTTAAATTAATATTAGAGATAATAAAAATTGGAGCAGAACAATAGATGATAAAGAAGGCAATTTTTTCTATTTTGATTTTATTGTGTAGCTTTAATATTTTTGCCACAAATTATAATATTGATTCTTCAAATTATGAAGAAAATGAGTTTTCACAAAAAGTTGAAAAAGTATTATTCAATGCCTTAGATTCTACCTTAGTAGCATATACTAAGGTAGATGAGTCTTTAATATCGAATTTAAAAATTAATATTGATAATCTCGAGTATTTAGATTCGCTGTTTACTTTAGATTGTAATATTAGCATTGATGGAAAGCAATTGCCTATAAATATTGAATTTAAAGAAGAAAATGAACAAGAGCTTTTTAATAAGCTATCACAACTTTTATTTAATACTTTAAGATATGATCTATCAATTTTATTTGAAGGAGAGAGAGATTATTCTCTTTCATATAATGAGAGAATAAATTCTTTTGAGAATAAAAATAATAAATTTAGTGTAGGGGATTATATATATTTACAAAATTTTAACTATGAAAAATCATTAGCCGTTATAGATGCAATATATGAAGATCAGGCCACTATAAATTATTTATATAATCCATCGACATTAGTTAATTTAGATATTAAAAAGGGCCCAGTAAATCAATTTGGACTAAACTTTGCATATGATTATGATGAAGATTTACTAGCTATTACAGCAGAATATTTTTATCTTAAATCAATATTATTTCCTTTCAATACAACTTACGTTGGTATATCTTCTTCTTATTTCTATAACTTCGATGACACTTTAAATTCTATTTCTATTGATTCTAATCTTTTAATAGAATTCCCTTTATCTATTTTATTTGAAAGTATTCCTATTTTAAAAAATGCTAGTATATATTCTAAAGTTAAATTTGGAGCAATGGTAGTAGATGACGTATCTCTTCATAGCGCTTATGAAATAGGATATAAACAATATTTATCTCCAAACTCTAAGATAGGTCTAGCTTATAAAATGGATTCGAATTATGAGAGTTATAAGAATATTTTAATTTCTTTTGAGTATATGTTCTAATCTTGCTATTAGTTTAAATAATGATAGAATAAGAATATTAGGAAATAAAAATGAAAAGATACATAATATTAATATTTACTTGCTTAATTTTATTATCGGCATGTACCTCAAGTAGAAACCAAGTTTTTTTAGATTCTGTTCCTTCTTGGGTTACTGATGAAATTGATAATGAATTAGAAGGAAATAGTATTAACTATTATAGAATTCAAGGGAATGGATTTTCTATAGCCTCAGCAACAAGAAATGCTGTCAGTGTGTTTTATGATTCATTAAGTTCCTCTTTAAATATAGATGATAAAGAAGAATTTATTTCACAATTAAGTTATCAGTATAGCTATGTTCCTTTAGATATGAAGATAGTGAAAAAATATATTAAGCAATATGAAGATAAATCTTACAATATTATTTATTTAATTAGTGCAAATAGGTTTAAGGTTGATGAAGCTAAAGTTCAGAAAACTGAAAATGATTTGATAATATCCACTAAATTAGAAAGTTTTGAAAGCGAAAGTAATATATTTTATAGAGAAAACAAAGATTTTGATTCTATTCAAGTTTATGTAAATGCTTATATCTATGCTATGGATAATAATTTTGATGAAAAAGCTGAAAGATATTTAGATACAATAACATCTTTGATTTCTGCTTTAAATATTCGAGTTTATGCTAGAAATAATTCAAATAGTTTGGAAATTCGAGTAAATAGAGAACAAGCTTTTTTGAATCCTTTGGTACAGAACGCTAAATTGTTAGTACAATACAATACAAAAGACATAGATTTTAACAATTATTTGAGGAATGAAGAACTAAATCCAGATAATAATAGATTCGTTTTTTATTTAGATAATAAAAATATAAATTTAAAAGGTTTATTAAAATTTAAGATTAATTTAGAAGAAGAGATTGATTTATTGAGAAGTAAAGGTTATATAGCGGCTGCAGAAGAAATAGATTTTGCAATTAATGAAAGAGTTTTCTCATATGAAGCTATATCAGATTTTTCAAATAAAGAAATAATTTTAACAACAATTGAAAACGATATTAGGCAAGTTAGAAAAGAAAGTGTTACAACAGACTTTTTTGTTTCTAAGTTAGAAGAATTAGGCGCAAATGTAATTGTTGATAATGAGATTGATATAGATAATATAGATCAAGTTAAATCGAATGCTGACTATTTATTTATTTTTAGAGCAGAAACCGTAGAACAAGATACTGGTTTAAAAGCTCACGTTCTCTCACATGGAAGTTTAGTAATCTACGATTTATCAAGTTTAGCTTTAATGTATGATAGTGAGTTAATCGATAGTATAGCTATAAAATCAACAATAGAAGAGAGTGAAGATGAAGCCTTTTTAAAGATTGCAAAGAAAGCTTATCATAATTATTTTTAATTTATTATTGTTTAAATAAATTAGTCTTAACTATTAATTCAGGAACATTGCTAACAATGCCAAAAACATTTTTATTTACCAATTCGATAGCTTTATTTTCATCATCTACACACCAAGGAATTAGTTTGATTCCCTTTTCCTGATATCGTTGTATCATATTATTATTTAGGAGGCTTATCTCGGGTTTTGAAATATTACATTGAAAAAGATATTGGCCATATCCTTTTCTAAGATAGAAGGGGACTGACTTATCTTTAGAAAAAATGATTCCTTGTAGAAGAGAGTGATGAGATACTCTTTCAAAAGCTTTTACAGCAAATGGATTAAATGAGGTAACAATTACATTGAATTCTAATTTATATTTTCTAATCAGTGACCATAATTTTTGAGCTAATATTTTATTATTTAAAATGTTGCTTTTTATTTCAATATCATATAATAAATTATTAGAAAAGCTTTGAAAAACTTCTTCTAATGTTGGTATTCTTGTATTTTTAAATTGTTCACCTTTATAAATTCCAACATCGAGATCTTTTATCTCTGATAGAGTTAAATTTTCAACAATATAGTCTTTGTTTGTTAACCTTTTTGTTGAAAAGTCGTGAATAACTATGAGCTCACCACTTTTAATAAGATGGACATCGAGTTCAATTGCGGGTATATTATTGTCTAAACAAAGTTGAAAAGCTGGTAAAGTATTTTCTGGGGCAAAGGAATTCATGCCTCTGTGGGCAAAAAGGATAGGCTTGTCTTTAAATTGGTAAAATGAACGCATAAATTAAACATAATCCAAAATGTTTAATTTAGCAAGATTTATTATCATCAATCAAAACAACTTGCAAAACATAGTTGCTTTTGATAGCTTAGTAATGTGGAGGAGTTTGATGAAACTTCAAAATAAAAAAATCGGTGATGAACTACATGGTTTTAAGCTGATTGAAATTGAGAAATTGAGTGAATATGAAGGGTATGGTCTTTTATTTAGACATGAAGCTACTGCAATGGAAGTTTATCAAGTACTAAATGATGATAAAGAATTATTCTTTTCATATATCTTTGAAACTATTCCAAGTGATAATACGGGTGTCGCTCACATAATTGAGCATAGTGTATTAGCAGGGTCAACAAAATATCCTATTAGAGATCCTTTTATGCAACTACAAAAGGGTAGTGCTTGTACATTTATGAATGCACTAACTTATCCAACTAAAACTTTATACCCTGCTGCTAGCCCTTTAGTTAAGGACTTTGATAATATATTTAGTGTATATACAGATGCAGTTTTTTCTCCTCTCTTAAGAGAAGAAACTTTCATGCAAGAGGGAATTCGTCTCCATTGTAATGAAGATGGCGATTTTGCTTATAAAGGCGTTGTGTTTAATGAAATGCTAGGGGATAGAAACGATGGAGAATATGTAGCAAACAATTTGTGTTTAAGAAATTTATACCCAGATACAGCATATTATTTTGCATCAGGAGGAGATCCTTTAGATATTGTTGATTTAGATTATAAAAAATTTAAATCTTTTTATATGCAATATTACCATCCCACTAATTCCAAGTTGTTTTTATATGGTAATTTAGATATTGAAAAATATTTAGAATTATTAAATAAAGAATATTTAGCTGATTGTGCAAAGATTAATGTTTCAAAAGAAAATTTGATTCCTAAAAAATGGGATGAACCAAGAACCCTATCAATAAATTGTCCAAGTAGTGACTCTGATTCAGGCTCTATTGTTGCAACATCATTTGTAACCACAGATTCCTCTAATCCTTTAGAAGTAATTACATTATCTTTTTTATATGAATTATTATTAGGATCATCTGGTTGTCCATTATATAAAGCTATGATTGATTCAAAACTTGGGGATGATGTTTCAAATATTAGTGGTATTAGTACTGATTATACAATGATGCCTATTACTATAGCTTTTTCAGGAGTTAAAGATAAAGATCCTCAACAGATAGAAAAGTTTATTTTGAAACAACTTGGTAAAATTGTTGATAATGGTTTTGATCTTGAACTTGTTGCAGCTACCTTTAAAAGGTTAAGTTTTCAAATTCATGAGAAACCCTCATCAGGACCAATGGGTTTAATAGTTTTAAAAAGAGCTCTTAGAGGATGGCTTAGAGGTGTTAGCCCTACAAGTACGGTTGAATATAGTAAAGCTGTTGAAGAATTAAAATTAAGAATGAAAGATAATCCAAGATATCTAGAAGATTGGTTAAATCTAAATATTGTAAATAATAATCATAGATTACTATTTGTAGCTAATCCAGATTCAAATGCTATGGATATCTATAATGAAAAATTAGCTAAGAAAATAAAATCAAAAACAGATAGATTAGAAGATAATGATAAATCTTTCTATAAAGAAAAAACAACGTCTTTCTTAGAATTCCAAAATAAAGGAGATTCTCAAGAAGATTTGCAAAAAGTACCAAAATTGACAATTGAGGACTTACCAAATGAAATTCGTTGTTATAACCATGAAAAAATTATTATAAATGGTATTCCTGTTTACTTAATGAAAGAGGCAACCAATTCTATAGCTTATTTTGATATTTTTATTCATCTTGAAGATTTAACTCAACGTGAAATAATGTTATTACCATTGTATACAAAAATTCTTGAAACCTGTGCTGTAGGAGACATGGATAATACTAAAGTAATGACTGAAATTATGCACAATACAGGTGGTTTTAATATTTCTCTTGAAGGTGGTTCTAAAACTGATTTACAACGTTGTTTAGGTATTATTATTAGAGTTAAAATGCTAAAAGAAGATATTGAAAATGGTATCGATTTAACAAAAAGAATTATTCAAGAATCTCACTTAGATGATTATCAAAATATTTGGAATTCAATTGTCGAATTAAAAAATATGTATAAATCAGTTGCAGCGGGATCAGGATATAGATTTGCTACAATTGCAGCATCAAGTGCATATTCTGAAAATGCTAAATTGATTGAAGAACTTCTTGGAATAAGTCAATGGTTATTTTTAGATGCAATAGCGAGAGAAGAGGTCTCAACTATTGCTAAGGAATTAGAAAATCTAAAAAGTAAAATAAATAATTTATTGAGATTTGAAATACATTTAACTTGTGAAGAAGATTTGATAAAAACAAGCTGTAAAACTCTAGAAAATTTCTTAGGTCAGTTCAAATTAGATGAAGAAGTTCAGGCTATAATTTCTACTAATAAGTTTGACAGTGACTCTTTAATTAACGAAAGAAAAGGCTTTATTTTACCTTCTTCAGTTAACCATACAAGCTATGTTCTACCTTCAAAACCCTTAGGAAGCAAAGAAAATGCTGTTCAAAGGATACTCTCTTCTATTTTATCTGGAAATGACTTGTGGAATGAGGTTAGGGTTTTAGGTGGTGCTTATGGTGTTGATTGTCACGTTGAAAGTCTAGAACAACTATTCATCTTTATCTCAGCTAGTGATCCTAATTTATCATTAACATTTGATAATTTTAAAAAAGCATTAGAAAAATATTGTGAAGTTATAGTTGATAGATCTTATATTGAAGATGCAATTATAAGTAATGTTGCAAATGATTTAAAACCTTATGGCCCTGATAAAACCAGTATTATTGATTTTAGAAGAATTTTATATAAGATTACAGATGAAATGAGAAAGTCAGCTAGAAATGCAATTTTATCAGTTGATTCGCAAGATATTAAAGAACAAGCAATTAGTTTAAACAATGAGAAGAATTATTCTCTAGCTTTCTTCTGTGATAAAACAACTTTTGATAAAGAAAAAGATTTACTCAATATGGAAGAAGATAAATTGGTTAGTTTGCCAGTTTAAGAAAAAATCCAAAGTAGTATCAATAACTATTAATTATTGTTATTACTTTGGATTATTATTTTAATAATATTAATGTCTTTATTTAAGCTAATAAATATGATTCAATCCTTTATTAAACAAAATACCACTAATTCGATACATCGAAAAAGGTGTAGTAATAATTGAAATATCAAATTCATTTGCCATATCAATCATATCTTGGCTAGGAGTTTTATTTCTTGCAATGACAATATTTCTAATATCACTCATTACGGCTGTTCTCACTGCTTGATTATTAGATAATCCTGTTATGAGAAGTATATTATCTTCAAGTAAAGTTAGAACATCACTCATCATGTCGCTTGCGAAAGCAAAATCAACTTCATCATCTAAGTGACTCTCTCCACATAATATTTTTCCTGAACAAAGTTCTAATACATCTTTTAATTTCATAGAATAAGTATATCATTTTTTCATAATTGAGCATAGTTGTTTTTTTTAAATCCCTAAATAATTATCGATAAAAATAAAGTTAATTATAAAATAATAGATTAAGTTAGTTAGTCATTAAAAACATGGACAACATGAAATTAATGATATAAAATAAAAAACAACAATATAAAAATATCATTTAAATTATTGTAGTGCTTGTTTTTAGGAGTTTATTTTTATAATGCAATTAAAAAAATCCGTTTTATTTAGTTTGATTTTCTTTTTTATTACACCAGTTTTATTTGCTAATGTTAAGCTTGGAACTTACACTTATACTATAGATACGGTCATTTCCATAATGGAGCTATCTCTTATTGAGGAAGGAATAAATCCTAATTCAGATCAGTTTATTGAGAATGTTGAAAGTTTAAAGAACATGATTTTTGCATTAGGAGAAGAAGATTTTATTTCAAGCGTTAAAAACCAATCTCCTTTCAAAAGTATTGAAATCAGTGAAAATTATTTAAGATTACACTTACAAGATGGAACTTTTGAAATTCCAATTGAAATTATAAAAAATGAAATATATTCTAAAGATCCTGAGAGTTTAGATTATATTCTTGGTTATTTTAATGAAAATAAACTATATTTTAATTTTATAGTAACGTTTGAAAAAGAAGAACAGATTGCAATTTCTAAAGAATGTAAGCCTTTTTATTTAATTCCTTTTGAGAGGGAAGGTTAATTAAATAACGGCATAATTTAATAAAAGTGCTATTTATATAGTATATTGTATAAAAAATTAAAAAAATATAACTTTAACTAGACTTAATAAATATTCTATTGTAAAGTTTTAAATGAAAGTTCCCTTTATAAAGTTCGAGTCTGGGGGTGAGGTAAGAACTAATGTAAAAGGGAAAAAACCCCTGCAACGGAAGGACAAAATACCGTGAAGAATTTTTCAAAGTATTTTTTTGCTTTTTCCTTCTTTTTTCTTGTGTGCACAAATTTATATGCACTACCTAATTCGGAAAAAAAGAAAGAAGAAAGTGAAAGCTTAATTGATCAAATAGCCCCAAGCTCAAATATTGAAGTGGTAGAAGTAGATGCAATTAAAGATTTGCAAGATCCAATATCTTTAGAAGATAAATTTAGTTATGCTTATTCATATCTTTTGTATTTATCTACATTAAGTCAAAATTTAGAGATTAACCCTGAATATTATGCTAAAGGAGCAATTGATGCTGCTGAAGGCAAAGCTTTATTTAGTGAACAAGAAATTGTTGAAATAATACAAGAAATGCAACAGCAAATGTTGAGTAGAGCTCAAGAACAGCTCGAACTTGAAGCAAAAAGAAATTTAGAGGAAGCAGAAAGTTTTTTAGCTGAGAATATTAAAAATAGTAATGTCATAGAAACAGACTCAGGATTGCAATATACTATTATGGAAGAAGGTATTGGCAAACATCCAACAAGTAATGATAAAGTTTTAGTTAATTATCAAATTTATACTCAAGATGAAAAATTATTAGTTAAGAGCGATGAAAACATTAAATTTGAATTAAATTCACTTGTTCCGGGATTTGTAGAAGGTATTGAATTGATGAATGTTGGTTCTAAGTACAGGTTTTTTGTGCATCCTACATTAGCATATGGCATGGAAGGGACATCAGAAATTCCACCAAATTCTTTGCTTATTTTTGATGTAGAATTGATACAAATTATAGATGACCCAATCTCTTAAATTCGGGAAAATGAGGTAAAAAATGGAAAAAAAAGGATTTTTTAAAAGGAATTTAATTATATCAATGGTCTTTGGAGTTATTATTGCAATACTAGGTATATTTTTACTATTCCAAGGTCTTGAAATTATAAGTTTTGTAGTATTGCTATATGGATTATACAGTATCTATATTGGAGTAAGAGGTTTGTTATTAGTCTCTAAAATACAAGAACAGAGACACACTAAAAATATTAATTTATTTTCTTCAATCTTTAGTATTATTATAGGTATAATTATTATAGTTTATCCTTACTTTATTTCAAAGAGTATTACAATTGTTGTAATTTATTTATTAGCAACTCAATTACTTATAAGTGGTTTGGGAAATATTTTTAGTTCTTTTGGACTAAAAAATACTTCTTTTTATTCCTCTTCAATGCTTGTGAGCGGTTTTATAAATTTAGCAATAGCTGCAGTATTCTTTATCTTCCCTCATCAGGTAGTGCAATTTTTCCTTAAAGTTATAGGAATTATTTGTATTTTCTATGGTATTGGACTTTTCTTGTGGAGCTTAAGATTAAAAAAAGTTGAAAAAGAATTTGAAAAGCAAAATATTGAAGGCGATTTCGAACCAATGAACTAATAAATATTTAAGATTTTTTACTAAAATACAAAAGAATGCATATTTATTGAATTTGTATTCATTAAATATTGACACTATTGAAATTATCTATATAATTAAAAATATGAAAACTATCAGAACATTACATCATCATTTATTCGGTTTTAACCAACTCTAAGTGGTCTGGATTGTTCGTTGTATCCTTTTAGTCTCCGCTTAGCGGGGATTTTTTTTTACCAAAATTATTATTAGGAGATGAAAATGGAAGAAAGATTAAGAATTGCAATTCAAAAGAAGGGAAGATTAAGTGAGAAATCCTTAGAATTAATTAAGACTTGTGGTATTCATTTTGGTTGTGATTCTAGAGTTTTAAAAGAAGTCGCTTCGAATTTCCCGATTGAATTTTTATATGTACGTGATGATGATATCCCTGCATATGTAGATCAAGGCATAGCTGATATTGGAATTGTTGGACAAAATGAGTACGATGAACAGAAAATACCACTAAAAATTGTTAGAGATTTAGGATTTGCTAAATGCAGATTATCAATTGCGACACCAAATGATTTTAAATATGAAGGTCTAAAATCTTTAGAAAATAAAAAAATTGCTACAAGTTACCCTAATATTTTGGATAAAGTACTTAAAGAAAATGGTGTTAAGGCTTCATATGTAAAAGTGAGTGGTTCAGTCGAAATTACTCCAGCTATTGGTGTTTCTGATGCAATTTGTGATTTAGTAAGCACAGGAACTACTTTAAAGATGAATGGTCTAAGAGAAGTTGAAAGTATTTATACCAGTTCTGCCGTAATGATTCAAAATAATAATTTAGATAGCACTAAAGAAGCTATTTTAAAAAGATTATTATTAAGAATTGATGCTGTTAACAGAGCAAAAGATTATAAATATGTAATTTTTAATCTACCAGAAGAACATCTTCCAGAGGTAGGCAACTTAGTTGGATCAATGAAATCTCCTACTGTTACAAAACTATTTGAAGAAGGTTGGGTTTCAGTACAGACTGTTGTTGCAGAAGATAGTTTTTGGGAAGCTTTTGAAAAACTAAAAGCAATTGGTGCTCAAGGTATTTTAGTAACTAAGATTGAAAAGATGACGGAGTAAGAAATGATTCCATATTATTATAAACCTAAAGAGACTGATTTAGAAACCTTATTATCTAGAGAGCTTAGTGATGATTTTGAAGTTGAAAAAAGTGTTAAAGATATTATTTTAAATGTAAAAGAAAATGGTGATAAAGCTCTTTATCAATATACAGAAAAATTTGACAAAGTTATATTAGATAATTTATATGTTAGTGACGAAGAATTTGATAGTTGTGAATTAAAAGTTAGTGATGAATTAAAAACTGCTATAAAAAGAGCTAAATCTAATATAGAAAAATTTCACGAAGCGCAACTTCCTAAAGGTGAATTTTTAGAAGTTGAAGCAGGTATCCAATTAAGTAGAAAAATAGTTTCTATAAACAGTGTTGGTTTATATATTCCAGGAGGAACAGCTCCATTATTCTCGACAGTATTAATGTTAGGAGTACCAGCAAAAGTAGCTAATGTAAAAAATATTATATTAGCTACTCCTCCCACAAAAGATGGCTCTGTTAATCCAGTAGTATTGTTTACAGCAAAAACCATTGGTATTAAAAAAATTATCAAAGTAGGTGGTGCTAGTGCTATAGCAGCACTATCTTATGGTACAGAAACTATAACTAAAGTAGATAAGATATTTGGGCCAGGAAATAGATATGTAAGTTATGCTAAAATGTTGATTTCTTCTAGAACCTCAATAGATATGTTAGCCGGTCCAAGTGAAGTTATGGTAGTTATTGATAAGAATACTAATTTAAGTTTTGCTGCTAGCGATTTCCTATCTCAAGCAGAGCATGGTCGTGATAGTCAGTCTGTTCTATTGATTTTAGCTAATGAAAGCGAGTCTTTTACTTTAAAAAACAACTTTATCAAAGAAATTGAAAAACAATTAGATCAATTAGATAGAAAGGAATATTTATTACCTTCATTAAATAATTCGAAAATTTTAGCAACTGATAATTTTGAGGATTGTATAAAAATAATTGATAATTATGCCCCAGAACATCTTGTTTTAAATTTAGATTTGGCAAAAGATATTTGTAAAGAAGTTAGCAATGCTGGGTCTATTTTTATCGGACCTTATGCCTGTGAAAGTGCTGGAGATTATGCAAGTGGAACAAATCATACGCTACCAACTAGTGGCTGGGCAAAAAGTGTATCTGGAGTAAGTATTGATTCCTTTATTAAGAAAATAACTATTCAAGAAATTAGTAGAAGTGGATTGCAATCTTTAGGAAAAACAATAATCACAATGGCAGAAGGGGAAAGCCTTAGTGCACATGCAAATAGTGTTAAGATCCGTTTAGAGGAGAAATAAAATGATAAAAAATCTGTTAAGAAAAAATATTCGTGAGTTAACTCCTTACAGTTGTGCAAGAGATGAATTTAGTGGAATTGCTGAAGTATTTTTAGATGCTAATGAAAATTTTAAAACATATTCTTCATATGAATTTAATAGGTATCCTGATCCTCACTGCACTCTTCTTAGAAAGCAATTAGATAAGAAATTAGGATTACCATTCGATAATACTGTTATTGGAAATGGAAGTGATGAATTAATTGATAATTTAATTAGAAGTTTTTGCGAGCCAAAACAAGATAAAATAATTATAATGAATCCAACATACGGTGCATATAAAGTGTTTGCCGATATAAATGATGTTGAAACAGTGTTTGTAAATTATAAGAAAAATTTTGAAATTGATTTTACATTATTAGAGCAAACTATAGCAAAGGAAAGTAATTTAAAATTACTATTTGTATGTTCTCCAAATAATCCTACAGGGAAAGCAGAGGAAATAAAAACACTTGAAAAAATAATCAAAATGTTTAAAGGTGTAGTTATAGTAGATGAGGCTTATGCAGAATTTAGTGATAAAGAAAGTTGTGTTAGTCTTGTGGAAAAGTATGAAAATCTTGTTGTTTTAAAAACTCTTTCAAAATGTTTTGCTGCTGCTGGTATTAGAGCTGGAATAATGATTTCAAATCCAGAGATAATTTCAGTTATCAATAATATGAAAGCTCCATATAATGTGTCATCTTCCACTCAGATTGAAGCTCTAAAAATTTTAGACCAGACTTCGAAAATCTATCTTCAAAGAGATGAAGTAATTGAACGAAGGAAACGTTATTTAGAAAAATTCAAATCATTAGATTATGTAAAAAAAGTATATGATAGTGATGCAAATTTCTTATTAATGGAAGTTGAAGATAGTTCTTACCTTTGTAAGAAACTTCAAGAAAAAAAGATTATCATAAGAAATAGAGATAAAGATTTATATTTGAATAATTGTGTTCGCATTACAATTGGTAGTGAAGAAGAATGTTTAGCTGTATTTAATGCAATTAAGGAAGTAGAAAATGAAAGAAAATAAAGGTCCTATTTTATTTATTGAATGTGATAGTTTAATTGTAAAACCAGATAAGCCAGTCAACATTAGAAATATTAATTTCCAACCTTCTGTATTTAGAGGTTTATCAACTATAGTTGATACAAGCAATTTTAATTTAGTTTTACTATTGTGCTGTGATGATTTAGAGAAAAATGGTATTTCCCAAGAAAAGAAAGTCTCTATGTGTAATGAAATTAAAGAAGCTTTTGCAAGAGAAAAAATATTTTTTGATAAAAATCTTGTTGATTATGAGATTAAAGATATGTGTCCTAAATTTACTGTCGATAATTTAAAGGTAAATGGATATTTAAATGGGAATTATGATTTAGATAATTCTTTTATTATTACTTCTAATCAGGAAAATATAATTTTAGCACAGGAATTAAAAATAAATAGTATCTTATATTCCTCTGATTCTTTAAATAAAGAGAACTCTACAACAATAAGTTATAAAACAGATGATTGGTGTAAAATTGCAAATTTTTTAGTAAAAAGTGATTTAAAAGTAAGTAGAAAAGCTTCAGTAATCAGAGAGACAAAAGAAACAAAAATAAAATTAGATATTAATCTTGATGGAACCGGAAAATCAAATATTAATACTAATATTAAATTTTTTGATCATATGTTAGAGCAAATTTCAAGACATAGTGATATAGATATTAATTTAATTTGTGATGGAGATATTGATGTAGATGAGCATCATAGTGTTGAAGATGTAGCTATTGCTTTAGGAAGTGCTATTTCTTCTGCTATTGGAGATAAAAAAGGCCTTACTAGATATGGATATAATAATTTAGTTATGGATGAAGTAATAGCTACAGGAGCTATAGATTTTTCTAATCGACCTTATTTAGTTTATAATGTTCCAATTTCTAGAGAATATATTGGTTCTTTTCCAACAGAAATGTTTGAGCATTTCTTTAAATCATTTAGCGATTCAAGTAAATCAACTTTACATTTAAGTGTTAGTGAAGGAAATTCTCATCACATGATTGAAGCTGTTTATAAATGTTTTGCAAAATGTTTGAAACAAGCTTTATATGTTCATCCATTTAGCAATAAGTTACCTACAACTAAAGGAGTTTTATGATGATTGCAATAGTAAAATATAATGCTGGAAATATTCAAAGTGTTAAATATGCATTAGAAAGATTAGGTGCTGAGTTTGTTGTAAGCGATGATCCAAAAGTATTAGAAAATGCAGATAAAATAATTTTCCCAGGAGTTGGAGAAGCTTCAACTGCTATGAATTATTTAAGACAAACTAAATTAGATGGAGTATTAAGTTCTTTAACCCAACCTTTTTTAGGGATCTGTTTAGGATTGCAACTTATGTGTAAAACTAGCGTTGAGAATGATACAAAATGTTTAGATATTTTTGATTATCAGGTTACAAAATTTGACGAAACCAAAGGGGATAAAATTCCTCATATGGGTTGGAATCAAATAACATTTGATCAAGAGAATCCTTTATTTAAAGGCATTGAGCAAAATAGTTTTGTTTATTTTGTACATAGCTATTATGTACCTTTAGGTAAAGAAACTTTAGCAAAATGTGAGTATGCAAAAACATCCTTTAGTGCAGCTCTTTATAAAGATAATTACTATGGAGTTCAATTTCATCCAGAAAAGAGCGGTGTAATTGGTTTTAAATTACTTAAGAATTTTATGGAGCTTTAAATAAATGATAATAGTACCCGCAATCGATATAATTGAAAACAAAGTTGTTCGACTCACTAAAGGTGAGTATGATTCAGTAACAAACTATTTTCAAGACCCTTTAGATATTGCTAAGGCTTTAGAAGATAATAATATTACACATTTGCATCTAGTTGACTTAGAAGGTGCAAAAAATAGTAAGATTATGAATCTGAAAACTTTAGAGAAAATTGCTACATATACAAATTTAATTATTGATTTTGGTGGAGGGGTTAAAACAGAGCAAAGTCTTATTGATGCCTTTAATGCCGGTGCATCTAGAATTACTTGTGGTAGTATTGCAGTAAAAGACCCCCAATTAGTTTTAGACTGGCTTTTAAAGTATACTAGTGATAAATTAATTCTTGGAGCAGATTGTAAAAATAATATGGTAGCAACCTCTGGCTGGTTAGAAGTTAGTCAGTTGAAAGTTGATGCTTTCATAAATAAATATTTAGCAGAAGGTTTTAAACGAGTTGTTTGTACAGATATATCAAAAGATGGGATGATGCAAGGTCCTTCTTTTGATTTGTATAAAATGTTAATCGAGAATTGTGATCCTAAATTAGAATTGGTAGCATCTGGGGGTGTTAGTAATATTGAAGATATTAAAAAACTTTATAAATATAATTTACATAGTGTCATTGTAGGTAAGGCATATTTAGAAGGAAAAATTAGTATTAAAGAGTTAGGCTTACTACAGGAGAAGTATAAATGTTAGCAAAAAGAATAATTCCATGTTTGGATGTTAAAGATGGAAGAACTGTTAAAGGCGTAAATTTTATTGATTTAATTGATGCTGGTGATGCAAGTGAGTTAGCTAAACTCTATAGTGATCTTGGTGCTGATGAATTAGTATTTTTAGATATTACTGCAACTGTAGAGAAAAGAGCAACATTGGCTAAGTTAGTAAAAAAGGTGGCATCTACAATAAATATACCATTCACTGTTGGTGGTGGAATTAATACAATTGAGGATGTCGAAGTATTGTTATCTTCTGGTGCTGATAAAATATCAATAAATTCTAGTGCTTTTAAAGATCCAAAGTTAATTTCAAATCTTGCAAAAAATTTTGGTACTCAATGTGTTGTATGTGCTTTAGACGTTAAAAAAGATTCAAGGTTTAAATCCGGATACCAATGTTATATTCATGGTGGTAGAAAAGAAACTAATAGAGATGCCCTAGAAATAGCAAAAGAATTTGCTGATAAAGGTGCTGGTGAAATTTTATTAACTTCAATGGATAAGGATGGTACAAAAGATGGTTTTGCTCTTGATTTAAATGCAATGATAAGTCAAAGTGTAACAATACCTGTAATTGCAAGTGGTGGGGCAGGAAAGTGTGAGCATTTCTATGATGTATTTACACAGGGTAAGGCTGATGCTGCATTAGCTGCTTCAATTTTCCATTTTGGGGAAATATCAATACCAGATTTAAAATCATATTTAGTAAATAAAGGGATTAGTATTAGGGAGATATAATATGGAATTAACAATTAATAAAATAGATGAGGTAGACTTTGAAAAAGGTGATGGATTAGTTCCAGCAATTGTTCAAGATGCCATAACTGACAAAGTTCTTATGCTCGGTTATATGTCTAAGGAATCATTAAAAGAAACTTTTGAAAGAAAATTAGTAACATTTTATTCAAGAAGCAGACAAGAACTTTGGACTAAAGGTTTAACTAGTGGTAACTTTTTAAATCTAAAAAGTATTATGCTAGACTGTGATCATGATACATTATTAGTAAAAGCTTCACCTACTGGACCTGTTTGTCATACCGGAGCTGATACTTGTTTTTTTGAAGAGAATGATATTGAAGGTATGGAAACAAAAGACTTTCTGTTTTATTTAGAAAAAATAGTTGAAGATAGAAGAGATTTTCCAATCGAAGGTTCATACACTAATCATTTATTCTCAAGGGGAATTAAAAAAATAGCTCAAAAAGTTGGGGAAGAAAGCACTGAATTAGTTATTGAAAGCTTAGATGACAAGAAAGATTTATTGATTGGTGAAACAGCAGATTTACTATATCATCTACAAGTCTTATTAACATATAAAGGTGTTAAATTAGTCGAAGTTTTAGAGTGTTTACAACACAGACATACTTAGATAATTCAGCTATAAAGGACTTCTCCCTTATAGCTTTTTTTTATAATTCTTCAAATTCTTTCATTGAGTGATATTCATCTTCACTAAATATTAAGTGGTCGATTATTTCAATGCCTAATATTTTACCACACTCTATGAGCCTTCTTGTTATATTTAAGTCATTCAAACTTGGATTTAAATTCCCAGTTGGATGATTATGACAAATGATTATAGCAACAGCTCTATTTTTTATAGCATTCGAAAAAACTTCTCTTGGATGGACAATACATTGGTTTATAGTTCCCATAGAAGCTACATCAATTGCTAATATTTCATGAGCACAATTTATTGCAACGGATAAAAATAACTCTTGTTCTCTTGTAGCATAGTGACGAACTACTTTATGCACATCTTCAGGTTCAATAATTTGTCTATTCCTTTTTTCAATTTTCCTTCTCCCTAACTCTAAAGCTGCACATAATTGAGAACTTTTTGCTAATCCTAATCCTTTTATTTTATTTAAGTCCTCTAATGTTAATTCTCCTTTTCGATCTAAGATTCTAATTACTTCATTTGTAATATTTTTGATTCCATTTTCTCTGTTTCCCGAGCTAATTAATAAAGCTATTAATTCCTCATCCGTTAATTGCTTGACACCAAAGTTTTTTAATTTTTCTCTAGGTTGTTCTAATTTTGGCATTTCTTTAATATCAGAAAATAAAGGTGTATTTATTTTATATCTCATAATTCCTTATACCTAATAACTTGTAAATTCGCTTTATTTATGGTAATAAAAGTTATGGACGAAGATAAATATAGAATCGGTGACCTAGCTAGAAAGGCAAGGGTAACTGTTCGCACTGTAAGATATTATGAAAGTTTAAATTTAATTAAGCCCACTCATAGATCTGAAGGTGGTCAAAGATATTATAGTGAAAAAGATTTAGTTTATTTAAAACGTATTTTGGAATTAAAAGAATTAGATTTTACACTTGAAGAAATTAAAAAAATTATTAACCTTAAAGAGGTTGATAGTTCTGGTGTGAAAAGAAGAAATGAATTATTGCATCAATATCGTAAAAAACTTTCAACCGTCCTTGATAAAAAAGTAGCTCTTGAAGCTCAAATAGATTCAATTAATTGGCATATTAGACAATTAGAATCCAATATAGATTTTAGAGAATGCCCAGGCAAAGATTGTCAGAGTTGCCAATTTAAAGAAGAATGTAGATTTTCTCAAGATGATTATCCGGAGTATTAAATTATTTCTTTAATGTGTATTTCTGGTTTGATAATATAATCTATAGGTTTAGAACCATCGCTATTAAATACTAAATTATTGAACATAAGTTCTATAGCTTTATATCCTTGATCATATGCATTATGGATAACAGTACTTTCAATTATTCCTTTTTCTAATAAAGATATTGTAGCAGGGACTAGATCATAACAGAATATTTTAGGCCTATTTTTTATTGATGTATTGTTTACTATCGCCTTACAACCACCTTCAACACCTGCTGCAACAAAATATACAGTATTTATATTGTCATATTTTTTTAGCGCAGCTTCAACGACAGAATATCCGACTTTTTCACTATCATTTGATTCAACAATATCGATTATTTTATAAGTGGTTTTATTCTTTATTAAAGTATCAATAAAGCCCCTTATTCTATCGTTGTGACCTTTTACAGAGAGTGACCCTGTTACTATTAAAATATTATTATATGAATTATTTATTAATCTAATTAATCCAGCAGTGGCAACACCAGATTTATAATAATCAGGACCAACATAAAACAGCCTATTGCTTTTTGGAACATCGGTATTTATGCATGCTACAGCAATGCCTTTGCTTTGGAAGTCTTTAATTTTATTCTCAATTACTTTAGTGTTTATTGTTGTTAGTAAAAGTGCATCGTATGACCCTTTTTCTAGCTTTTCGAGAGCTCTCAAATGACAATCAAGTTGAAATCCTTGAACATGTTCAATATGTATAGAAAGTCCATAATCTTGAAATTCTTTAGTAGCTGATTTAATTCCAATTTTTACTCTGTCAAAAAAATGATTCCCAATATCAGGAAGTAAACAACCAATTTTAATATTTTTTTTCTTAATCGCTAAGAGAGATCCAGCTTTATTTTTAGTATAATTAAGTTCTTGAGCTATTTTCTTTATTTTTTTTGCCTTTTCTGGATTTACTCCAGCTCTATTGTTTAAAGCACGATCAACTGTGCCCCTAGAGACTCCTGCTTTGTTTGCTATATCTTTAATTGTTGCCATTTTAATTCCCTTTCCTTAAATTATAGAAACAAATGCTAAAGGTGTCACTAGGGGTATTAACTAGTTTTTATTTGCTGCTCTTTTTTTTGACATAACATCAAATACAACTGCAGCTAATAATACAAGCCCTTTAACAGCTTTTTGCCAGTTAGCATCAATACCTAAAATAGACATACCATTATTTAGTACACCCATTAAAATTGCACCAATAATAGCACCGCTTACTGTACCTGTACCACCATATGCACTTGCACCACCTATAAAACAAGAACCGATAGCATCTAATTCATACATATTTCCAGCAGATGGAGTTGCACTATTAAATCTTGCTACACATACTAATGCTGCTATAGCAGATAAAAATCCCATATTAGTGTACGCACCAAATAATAATTTATTAGTATCAATACC
Organism: Sphaerochaetaceae bacterium; assembly: GCA_963677735.1. Lineage (GTDB taxonomy): Bacteria > Spirochaetota > Spirochaetia > Sphaerochaetales > Sphaerochaetaceae > Pleomorphochaeta. Next base: position 2,736,460 of record OY782505.1, read on the forward strand.
TGATAGAATAGCTGCTTTTTCATTGCCTCCCATCGCATATAATTGCCTTCCTGGAACAGTTCTTGATGTGAAGTAATTATAAACAAATATTATTGCAGTTAACCAAATTAAAACAACTGGAAGCCCTTTATGTTCTCCCAAAGCACTAGCAAAAAGCAAAACAACTAGAGAGATTGCAACTAGTTTTGAAATTGTTGCTAATTTTGAACTATGCTCATATCCTTTTTTAAGTTTTGTAAAATATCCTTTTAAATTAAATGAAATATAAATCGCTAACAAAATAACCGCAATAATCAGGGTAAATATGAGTTTGCTAGATTGATTAGTAGTATTAGGTAAATAACTTGTAAAAATTCTTAGATACTCTTTAGGAAATGGAGAAATTGTTAGTCCATCGAGAATAATATTTGCGATACCTCTAAATAGTAACATACCTGATAGTGTTACAATGAATGCTGGAATTCTTACGTAAGCAATCCAATATCCTTGCCAAGCTCCTAGTAATATGCCTAGTAATAAACAGATAATAATTGATAAATAAATGTTCATCTCTAGTGTAACAATCAATGTTCCTGCAACCGCACCAACTAGGCAAACGGAAGATCCTACAGATAGGTCAATATTACCACCTGTAATAATACAAAGTAGCATTCCAACAGCTAAAATGACTACGTAAGCGTTTTGATTAATTAAATTAGATATATTTGCAGGAGCAAGCATAGAGCCTCTATCAGCCCCACGTATTAATAATTCAAAGAGTAATACAACAGCTACTAAAGCAATTAGCATTGTATTATTCTTTAAGGCTTTTATGATTTTCTTTTGATTTGAATTAGTCATTATTAATTAGTCTCCTTTGAACTTTGTATGATTAAAGACATGATTTTTTCCTGTGTGGCTTCTTCTTTAGATAATTCTCCAACAATTTTACCTTCATTCATAACATATATTCTGTCGCACATTCCAAGTAATTCAGGGAGTTCTGATGAAATCATTATTACAGCTTTCCCTTTATCAACCATTTGGTTAATTAAAGTATATATTTCATATTTTGCTCCAACATCAATTCCTCTTGTTGGTTCGTCTAGAAATAAGATATCTGGCTCAGCGAACAAACTTTTTCCAAGAAGTACTTTTTGTTGGTTTCCTCCACTCAAATTTTCAACCATTTGCTCTTCACTAGAACATTTTGTATTCATTTCAGTAATATATTTCTTTGATAACTCTACTTCTAAATCATCATCTATTTTAAGGTTATTAGAAACTCGGCTAAGTTTCGTTAAAGTAATATTCTTTTTTATTGAGTTTGTTAAAACTAAGCCATTACCCTTTCTATCTTCAGTAACGTAGGAGAGTTTGTTATCAATCGCAACTTTAGGAGAGGAAAGTTTCACTTCTTCGCCATTTATGTAACATTGTCCACTTATATTCTTTCCATAACTGTGGCCAAATATACTCATAGCTAATTCAGTTCTTCCTGCCCCCATCAGTCCACTAATACCAACAACTTCGCCCCTATTAACTTTAAAGTTAATATCATTACAAATAAGTCGTTCTGAATATAATGGATGATATGCTTTCCAATTTTTAACTTCAAAAATAGTCTCACCAATATTTGATTTTCTACTTGGGAATCTATTTGATAAATCTCTTCCAACCATGGCTTTTATTATTGAAGCCTCATCAAAGCCGTTTTCTTTTTTAAGGGTTGTTATTGTTTTTCCATCACGAATTACAGTAACTGTATCTGCTACATATTCAATCTCATTTAATTTATGAGAAATAATAATAGAAGTTAGGCCCTTTTTCTTAAAGTCTAATAATAGATCTAGAAGATTTTTAGAATCTCTTTCATTGAGAGATGCTGTTGGCTCATCAAGAATTAGTAGCTTAACATTTTTAGTTAAAGCTTTTGCAATTTCTACAAGTTGTTGTTTTCCAATGCCAATATCTTTAATTAAGATTTTTGATGATTCCTGTAATCCAACTAATTTTAAATATTCATCAGCTTTAGCATAAGTTTCTTCCCAGTCAATATTTAGATATTTTCCTCTTTCATTTCCAAGAAAAATATTTTCACCAATTGATAAAAGTGGAACTAAAGCTAATTCTTGGTGAATTATTGCTATTCCTTCTTTTTCACTTTCATGTATATGTGAAAACTTACATTCTTTTCCTCTAAAGATAATCTCTCCATCGTATGAATTGTGAGGATATACTCCACTTAATACTTTCATTAGAGTAGATTTGCCAGCTCCATTTTCACCAACGATGGCATGGATTTCACCTTCAGTAATTTGAAGATTTACTTTATCTAAAGCTTTGACACCTGGAAAAGTTTTAGTTATGCTTTTCATTTCAAGCATATGACTCATTATATTCTCCATAAATACATAGGCAGACATAAGATAGTCTGCCTATGTGTCAATTAGATATTATAAACCAAGTTGATCTGGTGTATAATAACCACTGTCGATTAGTAATTCTTGATAATTATCAGCACTACCATAAACAGGAGTACATAGGTAACTTGGAATAATGCCTGTTCCATTATCATAAGTTTCTCTGTCATTAATTTCAGGTTCTGAACCCTTCATTAAAGCATCAACCATACTTACAACTTTTTCAGCTAAAGTACGAGTGTCTTTAAATACTGACATTGATTGAGTTCCAGCTATCATATTTTTAACACTTGTAATATCACAGTCTTGTCCTGTCAAATAAGGGAAGTTATCTTTAGTATAACCAGCTTCAACTAGAGCATTTGTAATACCTTGGGCACATGAATCATTTGAAGAAAGAACAGCATCTAATCTTTGACCATTAGGACCATATCCATTAGAAGTAATTAAATTTTCCATTCTTTTTTGAGCTTCTTCAGTACTCCAGTTAGGAGTTGAACATTGGCCTCTATCAGTTTGTCCGGATTTACAAATAATTGTACCATTGTCTAAATAAGGTTTAAGAATTGACATTGCGCCACCCCAGAAATATACACAGTTATTATCATCAGGAGCACCTGTGAAGAATTCCATATAGACAGGTTCGGTTCTGTTATCTAAGTCCATGGCATCTCTTAAATATTCACCTTGAATAACCCCTACACCAAAGTTATCAAAAGTAGCATAATATGAAACTGCATCACTATTCATTATAAGTCTATCATAAGAAATAACTGGAATATCTTTTTCTTTTGCTTCTTTTAAAACTTCAGTTAAAGCTGATCCATCAATAGCTGCTATAATAATAGCATCACAGTTGCTCATTATCATGTTTTCAACTTGGTTAACTTGAGTTGGAATATCATTATCTCCAGCATATTGAAGGTCTACTTTGTAACCAGCAGCTTCTAATTTTTCTTTCATATTAGATCCATCTTGGTTCCATCTTTGTAAACTTTTTGTAGGCATAGATACACCGATTTTCTTTACATCTGAATCTTCAGAAGTACCACTAGCAAAAACAGTAGTTGATGCTACCATCAAAATTAATAAGAAACATAGTAATTTTTTCATAAAAATCTCCTTTTTCGTGCTCGGGCACAGCTATAATATTATCATACAATTAATACTTGTCAAGAAAAAAATATAGATACCTAATTTATAGGTACCTATATATAAAAAGGATAATTATTTAAAAAAAGTTGACTAAATTAAATTTTGAAAAGATAGATACAAATATTACGGATACAACACTCATAATTTTTATTAGAATATCGAGAGAAGGTCCCACTGTATCTTTAAGGGGATCTCCTACGGTATCACCAATAATGGATGCTTCATGAGCTGAACTAGATTTCCCCCCAAAGTTTCCTTTCTCTATATATTTTTTACCATTATCCCATGAACCTCCTGAGTTAGCAGTAAATATTGCAAGCATTATTGCAGATAAGGTAGTTCCTATTAATAACCCACCAACAAATTTTGGTCCAAATAAAAATCCTGATATTAGTGGGGTTACTACTGAGATTAGAGCTGGATTTTTCATTTCAGCCAAAGCTCCTTTACTCGATATTGCTATACATTGTTTATAATTTGGCTCGGATTTTCCTTCAAGAATTAATGGGTCTTTCATAAATTGAGTACGGATTTCATCAACCATTTTTTGTGCTGTAGTTCCTACAGCTTCAATTAAGATTCCAGAAAATAAATAAGGTAGGGCAGCTCCAACTATAGCTCCTGCTAAGACAAGAGTATTAATCATATTTAATTCAAGAGATTGATGATTACTAAGTTCTCCCATTTGTGCATATAAGTATGAAGAGAATAGAGAGAGCGCAGCTAGTGCAGCTGAACCAATTGCAAATCCTTTTCCAATTGCTGCTGTTGTATTTCCTATTGCATCTAAATCATCAGTTATTTCTCTTACCTCTTCATCAAGATTGCACATTTGTGCAATCCCGCCAGCATTGTCTGCAATTGGGCCATATGTATCAACACTTACTGTGACTGCAACAAAACTAAGCATTCCTATTGCTGACATTCCAACACCATATAATCCAGCAAAAGAATGTGAGATAATAATGCAAAAGCTTATTACTAAAATTGGAAAGATTGTACTTTTCATTCCTAAAGCTAAGCCTTCTGTTATAACAATTGCTCCACCTTCTTTAGAAGCATTTGCAACTTTTAAAGTTGGTTTAAAATGGTAACTAGTATAATATTGAGCAAAAAAGCCAACAACTAAGCCACTAATTATACCTAGGATTGCTGATACCCAAGGTGAGATCGAACCAAAATTGAAATTGGAGATATCATTACTAAGATAAAAAATAGCTAAAAAAAATGTTGAACATATAGTTAAAGCAGCACTAATGTAAGTTACATTATTTAATTCTTTATGAGGGTCAGTTATGTTTTTCTTTTTTGAAAAAAAGAAAATGGATATGGTACAACTTAGTAGACCTAAGGCACAAAATGCAAGAGGAAACATTATTAATTGATTTAGTTGTATAAATGAAATACTGTCGCTGCTGTTTCTATATGAATAGGTTGTATAGATTGCTAGAACAATTGCGCTTATAATTGAGCCTACATAACTTTCTAACAAATCAGATCCTAACCCTGCAACATCGCCAACGTTATCTCCTACATTATCTGCAATTGTTGCTGGATTTCTAGGATCATCTTCTGGAATCTTGTATTCAGCTTTCCCAACCAAATCAGCACCCATATCAGCTGCTTTTGTATAAATACCACCTCCAACTCTGTTAAACATAGCAATTAAGGAACAACCAAGAGCATATGAGCTAACACTCATTGTAAAGGGTATATCACTTATTCCAATTAGGTTTGTATGAAAAGAAATACTATCAACTTCGAGTTGATTTAGTAATTTACCAAATACTAAATATACTATAACTAAGCCTAAAAGAGCAAAAGATGCTACACATAGCCCCATAACAGATCCACCTTGAAAGGCAATTTTTAGAGTTTCTCCTTTATCTCTAGATTGCTTTGCTTTATTAGTTACTCTTACATTGGTTAGTGTTGCGATTTTCATACCAATCCATGCTGCACTAGAGCTTAAAAATGCTCCAAGGATAAAACAAATTGAGGCTGTTGGAGAAACAACTAAAGATAATATTATAGTAATGAAAATTGAAACTATAATAATTAATCTAAATTCTTGATTTAAAAACTCTTTTGCTCCATCTTTTATATGTGAAGAAATTTCAATCATTTGTGGTGTGCCTGGATCTTGTTTCTTTACTAGGCTATAATTATGTATTGCTAAAGATAGGGCCAAAACTATTGAAACTATTAATAAATATATCATATTACATCCTTTAAAAAGTAAATTCTATACTTATAATTGTTTAATGTAATACTTGAGTTGTCAATGAAATAATTGATTTTAGTAACATATAATTATCTAATAGAGAAAAAATAATTTAATATATTTTCTTGAAAATTATCTGTTTAGATATAAGAAATTAATAAATTCATTAACAGTTATTGGTTTACTAAAATAATAACCTTGATAATAATCAACTTTAAGCTCAGATAAGAATTTAATTTGATTTAAGTCTTCTATTCCTTCAACAACTATTTCTAAATCTAATTCTTTTATCATATTAATAAGTGAAGAAATCATAACTTTATAACTATCTTTTTCTTGAGCTAGAAGAAGCAAAGCTCTATCAATTTTAGCAGTGGAGAAAGGGAGTCTAAGGACTGAATCAAGATTAGCGTAACCTGTTCCAAAATCATCCATAGAAAAAGAAATACCTTCATTTGATAGTATATTCATAGTTTTATCAAGTTGTGGTGCAATGCTTGCAGTACTCTCTGTTACTTCAAATGAAATCATAGTTTTATCAATATTATATTTTTTGATAATATTAATGACTTTTTTAGGGAATGTTGGATCTAGGCAGTCAATTACTGAGAGATTTATAGAAATAGATTTGAAATCTTTAGGCAATATATTTAAAGATAAAAACTTGCAAACTTTTTCTATCATAGTAAAACTTAGTTGGCTGATTATTCCTTGTTTTTCAGCAAAAGGTATAAATATTGAAGGACTTATGTATCCAAATTGTTTTGTATTAATTCTACAAAGAGCTTCAGCTGTATTAAATTGTTGTGTTTTAGTATTGTAGATAGGTTGTAATTTTAACTCAATTTCTTCATTTTCAATTGCATAAATGATTGCATCATTTCTTGATTTTATATATCGATATTCATTAATGTTTTCTAGATGTAAACTAGTAAGCGTTTTTTCATCTTTTGCTTTTTTACATATAAAGTTAATTAAATCAATTACTTCTGATGTTGATTTTACATCTGTCAAAGTATCAGAGAAAGCAATATGTATATTTGCTTCAATATTAATATCTTGATATGTTACTGTGGTAGGAAATGCTTGTTTTAATTTTGTTAGAATAGATTCTTGTTTCTTTTGTTTTTTAGTGATTATTATAAATCTATCGCCTTCAATTCTAAAAATAGAAGCTTTGTCGCTAGCTTCTATTAATAAAGTAGCAACATTTTTTATTACGATATTTCCAAAGTTTTCAGAAATTAAATTATTGATTTTAGTAGTATTTACATTGTCTATAACAATGAAGTTAAAAGGAATTTTTTTTGTTATAAATGAATAAATATATTCATTGAATGCCATTCTATTATATACATTGGTCATTGTGTCTATATATTCGTTAGGTTTTAAAAGTGTTAAATACATTAAAAAAATTGCTAGGGCGATAGATGCACTTGAAATAGAAATGCTTGGAAATCTGATCTGTATAATCGTTGCCAAGACTGTTATGAAGATAAAAAATGGTACAATAATTATTTGGTTAATGGTCAAATCTTTTCTATTCTTTATAGAGAAAAGAGCACTCCACAATAATATCATGAACTGAGATGCAACTGAAGCATTAAATAATTTACCATGAATGTAATTCATATCACTATCAAAATAGAAAATAAGCTTTGTAATAGGGGTTGTAAGGAGAAGCGAATAGTTTATAACTACAACAAGTATTGGTAGGATAGTGGTAATACTTTTAACTTTTGCCTCTGTTTTTGTTAAAACAATTAAGTACTTAAATAGTAAAAACGGAATTATCCATTGTGTTAAAAAAAAGAGAATATTGACAGTATAATTAACATAAATATTAACTTTATTGTTCAAACAAAAGAAGGTTAATATATCCAAAAATAAAGATAAAGTACCTTCAATCATTATCCCTGAAAAGAGTAAATTAGCTCTATTTGGGAATATCGGAGAGAGATGATAATAGATAGCTAAAATAGATATGAAGATTAGAGCAGTAATATTATAAGAATAGTCAAATAGCATCTAAGTCACACTCCTCCTAAAAAAGTATCTTAGCTAAAAGACTAATATATTTTTATTCATAAGTATATGCAAAATTTATTACATTTTTGACATATTTAGAAGGATTTCGACATCAATTTGTTAGTTTGTTCATATATTGAATTAAATAGATTATATTTTCTTATATAGTATTCTTGTTTTGTTCTATTTGGAGTATATACCTTTTTTTCTAAATTCAATTTTTCGATTGCGGTTTTTAGATTAGGATATTGTTTTAAGGTAGTGTATGCTAAAAGTCCAAGACCTAATAATTCTGCAGATTTAGTATGGTAGACAACAAAAGTTTTGTTTGTAATATCACTTTTTAATTGATGATAATATGCACTTTCTTTTTTTGAAGTTGTAACATGGATTTCATTAATTTTATAATCAAAACTTTCTAGTAATTCTAAAACAGATTTAAATGCAAATATTGTTCCTTCAATAACAGCATTTGCTATTTCTTCCTTTGAAGAATCTACTGTTAGATTAAATAGAGTTGCTGTAGCATTAGGATTCCAAATTGGGGCACGTTCACCATTTAAATAAGGTAAGAATATAAGGGTATTTTGTTTAGCCTTTTTACTAAGTTTATAAACAGTCTCAAAATCTAAATCTTCAATACTTAAAATCTTTCTTAGCCAATTTAGAGCCACTCCAGAATTAGACAGTACTCCAGAAATATTATAAAGATTTTCTAAAGGGTGTTCATAACATAAAAATCTATTATCTTTAAGAGGTGTTTTCGAGCATAAATTTAAACCTTCACTAGTTCCATTTATGTCTACTAATATATTTTCTTTATTCACTTTTGAGCCTATTATTGAAAAATAGAAATCAGAACCCCCTGCTATAACTTTTACATCTTTGTTTAGCTTTAATTTTTCAGCTACTATTGGATCTATATTACTAATAATATCGCCGCATTTAATAAAGTCTGTAAATTTACATTTATCTAAACCAAAATGCTTAAGGCTAGCATCGTTCCAATAATAATCTTGAAGTCCATTCGCATTATTTACAGTGTAAGCTTTTTTTGTTAATGCATAATTTACGAATCCATCAATGGTTAAGAATTTAAATGTTTTGTTATAAATATCATTATCATTTTCTTTTATATTTAAAATCGAAGGAAGGAAAAAACTTCCATCGATATATTTGTTATAAAAAGTTGATACTCTTTTTGAATATTTAGTCCCTCTCTTATCCATCCATAGTCTAGTTTTTCCGCATTGGCAAGAAAAAGAATTATCTTTTAATTCAATGTCTGAAAATAAAGGGATAAAACTTGGGCCGTTACTAGAGATGATAATTGCTTCAACTTTTGATGTATCTATTGAGTTAATATAATTAGTTGCAAAGTCTAGATATACACTTGAATTAATTTGACATATATCTCCATTTACTTCTGGTGTTACTTCTTGGGTATAATAGTTAAAGAAAATACCATTTTTGTTTATTAGGGCAGCTTTCAAATTTGAGGTGCCAAAATCAATAGCCAATATCACATTATTATCCTTTTATTGTTGTTTGTTTTTGTTTATTATAATAACTAATTGCAATCATAACAATTAAGGTAAAGACACTTGGTATCATAAGAGCTATATCTGAAGGTAAATTGTTGAGCCCTTGAATGTAATTTGAGAAAGCTTCACTTGAAGCAAAGATAAGAGTTGCTGGAATCAAATATTTTATATTTGACTTACATAAAAATACTATTACTAGAGCATACCACCCTTTGTTTGCACTCATTTGAGAAATAAATGCACCTTGCCGTAATGCTAAATAGCTTCCTGCAAGTCCACAAAAAACACCCGACATAATTAATGCAATGGAATCAAGTTTGGTTTTTGAAATACCAAAGGCATCAAGTACTGAAGGGTTATATCCACAAGCTTTTAATTCTAATCCAAAAGGAGTTTTTTCGATTAATAAATAAATTAAGATATACAATAATATTGAGATTGGGAAAAATATGGTTATTTTACCTAGAAAAAAAGTATCAATCAGTTTTAATGGAGCTATATTTAATCTCAATAATCCCTTTGAATTATAGATTGAGAAAGTTATTATAAGTGTTAGTGCAGTAGCTAACATATTACTTGCTAAGGCAGTAATAAAGGGATTAGTTTTTAATACTGAATTTACTAAACTAATAAGTGAAGCAAGTATAACTGAAGCAAAAATCGCGAATAATGTACCAATAAATAATGATCCACTTATATTAGCTCCAATTATTGCAAATAAAGCACCTAGGAGTGTTAATCCTTCTAAAGCAATATTTAATGTACCACTTTTTGAAGTGATGATTGCGCCAATTGCGATTAAGAAAAGTGGGGTGAATAAGTTTAGCGTGCTATTAATTAAGTTTAACATTTTTTTTCTCTCCCAATAGTGTGCTACTTGTTATTAGTAAGAATATTATTGCTTGAAATAATAAAGCAACATCGCTACTTATATCACTATTTTGCATAGCCATGATAGATCCTTGATTTACTAATGATATTATAAAAGCAATTGGAATAATAGCTAATGGGTTATTCAATGCAATTAATGATATTGTTAATGCACTAAAGCCTAGGCCGGATGAAAATCCTTTTATCACGCTTTGATAATTACCAAAAATATAAATGCCTCCAGCTAAGGCTATTAAGGCTCCACTTAAACTAAAGCTAATATAATAATTTTTTCTAACAGATATCCCACCATATCTAGCAAATTCTTTATTATATCCAATGATTTTATTTTCATAACCAAATTTTGTTTTAGTGAAAATGTAGTAAAAAACAAATGCAATTATTAGAGCGTAAAATATAGATGTTGAAAGATTAGAAGGGAGATATATTTTTTCTAGCATAAAATCAACTTTGCTTGTAGATTGAAGATTTGATGTTGGATCTTGAAGTGGTCCTGTTATAAGATATGATACAAAATACGTACTAGCTATCGATATGAGATACGATGAGATTAATTCTGGTGTATCAAATTTTACTTTTAAATATGCACTAATAAAAGCTATGATAGCGCCAGCTAGGCTTGCAATAATTAAAGCAAAAAATATACTAATTTTTCCCAAGGGAGCAAGATAAATTGCAATTAAACTTGCAATCAATGCCCCAGTGTACATCTGTCCATCACCACCAAGATTTATTAAATTGCATCTAAATGCAATTGCAATTCCAACTGAACTAATTATTAAAGGAGCAGTATGAGATAAAGTGTTACCTAGAAAATATGGTGAACTTAATGGCCCAATAAATAATTGGTAAATCGAATTTAATGGAGATTCACTCATTAAAAAGATTATTCCAATTAAAAGTGCAATACTTATAAAAAAGATGTCTGCTAGTCCTTTAAGCTTTCTCATTTGATTCCTTTTCCTAACATATATTTACCAATTTCTTTTTTTGATACTGGGATATTATTATTAAATGTTTTAGTAATTTTACCTTCAAAAATTATATTTATACTATCACTTAATTTTATTATTTCATCTAAATCGGAGGATAATAATATTATTGCTTTATTTTGTTTTTTCAATTCTAGTATCTTTGAATGAATAAAGTTTGTTGAGTTAATATCTAACCCCCAAGTTGGGTTTGAAAAAACTATATAATCTTTCATATTATCAATTTCTCTAGCAACAATTGCCTTTTGAATATTTCCACCGCTAAGGGTACCCATTTTTTGATGAGGAAGACCTTTTATATTATATTTTGAAATAAATTTTTTAGCAATTTTGTTTTTTTGTTTTAGTGAATCTCTTTTATTGATTATTAGATTTTCGCTTAAAGAAGCTTGTAGTGCAGAGCCATAAAAATTTCTATCTGAAGGTACAAAAGCTAATCCGTTTTTTCTTAATTCAGAAGCCTGCATTTTAGTTATATCTTTTGAATTATATATAATTTTTCCTGAAGAGACTCTCATCATTCCACCAAGGACAGCCTCTAGTACACCTTTTCCATTTCCGCTTACTGCACAAAATCCGAGAATTTCACCTTTATGTACCGTAAAGTTTATATCATTTAATAAAGGTTGGGATTGGTAGTGTTTTTTTAGAGTTACATTTTTAAATTCAAGAACAGCTCTGTTACTTAATTTCTCATGTAAGGCATCATGATTTATTAATGTATCATCTCCTAGCATCAATTTTGCTAAACTTTCTTGAGTTAGATCTTTAGCTTGATATTCACCAACTAAATTTCCTTTTCTAAATATTAATATTTTATCACTAAGTTTAATAATTTCTTTTAGCTTATGTGTGATTAGGATTATACATTTGTTTTTACTTTTAAGTTTGTTGATTGTTTTAAATAATTTTTTTGCTTCACTTTCGCTCAAAGATGCTGTAGGCTCATCAAAAATTAAGATTTCAGCTTCTCTGTAAAGCATTTTTAATATTTCTACAATTTGTTTATCACTAGTACTTAAATTTTTTACTAAAGTTGTTGCTTTTAATTTGAATTCATATTTATCTATTAATAATTGGACTTCTTTATTTATTTTTTCTAAATCAGTAAAAAAAATATATTTTTTCTTTGCTCTTCCCAAGGCAATATTTTGAGCTATTGTGAATTCTTCTACAAGTTTGAAATGTTGAAACACCATGCCAATTTTGTAATTGATTGCATCTTGGGATGAATGAATATGTGCTTCTTTACCATTTAATTTTATGTTACCCGAATCAGGGGCAACAATTCCAAATATTATTTTTACAAGGGTAGATTTGCCGGCACCATTTTCGCCGGCAATTGATGTTATCTCTCCCATATTAAATGAGGCAGAAACATTATTTAGTGCTTTTACACCTACACTTCTATAGAGTTTGGTTATATTGTTTATTTCAAGCTTGGTATTCATTTCTAAAGTTGAATCTCACCTTTTTTCACTTTTTCTAACCATGATAAAAATTCATCCTTAATTGAGGAGGGTAGATTTTCTGTAAATAAAGGATCTTCACTATAAAAGCCTATATAACCACTATCTATAGATTCAATTTCTGCTGTACCCCAGTTAACATTTGAATTATATGCATCGTCTAATATTTGAATGGCGAGTTCTTTTTGATTCATAGCTCCACAACCTAAGATTACCCCAGGAGCTTGAGAATAAATATTATCATTAGGGAAGACAATATATGCATTATTTTCTTTAGCACTATTGATTACTCCAATAGAAGCACTACCGCTGATTGTTGAAATAACATCAGAGCCACTATTGATCATAGAGGTTGTTAACTCATTAGCTTTATCTGCATCATACCAGTTTCCAATTATTCTTTTATCAATTGTAAAATTAGGATCAACAGATCTAGCTCCATCTAAATATCCTGGTAGGATTTGTTCGTTTATTAAAGGATATTCTTGAGATAATACAAATCCTAATTTATTTGTGTTTCTAATATTATCTAAATCACTGCGTGCAATCATCGCAGCAAGTTTTCCCAATATAAAGGATTGTTGATATTGGTTAAATTCGTATGTTGCTATATTTTCATTCCCCTCAAAATAGGCATCAGTAATTAAGAATTTTTGGTTAACAAATTTTTTTGAAATATTATCACAGATTTCAGATAAAGAAGGGTTTGTAGTTAAAACAATATCATATTGGTTTGTGGCAACTAAACTTGTCAATTGAGATTCCCATTCTGCTTGATTATATCCTGCTTCATAAGTTTTAATTTTGACATTTGGATATTTCTTAGAAAATTCAATAGCTCCATCATTTAGTTTCTGGTAAGGAGGGCTACCTACTAAATTTCCACCAATAAATACTAATACAGAAAAATCTTCAACTTCTTTTTCCTCTTCCTTATTTCCACTTGCTAGTACTGTTGTAATACTAATAATTGAAATTGTTAAAATAAATAAAAACTTTTTCATTATTTCCTCCATAAAAAAAAACATAAGAATTGTGAAAAGAACTTACAAGTAGTTAAGAAAAAAAATGCTGAGAATATATTATTTTTTTCTAACCTAAGAAAAAATACGTTAGGTTTACATATCGAATTCTAGTAATTGACAGTTTGCCATTTTGAATGTATTGAATTCCTGAAGGGTTACAGAGTTGAAATATGTGTTAATAATTCTAGATATTGTTCCATGACTTACTATTAAAATAGTGGAATCAAAAGATATTTTTTCCTTTAATTCTTCAAAAAAATTATAAACTCTTGAACAAGCTCTTACCATTGATTCACCATTTTTGAATACCATGAAAGGATCATTTCTTGTTTCTCGAAAATTAGGGTCATCAAAATCACAACCTTCTTTTACTCCAAAGTCAAATTCTCTTAATCTATCATCTACGATAGCTTTTTGATTGAAATATTCTTCAATTGGATTAACTGTTTCTCTTGCTCTTGTTAAAGGAGATACAAAAATATAATCAAATTTTATATCTTTTTCTATTATTTTATCTTTCAGCTCTAGTGCTTGTTTTTGTCCAATATCATTTAACGGGATATCAGTAGATCCACATACTTTTCTATTTTTATTATAGTCTGTTTGACCATGTCTTGTTATATATATTTTCATATGAGCATTATAGGTAAAAAATATATATTAGTCGATATAATAAAAGGACCCGAAGGTCCATTTTTTATTTCATTTCAAATATGATATTAACAGTTGTTGATATTGTTAATTCCCCACTTGGAGTCTGTGTATCATAAGAGGCTGCTTCTGCTACCATTAGTTTTGATGTTGAGTATCTATTTGAGGATATATAGGAAGGTGTTGATCCTTCAGAAATACTAATTGGTTCACCAAGTTCCATATTAGCTGCAGATGATAATGTTTGAGCTTTGCTCATTGCATTTTCAACAGCTTTGATTCTAGCTTGTTCGTAAGCCTCGCTTTTGTCTTCTTTGTCAAATTGGATTGAGTAAAGATTTATATTAGTGATATTACCTATATCGTCTATAATTTTGCCTAAATCATCTATATTTCTAAGTTTTACTTTTATACTTTGACTTGCAACCTGGCCTACTAATTCTCTTTTGCCCTCATCCCAAGTATATTGTGGATTTAAGTTTAAATAATTAGTTGAGATATCTTTATCTGCAATATTGTATGTGTATAAAATTTTTAGGGCTTCGTCCATTTTCTTATTTGCAGCATTTAAGGCTTCGCTTGTAGTTTTCTTAGTTTCGTTAACTTCAATGTTGAATGTTACAATATCAGGAGTTATTGAAACTTCCCCACTTGCTGAAACAGTAATTAATTTTTCATTGTGTTCTAAATCTCTAGAACTTAAACATGATGTTAACAAGAGTGAAACGACAATTAAACTCATTATTAAGGTTATTTTCTTTTTCATATAAAAATATCTCCTATTTGATTTATTTATAAATAGAATAACATAGAAAATTGGTTTTAGTGACAAAAAAACCCTACTAGATAATATAGTAGGGTTTGTTAACATACTTTTTGTTATTAAAGTGGTAAAGCTTCCATTGTTGGAACAACAGCAAGTAAAACACCAGCTGCTACAGCAGAACCAATAACACCAGCTACGTTAGGTCCCATAGCGTGCATTAATAAGAAGTTATGTGGGTCTTCTTCTTGACCAACTTTACTTGATACACGAGCAGCCATAGGAACAGCTGATACACCTGCAGAACCAATTAATGGGTTAACAGGGTTGGATTTACTAATTTTATTCATTAGTTTAGCAATTAATACACCAGTAGCTGTACCAATTGAGAATGCTATCATACCTAGTAACAAAATACCTAAAGTATTTAAGTTTAAGAAGTGTGATGCTTCCATTTTTGAACCTACAGCTAAACCTAAGAAGATTGTAACAATGTTCATTAGAGCATTTTGCATTGTATCACTTAATCTAGTTGTAACACCACATTCTTTAGCTAAGTTACCAAACATAAGGGCACCTAGTAGAGGAGTTGCAGAAGGAAGTAATAAAGCACAAACTAATAATACAGCGATAGGGAATAAGATCTTTTCAAGTTTTGAAACAGGTCTTAATTGTTTCATTTTAATCTTACGTTCGCTTTCAGTTGTTAATAATTTCATAATAGGTGGTTGAATAATTGGTACTAAAGCCATGTATGAGTATGCAGCAACAGCAATTGAACCTAAAAGTTCAGGTTTTAGTCTACTTGTTACATAAATAGCTGTTGGTCCGTCAGCACCACCAATGATACCAATAGATGCAGCAGCATGTAAGTCAAAATTAATACCAGGAACAAAAGCTAAACCAAGTGCACCTAATAATGCTACGAAAATACCAAACTGAGCAGCAGCTCCTAAAATCAAAGTCTTAGGGTTAGCAATTAATGGACCGAAGTCTGTCATTGCACCAACACCCATGAAAATGATAATTGGGAAGAGTCCTGTTGATAAACCACTATCAAACAATAACTTAATAAATCCAGCAGATCCATTATTTGGGTCAATACCAGCAATATATGCTAGAGGAATGTTACTTAATATACAACCAAAACCAATAGTTACTAGAAGTAAAGGCTCAAAACCTTTTGCAATAGCAAGATATAAAAGTACTAAACCAATAATTATCATTGCGAGATTGCCTAAACCAAATTCACTTCCAGCTAGTCCGAGAAAACCGAATATACCGGTTGTTTGCCATAATTGGGATAATCCTTGTCCAATCATATTTAATTATTCTCCTTAGCCGATAACCATTAATTCGTCATCTGCGTTAAGTTGGTCACCTTGACTTACACAAATTTTATTTACTACACCATCACAAGGAGAGAAAATTTCATTTTCCATCTTCATAGCTTCCATTACCATTACACATTGGTTCTTCTTAACAGCTTCACCTTGTTTAACATTAATTTTTAATACTAGACCAGGCATTGGAGCGTTAATTGATTGTCCACCAGCGTTTGATGCAGGAGCTGCAGCAGGAGCTGCACTTGCTTGAGGGGCAGCAGCAGTAGGAGCACCACCAATAACAACAAGAATATCATCAGCTTGACATTGATCACCATTGTCAACTTTGATTGCTGTAATTGTACCATCACATGGAGCGAAAACTTCATTTTCCATTTTCATAGCTTCCATAACTAAGATACATTGGTTTTTCTTAACAGTATCTCCAACTTTTACATTAGTTTTTAGAATAAGACCTGGCATTGGTGCAACTACATTAACACTTTCTGTTGAAACAGCTGCGCTTGCTTGAGGTGCTGCTGATTGAGCAATCGCATTTTCATCGATTCCATCAGCAACTGATAGAGGATATGAAACGCCATTAACTTTTGCATCACTCTTTCCAAGTTTAACACCATAAGCTTTACCATTAACAGTAACAGTGAATTCACCTTTTTTCTTAGCTGCTTCAGCTGCTCTATCAATTTTTCTAACACCGTTAGCTTTAGATTTACCTGTAAGATATAAAATACCTTTTTCTTTACAAGCTGAAGCGATAAAGATGTTTTCTTCTGTTGTTTCAAGATTTTCTGCTTCAAGCATCTTGATTGCAACATCACGACCTTTTTTAGGATCCGCATCATTGATATCAACAACTTTTTTAGTTGTAGGTTCTAAACCTAATTGTTCAGCAGCAATTTTAACAATTTCTGGATCTGGTTCAACAGGAGTTTTACCAAAATAGCCTAAAACCATTTTACCATAACCTTCAGCTATCTTTTTCCAAGGTCCAAACATTACGTTATTGAAAGCTTGTTGGAAGTAGAATTGAGAAACTGGAGTTACAGAAGTACCAAAACCACCCTTTGCAACTGTTTCACCCATTGCTTGAACAATAGCTGGATATTTATCCATTAAATTGTTATCACGAAGCATTTGAGTATTTGCTGTTAAAGCACCACCTGGTAATGGTGAGAAAGGAATGTTTGGATTAACTTTAGAAGCTTCTGGTGGAGTGAAGTAATCTTTCATGCATTCTTCAAATACGCTTTCAGCTTTTTGAATTTTAGTAATATCAATACCTAAATCATAATCTGTACCACGAAGAGCATGCCACATTGTAATAATATCAGGTTGACATGTACCACCAGATACTGGGGACATTGAAAGGTCAACTTGGTTAGCACCAGCTTCAATAGCACTCATGTATTGTTGAATTGAAACACCAGCTGTTTCATGGCTATGCATAACAATTTTAACATCTTTACCTAAAAGTTTTCTTGCTCTTTTAATAGTTTCAAAAATAACTTTTGGAGTAGTTGTACCTGATGCATCTTTAAAACATACAGAATCAAAAGGAATACCTGCATCTAGGATTTGTTTTAATACTTTTTCGTAGAAATCTGGGTCATGAGCACCTGTAGTGTTAGGTGGAAGACTCATCATTGTAACAGTAACTTCGTGTTTTAGACCTGCATCATGGATAGCTTTACCACTATCAATTAAATTGTTTACATCATTTAATGCATCAAAGTTACGAATTCTTGAAATACCGTGTTTTTTAAACATTTGAGCGTGTAATTTAATAATATCTCTTGGTTGTGAGTCTAAACCAACAACATTAACACCACGAGATAATGTTTGTAGGTCTGCATCTGGACCAGCTACACGTCTAAATTCATCCATCATTTCAAATGCGTCTTCATTACTATAGAAATAAAGTGATTGGAAACGAGCTCCACCACCTGCTTCAAAATGATCAATTCCTGCTTCTTTAGCTGCTGCTACAGCTGGCATGAAATCTTTAGTGAATACACGGGCACCATATACTGATTGGAAACCGTCTCTGAAGGCGGTACACATAAAATCAACTTTTTTTTTCATCAATTTTTCCTTATCTATTCTCGGGACTTTGCAACAGCGGCTGCGATAGCGGCTGCTATTTCTGCGTCAGCACTTACTTTAGGCGCTGCATTTAAACTTGAAGAGCTACTAGCTACTACTGGAGCAACTTGAGGTCTTTTAGCTTCAATTTTCTTAACTATAGAACTTAATCCTTTTGTTACAAAAATTAATACAACAAGGAATACTAGAACAGTTCCCATTCCTAAAAGCATTAGTGTGACACCGTTTTGTAGCTGTGTGACGAGTTGGTCATTTGTTACTTGTGTCAATAAAATCATACGAACTCCTGAATTTTGTATGTTTTGAATGTATTTTTAAAAAATACTTCCTATGTATAATAATGATATGTTAGCATTGTTTCAAGGTATTATCTACTCAAAATTTATACTAAAAATTACTTGTATTTTTTTTGCTAATAAGAATATATCTATTGCAACAAAATGCAACAATAAAGGTGTTTAGGTATATATAAATACCATTCAAAAACATTCATTTGAGTTCATAATATAACATGTTTTTACCCTAAAAGATTAATAATAATTCAAAGCGATATTTAATTATCTATTTTAAATATTTTATATCTGAAAGATAAAAAAAATGCATAATTTTTATAGTTTTATAATTAGTTAGTAATTTTAATTTGTTTGAGGTATAATCAAATTATATATAGCATGAAATTATAATTAAAATTAAAATAAGGATATCATTTATGGATAATAAATTAAATGAAGATTTTTCGACTGTTGAAAGCTTAAAAAAAGAATTAAATGAGAAAAATAAACTTATTGAATTATTTACTAATGAAAAAAATGAAAGTGAATTACTAAGTTTTCCTTGGGTAGGTAATTTAGGTCAATGGTATTGGTTGATTGCTACAAATCAAGTTTATTTTAATGAAAAAAAAGTATCTAATTTAGGTTATGAAAGTTCAGAGATTCCTTCATATGTTGATTTTCAATTTTTTACTGAAAAACTCCATAAGGATGATTATGAAATGGTTATGAATAATATGAGAAATCATCTCAGTGGTAAGGCAGAATCTTATGAAGTTGAGTATAGAATTAGGACTAAAGATAATTGTTATAAATGGTACCATGATCGAGGTAAAATAACAAAAAGAGATGAAGATGGAAATCCTTTAATTGTATCTGGAATCGTTTTTGATATTAGTAGAAGTAAAAAAATAGAAGCTGAATTAAAAGAAGCTAATTTTAAATTAACTCAATTATTGATACATGATGATTTAACTAAAATATATAATAGAAGATTTCTTTTAGAAGAAATTGAAAAATTACTTAAACTTAATGATCCTAAATTTTCTTTAATATTATTTGATATAGATCATTTTAAATTAGTGAATGATAAATATGGTCATGATGTTGGAGATAAGGTATTAATTGAAGTTTGCAAGGTTACAAATGATATAGTCTCTGATAATGGGTATCTTTGTCGTTTTGGTGGAGAGGAATTTATTATTTTATTAAAAAATCTATCTTTAAAACAATCTATCGATATTGCTCAAAAGGTTAGAAAAGGTATTGAAATGTTTACTTTTTCTAAATGTGAAAGGGTAACAGCAAGTTTTGGTGTTTCTACTTATGAAAAAGGTCAAGATATAAATAAATTAATAAAAACAGTTGATTCTTTGATGTTTAGTGCTAAGAGTGCTGGTAGGAATTGTGTAAAGTTTTAATTAAACATTCTTCTATATATTATAAAAGACAAATGTCAAAAATAAATTGGTGTTTTTCCACTCCTTTTATTGCCTTAAATCTTTATTTTTACTATTCTTGTATAAAAGAAATTAAAAATATTAGGAGTATATCATGTCTCATGAAGGAACACCTGACGAGCAAGCAATAAGAGAAGCTAAAATCAGGCAAAGATTAGATAGAATTAGTAGAAAAATAATTGTAATGAGTGGTAAGGGTGGTGTTGGTAAATCAACCGTTACTGTCAATCTCGCAAATGCTTTAGTTGATTCAGGAAAAACAGTTGGGATATTAGATGCAGATTTGCATGGCCCAAATGTAGCAAAGATGCTTGGATGTGAATCAGGTGCTCTAGAAAGTGAAGATGGTCAAAATTTTTCACCTGTTAAAGTTAGAGATGGTCTTTATGTAGTAAGCTTGTCTTTTGCTCTAAATAGTAGCTCTGATCCAGTTATTTGGAGAGGTCCTATGAAAATAGCTGTAATTAAGCAATTTTTAGGTGATGTAGAATGGGGTGATTTAGACTATTTACTAATTGATACTCCACCTGGAACAGGTGACGAACAATTAACAGTTATTCAAGCTATTCCTGAAATGACCGGTTCAATTATTGTAACAACTCCTCAAGATGTTGCTATTTTAGATGCTAGAAAGAGTGTTAACTTTTCTAGAAAGTTAGGAGTTGCAGTTCTTGGTATTATTGAAAATATGAGTGGATTAATTTGTCCAGACTGTGGTAAGGAAATTCCAATCTTTGGTAAAGGTGGAGGACAGAAGATGTCTAGTGAAATGGATACACCTTTCTTAGGTAGTATTCCTTTGGAAATGCATTTAAGAGAATTTGAGGATTCTGGTGAGAGTACGTTAGCTAAAAGCCCAGATAGTAAAAGTACTAAAGCTTTAATTGAAATTGCAAATTTCTTAGATAGTAGTGTTGCTGTTTCAAGTGAAAAGAAGGATTTAAAAAATACTTCTAGTTGTTCTCCTAGTGCTTGTGCCTCTTGTTCAAGTAGTTGTAATTCAAGAAAAGAAAGCTAATGAAAAAAGATCAATTTCAAATTGGTGATATAAAAGACTTAGATCATTTAATATGGGACGAAAAAAATAGAAAAACTGTTTTGAATACTCCCATATTTGATTTAGTTGAAATTAATAGAGAATCAAAACAAGGACTGAATTCTAATTTTTATGCCCTTGATAGTCCTGATTGGGTTACCATTATTCCATGGTATCTAAATGAGGATAATAAACCATGTTTTGTTATGGTTCAGCAATTTAGACATGGTAGTGGTAAAATCGTTAGAGAATTTCCAGCTGGAATGGTTGATAAGGGTGAAAAAGCTATAGATAGCGCTTATCGTGAGCTTAGAGAAGAAACAGCTTTATCTACTGATGAAATGTTGTTTTTAGCAAAAGTTAATCCAAATCCAGCTATTATGCAAAATGAAGCAAATTTCTTTTTAGCAAAAAATGTTTATAAAATCGCTAACAAACAAAATCTTGATTCTACAGAGCAACTTGATGTTGTATCTGTGTTAGTAAGTGAAGTTATTGAAAAGCTTGGGACAGACCCATTATATGATAATGGAGTAATGTTAATGGCATTATCTCTCTTTTTAAAACATACAAAAATAGATCCCACCTTATTATAAGTAAAGTTTTTTCCTTGTTATATTTTACATTTTTAGAGTAATATATATATATGATTAGTAATTTATTTATTTATATAATAATTGGATGTGTTTTATTACTTATTTTTTGGAGTTCTTCTCTTGTTTTTTATAGAGATAAAAATGTTTCGGATATAGAATGTGATGAAGAAAAAGTTTTCTCTCCTAAATGCAAAAGTATTATTTTAAAACATGAAAGAAAAACAAACACTGCTGTTTTGATGATTCATGGTTTCCCATCTACTCCTAGTGTTTATGATTATAGTGCAAATAGTTTTTTTGAGCAGGGGTATGATTCGTATGCTTTTTTGTTGCCAGGTTTTGGCACTGATCCTGAAGATTTTAAAAAAACATATTTCACCCAATGGTTTAATTTTATTAGTAGAAAATATGAAAGTTTAAAAGAACAATATGAAAATGTCTCAATAGTTGGAATTAGCATGGGGGGGGCTTTAACTTTAAAACTTGCTGAAAAATATAGCAATAGTGATAAAGAACCTCTAGCTGTAATTTCAATAAGCGCACCTGTTATATTTAATAGTTTAATTAAAGATAGAAAAATAACAAAATTTAGTTTTTATTTTGCTAGAATAATATGTTTATTTAAAAAATATTTTAATACATCTATAAATAATAAAGATCAAGATGGGATAGATGGTGAAGATAGATGGTTAGGGTATTCAGGAGTCTATTTACCACAGTCTATGAGCTTAGTGCATGCTGAGAAGGATATTCGTAAGAATTTATATAAAATAACCTGTCCATTATTTTTAATTCATAATGTTACAGATTTAACAGTTCCTTTTTTTAACTTTCCAATCATTGCAAAAGAAAATAATTCAAGATATTTTAGATCAAAAGTTATAAAAATGGATGGATTTAAACATACAAAACATGTTTTATTATTATATTTTTCTGTACAAGAGGAATTAACTAACGATATTATAGATTTTATAGAAGGAAGATTAGATGAGTAAAAGAAACGATTATCTTAGCTGGGATGAATATTTTATGGGATTGGCTGTTTTAAGTGCTATGAGAAGTAAAGACCCAAATACTCAAGTTGGAGCTTGTATTGTAAATACAAGTAATAAAATTGTAGGTATTGGTTATAATGGTTTTCCAATTGGTTGTAGTGATGATAATCTTCCTTGGGAGAGAAGTGGAGAATGGTTAGATACTAAATACCCTTATGTATGTCATGCAGAATTAAATGCTATATTAAATAGTGTCAGCAGAGATTTAACTAATTG
Organism: Sphaerochaetaceae bacterium; assembly: GCA_963677735.1. Taxonomy (GTDB): domain Bacteria; phylum Spirochaetota; class Spirochaetia; order Sphaerochaetales; family Sphaerochaetaceae; genus Pleomorphochaeta. Next base: position 2,759,688 of record OY782505.1, read on the forward strand.
TACCATTTATGTTGGTTTATTTCCCTGTAATGAATGTGCTAAGGCTATAATTCAAAGTGGAATTAAAAGTGTGGTATACTTAAGTGATAAATATGCAACAAGTGATAATACTATAGCATCAAAGAAGATGTTTGATGCATCAGGTGTTAAATATAGAAAGTTAAATCCTGAACATTTGAAATTATCCATTAATATGGATGAAAAGGAAATTTGATAGGTGTAGTAAATGAGAAAGAGCAGAATTCCTATTTTTTTTATTACCTTAGGTTTTATATTGATTTCTTGCTCAAGTATTGACTCTAAAACAATGTTTTCTGCAAAAGATGAAAATATAATAGTTAGCTATAATATTGATGATTTTGAAGGAAAAGAAGTTGAAATTAAAATAAAAAATAATAGTAATAAAGATGTTTTACTTTTAATTACAGAAGCAACTGTATTAACGGTAGATGGTAATAAGGTAAATCTTATGAGAGTAAGTGATGCTTTATCAAAAGAAAATACGATTATTGTAAAAAATATGCTTTTAAAACCCAATATTACTTTAACTGAAAATTTTGTAGCAGTGGGTTATTTAAGAAAGCAAATTCTAAAAGATGAATTTGTTTTATTACCTTGGATTGATAAAGATCGATTTGAATTGTCTCTTCCTTATATAATAGAAGGGAAAAGGCATGTAATAGATATAAAATTCTAAAATATAAAGTACATCTCTAGCTTATAAGAGTCTTATCTGAGCTTGAGATGTACTTTTTTATTTCTATTTGTATCTGTATTTTTTTGCAGCAGAAATAAATCCATTAAAACATGCATTTGTATTATTTGGTCTGCTCTTAAATTCTGGATGATATTGAACACCTAAGAAGAATGGGTGGTCTTTGATTTCAACAGCTTCAACTAAGGTGTCATCAGGGCTAACACCTGTAATTGTTAATCCAGCGTTTACTAATTCATCTCTAAATTTATTATTGAATTCATATCTATGTCTATGTCTTTCATAAATTACATCTTGATTTTTATATAATTTTTTCAATACTGTATTGTCTATTAATTTACAAGGATATGCTCCAAGTCTCATTGTTCCACCTTTGTTAGAAACATCGACTTGGTCTTCCATTAAATCTATAACAGCATGGGCTGTGTTTTCATCAAACTCGCTAGAGTTTGCATCTTCCCATTTTAATACGTTTCTTGCATAGCTCATTACGGCAATTTGCATTCCTAGACAGATTCCAAAGTAAGGTATTTTCTTTTCTTGAGCGTATGTGGCACTTAAAATCATTCCCTCAATACCTCTGTTACCAAAACCACCAGGTACTATTATACCATCACAATCTTTTAGAGTTTCTTCAATATTTTCTTCTGTTAGTGTTTCACTATCTACCCAACTTAGGTTAACTGTGCAACCAATTTCCCATGCACTATGTTTTAAGGCTTCCATAACTGAAAGATATGCATCGTGTAATTGGATATATTTACCAACAAGTGAAATATTAATTTCTTTATCAGCTTTTGTAATTCTATCAATCATTGCATTCCATTTAGTTAGGTTGCATTTTTTAGTTTTTAGTTGTAATTCTCTACAAACAATATCATCTAATTTTTCGTCGTGTAGCATTAATGGTGCTTCATAAAGTACATCTAAAGTTCTGTTTTCAATAACACAATCTTTCTTTACATTACAGAATAGAGCAATCTTTTCTTTAATTGAATTTTCTAATGGTCTATCACTTCTTGTAACAATAATATCTGGGAATATACCGGTAGTCATTAATTCTTTAACTGAGTGTTGTGTTGGTTTACTTTTGTGTTCATTACTTCCACTTAAAAAAGGAACTAAGGTAACATGGATAAATAAACAATTGTGTGAACCAACTTCATGACTAACTTGTCTAATAGCTTCTAAAAATGGTTGAGATTCAATATCACCAGTTGTACCACCTATTTCAGTTATAACAACATCAGCTTGGGTTTTTTCTTCAATTGAGTAGATAAAGTTTTTTATCTCATTTGTAACATGAGGGATGATTTGAACGGTTGAACCTAAATATTCTCCTCTTCTCTCTTTTTCTAAAACATTAAAATAGCATCTACCACTTGTAAGGTTTGAATATTTATTTAGATTTTCATCAATAAATCTTTCATAATGTCCTAAATCTAAATCTGTTTCTGCGCCATCTTCTGTTACAAATACTTCACCATGTTGAAAAGGACTCATCGTACCTGGGTCTACATTCATGTATGGATCAAGTTTTTGTGCTGTAACTTTCAATCCACGGTTTTTTAATAGTCGTCCTAGTGAGGCCGCGGTGATACCTTTACCAAGGCCAGACACAACTCCCCCAGTTACAAAAATATGCTTAGTCATCATTTTCTCCTAAAATTATTGTTGATATGTTTTGAGGATCTCTTTTGCAATTTCCCCTTTACTACGTCTTTGATCCATAGCTCTTTTTTCAATATACCTATGGGCTTTTTGCTCATCAAATTTTAATCTGTCAATTATCAAGAATTTAGCTCTATTAACAATTTTAATTTCTTCTAATTTCCTGCGTAATTTTTTATTTTCATTTGCTATTCCTCTCAATCGAACATTAAGAGAATTGCATAAAACAAGACTTTGGAATAATAATGGAGAAATAATAGGTTTGCCAAGTACCAAAACGCCATCTTTGCTAACTCTTGTGGCAATATCTCCAATATATCGCTCTTCAACAATTAATAAAACTGTGGAAAGAGAGTCTTGAGATATGCTACGAGCTAAGTCGATACCATTTTCATCGTTTAAAGGTGCATCTATAATTATCAAATTAAAATCAACAGATAGAATTTCTTGTCTAGCTTTACTGCATGAAAAACAAGAGGTCATCGAACCTTTCACTCCATTTTCGTTTAGAAGTGATTTTAAATTCATATGACCTTTTCCATTAGATGATACTAGTAAAATCTTTTCAAATTCAAACACTATTTATTAACCTTTAATATATCGGGAAATAACTTTCCTCTGTAAGTGTACTTATATGTTCACACCTCTTATACTCTTCTAATTCATTTTTTTTAACTTTTAAGTATGAATTGAGAAGGGTATCTGGTAAAACCCTTTTTAGAAATGAACTTTTTTCTGCTATCTCAAGTGCTTCTTGCATGCTCTCTGGCAAATTTGTTCCTTCTTTATCACTAAATGCATTAGTAGAAATTGAAGGAGGGGGTGTTTCCTTATTTTTTATACCTTCTAAAGCTGCTTCACAAATTAGTGTATAAATAATATAAGGATTCGCACTAGTATCCGGAGTTCTAACCTCAAGCCTACTATATCGACCCTGTGCTTTTGGAATCCTTATAGTAGTGGATCTGTTTCCATATCCCCATCCAATTCTACAAGGAGCTTCAAACTGGCCAAGTCGCTGGTAAGAATTATAAATAGGAGATGAGAAAATTGTCATATCTTTGATTCGATTTAAGATACCTGCAATCATATGTTCTCTAATTTTATCATCATCTTGTTTTTCATCGGATTTAATAGATATATTAACATGCATACCATTACCACTCTTATTTTCTAATGGTTTTGGTAAAAATGAAGCAAATAAACCATTCATTGTTGCCGTTGACTTAACTACACTTTTAAATGTAATTAAATTGTCTGCTGAATTTAGTAAATTACCATAAGTGAAATCAACTTCCATTTGTCCAGGCCCTGTTTCATGGTGAGACCTTTCAGTGTGAAATCCCATATCTTGTAGAGTTAAACAAATATCACGTCTAATATTTTCACCTTTATCATTTGGGGCAACATCTAAATATGTACCGTTATCAAGAGGAATAAAACTTGGATTTCCATCTTCATTTAGTTTGAATAAGTAAAATTCACATTCGCTTCCAATTTTAAAAGTGTAGCCTTCTTTTTTAGCTTTATAAACAAAATTTTTAATAAGGGCTCTTCCATCTCCTTCGAAAGGTGTAAAATCTGGATATTTAATATCACAAAACATCATAACAACTTTTCCACTTGATGGTCTCCATGGAAGAACTTGTAAAGTTTCAGGATCTGGAAATAGAAGTAAATCGCTTTCTTCAACATTTAAAAAACCTTTGATAGCTGAAGCATCGAAAGAAATACCAGTGCTAAAAGCTCTGTCTAACTCATCACAACTTATTGAAATATTTTTTAAATTTCCTAAAATATCACAGAACGCTAATCTGATGAATTTAACATTATTCTCTTCAATGAAATTTGAAATTTCATATTGCATATTAGCCATATTCCCTCCTAATTAGATTGCGGTATAATGTTGCTTATATGGTAAAGTAGTATTTGGCTCTAATACATAAAAGTTTGCATTAAAAATGATGTTTTTGTCAAAGGTAAATTCACAACAAAATTGATTAATTATATCTTTTATTGATTCTATATCATCTTCATTCGCTTTTCTAGTTACTACTTGTTTAGGTAAATCTTTAGGTAATTCATCACTTCTTAGAAATATTTTACCACCATGCATACCTGTACCACAAAAATTTCCTACAGGACATTTGCCATTTTGATTAAGGCCTAATACAATTATTATACCACCTGCTAAGTATTCTCCTAAAAAACTACCAGCTCTATCTCCAATTACTAAAACAGGTTTTTCATCTTTATAAGCTTTCATATGGATTCCAGCTCTGTAACCAGCTGAGCCTTTGATTAAGATTTTTCCACCCCGCATTGAATATCCAGCAGTATCACCGCAGTTACCATAAACGATGATTTCTCCTTCGTTCATGGTATCTCCAGTTGCATCTTGGCAGTTATTTAATACTGTAATCTTACTGCCTTCATCTAGACAAGCTCCAAGTGCGTTGCCCGGAATTCCCTTTATTTTAATTTGTTTGTTTTTCATTCCAGCAGCTATATATCGCTGACCATGTACCTCATCCAAATCAAAAGAATTTTCTTTATCATCTCTTATTATATTATTTAGCTGTTTAAAGCTCATATGATTAACTGTTATTTTTTGCATTATTTACTCCTGAAAACTTTTATTCACCGGCATGTTCGATGCCAAGAATTTCTAATTCTTTTTCGCTTAATCCAATCCCTCTAAGCATAAGTCTGTTTCCTTTTAATGCTTCAATTGAATTAATCCCCATACCACCCATCATTTCTTTGATTTCTCTCTTCCATGCAGATATCAAATTGACTAGGTTTTTAGCACCTTCTTCTGGGTCTAAACGGTTTTCAAGTTCTTTTATTTGGGTTGCTATTCCCCAGTTACATTTACCTAAATGACAACTTCTACAAAGATGGCATCCAAGAGCAATTAGTGCACTAGTTGCAATATATACAGCATCAGCTCCAAGCGCTATAGCTTTAATTACATCAGCAGAGGATCTAATAGTACCACCAACAACTAGACTAACTTCATTTCTGATTCCTTCTTCTCTAAGTCTTTTATCAACAGCAGCTAGAGCTAATTCAACAGGGATTCCAACATTATCTCTAATTCTAAGAGGAGCGGCTCCTGTACCACCTCTAAATCCATCGATGGCAATTATATCAGCACCACATCTAGCAATACCACTTGCAATTGCACCTACGTTGTGAACAGCAGCTATTTTTACTATTATTGGTTTTTTATAATTAGTTGTTTCTTTTAACATATATACAAGTTGACGTAAGTCTTCTATTGAATATATATCATGGTGTGGAGCTGGACTTATTGCATCACTTCCTTGAGGAATCATTCTTGTTTTAGAAACTTCTTTTGTAATTTTTCTTCCAGGAAGGTGACCACCAATTCCAGGTTTAGCCCCTTGTCCCATTTTTATTTCAATAGCTTTACCAGCATCTAAATATGTTGGGTGAACTCCAAATCTACCGGAAGCAACTTGTACTATTGTATTCTCTCCATAAACATAAAAATCTTCATGTAATCCACCTTCACCTGTGTTGTAGAAAGTTCCTAACTCTTGAGCTGCAGTAGCTAGAGCTTTGTGAGCATTATAGCTTATTGAACCATAACTCATTGCACTAAACATGATAGGGAGACTTAATTCCATTTGAGGTTTTGTGTCTGTGATAATATTATGATTTTCATCGTATTCTATATCAAGTTTTTTCTTACCAAGGAAAGTTTTTGTTTCCATAGGCTCTCTAAGAGGGTCGATTGATGGGTTTGTAACTTGAGATGCATTAATTAACATTTTATCCCAATAAACAGGATATTCTTTTGGAGTTCCCATTGATGCTAATAAAACACCGCCTGTTTGAGCTTGTCTAAATATATTGGTTATATCGTGCTTACTCCAGTTTGCATTTGTTTTAAAACAATGATCAGATTTTACAATTTTTAAGGCATGGGTTGGACAAACTGCTACGCAACGGTGGCAGTTTACACATTTCCATTCTTCACTTAACATTACTTTAAGTTTCTTATCATAATAGTTAACACCGTTAGAACATTGTGTTTCGCAAAGTCTACAGTTTATACATCTATTTTGATCTCTTATTACTTCATATTCACTTTGTATTAAATTTACTTTCATAGGGTTATTGAACCTCCGTTTCTAGCTCTACAATGTAAGGTTCTCCACCTTTAGGGTAATAAATAGAATCTAATTCTGGGGCTATTACTCTTATTGCTTCTTCTTCACTAGCCATATAGACCATATCATCTTTTTCTCCAACTACTAGAGATCTAAGTTTAAGCCTATCGTTTAGTGCCATTAATCCATTTTGGTAACTTACTATAATTGAGAAAGGTCCGGTTACAAGAAAGCTTTCATAATTGTTTCTTAAATATTTGTATTCAAGCTTTTTTGTTTCGTCCATTCTCTCAATTGTACTCCAAAACGGTGCTGCTAGAATGTGGGCGACTGTTTTAAGATCGATATTTTTCTTTCTGTTTAAAAAGTCGATCATATAAGTTATTACTTCAGTATCTGTTTGCAAATTACATTTATAGCCAAACATTTCTATATATCTTCTGTTAGCGTCATAACTAGATATTTCTCCATTGTGGACAACTGAATAATTTAATAATGAAAAAGGGTGAGCTCCACCCCACCAGCCTGGGGTATTTGTTGGATATCTTCCATGAGCTGTCCAACTGTAGCCACTATATTCTTCTAATTTATAGAATTCTCCAACATCTTCTGGGTATCCTTGAGCTTTGAAAACTCCCATGTTTTTACCAGAGGAGACAATAAATGCACCTTTTATATGAGCATTTACATTAATTGTACAGCGTACTACATATTCTTCTTCAGTTAATTGACTTTCAGCTAACTTTGTAGGAAGAGGGGATAAGAAATATCTCCAAATCATAGGTTCATCTGTAATTGATGGGATTTTTCTTGTAGGGATTTTTGAAAGGTTTATTAAATCAAAATGTTCTTCAAGAAAAGACATACATTCATTTTTGGCAATTGTATCCATATAAAATATATGGAAAGCATAATAGTCTTTATATTCAGGATATATTCCATATCCAGCAAAACCACCACCTAGACCATTGGATCTATCATGCATCAATCTAATAGAATCAATCGCTGTTTGGCCGGAAAATCTATTACCCTTTTTAGAAATGATTCCGCTAATTGCGCATCCTGAGGGGATTCTAATTTCCCCTTCTTTTTTTATTCGGTCCATTACTTTTCTCCTTATGATTATTTAAAACCAATAAGTCTAAAAACGAAAAAACGCCCATAGTTATCCTAACTATGAACGTCTTTGTTCAATTTTTTTTATTTTAAATTAGTTAATTTCATTATATAGACTTCTTTGTCTTAATAGAGATATTATTGAAATCACCTATTTTTGTCTAGCATTTTATTAAATATTTATTAATAAATTATGTAAATTTATGCATAAAATGTATATTGTAAAAAATATTTTATTTTTATAGTTTGGGCTAAATTCTTTGATTACAAGGAAATAACAAAATAAAATAAAATTAAGCATAAAAAAATAATTTCCAAGAGTTGACAAAAATCATGCTTTGATGTATTTATTTAATAACAGCAAAGGCGCTGTAGTTCACTTTGAGCTACAGTGTCTTTTTTTTATTTTTCAATTTTTATTGAAAACAAATTATAACAAGAGAGGTGCTCTGAAATTATGCAAAAGATAAGTGATTATTTTGGCTCAATGGTATTCGGCGATGATGCTATGAGAGATAGACTTCCTAAAGATGTTTATCGTGCATTGAAAAACACAATTAGAGAAGGTAAAGAAATCGATTTAAATATTGCTAATGCTGTAGCACATGCTATGAAAGAATGGGCATTAGAGAAAGGTGCAACGCACTTTACTCACTGGTTTCAACCATTGACTGGAGTAACTGCTGAAAAGCATGATTCATTTATCAATCCAGCAAAAGATGGTAAAGTAATTTTATCATTTTCTGGTAAAAATTTAGTCCAAGGCGAACCTGATGCTTCTTCATTCCCATCTGGTGGATTAAGAGCTACCTTTGAAGCTAGAGGTTATACAGCTTGGGATCCAACAAGTTACGCTTTTGTAAAAGATGAAACTTTGTGTATTCCAACTGCATTCTGTTCATATAGCGGTGAAGTATTAGATAAGAAAACTCCTTTATTAAGAAGTATGGCTGCCATTGATAAAGAAGCTAAAAGAATCTTAAAATTATTTGGACACAACGTAAATAGAGTTCAAACTACTGTAGGTCCTGAACAAGAGTATTTCTTAGTAGATAAAAAATTATATAATCAAAGAATTGATTTAAAATATACTGGTAGAACATTATTGGGTGCTAGAGCTCCTAAAGGTCAAGAATTAGATGATCACTACTTTGGTTCTTTAAAACCAAGAGTAAGTGCATTTATGCAAGAACTAGATAAAGAGCTTTGGAAGTTGGGCATTTATGCAAAAACTAGACATAATGAAGTATCTCCTGCTCAACATGAATTAGCTCCAGTATTTACTACTACTAATGTAGCTTGTGATCATAACCAACTTACAATGGAAGTTATGAAAAAAGTTGCTGATAAACATGGTTTAGTCTGTTTATTACATGAAAAACCATTCGCTGGATTGAACGGTTCTGGTAAACACAATAACTGGTCAATCTCTACTGATACTAATATGAATCTTTTAGAACCTGGGGACAATCCTAAAGATAATGCTCAGTTCTTATTATTCCTAGTGGCAGTAATTAAAGCAGTTGATGAGTATCAAACTCTTATTAGAGCAAGTGTGGCATCTCCGGGCAACGACCACCGTCTTGGTGCAAATGAAGCTCCTCCTGCAATAGTTAGTATGTTTATAGGATCTGATTTGAACGAAATATTAGAAGCAATTGCTGATGGTAGAGAAATTGACGGCAAGCAAAAAGAAAATATGCTTTTGGGTGTTGATGTATTACCAGATTTCGTAAAAGATACTACTGATAGAAATAGAACTTCTCCTTTTGCCTTTACAGGAAATAAGTTTGAACTTAGAATGCTAGGTAGTACTGCAAGTGTTTCCACTCCAAATACTGTATTAAATACAGCTGTTGCTAAAGTTTTGGAAGGATTCGCTGATGAGCTAGAAAGTGCAGATGATTTTGCAGTTGCTTTAAGTGCTTTGGTAAAACGTACTTATAAAGAACACAAAAGAATTGTATTTAATGGCAATAACTACAGTGAAGAATGGGTTGCACTTGCTAAAGAGCGTGGGTTGAGTAATTTGAAAACAACTGTAGAAGCTGTTGGTGCATATACCGAAAAGAAAAATATTGAGTTATTTGAACACTTTAAAGTATTATCAGCTCCAGAATTATATAGTAGAGCTACAGTATTATATGAAAACTATTCAAAGACTATAAACATCGAAGCTTTAACTTTGGTTGACATGGTAAGAAGAATGATAATCCCAGCAAGCAACAAGTATTTGAGTGAATTAGCTGGTGAGGTTTCAAAGGTAAAAAGTGTTTTACCATCCATAGATTTAAAATCACAGTTAAGTTTGATGGAATCAATTGCACAGTTACTAAATTGTTTAAGTGACAAAGTTGATGCAATGGAAGAAAGTCTTATTAAAGCAAAGGCTATTGAAGATGAAAATAAAAAAGCTATTTTCTTCCAAGATAAGATATTTACTTTAATGAGCGAAATTAGATCTTTTGCAGATGAGTTAGAATTACTCGTTGATAAAGAATGTTGGCCAATACCAACTTATGGTGATCTTTTATATTCGGTTTAATACTTTTGTATTATTAGTGAATATGTTCAATTTTTTTAGTTTTTTGGTTGCTGCACGTTGTGTAGCAACCTTCTAGAATTTATAGGGATATTGGTATTTTTATACCTTCAAGGAGTCAAATTATGTGTGGATTTGTAGGAATGTTTGATATAGAAGACGATTCTTCTTTATATAGGGAGAAGGTCTTGAAAATGTCTAAAAAAATTAGACATAGAGGACCAGACTGGTCAGGTATTTATCAGGGAGATAAAGTTATTTTATCCCATGAGAGATTAAGTATTGTTGACCCTCTATCTGGTAAGCAGCCTTTATATAGTAAAGATAAAAAGATTGTATTAGCTGCTAATGGTGAAATTTACAACCATTTAGAATTAAGAGAAAAATATTGTAAAGAATATGATTTCCAAACTAATAGTGACTGTGAAATTATTATTGCTCTATATGTTACAAAAGGCCCTGATTTTATTGAAGACTTGAATGGTATTTTTTCTTTTGCTCTATATGACAGTGAAAAAGATTTTTATTTAATTGCAAGAGATCATATGGGTATTATCCCTCTTTACCAAGGCTGGGACATAGATGGTCATTATTATGTTGCAAGTGAATTAAAAGCCTTAGAAAGTACTTGTCCATCAGTTTGTACTTTCCCCCCTGCAAGTGTATATGATAGCGAATCTCGTCAAGTTAAAACTTGGTATAAAAGAGATTGGATGGAATATGATAATGTAAAGGAAAATGATGGTAGTCCTGAAATTGTTCGAAAAGCACTTGAAGATGCAGTTAAAAGACAGTTGATGAGTGATGTTCCTTACGGTGTATTACTTTCAGGTGGTTTAGATAGTACTGTTATTTCTGCTATTGTTGCAAAATTTGCTGCTGAAAGAGTTGAAACTCATGATACTGAGAAAGCTTGGTGGCCACGTTTACATAGTTTTGCTATTGGTTTAGAAGGATCTCCTGATTTAGCTGCTGCTAAAATCGCTGCTGATTATATTGGTACTGTTCACCATGAGGTACACTTTACTGTTGAAGAAGCTTTAGATGCTGTTGAAGATGTAATTTATCATTTAGAAACTTATGATATTACAACTGTTAGAGCTGCAACTCCTATGTATCTTTTATCTAGAGTAATTAAAAGTATGGGTATTAAAATGGTTCTATCCGGTGAAGGTAGCGATGAATTATTTGGTGGATATCTATACTTCCATAAAGCTCCTAATGCTAAAGAATTCCATGAAGAGACTGTAAGAAAATTAAGTAAACTTCATTTATATGATTGTCTTAGAGCTAATAAATCTTTAGCTGCATGGGGAGTTGAAGGAAGAGTTCCTTTCTTGGATAAAGAGTTTATGGATGTAGCTATGAGACTAAATCCTGAATTAAAACTTTGTAATGATAGAATTGAAAAATGGGTTCTAAGAGAAGCTTTTAAAGACATTATTCCTGAAGAAGTTTGTTGGAGACAAAAAGAGCAATTCTCTGATGGTGTTGGTTATAACTGGATTGATAGCTTAAAAGCTTTGACAGATGAGTTAATTACAGATGTTCAGTTTGCAAATATTAAAAATAGATTCCCTATTAACACACCAGCTACTAAAGAAGAAGCTTATTATAGAATTCTATTTAATAGACACTTTAAAAGTGAAGGTGCTGCATCTACAGTACCACACGAAGCTTCAGTTGCCTGTTCTACAGCAACTGCCCTTGAATGGGATGAAAGCTTTAAGAAAATGAATGAGCCTAGCGGTAGAGCTGTAAAAGCAGTTCACGAACAAGCTTATAAATAAAATCTTATTTGTTGCTTCCCCTTTGTTAAACTATTTTAGCAAAGGGGATTTTTATTCATTACTTATTAGCTAATAAGTGATATACTTTTATTAAAAAATAAAAGGGAGCACAAATGGTTAAACTTAATAAAAAAATTCTTTCTGTTTTTCTTTTATTAGTTTTATCAACTCCTAATATATTTTCATTGTCATATTACTATAATTCTTTGGATAGTGATGAGAAAGAATTATATAATGATATATATGATTCTTTGATAGAAAGAAAGGATATTCTTGAAGTTGGCGATAATGATTTTGAGCTACTTAGTAAAATTTATTATTATGTTTTAAATGACTATCCTTCGATATTTTATGCTAGTGAAAGTCTTAATTATTCCTCTTCAATGCTAGATAATAAAATTATTTCTGCTAAATTAAATTTTATTTATAAAGACATCAATGATACCTTAATCTATAAAAAACAAGTTGAGCTCAATAATATATTAAATCAAATTGAAAAAGCAGTAGTAGGGTATTCTGATTTTGAGATTGTAAAATATGTATATGAATTTTTAATTAATAATTCTTATTATGATAAAAATTTTCCAGATCAATCTTTATTAAGTATATTATTAGACAATATTGGTCTTTGTACTTCATATGCAAAATCTTTTAAATTTATAATGGATTATTTTGATATTGAATGTCTATTGGTTGAGGGTAAGTTTGTAAATCAAGAAGATAGTCACGTCTGGAATATGGTTAAATTAGATAATTCTTGGTATCATGTTGATGTTACTCAAGGAGATGCTACAAACAGTTTTGTAGACTACTCATATCTCTGTATAACGGATAAACAAATTCTAAAAGATCATATAATATTATCTACTATAAAGCTTCCTAAAGCTATTTCTACTGATTATTTTTACCTAAAAAATAAGGGTGTGTATTTCAATTTTTTCGATAAGCAAAAAATTGATAATTCAATAAATAATTATATAAAGAATAATGAAAATATTTGTATTTTATCTTTTGCAAATAGTTTAGATTTTAAACAAGCTAAAACGTATTTAATTGATAATAGTGGGTTTTCTAAAATATTATTAATTAATGGGTATCAATCAAATATTATAAATTATTATGAAAATGATTTGAATAATACTTTAATTATTATTAAAGAAAATAACTTAGCTAAAATTAATATTCTTTATTTTCAAAAATATTCTCCTTCACTGTTGATGAATAAGCTTAAGAGCCTTTATTTATCAGGAGAAAAAAAATTCTATTTGTTATTTGAACATAAAAAAGATTATAATGCTGCAATAAAATATTTATTTGATGAAAAAAATATTTTTAATATTATAGAAAATATTAATTCTCTAGATATTAAATATTATCAAGATATTTATAGAATTGATTTTGAAATCTAATGTGAATCTTTTTTTAAAGTTCCAATTTTCAAAAATTTATTTATACCATGCCTCCAATAATTTAAATTGATAAGACGCTCTCCATTATCTCCGTGATCTTTACTATTGAAAGCTTGAGTTAATTTCTCACAAGGAAGATTTTGACATTCTCCACAGTGATTATATCTCTTTTCAGTAGAACATTTAGCAATTTCACACTCTCCCCAGAAAGGGTGAAAGTTAGATTCAATGCAACCTTTACAATTCATTTTTTCTTTCCATTCACAACTAAGACAATAGCTTCCACATTTTGCTATATAATTTTTATCCATTATTATATTACTTTTTGAAAGTATTACATAGTTTTTAGCAATGAACAATCCTTTATATAAAAGACAAAAAAAGTCCCAAAGTATAATTTTATACTAAGGGACAGTTGATTAGGCATTAATTAAACTTAGTCTTCTTGAAGGGCTGCATAGCCTTCTTCGCCAGTTCTAACTTTAATTACATTATCAACATTATATATGAACATTTTTCCATCTCCATAATGTCCTGTATATAATGTATTTTTTACAGTTTCCACAACAGTTTTCACGGGGACTTTAGAAACTACAACCTCAACTTTGATTTTAGGTAATAACGTCATATCAACTGGAACACCACGATATAATTCTGTTACACCTTTTTGCATACCACAACCCATAACATTTGTTAGAGTTAAACCAGTTACCTCTATATCGTTTAAAGCTTTCTTTAAATCAGGGAACTTGCTTCTCTTAGTAAGAATTACAATCTTAGTAAATGTGGATTTAGCATCTCTCTTGTCAACGACTTTAACAGCTTTATCTTTTGCCTCTGCAGGTAAACCTTCTTCCTCAACATCTATTTCGGTTCCAGCACCTGTTACGATTGGCATAAAGTCGGCATAAGCATTATCTAATCCATGTTCTTCTAAGTCTAATCCAGCAATTTCTTCTTTTGCACTAACTCTTAATCCAACTGTCTTTTTGATTACTGTGAATACTATAGTCATTGTAATAGTAACCCAAGCTATTACAGCAGCAACACCAATTATTTGTGTTATGAGTAATGATGCTCCTCCACCGTATAGTAATCCACCATCTACAGCTAAAAATCCTGTTAGAATTGTACCTAAGGCACCACAAACACCATGAACTGAGAAAGCTCCAACTGGATCGTCTATTTTTAATTTATTTTCTACAAACTCGATTGAGTAAACAACAGCAATACCACTTAAAATTCCAATTATAATTGCACCTAAAGGTGATACTGCGTCACAACCTGCTGTAATACCTACTAAACCTGCTAATGCACCATTCAATGTCATTGAAACGTCTGGTTTTTTATATTTAATCCAGGTTACACACATTGTTGTGGTTGCAGCTACAGCTGCTGCTAAGTTAGTTGTAATAAATATCTTTGCAGTACTTAATATTGTATCATCACCTGTCAAGCTAACAGTTGAGCCACCATTGAATCCAAACCAACAAAACCAAAGAATGAATACACCAAGTGCTCCAAGAGTTAAACTGTGACCAGGAATAGCTTTTGCTTTTCCATTTTCATCAAATTTTCCAATTCTAGGTCCTAATAATTTAGCACCTACTAATGCTGCAACTCCACCAACCATATGTACTGCAGTTGAACCTGCAAAATCGTGGAATCCCATTTCAGCTAACCAGCCACCACCCCAAATCCAGTGACCACTAATTGGATAAATAAGAGCACTGATAATAATAGAGTAAAGACAATATGATGAGAATTTTGTTCTTTCTGCCATAGCACCAGAAACTATTGTAGCTGCTGTTGCACAGAATACTGTTTGGAAAATTAAGAAAGCAAATGTTGGATAAGATGATGAGTAATCATTTTGAACAAAAAAGTCAGGAGTTCCAATAAATTTGCCTGTTCCAAACATTAATCCAAAGCCAATTATATAAAAAACTATAGTACCTAATGAGAAGTCCATTAAGTTTTTCATAATAATGTTTCCGCTGTTCTTTGCACGAGTAAAACCCGTCTCAACCATTGCAAACCCAGCTTGCATAAAAAATACTAGGACTGCTCCTAATAAGACCCATAAGGTGTCTACTGATGAATACATTTTTCCCCTCCATGAAATAAAAAGGCGTGTGATCCAATTTAATGAATCACACGCCATTGTGTGGTATTTATTCGAAATGAATCGAAAAACAAAATGATAAAAAAAAAGATTGCCTATAGGTTATACAAAAAAAAGACGATGCAAGATATTGTTCCTGCATCGCCTTTGATGTATATATATTTTTTATAGATTTATTCTATTTTTGTCAATACAAAAAATGTATTTTTTATGAATAAATATTTAATAATATTTTTAATTACTTATATTGTAAGTAATTATTTTTTTTAAATATCCTAGAAAATTTGATTTTAAATATTAAAATTCATTCAACAGTAAATCAATATTACCTTTCAACATGTTATATAATGCATCATCTTCATTAGTATCTGGGAAATTTCTCCAAATAATTAAAGTGGATTTATCATTTACTTCTTTAAGTGGTGATGCTATTGGATTGTGAATGTTATCGATGATTAAAGATTGACCTAATTGAGATACTTCATCAATATTTTTAGGAGTTACTGAATTAGGACCAAAAGATCCAATAACATTCAATCCAAGAGATTGAGCAAAAGCAACTTGGTGAAAATGTACATATGCTGGAATTTTATCAATTCCTTTCTCTTTGATTTCTTCTCTTGCATTTATAAAAAGTTGTTCAATTTTATCCACCCTAATTTGACTTTTTTCTTCAGTATTATATTTTGAACTAATTTTAGTAGCTTGTTCTTTAATATTATCAAGAGTATTTACTGTATTGATTTGGAGTTTAATTTCATCATCAATAAGATTGTTTGTTAAAGTTTCCATCATAGATTCATATCCTGCATAGACAAAAGCTTTGCTATTTTGGATAGTTTTGATATCGCTTGGAAGAATTTCATATTCTGGTGGATGTGTTAAATTTGCTGGCGCTATACTTACAACATTATCTAGTCCTCCAACATAAGCAAATGAGGCACACCAACTAGTACTTGCAACGTATGAAGAAGTATCTTCTTTTGTTCCTTGAGCGAAAAGAGAAATGCTGATTAATGAAATCAGTAGTGTAAAAAGTATTCTTTTTTTCATTTTAATTTCCTTATTTTTATATTTTTTATAATTGAAATAACTATATAAAGAGCAACTGCGATAATAGCTATCGTAGCGCTGAGTGGCAAATTTAAGTAAAGGGTTGTGAAAAATCCTGAAATTGATAGGATAAACCCAAAAACTGAGGAATATATAAATAATGACTTTGTAGCCTTACTAACTCTTGTTGCAATAAGTACTGGAAGAATTAACAATGCATCGATTAATAATGCTCCAATTAATCTCATTGCTAAGGCTACACAAAGGGCAATGATTATAACCATAAAATTATAATTTAACTCAACTTTAATTCCTAAACTTCTTGCAATAGATTTATCAAAGAATATTGAAACTATATTATTAAAATTAAGTATTAAATATAATATCACAGTTATAGTTAATATAGCTAGAATAGTTAAATCTAAATAGCTTAAGGCAAATGGAGAACCCCATAGAAGTTGGAGGGAATCTTTTGCAGGTACATTAAAAGTATGCATCAACAATGAAGCTAAACCCATAGTAAATACCATTGCAGCAGCTGAAGAAAAAGAATTTGAACTTGGAATTTTGATAATTAATAATACTACAATTAAATTAACTAATATAATAATTGGTAGAGTTGGAAGACTTAATGCCAGAGCTAAAGCTCCACCTAGTATAACTCCATGCATTAAAGCATATCTTAGAGGTACTAAATCTAATCTCAATACCATAACTCCGCAAAGTGGGAAGGATATTGATGATAAGATAATAGCTATAAAAGCTTTAAAAATTGGCTCTAAAGTTAATAAGCTAAGCATTTTGTTTCTCCATTTTATAAGTATCCCATTTTAATTGTTCTTTTAAATCCTTATCGTGAGTTATAATTATAATTGTTGGCATCTCACCATTTCTAAAAGCTTTTAATAAAGTTATAAGTTGAGATTTACTTTCTTTATCTAAAAAAGAAGTAGGCTCATCTAAAATTAGGATTTTTGCTTTTTGACATAAGCATCTTGCTAGAGAAACTTTTTGTTTCTCTCCTCCTGATAGTGAATAATAATTTCGATCAATTAGAGAAATAGCTTTACATTTTCTTAAGCTTGTATCTATTAAATAGTTTTTTTCTGCTTTGCTTAATTTTTTATTTATACCCATGGAAACAACTTCTTTTACGCTGACAGGAAATGGTTGATTTTCTTTTTCTTGTTTAATATATCCTATAGTTTTGGTATCTAATTTATTTATAGGTTTATTATCTATTAATATGGTTCCACTAATTGGCTCAATTTCTCTAAGTAATGTTTTTATAAAAGTTGTTTTTCCAATACCATTATCACCTTCAATAATTAATGCATCTCCACCTTTAATTTCAAGCGAATCAAAATGGTAGATTGATTTGTTATTATAACCAATGGTTAAACCTTTAATATTAACATCTAGGCCAATACCTTGTTTAGCTCTAATTTTTATTTTTTGGAAAATAATATCTACATCATTCTCATTCTTAAATAAATCTTCAGTTTTACACTTTAGTTTTTCAATTTTGGTATCATATATTAGTTCAACATTATTTTTTTTAAGTAAGTCTTGTGCTCTTTCACTAACTAAATTAAATTTAACCTTTTTTATATTTAATTTAATCATAATTGCAGCAGCAGCCTTACCCCCTGTAGTATCATGTGCACAAAGATTGGGGTATGTTTGATTTGAATTTTTTAAAAAACGCTCAAATTCAAAAAGTGGATATAGCCAAGAGCTTGATGATTTAAAAATTAAATCATTACCATTAAAAACATTCAAAGTTGTACCCTCAATTAGGGGTAGTAAAAAATTTTCCATTAAAAAACTCCAAAAAAAAATAGCAAAGAAGCAGATATTTTGATATATCGATGCCTTCTTGGCTATATTTAAACAAAAAAATGAAAATAAAGATTTCTTCTTGAAATCTTCATTTAAGATATAATTTATTTTTCTATCTGTCAATCAGTATTTTTTTAAATTAAATCTTTGATTGATGAAATTATTTCTTTAATAATAGTTTCTATTCCAATTTTATTTGTACCGGCTATTGTTAAATTACATCTTGATACCGGTATAAAAATCTTATGAGCTTTACTCTGTCCCACAGCTACAGCCATTTTAGGTGTTATTTCTCCATGAAGCGCATCTGCTATAACTATACCTATAGGACCTATTATGATATCTGCATCTCTCGCTGCAACAATAACTGGGTTTTCTCCTGTGGCAATACCATCTGCTCCACTTTGTAACATAGAAGCTGTTGCAATACCATTTGTCCCAATAGCTATTACTTCGGTATTAGGATATTGCTCTTTAATTCTTTTAATAATAGTTTTACCAAGACTTCCGCCTTGCCCGTCAATTACTGTAATTTTTTTATTTTTTTCCATATATCTATTATAAATTATTAAATCTAAAGTGTAAAATATGGCATTTAAAAAAATAAGATTTTTTTTGATTTTATTTTAATCAATAAAAGTATATTGACAAGAGGTTAAATGGTATGGGAAAATAGAGGAAGCGTTGTATCACAGACTTAACCACTTGTTAAACTAAGCGACACGCAGATTTCAAGCACAACGTGCAAAACCGGGAGGAACGCTGTGCATACTTTCAGCGTCAATGGTAAAAAAATAACAACGGATGTAGACAAGTCTTTATTAAGGTTTTTAAGAGAAAATCTTAATTTATATGGTACTAAGGATGGATGTAGTGAAGGAGCTTGTGGAACTTGTACTGTCATAATTGATGGTAAAGCAACAAAAGCCTGTGTCTCTAAAATTTCTAAGCTTGATGGAAAAGAAATCATTACAATTGAAGGCCTAAGCCAAAGAGAAGAAGACGTTTACGGATACTGCTTTGCAAATGCTGGAGCTGTTCAGTGTGGGTTTTGTACCCCAGGAATGATATTAGCAGCTAAAGCCTTAATCGATGTAAATAATAATCCTACACCTCAAGAAGTTAAAAAAGCTATAAGAGGAAATATATGTAGGTGTACAGGGTATGTTAAAATTGAACAGGCTATTTTAGACTGTGCTAAATTTTTCAGAGAAGATTTGCAAATTCCAAAAAACAGTGATGATCCACAATTAGGTAATAGATTTATTAGACCTGATGCACTAGATAAAGCTCTAGGCAAAGGTGTATTCACTGATGATATTGAACTTGAAGGAATGCTTCATTTAAAGGTTTTGAGAAGCGCTTATCCAAGAGCTAAAGTTCTAAAACTTGATGTTTCAAAAGCTGAAAAACACCCAAATTGTGTAAGAATTGCAACTGCTAAAGATATTCCAGAGAATAAACTTGGGCATTTGGTTCATGATTGGGATGTTTTGATACATGAAGGTGATATTACTAGATACATAGGTGATGGCATAGCTATTGTTGCTTCAACAGATTTTGATGCACTTGATGAAATATTATCTTTAATCGAAGTTGAGTATGAAGTTTTGACACCAATTGTTGATGTTCATCAAGCTATGGAAGAAGATGCTCCAAAAATTCATGAAAAAGGCAATATTCTCCAAGTTGAACATATCCAAAGAGGTAATGTTGAGCAAGCTTTAAAAAATAGTGCCCATGTAGTTAGAGCAACTTATAAAACTCCTTATACTGAACATGCATTTATGGAAGTTGAATGTGCAATAGCTTTACCACAGGGTAAGGGTGTTAAGTTATATACTTCTTCCCAATCAGTTTATGATGATCAAAGGGAAGTTGCTAGAATGCTTCAAATTCCTCTTGACGATGTAGAAGTAGAAGCTGCATTAGTTGGTGGTGGTTTTGGTGGTAAAGAAGATATGAGTGTCCAACATCATGCTGCCTTAATGGCATATTTAACACAAAAACCAGTTAAACTGCATTTATCTAGACAAGAAAGTTTGATGGTACATCCCAAACGCCATCCAATGGAAATTGATATTACTACAGCTTGTGATGAAAATGGTAAAATTACAGCAATGAAAGCTGAAATTATTTCAAATACCGGAGCTTATGCTTCTCTTGGCGGTCCTGTATTACAGAGAGCTTGTACACATGCTTCAGGTCCTTATAATTATCAAAATATTGATATTATAGGTAAAGCTGTATATACAAATAATGTACCAGGTGGTGCTTTTAGAGGTTTTGGGGTAACTCAAAGTTGTTTTGCTATTGAATCAAATTTAAATTTATTGGCTGAAAAAGTGAATATGGATCCATTTGAATTTAAATATAAAAATGCACTCAGAGTTGGCGATACAATGCCTAATGGCCAAATCACATCTGAAGATTGTGGTATTGTTGAATGTATGGATGCAGCTAGAGATATTTATTATAGTAATCCAAAAATTGGTTTTGCAAACTCTTTTAAAAATGCGGGTATTGGTGTAGGTGTTCCAGATTCTGGAAGATGTATT
Source organism: Sphaerochaetaceae bacterium (assembly GCA_963677735.1). Taxonomy (GTDB): domain Bacteria; phylum Spirochaetota; class Spirochaetia; order Sphaerochaetales; family Sphaerochaetaceae; genus Pleomorphochaeta. The sequence continues at coordinate 2,780,651 of OY782505.1, forward strand.
TTATCTATTGAAGATTCTATTGTCCATATTAGAACAAGTGCTGCTTGTATGGGACAAGGTATTGCAACTATGGCCTCTCAAATGCTAGGGGAAACTTGTAATCTCAAAAAAGAACAAATCTTAGTTGAGCCACCAAATACTAAGAGAACTCCAGATTCAGGTTGTAGTACTGCAAGTAGACAAACAGCTTTTACCGGGGAAGCTATTAAAAGAGCAGGCGAAAAATTAAAGGCTGCTTTAGAAAAAAATACGCTTGAAGAATTAGAAGGACAGGAATTCCATGGTGAGTTTACATTCTATTCTGATCCAATAACAAGTGATAAGAATCATCCTGTAAGCCATTTAGCTTATAGTTATGCTATTCAACTAGTTGAACTAGATGATGAAACAGGCAATCTTAAAAAAGTGTATGCTATAAGTGATGTTGGTACACCTGTTAATTTAACTACTTTAGAAGGTCAAGTTGAAGGTGGGGTAGTAATGGGCTTAGGGTATGGATTAACTGAAGATTTCCCAACATATGGTGGTTATCTTAAGGTTAAATATGGTACACTAGGATTGTTTAGAAGTACTCAAGTACCTGAAATTGAATTGAAATTTGTTAAAGGTCCTGGGAAATCAAAATATTCATATGGCGCAAAAGGTATTGGAGAATTGAGCACAATTGCTACAGCTCCAGCTTGTCAAATGGCATATTATAGACATGATGGTATTTTTAGAAAAGAATTACCTTTAGGAGCAACTCCTTATAAAAGGAAAAAAGAAGCTAAATAATTATAAGTATTATCCTCTCAATTTGAGAGGATAATTTGTAGGAGGCAATTAGTGAAAATTGATAAAGTCAGTTTAATTGGTTTTGGGGCTGTAGGAGCTATTTATGGTGATAAAATATCTAAAGTAGTAGATTCTTTTGAAGTTATTGTAAATGGAGAGAGAAAAGATAGATACGAAGAAAATGGTATTTTAGTTAATGGTAGAAGAAAATTTTATAAATTTACTTCTAGTTCAAAAGCACAAAAGCCACAATTATTAATTATTGCAACTAAAAATCAACATCTTTCTCAAGTCATTGAAGATATTGAAAATATTGTAGATGAAAATACAATTATTCTTTCTTTATTAAATGGTATTGTTTCTGAAAGAATTTTAGAAGAAAAATTTCCTAATGCTAAAATTTTATATAGTTTTGCTGTTGGCTTAAGTAGTGAGAATTTGAACAAAGAAATTAACTATTCAAGTGAAGGTAGAATAGTTTTTGGTAGTAAAAATGATGAGCGAAATGAAACAGTTCAAGCTGTAGAACAGTTGTTCACAAGAGCTAAAATTGAATACCTTGTGCCTCAAAATATTCAGCATGATTTATGGAATAAATTTATGTTAAATATCATATATAATACAATTTCTTCAATTCTTAGAGCAGGTTATGGAGTTTTCAAAAGTGAAGATGTGATAAAACTTGTTTATAAAGTTGCCAAAGAGGTTCAGCTAGTTGCTAAAGAAGAAAACATTATATTAAGCGATGAGGATATTGAAAAAAATCAAAGTCTTATAGTTAATTTAGACCCATATGGCAGAACTTCAATGTGCCAAGACATTGAAGCTTCACGAAAAACTGAGAATAAATATTTCAGCAAAACTGTAATAGATTTAGCAAAAAAATATAATATTAACGTGCCTTATTTAGAAAGCATATATTATTTAGCACAAGGTGCTGAATATAGAAATGAAATGATGAAAAATAGATAATTAAGAAATATGCTTAGAAGATGTATTAATTTCTTTTTTTGCATCTTCTACGGCTTTTTTCATCAGAGGATATAATATTCTCTCTATTCTATAGTCTCTATTTCTTATAGTAGATTTCAATTTTGTATCATCTTTATAGCATTTTAATAAATCAACTAATTTTCTTTTTTCTAATATTCTAACAGCAGGAACATTTAATTTTTTTGCTACAATATCACGTGCAATAAAAAAATGTTTTAATAGAATTTTATCTTCTCTACTTAATCTCTTCCAATTTGTAATCTTTGTCCAACCTGGTTTAGGTGGTTTTGTTATTTTACCTGCTGTTTTCATCTTTTTCATGGCAGCATTTATTTTCTTTTCTTTAGTAGCAATATCAATTAAAACAGTTTTAAGTTGATGTAGGTATGCAACATCTTCTAATGCATATTGAATCTGATTATCGGTTAGTGGTCTTTTTAACCAATTTGTCATTTGATTTTTTTTCTTTGAAGCTTTACTTCCTATATTGATATCTAAGTAATTTTCAACTAATGCAGAATAGCCTTTTTCGAAACCTAATTCTAAGGCGATAATTCTTACATCAAAAACATTATTTATTTCAATATTATATTGTTTTTTTACTAAGGATGCATCGCTATCGCAGCTAAACATAATTTTTTCAATTTCTTTATCTTCAAGAAATTCTTTTAATGCCTTATCATTAATTTTAAAGGGATCAATTATATAAAAATTCTTAGAATCAAAAATTTGAATTAAACATAGATGTTCTCCATAAATGTGAAGGTTGAATTCTCCTTCAAAATCCATTGCAATTGATAGCAAATTGTTATCTTTTAAATAAGTTATAAACTTTCTTAGGCTTTCATCATTATCAATAATTTTAAAATCGTACATAGGTCAAACATATATTGTTTTTGTATTTTAATAAAGAGATAAAAAAGGAGCTCAATTAAATTGAACTCCTTAATAAATTGTATTTAAAATTAAATGTATTTAACTTCAGGATCAGTTTGTGGCAATATTAAATTTAATAAAATACCAACTAATGTTGCTAGGGCAACTCCACCTAAAGCAAATGAAAGTGTTTCATTAATATGGAAAGAAATCATTCCTCCACCAATTCCAATTACTAGAATAACACTGCTTATTGTTAAATTTCTCTTATCTTGGTAATCAACACCACTTTCAACTAATGTTCTAAGTCCACTAGATGCAATAATACCAAACAATAACATTGATATCCCTCCTAAAACAGGGGTAGGTATAGTTTGAATCAATGCTCCAAATTTTCCAAAGAATGATAATAATGTTGCAAGTACTGCAGCACCACCAATTACCCAAACACTATATACTTTAGTAATTGCTAGAACTCCAATATTCTCACCGTAAGTTGTGTTAGGAGGTCCTCCCCATAGAGATGCCCAAGCGGTAGCAATACCATCTCCTAAAATAGTTCTGTGTAAACCTGGTTTTTCATAAAAATTTTCACCTACAACATTACTAAGTACTAAAATATCTCCCAAGTGTTCACAAATTGTAGCAAAAGATACGATAATAAACGATAAAATAGCAATTAGATTAAATTTAGGAAAAGCAAAGGTTGGTAGACTTATCCAAGCTGCTTGTTTTAAATTATCAAAATTGATGATGTGATATGCTGGAAAGAAAGACCCCATAATCAGTGTAAATATATAACCACTAAATAATCCAATAAGGATAGGTATTAAAGCCCAAAAGCGTTTAAAGAATATATTTGCAATGATTGTGATTGCGAGTGTTACTAAAGCAATAGAAAAGTATACCATACTATAGTTTCCAGTAGTATCATTCATTGCCATGTTCATAGCTGTTGGTGCTAGGTTAAGTCCAATAACAATGATAACAGAGCCAATAACTACAGGTGGAAGTGCTTTATCTAACCATTTATGACCTACTATCTTAATGATTGCAGCAATAATTGCATAGAAGATACCTGCACAAAAAGCACCCCCCAAAGCATATGGTAGACCAAATGTAGCAGATACCATGATAATTGGAGGGATAAAAGCGAAAGAACTTCCTAAAAATGCTGGGACTTTTGCTTTAGTTAAAACTATGTAAATTAATGTTCCTGTTCCTGCACTAAACAATGCTGCACTCGGGTTTAGACCTGTGAGAATGGGAACTAATATTGTGGCTCCAAACATAGCAAATACATGTTGGATGCTTAGAAAAACCCATTCTCCGATTGGGGGTTTTTCACTTGGGCCATATACTGCCCCAGAGATAAATTTATCCGACATAAAAACTCCTAATTTTGACTATAGATAAATAGTGTTGATTTTTATGACTTAGTGATAAGTCGTTTAACAATATCAAAAAAGGGGTAAGAAAGAAAACCCCCTATTCAAAAAGAATAGAGGGAAAAGAGTATTTTCTTCAACAGAGTGCAACATTATTGAAGAAAAAATTATATTAAAGGAGCTTAGCGTTTTAAGAATGGTAAAAATGCCCCTAGTATGACTATTAATGGAAAAAATAAGACAATTAAAATAATTAACGTGATAAAGAGTTTTTTACTTTTAAAAATATGATCGAGTGGTTTTTTAAATAAATAAGTTTCTTCCATAAGGGCTCTCCTTTAATATGTTTCTATAATATCCTAGGAGTAAGGACATATAGTGTCCCTAAAAATTAAAACTTATAAAATTTTTTGCATTTTATTTATTTCTGCTTTCCACATATCTACTAATTTATCTGGTGCCATAGGTTTAGCTAAAGCTCCAAAGGAAAGAATTTTAGATAGAATTTCATCATAGGAAGAAAAGGGAAGGCTCAAAAAAAGTGTGTTATTTTTTATAATGACTTTTTGTTCTTTATGCCAAATTTGGGTTTTGACCATATTAACAGCTTTTCCGAAAAATTCAATTGTTGCATTATAACTAATTGTGTTCATGAAAATTCCAAATCCTGAGGTTATATATTTTTTCAGTTCTTCATCATCTTCTATATAAGAATATTCTTTTTTTAATTCTTGAGGATTTTCCATTCTAGAGAGATGGAAGTTCCTTAATCCTTTTTTTTGTATATCATATGCGATTAAATACCAAGCTTTTCCATCATTTACTAATCTTAGCGGTTCAACTTCTCTTTGACTGATAATATTAGAAAGATTTGTATATTTAAATTTTATGCAGTAGTTATTTTTCATAGAAAATGACACTACTGAAAAAATGTTTTTATCTGGAAGGTCGACGATAGGGGATAAAAATAAAATTTTCTTTGAAAGATTTTTATCAGATTCACTTAATGTATTATCTATTCCTTCAGAAATTAAAGATGAAGATAGGGGCTGTAGCCCATTGGCATGACTAAAGTTGTCGAATATAGCTTTAAAGATTAGTGTGTTGTCATCATTATTATTTGTAAGTGAAAAATCTTTTTCATATTTATAATAATGTTCTTTATGATCATAGATTATTGGCGCGTAAAATCTATCACGCATATATTCTAAATCTCTTTTAGCTTGACGAGTACTAATTTCAAATTCTTTAGAAATTTTATTAATTGTTAAATATTTTCTCTTTGAGAGTTGTTTATCAATATAAATAATACGTTCAGTTTGACTCATAAATATAAGGTAACATAGTCTATATAATATTGCAAAAGTAATTTAACCATATAACTGAGGGGTAAATCTTTTAGTTATAATTTCTTCAAATGGGCATCCTCTTTCAAAAGCTTCACAAAATTCTTTTTTGCACATATCAAAAGATAGAAAATTTTTTTTTGCTTGTTCCACATTGGCATAGACTTTCCAATATCCACAATATTTTTCATTTTCACCATTATTTTTAATAAATCCAATAGTGTCAGAATATGGATATCCTAGAAAAATACCTATTTCATGGGGGAATGGTTGTCCCTTTGTTTCAATTTTTTTATATAACTGTGTAATCAAATCATCTAGATTTGTGATTTTATAATTCATTTGTTTTAGTAAATTAATATTTAGATTAGTAAAAACTGCTTTTTTTAAATTATTTTCATTAAAAAGTAAGTATCTTCTAACATTGATGCACCCGCCTAATTCTCTCAATCTAAATCCATTATTTTTCAAAATAGGTTTGAGATTGTTCGCCTCTTTGTTGAGATTATCATTGTTTTTGACCATTATTAGATAGCTTGGTTTAAGTTCTGCAAAAACCGGACTACAGTATTTTATTAAAGTTTCACTTAATGTCATAAAAATTACATATTCCTTTAGTTAGATATTGCTAACAATATAAGTTAACAGAATAAAATAATCAAGATATATTTATGATAAAATTAATGATTTAAGTAAATTTTTTGAAAAAAAATAGTCGCCATAAAGACGACTATTATTAAGATTTGGAGTATCTTATTTGAATTCACCAGGTTTGATTTCAGCACCATATTTAGCTTTAGCGTCAGAAATCTTAGCAATAAATTCATCCCATTTGTCAAAGATTAATTGTGGGCAGAATTCGTCCATTTTCTTGAAGTATTTTTTACTTCTTTCTAATTTAGCAATCCATTTGTCACAACGGAAAGTGAATTGGTAAGTATATTCTTCAAGAGTATAATCTAAGTCTAAATATTTTTTGAATAATGCTTTTAGATCTTCATATAGTGGAATTTTACCAGTAGGAGTATCTAATGCTTCATATTCACCATGAACTCTACCTTCAGCCCAGTGTACCCAAACCTTTTTAGCTAGTTTGTCAGTACAGAATTTACCTTCTGGAGTTCTTAGGAAGTAGTTAGTTGAGAATACTTTTGGTACTTCTTTAAGATCTTTAACAAAGTTGATGTTATTTAATGTGTATTCACCTAGAGGGTATGATAAGAAGTCCATGTTAGCCATTGGGCTAGGAGTTCTAACACCTTCAGCACCTAGTGTAGCACTAGTTGTTTCTGATTCTAGAGTACAAGCTTTAAGAAGGATACCTTCTTCCCAAGAAGCTGATTCTTCAACAGGAACTGTAGTATCACTATCACGGCCACCATAAAGAACACCTTGAACTAATACACCTTTCTTATCTTCATAACCATCTTTGTCGAAGTTATCTAAGTAATCTAATCTCATTGTGTAACGAGCATTGCCGTGAGCACATTTGATTTCATTACCGTTTGCATCTTTTTTACCTTCAAACCAATCATTACCTGAGAAGTTATCACCAGATTTTGGAGTATCTAAACCTGAACCTAACCAATAAGGTTTGTTATCTGGTCCACGTAGAACGTTAGAGAAGATTACTTCTTGGTTGATGTTTAAGTTTTCAAAGATTACAGGGTCATCTTGTGCATTAACGTCTTTGATGATACCAAAGATACCTTGTTCAACGTTAACTGCTCTGAATTCACCATCAATGTTTCTGAAATAAGCAATATCGTCACCAACGATTTGTTCACCAGGAATCATAGCAGTTGATGTTTTACCACAAGCTGATGGGTAAGCACCTGTGAAGTAAGTTTTGCGACCTTTATCTTCATTAACACAAGCCATTACGAACATATGTTCACATAACCAACCTTCTTGTCCACCTTTGTTGATAGCAAGACGCATTGAGTGTTTTTTTAGACCAACAGTGTTACCAGCATATTGAGCGTTCATTGAATAAACAATATTGTTTTGAGTATCCATATAGATTCTTCTCTTATCAATGTTTACTGTACAACCTCTTTCATCTAAAGCACCAGCTGAGTGGATAAATCTGAAGAATTCATCTTTTTCAGCATCTTTCATTGCTTTGAAATGTTCGTAAGCTGGTCTGTAAAGAATTGTTTCTGAGTGAGCAACGTACCATGAATCTGTGAATTGAACACAAGGCATTGTGAATTCACTGAATGCAGGACCTTCACAGAAGAATTTAACAACAGCGTCTTTTCCTTCCATGTTATTTTTTGCAATTGACATGATTTCATCTAAACCTTCGTTATAATCAATTGAGTTAAGGCTCTTCATTTTTTCTAAGTTTTCTTTGTATACCATGTAACGAGTGTTAACCTTGTCACGTGCTTGGTCAGATGGACCATCCCAGTGGATAGTTTGTTTATCATTAGCTAATACAAATTCTTCACCTTTTGCAATAGCTTGTTCTCTGATGTATTGTTCATCTTCTTTGCTATCATCACAAACGTAAATAGTTGCTGGGTTACAATGCTCAGCAAATTGTCCAACAAATTCAATAACTTTTTCATTTTCAAGTGCTGTTAGCTTTTTATAGCTAGCTTCGTTCATTTTGCTCTTAAGTAATTCGGTATACTTAGAATTCATTTATTACTCCTTTGGTGAATCCATATAAAATGGAAACCCGTAAATCTATAATTACATTATTGTAATCATAATGTTTTTAAACCTATAGATGATCTCTCATCTCTTTAATAGATGTAACTATCCCCTAAGATAGTATATAATCCAGATATCAATATCTGACCAAAAATCTATATACAGAAAATAAGTATATTTCCTTGTCTAATAATAAAAAAAATCATCAAAAATATCAATACTTAATCTTTTCTTTTTGTCTTGATAAATGAAAATAAAATAACAAATTGATTATATTTTTGTAATAAAGTAAAATTATAGATAAAAAAATATCAAATTCCTAAATTTTATTTATTCTCCTTAAATAAAATTTAATGTACTTGTAGTGAAACTTTGTATTTAATATTGTAAAATATTAATATAATTAATCTAAAGGATATAATAATGATTGAATTAGCAATGCCAGCTGGATCTATTCAAAGCGCACTAGTTGCTTTTAGAGATGGGGCAGATGCCATTTATTTAGGACTACAAAGTTATTCTGCTAGAAAAGGTGCAGTTAATTTTACAATTGAAGAATATTCAAAAATATATAGTTATGCAAAGTCTAATAACAAAAAAGTTTATGTGACAATAAATACAGTAATACATGATGCTCAATTAAAATCTGTAATAAGGCTTCTAAAAGAAATTGAGATTGTAGGAAGTGATGGGATAATAGTTCAAGATTTAGGGATTTCTAGAATAATCAAAGAAAACTTTCCATCTCTCGAGTTGCATGGCAGTACACAACTAGCTGTTCATTCAATAAAAGGTGTGAAAGCTATGAAAGATTTAGGTTTTACAAGAGTTGTATTATCTAGAGAGTTAAGTATTGAAGAAATTAGTGAAATTCGTAAAGCATGTGACGATATTGAACTTAAGGTTTTTATACATGGGGCTCTATGTTATGGGTTTTCAGGACTTTGTATGGCAAGTAATATAATTACAGGTAGAAGCGCTAACGCTGGGGCTTGTGCACAAATCTGTAGAACATGGTTTACCTATAACAATCAAAATGGATATTTTTTCTCTATGAAGGACTTAGAGATAGCAGAAAGTGTAAAAAAGCTTAGAGATATCAATATAGACAGTCTGAAGGTAGAGGGAAGAATGAAATCTCCATCATATGTTTCAGCAGTAACTAAATATTATAGAGCTCTACTAGATGACAAACCTTATGAAGATTTATATGAAAATGTTAAAACAACTTTTGCAAGAGAGAGTTCAAAAGGTTGGTTAGATATTAAAGATAACACCACAAGTATTATTGACTCTTCATACTCTTCTCATAAAGGTATTGAATGTGCAACTGTAATAGATGTTGTCTCAATTAATAATAGAGATTATGCATTAGTTGATCTAGAAAGAGATATTGCACTTCACGATGGTGTTATGTTTATAAATAGAGAAAGAGAAGTAGCTCAGGGAGTTAAATTTAGTGTTAGTTCATTATTAGATAAAACAAGAAAACCTATAAAAAGAGGGAGAAAATATACTTCAGTTTATATAAGTATAAACGATAGAGCTTTAAATCTTTATAATGGTGATAAATTATATCTAATAAAAAAACATGATCAAGATGAAAAGATCATTAATACTGATAGGCTTCCTTTTAATAAAAATTATGCAAAAGCTAAATTTATTATTGAAGATAATTCAATTAGTATTGTTTGTAATTTTGATTTTATAAATGAAGTTAGAATAGATAGAGAATTAAAAATAGAGAAAGCTAAAAGACCTTTTGAATATAGAGATAAAATTAATACTATTTTTAGTCAGTCAGGTGATAGCTTTTTTGAGGTTGAATCTGTAGAAATTGAAAATAATTCATCAATTGATTTTAAAGAAATCTTTTTACCTTTATCTGAAATAAAAGAACTTAGAAGAATATTTTATGAAGCTATAGATGACAAAGAAGATTTATATATCGATGAAGAACTTTCTCTTCAAGATAAAAGTAATTGTTTTAGAACTGAAGATTTACCACCTAGATCAAAGTTAGTAATTAATGATATTCCATTTTTTGAGGATATTCCAAATAAAATAAGTGAATTAATAAAAGTTGAAGATAAATATTATCTTCCTCTTCCTCCTGTATTTTTTAATGAAGAGGAGCTTTGTGGTAAACTCAATAAATTAATTGAAGAAATAATTTCTAATAATTTATTAGATAAGGTATATTTTGGAATTAATAATATTGCACATTTGAAATGGATAGAAAATACAAATGTAAAAGTATATTCAGATATATACTTCTATTTAGCAAACAGAGAGGCTGCACTAAACTTTTTAGATACTAAGTTAAATATAGTTGGTGGTTATTTGTTTTTAGAAACTGTGGTTGGTGATACAAGCTTATGGCCGTTTATTCCTCAAAGAGTAGATAAGGATTTTGTTCCACCTTTGTTTATATCAAGAACAAACTTTTCTAGAGATAGTTTAGGAAAAAGTAAAAAAGATGGGAAATATTTATTAAACCAGAGAGATAATAAATATGAGGTTATATCACGAGGTGAATTAACTTTCTTGATAAAAAGAAACTAGGAGGATTACTCCTCCTAGAACTTAGACATTTTTTATATTTTCTCTTTTTGGTTTGTCAAATAGATATCTCAAGGTATCTAATGGCAAACTCCTTAGATTAATATGATTTAAACTATTCTAATAGACCATATTCTTTTACAAAAGCTTCTGCATTTTGAATTGATCCACCTGCAGCACCTTTAACAATGTTATTAACCATTAGTGCAAATCCAATTTTGTTGCCTTTTTTCTTTACACGACCTGTGTAAACTACCATACCTCGAGGATTACCCCAGAAAGCATATTTAGGTTGTGGGAAGGTTTGTTCACTGCTATAGACAACTGGTTGTTCAGGAGTAGACGGTAGATCAGTTACTACCTTAAAGTCTTTCCAGGCCTCTATAACATCTTCTTCATTCACTTCTTCATCACATTCAAGCCAAACAGTTTCTAAGTGACCAAACATAACAGGAACTCTAACAGTAAAAGCATAAACTTCAGGGTCTATGGATAGAATTTTTTTAATCTCTTTTTCAATTTTTGCTTCTTCTCCGTTGATAAAAGGAATACAGTTATCAGTAATATCTAAAGAAGATAGTCCAGGATATCCAGCACCACTTACACTTTGGTAAGAGTTAATATGGATAGTGTTTATTTTAAACTTTCTAAGTGGTGCTAAGGCCATGGCTAAACCAGTTGTTACACAGTTTGCATTAGTTACACAGAAACCTGTGTTAGGGTAACCTTGGTCTCTAATCAAATCTAGTTGTTCAAGATTTGTTTCAGGAATTAAGATTGGAACATTAGAATCATAGCGCATTGCAGCTGCATTTGAGAAAATATAAAATCCATGAGCTCTTAGTTGTGGTTCAGCTTCTCTAGCAATATTTGCAGGTAATGCAGAAAATACGATTTGTACTCCAGCTTCTTTCATAGAATCGAAATTAAATTCTTTCATTTCAATATCTTTTATTGATGCAGGCATTTCCAAAGGTAGAATCCAGTGAGTGGTTGATGAATATGTTAAACCTACTCTTGAAGCAGATGCGGTAGCATATGCTACATTAAACCAAGGATGATCAGCTAACATCCACATAAAGACCTGGCCAACAGCACCAGTTGCGCCAATTACAGCTACATTTATTTTCTTTTCCATGTTATTTCCTTATTGGGAGGTTCCCACTTTTTTTTTCATTTTTAACTACTTTATAGTTTTTTAGATAAAAAATCAATACATTTTAAAGAAAAAATGTTAATAAATTTACAAAATGTTACTATATTAACAGAGAAGTTTATTATATTAAACAAAACCTTATGATAAATTTATTGTCAAAAAATAAAAATTAGATAAATAACTTTTTTGAAAAACAACCTTTTTTCTAATAAATAGCCTATTGGGAATACTGTATTTAGTAATATAAATAAAAATAAGGCTAAAATTTTAACTTTTGATAAATTATAGTAAAATCTATTGTTGATAACATATTTTCAAGATATCGAACAAAAAAAAACTCTACTTTTTTTTAAGTAGAGTTATTATTAAGGGTTAATTTATTAATTTGCTAGCGAATTGCCTAGACTTTTTAGTTGTTCTAACATTTCATCGTCAGGTTCAAGGTTAGCTATAATTCCATCAGAAACAAGATTTACACCATTGTTTTCGCATTTATCTTGCCAGTCTCTCATCCATTGACCATCTCCCCAATCATAAGATCCAAATAGTGCTACTTTTTTTCCTTTAATTAATGGTAATAGTTCTTCAAAGAAAGGTTCAAATTCACCTTCATCTAAAACTTCATCACCCATTGCAGGACAACCTAAAGCAATTGAATCATATTTTGAAATATCTTGTGCGTTTGTTGCACTTACTTCAAAAATGTCACAATTTTCCCCAGCACCTTCTTTGACTGCTTGAGCCATTTGTTCTGTATTTCCAGTCATTGACCAATAAACTACTGCTGTTTTCATAACAAAATTCTCCTTGTTATTAAATTGTAATTGAAATGTTAGTATTAACAATCTAGTTAGTAATAGCTAACAACACTAAAATAACGATTTTTTCATTAATCGTCAAGTTTAAAATATAAAAAAGTATAATATATTTTAATATTATTTTAATTTCTTGTGTAATAAGAATTTACAAAAAAATATGGTGACTATAACATAGTCACCATACAACAGGGAAAAATAATGGAGTGACAAATTAATAATACTATATAAATAATATGTTGAGTGATATTATTTGTTAGCAATATGTAACTTATGATTTAAATATAATTCGTTATTGATATTTTGTCAATAATAATATTTAAAAAAAATAGAATTAATTTTTTATTTTTAGAAATTGGGAGAAAATTAAGGAAAATCTATTAAATTTTTAGTGATTATCTTTAATGTTATCTAATAGAGCTAAGTAGTTTCTTTTTTCTTTATCAATATCAAAAACTAAAACGATAAGGTGTATATGCTTTGAAATTGAATCAAACTTATGAATAAATTTAAAACGGAACCATTTAAAGCCTGAATATCTATTTGAGACTGATTTTAGTTTTACATCAATTGTGCTATTTTTAGGAACAATATTATTAAAAGCATAATTAATATTTTTATCTCTCATTCTAATAAAATCTTTGATATAATCCTTATGAATTACCTTATTAATTAAATATTCAAAATTATTAGCTTTACAATCCTCAAAGAAGTCTATGGGCTTTTTAGGTGAATATAGAATAATTGGTTTGTTAGTCAATAAATCATATTCTCCTATAAAATCATAATCATCTACAATCATCTGAAGTATATCTTGTTGACGTGTGAATTTTTCGAAAACAGAATTTTTGCTATTTATACTAATTATTATACATATTGCTTTAATTGGCATCCCGTTATTAAATAATGTGTATGATAATAAATTAAACCATCCAATCTTTTTATTTTTTAAATTGATTCTACCTGTCCAACTATTTTTTCTTTGATGCTGCATATCGTTGAAAAATTTTAAAAAACTTTGGGTGTCATCTTCATATATTATGTTATTTTCAATTAATGAGTTTGGAATGTTTGTTACATATTTATTTGTAAATTTTACATTGGATTTTTGAAAAATATCTGTTTCAAATTTTTTATTTACTAAATCGATAACTAAAAATTTAGAAGAAATTGTTGTAGGTGTAAATAAATCTTTGTTATTACCGTTACAGATGCAATCTTCTCTTAAATCTGTCAATTCTTCTACATATGCAAATATATGTTTTTTTCCTTCAAAGTCTTTTATTATTTCAAGGGTTTCAGAAACCCATATATATTTTCCACCTTTATCTAAAAGCCTATATGAAAATGATAATTTTGGTCTTTGTGTTTTTAGTTTTTTATATGTCTGATTAAAATAAATAACATCATCTTTGTGAATTAATTGTTTATAATTATTGTTAATTGATTTTAATAATTCTTTTTTTTCATAGTGTAGTAAGCTACATAATGATTCACTTATTTCTTCAATAATCCAATATTTATCAAAAGAATTAATGTGTGTGCCAGCTATAAGATATGATTGAGGAGGTTCATTTTTTTCCAATTCATATTCATCGCAATTATCTAGAGTGTAAGCAACATCAGGTCTTGCGATACAATAATATTTAGTATTTGTATTTTCTTTTTTTGCAATTACTAAAGCAATAGTCCACATATAATTATCATTGTTTAAATTAAGCCTAAAGTTACAGGTAAAAGGAATTTTTTGATCACGGTTTGTTTCTAATAGGTGCTTTATTATTTCAAGATCTTCTTTATAAATATAATCTAATAGATTTTTTCCTATTATATTTTCTTTATTTTGATCTGTTAAATTGAATTGTTCTGAAAATTGTTCATTTATATTATTTATAGGGTAGTAATCATTGTTAACATATGAAATAACCATTAAACCACCTGTGGTATGTTGAAGGATAGCATTTGAATTGTAATCTACATTATCAAGCAAATCGAATTTAGCTATAACTATTTTTCCAATTTCTCCTTCAATCTTTACATTCGCAAATAGGTTAAGACTTATATTTATATTTTTTTTCTTTTGAATTAAGTTGAAACTATAATTTACAACGAATACATCTTTATCAACTTGTGAAACAAATTCAGAAATTGGTTTTAATTTAAAAGGTAAAGGCCTAAGGGCTATATCTGCATCAAGAATAGCTTTTAGATCCTCAAATGTATTATTTTTTGCTTTTTTATTAGGGCCAATCCAAATAATATTTTTGGAGAGATAATTGAGGGTGTCATCAATATTTCTTTCTGTGTAAAAACTTTTGCAAAATTGTTTGATGAGGTGTAAAGCATTTTTATCTTTGTTTATCATATATTTCCCTAAAAAATGTATTTGTGTGAAATTTTATCATGTGAGAACCTATTATACAACATGTTATTATTTGTTTTTCTTCAAGATAACAAATGGTTCTATTGTGAGTAAGTTACATACTTTTATTTTATTTTTATTTATTACTATTAACAGAAAAAAAATGGAGAAAAATATGAGTATAAAAATTAATAAAAATCGTTGTCCTCAAAATCATCCTTGTCCTGCTGTTAGAGTATGTCCTACCGGAGCTCTAAGCCAACGAGGATTTTCAGCCCCTGATGTTGATAATCAGAAATGTATAAATTGTGGTAGATGTATTAGAATGTGTGCTTTTGGCGTTTTTGTTCAGCAATAAAGTATTAGAATTTTTTTTATAGAAATTATAAGAAAACATGCTAATATATGTTTATGGATAAAAAAGACATTATATCAAGACTTCAAGAATTATATATTTATGATTTATATGGTTTTAAAACAGAATTAAAACCTTTAGCAATGATTCTATTGTTAGATGAAAAAATTAATTGTGTAGCCACCGCAATATATGAAGGCAAGCGTAGATTGATTTGTGTAACTGATTATAGAATAATTATTCTTTTTACCCCAGTCGTTGGAACTGGAGAGTCAACAATAATAAAGAGAAAAGCAGTTATAAACTTTAGTGCAAATAAAAAGGTTTTTAATTCTAACTTTAAGATTGAAACAGAAGATAATGAGTATATTTTTAGGAATACTCAAAGAAGGATTATTGATTTATTTCTTTGGGCAATGGAGCAACCAATAAAGGTTTATGAAGATTAATAAAAATCCCTTTGTATAGTTACAAAGGGACTTTTTCAATTTCTTTGATTAGTATTTAACTATTGAATTATAGAATCTTCTTCTAACATATTTAATTTCTTTGCAACAAAAGTTGTACAAGTCAAATCTCCGAATACGTTGAGAGCAGTTCTTCCCATATCTAAAATAGCATCAATACCTAAAATTAAAGCATAAGCACCAGCAATAGCTGTACCTGGTTCAATAGGCATTCTAACTTGTTGCATTACCATAGCTAACATAATAGCACCAGCACCTGGAACTCCTGCAGTACCGATTGAAGCTAATGTAGCTGTAATAATAATTAAACCAACATCGCTAAGTCCAAACATACCATGACCAACTGATAAAGCAATAAATATAGCACAAACACCTTGGTAGATAGCTGTTCCATCCATGTTAATGGTAGCACCTAAAGGTAGTGAGAAAGAATAAACTTCTTTTTTTACACCTAATTCTTTAGCAGCTTCAATTGTTACAGGCAATGTTCCACTTGAAGAACGTGTTACAAAAGCTGTTACAAAAGGATTTCTTGCTGATTTCCAGAATGTGCTAAGTTTAATTTTACCCATTCTTAAAATGCTTGAATAAACTAATAAGATATGTAATAAATAACCCAAGAAACAAGCAATTGTTACAATTGCTAATGATCCAGCTACAGCTGCACCTTGCTTAGCGAAAACACCACTTATTAATGCAAAAACACCAACAGGAGCATATTCCATGATTCCTCTAACCATTTTCATCATAATTTCAGCAAAGCCATCAAATAAATCAAACATTACATTTCCGATTCTTAATAATCTTTCATCCTCTGAAACTTTAAGGTAAGAAACACTTAATCCAAAAAGAATAGCAAAGAAAATTATTTGAAGAATTGAACCTGAGGTTAAAGAAGAGAAGATGTTCTTTGGTACTATTTCTGCAATAGTATTCCAAATAGATACATCAGCTGTTTTTCCAGCTGCTTCTGCTACCATAGTTGCTGCAATTTGAGCATTAGGTCTAAATATAACCCCCATGATTAATCCAATAGCTACAGCTACTGCTGAAGTAATTAGATAAATTCCTACAACCCTAATACCTACTTTTCCAAGGTTAGCTGGAGAAACTGAAGCAGATCCAACAACTAAAGTTGAGAAAACAATAGGGATAAGAATCATTTTTAATAATCTTACAAAGATATCACCGAGCATTTGCAACCAACCAGGGATTGCAGTAATTCCATTTGCAGCTAAAATAATTCCTAACACTGCCCCAAGTACCAATCCAATTAAAATCCTATACAAAAGATTAAAATTGAAATACCAACCGAATAACCTGTTTTTTTTAACAGGAGCTTCATTTGCCATAAAAACCTCCACATCTAGTTATTTACTAACAATTAATAGTACCATAAATTTATAGTTTTGCAATTTATTTTGTCAATTAATTTGACGAAAAAAATACAGAGTTTGTATAAATATTCATTTAATTTGCAAGTTAAATATATATTTATAATAGGGTAAATATTAAGAAAGGAAGTTTCTCTAATAAATAATTAAAATTTAAACGAGATAATCTTTAATTTATATAAGTATTCTTACATAAAAAATATTAAGTATGCTAGCTAATGATAAAAATAGATGTCTTTTATAACAAATTACAGTTTTATTTCTGGTAGGTTTAAGTGATTTTATCGTTATTTTATGAAAAATATAGTTTTATTTTAATAAAAAGTATTTTCTTGTCTATCGAATTTAGTTACTTAAACTTTGCAAATCCGAAAAACTGTAATATAATCATCAATAGATTTTGTCAAAATTTAAGGAATTAGAATTTTTCTACTATATTTTCTTAACCAAAATAGCTTATAGATTAGAATGTTTAGTTATTAAGAGAATCAATTTATATAATATTAGAATTATGCATTTATTATTGTTTTTTATAAATTATTTTTTATATGTTATTATTTTATTCTGTTTAAACCTATTTATTTGGTAAAGAACTTTGATTAAGATAGTTCAGTTCAGATTTGGTATCATTCAACTAAGAATACAAAATATATATTTTTATTTAATTTTACTGTTTTTTTTATATATAATGATTGTATATAAGTTTCTAAAATATTTTATGTACAAATTCTAAATACCATGATAGTATTATTATAGATTATCGAAAATAGAGAATAATCGTTTTTGTGGGTATAATACTTCTAAATAATATACTCATTTCTAATAAATTTATAACTTGAGGGTAATATGGAAACTAAAAAAAACTCTATTGATAAAACAATTATTGATGTTGTTGATGAAGCTTTAAAAATGAGAAAACCACAGTATGTTGCAAAAGCAATTAATTCAATTCAACCTAATGAACTTAAAATGTTTTATTCTACAGGATTGGCAGATGGCACTAAAAATAATAAGCCTATAACTATGGGTTTACCAGCTTCACCTGGAGCTACTGTTGGAGAGGTTGTACTGGATTCATCTAAAGCTGTAACTATAGCAGCTCAAGGCAGATCAGTTATTTTAGTAAAATCAGAAACAAATTCTGATGATATTTTAGGGATGCAATCTTCAAAAGGAATATTAGCTTCTCGTGGTGGTGTCTGTTCTCATTCAGCAATTGTAGCAAGAGGTTGGGGAAAACCAGCAGTAGTTGGTGCATCAGAAATCAAAATTGTAGAAGGTGGCTTGAATATTAATGGTACACTAGTTAGTGAAGGTGATTATATTACTATTGATGGTACAACAGGTGCTGTATATATTGGAAAACTTGAATTAGCTTCCCATGAGCCTCCTAAAGAACTAAGTCAATTACTAAATTGGGCAGATCAAATTGCTGAAGCAGGAAATTTTGAAGTTCGAGTAAATGCTGACAACAAACTTGATGCTACCATGGGAAGACTCTTTGGTGCTAAAGGTATAGGCTTATGTAGAACAGAACATATGTTTTTGACTCCTGATAGGCTACCAATTATGCGCCGCTTTATATTGAGTGAAACAGATGAAGAAGCAGAAGAAAGCTTAAAAGAGTTAGAGCAATCTCAAATTACTGATTTTGAAAAAATATTAGATGCTATGGATGGATTACCTGTTAAGGTACGTCTTCTAGATCCCCCTTTACATGAATTTCTTCCAAATATATTAGAACTTACAGCTAAAGAAGCAAAAGGAATTCTCAGTAAACAAGAAGAAAAGGAAATTATTGCTGTTAGAAGATTAGAAGAGAAAAACCCTATGATTGGAACTAGGGGGGTTAGATTAGGCATGGTTCGAAATGGATTGTATGAAATGCAAGTTCGTTCTTTAGTTTCTGCTGCCGCAAATCTTCTTGAAAAAGGCAAACACCCTAAAATTGAAATTATGATTCCTTTGGTAATTAGTGATAAGGAATTAGAAATTGCAAGAAAATGGGTTACAGATACTTTAGATCAATTTGGACATAAACACTTATCAAGTAATAATATTGCTATTGGTGCTATGATTGAAACCCCAAGGGCAGCTTTGGTAGCTGGACCTTTGACAGAATATGCTGATTTCTTTTCTTTTGGAACAAATGATTTAACTCAAATGACTTTTGGATTTAGTCGGGATGATGTTGAATCAAGTATACTACCCGCTTATAAAGCAAAAGGTATTCTTGAACAAAATCCTTTTGCTAGAGTTGATGAAGATGGAGTTGGAGTTCTTGTGAAAATGGGTTGTGAATCTGCAAGAAAAGCAAAGCCTTCAATTATTTTAAGTGTATGCGGCGAACATGCGGGTAATCCTGATTCTATAAACTTTTTTGTGAAATCCGGGGTTGATTCAGTTAGTTGTTCTCCTTTTAGAGTTCCACAAAGTCGTTTAGCATCAGCACAAGCACTTTTGAAGTCTTCCCGTGTATCAATTGATGATATAGATTTTGATTTTGAATATACTTTGGAAGCTGCTATAGATGCATGCTGTAGCACTAAAAAAAATCTAGATGAGGAAGCTTCTACTGATGAATTGATTTTAAAAGCTGATGAAGATTTTATACTATATTTAATAAGGATTCGTGGATATATAACCTCTGATGGTTTGTTGGATAGTATTGGTATGGTACCTTCTTCGATAATGAAGGATTTATTAGATTCAGGTTTATTAGAATATTTTGAAGGTCAAGACTTGTATACTCTATCTGAAGAGGGAAGAGCAGAACAAGAAAAAAGATTAGTTCAATCAATAGACCCTACATTGCCACCAAAACTCAAATCTGGTTATAAGCAATTTTTAGAACTTAATACTGAATTTAAAGCTTTATGTAATAATTGGCAATTGAAAGATGGGGTTCCTAATACACATAAAGATGAGGAATATGATCAAATTCAGCTTCAAGCTCTAAAATCAATTGTTGAAAGAAATGCTCCAATAGTTTCAACTTTAGCAAAAGCTCTTCCACGCTTAGCTAGATATCAAATTCGATTAGAAAAAGCATTAAAGAAAGCTTTAGCTGGTGAAATTAAAATGTTTACTGGTGTAATGTGTGGTTCTGTTCATGATATTTGGATGGAAATGCATGAAGATTTAATTCTTTTACAGGATATTGATAGAGCTGAAGAAGGAAGTTTCTAATACTTTTAGATTTTTAATAAGATATATATTGCTAGGTTGCATTAATTGAATAATTTCATTTTTTATTTAAAAAAGCATACCTTCAATTATATATAAATCGTTCGAATTTACTCCAGATAAGCTGCTACTAAAGTATATATCTTTAGTAACAGCTTTTTGTTGTTTGCCCAGCATGGGTAACATCTAGGTAGTGAAAGTCCACTGTGGGGTTGGCAATTTCATTAAAATAAAATGAAATAACCACTAGTTGATGGCAAGTGCAGTATCATGAGGTGCTGTGTGAAGGAAGCCTAAGGCAAAGTTTCGGGGCTACGAACAGAAACAAGATATAAGGCTGATTATGGGGATGAGTTTTCAAAATGTGATGAAGTCCAGCCTACACTATAATAGGCAAATAGTTCATATATATAGAATCTGAAGAGATATTTACCATATCGTTAATAAGTTAAGTTTAATAGGATTAGAGAAAGTGTTGCGAACTCTAAAAAAGCTATTTAGGATCACAAGTAGCAAGGGTAAAAGTGGATTTTACTAAATAACTTAAACAAGTTTGTTTCGACAATATTAAGAAAAGCAAAGTAAATTGTAAATTTATAAGCAGAATAACTTGAAAATAAATTTCCAAATATGGGATATGTTTAATTAATGAAGAAATTAAGATTCATTATTTTTTTATGGACAAAGATATTATATTTAAGAGCGATAAATCTAACAAATACAAAAGGCTAGAGCTAAGGTTGAGATAAAAAATGGGAGCATTTTGAATCAGAATTTATATCAATGGACTTTATGTAAGTTCGATAACTTCATACTTAAATGAATATAGAGGTTACAATAAACATACGCGAAATATACATATAAATAATCTTCCTTATCTTATCATTTATATTGTTATGATACCAATGGTTTGAGAAAAATAAAATAATTATAACAAATTATCAATTGTTTTAGCCCTTAGATAATGCAATTTAGAGATATTTGAGATAAGTAATATGATTTCTGGGCTGTACAGAAGCATGGAGCATTATCTGTTTTAAAATTTTAAAAATAATAGCTTTTGATAGCTATTAATATAATATTTAATATCGATTTATAATCTAAATTTATTTATTATATTAATTATATTATAGAAAATCTTTTATTGATTACCAAGTGTAAATTATTGACAATTGCATTTCATTAGGTTACCATTAATAAATGGTTAATTATATAAACCTAATATAAATAGAATAAAATAGAAGAGAAATTATATGGCAAAAAAAGAAAATAATAGACCACAATTAGTAAAAAAAGTATTAAGCGAACAAATCAAAGAACAACTAATGGAAGATTTATTAAATAAAAAATATAAGGAAGGAGATAGGTTAGTTGAGAGTGCTATAGCAAGGGAATTTAATGTTAGCCAAGCGCCAGTGCGTGAAGCAATTAAAAGTCTTGTTGAAATGGAATTGCTAAATTTCGAACCTTATAAAGGCATAACAGTTAGATCTTTCTCTACAAAAGATATTTATGAAGTTTTCCAAGTTAGAGCATCATTAGAGTCTTTAGCTGCAAGACTTGCTGTAAATAAGATTTCTCCCAAAGAATTAGAAAAGTTAGAACAACTATCTGAGAAGATGGTTGAGTGTGCTCAAAGAAATGATATAATTAATAGAATATCTTATAACCATCAATTTCACGATGTAATAATTAAAGCTTCAGGAAATAAACTTATTGGAAGACTTTCAAGAAATCTTCGATTTGCTTCTTGGTCTCATACTTCTGGTGCAATAACCAATATTGATAATATAGGTATAGCTAAAAGACATACCTTAATCATTGAAGCCTTACGCAGTGGTGATCCTGATAAAGCTGAGAAAGTAATGAAAGATCATATTTTGAATAGTCTTGAAGGACTTGTAGAAAAGTTAGAGGAAGAAGAAAGATTAAAAAAAGAAACTATTTAGTTTGATTTAGTTATTCAACTTTGTTGAGGATTAAACTAAAAGGTTTAAATCTTATCTAACTATATTTTGTGTAATACCTCAAAAGTAGATTGTAAATATCTTTACTACTTTAGAGGTTTTTTTATTATAATCAAATTAGTTCAATAATTAAATTATATTTTGATATAATTAAGATACATAAATAAAAAGCTAATTTTATAGAATCTTTATTTAGATAAATATATTAAGGATAATTAAAAAAAGGACCATTTAAATAATTTTAAGTTGTATATTTTATATATAGGTAAACTACATAATTTAATGCTTTAATATAGTTTTTTTTATAGTTTATTAAAAGAATTTTATTTATTATTATTGATAATTATTATATTAATTAAAGAGTCCTCGAGTAGTTAATTCATTAATTGATTGTTCTAATGCTTTAATGGTTTTTACTTCAATTACTGTTGGTATTGATCTTTCTTTTGCAAAAGAAAGAGCTTTTTCTATATCAACAATCCCAGAAAATAATGGTAGATGGTCAATTTTTCCTTTAGAATCATGTAAATGAATTTCAAGTACATCTTCTAAATGTTTTTCGAAGAAAGGGGTGTCCATAAAATGTGAAGTGGCATCATGTCCTACATCCCAAAGTAGACCAACTGAAGGATATGATAACATCATTTCTACTGATTTATAAATGTAAGGTCTGTTAAAATTTCCCAAATTTTCTATACATAGATTACATCCAGCATCTTCTAATATTGCATTAACAGGAAATAAGGTTTCTTCAATTGAATCAAAATAATCATGATCATATTTTTCATATATTGATACTTGTTTATCTGGTAGTCTTACCTGAATTCCATTATTAGCATGGTAAATAAATCTAGTTCCTGGTTTTACTATGTCACAAAATCTAGCAATCATGGATACTGCAGAATCTCTAAATTCCGTCTGAAATGAACCAAAATCTAGTATCTCAGGTAAATGAATTGAATAGTTAATATTTTCATTTTCCAATTTTTTAAGAGTATTTAATTTGATTAGAGACTCTAGTACATATTGTGGGAAATTTGAATTTAATTCGACAAAATCACAGTGTAAATGTTTACACTGGGATATCATTGAATCAACTGTTTTAAACTCCATAATGGAGGATATTCCAAAACTTATTTTATTATTATTTTTTAATGAAGTTGATTCCAACATCTATTTACTACCCTTTTTTTTATAAATAATACTTTTGAATTATTATTTGTTTTTTGGACTGAGATGCTTTTTAGTTTAGACGTTTTTCTAGATTTAATCCATAAATCTAATTTATCTATTGAAGAAGCATTAAAGTTTTTTGGTTTTCGTTTGATGATCAATAAAATTGTAGCAATTATTGACCAAAAAAGTAATAGAGTCAAAATAAGGTAATTGGATTGATTTATCATAAAGGAATGTTCCCATGTTTTTTTTCAGGGCGACTCTCACATTTATTTGAAAGAGATTCTATAGAGCGAATAAGTGATGAACGAATTTCATGTGGTTCTAATATCTCATCTACCATACCTGAAGCTGCTGCGATATAAGGGTTTGCTGCTCTTTCTTTAAATTCTTGAATTTTTTCAATCTTAGTCTGCTCTGGTGATTGAGATTGATCTATTTCTTTGCGGAAAATAATATTTGCTGCTCCTTCTGCTCCCATAACTGCTATTTCAGATGTTGGTAATACAATAACTCGATCATACCCCAAAGAACGTGATGCCATTGCAATATAGGCGCCCCCAAAAGCTTTTCTTAAAACAATTGAAATTTTAGGAACAGTTGCTTCTCCAATTGCATAAAGCATTTTAGCACCGTGTCTAATTATTCCACCAAATTCTTGTTTAGTTCCTGGCATATATCCAGGTACGTCTACGAGAGAGATTATTGGAATATTGAAAGCATCACAGAATCTGATAAATCTAGCTCCCTTATCGCTACTGTCTATATCAAGAGTTCCTGATAAATAAGAGGGTTGATTAGCAACAAGACCAATTGTTCTTCCTGCTAAGCGTGCAAAACCAACTAATATATTTTTTGCATAATCTTTTTGAACTTCGATGAAAGAGTTTTTATCGAAAATTTCTTCTATTACTTGATGCATATCATATGGTTTAGTGGCTTTTGTCGCCATAATTGTTTCAATTATTTTGGTTGAAATTGGTTTAGAAAAGGAGTCTGTTATAGGAGGTGTTTCCATATTATTTAAGGGTAGGTACGATATTAGTTTTCTCAAATGTTCAAAAGCTTTTTTTTCATTCTCATGAGTAAAATGAACGTTTCCACTTTTCGAACCATGAGCTTTAGCACCACCAAGCTCTTGGTGTGAAACAACTTCACCTGTAACGGCTTTAATGACATCAGGACCAGTAATATACATTTGACTTATTGAGTCCACCATATATATAAAATCCGTCAGTGCTGGGGAATAAGCTGCACCACCAGCACATGGTCCTAAAATTAGAGAAAATTGAGGAATAACTCCTGAACTAAGTATATTATTTCTAAATATTTTACCATATCCATCTAATGAATATACTCCCTCTTGTATTCTAGCACCACCGGAATCATTTATTTGAATGAAAGGGGATCTTGTTTTGATTGCAGCTTGCTGAGCTCTAGATATACGTTCCGCATGCTGTTCTCCCAAAGACCCTCCAAGTATAGTAAAATCTTGGCTAGATATCCAAACTTGTCGACCCTCAATCAAAGCTGTTCCAGTAACCACCCCATCACCATAGAATCGTTTAGATGCCATGTTAAATTCTGTAGCTCTGCATGTCATATAGGCATCAGACTCAACAAAAGAATCTTTATCTACTAATTGTTCGATTCTTTCTCTTGCTGTGAACTTTCCTTTTGCATGTTGAGCTTCAATTTTCTTAGAGCCACCTCCAGCTTTCATCTGTTCTTTTATAGTCTTAAGTTGTTCTATTTTATCCATACTTTTCCCTTATTTTCTCTTTCATTCAGTTGTAGTAAAATTAATTATTTTCGGTTTCTAACTTCATTTGAAAATAATTCTTCATCTTTTGGTTGTTTGCTTTCAATTGGGAAAGATACCCAAGTTTTATTTATTAAGTGTCTCCATGTAATGTTTTCACTACTAATATTTCCACCCCAAGTACCACATCCAAGTGTAAGTGTTACAGGCATACCATTAGTCCATGCTCCACTATTTGAAAGACTTTGTGGTTGATTAACCATTACACGAGAAACTCTAACTTTACTTGCTAATTCCAATGCTCTTTCACGATTTGTGGTATGTATTCCACAAGAATGTCCTGCACCACTAAATTGAGTAATTTTATTTACTAGATCAACAGCTTTAGAAAAAGTATCCCATTTATAAATAGTTATAACAACTGAAAGTTTTTCAGAACTAAATGGAAAGTCTGGGCCAACACCTTCTTCTTCTACCATAAAGAATTTTGTACCTTTTGGGATATCTATTCCCGCTACTTGGGCAATTTTTTCAGCATTTTGTGCAACTATTTCTCTATTTAAAATGTGTCCATCAGGCCACATAGCTTTTTGGAGTTTTTCTTTTTGCTTTGAATTTAGAAGCAATCCACCTTCATTGCTCATAGCCTCAATAAATTTATTATAAATTTTGGTTTCAACGATTGCTCCATTTTCACTTGAACAACTAGTAGCTTGGTCAAAAGTTTTAGAACGACGAATTTTTTCGGCCACTTTTTTCATATCCTGAGTATCATCTACTATTGTAATTGCATTTCCCGCGCCAACACCAAATGCAGGAGTACCACTAGAGTAAGCAGCTTTTACCATTCCGGGACCACCTGTTGCAAGGATTAAATCACATTGAGCCATTAATTCTTGACTGTTTGCAAGAGATACTTCAGACATATTTATTATTAAATCTGGGCTATAACCATAGCTAGCAATGACATCTCTCATCATATTAACTACTTTTTCATTGGTTTTTTGTGTTCTTGGGTGTGGAGCTAAAATAACCGCATTCCTTGTTTTTAAAGCCCAAGATGCTTTCAAAACTGGAGTAGCTTCACAATTTGTACATGGAACAAGTGCTCCTATTACACCAATAGGTTTTGCTATACATACAATGTTGTTTACATGATCTTCTTCTAAGATACCAACAGATTTTTGTCCTTTCATATCAAACCAGCCACCTCTGCTTTTAGTCATCATTTTGGCATATTTACTTTCAACATCTCCCATTCGAGATTCTTTAACTGCTAATTCTGAAAGTTCTCTAGCAAATTCAGGTTGTAACGCATTCCAACAAATTGCTTCAGCTAATGTATCAACTTCTTCTTGAGAAGCAAATTCAATACTTGATTGGGCTTTTTTAGCACGTTCAATTAGTGTAGATACATATTCCTTAGCTTCAACTTGTTTATCCTTTTCAATCATCTATAGCTCCTTTGCCTAAATATAAAATAGGCTTGATAATTTATTTTCGATAATCGATTTGTTTTTAAAAGATACACCTACTATTCTATTCTGTCAATTCTAATATTTGTAAAATTCAAAAATTATATTTTGTAATTTATGTGAATGCAAAAGTTATAGAAGAGCTTTTTAAAGTGTTTGAATTTAAATCAAATTTATTTAAAAAAAATATAATATATATTTGTAATACAAAAATATATTCTTTATTCAGTTAGTAAGTTTTAGGTGTAATAATGTAAAATATCTAAAAAAAAATTACTTAAATGTTAAATTTAAAAGAATGGTACTACAAATATGTAGCACCACTCTTAATTTTAAATTAGTAAATCACTGATAAGGGGTCAATTATTCAAGTATTGTAACAACACCATTATCTCCATCAACACGAATTTTATCACCAGTTTTGATTTCTCTTGTTGAACTACCTGTTCCAACAACTGCTGGAACCATGAATTCACGAGCTACAACTGCTGAGTGGCAAAGTACTCCACCTGAATCAGTTACAATTCCCTTAATTTTGGAGAATACAACAACCCAAGCAGGATTAGTCATTATACAGACAATAATTTCACCACGTTTAACTTCATTAAATTGACTAGGACTAGTAACGACACGAGCTGTTCCTTCTACAACACCAGGAGAGCCTCCAAGACCTTGTAGAGTTCCTTTAACTTTAACTTCGTTCATTCCTCTTTCAAATTTTTCAGGATATCCCCACATTCCATGATATGGTTCTTCATACATATTTGCTTGAGTTACTGTACCAACCCAATCACGAGGAGTAATTTTTCTAGCTTTTTCAACTTCAGCTCTAGCTTCTTGTAGAAGTTTTTTTCCAGGATAGTTTTCAGGATCTGCTACATATCGTCTAAGCTGTTCATATTCTAGATACATGATATCTTCTGCATCATCTAATAAATCCATCTCAACCATTTTATTTGCAACACGTAGTAATACAACTCTCATTCTTGCATATGTGCCTTGGTCAAAGTAGAAGTGATGGTCAGGAGTTAATGGTAACATTGCTAAATTTAATGCAAGTGCATCCTCAAATTTCTTCTTATCTTCTTCACTTCTATCTTTAATCTGGTCTCTCAAGTAAGCAATAGCACGATCTTGTTCACTAATACATTTATTATAAACATCATGATAGTCGAAATTAGTTTCAAGATAACTTCTTAGTTGTTCTAAAATTGGTTTTTGATCTTCAATATAAAGAGGGAAAACATATTCATGAGTATAAACAGCTTTATAACCGAATTCTTTTGCATATTCAAATACATCGTTTAAGAATTTTTTTCCTTCTTTAATTTTTTTCAATTCATTTTCTATTACTTCAGAATCTGTATTTTCTTCAAAGATCTTCTTTAAAACTGGATTTGTCTTTAATTCTTCTTTAAGTTCATAAAGAGCTTTTAAACTATCCCAGTTACGGTCTTTTTTAGAAACATTAATTTTTCCTAATAAATCTTGGTCAACATCCTTAACAAGCTCATTAACTATTGAGTTGAAACTGATTGCTGATTGGAATTGAGCCCAGTTTAATACCCAGTGTAGTCTAAAATGTCTTTCTTGAATATCAATCATTTCCTCTAGGTGAATCATTAATTCCTGTAGAGTTTTATTTGAAGTATCATACTCGTCAATGTATTTAAAATTAGTAAAAACTTCAGGTAAATACCTATTTTCCCACCAATCTAAAAAGTTTGTAGAATATGTGGGCATAATCCAGTCGTAATATTTACTAGTCTCCTTTGTATCAATATCATTACGACCTTCAATTGCAGTATATACATACCCATTGATTTTTTTTGCTGGCCAAGATATGCCTGTTGGTACATCAAAGCGTCTAAATAAATACTCACATGTTGGACCCCACCAACCATCTAGACTAAAATACATAGGGGAAACCGGGAATGGAACGTGATTGTCATCAAAGAACCAAAAAAGAGATTTCTCCTTTTCATCTTTCCATTCTACAGGAAAGCTCTCATCGCCTAGAAACTGTGCTAAAATTTTTGAATTATCCATAATGCCTCCTTTTATAATTTCGATTATCGATAGTAGATATATTGTTTGCTAGGATATCAAATCTGTCAAGGAAAATTTTTTAAAATTTTTTTACTCACTTATCAGGATAGTTGGTAAATTTTTAAAAATCTAAACATGAAAATAACCATATCTGATTATTCTTATGAATTTATGAGTGATCAAGAAAATAGTAAAATAGATTTGATATTATAATAACCATATTCAAATATTATTTTAAGGTAGTTTAAAAAATAATTTGTTTTTATTTTGAATAGATTGAACTTCCAAAAATATTTTCTTGACAACAACAGGATTCTCGATAATGATACTACTATAGATTATCGAGAATATTTAATAGATTTTTGATAATGTTAAAAGGATGGCCCTCATTTTTTATTGTCTTATGGGAATAACTTTGAGGATACTTTTAAGTTTTTTAAGGATAGTTTTTATTTAGTAGATATTTTTGTTACTAAAGAGAGTGTTTTTCTTTATTTAAAAAACTTATTTTAAAATCACAAGTTTAATTGTGGAAAAAAGGAGATTGATATGGCTACTAAGAACACCATTCCATTTTGGCTAGCAGTTGCAATTACTGCTATTGTATTCTTACCTTTAACAATGTTTTTAGGTAATTATAATGTACCGCTTTGGGTTTCATTTATTGTATGGGCAGAGTTCTTTACATTTGGAGCAAATGTCAAAGACGCTGGAAAGTTAATTTTACCTGCTTTTCCTGCAGGTGCAATTATTTGTGGATTAGGTTGGTCTGCCTCATTCGCATTAGTTCCTCTAATTCCTGCTACAGGTGGTTTATGGGCTTATTGGATTGGTTTTGGAATTTTTGTTGGAATTTTAGTAAAAATAATGGATTGGGTACCTGTTTTTCAAAAAGGTTCACTTGCATATTTTAATGGGATGACTATGTGTATTGCTGTTCTGTTTACCAATTCTTACCCATCTATCACAAGTAATGCAGTATTGAGTCCTTTAGTCGCTGCTTTGTGGACAATTGTAGCTGGTATATTTGGACTATTTCTTGGTTGGTTCAATATGGCTATAACTTTCCCAAAAGAAGTAAAATAATTTTTATAATAAATTATCTTGCTTGACAAACGGAAAGTACTAGGATATTCTGAGAGAGTAATTATCGATAATCGATAAATACTCTCTTATTTTTAATTCTTAGGAGTTTGATTATGAAAATTATTCATGAAAATGATGTGGAAGAAACTAGAGTTCCTGGAAGGTTCTTACGTTGGATTGCAAAGGATGGGGTTGGTTTAGATCCTGAATTCTGTTCTAGTTGTGTTATGAGAGTTGAACCTGGTTTTACAGTGACGCCTGCTCATTCACATCCTAATGGAGAAGAGCTTATTTATATTATCGAAGGGGAAGGTAAAGTTTTTGTTGATGGAATAATAAAAAAACTTGAACCAGGAACTGCCGTTCTTTTTGAAAAAGGCTCTAAACATATGGTTCGTAACAGCGGACAAATTCCAATGAAAGTAATTTGTTTTTTTGCTCCTAAAACTAGCCTTGATGAATATGAATTTCATTATGATATAAATTTTGATGAAGGAGAAGAACAATGTTAAAGACTAATCCTTTAAGAGATTTTACATTAGATCCTGAAAATATAAAAACAATCGGAAATGACTTACAACGTCCAGAATGCATACTTGCAGAGAAAGATGGCAGCCTATGGGCAGCTGATGCTAGAGGTGGAGTAATGCATATAAAAAGTGATGGTTCACAATCAATTATCACTCAGAAACATGCAGCAGGCTTTGAACATGCTTCAAATACAGTTGACAGATTTTTTTCAGGGACACTTCCAAATGGTCTCGCTTTTGCTCGTAATGGGGATATCTTGATATCTAATTTTGGAACAGATTGTTTGGAAAGAATGAAAAGAACTGGAGAAACTGAAGTTTTAATGGATACAGTAGATGGAAAAAAGATTGGTAAAGTTAATTTTGTATTAAGAGATTCTAAAGATCGAATTTGGATTACTGTAACAACTCGTTTAACAAATTGGTTAGATGCATTAGTTCCTGATTTAGATGATGGATATATTATTAGATTTGATGATAGAGGAGCACATATTGTTGCTGATGGCCTTCATTTTACAAATGAAATTCGATTTGATAAAAACGAAGAATATTTATATGTAGTTGAAACCACTGGCGGAAGAATACTTCGCTATAAAGTTGATTCTAATGGAAATCTTAATAATAAAGAGGTCTTTGGACCATCAAGTTTAGGGCCAGGTGCTTACCCTGATGGGATAGCTTTCGATTCATATGGAAATCTATGGGGAACAATGGTTTATTCAGATAAATTATTTGCTTTAACTCCAGATGGTGAATTGAAAATTATACTTGATGAAGGAGATCCTGAAAAAGTTAGAAACTTAGATAAAGCTTTTTTTGAAAAGAGAGTGACTAATGAAATTTTATTTGAAACTGGAAGAGGTATTGCTCCCTGGATGGCAAGTGTTACATTCGGAGGACCTGACCTTTCAACAATATACATCGGATGCTTAAGAGGTAAAACAATTCCTTATTTTAAAAGTCCTATTGCAGGACTGCCAATGGTTCATTGGAATGATAAGTTTTGATTAGTTTTATTTCTTAGTTAGATTGATTTATTTGCTATACATGGAGGTAGGGCAATGGAAAAAAAAGATTTGATGCATGCAGTGAGATTGAATGCTCCTCATGATTTGGAGTACTGTTCAATACCAGTACCAACCCCTGGAGATATGGAAGTGGTATGTAAGGTTGAATCAGTAGCAATTTGTGGAACTGATCCACATATTATTAACGGCGATTTTCCTAATTTTTGGCCTGATAAGTTTCCATTAATTCCTGGTCACGAGTGGGCTGGTGTTGTAGAATATTTAGGCGACAGTGCAAAAGCACTAGGTTGGAAAGTTGGCGATAGAGTTTGTGGAATTAGCCATGTAGGTTGTGGACATTGTGCTATGTGTATGGAAGGTCGATATACCTTATGTGATAATTATGGACATGAAGAGTTTGGTCATCGTCAATACGGACATTATAGTCAAGGTGCATATGCACAATATATGAGAACTAATGTAAAGGCAATTGCAAGAATTCCAGATGAAATGGATTTTAATGTAGCTTCTTGCATGGATCCTTTTAGCATAGCTTTACACATGGTTTTACGTAGTAGAATTGAACCAGGTGATGATGTTCTTGTAAATGGATCTGGTGGTCAAGGACTTATGGCTATTTTATGTGCTCGTGCATTAGGCGCTAATAAAATTATGGTTAGTGGCAGTGGATTTAGATTAGATGTAGCTAAAGAGTTTGGAGCAATTCCTATAAACTATAGAAATGAAAATGTACCAGAAAAAGTTAAAGAATTGACAAATGGTAAAGGTGCAAAAAGAGTCTTTGAATGTGCCGGCACAGCTGTTGGAATTCAACAAGCTATTGAGTCTGTTGCTAAAGGTGGAGTAGTTTCTGTTGTAAGTCTTCCTGGAGGTGATATTCCTTTACCAATGAGAAGAATTGTTCTTGAAGAAATTGAAATTATTGGAAATCGTGCAAATCCTAATACTTTAGAAAAAGCTATTCCTCTTGCACAAAAGTTCGAAAAAGAAATGCAAAGACTTGTTACTCATGAATTCCCATTATCAAAATATGAAAAAGCTTTTGATATCTTCAATGGAAGAAAAGATAACTCGTTAAAAGTTATTATGAAACCACAGCTGTAGTCACAGCTATAAATATTTAAGCATAAGGAGCTATGAATGAATTATTTTACTACTGAATTTAGATGTGCAGATGCAGCTATTCGTGTAGATGTTATTGGCGGCCCTAAAAGGGATCAAATTGTTGAAGATTCAACTTTTTTGAATTATCGTTTAGCAGCTGTCACAGTACATAAGGACCCTTCAAAAGGTAAAGCTGATGTAATTTGGAACTATGATCGTCCAGTTAAAGGTATAAGTTATGTGAGCAATCAATTAATCTTGGATGGATTTTGGGAAGAAGGTGAGATTAATAAAATATTAGTAAGCATACTTGCTATGGAACTTAATCATGTGGGATTATATCCTTTCCATTCCTCAATGGTTGTTTACAGAGGCAAAGGAGTTCTTCTTCTTGGTGGAGAAAACAATCATGGAAAAAGTATGAGCCAACTAGAAGGCTGTCGTCGTGGTGGATTAATGTTCTCTACAGAAACTACAGTTGTTAACGAAGATAAATTAGCAATCTTAGGTTCTAAGAATGTTTATATTAAAAAAAGAGCAAAAGGTACTGAGAGATCAGATTTACCTGATCAAGATGAAGGTGTTTCAAAATTCTTTGATAAAGAACCTGAATATAAAGTCTGTACTGACCCAATGAAAATTGATTTAATTATTCAACCTAGTATTGATGGACATTTTGATACTAAAGTTATTTCAATGGGCCAGTTTGAAAAAGCTTACCAAGGATATCATTCAATGATGAATTTTATGGGAATGAATCAGTTATTATCTGGGGAAGAAGGCTTAGCAATGCCTATACTTGATAATGATTTCTTAAGACAAAAAAGAGCTCATTTTTTAGCTGATTTAGTTAGAGATATTCCTTGTTACTTGATAAGATCAAAAACTCCACAAATATTGTTTGATGAAGTTGATAAAATTATTGATGAACAATAAATTTGGAGTGTTTTTTTAAGGATGCTTTATATTAGAGGCCCTCTATCAGAGGGCCCTTATTCTTTTAGTATATTGTTGCAGTGTAAGTAAATATTCAATAGAAAAGATATTAAATACTTAAAAACCAATAATTAAAATTTTTTATATTATTTGTTATTATTAATTTATAAATAAAAACTATAAATTAGTTTTTTTGTATTATGTATAAAGCTAAAATAATTATAAAAAAGTTGACGTATTATTTTATATGTTCTATAATCGAAAATAGACAGATAGTTAATAGTTTATTGTTCTAGTATTTCTATTTTGGAAAAAGAAACTAATAACTATAGGAGTTTAGTGTGAAAATCGCAATCATTTCTGATGTGCATGAGAATTACCATAATCTAAATCTTTGTATCAAAGATATGAAAAAAGAAACAATAGAACAAATTCTTTTTTTAGGTGATTTTATAAATGCCGGAATTGCAAGAGCTTTAGCTACTTGTGGAATACCTTCTTTTGCTATTCGTGGAAATAATGATGGGGACTTAATAGCGATATATAAACAGGCTATTAAAAAAGATAGCACTCTTACATTTTGCCCAAATACCTATAGTGAATTCCAATGTGATGGGAATCGATATTTCTTAACTCATTATGAAGATCTTGTAGAGATTGCTGTTGCTTCAGGAATTTTTAAAGGCGTTTTTTTTGGACATACACATCAAAAATCTATTAAAAAAAATAAAGATTGTTTTATTGTAAATCCAGGTGAAATATCCGCTCATAAATATGGAATCCCAACATATGTAATTATGGATACTGAAGCAGATACTTGTACATTTAGAGTCCTTAAGGAAGGTATAACTGTACGTACAGAATCAGTTGTTCAACTGTATAGTGAATTGGGTTTTGATTCACATTTTGGATTTAATAAGAACTAATAAAATGATAAAGGAGGAGGTTTTGGATAAGTTTAATATAATTGGAAAGTCAGAAGTCCGTAAGGATTCAAGAGATAAGGTAACTGGGGCAACTCAATATTGTGGAGATATTTCATTGACAGGGCTGTTACATGGTGCTGTTTACAGAAGCAAAGTCCCTCATGGTAAAATAAAATCTTTAGATGTTTCTGGAGCTTGGGATATTGAAGGGGTTCGTGCAGTAGTAACAGCTAAAGATGTTCCTTATACAATTGGGAGATCCATTAAAGATCAAACTTTTTTAGCTAGTGATAAAG
Organism: Sphaerochaetaceae bacterium; assembly: GCA_963677735.1. Lineage (GTDB taxonomy): Bacteria > Spirochaetota > Spirochaetia > Sphaerochaetales > Sphaerochaetaceae > Pleomorphochaeta. The sequence goes on from OY782505.1 coordinate 2,815,324, forward strand.
TTAGATATGAAGGAGAACCCATTGTTTTAGTTGCAGCAGATACATTAGAGCAAGCATATGAAGCAGTGAGAAAAGTCAAAATTGATATTGAACAATTACCTGCAGTTAATGATGTAATGGAGGCTATGAAAGAAAATAGTCCTTTAGTACATGAATCATTAGCAGATTACTCTCATGTTCCTACTGTTAGACCTGTGAACGGAACTAATATTTATGATCATTTCACGCTTAGAAAAGGTGATGTTACTAAAGGTTTTGCTGAAGCTGATGTAATAGTAGAAAATGAATATAAATGTGCAATTTTGCATCATGCGGCTATTGAGAACCATATGGCTACTGCAAAAGTAGATGCTTCAGGGAAAATTACAGTATGGTCGCCAGCTCAATCCCCATTTTATATCCGAGGTGAATTATCGAAAGCTCTTAATATTCCTGAGAATAAAATCAGAGTAATTGTTCCTCCTATTGGGGGAGGATTCGGTGGTAAATTAGAACCTAGGGCAGAACAGCTAGCAATTGCGTTAGCATTTCATACAAATGGTCGTCCTGTAAAGGTTGCCTTTAGTAGAACTGAAGACTTTTTAGCTGGAACCGTTCGAGCAGGTGTTGTTTTCAAAATGAAAACTGGTGCAAAAAAAGATGGAACAATAGTTGCTTTTGAATCTACTAATTATTGGGATTCTGGAGCTTATTCTACTATTAGTCCTACGGTTACACTTAAAGCTAATGTTATCTTAGCGGGACCTTATGAAGTTGCTAATATTAAAACTGATGGATATTGTGTCGCAACTAATAAACAATTAGGAACTGCTCAACGTGGTTTTGGTGTAGCTGAGGCATCATATGCCCATGAACAGCAAATGGATGCTTTAGCAAAAGCTTTAAATATGGATCCTCTTGATATTAGATTAAAAAACATCATGGTTGATGGTAGCAAAGGACATACTGGAGAAACTTTATTCTCTGTAGGTGTTAAGGAATGTCTTCTTCAAGCTGCAGATGGATTAGGTTGGAGAAATCATCCAAGAAGTTGGATAACAAAAGAAGGAAAGATTAGAGGCCGAGGATTAGGAACTTTTATGAAGTTTACAGGAACTCCATCATACACTTCTGTGACCATAAAATTAAACTTTGATGGGACAGCTATTGTTTCTTATTCAACAACTGAACTTGGACAAGGTGTAGGTATTGTAATACCTCAAATAGTTTCTGAAGAATTAGGAATTCCTCTCAGTCGTATTAGTACTGTTCAAGTTGATACTGAAAATACTCCTTTAGATAAAACAACAACATCAAGTCGAGCAACTTTCCACTTAGGAAATGCAACAATTAAAGCTTCTTATGAAGTTAAAAAACAACTTTGCAAATGGGCTGCATTTAAATGGAAGATTGATGAAAATTTAGTAAAATTTGAAAAAGGCGGTGTAATTGTTGAAGTCGATAATAAAGGTAATACAACAGGTAGATTTGCTAGAATGGATGAATTGGATGAGAATTCACTTATCAGAAATGGTGAGCCTATTTTAGGGTATGGGAGTTATGAAACAACCAATATTTGGCATAAACCTGATTTAGAAACCTATCAAACTGAAAGATTAACTGCTATGTGGTTTTTTGGAGCAAATGCTGCTGAAGTTGAAATCGACCCAGATACAGGAAAGACTAAGGTAATTAAAGTTGTAGCCGCTCATGATATTGGGAAAGCTTTAAATCCTCTAGGTTGTTTGCAACAAGTTGAAGGTGGAGTTGTAATGGGAATTGGAAACACTTTGCTAGAAGAATTTATTCATATTGATGGATATTTAAAAAATGGGAATATGGTTGATTTTAAAATTCCAACAGCAATGGATGCAGATGTAGATATTGAAATGAGATTAGTAGAATCTTCCCCTCATCCTGAAGGTCCTTACGGAGCAAAAGGAATTGGTGAACCTGCAATGTGTGCAACACAGTCAGCGGTAGCTTCTGCAGTTGAGCAAGCTTTAGGTGTACCTGTTACTAGTATTCCAATTAAGCCTGAAACTATTATAGATGCATGCAAAAAAAGAATGGAGGAAGGAAATGATTGCTAAATTTGATTATCATGAACCAAAGACTCTAATAGAGGCTTGTGAACTTAAAAAAGAATTTGAACATAATGGAATAATCGTAGCCGGAGGGTCTGATGTATATGCAAAAATGCATGATGGAAATCATCACTACGAGCATGTTATAGATATAAAGAAAATTCCTGAAATGCAAGGTATTTATTGGTCTGAGGAAGATGGTTTATCTATTGGTGCTGTAGTTACTTTACATGAGATTGAAAGGCATCCTATTATAAACGAAAAGTATCAAGTTTTAGTACAAGGTGTGAGAACAATAGGATCTCTTCAAGTTAGAAATAGGGGAACAATTGGTGGTAATATTTGTACTGCTGCTCCTTCAGCAGATAGTGCAGGTCCTTTATTAGTTTTGAATGCTGAATGTGTTATTCAAGGGATAGATGGTCAAAGGATTGTTCCTATTTCTAAGTTTTTTACTGGACCAAAGAAAACTGTAATTAATCAAGATGAACTATTAGTTCAGATTAGATTAAAAAATACTGTAGCAAAATTTGGTGGAGCTTATTTTAAATATGGTAGAAGAAATGCTATGGAAATTGCATTACTTAATATATCAGTATACCTTGAAGTTGATAAAGATAACAAAACTTGTACTGAAATGAGAATAGCTTTAGGAACTTCTGCACCTATACCTATTAGAATTTCTAAAACTGAGCAATTCTTCATAGGTAAAGATTTAAGTGATAAAGAAATCTTAAATGAAGGTGGAAAGTTAGTACTAGAAGAAGCCTCACCAAGATCAAGTTGGAGGGCAGAAAGTTCATTTAGGCTTAAATTGTTACAACAACTTGTTCCAAGGACTATTAAAATGGCATTTAAAAATTTAATTGAGGAGATGTAACATGACTGAAAAAGAGATTAGCTTAAAAATAAATAATGAATCCTACGTCAGAAAGGTTGCTGTAAATAGGACACTATTAGAGTTTCTTAGAGAGGATATTGGTCTTACCGGTGCAAAAGAGGGTTGTAATGAAGGTGAATGTGGCGCTTGTACAGTATTAGTTAATGGTAAAGCGGTTAATTCATGTCTCATGCTTGCTATTGAAGCAGATGGAGCAAATGTTCTTACAATTGAAGGTTTAGCAAAAGGGGATAAATTACATCCACTTCAACAGGCTTTTATTGATGAAGGGGCTGTGCAGTGTGGCTTTTGTACACCGGGAATGATTATGACTGGAAAAGCAATTATAGATGAATATGGGAATCCTTCAGAAGAAGAAATTAGAAAATTAATGGAAGGAAATCTTTGTAGATGTACAGGCTATACAAGAGTTATCAAAACAGTTAAACATACTGCGGATTCATTATCAGCTAAATCTGAAAAGAAAAACTAAGATTATATTTTTATTTGTGAATATTTAATCAAGAGTTGACAGATAGTTTTTTCAATGATAAACTTTCGATAATCGATAATTTAATTTATAAACTATAATTCTTTGTATATTGTTTATATTTTAAACATAAAAACTTAGTTTTTATAAATGGATTTGTTTTGAGAGTTGAAAAGAGTTTGCGTTTATAAATGATGTTACAAATCCTATAGGATTTAGAGTAAGAAGTAAAATAGCTTTGATAGCGTAAAAAGATATGTTTAAAGATTGAACCTAGTTAATAGATTCTTTTTGAATATATAATTATTGGATTTTTATAAAAAATTTTAATGAATTTATCATTAGCAAATAGATATAAAACATATATAGCACTATTGCTTGTTTTATAAAAGCGAGGTATGAAAATGATTAAGGATAATATTTCGAATAATCGAAAATATCGTGAAGGATTAATGAGACTTTTAGAAGTAAAGGATTCTCAAATTAGAATTTCTATATTAAAACAGGGTGCTTCTGCTGTTGATAAAGGAATACATATTGGAGGAGCTTTTTCTTCAGTTATTCCAATGGTTTCATTATATTATAGTGGAATTATGAATTATGATGTTCAAGATCCTACTGCTATAGATAAAGATTTGATGGTTTTAAGTAAAGGCCATGCAGTTGCAACATTAGCTTCAGTATATGCTGATGTAGGATATTTCCCTAGTGAAGTATTAGAAAATTCTCGTAGTCATGATAGTATATTAAATGGTCACCCTGGCCCTATATTACCTGGAGTTCATTTGGCAACTGGACCTTTAGGTCAAGGGATGATGGTGGCTCAAGGATTTGCTTTATGTTCAAAAAATTCATCAAAAAGAAAAGTATTTGCTATAACTGGTGATGGAGAGTTACAAGAAGGAATTGTTTGGGAAACCTTTATGTATGCTCCAAAGAAACATCTTGATAATTTTTGTGTTATTGTTGATAAAAATAATGGACAACTTGATGACTATTCAAAATTACATTTCAGTATGGATAATATTGGAAATCAATTAGAATCTTTTGGTTGGAAGGTTGTTGAAGTTGATGGAACACAGTATGGGCAAATGGTTGATACTTTACAAGATTTTGTTGAAGGACAATCTGATGGAAGACCTTTAGCTATAATAAGTCATACAACAAAAGGTTTTGGATCTTTTTCTCAAGAAATGAACAAGCATAAAATTAGTCTTAAACAAGATTTATTTGAACAAGAATTAGCTTTACAACAAAGCTTAGAAAGAACTAGAATTGAAACATATAAAAAATATATTTCTAAACTTTCTGAAGAAGGTTTAACAGATATAGTTTTAGCTTTAGAAGAAAAAAGATCCGATATATATCTTCCTTTGAATAATAAAGAAATAGATTCTTATAAAGCTACTGTTAGAACAAAAAAAGTTCCTGTAAGAAATAAAAAAATTATAGCACAGTTAGATAAACTTCCTTCATATAGTATGAGTGATACTATTATGGCTAACCAAGTTATAAAAGATTGTATGAGTGTTTATGCAACAGATGAAAGGGTCTATTCTGTTGATTCTGACCTTGCTTCAACAAGTGGATTAAATGCTGGTGTTGGTTCTGTTGATAAAAATCGTGCTCTTAATGTTGGAATTGCAGAAGCGAATATGATGTGTATTGGTGAAGCAGTAGCTGCATTAGGTGGAAACGCTTGGGTTAGTACATTTTGTCCATTTTTTAACTGGCAAGTTATGAGAAGAATTGGAGTAAGTCAACAAGAACGTCTTGAAGCTATTAATGATCCTTCAAGTTGGTTGTCAGAAGGCCATGGTCTAGATTTAACATTTGTTGCTGCTGCTGCAAATTTAGATACTCAGGTAAACGGTGCTACACACATGGGAAATGATGATAACCTTCTTTTTTCTACTATTCCAGGTTTAAAAATTATTGATGTTTCTTGTCCAAATCAATTAGTTTCAATAATACGTTGGATTATGGAAGGCTCTAAAGGACTTGTATATCTTAGAATAATGCGATCTGCATCAAACGTTTTATATCCTGCCGGTCAACCTTTTGAATATGGAAAAGCTTGGAGACTAGTAGGTGATGAAAACGCAAAGGTTGCTATTGTATCAAGTGGAAGGGGGACTCATGAAGCTTTAGCTACTGCTAAGGCATTAGGTGAAGAAAGCATTTCGGCTACAGTTTATGATATGCCTTCTTTTGATAAGGATACAATTAATTATTTATGCACAAAAACAGAAATTCCAATAATATTCGCAGAGCAGAATAATGGATATTTATGGAATGCTACATCCAAATATATATTTGATAATTCTTTGAAATTCGATATATCAAGGTTAGTACCAGTAAATCTAAATAGAGACAATGGTTCTTATAGATTTATTCATTCTGCAAAATATAATGAACTTACTAAGTCAGCCGGACTAGATTCAGCTTCACTAATCAAAAAAGTGAAACAAATACTTTCTTAGATCCCCTTATAATAATGGACTTGAGTGAATTTTTCACGTAAATAAGTTGACATTTTTGACACTCCAAATGTAAAATTTCAAATTTATTTCTGTCCTTTAATAATAGTGCTCCTAAAGACAACTTTAGGAGCCTTTTAGTTTGCTCAAAAGTTCAAATATTTAGATCTTATAATTATTGAATTTTCATTCTCTAATTAACATTGTCAAACAAATTCTTTAGGTTAATTTCTGCATATTTAATATGAAAAAAATTAAAGAGAAAATTATCTTAGTTTGTGAATTAGTAAGGCTTTCGTTACTATTTTCAGAATGAAAGGTATTGATATTCATTTTTGTTTTTAAACATATAATATGTATAAATATTCATTGTATTTGCAAAAAATAAAAGTTTATAATTATTTTTTTTAATTAAATAGTTGATATAGCAAAAATAAATAGGTATTTTTAAATTTAAAAAAATAATTTCTTTAATATATTAATATTATTAAATATATAAATATTTTTTAATATTAAAATATTGTTAGTATTAAATATTTAAATCTCTTTCATAAAATAAAAAAAAATTAGATTCTACTTGACATAAAAGTTTTTTTAAATATAGAATTTTGACTATGAAAAGGCGATGGAGCCAGTTCAATGAACTGTCCTCGCCTTTATTTTTTTTACTAAAAGTTTAGATAATTTTGCTGAGCAAAGGTGCTTCTTTTTTTTGAAGTATCTTTGCTCTTTTTTTTATAAATCACACAGCAGAGGAAAAACAGGATTATGGACACACTAGCAACTGAGAATGAGATATTAATGCGTGATATAGGTATGAAATTCAATAGTGGTGCCAATGAAGTTACAGCGCTTACAAGCGTATCTTTAAGCATCAAGAAAGGCGAATTTGTATCATTAGTGGGACCTTCGGGATGTGGCAAAACAACGCTTCTTAGAATTATTGCTGATCTTCTCTCACCAACCTCGGGAAATGTGACTATTGATGGTGAGAGTCCAAGAGAGGCTAGACTGAAAGGTAAATATGGAATGGTATTTCAAAGTCCAGTTTTATATGAATGGAGAACTGTCATAAAAAATGTTGAGTTACCACTTGAGATAATGGGTGTTGCTAAAAATGAAAGATATGAAAGAGCTCAGGAAATGCTTGAAATGGTAGGGTTAAAAGATTTTGGCAATAGTTATCCAGGTCAATTATCTGGAGGAATGCAGCAGAGAGTTGGGATTGCTAGAGCTCTTGTAATACAACCAGAAATATTGTTAATGGATGAACCTTTTTCTGCTTTAGATGAATTTACTAGAGAACGTCTTCACGAAGATTTATTAAATATTTGGAGAAGAACAAATAAAACTATAGTTTTTGTAACACATAACATATCTGAATCAGTCTTTCTTTCTGATAAAATTTGTGTTTTATCTCCCCATCCAGGAAGACTTTCAGCAGTGGTAGATGTTGATTTTGATAGACCAAGAAAGATGAATTTAAAAAGTACACCTGAATTCACAAAAAAAGTAGTCGAAGTTAGATCGTCCTTTGAGGGGGTATAGTCAATGGCTGAATTAAATAAAAAGAAAGATTCAAATCCGTTTGTTACTCTAGTTTGGACATTAGGCTTCTTTATAATTTGGGAAATTATTGCTTTTTTAGTAGAGGCTTCTCCAAGTATACGATCTCCTGAGAAAGTTTTACCACATTTTTGGAAGATAATTGCAACAGCCTTTGATTCTAAAAAAATTAATGGAAGTGAAACGGCAATTCAACTTGTTTGGTTAAATGCAAAAGTAACATTAATTCGTTCTGCCCAAGGTTTTTTTATTGGTGCTAGTATCGGCTTTTTCTTAGCTATTTTAATGAGTTTAACTAATGTTATTAAAAAAATAGCCTTTCCGTATTTGATGATTATTCAAATGATTCCAATACTTGGAATGGCACCAATTATTTTATCGTTCACTGGAGATATTGATACAAGTAGGGTAGTAATTGCTGCAATTTTGACTTTCTACCCAGTTGCCACAAATACTCTAGCAGGTCTTGAAGCTGTGGAAAAAGAGAAACATGAACTTATGTACTCTTATGCAGCTAAAAAATGGCAATTATATATTAAAACTCTTATTCCTGCATGTATCCCCTATCTTTTTACTGGATTGAAAGTTTCTGCTCCATTAGCAATTACTGCTTCCATTTTAGTTGATACTTTACAAGGTGGAATTGGACTTGGATGTTTGTTGTCACAGTCTTTAAAGGGTGCTATGACGCGGTATGTTTTTTGGTTAATTGTTGTGATAAGTGCAGCAATTGGTATTTTGAGCTATTTGCTTATGGGTATAATTGAAGATTTATTTTCAAGTCATAAAAAAGCTGAAAGAGCATGTAAGAGGTAAGTGAATTATGAAGACAGCAAAAAAAATTAATTTAGATGGTATTTCAGCTATATTGTATCCATTAGTCTTTGGTCTCATAGTATTTTTTATGTGGCAGGGAGGATTTCTAAATACACTTCTTCACACAGATACTAATACTTTGCCACCTCCTTCTAGAATTAATTCAATTATTTTTGATAATACAGCAAAAATATTATTGAATCTTAAAGCAACAATTATAGTTGCGTTAATTGGATTGTTATTGGGATCCTTAATTGGTTATGGTACTGCAATTATAGCTGCACAAAATAAAAAATGGGGTGCAGGTGGTATTACACTAGCTTCAGCCTTTAATGCTGTTCCAATTGTTGCATTAGCCCCTGTTATGAATAATTTGACAAAACATTTTTCTTCAAATGTTGATTATCGATCAATGCTTGCAAAAACTATTGTAGTAATGATTGTTTGCATAGCTTCGATGGCTGTAAATGCTTATAGAGGTCTAACAGAATTAAAGCCTTTTGCTAAGGATTTAATGAAAACCTATGCAGCTTCTAATTTTACAATATTTAAAAAATTGTTGCTTCCCAACAGTGTTCCTTATGTTTTTACCGCACTAAGAGTTAGTCTTCCTGCAAGTATTATTTCAGCATTGGTAACAGAATACTTTTCTGAAAAGGTCATCGGAGTTGGACGTCAAATTCGTGAAAATATCGTAACTGCTCAATTCGCAACTGCATGGGCTTATATCATTGTTTCTTGCTTTTTAGGAATTGTTTTATATGTAGTTTTACTACTTATAGAAAATGCATTTATGAAAAATAGAAAAATAAAATAATGGGTGATCGTACCTAAACGGTCAATAAAAATATTATCAAAGAGGGATTGAAAAAATGGAAAGAAAAAACATCAAGAAAGCTACATTTTTAGTATTTGCAGCTATGGTTGTTCTTAGTTTTAGCTCATGTAGTAAAGAAGAGAGTGCTACAGTTACTGAGACAAAAGAAGTTTCAACTACAACTACTACTGTTTCTGAAGTGAAAACTGATAAGGATAGAATTTTAGAAGCAGCAGCAGCTGGTAAAATTGGAAACTGGGGATTAGGAAATGAGTATGAAATACTTGCCTTGTTAGCAAAATATGATCAACCACTCGAATTCTTAAGTCAAGATTTTACAATGGATGGTTTTGATGATGATTCAATAGCATTAGCTTCAGCTATGACTTATAACGAGCTTGGGCTTGTTAAAAATGATTATGATGGTGCCTACGGTTATGGCGATAGTGTTGGCTATATTGATATGAATGATGAAGGTGTAGCAATGTTAGAAGATAACCTTTTTACAACTAAAGAATTTGCAATGGCTAACCCAAATACTGTAAAAGCTTTTATATATGCATCTTTAAAAGGTTGGGCAGATGCTTGTGCTGATCCAGCTGCAGCAGCTGAAGTTGTATATAAATATGGCTCTTCAGTTTCATCAGAGCACCAATTATATATGGCTAGTGAAGTTAAAAAATTAGTTGAGACTGACACTTTAGGTAACCCTGTTTCAAATTATGGTTATATGGATGATGCTGCTATACAACAAACTTTGGACTTAGCAAAAACTTATATCCAACTAGATGATAGTCAAGCAGCTGAAAAACTAGCAAGTCTAACTATTGATGATATTAGAGATACTTCTTATTGGACAGCTGCTAGTGAATCTGTTGATGGTAGTGATTTAGGAACTCCTGAAAAAACTGATGTAAAAATACAACTAAAATGGTTACCACAAAGTCAATTTATGGGTTACTACATGGCTCTTGATAAAGGTTATTATGATGAAGTTGGACTAAATGTAACTATCGTTCCAGGTGGTGGAGATATAGCTGAAACAACTGCTGTATATAATGGAACTGTTGATTTTGGAGTTACTTGGGTTTCAAATATGATTTCTGCAAATGCTGCAGGTATGGGACTTTTAGAGGTTGCACAAATTTATCAACGTTCTGGTTTACTTCTCGTTTATAAAAAATAATTTAAAAAAGAATATATAAAATATGGTAGATATTTATATCTGCCATATTTGTAGTACTTAAAAAAGGACTGGTTTGGTATGGATTTAATAATTAAAAATGGAATGATAGTAACCCCATCAGAAACATATAAAGCAGATTTAGCGGTTAAGAATGGGATAATTGTAGATATTGGTAGTAATCTTGGAGAGGATGCTGATCAAATAATAGATGCCCATTCAAAATATGTACTACCTGGAGCAATTGATGCACACACACATTTAGCTATGCCTTTTGGTGGGACTATTTCAGCAGATGATTATTTTGCAGGAACTAGAGCTGCGGCTTGTGGTGGTACAACAACTGTTTTTGATTTTGCTTTGCAAGATTTTGATGAAAAAATGGTTGATACAATTAAGAGAAGAGATAAAATTGCATCTGTTCAAGCAGCTGTTGATTATGCTTTTCACATCGGTGTTAAAGATATACACGGAGAATTACTTAACTCAATGAAGGATGCTGTAGATTATGGTGTACCAACGTTTAAAGTCTTTATGGTATATGATTTTGGTGTATCTGATGGTGTATTTTATCAAGTTCTTCAAAAATCTAAAGAAATTGGAGCAATGATTTCTGTTCATGCTGAGAACAATGAAATGGTTAATTATTATGTAGATAAATTTGTATCTGAGGGTAAAAAAAGTCCCTGGTATCACTATTTATCCCGTCCAGAATTTGTTGAAGCGGAAGCTGATATGAGAGCAATCCAGTGGGCAAAAGCTACAGGTGCAAAATTATATATTGTTCATCTTGCGAATAAAGAAGGCGTAAAAGCTGTTACTAAGGCAAAAGAAGAAGGATATCCAATTTTTGCAGAAACTTGCCCTCAATATTTGAACTTTACAAATGAAGTATATAAAAGAGAGGATGGAAGAAATTTTGTATGTTCTCCACCAATAAAAGGTAAAGAAAGCCAAGATGCTTTATGGAAGGCTTTAAAACGAGGTGATATCGATGTTATTGCAACAGATCATTGTCCATTTATGCAAAGTGAAAAAGATTGGGGAATAGATGATTTCACAAAAATACCTAATGGCTGTGCTGGTGTTGAAAACATGTATCCTTATATGCTCAGCAAAGCAAATGATGGAGATATTACTTTTAATAAAGCTGTAGAAGTTTGTTCTTCAAATCCAGCAAAGATATTTGGATGTAGCCAAAAAGGTAGTCTTTCAATTGGAAAAGATGCTGATATTGTAATTTATGATCCTAATAAAGATTTTACTGTAACTTTAGAGGGGATGCACTCTGACTATGATCATACAATTTGGGAAGGAACAAAACTTCATGGTTATCCACAAATGACTTTCTCTAGAGGTAAGTTAGTATTTAAAGATGGACAATTTTTAGGTGAAAAAGGCTATGGGAAGTTTGTTAAACGCTCTCTCAGTTAAATTAAAATTAAAATGTATGATAAAGGATTAAAATTATGGACGTTTCTATATTTAAAAACAAATTTTCACAAAATGAAGCTAATCGTTGTTTGTTGTGTATTGATGCACCATGTACAAAAGCTTGTCAAAAGTCCAATGATCCTGCAAAAATGCTTTTCTCATTAAGATTTGAAAATAATAAGGTGAAAAATTATTTTGATCCTTCTAGTTGTAAAAATTGTGATGCTAAATGTGAAAAAGCTTGTGTTCATTACGACTTTCCAATTCGAATAAAAGAGACAGCAGCTACAATAGAAAATTGTGATTTAACACCAAAAGAGGCAGATTTATCTTGTACTTTTATGAATGTTAAATGTGAAAATCCTTTTTTTCTTTCATCTTCAGTTGTAGCTAGCAATTATGAGATGTGTAGTAATGCTTTAAAAATGGGATGGGCTGGAATCGTTTTTAAAACGATCGGTTTTCTTCAACCTAAAGAAGTATCTCCAAGATTTGCTGCAATGAAAAAAGAATCAACGCCTTTTGTTGGATTTAGAAATTTAGAGCAAATAGCAGAGCATGAACTTGAAGAAAATCTTAAATTTATTTCAGATTTGAAAAAAGATTTTCCAAATAAGGTTATTGTCTCATCAATCATGGGTCAAAATGATCAAGAGTGGACTGATTTAGCAAGACTATCTCAAGAAGCTGGAGCTGATATAATAGAATGCAATTTTTCTTGTCCTCATATGAGTGGAAATGGATTAGGCTCCGATGTTGGACAAGATGCTCAACTTGTAAAACATTATTGTGAGTGTACAAGAAAAGGAACAACCCTTCCTATCTTAGCTAAAATGACACCTAATATAGGGCATATTGAAATCCCTGCTATTGCAGCAATTGAAGGAGGGGCTGATGGAATTGCCGCTATTAATACCATAAAAAGTTTATCTAGTTTTGATATAAAATCTATGACTTCTAAGCCAAGTATTAAAGGTAAAACTTCAATTTCAGGTTATTCAGGAAAAGCTATAAAACCCATTGCTTTAAGATTTATTAATGATTTATCAAGCTGTGAACAATTAAAAGGTGTCCCTCTTAGTGGAATGGGAGGAATAGAAAACTGGAAAGATGCTTTAGAATTTATTGCTCTTGGGTGTTCAAATATTCAAATAACTACTTCTGTGATGCAGTATGGATATCGAATTATTGATGATCTAAAAGCAGGATTATCAACTTATATGAATGAACAACAAATAAATAGTCTTTCTGATATGGTTTCTATCGCAAATCAAAATATTGTTTCTTCTACAGAGCTTGATAGAGATACTATTGTTTATCCCATTTTTAATAGTGATAAATGTGTTGGATGTGGAAGGTGTTATATATCTTGCAATGATGCAGGCCATCAGGCAATAAAGTTTGATTTAAGAAAAAGAAAACCAATTCTTTTAGGAAGCAAATGCGTTGGTTGTCATCTTTGTAAACTTGTATGTCCTATGGATGCAATCACAAGTAGTAAACGAATTTCTAAACCAAAGGCAACCTTTGCACAGGAGGAGATCGTATGATCGAAAGATTTAAGAAAGCAAAAAAGATTGAGCTTTCAAGTTTAATACCGACAGAAAATTTTAGAATTGTGGATATTGAACTAAGAGATATGCCGTGTGGAATAACTGAAATTCCAGTAACTCTTGAATTTAATAAAGAGTATAATCCACCATATAAAAATCTAATGGTTGGAGGTTTGTTTATTCATGGATTTGTTAGAATGAATGATGAACTTGCTAAGTTAAATGAATCTGAATTTCGAAAAGGTAATTCTAGCGATGTAATAAAAAGAATTTATTTAACAGACTGGGATGGAGCTTTTTTATTGTCTTTGGCTTTAAATAGTGGTGGAGAATATAAGTTTGCAGTTACAAACGAAGAGGTTGATTCTTTAGTTATAAATTGCATTCATCCAAATAAAAAAACAATACTAACGGGAAAAGAAAATTAATATTTATCTAATGGAGGATATGATTATGTATACATGTAGTTTAGAGAGAATGAGTGACAAAATTACAACTTTTGCAAAATATGGCGACGCTGGTCATGGGGGTATAACTCGTTATTCCCTATCAAAAGAAGCAATTGATGCTAGAAATGAGTTTATCAGAAGAATGGAAGCTATAGGTGCAATAATTGAAGTTGATGATGTTGCAAACCTATATGCAACTATAGAAGGAAGTGATCCTAATGCTAAACGAATCGTAATGGCATCCCATATAGACTCTGTGAAAAATGGCGGAAACTATGATGGAATATTAGGTGTAATTAGTGCTATGGAAGCACTTGAGACTGTTGTAAAAGAAAATATTGCTCATAAACATCCCTTAACTGCTATGGTTTGGACAAATGAGGAAGGTTCTTTATATCCTCCAGCTATGATGTGTTCTGGAATAGTTTGTTATGATTATTTACCAGAAAGTATCAAAGAAAAATTTAAAAAAGAAGATATGTTAGCAACAAAAGATGTACTAACTGGAAAAACAACATTTGGAGAGGCTTTAGAAAAATCTGGCTTTAAAGGGTATGAAAAGAATAGATTAAGCCCAGAAAAATATTTATATATGTTTGAAACTCATATTGAACAAGGCCCTATTTTAGAAGATGCAAACAATGATGTTGGTGTAGTTGATTGTGTTTTAGGTATGTTTAATTACCGTTTAAAATTTTATGGTCAAACAACCCATGCAGGAACTTTCCCAATGCCAAAAAGAAAAGATGCTTTTTTTGCAGCTGCTCAAGCTCTAATGTATCTACATTCTGAAATAGATAAACTCGGATATCCTGAACTAGTTTATACAACAGGGGAAGTCGAATGTCATCCTTGTGTACACACTTGTGTTCCTGATTATTTTGATTTTTGTATTGATGTTCGTCATGAAGATCCTAAAGTGCTTCAAATGGTTTTAGATATTGTTAAAAGTTGTGCTGATAAAGAATGGAGTGGTTGTACTTGTGAAGTTGAAAAAGCATGGAATCGAGATACTGTATATTGGGATAAAAAATTAGTTTCGTATGTTAAAGAAGCAGCTGAAGAAGCTGGGGTATCACATCAATATATTCACTCAGGTGCTGGCCATGATGCACAATTTGCTTCATATATGATGCCAACAACTATGATATTTGTTCAATCAAAAGATGGACTTAGTCATTGTGAACCTGAATATTCATCCTTTGAACAATGTACTGCAGGGGCTACTGTAATGATGAATGCTGTATTAAAAGCTGATAAAGAGTAAAGGACAATTAAATGACAGGCAAAGAAATTACTGAAAAACAGAAAAAATATAATCTTCAATCTTGGAGTAAACAAGCTAGTATAAATCCAATAGCAATTGAAAAAGCTGACGGTATATATATTTGGGATTATGATGGAAATAGATATACAGATATGTCTTCGCAGCTAGTAAATCTAAATGTTGGTTATTCAAATAAAGCTATTGGAGATGCAATAAAAAAGAAAGTTGATCAATACTGTTTTATTGGACCTAGTTATGCAGATATTTCAAGAGCAACTTTAGCAGAGAAAATTATTTCTCTTCTACCTGAAAATTTTGGTAAAATATTTTTTACAAATGCAGGGGCAGATGCCAATGAGAATGCTATCAAAATAGCTCGTATGTTTACTGGTAGAAATAAGATAATGAGTCGTTATAGAAGTTACCATGGTTCTAGCTTTGGCGCAGGTAATCTAACAGGGGAGCCTAGAAGATTTGCCTTAGAACCTGGAGTTCCCGGCTTTATTAAATTTTTTGATCCATATTTATATCGAGAAAAAATACCCTTTTCAAGTGAAGAAGAAGCTGTAGAATATTATGTTTCAAAACTTGAAGAACAAATTCAATATGAAGGTCGGGATTCGATTGCAGCTATTGTTATGGAAACTGTTACCGGATCAAATGGTGTTTTAATTCCACCAAAAGGGTACATGAAAGGTGTTAGAAAGGTTTGTGATAAATATGGCATTCTTTTAATTTTTGATGAAGTTATGGCTGGTTGGTATAGAACTGGTACCTGTTTTGCTTTTGAAAACTTTGATGTTATCCCAGATATTGTAACTTTTGCAAAAGGTGTTACTTGTGGATATGCTCCTTTAGGAGGCGTAGCAGTTACTTCAGAAATTGCATCCTATTTTGATGACAATGTTCTTTCTTGTGGTCTTACATATAGTGGACATCCTCTATCCTGTGCTGCAGGAGTTGCTTGTGTACAATATTATGAAGATGCAAAAATTGCTGAAAATGTTAAGAAATCTGGAGCTCATTTAGCAAAAAGATTAGAAGAAATAAAAAATAAATATGATTGTGTTGGAGATGTTAGATATATTGGATTATTTTCCGCAGTCGAACTTGTTAAAGATAAAAAGACAAAAGAGCCTTTAGTTGAATATGGATATGACCCTAAAGGTGTTATGAGTTCTCTAGTTGGTAAACTAAAGGCTAAAGGGTTTATGACTTATTCACATGAAAATATGATTTTTGTTAATCCACCGCTCATTATTACTCCTGAGCAAATTGATGAAGAGCTTATTAAACTTGAAGAAGTGCTTTCTGAGATTTAACTATAATTAATGATGAATATTATAGAATATATTTCACATTAATTTTAGATTTATTTCTAAAAAATAGTATCAGGTTGGTTATCAAAATTATTTATACAATAGAGAGAGAATAGGTTTTACTCACTCTTTCTCTCTTTATTGGTTTTTTTAAATTTATTAATGATGTTATTTATAAATTATCATTTAATTCATTAGCAATATATAAAAGTATTAGATTGAGTTTAAAAAGCCAACAATCTAATCTCATTTTATACAATATACTTTTAGATAAAGGGAAAAAAATGGCAACACAATTTACAACAGCAAATTGTTCAATAATGGGTGAAAATTCTTTAATGGAATCAGGAAAACAAATTGCTAAACTTGGTGAGAAGGCACTTATTATTACAGGAAAGCATATAACAAAGTCTGGTATACTTAAAAAACTTACAGATTTGCTTGATAGTAATTCTGTTGAATACTTTGTTTTTAATGAGATTATTGGAGAGCCAACAGATAAAATGATAGTTGAGGCTGTTGATGCTTATAAACATGAATATTGTGATTTTATAATTGGCATTGGTGGGGGATCTCCTCTCGATAGTGCTAAGGCTTGCGCAGCAATGAGCAAGCTTGATGGTGAAATATCCGATTATTCAGGTAAAGATATTGTTGGAAACTTTCCTCCTTTAGTTCTTATTCCAACTACAGCGGGAACAGGAAGTGAAGTTACTAAGTTTACAATAATAACTGATACGAAAAAAGATGTTAAAATGTTATTAAAGGGAGATGATTTGCTTCCAAATATTGCAATTATTGATCCCTCTTTAACTCATTCTGTTCCTAAGGAGGTCACTGCTGCAACAGGTATAGATGCCTTAACCCATGCCGTTGAAGCTTATACTTCAAAGAAAGCAACCCCTATTACAGATATTCTTGCTCTTTCCTCAATAAAGAGAATTTTTAAATATCTTCCCATTGCATATATAGATTCTAATGATGTTACTGCAAGAAATGAGATGGCTTTAGCCTCATTTGAAGCTGGAATTTGTATAAATAATTCTTCCGTTACTGTGGTACATGGTATGTCTCGTCCAATTGGTGCTCTCTTTCATGTTCCTCATGGAATATCTAATGCTATGCTAATTTGTGATTGTTTAGATTATGTTTTAGATGGTTGCTATGCAAGGTTTGCCAATATTGCTAGAGTTATTGGAGCTTCAACTTATGATGATAACGATGAGATAGCAGCAATAAAATTTATTGTACAACTTAAGAAATTGCTTAAGATGGTCGAAATTCCCTCAATTAGGGAATATGGTATAAATATGGATAAATTTCTTTCATCCGTGGATAAAATGGCAAGTGATGCAATAGCAAGTGGAAGTCCTTCAAATACTCGAAAATATTTAGAGAAAGAAGATATTATAGAAATATATAGGACCGCTTTGTAAAAATTTGAAAGGCAAAATATGGGAATTACTCATATTTTGCCTATTTATATTATTTTAAAAGATTTTTAACTTTATATTTAATATTTTTTATATTATTAATATTAACATTTTCAAGAAGTATGGTTGATTTATTGTTGTACTTTTTTAATGTAAAAATAAAATCTTCAATATTAAATTTTCCAGAAAATAATGATAAATTTCTATTTTTTAATTTTTCTGTAAAATTAAAATCTTTAAGATGAATTATAGATATTATTGAATTATATTTCTCAAAAAATTCAATAAATTGTTGATTTTGAAATTCAGGTGTTAATTCTTTACCTATATAAGGAAGGAAATTTACTGGATCATATATTAATTTCAAATTATCACATTCAAAAAAAGTTAACATTTGATCGATTCTTTTAAAGTTACAAATCGTATGGTCAGCAACAGGTTCAATTGCTATTTTAGCATTATTTTTTTGAGCGAGAGGTAGCACTTTTTCTAGAAAAGTCCAAAAGTTATTTAGCTGTTGTTCTTCCTCTAGTCTTAATTGTAATGCATATTGATTTGTACCTGTTTCAGTTGCTACTACACTGTTATTAAAATATTTAGATATTTCTAGAGATTTTTTAAAGTCATTTATTACTATTTTTCTATATTTTTTTTCCTCCATGTTTAATGGATTAATATAACAACCAAGCACACTTACTTCAATATTAGCTTTTTGAAAGCTTTTACTTATATTGTTTATCCAACTATCTTCAGTTTTAGAAATATGAGAAATATTATTAAAAAGCTTAGTAGGTGCAAATTGAATTATGTGGGGACAAGATTTGTCATCCATTTCTGAAATAAAATTATTAACTGTATCGAAAGAGCCTAAATCATGTGCTCTAAAACCTATTTTATTCATTTAGTGCTCTCTCTATACCCTCAAGTATCAAAATTGGACCAATATTATTAGAAACTTTAATTTTCTCTGTTTTAAATTTTTTTACATTTTTTATAATAAATCCACTTCTACAGACTTTTTCAACACCATCGCTCATAACAGGAATTTCCCCTTTTGCCATTTTATCAAAACTAATATTAATATTAGAAAAATCAACTTCCTCTATAGGTTTTTCACTTAATCCTTCAATACGTGCAATTGCTAAGTGACAATTTATTGCTTCTATATTTTTAAATTTTAATCTTCCAATTGATGGAGTTCTACTATCAATAGGTAATTTTTTTCTTGTTTGAACATAAGGTGTGTGACCATCTATATCGCAAAAATAATAACTATTTATTACAAAAGGAATTTTTACATTATTCATTTTTATATTGTTAAACTCAATATTATCAATAATTGCTTTATTTCCTCTACCTCTTCGAGTTTTTATTCTCAATCCTCTATCGGTATCTATGAATAAACAATCCTTTACAATTACATCGAAAATTCCACAAGCTAATTCAGAACCTAATGTTACTCCGGCATGCCCATCTTTCATATGGCATTGTCTAATATTTATTGATTTTGTGGGCTTTCCTAAATTTTGAGCCATAAATATTTTACCACTTTTTATTGCAATACAATCGTCACCTAGTGAAAAATATACTCCTATTATAGATATATTTGTGCAACAATCAGGATCAATTCCATCAGTATTTGGTGAATCTTTAGGATTAACAATTTTAACATTAATAATTTTAATATTATCACTTAGATATGGATGTATAGTCCAAGAAGGGCTGTTTTTAAAAGTAATCCCCTCGATTAGTATTTGTTTTGAATTATTAGAAAAAAATAATCTTGGTCTAGCTATGTGGGTTCCTTTATGCTTTGGGTCCTTCCACCAAGTTTGTATTGAGCTATTGCCATCAATAATGCCTTTCCCATAAATTTTAACATTTTCTATGTTTATAGAATTGATAATTGAACAGTAACTTTTATAGGGATTCCCTTCCCAACTTCCTAAACTTTGGTATTTTTCACTATCATAATTTTCTATTAAATCAGGATAAATAGGATAGTTCGATATATTTTCTTCGGCAAATAAAGTTGCATTTTCACAAATTTCTAATTCCATATCGCTTTTGAGAAATAAACTATTTACTAGATATTTGCCTTCTGGAATTATGACTTTTCCATTTTTTGGACATGAGCATATAGCTGCTTGTATGGCAGATGTTGAATTAGTTGTAGTATTACCAATCGCACCAAAATCTCTAACATCTAAGATATAGGTATTTATTAAAGTTTTAAATGATTCTAAACAAACTTGTTTGCCCTTTGATATAATTTTAAGTTTATATGAAAAATTTGCATTTAAATTATATAAAGAATTTACTACATGTTTAGTATATATATCTTTTATTATATTCTCTTTGTTATCTAATAATTGAATTTCTAATTCTGAATCTAAAAAGAATATATCTTTTGTTAAAAATTCAAATGTAATACTTGATGAGGTAATTTCTAATATTTTAAGATTCATTTATATACCTCCAATTTCTGTTATATTCAAGGTATTGACTATAAGCCATAAGAAATGTGCCAACAGATTTTTTATCATTTTCAGTTATTGGTTCACTCAAATAATATTCAATTGTTCCATTTCTTCTTAGATTATCATGAGGACCAAGTCCCGCTACTGAACAATTATCCTTTAAAACTATTTTGCTTGATTTTTCCTTTAATTTTGTATTTATTATACTTTCAAATATCTCTTTCCCTATTATAAAATATTTATTACTATCTATTATTCTTAAATTACAAGCTTTAAGTATTGAATAGGCTATCATCAGAGATCCTGATGTTTCAAGATAATTATTTTTGTAGTTTTTTTTGTCCACAACTTGATAAAATAATTTACTTTCTGTATCTTGATATTCTAAAATTCCATTTAATGTTTTTCTAAAATATTCAATGTAAAATCTATAATCTAAATACATATCTGTACTTGTTAAAGATATTATATCAATTAGTGCCATTAAGTGCCAACCAATACTTCTAAGCCAAAAGTTTTTTGAGCAACCGGTACTTTTATCAGCCCAAAAAATTGAGTGTGTTTCATCATAGGCATGGTAGTGTAGATGTTTTTCCTTATCAAAGAGGTATTGATTAGTGTTGATAAATTGATTCTTAATATCTTCATAGCAATTATAATTATTTAAATAAGTATCAATTTCCATTAAAAAAGGAAGTCCCATATACACACCATCTAGCCAAACTTGGTAAGGGTAAATGCCTTTATGAAAAAAAGAGCCACACTTACATCTTGGTTGATTTTCAAGTTGTTTTCTGAGAAGTTTTGCAGCATTTAAATACTTTTCTTTTTTTGTTGTTTTGAACATGAATAATAAGACTTTTCCGCAGTTTATTTTATCTATGTTGTATTCTTCAATATTGTAATGATAAATATTTCCATCTTCACTAATATAGTTTTTTAAATAATTTTCAATAAAATTAAAATATTTTTTATCTTTTGTTTCTTGAAATAATAGTTGTGACCCTCTTAATACACAGCCATCCTCATAATTCCATTTGTCAGTTGTAGCTATGAAATTTTCTATGTATTGATCAATAAATTTTTGAGCTTTTTCCATTTTCTTATTCTCCTTAAGTAACTGCTATTACTTTTTTATTTTTTATTTTTAGTGTGTAAATAGATATCGAAAATAATGCTGCTAACCCGTTGCTTATTACTATTGAGTACCAAATTCCAATAACTCCGAAATCAACGACTTTTGTTAGTATATATATACTTAAAAACCTAAATATCCATATTCTAAAGACATCTGATAATACTGCGATTTTTGTAAATCCTTCTCCATTGAAAACTGCTCTTGTCGTATTATGTATTGCATTTGTAAAACTAAAAAGAGCTAAAATAGATAAGAGTTTGCTTCCAATTTCAATAACATTTTTATCATTTGTGAATATTTTTACAATTGAAGATGAAATAGGTTTTCTTGATAAAATTATTCCACCAAGTAATAAAAATATTAGGCATATTCTTCTAGATATAATATAAGATTTTCTTATCTTTATATGATTCCCTTTCCCTACATATTGACCAACAACCGTAGTTAATGCTGAACTTATTCCTTGTACTGGTAGCGATATTAATCCATTTATTTTATTTCCAATTCCATATGCAGCCATTGCTACTGGTCCATAAGATAAAACAATTTTACTCATTAATATAAAACCAAATTGCATCGTAGAACTTCCAAATGATATAGGAAGAGCTATTAATAGAATCTTTTTTAATAAGTCTAAATCAATCTTAAAATATTTTAATTTTATTTTTATATCTTGTTTTGATTCTAACAATACAATTATTGATATTAGCGCTATAGTTCCCTTTGATATAAGTGTTGCTAGTCCCGCTCCATAAATACCTTTTTCTAAATGGATTATTAAAAATGGGTCTAAAATTATATTTATTATAGCTCCTATCAAGTTTAATAACATTGGATAAAAACTATTACCTTGAGATTGGCTTACTGATGTATATATGTTCACTATATAAAGTAAAGGCATTCCTAATAATATTAAATTTAAATATATTTTACTTTCTTGAAAAATATTGTTTTCAGCACCCAACCAAATTAAAATATTAGTTGATTGTGATAATATGATTAAACAACTTAAGAGAGCAAAACTTATTGTAAAGGCTAAAATATGAGCAACAATCTTATTTGCTAATTCAATTTTTCTAGCTCCTAAATTTTGTGAGATTAAAATTGCTCCCGCTACAGTAATTCCGCTTCCAAAAGCAATTATTGTTTGTTGAATAGGCGTCACTAAATTTATTGCTGCAAGTTCATTTATTCCAAGTTTCCCTAACCAATAAGTATCAATTAAATTATATAATGATTGTATAATACTCGTTATAGTAATAGGTATAGCAAGTTTTAAAATTGGAGCAAGTGTGTAATCTTCATCAAGTAATTGTTGGAAATCATTATTTTTAAACATCACATCTCCAATATTTTAAAATTGGAAAATCTAGCCTTTCCATACTCTTTTTTTTTATATTTAGCTATTGAATATATAGCTACTTTTAAACCACTCCAACTGACAATATGCTCATCTAAAATTGTATTAGCTTCTTTTATTTTTTGATTACCTACTCTATAACCACATTGTATATTATTGGAGTTTTCTTTTAATATAAGAGATAAACGAACTATAGAAGCAACATCCTTATATTCATTAAGAATTATAGTAGTATCATTATTTCTCAAGCAAACTTTTAAAATATTGTTTTCATTTCGAATTGCAATGGCTATATTTGTTCTATCTATAAAAGCAAGTCCGGCTTCTTCATTTTCTTTTAAAAGAGAATAATCGCAAGTAACCTCAATTTTAAACGATCTATATATTAATTTTTGTGAAAGTAAGTTTGGATATAATTTTAAATTATAGTCTCCGTTATCTTCGTAGTGTGAATGTAAATAAAGTCCTTTTGTAGATGTAGTAAAAAACTCAGTATTTTTATTTGCACTCCATTGCCAATATAATGATAATTTTTTTGAATTTAGCTTATCATTTTGATTAAGCTTTTCTTGTGTTTTTGTTGAAGGAAAGGGAGCCTCATTTTGATAAAGTGGTTTTCCATCATTTGCAATAACTGGCCAATTATCTTTCCATTTTAATGGTTGTAAATGTGTAATTCTTCCATAAATCCCTTTATCTTGGAAATGAATAAACCAGTAGTTATTCATCCTATCTGTTACCATGGCTCCTTGGTGAGGACCATTTATTGTTGTATTTTTTTGTTCTAATACATTTTTCGTTTCAAAAGGACCAAATAAAGATTCACTTCTTAATACTGTTTGCCAACCATATTTAACTCCTCCAGCTGGAGCAAAGATATAATAATAATCTTTTCTCTTATATATTTTGGGACCCTCAATCGTTGGATTTTCTTCACTACCATTATATAGTAGTGAATCTTTACTAATGCTTACATTAGTCTTTGGATCTATTTCAAAAATCCCTAGTACACTTTTAAAGCCTATTCTACTTTTAGCATAAGCATGTATTACATATGCTTTGTTATTTTCCCAAAAAGGACATGGATCAATAAGGCCTTTTCCTTTTTTTACAAGATGAGGTGGGCTCCATTTCTTTAGAGGGTTTTTTGTATGTACTTCAAATATTCCTTCATCAGGCATCCCAAAAAAAATATAAAATAATGAATTGTGTTTTCTAATGGAAGGAGCCCAGACTCCATTAGAATACATTGGTTTATTATACTTTGGGAAATCTAATCCATCTTCAATAGCATAATTTACTAGATTCCAGTTCACTAAATCATCTGATAATAAAATAGGTAATCCTGGAATATAGTTAAAAGATGATGCTGTCATGATAAATCTATCATCATATTCTAATACATCAGGATCTGAATAATCAGAGAAAATTATTGGATTTTTATATTTCATCTCTACCTTTATTGTCTAATAATATCTTATCAAAAGGTTCTCCATTTGATAGTAATTGTTTGTAAATAATAGAAGCAAAAGTAACGGCCCCTTTGTGAGTTAGATGTGTATTATCATCTAATCCTTTAGGGTAGTTTTCCCATTGATTTGCTTTTAACTGCATAAACAAAGATTTGCTTTTTGTATCTCCAAGTTTTAATAATAGTTCTCTACTTTCTTTAAATAGGTCTACAACAACCACGTTAAATTCTTTGGCTACTTGTTTAATGGCATTAACATAAGGAATATGATTACTGTTGAGTAATTTGCCATCTTCAAACCAACGTCTTTCTAATGGAGTAATTAAGACTGACGTTGCTTGTTTACTATTTGCAACATTAATAAATTTAATTAAATTTTCTTTAAATGTTGTATTAGGATCTGTATATCTGCTTAAATCAGACTTTTTTTCATCATTATGCCCAAATTGTATGAAGAGGAAATCATCTTTTTTGAGTTCAAAATAAACAGGCATTAATAATGATTGATCTATAAAAGATTTTGTACTTCTTCCATTCTTTGCGTGATTAATTATAGGTTGATCAGGTTTTAAAAATATGTTAAAAACCTGACCAATTCCTGTCTGAGGATAACTATATATATTATTAAAAGCTACAGTTGAATCCCCTATCCAATGTATAGTCGACATATTTATTCCTTTACTGATCCTAAATTCATACCTTTTACAAAATACTTTTGTAAAAATGGATACAATATCATAAATGGTAATATTGCTATAATTATGGCCGCGCTTTTAATTGTATTTTCTGTTGCTGATCCAACGGCTCCAGGTAAGTCTGATCCCATCATTATACTTCGTAGTTTCATTTGGAAATTATAAAAGTTTGAATCGGTTATATATAATTTATAATTTGTATAATCATTCCAATAAGCAACAGCAAAGAGTAGACCAATAGAAGCTAAAGCTGCTTTTGATAAGGGTAATACAATTTTAAAAAAGGTTTGCATCGGAGTACATCCATCAAGTTCAGCAGATTCATATAAACTAACAGGAATCCCTTCAAAAAAGTTTCTCATCAATACTAAATTATAAATATTTAGAGCTGGATAAAGGATTACACTCCCTAGAGAATTTGTAAGATGTAAAGATCTCATTAATAAATAGGTTGGAATCATTCCACCATTAAATATCATTGTAAATAGTAAAAAGTTTGCAAAGAAAGTTCTTCCTGGCATCTTCCACTGGATTAGTACGAATCCACCAACTGTAGATAGTGTTAATCCTAATAAAGTACCAGAAATTGTCGTAACAATTGATATTAACAAGGGCCTATATAAAGTTGGGTTTGTGAAAACAGATATATATCCGTCTAAACCAAATTTTTTTGGTAACAATCTCATACCGTATGCACTTGTTAGATCAAATGAATCTATCAGAACTTTATATAATGGAATAAGCATCATAAGACATATTAGTGCAAATAATATTGTATTAAAAACATCAAATCCTGTTGTTTTATTTAAACTAGATTTTTTCTTCATTTCTTTATCCTTATACAATTCCACGACCTTCGCGGGTTTTTTTACTGATGTGATTACAGGTTAAAACTAATATGCAGCCAACAATAGATTTAAATAATCCTACTGCAGTTGTATACCCATAGTCTGGTATTGCACCACTGTTAAATGTTTGATAATAAATATATGTTTGTAATACATTCGCAGTGCCCATAACAGCATCATTTTGAAGGACAAATGCTGATTCAAATAAATTCATTATTTTGGCTAAATTTAATATTAAAACGGTTATAATTGTGTTAGAAAGTGCTGGTAATGTTACAGCAGTCATTCTTTTAAATCTATTAGCACCATCAATTGCGGCAGCTTCATACAAGCAAGGATTAATTCCTGATAAAGTTGCTAAAAATATAACAGTTCCCCAACCGCTATCTTTCCAGATATTAATTATGTAATAACTCATTCTCCATAGGTTTTGGTTTCCTAAGAAATAGATTTCATTACCTTTTTCTATTATATGTAGATTAAGTAATAATTGGTTAATTAGGCCTTCATTAGATGGAGACATTATTAATGAGAAAACGGATGCGGTAACTACCCACGATAAAAAGTGTGGGAGATAGATTACTGTTTGTGTTATTTTCTTGTACCTTAGATTTGTCATTTCATTTAATAATAGTGAAATGATTATAGCTATCGCTGTATTTAGAAATAGTTTGACGACGCTTATTTCTAAAGTATTTCTAAATGCACTCCAGAAATTTGGCATTTGGAACATTTTTCTAAAATTCGCTAGCCCTACAAATTCTGGAGCTCTTATTCCTTTATAGCTTGTAAAGGAATATAGAACTCCGACCATAGGAATATAAAAAAATATTAGTGCGAATATCATTACTGGTAAAAACATTAAGTAAAAATATCTATATTTGTATAATTGTGCTTTAAATGAGGCTTTATTTTGTTGGGTCAAACTTTGGCCTGAATTATTCTTATTCATTATTTTAATAGTACTCCTATGGACGTTGATTATTATTTGTTAAGTGAGTTAACGATTTGATTTGACCAGCTTAATCCACCATCTGATTCAAATTTTTTCATACCATCTTCAACGCTCATTCCTTGAGTTACTA
The DNA here is from genome assembly GCA_963677735.1 of Sphaerochaetaceae bacterium. Classification (GTDB taxonomy): domain Bacteria; phylum Spirochaetota; class Spirochaetia; order Sphaerochaetales; family Sphaerochaetaceae; genus Pleomorphochaeta. The sequence goes on from OY782505.1 coordinate 2,842,154, forward strand.
CTAAAGCAACAATTTCATTTTTAAGGGTCGTTAAGTCTCCATTGTATTGTGACATTTCATCTGTTGATAAAACTAATTGTGCAGGTCTACTAAATTTACTGAAAGTAGTTGCGGAATCAATTATTTCTTCAGATAAGGATGAAGGAGTTTCCTCTAAAGGTGCTACAGCTAATAGAGGATCTATATGATTCTTCTTATATTGTGTGCCTTTTAATTCTAGACTTTCTAAACCATGGAATTCACCTTCTTTATAAGTATTACCACATACCGTCTCAGCTTTTGTTGACCAATGAATGTCTTCAACTCCATATGTCCATAAGAATTGCATATCTTTTCCATCAAGCATAGTTTCTATGAAGTATTTAAATACACCTTCTGGGTTTTCACTAGAAGATGTGATACACCATGTTGGGGCAACTCGTTCTATGTACGTTTCTGTTTCTTTGATTGGTGGTAGAGCTATTAAATCACCATCATGACCGTTAGCAATTAAATTAGTTCTTAAGTTACTAGCCCATACTCCAGCCCAATAAGTAAATATTCCAAATTTATCTTCATAGAATTTATTTCTACAATCTTTAGTCCCATTGGTTAAACTTTCTTTATCAATATATCCAGCTTCATAAGCTTCTTTCAATCTTGTTAAAGCTTTTTTCATTGCTGGTTCTGTAAATCCATCAACCCAAACACCGTTTTCGTTTTTATAAAAACTTGGATAAGCGTCTTGGTAGAAATTAGGTAAATAGTTTATGTATGGGGCTTCTTTGCCAATTAGACCTGCAGCTGATAGGGCATATGTGTCTCCATCTATACCATTACCATCAGGATCTTCGTTAGTAAATGCATCTAGCACTGCTAAGTATTCTTTGTAATTCGTTGGAACATCAAGACCTACATTGTCCAACCAAGCTTTTTTTATGTAGGTAATACATCCATTTCCACGAGTAGGACTAAATCCAAATAATGAACCATCTAGTTTTAATCCATCAATAATAGATTGGTTTGTTACTCGAGTTTTTAAAGTTGAATTATCATACGATTCTGTCATGTCCCAAAGAACACCTTCTGAAGCATAACCAGCATAATATACTGAGTTTAATAAGATAACATCTGGCCAATCTCCACTTGCTAACGTTTGTCCCACTACATCATAGTATGCATCATGATCTGGTTGAATTATGTTTAAATCAATACCTGTTAATTCTTCCCATCTCTTTTCAAATGAATCTCTATCATTTGCCTTTGTAAAAACAGTTGAATCGACCATAATAGTAATTTCTTTGGGTTTTACTATTCCGTCAGCGTCCACTACTTCTTTTGTACTAGAAGTTTCTTTTTCTTCACTTGATCCACTAGCAAATAATGTAAAACTTGCTAATAAAACAATTGAAACTAAAAATAATTTTTTAAGTTTCATAGGTGACTCCTTTTTTTTAATTCCCAAACTTAGTTGGTTCATAATGACAATAAGCTAGAATTTTTTGGGGCACAAGAAACAATTTTTGAAATAAAATACGTTATTTGTTAAATTTATTGTACTATTAAAATCGAAAAAAATATCTAATTATTTTAATTCATAACAAAATATGTACTATAAAACAAAAAATGTATCTTGCCGTATATTATTATTGATTATATTCTTTCTAGATAAAGAAATAGAAAAATGAGGTTCTGATGAATAATCTACAAAACAATATAATTATTGTTTCAAAGAAAGCTGAAAATTCAATTAATACTATTACCAAAGCTATCGAAAAAGCAAAATTAATTAGAAGCAATGATAATCAAAATGAAATAAAAGTATTTATTAACGATGGAATTTATAACGAAAGTGTATTTGTCGATGTTAAAAATATAATAATTGAAGGGAATAAAGAGAATAATGTAATTATAACTAATAATTTATCTGCTTTTGAAATTTTAAAGGATGGAAGTAAAAGAGGTACTTTCAGAACTGCAACCTTACATTTAGCTTCATCTAATATTAAACTTAAAAATTTAACAATTGAAAATAGGGCTGGTAATGGAAAAGAATATGGACAATGTGTTGCTTTATATTGTGATGGGGATAAAATTAAAGTTGAAAATTGCATTTTAAAAGGTAATCAAGATACTTTATTTACAGCACCTCTACCTCAGGCAGATAAATATGGAAGTAATGTTGGTCTTGGACCTATGGCAGTCTATGAAAGAAAACATTGTAGACAAATTTTTAAGAATTGCACTATTTTGGGTAATATTGATTTCATATTTGGGGGAGCTACAGCTCTTTTTTATCGGTGTAATATTTTTGTGCTTGATGATTTCAAAGATAGAGAGATTAAAGCCTATATTGCAGCTCCTTGCACAGTTGTAGATTTAGAGTATGGCTTTTTATTTTATAAATGTAAAATAGATGGGAATGTAGATAATAACTCTCTTTATTTAGCAAGACCTTGGAGATTGGGTGCAAAAAGCGTTTTTTTTGATTGTGATATAAATGCTAAATTAGTAAAAAAGGGCTGTTTTCATGATTGGGATAAACCAATTGCACAAACTAAATCTTTTTTTGCCTTAGATAATAAATCTTCAACAAATTTAGAACTAGTTGAATGGGCAAAAAAATTAAATGAAGAGGAGAAAAAAGAGTATCTCACATGTTATTTAAAATATTTATTTAGTGAAGAACCTAAGAAATGGATAGCGGATAAAGAAAATATTTAAATATGTTATCAAATAATGCTTGGATGTTTTTTGTGCTACTTGTGGTTATTGCTATAAATTTAAATTTTGGAATAATGATAATTAGTTGACCATCCATCCCATAACAAAAAAAACCATCATATATTGTTTTCCAAAATTGGTAACCATATCCATAACTTTCAAATTCAAATTTTGATCTATTACTAGTTTCGACTTTTTTTGATGTTGCTTGTAAAAAATAAGTGCTTGAAAGAACTCCTTCTCCTTTTTGATACAAAAAAAGAGCAAGATTAATTAAATCTTTGGTTGTACAATTAAAACCTGTACCTCCCATTGTGTTTCCAAAGGGGTCTTGTTTTATATATGAATTTTTTGAAAATGTGAAATATTGTCTTAGATTTTGACTTAAAAAATCTAAAAGTCTTTGATTTGTAAGTCTTTCCACTAATGCACATAAGGTATGTGAGGCAGAAGTATCATAGTTAAAAATTGTACCACTTTTGTGATCAATGGGGCTTGTAAAGAAGCTTTCTATCCAATCCTTAGTTAAATCTCTTTTATATGTAGTTTTATTGTAACAAGTCCGCATAGATAATAAGTCTTCTATTTTCATATCTAATATTTCAGGTGAAGTGTGTTTGTTGATTTTATCTTTAAAATATGAAGAAATTTTGTCATCTAAGTTAATTTTATTTTGTGTTATTAAGATTCCAATTGCTATAGAGGTTAAATTTTTGGTAATAGAATACATTTGATGTAAATCTGTTGGTGCTTGATATTCAGTATATTCTTCTAAGAAGAGTTTTTCATCATGAATTAATGCAAAACTATGTAATTCAACATTTTTTTCATTTAGCGAATTAATGAATTTTATATAATTATTTTTTATTAATTCATTATTAAAATCCTTTTTAATTGTTTTGTAATTTAACACTTTTTTATTTCCTTAAAGAACTTGGTGGGACACCATATCTTTTTTTGAAGGCTCTTCTAAATGAAGTTGCATTATTGTACCCCACATGTTTATATAATTCAGAAACTTTACAGTCTTTACATTTTAATTTTTTCATTGCAGCATTTAATCTTAAATTTTCTAAGAATGTTGAGAAATTGATTCCTTTTTCATTTTTGAATAAATGTGAAACATAGCTTTCTGAAATTAAAAATTCATCTGCTATTTTAGTTAAACAAATTGAAGGATCATTATAGTTTTCTTCAATATAATTTTGTATTGTCTCTATAAGAGTTTCATCATTTTTATTTTCAAAGAAATAGCAAAGTTCATTTGATACATGTTCTAGTAAAGCAATACTAAGTGATGTTTGAAGTTTTGTATCGATTATATTTAACTTATTAATACTTTCTTTATCTTTGACCCAATTAATTTTTAACCTACATTTTATTAAGGTGTTTTTTATATCATTTAAAAGGAATGATACCATGTCTGATTTTAAATTTCTATTTATAAAATTTTCTTGGTTTATTAATAGGAAAATTTCTTTTATTTGTTGAGTATTGTTTTTTGAAATATGGTATGATAATTGTTCCGTAATTTCAATAGGATAGTAATATGTTGTTGATTCTATATCTCTTATAAAATAGCTTGAGAATATTTCACCAGCGCCTACAAATTGGGAAGCAGTTCTTGCTTGTTGATATATCGTCCAAATTCTTTTTAACTTTGTACAGCTATTTGATATTCCCCCATAAATCCAAATTGAAGAATTTCTTAATAAATTCTCATTTACTTTAATAAGTTTATCTATTATTTCTTTTTTAAAAATATCTTCATCTTTTGAAAAGGGAAGTAGTAGAGCATATGTTCTCTCTTCTGGAGAGAAAAAATATAGCCGATTATTACTGGAAAATTCTATATATAATTCATTTACGACTTCATTATCAAAATCATTTTTATTATATGTTTTATTACTGTTGTTGTAAGCAATACTATATAAGACAATATATTTTAAAGAGGAATCATTTAGATTTAAAAAGTCTCTAGCTGTTTTAAGTTCATCAGTATGTATTATTAATCCTCTCATTAGCTCTCTTATGTATGTTTTACATAAAATAGGTGTTCTATCATTAATAAATGATTCAAGTTTATCTTTATCTCCTTGTACGGTTTGTAGTTGTATATCAAGTGTTAATAAGGGTTTCATACTAATACTAATTAAGTATAGAATTAATATTATACCTAAAATAGTTGATAACAGAATTACTATATACGAAAGAGTTTGATATTTAATTATTTGTTTTTGACAAAGGGTGGTTGGTTGAATTAAATAGTATGTCCATTTCAATCCAGATGATGTAATTTTAATGATATTGTATTCTTTATTATCTATTTTAAATTCTGATTTAGAATTTTTAATTAAATTTGTTATGTCATTGTCAGTTAATTTCTCTTCCCCTTCAGTTATATTAAATAAATAGTTGTTGTTTTCATCTAAAACTAGGATTTCACTTTTTGGAAGAAGTAAGCTAGTAAAATTTTCTTTTATTTTATCTACTTCAATTGAGAAAACCACTGATGCAGGTATTTTTTTATACGATATTTTATCCATATTTACTATGTAGTAAAATTCATCTCTCTCTGAATCTAGTAAATCATTAATATTAATTAGATTTGTAGTTGTATTATTATTTTTAATAGTTTCTTCCCAAAATATTTGTTTTTCTTCAGGATAGCTTTGAATACCATTATAGAAAAGGGTAGAGGAATCGAATCTATTATTTGATAATACATAATCTGTATTCCAAAAATATGCAAAAAAATGTTTTATCGGAAGTGTCCCAGCTGTATAGATATTTGTGGAAAGACTATTTTTAGCTTTCATAGCTGTATAATAAAAATTTGGTGCTTCACTGTCTTTGAATTGAGACAATCTATAAAAAGGGGAGGATTGCGCTAAGTCTTGGCAGTAAGCATTCATTAATTTTATGTCTGTATCAATTATAGAAACAGATTTTTGAAATAATATCTCCTCTTGATTCCAAAATTCAGTTTTGACATTTTTTATAGTGCTTGAAAAAGTCCAAATAAATAGAGCTTGCATTAATATAAAAATAATACTATATACTAGTAATATTTTAATGAAAGACTCTTTATGAGAGTTAAAATTTTCTCGATTAATCATTAAATTGGGTTTTTTCAATTTTATCTAAACTTCCTTTTGTTTCTGAGAAAATAGTAACATATATATATCTTGAACATCAAATAAAAAATACATGGATATAAAAAAATCCTTACTATAAAGTAAGGATTATTGTTTCGAGAGCGACGGGGATCGAACCCGCGATCTTCGGCGTGACAGGCCGACGCGATAACCATCTTCGCTACGCCCCCAAAAGACAAGAGTTAAACTATATAAAATTTAACTTATTGTCAATAGGTAAATTTAAAAAACTATGTGAAATTAAATATTATTACTTTTAAAACTTAACATTCTAAGTGCATTTAAGACTGCTAAAAAAGTAACCCCTACATCTGCAAATACAGCAGCCCACATATTAGCTAGACCTAAAGCTCCTAATATCATAACTAAAAACTTTATTCCGATAGCAAAGATAGCATTCTCTTTTACAATTCTCATAGTTTTCTTCGAGAGTTTAATTACAGAAGATAGATTGTTTAATTGTTCTCCCATAATAACTACATCACTTGCCTCTATAGCAGCATCGCTTCCAGCAGCCCCCATAGAAATTCCAACTTCACTCATAGCTAGTGCTGGAGAATCATTTATTCCATCACCAACAAAAGCAACTTTGTGCCCTTGTTTAATAATCTTATCGAGTTCTTTTACTTTATCTTCTGGAAGCAAATTTGCTTTAAAATCAGATAAACCTAAATCAGTTGCAACTTTTTCTGCTGTTTCAAAATTATCTCCACTTAGCATTATTAAATTATTTAGGCCATTTTTTCTAAGTTTTTTGATAGTCTCTTTGCTGTTTGATTTAATTTTATCTCCAATAGAAATAATAGCTTTAAACTCATTATTGATGGATATATAAATCAAGGAATTAGTAGTATCTAAATTTCCATATTCTTTTATGGCTACATTATTGTCTTCTAATAAAGCTTTTTTACCAACTAATACTTCCTTATTATTAACATTAGCTTTTAATCCCTGTCCTGGGATTTCTTTAACATCTTTAGCTATATAATCTTTGATAGTAGAATCTTTTAAGGTTTCAAATTCTTTAACAATAGAATTGGCAATAGGGTGAGTTGATAATCTTTCAACACTTGATACTATATTTAGTAGCTCAATTTTATCTATATTTTCACATAATATATCATTAATAGTAAATTTACCTTCAGTTAAAGTTCCTGTTTTATCAAAAACAATAGTATCAACTTTTGCAAGATTCTCTAAATATATACTACCTTTAACTAAAACGCCCTTTTTAGAAATTGCTCCAATACCACTGAAATATGAAAGTGGAATAGATACAACAAATGCACAAGGACAAGAAACAACTAAAAACATTAAAGCTCTATAAATCCAAGTTGAATAAGGTACCCCGCTTATAAATAATGGAGGAATTGTTGCTAAAAGGAGAGCCGAATATACAACTATGGGAGTATAATATTTAGCAAACTTCTTGATAAAAATTTCATTCTTAGATTTCTTTTCATTAGCAGATTCTACTAGTTCTAAAATCCTTGAAATTGTAGAGTTTTCATAGGATTTTGTAACTTTTACCTTTAGTGGTGAATTAATATTTAGACTTCCACTAAGCACAGTAGAATTTTTGCTAACATCTAAAGGTAATGCTTCTCCTGTTAATGGAGAAACATCAAGTGCTGAACTTCCCTCTATAACAATTCCATCTAAAGCAACTCTTTCTCCTGGTTTAACTAAGATTATATCATCTATTTTTATAGCAGTAGGATCCATATCAATAATTGAAGCTGATTTAACTAAATGAGCTACTTCACTCTTTAAGCTCATTAAACTCTTTATTGATCTTTTTGATTTGTTTACAGCATAGCTTTCAAAGGCTTCTCCGATTTGATAGAACAATATAACTGCAACACCTTCACTTGAACTACCAATTATAAAAGCTCCAATTGAAGCAATTGCCATTAAAAAGGTTTCATCTAAGAAGGAGCCTTTAAAAATGTTTTTTATTGCTTTAATTACTATATCATGACCAATAATTATATAAGAAATTAGCATTATATATAATTTAAAATCTTGTAGAACTGTTAATCCTAAAACAAATAGAATTAGCGATACTATAATCCTGTGAATACGAGTAATTTTCATATTATTTTCCCTTTACATATGAATATATTTTCATATGTTTGTTTAAAAAATATATGAGAAAGCTCTCATATACTTTATATCTAGAATATACATGAATGATTGCTCATATGTCAATGCTATTCTTCATTTTTTTTGTGATTAATATGTTCTATTGCTATTTCGATTATTTTTTCTACATGGTCGTCGTCAAAAGCATAGAAAACATTCTTGCCAACTTTCTTAGCTTTAACAACTTTAGCATTTTTAAGAATTTTTAATTGATGAGATATTGCAGATTGTTCCATGTTTAGTTCTTTTGTTAAATCATTAACACATAACTCTCCTTTAGCTAAAGCTAAAATTATTTTCATTCGTGTTGAATCTCCTAATACCTTAAAAAATAAGCAACATGAATCAAAATCTGAGATTATTAAATTTTCTTCTATCATTTTTTCCTCTTTCCCTGTATATATACTACTACTAAAAAATATTTGCTGTCTAGTTTAAATTTTATTTGGACAAAATAATTAAAAATTTGTTCTATTAGTTTTTTTAATTTGACCCCATTTATTAAACTTGTTAAACTAACGATGTTCGAGATGATAATTTATTAGGAGAGATGTATGGAACCAACATTAGTTGTATTAGCAGCTGGAATGGGCTCACGCTATGGTGGCGTTAAACAAATAGATGCTGTAGGTAAAAATGATGAGACATTATTAGATTTTGGTGTTTTTGATGCAAAAAAAGCTGGATTTAAAAAAGTAGTATTTATAATAAGAGAAGATATTGAAAAAGATTTTAAAGAAAGACTTTTTGATAGAGTTAGTAGAAATATGGATGCTGAGTATGTTTTTCAATCAATGGATTCTCTTTTAACTGAAGAACAAATTGCATTAAGTAAAGATAGAACTAAACCATGGGGAACTATCCATGCAGTACTTTGCGCTAAGGATGTTGTAAAAGAGCCCTTTTGTGTAATTAATAGTGATGATTATTACGGAAGAGAAGCTTTTGAAATTATGGCTAAACATCTTTCTTCTTTGGATGAAAATAGTAGTGAACATGCTTTAGTAGGATATGTTTTAAAAAATACTATGAGTAAATCAGGTAGCGTATCAAGAGCTGTTTGTAGTGTTGATGATGGCTACTTAATAAGTATGAAAGAAAATACTAAGATTGAATTTGTAGGTGACAAGATAATTAGTCATTTAGATGGTAAAGATATTGAAATGAGTGGGGCAGAATGGGTTTCTATGAATTTCTTTGGTTTTACACCTAAAGCCTTTGATTCTTTTTCTTCTTATTGGGATGAATTTATTAAGGAAAATATTACAACAGAGAAAACTGAATGTTATCTACCAGAAGGCGCTAGTGAAATAGTTAAAAGAAATCAAGGAAAACTAAAATTCTATACAACTCAAGAAAAGTGGTTTGGTATGACTTACAGTGAAGATAGAGAAAATGTTAAAAAAGAATTAGCCAATAAAACTGAATTAGGATATTATCCAGAAAAACTTTGGGAAAAGTAATAACTAATATAAATCCAAAGTAGTTTGCAAAAAATGTTGCATCTACTTTGGAATTTTTATTTAGAAAAAGTTGATTTATTTAGAGATGTTTACTTTTCCAAGCTGCTTTTGCTATTGGAGTAAAACCTTCTCCCATTACTTGATAAGCGTCATGAACAATTATAAAAGCATCTTTATCAATTAAATGAATGTGATTTGTAAGTCTTCCAATTTTATTATTTGGCATTACAGTCATAATTACAGGCCTTTCTTTATCTGTATATAAACCTTTACCTTCTAATATTGTTCCTCCATGATCTAAATCTTTTAATATGATATTCTTAATTTCTTCCCTTTTTTCACTTATTATATATATAGTTTTTGAACTATAACTTCCAAGTCCTAATAAAACTTTATCAATGCCAACACTAGTAATATATATAGTTATAATTGCATATAAAGCAGCTTCTATTCCAAAAATAAATACACTACAACCAATAATGATTGCATCAATTATAAACATTGCATTTCCTAAGGTGAAAAAAGTATATTTTGAAATTACTTGTGCTAATATATCTGTTCCTCCAGTATTAGCACCACTTTTCATAACAAAACCAAGTCCTGCACCGAATAAAATACCACCAAAAATAGCTGAAAGTAGATAGGATACATGAAAGCTGTAATCGATAATTCCATCAGAGCCCAATAGCTGTGTTAATAGAATTACAAAGCCAGAATATAAGAGCGTCCCCATAAGTGATTTTATCCCGTATTCTTTTCCAAAGATTAAAAGACCAATAAAAAATAAAGGTATACTTAATATTAAAATTGAAGTTCCAACATCGAAGTTTAGAGTATGATATAAAATAATTGCTATACCTGTAACTCCACCATTTGCTATTTTTGCGGGATTCGCAAATAAAACTACTCCAAGTGCTGTTAGAAATGTTCCAATAATTATGTAAAAATATTCTAGTACCTTATATCTTTTTAATTCTTTTTCCATTGTAGGACTCCTAAACTTTTTTACTAAAATTGAGATCTTTATTTTTCATCATAGATACTAGAGAGTCAATATTATCTGAAATAGACAGGGTGTCTAGTATATCTTTTTTCATGAATCCCTTTTGGCATGCATGCTCAAGAAATGTATATAACGGAGTGTAGAAATTATCAATGTTTAATAAACCAATAGGTTTAGTGTGTATATTTAATTGTAGCCAGGTATAGGTTTCGAAGAATTCTTCATAAGTTCCTATGCCTCCAGGCATAGCAATAAAAGCATCGCTTCTTTTATACATTTCTTTTTTTCTTTCGTGCATATCAACTGTAATAATTCTTTCGCTTTCAACAACTTTATTACAAACTTGAGGAAGATTAAGTCTTTGTGGTAAAACACCAATAACTTTTGCACCTTTTTCATATGCTGTTGAAGCAACTAAGCCCATAAGACCTATATTTCCACCACCATATATCAAACTCATGTTATTATCTGCAATGTATGAACCAACCTTAATTGCAACTTCACTAAAAATTGGATTGTTTCCCTTAGAAGAACCACAAAAAATGGCTAAATTGTTTATTATATTCATGTTTGTAACATACATCATTACAATATGTAAATTCAAGATATAAGGTGAAGGGAAATAATTTAAACTAATATCATAAATTAGATCTTATACATATTCATTTTCAATCAAGTATTCTTCAAATTTTTGTAAGCTAAGCTCAAAATTATCTCTTGAAAAACCCATTCTAAAATATTGACCCTCATAAAAATAAATATCTGAAGGTAATAGTAAAACTCCTTTTTCTTTAACTAATTTAGCACAAAACTCATTTATAGGTTCATTTATGTTCATTTTTATAAAACCAACTGGTCCTGCCATTGGAGCATTGAATTGAAATAGAGTTGGATATTTTTTAAAAAATTTATCAGCTATGTTTAAATTCTTTTTAATTAATTTGAGATTTTTCTTTAATATTTTATCACTATATTCTAATGCTAGTGATGCTAAGAATTCACTAGGAGCACTAGAACAGATGCTAGTATAATGTTTCATTTTAGTTAATCTATCTAAAATGTCTAAATCTTTAGTTGCAATCCATCCTATTCTAAGCCCTGCCAGTCCATAAGATTTTGACATGACACCTAAGGAGATTCCTTTATCATACAAATCAGCTAACCAAGGTCTATTGATATTATCAACTTCTAGACCTTTATAAACTTCATCACAAAAAATATATATATTATGTTTTTTTGCTATTTCTATTATTTTATGTAATTCTTCTTTTTTAAAGGTGTAACCTGTTGGGTTGTTCGGTGAGTTTAAAACTATTAATTTAGTATTTGGTTGTATAAGGTTTTCTAACTCTTCTATATTGGTATACCAACCTCTATTGTCTTGTTTTAACATCCATTTTGAGTTGTCACATCCAATTGATGAAGCTACTTCAAATAGTGATTGATAAATTGGATATTGTGTTATTATATGATCACCTTTATCAAGGAGAATATTCATAAAGTTGAATATACCTTCTTGTGCACCTGAGTGTATTATAATATTAGATTCATCCATTGTTGTATATAAGGAGGAAACTCGTTTTCTAAGTTCTGAAGACCCACAAACTTCAGTATAACCTAAGTTAAGATTTAAAAAATCTTCTTTAGCCCCATCTTTGTAGGATAATAGTTCTTCTATACTTATAGACTGACAATCTGATTGTGTTAGTAAATAGGGGGCATTAAATTCATATTTAGTAAAAAAAACTTCTAGTTCAAAATCATTAATTTTCATATTTCCTCGTTTAAATTAAGTTATTTAAGTATATAATTTTTAAGAATTATATTAAACATTTTACTTTGTTTGATTTAATTAAAATTGACTTTATTCATTTTGATTAAATTTATATCTTTGGAGTTATGTGTATTTATCCTATAAAATATTGATTTTGTGAAATAAAGATTTATAATAAAACATATAGGATATGTATTTTATTTAACTATTATTCATTTTGTTGTTATAATGTAACTAAATAATGTGGATATAGTTTTAATTATTGAACATATATGAACATTAATATTGAGAATATTTATTTTTATAGTTGTTAGCTTTATTTAATTAATGTATTATATATATAGATTGAAGTTAGAAGAATTTAGATATTTGAAAAATCAATAAGGAGAAAAGGGGTAAATAATATATTATTTTATTCCTTAATATTAGTATTATGAAAAAAAGAATTTTTACATTGTTAGCTTTATTAGTATTATTACCTGTTATGGCATTCGCTACTGATGTTGTTATAACTTGGGAATGGATGTTAGATGATCCTCAAGTAACTGGTTTTAGATATCAATTAGATGGAGAGGATCCAGATAATTGGACCGTAGTTGATGGTATGACCTCTTCTTGTGTTATTGAACATTTAGATGGTTCAAAAGAGTATACTTTGTACCTTCAACAAACATATGATGGAGTAAATTGGTCTCCAAGTGCTATGTCTACAGCTATGCCATTAATTGCAAGTGATCCTATGATGGAAGAAGATGCTGTTATTGAAGATATGGCTACTACAGAAGAAATGTCCGCTACAGATGATATGGCTATGGAGAAAGATCATAGTAGTGAAATGGAAGTTGTTGCAAAAGACGACGATATGATGAAAGAAGAAGCTGCAACATCTGATGATGATGTAATTGTTGTCGAAGAAATGAAGAAAGAAAAGAGTCCTTACTATACTAGTATTTCTCTAAGAGGTTCTGGTGTGTATGCATTAGAAACAGTTCCAGGTAATACTAACTATGATAATCTAAGTGCTAGTGTTGGACTTGGTTTAGGCTTTAATAATATTATTGGTCTATCAAAAAATGTTGGTTTAGGTTTAAATCTTAATACTGACTTAATTCTAGCTCCTACTGATGGAGACGCTAGAGCTTCTTTAACTAGTTTCTTTACTGATACAACAATTACTGATTATAGCTTAAGAGTAACTTTAGCTCCAGAAATTGAATTTAATTTTGGTAAAGTTGTTATTGACGTAGCTGGTTTAGTTGACGCAACATTGGTCGATTATCCTTATGTTGGTTCTTTAGATATTGATCCTGATTACCTTGATCATATCTTACTAGGTTATGGTGGACAATTAGGTTTAGCTTATAAATTTAATAACCATTTCCAATTTGCAACTGATGCTAAATTTAGAAGATTTGCTGGTTTAGATGGTGTTTGGGGTGTTGAAGTAACTCCAGCTCTTGTACTAACATTTTAACTAAGTAACTATAAAATTAGAGGGTCAGCTTCAAATCTGGCCCTTTTATTTTTCATCATCTTTAAAAAGTGAATATGTAATACCTTGACCAAAGATTAAGGGTATTTGTATTATTAGGATATATTTTTAATTTATATTACATAAGGAGAAAGGGATTATTTTCCCTACAAACACAATAATGAGAAAAGGCCGTATGCAACGTTGCATCGACTATATTAGATTTAACCATGAGTCGGAAGGTTTTGAACTTTCCGATGACGATGAGGCTGATATAAGAGCAGTTTTAGATAAAGATAAAACTGCTGATAGTTTGATTGAAAATTTTATTTTAGAAAATTCCTTAACAAACAATGATTATGTTGCAAGTGATAAGGATTTTAATTACTACGAAAACACTAGATGTTTGTACAATTTTTTCTCTATTAAAGATAGAGATAGACTTAGAGAGATAGCAATATATATTACTTCTATTAGAACTGCAGAATTGATGTTAACTCCAATAGATGGGCCTTTTGATTTTGATAGATTAATTGCTACTCACACTCATCTATTTAGTGATATTTATCCATCTGCTGGCGCCTTAAGAACTAAAACTGCTGCTAAGAGAACTGAGTTTTGTAGACCTGAGTATATAAATAGTTCTGCTAATGAAATATTTGGAAAATTAAGAAAAGACCATTTTTTAAGAGGATTAGATAGAGAATCCTTTATAAATGATTTAGCTTATTACATGGGTGAGGTTGAAGCCCTTCATCCTTTTAGAAATGGCAATGCTATAACGGCTAGATTGTTTTTCTGGGATTTAATTTTTATCGCAGGATATAGGATAGATTGGATAAACATCGATCCGGATAGACTTTTAGAAGCGGATATATGTGCCATTGATGGTGATTATCAACCACTGATAGATGTTTTAGAAGATGTTGTCTATAAAAAATAAAAAATAATATACAAACCTTATTGAGTTAGGGTTTGTTTTTTTAGGCTTTGAATTAATCATATAATTATATATAATATTATTAATATAAATCTACGAGGAGTTTGTTATGAATAGTTTTACTTATTATACTCCAACAAAAGTCATTTTTAAAGAAAATGGTGAAGTTGATTGTGCTAAAGAATTAAAAGCTTTTAATCCTAAGAAGGTTTTAATTCATTATGGCGGGAAAAGTGCTATAAAATCCGGCCTAATTGATAGAGTTAAAAACGCTTTAGAAGAAGAGAAAATTGAATATATTTTATTAGGTGGTGTTGCTCCTAACCCATTATTGTCTAAAGTCCATGAAGGAATAGAACTTTGTAAAAAAGAAGGTGTTGATTTTATTTTAGCTGTTGGTGGTGGTAGTGTAATAGATTCTTCAAAAGCTATTGCTATAGGTCTGTTCAATGGAGGCGAGGTTTGGGATTTTTTTGATGGAACGAGAGAAGTAAAAGGCTCTTATCCTGTTGCAACTATTTTAACCATAGCCGCTGCTGGTTCTGAAATGAGTAAAGGTTGTGTTATTACAAAAAATGAAGGTATGTTAAAGAGATCTACAGGCCATCCTGATGCAGCATGTCGTTTTGCGATTATGAACCCATTATTAACCTTAACTTTGCCAAATTATCAAACATTTAGTGGTTGTGTGGATATCTTAATGCACACTATGGAAAGATATTTAAATACTGATGGAGATCAAAATTTAGATATTACTGATGAAATTGCTGAAGGATTGATGAGATCAGTTATTAAAAATGCCTTAATCTTAAAAGAGAATCCTAAAGATATCAAAGCTAGATGGAATATTATGTGGGCTAGTAGTTTATCACATAATGGATTAACTGGTTGTGGTACTAATTCTGGCGAATGGGCTGTACATAAGATTGAACATGAATTAGGTGGTAAATATGATGTTGCTCATGGAGCAGGTCTAAGTGCTGTATTTTCAAGTTGGGCTCTTTATGTATTTGATAAAATTGAGGATAGATTAGAGAAGTTTGCTTTAAACGTTTTAGGCGTTGAAAAACAAGCAACTTCTAAAGAAACTGCTCTTTTGGGAATTGAAAAGTTAAATGAGTTCTATCATAAAATAGATATGCCAACTAATCTTAAAGAACTTAAAGTTAATCCAAGTGATGAGGATATAGTTGAACTAAGTATAAAAGCAACTAACTTTGGTAAAAGATTAATTGGAACAACAATTGGTCTTGATAAAGATGATTTAATTAAAATCTATACTAATGCAAGATAATTTTTCTTAATTAAAAAAATGCCTCTAGAGTGATAATCTAGAGGCTTATTTTATCTATTGAATAGTTTCTTTTTTAACAACTTTTTTTGGTTTTTTTCTAACCTTTATAACTTGTCTTTCTTTAATTAAATAACATTGGTGAATTTTTGGATTTCTCTCATAATCTAAACCAATAGATTCTTTTGTAATATCTTTTACATCATAATCTTGATAAATATAATTATCTAATTCAAATTTTCTATTATTATTACTAAAGATTAAAATACCATCTTTATCTAAGTGTCTCATACAAAGGTGAATTAATCTCTTATGATCTCTTTGTACATCAAAAGAATCACGACCTTTACCATTTGAAAAAGTTGGAGGATCGCAGAAAATCAAATCAAACTTATCATAGGAATTATATAGATAATTCATACAATCTTCTTTGTAGTAAAAATGGTTCATAGATTTAAAATCATTTAAAGCCATGTTTTTCATAGCCCAATCTAAATAGGTTGAAGAAGCATCAACACTAACAGTTGAAAGAGCTCCACCCATTGCAGCTTGAACAGTTGCAGTTCCTGTATAACAGAAAAGATTTAAGAAACGAGTATCCTTCGCCATTTCTTTAAGTTTTTTTCTAACAGGTCTATGATCTAAGAAAATTCCAGTATCTAAATAATCGTTAAAGTTTACTAAATATTTTGCATCATTTTCTTTTACTATGATAAATCTATTTTTGCTACTTAATTTTTCATATTGAGTAGTACCTTTTTGTCTGTTTCTAGTTTTAACAAAGATTTTTTCAATATCTATATTAGTAGCTCTTTCTGTTGCATAGATTAATTCTTCAAGACGTTTTTGAGCAACTTCCTCTTCTATAGTGGAGGGGGCAGCATATTCACTTAATACAATATATTTTCCATCATACATATCAATTGAAGCATTATATTCTGGCATATCTGCATCATAAATTCTATAGTTTGTAACACCCTCTTTTTCCATTTCTGGACTTAACTTTTCAAGGTTTTTTAACAATCTATTATATGCCATTTGTGCACCTTCACTTAAAGGTGTTGCAAGTCTTTCTTTTTTCTTTTCCTCTGCTTTTCTTATAAATTCTTGTCTTTCTTCATCACTAAATACATAATAGTGTGCAACTTGGCAAGGAATATTAGCATTCATAACAGAGTTTGTTCTATTTGGTTTCATATTAACATAACCGAGAAGTTCTTTTTCTCCACAAAGAATAGAAGCGTGCCAACCACCAAAATATTCGTTTAGTGTTTTGCCTAAATTTGTATATAGAGTTTCAATAGCAGTTTCATCTAAACGGATACCATAAGGTGGGTCTGTAATGATAAACCCGTTATCACAAGGAACATCTTCTTTAGTTATATTTGTAAAGTCTTTAGTTGAGAATTCAATTTTGTCAGCAACTCCAGCTGCTTTTGCATTTCTTTTTGCAACTTCAATAGCCTTAGGATCTATATCCCAACCATAGAATTTAAACTCTCTTTGACTACCAATTTCTTCTTCTTCAATAGCTTTATTAAGAACTTTTTCCCAAATCTTATCATCGTGAACAGGTAATTTGAAAAATGCAAATCTATCAACATCAATTAATCCCGGTGCTACTTTACTTGCCCAAAGTGCAGCTTCTATTAATATAGTACCAGCACCACAGAATGGATCTAACAAAGTAGGGATTTCATCAATATTCTCATCTTCTAAAACTCTTCTAAATTCACTTCTTTTTATTACAGTTGCTGCTAAGGTTTCTCTAAGAGAGGCATCAATAAAAGCTAATCTGTAACCTCTTTTATGAAGTTTTCTACCTGAGAAATCAACAAAATATAATACGCTATCACCTCTAACGTGGATGTGGAAAGTTACGTCGGGATCATCCTTTTCAACATTAGGTCTTTCTCCCTCGAATTTATCTTTAATCCTATCAACAATCGCATCTTTCAATCTAATTGCCGCAAAGTGTGCATTTTTTAACCACTTACAGTTTTTAACTGTTTGTGTGATTGCGAAAGTTGTTTGAGGATTAATCCAATCTTCCCATGGAATTTCCATGGCACTTTGATATAGTTCATCAGCATTAATTACATCTTCATCATGATATAAAGCTAACATAAGACGAGATGCTACTCTAGTATATAGAGTAAATCTATAGGCTGTTTCTAAATCACATTCAAACTCAACACCACCATTAGTTGTGTTAGTTTCTTCAATTCCTAAAGCCTTAATTTCATGCTCTAAGATGTCTTGCTGGTTTGCTGCGCACGTTGCAAAAAAAACCATACTTTTTCTCCTTACCTCTGATTCCCCAGAGATTATTAAAATTATATTTTCTCTTACTTTTCAATTGTAAGAAAATTACTTAAATAAATCTTTTATTTCTTTTTCACTAAATTCATAATTGCTATTACAATTTAAGCAAGAAAGATGAAGAGGGAATGGCCCATCTTTTAAAATTGATTGTTTTTCATCTTTTGGTAAACCAACTAAATGTCTTGCAAAATTGTCTTTAGAACAAGAACAATAAAAGCCTACTTTTTGTTGGGACAAATGGTTTGCTGTTGGAAAATTTGCCAAAATATATTCTTTTGGACTTGTATTTTGTGTAATATTTTTAGAAAGCGATGGTAAAGCTTTAGATTTTTCTTCCATATTTATTAAATCTTCTTCACTACATCCAGGTAAAGCTTGAATAAACAATCCCCCAGCTCCCATAATCCTTCCATCTTTATCAAAATCAATTGATAAATTGAAAAGAGAAGGTGTTTGTTCACTTTCATTAAAATATGATGCTAAATCTTGAGCTAAATTTCCACTTTGGAGCATAACTTGACCTGTAAAAGGGGCTTTGTTGCCTTCAAGTATTTTTGAAACTGTTAAGAATCCTGGACCATATAAAGCACTAGTATCATAACTAGTTAAAGGTTCTTTTAATTCAATGGGATTATTTTTTAAATATCCTCTAACAGCACCACTTGCCCAAGCTTCTGTGTAAACACCACCTATTGGTCCACCACATTCAATTGTCAATTGAACTCTGTCGTTCTCTTTAACTGTTGCAGATAATAGAGCATTTGCAATATAAGCTTGACCTAGAACAAGAGATTCTACAACTCCTGCATCATGATTTGCTCTCATTTGATTTAATAGATGAGTTGCACTAATTATTGTTGCTCTAAAATTATTATTTTCAAGAAGGAAAACTTCTCTTGTATCTTCACTTAAATTTTTAAGTTGTTTGTTTAAAATTTCATCAGTAATTTGTTTTTTTATCATAGCGGACAAAGATTAGGGTAAAAGTCTTATTTTTTCAAGATGTAAGTCCTTATCTTGTATATAATATACTCTCAAAAGTATTAAAGTTTAAATATTTACAAAAAATAGATAGTCGTAAAGATAATATTTCACTATTTTATTTATATGTGTGTTTTATTTATAGCGTTTTTATAAAAACTAATTGACAAGCCAACACAAAATTAGTAAGGTTAATTAGTCATGTAGTTAACCATTTAACTTAACTTCTAACACCGATAAAGAGAGAAAAGTATGAATGAAAAAAAAGTTGTTCTAATAACGGGTGGTGCTAATGCCTTAGCAAAGCAAATAGCTCTTGCTTTATCAAAAGAGAATAAAATTATAATTCATTATAATAATAGTGAGAAAGCTGCTCTTTCAGCTTTAAATCTTATTGGAGAAATAAACTGTAAAATAATTCAATGTGATTTTAATAAAGAAGACGCAGATAAATTTTTTAAAAAAGCAGTAAAATTATTTGGTAGTATTGATGTAATTATTAATGCCTCATCAATTTTTGAAAAGATTGATACTGAGCAATTAAATAAAATAATTATAGAAAAATATTATAATATACATTCAATATTTCCTCTTTTATTAACGACAGAATTTTATAAATGGCTAAAGGAAAATAATCGAGTTGGATCTGTTATTAACATAACGGACGCAACTATTGATAAAAATGTAAAAAATAGAGTTCCGTATTATTTAAGCAAAGAATCTTTATCATTTCAAACTAGATTATTAGCAAGAGAATTTGCTCCTGAATTAAGAATAAATGAGGTTGCTCCGGGTTTTACAATAGCTAAAAAGGGTGAAAAAGAATATTTTAAAAAGATTGATGATGTGTTACCTTTTAAAATAACAAAAGTTGATGAAATCAATAATGTAATTAAATACTTTATTGCTAGTAATCAAGTAAGTGGACAATGTGTTAAAGTTGATAGTGGATTATCAATTTTAGAAACAAAATTAGTATAAAAAAGGAGGCCAAGGATATTCTTGGTTTAATTGATGAAAAAGAAAAAAATATTAACTCTATGCTTGATATTAATTTGTAGTATTTCTATTTTGAGTGCTCAATCATTAGAGAGTTTAGTCAATGACTCAATAGAGAATAGCACTCAAATAACAAATCTTGAGTTAAATAGAAATTATACTTTATTAGTTTTAGAAAGTAGTGACTTAGATACAAAAACCAAAATAAGTGTTGGTGTGAATGCCTATACTCTTAGCGCTGAAGATAGTAGCTCAGATATATATAGCCAGTACTATGTGGAAGGGGGACCTTCTAATCTATTAAATATTGTAATTCCTGGATCTTATAGACCAATTTATGAAAATCAAGTTAGTGATACTACAACAATATCTCTTGATGGTGGAATTTTATATGATAGTGAAAGTAGCAATCAAGAATTTGATGTTAGAGGTAATTTAAGTGTTTCTCATAATTTCTTAATTGGGGATTATACAAATAATAGGTCAGATATTGAAAATCAATTAACTCTTTTAAAAGCCAATCAAGCCTATGAATTAGGATTAATTACTTTCAAAGAAAATGTTTATAATTATGTTTCTAGTATTATAAACAATGAAAAAACTCAAAGAGAGTTTGAAAAGAAAATAAAAGATCAACAGAAACTCATAGATAATAGTTTGGCTTTGAATGAAATTAATGAAGATTCAATTACCTATAAACAATACTCTTTAATTTTAAAAACGTATAAAGATTCTTTAGATAACTTAAAGATACAATATCAATCTCTTATAGAAAATTTTAAAGATTATACAGGTCTTGATTATAACAAAGTTGATACTATTCGAGAACCAAATTTAGAATTATCTGAAACTAATGAAGATAGTTTAAGTGTTCAAATAGCTAGATTAAATGTAAAACTAAAACAAGATATTATTGATCAAGTTGAAAGAGAAAAAACTCAAAGTTATATGAATGTTGAATCTAGTATTGATAGACCTTATGCTCTCTATTCATCATCTACAAGATATAATGAGGATATGAGTGTTGCAGCACAAGCTACATATAATGCTAATAATTTTTCTCTTAATGCTGCAACTCAAGTAAATATAGATTTTGATGATAATACATATACTCCGGGCTTTAGAATTGGAGGAACTTGGACAAATGATACAACAACCGAAAAAGATATAATTGATAATAAAATAAATGAAAATGAACTAGTTAAAGCACAATTGGAATTAAATTCAATTCTTCAAAGTAAATTCTTAACTAAATTGAATATAAATTCTTCTGTTACAAATTGGATAGCTCAATATAATCAATTAAAAGATCAAATTGCTTTCAGTTATGATAATCTTAAATTAAATAAACAAATGCTAGAGGTTGGGCTTGTTTCTCAAAGCGAGATTGATGATTTAATTTTTGATATAGAACAATTAAATTATGATAAAATGATATTACTAATAGATGGTTTAAATATTGAACTTGATATTGAAAAAATGAACTTATAGGGGGCTATTAATGGCTGATATATATAAAGATGATGATGTTAAAGAAATTGGTAAAAATACTACAGTAGATACTGAATCTCAGGTAAGAGTTGAAATAAAAAAGAAATTAAGAAAGAAAAGAAGAAAAAGATTAATTACTTGGTTAATTATTTTATTTATAATTATTGGTTCTTTTTATTTGTACTCTTTCTATCAAACTAACAAACGTCTTCCTTGGCAAGAGGAATCTGTTGGTTCTCAAATAAAAGAAACTTACACCGAATCCCTAGTTACTGAAGAGGTAACTCAACCAACGGTTAATATTAGTGGTTCTTTAAGTGCATACGATCTTCAAGATGTAATTCTTAGAACTAGCGGTGCAATTACTTCTGTAAATTTTGATGAAGGGGATGTAGTTAAGAAAGGTGATATTCTTGCAACAGTTGATGATACAAATCAGCAATATATGATTGCTAAATTAGAAAGCGATATAGAAAGTGCAAAATTAAGCGGAAATTCAAATACCTTAAAACTGCTTGAGCTACAATTAACTAATGCACGTAATAATCTTGAATATACAAAAGCTATTGCGAACTTTGACGGTGTAGTTGCATATCAAGGATGGGAAACTGGCGACTATAATACTGTTGGTGATACCTCAAATATGATTATTGCAGATCTAAGTAAATTTAAATCTACAGTTGAAATAGATGAAATGGATATAAATAATATTAGAGTTGGACAAATTGCCCTTTTAAATTTTGATTCACTTCCTGGAGTAACGGCGGAGGCTGTTGTTACAAAAATTCCAATGCTAGGACGCTATAATTCTCAAGGCTTTGGTGTTATGGATGTTGAAATAACTATCAACGATCCTCCTGAAGGACTTAGAACAGGGTTTACCTTTAATGGAACTATTAAAGGAGATCAGCAGATTAAACGAATTATTATAGACCAAGCAACTATATCCCAAAGTGGAGATGATTCTATTGTTACTAAAAAAATGGAAGATGGTAGTTTAAAAGATGTTGTTGTTAAAGTTAAATATTTAGGAGAGTCAAAATGTCAGGTACTTTCCGGTGAAGTTCTTCCAGGTGATACCCTAGTAATTAAAAATAATTTAACTTTCCAAGAAGAAATGTCAAATGAAATGATGGGGAGAAATAATGGCTAAAAATGTTATACATCTTGAGGATGTAAAAAGATATTATCTAGTCGGTGATTTCTTTGTAAAAGCTCTTGATGGTGTTTCTCTTGATATTGAAAGAGGTGAATTCACAGCCATAATGGGCCCATCAGGAAGTGGAAAGTCAACTATGATGAATTTAATTGGTTGCTTAGACACTGCAACTAGTGGAAAGATATTTATTGATGGTGAAAATACTGCAGGTTTAAATGAGACTGAATTGGCATATATTAGAAATAAAAAAGTTGGATTTGTTTTTCAACAATTTAACTTATTAGGTAAGGAAAGTGCGCTTAGGAATGTAGAGACACCTTTGTTATATGCTGGTATGAAACCAAAAGAGAGAAAGCGAAAAGCTATTGAAGCGCTGGAAAAGGTAGGTCTAAGCGATAGAATGTATCATAGACCTAATGAATTATCAGGTGGTCAAAAACAAAGAGTTGCCATTGCTAGAGCTATAGTTAGTAATCCTGCAATTTTATTAGCTGATGAGCCAACAGGTGCTCTAGATACAAAAACAGGTAATCAAATAATGCAACTTTTTGAGCAATTAAATGATGAAGGTAGAACTGTCATTTTTGTAACCCATGATAGAGATTTAGGTAATAGATGTAGAAGACAAATCCATATTAGAGATGGAAGAATAGAGGAGTAGCTAATGTTCTGGGAAAATATAAAATTGGCTTTATCTGCTATGAGAAGTAGCAAAATGCGCACAGCTCTATCTCTTCTTGGTATTGTAATAGGTGTTGGTGCTGTTGTTGCTATCCTAAATTTAGGGGATAGTGCCTCTCAAAATATAACAAAAAGCTTAAATGCAGGTGGGACTGATATAATTACCATTTGGACTCAACCTGATGAGAGAACAGAAGATGTCTTTACAAGTGAATTTGGAAATACTTTAAAACGGAGTGTTGAAGGAATAGATGTAGTAATACCTCAAATGATGAGCTCTGGAGCTATAAGATCTAATAAAAAAAGTATTGGAGCTCAAATTTTAGGAACAGAATCTCTATATTTTAGTGCTCAGAATCTTTTTTTTGAGATAGGAGAAGCATATACTTTAGAACAAAATATTAATAATAAAGAAGTTGTAGTCCTTGGATATAATATTTCTCAACAATTGTTTGAAAATGAAAATCCTATTGGAAAAAGAGTAAGTTTTATTCTTCAATCTGGTGCTGTTAAAAGTTATGAAGTTGTTGGTGTCTTAGAAAAGAAAGAACAATCATTTACTATGAGTTTTGATAATTCTGTTTTTATTCCTTTTAATACATTTACAACTAAATTAGTTAACAACGATGTTGTTTCTAGTTATGTAGTTAAAACGAATCAGAATTATGATACAATACAAGTTAGCGATAATTTGAATAGGTTTTTAGATACCTCAGTTGGAGATGATAGTTATCAAAGCTTTTCCCCAGCTATGATTACTACTATGGCAAATGAAGTTACTGCAACCTTGAGTTTATTCTTAGCAGCTATTGCTGGGATTTCACTTTTAGTTGGTGGTATTGGTATTATGAATATTATGTTAGTTAGTGTTGCTGAAAGAACAAAAGAAATTGGAATTAGAAAAGCTTTAGGTGCCTCTCCATCTGTAATTAGGGGACAATTTATTGTTGAAGCTGTAACTCTCACTTTACTCGGAGGTTTCTTAGGTATAATATTTGGGAGTTTTATTAGCCTAGCTGTAACAAATTTAGCCGGATGGACTTTAACTCTTTCATATAAATCCTTTATAGTAGCAGTAGGCTTTAGTATGTTTGTAGGTATTTTCTTTGGATGGTATCCTGCAATGACAGCTTCAAAGTTAGATCCTATTGAGGCCTTAAATTATGAGTAAAATGAATTTGGAAAAATATAGATGAAGAAATTTAGTAATTCAATTGTAAACGGAAAAGAACACTTATTTGTAATAAGTGGTCTTGTCCTTTCTTATCTTTTAATAATTATATTTGTATTGTTTTTGTTCAATGCTTTAAGTGAAAGAGAAGAACTAAGATTGCAAATGGAAGCAGAACAAGCTTTTAATAGTGTATTTTATTATATAAAAGATGATCCAGTAAAAGCAAATGATGAATTACAAAGTAAAGGTATACTTGGAGTAGGTGTATATTCATATACAGGGACAAAGGTTTTATCTCTAGGTGATGTTCCAAATATATTATCAAAAAAGATAGTTGATAATTTTAGTACTTGGGGCTCTAAAACTACAGGTGGTACTGCAACATATAACTACGATAATGATACAATTGAATACATAAGATTTATTAATAGATTAACTGTACTTTGGGATGTTATAGATCCAACTTTAGTAAAGTTATCTGACTTTAAAGCTCCAACTGTTAGTTTTCCAGATGTTTTATATATAATTTTGAATGGGACTTCTTATAAAGAAATGAAGACTCGTTTACAATTGATGCAAATCGTTGCTATTTTTGTGATAACTATTTTGTTTATATTTATATTTAGAATATATCTCAATAATAGAAAATATCGAATAAAATTAGATAGTCAGAGAAATCTTGTTAACCTTGGACAAGCCGCAAGGACACTAACTCATGAGATTAAAAACCCTTTAAGCTCAATCAATATTCAACTCGCCATATTACGGGTTAAAGTTAATCCTTCTTACAGATCCAATTTAGAAATAATTCAATCAGAAGTTGATAGAATAAAAATATTAACAGATAAGGTTAGCGAATTTTTACATAATCCAGAAGGTATACCTAGTGAGTTTGAATTAGTTGAATTCATTCAAGATATAATTTCTAAATTTCCTAGCAAGATTGCATTATATTCATATTCGACCTTTTATGTTAAAATGGATAAATTAAGAGCTCGAAGCGTATTTGAAAATTTAATAAAAAATGCTATAGAGAGTGGAAATAACCCTGAGGTTGAGGTTATAATAAAAAAAGGAAATAAAGCAAAAACAGTTGAAATTGAAGTAAAAGATAGAGGAGATGGTCTACCTGAAGGGATTAAAGACAAAATTTATGATCCTTTCTTTACCACTAAAACAACAGGAAGTGGTATTGGCCTTTCTATAACAAAACAATTTGTAACTGCAAGAGGCGGAAGCTTGAATTTATTTGCTAGAGAAGGTGGTGGAACTGTTGCTCAAGTAATACTACCAACATCTGTAAATCATCCTCATAGGAGTCGTTGATGAAAGTATTAATAGTTGATGATGAGATAAATATTAGAACATCACTGAGTCAATTTTTTAGTGTATATGATATAGATAGTGAATTAGCTGAAAATGGATTAGTAGCTCAAAGGCTACTTTTTTCAGATTCGTTTGATGCCATGGTAGTCGATTTAAAAATGCCTGGAATGGATGGCCTTGAATTAATTAAATGGATGAGAGAAGAAGGCTTCGATATTCCTGTAATTATGGTAAGTGCTCATGGAGAAATTTCTGATGCTGTTTCTGCTTTAAAAGGCGGTGCTGCAGATTATATTGTTAAACCATTTAATCCTGAAGAGCTGGTTAATAAAATTCAGAAAATGGTAGAAGCTAATAAGGTAAAACAATTAGTAGAAAATCCACCGTTTGAAAATTCTTCTTTTATTGGACAATCTTCTCAAATGCTAGATATTAAAAAGACTATAGCTCGTTGTGCAAAAACGCGCTCTAATGTTTTAATTACTGGAGAAAGTGGCACAGGCAAAGGTGTCGTTGCTAAAGAAATTCATAGACAAAGTTTTGGAGAGGAAGGCCCTTTTCAATCAATTAATATTGGGGGAGTTCCAGCTTCTTTGATTGAAAGTGAGTTGTTTGGGCATGAAAAAGGTGCCTTTACAGGGGCCGTTAACAGAAAGCTTGGTTTGTTTGAAGTTGCTAATGGTGGAACTTTATTTTTAGATGAGCTAGGTGATCTACCTTTAGATTTACAAGTTAAATTATTAACTGTAATAAATGATAAGCAAGTTCAAAGATTAGGCGATACTCAAAAAAGAGATATAAATGTAAGAATTATTGCTGCAACAAATAAAAACCTTGAAAAGATGGTTAATGAAGGAACATTTAGAGAAGATTTATATTTTAGACTTAATGTTTTGAGAATTAAACTACCACCTCTTAGAGAAAGAAAAGAAGATATACCTTTACTAGCAGCTGGCATTTTAAAAAGGTTAAAACGTGAAATGGGTAATGAAATGTTATCAGGATTCACACCAAATGCTTTAGAGAAGCTAAAAAATGGTCAATACTATGGTAACGTTAGAGAATTAGAAAATGTAATTGAAAGAGCAATCCTATTTTGTGATGATACTTTAATACATGAAGATGATATAACTATTGAAGACAATGTTGGTATGGCAATATCTCAACCTAGTTCGCCTACAACTAAATCCTCAATTGAGGTCAAATCTTTAAAAGAAGTAGAAAAAGAAAAAATTATAGAATCACTTCATAGATGGGCTGGAAATAAGACGAAAGCATCTAAAGAATTAGGTATAAGTAGAAGAACTTTGCTCAATAAAATCAGTGAATATGATATTGATGAATATAAAAAAGTTAAATAGAGAAGGCTAATAGCCTCTCTTTTTTACTTAGTTTAGAAAAGAACTCAAGACAGAATATAGTTCTTCCTTAATAATGGGTTTAGAGAGATGAGCATTCATTCCTGCAGATAATGACTTTACTACATCTTGTGAAAAAGCATTTGCAGAAAGAGCAATAATTGGAGTTTTTTTATCAAATTTTCTAATTTCTTTAGTTGCCTCTAAACCGTTTAAAAATGGCATTCTTATATCCATTAAAATTGCATCATATTTTTCTTCTTTTGCAAGTTTTACACCTTCTAATCCATTCTTTGCAATTTGTATTTTGCAGTTATAAGAAGCTAGAAGTTTTTTTATAATAGTAATATTTACATCAATGTCTTCACAAATTAAAATATTTTTATTTTCAAGTGTTCCATTTTTTATTTTTATATTATCCTTCTTTAGGAACTTTTCAATATCTTGCTGAGAAGCTAAAGTTAAAATAATATCAATATAAAAAGTAGTACCCACACCTAGTTTTGATTGACAAGAAAGTTTTCCACCCATAATTTCAATTAGATTTTTAGTAATAGCCAGTCCTAAACCACTACCACCTTCATGTCGGGATTGTGAATTAGTTTCACTTGTAAATGGTTTAAACATTATTTTTTGAAATTCTTCACTCATTCCAACACCTGTATCTGAAATCTCATGGCTTATTTTAACTTTATTATTACCAATATCAGAAACATAATCTTTCCAAGTTACACAACCACCATTTTCAGTATATTTGATTGCATTGTTTAATATATTAATTAAAATTTGTTCAATACGTCTTTCATCAGCTTTAACATATTTAAATAAAGATTCACATTCTAGATTAATATTTAAATTTATATTTTTCTGTTGTGCTCTAGGTTTAATGATATTTAGAATCTTTTTAGCAATTCTTGGTGTGTAAGTTATAACTTCTTCGAGCTTAATCTCACCTCTTTCTAATCTTTGCATATCTAAAATATCATTAATTAAAGCTAATAAATATTCGCTACTATCTTTAATTTGAGAGAAGTATTCAACAGCTTTAGGATCTTTTATTTCTTCAATCCCAAAATTAGCCATCCCTAAAATTGCATTCATTGGCGTTCTCATATCATGAGACATTCTTGCAAGGAAATCATCCTTTTTTGAATTCTTTTCTTCAATTTCAACAAGTTTGTGTTCTAACTCTAGTTCAATATTTTCATTACTATCTGTTGGGTAATTCTTACTAATAGAAATGTATGCTCCCAAATATTCATCTAAGTAGGTTGAAGCATAAGCTGTTAAATTATATACGTTATTATCATCTGGGTTGTGAAAATTTAATGTATCAGTTTTTGTAGAATGCAAATTATTTATTAAAGAATCAAATTTACTTTTATCTAACCCCTTTATTAGAGTGTGTGTTAATTTTCCAATAGAATGTAATTCATCACATTTAAATAAATCTTCAAATTTCTTGTTTATTTTAATTGCTCTATTAAAGCTATCTATTAATATTGCTGGGGTATTAGAATCATAGATAAAATTAAAATTTTGTCCATTAAATGAAATTTTCTCATCACTTGGAAATATTTTAGACAAATAGTAAGTGTTCCCATCAATTTGCGTAGGATATCTTTTTTCTAATACTGTTATGATTTCATTGGAAGCGTTTTTATGGGGTATATGATAATAATTATGCTTAGATGAGTGTTTGTATATCGTATTATTAAGTTGATCCATTTTTAAAACATTTAGATCATTTATGTTCATGTTAATTAATTCTTCTATGGAATATCCATATATTGAAGCAGCTTTATTATTAGCAGATATTATTTTCCCAGAATTTGGGTCAGTAATTATTAAGGCTGCAGGATAATTTAAACAAGCTTCATTGAAATACATTACTCTTCCTTTTTATTAATTATTTTGTTTAAAACAATACCATGGTTTTATTAATATCACAAGTGATGAGCTCTTTCATTAGTAGTTTAATAGCAATTATTTAATAAGATAAAAATAATTATTATTTTGTTAATAAATAGTAGTTAATTCGATAAAAAAGTATTAAAAAGTGCTTTTCTAAATGGTTATAATTTGCTATATTCTCCTTATAGATAAAAATGTATTTATAAAAAAGTATTTATAAATGTTATAACAATAATAAATTAATAATGGAGACAAACTATGGCAATGGTAATAGGTGGACCAAGTAGATATGTTCAACAAAAGAACGCTTTAAGTGATTTAAGTAAATTTGCAAAAAATTTAGGAAATAATTTACTAGTTTTAATTACAGAAAGTGGTAAAAAAAGAATAGGTACTATAATTGAAGATGGTAATAAAGATGCAGATGTAAAAATTAACTTTACCTATTTTAATGGTGAATGTTCTAGAAAAGAAATTGAAAGAGTTCAAGAAGAAGCAAAAAAAGTTGGTGCTAATGTTATTGTTGGTATCGGTGGTGGTAAAGCTTTAGATACTGCAAAAGCTGCTGCATACTATGCAAAACTTCCCGTAGTTATTTCTCCAACAATTGCAAGTAGTGATGCACCATGTTCAGCTCTATCTGTTATATATAGTGAAGAAGGTGTTTTTGAAGAATATTTATTCTTAACAGAAAACCCAAATATGGTATTAATGGATACAGAGATTATTTCAAAAGCTCCTTCAAGACTTATAGTTGCTGGAATGGGTGATGCACTTGCAACCTATTTTGAAGCTAGAGCTTGTAAAGCTTCTAATGCAATTAACTGTTTAAACGGAACTGGATCATTAACATCAACCGCTTTAGGTGAGTTATGCTACCAAACACTAATCAATGATGGTTACAAAGCAAAACTAGCTGCAGATAATAAAGTTTGCACAAAAGCTGTAGAAAATATTATTGAAGCAAATACTTACCTATCAGGTATTGGATTTGAATCAGGTGGTATTGCAGCTGCTCATGCTGTTCACAATGGTTTAACTGCTATTGAAGAAACACACCACATGTATCATGGTGAAAAAGTAGCTTTCGGTACTTTAACTCAATTAGTATTAGAAAATGCACCTATTGAAGATATTGAAGAAGTAATTGAATTCTGTAGCAGTGTTGGTTTACCAACAACTCTAGCAGATTTAGGTATCAAAGAAATCAAAGAAGAAGAAATTATGAAAGTTGCCACTTTAGCTTGTGCTGAAGGTGATACCATGGCAAACATGCCTTTCGATGTTACTCCTAATGATGTTTACGCTGCTATATTAGCTGCCAACGAATTAGGTCTTGCATATAAAAACTAAAAAATTGAATTTACTAACAAAAAATTCTGGGATACCTCACGTTGTGAGGTATCCTTTTTTATTTCAATAAAAATAATTAATTTTTAAGTTAACTTTAAGTTTCACCCTATATTATTGATATAAGAACTATTTGGGAGAATTGTATGAACAAGTTAAATAGACTCTTTTTACTAATAATTAGTTTAATTTTATGTGAATTTCTAACCTCGTGTAATACAATGGATCCTTCAAATGATAATTCAAATATTATTTATGTAGACGTAGATGCACATGGAAAGAATGATGGAACTAGTTGGTTTGATGCATTTACTTCTTTACAAGATGCACTATTTTTTGCACAAGCTAATAGTGAAATATGGGTTTCTGAGGGTACTTATTATCCAACTGAAGACAATGATAGATCAATTAGTTTTGTTATGAAAGATGATGTCGATTTATATGGTGGTTTTAGTGGAAATGAAACAACTAAAAATCAACGTGATTGGCAAAATAATAAGACAATTTTATCCGGCGATATCGCAGTTAAAAATCTAAAAACAGATAATAGTATTAAAGTTGTAATTGCAGCGAATAATATTATTGATGGATTTATAATTAGTGATGGTTATTTTTCACAGGGTAAAGATAATAATTTAAAGAATAATGAACGAAATCCTATAGATAATTCTTCTCCTGACAAAATACAAAATAATAAATTAGTTAATACATTAGGTCACCTAACTTTCAAAGAAGTTCTAAGTGGTAGTGCAAAAACTTCACTAAATGGTAATGGGATAATTATTTGGAAAGTTTCTCCTATAATTAGAAATTGTACTATAACTAATAATGAAAGTGATAAAGGCTCTGGTGTTTATATAATGGGAACTAGTGGATTAACAAGTTTACCAACTTTTATTAATACTACAATTAGTAACAATACTGCCCAAAAAAGAGGGGGCGGGGTTGCAATGGATATGAAATCTACAGCTATTTTTATAGATTGTGTTTTTGATAGTAATAAGTGTATAGATGGAAAAGGTGGTGCTATATATAATGATTTTGGTTGTAGCCCTCTTCTAGAAAACTGCTTATTTATTGGTAATTTGGCTCAATCTGGGGGAGCTATTGCAAATGATGGAGGCTCTAATCCTATAATTTCTAACTCTACTTTTTATAATAATGAGGCACAAGAGGCAGGTGCAGCTCTTTATCAAGGAACAGGGGAATTTAATGATCCCACTGTTATAGATTCAATAATATATAACAACGTTTGTCTTCAGGATGAAATAAGTATATATAATTGGAATGAAAGCAATCCCATTGTCTCTTTTAGTATTATTGAGGGTGGGTATGAAGGCATTGACGTTTTAGATACAGATCCAATGTTTGTTGATTCATATAACTTTAATTTCAATTTGGAGAGTAACTCACCTGCATTAAGTGCATCATATAAACAAGGAAGAATAGGGTTTAATCCTGAAATCATATACACTAGAGATACAATTGATTATGAAGAAATAATTGAATACTTACTTTCAATTAAAACGTCAAGTTACGAACCAATAAAAATAGATGTATCAAATCCCCTTACAATTGAAGATGTAATTCCAACTCTACAATGCTTGTATGTAGATGTTGATGCAATAGGAAATAATGATGGAAGTAGTTGGAATAATGCTTATACATCTCTTCAAGATGCTATAAACGCTGCAAATATTATATATAATTTTACAAATTCTGAAGTTGATTTATGGGTTGCTGAAGGTTCTTATGTAACAGGAACAGTAAGATCTGATTCTATCATTTTACAATCTGGTGTTAATATCTATGGGGGATTTAAAGGTGATGAAACGAGTTTAGAGCAAAGAGATCTTGAGAAATATAAAACAATAATAAGTGGAGAAATTGGTGATAAAACTACACAAGAAGATAATTCTTATCATGTAATTATAGCAGCTGATAATGTTATAATTGATGGAGTAATAATTACAGGAGGCTATGCCGATGGAGTTGATGGAGAGGTATATGATAATAAAGGTGGTGGAATATTAAACTATTTAGCAGGTGAGAGAGTAATTCCCTCTTACACTCCAACTTTAGGATTTGATATTGAAATAAACAATGTTGTTTTTATGGACAATTTTGCAAAAGAGGGCGCTGCCGTTTATACTTACCACGGTGGGAACCCTATATTTAATAACTGTGAATTTGTAAATAATATTGCTAATAGTGGAGGTGCAGTTCTTGATAGAGCTGGAACAAATTCTATTTATAATAATTGCGAATTTATATCAAATTATGCCAAATACAAAGGTGGAGCAGTATTTTGTGATTATGGTTCTATGTCAAGCTTCAATAATTGTTCATTTGATCAAAACCAAGCTGGAGCTAGAGGTGGAGCAATTTATGTAATTGATAGAGCATCTCAAGAAATATTTAATGAAACTGATTTTTATTTGATAGATGCATCTTGGTCCAAATTAACAGATATTTTCTCTTCTATATATTTAGAAAATTGCTCTTTTTCAAATAATTTTGCTATAAATAATGGTGGAGCTTTATATGTTTATGAAAATAGTTATGCAAAAATTATAAATTCTTATTTTTATAATAATGTGTCTAAAGATTCTACCATTGTTGCAAATAATGGTTCTACAATTTATGTAGATAAACTAACAACTTTTGAAAATATAGATGGAGTAGACTCTTATAACTCTATTAATAAATCTTCAATTCTATAATCAAATAATTTTGTTAAATATAGATTTTGATACTCTTATAAAAAGGAGTATCTTTTTATTTAGTTGACCTCAAATAAAAATAAAGGTATGATTAAGTTAAAGAATTAACTATAATTCCTTATAGGCCAAAGAATTAATAAGATAATTATACAAAGCCTTATCAGATAAAGAATTATGAGATATAAATAGTAATAATAGTTTTGGAGGAATATATGAGTTTACCACATTGGAACTTAGATGAAATATATACAGGGTGTAACAGTGATGATTTTAATTTAGCTATTAATTCTTGTAGAGAAAATTGCACAAGAGTAAAGGCTTTAATTAAGGATAATGGTGCAATTGAAGAAGTAATTAAAACTTGGGAAAAGGTTTTAGATACCTTTGAAACTTTAGATGCATATACTTCAGTTTTACTTTCTGTTGAAACCAATAATACAGATTACCTATATGCATTAAATCGTGTTTCGAAATTAAGCCTAACAGTTAATAATTTAGAAGTTGTTGTAATTAATTTCTTAGCAGATAATAAAAATTCTGTTTTAAACGCTCTTGATAATGAATTGATAGAATATTCTTTTGTTATAAACGAATTACTTGAAAAACATAATCATTTAAGAAGCCAAGAAGTTGAAGCTGTAGCAGCTGATTTAAATCGAAGTGGTACAGAAGCTTTTGAAAGACTTCAAGAAGCTCTAATTAGTAGAACTGTTATTGATTATAATGGGGAAATGAAAACTGTCACTGAGCTTAGAAATATGGCTTTCTCTAAAGAAAGAAAAATAAGAAAAGAAGCTTTTGAAAAAGAAGTTCAACTTTTAAAAAATAATGAGATAGCATATGCGGCTGCATTAAATGGCGTTAAGGGAGCAACCATTACATTAGATGAACTCCATAGTTATGAACCATTGAAAAGAAGTTTGATTCAATCAAGAATTGATGAGAAAATTATACATGCATTAATAAGTACTTTAGAAAAAAATCTTCCATTATTTAGAAAATATTTAAATAAAAAAGCAGAAATGTTAAATTTAGAACATCTAGCTTTTTATGATATATTTGCTCCAATTGGAGAAGATGTTAAGAGATATGAGTTTGAAGATGCTAAAGCTTTTATTTTAGACAAGTTTTATGGATTTTCAAAGGAAATGGGAGATTTTGCAAAAAAAGCTTTTGAAAATAATTGGATTGATGCTGAACCTAGAAAGAATAAAGTTGGAGGAGCGTATGATGTTGGTTTCCCTGATGCAGGAGTTTCTAGAATTCTATGTAATTTCGATTATTCATATAATGGACTTTCAACATTAGCTCATGAATTAGGGCATGCCTATCATGATAGTGTTGTTCTTCCAAAATCACATTTACTTAGGACTTATCCAATGACATTAGCAGAAACAGCTTCAATATTTAGTGAAACAATTGTTCTTCAAGGAGCTCTTGAGAGAGCAAGTGAAAGTGAAAAAGTTTCATTAATTGAAACATTTTTGCAAGATACTACTCAAGTTTGTGTTGATATTTTATGCAGATTTTATTTTGAAAGAGAAGTCTTCGAAAAAAGAAAAGAAAGTGAGTTAAGTAGTGAAGAATTATGTCAAATAATGGTTGATTGTCAAAAGAAAACATATGGAACTCTAAGTGAATATCATCCATTTATGTGGGCAGTTAAAGGCCATTATTATAGTAGTGCTTTCTCGTTCTATAACTATCCCTATGCATTTGGACAATTGTTTGCTTTAGGTGTTTTTGCTCAAAAGCAAAAGCTTGGAGATGATTTTGCTCCAAAATATAAGAAAATGCTTGAAAATACAGGCAAAGATAGTGCTAAAAATGTTGCCTCTCTTTTGGATTGTGATATTGAAAGTGAAGAATTTTGGCAAAGCAGTATAGATATTGTAGCAACTTATGTAGAGGATTTTGTTAATGCAAGTAACAATTAATAGTATTGCTCAAGGTGGTGAAGGTGTTGCCCACTTAGAAAATGGTAAAACTGTATTTGTAGATGGTGCATTGGTTGATGAGATTGTATCAATCAGTATTTTCAAAGAAACAAAAAGTTATGCCAAAGCTAAGTTAGTTGAGATAATTAAACCATCTGAACATAGGGCTTCTCCTTTTTGTCCACATTATTTTAAATGCGGAGGTTGTAATCTCCAGCATTTAAAATATGAAGAACAAGTCAAAGTAAAAGAAGAATTAGTATTATCCCATCTAAAAAGAATAGCAAATTTAGATTTAGATAAAGTCAAAATACTTCCTACAGAGGTAGGTAGAGACACTTCTTATAGAAATAGAGTTAGATTCCATGTTTCTATGGCTGATAATAAAATTGGATTTCTCAAGAAAAATAGTAATGAACTATGTGAGATTGATTCATGTCCTTTATTAGTTGATCCAATAAATGAATCAATTAAAAATGGAGACATATTAAAAGCCGCACGAGTTAACATGTTCAGTAATAATTCTAGAGGTAATTATATTCAAGTTCCAGTTTTTGCAGGGGATGATCAATTAAGTTTTTCTAAAGAAAGAGTTGCAATAACTATAAATAATAAAACACTTAGCGTGAGTGCAAATGTATTTTTTCAATCTAATGTGGAATTGTTATCTAAGTTAATTAATTATGTAGTTTCTAAAATTGATAGTGATTCTGTAATGGATTTATATAGCGGGGTAGGAACTTTTTCTGCATATTTACCTGATAATACTATTGCAGTTGAAAAACAAAGAGATTGTCTTTCTTTGAGTAAAATTAATGCTCCCAATGCTAAATCCTTTACAGGTGAGGTTGAAAATTGGGGAAAGAAAAATAAGGATAGTGTAGATATTGTTGTAGTTGATCCTCCAAGAGTAGGCTTGTTTGAAAGTGTTCCAAAATTATTAAAAAAATTTGGTGCAAAGAAAATAATTTATGTATCTTGTAACCCAGTCACACTTGCAAGGGATATTAAAATATTAGAAGAATTAGGTTATAAAACTCAAGAAGTTAAAGTGTTTGATTTTTATCCACATACACATCATGTAGAAAGCGTTGTATTGATGTCTAGATAGAATATATAGAATTAATCGAAAATTTTTGTAAATAATTTTTAAGGTTTTCTGTTTTATTTATATGTTAATTTTTAATAAATAAGAAAATAAACAAAATTTAGATTTGGTTACACATTATTTTTGTATTTTGTTATAAAATTTTGGGGAGTATTAAATGCAAAAAAGTAAAAGAGTTATTTTAATTCTTGTTTATATCTTATTTTTAGTTGTTTCATTTGGGTTACCTTTTTTTAGTTTTGAAGGATATTCTATTATAAGCAATACTACTAGTCATTTGGCTGCACAAAGTTCACCTTTTGCTTGGGTTATGGATATGGTCTTCATATGTCTAGGTGTTACGTCAATATTAATTAATCATGAAACAAAAGTAGGCTACCATCAAGTTGTTGGAGGTATTTTTGGATTGAGTTTGATTATGACAGCTTTCTTTCCTCATTCCCCTTTGATTTCTAATGTACCAACTAACGTACTCTTTGATCAAATGCACTCTATTTTTGCAAGTGTAACCGGATTTAGCTTTACTCTTCTTGCAGTTGGCCAAGCAGTGCTTAGCAAAGGAAAGCAAAGATTATGGGGCTTAATAATCTCTGCAATATCTATATTGTTTTCAATAGGGATATTTTTGTTACCTCCATTTATGGGGATAATACAACGAATTATGTTTATTAGTGCCTTTGGTTGGTTATTCTTTTATATGAGTCCCCCGATAGAATAT
Organism: Sphaerochaetaceae bacterium; assembly: GCA_963677735.1. Lineage (GTDB taxonomy): Bacteria > Spirochaetota > Spirochaetia > Sphaerochaetales > Sphaerochaetaceae > Pleomorphochaeta. The sequence continues at coordinate 2,879,346 of OY782505.1, forward strand.
CAGCACTCTTAGCATTTGTTTTGCTAATCAAGAATAGATTAATCTTAAAAATAAAAATTAATATTAATGCAAATATATTCAAAATTAATATAAGGAAAAATCATGAAATATTTAATTCTATTTAGAGGTATAAATGTAGGTGGAAAGAATATTGTTAAAATGGATGCTTTGAAAAAACTACTTGAAGCTTTAAATTTTAAAGATGTTAAAACTTATCTACAAAGTGGTAATGCAATATTAGAAACAAACAAAAGTGAACAAGAATTAAAGTCCTTGATTCATGATGGATTTGTTGATAATTTCGGCTTTCAAAGTGAGATAAAAATTAGATCATTTGAAGAATTGAACTGTATTGTTAATAAGTTACCCTTTTCAAAAATAGAGATTGAAAATGCAATATTAAAAGATCCTAAAGTAACTCATTTATATGTTTATTTTTTAAGTGAAGCTCCTTTATCCAAAACTATTAAAACCCTTAATGAAAAAGACTCTTGTGAAGATAAAGCATTAATAGGAGAAAGAGAGATCTATTTACTCTGCGATCAAAGCATTAGAAAAAGCAAATTAGCAATTCAAATATCTAAGAAATATCCTAATGCAACTGCACGAAACTGGAATACTATAAATAAATTAGTTAAGATGATGAGTTAAAAAAAGAACATTTTCTAAAATTAATTTTAGAAGTGTTCTAGTTAATTTAAAATACAATTACTATTTATTTTTTTTTAAAGGTAATTTTACTTTTCCATACGATAATGTGTTTTCCACCGGGCAAGCATTTATACATTCAAAACAGTTAATACATTGACCATTTCTAACATGTGAATGTGTTGATATTTCAATATTCATAGGGCATGCCATATCATATTTTTTACAATTAATACACATATCTACATTCCTTTTAATTGAAAAAATCCTTGTCATACTTAAAATACCATATTTTGCAGATTCAGTACAAAGGTAGTTACAAAAAGGTCTTTCAAAGAAAATTGAAATTAGTAAATATGAAATCATTATTATTATTGATATTACAGATGCTGTTGATGTTATATTTTTAGAAAAGAATTGCATAAAAGTCCCATAACCATTTGTATAGTTTAATATTGAATCAACAATACCAATTATCAAAATAGCAAATAATAAATAACGTAAATATTGTAAGTATCTTTGTATTTTTCTAGGCATTTTATATTTTTTCTTAAGAAATAATTTACCTATTTTTGCCATAATTTCTTGATCAGTTCCATATAGATATGCCCATTCACAGAAGAAATTTCCAAAGAAGCTGATAATTTTATAATAATAACAATTCTAATATCCATATACACACCAATAATTAGAAGTGCTAAAAAAATTAATTGAATAATTTTTATTTAGTAAAAGTGTGAATAATATATGATTTTGGACTAATCTAAAATAAATATTATTTCTTAAATAGGAGAATAGATATATAGTTAAATAAGATATTGTTTATAAGCTAAATAAAAAGTTTTATAATCTGTTTTGATAAGTAGGTGAGTATATGGATAAACAGTTTGAGAAATTACTAGACATTCTAAAGAATCGGTTTGAAAATAATAAAAATCGTCATGAGAATATTAAATGGCTAGATGTTGAGAATAAATTATTAAATAACAAAGATAAATTGAATTCCTTATTTGAAATGGAAGTAACTGGTGGTGAGCCAGATGTAATAACTTTTGACTCTATAGAATCTTGCTTTACTTTTGTGGATTGTTCTCTTGAAAGTCCTATTGGAAGAAGAAGCCTTTGCTATGATAATGAGGCCTTAGAAGGTAGAAAAGCTAATAAACCTAAACAGAGCGTTATTGAGATGGAAAAGAAGATGAATGTTAAACTTTTAAATGAAGAACAATATAGATATCTCCAGACTTTTGGTGATTTTGATAAAAAGACCTCAAGTTGGATTAGAACTCCTAATAATATAAGAGAATTGGGAGGTGCATTATTTTGTGATAGAAGATATGGGAGTGTTTTTACGTATCACAATGGAGCCTCATCTTATTATAGTTCGAGAGGCTTTAGAGCATGTCTAAAAATTTAAGACATTATTAGTAAGGAATGATTAGATGAAAATAGAAACAAATCGAATGATTTTAAGAGAATGGATGTATTCTGATGCAAAAGACTTATATCAATTTGCTAAAGATCCAAGAGTTGGTCCTATTGCTGGCTGGCCGCCTCACAAAAGTGTAGAAGATAGTTTAAGTATCATAAAAAACGTTTTATCAAAACCTTATACTTTCGCTTTATTTTTAAAAGAAGAAAATAAAGTTGTAGGTAGTATTTCCCTATTATTTAAAGAGGAAAGTAACTTAGATATATCAGAAGATGAAGGTGAAATAGGTTATTGGATAGGTGTTCCATATTGGGGGAAAGGCTTAGTTCCTGAAGCAACAAATGCTCTAATTAAGTTTGCATTTGAAACTTTAAAGCTAAATAAATTGTGGTGTGGATATTTTGATAAAAATGAACAATCAAAGAGAGTTCAAGAAAAATGTGGCTTTAAATATCATCATACTAATAAAGATATTCATTGGAAACTTTTAGATGAAATAAGAACTGAACATATAACATGTTTAGAAAAAAAATAATAAATATTTAGTAATCTAGTATATGAAAATCCCTTTTATTGATTTTATTAACAATATAAAGGGATCTATTTAATTTGATTAATTTAAACTTTTTGAAAGCGATAATGCAGCTTCTTTAATTTTCTTTAAAATTAACTCATCTTGATTTACCTTGCCTCTTTCAAAACAATTAAGAATTTTAATTACATCACAAACTTCGTAACCTAGGGCTTCAAGTGGCTTCTTCATAGCTTCAGCTGTATATCCCATATCCTCTTCATTTTCTTGTTCACAAATTGCAATAACAATAGCTTTACGGTTTTGGTTTTCTAAAGAGCTATACCATTTACCAGGTCTTGGGTTTTCAAATCTGTAAAAACAATATAAACGATCAATAAAAGCTTTCATCCAAGCTGTTATATTATAATTATGAGTTGGACAAACTAAGACTAGGGCTTGGCTTGTTAGAATATCAGGATAAAAAGAATTCATATCATCCTTTAAACCTGTACAGATTTCATCTTTTCTACATCTTTCACAACCTATACAACCTTTGAAATTATAATCACGGAGGAATATTGTTTTATTAGCTATTTGATTGTTATCAAGCTCTTTCATAAAATGGTTTAATAAAGAGTCTGAATTACCATTTTTTCTAGGACTTCCATTGATTGCTAGAACTTTTTTTTCTACTTTTATTTCCATAAAAACCTTTTTTAATTAAATATAAATTAAAGTTTAACATAAAATATAAGAAATGGTAATAATTAATTATCCAATTAAATATTGTTAAGTAGATTGTTATAGGTAGAAAGAACTTTATTAATGTCCTTTTTATCAACAGATGTTAAAGGTTTAATTTTTTCTGGAGGGGTTTGTAACTGTTGTATTGTTTTTTCAAACCAAATTACATCATGCCATTTATTAAATTTAAAGCCAGTATCATGGAAAACTCCAATCTCCTTAAAACCTAATTTTTTATGAAGTTTAACACTAGCTTCATTTGGAAGAGTTATAACCCCATAAGCATTATAAATATTTTGTAATTTTAATACATCAAGTAGAGTGTTGTATAAAATTTTTCCAACACCTAAGTTAGAATAGTTTTGATCTAAATATATCGATAATTCCACATCCCAATCATAAGCTTCCCTTTCTCTAATTCTATTTGCATAAGCATAACCAATTACAGAATTATCAAACTCACAAACTAAAAAAGGATAAAATGTTGAGATTTTTGAAACTTTTTTATGAAATGATTCTAGCGAAGGAACACTACATTCAAATGTAATTGAAGTGGTGTTAACATAGGGTTCGTATATTTCTAAAATTGATGGAATATCCTCTTCTTTAACAAATCTAATTAATTTAGTATTCATATAATTATCCTTTTTTTCAGCATTAACTTTTAATACATGAAAGAAATTATTGAGTTAAGATAAGTAATATTAGAATAATACTTTAATTAAATTCAATATGACGCTAATTATTTTTAATTTTATTTAGCTGAATTAAATACTTTTTTAATTCTTCCGGGACACTTTTAATTAATAAATCTACCATTTTTTCTTTTGAAAGATCTAAATAACCGGTTGCCCATTTTATAGTCATGTCTATTGACCCTTTACAATACATTTCAAGGAGAAAAGAAAGCTCTTCACTTAGAGGGTGTCTAGTTTGTTTTACGATAGCATTTTCATAGAATTTATAAATCATTTTAAAATCATAATTTTTTAAATTATTATAATCATCACTTTTAAATGCTTGAGAGAAGAATACCTTTTCATTTTCAATAAATTTAAATTTTTCACAAAGAGCTTCATAAAGATTTAATTTCACTCCCATTAAAAAAAAGCTTTTATCACAAAGTTGTTGGAAGTACCAATTAACTAAATCATATTTATCTTTAAAATTTCTATAAAAAGTCTGTCTAGTTAGGTTGCATTCTTTGCAAATGGAAGAAACAGAGATTTTATCTAAGCTTTGACTTTTCATAAGTGATTTTATTGAAAGTGCAAATTGTAGTTTTGTATCCATTAATATTTCCTTTTGTATAAAAATAAACTTAATTAATTATTAATTATCAATTTATATATTTTATTAGTATCTCTAAAATAAATCAAACAAAAAGTATAATAAGCAATAATTTCTAGTTTCTAAGTAAACAATTGTAGTATAAACAATTAATAAAAATATTTCTTGAATTATTATAGAATTTTGTCAAACTTTCCACGTCCTAAGTTACATATTGATTAATCTGTAACTTGTAATAGTTTAAGTTGCAATGGATAATTATATATAGATAAAAATGTTATGGAGGCAATAAAATGGTTCAAAGATTTATATTAAATGAAACATCATACCATGGTGCAGGTTCTATATCTGTTATTCCTGAAGAAGTAAAGAGTAGAGGTTTTAAAAAAGTATTTGTATGTACAGATCCTAGTTTGTTAAAATTTAAAGTAGCTACAAAAGTTATTGATTTATTAGAAAAAGAAAATATCGATTATTATGTATATTCTAATGTCAAAGCTAATCCTACAATTGAGAATGTACAAACAGGTGTAGAAGCATTTATTGAAAATAAAACTGACTGCATAGTTGCTATTGGCGGTGGTTCAGCTATGGATAGTGCAAAAGCTATTGGTATTATTATTAACAATTATGAAAATAGTGATGTTAGATCTTTAGAAGGAGTTTCTCCAACTTTAAATAAGAGTGTTCCGATTATTGCTGTTCCAACTACAGCTGGTACAGCAGCTGAAGTAACAATAAATTATGTTATAACTGATTTAGAGAAACAAAGAAAATTTGTTTGCGTTGACCCTAAAGATATTCCAGTTGTAGCAGTGGTAGATTCTGATATGATGAGCAGTATGCCTAAAGGATTAACTGCTTCAACAGGTATGGATGCATTAACTCATGCTATTGAAGGCTATATCACAAAAGGTGCTTGGGAACTATCTGATATGTTTCATATAAAAGCTATAGAGGTAATTAGTAGATCCTTAAGAGCTGCTGTGAATAATGAAAAACAAGGCAGAGAAGATATGGCCTTGGGTCAATATATAGCTGGAATGGGTTTTTCCAATGTTGGGTTAGGAGTTGATCACTCAATGGCACATCCATTAAGTGCATATTATGATACTCCTCATGGGGTTGCTTGTGCTATTTTGTTACCACCAATTATGGAATTTAATAAAGACTATACTGGTACTAAATACCGTGAAATCGCAAGAGTAATGGGTGTTAAAAATGTTGATTCAATGAGTCAAGAAGAATATAGAACTGCTGCAATCAATGCAGTAAAACAATTATCTAAAGATGTTGGAATCCCACAAGATCTAAAAGGTATTGTAAGAGAAGAAGATCTTGATTTCTTAAGTGAGAGTGCCTTCAATGATGCTTGTAGACCAGGAAATCCTAGAGATTGTTCTAAAGAAGAAATTAAAGAGATTTATAAATCCTTAATTTAATATTTTACCTAATTTGTTGTAATTACTATGTCTTAATTTTTAAATTATCTCATAGTAATTACGTTTATTAATTTTGAGGTTAGGAAGAGGTTTTTTTATTCTTTAGTTTGTTCTTATGCATATCGTGGCTTGAGAAATAAAATATTTCTTCAATGCTCGTGTGCTCACCATTATAAGCATAAACGCCACAAGAAACTCTATAATCTAGAACTTTGTCATCAATGTTTACCTTAAAATATTTTTTAAGATTTTCAATAGCCTTCAAATAATATTTAACCTCTTCATCTTGATTTAACAAGATGCAAAATTCATCACCACCATATCTATAAATTTTTGTATTAAATTTCTCACTAAGAATATTTGCAAAATGTATTAAAACCTTATCTCCAATATTATGGCCATAGGTATCGTTTATATTTTTAAAATTATCAAGATCAATAAAAATTAAGCTAAATGGAACTTTATTTAAAAGTTTATCACTTATTTCGTAATTTAAGCTTTTTCTATTAAAAATTTTTGTTAAATTATCTTGGTTAATATTTTGCTCAATTGCTTTCTTTAAATTATTATTAATTGCCATAGATTGGTATGAAACGACAAATACTAGAACAAAAATTATGCCAATTTCTTTGTAAGCTATATACGAGTAATTTAATAATAATAAAATCATTATCTCATAAAAAGACATATTTAATTGTTCTTTTTTAAACTTTAGAGAAAAGCTTGAATTATTATATAATTTTAATACAATGAATAATAAAATATTGTTGAAAAAAGAATATATAATATAGCTTGCTATTAGGTTTAAAGGAGCTGTTTTTATTAATGAATATCCAATTATATATGAAATGTAGATGCAAGAACTATGCATGGATAAGTTGAAGAATGATTTAATATTAAAAAGACTATCTTTTTCTTTAAAGTAATAGACTTGAAAAAGATCTCTAATAATCATTGCACAAACTAGAGAAATTAAAACATCAAATATAGGAGCTATTGAAAGAGCAAAAATGGCTTGAACTCCCAAAAGAGATAATACCGAGTTCTCAGATAATGGAATTGCTTTTATTTCACTAATAACAATAAAGGCTGTAATAATTACAAGGGTTAAATTAAAATTTATAGCATTACTGTCAAATGCTAAAATAAGGGAGGATAACCCTAATGCGTACATGAAATATATATATGGAGTAAATAGTTTGTGCATTTATTATACCATCTTAGTTTATTTTGTTTTATCAATTATATCATATCTTCCATTTTTTTGTTCTGATTTTTTTATTTTTCTAACAAGTTAAAAATGGAAAATTAAAAATTATATGATAGAATATTTTAAATAAATACATTAAAAGGAGGAAATAAATATGAAAGAGATAATTGTTTATGGAAGTAAATACGGTTCAACAAAAATTTATGCCTTAGAACTTTCTAAAAAAACAAACATTAAAGCTATTGATTATAAGAAAATAGAAAGCATAGATGAAGTAAATACAATAATTTATTTAGGTGGACTATATGCGGGTGGAGTTTTAGGTTTATCAGAGACATTAAAGAAATTTGAAAAATATAGTGATAAAAAATTTATAATCATAACAGTAGGCCTATCAGATCCAAATGCTCAAGAAAATATTGATAATATAGAAAAATCAATAAAGAAACAAATTCCAGAGGAAATTTTTGATAATTGTAAAATATTTAATCTAAGAGGTGCAATTGATTATAAGAAGTTAAATATGATGCATAAAATAATGATGAAAGCTTTATATAATAAAACTAAAAAAATACCATTGGAAAAGCAAAATTCAGAATCGAAAGCTCTTATAGAAACTTACAATAAACAAGTTAACTTTGTTGATGTTTCTACACTTGATAAAATTATTGAATATATATAACTCAAAAATAATTAATATAGTCTAAAGTTAAAATCATATTAAAGATGTCAATAATATATATGGCTATTAATAATATATATGGTTTAATTGAAAAATAGTAAATTTAGTATATATAAAAAGTATTTAAGTAATACTAGATTTAATAATCATAAATTGGAGAAAAATATGAGAGATAGAACTTGGGCTATAAAAAAAGCTAAAGAATTAGTAAGCAAAATGACTTTAGAAGAAAAAGCTTCTCAAATGAAATATGATGCTCCATCAATAGATAGATTAGGTATTAAAGAATATAATTGGTGGAATGAAGGGTTGCATGGAGTTGCTAGAAGTGGAGTTGCTACTATGTTTCCTCAAGCAATTGCCTTAGCTGCAACCTTTGATGAAAAACTAATAAAAGATATAGCAAAGGCAATAGCTGATGAGGCAAGAGCAAAATATAATATAGCTCAAAAGTTGGGAGATTATGATATTTATAAAGGGTTAACTTTATGGTCACCTAATGTAAATATTTTTAGAGATCCCAGATGGGGAAGAGGTCATGAAACTTTTGGAGAAGATCCTTTCTTATCCTCCCAAATAGGAATTTCTTATGTTAAAGGTTTGCAAGGTGATGGGAAATATATAAAAGCAGCAGCTTGTGCAAAACATTTTGCAGTTCATAGTGGTCCTGAAGATGAAAGACATCATTTTGATGCAATTGCTAGCAAAGAAGATTTAGAAAATACATATTTACCTGCATTTAAAGCATTAGTGACAAAAGCTGAAGTTGAAGGAGTTATGGGGGCATATAACAGAGTAAATGGCGAGCCTAGCTGTGCAAGTTCTTATTTACAAAATGTTCTTAGAACACAGTGGGGTTTTAAAGGTTATTTTGTTTCAGATTGTTGGGCAATTAGAGATTTTCATCAAAATCATAAGATTACAAAAACTCCAATTGATTCTGTAAGCTTAGCTGTAAAACAAGGTTGTGATATAAACTGCGGATGTGCATACAAATTTGTATTAGATGCCGTAAAAGAAAAAAAGCTTAGTGAAAGTGATATTGATAAATGTTTAATTAGAATATTTACAACAAGGTACTTATTAGGCATGGAAGAAGAATGTGAATATGATAATATACCTTATGATGTTGTTGAATGTGAAAAACATATTGATCTTTCTATTCAAGCTACAATTGATTCGACAGTTCTATTAAAAAATGATGGTATTTTACCTTTAGATAAAAATAAGATAGATTCAATAGCTGTAATTGGACCAAATGCAAATAGCCGGGATGCTCTAATTGGTAATTATCATGGAACATCATCAAGATACATAACAGTATTAGAGGGAATCCAAGATGAAGTATCATCAAGCAACGTAAAGGTTAGATATTCATCAGGTTGTCATTTATTTAGAGAAAATACTGAAGATAGAGCTAAATCTAGAGATAGATTTTCAGAAGCAATTACTGTAGCAAGTTTAAGTGACTTATCAATCATTTGTGTAGGCCTTGATGAAACACTTGAAGGAGAAGAAGGTGATGAGGGAAATAGCTTTGCTTCCGGGGATAAAAAAGACTTAAATCTTCCAGGATTACAAAAGCAATTAATTCAAGAAATTGCAAAATTAGGCAAACCTTTTATCGTGTTACTTTTAGCAGGTAGCTCAATCGATTTGAGTTTTTGTAAGGATAGTGCTAATGCAATATTAGTTGGCTGGTATCCAGGAGCTAGGGGTGGTAAAGCTCTTTCTGATATTATTTTTGGTAATAAAACACCTTCAGGTAAACTTCCAATAACCTTTTATAAAGATGCAAATAAATTACCTTCATTTACTGACTATTCAATGAAAGGTAGAACTTATAGATATGATAATAGTGATAATATACTCTATCCTTTTGGATATGGATTAACTTATCATGATATAAATCTTTTAACTGCAGATATTAATGTAATAAAAAATGAAATAATAATAGAAGCTAAAGTTGAAAATATGAGTGATAATATTGCAAAAGATGCTTTACAAGTTTATTTAATTGATTCAAAAAGTAATGAAATTTCTCACTTATGTGCCTTTAAGAAAGTGGAACTTAAATCTAAAGAAAAAAGAAGTGAAAAATTAATTATAAATATTGAAGATCACCCAATTAATTTTGAAGATAAAAAGGATTATACTTTTAGTGTTGGATTTTGCCAACCTAGTAATCTAAGTCAATCTTTATCAAAAAAGAAAAATCTTTACTTAAAATTAAAATAGATAATACAAAATAAATATAATTATGTAGTTACAGATAGTATGAGGGTTAGATTCTTATTATTAGAAGTATTTTTCCCCTCATACTTTTGTTTTTATACCTAAATTTTAGAAATTTTTATATATTATTTTTAACTAATAATATATTCAATTTTAAAATATTGCTTAAAAAAAGTATAGAATAGGTTTTTTTTTAAATATATTTTCCTAAATTAAACTTTTGAATATGGTAATGAAAAATGATATCCTTTAGAATTAGATTAGGTTATTAACTAAAAGAATATAATAAAAAATTCTTTTTTTCATACATTAGAATAAAAATAAGGAATATTCATGGATTTTATTCTAGGTATATTTAAATTATATATAGAAAGATTTTCGTTCTTTTCTGAATTATTAATTCAACATATAATGCTATCGGCTATAGCAATTCTTTTCACGACCATAATAGGTATAACACTTGGAATATATATTACTAGAAATAAAAAAATAGCATCAATTGTTTTGGGTGTAAATAATTTCATTTATACAATTCCCTCTATTGCTTTGTTTGGATTTTTAGTTGCAATCTCGGGTATAGGAAATACAAGTGCTTTAATTGCTTTAACAGTCTATGGCGTTTTGCCTATTATTAGAAATACATATGTTGGTATAAATGAAGTTGACTCTCAAGTAATAGAGTCTGCTATAGCTATGGGAAGCACAGATAGACAATTGTTGTTTAAAGTTCAATTACCATTAGCACTTCCCGTAATAATAGCAGGATTTAGAATAATGGTTGTAATGACTATAGCTCTTGCAGGTATTGCTTCATTTATTGGCGCTGGGGGATTAGGTGTTGCTATTTGGAGAGGAATTACTACTAATTTTCCAGAAATGACTGCAGCTGGTAGCATACTTGTTGCACTGCTTGCTGTAATAGTGGATTACTTTTTAGGTTTGGTTGAAAAAAAAGCTAAAAGTAAGGCTATTGGAACTAGAAAAAAAGGAGATACTAAAAAATGAAGAAATTATTTTTAATTTTATTAACTTGTATATTACTTATAACTTTTTTGGGCTGTTCAAATAACTCAAACAAGAAAGTAGTTATTGCATCAAAACCGATGACTGAACAGTATATAATAGCAGAAATATTAACTCAATTGATTGAAGGTAAAACAGATATAAAAGTTGAACAAAAACTTGGTATTGGAGGTGGAACTTCAAACATTCACCCTGCTATGGAAAAAGGTGAAATAGATATGTATCCTGAATATTCAGGAACAGGCTGGTTATTTGTTCTTAAGAAAGATTTAATAAATGATCCTCAAGAGTTATATGAAGCTGTAAAACAAGAATATTCAAAAGAATATCAAATAAAGTGGTTGGAGCTTTATGGGTTTAATGATACATATGCATTAGTTATCAATAAAGATATAGCTGAAAAATATAATATTAATACATACTCAGATTTAGCTAAATACAGCAAGGATTTAGTTTTTGGGGCAGAATATGATTTTTACGAAAGAGATGATGGTTATGAAGGCTTAAAGTCTGTATATAATTTGGACTTTGGTAAAAAAGTTGAATTAGATATCGGTCTTAAATATGATGCAATTAACTCGAATAAAGTTGATGTAATAAATGCCTTTTCAACAGATGCAAAATTAGAGAACTCAAATTTAAAAGTATTAGTTGATGATAAAAACTTTTTCCCTTCATATTATGCTACCACATTAGTTAGAGAAGAAACTCTCGAGAAATATAATGAGTTAGAAGAGCTATTAAATAAATTAGCTGGAACAATAAGTAACGACAAAATGATTCAAATGAATTATGAAGTTGAAATAGAGAAGAAAGATCCAAAAGTAGTCGCTAAAGAGTTTTTAGAAGAGCAAGGTTTATTAGAGTAACAAAGGATTTATAAATGGAACTAATTAGATTTGAGAATGTATATAAATCTTATGATACTGGCAAGATAATAATTGATGATTTAAATTTTAGCATTAATAATGGTGAATTTATTACATTGATAGGTAAGTCAGGCTCAGGTAAAACGACAATACTAAAACTCATTAATGGTTTATTAAGTTTAGATTCTGGTAAAATTTTTATTAAAGAACAGGAAATTAGGGATTGGAATATAATAGATCTTAGACGAGATATAGGGTATGTAATTCAACAAATTGGTTTGTTTCCACATATGAACATATTAGAGAATATAGGGTATGTTTTAAACTTAAAAAAAGAATCAAAAGAAAATATACGAGAGAGGGCTGAATATCTAATATCTTTAGTAGGAATGTCTAATAGTTACTTAGAAAAATATCCTAGAGAATTAAGTGGTGGTCAAAGACAAAGAGTTGGCGTTGCTAGAGCCTTAGCAGCAAATCCAGATATAATTCTTATGGATGAACCTTTTGGGGCTGTTGATGAGATAACCCGTAGATCATTACAGGATGAAATAATTAAGTTGCATCAAAGTCTCAATAAAACAATAATATTTGTAACTCATGATATAGAAGAGGCATTTAAATTAGGTACAAGAATTGTTTTATTTAATAAAGGTAAGATTATTCAAGAAGGGACAAAAAAAGAAATATTACTAAATCCTAAAAATGAATTTGTTGAAGACTTTTTAGGTAATAAAATATTTTTAAATTACTTGAAAGAAATGTTTGTTTAAAAATAATCATTATAGATTTTTAAACTATCTTTGAAGTAGTTCTGGCTCTTTTTTTAATATATAGTTTTCAAGAGTATTTTTATCTACTAAAGCATTAATTACACCGATTTTAGAAACACAAAAGGCTGCAGCATATTGGGCTATTTTTATAGACTTTTCTAGATTGTATCCCAACTCTAAATAAACAGCTAATGCAGAAATAAATGCATCTGCACCACCGGTTGAATCTTCAACTTTAAAATAGTTTATTGCAGGTATTTTCGTTTTTAGAGTAGGTGAGTTGACATATACTCCATTTTTACCCAGAGTAATTATAATTGTTTTTGCTCCAAGTGATTTAAAGTAATTTGATTTATCTTCTAAAGAAATTAAGTCAGAGGGGCAAAGTGATTGAGCTTCTTTTTCGTTTGGTACAAAAATATCTACATCTGTTAAAATATCTGGATTAAGATCTTCACAAGCTGCTGGTTTAAGTATCGTTGTTACATTATATTGTTTAGCAATTTTAAGGATTAGTTTTATTAGATTTATTGGAATTTCAGTAGAAACTAAACAAAATTTGGCATTTCTTAAATGGTTTTCTTGTTTTAAAATTTCCTTTTCACTTAGAGTTGAATTAGCTCCTGAGAAAATAGTAATCATACTCTCCCCAGATGGTAATAAATGAATATAAGCTTTTCCTGTTTCTTCTTGTTCATCTTTATATAATCCTATGGAATTAACATTGTGGTCATTTAAACAAGAGTAAACAAGTGAGGAGTAATAATCATGTCCTACTTTTCCAATTAGGTATGAATCTGATTTTAGTTTAGCTACACCTACAGCTTGGTTAGCCCCTTTACCACCAACATTGATAGAACCTACTCTAGTTTTTACAGCTTTCCCTGGTTGTGGAAAAGTATTTACATTCATTGTAAAATCTATATTAACACTTCCTATAGAAATTATGTGATTCTTTTTCGTTGAACTTAAATTTGACACACTTTGCATCTCAGAAATTTTAGTTTCATGTATAAATTTTTTTGTAGATAATTTCTGGTTTTCACAAATAGAAATTAAATTTTTTCCAAGAAATCTTCCAAATTTATGGAATGGAATTAATAATGATGTAAAATTATAATGTTTCAATAATTTATAGGCATCATCCACCACTCCTATAACAGAAATATCTTTGGGAGTTGAAAGGCCAGAGTTATTTAAAATCTGCGTAACATTGTTTGTAATAATTTCATTTGGAGCAACTATTGCTGTAATATGTTTTAAGTATAATGTTTCCAAGAGGTTTGGATTATTTAAATCAATAATTAAATCATCTGAGAATTGAGCATTTGAATTGAAGATACTTTGTTTAAAGCCTTCTATAAAATCTTGAATTTCTAAATCCTCTTTATTTGATACAATCAAAGCAATATTTCTATGATCTTTTTCAATTAGGTATTCTGTGCATTGAAATCCAAATGCTTTGTAATCTAAGTTATAATGATTTTGCATATGAAAATTGCTATTTATCAAAAAAGGAATTTCTTTTTCTTTAAAATATTTTATATAGTTTAAACTTTCTTTAGATACAGGCTGCCAAATTACACCATCATATTTATTTTGACAAATATTAGAAATATTCTTTAATTCTTGCTCTAAAGAATCATTGCTAGAAAAGACTAAAACAGAGTATTTGTTAGATATAACCTCATCAAATATTCCTTGAAAAAATGATTGATTGAAATAATTATTTTTCACAAGTAAGGCGATAATGAATTTTTTACAATTATTACGGTTTTTAATATTTGAGTAAGGTTCATAATTGTATTCTTTAACAATTCTAAGTACGCGATCAATTGTATCAGGATTAATATTATCAGCTTTATTGTTGATAATTTTAGATACTGTTGATATTGATACATTAGCTAATTTTGCAACATCTTTGATTTTCATTTTCTATCCTTGTCTAAGTGTGTATTAAAATTGTAATAGTTTAGTCATTTTTTCTAATATATTTTAAAATAGCATTGAGAAAAATAAAATGCAAGGAAAACTTTTTCATAAACTATTTTACTTAAGAGTGCGTTTTAACCTTTTTTAGTTCAATAATTAATCATATTTACTAATAAAATCAAGCAAAAATAACGTAAAAATTACTACGATATTAAATAATATTAATATAATTATTGTTCATTTAATATCACTTCAGATAAAGAAATATTTCTAATTTTTATTAAATTATTCAGTTGTTTTTAAATTTTATAAGCTTCTGAAGTTTATAATAATATTGACAAATGAGTTATTTGTGGTAAACTTTAACAGAGAAAACATTTTAGGAAAATATTTTCTTAATTTTAAATTTAGATGTAGGAGCTACCATATGAAAGCTTGGGAATATACTCATGGATTAACTGTCAATGCTATTCCAGTGTTGTTAACAGAAGAAGAACAAACCTGGACTTTAGCTGATGAGACAGAAAAAAGTATTGATACCCTTTTAAAATTGAAGTGGACGAGTAATGTTCCAGGTTCTTTCGCACCAGAGAGTGTTATTTTAGGTGCAATTCAATCAATGGAATCAATGGGTTATGATGTTGAAGATGCAGAGAAGTTTATTGAACCGGGTCTAGAAGCACTAAAGAATAATAACCTTGGAGAACTTCAAGCAATAACTGCGGATTTATTTCATGCATTAAATAATTGTCAAATTAATAAATCACATCCATATTTTAACTATCACATCTATAATACATATGAGGAATATAGAGAAAAAGTTACTTTCCCAGAAAAATCTACTATTGATTTAAATTCAGATAAGTTTCTTGATCAGAATATTGCAGGTTGGTATGCAAGAATTATTGGTGGAGCTTTAGGAACAGAAATTGAAGGGTATACTACAGATCAACTTATTAAAAAGTTTGGCAAAATTACCACTTATTTAAGAAAACCCAATACATATAATGATGATATTACCTATGAAATAGCTTTCTTAGATAGTTGTAGTGATTCACAAAGGTGTCCCTCTAGTACAGATATAGCTAAAAGTTGGGTTAGATTAGTTCCAGCTGGTTGGTCAGCAGAACAAGTTGCCTTAGATAATATTTCTCATGGTATTTTTCCTCCAGAAAGTGGTTATTTCCAAAATCCTTACCGTGAATGGATTGGTGCTCAAATGAGAGGTGCTATTTGTGGTCAAGTAGCCCCGGGTAATCCTGAATTAGCAGCATATTTAGCTTTTATAGATGGTCAAGTATCACACCATAATAATGGTATTTTTGGTGAAATATTTAATGCAGTATTAGCTAGTCTAAGTTATGATCACACAGATATTAAAGAAATGTTAAAAATAGCAATGAATGCTATTCCTTCTGATTGTGAATATTTTAGTGTAGTTGATTTTGCATACAAAGCCTGTCTTGAAAATGATTTTATGGGCGCCTGGAAAAAATGTGAAGAAAAATATAAGCAATATAACTGGATACATGTTTATCCAAATGCTGCTGCTGAAGTTGTAGCATTATATTTTGGAAATGGTGATTTTAATGAAACAATGTATAAAATTTCCCTTTGCGGTCAAGATGTAGATTGTAATGCTGCTCAAATTGGAGTAGTTGTTGCAACAATGAATGGTATGAATTGTCTTGATAAGCATTGGATTGAACCTTTTGAAAGTGGAAAGTTAAATACATATTTACGTGGAAGAAAGGAAATACAACTAAAGGATTTAGTTGAACAAACTATAGAAGTTGCTAAGAAATTTGATAATCTTGTTTTAAATTAGACAAATATTTGAATTAGCTAGAGCTTTAGTTCATTTTTGAAAGATAATAATTGAAAATTAAAATACGATTGTATTTTTAAATAATATTAATTAGGAGAGTTATTATGAAAAAGAAATTTAGTATTTTATTACTAATGTTTAGTTGCATGTTTATGGTTTTTGCGAGTGGTGAAAAAGAGGCTGTTGTAGATGATGGAGTTTTAGATGTTGCTTTATTAATCAATGGTAATTTAGGTGATAAATCATTCCATGATTCAGCAAATAACGGAATGGAACTTATTGAAAGTCAATTAAATGCTAAAACCAAAGTAATTGAAGTTGGTTATGATCAATCAAAATGGGAACCAGCATTAAGAGATTTATGTGATGAAGGTCATGACATTGTAATTTGTGGTACTTGGCAAATGCAAGAAATAGTTACAAATATTGCTCCTGAATATCCTGAACAAAAATTCATTGTATATGATACAAGCATGGATTATGCAAATGATAGTGAGGGTGCTTTTGATGGTGTTTATTCTATTGAATACAAACAAAATGATGGTTCTTTCTTAGCTGGTGTTTTAGCAGCAAGTATGAGTGAAACTGGTAGCATTGGTTTTGTAGGCGGTATGGATAATACAGTTATCCTAGACTTCTTAGTAGGTTATATCCAAGGTGCAAAATCAGTAAATCCAGATATTAAAGTTGTTCCTTCTTTCGTTGGTAACTTTAGTGATGCAGCAAAAGCAAAAGAGTTAACTTTCGCTCAATACCAAATGGGTGTAGACATTGTATTCGCTTGTGCTTCAAATGCAACTGATGGTGTTTTACAAGCTTCAAAAGAAAGAGGTAACCTTTGTATTGGTGTAGATAGTGATATGGCTATGTTATATAAAGATTCAGATCCTGAATTAGCAAATTTAATTATTTCTTCAGTATTAAAGAGAGTTGATAAATCTTTACTAATTTCTGCAGAACAAGCTATCGATGGTACATTAGCTTATGGTAGTGCTGTTGGACTTGGTATAAACGAAGATTGTGTTGGTTTAGCTGATAACGAAATATATCAAGCACAAGTGCCTTCTGATGTTCGTGAATTAATAAATACATATACTGAACAAATCAAAAATGGTGAAATTGAAGTTGTAACTGCTTTTGGTAAAAGCAAAGCAGAAATTGATGAGTATATAGAAACAGCTCGTTAAGCTCTGTATTAAATGATTTCTCCCTTTACTTTTGCTATAGGGAGAATCTTTTATTATAAATAGGTTTGGAGACTTAATATGAAAGATATCCTGAGAATGGAAAATATAAATAAAATATATCCAAATGGTGTAATAGCAAATAACAATGTCAATTTTTCATTACGTGAGGGTGAGATACATGCTCTAGTTGGTGAAAATGGTGCTGGTAAAAGTACTTTGATGAAAATTTTATTTGGTATTGAAAAACCAACAGAAGGTAAAATATTTTATCAAGATGAAGAATTAACAATTGATTCTCCTTTAGATGCTATTAAATATGGATTTGGAATGGTTCATCAACATTTTATGTTAGTTGAATCCATGAGTGTAGCTGAGAATATTGTCTTAGGAAGCGAACCCGGATCCTCCTGGAATTTGGATTCCTCAATACAAGAAGCTCAAGCTAAAGCAATTATCGATAAATACCATTTTCAGATAAATGTTAAAGAAAAAATTTCTGATCTTTCTATTGGGTTAAGGCAAAAAGTAGAGATATTAAAAGCTTTATTTAAAGGTGCAAAAATCTTAATTTTAGATGAACCTACAGCTGTTTTGACACCGCAAGAAACTGTTGAACTTTTTGAACAATTAAGAATCTTAAAAGCACAAGGGCATACAATTATCTTTATAAGTCATAAGTTAAATGAAATAAAAGAAATTTGTGATAGAATTACAATCATGCGAGATGCAACTAATGTCGGAGTATATGATGTTGAATCTGTAACCAAAGAAGAAATCTCTGATTTGATGGTTGGAAAAAGCATGGACTGGAACATTCATAAAACACCAGCTAAGAGTGGAGAGTCATTGCTTGAAGTTAAAGATCTTACAGTTCTAAATGAAGCAAATATTCCTACCTTAAAACACGTGTCCTTTAAATTACATAGATCAACAATTTTAGGTATTGTCGGTATTGAAGGAAATGGACAAAAAGAATTAGTTGATTCTATAACAGGATTAACCAAAGCTGATAGTGGTGAAATATTATTTAAAAACGAAATAATAAATTCAAAGTCTGTCCATGATATAAGATCTTTTGGTCTTGCTCATATTCCAGGTGATAGAATGGAAAGAGGTATAGCTGCCGATTCAAGTATCGAAGAAAATATGTTTGCAACTTATACAAACGATAAAAAATTAGTTAATAAAAACTTTTTAAAAACTAAAGAAATTAATAAATGGTCGAATAATTTAATCTCTGAATTTCATGTTAAAGCTAGTAATTCTAAGGTTCCAATAAAAATGCTAAGTGGGGGAAATATACAAAAGGTTATTGTAGCAAGAGAATTTACTAGTAACTGTGACTGTATAATTGCTAATCAACCTACTAGAGGAATTGATATTGGAGCAGCAAAATTTATACATAAAAAATTAGTAGAGTTAAGAGATAAAAATGCAGCAGTTTTATTACTTTCTGCAGATTTGAGTGAGATAAAGAGCTTAAGTGATAGTTTGCTTGTAATCTATAATGGACAATTTGTTGCCTATTTTGAAGATGCAAGCAAAGTTTCAGAAGAAGAGTTAGGTAAATATATGCTTGGTATTGAAAAACAAACAGAACTCGAAATACAAAGGTGCGAAAGATGAGAAAACTAAGTTTTGATTCCAAATTTGAAATAATTAGATTTTCTGTTGCAATTATGATTGCATTATTGCTCTCCTTTATAATTATTTTATTAGTTAGTGATACTCCATTTCTAGCTTTGCAAAAATTATATTTAGGTCCAATTGAAAATTTAAGACGTTTTGGGAATGTAATAGAACTAGCTATTACATTAAGTTTTGCTGGCTTGTCTATTGCAATAATCTTTAGTTCAAATGAATTTAATTTAGCTAGTGAAGGAGCTTTTTATGCTAGTGGTGCGGTTGCTGCAATGTTTGTTTTGTCAAATAACTTACCAGCAGTAATATCTCCTTTTTTATCAATTATATTAGGCGGTGTGGTTGGAGCTGTTATTGTTACAATTCCTGCTTTATTAAAAAAGAAATGGGGTGCTAGTGAACTTGTTTCATCACTGATGTTAAATTTCATTGTTTTATATTTTGCTAGATATTTTATAAACAATGTATTTAAAGATCCTTCTGCTGGTTACAACGCTACATATCTACTTCCAGAAACGGCAAAACTTTCTAAGATTGTTTCAGGAACTAGAATTCACTCTGGTTTAATAATTTTAGCAATAACTGTGATTGCTTGTGTTTTGTTTATGGAAAAAACTAAATGGGGCTTTGAATTAACACAAGTTGGTAGAAATAGACAATTTGCTAAGTATGTTGGAATAAATACTTCTGCTGTTGTAATTATGAGCCAAGTTCTTGGTGGATTTATTGCAGGCGTTGGAGGAGCTGTTGAAACTTTAGGTATGTATACTAGATTCCAATGGCAAAGTTTACCTGGCTATGGATTTGATGGAGTTATTGTTGCTATTTTAGCAAAAAATAAACCAAGATACGTTCCAATTGCAGCTTTCTTTTTAGCATATATAAGAATCGGTGCAGATAAAATGGCAACTTCAACAGATGTTACAAGTGAAATGATAGCAATAATTCAAGGCATAATCATCATGTTAGTTGCAGCAACAGCATTTTTAAGCACGACACGTCAAAAAATGTTAGTTAAGGAGGTTAGAAGTAATGGATAATTTTTTAAGCTATTTAATTGATCCTGAATTTTTATATTCAGTATTTAGAGTTACTACACCTCTATTATTTGCAGCTTTAGCTTCAGTTGTTGCAGAAAATGCAGGTGCATCAAATATTGCTCTAGAAGGTATAATGATTTTTGCAGCATTATTCGGAGCAATTGGTTCTGGATTAACACAATCTTTAACTTTAGGGTTACTTTTTGCAATTTGTGGTGGTTTGATTATTTCATTACTATTAGCATATTTTGCTCTATATCTAAAGACTGATATCATATTATCTGGTATCGCTTTAAATACGTTAGCTAGTGGTGGATCTGTATTTTTGTTGTACGTTATTTTAGGAGATAAAGGAAGTACTTCAGCATTACAATGTTTAACCTTTCCTACTATTACAATCCCTCTTATTAATAAGATTCCATATTTAGGACAAATCGTTTCAGGACAAAATTTATTAACTTATATTGCCTTTATTATGGTTTGGGCTGTTTATTATTTAATGTATCATACAAAACTTGGAAAATATTTAAGAGTTGTTGGAGAGAGTCCACAAGCTGCTGAATCTGTGGGTCTAGATGTTAGGAAATTAAAACTTACATCTTTGATAATTAGTGGTGTTTTAGCTTCTCTTGGGGGGGCCTTTTTATCTATGGGTTATATGTCTGGTTTCTCAAGAGGAATGGTATCTGGAAGAGGATTTATCGCTTTAGCTGCAGCTGCCATGGGAATGTTATCTCCGGTTCCAACAATGATTGCAGCAATAATTTTTGGTTTTGCAGATGCTGTATCAAATATTTTGGCAGCCCTAAGAATCCCTGATGAATTTGTTAAATTAATTCCATATTTAGTGACAATTATTGGATTAATTGTTTTCTCTCAAATTCGTTCATCATCAGAGAAAAAAAGAAGAAAGAAAGTACTAAGTTCAACATAGAGGAATATATGAAAAAAATATCAATTATAATGGATTGTGATCCTGGGCATGATGATGCAATTGCATTAATTATGGCTACTGCTGCAGAAAATTTAAACTTAATTGGAGTCACAACTACTGCAGGAAATCAAACAATTGAAAAAACAACTAATAATGCATTAAGAGTTCTTTCCTTTTTAGGTAAAACTATTCCTGTTGCAATGGGATCTACCAAACCGATGGTAAGAACACTAGAGATTGCACCGAATGTACATGGCTCAACAGGTCTAGATGGTCCTTCACTAGGTGAGCCATCATACAGTGCAGTTGAAGATAAAGCTTGGGATTTTACTAGGAGACTTTTATTAGAGAGTGATGAAAAAGTAACATTGGTTGCTACAGGACCTCTAACAAATTTGGGTATACTACTTAGTTTATACCCCGAAGTTAAAGATAAAATTGAACAAATTTCAATTATGGGTGGTGGAATTGATCATGGTAACTGGGTTCCCGCAGCGGAATTTAATATCTTAGTTGATCCTGAAGCTGCTGATATAGTATTTAAAAGTGGTATTCCAATCATAATGAGTGGCCTAGATGTTACTGAAAAAGCTATAATTTTTGACTCAGAAGTTGAAAGACTAAGATCAACTAACAAAAAAGTACCTGTTTTTGTAGCAGAGCTTTTGGATTTCTTTTCTATTTTTCATAAAGAATTAGGATTTCAAGGTTCTCCTATGCATGATCCTTGTGCTATAGCATACTTAATTGATCCCTCTATTTTCATTAGTGAAGATTATCATGTAGATATTGAAACACAGGGGAAATATACAACGGGAATGACTATTGCTGATAAGAGAATTAATAATAAAAAAGCAAAAAATAATGTAAAAGCACTTATGGATTTAGATAGAGAACGATTTATAAGGTTGCTTGAAAAATTATGTTCTACTTATAATTAAAAAGAAATAAAGAAAAAGTATTGTATATTTTATTAATAATTGACCCAATTCATTTAAACAAATGGACTGGGTTTTCTTTTAGCTGAATTTGTTAATTTACTGTTTATATGTGATTGATTTAAATAATTTCTTTTCTCATTTGAAATTATAAATATTTTTTTTCATATTTTAATATCCAATATCAATATTTTATAGTAAACTTATTACACAAATACTTTGAAAGCTGCTTAATTTTACATTTGTTCATTAATCCAAAAGGAGGAATAAATATGAAAGAAAGAGAGGATTTGATTAAATTATGGTTTAATTTATGGGAAAGAAAAGAAGATTTAGATTTTAGTAATATCTTTGATAAAGATGTAATTTATATCGAAAGTTGGGGAGCTAAATATTATAGTCTTGAAGAGGTTAAAACTTGGTTTAATGAATGGATTAAAACTGGAGAAGTTATAAATTGGACTATAAAGCAATTTTTTCATAAAGATAATCAAACCGTCGTAGAATGGTTTTTTGAGTGTAAAATGTATGAAAATAATGAAATAAGTTGTTTTGATGGAATTTCACTAGTTAAGTGGAGTGAAGAAAATAAAATATATTTTTTAAAAGAATATAAATGTGAAGTTGATACCTTCGATAAAAAGAAAGAAATAAGTAAAAAAAAGATAGAAATTCCTGAAAAAATAAAAACAAATCATAAGGAAGAATAAATGTTAGAATATTTGGAATTTGAAATAGGTGGATTTCATCAAGGCTATTTAAAACTTAAATTAGCTAATATTGAAGACCAATTATTTTATAAATATTGTGCTCCTTTTTCGTTCAAAGAATTAAAAGATACTCCTTATATTTTAGCTTTAGTAAGTAATAATTGGTTAGTTGAATTAGAGAATATACACATAAATAGATGGAAGTCTAATTATATAGAATCTGATATTTTAGATGGAACCTGTTGGAAATTAGATTATAAAGAGTTTGATAAAAGATGTAGACACATTAATGGAGATAATGAATATCCAAGAAATTGGATTAATTTTATAACTCTCTTAGTTGAAGCAATACCAAATACTAATTTAGTCGATTTTATTTATTAGTACTAATAGGAGTTATTTATATGAAAATTCAAAGGGTAGTTAAAGAGTCTTTTGCTGTAATTGGTATCGAAGGATCTACAAGTGATGGAAAAGATTTTATATCAAAATTATGGGAAAAGGCAAATAATAATTTTGTTCAAATTGCACCTCTTGCCAAAAAAGATGTTAATGGTAATTTAGCGGGAATTTGGGGATTAATGAGTGATTTTTCACTATCTTTTCAACCTTGGGAGGATAATTTTACAAAAGGATTATATTTAGCTGGAGTAGAAGTTGACGATGATGCTCAAGCTCAAAATGGATGGGTAAAATGGATTGTCCCAGGATTTGAATATTTAGTAGTTGAACAAGGGACTGAAAAAACTTTCTTAGAAGTAATTGAATATATGAAAGATCATTTGCTTGTTTTAGAGGGGGCTATTCATGATTTTAACTCGCCAATTGACCACAAGGGATATATGTATTTCCCAATAAGGCGTTTATAAAAATTTTAATAACTTATATATAGAAATAAATTATAGTGATTAATTTTAGTATTTTCAAAAAGGAGTTTGATATTTATGAAAGGAAAGATAATATTAAATTTAGCTATTAGTTTAGATGGATATATAGCTACCGAAAAAGGAGAGTTTGGTTGGATTGTTGGAGATGGAAATAATAAACTAAATACAGATGAAGGACATAATTTTCCTAAATTTTTAGAAAGAATTGATATTGTAGTTATGGGACATCATTGCTTTTTGCAAGGCTTTGCGAACGATTTTCCTGCAAAAAGAATATTTGTAGCAACTAATGAAGATGAAGAGGATAAAGAAAATATTCATTTTATAAAAGGTGATGTTGTAAATATTCTTAAAGGAGAACAACGAAAAGGTCACAATATATATTTATTCGGTGGAGCAAAATTAATTGATCCTTTTCTAAAAGCCAATGTAATTGATGAATATATTATTGGAATAATTCCTACAATATTAGGCAAAGGTATACCGCTCTTTTTAAATAATAATCCAAATATTTTATTACAATTGGATAGGTATGAAATTGAAGATGGAATTCCTTTACTACATTATAAAAAGAGAAGGTAAGCTATTATTTAATAATGAGGAGGGGATTTTGAAAAATGATATTCAAGAATATTTAGATTATGTAAAAAAAATTGGTAGTAGGTTAGCTTTATATAGAGAAGTAAGAGATTGCAATAACATAAAGTCAGCTATCTATCCAGGTTCATTTATAGATATTGATCCCTCTCTTGTAATAGAGAATGTTACATATATAGATAATTTTAAGGGAGCTGTTAATTTTTTTAAAAAAAATACATTAGCTATTTATGAATATTTAGAAAAACATAAAGAATATGATTCTCCTTGTAAATTTAATTTCATTGGAGAAGATTATACAAATAATTTAATTGTCGACAAAGTTGATTTAATTATTTCTCAATATGCGGGGTTTGTAACTCAGTATACTAAAAAATATTTAAAATCTGGTGGTATTGTATTATCAAATGATAGTCATGGAGATGCTACATTAGCAAATTTTGATAAAGATTTTATATTGATTGCAGTAATTAATAGTGATAATAAAATAGATGTTACTAACTTAGATAGTTATTTCAAACTCCCCAAAGGGAAAATTATTAATTTAGATATTGTTAAAAAAAAGATGAAAGGGCTTAAATATACAAAGAACCCTAATAATTATATATTTAGAAAAAGATAATTTCATATATGTGATATTTTCTTTTTTTGAAAAAGACTCTTTAAAAATTAATTATGTTTTTAAATTATAAAACACCCTAATTCAAATAAGAAGAAGGGTGTATAAATCTCAATTTATCTAGGATTTTGTTCATATTCTATAACAAACCCATAACATCTTCCAGGAAGCTTATTGCCACCATATGTTCCAACGCTATCCATATAATCACCCCAAGTAGAAACTGGAAGATTCATTTCACCGAATCCCATCACTGGCTGTCCATCTCCTGAATCATTTGGTTGAGTATTATCTCTTGGGTCTAAATCAATGATTCCATCATCTAGATTTATAGCCCAATTAGTATATTCGAAAGACTCACCACTTAACCAAGTCCAACCTCCAGCTGGTTCAATAGAACCTTCAATTTGATATCCACCTAAATATGGTCCAATACTAATACCATAGTGATTTCCATTTTCTTCAAAATGCCAAAAATATTTATCATCATTTATGAGAGAGAAAACGAAGTCATTTTCTTTTTTGGTATTAATACAAGATAGATAACCACCAGCATCCTGAGCTAGATATGCTGCTTGGTACCAATTTAAGTTACCACTTGGTAGATAAATAGTTTCATAATAATGAGTGATTCCATCCTCTGATGTAAATTCACTAATACCTTCTCTCTCAATAATTACATCACTTGGTAAATCTTCCCAATTGAATACTTCATAAGGAATTGTAAAATCTATACCATTGATGTTTACAGTATGGGGCTCTATTTCTACAGAAGAGTTTTCCATTATACTTTGCATTAAGTTTTCTAATAAAGTTGAATCAACATTTAGAATTTTGGCAATACTATCAAAATCAGGTTTTCCTTGATTTGGATCCCCGAGAGCATCAGTTAATTCCTTTTTAGTAATTCCTAATTTATATGCAACTAGATCTAATCCCTCAGTAGGTTCTCCTTGAGTAGTTGATGGATTAAGAACTTCTTCTTTTGTGCCTTGTGCAAATAAATTAATACTTGTAAGTAGTACTATAAATAATATTGAAAGTTTTTTGTTCATATTTTTATCTCCAAAATTTTTATTTCTGAGTTTAATATACTTAATAAATTTTTTTTATTCTTCTTTGCCGGTCGGCAAAGTAAAAAAACAAATTAAAAAGATAAATTTGGTATTTATAATTTCTTTGCATATAAGAGATAAAATCAAATAATATATTATAATAATATTTTAGCTATTCATTTCATTTGATTGACTGTTGTTTGAATAAAAGATTATACTCACTTCTATGTATCAGGTATTTGAGATAATTCTAGCTATGGGTAGTGCTTGGGCAATTATTGGATTGCTTAGAATTTCAGTGTTTAAAAAAGAAAAAACTATAAAAGATTTATGTTCAATCATTGTTATTGCCGTTTTTTTATTTACCATTTTTGATAATTTACTCAGACCCACATTTATACCTATGGGCGTATTAAAATTTATATATCCAATAACTAGAATTAGTTATTTTTTAGTTGGACCTTCACTTCTTTTATATGTTTTATCATTATTAGAAGAAAATTTTAAACTAGAATATAAACATTTATTGCATCTAATTCCTTTTATAATTTGGTTCATTTATATTTTAATTGACCCTGTTTCAGTAAATCCTAAAATTTCTTTTGGAAGTGAAATTAAAGAGCTCAATAATCAAAGTCCATTTTTTTCATTTGCTTTTGTTTGGGATTTAACACTCAATTTATCTCGAGTTATATATAGTTGTATAATTCTAAATATTTTAAGAAAACATAGCAAATCAATTGAAGATGAATTTTCAACAATAAATAAAAATACTACATTAGTTTGGATAAAATACTTAGTAGTATTTTATACAGGAATATATTTAGTATTTAGTGTTATTCATTTAATTTTAGCTGAGGATAGTCAATTCTTACAAATCTCTGCTGCTATTGTTAGAACTATTCCAGCTGTATTATTTGTTTTCTTTTTTTCTTTATTTTCAGAAAAACAACCTACTCTAATATATTCTAATATAGAAGAAAAAAAAGAAGAAAGCTCTAAAGATTTAAAGTATCAAAAATCTGGTGTTACTGAGGAAGAACTTAAACAAATTTTCAAATCAATTGTTAAATATGTGGAAAGTTCAAAAATATATTTAGATTCAGATTTAACTTTAGATAAATTAAGTGAAAAAATAAATATTTCTAGACATAAAATTTCTCAATCTATTAATCTTCAAGCTCATAAGAGATTCTATTTATTTATAAATGAGTATAGGTTAAAAGAATTTGTTAATTCGATAAAGCAAGAAAGATATCCATCATATACTCTTATATCAATAGCATATGAGTGTGGTTTTAAATCCTCTTCCAGCTTTTATACTATAATAAAGAATAAATATAATGTAACTCCTAAAGTTTTAGTTCAAAAAATTAAGGCAAATGAAATATAATAACCTATTTTAAGATTTAGGTTCTTTAATAAATTAATTCCTTATAGTATAATAAATAAAATTATACTTAAGGGAGTCCTGTTTTGTTAGAGAAAAAACTTTATGCAAATGGTCAAAAGACATTTGATATTGAAAAGGATGTTTTAACCTATTATTTCAAAAATGGTAAAATAAAAGCTCAAGGGCATTTAAAAAATCAAAAAATGCAAGGTGAGTGGAGATTTTACAGAGAAACTGGACAATTATGGCAAGTTGGACATTTTATTGATAATGAAAAAAACGGATCTTGGATAAGATATAATAAAAATGATCAAGTTGAATATTCAAAAAAATTTAAAGACAATAAAATTATGAAAGATAAATAACAATATTTCAAAATATTTAGGCATACAATGTGTATGCCTAAAATTAAATTAAGGATATTATTGTTATTTAATTATTGGAATTCTTTGAATATTTGGGTTTGTGAAAATATCACTTTCATCATGACTTGAAGTAGAAAATTCGGATATTACAGCTCCTTCGTTTCCTGCTTGAAACCAGTGTAATGTGTTTGGATAAATTGTATATTGTTCTCCAGGATTTAAAATTATCTCATTAAATACAGTGTAAAATGAATTTGGACATAACCCTTTTATATTTTCAGTTTTTTCTCCATCTACGTATAAATAAACTTTACCATATCGGCATCTAAAAGTTTCTTCTTTTCCTAGGGTGTTATTAATTGGAGGATGCTTATGTTCAGGACAAGTTTGATTTGGAAATAGTACCATTTCTTTAGAACATACTCTATCTGTATTTATATAAGTAACAATTTGAAGTCCTTCTTTATCTAAATTATTTAACCCAAAATCTGCAATTTCTATATTGTTTTTTTCATCTTCGGTTAATACAATGTTTGCTTTATTAAAAAATTTTATTGTTTTATCTACTGCAAGATCATATATTTCTTTTGTCATTTTATACCCCTTTGTTTGCACATATAATTTTTATTTTATTATTTTCTAATATAGTTCTTTGATGTAAAGACATTTCTTTATCTGTAATTAGTGTTATTTTTTTTGAAATGTTAAACTTACAAACTAAAAAAGGTTCCTTTCTTGATAGTTTAGAACTGTCTGCTAAAATTATGAGTTCATTAGCTGATTTAATCATATTTTGCTTAATATGAGCTTCATCCTCTATACCCGTGTAGAAACCGCCTTTTTCTATATCTATGGAGCAAACTCCAATTACTGCTTTATTTACTCTATATTGAGATAAAATAGATTCAGCAATTTCTCCTGTAGTTGCTAAGGAGTTTGGGATTAATTCTCCACCAGTCAAGATTACTCGATTGCGTTTTCCTTTTTTTAATAAACTCCCTATTGTACTAGTATTTGTAATTACCATTAGTCTATTTTTGTTTATTAAGTTTGTTGCAAAAACAAAAGTTGTACTCCCTCCATCAATCATTAGACTTTCACCATCTTTGATGAGTGTGGACGCAAATTTTCCGATTTGTTCTTTTTCTTTATAAAAGATTGTTTCTCTGTAACTCAATTTTAGAGCTTCCTCTTTTGCCTTTAATTCTGGGAATATGGCACCTTTAGAAGTTCTTTTTATTCTTTTTATTTTCTCTAAATAAATTAAATCACGATATATAACTTGTTCATTTACTTCAAAAAAAGAAACTAATTCTTCAATTGATACATGTTTATTTTTTTCAATATAAGAGAGTATTTCTTTTCTTCTATTTTTGCAATCTAACATTTTTACCTACTATATTTGACTTAGTTTAGAAACAAAGCCTCCCACAAATGAGTCACCCAAACCGACTGTCGTTACATCTTTTTCTAAAACTTGGACAGAAGGTACACATACACCTTTATTTTTAGCTATTTGATTAAATTTAGTTGAGAATATATTTTCAACTTCACCATCTTCTAAATTATCTGTTTCAATATATTGTTCTATTTTATTGAAGGAATCTCCAAATCTAAACCGTGTTGTAGCCATAGTAATTCCACCTTTAAGACATGGTTTATATAAATTAGTATTTTTTCCATATGCTATAGCCCAATATTTAGAATGAACAACAATAGTGTCTACTCTAAATCTTTCATATAATTCTTCTATAGAACTTAAAACATCTTGTTCATCTAAAAGGTTAATTTTTTTCTCACAATAAGTGGATAATTCATCTTCGTTAAAGCTAAAAATATCCACATATTTAAAAAGCCTTTCTTTACATAAAATATTAGCTTTTTCACTCATAAAGCACGCATCTTCATAAAAAACTGTAATGTCATTTAGATTCTTAATATTTTTTTCTATAAAATCTAATCGTTTAGATAGTAAGGTTATATCAGTCATAGTATTAAATCCACTAATCATTAATACTTTAGAATTTTTTACATATTCATCAAAATAGGTTTGTGATAAATTCATTATGGAGTTCACATCATTATTTCCAATAATTATTCTATTTTCTCTTGTAGTTGATATCTTTATATCATTTACACAAAAGTTTATATTTTTAGGATATTGGAATATTAAATGAATATCATAAGTTACATTTTTATTGCTGCAAATATATTTTACTGATTTTGGAATTAATTTTTTTAACTTATCATTCATTACAACGAGATGAAGATTGCTTTTATATCCAATAGTATTCATTGCTATAGCTGCTCTAGGGCCTGTACCTCCAATAGTAACTTTATAGTTGAAGTGTGATGCAAATGTATCTAGAATAGAAGATTTTATTACACTACATTCACCACCCATGTTGTTTTTTAAAAAATATAGCATTCCAATCAATAAATCTCTTTCATTATCAATTAAGGTCTTTTGTGTTATCTCTGTATTTTTAATGTCAAATTTCTTAATTAGTTTAACAATAGTTTCGGTATCCCAATCTAATTCATAATCAGTGTTATTTCCAAATCCTAATGAAATATTACTCATTTATTTTTGTACTCCTTTTTAGGCAAGTTTAACAATTTTTACCTTTGATTTTAATAATTCTAAACTTTCATCATCTATATCCGAATTTGTAATAATTACATCTATATTTTCAAAGTCATTGAATTTACTTAATGCTGATACTCCTACCTTAGTGCTATCAAAAACTAAAATGGTTTCTTTTGAATACTTGATCATTAATTTCTTTATTTCAGATTCTTGGGGACTTGCAGAAAATAAGCCTTCATCAGGAATTATACTAGTTGTACTAATTATAGCTTTATCTGCTCTAAATAAGTTTAAATTATTTTCAGCTATTGGACCAACTGTATTTTGAGTTCCAAATAATAGTTCTCCACCAATTGTATATATACTATTATTTGAATCATCATTTTTAATAAATAAAGTACCTAATGGTTGAGAATTAGTAATAATTAGTAGATTGTTTTTTGTTTTTGCCAACTTAGATGCTATGAACATGTTTGTGCTACTTCCGTCCATCATAATGCTTTCAGAGTCATCTATATAATCAACAACGGCTCGCGCAGTTGCTTCTTTTTTTTCTACATTAGTTTTCATTCTTTCTTCTAGAGTAGTAGCAAGCCAAGAAACTGTTTGTTCTTTTAGAATTGCACCACCATGAGTTCTATATAATTTACCTAAAGATTCTAATGCAGTTAAATCTCTTCTTATTGTAGCTTGGGTAACATTAAGAGTTTCAGCTAATTCATACACTTGTAACTGACTATTTTTAAGTAATAAATTTAGGATTTCTTTTTGTCTTTGATGAGTAAATTTCTCAGCCATTAAGTATCTCCTCGGTTGGTTTATGTTAATAGTATAAGTTAACAATTGATGGTCGTCAATAATAAAAACAAACAAAACAAACATTATTTTTTTTCATTTTTGTTTATTTTTTGCTTGACAAATGAGAAAAGTGGGATAGAATTCACTTAATGTTACATAAAAGGAGTAAGTTATGAAGAAAACATTTACAATTTTAACAATTGTATTATTTAGTTGTGCATCTATCTTTGCACAAGGAAGTTCAGAAAGTTCTAAAGCTGACGAGACTATTACATTAGAGTTTATGCAATGGTGGGAACCAGAAATGGCTCCAGGAGTTATGGAAGCAATCTGTAGTGAATATGAAGCTGCAAATCCAGGGATAAAAATTAAAAGAATTTCAAAACCATATTCTGAAGTTCAAAGCCAAGTAACAATAGGAGCAGCATCAGGTACTTTGAGTGATGTATTAGGGTGTGATCCAACTTGGATTTATAACTTGGTAAAACAAGATGCAGTACGACCTCTTGATGAATTCATGTCTGCTGAAAATTATGATGAATCTCAACTAGCAAGTATTAGTGTTTTAAATGGTAAGAAGTATTTAATAAACGTTGAAAACTTTATTTATCCTCTATTCTATAACACTGATATGTTTGAAGCTGCAGGTATAAAAGAAGTACCAAAGACACATAGTGAATTTATAAATGTAGCTGAAAAATTAACAGATACAAGTAAAAATCAATATGGTTGGGATATTTCATTATCATTACAAAATCCAACTGGTATTCAAAATGATATCATGTCTTTAGTTTGGGCAAGCGATGGAAGTGGTGTTCCAGAACCTAATAATGAAGATGTGGCTAAGGTCTTTAATTTAGTTAAAACAATGAATGATAAAGGATTATTAGTACCTGGATTTATGACTGCACAAGAGCAAGATAAAGTTGAACATTTTGTAAATAATAGATGTGCAATGATGGTTGATTCTTTAGCTCATATTAATATGATTCGTGAGAGAAATGCTGATCTAAATTTTGATATTGCTTTACCACCAGTTGCTGATGATTATACAGGTCCACATATTTTAGACATGGCTGCTTGGGGCATTACAATTTCTAAATCAAGTGAACATCCACAAGAAGCTTGGGATTTTGTAAAATATATTATGAGTCCTGAAATCAATGCAAGAATAGCTGATAGTGTTAACGCTTTCCCTGGAAATATAAACGGAGATCCTAATTGGGTCAAAGAAGATGCATTAAATCAAAAGGCATTTGCATTATATAAAGAAAATGGAGTTAGAAATGAATTCCAAGGTGCTCCAGAAGCTAATAACTTAATGAGATTAATGAGTGAACAACTTCAAGCTATGTTAAACGGAAAACAAACTGTTTCACAAGCTTTAGAAAATACAAGCGATGCTTGGGCTAAGGTTTACGCTAAATAATCAATTCAAATAGGGGAGTTCAACTCCCCTTAAAAATAAATAATAAAATTAAAATAAAGGACTTAAACTATATGCTCAAGAATAAAAGTATTTTGAAAAATAAAAAACAAATACTTGATCCCTATTGGTTTATCCTTCCGGCTATGCTGTTACTATCAATATTAATGTTAATACCTATAATACAAGTCTTCCGATATAGCCTAATGGATAATGTAATTACAAATAAAACACCTACCTTTGTCGGCTTAAGTAATTATATAGATATAATTAAAGATGAAGTATTTAAATCTGCTGTTGGACATACTTTATTTTTTACTATATTTAGTGTTATTTTTCATCTAATTTTAGGTATGACTTTTGCCCTTTTGTTAAATTCTAAATATTTAAGCTCAGGTTTTAGGGCTGTGTTAAGAGTGATCTTTATTTTCCCATGGCTTTTCACACCGGCAATAATTGCTATTGTCTGGAGACTAATATTAGATCCATTAGGAATAATGAATTATATATTACAGCAAGCAGGAATAATAAATGGAATTGTTGAGTGGCTCAGTAATGAAAAAACTGTACTTCAAACATTAACTTTTATTAATATTTGGAATGGCTATCCTTTTTACATGGTAAGTTTATTAGCAGGATTACAAAGTGTTCCAAAGCAACAATATGAGGCTGCCTTAATTGATGGTGCTAATAGCACTAAACAATTCCGCTATATAACTATTCCTCATCTAAAACCTATTATCCTAAGTTTAAGTATTTTAGATTTTATTTGGACAATGCAAGTTTTCCCATTAGTTTGGATGACAACTGGAGGTGGTCCTGGTCATTCAACAGAGGTAATGGCAACTTATACTTACAAATTGACGTTTCTCCAATTTGAATTTTCGAAAGCATCAGCTTCAGCAATGATAATATTATTAATCTCAATGATAATTTCAATATTTTATGTTCGAAGCCAAAAATCAAGGTAGGAGAGAGATATATGAATTCAATTAAAAGTAAAAGAATTGGCTCAAGAGCTTTAGTATATATTTTATTATTAATAGGAGTTGTTTTTGCTGGTTTCCCGATTCTTTGGTTAATATCAATTTCAATTCGAGCTAATGGAGAAGTATTTTCGTCTCCTCCATCGTTCCTTCCTAAAGTTGTTACATTTGCTGCTTATTTTAAAATTTTTCAAAGCCCTGAAAAAATAAGGTTTTTTATAAATAGCTATTTGATAGCAATAATTGTTACTTTAGTTACTTTATTTATTTCTATGTTAACAGCATATGGATTTTCAAGATATGATTTTAAAGGAAAGAAGATAATTAATATGGTAATTATTGGGACACAAACAGTTCCTCCAATAGCTTTAATGATTCCATATTTTGGACTAATGGTTGTTTTTAAACTATATGATACATACGGTGCACTAATATTAACTTATTTGGCCTTAACTTTACCTTATGGAATTTTAATGATGACAGGGTTCTTTAATACTATACCTAGATCATTAGATGAAGCGGTATTAATAGATGGTGGTTCTAGATTGCTAACCTTATTTAGAGTTATCGTTCCAATTTCTTTGCCAGGAATAGTTTCTACGGGATTATACACTTTCCTCCTATCTTGGAATGAATTTTTGTTTGCTTTAACCCTTACAAAAAGCAATGAAATGGCAACCGTCCCAATTGGAATACAATTATTAATGGGACAACACTCTTATGAGTGGAATGAAATGATGGCAATGAGTTTTTTAGGAAGTTTGCCAATAATGGTCCTCTTCTTATTTTTCCAAAAATATTTCCTCGCAGGTATGGCTGCAGGATCAGTTAAAGATTAAAAAATATATTCTATATAGGAGAATAATATATGTTAATGAACATGAAAGATCTTCTTACAGTTGCTAAGAAGAATAAATTTGCAGTACCTGCTTTTAATACTAGCAGTAGCATGATTTTAAATGGTGTAATTGAAGCTTGTGAGGAGAAACAATCTCCAGTAATAATTGCCATTCATCCAGATGAATTAGAATTTATTAGGGACGGGTTTCTAAAGTTTGCTATAGAGGAAGCTCAAAACGCATCATTCCCAGTATGTATTCATTTAGATCATGGTGGAAGTTTTGATCAAGTAATGAGAGCTATTAAAGCAGGCTTTACCTCAGTTATGATTGATTCTTCAACTCTTCCTTTTGAAGAGAATATAGAAGTTACAAAAAAGGTAGTTGAAGCTGCACATGCAGTAAATGTTAGCGTAGAAGCTGAACTTGGTACGATTGGTGGAACAGGTGAATATGGTATTGCTAGTACAGATAATATTATTTATACAAAACCTGAAGATGTTAAAGCTTTTGTTGAAGCAACCGATGTTGATACTTTAGCTATTGCAATTGGTACTGGGCATGGATTATATCCTAAAGATATGAAACCTAAATTAAGAATTGACTTACTAAAAGAAATTAGAGCAATTACTGATATTCCTTTGGTACTACATGGCGGAAGTGATAATCCAGACAAAGAAATTGGTGAAGCTGTTGTAAATGGGGTGCAAAAAATTAATATTTCAAGTGATATTAAAACAGCATTTTATGTAAAATGTAGAGAAGTGTTAAAGGATGAATCTTTGAGAGAACCTTTAGAAATATATCCACCTTGTATTGAGGCTATGAAGAAGGTTATGTATCATAAAATTGATTTATTCAGGGCAACAGATAAGGTAAAATGTTATAAATAATATTAATTTTAAATAACTATATGGTAAATTTAATATGCAGAGATGTTTATTAAATTTACTTTTTTTTTAGAAAAATTCTTTGGTTTCAGAAAGTAATTCTTCGAGGTTTGTTTTTTTCATTTCTTCATTCATAGCAAGTTGAACATTGGTTAAATGCTCATCGAGAATAGAGTGAATATTTTTACCAATTGGACATTGGCAATTCGGATTAGAGTGAAAATTAAAAAAATCATTTCCCACAGCATCTACAGCTGTAAAAATATCAAAAAGAGTTATATCTTTTAAATCCTTCTTTATATAAGCTCCCCCTACACCAGCTCTAACTTCAATAAGATCAGCTTCTTTTAATTGTCCTAGAAGCCTTCTAATTACCACAGGATTTGAATTTGTGCTTTGTGATATAAATGTAGAAGTAACTTTCAATTTATCTGAAAAATATGAAATACATAGCATAGTATGAATTGCAAGGGTGAATCGTTCAGTTATTTGCATAAAATATCTCCATAAATATTATAAATCTAAATAATATTTTTTTCGTTGTAACTATTGACATTACAACGTAGGTATGTTAATTTTCCGTTGTAATAATTACTGTTACAACAACAACAATAATACATTAATAAGGAAAAATCAATTATGAAAGACAAAATACTTTCTCTAGTAGCTATTATAAAAGTTAAAAGTGAACAAAGGACTTTAGTTCTAAATGAGATTATGAAAATAATTCCTAAAACAAGAAATGAAGTTGGTTGTATTGACTATGAGTTTCATCAAGATATAAATGATGAGAATGTTTTCATATTTTATGAAAACTGGGCAACACGTTTAGATTGGCAAAATCATGTAAATAGCGAACATATGAAAGCATATTCTTTGCTAACTAGTGATTTTATAGTCGAGAAAAAATTGTATCAATTAAATAAGTTAAGTTAATAATAATAAAATATAAATTTAGGAGATAATAATGGAAGCTGTAGATTTAATTAAGTCAAGAAGAAGCATTCGTAAGTTTAAAGATGAAAAGGTTAGTAAAGAAGTTCTAACTAAAATTATGGATGCAACTCGCTTTGCTCCATCTTGGGCCAATTTTCAAATTGCTAGATACACCTTAGTAAACGATGATGAAACAATAAAAAAAATTGCTGAAGATGGTGTAAATGATTTTGTATATAATATTAATACTTTAAAGGATGCAAAAGGTGTAGCTGTATTAAGTTTTGTAAAAGGCAAAAGTGGAAAACTTGGTGAAGAAGATTATGCCACAAATAAAGAAAATGTTTGGGAAGTTTTTGATGCAGGTATTGCCTGTCAAACTTTTTGTTTAGCGGCTCACTCTTATGGCGTTGGAACATGTATAATGGGTGTTATAAATGATAAAGAAATTGCAAAGATTGTAAATCTTGATGAAAAAGAAACTGTTGCTGCTATTATTGTTTATGGATATCCAGAAAGTGAAGGTTCTCCAACAAAAAGAAAATCTGTTGAAGAAATAACTCGTTTTATTTAATACATATTTTATAAGATAAGGATTAAATATTAGTATCTGAATTTCATATAATCCTAATATTTATATTGTCTTTTTGTTAAGGTATTGAATAAGTTTAAGAATAGATAGATAATTTTCCTAATAAATAACGAATAAAGTAATTATTTAAAATCCATTTTTATTAGGAGGATTATTATGGAATTCTTTGATGTTATTAAAAATAGATATTCCTATAGAGGGAATTTTACTTCAAAAAAATTAAGTGAAGAAGATATAAATAAAATATTAAATGCTGCAATCGCAGCTCCAATTAGTATGAATATTCAAACTACATCCTATGTTGCAATTACCGATAAAGATATTATTTTAAAGCTAGGAGATATTATTAAAGGAAATGGTATTGCTACAGCTCCTTTTGTGATTGTTCTATTAAGTGAAAATCTAAGTGGTTTTTCTTCAATGAATTTTGAAATAGAAAACTATAGTGCTGCTTGTGCTAATATCCTATTAAGTGTTACAGCTCTAGGATATTCATCAGTTTGGACTGATGGAATTCTTAGAGCAAAAGAGATAAACGATGCAGTAAGAATATTGTTAAAGATACCAAAAAATAAAACTATAAGAGCTGTTTTACCTATTGGAGAAGCTAAAGACCCAAACCAAGGTGAAGAAAAAGACCCAATAAGTGATTTAGTGGTATTTAATCATTATTAATATTAAAAACTTTAAATTGTTATTCCATGATATTTCGATATTATGGAATAATTTTGTATTTCCAAGAGTCTTAATATTTAACAATTAGACGTATAAGAGGAGTATTGTTTGTAAAACTAATATACCTTTATAAAAATTTCGTAGTTCTATTTATTATGTTATAATAGTTAAAATAAAATTTTTACTGAATAAAGGATTATAGATTGAACAAGCACTACAATAAAATTGGTTTTCAAGGGAAAAAGAAAAAAGAAAATGATAATTATTTTGAAGGGTGGTATTACAAACAAGTAAAAAAAGACAATTTTTTTAAAATCAGTTTCATTCCTGGGATAAGTTATAATAAAATAGATCCCCATAGCTTTATTCAATGTATTATTTGTAATGAACAAAACGAACTGACCTCTCATTATTTTAAGTATAATGTTAGTGATTTCAAAGCGAATGAAAACCCGTTTAAAATAACAATAGGAAAATCCTCATTCTTTGAAAAAAAGATTTCTTTGGATTTAAGAGATGAAGAACTGACAATTATAGGTAACCTTGATTTTACAAATTTAGAAGGATTGAAAAAATCTATAATATCTCCCAATATTATGGGATATTTTAGTTATTTTCCCAAAATGGAATGCAATCATCATATTGTTAGTATGAACCATCAAATAATCGGTAGTATCAAAATTAATGATAAAGAAATAGATTTGAACAACGGTTTTGGTTACATAGAAAAAGATTGGGGAATTTCATTCCCAAAAGAATACATTTGGTTGCAATGTAATCATTTTGATAATCCAAATGTAAAGTTAGCTTTATCAGTTGCCACAATTCCTTTTTTAGCAATTTCATTTAAAGGTTTTTTCTGTTCTTTAATTATAAATGGTAAGGAATATAGATTTGCAACATATAATAATTCAAAATTAAAAATTAATAATTTAGAAGAAGATAATTTGAGCCTTACTTTTATAAAAGGGCAAATTGAAGTTAATATTATCGCTGAAGTTGATAAAGTCTTACCTTTAGCTTCTCCCAAAAATGGAGTTATGAAAAATTTTATAAAAGAAGGGTTGGCTGGAATTATTTCAATAAAGTTTAATAATAAGAAAACTGGAGAAATCATTGAGACTATAGGAACAAATGCAGGAATAGAAATAATGATGAAAAAATAATATTCTTATAGTAAGGCGTTATAAAAATTTTATTAGCTAAACAATCCATCTTGCAATAAAGTAGTAATAATTTTAGTATTCACCAATAAATTAATAATAATTATTGAATAGCAAATCTTGTTAAAACTGAAATAAAATAGCATTATTTTGAAAATTATTAGATTTTATATCTGATGTTCTGTTTTATTAATTTTAACTAATTAAATAATTATAAAAGTTTACAAATATTGAATTAGTTTTTAGATATTTCCTTTTTTGAAATAAAGTAGCTGGCGAATTTAATATTCATATTTTGTGATTTAAGAGAATTTCTATTTAGATAGTTATTATAGGGAGTTTTAAATGGGTTTTGTAATTTCGTTTGGATTTGTTTTTTTAATTATTGGTATTTCAACTATATTGGAAAAATTAAACGTATTTGAGATAGAAGGAAGTAGAAAATTTATTCATATAGGAGTATCAAATTGGTGGTTTTTAGCCATGTATTTCTTTTTAAACCCTATTGAAGCTGCACTAATGCCCCTTTGTTTTATTGTAATAAATTATATTTCATATAAGAAAAAAATATTTAGTGCGATGGAAAGAGGAGAAGGAAGAAAAGATTTAGGAACAGTTTATTATTCAATAAGTTTATTAATTTTGGCCCTTTGGACTTTTTATATCGAAAAACCTGAAGTAGGTTTATTAGGTGTCTTAATCATGGGGTATGGTGATGGTTTTGCAGCTTTAATAGGTGGTAAATGGGGTAAAACTTCTATTCCCTTCGATAAAGAGAAAAGCTTAGAAGGTAGCTTAACTGTTTTCTTTTTTTCAATTTTAATTACTTTTTTAATACTAAGTCATAGTTATACAAATATAAGTTTTACAATAAATATCTTAATCAGTTTATTAATGGGAGTTTTAGCCACTATAATCGAAGGAATTACACCAAATGGATTCGATAACTTATCATTACCAATAATTACTAGTGTGGTTTTTTTTGCTTTAACAAATTATTTTATTTAGAGGTTATATGAATATTCTAATTGGAGTAATATTTATGTTTATTTATAGCCTATCCTGCATTAAAAAAACACTCTCTATCAAAAAGTGGTTTTATTGGATCTTTAATTGATAGTATCTTCGGAAAGATAATAACTTAATCACAGAACGTAGTGAAGAAGATTCAAAGAAAAACAAAATAGTTTCTGGAGTAAAGTTTTTTGACAACAATGTAGTTAATTTTATTAGTGTTTTAATCTCCTCAATTATTGGCATAATCTTAATATTAATTATATAAAATTACTTTTCTATTTTAACAAACATTCTAATATCCGTTATTAAAACCACTTTTTTTCAGATTTAAATACTAATTTTAAAATAATTTATTTTTTTTGTTGACGGTAGTGTCAAAATAAAATATATTTTATTTAGACGTTAATGTCAAAATAAAGATTAGGAGCAGTTGATGCCAAAAATTGTTAATCAGGAAGAAGTTAGAGAGAAGATCATACTTCAAGCTTTTAATACATTTATCGAGAAAGGTTATTATAAGACAAATATTAGCGATATCTCAAAAACATGCGAAATGACAAGAACAACAATTTATTACTACTTCAAGAGTAAAGATGATATTTTTGAAAACACTGTATATTACATAATCGATACTATAGAAAAAGATTTAATAGAAATTTCTTTAGACCTTTCCATGAGTGTAAAAGATAAAATTAAAGCTTTAAATGATAAGTGGGAAAAACAATTTAATAGTTCAAATTTAATTCTTATTTTAACAGAATTATGGTTAGCTATAAGGCGAGAAGAAGGAGAAATGTTTGTAAGAATTAAATCTAGAATTAAAAAAATGAATCATTTAATTAATAGTTTAGCTTTAGAAAAAGCTAAATATAAAATTGAAGATAAGAAAGAGAAGTTTAGAATAGATAATTCATTTATTATTCTCTCAATATTACAACAAATACCAACTCAATCAAATCTTGTTCGAGAAAATTTGTTAAAGATTGTAGCTTCATTGTAGAGGAGAATAAAATTTATTAATAAGAGTTTTATAACAAACTGAGGAGGATAAATTGAAAAATAGAAAAAATTTGTTAAGCAAAAAAGTTCTTAATGAAGGTTTTAAATATTTAGAAAAAGATCCAATAAAAAATTTTCCTAAATTAGTTAAATGGGCTAGCAAAATTCCAATGCAAGAAAGAACAAAAAGACAATTTGATAGAATTGTAGAATATTGGAATGATGAGGAGAGCCCTTGGCATAAATTTATTTATAATTTACTCACAGAGTTAGACCCTAACGTTAGAAAGACATTCCTTATGAATTTGACAATCCATGCTGGTATAGAAGGTGCGAAATTATTAGATGAGAGCAGAGAAAAATATGATTGTAATGTACCTTGGGCAATATTAATGGATCCAACTTCAGCTTGTAACCTAAAATGTAAAGGTTGTTGGGCTGCTGAATATGAAAAAACTGATTCTCTAGATTATGAAACTTTAGATGATATAATAAAACAAGGTAAAGCATTAGGCACTTATTCTTATATTTATTCTGGTGGGGAACCACTTATTAGAAAAGATGATATTATCAAACTTGCTAAAATTCACAATGATTGTGTATTTTTAGCATTTACAAATGGAACTTTGATTGATGATGAATTTGCTAGACAAGTACAGCAAGTAGGAAATTTAACTTTTGCAATTAGCATAGAGGGCTTTGAGAAAGAAACTGATATGAGAAGAGGCGTTGGGACTTATAAAAAAGTCATATCAGCTATGGATATCTTAAAAAACCATGGGATAGCATTTGGATTCTCAACTTGCTACCACAGTAAAAATGAAGATGTTATATCTTCTGAAAAATACATAGATTATATGATAGAAAAGGGATGCATTTTTGGATGGTTTTTTACTTATATACCTTTAGGAAAAGATGCAATTGTTGATTTAATAGCTACCGCAGAGCAGAGAAAACACATGTATGAGAAAGTTAGAGAATATCGAAATACTAAACCTATCTTTACAATGGATTTTTGGAATGATGGCTCTTATGTAAATGGTTGTATTGCTGCAGGAAGAAGATATCTTCATATAAATGCAAATGGAGATGTTGAACCTTGTGCTTTCATTCATTATTCTTCTGCAAATATTCATGAAGTTAGCCTTATTGAAGCGCTTAAGCAACCATTGTTTAAAGAGTATAAAAAGAATCAGCCCTTTAATGAAAATATGCTAAGACCGTGTCCTTTGTTAGATAACCCAGATTATCTTAAGAAAATGGTATTAGATTCGAAGGCTAAATCTACTCAACCTAAAGATAGAGAAAATGTTGTTGATCTGACAAATAAAACTCAAGAAATTTCTAAAAAATGGGAAGTTGTTTCAACAAAATTGTGGCAAGAAGAACAAAGAAAAAAAATTAATTAGTATAATATACATTTTAATAATTTGATTATATGGCCATATCTTCTGTATTGTTAATAATATAAATAATAGTAACTCTTATTTCTATTAATTATAATTTAATATAATATAGAGAATATGGTTTTATTTTGATTAGATAATATATAAAAGGCAGCAATATTATAAGTATTTTTTATAATGTTTTTGCCCATTATCATTAATTAATTAAAATTTAAGCTTGAAATAAATTTAATTTTGTAAGAAGGTTATAAGGTTTGAATAACAATAAACTAACATTGAAATTGTATAAAGAGAAATATGGCGTTTGTAGACTCTCCAAAGATGATAAATTACCAAAATGGTGTGAATTAAATGATTTTGTTAGTATTACAAAAACTGATGATGAATTATCAATTGTGTGTAGAGAAGATATCATTGAAGAGGGTGTTGTTTGTGAAAAAGATTGGCGAATGTTAAAAATATTAGGTCCATTAGATTTTTCTCTTATTGGAATCTTAGCGTCAATAAGTTCTATATTAGCTGAAAATAAAATTAGTATATTTGCAATTTCAACTTATGATACAGATTATATATTGTTAAAAAATGATAAAATTGAGGATGCTGTAAAAATCCTTAGAGCTAATAATTTTGCTATTATAGACTAAAAATCTAATTTTATCTGTTATTTTGTTAAGTAAAGATGATATTTTTTTAAGTATCATCTTTTTTTGTATAGTTATTGTTTGACAATAGTGTGTAATATACACTATAGTGTGACTAGGAGTAATGTTATGGAAAGTATTGAAAATATTTTAGAGAATTTATTTGGTGAATTAAAAAGAGGCACTTTAGTACTTAGTGTTCTTTTAAAAACCCAAAAGCCAATATATGGATATTCTTTAGTCCAAACACTACAAGAGAGTGGAATCAAAATTGATAAAAACACTTTATATCCCTTACTTAGAAGATTGGAAAAACAAGGTTTGTTAACCAGCTGTTGGGATACTAGTGAAAATAGAGCTAGAAAATATTACGAGATTAGTGAAATGGGTAGAGAAATCTTAGTTCATTTAACTAAAGAATGGAAAGAAATGAATCTTAACATAATGGATATGTTAGATGAGGAGGAATAGATGAATTTAATAGATAAATATATTTATGCAATTGGTGAAAAATTACCAGTTGGTTCAAGAGAAGAAATAAAAAAAGAACTAAAATCTTTATTATTAGATGAATTAGAAATATCTTATGGTCCAACTCCAACAGATGAACAAATAGAAAAAGTTATTTATGAGTTTGGCTCTCCAACTCAAGTAGCTCAAAGATATAAAAATAATAATCCTTTAATAGCTAGTAAGTTTACTGAAATATATTTAATGATCAG
Source organism: Sphaerochaetaceae bacterium (assembly GCA_963677735.1). Taxonomy (GTDB): domain Bacteria; phylum Spirochaetota; class Spirochaetia; order Sphaerochaetales; family Sphaerochaetaceae; genus Pleomorphochaeta. The sequence continues at coordinate 2,923,014 of OY782505.1, forward strand.
TAAAATAATAATTTTTGCAATGACAGTTGCATTTTTTGTAATCTTTGTTATCAACTTTTTAAAGAATGATTTTTTATCAACAAACACATTAAATGAAGTTTTTAAATTGATAAAGAATATTATTACATCAAGTTTTACTGGTATTGGAGTATTAACAATAATTTTTATGGCAATTTCAAAATACTTAGCTGATAAAAATATAGATTTTAACTCAGAGTGGAGTATCAAAGATTTAGATTGCATTGAAAAAGAAGAGGTTAAAGTTTCAAAAGTCGGCTTATCTTTTGAAATATTCTTTTCTTTAGTATTCTTGGCATTAATAAATTTTATGCCATCTATTGTTAGTTCTTTAGAAAATTTATTTGAATTAAGTGGCCTATCTTTAGGTCATCATATTAATCCAATTGTATTTGAAAAATACTTAATTTTTATTGCATTTATAGTAATAGTTGAAATTATTGAAAATATTATATTTTTGATAAACAAAGATGCTAAATATCTTTCTCTACTTACTGTTTTTGTAGCTATTCTAAATATTGGTGTATTGTTTTCTATGATAGTTGATAACTCATTATATTTAAATTATAAAAATGTTTTAGGTATTCAATTGATATTTATTATAGTAGCTGTAACAACTTTTGCTGAATTGATATCAAATTCTTATAAATTTATAAAAAATAATTTTGTTATTAAACAGGATGAACTTTAAGCTTACTTCAACTTTTATTTGATATAGTTAAATAACTTGTTAAATAAAAGTTGATAATGGAGTTTTTATGAAAATATTAATAGTAGAAGATGAAGTTTCGTTAGCTAATGTTATAAAAGAATTTTTAATTCTAGAAAAATATACAGTAGATGCAGTTTATAATGGATTAGATGGATTTGATTATGCTAGTAGCGGGATTTATGATGTAATTCTTCTCGATATAATGTTGCCCAAAATGTCAGGTATTGAGGTATTAAAAAAATTAAGATCTGAAAAAATATCAACCCCAATTATTATGTTAAGCGCAAAATCTGAAGTTGATGATAAAATTAAAGGTTTAGATCTAGGTGCAGATGATTATGTTACAAAACCCTTTGAAACTAAAGAGCTCTTAGCTAGAATTCGATCGGTTAGTAGAAGAAAAGATATTTTCACAAGTGATATAAATAAAATTGGTAATTTGATATTTGAAAAAAATAATCTAACAATAAGGACAAATTATAATTCAATTAAACTTAGTTTAAAAGAATATCAGATTTTAGAGTTATTAATTCTTAATAATTCTCAGTTAATATTAAAAGAGCAAATTGTTGAGAAAGTTTGGGGGTATGACTTTGATGGTGAGTATAATATTGTTGAAGTATACATTTCATTTATCAGGAAGAAACTCAAATTCATCAAATCTAATGTTAATATAAAGGCATCAAGAGGTTTGGGATATTCATTGGAGATAAAAAATGATTAAAACTTTAAAGCGTAGATTTATATTGATCTCAATGAGTGCTTTAATAATTCTAATTATTGCTATATTTATTTCAATAAACATGTTTATGGAAAACAAAACTTTAGAACAAGTTGATTCGTATTTAACACATGTTATTCAATTAGAAAGAAGAGAGCTGCCGCCTCCACAAGTCATTAATCATCCACCCTTAGAACCTCAAATAGAAGGATTTGCATGTTATGTAGATTTAAATAAAAATATTATAAATACTATTTTTAATGATAATAATTTGGATGAAGAAGAACTTGAATCTTATATTGATTTAGCTTTACAAAACAATGTTAAGAATGGAAAGCTTGGTAATTATCATTATAGATATAAAATCCTTCAAAATGGATATTTTATTGTATTTGCTGATTCCTCTCTTCAAATTGGGATATTAAATCAATTATTAAAAATTTCCTATTTAATAAGTTTAATTAGTTTAGTTGTTTTATTTTTTATAATTCTATTTTTATCAAATTATATAGTAAAACCAGTAAAAGAGTCTTTTGAAAAGCAAAAAAGATTTATTTCAGACTCTAGCCATGAATTAAAGACGCCTCTATCTATAATGGTAGCTAATTTAGATATTTTAGAAAATGAAATCCCTGATAATAAAAGAATAGTTACTATAAAAAATAATGCCCTAATGATGAATGATTTAATTCATTCTCTATTGGTATTAACTAGGACAGAAAAAGCTGTTGTAGCATTTGAAGAGTTTGATTTAAGTGAATTAGTTGAAATGGTATCCCTTTCTTTAGAAGCTTTAGCTTTTGAGCATGAAAATACTATTAGAACTGACATACAAAAAAGTATTAAGTACAAAGGTAATGTAAGTGAAATAGAAACACTTTTGGTGGCAATAATAGATAACTCAATTAAGTATTCGTGGAAAGAAACAGAAGTCTCAATTCGATTATATTCTAAGGGTAATTCAGTTATTATAGAAGTATATAACGAGGGGATAGGAATAAAGAACGAAAATAAAATGAAGATTTTTGATAAATTCTATAGAGAAGATGATTCAAGAAATAAAGATATAAAAGGTTATGGTATAGGTTTATCAATTGTTAAGAATATTGTTGATAACCATAAGGGTAAAATAGTAGTTGAAACAGAAGAAAATAAATATACACTTTTTAAAATAATATTGTAAAACATTAATTTTCAATTTTTCTTTAAGCTTTATTTATTATTGTAAAAAAAACTAAATATTTAAAGAGGGCTTGATATGAGGAAAAAAATAATAATTGCTTTGGTGCCAATTCTATTAATTGGATTAGTGGGGTGTGGCAAAACCCTAGAAGAATCTTCAGATATAATTGAAAAAGAAGTAATAATTGAAAAACCAAAGACTCCTTATTATCCGATAATAACAACTAATCAAGTTTATAGTTATGATAAAGATGGGAATATTATAGAAGTAAGTGAAGGTGATAAATATTATGGACAAGATGCAGTTTATCCTTCAATAGAATTTAATTTTACTAAAAATGATGATGGTACAACTGTTGATAATATTACGAATTTGATGTGGCAAACTATAGTAATTGATGAGAAAATGAGCTGGCAAGAAGCGATGAAATATTGTGAAAATTTAAAGTTGGCAGGGTATGATGATTGGAGACTTCCCAGTGTTAAAGAGCTGTTTTCAATAAGTGATTTTAATTCAGGGTGGCCATATATTGATCTTGATTATTTTGATTTTCCAGATGGAACTCAAGATTTTCTTCCTACAATGCAACCCTCTTCAAGTTCTCAAGGTAATATGGGAGGACAACCTCCTCAAGGTGGTGGCCCCCAAGGTGGTGGGCCTCAAGGTGGTCCTCCACCAGAGATGATGGATGAAGAAAATGATGATACTTTAAATTATTTTAATCAAGGAGAAGAAAATAAGGATGAATCTGATTTCTTAGTTACAAAAGCTCAAGGTCAATATTGGAGTAGTAATTTTTATAACGTTGGAACAACTCATGGCGGGGTAGCAACAGCATTTGGAGTTAATCATTCTACCGGTCATATTAAAGGATATCCTTCAAATGTATCAGGTACAATGGGTAAATATGTAAGAGCAGTTAGAGATGTGGATCCAAGCTTAAAATATGGTGTAAATGATTTTGTAGACAATAATGATGGAACAATTAGTGATTTATCTACAAATTTGATGTGGATGAAAACAGACGTAGATCAAGCTATGGATTGGCCAACTGCTTTAGAATATGCCAATAACTTTGAGTTTGCAGGTTATAGTGATTGGAGATTGCCAGATGTAAAAGAATTACAATCTATAGTTGATTATAGTGGGGTATATCCTGCAATTAATCCTAAATATTTTGAAATAACAAAATTAGAAGAAAATGAAAATTATTATTTTTGGACAAGTACATCAGCTTACTTTAGTCCAGCAGATCCTATTTATGGATATGCTTGGTATGTAGCTTTTGGTTATGCCGTTGATGATGAAAACAATGATACTCATGGAGCTGGAGCTGTTAGATTCTCTCCAAAATATGAGAATAGTCAATCAGTTGGAGAGGGTGGAGATAATATTCTAAATTCGATAAGATTAGTTAGAAATATTGAGTAAGGATCTCACATTAGGGTAATTTATTCAATTTTGTATAATTTTTGGTGGTCCAATTATAATTGGACCATCTTTGTTTTATATTGTTATTTATTTTATAGAATAGTAGATATAAACATTACTAATATAATCACCAGCAGGTAAATCAGATTTTCCTTCCCAGGTTAATACAAATTTATTAACAAGTAAGTTGTCATGTTTGCCAGCAGTTAGTATATCTAATTTTTCAATAGTTTTAGCTTGAGGTTCAATTTCAGAATCATATTCAGTTGTTCCATTTAAAGTAGTTTTAAATGAATGTGGATACACATTAACAATAATTGCTTGATTATCGTTTAGATTACTTGTTGCATATATGCTAAACTCTTCAGTTTCATTAGCTTGAGCTAAAGATTGGGTATATATTGTATATTCTTCAATTCCATTTTCAAGTTCAACTTGATCGTAATATAAGGTATATGAAAGAGGAACAACATCAACAGAAGTATTAATTTGAGTTTGAGCACTTTTTGCAAAAATAGAAGTTGTTGCAATAGTTATAAATAATATAAATAATGTTGTAATTTTTTTCATATTTTCCTCACTTGATAATATATTATATATATAAAGTGTAACTTATGTCAACAATTAAATACTGAAATAAAGAAGTTGATAAAAAATATATAATATTTACTTACAATATAAGGAAATAACTTATTTCAAAACTTTAACGAATTTTATTAATAACAAACTGATGGTTAGATAATGGATTTTCAACGAATTCATTATCTAATTTAAGAATTAAAGCTTACCTAATATGAAATACGTCAAGTTTTAACAACTTCTACAAACTTATTACATGCTTATATTTGTAACATATTATGTATTTATTGTGTTAAAAAGCATGTTTTTAACTTGTTTTTACTTTTTATTTGTTTTATTTATTAAAACTTAACTTGACTTCTACAAACTTATTACATATACTTTGAGTATATTAAAGAGATAAGGAGCATACGAAATGAGAAAAGCATTAACCATTTTAGTTTTATTAACTTCAATGTTTTCACTATCAGCACAAACATTAACTGTTCGTATAGCTGCTTATGTTCCTGAAAAAATAACTTTTGAACAAACTGATGATTCTTTTGAAGTTAAAAGCAATACCAATAATGTAGAATATGGCTTTTACAATAACAGTGGTTCTTTAGTTAGTGCTAGTAATGCTGATGTTTTAGCAATAAGTGCTCTTTAATATTTTGATATAGATATTATCTAATAAAAGACAATATATAAAAAAAACTTGCATAACCCAATTTCTAAAAGGGAAATTTAGAAATTGGGTTACTTATTTTTAGGCACAAAAAAAAGGTAGCTATTTAGCTACCCTTTGTCTTTGTTATTATTTATTAATCTTATTCAACTACATACTTAATAGTAACATCACTTGTATAATCACCTGCAGGAAGTTCTTCATTACCACTCCAGCTTAAATTAAATTTGTTAACTAAAAGTTTTTCTTGTAATCCAGCAGGAACTTTACTTAAAGAGCTAATAGTATTAACAGATGGAGTAATCTTTGAATCATAATTTTCAGTACCATCATTTAAAGTAGTTCTAAAAGAATCTGCAGCAATTTTAACTACAACACCCATATCGCTGTTTTTGTTACTAGAAGAGTAAACTGTAAAGTCTTGAGTTTGACCACCTTCAGTTAAAGATCTTGAAATGTTAATATCAAATTCTTCTATACCATCTTCTAATAGAGTTCCATCATAAGCTAATTGATAAGAAACTTCTGTTTCTTCAATAGAAGTGTTTAATTGAACCTCTGCAGATTTTGCGAACATTGAAGTTGATACGATTGCAGCTAATGCTAATATTGTTAATAATTTTTTCATAATTTAAATTTTCCTTTGTTATAAATAGTTTTTTTTTGTTTTCTTAATTTCCTTTAAGATGTTCAAACTATAAGGTATTCTGTAACTTATGTCAACACATTTAATAAAAAAAATATAATAAATTTGTATAATTTTGTTAATTGCTTATAATATAAAGAATTATTATTATGCAAATAACGCCAAAGAGATATACAGTTGCTTATAAATTACTTAATGGTTATGTTTTAAGTTTTAGAAAATATTGTATTTCTTAATAATTGATTATTGAGTTATCACAATTACGGGTTTAAAATTAGAATACATGGAGGTGTCAATCATGTTAGGAGCAATAATAGGTGATATAGTTGGTTCTAGGTTTGAATTTAATAATATTAAGAGTAAAAATTTTGATTTATTTACAAATGATTGTCATATTACAGATGATAGTATTTTAACAATTGCAATAGCAAAATCCATAATGGAAAGTGAAAAAATTTTAAAATATTCATTAGCTTCGCATTTTAAGAATGAAGATTATTGTAAAATTCTGAAAAATAATACAATTAAATATTTGAAAGAATTTGGAAATAAATATCCAAGTAGTGGCTATGGTGGAATGTTTAGAAGATGGTTACACCAAAGTGAAACCACAGCTTATAATAGTTTTGGAAATGGATCTGCGATGCGTATAAGTCCAATTGGATATTTTGCACGGACAATTGATGATGTATATATGTTATCCGATTGTGTTACTGGAGTAACACACAATCACCAAGAAGGATTGAAAGGAGCTCAAGCTATAGCTGTTTCAATTTTCCTTTGCAGGTGTGGGCTTCATAAAAGTGAAGTTAAACATAAGATTGAACAAAAATATTATGATCTTAATTTTACAATTGATGAAATTAGAGATTCATATGAGTTTAGTCCAACCTGCCAACATACAGTTCCTCAAGCAATAGTTGCATTTTTCGAATCTACATCTTTTGAAGATGCGATAAGAATAGCTATTTCATTAGGTGGTGATAGTGATACTATAGCTGCTATGACAGGATCAATAGCTCAGGCATATTATGGCGTTCCCAAAGAATTAGAAGAAAAAGCTTTAACTTATCTTGATAAAGAACTTAGAGATATTTATAAACAGTGGGTTCAATTTATTGAAAATAAAAACTGTCTATATTAAATATTTGATATACTTTTCTTTTTAGTTATTGTTAAAAGTATTATAAAGTTACCAATTGCAAAAACGCTTGCAATAATAGCTAATACAATAAAGGCAGTTTTTAGAGAATACAAATCACCAATTTTTCCAATTAAAGGGAAAATAAATATCATAAAAAAACTAAAGACCATGCTAGCAAAAGATAATATAGTTGCTCTGTTTTTGCTAGGAATTAGTTTGTTGATATAATCACTCATAGCAACAAAAATGAAACCTTCAATTGCACACATTATAATATAGAAGAGGTATGAATATTTTGAAATTGCAATAAACCAAATACATATTACAGATAAAAAAGGCATAATCATTAATATGCCTTTTTCTTTGATTATTTTTTCGAGTTTAAAAGTTAGAGATCCAGCAATAGCATCAAATATTGCTGATATTGAGAAGATTACCCCTATAAAAAATTCAGTATGCCCATCTGCAATAAGAAAATTTTGAAGATAAAAAAATAAACTTGTCCCAAAGGCTAATATTACTTGAGTAAAAATAATAAAGAAGCCAATTTTTCTATTATTCTTTATAACCTCAATACTTTGGCTTATTTGATTTTTTAAAATTTTACTTATTTTAGTATTTTCACTTTCATCCTTATTAAAATTTGGTTCTTGAAATATAAAAGATTGAATTATAGTAATAATTATAAATATCATCGTCAAATAAAATACATATTTATAATCTATTGTGGCAAGATATCCTCCAATTATAAATGCAATAACTTGACCAGCTTGAAAAGCTATTTCTTGTTTCCCACAAATTTTCATGTAGTGCTTTTCAATCTTTAGTTCTTTTAACGAATCATATATTAAAGCTTCTCCTGCCCCAGATTCCAAATTGTAAGACAATGCAGTAAAAATAAAAGATATAGCAAAAAAGTAGAAACTATTTGCTGTTAATAATAAAAAAATACTCAGAAGTGCTAGAATTCTTCCTATTATTCTACTAGTTTTTCTACCATAAATATCTGCAACGAGACCTGTTGGAACTTCCATTAAAAAAGAAGTTATATGAAAAATTCCTTCAAGTAGTCCCAATTGAGCTAAACTCATTCCCTTTGTTGCTAAATATATCATCCACAGACCATGGGTTAAATTTAAATTGGATAAAAATATAAAAATATAATTATTAAAAATATTATTTTGAAGTTTTTTATTATAGTTCATAGATCCTCAGTATATATAAATTAAAATTTCACCCGCTATATAAAAAATAGAATGCTATTTTTAGTTAAAATCTGCAAATATTTTTAAATATTAGTTATGTGTGCTAATATGGTATATATATTTGATAATAAATTAGGAGGCAAGAAATGTCTAGATTGAATATTTTATGGACTACTGATAATGAAGCAACAGTAATTTCATTTTTAGAATTATACACTGTAAATTCAATGAAAAGAGAATGGTGGGATGAAATTCATATTGTTATTTGGGGTGGTTCTACAAAATTGATTGCTGAAAATGAGAATATACAAGCTGTCGTAAAGAATATGATTGATAATAAAATCATAGTTGAAGCTTGTAAACATTGTAGTGATAGATACAATGCGAGTGAACTGTTAGTGAAATTAGGGGTAGATGTTAAATATATGGGTGAACCATTAACAGAATATCTAAAAAGTGGAGATAGTTTTTTCACTTTATAAAGCTCTTATTTATATTTTTTGTTTATTTGGAGGTATTATGAAAATAAACACATTCAGTCAAGAAGTTCCTGAAATTATTTTAGGATGTATGAGAATTTTTGATAAAGAAGATAAAACGGTAGAAAAATTAATATCAACAGCATTAGAAAATGGAATAAATTTTTTTGATCATGCTGATATTTATGGTAGGGGAGAAAGTGAAAAAAAATTTGCTAAAGTAGTAAAATCTTTAAATTTAGATAGAGAAAAACTTATTATTCAATCTAAAGCATCTATTAGACCTGGAATTTGTTATGATTTTTCAAAGCAACACATTTTAAAATCAATTGATTCAAGTTTAAAAAGATTAAATACTGAATATTTAGATTTTTTCTTGTTACATAGACCTGATCCTTTAATGGAAGGGGAAGAAGTAGCACAAATAATAAATGAATTAATCGAAACTAAAAAGGTCAAATCATTTGGAGTAAGTAATCAAAATACTCAACAGTTAAATCTATTAAATAAATATTGTGATAATAAATTTGTTGTTAATCAAATGCAGATGAGTATTACAAACTGTCCAATGATAGATAGTTCAATTAATGTAAATATGGATAACCCTCAATCAATTGATAGAGATGGAGGTATGTTGGAATATAGTATTTTAAATGATATTACAATCCAAGCTTGGTCACCTTTTCAATATGGGTTCTTTGAAGGAATCTTTTTAAATAATGATAAATTTGTTGAATTGAATAAAGTTATTAATCGCTTAGCAGATGAATATAAAGTAGATCAAGAATCTATTGTTGCAGCTTGGTTATTAAGAATACCAACAAAGATACAAGTGATTGCTGGAACAACAAATTCAACTAGATTAAATAGTATTGCCAAAGCTAAAAATGTAAAATTAACTCGAGATCAGTGGTATGAACTTTATTTAGCAGCTGGAAAAAAATTACCTTAAAGTAAATTACCATTTTAATAATACATTGACAATCTTCTATGTATTATGTATAAAATACATAGAGGGTTTTCTATATATGGAGGATGTATGAATTATAAGGAATTGAGTGATGTTTTTAAAATACTTTCAAATGATAAGAGATTAGAAATATTAGATTTATTATCCTGTGGTGAATTATGTGCTTGTGATATCCAAAAAAAATTTAATGTAACTCAACCAACTTTATCTTATGATATGAAATTATTAAAAGAAGCCTCCTTAATAATAGAGAGAATAGAAGGGAGAACTCATTATTATAATATCAATCAAGAATACTTTAAAAAAATTAGAAATATTTTCAATCAATTGTCTACAGAAAAGGCAAATTGTTGTTGTCACAGATAGGGAGAATAGAAATGGCGTTATTTAAGAAGATATTAAAAAAAGAAAAATCAGAAGTAGTAAGTAGTGGAAATCCTAACGCAAGGATAAAAATATTAGGTTCAGGCTGTCCAAAATGTTTAACTTTAGAAAAGAATGCAAAAATAGCAGTAGAAAATTTAAAGCTTGATGATGAAGTAACTCATATCACAGATATGAAAACAATTGTTAGTTACTCTGTTATGAGTACTCCTGCATTGGTAATTGATGAAAAAGTTGTATCAAGTGGAAAAGTATTAAGTCCTAAAGATATTGAATCATATTTATAAAGAAAGGAGTAGGTTATGAAAGAAATAAATATTAGAAGAAGTGTAAGACAATTTTCAGATAAAAAAGTTGATGACAGTATAATTCTTGAAATTTTAAAAGCTGCAATGCAAGCACCTTCTGCAATGAATCAACAACCATGGGAATTTATTGTAGTACAAGATAAAAATAAAATTGAAGAACTTTCAAATCTTAGTCCACATGCTAAATTTTCAAAAGATGCTGCATTTATGATTGCTATATTGGCAAAAAAAGACCTTAGAGCCCCAGGTTTTGTTCAACAAGATTTAGGTGCATGTACACAAAATTTAATGTTAGAAGCTGTTAATTATGGTATTGGTTCGACATGGATGGGCGTTTACTCAAAAGAAGATAGGTCTGATTTTTTAATTAATGCTTTAAATATAGATACTCAAAAGGTTGAACCTTTTGCCTTAATTGCTTTAGGTTACCCTAAAAAAGAAGATTTAATTAAATATGTTGATCGTTTTGATGAAAGTAGAATTCATAGAGAAATGTATTAACATTTATATATAAGTTTATCATTAATTATTTAATGATATTTCGCCCTAGAAGATATTAGATATGTATCTAATAATTTTAAGGAAGAATATGAAGACAAAAGTTGCATTTGTATGCGTTCACAATTCTTGTAGATCTCAAATGGCAGAAGCTTGGGCAAAAGAGTTAGGTAGTGATATTTTTGATGTTTATTCAGCAGGAACTGAAAAATATCATGAAGTTAAACCTTTAGCAAAACAAGTAATGGAAGAACAAGGTATTGATATGTCTTCCCATTATCCAAAACTTCTTGGAGAAATTCCCTCTAGCGTTGATGTTTTGATTACTATGGGTTGCGGAGTTCAATGTCCTTTTTTGCCTTGTAAGGTTAAAGAAGATTGGGGATTAGAAGATCCCTCCGGTGGTCCTATTGAAGGCTATAGAGAGTGCTCTGATTTAATAAAATCTAAAGTAATTGAGTTAGTCGAAAAATATCGTAATAATTAATTTAATGTGTTACTAGTCATAAAATGGCCAAAATACTTTTAGTTTGTAAAAAAAACAATAATTATTTTTTTAGTTTATAAAATATAGTTAATTTTTGTTTAGTAACAGCTAATATTATTTCTTGGCCATTTTTTTATATCTTGATAAGTTAATTTTTTATAAATATTTAATGTATTCAATTTAATTTCTTTTATAGTAAGTATTTATTTTATAAATAAAAATAAATTTATTCCTCGATTTGTCTTTTTTGTTAGCACATATAGTGCTTTTTTTTTAAATTTTACCTGATTTTTACTAAAAGTTTTCTTTTCACATTTATAAAAAAAAGTTGACATGTTGTAATTGCTATGTTTAACTTTCTTTATGAAAGAAATATAATAAAAGGAGATTATTATGAAAAAGAACTTTTTAGTTGCATTACTAGCTATAATGTTGACAGTTCCTTCTTTTGTCTTTGCAAATGGACAAAGTGAAAGTGCAGGGGATAAAGAAGTTGAAATAAGATTTTCAACAATTTGGGTTGGTGCTGATACAAAAGCAGCCCCTGTTAAGCAGTTGGTAGAAGAATTTAATAGCGCTAATGCTGGTAAGATCAAAGTTATCATCGAAGAGAATCCTGATGCAGATGCATATAGATCAAAAATTAACACAATGTTAGGATCAGGTTCAGCTCCAGATGTATTTTCATTTAACCCAGATCAAACATCATTTATGTTCTATGATAGTGATGTTTTGATGGACTTTACAGATGAACTAAAAGGAGATTGGGCATCTAGCTTTGTTGATGGTGCTATTGAATCAGCTACTATTAATGGTAAAACAAAATCATTACCTTTTGAAATGGGATATACTCCAATTTGGTATAACATGGACATATTAGAAGAAGCTGGTGTTAGTGAAATTCCAAAAACATTTGATGAATTCTGGGATGCTTGTGAAAAAATCAAAGCTGCTGGTTATGTTCCTACATCACAAATGACAGGTGGAACTAATGCTTGGACTTCAATGCTTTGGTATTGTCACATTTTAAATGCTTTAGCTGGTCCTAATGTTTGGGAAAAAGATTTTGCAACAGATCCTGTTTTTGTAGAAGCAGCTGAAATTTTGAATAAAATGTACCAAGATGGAAATACAACAGTTGATGCAATAGGTGGAGATGCTGGTGTTTCTGGTGGCCATTTCTTAGCAGGACAAACAGCTATGTTTATTAATGGACCTTGGTATATCGGTCGTGTAGAAAGTGAAGCTCCAGAAGTATATGCTGCAACACAAATTGGACCTGGCCCTGGTGATAAATATTCTAATGGACAAGTTGGATTCCCACAATCAAATCTAGTTGCTGCAAACACAAGTGATCCTGCTAAAAAAGCAGCAGTATTAAGTTTCTTAAAATGGATGACTAAACCTGAAAATGCAGCTAAGATTTCTCAAGCATCAGGTGCTATGTTAGCAGTTAAGACTCCTGGTGTTACAGGTAATAGAGTACAAACACAATTTAATGAAGCTGTTAATAATGCTTCATTCTTACAAACACACTTCCAATTTAACTTTGCAACAGATGTTATGGCAGAATTTGGTCAAGCTTTAGCTAAAATGGCTTCAGGTAAAGCAACTGCTGAAGAATTTGTAGCTCAAATAGCATCAAAAATTCGCTAAATAAGAATTTTATTTGGGCCTAGATTCTATTCTAGGCCCTTAATTAAATTAGGAGGTTATATGCAAAATAAAAACGGCAAGATGATATTTTTATTTTTATTGCCAGTACTAATTCTTTTCTCAGCTTTTTTTATTTACCCTTTAGCTTATGTAATAGTTACAAGTTTTTCTAAATGGAATGGTTTTACAACTCCCCAATTTATTGGTTTTGAAAATTATAGATATTTATTCTCTGATGAGAATTTTAGATTATCTTTAAGAAATAATATTGTTTGGGCTGGTGTTTTAGGATTTGTGCAAGTTCCATTAGCTTGTATTATGGCTATGATATTATCTAGAAGACCAAAGGGTTGGAAATTTTTAAGAACTGTATATTTCCTACCTAATGTTATATCTCAAGTTGCTTTAGCAATGATGTGGACTGCAATATATAATGCTCAAAACGGAGTTTTAAATGCATTATTAACATTTGTTGGACTTGGCCATTTATCAAATAACTGGTTGGGTAATATGGACACAGCTTTTGCTGCAGTTATATTTCAACAAGTTTTCTACATTGGGTACTTCATGATTGTTATTCTTGCTTCTAGATTAAGTATTCCCGATTCCTATTATGAAGCTGCAGAATTAGATGGTGCAAATATATTGCAACAAGAGTTCCATATAACTTTGCCAATGTTAAAACCTATTTTAATTACCACTATAACTTTGGCACTAGCTTACGGGATGAGACATTTTGAATCTACTTTCTTGATGACTGGTGGTGGACCAGCACATTCAACATCTGTTATGGGCATAATGCTATATACTGATATGCAAGCCCTAAGATATGGGGAAGGAAATGCAATTGGGGCAACCCTTGTTATATTCGGTGGAGCTACAATTGGTCTTATTAGATATTTCTTAACAAAGAATAATGATAATTAAAAAGGAGGAGAAAAGATGGCTAGTAAAGTAGTTAAAGAAAAAACACGTTTTGGTTTTTTAGGAACTTTTTTTAAATGGTTTTATTTAATATTTTTCCTTTGTATAACCTTATTACCTTTAATTTGGTTGTTTATCACTTCCTTTAAAACAAATTTAGAATTTGAAACAGCTTCAGCTTTTTCACTTCCTAAAGTATGGCAATTTGAAAATTATGTAAAAGCAATATCAATGAGTGGCCTTCCAAGATTGTTTTTAAATTCGATAATTGTTGCAGTAGTAGCTACAGCTTTAAATCTTTTAGTATCAGCTATGGGAGCTTTTGCAATAGCTAGAGAAAAATTTAAATTTAATGGGCTATTATTATCAGTTATAATGTCTGGTGTTTTAATTCCTATTATTGCTTTGATGGTTCCATATTTTAGATTAATTAAGAACTTGTTTTTAATTGATAATTTAGGTGGATTAATTTTAGTTTATTCAGCTATTAACTTACCTATTTCTGTATATTTAATACATGGTTTTATGAGTACTATTCCCAAAGAATTAGAAGAAGCTGCAGTTATTGATGGCTGTACTTTTTCTCAAAGATTTACAAAGGTAATTTTCCCACTCTCTCAAGCTGGATTAGCAACCGCAGGTGTACTAATGTTTATTTATTGTTGGAATGAATTTACCTATGCTATGCTATTAACAAATAGTGAGAGAGCTAGAACTTTACAATTAGGTATAAGATATTTTAAATCTCAGTTTGTAGTCGATTACACAAGTATGTTAGCAGCTATAGTTATTACTATGATTCCTACTATATTAGTTTATGTATTCATGCATGATCAAATAATTGGTGGAATGACAAATGGTGCTGTAAAAGGATAATAGATATGATAGCAGTTAAAACAATAAATGATACGACTCGGATTTGTAGTGATAATCTAACATTAATTGATTCTAATCAGTTTTTAACTTTAAAAAAGGGAAAAGCCGATATTGATATGCACCTTGGCAATTTCTTCATAGAGGATAATATAGATTGTGTTAATGCTTTTAATATTGTTGATACTAAAATTATAAATAGCGAAATTACTTTAAAATTAGAAGGTGAGAATAAAGAAAAAGCTAAAATTTTAATTGAAGAAGTTGATGATTTAATTAAAATAAGGTTTTTAGATTTACCAAAAGAATATAATAGAATTACTATTAGATTTAAAGCTGAAAAAGATGAAGCCGTTTTTGGACTAGGAGAACAATTTTCATATTTTAATTTACGTGGGAAAAGTTATCCTATATTCACCAGTGAACAAGGTGTTGGTAGAAATAAAAATACTGAAATTACAAAACTTGCTGATGTGAGTATGAGAGGTGGGGGAGATTATTATACAACGTTCTACCCTCAACCAACATTTGTTTCTAGTAGAAAATATTTTATTCATTGTGACACTTATGCTTATAGTTATTTTAATTTTGAAAATGAAGATTTCCATGAGATAACTTTTTGGCAGGCTCCTAAAGAAATAGTAATAGCTAGTGCTACTTCTATTTTGAAAACTGTTGAGAAATTATCAACATATCTTGGTAAACAAGACCTACTTCCAAAATGGGCAATCAAAGGATTGTCTTTAGGAATTCAGGGTGGTAGTGATTATTTATTAGAATGCGTGAATAAAGCAAAAGAACATGATTTAGATCTAAATAGTATTTGGATTCAAGACTGGGAAGGCATAAATATCACATCTTTTGGAAAGCGTTTAAGATGGGATTGGAAATGGGATAACAAGCTTTATCCTTCTCTTCCACATATTATAAATCAATTAGCAAATAAAAATATAAAAATAATGGGATATATTAATCCCTATGTGGTCAAAGATGGCTCTTTGTGTAAGATTGCTGTAGAAAAAGATTTCTTGGCAAAAGATAGAGAAGGAAATAATTATTTTGTTGACTTTGGAGAATTTAATTGTGGAATAATTGATTTTACAATTGAAGAAGCTTTTGATTGGTATAAAGAAGTTATTAAAGAAAATTTAATTAAATTTGGACTTGCAGGATGGATGGCTGATTTTGGTGAATATTTACCAACTGATTGTTATTTAAGAAATGGAGATGCTCTATTATATCATAATAAGTGGCCGGGATTATGGGCAAAATTAAACTGGCAAGCATGCCATGAATTAAATAGAGATGATTTAATATATTTTATGCGAGCTGGAAATGCTATGAGCCAAAAATATTGTAAGCTAATTTGGGCCGGTGATCAAAATGTTGACTTTAGTGAAGACGATGGACTTGCAAGTGTATTGACATCTGCACTATCTCTCTCAACCTGTGCCATGGGGCTACATCACAGTGATATTGGAGGATATACTACTTTATTTCATCTAAAAAGAAGTCAAGAATTATTAATTCGATGGGCTGAAATGGCCACCTTCACTATTTTTATGAGAACTCATGAAGGTAATAGGCCAGAAGTTAATCATCAGTTGATGGATAGTGATACATCTTTAGAAGCTTTCTCATATCTTGTTAAAGTTCATAATGCTTTATTTGATTATCTTCAATATTTAAATGAAGAGAATCATAAGAGAGGAATTTCAGTTCAAAGACCAATGTTTTTCCATTATGAAGATTCACGATTTTTTAATATAAAAGATCAATATTTATTGGGAGATGAAATGTTAGTCGCCCCTCAATTAGAAGAAAGGACCTTTAGTAGAAAAGTAATTCTTCCAAATGATAATTGGATTCATTTATTTACAGCAAAAGAATATGTTAAAGGAGAGTTTGAAATTGAAACTCCATATTTAATGCCAGCCGTTTTTTATACAAAAAATGGTAGATTTGCTAAATTGTTTGGTAAAATAAAAGAAATTAGTAGACCCGTTATTGAGATTTAGAATAAGCAAGTAGCAAATTTTTGCTACTTGTTTGATTTATTATTATGTTAACTTATATTTTTCTAGACATTTTACAAAAAAATAGTTATTCTCAAAAATAAAATGACATTAAAAAATAATTTCTTCTTGTTTGGTATATAATAACATTTCTCATATATCAATATTTTATTAATTTCAATTATTCATGAAGTTTGGGGGCTAAATATCAAGGTATTACAATCAATTATAAATTATATCATGTTAGAGAATAGGCTAATTTCACACAATAGGGGATCAATTCAATCTGATTTAGACAGATTACTAAAAACTGTTCTTCCAGCTTGTATTATCCTTTTTGTAATGCTTGTTGGTGTTTCTCAATATACTAAACCCCATTTTTCATTTGTTGTTTTATATGCAGTAGGTGCTTTTGTATGTACAGTTTGTTATTTAATAGTAATGAGAACTACTAGTTATCAACTTCATTTAATAACTTATTATATTACTGTAATTTATGTTTTTTGTTTATGTACTTTTATTGGAGCTATAGTAAGACCTCAAGCTACTGGAACAAGTATTGTAGTTCTTTTAGCTTTAATTCCTTTGCTAATACCAGATAGTTTTTTAAGAGTAAATGGTTTTCTGCTATTTTTCTATGCTACCTATGCATTTATCTGTTTCAAAGTTAAACCCGCAAATGTAGCAATTGAAGATTTAGTAAATACAACTTGTTTTACTGTAGTTGGCTTTTTATTAGGAAACAATTATCGCCATATAAAACTTGTAAGTTTTGATCTTCAAAGAGAATCAAAAGAAAATGAGCACATAGACTTTTTAACAGGACTTCCTAATCGAAGATTAATGTTTTTAAGAATTGCAAACAGTGAAAAGAAAGGCAGTCAACTTCCTATTACAGGTGTAATGATGATGGATATTGACCATTTTAAGAAATATAACGATAATAAGGGTCACCTTAAAGGTGATATTTGTTTAAAAGAAATATCAAAATTATTTACAAAAATAACTATAGAGAAGAATGTTGAAATATATCGTTATGGTGGTGAAGAATTCGTCGGTTTCTATTATGGCCATGATGAGGAAAAATTAGATAATTTAGCATTATATATAATCGATGAAGTTAGAAAATTAGATATTGAGTTTAAAGAATCTGAGACGAAAAAGGTAACAATTAGTTTAGGATACACCTTTGGTAATGATGATGAAAACTATGGAACCAATTATCTAATTGATATAGCTGATAAAGCTTTATATTTAGCAAAAAATAGTGGAAGAAATACTGTTAAAAAAATATAAAGATAAAATTAGGAAAACACATGAAGAAAAAATATATATTTCTTTTTTTTCTTGCAATATTAAGCCAACAATTTGTTTTCTCAAATACAAAAAGAGAAGAAGTTTTAGTTCATTATCCTTCAAGTAATATTACAAAGGAAGAGTTAAAAGAACAAAATTTTGATACAATATATCTTATAGCTGCAAGTCCAACAAGTGAAAGCATAGGATCTCTTGGAGCCCATGCCTTTATAGCCCTAGCACATGGCAATGATATATCTAATGCTATAGCACTAAATTTTTATGCATATCATGAAAGTTTGACAACTTATAGTAAAATTATTAGAGGTGCTACTATAGGCCTTGATGGGTATATAGATATTAGACCTTTTTCCAATATTGCTGAAAGATATACCATTGGCCAAAATAGAACGTTATTTGTATATAAAACAAATATTGATAAAAATTATATTCCAGATATTATTGATGAATTTTATGAGTATAAGGACAGAGATATAAAATATCAATTTTTTAATTATAACTGTTCCTCATTAGTTGGTGAAATTTTCTCAAATGTATTAAATGGGGAAAATAAAACATACGATTTCCCTTTATTGATAATGCCAGGAAGATTAGTGCATTTATTTGAAAAAAATGGATTAATTGTAGATCAAAATACGATAAGTCCTCCATTAGTAAAAGCTATATATGACAATACAGATTTATTACCAGATAGTATATTAGAAAGATATACTTATTTTAAAGTACATCAATCTGAAACAATCGAAGAAGATGGTTTTGATCCTTTTAATGTAAGTTTTGACAACTTTGAATCTGAAACAGTATTCAGTGAAAAAGTTGCAAATACATATGTTGGTATGGATAGTTTAAAACTATCGTTTGGAGTTTCTTTGTTTGATAATGAAGTATATCAGCAAAGGCAAAGCACTATCTTGTTGTATGAATTTAAGGTGATTGATGTATCTTTTAGTTTAGATCAAACTCTTGAAGTAGATGAATTTACAATTATAGAAAGTGGTAGGTATCCTAAAGTTAATTTATTAGAGATTACCCCATCAACTTATTTTAGTATAAAGCTAAATCCTAGTAACTATATGCCTGATTTAAATGTTGGATATGGATATTCTGTTGGAACTTTTCACACTTTATTTACTTTAATGCCAACACTTGAGACTAATTTTTCAACATTAGAGTTAACTTTTAAAGCAAAATCAATTATAAGTTTTTATACACGTAATTTATTTATTAATTTTAATTTAGATTACCCAATATATAATGCAACTGATGAAACCCAAGAGAGTGCAGAACTAAAACTGGGATATAAGTTCAATGAAACTTTAGCAATAGAGGGAGCATATGATTTAATCAATAATGATTATAATGTTTACCTAAAATATAGCTTTTATCCCTTATTGTTTTAATTTTGTTCTTTTATATCAGCAATTAATTCTTTTAGAAGAATAGTTAATTGTTTAAATTTTTCATTATTATAAGAGACTTTGCACATTAACTCTTGAGGAATTTCATTTGCACTATCTTTTAGTTTAATGCCTTTTTCAGTTAATTTTATATAAACTTTTCTCTTGTCTATAGAGTCTTTTTCTCTAAATATTAATTGTTTTTTCTCTAGTTTTTTAAGTAGTGGGGTTAGCGTATTACTCTCTAAATATAATTTATCACCTAAATCTTTTACAAGTATATTATCTTTTTCCCATAAAACTAAAAGCGTAATATATTGTGTGTATGTTAAATCGAATTTGTCTAAAGCTGGTTTATATAGTTTTATAACCTCTTTAGCAGCTACATATATCGGAAAGCAATATTGGTTATCTAATTTTAATAATTCATCCATAATAAATCCTTTTTTGCATTTATCGTATGCGATTTTGTTTATAGTCTATATATAAAAGAATTGCAAGTACTTCTGTGATAAAGTTGCTTACACTCTTATACAAGTTATATAATATTAGAGTAGAGGTAAGTGATAATATGAAATGTAATACTTGTGAAGTAGAAATGTTAGAAGATTATACCTTAAAAGGTACAAAGAGTGATTTATATATTCAAAAACAAGGAATATGTGGATTAACATTGAATACAATAAAAATTGCAGTTTGCCCAAGCTGTGGAAAAGTTGAGATGTATGTAGATCCAACAAAAATACAAAAAAACTATTAAGAGATAAAATTTTTTTTAAAATCACTCATACTAATAGAAGCATATCTTTTGAAAAATGAAGCTAAATTTGAAGGTTCTTCAAATCCTAACTGATATGAAATTTCATAGTTTTTTAATTCATTTTTCAGAAGTAGTCTTTTAGTTTCAATTAGAATTTTATTAATAATTAGCTGTTTCGCACTGATATCAGCACAATCTCTACATGCTTTATTAATAGTTTTTTTTGTTACTCCCATTATAGAAGCATATGTTTGAACATCTTTAATTGTTGTAAAGTTTTTTTCAACTAGTTCTCTGTACTTATAATAAGTTTTATAAATAGAAATAGAAAAATGCTGAATATTTGAATTATTTTCATATCTTATTGAAGAAATAAAACTTTGAAACAGTGTTTTAATTAAAGTTTTCTTTTCTGTGTACTCTCCTCTGTTATATTCGTTATAAATTAAATCTAAAATAATCCTATTTGTGGAAGTTTTATCTGTATCAATTTGCAAAATAGGTTTTTCAAAAGGTGCTTCAAAAAAAGCTAATAAATTATAATCATAGTTTTCATTATTTTGAATAAAGAAAGGTTCATTGATATTAATTACATAACCTTTGATAGATTTATCAACTCTAAAAGAATGAATTTTATTTTTTTCTAATATTACTAAATCATTTTTCCCAATTTTATATTCTTTAAAATCTATGCTATGAAAAGAAGAACCTTCAGTTATATAAAGCATTGAGAAAAAGTTTAATCTATAATCTTTTTC
Source organism: Sphaerochaetaceae bacterium (assembly GCA_963677735.1). GTDB lineage: Bacteria > Spirochaetota > Spirochaetia > Sphaerochaetales > Sphaerochaetaceae > Pleomorphochaeta. The sequence continues at coordinate 2,944,146 of OY782505.1, forward strand.
CAGCATCTCTTTTTTTGTTCTTGAAATGAAGTCCTCAAATTTAACAATTTCAAAACTTGCATTATTTCTTTTATTAAGGTATTTGATTCGTTTTATGCTCATTTTACTAAGATTAACATCAAAAAGAATTAAAGTACAATAATTTAAGGTTTCATTTTTATAAGTTTTTTTATTGAAATTACATTCATATTTAATAGTAAATAATATATTTTTACTCAGGAGGAAAATATATGAAGAAAATACTATTGAGTATATTAGCACTTATCTTACTAAGTAGCTGTAGTGAACAAAAAGATGATACACAAGTTTTAAAAGTTGCAATGGATTTAAAATTCCCACCATTTATGTATATTGATGATGAAAATAATCCTGCAGGCTTAGAAGTAGAAGTTGCAAAAGCCTTTGCAACTTATCTAGGAATGGAAATTGAAATAGTAAATACAGATTTTGCTATGTTAATACCTGCTCTTGAAACTGGAGAGGTTGATGTTGTAATTAGTGATATGACAGTAACAGATCAGAGAAAAAATAAAGTAGATTTTTCATCTCCATATAGATATGCAAGAATAATCGCCTTAGTCAATAAAGATTATTATAATGATATGAACATCAATGATGATATGGATGTTGAGACATTCTTCAATCTAGATAATATTAAACCAATAGGTTTAGCATCTACAATATCTACAAGCATCCCTAATGAATATGGAGTAGAAGCTACAGAAGTTACTGAAATAGGTTCTGCTCTAATGGAAATAAATACAAATCTTTCTAATGTTTTAGTTGGAACTAGTACTGTAATTCAAGATCATTTTGCCAATGAGAATACTACAGAACTCTATTTTGGTATTCCCCAATATTTCTCTTCAGCCTTTGCTATAAAAAAGGGAAATCAAGATTTAGTTGATAAAGCAAATGAATTTATTAAAACTTTATATGAAGAAGATGGTTTATATAATCAAATAAAAGAGGAATATGATTTAATAATCTCTGATTATTTAAAGAATGAGAGTTTGGGGTTAGATTACATTGTTCAAAATCCAGAAAAATAAATTATATAAAATAGCGGCATTATTATTGGTAATTATATTTTTTGTTTATATACTTTTCTTTTCGATAGATAATTTAAATTACAAAATTATATTTCAAGATAAAGAAAAGTTGCTATTAGCCTTATTAGCAACATTATATATAAGTTTGTTAACATTAATTATTAGTTTAGTGTCAGGGTTTATATTTTACTTGTTTCAAAATATAAAAAATGTATTTTTTAGAACTTTGTCTAAAATACTAAGAGAAACCATAATGGGAACCCCTTTATTAGTAATGATATTTTTGATTGTCTATGTGTTTGGAATAAGATTGAAAATATATAATAAAACAGTGTTAGGAATAATTGCATTAAGTTTATATATGACACCATATATGGCCAACTCTTATGAATCCGCTATGTCAATAATTAGCGAGAGACAATATTTAGTAATGGAATTGTATGACTTTAGTCTATATCAGAAATATAGATATATTATAATTCCACAGATAATTAAACCCTTAATACCTTCTATGATAAATAATTTATCAATAATTATTAAAGGATCAGCATTGCTAAAGATAATTTCTGTTGGAGAGATAGCCTATGTAATAACAGTGATCTCTAATAAAAGTTATGCCAGTATTGAAGGGTATTTAATAATGTGGATTATGTACTTAATAATAACAATTCCTTTATCTCTGATTGCCTCACATTTTTCAAAAAGGTTTAGTGTATGAAATTAAAAATAAAAAATCTAATCAAAAAATATGATGATAAGATTATACTAGATAATATAAATGTAGATATTGAAAACACTAAAGTTATCGGGATAATAGGAAAGTCTGGTTGTGGTAAATCCACTTTACTTAGACAATTAGCTACTCTAGAAGATTTTGATAGTGGTGAAATAAATATAAATGATATAGAATTATCATCAGTGGATAAGAAAAAATATCGTTTCGAGATTGGATATGTTTTTCAAGAACACAGTTTATTTCCTCATTTAAGTGTAGAAGATAATATTAAATTGATCTTAGAAAAAGTGAAGAAAGTAAATAAAGAAGAAAGTAATATGATAGTTAAAAAACTTTTAGATGAATTTAGCTTATCAAATGTTTCAAAAAAGCTTCCAGCTAAAATTTCTGGAGGTCAAGCTCAGAGAGCTTCAATAGTTAGAGCGCTATCTTTAAATCCAAAGCTATTATTCTTAGATGAACCAACTTCAGCATTAGACCCTCTGTTAACAAAAGAAGTGTTAGAAAGTATTAAAAAACTTAAAGAAAAAGGTATGGAATTCGTTTTTGTAACACATGAAATGGCTTTTCTAAGGGAAGTTGCAGATTATTATATTTTCATGGATGAGGGAAAGATTATTGAAAGTGGAAAAATAGAAAATTTACCTACATCAAATTCAAAAGAATTAAAAAAATTTATAGATATATAAAATAGGGATGGAGATAATTATGTTAAATGTTGAAGATGTATTCAAAAGATTCGAACAATTACACTCATACAGTTTTGCCACAATTAATGATGGCTATCCAGAAATTAGAATTGCTCATTTTGTAACCTGGGATGAAGGAGGGTTGTATTTTCAAACTATGAAGGTAAAACCTTTCTATAAACAGTTAAAAGAAACGGGGAAGGTAGCAGTTCTCTCTTTAGTTTCAAAAAATGAAAAGGTAAGTCATGATGAGATGGGATTAAGTGAATTTCCACCAGGATTTTTCATTCGTTTAAAAGGTGATGTTAAAGAAATTGATTTTGAACAACTAAAACATAAGGCTAAAAAAGATTCAAGATTCATGCCATTAGTTAAAGATATTGAAAGGTATCCTACTATGACAACTTTTGTTATTCACCGTTATAGTGGTGAGGTATATGATTTTGATTTTGAAAGAAAACACCGTGATCATAAATTAGAAAGAGAGCGATTTAATTTTAATAATTTCAAATATATAGATTGTGGTTTTGTAATTCAAAAGGACAAATGTATAGCTTGTGGTTCATGTTATAAAGCTTGTACTTTTAATGCAATTGAAAAGGGTGAGAAATATTATAAGATTAAAGGTAGTTACTGTGATGAGTGTGGTTCTTGTTACAGTGTTTGTCCAACAAATGCAGTTATAGCTAAAACATCAATGAGTGAAGAAGATAGAAATAATGCTAATAAAATGTTAAAGCGTTATATGCATTCTAATAAGTAAATATTATTTGCTTATCATCTTGTTTGAATTTACATAAAAAGGTTATGATAATATATGTAAATATTACATAGTGAGGCATTTATGAAAGATGGTTTAATAAAGGTTGCAACTTATTCACCAATAAATTATACAGTTGATATAGAAAATAATACAAACAATATAATAGATGCAATATATGAAGCAGAAAAGAATAAAGTAAAAGTAATAACATTTCCAGAGCTTTGTATAACTTCTTATACAGCAGGAGATTTGTTCTTAAATCAAACTCTTGCTGATAAATCATTGCAAATGCTAGAGAAAATTGTAAATTCTACTAAAAAAGCTTCGCAAATAGTATCTGTAGTTGGAACACTATTTATATTAAATAATAGATTATACAATTGTGCAGCAGTAATACAAGGTGGAAAAATCCTCGGTATTGTTCCAAAACAAAATATTCCAAATTATCAAGAATTCTATGAAAAAAGATGGTTCTCTGAACCAAAAGATGAAAATGTTGAAATTGAATTATTTAATCAGAAAACATATTTTGGTACTCGATTATTATTTAAATGCTCTACAATAAATGATTTAGTTTTAGCTGTAGAAATTTGTGAAGATCTTTGGGTTCCAAATAGTCCAAGTAATAAACATTGTGTTGCCGGAGCCACAATAATAGCTAATCCATCAGCTACAGATGATATTGTTACAAAAAGTGAATACAGAAGAAATTTAGTTTCAATACAAAGTGCAAAATGTATATGTGCTTACTTGTATGCTGGAGCTGGAGAAGGGGAATCCACAACTGATTTAGTATTCAATGCACACAATTTAATCTGTGAAAATGGTAGAGTTTTAATAGATGAAGAAGAGAAAAGTGGAACAATGAATGTAGCAATTGTTGATGTTCAACGACTCTCCTTAGATAGAAAAAAAATGAATACTTTTTATAGTGATATTGAAAATTATAAAACAATATATTTCAATTTAGATTGTGAACAAACTATTTTAGATGGTTATAAAATTTCAAAAACTCCATTTATTCCAAGCTCAAAAAAATTAATGAAACAAAGATGTGAAAAGATTTTAACACTCCAAGCTTTAGGTTTAGTTAGAAGGTTGAAGGCTGCACACTGTAAAAGTGCTGTTATCGGTTTATCTGGAGGATTAGATTCCACTTTAGCACTTTTAGTTACTATTAGAGCTTTTGAAAAAGCTAATCTTGATGTGAAAGATATTCATGCAATCTCAATGCCTTGTTTTGGTACTACAACAAGAACAAAAACAAACTCGGAAAAGTTAGCTCTTGAAATGGGTGTTAGTTTTAAAGAAATAGATATATCAAAAGCAGTGAGACAACATTTTTTAGATATAGAGCATGATGAAAGTAATCACAATGTTGTTTATGAAAACTCTCAAGCTAGAGAGAGAACACAAATATTAATGAATTTGGCAAATAAATATGGTGCACTAGTAATAGGTACTGGAGATTTGTCTGAACTAGCACTTGGTTGGGCAACTTATAATGGTGATCATATGTCTATGTATGGAGTAAATTCTTCTGTCCCTAAAACCTTAGTTAAGCATTTAGTAACATATAGTGCTAGTATTTTTGATTCTCATATTTCTAAGATTTTAATGGATGTTGTAGACACCCCTGTTAGCCCTGAATTGTTACCTCCAAGTGGAGATGGAACAATTTCTCAAAAAACAGAAGAATTTGTTGGCCCATATTTATTACATGATTTCTTTTTATACTATTTTGTAAGATGTTCATTCTCAACTTCTAAAATTAGGAGACTTGCCCAATATGCATTTAAAGATGATTTCACAGCTGAAATAATTGATAAGTGGTTAGAGATATTTGTAAAAAGATTTTTTGCTCAACAATTTAAAAGATCTACTCTTCCAGATGGTCCAAAAGTCGGTAGCGTAACCTTAAGTCCTAGGGGTGATTGGAGAATGCCTAGTGATGCTATTAATACAAGTTGGTTGGTTGAAGACTAAACAAAAAGCAAGTAATTATTCATTTTTTGTAATTAAATTGGTCTAAAGTGTATAGTAAATTATAGAAAAAACTTTTTTATTTGCTTTTTTTACATTTATTTGTAACAATATCTTTATGTTTTAGTTATTTATTATATACGTGAAACTATTGTAATAGGAGTTATTATTATGAATAAAAAATTATGGGTTTTAGTTGCAGCAATTTGTTTGTTATTACCAGTATCATTGAGCGCAGAAGTATTAGATTTTAGTATTGGTGGAACAGCACAATACAATTATGATGCTAGTCAATCTTCTTCTGATGATTTTTTCAATGTAGAAAATTATAGTTTTGGAGCAGAAGCAAGAATTAAATTTTTAATTGTTGAAGCTTCAGATATAGCTTTAGTTGGTCCAACAACTGATGGTTGGCAAGTTACTAATTTAATGACAGCTGGTTTAAGTTTTGATTTATTAAACTTAGTTAGATTAGGTGTTGGCTTAGGCCCTGAATTTGAAATGAATATTAGCAATGATGGTGATGTTACTGATGCTAATGGTGATGCATTTGAATTCTCAAGTATCTTCATGGATGCTAATTGTACCTATAAAGCAAATGTTGATTTCTTATTAGGTGGTATTACTCTTTCAGCTAATTACACAATCCCTTCAAAGGGCTTCAATATTCAAAACATAGTTGATGGAAATTTCACAGCAGATGATTTATTACCTGCAGATTCAGAAGATGGTAGATTTGGTGTTGCTGTATTAATTTCATTAATTTAATAAAGTACAATATTTAAAGAAGGAGGGGAAACCCTCCTTTTTTCATGTCTTTATTTCAATATCTTTAAACTGTTTTACTATTTCTATAACTTAAATTATATGATAATATAGTAAAAAGTTAGGAGATATTTATTATGAAAAAATTTGGATTTAAAGATTTTGTTATTAAACCTATTATTCTATCGATAGTTACTTTTTTTATCATTTTTTTCTTTTTCCCAAGTTTTAGTAATGAATATTTAAATGTAGGATTTTCCACTTCATCTGACAGCTTAGAAAAAGTAGATGCTCTTTCTGATAATATAAAAGATAAAACAGGTCAAACTGTTGATGATATATTAAATTCTCTTGATACGGATGATTTAAACAAGTTGATAAATTCTAACGGGGAGTAATATTTAGTGTCATATAGATTAACTTTTTTAGGTTCTGGAACTAGTCATGGAGTTCCATCCATTGGTTGTAAATGTGAGACATGCTTGTCAAAAGATCCAAAGGATAAACGCCTAAGAAGTAGTATTTTACTAGAGCGAGATAATAAAAATATAATAATAGACACTGGCCCTGAATTTAGAATCCAATGTTTAAGAGCAGATATTAATCATCTTGAAGCAGTATTATATACTCACACACATGCTGACCACTTAAATGGTATTGATGATTTAAGATCTTTCACAAACAAAAATGTTGCTCTTCCCTTGTATGGTGATGAGAAGACAATTGCTGAGATAAAGCAAAGGTTTTCATATATTCAATTAGGAACTATAAATGGAACAACAATTCCAAACCTTACTTTGAATGTTCTCAAACCATATAAGAAGGTTAATATTGCAGACTTTGATATAACCCCTTTGATTGTAAATCATGGTTGGTTAAAAATATATGGATTTAAGATTTTTAATTCAGCATATTTAACAGATTGCAATAATATACCTGATGAAACATATAAATATCTTAAGAATTTAGATTTGTTGGTATTAGATGCACTTCAACACCAACCACATAAAACTCATTATACTTTAGAACAAGCTATTGAAGTGGCAAAGAAGATAGGGGCTAAGAAGACATATTTTACCCATATAGCACATGGAATTAAAAATGAGAGAGATTCAAAGCTATTACCTAAGAATATGGAATTATCTTATGATACCTTATCAATTGAATTGGAGGAATAATGGACAGTTTATTTAGTGATAAAGATTATGAAGAAGGCAAAAAATTACAAGAAAAAAACGAAATGCCAACAATTGATATGGCCTTTGAAGCTGAAAAAAAGGAAGTTGAAACTCAAATTGATAATGTATTAGATATTATCGATATTGAAGAAACCGATAGAAAAGAATTTTATATTATTGATGGTTTTGGTTTAATATTTAGATCTTATTATGGTTTTATAACAAATCCTTTATTTGATAAAGATGGAAATAATATATCAGCAATATATGGTTTTTTTAATACTTTATTTATGGTAATTAGGAAATATAATCCTAATTATTTGGTAGTTGCATTAGATTCTAAAGGACCTACTTTTAGACATGAAATGTATGAACCCTACAAAGCAAATCGAGATGATGCACCTCAAGATTTAAAGGCTCAGATTCCTGTGATTATTGATTTATTAGAAAAAATTAATATTCCAACAATTGCCAAAAGTGAATTAGAAGCTGATGATATTATAGCTTATCTATGTGAAAAAGCAGTAGATAATGGATTAAATGCAATAATGTTCACAGCTGATAAAGATTTACTTCAATTGGTAAATAAATATGTTTATTCATTACGACCTCCTAAAAAAGGTCAAAAAGAGTATAGACTTTTTGGACCTAGTGAAGTTGAAGAAGAATTTTTGATAAGACCCGAACAAATTATTGATTATCTATCTTTAATTGGTGATTCAAGTGATAATGTTCCAGGTGTTAAAGGTATTGGCCCTAAAGGTGCTGTTAATTTATTAACAAAATATAAGACTCTAGAAAATATTTATGAAAATCTTGATAGCTTAAGCAAGGGTGTAAAAGCTAAATTAATAGATGGAAAAGAATCTGCATTTTTGTCAAAAAGTTTAGTTAAACTAAAAGTTGATGAAACATTATTTGAAAATTTTGATATAGAAACATTTAATTTAAATAATATGACTGTTGAAAATATCATTCCTTTCTTTGAACAAAAACATTCAAGATCCTTAGTTGCTGCAGCAAAAAAATTAATGAATAAAGATCAACTTGATGATTTAAATAATAGAGAACCTCAAGAAGAAATAACTGACCCTGAAAAAATTGAAGCTATTGCAGATAGTTCTTTGTTAGGAGCTTCGACATTACTCGCAATTGATACAATAGATGAATTAGAACAGATTTTGCAAAAAATCTCTTCTAGCACAAATCTTATGGCTTTTGATACTGAAACTACAAGTGAAAATCCTCTACTAGCGACTTTAGTTGGATTCTCTCTTTCATTTGAAGTTAAGAAAGCGTATTACTTTCCATTAGTTTGTGATGGAAAAAGAATTCATGAAGAAGAGCCTGTTAGAAAAGTTTTGAAAAAATATTTAGAACAAGAGCCTATAGCCCTTATTGGACATAATATTAAATATGATTATAAAGTAATGAAAGGCTTTGGTGTTGAGTTAAATAAAATTGTTTTTGATACCATGATAGCTGCTTGGATTTATGAGAGTAATGAGCCTTCGTTTAAAATGGATTCAATATCATTAAAATATTTAAACTATTTATGTGTTAGTTATAAAGATGTAGTTCCTAAGGGAAAACTTTTTAGTGATGTACCAAAAATCGAAGCAGTTGCTTATGCTGCAGAAGATAGTGATATTACATTTAGACTTTATAAGTTCTTTAATAAAGTATTAGATAAGGATAGAAAGAAAGTCTTAAATGAAATTGAATTACCTCTTATAACCATTTTAGCTAATATGGAAGTAGAAGGTATTGGTGTTTCAACACAAAAGTTAAATGAATTATCTACAATTTTTGGTAAAAGAATTGATAAGAATCTTGAAGAAATATATGCATTAAGTGGACATGAGTTTAACTTAAATTCAACAAAACAACTTCAAACTGTTTTATTTGAAGAAAAACAATTGCCAACAAAGAAAAAGACAAAAACTGGTTATTCAACAGCAACAGATGTATTAGAAAGTCTAATAGATGAAGATCCAATAATTAAAAAAATATTAGATTACAGGTCAATTAATAAATTAAAATCAACATATGTTGATACCTTTCCATCTTTAGTAAATCCTAATACTAATAGAATTCATACGTCTTTTTTACAATTTGGAACTGCAACAGGAAGATTAAGTTCAATCAATCCTAATTTGCAAAATATTCCAATTAGAAGTGAAGAGGGAAGAAAGATAAGAGATGCTTTTGTCCCTAAAGAAGGATGTATCTTAGTCAGTGCAGACTATGCACAGATTGAGTTAGTGGTATTAGCCCATGTTGCAAATGATAAATCATTACAACAAGCCTTTTTAAGTGGACAAGATGTACATAAATTTACAGCTTCCTTAATTTTTGATAAAGAATTAGATCAAATTACAAGTGATGAGAGAAGAGTTGCTAAAACTATTAACTTTGGAGTTATGTATGGAATGAGTGCTTTTAGGCTTGCTAAAGAACTTTCAATTAAAAGAAGCGATGCAAGTGACTTTATCAAGGCTTATTTTAAAAGATATAGTAATGTTGCTGCATTCATTGATAAAACTATATCTAAAGTTAGAAAAGAAGGGAAAATTGTAACATTGATGGGACATGTTAGAAATATTCCTAAAATTAATAGTAAAAATAAACTTGAAAAGGCTGCTAGTGAAAGAGTTGCTGTCAATTCCATTATACAAGGATCTGCAGCAGAGATTATGAAAATTGGAATGATAAAAGTTGATAAAGCATTAAAAGAAAATAACCTTAAGTCTAAACTATTGTTACAGGTTCATGATGAAGTAATATTAGAAGTACCTAAAGACGAAGAAGAAATTGTAAAACAAATACTAAAAAATACTTTAGAAAATGCATATAAATTATCCATTCCACTTAGAACAAGCATTGAAAGTGGAAAGAGTTGGGGAGAAATGCACTAATGATTGTAATTGGTTTAACAGGCAAAGCTTGTGCAGGGAAAAATCAAGTTGCAAGTGTATTTGAAGAAAAAGGTTTTTTAGTTATTGATGTTGATAAATTAGGACATAAAGCTTTAGTAGATAAAAAAAACGAGGTTGTAAAAGCCTTTGGTACTAAAATTTTAGACAATGAAGTTATTGATAGAAAAAAACTTGGAAATATTGTCTTTTCTTCAAAAAGTCAACTTCGAACTTTAGAAAGTATTGTTCATCCATATATCAAACAATTATGTATTGATATAATAGAAAGTAGTAATAGAAATGTTGTGTTAAATGCAGCAATATTACAAAGGGGTAATTTGGTTGAACTCTGTTCAAATGTGATCTTTGTAAAAGCTTCCATTTTTAGCCGCTATAAACGGTCTAAAATAAGAGATAAAAGGAATCTAATTTGGTTTTTAAAAAGAGAGTTATCGCAAAAAGATATTAGTATTAAAAATCTAAAGCGTAATTTAGAAGTATTTATTTTAGATAATAAAAAGACAAAAAAGGAAATTTATCGACAAATAGATAACTATTGTGATATATTTATAAAAGAATAGTGATTTTTAAGCCTTACAAGTTAACATTTATCAAATTATAAACTTGTTTGTTGTGACATATATTGTTATAATTTACTTAGCAATAATATTTAATTACACCTTTTGGTGAGAGTAAAGTTAGGAGGAATCCGTTAGAAAGTTAATACTGGATGCGGAACTATAATTTATGAAAAGATCAACACGTATTTCTTTATTGGTGTTTACAATCTGTGCTGCTATATTTGCCTTTGGGGCATTATGGTATACTAGACCAAGTTCACCAAGTTATATAATTGAAGAAGCAAAGCGCCGTCAAGAAGTTCCTCTTTTAGAAGTTACCGAGCCTGCAACAAGAACAGCTCCCCCTGAAATTAATTATGAGTTACTAGCTAAAACAGTATCTCCTATTGTTAGAGATTCTTTAGTAAATGATGATAATTTTATGAGTGAATTAGCTGAAGCCAACAAAATAGAAATTTCAAGAGCTGTTAAAGAGTATACAACTTCAACATTAGTACCTTCGATGAATAATAAAATATCAGAATTAGTAGAAGAATTAGCAACAAATCTAAATACTGATTTAAAAGCTGACTTAATTTCTATGGTAGATGAAAAAATTCAAGATACATTAGATTCAATAGACATTAACACCTATTTACCACAATTAGTTGATTCTTTAACACCAGTTGTAGTAGAAGAAGTTTATAATATGGTTGAGGCTAATAAAGATGATTTTATTACTATTGTTCAAGAAGTTACTCCTGAACCTAGTTCTCAGGTAGTCTCTAGTACAACAGAAGATTCAAAACCTACATTTACACAAGACGATGCAAAAGCTCTTTATTTTGAATATAGAGAACAAATAATTAAGGATTTAGTTCCAATTATTTTAGACGAAATTGAATCTTCAATTGTTTCAAGTGGCGTTGTTCAAGACTCAACAACTACTCAAGTAGAAACACAAACAGCTGAAGCTGTTGTTGTCGATGATACTAGTAGTGATGAAATTACAAATGAAGAAGATTCAGCTATAAGTGCTACAATTGTTGCTAAGGTATTAGATTCAAATGATGAGACAACTTCAACAGAAAGTGAAGATGTAATATCTATTCCAACTTTTTATCAAGGTCAAACACAGACTATGACAAGTGAAGAATACCAAGCAAAAAGAGAAGAAATTAGAAATCAAGCTATTGCTGATGCGTTGAGTAATTTATCAGAATAGTTAAGATATTTAAAAATAATGGATTAGAGGTTGCATCTGCAACCTCTTTTATTTAATATGTGGATATTTTCTTTCTTCACCATCAATAGTTTTAAAAGTATATGTGTTGTTTTCAAAACTTTTTAAATAACAATCTGATAAGGGAACCTTTCCCCCACCTTTAGGAAGATCAAGCATAAAGTTTGGCATCGCTAAGCCCGATAATCTTTTTCTCATTTCTCTTTCAATTTCTATTGTGTTATTAACATTAACTCTTAGGTGAGCTGTTCCAGATACTAAATCACCTTGAAAGACATAGTAAGGTTTTATTCTATTAAAAAGTAATTTATTACATAGCTCTTCCATGGTATCAAAATCATCATTAACACCTTTGAGCATAACAGTTTGGTTTAGAGCAAAAATGCCTGCATTTAAAAATTTATTTACAGCCTCAATTGCTTGAGGAGCTAATTCTCTTGGATGATTTACTTGTGTTAAAAGATAAAATGGAGCACTATTATATTTTTTAAATATATCAATTAGAGATTTTGTGATGCGGCTAGGAGCAGTTACGACCATGCGAGTACAAATTCTCATAATTAATTTAGGATTTTTTTCTCTTAAAGTTTTTATCAAAAAGTCTAATTTTGAATCGGATAAAGTTAATACATCTCCACCTGTTAATAATATCTCTGTAATTTTGGGGTGATTTTGAATGTAATCGGCTGCTTCATAAATCTCCTCATTACTTATAGCCCCCATCATTTTTCCTGTAAAACGTCTTCTAAAGCAATGTCTACAATACATTGGACAGATATCTGTTGTTAAAAGTGCCACTCGACTCTCGTATCTGTGAATTAAACGAGACGATTTTGAATTGTGGATTTCTTCTAAAGGATCTATATTTTCTAAAATATTTTCTTCATCTTCAAGAACACTAGGAAAGACTTGAATTCTTAGAGGATCATTTTCATCTTCTAAGTTTATCAAAGATAAAAAATGACTAGTTATTGATATTGGTAGAGTTGTATCACTTTCTTTGAAGGATTTTTCATTTTCACTTAAATTGTATTTATTTTTTAAATCTTTAAAGTTTTGAATTTCAATTTTCATATGTTTATGGTTTATATTATATTTAAAAATTTAACAAGTATCTTTATCAGTTGTACTTAAATAGAAACAATCAGTAAAAATAACAATTATAATAAGATGAAAATCATTATACATTTTCTATCTAAAATGGGTACTTGAATTTATTTAATATATCTTATAGTATTGAAACATTGCTAATAGACAATCTTTTTAAAGAGATTTTTGTTTTAGCAATTCTGTTGATATATAACTGGTGATAAAGTAACTGCATGAGTAGTTGATTTATGAGTTAATACATGTTCTAGCGAATAGGTATTAATAAGTTTATCGAGAAAATGAAATTGTTTGTGAAAAATCAATAATATAGAACTGGGGCTTGGTTAGGATATATTTATCATGACCTGTACTACATTGGTGGTATAATTCGAGCATAATGCGAAGTTTAAGCGCTCTAACTCTAATAAAAAAAGAGTTGGGGTGTTTTTTTTCGCCTAAATTTAAAGAAAAAGAGAAAATACCTTAATTTACATTAATTAGAAATTTATTAATTTATGAATTTTAAAATAAATATATCAAGATATTTGACAATTTAATTGTTGTTTAAGTGTTTGTAAAACAGTTTAAAATCTAATGTGTTATTTAACTAACTAGATTTTTTCTCTGTGAGAATATATTTACTCTTAAATTTGTAGATCGATTAAAATAGGAGAATTATATGAAAAAAATGATGGTGTTAACATTGTCTTTATTTGCTCTATTGATGACTTTAGCAAGCTGTAATGGTAAGACTGAAACAACTATGGAGAAAATTGAAAGCAGTAGAGAGATGACATTCGCTATGACAGGTGGCTATCCGCCTTTTAATTTTATCAATGACAATGGTGATTTAGATGGTTTTGATATAGATATTGCCAAGGCTTTAGCAAATAAGATGGGAATTGAAGCTGTTGGAATTACTACTGCTTGGGATGGAATTATTGGAGGACTGTTGAGTAATAGATTTGATACTATTATTGGTAGTATGGCAATAACTGAGCAAAGAAAAGAAAAAGTTAATTTTACAAATCCATACTATTATGATGGTGCCCAATTCTTTAGCACCTCAGATAAAAACTTAGATAGTATTGCCCAATTAGATGATGGTAGTGTAGGCGTTGTTACAGGCACTACATATCAAAATGCATTAATGGAGATGGATAATATTAAAGATATTATGCAATTTGAAAGTGATGTAGATAATATAATGGCATTAGAGCAAGGTAGAATAGATGGTCTTGTTACTGGAAGATTTGTTGGACTACAAGCTCCAAAAAAATATAATGTTGATTTAGTTCCAGTTGGAGACATGCTTTATGCTGAAGAAATTGGTATTGCTGTTAGAAAAGATGATACAGAGCTTTTAAATGCATTAAATAAAGCTTTAAGTGAAATTATTGAAGATGGAACCTATCAAGAAATAAGTAATAAATGGTTTGATACAAACATTTTAGAAAAACAATAGTAGGTATAGAATGGAATTAATTATTAATTTTTTTAATCCTTTTATAGAATTTTTTGCAGTAGTGTTTAAATATGCTCCAAAATTTGATAAAGCTATAATTTATACTTTAGAATTATCAATTTTCTCAATTTTATTAGGAACAATTATAGCTTTGATTGTAACTACTTTGAAATTAACAAAATTAAAGTTTTTGCAAAAAATAGCATATTTTTATATTTCAATTGTAAGAGGTACACCACTTCTCTTACAATTGTACTTTATCTTTTACGGCTTACCCCTTATAGGTTTAGAGTTTAATTCTTTTACCTCAGCAATAATTGGTTTAGCTTTTCACAATGGGGCATATATTAGTGAAATTTTTAGAGGTTCTATTGTTTCAATCCATTATGGACAAGAAGAAGCAGCTAGAGCCTTAGGTATGAGTAAAATGCAATCATTTACACATATTATATTACCGCAAGCATTTAAGAGAAGCGTCCCATCTTTGGGAAATCAATTTATTATTGCTGTAAAAGACTCTTCATTAGCCAGTGTTATAACAATTACAGAAATAACACTTACTGCAAGACAGTTTAGTGCAGCTACATATAATCCATTTCCGATTCTTTTTATAGCTGGCGTTTATTACTATGTGATTATTACAATATTATCGAAATCTCTTAAACGATTAGAGAGGAGGTTAAGAGCTGATGAAAGATAAATTAATGATTAGAGTTGAAGGTTTGCATAAATCTTTTGATGATTTAGAGGTTTTAAAAGGAATAGATTTAGATGTTCATGAAGGTGAAGTTATAAGTATTATAGGCGGCAGTGGTTCTGGAAAAAGTACTTTACTTAGATGTATTAATTTTTTAGAAAAAAAGGATAAAGGAAATATTTATGTTGGTGGTAAGAAAATTAAAAGAAGTGCCAATGATATAAATAAACTTAGAGAAAAAGTTGGAATGGTTTTTCAGCGGTTCAATTTGTTTCCACATAAAACTGTATTAAAAAATGTAATGGTTGGCCCTGTTGTTATTAAGAAAAAAAATAAAGATCAAGTTGAGAAAAGAGCTTTAAAGTTATTAGAAAATGTAGGATTAGAGGATAAGGCAGATGTTTATCCAGCTATGCTTTCAGGAGGTCAGAAGCAAAGAGTGGCTATAGCTAGGGCTTTAGCTATGGAGCCAGATGTCCTCCTCTTTGACGAGCCCACTTCTGCACTAGATCCTGAATTAGTTGGTGAAGTTCTACAAGTTATTGATAAACTTGCAAAAGGTGGTATGACTATGCTTATTGTTACTCATGAAATGGGTTTTGCTAAGGAAGTATCAGATAGGGTTGTGTTTTTACATGAAGGGAAAATTGAAGAAAGTGGAACTCCCACAGAGATTTTTGATAACCCACAAAGTGAAAGACTTAAATCTTTTATTGCAAGTATATGGTAGAACAAAGGAGTTTAATTTGAATATCATTAAAAAGTTAATTGCTTATTATAAAAGTGAAGAGTATCAAAGTATTAGATCGCATATAATAAAAAACCATTATCAAATAAAAGGTTCATTATCTTTTCATTATACATTTATTTTTTAAATTATTATTAGAATTATGTTATTTAGAAAAAACATTCACAACAATTGATAAATATATGATAGAATATAATATATTTATATTTGAGGTGTAATTGATGGCAACTGAAAAGAAAAAGGGTTTGTCGGGATATTATTTAACGACTTTTTTAATTGGACTTGGTTTTTTTACAATGGGGTTAATGGATCCTCTCTATGATACATACGTACCTATATTTTTATCTAAATATATATCATCAAAGGGATTAATTGGTTCAATTATGACTTTTGATAACATATTAGCAATCTTCTTAATTCCTATTTTTAGTGCACTAAGTGATAGAACAAGGACTCCAATAGGAAGAAGAATGCCATTTATTATAGTATTGCTTCCATTAACAGCGGTTATTTTCGGGTTGATTCCATTTACTGCCCTTTATGCTCTTTGGTTATTAATTGCAGCAGTATTTTTATTAAATCTTTTTAAACAAGCTGTAAGAGGACCTGTTGTAGCTTTAATGCCTGATATGGTTCCAGGAGAAGTAAGATCTGAAGCTAATGGTGTTATAAACACAATGGGTGGAATTGCAACGATAGTTGGAACAGTTGGTTTAGCTAGATTAATGAACGTTCCAATTACAATCAAAGGACAATCATACGAAAATATTTTAGCTTTTCCAACAGCAAGTATTTTAGTTATTGTTGCAGTTGTTTTGTTATTCATATTTGTAAAAGAAAAGAACGGCAATTACAAAGACGAAGATACTGATGAAAAAGCTCCAATAATGAAGAGCTTAAAAGTTATATTCTCTGAGAAAGATAAAAGTGCTTTATTTATTTTATTATCACTTCTTTTCTGGTTTATAGCATACCAAGGTGTATTACCTTTTGTTGGGTTATATAGTGTTGAAGTATTACATACAAGTTCTGGAACAGCATCATTAGCAGCTGGAATGGTTGGCATAGCATATGCAATTTTTGCAATACCTTCTGGTAAACTTGCTCATAAAATAGGAAGACGTAAAACAATCAGATTTGCTTTATTTGCTCTAGTTCTAATTTTATTAAGTATTTTTGCTCACAATAAATTAACAATTAATTCAACTCAATCCTTTAGGCAATATACTTTCTGGGGACTTTTGTTCTTATTTGGTATTTTCTGGGTTACAGTTGTAACTAATAGTTTTCCAATGCTTTGGCAAATGGCAGATTATAAAACTATGGGAATTTATACTGGATTGTATTATTTCTTTAGTCAGTTAGCATCAATTATATCTCCACCAATAACAGGATTTTGTATTGATTTATTCGGACATCAAAGCTTATTTGTATATGCTGCTATTAATATGGCAATTGCCTTTATATTAATGAGAGGTGTACATAGAGGGGAGCCTGAAGATGATCCTGTTGAGCTTTAATTTTGAAAACTAAATATACATATAATCAATAATAGTAGTTAATATATTAATAAAACTTTATTGATTGCATTATAATTCCATGCTACTATTAATTAAATTTGATAGTAGTAGGATAATAAATGGCAAAATCAGTAACTAGGGCTGATGTAGCAAAAGCGGCAGGCGTTGCTGAGTCTACAGTTTCGAGAGCTTTGAATGACTCTCCATTAATTTCAGACCCAATAAAACAAAAAGTCAAAAGAGTTGCACATTCCTTAGGATATTATCCATCTAGAACAGCAACTCTTTTTGCAAAAAATAAAAGCTTTTGTATTGGTTTTGTATGTCCTCATTATAAAAAAATAAAACCTTTTTCTAGAGCATATTTCCCAAGTTTATTAGATGGTGTTATTGAAGGTGTTACTGAAAGAAAATATCAAGTAAATATAGTAATTGATCAATGTTTTGGGCAATATAGATCATACGATGAATTAATTAATTCTCATGCAGTTGATGGGTTAATCTTTTCTATAACAGATGATAACTTTTCACCCATATTTAAACTTATGGATACAAATCTTCCCTTTGTATTGGTTAATAATTATTTTCAAGGTGCTAGTAGCGTTTATGCAAGACCTGATAAAGGGATGAATAAAGCTATGGAATATTTATATAACAATGGGCATACAAATATTGGCTATATAACAGGGGATTTAAATTTCAAAAATGGAAAAGATAGATTGTCCAATTTTGAAAATTTAGCCCATAAATATCATATGAATCCTAAAATAGTAAAAGGAAACTTCTCTAAATCCTCTGGGTATAATGCTTTCAACAGTTTTAAAGAGAATATGCCATCGGTGGTAATGGCAGCTTGTGATAGACAAGCCTTTGGATTTATGCAAGCTTGCACTAATAATGATTTATCTATTCCAAAAGATGTGCAAGTAGTTGGTTACGACAATTTTTATCCAGCTTCAATCAATAATCCGCCATTAACAACAATCTCCCACCCAATATTTGATATGGGTATACGTGCTTCCAATTTATTAATTGATTTAATAGAAGGAAAGGATCAAAATAAACAAATTTGGTTTGATACAGATTTTGTCGTAAGACAATCAACATTAGGAAATGTGAAATGAGGTTATTAGTAATTGGTTGTGGTGGAATGGGTGAATATCATATTAAGAAATTTAACCAATTAGGAGCAACAGTTACTGGTGCCGCTGATTTGAATTTATCAAAATTAGAAAGATTTAAAGAAAAATATAACCTTAGGTTTATCTGCAATGATATAGATAAAATTGGTGATTATAGAGGTGAGTTTGATGCAATTTCCATTGCTGTTGTGGATAGTTTACATCTTTTTGCTTTCAAGAAAATTGCTAAGTTTAAAGTTCCTGTATTTATGGAAAAACCTTTATCTTTAAACCTTAATGAAGCATTAGAATTTAAGCTATATAATCAAATTCCTTTTATGATTAACTTTTCAAAAAGAAATTATAGTGGAATATCTACTTTAAAAAATTTAATTGACTCTAATACTTTTGGAAAGCTAAATAAATGTGAAATATCTTATTTACAGAATTGGACGAAAACTTGTTGCTGGGGAGATTATCACTCTGATTCAAGATGGAATTGGAGACTTAATCCAAAATATTGCTGTTATGGAGCACTTGGTGATTTAGGCTCCCATGTCATAGACACACTAATTCAATTATTTGGGGATATAGATTTTATAAAGACCAATGAAGTTAGTTTTTTAGAAGAAAAACTGTTTCCTCCAATTAAAGAAAATCCTGTCTTCACAACCTGTTCTGCTTTATTTAAATATAAAGAGATACCTATAGAAATGATAGTTAGTAACGAAAAAGATAAGATGGATGAATATAAAATAAAATTAATGTTTGACAAAGGCGAATTGGTTTTCAATAATAATATAGATAGAAATCAAGTAAAGCTAATACAAAATAATTCTCAAAGAGTTTATGTAGGAGAAAAAGTTGATTCAACTTATAATTTATTCATTAATTTAGTTGATAAAAATGAGAATAATACTATGAATTTGGATCAAGCTATTAGAGTACAAAGATTTCTTGAAAGGGTGGTTGAAGATGCTTTCAATAGGGGTTGTGATTTGTGCTAATGAAATTTGTGAACCGGTTTTAGATTTATTAAAAAAAGAAGGGTGTTCTACCCTTAGTATTTCATTTTGGAAATATTTGGATGAAAAAAAGTTGTTTGAAATAGCTAAGATGTTAGAATCTTATGATTTTAAAATAGCTTCTATTTCAATCTTTGGCAATTCAATAGAATCTGATGATATCAAAGAAGCTTGGAAAAAACTTATTAAATATAATAAAGCATTTGGGAATCCGTATATCACAGGTTTTGCAGGAAGGGTTGAAAATCATAGTGTTGAAGATTCCATTATTCCTTGGAAAGAGACTTTTAGTGAGTTTATAGATTTATCGTATAAATATAATTGTAAAGGTCTTTTATTAGAAAACTGTAGAATGGGCGATACCTGGAAGCGGGGTAAGTGGAATATTGCTATTAATCCAAGTGCATGGGATATGATGTTCAATGAAATTGATGATGAAAAATTAGGTCTTCAATGGGAGCCTTATCATCAAATATTAGCTTTTATAGATCCCCTTGATCAATTGGAAAGCTGGATTGGTAAAATAAAACATATTCATGGTAAAGATGCTAAAACTAATTGGAATAAATTAAGAAAAATAGGGCTTTATGACAAAGAAAAAGCTATTGTTGATGCTCTACCAAGTTTTGGTGATACAAACTGGAAGGATATTGTTAATATTCTAAATAAACATAATTTCAATGGTAGTATAGATATAGAGACTCAAAATGCTACTTTTATAGACAAAAAGGATAAAATCCTTGAATCCTTGCATTATTTAAATAATTTATTATAAGAAAAATCTTATTAAAAATTTTACTTGCCAAATATTTTATCTGTGATACACTATATCTATAAATGCACGTGCGTGCATGAATAATGAGAGGTTTTATCTCTTATATATTTTTTAGTATTTTTGCACACGCGTGCATAGAACAAAGAGGAGATTAAAATGATTAGATATGGAATGGTCGGAGGAGGACCTAATGCATTTATCGGGGATGTTCATAGAACTGCAATTCGTATGAATAATGACGCACAATTAGTTGCTGGTTGTTTTTCTAGGGATTACAATAAATCTTTAAGCTTTGGTAAAACTCTAAACATTGATGAAGAACGATTGTATTCAGATTTCAAAGAAATGGCTAAGAAAGAAGCTGCTAGAAAAGATGGAATTCAATTTGTAGTCTGTGTAACTCCAAATATTTCTCACTATGAAGTATGTAAGGCTTTTTTAGAAGCTGGAATAAATGTAGTTTGCGATAAACCTTTAACTTGGACCTCTGAGCAAAGCGAAGAGCTTATAAAAATTCAACATAAAAACTCCTTATTATTTGGCGTAACTTATACCTATACAGGTTATCCTGCCGTAAAAGAAATGAGAAACCTAGTTAAGAAAGGTGAAATTGGTAAAATTAGATTTGTAAATGCTGAATATCCACAGGGTTGGTTAAGTGAACCTATTGATGAAAATAGTAAATTAGCTCCTTGGAGAATGGATCCAAAAATTTCTGGAGCAACCAATTGTTTAGGAGATATTGGAACTCATATAGAAAACCTTGTTTCTTTTGTTACAGGATTAAAGATTTCAAAAGTTTGTGCAAGATTAGATTCTTTAGTTGAAGGAAGAACTTTAGACGACAACGCATCAATCTTAGTAGATTATGAAAGTGGTGCTAAAGGTCTATATTGGTCAAGCCAAATTGCTCAAGGATATGACAATGCTGTACGAATTAGAGTCTTTGGAGAAAAAGGTAGCCTAGAATGGGTACAAGAAGATCCAGATCATTTTATTTTAACAACTAATGATTGCGCTAAGAGAATTGTCAGTAGAGGGCGTGATGAGTTTGATCCATCTGCTCAAAAATATTCTAGATTACCTGCTGGTCATCAAGAGGGAATATATGAAGCTTTTGCAAATATCTATAAAGCATATATTTCTGCTTTAAATAAATCTTTAAATAATGAAATTATTGATGAAGATGAGGTTGATTATCCTACAGCTCTAATGGGATTAGATGGGGTTAAGTATGTAGAAAAATGTTTATTAAGCAATGAAAAGGGATCTATTTGGGTTCCAATGGAATAAAAGGAGAAAACAAAGATGTCAAGACCAGTAACTATATTTACAGGACAATGGGCAGATTTACCATTTGAAAAGGTATGCAAAATCGTAAGTGAAATGGGCTATGATGGAGTTGAAATAGCTTGTTGGGGTGATCATATGGATGTTGAAAAAGCAGCAAATGATCTCTCTTATGTAAAAGAAAAAAAAGCATTGTTGAAAAAATATGGACTTTCGTGTTATGCACTTGGAAATCATTTAGGGGGACAGTGTGTAGGCGATCCTTTAGGGGATCCAAGATTAAACGGATTTGCTCCTAAAAAATATGAAAATAATCCTCAAGCTATCAGAGAATGGGGAATTGAGACAATGAAAAATACTGCAAAAGCAGCAAGAAATATGGGGTGTGATGTTGTAACAGGGTTCTTAGGATCTTCAATTTGGCGCTATATTTATTCTTTCCCACCAACATCTGAAGATATGGTAGAAAAAGGATTCCAAGAAATTTATGATTTATGGTCTCCTATATTCGATGAATTTGATAAACAAGAAGTAAAATTTGCACACGAAGTTCATCCAGCTGAAATTGCTTTTGATTATTATTCAACAGAAAGATTATTAAAAAAATTTAATTATCGTCCTACTTTAGGAATTAATTTTGATCCAAGCCATCTAATTTGGCAAGGTGTTAAACCTGATTTATTCTTTAGAGATTTTGCAGATCGAATTTATCATGTGCATATAAAAGATACTAGAGTGAAATTAGATGGTAGAAGTGGAATTTTAGGATCTCACATACAATTTGGTGATATGCGTCGTGGTTGGAATTTTGTATCTCCTGGCCATGGAAGTGTTGACTTTGAATTAATTATTAGAGAAGCAAATGCTGCTGGATACCGTGGACCACTTTCTGTTGAATGGGAAGATAACGGAATGGATAGAATTTTTGGGGCTACAGAAGCTCTTGAGTTCACAAGAAAAATTGACTTTGATTTATCTAAAGTTGATTTTGATGGAGCAATGGAAAATTAATGAATGATAATACTGTATTGAATATTAACTCAATTAGTAAAGAATTCTCAAAAGTTAAAGTATTAAATAATGTCTCATTATCACTGAAAAAAGGCGAATGTTTAGGCCTGATCGGTGAAAATGGGGCAGGTAAATCTACTTTAATTAAAATTATAAATGGGATTTATTATCCTTCTGGCGGAAGTTTAGAGCTAGAGGGAAAAGCCGTTGATATCAAAGATTCTCATACGGCTAAATCCCTTGGGATTTCTATGGTTCCTCAAGAATTTAATTTAATACCAACTCTAAATGTTTTTGAAAACATTTTTTTAGGAAATGAGATTAAAAATCCTAATGGTTTATTAGATAAAATCAAAATGAGAAAGATTGCTAATGAATTATTGAATCAATTAAAAACAGATATTTCAGTTGAAGAGAAAATCTCTCAATTAAGTGTTGCTGAAAAACAAATGGTTGAAGTCTCTAAAGCTTTAATCAATGATTCTAAGATTATTATTTTTGATGAGCCAACAACAACTCTTACTAGTCATGAAATTGAAGTTTTATTTGAACTAATGAGAGGCTTAAAAGAAGCTGGTGTTTCTTTAGTTTTTGTATCACATAAACTTCATGAGGTTAAAGAAATTTGTGAGAGAGTTGCTATTCTTAGAGATGGAAATTTGATTTGTGTAAAAAACGTTAAAGATGTTGATGAGCAATATATGGCAGGGCAGATGGTTGGTAGAGAAATTACTAAAATTTTCCCTCCCAAAAACGATTCTTTTATCGAAGAGAGATCTGTTTTAAGAGTTGAGAATATGAATCTAACTCGTAAAGTTATTGATGCATCTATACATTTGAAAAAAGGTGAAATTCTTGGATTAGCTGGATTAGTTGGAGCTGGAAGAACAGAATTAGCAGAATGTATAATGGGACTTCGCCATAAAAAAAGTGGTCAAATCTTTATTAATGATAAAAAAGTGGACATTCCAAATCCAAGAGTTGCAGTTAATAATTCACTTGCATATATAAGTGAAGATAGGCAAGGAAGGGGTATTCACTTAATTTTTGATATACCTACAAATACTACTATGATTTCTCTTAAGAAATATGTAAAAAATTACCTTTTAGATAAGACCTTAATACATAAAAAAAGTAGTGAATATATAGATGTATTTAATACAAAAGCTGCATCGTTGAAAAATCCTTTGAAATTCTTAAGTGGTGGAAATCAACAAAAAGTTTATCTTGCGAAGTGTATGGATACTAATCCTGAAATATTAATTCTTGATGAACCCACAAGAGGGATAGATATCAATGCAAAAAGTGAAATATATCAATTTATTTGTGAGCTTCAAGAGAAAGGAATGTCAATAATTGTTATTTCATCTGAATTAGAAGAAATAATTGGATTGTGCAACAGAGTTTATGTTCTAAGAGAAGGTAAAATCTGTGGAGAATTAACAGGTGATGATATCAATGAGGAGGAAATCATGTATTACGCTACAGGCGTAAAGGTGATGTAATAATATGGGGAAAAAACTATTTAACTTTAAAGATAATGGGAAAGATAAACAGCATTTCAAATTAAGTGAACATACAACCTTAATTGGATTTTTATGTTTAGTTGTATTAGCAAGTATTTTAGGATGGCCTGATTTTTTAAGAATGAGAAATATTATTACTTTGCTCAGACAAGTTTCATACACAGGTATTATAGCCCTGGGAATGACTTTAATAATTATTTCTGGAGGTTTTGATTTATCTGTTGGTTCCATGACTGCTTTTGCAGGTGGAGTTGCAATTTTTGCAATGAACAAATTTACAAGTAATATAGCTTTAGGTGTTGCAGTTGGTGTTTTAGTCTCTCTATCTTTTGCTACATTATTAGGACTTATAAACGGACTATTAGTTACAAAGGGTAAAATTGCTCCATTTATAGCAACTTTAGGAACTATGTCAATTTATAGATCCCTAATTATTTATTTTGCAAAAGCTGGTAATATTGAATCATTAAATACAGCATATGGAAATATTGGTTCTGGAGTTATTTTAGGTTTACCAGTTCCAGTTTGGTGCTTCTTTATATTAGCAATATTATTACAAATATTTTTAGATGATACTAAAACTGGTAAATATATATGTGCTGTAGGAGCAAATGAACAAGTTGCAAAATATTCTGCAATAAATCTTAATTTAATAAAATTAATTCCATATGTAATAACAGGTTTTACTGTAGGTGTTTCAGCATTACTTTGGTCTTCTAGATTAAATTGTATCAACCCATCTGATTGTACAGGTTATGAATTAGATGCTATTGCAGCCGTAGTAATTGGTGGTACACCAATGAGCGGTGGAATAGGTAGTGTTTTGGGAACAGTAATTGGAGCAATTATGCTAGGAATTATCAATAATATGCTTGTATTAGCTGGTGTTTCTTCATATTTGCAACAAGCTGCAAAAGGATTAGTAATTATTATTGCTGTATTAGTACAGTATAAAAAAGAAAAATAAAAACAAATAAAGGAGGAGTCAAGATGAAAAAAAATATTATTATCTTGATGATGGTTGTATCATTATTTTCTAGTGGTATGTTGTTTGCTCAAGGCCAAGGTGAAGCAGGTGCAGATAAACCTATTAAAATTGGTATCACAACCCCTAGTGCTGACCATGGTTGGACAGGTGGAATTGTCTGGTGGGTAAACAAGAGAATTGGAGAATATGAACAAAAATATGCAGATAAATTTGAATTCACTTATGTTACTGCAGATTCATCAGCAAAACAAGTTGAGGCTGTAGATAACCTACTTTCAAAAGGAATAGAATATCTAGTAATACTTCCTGTTGAATCCGCACCATTAACTTCTACAGTTAAAGCTGCGCATAAACAAGGTGTAAAATGTATTGTTGTTGACCGTGGTTTAACTGATACTAGTTTTGGCTACGTAAATTTAGCCGGTGATAATACTATGTTTGGTGAAGTTGCAGGTGAATGGGTAGCTCAACAAATGGTTGAAAAATCAAACGGTGGTAATTTGGTAGTTATGGGTGGAATGCCTGTTGAAATTGATAAAGAAAGAATGAGTGCATTCTTTAAAGGAATTGATGCTGAACCTTCAATTGTTAATTTAATGGGTAAAGATAAATATGAATTTGCTAACTGGTCAACACAAAAAGGATTAGAAGTAATGGAAACATTCTTAACTAAATATCCACACATCGATGCAGTATTCTGTCAAGATGATGATGTTTTAACCGGTGTATTAAAAGCATATGAGGAATCAGGAAGAGATGATATCCATACATTCTTTGGTGGTGCTGGATCTAAGGTTGTAATTAAAAAGATTTTAGATGGTGATCCTTTGGTTAGAGCAACTGTTACATATCCTGCAGATATGGCAGCTGTTGGATTAGATTATGCTGTTGATGTTGCACTAGGAAACAAGAGTGCAGACTTCCATGATAAGAATACTTTAACTAATGTTGTTCTTCCATCAGTATTGATTACACAAGAAAATGCTGAAGAATTTTATCAACCAGACTCAATTTATTAAGTTGAATTTATACAAAAAAAAGGTCAAAGCATTTTGCTTTGGCCTTTTCTTTCTAAAGTAATTTAATTAACTATTAACTCTTTCTAAATACTCTTTAGTTTCTGTGTTAACTCTAATTTTTTCACCTTGTTTGATAAAGATAGGGCATTTAACTTTTAGACCAGTTTCTGTTACAACATATTTTGTTGCACCTTGAACTGTATCACCTTTGATTGCTTCTTCAGCTTCAGCGACTAAGTATACAACCTTACTTGGGATTTGAATGTCTAATAGTTGAGCTTCCCAGAATGTACAACGGTATGTGTCCCCATCTTTCATTAAAAATTCATAGTCAGGGAAGTTAGCCATAGGTACTTCGATTTGATCATAAGTATCTGTTAACATTAAGTGGAATGATTCACCATCATTGTATAAATATTGGCAATCTCTATCTTCAACTGTAATATCTTCAGCGTTATCTTGGCTCTTCATTGTTTCTGCTAGAATTTGACCTGTGCCAGGATTCTTTAATTTTAAACGAACAAATGCTGAACCTTTTCCTGGATTGACGAATTCTCTATCGATGCAAACGAAAGGTTGTCCTTTAATAAGTAGTGCGGTGCCTTTATCAATTTGACCTGCTTTTATCATGCTTATTTACCTCTGTATAATGGAATTAAATTTAATAGCTATCGTATGATATCAGAAAAGGGAAAAAGAATCACCCCCTTAATATCATCAATATTCATTTGACTCATAAGAAGTCTATCCATACCAATTGCAACCCCACTAGTTTGTGGAAAAGTGTTAAAAATTTCATGATATTCATCATCAATATCTGGAATAACTCTATTGGTAGATGACCTCTCTTTAATCAAGGTAGAGTACTCTTTTTTATAGTATTCTTCTACCTTTTTACCGTCTTTTAATTCATCATAACAATTTGCAACTTCAAGTCCTCCAATATACATTTCCCATCTTCTTTTAAAAGGGGAAGCTGTATTATTAGTTGCTAGACAGTCTATTTGTTTTGGATAATTATCAAGTATTAATGGCTTATCTTGTGGAAGGTTTGGCTCAACAAAAGTTAAAAAAATTCTATTGAATGTAGACTCCCAACTTTCATTTCTTTTTACATTTGACAAGCCTAATTTAATTGCTTTTTCATATAATTGAGATTGTTTTTGGCATTTTTCTAAATCTATATCACAGAATTTTTTCATCGCATCATTTACACTCATCTTCCTAAAAGGTGGTAATGCCCAACTAGGACTTTCTTTAAGATGCGTTTTATTTATCATTTCACAAGTTAACTCAATAGAATCTTGTTCATCCATATTAATTGAATAATATTCTAACATAGTAAATTCAATATTATGTTGCTTTCCTATTTGTTCACTATTTCTAAAACATTTTGAAAACTGATAAATAGAAGGAAATCCTTCACTTATGAGTTTTTTCATAAATACTTCAGGCGATGGAATTAGATATAATTCTTTTGAAGGAAGAAATTCTGATAAAAATTGAGTAGAAAAATTATCAATTGTTGCTTCAGGAATTAAAGTTGGAGATAGAGATGGAGTTTCAACTTCTAAATAATCTTTTTGATTAAAGAAATCTCTTATATTTGAGTATAGAATGCTTCTATTTTTTGCTGCTTTTAATTTATCTATATGTTTCATAACTCCTTGATATTAACTTGTTAGTGTTGAGGTTTCAAGATTGTAAGACAATAAAAATTCCAAAGTAGTTTTAATAAAACAATATTATAATCTACTTTGGAACTTTTTATAGTATATTTTTTGTTACTTTATAGAAATTATAAAGTAACACCATTTTTGAAAATAGCAATTTCATTGTAATTGTTAATTTCATTTTTAGTTTGTATTTCACCATTTGATAGAGAAATAATATATGAAATTAGTTGATCTCTAACTTTTTCTTTATCCTCATTTAATATAGTTGAAGCATCAAAATCAATCCAATTTTTCTTTGTAGTAGCTAGGGTATGGTTTGTTGCTATTTTTACAGTCGGAACTACAGATCCAAGAGGTGTGCCACGACCTGTTGTAAATAGAATTAAATGAACCCCACTTGCACTCATATTAGTCGTAGAAACAATATCATTTCCAGGACCATTTAAAAGTAGTAAACCAGATTTATCAATTAGTTGACCATAGTTTAATACACCTTCAACAGGAGCTTTACCACCTTTTTGAACACAACCTAAAGATTTATCTTCAAGAGTTGTTATTCCTCCAGCTTTATTACCTGGAGAAGGATTTTCATATACAACTTGGTTATTATCTATATAATATTGTTTGAAGTTATTAATTAAATCAACACAGTCGTTAAATACTTCTTTGTTTACACATCTATCCATCAAAATTTGTTCAGCACCAAACATTTCAGGCACTTCTGTTAAAATAACACTAGATTTGTAAGCAGATAATTTATCACAAACTAATCCAACAAGAGGGTTCGCACTAATTCCAGAGAGACCATCTGAGCCTCCGCACTTCATTCCAATCTTTAATCTTGAAATACTAACTTTTTCTCTTTTTGCTTTTGAGGCATAGTCAATTAATTCTAGAAGAAGCTTTTTAGCATCGCCAACCTCATCTTCACTCTCTTGTGCTATTAAGAATTTAACTCTATCGCTATTGTATTGTCCAAGTTCTTCTTTAAATTTATCAATTGTATTATTTTCACAACCTAAACCTAAAACAAGAACCCCGCCTGCGTGTGGATGTTTTACTAAATTAGCTAAAATCTTTTTAGTGTTTTCATGATCATCTCCCATTTGAGAACAACCATAAGGGTGTGTAAGAGCTAAGACTTTATCAATATTAGTTGATTTAATCTTTTCTTCTCCCCAGATTTCTAAAGAAGTTGCAATCTTATTTACACAACCAACAGTTGGAATAATCCAAATATCATTTCTTATTGCAATATCATTATTTTCTCTAACATAAGCATTTATGAAAATATCATCAGTTACTTTATTATCATCTTCCCATTGTTTTTTAATCTTATCAGCTTTTTCACTATTATAAGAATATTCAAATTGTTCGCTTAAATTAGTTTTAACATTGTGAATGTGAACATGACTAGCTTGTTTAATGAAAGATTTTGCACTACCAATTGGATAGCCATATTTGATAATATTTTCACCTTCGTTAATATCCTTTAGGGCTATTTTATGTCCTAAAGGTATATCTTCTAAAAGGGTGAAATTTATATCATTAAAGCTAATTAATTCACCCTTTGATAAGGGAGAAAGAGCAATTAATACATTGTCTTCTTCTCTTATTTGAATATATTTATTTTCCATTTAATTATTCCTATTTACAAATTCATTAAGGGCTGTTTTCATACCTTTTTCACAAATAGAGTCAAAATGCTTTAATACACTTTCTTCTAAAGAATCAATTTGAGTTAAGTCTTGGCCCCACCATTTTGAATTTGACAATACTTTATTAACGATAATTTTTCTGCTATTTTCTTTAGTTTCATCATTTTCTTTGTAAAGAGTTTCGAAGAATTCTAAAACAGATTCATCATCCTTAATCAAGTATTCACTATTATTATAGAAGCCTTTCATGCTTCTGTTTTCAATACCACTACCTTTGTAGAAACGAATAAGAGAAGCAATTGAAAAGCTCAAAGCTTGAGGAACTTTGTTATTTTTTTCTACGTATGAAAGAAGTGAAGGTAAATCACGTGTTTTAAATTTAGAAGTAGAGTTTAGAGAAATTGCTAATACTTGGTGATTTAAGAAAGGATTTTTAAATCTAGTTAAAACATCACTTGCATAATCAAGAAGCATTTCTTTATCTCCATCCATTGATTCAATAATTTCATCAAAAAGACCTTCCTTGATGAACTTATATACTGTTTCATCATTTAAGGCTTCATCAACAGTTGTAATTCCATAAAGGTGAGCTGCAAGAACCATAAGGGTGTGAGTACCATTTAAGATTCTAACCTTTCTTGTTCTATAGAAAGACATATCATCTGTAAATACAACATTTAAACCAGCTTTATCTAAAGGTAGAGCTTCTTTTAAAGTATTAACATCTTTGTCAGTTTCAATTACCCATAGGTGAAATAATTCTGCAGTATCTAATAAATTATCTTTGTAGCCGATTTTTTCACAAATTTGGTCTGCTTCTTTTCTAGGATATCCTGTAACAATTCTATCAACTAAAGAGTTAGTAAAGGTACATTCTTCTTTAATCCAAGAAATAAAATCATCACCTAATTTCCATTCTTTAGCATATTGAATTATAATTGCTTTTAAGTTATCACCATTTTTATCAATTAATTCACAAGGAATGAATGTCAAACCGTGACCTTTTTTATCGAAGTAATTATATCTACTAAATAAGAATTGAGTAACTTTTGCAGGGAAGGATGCAGCGGGAGCATCTTCTAGTTTGCAATTTTCTAAGTATGAAATTCCAGATTCTGTTGTGTTCGATACAACAAATTTTAAATCTTCACTTTTACTTAATTCCATATACTTATCGAATTCATCATAAACATTAATACAACGGCTAACGCTTGTGATTTTTCTATAATCTTCAACTACCTTATCATCTCTAATTCCACGAGTTATAGTTGTATAAAGACCTTTTTGATCATTGATCATTTGACTTAGACCATTTGCTAATGGTTGTACAATAACAACGTTTGAATTAAAGTCGGTTTTTTCATTAGCAACGTCTACTTGCCAATCCACAAAAGCTCTCAAAAAATTTCCTTCACCAAATTGAAGAATTGATTCTTTTCTTGAAACAGTTTTTGTCACATCATTAATAGTTTTCATAAATCACCTCTTATATACACTGTTGTATACATCATTGTATATGTTATTGCTTTTTTGTCAAGAATAAACTATAATTCTTTTTAAGAAATTGTTAAGGAATAATACATGGCTAAAAAAAAGCAAACTTTAAAAGAAGTTGCATATGAGTTCATAAAAAATAAAATTGTAAATTGTGAATATCAACCTAATGCATTTATAAATGAAGAAATGATAGCTTCACAGTTAAATGTTAGTCGAACTCCAATAAGAGAAGCTTTAATGAGACTAGAACAAGAACAACTTGTAAATATTTTACCGAAAAGAGGTATCGTTGTTTGTTCCTTAACTCCTGATTTAATTGCATCTATTTTTGAAACACGTCTATTACTAGAACCATATATAATTGAAAATTATGGAATGTATATAGATAGGAGTAAGTTAGAAGATTTCAAACGCTTATATGGTGGTGATTATAGAGATGGTAAAGTTGAGTTTGAAATTGATGATGAATTTCATAGTTTAATTTATCATGCAAGCAAAAATCATTATCTAATTAAAACCCTTGAAAATACAACTTTTCAAAATCAAAGAATAAGAGTATATTCTGGAATTAAAGTCTTTAGAGTTCCAGATACATATGATGAACATATCCAAATCATCAACGCATTACTTGACGAAGATTATAAATTAGCAGCAAATAGGATGAGAGAACATATTTTAAAATCTAGAAAAAACTCATTAGAGATAGTTTTTTCATCTTAAATATAAAAGATTTAAAGTGGAGAGAGAATTATGAAAGAATTCATGGGTAGTGATTTTTTACTACAAACTAAAAGTGCAAAAGAGTTATTCGAAGCCTGTAAAGATATGCCAATATTTGACTATCACTGTCACCTAATCCCAAAAGAAATAGAAGAAAATAAGAGATTTGACTCTATTGTTGATATATGGTTAGGCGGAGATCATTACAAATGGAGACAAATGAGAACTTTCGGTTTTGAAGAAAAGCTAATTACAGGTGATGCAGATCCATATGATAAGTTTTATGCTTGGGCACAAACTTCTGAAAATTTAATTGGTAATCCATTATATCACTGGACCCATTTAGAACTACAAAGATATTTTGATATTAATCTTCCTTTAAACACTAAAAATGCTAAAACAATTCATAACCTTGCAAATGAAAAATTGCAAAGCGATAAAGATTTAGACGTTTATGGAATTATGAAAAAGTTTAATGTTTATGCTGTTGGAACAACTGATGATCCTTTAGATTCATTAGATTCTCATAAAATAATTAGGGAAAGAGGAGATTTAGATACTAAAGTACTTCCATCCTTTAGACCTGATAAAGCATTGAATATCAATAAGGCTGGCTTTGCTGATTATATTAACAAGTTATCTGAAGTAGCAAATATTAAAATTGAAAGTGTTGATGATGTAGTTAAAGCTTTAGTTTTAAGATTGGATCATTTTGTTGAAAATGGTTGTAAAGCTACAGATCATGGTATTGAAAGTGTTCCTGCAGTATTTTTAAGTCAAAATGAAACTAATTCAATCTTTAATAAAAAGATGAGTGGTGAAGAATTAACTTCTTATGAGGCTGAGGCATATAGTGCATATGTTCTATTAAGATTAGCTAGAGAATATCATAAGAGAAATATCACAATGCAAATCCACATGTCTGCATTAAGAGATAATAACACTAGAATGTTCAATTTATTAGGACCTGATACAGGTTTTGATAGCTCACATGATACTAATGTTGCAGCTAAAACTTCTGCATTCTTAAATGAATTAGAAAAAACTAATCAATTACCAAAAACAATTCTTTATTCACTAAATCCTAAAGATCATTATTCACTTGCAACTCTAATGGGTTGTTTCCAAGGTGATGGAGTTAGATCTAAAGTTCAACTTGGTTCAGGTTGGTGGTTCTTAGATCATAAAGATGGTATGGAAGAACAAATTAAAGTATTAGCTAACCTTTCAATGCTTCCAAACTTTGTAGGCATGTTAACAGATAGTAGATCTTTCTTATCTTATCCACGTCATGAATACTTTAGAAGAATCCTTTGTAATATTATTGGCACTTGGGTTGAAGAAGGTGAAATCTATAATGATAAAGATATGTTAAATAAAGTTGTTCAAGATATTTCCTTTAATAATATCAAGAATTATTTAAATTAAAGAAATATATTTATTTTATTTATAAAATTTAGAAAGCTCAGTATAAAAACTGGGCTTTCCTAATTTACAGAAAAAACAAAAAATTCTTAAAAATAGAAAATTTAATTAATAAAGTTAGAAATAATATAATTATTATCGTCATAAATCATTTTGTAACAATAGATTGTCTAGAAATATAGTCTGTTATCTTGTCATTTTGTGCCGCTCTATCATATAATCCGAGCTATGGAAACCTACAATACAGATGATATTATTTTCGCTCTAGCTACAGGATGGAATCAAAGTGCTTTAGCTGTTATTAGAATAAGTGGAAAAGGGGCTATTAAAGCCCTCTCTTCATGCTTTTCAAGACCTAAAAGTTTGTTAGAATGTAAAAATGCTACATTACTACATGGCTATATACTAGGTGAAAATAATCACAAAATAGATGAAGTTGTTCTTTCAGTAAATTTGGAAGGACATGGATATACTAAAGAAGAAGCTGTGGAAATTACATCTCACGGTTCTTTAGCTGTAATTACTGCTATTATGCAAGAATTAGCAAAACATGGGATGAGACAAGCAAAGGGTGGAGAGTTCACTCTTAGAGCTTTCTTAAATGGAGCAATGGACTTAACACAAGCTGAAGCTGTACATGAACTTGTAACCTCTCAAAGTCAAATGGAAAGAGGCTTAGCTTTAGGTAGATTAGAGGGTGCTCTTCATAAAAGAATAGAATCTCTTAAACAAAACTTATTACAAGCTATGGCTACTATTGAAGTTCAATTAGACTATGCTGAAGATGAAGTTGAAGATTTTGATTTCCCTAAAGACTTGATTGAAGATACAAAAAAAGCAATAGAAGATTTATCTAATACTTATGAAACTGGTAGACTATACTCACAGGGTGTTAAAATAGTATTAGCAGGTAGCACTAATGCAGGAAAGAGTTCTTTGTTTAATCTTTTATTAAAACAAAAGAGAGCTATTGTTTCTGATATAAAAGGTACTACTAGAGACTATATTGAAGCCCAAACTACTATAAGATCAATTCCTGTTAGATTGTTTGATACTGCAGGACTTAGGGATAGTACTGATTTAATTGAAAATGAAGGTATTAAAAGAACTAAGGAATTGATAGATATTTGTGATGTAATTATATATCTAGTTGACGGGGTAGATGAGGATACAATAATTGATAGAACTATCGTTGATAACCCTAAAACCATCTTAGCTTATACTAAGCGTGATATAAAGCATAGAAAAGAAGCAATATCTATTAGTACAATAACTGGCGAAGGCCTAGATCTATTATTTGATGCAATAATTGAAAAGAGCGCATCTGGAATAGAAATATCTGATGATTCTACCCTTGTAATTGAATCAAGTAGACAACATCAGCTTTTAGAAGAAGCTAAGGAAGCTTTGAATAATGCCTTAGAATTAGAAAAATTAGATATTGGATTAGATATTATTGCAGTTGAACTTAATTCAGCAATTACAGCCTTAGGTGGATTGACTGGTGAGATTACAAGTGATGATATCCTTGAAAAGATTTTTGGTGGATTCTGCGTAGGAAAATAAGGAATAAATATGGATTATGATGTAATTGTAATTGGTGGTGGTCATGCCGGAATTGAAGCATGTCTAGCTACTAGTAGAATAGGGTTTAAAACTCTTTTAGTAACACAAAATATAGATGCGATAGGACGCCTTTCTTGTAACCCTGCAATTGGTGGGCTTGCAAAAGGAAATATAGTTAGAGAAGTTGATGCTTTAGGTGGAGAAATGGCTCACTTAATTGATAGTACCATGATTCAATATAGAATTTTAAATAGAAGACGTGGTCCGGCTGTTCAGTCCCCTAGAGCTCAAGCTGATAAATTTGCCTACCATATGAGAGCTAAACATACTCTTGAATTGCAAAACAATTTAGAAATTTTTATGGATACTGTAGTAGATTTAATGATTGACCATGATAAAAATGTAATAAATGGTGTAATTACAGAAAGAGGGCATAGAATAAGTAGTAAGACTGTTGTATTAACAACAGGAACTTTTATGGAAGGTAAAATTTTCATAGGTCAATATGATGCACCTTGTGGAAGACTTGGTGAGAGTGCTGCAATTGGTTTAGGGACTGCCCTTAGAAAACATGGATTTACTTTAGGTAGAATGAAAACTGGAACACCAGCTAGAGTTAGGAGATCTTCTATTGATTTTAGTGATTTAGAAATACAAGCAGGTGATGATCCTATGATGCCATTTTCATTTGATTATGAAACAATTGATAGACCTTCCATTCCTTGTTATATAACTTGGACAAATGAAAAGACTCACGCAATTATAAAAAAACACATGCATCTATCTCCATTGTATGGGGGTAAAATTGTTGGTAAAGGCCCAAGATATTGTCCTTCTATCGAAGATAAAGTAGTTAGATTCCCAGATAGAAATAGACATCAAATATTTATAGAACCAGAAGGTGAAAATAGTGAAGAAATGTATCTAAATGGATTATCTTCATCTCTTCCAGAATTTGTTCAAAATGAATTTATGAGAACATTAAAAGGTCTTGAAAATGTTGAAATAATGAGACCCGCTTATGCTGTTGAATATGACTACATGGATCCTTTGCAATTATTACCTTCTTTAGAAACCATTAAAATAAGTGGTTTGTTTATAGCAGGCCAAACTAATGGAACTAGTGGTTATGAAGAAGCAGCTTGCCAAGGTTTAATGGCTGGTATAAATGCAGCACAAAAGCTTAAAGGCGAGGACTCTATAGTCTTATCAAGAGCAGAAAGTTATACAGGCGTTTTAATTGATGATTTAGTTACAAAAGGTACAAAAGAACCTTATAGAATGTTTACATCTAGAGCAGAGTATAGACTTAATATGAGACATGATTCTTGTGATCAAAGACTTACTGAATTAGCTTATAAAGTTGGTCTTCAAAGTGAAGAAAAACTAGATAGACTAAAAGAAAAGTTAGCAAAAATCGAAAGTGTAAAAGAATTGTTAAAACAAAATTCATATAACCAAAAGAATGCACTTCAAGCTCTAAAAATGCCAGAAGTAGAAATTGATGATATGATGGAAAAAATTGTTGATTTATCACTTTATAGCGAACCAATTAGATATCAAACTCAACTTGATGTAAAATATGAGGGTTATATAAAAAAACAAGATAAAGAAGTTAAACGATTTGCTAGTTTGGAATCAATTAGAATTGCAGATGATTTTGATTATGATAGTGTTAGTGGTATGAGTACTGAAGGTATTGAAAAGTGTAAACAAATAAGACCAAGAAGCATTGGTCAAGCTAGCAGAATAAGTGGACTTAGAACTACAGATATAGCTGTATTGATGGTTCATGTAAAAAAATGGGGAAGTAAAAAATAGTGAAATATGAAAATGTATTAAGAGATTGTTTATCACAAGTTGATATTAAATTAAGTGATCAACAAATTAATAAACTTTTAAGATATGTATCAGAAATTGAATTATTTAACAAAGCCTATAAACTAGTTGGTGCTCAAAATGAAGAAATTATAACAAAACATATAATGGATAGTTTAGTTGCTGTAAAAGAAATTGAAAAGCATATAAGCAAAGATTCCGTGATTTGTGATGTAGGATCTGGTGCAGGTCTTCCTGGAATAGTTTTAGCAATATATTTTGAAGAAAATAAATTTGTTTTAGTTGAAAGGATGAGTAGAAGAGTAAATTTTTTAAATAATGCAATTATAGCCTTAAAATTAAATGATAGAGTTAGTGTAATAGATAAAGATTTAAAAGATGTAAATGAGACTTATGATATAGTAACATTTAGAGCTTTTCATCCTTTATTCGATATAATTGATTATATTGATAATATCACAAATGAAGACTCAATTGTTGTCACCTATAAAGCTAAAAAAGATAGTGTGGATGCTGAGTTAAAGATTGTAGAAGAAGAGTGTAATAGTAAATGGATAAGCGAATATGTCAATTTATTTATACCATTTATTGATGCACCAAGAATGCTTTGTTTATTAAGGAAACAATAAATATGAAACAAAAAAAGGGCTTTAATAGCTCTTTTTTTATAATTTTTTTCTACAATCGTGTTTTTAAATGTAATTTTTAGTCGAAGAATTTGTCTATATATGATATGATAATATACAAAAAAAAGCATGTGAGAAAGAAAGTGAGTAAGAAAAAAACAACTAAGAATATAAAAGATCAAAGTAACAAAATTGATGAAGCTAAAAATAAAAAAAAGGGAACTAAATTTTCTTTAATTATTGCATTATTATTTTTACTATCTTCACTTTTTTTGATTTCTACAACACTAATAACTGTTTTTTCTAAACCGACTTCTTTAGTAGGTCTCTCAACTAATGTTAGTACCTATTTAGCAAAATACGTAAGTTTTATTGATAATAATGTATTATTATTACTTCCCACATTTATATCTTTATTTATCATCTCCTTGATGATATTTACATATAGAGGTAAACGCCCTTATTCATATATAAAAATTATAATTTTTATTATGTTTGTTTATAGCACTTACCTAATAACACTAAGAGCAACAAATCAAGCATTTCCAAAATTTTTAACAAATAACCTATTAAGTGATAGTTTAAATTCAAGTGAAATTTCATTTAGACTTTTGATAAGTTTACTTTTTGAACTTGTTTTAGTAATTATTTTCAACCCAATTTGTAATTTTCTAGATGATAAACATAATAAAAGAATTAAAATTAAGAAGAAAAAGGTTGTAAAAAAAGAAAAATCTCAAGAAATAAATGACATTGAAATTAATAACGTAAAAACTAAACCTTCTAAAATAGAAAAAAGTGGTTTAGATGTTGAATTTCCAAAACCTATTGATGTTCCAACGCTATCATTTATAGATAATGATTTGAAGAATTTAGATGTTGGAAGTATAAAGATACCAACAAATGTGAAAAAATATGATTCTAGTGAAATTGAAAAAAAACAAGAAATAGAAGATGACTTTGTTTCAAATATAAACTCAAAACAAACTATATCTTTAGAAACATTAAAATTAGCAAAGAAAAATGTTGAAGAGAAAATGAATAAGCTAAATAATCCACATGAGATTAAAAAGACTCCAATTAAATCCGCTTCTGATAATCAACCATTAAGTTTTAAATCAATTTTATCACAAAGAATAGAAACTAATAAAAATACAAATACTAATGATTTTGATACATCATTAAAAAGAGAAAGTGCTGCTGTAAAAGAACACAGAGATAAAGAGATAGAAGAAGCTCAAAACAAGCTCTCTAGTATTTATAATAGTAAGATAAGAAAAAACTCTGCAGTTGTTAAAAAGAAAAATGAAGATTATCTCCATGATCCTATAAAAAATATTATGAGAGGTGGACATTTAATTCAAGCCACAGAGAAAAATGCAATCAAAAAAGAAGTAGAAGATGTTGTAAGTAAAAAAGAAACCCAACAACATGAAACCTCTTCTATAATTGATGAGATAAATAAAAAAGTTGTTCAAAAGAAAGAAGAATTATTAAATGATGATTTTTCAGACATCGACTTTGGCAATAATATCTTATCTACAACCTCTTCAAAACTAAGTTCAAATGGTAATGATAATTATCAGGAAAAACCTTTAAATGAAAACTCTTATGCTAGAGCTAATTATAATAGTACAGCAAAACCTGTTGGATCTGCTACCTTAGTAGATGAGAAAGAGCAAATAGTGGAAAGTGTAGAATTTGATGAAGATTTAGAATCTGCAGTTGCAGGTTTATCAAGTTCAAATTTATTGAATCCAAATAAATTTTCTTATAAATTTCCACCAAAATCTTTACTAAATGAATATCCACAACAAACTCATGAAATAAACGAGGATGTTAAACTTCAAGCTCAGATATTAATTGAAACTTTAGCTCAATTTAAATACGATGTTGAATTGAGAAATATTGTTCAAGGCCCTACTGTAACAATGTTTGAAATAGTACCAGCTCCTGGGATAAAAGTTAATTCAATTACCAACCTTAGAGACAATATTGCAATGAATCTTGCAGCTAAAAAAGTTAGAATTTTGGCACCAATTCCTGGGCAAAATGCTGTTGGTGTAGAAATTCCAAATATAAAAAGAGATATTGTTGGATTTAAAGAAATATTAACCAGTGTTGACACCTCAGATATGGCAATCCCAATGACAATGGGAAGAACATTATATGGAGATTGTAAATCCTTTGATGTTGCAACATCACCTCATATGTTGATTGCAGGATCAACCGGTTCAGGGAAAAGTGTTTGTGTTAACTCCTTGATATGTTCAATCCTTTATTCAAGAACACCAAGAGATGTTAGACTTATCATGGTAGATCCAAAAGTTGTTGAATTAACAATATATAATGGTATTCCACATTTATTAACTCCTGTAATTACAGATACTAAGAGAGCCTTGAAAGTCTTAGATTTCTGTATAGATGAAATGGATAGAAGAAATAAGATGCTTGCCAAAATGAGTGTTAGGAATATAAAAGGCTATAATAAGAAAATTAAGGAAATGAAGATTGCCCAAGTAAAAATGCCATATATTGTAGTAATAATTGATGAATTTGCATCTCTTATGAGTACTGCAGGTAAAGACTTAGATGAAAAAGTTTCTAGACTTACTGCGATGAGTAGGGCAGTTGGTATACATTTAGTCTTTGCAACACAGAGACCATCTGTTGATGTAATTACTGGTGTGATTAAAAATAACTTACCTACAAGAGTTGCGTTTGCTGTTACTTCTATACAGGATTCAAGAACAATAATTGGAACAACCGGTGCTGAAGATTTACTTGGAAAAGGTGATATGTTATTTAGTGCAAATGGAAAAGCTGTAACTAGAATGCAGGGAGTTTTCTTATCTGATGAAGAAGTAGAAGATATAGTTGAGTTTGCAAAGAAACAAGAAGAACCTGATTATATTGATGAATCTTATTTTGAAGACCCCTATGATGATGATACCTCCACATCAAGCGATGTTGATATAAATGATGATGAAAACTTATGGCAAGAAGCTCTAAGAATTGCATATGAAAGAGGTAATATTTCAGCATCCTTCTTGCAAAGAAGACTTAAAATTGGGTATAACAGGGCAGCAAGGATTGTTGAAGAAATGGAAGAGCAAGGAATCGTTGGTCCTCCAAACGGAAGTAAACCAAGAGAAATTTTAAAATACCAAGAGTAAAGTTGAGGATAAAAAATGTTCAAAGAACATGCAATAATGAATGGTAAAATAGTTAAAGTAGAAGATGCCGTTGTAAATATAGCTTATAGAGAAGTTCAATTTAGCTTTTCAGCTTATGAGTCTATTTCTGTAGTAAATGGAAGAGCAATCTTTTTAGAAGATCATATAACTAGATTATTTAATTCATGCGTTGGTATTAAATTACGACACCCTTTTAGAAGAAGTGAAATAAAGAAAAGTATAATAGATTTAATAAAAGTTGATAAAGTAGATAAAGCAACAATGAGAATTTTAATCATTGGTGGAAATGATGCTAAATTGTTTATAACTTATACAGATAAAATTTCTTATCCGGATTCATATTACCAAGATGGAGTTATTGTAACTACATACGAGGGTGAAAGACTTTTTCCTAAATTTAAAACTAGTAATTTATTGCTAAGTTATATAGCTTTAGAAGATGCTAGAAGCAAAGGTGCTTTTGAAGCCATTTTAGTAAATAGGGATGGATACCTTTTAGAGGGGACTAGATCTAATTTTTATGGATTTAAAAATAATAAATTATATACAGCTGCTAATGAATTTGTATTAGAAGGAATAACAAGAACTAGAATTCTTGAAGCTAGTGAACAGTTAAATATTGAAGTTGTTATGAGAGCTCCTTTGCTTAAAGAAATTAGAGAAAATAAATTTGATGAAGTATTTATATCATCTACCTCTATGGCAGCGATGCCAATAAAGAAAATAGATGATGTAGTTTTCAATACTAATTTTTCAAGAACTTTAGCTTTAATGAAAAGTGTAAGAGAGAAAGAACAATTCGATAGTTAAAAAATTAGAAAACATCGCATTCTTGTAATAATAGTAAATTTATATTATCCTTTTATTAGTTTGAAGAAATAATTCCTAATTAAGGTGAAAATATAAATGAAATTTACACAATTACCTTTTCATGAAAATGTATTAAAAGGTATTTCTAATGCGGGCTTTGTTGATTGTACAAAAGTACAAGAGAAAGTATTACCGATAAGTTTAGAAAACAAAGATTTAATGGTGCAGTCAAAAACTGGTTCAGGTAAGACTGCAGTCTATTTACTGACAATAATGCAAAGAATAGCAATCGCTATTGAAAACAATGAACCCTTACCAAAAGCATTAATAGTTGCTCCAACAAGAGAATTAGCTGTACAAATAAAGCAAGATGCAAAATTACTTAGCTCAAATATCAAATTGAAAGTTGGTGTTTTTTATGGCGGTGTAGGCTATGATAAGCAAGAAAAAGCTTTAAAAGATTGTGATATATTTGTTGGTACTCCTGGAAGATTATTAGATTTTCAAAAAAGTAGAAAAATTGATTTTAAACAATTTGATATGTTTGTTCTAGATGAAGCTGATAGAATGTTTGACATGGGCTTTTATCCAGATGTACAAAAAATGTTTTCTCTTCTCAAAGAAAAGAAACACATCCAAACTATGTTATTTTCTGCAACATTAAGTGTAAGGGTTAGAAATCTAGCTTGGTCTTATATGAGTGAACCTGTTGAAATTGAAGTTGAACCTGAAGAAATTTGTGTTGATAAAATTGATCAAGAATTATATCACGTTGCAAAAAATGAAAAGTTTCAACTTTTTTTATATTTAATGCAAAGAGAAAATTGTGATAATGCTTTAATTTTTACTAATACAAAAGCCAAAGCAGTAGAGATTGCAAAAAGATTAACATTAAATGGATATACAACAAAATATTTAATGGGTGATATGAGTCAATCTAAGAGATTAAATACTATCAGTCGTATGAAAGACGGTAATATTAAATTTCTAGTAGCAACAGATGTTGCAGCAAGAGGTATTCAGATTGATGATTTACAACTTGTTATTAACTATGATATCCCTGAAGATTTTGAAAATTATGTCCACAGAATTGGAAGAACTGCAAGGGCTGGGAAAACTGGTAAAGCAATTACTCTAGCATGCGAAGAATATATTTATGGACTTGAACCAATTGAAAAATATATTGAAATGAAGATTCCAGTTAAATGGGTTGATGAAGAAGAATTCTTATCAATTGAGGATAAGAGTAAAAATCTTAAATTTAGAGATTTAGTAAGTGAAAAAGAATATGCTTCTAAGAAAGGTAGAAATACTAATAGCAGAAATTCAAAACCTTATACTAAAAATACTGATAGGAACAAAAGAAAACCTTATAATAGTCAAGATAAAAAAGTTTCTAAACCAAACCCTAACACTAAAGTTCAGCAACCTAGAAATAATTATAAGAAAAAAGATCCTATTAATAAGAATAGAAAATCATATAAGGAAATTCAACGTTTATCTTTAGAAGAGAGATTGAATTATTATAAGCAACAATATGGTAATCCTGAGATTAATAAACAACCTAATCCAGTTAAAAAGCCAAATGCTCCTTTAGAAAAAGGCCAAAGACCAGCTAAGGTTAGTTTAGAACAAAATAAAAAACCTGTAGTTAAAAAGACTAAAAATCCAACTAAAACAGCAAAAAATGAGAATATTGGGTTCTTTAAACAGCTTTTTTCTAGATTTTCTAAAAAATAGTCTTGTTCTACAGACTTAGATAGATTATTTTTTTAATATATTAATTTATAAAGAATGGTAATAATTATGAAATATGTACATTATTTTTTTGCAGCGATATTATTTGTAATAGGAGTTATAATTTCTACAATATTTTGTGTTCTTCCTGCAAATTTTATAAGATTATTAGGCTTTAAAAAAGCCTCAAAAAAGATATATTGGGCATGGGCTCCACATTTAGCTAGTTTCGCTATTTGGTTGTTAAATTACAGAGTTCATGTGACTGGAATGGATAATTTACCAAAAGATATATCAAATGTTTGTTTTATCTCTAATCATCAAAGTTTGCTTGATATTTGTGCATATGTCGGCAAATTAAAAATAAAAACATCTCCTATAGCAAAAATTGAAGTTTTAAAAGCTCCTTTTGTAGGATCTTTTGCCAAAGGAATTGAAGCTATATTATTAGATAGAAAAAGCCCAAAATCTTCTATCAAAGCTATTTTAAATGGTACTGAAGAGTTAAAACAGGGAAAATCTGTAATTATTTTCCCAGAAGGAACTAGAAGTAAAAATGGAAAAATGGGTGAGATGAAAGCTGGAAGTTATAAAATGGCTATAAGAGCTGAAAGCTTAATTGTCCCTTTAGCAATCCAAGGAACTAGAAGTGGTTTTGAAGATAAAAAAGGGTTCCATAGATATGATTGTAATATCACAATACTTCCACCAATAAGTGCAAAAGGCTTAACTAAAGAAGAACAAAAAGAATTGCCTAATATTATTTCTACACAAATAAAAGAGGCATATGAGAAACTTCCTGTTAGAAAGTATAAATAATGTTAGCCCTCGATATTAATTCTTTGAGATTTAAATATAAAAGTTGGACTGAAAAAAAAACAAATAACACTTTTGATAATTTGAATCTCCAAGTTAAAGAAGCAGAGAAAGTTCTAATTTTAGCAAATAGTGATGAAGGGAAAACAACGCTCTCAAGACTAGTTTCAAATTTATTAACTAAGTTTATCCCTAGTGAAATTGAGGGGTCAATTAAACTGTTTAATCAGGATATAAATTCATATGAACCATATCAATTAATTGACAAAATTTGTTACGTTTCTCAAAATCCCATGGAAATGTTCATAACAACAACAGTTGAAGATGAAGTTGCATTTCCTTTTGAAACTATAGGCATTGAAAGAAATAAAATAATTGAAATAGTCAATTCTGCTCTTATAGATTGGGGGCTAGAGAAATATAGAGA
This sequence comes from Sphaerochaetaceae bacterium, assembly GCA_963677735.1. GTDB lineage: Bacteria > Spirochaetota > Spirochaetia > Sphaerochaetales > Sphaerochaetaceae > Pleomorphochaeta. The sequence goes on from OY782505.1 coordinate 2,988,301, forward strand.
AGTATCTCCTAGTGAATTGTCTGGGGGTGAAAGAAAGCGACTTCTTTTAGCTATTTCATTTGCTATTAATTCTAAAATTATAATTTTAGATGAAGCTTTTGATGACCTAGATAAAGAATATAGAGATCTTCTATCAAAAAAAATTAAAGAAAAAAATAATACTTTTATAGTTTTAAGTGCAAGATATTTAAATCAATTTAGAAATATATTTGATAGAATTTTAATCTTAGAAAATGGTAAAATTCATAGTGATGAAGATTTCATGTCAAAGTTTACCCATCAATCTATTAATCGGTACTTAAATAATTCTAGATTAGTACAATCAAAAGGTTTTAGAGAAGATAATTTATTAATTAAAAAAGAGAAATTAGAAATATCATCCTTAGAAATTGAAAGAGTTAGAGAGAGTAATAAAAGTATAAAATTCAATTTACATTGCGATAATTTTATTGTTAGAACAGGAGAAATTATTAGATTAGTAGGTAAAAATGGTAGTGGCAAATCTACAATGAGTAGAATACTTTGTGGGTTAGATAAACCTCTTACTGGTAAATTAACATTAAATGATGAAGAAATTAACAAAGATCTACTACAAACTAAAGTTGCATACTTATTTCAAAATCCAGATTTACAGATTTTTTTACCTACTGTATATGAAGAATTAGCATATGGATTAGAAAACATAGAGGGGTTATCTTCAAAACAAATAAAGGAAAAAGTACAATCATGTGCTAAACTATTTAATTTAGAATTAGATGAAACACCTTCAACTATGAGTTTTGCTCTTAGAAAGTTTTTACAAGCCGGAGTATATTATTTATTAGATAGACCTTTTATAATTTTAGATGAAATTGATGGTGCAATGAGTTATGAAGATTCTTATTATATAATTGATAAGTTGAGCGAAAAAGGGGCCGCTTTAATAATTATCACCCATGATGATAATTTTGCTAAGGAAATTTGTGATAGAACATATCAATTTGAAGATGGTATTGTTGAGGAAATATTATGAGCAGTGCAACAATATTTTTTGAAGGAAAAGGCTTTTTATATAGAGTAGATGCTAGGGCTAAAGTAATAGCACTTCTAATAGCTTGTGTCTTTGTATTTTTACCTATTTATTTTTCAGGAATATTAACATTATCAATTCTTTTTGTAATATTATCCATTTATTCAGTTGGATTAAAAAATACAATAAAAATATTAAAAGCAATATTACCTATGATAATTTTAGTAATCATATTTTCTCCTTTTTATGAGAGAAACGGTACACCCTTATTAATATTTAAAGATAATTTAATTTTAACATATGAAGGACTTTTACATAGTTTAACATTATCATTGAGGTTTTTTTCAATAACCTTTGCATGCTCTCTTTTATTTTTAACAACTAAGATGAATGCCTTTATTTTAGCCCTTCAATCTTTTTTTGTACCATACAAAACATGTTTAACTATTTCTTTAGTCTTTAGAACAATACCTACAATATTTGATGCATTCAGCCAGATATCAGATTCTCATAGTCTAAGAAGATCTAATCAATTAAAAAAGAAGAGATTGAAAAATCTTTTTCCAACTTTAACAAGCGCTTTAGTTGTTTCATTAAAAACTATTCCATCTCTTGCTATGGCACTAGAGAGTAGAGGATATGGGTTAAAAACTAAAAGAACCAATTATCATAGGTTATCAAGTTATAAGTATTTTATCTTACAAACAATTGCTATAATATTCTTATTTATGGTACTGTTACTCACATTTAAAAAATTTTGAGGATAAAATTATGGAGAAAAAGAAATCTAATTCTGCTCTAAGAACATCTTTGATTGCTGTTCTTACCGCTGTGGTTGTAGTTTTTACTATACTTGTAAAAATACCAACACCTACAAAAGGTTATTTAAACCTTTGTGATTTAGCAATTTGTTTTATTGCTTTTACTTTCAGTCCACTTACAGCTTTAATAGCTGGAGGTCTTGGTACAGCGATTGCTGATATAATTTCAGGATATCCTCAATGGGCACCAATATCCTTTATTGTACATGGGCTTGAAGGTTTAGTTGTGGCCTTAATTGTAAAAAGAAGTTCTCAAGATATAAGTAATTTAGTTAAAGTTTCAACTATTAAGGTTATTTTAGCAATGGTTGCTTGTGTAATTATTGTAGCTGGTGGCTATTTTGTTCTTTCTGCAATATTTATGAGTTTAGGATTTGCTGCAGCTGCTGCAGGAATTCCTGGTAACATTGGGCAATCGGGAATAGGGGTTATTGCCGGGTATGCACTTTCTAGAGCTGTTATCAAAGCCTACCCACCGGTGCAAGGACTATTAAATTATTAAAATAAGAAATAAAAGCGTTAGATTTTCTAGCGCTTTTTTTTAAAAATTAGAAAATTATATGATTATATTGTTGAAATAATAGTAAAAAAACACAACAATAGCGATATAAAAATTGAGTAGGGAGTTGAAATGCAACAGAAGGGACAATCATTTTTGATAGTTGTATTAGATTTTGGCGCACAATATAGCCAATTGATTGCAAGAAGAGTTAGAGAAATTGGTGTATATTCTCAAATACTACCTTTTAATTGTAGTGTTGATGAGATAAAAGACCTAAATCCTGATGGGATTATATTCTCAGGTGGACCAGCTTCAGTATCAGCTGAAGGTTCTCCAAGAGTAAATGATGAAATTTTCAAATTAGGAATCCCAATTTTAGGTATTTGTTATGGCTTACAAGTTATGATGAAGCAAAATGGTGGAGAAGTATCTTGTCCTCTAAAAAAAGAGTATGGTTTGGCCAATATTGATATTGTAAAACAGTCTCTTTTATTTGATTCTATCAGTGATAAATCACAAGTTTGGATGAGTCATGGGGACTCTGTTTCTAAACTAGCTGACGGTTTTGAAATTATAGCTTCAACAGAGAACTGTCCAATTACAGCCGTTGAAAATCTTGATAAAAAATTCTATGGAGTTCAATTCCACCCAGAAGTAGTACATTCATTAGAAGGAACCAAATTAATTGAAAACTTTGTTATAAAGGTCTGTAAATGTGATAGAACTTGGTCTATGACAAGTTTCGTTGATAAAGCTGTTGAAGAAATTAGAGCAAAAGTTGGAGATAAACAAGTACTATGTGGTCTTTCAGGTGGTGTAGATTCTTCTGTAGCCGCGGTTCTAATTCATAAAGCAATCGGGGATCAATTAGTTTGTGTTTTTGTAAACAATGGATTACTTAGAAAGAATGAAGCTGAGAATGTTCAAAAGATTTTCAGAGATAATTATTCTATTAGACTACAATATGCTGATGCAGAAGATGCATTCTTAGACGCTCTTAAAGGCGTTAGTGAACCAGAAGCTAAAAGAAAGATAATAGGTAAACTATTTGTTGATACTTTCTATAATGAAGCACGCCAAGCTGGAGATATTTCATTCTTAGCACAAGGTACACTATATCCAGATGTTGTTGAATCTCAAAGTGCATTTGGTGGTCCATCTTCAACAATTAAGTCACACCATAACGTTGGTGGCTTACCTGAAGATTTAAAATGGGATTTATTAGAACCTCTAAGAGAATTATTTAAAGATGAAGTTAGAGAATTAGGTAGAGAATTAGGTCTTCCTGAACATATGGTAAATAGACATCCTTTCCCAGGTCCAGGTCTTGGTGTTAGATGTGTTGGTGAAATCACAAAAGAGAGACTAGACACATTAAGAGATGTAGATGCAATCTTTATAGAGGAAATTACTAAAGCTGGTCTTTATGGTGATATTTGGCAAGCCTTAGCTTGTTTATTACCTGTAAAGAGTGTTGGTGTTCAAGGTGATGAGAGAACTTACAGAGAAGTTTGTTCTCTTAGAGCTGTAACTAGTGAAGATGCTATGACTGCTGATTGGTATAGAATGCCACCAGAAGTACTTCAAAATGCAGCTAGTAGAATTTGTAATGAAGTTGCAGGAGTAAATAGAGTTCTCTACGATATTACAAGTAAACCACCTGGAACTATTGAGTGGGAATAAATATATAAATGATATAACTCCTTGTATTACAAGGGGTTATATGTTGTAAAAAGCATCAAGAGTACCAAAGGTGTACCACTTTTATTTATCTTAATGTATTTGTTATATGTTAGCAGTTACTTCTCATTGTTTATAAGCGTATAAAGGTTGATTGTTTTGAAAGAATTCAAAAGCATTTGTAATTTAGGGCATGCTAGTTCAAGTCTCACCTTAGGCATAATTTTAGTTTTCAAAATATGAGTTATAAAAGATATTAATTGTCTATCTATAAAGAGTTAGTATCATAATTTTCTCTAAAATTCTAAATTAAAAAATGCCCAATTATGCTATCGTGTAATTACTGCCTAAAGTTCACCCACTTTTTTTGATAACGTGTATAGTATAGGTATAACGTGTATTATAATAAGTTGTATATTTTAAGCAAATTTTATTTTATATTATTTATTTTTTTTAGTAAAATAGGTGGAATTTTTGCTGCCATTACCATTGTTGTGGGATGTTCACTGTCATAAACTTTTGTATTTGAAAAATCAAATGTATTTTTATTGTCAATTTTATACTTATTTAAATTATTAGAATTTGTTTGAATAAATCTTAATGAATTATTTTCTTTTGAATTATTACAATCATAAAAACAAAAAATACCATCTAATTTATTTTTATTTTTCAAGGAATTAATTAAATTTATATCATTATCTGGGAGGATATATTTAAAATTTTTATTATTTACAAAAATAAAACTTGGAAATATACATTCATATTGTATAAAAAATATATGTTTTATTTCTCTATCGTGAATATTAGTTTTTGTTTTAATGTTTTGATTATATTTTCTTATCTTTGAATAATGATTTTCTAAATTAATAATTAAATTATTAAATAAATTATCATATTTTAAAGGTGTGCTTATTTTTTCTGATAATAAAGTATAGTTTTCAATTTCTAAATTTGAATCTATTATTTTATTAATTTTTTTAAAGTACTTTTCATTATATTTTTGTTTATATTTTGACCCTTTTTTGTTAGTCTCAGAAGAATCTATTCTAAAATGTTCTATCGCATAAATTATGTCATTAGTAACAATAAGTAAGTCAGGTTCTTCAAAACAAATAATTTGTGCTATTTTGTTATCTAATGTCTTATCATAATTTTCTAAATAAATATTATTTGAAATAATTTTAGTAAATTTGTTTATAAATTGAGATTCATCTTCAAACTGAGTGAAACAATTAGCATTTGATAAAGATTTAATAATATATTCAGAATCTGATATTTTCATAGGAACCCTTTATGTAAAATATAGTTTATCATAGAAAACTAAATTTATAAACACTGAATTATTTTAACAATTAATTATTTATTATAACCTTTTTTTGTGTTAAACTTGATAACATTGATACTAGGAGACAAACAAAAATGGGCAACAATAATAAGCAACAAGAAAGAGCTGAACTTCATAAAACTATATGGGGAATAGCTAATGATCTTAGAGGTAGTATTGATGGATGGGATTTTAAACAATATGTACTAGGCATGTTATTCTATAGATATATATCGGAAAATCTAACTAATTATATTAATAAAGGTGAAAGAGATTCAGGTTTTACTGATTTTGATTATAAAGAATTAAGTGATGAAGAAGCTGAAACAATTAGAGATTCTATTGTAGAAGAGAAAGGTTTCTTTATATTACCTAGCGAACTTTTTGTTAATATTAAAAAGAATGCTAAAAATGATGATAATTTAAATGAAACATTACAAAAAGTATTTATCAATATAGAAAACTCAACTAAAGGCTCTGATAGTGAAAGTGACTTTAAAGGCTTATTTGATGATTTAGATGTTAATAGTAAGAAACTTGGTGATACTGTTATTAAGAGAAATGAGAAACTAGTTAAACTGCTTAATGGAATAGATTCCATGAAAGCAGGTGATTACCAAGATAATAGTATTGATGCTTTTGGTGATGCTTATGAATATCTTATGGGTATGTACGCATCTAATGCTGGTAAAAGTGGAGGAGAGTATTATACTCCACAAGAAGTATCAGAGTTATTAACTAAAATAACATTAGTTGGAAAAACTGAAGTAAATAAAGTATATGATCCAGCATGTGGTTCAGGCTCCCTTTTATTAAACTTTGCTAAAATACTTGGAAAAGAAAAGGTAAGAAAAGGATTCTTTGGACAAGAAATTAATCCAACTACATATAACCTTTGTAGAATTAATATGTTCCTTCATGATATAGATTATGATAAATTCGATATTGCTTGTGATGATACTCTAACAAACCCACAACATTGGGATGATGAACCATTTGAAGCAATAGTTTCAAATCCACCTTACTCAATTAAGTGGGAAGGAAATGATAATCCAATACTTATAAATGATGCTAGATTCTCACCAGCTGGTGTCTTAGCACCAAAGTCAAAAGCAGACCTTGCTTTTATAATGCATAGTTTATCTTGGTTGGCAACAAATGGGACAGCAGCTATAGTTTGTTTCCCTGGTATTCTCTATAGAGGTGGAGCAGAGAAGAAGATTAGAAAATATCTAATAGATAATAACTTTATAGATTGTATAATCCAATTACCAACTAATCTATTCTTTGGTACAAGTATAGCTACTTGTATAATGGTACTTAAGAAATCAAAGAAAGATAATAATACTTTATTTATTGATGCTTCTAATGAATTCTCTAAAGCAACTAATAATAACAAATTAGAAGAAGTTAATATTGAAAACATTCTTAAATATTTCACAGATAGGGAAAACAAAGATTATATCTCTCAGTTAGTAGATAATGAAGAAATAGCAAAACAAGATTATACCTTATCAGTATCATCCTATGTAGAGAAAGAAGATACCAGAGAGAAGATAGACATCATAGAACTAAATAAAGAAATTAAGAGAATAGTAGCTCATGAAGCTGAATTAAGAGAATCAATTGATTCTATAGTTGCAGAAATAGAAGGAGACCTAGTATGAGTAGTGATAAGACTTTTTGTCCCTTATGTGGAGAAAATGCATTAATTACTGCGCCTGAATATTTTTTTGGAGACTTCATTTCATGTAAAAATTGTGGAAAAGTTATTATTACTGATCATGCTTTAAATCTTGTTAAAAGAGATTTTAGTGAAAATCAATTTTATGCTTGTTTAAACTATTATTTTTTGCATTTTAATAAAAAAGGTAAAGTGTATTTAATAACTGATAAAAAAACAAATAATGATACTTATTTTGAATTATCAGTTGATGAATTAATGAATTTTTATCCAAAGTCATTATATGAAAAAATCGATATGATTTTATTTAATTTATCAAACCTAATAAAAAATCCAGGGGCTTGTTGCACATTGAATGAAGTTAATTTTAAAAATATTTTTTTTGCTGAGAATGATAGTGAAGCATATTTTTTAGTTGATACAATGAATAAGGAATTTAATTATATTGAATTAGAAGAAAGAGATGAAAACCATTTTACAAACATTGAATTAACTTATAAAGGATGGATAAGAGTTGATGAGTTAAGAAAGGATATAAAAAAATATAAAAAAGGTTTTATTGCTATGTGGTTTAATGAGAGTATGGAACCTATAAGAAAAGCGATAAAAGATGTTTTTGTTGAAACCGGTTATCAAATTAGTATTATTGATGAAAAAGAGCATAATAATCAAATTGTACAGGAAATTTTATATGAAATTGAAACTAGTGATTTTATAGTAGCTGATTTAACAGGTAATAGAGGTGGTGTATATTATGAAGCTGGGTATGCTTTAGGCTTAGGTAAAGAAGTAATATTAATTGTTGATAATAACTGGTTAGAAAAAAATAAAGAGAATCCCCATTTTGATGTAGCTCAAAAAAATCAAATTAGATATATATCGAAAAATGATTTATCTGTAAGATTATTCAATAGAATAACATCAACAGTTGGAAATTTAAAAAATCCAAATAGTCCCTTAAAATCACTAAAAAATAATGATGAGTAAAAATATGAGCAAACTAGATGAATTAATTAATGAGTTATGTCCTGATGGTGTAGAATACAAATCACTAGATCAACTAACTTTTTATAAACAACCAACAAAATTTATTGTAAAAACAACTAATTATAGTAATCAATATACTACCCCTGTTTTAACAGCAGGTAAAAGTTTTATTTTAGGGTTCACTAATGAAAAAGAAGGTGTCTATAAAGCTACTGAAAATAATTCAATAATACTTTTTGATGATTTTTTAACTTCATTTTATTTTGTTGATTTTAATTTTAAAGTTAAATCTTCTGCTTTAAAAATAATAAAAAGTATTGATGAGCATAAGTTTAAATTAAAATATATTTTTTATGCCATGAGATGTATTCACTTTGTTCCTACAGAACATTCTCGACATTGGATACAAATATATTCTAAAATTAAAATTCCCATCCCACCTCTCCCAATCCAAGAAGAAATAGTTCGAATATTAGACACCTTCACAGAGCTAACAGCAGAGCTAACAGCAGAACTAACAGCTCGAAAAAAACAATATGAATATTATCGTGATAAGTTATTAACTTTTGATGATAGTGTGGAATGGAAAGAATTGGGAGAAATATCAACTGATATGTATAGAGGAACTGGTATAAAAAGAGACCAAGTAGCACCAGATGGAATTCCTTGTGTAAGATACGGAGAAATTTATACAAAATATAATATTTGGTTTGAAAAGTGTTTTTCACATACTAATAAGGATGTTATAAAAAATAAAAAATACTTTGAACATGGAGATGTTTTATTTGCTATAACAGGAGAAAGCGTAGAAGAAATTGCAAAATCTTGTGTATATGTTGGAAATGAAAAATGTCTAGCTGGTGGTGATATGGTTGTAATGAAACATGAACAGAATCCTAAATATCTTGCTTATGCTTTATCAACTACTAATGCTAGAATTCAAAAAAGTAAAGGAAGGGTCAAAAGTAAAGTAGTTCATTCTAATGTCGATGCAATAAAAAAAATCAAAATCCCAGTTCCCCCTCTAGCAGAACAAGAGAGAATAGTAAAAATACTAGATAAGTTTGATACTCTAACTAATGATATTTCTAAAGGTTTACCTGCAGAAATAGAAGCAAGACAAAAACAATATGAATATTATAGAGATAAGTTACTCACCTTTAAGGAGAAAAAAGTATGAGAAACTATAATCAAATAATCAATACAGATGATTTTACAGTAGTTTCTGAATATGTATCAGATAAGAGAAAATCCGATAATTATCAAAGTGAAGCAGCTCTTGAGAAAGCATTTATTAGAATGCTTGAAGAGCAAGGCTATGATTATTTGAATATAACAAAAGAAGAAGAATTAATAATAAACTTAAGAAAACAACTAGAGTTGTTAAATAAGTATACCTTCAGTGATAAAGAATGGAATAATTTCTTTAATGAATGTCTTGCTAATAAAAAAGATGATATAGAAGATAAAACAAAGAAAATCCAAACTGATTATATCCAACTACTTCAAAAAGATGATGGCTTAACTAAAAATATAAAGATTATCGATACTGAAAATATACATAATAATAGATTGCAAGTTATTAACCAGTACGAAGAAGAAAATGGAAATCATAAAACTAGATATGATGTAACAATACTAGTTAATGGATTACCACTAGTACACGTAGAATTAAAAAGACGTGGAGTTGCAATAAAAGAAGCCTTTAATCAAATAGATAGATACCAAAGAGATAGCTTTTGGGCATCTTCAGGGTTATTTCAATATGTTCAAATATTTGTAATATCAAATGGAACTCATACAAAATATTATTCTAATACTACAAGATTTAGCCATATAAAAGAAAATAGTAGTAGAGGAAAAGGTGTAAAAAATAAAACAAGTAATAGCTTTGAATTTACTTCCTATTGGGCAGATAGTAAGAATCATATAATAAGTGATCTAGTTGATTTCACTAAAACCTTTTTATCAAAACATACAATACTTAATGTATTAACTAAGTTCTGTGTATTTACAGTAGAAAATATATTAATGGTTATGAGACCATACCAAATATGTGCAACAGAGCAAATCTTAAATAAAATAGAAATAGCTAAAAACTATAAAAAGATGGGAAGTATAGATGCTGGTGGTTATATCTGGCATACCACAGGTTCAGGAAAGACACTTACATCTTTTAAAACAGCACAACTAGCTACTAAATTAGATTATATAGATAAAGTACTTTTTGTAGTTGATAGAAAAGACTTAGATTATCAAACAATGAAAGAGTATGATAAATTTGAAAAAGGTTGTGCTAATAGTAATAATTCAACTAAAAAGTTAACAGAGCAGTTAGGAAATCCTAATGCTAAAATTATAATTACAACAATTCAAAAATTAGATAATTTTATTAAACAAAATAAGAAACATGAAGTATATAAAAAACATGTAGTCTTAATATTTGATGAATGTCATAGAAGCCAGTTTGGTGATATGCATACAGCAATAACTAAAAACTTTAAGAAGTACCACATCTTTGGATTTACAGGAACTCCAATCTTTGTAAAGAATGCTCCAACTGGTAATAAAATGCTTCTTAAAACTACACCACAAGCATTTGGTAAGAAATTACACACTTATACAATCGTTAATGCTATAAACGATGAAAACGTATTACCATTTAGAATTGATTATATAAATACTATTAAAGAAAAAGAGAATATTAACGATACTGATGTTACATCCATAGATAGAGAGAAAGCATTAGAAGATCCAGAAAGAGTATCTTTAATTGTTAAATATATAATTGATCACTTTGACCAAAAAACAAAAAGAGCAAGCTATTATAAATTAAAAGATAAAAGAGTATTTGGCTTTAATTCAATCCTAACAGTATCTTCAATCCCAATGGCTATGAGATATTATGAAGAATTCAAAAAACAAACAAAAGAAAAAAATAAACCTTTAAAGTTTTGTACAATCTTTAGTTATAGTGCTAATGAAGAAGAATTAGCTAATAACCTATTACCTGATGAAGACCTAGATGCTACAACACTAGATAAAACATCAAGAGATTTCTTAGATTATGCAATAGCTGATTATAATAAAACATTTAAAACGACCTTCAGTACAGATTCCAATAAATTCCAAAACTATTATAAAGATGTATCTAAAAGAGTAAAAGAAAAAGATATTGATTTATTAATAGTTGTTAATATGTTTTTAACTGGTTTTGATGCAACAACCCTTAATACATTATGGGTAGATAAGAATCTAAAACAGCATGGATTAATCCAAGCCTTTTCTAGAACAAATAGAATCTTAAATTCAGTCAAAACCTATGGTAATATAGTATGTTTTAGGAATCTACAAGATGCTACAAGAGATGCTATTGCATTATTTGGTGATGAAGATGCAGAAAGTATAGTTGTTCTTAGAAGTTTTAATGATTATCTAAATGGATATGATAAAGATGGAAAACATATCTTTGGTTATATAGAATTAGTAGAACAATTAAAGAATAAATTCCCAATTGAAGAAGAAATAATTGGAGAAACAAAACAAAAAGAGTTTGTCTCTCTATTTGGAACATTATTAAAACTTAGAAATATATTAACATCTTTTGATGAATTTAAAGATAATCAAATACTAAGTGATAGAGATCTACAAGATTATCAAAGTAACTATATTGATATCTATGAAAAGTTCAAACGAGATAAAAAATCTGATAAAGCAGATATTAATGATGATGTAGTCTTTGAACTAGAACTAGTTAAACAAGAAGAGATAAACATTGATTATATATTAAAACTAGTTAAAGAATATCATGATTCAAACTGTAAGAACTCTGAAATCTTAGTAGATATCCAAAAAGCTATTAAATCAAGTATTGAACTTAGAAGTAAAAAGGAACTAATAGAAAGCTTTATCGCATCAATTAATGCAACAGGTGATAAAAAAGATATCTATGATCTAGGTTGGGATGAATATGCTAAAAGTGTTAAAGAGCAAGAAGTTGAATATATAATTAATAAAGAAAAATTAAAGCCTAAAGAAACTGTTAAATTTGTTGATAATGCACTAAGAGATGGATATTTAAAAACAACTGGAACAGATATCGATAAACTACTTCCTCCAATGTCTAGATTCTCAAAAGGTCCAAATAATAGACTTCAAAAGAAGACAACAGTAATAGAAGAGTTAAAGCAGTTAATTGATAAATTTAAAGGGCTGAATTGTTTTGAGTAATAGTAAAATTATAGGACAAAAGAAAGATTAAATGAATTGCTCCAAATAAAAAGCATAAAAATAGTATAAACTATTTTTGAGGCAGACCATAAATCTATCAGTTAAAAAATTATATGAAGCTGTTATTAGAGAAGCTAGTGAAACTAAAGTTGTAGATTGGTATAAAGATGAAAAACAAAGAAGAAAAGTAAAATTAAGAGTTGAAGAAGTAGTATATAGGTATATTCCCTAAAGTTATAGTAGGGATATATTTAGTATAAAATCAGAAGTAATTTTTACTCATACAATGGCAGATGCACTAATGGGTAATTAGAGACATGCTTGTTGAGACTAGCTTCGAGTGAGTTAAGAAAAATATAAAAAAAATCTAACTTAGGAGGTTTTAAGATGGCAAAGAATATAGACCCTAAACTAAAAAAAATAGGTGAATATTTAAAATTAGACGAATACTCTATATTTATAATACCTGAATATCAAAGAGCTTATTCATGGGAAATTAAGCATTGTGATAAATTGTGGCAAGATATAGAAAACTTTATTGATTCAGGGGGTTCTGATCCATATTTCTTTGGAACAATAATCGTTAATTGCCAGGAAAATGATACAAGATTAAACTTAATAGATGGACAACAAAGAACCGCAACATTTATTTTATTGTTGAAAGCCTTATTAATTAGACTAAATACTGCTATTGAAGAAACTGCTAAAGATAAAGCTTCTAAACGCTTAAATTCTGTGCTTACAATGAAAAGAAATACCGTATTAAAGATATTATATAAAGCTAAGGATGGAGATATATATGATATACTTGAAGATTTTACGAAAGCAACAGATAAAGAAATCATCGAGAATTATTCTATAAATGAATTATATAAATCTGAAATGAAAGCTATACTGGGCTCACCAAATTTTGAAAGTGCTGAAAATAGAGTTTTAAAGATTCCTTATAAACAAAAGGATAATAAATATACTAATTATTTCCGTAATTTTAAATTTTTCTATAATAAATTAATAGAATTATCAGCATCTAATATAAATGTATTTGCAGAATATGTTTTAGAAAACTCTGAAATAATAGAAATTCGTAGTTGGAATGTTGAACAAGCTATAACAATGTTTAATTCTTTGAATTCTGATGGTATGCCACTTTTAGATGCAGATATAATATCAGCTAAGTTATATTCAAATTCTGGTAATCAAAGAGAGGAATTTAATTTAAGATGGGGAGAATTAATGAAAGATGTTGCATACTTAAAACAGCTAAAAATTGTAGACATAGATTCTGTTCTAATGCAATATATGTATATTAAAAGAGCAAGAGATAAAAGTTATTTGTCAGGAAAAGGTGCAATAAGTGTAACAACACCAGGACTAAGGAGATATTATACGGAAGAAGAAAAGAACTTATTAAAAAATCCTTTGAAATTGAATGAAAATTTATTAAATATAGCTAAGACCTGGATTAAAATAAAAGATTATACAATCGTAAAATTACTTTTAAAATTCAATGATAATATTAAAATATTTTTAATGGGATACTTGTCTCGATATGAACAACAAGAAATAAATGAAAATCTTGTTAAAGAATTTGCTGAATCATTATTAAAATTATTTACTGTTCTAGAGCTAGTGGACATAGGTTATTCTAGTTCGAAATTCAAAACCTTTCTATTTGGTTTGAATATTAAATTAGTTGATAAGAATGTCTGCATAAATGAAATTAGAAATATTATTGATATACACATAAATAAAGAATGGATTAAAGATGATATCGAAAAAAATGTTTTAGAATACAATAAAAATGCATTAGTGTTTTTAAATGAATACCTTTTTGCTAAAAAAATGAAAGAAGAATTTATTTTACCTGAAAAGTATGAAATTGAACATATTATGCCTAGAAGTGGGGGAAATATATCTCAAATTCGAAATGATGCAGGTTTAGTAGACAATGATGAATTTATAGATACAGTAAATAAACTTGGCAATAAACTTTTATTAGAAGAAAATATTAATAGATCTATTGGTAATGCATGGTTTAGGACGAAAATACAAAGTTCAGTAATAGATAAAAAAGGGTATAAAGATAGCAAATTTGTTTTAGCCTCATCAATAGTAAAAACTTATTCTAATATAGCAACCCCAATTTGGACCAAAGATGAAATAAAAATAATCACACTAAAGATAGCAAAGAGAATTTCTAGTTTTATATTCGATTAGGTTGATTTTAAAAATCTAATCTTTGAATTCCGTAGTAAAGATTCTTCTTTATCTTTTAGCCATGTAATTTTTTTCTAATTACTAATTTATATGAGCTTATTTTTAATTTTAAGTTAAGACTAACTTTGTCAACTTGAATAAGCATAATCCCTTAATTATAAGGAAATAATAATTGGAATAGGAAATATCTAAATTTAAGGAGGAATCTTGTGTTATATGAAAAAAGATTAAATAAAATTCCTAAAATAAATTTTATGAAAACACAAAAGGGTAGTGTATACTAATGTTCGCAATTTGGTACTTGCGAAATAGCCATTGGTAATCTCATAATGTTTGGTAATCACAGTGAATATAGGAGAGGCTCCAATGGCTAGAGGTAAAGATATCACATTTTTTACTGGTGGAACTATTAGAATTTGCACACTTCTAAAGATTCTTTATTAGAAATGTTAGATTGGATGACAAAACAACTAATGGAAATTGAGATTTCTGAGAAAGGTAAACATTCAGCATAAAGGTATTTCTTATAGAAGTGGATATAAAATAATAAGATCCGATACAAGATTAATAACACTATATATGTTAATTCCTAAATTAGTAAATGGTGGATATGTTCCCTTTTTTGTAACAGAAAAAAAGAGAAGTGAAAAAGCTTTAATACAAGTAGGGCAAGAGGGTTGGACTAATGGGGTCTCTACAAGAAAGATTAATAGATTAACTCATCAGTTGGGAATAGAAGGAATTAGTGCATCATGGGTTAGCAATAGACTCATGAGCTAAATGATCTGTGTGGAAGAGTTTAGAAATAGATATCTTAATAAAGTGTATCCATGTATATGGGGTGATGCACTTTATGAAAAGATTAGAGATATTAAAAAAAGTAATTAATGCTGCTGTATTAGTTTTAGGAGCTGTAGATTTAGAGGTACCTGTACAAATAATAGCTGTAGAGCCCTGTGTATAACTAATCTGAAGCAGCATGATGGTTCATATTCCACATTAAGATCATATTGTAGACAATTTAAATTTAAATATAATAGTAGCTGGATATCTACTAGTGAAGATAAAATAGAATTAAAAATGTAATCAAATTTTTATATCATCCTCTAAAAAAAATTAAAGAAATATCCATAGAACAATATAACAAGATTTTTAAACAATATCCAATTATCGAAACAATATATAAAGTAATAATAGTTTTTAAATCAACAGTATTTAAAACTAAAAGTACTAGTGATTTTAAAAAATGGTTAAATAAAGTGAAGGAACTAAATATCCTAGAATTAAATAGTTTTGTGAAAGGTCTTGAAAGAGATATCAAAGCTGTGCTTACTGCTATTAATGAAAAATATAACAATGGATTAGCAGAAGGAACGGTTAATAAAATAAAATTTATTAAAAGAATTATGTATGGAAGATGTAAATTTAACACTCTAAGAAATAAAATATTAATTGCTGAAAAATATAACTAATCCCCAATTAATGGAAAGAGCCACTAATAACTTGACGTTTATATCTAAATAAGTGTTAACAATCCATTCTTAACAATTTTTTTTATAAGCACTACGACCTAATAATTAAGATTCTAAACTAATGCTCAATTGGAATATTAACTGTAATCTTTTAGGTGTTTGCAATACTTAATACAATTCAAAACCAAAAATTGTTGAAAAAAATTTTTTTTTAGTTTGCTTTTTAGGGGTGTCATTACAAATTATTAGTGACCAATATATTCCTATATAAATTATATATAGATATAATTTGTAAGTTATGCTAATATATTAAAAAAAGTAAGATTCTTTAGTGTTTCCCTTGAGGGAATCAATGGTGTAATCCATTGAATAGAGTATATATAATTTTGATTATTAGTTATCAAAATTTTCTTTCCTCAAAGTGTTTAAAAACACTTTTCAAAAACAAAATTATGTTAACTAAGACATCCAAAAGGTAAAGAATCTTACTTTTTTTATTTTGAGGTAAAATGAATATACAAAAGTTTAGAAAAGATATTTTAGATATAATAAATGAATACTGTTCTAATATGCTGATTTCTGGAAACATAAATTTTGTATTTCTTTGTGGTGGTGAAGATAATGAAGTAAAAAAATCTCAACGAACTATTTTTTTAGAATATTTTACAAAACATAATATAGATGAAAATATTATTTTTATCAAAGCTGAAGAATTTTTTAAGATACGTAAATTATTTGCAAGGGAAAAAGAAGACCTTTTAGATTTAGAGAACTTTATATCCACAATTTGTGATTGTATATTATTATTTGTAGAATCTCCTGGTTCAATTGCAGAATTAGGCGCTTTTGCCAACATTAATAATATTGTAAAAAAAATGTTAGTTGTAAATGATAAATGTTTTGAAAATAAGGAATCATTTGTTAATGATGGACCAATATTAAAAGTAAATAGACTATCAAAATATGGGGCAACTATTTATTCAGATTATAAATTTATACTAGAAGACGTACATAAAATTTCTGATACATTACGAAATAATAAAACAAAAAAATTTAAAATTTATTCACTGAGCAAGTTGAATTCTCCAATGGATTATTCATCTAAAATTACAACAATTTTTTTAATATTAGGCTTATTGACTCCTATAACAAAAGATGAAGCTATGTATTTCCTGATAGAATTGGGTATTTTGAATAGGAAAAATAAGAATGATGAATTCCTTTTCGATTTGGTTTTATCTTTAAATCATTTTAAAGAATTTTATCCAAAAGGATATATAGTCCCTACTAAATTTTATAATAGACTGATGAAAGAAAAAGTTTTTTCAACAAAGATTCATAAATATCGTGCAAAAATAATTCAATATTATTACAAAAAAGATTATGAAAGATTTAACTGTTTAAAAAAAGGTGTTGATATAAATGGATAAATTAAATATTTTGGACTGTTTGAGGTTATATACTCAACTAAATATTGATGATATAAATAATATTATTTCAAAAGCCCCCTCCAATTATAGAAAGTTCTCTATTCCCAAAAAAAATAACTCAGGAAAATTTAGATATATATATACTCCAGCAACAGAAATTAAAATGTTTCAATATATACTAATGAATTATTATTTTTTATCATATAGTGTTCATCCTTGTGCGATGGCGTATGTAAAAGGAAAAAAAAGCCCTCTTCGTTTAAATGCGGAAAAGCATAAATCCTTTAAATTTTCTGTTCATTATGATTTTTCTAATTTCTTTTATTCAATAGATTCGGATTCTTGTTTAAATGCAATTAAACATAAATTTAATTTTTCTCAAGATGATTTATTAATATTAAAAAACATTTGTTTTATAAAGAGGCAGGAAAGATGTAGTCTTAGTATAGGGTCTCCTATTTCTCCTATTCTAAGTAATATTTATATGTTTGAATTTGACACTCATCTTGATAACTTTGCAATAGCTAATTCAGGTAGTTATACGCGCTATTCAGATGATATAATTTTTTCTTTTAATGATAAAAATGTTCTTACTAAATTAAAACAAGAATTGTATTTTATTTTAAGTGATAAGCAATATGTCAATCTTAAAATTAATCAATATAAAACTAAATTCTTTAAACTAAACGAACCTAAGAGAGTGACGGGGTTAATTATCACAAAAGATACAAAAATTCACGTGCCTAGAAAAATTAAAAGGGAAGTACGACATTTAATTTATAAAAATAATAATAGATCTAAAATTGAAACAAACAGATTAAAAGGGCTTATTTCTTATATAAAAGATGTCGAACCAGAATATATAAATAAATTAGTAGTGAAATATGGAGAAAAATATAGACTAATATTTACAAAATAAATGTTCATTAATTAAAAATTTAGTATTTGTTAAATAAGCAGATTTAACTACATTTTATAACAACTAAATAGAGATAACTCTATAATATAAGATCAAAAAAATAAAAATGAAAAAAAATTTTAGTCAGTATATTTAAATCCAAAAGATATGACTAACGACTAATTATCCCATATCTAAGATAGGTTTTTCAATAAGGCTTACGTATATCAAGAAATGTAGGAAAAGAAAATTTTCCAATTAATCCTATAAAAATTGTGATACCCAATTATTGAAAATTTAATGAATTTATTTTTTCACATAAAAATATTCTTTACTGACTAAATAAAAATAAGAAAGCTTAACTAATAATATTTTTAATTTTGAAGACAAAAAACTTTAAAAGGAATTTTTTGCATTAATTTCTAATGTTTTATTTTTTTAAAACCTTTTTGAAAGAATAAAATAGGGTAAGGCGTTTTTCCAATTCCATATCTATTATCTTTTTAATTAAATGCCAAGAACCTGTTGGAGGATCTCTATTACATATATCTAGTCCAAGACTAATTATAATTATTTGATAATTTAGATTAAAATTTTATTACTTGTTAACGCTTTTTGAAGAACTTTAAAATATTTTTTTCTATTGAAAAAAATATTATGAATTATTTTGATTGAAAAAACGTGCTTTATCCTCTTATTTTTCATGTGAGAAAGCGGTTATTCATCTGTTGCTGCAGTATTAATTCACAAAGCTATTGGAGATCAATTAGTTTGTGTTTTTGTAAACAATGGACTACTTAGAAAGAATGAAGCTGAGAATGTTCAAAAGATTTTCAGAGATAATTATTCTATTAGACTACAATATGCTGATGCAGAAGATGCATTCTTAGACGCTCTTAAAGGCGTTAGTGAACCAGAAGCTAAAAGAAAGATAATAGGTAAACTATTTGTTGATACTTTCTATAATGAAGCACGCCAAGCTGGAGATATTTCATTCTTAGCACAAGGTACACTATATCCAGATGTTGTTGAATCTCAAAGTGCATTTGGTGGTCCATCTTCAACAATTAAGTCACACCATAACGTTGGTGGCTTACCTGAAGATTTAAAATGGGATTTATTAGAACCTCTAAGAGAATTATTTAAAGATGAAGTTAGAGAATTAGGTAGAGAATTAGGTCTTCCTGAACATATGGTAAATAGACATCCTTTCCCAGGTCCAGGTCTTGGTGTTAGATGTGTTGGTGAAATCACAAAAGAGAGACTAGACACATTAAGAGATGTAGATGCAATCTTTATAGAGGAAATTACTAAAGCTGGTCTTTATGGTGATATTTGGCAAGCCTTAGCTTGTTTATTACCTGTAAAGAGTGTTGGTGTTCAAGGTGATGAGAGAACTTACAGAGAAGTTTGTTCTCTTAGAGCTGTAACTAGTGAAGATGCTATGACTGCTGATTGGTATAGAATGCCACCAGAAGTACTTCAAAATGCTGCTAGTAGAATTTGTAATGAAGTTGCAGGAGTAAATAGAGTTCTCTACGATATTACAAGTAAACCACCTGGAACTATTGAGTGGGAATAGAATAATATAATATTTAATAATTAACTCCTTACACTGTAGGGAGTTTTTTGTTTGCCCAGCATGGGTAACATCTAGGTGGTGAAAGTCCACTGTGGGTTTGGCAATTTCATTGGAAAAATGAAATAACCACTAGTTGATGGCAAGTGCAGTATCGTGAGGTGCTGTGTGAAGGAAGCCTAAGGCAAAGTTTCGGGGCTACGAACAGAAACAAGATATAAGGCCGATTATGAGGATGAGTTTTCAAAAAGTGATGAAGTCCAGCCAAAATTATAATAGGTAAATCTTAAGTCCGCATGAAATGAAAGATGTTGTTCTTAACTGGGGAGGTCTGTAATACGTTGGAGAGGCCTGAATATTAAATTCTTTTTGTAAATATGAGAAGTCTTACTATTGGCATGTAAAGGGAGTCGTGGAGAAAACCAAAACGATAAAACGAGAGTGCTAGAATAGAAAAAGGAAAGAAATGATGAGGAAAGATAATCCGCAATTACCAAATATTTGGTTGTGTGAGAAACTACTCTCCAATGATAATCTAAAAGCTGCTTTTATCAAAGTTAAAAAGAATGGTGGAGCTGCAGGAATTGATGGAATGAATGTATGTGAATTAGACACATACTTAGATTCAAATATCAAAGATATCAAAAGTAAGATAATATCACGTAAGTACAAATTTAAAGCTGTTAAAAGGGTAGAGATACCAAAAGATAATGGTAAAACTAGAATGCTTGGAATACCAACAGTACTAGATAGATTTGTACAACAATTAGTAGTACAGGTAATTACGCCATTGTTTGAGCCAACATTTTCACACTTTAGTTATGGTTATAGACCAAACAGAAGTGCAGAAGATGCTGTAAGACAAGCACAAATATATATAGCTAAAGGCTATAAATATGTAGTAGACATGGATTTGTCTAAGTTTTTCGACACTGTTAATCATGATAAATTAATGGGCTTAGTAGATGAAACATTAGAAGATAAGGATATTAGAAGATTAATATTTAGTTCTCTGAAATCTGGAGTCATGGATAATGGATTTAAAGTTGAAACAAATGTAGGCACTCCACAAGGTGGAGTAATAAGTCCAATATTATCAAATATCTATCTAACACCTTTTGATAAAGAAATGGAGAAGAGAGGAGTAAAGTTTATTCGATATGCCGACGATATTCAACTTTTTGCGAAGTCAAAGATGTCATCTCTAAGAATAAGAGATAATGCAATTAAGTTCTTGGAAAAGAAATTACAATTGACAGTAAACAAAGAGAAGACTAAAGCTGGTAGAGCAGAAGGAGCTAAAATTCTTGGATTTGTATTTCGAACAAGAGGAAAGAAAATAAATGATGGAGTATTGAAACTCGGAAGATGTGTTCCAAGAGAGAAAAGCCTAGATAAGTTAAAAGCTAGAATTAGAGAGATTACTAAAAGAAACAGAGGTGTTTCATTAGAAAGAGTAATTGCTGAATTGAATAGTTTACTTAGAGGCTGGATAAATTATTATGCTAGAAGTTCTATAAAAATAAAGATCAAAGACATAATGCATTGGACACGAAGAAGAGTAAGACAATATGCCTATAAAATTTGGAAAACTAGTAAAAATCGAAAACATCAATTGAGACTCTTAGAAGCTGAAGAATGGAAACTTAAAAAGTCATTTTTAAGCTCAACTAGTTATTGGAGAATGTCCCAAGCGATTGGAAGAATATTCACAAATGACATGTTGTATAGAAAACTGAAATTAGTTGATGGATTGAGATTATATGTTGAAAAGAATGAAAAAGCCAAAGAAAAAGATAAAGATATCATTTACTTTGACTTCTTAGCAAAAAGAATGGCAGATAAAGAAGAAGGCCTTGAATTATTAAAAGAAGATTGGTACTACTTCAACATCGAGCGTTATGTTTGATAAACCGCCTAGTACCGAACGGTATGCTAGGTGGTGTGAGAGGTCGGCATCGTAAGGTGTCCTCCTCCTCGATTCTCAGTATGTAGAATTCCTTTGTATTCATTTTAATAATAGATTATGCATCTGATATATTTTTTTTATAAAGAAGAATATTTTAGCCAAATATAACTAGCTATCTAACTAAAATAGTTTTAAAGTATAAATTAATAGGAGTCAATTGTAATGAGAAAGAAAATATTTTTGATAAGTTTAATATTAATCTCTGTATTTATTCTTGTAGGCTGCGATTCTTTATTATGGGATGGTATGTATGATATAAAATATGTTGTTTCTGGAACTGCTAGAAGTGTAGATTTGACAATTGAAAATAGTTCGGGAGGCGTTTCTCAATATTCTAATAAATCTCTCCCTTGGGAATATGTGTTCTCTGTTAAATCATCAAAATATAATTCACCTTTTTTATATGTATCGGCTCAAAATAATAATTCTAGTGGGTCTGTTACTGTAAAAATATATATTAAAAAGAGTATAGAAGAAAATTATGCCTTGTTTAAAACTTCTACGAGTAAAGGAAGCTATGTGATATCAACTGTATATGGTAGCCTTTGATTGTTGATATGTAGTTAAATGAGACAGTGACTTTTTTTAATCGTATTATATTAGTTTTATTGATAAGGTTTTATTTGTTTGAATTCAAAAATTATAAATCTTTAATTGTTAGAGTTGACTAATTTTTAATAAGTATTACTATTGTAAATGTAAGCTAAAGAAAAAAATCCTTAACTTTACAAGGAGTCAATAATGAATGAAAAGCAATTTACAAGAATGAAAAATGACAAAGGTTTTATCGCTGCATTAGATCAGAGTGGTGGAAGCACTCCAAAAGCTTTGAAAGCTTATGGTATTGATGAGAGTCAGTACACAAATGAAGAAGAAATGTTTGATCTAGTTCAAGAGATGAGAAGTCGAATTATTACCAGTAAGGCATTTACTTCAGATTATATATTAGCTGCCATATTATTTAAAAATACAATGGAAAGAAAAATTGATGGGCTATATACAGCCGATTATCTTTGGAAGGAGAAAGGTGTTGTACCAATATTAAAAATTGATAATGGACTAGCAGATGAGCACAATGGTGTTCAATTGATGAAACCCATTCCTGAATTAGATATTCTTCTAGAAAAAGCAAAAGATAGAAATATTTTTGGAACTAAGATGAGATCTGTTATCCATGAAGCTAATGAAGAAGGTATAAGACAAATTGTTGAACAACAATTTGAGATTGGATTGAGAATTTTTGAAGCAGGCTTTGTCCCTATTATAGAACCTGAAGTTGATATAAATAGTAGTACAAAAAAAGAAGCTGAAGATCTTTTAATAAGTGAAATTGAAAAACAATTAGCTAAAGTAGATGACTCAGTTAAAATTATGCTTAAAGTATCTATTCCAACTCAAGCCGGTGCTTATAGTAAATTAATGGAAGATCCAAAAGTAGTTAGAATAGTTGCACTATCTGGTGGGTATAGCCGAGATAAAGCAAATAAATTATTAGAAAAAAATGCAAATCTTATTGCAAGTTTTTCAAGAGCTTTGCTATCTGATTTATCTGCACAGCAAAATCAAGAAGAATTTGACAGTGCTCTCTTTGATGCTATAGAAAAAATCTATAACGCATCCGTACATAAAAAAATATAATAATATTTGCGTTATTATATTGGTATAATCAAAAGAGCTTAGGTTGTTAATCTAGGCTCTTTATTATTTACTTTACTCTAGATGATAAATATCCTTCAAAGAAATTTCTAGCATTGATTCCAATAGATCTATTTTTATAACCACCTTCTTGTACAAATAAGATAGGGTAGGATAATTTTCCAATTTCTTGACCATTATTCTTAAAATCGGTTGCAGATAAAGACCAAGTCCCTGTTGGATCTCCTTTTGCAATATCAAGACCTAAACTAATAATTAAATACTCCGGTTTAAAAGTTTTAATTTTTTTTAGAGCTTTTATTAAAGTAGTTAAATACTCTTTTCCTGTTATATTTTCTTTCAAAGGAAAATTTACATTATAGTTTTCACCTTCACCTTCCCCAATTTCTTCAGCAAATCCCGTATAATAAGGATATGCAAAGGATGGATTTCCATGAATAGAGACAGTTAGAACATCAGATCTAGAGTAGAAAATCTGTTGGTGTCCGTTACCATGATGATAATCAATATCTAATATAGCTACCTTCCCATAATTAGAAAGAAAATTTGCAGCAATGGATGCATTGTTAAAGTAGCAAAATCCTCCAAAAACATCCCTTTCAGCATGGTGACCTGGTGGTCTTACAAGAGCATAAGCACTATGGTATCCTTCAAGTAATAATTGAGCACCAGTTAGAGTGCAATTTACTCCAGCACGAGATGCAATAAATGCATTTTTATTTAATGGTGTAAATGTGTCGATACAATAATATCCTGCAAGCACAGATAAATCTGAAGGAGGCCGCGTTTCATTTCTTACAGGGAAAACATATGGATATATAGATTTACCTTCAGGAAAAGCACTACAGACCTTTTTGAAATAATTAAAATATTTAGGATTATGTACTTGTAAGATGTGTTTGTTTGGAAAGCTTCTAGAAGGAGTTATAGTGAATGCCTCTATCTTAGATATCTCTTTTAAAATGCTTGATATTCTAACCGGAGATTCAATATATCCTCTTTCTTTTACATGGTGAATCTCATGCCTATCATTTACTATTAGGGGAATTTTATTTTTGATAGCTTTATGCTTTATCATGATTTTGTTTTTATTTACATACTTAAATTCTCTCAATTGTACTGGGTTATCTTTAATTGAAGATACTACCATTTTCACATATTTATCAGGGCAATAATCAGGATATTTTCTCTCTAAGATGGCTTTTACAATTTTTCGTGCAATAGGAGAAGATAGAGAATAATCATTACCTAAATCATCAAAGACAAGGTATGGTGGGCAGTCATCCTCAGGATTTACAGGAGTTTCATATTTTGTTCCAATAATTGGCCGAGCTCCATATTTTTCATAGAATGCCAGGCGTGATTGATTTTGTTTTATATCATTTTTATCTTTACAAAGCTTTTCATCATCAGGTAAGCATTCCATAAATACACCAATAGTATTTAAAAGTTGTGCTTCTTCTCTGATTCTCTCATAGATAGCACCTCCTATTCCAGATGAGGTTTTTCCTGGTTTTACAGCCAAATAATCAAGATAACAGAAATTAGTATCAGGCATATAAAAAAGGATGGCAAACCCTTTAACATTATTTTGACTATCTTCTGCAACAAATAAAGTAGAAGAAAACTTATACTTTATTGGATCTTTCATCTGGGAAAGAATTTCATTAATTTTATCCTCTTTTACAGATGAAAAATGACTCCTCAATATTTCAAAAATTTGTTCTATTGAATTTTTATTTGAAGGATGAAAAGAGTCAGTAATTTTTCTAATTTTAAAGGTACTCATAAAAAAATGCTACGTATATTACGAGATAAAAGTCAATAATCTAATGACTTGATTTCGAATTAATTATTGATTTTATTAATTAAAATAACCTTAAAAATAAAACTATGTAATATTGTTTTTTTTTATACTAATTGAAGGAAAGAATAAGTAGAATAAAGAAAAATAAATAAAATAGTTGACAAGCCAACTTAATTTTATTATATTGTAAATATAGTTGGTAAGCCAACATATAATTGGAGTTTAAAATGGAAAAACAAATAAAAGAAACAATGAATATTTTAATTAGAATTAATAGAAAACTTTTTACAGCAAATGATAATAGAGAAGAGTTTTCTATTGGAAGAGGTCAAATAAATATTTTAAAAGCTATTATTGACAATAAAAATATTAATCAAGATCAATTGGCTACTCAATTATATTTGGATAAAACAACTATAGCTAAAGCAGTTAAGCGTTTAGAAAGTAAAGGCTTAATCATCAGAAAAAAGAGTAAAACAGATAGACGCAAAAATGAACTAATTGCGACAGAAAAAGCAATTTTAGTAAATGAAAAAATGTCTGATCAAATAAATGAGCATTCTAAAGACCTGTTTGAAGGTATCGATGATGTTGAATTAGAAGCTTTTAAGAATACTCTTAGAAAACTAGAAACGAATCTAGAAAGGAATAAACAAATTATGAACGAGAAAAAACATATTGCAATTAAAATTATTAAAACAATTGAAAAAAACGAGAATGTGGATGTCAATAAATTAGCTAAACTATTAGACAAGGATGTCGAAAAGGTAGAAAAGATAGTTGATAAATTAATTATGAAAGAACTTGTAATAGTTAAAAATGGTTTTCTTTATGTTGTAGATGATAATATAAAAAATTTAAAAGAACATAAAGATGTAAAAAAAAGATAAGAAAGATGCAAAGGATAAACTCTCTAAAGTTTTTAAAATTATTGTGAAAAATAATGGTTTAACTAAAGAAGACTTGAAAGAAAAATTAGATTTGTCATCAAATGATGTAGATCATATAATTAGGCATTTAGAAGAAAAGGGTGTGATAGAGATAAAAGATGGCAACCTATATGCAAATAAAGATGCTATAAGAAAAATTAAAAATAACTAAATTCAATTAAAAAATTAATCAATGAAAATCTTCAATTTGTTTTGGAAATCTTTTGTCCGATAAAATAAGTTGAAGATTTAATTTAATACAAAAAATATAAAAAGGAACACCTTTTGGATAATACATTAAGAAAAATAAATATAGACAAGACAAAATTTCTTGGAAAAATAAAAGAAGCTAAAGATACCTTTACTTTTAAATTTGAAATTCCTAACAATTTATCATGGTCTGAAGGATCTCACTTTCATATTGCATTTATGGATTTTATAAAAGACTCTAAACCTAATAAAGATTTAGTTAGATCATTTTCTATAATGAGTTTAAAAAAAGAAAATTGCATAGCTTTCACAACAAGAATCAAAAAATCTTGTTCTGCTTATAAGCAAAGGTTAAACAATCTCCAAATTGGGGATGAGATGTTTATTTTTAAGATTGGAAATAATATTGAAATCAAAAATGGAGATAAACCTATTATTTTTTTATCAATGGGTGTTGGAGTAGCTACCTTTAGACCTATAATAAAAAATTACTTAGAATCTCCTACTGGGGATTATAATATTACACATATCAATATTGATTCTAGTAAAGATTTTATATTCAAAAAGGAGCTTCAATCATCATCCGAAAAAAAATTTTCTAATATATATGTTGAATCTAGAAAGCAATTGTATCAAGAAATTGACAATTGTTTAAAGAATAGAGGTTCTCAGTATTATATTGTTGGATCCGATGATTTTATTAAAAATTTAATTTCTTACTTAATCTATAACTCTGTTAAGAAAGACAATATTTTTCTTGATAAAAAAATGGATTTAAAAAAGACCTTCCTTTAAACTTTATATTTCATTTAGCATAAAAATAACTAAGCTTATATGATATTTCCCATACCATTTAGCTTAGTTATTTTATTTTTAATTAAGTAAAAGATTATTTAATAATTATTAATGTTTTAAAATTTAGTTATTTTAAAAATTTATAATCATATAATTCTAATACGTGAACTAACATCTTCCTTAGCTTTTTCATCTGGCTCAGAATTTATTCCACCAAAAGGCATTTGTGCGTTCAAGATATAATTATCAGGAACATCAAAAAGCTCCATTACAACATCATCTATGATAGGGTTGTAGTGTTGGAGGGATGCTCCGATATTTAACTCTTTAAGCCCACTCCAGATTGATAATTGTAACATGCCAGCTGATTGCTCTGCCCAACCTATAAATTTAGGTGCATAAATTGGGAATTGTTTCTCAAGTGATTTTAGTACTAGGCTATCGATAAAATATAAAATTGTACCATAACCGTTTTTAAATCCGTTAATTTTTTCTCGTGGAACTTGTCCTTGGAATTTATCATATATCTTATCCCATAGTAAGTCTTGTTTTTCTTTTGTTACTACAACAACTCTTGAGCTTTTCATATTAAAAGCATCAGGAACTAATTCTGTAGCATTTTTAATTAATTCAAAAACTTCTTGTTCTTTAACTGGTAATTTTTTAGATATATCATAATATGATCTTCTTTCTTTTAAAGTGTCTATAATTTTCACAACTTTTTTCCTTTAGATTTTTAAAATCTATAAAACTAAATAAATGCTTTTTAACAAAAACATTTAGTAAACATTAATTATTATTTAAAACGATGGGGCCGCCCCATATCATAGGTTGTCTTTGACCGTATGTGCTTAATAATAAAATTTCTACATCATTTGCAAGTGATTCAATTTCTACAAAGTTACCGTTTGTTAATTTAATCGCTGTTCTTTCTTCAACTTTAACATCTCCAATCTTAAATTCTCCTATCAGAGAGAAAAGAATTATAGTTTTGTCTTCTGTTGAATCAATTTTTATCTTATTCTCTTCACTTAAATGAATTACATTGTAATCTACTGGCCAATATTTGCTTACATTACCCTTCAATGTAATATATTCATCTTCCAATAACTCAATTATAGCATCAGTTAATGTAAGTTCTTTAACATATTCATTATTAATACTGTGATATTCAGGCGTTGCCATTTTTATATCTCTTGGTAAATTCAGCCACAATTGAACTCCCTTTAAACGTTCGGTGTTATCCATTTTATCTTCATATAGAATACCGGATCCTTTTGAAATCCATTGCTCATCTTGAATGAGACTGTTGTTATTTATAGAGTCTCTGTGTGATAAAAACCCCTTTTCAATTTGGCTTATTGTTTCTGCTCCTCTTTGCGGGGTTGAACCAAAACCACTTTTATACTCATTGTAAGTATTGTTGTCAAAAGAATCCGACATCAAAATGGAATAAAAGTCATAATAAGTTTTTTTGTCTTGCACCTTATATAGACTCACTTTAGGTTTCTCATTTGATTTCTTCTCTTTAGCAAGTTTCTCGATTTTTCTAATCATCTTTTGTATCCTGTAATTTTTTTTAAACAATTTAGCATATATTCTTGTTCCTCAAAATTTAAAACACTCATTGAATTAATAATCATTTTTTCATTTTTTGGATAAACTTCTTTTATCAGATCCATTCCTTTAGTAGTAAGTTTTAACATATACTTTCTTTTATCTTTATTATCTTGAAACTTAACTATTAAATTATTTTTTTCTAAATTTTTATTTATTATAGCTATAGTTCCACTACTACTTAATATTTCTTCTTGTACATCTCCTACGGTTAGAGCTCCTTTATGGTATAAAACCTCTAAAACAGCAAACTGTGAGTATGTTATGTCATATTGTGTAACTATTTTATTAGTTCTTTTGGTAAAACTAGTTACAGCTCTATTTAGTGCAATAAATAGTTTTAATTCTTTTCCCATATAAAGATTTCCTTTAGTTAGTGTCTTTTTATCTCTAACTAGAGTTAGTTTAGTCTAATTTATATTCAATGTCAATCATGTCATAAGTATTTTTATCATTTATTTCTATATTGATTAATTTAAACTCTTAAAAGCTAAAATTAAATATTATTTTTTTTAAACAAAGTTTGATTATTATTTTGAGAGTTGGTATATAAGTCTTTATTCTATTGACTATAAGAGGTTTACCTAATAAATTTAATACAACATTATAACAATTGGAACTAAGATGATAATCAAAAACATTTTAAATAAAAACAACATAAGAGATACTTATAAAGAGAATGTAAATGCTATGCCATTTCTTTTATCTGTAATCTTTTTTGGAATTACTAACAGTATGGCAAGAGCAATAATGAATAATTATCTTGCAGATATTGTTAAAATATCGAAAATCCAATTAGGAGTTGTTGAATTTTTTAGAGAACTCCCAGGTTTATTTTTAATATTCATTCTAGCTTATCTATATAAACAAAGTGATAAGAAAAATTATCAAACAGCCATAATTGTCTCAGCTTGTGGATTTGTTGGATTAACTTTTTTAGGAACAAATCTTTGGGTAGTTGTTCTTTTTTTAGTTATGAATAGTTTGGGTGAGCATATTAGTATGCAAGTTAGACAAAGTTTATCTGTAGAAATGGCTAAGTCTACTATGAGTGGAAAATCTCTTGGTATTATGAAAGGTAGTATGTCTTTAGGTAATATTCTAGGATTCTTAATTGTTCCATTGA
The DNA here is from genome assembly GCA_963677735.1 of Sphaerochaetaceae bacterium. GTDB lineage: Bacteria > Spirochaetota > Spirochaetia > Sphaerochaetales > Sphaerochaetaceae > Pleomorphochaeta. Next base: position 3,018,243 of record OY782505.1, read on the forward strand.
TATTTTTAATAATGTCATTTTTTGGTTTTGGACGAGATAATGCAATTAGTTATAAAACTGTATATTTTGTTGCAATGTTAATTGCGTTAGTAGCTTACCTCTTTACTTCTAAAATCCCTGAATTGGAAAGTGAGCCAAAAGTTGGACCTAAAATTTATCTTCATAAAAAATATAATAAATATTATATCTTAAGTGTCTTTTATGGTGCTAGAAAACAAATATTCATAACTTTTGCTCCGTTTGTATTGGTTTTAAACTATAATGCTAGTCCTTCATATATGGCCTTTTTATTTGCAGTTACAGCTGGGTTATCTATTGTGTTTGGTCCAATTATTGGTCGTATAATTGATAGAGTTGGTTATAAAAAAGTTATGATAGCTGATACTTTAATTTTAATTATAGTTTGTTTTTTCTATGGCTTTGCTCATAGGTTGTTTGCTGAAAATATTGCTTTTATTGTCGTGAGTATAAATTATATTCTTGATGCAATTTTATCTTTATGTAGTATGGCTTCTCTTGTTTACTGTAGAGAATTGTCTGAAAATCAAGAGGAATTTGGAAAGACTATAACTTCAGGTATTTCAGTAAATCATTTAATCAGTATAGTTATTGCTCTTCTAGGTGGATTAATCTGGCAGGTTGCAGGAATTGAAATGTTGTTTACAATTTCAGCAGTTCTAGGTTTATTAAATAGTATATTTGCCGCAACTATTAAGAGTAAATCAAGTGGAGAGTATGTTTAGATTTAATAATTAACTTTTGTTTCTATATCTTAAGCAAACTAAATCTAATTAAATATGTTTATATCTTGAACTAGAGTACACTCGTTATTATAATAATGTTCATGATTTCAAAAGATTTTCTTATTTCAATGTGTAAATTTATAAGTGAAATTCTTGGTCCAACTTCTGAAGTATTGTTACACAATGCAAAAAATGGGGCTATAGAGTGGATAAATGACGATTCAATATCTCACCGTCAAATTGGAGATGTAAATGCTACATCTATATTACAGTTATTAAATTCTAAATGTGAAAATAATTCTACTGATCGAATAATAGGGGTTTTAAATACTTCGGAAGCAAATACTCTAATTAGAACTAGTAATTTAATGGTAAGAGATGATGATGGTAGACTAAAGTATGTGGTATGTATAAATCAAGATATTACTGGATTTGCTCAAGTAAAACCTTTTCTTGAACATCTTTTTGCTGATCAAGGTAATATAAATGTAGAGATTGGTGAAAATAGTGATGATGCTGCAGATATTGAAGAGATAATGACAAATATTATTTTAGAAGAAGTAAAACATGCAGATGTTTATAAGTTAGAAACTAAAGCTGCAAAAATGTCAGTATTGATAAGATTGTATAATAGGGGAGTTTTTAAAGTTAAACAAGCTGTTCCTAAAGTTTGTGAACTTTTAGATATAGCACAACCAACTTTATATAAGTATCTAAAACAGATAGAAAAAGAAGAAGAGTAATTCTTTCTAATATATTTTATAAAAAGTCATTAATTGGTAAACAATTGATGATTTTTTTTTATCCTATAAAAAAAAGTTTGATAATTTTTTATTTATTTTTAATACCTAATTAGTATTTTTTTGCAAAAAAAATAAGAAAATTAGGATTTTTAATAATATTTAATGTTCTTTATATTATGTTAATCGTAGATTATTAACATAATAATTGGAATAATATTCTAATTGTATATATAAATATGAAAAATGGTATATTATTTTATGGAAATAATAAAAGAATTTCATTTTAATAGATAAATTTTCATTGACATAAAAAAATGTATATATTATTATCCTCATAGATAAAATATTATCAATTAGGAGTTTTTATGAAAGCAAAAGAATTTTCAAATAAAGTTTTAACAGGAATGAGTATTGGTATTGTTGCCGCTCTTGTTCCAAGTGCTATCTTAGGTGAGCTTAGTAAAGCCTTAGGTTTAACTACTATAGTTTTAATTACCACAATGGCTTCAAGGTTAGCAGCTTTTGCAATGGGATTATGTATTGCAGGTCAATTCAAAATGAAACCAATTCATTCTGTAGCTCTTGCTATATCTACAATGTTAGGTAGTGGTGCTCTTAAAATGGTTGAAGGTTCTATGGTATTAGCAGGACTTGGTGATGTTATTAACGCAGGTCTTACCGCTGCTATAGCTGCATTAATTCTTCTTTTCTTCAATGATCGTTTTAAAAGTTATACAATGATTTTAGTACCTACTTTGACAATTGCAATTAGTGGTGCTATAGGATTGTTTACTCTACCATATGTTTCAATGATTACTGGTGCTGTTGGTCAATTTATTGCTTGGTGTACTACTTTACAACCAATCTTAATGGGTGCATTAATTTCAATGAGTTTTGCAATAATTATTATTTCCCCTATTTCAACAGTAGGTATTGCATTAGCAATTTCACTTTCTGGCATTAGTAGTGGTGCTGCTAACTTAGGTATTTGTGCAGCTGGTTTTGGTCTAGCTATTGCTGGATTTGAAAAGAATGGATGGGGTACTTCATTAGCTTCAGTATTAGGATCTCCTAAATTGCATATGGCTAATTTCTTAAAGAATCCAAAGATGTCTATTCCTTTGCTTTGTAATGCTGCAGTATTAGGTATTTTAGCAGGTATTTTAGGAATTGTTGGAACTCCAATGAGTGCTGGTTTTGGTATCAGTGGTTTAATTGGTCCTTTAAATCACCTTGGTATTGTTGGCTATAGTGCTGCTAACTGGTTGATTACAATTATTGTTTTCATAGTATTACCAATTGTTTTAGGTTTTGTATTTAAGTTTGTATTCTTTAAAGCCGTTAAAATTTTAAGTGCTGATGATTACGCAATTGAAATATAATAAAGGATTAGATATGTCAGAAAAATATAAAATTACAGCGTTCGCAAGCCGTCCTGATGAAAGAGTTAGTTTTGATTTATTCGAAGATAAGCTTAATTTAGATATTAAACATGTTAGTAGTCAGCTTTCATTAGATGTAGTTGAACAAGCTGCAGGAAGTGTTGGTGTTACAGTTTTAGGTAATTGTGATTGTTCAAAACCAGTATTAGAAGCGTTGTCTAAACTTGGTGTGAAATATTTAGCAAGTAGAAGTGCTGGATATAATAACATTGATGTTGAAGCTGCTAAAAATTTAGGTATTAAAATTAGTAACGCTCAATATTCTCCTAACTGTGTTGCAGATTTTGCAATAATGTTAGCTCTAATGTTAAATAGAAAGGCTGTTTCTGTTTTAAAGAGAAATGTTGCAAATGACTTTTCACTTCCTGGTTTACAAGGTCATGAAATGAAAAATATGACTGTTGGTGTTATTGGAACTGGAAGAATTGGACAAGCTGTAATTAAAAATTATAGTGGGTTTGGATGTAAAATTTTAGGTTATGATTTGTATGAAAATGAAGAGATGAAGAAATATATTACTTATGTTGATTTAGACTATTTATTAGAAAATTCAGATATAATTACTCTTCATACACCACTTTTTGATAGTACTTACCATATGATTAATAAAGAGTCTATCGCTAAAATGAAGAAAGGTGTTAAAATTATTAATACTGCTAGAGGTGAATTGATTGATACAGATGCTTTAATTGAAGGTCTTAAGTCAAAGCATGTTGGGGCAGCAGGTTTAGATGTTTTAGAAAGTGAAAAAGGTATTTTCCACTCAGATTGTAGACTTAAAGGTATGTATAATGAACAAATTGCAATATTAAAAGCTTTTGATAATGTTGTTCTTACAAACCATGTTGCGTTCTATACAGATCAAGCTGTTGAAGATATGGTTTATTGTGGACTTAATAGTTTGTCTCAATTTATTACTACAGGTACTGCTGATTTTGAAATTAAATAAAATAATATCATCTATCTGATAAATTTTATCGATAGTTTTGAATATTATATTTGAGTGAAATTACAGACTAATATTTGGTTGTCAAACCTGATATTAGTCTGTTTTATGTATTATTAGTATTTGAATAGAATTTAAAATTATTTTTATTGTTTTAGATATTTTTTTATTAACCTTTTCTATATAGTTTTGAAACTCCCCCCTCAAATCTTGCTTCTTTAACTAAAGTTAAATCTTTAGTGTCCCATTCGTCAAATTTAATGTCTCCTGGTACTAACTCATCGCTCATAATTACAGCTATTTCTTTACAAGCATCTAAGAAAGCCATAAATATCTGCTTTCCTCCAATAACGGTTAGTACTTCTTTTGACTCTTTATATTGATCAATTAGTTTATTTACTGAGTTTTCAACTACAATATTCTTTGAGTATTTACTCACATCTAAATCTTTATCTCTTGTTACTATATATAGCTTAGTATCGTCTTTATAAACATTTTCTTTATAAAATTGTAAGCTTTTTCTTCCTGCTACATAATGGTCGCCTTTCCCCCAAATGGCTATTTGAGGTAGTACGTCTTTGGGCAGTAGTTTAAAACGAAGATCATTTCCTTCTTTTGTAGAGGAGCCAAGTATATAGTCTTTATCTACCATGAACGCTAGTTTTATCATTTTAAATTCCTAAAATTTTTATATTAGAAAAATTCTAATATATTCTATTGTCAATTATTAACTATTAATAGCTGATATTTACTTATACAAGATGTATAATATTTTTTGTAATTTATAATATTTATTATTTTGTAAATAAAATAAAACTAATTCTTTATATAGAGTAGGTTTATAATTTAAATAAGTCAAGTTTGTTTTAGTTGTTATAGAATCTTTCCAAGCTAACTTATTTTTTAGTTACTTCTAAAAATAATTTATAAAGATTTAATTTTGGCTTTATTGTAACTGATTGATAATGATATCGTTGTTATAATTATTGATAATCCATCTGCTAGAGGTGCTGAAGCCCAAACTCCAATTAATCCAAATAGATTTTGCATTATCAATACAATAGGGATAAGCAATATGAATTGTCTAAGTAAGCCTAAAAATAGAGCATGTGTGCTTCTAGCCGTTGATTGATAAAATGCAATACCAAAAAAGTTTATACTTAATAAAGGTAACATAATTATATATATTCTCAACCCTGTAACTGCGACTGAAATTGTTGTGGACTCAGGATCTAAGAACAAAGAAATAAATGTAACAGGAAATACTTGAAGTAATATAAATACAAATGTTGAAAAGATAACACCAATTGCAATTCCAAGTTTTAGTGTTTTTAAAACTCGATCTGTTCTTTTTGCACCATGGTTGTAACCGATAATTGGTTGCATTCCTTGTTGAATCCCCATAATGGGCATAATAAACATAGTATATAAACTGTTAATTGCGCCCATTGATGTAATAGCAGCTGTACCACCATGTTTTACGAGACCTTTATTTAAGAAACTCATTGCAACACTCATCCCTATGGTTGAAATAAATGATGAGAAACCGATGGCTATTATTTTAGAATAAACACTCCATTTTGGAATAAAGTATGAAAGTTTTAATTTTAGAACACTCTTACCTCTTAAGTAGAAACTTATTAAAATTAATAGACCTGCAAACTGACCTGAAATAGTTGCTATGGCAGCACCTTTTACTCCCCATCCTAAAATTGCAATAAATATATAGTCTAAAATGATATTAGTTATAGCTGAAGAGAGCATTGCACTCATCGATAAAAGAGGTTGGTTCTCAGCTCTCACTGCACTGTTGAGATTAAAAGATATCATTTGGAATACAAATCCCAATAAAATTATACTCATATAATCACTTGAATATGATAATACTTCTTTGGTTGCTCCAAACATATTCAACAATGATTCGAGATTTAAATACATTGTTGTTACTGTAATTAGAGTAATGATAATTCCAACACTGTGCATATTCGCAAAGACATGGCTTGTACTTTTTATATCTTTTTTTCCCAAATTTATTGAAAGTAGAGCTGCTCCACCTGCACCTATTAGCGAAGCAAAGGCGAATAGTATCATCATTAGTGGGAATGCAATTGTAAGTCCAGCTAAGGCCTTTTCTCCAGCAAACTGACCAATAAAGATTCTGTCTACAACATTATATATTGCGTTAACTATCATTGCGATAACGCTTGGTATTGAATATTGAGCTAATAGTCTTCCAACATTTTTAGTCTCTAATTCATTGGTTTTATTCATAAAATTCCTCCTGTAAATAGAGATAATCTATTTACATTAAAATTGCTTAGTTGTTAAAAATGTTGGATGATTTTTTAGCTTATAAAGGATCTTTGTATCTAATACCTATTAGTGTTAAGCTAAATCTAAATGAAGTGTATTAAATTACTTGTTTTCTGAATTTAATTTTTCGTATATTTTCTCTAAAGAATTTATTGCATTTTTCATTTGCTTTAAATCTTGATCATCTAAATCTTTAATTAAGTGGCTTATGTGTAAGTTAATTTTGTTCAATAACTCCTTTGCTAATAATTCACCTTTTTCAGTTAGGTTTAATACATTTGCTCTCTTGTCATTTTTACAAGATTGTCTTTTTATAATCCCTTTCTTTTCTAATTTATCAGCAATGTATGTAAAAGAGCCGCTTTCCATATCTACTGAATCAATATAGTGTTTCATTGGTTTTCCTGGATTATAATAAAGTTCAATTATTGTTCTAACTTCATTTTTTTTAATTGGTGTATCTAGTAAGGGTTTAAATGTACATGAGAAATAGTGCATTAGTTTGGAGAAAATGTTTGTTGATTTTGCTACTTCATATATTTCTTTCTCATTGTCCATATTTTATTTCCTTTGTTAACTTATCTTGAATTCTAACTAAAAATATAGATTTATAAATTTAAAGTCAAGTAATTTATTTAGAATTCAAACTAAGTTTATAATCTATAAAAAAAGGGTAGCTCCCCAAAGCTACCCAAATCTCTCTTAATTTTTATATATGTTTTTTATTATTTGATTGTGTATTCGATTTTTACGTTACTTACATAATCCCCTGCAGGAAGTTCTTCATTACCACTCCAGCTCATGTTAAATTCATTAACTAAAAGGTTAGAATGTAAACCAGCTGCGATTGTTTCTAGAGAAGTATAAGTATTAACAGAAGGAGTAATTTCTGAATCATAAGATTCTGTACCATTGTTCAAAGTTGTTTTAAAGCTTTCTGGGCTAACTTTAACACTAACACTCATATCAGAGTTTTTATTACTTGAAGCATAAACTGTAAAAAGGTCTGTTTTACCATCTTCAGTTAGAGGAGCATCAATATCTATATCATAAGTTTCGATTCCATCTTCTAATTCTACATCACCATAAGCTAATTGGTAAGAAACTTCAGTTTCTTCAATAGAAGTGTTTAATTGAACTTGTGCAGATTTTGCGAAGATTGAAGTTGATACGATTGCAGCTAATGCTAAGATTGTTAATAATTTTTTCATAATTTAAATTTTCCTTTAATAATAAATAGTTTTTTTGTTTGTCTTAATTTCCTTTAAGATGATTTAACTATAAGGTATTCTGTAACTTATGTCAACACATTTAATAAAAAAAATATAATAAATTTGTATAATTTTAATAAGTATTTACAATATAAAGAATTAGTTAAAGTAAAAACAATTAAATAAAATGTAACTTATGCAATAAGTAACAAAATTTAAATAAAATGTAGCTAAATTAGTGATAATAAATATTTTCACCCAGATTAAATAAAAAAATAAATAGATCTAAATAAAAAGAATTAAAGCTTACCTAATATGAAATACGTCAAGTTTTAACAACTTCTACAAACTTATTACATGCTTATATTTGTAACATAATATGTATTTATTGTGTTAAAAAGCATGTTTTTAACTTGTTTTTACTTTTTATTTGTTTTGTTTATTAAAACTTAACTTGACTTCTACAAACTTATTACATATACTTTGAACATATTAAAGAGATAAGGAGCATACGAAATGAGAAAAGCATTAACCATTTTAGTTTTATTAACTTCAATGTTTTCACTATCAGCACAAACATTAACTGTTCGTATAGCTGCTTATGTTCCTGAAAAAATAACTTTTGAACAAACTGATGATTCTTTTGAAGTTAAAAGCAATACCAATAATGTAGAATATGGCTTTTACAATAACAGTGGTTCTTTAGTTAGTGCTAGTAATGCTGATGTTTTAGCAATAAGTGCTCTTTAATATTTTAATATAGATATTATCTAATAAAAGACAATATATAAAAAAAACTTGCATAACCCAATTTCTAAAAGGGAAATTTAGAAATTGGGTTACTTATTTTTAGGCACAAAAAAAAGGTAGCTATTTAGCTACCCTTTGTCTTTGTTATTATTTATTAATCTTATTCAACTACATACTTAATAGTAACATCACTTGTATAATCACCTGCAGGAAGTTCTTCATTACCACTCCAGCTTAAATTAAATTTGTTAACTAAAAGTTTTTCTTGTAATCCAGCAGGAACTTTACTTAAAGAGCTAATAGTATTAACAGATGGAGTAATCTTTGAATCATAATTTTCAGTACCATCATTTAAAGTAGTTCTAAAAGAATCTGCAGCAATTTTAACTACAACACCCATATCGCTGTTTTTGTTACTAGAAGAGTAAACTGTAAAGTCTTGAGTTTGACCACCTTCAGTTAAAGATCTTGAAATGTTAATATCAAATTCTTCTATACCATCTTCTAATAGAGTTCCATCATAAGCTAATTGATAAGAAACTTCTGTTTCTTCAATAGAAGTGTTTAATTGAACCTCTGCAGATTTTGCGAACATTGAAGTTGATACGATTGCAGTTAATGCTAATATTGTTAATAATTTTTTCATAATTTAAATTTTCCTTTGTTATAAATAGTTTTTTTTGTTTTCTTAATTTCCTTTAAGATGTTCAAACTATAAGGTATTCTGTAACTTATGTCAACACATTTAATAAAATAAATATAATAAATTTGTATAATTTTATTAATTACTTATAGTATAAAGAATTAAATATATATTACTTATGATTTATTTTTGAATATAATAGAATTTTATGATAAATATTGAATAAAAGAAAGAAAAACTTATAAGATAATAAGATTAATTTATTATTTAGAACCAATTCAAAAAGTATTTTTTTATATTGTTAATTCAATACAATTTTTTACAATTATGTAATCTAATATACAGATTAATATTAAGATTTTGTTATCTTTTTTAATTAATGAGAATAAGATTGGCTGTTCTATTTTAATAGGGGTATATAAGTTTGACTTATTTCTAGGTTTTATATAGTATTATTAGTTATATCATATAAAGGTTAATTGAGTTTAAACTTATTTATAATTTATATAGATATGTTTTTTTTTGACTATTTATTTAAATGAGGCAGTTTTGAAAATAATAATATTAGGTGCAGGAAGAAGAGGGACAAGGTTAGCATATCATCTATCTAAAGAAGATGAAGAAATAAGTTTTATAGATAAAAATAAAACTAGGTTAGATACAGTTCTTTATAAATTGGATTGCATGGGTATCCTTGGTAATGGAACTGATATAGATGTATTGAAGCAAGCTAATTGTGCGGATGCAGATGTTTTTGTTGCTGTTACAGGTAATGATGAAATAAATATTGTATCTTGTGGTCTAGTTGCTAGTCATTTTCCAAATGTAAAAACAATTGCAGCAATTAAAAAATTAGGCTGGAGTGGTAAAAGTGAAAGAATGGGTTCTTTGCTTGGTATTTCAGAAATAGTTAATCCAAATATCGTTACCGCTAAACTAATATATAATATCGTTAATAATGGTATTTATAACAATATAATCACTTTTAATAATTCTGATCTTATTTTATATAATTATAGTGTTGAGTCTTCTAAAAACTTTGTAGGCAAATCAATTCAAGAATTAAGACGAGAGAGAAAAGATAATTTTGTTGTTGCTGCAATAAAAAATAAAATGAACACAATAGTTCCTAATGGTAGTACTATCATTCATGAAAATGATATTTTATCTATTGTGGGGAAACCTAAAAATCTTTCATCTTTAATGACCAATGTTTCTAGAAAAACAAAGGATAAATTTAAAATTGTCTTAGTAGGTGGATCTATGATAACTAGATTCTTTTTAAGGCAATGCACGTCTTCTCAATTAAAAAATATTATTTTAATAGAAATGAGAAATGATATTTGTAATCAATTTGCTACTGAGTTTCCTCAAATAGTTGTTTTAAATGCTGATATAACTGATGAATCCATTTTAACGGACTCTCATTTAACTAATTATGATTTATTAATATCTTTAACGGAGAGTGATGAGTTAAATTTAATTACAGCAACTTATGCTAAAAAGAAAGGTATTGTTAGATCGATAGCATTAATTAGACATAATATTAATTATCTAAGTATGGAAAGTTATTTGGGAATTGATTCAATCATTTCAACAACTGAATCTACAGTTGAGACTGTATTGAGTAAATTGAGAGGAAGTAATGTATTAAGTATCCACTCAATCCTTGGTGGTTCTATGGAAGTATATGAATATACTGTTGAAGAAAATACCTTAATTTGTGGTAAAAAATTATCTGATATTAATATGAAAGGCAAGGGTATTATTGCAGCTATAAGCAATAAGAATAGTAAGAATATTGTTCCAACTGGTGATTATGTCTTAAATTGTGGAGATAATGTTTTAGTTAGTGTGAGTTCTGGTAATGTAAAATACATTCAGCAACTTTTTATTAAAGGGAAGTAGGGATGAATTATAAACAGGATTTTAGACTACTATCTTATATGCAACTATTTATTGCATTTTTTATGATTATCCCAACTGTAATGGCTTATTTAAATAATGAACATCAAGCTTTTATAGGATTTTTATATTCATTTGCCGTAATTGCTATTTTCTGTATTTTAGTTGCAATCTTTACTCACAAGGAGCAAAATGCAAACTTAGGAACAAGAGATGGTTATTTCTTTGTTACTTTTACTTGGATAATTGGCGCAGCTGTGAGTGCAATACCTCTATTTGTAAGTGGAAGTTACCCAGATTATGTTAGTGCATATTTTGAAGTAATGAGTGGTTTTACTACCACAGGTGCCACAGTATTAACCCAAATCGAAGATAATCCAACATCTATATTATTTTGGAGATCTGCTACTAACTGGTTAGGTGGTATGGGGATTGTTGTATTATTGGTTGCTTTAATTCCTAGAGTTGGATCTGGGGGTAATAAATTAGTAGGAGCAGAATCCGTTGGGCCAGTAAAAGATAAATTAACACCCAAAATCCAAAATACAGCACTTATTCTTTGGAGTATTTATGTTGGTTTCTCATTTCTTGAAGTGATTTTATTAAAATTAGGTGGATTGAATTTATATGAGGCTGTAACTGTAACTTTTTCAACAATGGCAGCTGCAGGTTTTAGTGTAAAAAATTCTTCTATTGGTTCTTTTAATTCTTCTTATGTTGATATTGTAGTAACAATATTTATGTTAATAGGTGGTGCAAACTTTGCCTTATATTATAAAGCTTTTACAGGGAGACTAAAAAATGTTTTAAAAGATGGAGAATTGCATGCTTATCTTTTAATTTGGGGAACTTGTACCTTAGTAATAGCATTCTTTTTAACAAATAAAGGTATTTATAATAGTTTTTCAACAGCTCTTCGTTACAGTGCTTTCCAAAATGCTTCAATTATTACAACAACTGGATTTGCAACGGCAGATTATTGTCTGTGGCCCACTTTCCCTCAAATGGTTTTATTGATATTGTTCTTTGTTGGAGGCTGTGCTGGCTCTGCAGGTGGTGGTATTAAGGTTATAAGGGTTGCAACTGTTATAAAAGCCGCCGTAGTTCATATTAAACAAAGAATATATCCTACTGGTATATTTCCTGTTAAAGTTGGTTCTGATGTTATTAAGGATGATGTATTAATATCAATAAGTGGTTTTATAGCAATTTATATTGCAACAGGCTTGATAGGTTCTGCTATTGCAGCAATTTCGGGCTGTGATATGATTACTGCTTTTTCAGCATCTTTTTTATGTTTAGGTAATATTGGAATTGGATTTGGTTCGGTAGGCCCTACTGGAAACTTTGCTGCATTCTCACCTTTTTTAAAATGGATGTTTGCTTTTTTAATGTTATTAGGCCGCTTAGAACTTTATACTGTTTTTGCTTTATTCACAAAATCTTTCTGGAAAAAGTAAGGTTAATGATTTAATGATAAAACAACCTATCTTATATAAGGATTATCTAAAATAATTGGATAGGTTGTTTGTTCAAATTATTTATCCATTATTTAAGTCTCTTTTTTGTACATGAGTTTTGTGGAGTTGTTTGATTGTTTAGAAGTATATTTTGATAGTTCAATGAAATGTATAAAAATTTCTATCTGTTTACTTATTTTTGCATATTTGACATTAGTTATTAGCATTTTTAATTAGATAAATAATTTGTTTAATATTGAATTCTAAATCATATAAATAATAATTAGGTTTAGGTTTTATCCAATATAGGGTTTTGCAAATTTGACATTATCAATACTTTTAACCCTCCTTTACACTCTACATTTATTGATGTTGTTTCCTAATTAATCATATAAACTCTTATGTTTTTTATTTTGTGGTTAATTCATTATAACATAAGAAGTTCTTTTTTTTTGTAGATTTTAATAAACATTTTTAATATGTTTTTTTATCTATGGGATTTAGAATATATTTTATTTTAAAAACATAAACTTTCTAAAAAACTAAAACCTAATTTCAAATATTGAATTTATAAATCCTTTTATAATAAGTAATTGCATTATTATTTTATTTTTATTGCTCTTTGCCGGTCGGCAAGGAAGATAAAGATATAAAAATAAATTAGATTTCAATTATAAATTTTAAACGGAGAAACAAATGAATAAAAAGAGAGTAACATTTTTAATCATATCATTGGTTATAGGTACATCACTATTTGCAATGGGCACAAGTGAAGTAGCAACAGATTCAAGTGCATCTACTGAATCTTTACAGACGGAAACTACTAATTTAAACTCTTCCTCAGGCCTTGAGATTGTAGCAGAACATCTAGGAGTTTCAGTTGAGAATCTCCAAACAGCATTAGGAGCCCCTTCTCAAGGAGGCCCTAATTACACAGAAGTTGCAGAAAAATTGAATGTTGATGCAACTCAATTAGAACAACTTATGAAAGATATAATTGAGAGGCCTTCTGTAGAAGTTGACCCTTATACAATCAATCTCAATGGGAATGAATTTACAATAACTTATGAAGTATTTACTTGGGATGAATTGCCTGATGATTTAGCATACGAAAAAGAAGGAATACAAGAATTCACTGATAACAATGGAACTGTTCATTATTATGAGGCTATTTATCTTCCTGACGGAAACCTAAACTGGTACCAGGCAGCATATCTAGCTCAGGATGCAGGAGGTTATTTAGCTTGTATAAACTCACAAGAAGAAAATGATTTTGTATTCTCACTTGTTGATGATGATAAATTCTTTTGGCATTTTGAAGAAGGTGCTCCACACTATGGTATAGCAATTGGTCCATTTCTTGGAGGATTCCAGCCTGAAGGATCTGTTGAACCTGATGGAGGTTGGCAGTGGTTAAGTGGTGAACCTTTTGATTATATAAATTGGGCTCAAAACTTAGATGATGGTGTTATAGATAAAGATCCACGTGATGATACACAACCAAACGATTCTGGTGATGGCCAACCTATCATGGGCTTTGGAGAGTTAAATCTTCCTGTTCCTACATGGGGAGATTACATGGAGAGTGTTGGAACATATGGTGCATCAAGAGGTCCTGGGTACTGCCATGGTTTTGTAATTGAATATGAAAGCAAGCTAGCTCAATAATAATCGATATGCCATCCTAAGGGGTGGCTATTTTGATTTCAATAATTTATATACTTACTTGATAGGGTTATATTTTATTCCAAAGTGAAATTATAGAATTGATCAAATATAATAAGTTCGGCATCAATATATACTACTAAAAAACTGTTTGCTTAATATTCTTATATAAGATTATATCCTGTCTTTTGCAGTAATAAGAGTTAATTACTTGTATTATAAGTAATTAACTCAGAATAAATGTCCTTAGTGTTTATTTAACTTTTAAAATCTTTTGAATTTTTGTAATATCACTCTTTTTTAGTACATTCCAACTTAAATCTATTCCTGTTTTTATAATTAGCAATAAAGATAGTAGAACTAGATTTAATACTAAAAGATTTTAATTACATTTCAAAATAATATTGTATTCTTTAATTAAATCTAACCATTCTTTTGATGGCTTTTTATTTGTAATTATATAATCTATTTTATCAAAATCACAAATTTTGGTAAAACTTGATTTGCCAAATTTTGTATGATCCACAACTAAGAAAACCTTGTCACTATTTTCAATCATCCTAGAATTTACTTGTGCGGCAAATTCATTGTCATGGCTAATTCCAAAGTCTAAGGATAAAGCTGTAGGGCTTAAAAAAACTTTCTCACCATGTAGTTGATCTAATAAATCTATAGTAAAAATACCCCTAAAAGCATTTGAATTATTTATTAAAGTTCCCCCCAAACAAATAATTTTAATTAAAGGATTGTGTGATACTAAATTTATAAGCGTTAATGAATTAGTAATTATGGTTGCTTTTATTTGTTTAATATTTAATTGCTTAGCTATACAAAAACTTGTAGAGCTAGAGTCCAACATTAAAATATCTCCATCCTTAATAAACTGCATCGTTTGAGCAGCTAAGGTTTCTTTTTCCTTGACCATTACTTGTTCTCTAAGTTGAATTGGAATACTTTTATCAAAAGTATCTATTTTATAAGCTCCACCATGAACTTTAATTATTCCAAAATTTTTCTTTGATAAGTAATCTAAATCACTGCGAATTGTTTCCATTGTGACTTTTAAATCTGCTGCTAAATTTTTAACAGTAACTGTCTTTTCTATATCTAATATATGTTTGATTTGGTCTCTTCTTTCTTTTGCTAGCATTATATGTCCTTTAAACCAAAATTTTAGTCTTTTATTTAAATTAGCACTAATATGTTGTTATGTAAAGAAATAATGCAAAAAATGTTATACTTCAATTTTCTTGACTTTTGGTATTATTCGTGTTTATATATTAAAAACAATGAAAAACAAAATAAAAAAAGGTGAATCATGGAAAAATTAGATGACGGTATGGCATTTATTTTAAAATACGAGAACATTGCCTGGTATAACAATGGGAAAGTAAGAATATTAGATAGAAGGATCTATCCAATACAAATAAAATTTGTTGAATGCAGTACCTATGTGGAAGTAGCTAGAGCAATTACTGATATGGTTACTCAAAGTTGGGGTCCTTATTTTGCAGCTGGAATGGGTATGGCTTTAGCAGCGTATCAAGCTAAGGGTTTAAATGAAATTGAATTTGTTGAATTCATGCATAAAGCTGGTATAGCTTTGTATACAGCTAGACCAACAACATCCGCATTTATGAAAGAAATTGTTGAAAAATGTGAAGCAGCAGCTGTTAATGCACGTTTAAAAGGTACATCTCCAATTGATGCAGCTTTCAATACTACTCTTGAATATTATGATGAGATATATTCTTCTTGCCAAATCATGGGCAAGTATCTTGTTGATTGTTTCCCACAAAGTGGAACAGTAATGACTCAATGTTGGGCTGAAACTGTTGTAGGTATGATGTTGAAATCTATTAGAGAACAAAATAAAGATATTAAATTTATATGTCCAGAAACTCGTCCCTATTTACAAGGGGGAAGACTTACTGCTAGTTGTATAAAAGATATGGGATTTGATGTTACGGTTATAACAGATAATATGCCCGCTTATGTGCTAGAAAAGAAAAAAGTAGATGTGTTTACCTCAGCTGCTGATGTTATTTGCATGGATGGACATATTGTTAATAAAGTTGGAACCTTCCAAATTGCTTTAGCGTGTAACTATTTTGATATCCCATACTATGTGACTGGAAAGCCAAATTTATCTCATCCAGATAAAGACTCTATTGTAATTGAAGAAAGAGATCCAGAATTAGTACTTCATGCACTTTCTCAAAAATTTACTTTTGAAGGTGTTAAAGGTTATTACCCTGCTTTCGATATAACTCCACCTAGTTTATGTAAAGGTGTAATTACTGATAAAGGTAAATTTGCCCCTAATGAACTAGATCTTTATTATAAGGGGGGTAAATAAAAATGAATAAATTTTTAGAAGAAAGAAATGAAGTGGCTCAAACTATGAATAAACTCTTTTCTAGAGGTCTTACTACAGTTTCAGGTGGTAATATAAGTTTGCGACTAAATGATGAATTATTTTGCATAACTCCATCAGCTTTAGATAAAAGTTGTTTGACAGCTGAAAAAATTGCAATTGTTGGATTTGATGGAACTAATTATACTCCAGATTTAAAACTTAGTATCGAGATGGAAATCCATAGACAATTATTAATTAATAGAAGTGATATAAATGCAGTTGTTCACTCTCATCCTATATATGCATCATCCTTTAGTACTATAGCAGGAGAAAATCATATTTTAGCTAAATTAACTGCTGAAGCATATTATTTTATGGGTGACATTGTTAATGTCCCTTATAATTTGATGGGAACAAAAGCCTTAGCTGATGAGGTTGCCCTTTATGGTAAAAAATATGATGTAATGCTTATGCAAAATCATGGTGCTATTGTTTTAGCAAAGAATTTGCTTGGTGGCTTTGATAAAATGGATCTTTTAGAGAGATCTGCAAAGATGACTGTAATTACTAAGCAATTAGAATCGTTCGGATATAATACAAAAGAGTTGAATCAAGAACAATGCAAAGATATTGAAAATATGAGATAGGACTTATAAATGGAAGATAAATCATTCTTAGAGAAAGTTGAAGCTAGTGCAAATTATATAAAGCAATTTGTTGATTTTGATATAGAAATTGCATTGATATTAGGTAGTGGGTTGGGAGAATTAGCTCAATCAATAGATAATCCAATTATTATTGATTACAAAGATATTCCTAATTTTCCAATATCAACTGCACCAGGGCATTATGGAAGATTAGTTATTGGTGAAATTAGTGGTAAAAATGTGGTGTGTATGCAAGGTAGATTTCATTATTATGAAGGCTATGATTCAAAGCTAGTTTGTTATCCTATTTTTGTATTTAATCAATTGAATATTAAGAAGCTAATTTTAACAAATGCTAGTGGATGCTTAAGACGTGATTGGAATGTAGGTGATTTAATGATAATTGAAGATCATATTAAATTAGTTAGTGATAATCCTCTTAGAGGAACAAATTATGAATCATTAGGTCCTAGATTCTTTGATATGTCAAAAACTTATTCTCCAAGAATGGTAGAATTAGCAAGTGAATGTGCAAAAGAAATCAACTTACCAATAAGAAAGGGTGTTTATCAGTTTTTTTCAGGTCCAAGTTTTGAAACAGCAGCAGAGATAAGAATGGCAAAAGCTTTAGGGGCAGATGCAACTGGAATGTCGACTGTTTTTGAAGCAATTACAGCAAGTTATTTGAATATGGAGTTACTCGGTATAAGTTGTTTAACTAACATGGCAACAGGCATTAGTGAAACAATACTTGATGAAAATGAGGTTATAGAAGCTGGTAAAAAAGTAAAACCTCAATTTATCAAATTATTAAAGAGTATTATCAATAAATGGGAAAATTAATTATCAATTAATAAATTTATAAACTAATAAGTTAATTGAGAGGAGAAAATTATGAAGAAATTGTTGTTAATTTCAATGTGTATGATGAGTATTTCATCTCTATTGTTTGCCTCAGGTGCATCAGAAGAATCTTCAAGTGCTCAAGATGGTCTTAATATTGCAATTATCACAACCCCATCTGGTGTTGATGATGGATCTTTCAATGAAGAAAACTACAATGGTATTTTATCTTTTATTGAAAAAAATCCAGAAGCTAGTGTTAAACCTTTAAGAGAACCTAGTGGTGATGTTGCTAAAGCTTTAAAAGTTGCTAGTGATGTTGTAGCTGAGTATGATGTTGAAGTTTGTACCGGTTTCCAATTTGCTGGTATTAGCCAATTAGCTATGGATAATCCCGATACTAAATTTATTTTAGTTGATACTTTCCCAACTGACCCAGAAAATCCTGCTAATAGTTTAGTTTTAGACAATGTTTATGCTATGCAATTTGCTGAACAAGAATCTGGTTTCTTTGCAGGTGTTTCAGCAGCCCTAGAAACAAAAACTAATAAAGTTGCTGTTGTAAACGGTGTTGCATATCCTTCAAACGTTAACTATCAATATGGTTTTGAATGTGGTGTAAAGTATGTTAATGAAAAATTCTCTAAAAACGTTGAACTTGTTGAACTAGCATCTCAAGCTGGTACAGATGTAACTGGTGCTAATGTTGGTGGTAACTATATCGGTTCTTTTGCAGATGAAGCAACTGGTAAAATCGTTGGTAATCAACTAATTCACGAAGGTTGTGATATTATTTTTGTTGCAGCTGGTGGTTCAGGTAATGGTGTATTTACAGCTGCTAAGGAATCTAAAGGTAGTGTAAAAGTTATCGGTTGTGATGTTGACCAATGGGCTGATGGTGCTGTAGGTGATGATAATATTATCTTAACTAGTGTGCTAAAAGTTATGGGTATCAACGTTGATAGAACTTTACAAAAAATTAAAGATGGTACTTTCGTTGGTGCTAATGAAGTATTAAGAGCTGATACTGACTCAACAGGTTATGTTAGAGATAGTGCTCACCATCAATTACAAGATTCTACTGTTGAAGTATTAGATCAAGTATATGAATTAGTTAAGAGCGGAGAAATTGTTCCAGCTTCTAACTTTGGTGGATTCACTCCTGAGGAATTTCAAGTAAATTAATCTGAATATAAGTTCATTACTCAAGTCTTTTGGGTAATGAACTTTTTGGAGTAGCTAATTATGAATAATAATTTTGTTGAGTTAAAAAATATTAGCAAAGTCTTTCCAAATATTGTTGCAAACGATGATGTCTCTATCGAAGTTAAACAAGGTGAAATTTATGCAATATTAGGGGAGAATGGTGCTGGTAAATCAACATTAATGAGTATCCTATTTGGATTGTATGAACCTACCTCGGGAAGTATTTACATAAAAGGTGAAGAAGTTAAAATAAACTCTCCCCTTGACGCTAATAAGCTTCACATTGGGATGGTTCACCAACATTTTAAATTAGTCGATAATCAAAGTGTTGCTGAAAATATTATTTTAGGCATAGAGCCTATAAAAAAGAAGTTTGGACTTTTCCCTAAAATAGATATTGAAGGAGCAAATAAAGATGTTGCTTTATTATCAAAGAAATATCATTTGGATGTGAATCCAACCGACTTAATTCAAGATGTAGCTGTTTCAACACGTCAAAGAGTTGAAATATTAAAAATGCTATACAGAAATGCCGAATTATTAATATTTGATGAACCTACTGCTGTTTTAACTCCTCAAGAAATTGAGTCTTTATTAGATATAATAAAATCTCTTCGAGATAGTGGAAAAACAATCATAATAATTACTCATAAACTTGATGAGATAAAAAAAATAGCAGATAGATGCGCAATATTAAGAAAAGGTAAATTAATTGATGTCTTAGATGTAGAAAAAGCTACAACTAAAGAAATGGCTTCACTTATGGTCGGTCATGATATTTCTCTGCAAATAAAGAAAGATGATAAGCCTTTCAAAGATACTGTTTTAGATGTTAAAAACATTAATACTTTTAATAAAGATGGTGTACAAACTTTAAAAGATGTTTCTTTTTCAGTAAAAAAAGGGCAAATTTTAGCTGTTGCTGGTGTATCTGGAAATGGACAAGTCGAAATTGCTGATGCTATTGCTGGTTTACTTAAAGTTTCTAGTGGCGATATTTTTTTAAATAATATTAATATAAATGACTTTAGTATCAGAGAAAGAATTGAAAAAGGTATTTCTTACATCCCAGAAGATAGACATAATGTAGGCTTGCTCTTAGATTTTACATTATCTGAGAATCTTTGCTTAAAGCAATACTATAGAGAACCATATTGTTCTAAACATGGTGTTTTAAATTTTAAAAAATTTGATGAAATAAGTAAAATTTTAATCGATAACTACGATATTAGATGTGGCGAAGATAAAGAAAAAACAATTGTAAGAAGTATGAGTGGAGGCAATCAACAAAAAGCAATTATTGCAAGAGAGATTCATTCAAATTCCGATTTCATTATTTTTGTTCAACCTACTAGAGGCTTAGATGTTGGAGCTATCGAAATTATCCATAAGAGAATTGCTGAGCTTAGAAATGCTGGTAAAGCTATTTTATTAATTTCTCTTGAATTAGATGAAATAATGTCCTTAGCAGATACTATTTTAGTAATTTATGGAGGTGAAGTGCAAACTATAAAGGATGCAAAAGACTTAACCAAAGAAAGAGTTGGAGAATATATGATGGGGGTACATAAATCGTGCTAAAGAAAGACAATATATTCAAGAGAAGTTTTGTAGGCTTTTGTGGACCTGGGAAACATCAAGTATTAAGAATATCACTTTTTTGCTTACTTTTAAGTTTATTTGGTGGAGCTATTTTACTTCTACTTTTAGGCAAGAACCCTATCATAGCTTATAAAAGTTTATTACAAGGATCTGGTCTTCTTCCAAAATTAAAATATGCGGGTAGAAAAAGTCAGTTTACAGATTTCTTAAATTTATTAAATTATACTGTTCCAATGATTTTTGCATCTCTATCAGTAGCTGTTGCACTAAAATGTGGCTTATTTAATATTTGTGTTTCAGGAATTATGGTCTTATCTGGTTTTATAGCAACAATTTTAGTTGGTTATAGTGATATTTCATCAATAGTTGCAAAGATTCTTGTGATTTTAATTGGAGTTGGAGTTGGGGCTTTAATGGGAGCTCTCATAGGCTGGTTAAAGTATAAATTTAATATGAATGAAGTAGTTGTTGCTATAATGTTCAATTATATAATTAGCTATGTTGCAAGTTTCTTTATTCAAACTAGATTTGTAGATCCTATTACAAGACAGAGTGTAGAAATAAATGAGAATGCTAGATTGACTTTGGTAGATGTTGAAATGTTTGGTTTGAGAATGAATATAACAACAGTATTTTTATTTGCTATCATAGTAATTTTTGCCCTTAAATTTTTGTTAGATAGAACTCGATTTGGTTTTGAATTAAAAGCTGTTGGGGTGAATAAAAAAGCTTCTAGATATTGTGGAATAAAAGTTGGAAGAACTATTGTTAAAACAATGATTATTTCAGGCTCTTTAGCAGGATTAGCTGGTGTTACTTACTATTTAGGAAGTTATGCATCAATCCAACCTAGAATTGTTCCTTCTTTAGGCTTTGATGCAATTGCTGTTGCTCTATTAGGAAATATGAGTCCAATTGGATGTTT
The DNA here is from genome assembly GCA_963677735.1 of Sphaerochaetaceae bacterium. Classification (GTDB taxonomy): domain Bacteria; phylum Spirochaetota; class Spirochaetia; order Sphaerochaetales; family Sphaerochaetaceae; genus Pleomorphochaeta. Next base: position 3,039,646 of record OY782505.1, read on the forward strand.
CTTTGCATCTTTTTTGGTAATGATATTTGAAAGTGGAACTGCTTATCTTTCTTCTCGATTAGGAGTTTTAAGAGAAATAGCAGCTTTAATTACAAGTATTCTTTTACTTTTTAGTGCAAGTAGTGGGTATTTTAAAGTTATGGCAAATAAGTTTAATAGCGAACTAATAGAGAGTGGGGTGAAAAATGAATAATATTATAATTGAAAGTATGGCCTTTACTTTACCGCTTTTTATCATTGCTATCGGTGGTATATTTTGTGAAGGAAGCGGGGTTATTAATCTAGCTTTAGAAGGTTTACTTGGAATGGGAGCATTTTTTGGTGGCTTAGTTGTTGCAGCTTTAACTTCCCAATTTATAGATTCACAATCTACTTTAGTGTATATATCTTTATTTTCTTCTATGGTAGGTGGTGCCTTATTTGCAATGCTTTATGCTTTAATTGTTTTAAAGTTCCAAGCAAATCAAGTTATAAGTGGTGTTGTTATAAATATGTTATCTGTATCTCTTACAGCATTTTTAACAAACCAATTAAATATTTCATTATTTAACCAATCTTCAAATAAATTTATGTTATTTGTTTTTCCAAGAGTTACAGTACCTATTATTTCAAAAATACCAGTATTAGGTTCCTTCTTCACTGATGTTTATACATTTGAGTTTATAATTGTAGTAGTTGCTATATTTATGGCTTATTTATTATATAAAACACCTTTTGGTATGAGACTTAGAGCATGTGGAGACAATCCTCACTCTGTTGCTGCAGCTGGTAAAAATGTAACTAAAATAAGATTTATTGCAATATTAATTAGTGGTGCTATGAGTGGCCTAGGTGGAATTTGTTTTGCATATTCAATTTCAACAAACTTTTCACCAAGTATATACGTTGGTTATGGATATTTAGCAATTGCTGCATATATCTTTGGAAACTGGAAGATTTCTAATACTTTATTAGCTTGTCTAATCTTTGGTTTTGCAAGAAGTATTGGGTATTTTATGATTCAACAATTATCCCTTCCAAGCCGTTATAGTGATTTAGTATTAACATTCCCATATGTACTTACACTTATTCTATTACTTTTCTTTTCTAAAAGTAATAGAGCTCCAAGAGCACTTGGTGAAATATATGATAAAGGTAAACGATAATAAATAAAATATAAGATCTAAGAGGGTCTTTTATAAATAATTAGGAGAAGGGGAGTGTTACTCCCTTAAGGAAGTTATGAAAAAAATTAATGTATTATTGCTAATAACAGCAATTGTTGTTGGTTTTAGTTCTTGTACAACTACTACAAATTTTGTACAAAGTGCTCAAGAGGATCAAATCTATTTAGAGAAGATGTATCAAATAGATTTAGTTGATACTTCAATTGATTCTTCAAGTTTTATTGAAAGTGCTGAAAGTATCAGTAATATGGATTTATCTAGTGCTGATGATGTTATTGTTGCTTTAGTAAAAGCAGCTGGTTTTGAAGAACTAGCATTAACTTACAGTGATGAAAAAGCTAGTTCTAGACTTGATTACTATGGTGTTAAAAAAATTGGAGATTTTGATGCAAAGTATGTAGCTTGTGCTTTAGATGCTAAATTAATTGATAAAGCAATTGTTTATGAATTAGTAAAATCTTCATCAATTGATGGAGATGTAGCTTCAACTTTATTGATGAATATTGCTCAAGTAAATGGAGTTGCAAGAAATTATCTTGGAAAAATTAGTGATGATGACATTTTAAATAAAGTTGCTTCAGCTTTTAATTCTTATTATATCTATTCAGATAATAATTTAGATATTGTTGGTAAAGAATTAGTAAAATCAAAAGCTTCAACTGGTTATAATTTAAAGAAAGATGGATTCAATTCAAATTTCATATCAGAATTGACAATTAAATATGGACACAGTGATGAAAAGCATCTAAAACAATTAATTGCTTTATTAAATAGTGAAGGAATTGATGCAAAATTACAAATCGAACCAAAAGTATCAATTTATCAATACTTATTAGAATGGGGGCCAATTCCTGAACCTTCAAATTTCTATTTTGTTGAGAAATATAGTGATGACTTATATTTAGCAAATGCTTTAGAATATGATGCATTATTTGAATTTGAAAGTGAGGCTGATTTATTAGATTTTAATAGAATTATTGAACAATATTCTAAGAAAAATAGTGAAAATCAGAAAGAAGGGAGTGAGGTAAAACTTATTTCAGGTGCATGGTGGCAACCTCTTTACAGTACCACTGTAATGCATGATGAAGAAGCTTATCAAGTAATTTACGATAGCGTTGCTAGAGATAGCGGTTATTCAATTCACCCTTTTTGTTTAGAAGAAAATAAAGATGCTTTATTCTCTACTATGCAAAGTTATACAGATGCTTCAATTGTATTAAATAAAATGTTTGTAAATAATGCTTTTTATAGATATTTGAGTGGTGAAGGTTGGGAATAAAAAAAAATTAACAACAATTTTTTGGGCTATCGCATTTATTGTGATAGTCCTTTTTAATTGCAATTTTTTAATATTTTTATAAATTTCTAACATTATTTATTCTCTATTTTATTGACCTTTATTCCCATTTAATGTATTACTTATCCACAGTTAGTTATTATTTATAACTATTGTTAAAAATAACTAATATAAAAATAATAGGAGATTATTTTGGAAAATGCTAGAAAATCAATAACAACATATATTGAATATTCAAGAAAGATTACCACAATAATTATGCAGAAGATGGCTCCTGTTAGAAAGAAATATAAGTTAACCAAATTAGATGCAAATGCTTTAATTTTTTTCGCAGGTGATGAAAACCCTCCAATAGCTAGTGAATTTAGTAAGTGTGGTTCATATTCAAAATCTAATGTTTCTAAAGCTATATCAAATTTATCAAAGAAAAATTTAGTTAAAATGGAGTCTAATCAAGATGATAGACGATATCAAAAAATATTATTAACTGAAGATGGTAAAATTGTTGCTAAGGAACTTAGAGACACAATAGAACCAATAATTAATAAATTAAGTAAAGGAATCACTCCTGAACAAAAGAATCAGATGATAATTTTTTTAACACAGTTAAAAGATAATATTAACGAAGTTATGAGCGATATCGAATAAAGGAATTAGGAAAATACATGATTAAAAAAACAATATTAACAATAAGTGTGAGTATTTTTATTATTTCATCCCCCATATTTGCAAGAAATTTAAGTCTTGATGATGCGGTAGGTGAAGCTGTAAATAAAAGTGCTCAAGTATTATCAAATGCATTAGAAATTCAAAATGCAACAATTGATGAAGAGAATAAATACTCCTCTCTTTATCCCACATTAAGTGTGAGTGCAACAGCATATCGAGCAAATGATTCTATATATACAAATGTAACTCCTTCTGTGTATTTATCTCCAACTTTAAGTGCTTCTTTTGCTTTTAACCCAGCAATGATCACTTCTCTTCAAACAACCTCCTTATCTCTTAAAAATAAAATTATTAGTTTTGATAAGGCAAAAAAAGATGTTGAGTTACAAATTAAAAAAATATATTACGGAATTTTAGTTCAAGAAGCTGCCCTAGATCTTCAAAAAGAGAATATTGATTATTTACAACAGACTTTAGAAAATACTCAGGCAGCATATGAAAATGGTGACATTCCAGAAATTAATGTACTCCAACTTAAAGCACAAATATCATCTCAAAATGCTAGCCTTGAAAAGAGTGAAACATCAATAGTCTCTCAAAAAAGAACACTTGCCTTTTTAATTGGACTAGATGATATAACAGAGGAGTTAAATTTAACTGATAGTTTACCAGCCACTTATGATGATGATTTATCAAAATACACTTTGGCAAAGGCTTTTGATGCATCCCCTGATTTACAATCATCACAAATAAATAAGCAACTACTTGATGTAAATAAAAAAGCTTTAGAACAATCTACTTATTTACCTTCAATTTCTCTATCAGCTAGTTATAATCCTACTTGGGAAGTTGCAGATGGTGCAATAGATTATTATTACGATGGAGGAAGTATTAGTGCAACTCTTGCTTTTAATATTACTAATATGCTTCCAGGTTCTTCTAATCAAAAATCTTTACAAAAACTAGATGTTTCATACTCTCAACTAGAGCTAGGAAATACAAGTATCAAAGATAATATAGTGTTAGCTTTTAATTCAAACATTGAAGCAATTAAAGAAGCTAAAAGACAAATTGAATTAAGTAAAGAAAGTATAGAATTGAGTAAGCAATCTTTTGAATTAACATCTCTATCTTATGAAAGTGGATTCTCTACTTTTTCAGATTTACAATCTGCTCAATTAAGTGTAAGTAATGCACAGCTATCATTACTTCAAGCTCAATATTCGTATGTAAGTGCTCTTCTTGATTTAGAAGATCAATGTTCAAAATAACCTTAAGGAAAATGAAAATGATTATAAATTATAAAAAACAAATTATTAAAGCTATGTTAATTACAAGTATATCATTAATTACTTTAACTTCTTGTAGTAAAATAAATGAGTATATGGATAGTTCTTCTAGTGAAGAAATTATTAAAAGTGAGAGCACTGAAGAAGTTACAAAACCTATTAGTGTAAATGGAGCTAGGGTACAATTAGGTGAAATTAGTGCCAGTATCGAAGTTGCTGGAACTGTTACTACAGGAAACCCGGTAGCTATAGTTGGAGAAGCAACAGGAACTTTGAAAAACTTTAGTTTAGAAATTGGTGATGATGTTGTTGCTGATGAAGTCATTGCTCAAATAGATCCTTCTCGTCCTGGAATGAATTACAAAATGAAAGATGTTAGTGCTCCTATTTCAGGAACTATTATTTCAGTGAATACAAAAGAAGGCTCCTTAGTATCTCCATCAAGCCCTTTAGCATATATTCAAGATTTAAATGACACTACAATTAAAGCAAATATTATTGAAAAGTATATTCCTCAAGTAAAAATTGGTCAAACCGTAGAGGTTAAATTTGATGCTTTTCCTAATATGATATTTAAAGGAACAGTAGCTGATCTAGAACCTACTGTTAACACTCAAACAAGATCCCTTGGAGTAGAAATTGATTTTGAAGATCCAGATAATCTTGTTCTCTCTGGTATGTATGCTAAAAACACTATAATTACAAAAACTGTGAATGATGCATTACTAATTCCATCAACTAGTGTTTTTGCAAAAGATAATACTTTTTATGTATATCTAATCAATGATAATAAATTAGCTAAAACATATATAACAAAAGGCCTAGAAACTTATGACTTTGTACAAGTCCTTGATGGTTTAAAAGAGGGTGATGTAATTGTAAATACTAAATCTTCTTTATTAGGTGAAGGTTCATTTGTTAGCATCCAAAACGAAGGAGCATTTTAATGAGTATAAGTGATACTTCAATAAAAAAACCTAGAACTGTATTAATATTTACTTTAATACTAGTTGCTCTAGGAATATATACCTTAAATGAAATACCAATAGATTTACTACCTGATGTTTCTCTTCCTTATGTTATGGTAATAACTCAATATCCTAATGCTAGTCCAGAGGAAGTAGAATCAAAATTAACCAAAGTTATGGAAAATACTTTTGCTGGTATTACAGGTTTAACAGATATTAATTCCCAATCAAGTTCGGGTTCATCTACAATAACTCTTCAATTTTCTCAGTCGACGGATTTAGATCAGGCGACGAATATGATACGTGATAGGCTTTCTTTGGTAGAAGATTACTTGCCAGAGGATGCAACTTCTCCTATGATTATGCAACTAGATGTATCTCTGATGCCTATTATGGGTGTTTCACTAACTGGGAACAAAACTCCTGATGAGTTATTAAATATAGCAAATGATATAGTATCTCCTGCTCTTGAGCAGTTAGATGGTGTTGCAAATACTACAATTAGTGGTGGTCGTGAAAAAATAATTAAGATTGAAATTGATAAAAATACCCTAGATACATTAGGCTTATCTTTACCTCAAATGTCTCAGGTTATTGCAAGTCAAAACTGGAAATCTGATGCCGGAATTATAACTGATCATAATATGAATTATTCAATCAGTAGTGAGGGTAATTTCCAAACAATTCAAGAAATTAAAGATACAATTATCGCAACTAAAACTGATAATCAAACCGGTTCTGTTTCAACAATAACATTAGGTGATGTAGCAAGTGTTAGAGAAGATTATAAAGATACAACCTCTTATGCATACGTAAATGGTGAATCTGGTATAATCATGACTATTAACAAACAATCTGGTACTAATTCTCTACAAGTATCTGATTCAATTATTGAGAAATTGGATAGTTTAAATGAGACTTTACCAGATGGGGTTGAATTAGCGGTTGCCTTCAATACCACAGATTCTATTATTACATCTATTTCTAACGTTACCTCTTCAGCTATCACAGGAGCTATTTTAGCAATTATTGTAATTTTGATATTTTTAAGAAGTTTATCTTCAACATTTACAATTTCATTAACTATTCCAATTTCCTTAATAATCACATTATTAGTATTACGTTTTACAAATAATACTATTAACATGATGAGTTTAGCAGGTTTAACTCTTGGGGTCGGCATGTTAGTTGATAACTCCATTGTTATTTTAGAAAATATATTTAGCTATCGAGAAAAAGGGGCAAAACCTCATATTGCAGCCTCTCTAGGTGCAAATGAAATGAGAAGTGCGATTACAAGTTCAACTTTAACTACAATTTCAGTTTTCGTTCCTTTATTATTGTTTAGAAACAGTTTAGATGGAACAATTACAATATTTGAAGATTTGGCTTTTACTGTTATTGTTTCTCTTACCACATCTCTTTTAGTTGCACTAATATTAGTTCCAACTCTCTCCTCATCTTTCTTTAAAGGACATGTTAAACGTGTTGGCGAAAAGAGAAGAGGTTTAAATGGTCTAGTTGAAAAATTCTTTAATTCATTTGAAAATGGTTATTCTAAATTTATTAGATGGTGCCTGCATCATAAAACAATATTTATTTTAATTATTTTATTGTTGCTTGGCTTATCAATTGCTAAAATTCCTTCATTAGAATTTACCTTTATACCCGAGACAGATCAAACAAGTGTTACTGCAACTTTATCTTTCCCTCATGGAACAGATTTAGCTGTTATTGATGCTAAAACAACAGCTTTCGAAGAAGACTTGAAAAAAGAACTTCAGGGTTATACTAAAATGGCTACAACAATAGATGGTGGATCTCAATTTACTATGTTCACAGGTGGTGGTTCTTCAACTTCTTCTATTGCAATTACCTTAAAGAATGCCAATGAAAGAGTTGCCGGTGATATGGATTATAAAGACGTAACAAAAGTTATTGATTCTCTAGATTCAAACTACACTGATTTTGATCTTACAGCAGGAACTTCATCAAATACCTCTTCAGGATTTAATGGTTCTGATATAGATATTACTATTAAGAGTGATGATTTCGATAGATTGACAGAAGTATCAAATCAAATTGCAAATATACTTGAAAAAGATGGCTCTACTCTAGTCAATAATGTTACAAACTCAATTACAGATGGAAATCCTCAGTTATCTCTGGTTTATGATAAGGCTGCAATGAATAAAAATTATATCAATTCAATTAGTGTCGCTTCCGAGTTAAAAGCTAACTTAAGTGGTGTAACTGTTGGAACATTTACCCAAAAAGGTGATTCTATTGATATGATTTTAGTACTAAGTGATGCTGATCAGTATCATAAATTTAATCTAGATCAGATAACTATAACAAATCAATTAGGTCAAAAGATTCCGCTCTCTGCAATAGCTCATCTAGAAGAAACAACTTCTCCAATGACTATTTCTAGAGAAAACCAAGGTAGAGTAGCACATGTTACAGCAAGTAATGTAGGTAATTTATCTATTAACCAATTAAATAATGCAATAGAAGACTTGCTTGAAAATAGTAATATACAAACTGATGAAGGTTTGACTTACTCCGTAGGTGGTTCTTGGGATTCCATGAAAGAAGGTATTGAAGTCTTTATTAAGATTATTCTAATGGCTTCTATATTGGTCTTTGCGGTTATGTCCTCACAGTTTGAATCTTTCAAAGATCCTTTCATTGTTATTTTTACACTGCCAATGGCTTTAATCGGTGTGGTTGCAACTATTGTTTTAACTAAATCTGTAATTTCTTTAATGACTCTTGTAGGTATATTAGTTCTCGTAGGAATTATTGTTAACAATGGTATTGTTTTAGTTGATTATACTAATCTACTTAGAAAGAGAGATTATACACTTGAAGAAGCTTGTGTTACCTCTGCTAGAACACGTTTAAGACCAATTATGATGACTACATTAACAACAGTTCTTGCTCTAGTGCCTCTAGCTTTCTTCCCAGGTGAGGGTTCTCAACTTATTCAACCTATTGGGCAGGTAATATTTGGTGGATTGTCTTTTGGAACGCTAATGACATTAACAATGATGCCAATTATCTATTACATTTTTAATAAGAGAGATGAAAAGCATAAAATTAAAAAAGCTTTAAAAAACAAACAACAAGCTTTAATTGATAATAGTGATGTTGTAAGGGAGGATAAATAATGAAAAGAATTGAAATAATTATATCTAGAGCTTTAGATGAAGAATTTCTTGAAAGAATAAGTGCAAATGAGTTAACTCATTTTACTGCTATCACTCCTGTTATGGGGCAAGGGTTTTCGAATCCAAAACTAGGTAATGAGGTTTGGCCACAAACTAATAAACTTTATATTTTTTATGTAAAAAATGAAGATGTTGTTAAATTAACAAAAATTGTTATTAAGTTAAGAGAAGAATTTCCTAGTGAAGGTTTAGCTGCATTTGAAAGTGAAGCTAGATGCTTAAGTGAATGTGCAGAATTGTATTCTAAACAATAATATTTAGTTGTTTATTTCAAAAGGGCTGATGCTATGGTTAATTATTAATATAGTATTTAGCCCTTTTTTATTGATCTTTCGTGTTTATAATTAAACCAATAAAAATTAGTAGTGAACCAATGATTATTTTCATAGTTATTGGCTCCTTTAAAATTGTAATGCTTAATATCATAGCTGTTAATGGCTCTGCTAATGAAAGAGTTACAGCATTAGGCGTATCTACTTTTACTAAACCTTTAGAGAAAAGAGTATAAGCAATTGCTGTCGCAATTAAACCTAAATGTAAAAGAGCAATAATATTTTGTAGTTTTGTAAAAATATTAAAATCTGTTAAAAAAATTAATGGAAATAATATTATTGCAGCTGAAAAAAAAGTAATTGCATTAACTTTTTCTCTAGAATTGTTTTTAATTAAATTACTTGTGGCAATGACATATAATGCATATGATAATCCAGCAGCAAAAGCACAGGATACTCCAATTAAGTTTATTGATGAATTATTACTATCCATAAATAATAATATACATCCAATTATGGATAAAAATGTTGCAACTATCCATATTTTAGAAACTTTTTTGTTTATTATAAATTCAATTAGACCTGTAAATATTGGTGCACTTGCAATTGTGATAACAGTTGAGAGCCCAACTCCTGTTTTAGCTACTCCAGTAAAAAAAAAGGGTTGGTAAAGAGTCATACAAATAATTGATAATATCCAATATTTTGTATCATGAGAATTCTTGTTTTTAGTTTTGAAAGAATTTGTGAATAGTGCATATATCATTAATGCTGATCCACCAATTAACATTCTTAATGCACCAATGGATATTGGATTAAAAGGTCCAATAATTAATGATTGAGCAGTTCCTGTAGTCCCCCAAAGTATTGCTGAAAGTAATATAAATATATAGGATTTTTTAGTTGTCATTAAACTCTCTATTTTTTAGTTTATTTTAATCTTATGCTATATAAATAGGAATAGAATTTCAACTAAAACTTATGTATAAAGTATTTTAAATCCATTTTACAACTTTATTGTCGAATTTATCTCTATAACTATTATCTATTATGTCTTCAAAGCACTCAAAATAATAATCCCCATTCTCATATAGTATGGTGAAAGCGAATTTCTCTCCAATTAATCTTGAAGCAACTTTGCAAGAAACTACACCTTTAACATCATAGTGAAGATCAACTTTTTGTAGGTAACAATATAATGGAGAAATATAGGGATAAGATAAGTCATCTAAATATCTTTTCACAAAATCTTCTTTTTCTATTTTTTCTCTATAATTTTCACTTAACATATTATAAATTGTTGTTGGCTTTTGTTCATTGATTGCATCTACAAATTCTTGTGCTCTAGCTGAAGCTCTAAGAAAATTACAATTATTCCAATAGGATTGGGTACTTGCATTACTCGTACTACAGCTAATCATTGAAGATGTAAAGATTAGTAATATAATTAAAAACTTATTTTTCATTTTATAATCTCTTTATTTTTTATCTCTACTATATGGTTGTGTAAAGTAGGTAGGAAATTTGACATATTTTGAAACACCAAGTAATACAACAACAGTTAAAAGATAAGGAAGGGCTTGTAGTAGTTGGATTGGAACTGCAACTCCAATTGATTGAAGTCTCATTTGTAAGGTGTTTGCAAACCCAAATAATAGAGCTGCAAATAATACTCTTATAGGTAACCATCTAGCAAAGACTACTACAGCTATTGCAATAAAACCTCTTCCAGCAATCATTTGATCTGTATATGTATTCATATACCCTAAAGACATTGAAGAGCCAGCAAACCCTGAAAAAAGTCCACCAATTAAAATACTTTCTACCCTTATTTTATTTACTTTAATTCCTTTTGAATCCGCTGCTCTAGGAAACTCTCCTACTGCTTTGATTTTTAATCCGTAAGAAGTTTTTTCCATAATAAACCAAGTCAAAAAGACTAGAGTAATCATAAAATAAAAAGTGAAATTATGATTAAAAAATATTGGGCCTATAAAAGGAATCTTTGATAAAAATCCAAAATTAATTGGTTTAAAGTTTTCAATAATTGGGGGAAGTGATCTAATCCCAAAAACTACTCTATAAAGATAAGAACTTAACCCAGTTGCTAATATAGTTAATGCTGTTCCTGAAATTACTTGATTTGATTTAAGCTTAACTGTTAATACTGCCATTAAAAAAGAAAAACATATTCCCGAAATACCACCAATTATTAAAGCAAAAGTTAAACTACCTGTTAAAGCTGCCGCAACAAAACTCATTAAACATGAAAATATCATACACCCTTCAACTGATAAATCTAAAGTTCCTGATTTATGGACATAAACTTGTCCTAATGCGGCTAAAACAATTGGTGTACTTGTTCTTAAAGTTCCAACTAAAAGACTGATTATAAAACTACTGTTCATGAGTTTTCTCTCCTATTTTCAACAATAATATTTGATGCAACAACAAAGATTATTACTAAGGCTTGTATTATAGTTACAAGTGAATATGGTACTCCTATATATCGTTGCATACATTGCCCACCAACTGTTAATGCTGAGAAGAAAAATGCAGAAAAGACTATTCCTATTGGATTTAGGTTCCCTAATAATGCAACTACAATAGCCACTGAACCTAAAGATCCTGAAATATTGTCTTGAAGTCTTCCATGGATTCCTAAAACATCTATGTAGCCCGCGATAGCTGCAAAAGCACAAGAAATTCCCATTGTTAACATGATTTGTAAATTAACTGAAATTCCACTTAACTTTGCGACATTAGGGTTGGCACCAATCATTTTAATCCTAAAGCCTTCTTTTGTTTTCCAAAATAGAAACAGAAGAATAACTAGGCTTAAGGTAATGAATAAACCTGTGTGAATTCTAGTTCCTGTTATTAGTTTATTAAAAAGTACATCTTTTTCAATCAATTTTGATTGTGGAAAATTATGACCTTCAGGATCCATTAACGGACCGTATACTAAATAACTTAAGAAAAAAGCAATAATATAATCAAACATTAGAGTTGTAATAACTTCATTTGCATTTAATTTTGCTTTTGCAAGTCCCAAAAGAGATCCAAATATTAATCCGCTAAGTATTGAAAAAATTAATGCAAGGAGTAATTTCAACCAAGTCGGGCCTGGCAAATAAACGCAAACTATAACTGTTGTGATACACCCTAGAGTATATTGCCCATTTCCACCTATATTCCAAAGTTGTGCTTTAAAAGCTACAGACGTTCCGAGGGCTATAGTTAATATAGGAATCATTTTTACTAGAGTTTCTGAAAAACCATAAGAAGAGCCGAACGCCCCGTTAAATAATGATTTATATGATTCTATTGGATCAAATTTACTTAATAATAGTATTAGAGCTCCCACTATGAAGGCTAAAATAATTGACAATATTGCTGGTATAATACTTTTAAATTTATTTAACATTTTATTCCTCTTCTTTTAACCCGGCCATAAGTCGTCCAATCTTTTCAATACCACAGTTTGGCTCTAAAATTGACATAAATTCACCTTTAAAAATAACAGCTATTCTATCAGCAATTTGAAATATTTCTTCTAAATCCGCAGATATCAGTAATACAGATCCACCATTATTTCTTAATTCTAGCATCTGTTTTCTAACATATTCCATTGCTCCAATATCTAAGCCTCTTGTTGGGTGAGATGCAATTAAAAGGGCAGGACCTCTATCCATTTCTCTAGCTAAAATTACCTTTTGTTGATTCCCTCCAGATAATTGATTTGCTCTATCTTCTGTGTTTTGACATTTAATACTATATTTATCTCTCATTCTTTTTGCTTGAGAATTGGCGGTTTTTTTAGAAACAAAAATAGAATTAGATATTGGTTTTCTTTCATAAGTTTTTAAAATTAGGTTATCACTTATTGACCAATCCATAACTAAGCCACTTTTTTGTCTATCTTGGGGTATATAAGATATTCCATTTTTAATTCTATAGTTTACTTTAGTTTTGCTTATATCTTGATTCTTTAAATAAACCTTTCCACTATCAGCTTTATTTAATCCGACTAAAGTTTCACATAATTGCTTTTGTCCATTCCCATCTACTCCAGCTATTGCGAAAATTTCGCCTTTTTTTATTTTAAAACTTAAATTGTTTACATACTTAATATGATTTTTAGAATAACTTATGTTTTTTACTTCTAATATGTTTTCATCTTGAGGTTTATTTTCTTTTTTAAAATTGAAAGCTACATCTCTACCTACCATTAGTTTTGATAAATATGTAGTTGAAGTGGTTGAATCTATTTGATAGGTACCAATTTTGCATCCATTTCTAAGTACAGTAACTTCATCTGCAATTTCCATGATTTCATTTAGATGGTGTGTGATAATAATAATCGATTTCCCATTAGATTTTAATTCTCTTAAAATAACAAAAAAATCATCAATTTCTTCTGGTGTTAGTACTGCCGTAGGTTCATCTAATATAAGAGTATTGGTATTGTTATAAAGAGCCGCTAATATTTCGACTCTTTGCTGTTCTCCTACGGCTAAATCTTCAATAATTGAATTTGGATTTACTCCAAGATGATACTTTTTAGATAATTCAACGATCTTTTTATTAGTAAGTTTTTCATTTAATAAAGGGAAGTTTTCATCTTCATTTGCAAGCATGATATTTTTTGTAACACTCATATTTTTAATTAACATGAAGTGTTGATGTACCATCGAAATACCTCTTTTCATAGATTGCTGCGGGGTATGGTCTAATTCAAGAAGTTCTTCTTCTACATAAATTGAACCTTTATCGGCTATACTTAGTCCAAAAAGCTGATTCATTAAAGTCGTTTTTCCTGCACCGTTTTCACCTAAAAGAGCATGAATGCTTCCCTTTTTTAATGTGAAATCTATATTATCATTTGCAATCAAACTTCCAAATGTTTTGGTTATTGATTTCATTTCTATTGCATTCATTATATTTTTGAATCCCCCAAATATAGTTTGCCTTTAAAAAGTTACAAAATTGTTTTATATAATTTCAGGGAAGAATTCTTCCCTGAATTATCTTATAATTATTTCTCAAAATCTGGAATTTCAATTGTACCAGATTTAATATCTTCAATAGCTTGATCCATAGTTGTAAAGATTTCAGCATCAAATTCATCTTTAAATTGATGATAATCTGCTACGGCTAGTCCACCATTTTCAACATTTATCCAATAGAATTTTTCTTGATTCATGAAATTATTTGATAATACATCATCTAAAATTTGTCTAATAACTAAATCCCATTGATAATTTACGCCACTTACTACATTATCCTTTGCAAGAACATATTGGCTTGTAATATTTGATAAACAATATTTATTAGCTTCTAAAGCTGCATTAACAACTCCTAAACCAATTCCATCACCACTGTGCCATATTACATCAACACCATTATCATACATACCAAGAGCACCTTCTTTAGCTTTAGCAGCATCTCTCCAGTCACCGGTATAGAATTCTTGTATTTTTATATTAGGGTTAGCCGCTTTTGCGCCCATTTTAAATCCTTCATGACCTCTATAGATTTCAGATGCATCAGCTCCACCAATTACTCCAATTTTACCAGTTTCAGATATCATTGCTGCTAAAAGACCCATTAAATATCCACCTTGAGCTAAGTGAACATCATAAACGCATGTGTTTGGAGCTGTTTTATAACCAGTACCTAAAGCAAACATAGTTTCAGGGAATAATTCTGCAACTTTAATTATTGGTTCCATGTATTGAAATCCATGTCCAAATATTAAGTCATATCCTCTTGATGCAAAGTCCATTAAAGCAGGTTCAATATCAGCTACTTCGTAAACATCTTCAACGTATGTAACTTCAATTTTGTCTGAATATTCAGCTTCAACTTCTTTCATACTCTCATACATTGCTTGGTTAAATGAAACATCATCTTTTTTGCCAGGTAATAACAGAGCAACTTTTAATTTTGCATTTTCATCTTCTACTGAAGCACTAGTTTCCTTTGAACCGCTTGAAAATAGGAAAGATGAGGCCATTAATAATAAGCCAATAACTACAACACTTTTCTTCATATAAACTCCTCTCCGGAAAATCCGGATAATACAATTTAAATTTTATTCATTTAAAGTTTTTAAAACATTTTCTGCTGTTGCTGGATGATTAAGATATATAGTTTTCTTTTTGTCTGAAGCAATTGCATCTCTTATTGCATTAAATACAGCAATTCCATATAACAAGGGAGGCTCTCCAACTCCTTTGTTACCTAAAACGCCACATATTTTATCTGACGAAGGAACTAAATCAACTACGAAATCTTCTGGAACATCATCAATTAATGGTACTTTATAAGTAGCAAAGGAAGAGGCTAGTTGCTCTCCTTTATTGCTGTGAGGCAACTCTTCAATTGTTACAAAACCCATACCTTGGACAAATCCTCCAATAATTTGACCTCGATCTATTTTTTCATCAAGTATAGTTCCACCCTCATGTCTTATATGAACCTTTTCAACTTTATAAGTTCCTGTTAAAGTATCAATTTTTACCATTGCTAGAGCAGCCCCGTTTGTAAAATATGAGAAAGGTGTTCCTCTTCCTTTATCCATATCATATTCAAGACCTGGGGTAGCATAATGTGCTTGAGCACCTAATTTTACTCTGTTGAAATAACAATAACTTACCAATTCTTCAAAACTAATTATTTCGTTTTTACTTCTAATATCAAAAACTTTGTCATTTTCAATTCTTATATATTTAGGGGCTTGAGCGAGATTTATTTTATCTTTAAAAATATTACTTGCTGCTTCTTTTAGATTTTCTAATAATTCAATAGCGGCCATTCTTGCTGCTGCACCATTTAAATCAGTTCCAGTAGATGCTGCTGTTGATGCAACAGTACCAACTCGATGAGAATTTGTGGATTCACACTTAACCCTTTGGGGAGATACTCCTAACGTTTTTGCAACTATGAGTTCAACTTTTGTAAATAACCCTTGACCCATTTCTATTCCACCATGAGATACTGATATTGAACCATCGCTAAAGATATTAATAAGAGCATTCCCTTGATTTAAGAATGTTGCTGTAAATCCAATCCCATATTTAACAGGAACTAGAGCGATACCTTTTTTAGAATATTTATGTTCTTTATTATACTTGTTTTTATCTTCTACTAATTTTTCATAATTGCAATCACTAAGCAATTGGTCTACAATTTGAGGAATTCTAACTTCTTCCATTATCATTCCATATGGTGCTTTTTGCCCATCTTTTAAAAAGTTTATTTTTTGGATTTCTAAAATTGATTTATTTAATTTTGAAGCTATTTGATAGATTATTTCTTCCATAACTAGAGTTGCTTGGGGAGCCCCAAACCCTCTAAATGCTGTATTAGGTGGGAGGTTTGTTTTGCAACTATTGCCTCTTATCCAAGCATTCTCTAGATAATAGCAATTGCAAATTCCAAGCACAGCTCGCTCTACAATTGCTATTGTAAAATCTTCATAAAAACCACCATTTGCGTATAAATCTGTTATAAAAGAAGTGATTCTTCCATTATCATCAAAGCCAACTTTATAAAAAGTCTTATATGGATGTCTTTTCCCTGTAAACTTTAAATCATCACTTCTATCTAGTATAAGAGCACAAGGTCTATTTGTGATATAAAGGGCTAAGGCAGCTAGGGCCGAGTAAGAGGTCCCTCCTCTTTCTTTGCCGCCAAAAGCTCCTCCAACTCTATACACATCTACTTCAATTTCACTTTCTTTTTTACCTAGTGCAAGAGCGGTTACCTGTTGAACATCACTAATTGCTTGAGTTCCACATTTTATAATAATATTTTTCTTAAATGAATCATATGCGGCAAAAGCTCTATGAGTTTCTATGTAGGCATGTTCTTGTCCACCAGATTCAAATGTTCCTTCTACCTTGTGTATTGAATTTTCATATTCTTCTAAATAGTTTCCACAACTTATAACCATAGGTTCTTGGTAAAAAGATTTTTTTTCTATAGCCTGCTCTAGGTCAACAATATAATTTTCATCGACTTCTATTTCAATTATTGCCGACCTTGCTGCTCTAATAGCTGCATCTTGACTAGTTGCTACAACTAGAGCTATTGGTTGTCCAATATAATTTACTTCTTTATCTGCTAATAGGGGTTCTTCTAACCTGTCCACAGCTCCTTGAGCATTAATTCCAGGTATATCAGAGGCAGTTATGCCTCTGATATACCCTTCAATAGAAAAGCAAGGCGAAAAATCAATATTTATTATTTTCCCTTTAGGTTGTGGAGAAAAAATAGGATATGAAAATAGATAATTGGTAAAACTTTCTGATTCACCATTAAATGGCATAGTACCTTTAATTAACTCTATTAGGTTGTCTTTTCTTTTACTCATATTTCTATAATTCTCCTAAAATAAAGGCAAAATGTTTGATGATATGGTTTTCTATCAGTTTTAACCTATATTCACTCGACCCTCTAACATCACTCAATGGGTTATATTTTTTTGAAATATTCCTTGCTAATATTTCAATATTCTCGTTTTCATAAATATCTTTTATTTTCTCAATTACAACGTTTTCTGCTATTCCACCAAATGTAATTGTTATGTCTGTTATTTTGTTTTCTTTTTCTTTGTAACTGATACAGGAGTTAACACAAGCTATATCTACGGTATTTCTTTTTCCTGTTTTTTCAAGATGGTAATTTTTTTCTAATGCTGAGTTATCAATAAAGATTTTTTCTATAACATCACCTTTTTTTAAAGTTGTTTTTTTATAACCTTTGTAAAAGGAAGTTAATTTTTCTTTTCTACATCCATTTTGATTTACAATAAATAAGATTGCATCATAAGCCATTAATAATACAACTCCATCTGCAATAGGTGAAGCATTTGCAATATTACCACTCAAGGTAGCAAGATTTCTCACTTGTATAGCAGCAATTTCTTCAAGACCTTTAGCTAGTTGAGAAGCTTTATCTTTTACTATGTCTGAGTTAATTATTCTAGTTAAAGAAACAGAACCACCAATATATAAACCTTCTTTACTTAATTTAATATCTGACATTTCCTCAACTCTAGAAACATCAATTGCTTTTATCAGCTTTTCTCGTTTTGTATGTGCTACAGCAGAGACATCACTACATCCACTAACTATCATTGAATCTTCACACTCTTTTAGATAAGTTAATAGTTCTTTTTTATTAGTAGGGATTAAATAGTCTCCATAAGTTAATGATAAAGGTAGTTGTTTTAATTTATTTTCACATTGCCTAATTTTAGTAGGCACAATATCGTAGTCTTTATTTTTGTTTAAGTAATCAAGAATTTGTTTTGCAGCTTTTTTGATTCCATCATATCCTGTACAGCGACAAATATTCCCATTTAGGGCGTTTAGTAATTCATTATATGATGGAATTTCATTGTTTGCTAATAAGGCAAACATATTCATACTAATACCAGGGGAACAAAATCCACATTGGATACCATGTTGATCTACCATAGCTTGTTGTATGATATTTAAATCTTGGTTATTGTTATCTAATCCCTCAATAGTCACAACACTTGTTCCTTGTAATTTTCCAATTGGTAATAAACAAGAATTAACGGCTTGGTAATATATTGAATTATTTTGGTATTGTGCTAGGGTTATGGTGCATGCGCCACAATCTCCATCACCGCATCCTTCTTTAGTTCCTGTTTTCCAAAGTACATCTCTTAAAAGATCCAATACTCTTTGCTCTGGATCTAACATCTTTTCAATAAGGGACCCATTTAAATAAAATGATATTTTTACTTTCTGCATTCAGTTTTTCCTTATTTAGTTTTATAAGTAGTCATCATAGACATTTTGTTTTCTAAGTTGACTGAGTTTTATATTTTCTGTATCAAAAAATGCTTTAACTTGCATAACTGGCTCTTGTGTTAATGTGTAATAAACTGATGCCATTTTAATTAATGGTTTATTGATTACTTTAGATTTATAACTATCAAATTCACTTGGTATTTCATCTGCTAGAACTGCAGTCATTTCTACAATATCATTTTCAACAATAATATTTGCTTTATTTTTGATATAATCAAATGTGGATATATTTAGATCATCTTGTGATATTTCTACATCTTTAAAATATTTAAATGGTATAGTATCTATACAAAATATGACTGGTTTATTGTCTGCAAAAAAGACTTTATATATATTTAATAATTTATCACCAGTATTAAGTTCTAGAGATTTAGCATCATATGTTTTACTTTCTGTAATATTATAATCAACAACTTCTACGGAGGCCTCATAACCACAAGCATAAATAGATTTTAAAAATTCTCTTGCAGGTGTTAGTCTAAATTTAAGATTTGTAAAGTTCTTATTAATATAAGTTCCCTTTCCATGAATGGAATATAATATTCCATCATTTCTCAATTCTTTAAATACTTCTCTAAGTGCTAATCTACTAACTCCTAAGTTATTTGAAATATTAACTTCACTTGGAAGTTTGTATAATCCTAGTTTAGTAGATTCTCCTATATATTTGAGAATTGATTTTTTCAGTTCACTTGAAAGTGTTGCATTCTCAATTGGGTTAAATTTTGGTTCAATATTCATAGTTTTTTCTCTCCATAGGTAATAGGTCTTACCTCTTACCATAAAATATAGCTTAGAGAGAAAAAGATTTCAATAGTTTCATTGAAAAGTCATATTGTTAAAAATAATATAATGGTTAAAACAAAGAAAAACTGCTGTAAAAATTTACTTTTACAACAGTTGAATTATTATAAATAAGAAATTTTATTTACACATATTTAAGATATTAACAACATCTTTAGGATATAGAGTTTTAAATCCGTTTATTTTATCATTATTGCAAGCTTTTTTTGCCATGATTTCGAATTTATCATCATCTATATTTATAGCAGATAAAGTGCTATCAAGATGTAAATCTTCATAAAGGAAAGTTTTAACTTTTTCAATTGAAAGTTTTGCTATTTCCATTGGAGGTAGATTCTCATCTATATTAAATACGTTAATACCAAATTGTTTATATTTTGAAACTGTTCTTTCATCTAAGGAATATTCAAGCCATTTTGGTGCTAAGATAGCTAATCCTAATCCATGGGTTATATCATAATAAGCAGAAAGCTCATGTTCAATTGGATGGCATGTCCAATCATGGGTCTTTCCTGCAGCCACAAAGCCATTAATTGCCCAAGAAGAAGCCCACATAAGATTCGCTCTTGCTTCATAGTTGTTTCCATCATGATATGCTATTGGTGCGTACTTTATAACAGTTTTCATCAAACCTTCCATAACAGTATCTAGCATGTATAAATCATCATCCATATTAAAGTAAACTTCAAATATATGGTTTAGAATATCAGCAGATCCACAAGCTGTTTGATATTGACTAACACTATAGGTTAATGTTGGATCTAAGAAAGATACTTTAGGTCTAAGAGGTGGAAAAATTAATCCAATCTTATCATTTGTTTCAGGATTACTAATAACTCCTGCAGCATTCATTTCAGTTCCTGTTGCAGATAGAGTTAAAACTGTAAAAAGTGGAAGAGCTTTTTTGACATCTACTTTTTTCAGCATAATATCCCAAGCATCACCATCATAATAAGCCGCAGCTCCTATGTATTTAGTACAATCTATAACAGAACCGCCACCCACAGCTAATAGTACATCAATGTTTTCTTTTTTACAGATCTGTGCACCTTGATTCACGGAAGATACTCTAGGATTTGGATCGATACCAGATAGTTCAAAAACTTCAAAATCACCTTTATTTAGTTCATCTAAAATTCTTTTGTATAATCCATTTTTTTTAATACTGCCACCACCATATGTAAGTAATACTTTCTTTCCATATTTTTGTAACTCTGGTGCAAGATTTCCTAATTGATCCTTTCCAAAATATACTTTGGTCTGTATGTCATAAACAAAATTATTCATATATCTTATATTCTCCTTTTCTTATTCAAATATCTTTTATTCAGTAATTATAATATTAATTTAACAGAAATGATAGTTTAAAAAAATGCCTAATATAATAAAGATTGTTGCCTAATTCTATAAAATATTGAAAATTAATTACTAAAAAGTTGTATTTTATTATACAATCCTTTATAGCTTAAGTATAGCTTTAAAAAGAGGACAATATGGAATGTAGTAAGGCAATAAAATATATAGTTGATAACAATCTAAAAGAAGGGTTTAATAATACTTATATTGATGGGGTTAGAATATTTAAGAATAACTATCCAATCCAAAGACAGTTATTAGATTATAAACCGGGTATTTTAATTGTTTTAAATGGTAATAAACATGGATACTTAGCTAATCACCATTTTGAGTACAGTCGTAATTATTATATAGTTTTACCTACACATTTGCAATTTGAATGTGAAGCTATTGCAAGTGAAGATGATCCAGTTTTTGGATTACATATTGAACTCGATATTGCTTTGTTGAATGAGTTAATTCTAAAAATGAATATTAGAGAAACAGTGATAAATGTAAATTCTTTTAAAGTTAATCCCATTAAGATAGATAAAAGGCTAGAAGAAGCGTCTCTTAGACTTCTTTATTCTTTAGAAAATGAAACAGATTCTTTAATTCTTGGCAAATCCATAGTCAAAGAGATAATGTATTTAGTTTTGCAAGGTGCTAATAAACCTGTTTTATATGCTCTTTGTGCACATGGAAGTGATTATGAAAGACTGTCAAAAGCTTTAAGAATTATTCACAATAATTATAAAGATCATATCAGTGTAGAGTATTTAGCTAATGAGTGCTCAATGAGTGAATCTGGCTTTTATAAAATATTTAAATCATTAACAGGAGAAACACCTTTACAATACTTAAAAAAAATAAGATTAACTAAGGCAAAAGACTTATTAGTTACTCAAAATTTAAAAGCATGTGAAGTTGCTTCTTTAATAGGGTATGAGAGTGTTTCACAGTTTTCTAGAGAATTTAAAAGACATTATGGAATAACAGCTGGTATGATAAAAGCCCAAGGTTTATAATAGATAGAAAATTGAGAGGAGTATATGTTTTTATGAAAATTGTAGATATGCACTGTGATACTATTGTTGAGATGTTTAATACTAAACAACATCTAGATAAAAATAATTTACACATAGATTTAGAAAAAATGAACAGAAGTGATTATCTTCTTCAAAATATGGCAATTTTTTTAGATTGTAGAAAAGTCAATAAAATGGAAAACCTTGCTAAGGAAATTATCTGTTTTTATGATAATGAAACTTCTCTTAATAATATAAATAAAGTTTATAAATTTTCAGATATAAAAATGGATCAAATTAATACTATGTTAACAATTGAAGATAGTGAGATAGTTTTATATGACAAGTTAAAAGAATTTTATGATTTAGGGGTTAGAATGATTACTCTAACTTGGAACTATGAAAATAAAGTTGGATATCCTAATTTAGATGGAGATAATTTAAAATCTTTTGATGACTTAAAGAGAGTAGATGATGTAAATGGATTAAAGTCTCATGGTATTGATTATATTAAAAGAATGGAAGAATTAAATATGATTATTGATGTGTCCCATGGTTCCAATAAATTGGTTGAAGATGTACTAGATAATACTACTAAACCTTTTGTAGCTAGTCATTCTAATTGTTACAGTATTACAAAAGTTGGTAGGAATCTAAATGATCAATTACTAGATAAATTATTTAAAAGAGAGTGTGTAATTGGTATTAATTTTTGTAGTGAATTTATAAGTTATAGAGACGATAAGTTTTCAACAGTTTCTGATATAATTAAACATATCGATTATATGCTTGATTTAGGAGGTGAGAACTCAATTGGTTTTGGAGCCGATTTAGATGGTATTAATTCTAATTTAGAAATAAAAGATTCAGGCAATATGCAGGAAATTGTTAGAGCTTTAGAAAAAAGATACTCTAATAATATTGTTAAAAAAATATGTAGTGAGAATGTCTTATCTTTATATGAGAAAGTTTTAGAATAGAGGGATAAAAAGAATTAGAGTAAATTAACTCTAATTCTTTTTATGGTTTGATATTCAGATTTTATATTACTTATTTAGAGCATTAACAGGACAATTATCAATAGCTTGATCTAGTTGAGCATCATCAATTCTATCTAATTGTTTTAGATGTGCTTTCTTATTTTCTACTGAAAATAGAGAAGGATATGTTTTTACACAAACTCCACAACCAATACAAGCTCTTGTATTAATATTTACATATCCATTTAAAGATTTTTTATCAACAGAAAGATCTTCATCTTTAATTATCTTATCTCCAATAAAGGAAAAGATTAATATAGCTAAAATTGTTAGAATCCATCTTACTATCATGAAATGGAGTCCAAGGAATTTAACTTCGTTTATTAACATTGGTACTTTAATTACTGCCCAAGAGCTAAGAATGATAATTATATTTCTAATTGATGCACCTTTTTTATGAAGTAAAACGCAGATTGGAAATGCTGCATAAATAGGACCTGCTGATATACTTCCTAATACAAAAGATAAGATTACCCCTTTTGATTTTGAAGATTTACCTAAATATTTCATTATAATTTTTTTATCTATCCAAGTATCTAAAAGAGCTGTTAGTACAAAAATAACTGGCATTATCATAAGCATTTCTTTAATATAATAACCACTATTTTTAACAGATGTTATTGCAAGTGGTGTTTTAAATAGAAATAAAGACATATATGCTAGTGATATTAATATAATTGAAAGATTGTTTTTAATTAATTTTTTCATAAGATAACTCCCATACACAATGCAATAAATATTGCAAATATAAAGCTCAATAAATTTCTAGTTATAGTAAATTTAAGTCCAAATTCTTTTTTCTCTAGAGGAAAAGTGACTATTCCAACCATCGTTAGTGTTGTTAAAAATGCCACAGCTGCAACAATGTTGACTGAAGCATCTACTAAAGTTCCAACAAGAGGAAATGCTATAAAGGCTGGAATTAGAGTAATCGTTCCTAAAATAGCTGATCCAATTGTAGCTACAAATGGGTTTTGTTTTTCAATAAAACTTGCAATATTTTCCGGTGGAATAATTGCAAGTATTAATCCGATTAAAAATATTACTGAGAATATACTCAATGCCATTGCCTTTCCCATTTTTAAGGCAACTTTTAATGAATTAAATGTTTTTTTCTTATCTTTGATAAGAGAAACAATTACAAAAATTATTGTAAAAATCCAAATCGCTAATGTAAAAATATCCATTATTTTCTCCTACTGTAAGCTTATCTTAATTTGTTTTTTCATTATAAAAAGACACTAATGTGTCAGTATGATTAAAATTCCAAGTTAAAATAAAAAAGACACAAGTATGTCTTTTTTATTGACATAAGATGGATTAGAATAAAATAAAGGGAAGAATAATGAATATTAAAGATGAATTGTTTGGTGTATCATATTTTGAAAAATTAGAAAACATTGATTCATTAATTGAAAAGCGATGTATTAAAATAAGAAATTTTGAAAAAAATAATACTATTAGAGAAGTAAATGAAGAATGTAAATGGGTTGATATTGTTGTAAGTGGGATTATTGTTGCTTATTCTTTAAATGAGAATGGAAATTCTACAACTATGTTTGAGTTTGAGCGAGGTAGTATAATTGGTGCTAATCTTATTTTAACTGGCGGAGTTTATCCCTTAAATTTTTACTCAAAAAATAAAACAAAAATAATTAGTCTTTCAAAAAATTGTATTGAAGAGCTCCTTCATAATTATGATTTTACAATTAAATTTTTTAAAGCATTATCAATTAATTCTCAAAATTTAAATAAAAAGGTTTTTATCTTCCATAAAAAAACAATTAGAGAAAACTTATTAGATTATTTTTCTAATCAATCAAACTTACAAAGATCAAATACTTTTATTCTTCCAATTTCCAAAAAGGAGCTAGCTGATTATTTAGGTGTTCAAAGACAATCTTTGTTTAGAGAACTAAAATTATTAAGAGAAGAAAACATAATTGAAATAAAAAATAGAAAAATAACCTTAATTTCAAGTTAGTTTGATTTTTCAGTTTCTTATAACCTTTTATTGTAATTTAATACTTTGCATAATATTATATACCTAATAGAAATAAAGGTAGAACAAAAATATGAAAAAAGAAGTAATCTTAATAACAGGTGCTAGTAGTGGTATTGGATATGAGAGTGCTATTGCACTAAAGAATAAGGGTTATATTGTTTATGGTGCCGCAAGGAGAATGGATAAACTTTCTTCTTTACAGAAGCAAGGTGTAAATATAATCAGTCTTGATGTAACAAATGAAGAGAGCATGGTAAATTGTATAAAAGTTATCAGTGAAAAAGAAGGTGGCATCGATATATTAGTAAATAATGCTGGATATGGAAGTTATGGTGCTGTTGAAGATGTCGAAATTGAAGAAGCCAAAAAGCAAGTGGATGTTAATTTGTTTGGTTTAGCTAGAATGACTCAATTAGTTCTACCTTATATGAGAAGTCAAAACAAAGGTAAAATTATTAATATTTCTTCAACAGGTGGTAAGATTCATACTCCATTTGGTGCTTGGTATCATGCTACAAAATTTGCACTTGAAGGCTTCAGTGATTGTTTGAGAATGGAAGTTAAACAGTTTAATATTGAAGTGGTTATAATTGAACCAGGTGGAATTAAAACTAACTGGGGTATTTTAGCAGCAGAGAATTTATTGAAGACTAGTGGTAAGGGTGCCTATAAAGAATCGGCTAAAAAAGTTGCCTCTTCATTTAAGAAAATGTATTCATCACAAAATAGGTTGAGTAACCCCTCTGTTGTATCCCAAGCAATTGTTAAAGCTGTTGAAAAAAGAAAACCAAAAACAAGATATTTAATTGGATCAAATGCAAAATTATTATTTATATTAAAAAGACTTTTGAGTGATAGAGCTTATGATAAAGTAGTTCTCAAATTTATGAGTAAATAAATAATCAATGTAATTATAATTATTATGTAATATTTGGTATCTTTTTTTTAATATACTCTTTTCACGATGTATGTTTTTATTTCATTATATATATAGTTTTAGAGTTTTATCTCTAAAAAGAAAAATGAGTATCTAGATATATGAGGTGAATAAAATGAGAAGGAAAGATAGGTTAGTTACAGATAGGGCTGAAATAATTGATATATTAGAAAGTTGTGATGTTTGTAGAATTGCTATGAAAGATGAGATTGGTTTATATATTGTTCCCCTAAATTATGGTTATGAATTTGAAGGTGATAAGTTAACTTTATATTTTCACGGTGCTAAAGAAGGTAGAAAAGCTGATACCTTTAATAAAGGCTCTGAAAAAGTGGCTTTTGAAATTGATGAAAAAAACGAAATATCAGGTAAGGGTGATATAGCTTGTACTTATACATTTTTCTATAGAAGTATAATAGGGGAAGGTATAGCTAGCGTTGTTGACTCAAAAGAAGATAAATTAGCAGCATTAAACTCTCTAATGAGAAATGTCACAAAACGAGAAAATTTTAAATATAGTGAACAATCTATAAACAATGTGTTAGTTATGAAACTTGAAGTTTCATCTTTTTCAGCTAAAAAACAATAGGTTAAAAAAGTGCATAAAGTTAATGCAAAACATATTCTATCAAGTAGTGGTAATATGAATATTTATAGAGGTTGCACTCACGGATGTATATATTGTGACTCTAGAAGTGCTTGCTATAATATAAATCACAATTTTGAAGATGTTGAAGTTAAACAAAATGCACTTGTTTTATTAGAAGATACTTTAAGAAGAAAAAGAAAAAAATCAATGATCTTTACAGGATCAATGTCAGATCCATATCTACCAATAGAAAAAGATTTAAAATTGACTAGAGGTGCTCTTGAGTTAGTTTATAAATATGGATTTGGCATTACTATTTTAACTAAATCGGACTTAATTTTAAGAGATTTGGATTTGATAAAAAAGATTAATGAAAAGTCAAAATGTGTTGTCCAAATGACATTAACTTCATCAGATGATCAAATGTCTAAAAAAATAGAACCCAATGTTTGCCCACCTTCTAAAAGAATTGAAGTTTTAAAAATATTTAATGAAAATAATATACCAACTGTTGTTTGGTTAGGTCCGATTTTACCTTTTATTTTAGATACTGAAAAAAATATAAGTTTATTGTTAGATATGATGATAGAAGCTAAAGTTAAGGCAATATTATATTTTGGTATTGGTATGACTCTAAGAGATGGAAATAGACAATATTACTATAATCAATTAGATAAAAAGTTTCCCACTCTTAAAGAGAAATATATCAAGTATTATAAAGATAGTTATTTTGTAGGCAGTTTTAATCATTCAAAGCTTATGAAATTATTAGATGAAACTTGTGAGAAACATAATATTATGCACTCAAGTGATGATATTTTTGCTTATCTAAAAAAATTTGAAGAAAAAGAATATGTTCAATTAAGTCTCTTTTAATTGTCATCTTTTTTTATTAAGATATATAAAAATAGTTATAAATTCTTGAGGAAATATAGATGAAATGTGTAATTCAAAGAGTAAAGGATGCCTCGGTAACCGTTGATGAAAAAATAGTTGGCCAAATTGATCATGGGCTATTAGTTTATTTTGGTGTTGCTAAAGGCGATAAAGCCGAATATGTTGATTATGTTGTTAATAAAATCTCAAAGTTAAGAATGTTCAGAGATGAAAATGATAAAATGAATTTAAGTGCTTTTGATGTAAATGCTAAAATTTTAGTAGTAAGTCAATTTACTCTTTATGCAAACTTAAGAAAAGGAAATAGACCTTCTTATGATAATGCTGAGGTCCCTGAGCTTGCTAAAAAATTATACGAAGATGCTGTTCAAAAGTTTAAAGATTTAGGCTTTGAAACACAAACTGGAGTATTTGGAGCACACATGGATGTCAGATATTTAAATGATGGACCAGTTACCATGATCTTGGAGAAAATAGATTAAATGGATTATATAGCTTTGGATTTTGAAACAGCAAATTCTCAAAAAGGTGGTGCTGCTTCATTAGGTTTAGCAAAGTTTGATGAAGAGGGCAATGTTATAGATACTTATTATTCTCTAATTTGCCCAAAAGTTAAATATTTTGACCCTGGTATGACTAGGGTACATCAATTAGATAGTGCTGAGTGTTTGCTATCTCCAACCTTTGATCAGATATGGCCTGATATACATAAGTTTTTTGGAAATAGTATAATTGTTGCTCATAATGCTATATTCGATTATAAAGTTTTAGAAGGCTGTCTTGAAGCTTATAACTTAGAGCTACCTAGAAATGTGTTCTATTGTACTTTACAAATTAGTCGCAAAAAATGGCCACATTATAAGAGTCATAAATTAACGGTTCTAAGTGAAATGTTTGAATTAAATTATAGAGCCCATCATGCTTTAGATGATGCGATTAATTGTGGCAAGATATTTAAAATAGCTTGTGGTGATTATACTTTCGATAGAGAGAAATTAATAAATTATTTAGATTATGATTTAAAAGTTAAATCTAGGACAATGGTCGAAGATGGGTATTTATTTTAATAAAGGACTTCAAACTTCAGAGAGTTTTATTGTCGGTGGGTTACTAGCTTTAGCTGGTGGCTATTTAGATACATATACTTTTTTTGGACGAGGTGAAGTCTTTGCAAATGCACAAACTGGAAATATGGTTTTAGTTGCGATAAATATAGCTCAAAAAAACTACCATGAAATATTTAAATATATTATACCGATATTTTCTTTTTTTCTTGGGGTATTAATTGCTGAGTTTATAAAACATACAAAAAAGCCTTTAAAATATCATTGGAGACAATACGTTTTAGCACTAGAAATGTTAGTAATAGTTGGTGTCTCATTTATTAAAACAGGAGAGGTGGCAAATATAATTGCAAATAGCTTAGTTTCTTTTGTTTGTTCACTACAAGTTGAGAGTTTTAGAAAAATGCATTCAACAGGTTTTGCTACAACTATGTGTACAGGGAATCTTAGAACTACAAGTGAAAACTTTTTTCATTATGTAGTACAAAAGGATATTATATATAGGGATAAAGCGATTAGATCTTTTTCAATTATTATCTTATTTATTATTGGTGCAATAATTGGGACTATAGTAACTTTAAGGTTTAATTCTATAGCTATACTTGGAACAATTTGTTTTTTACTAGTTGCTTTTTTATTAATGAATAAAGAGCAATTATAGTTATTAATACAGTTCTAGAAGTATTGACGAAGAATAACAATAATGGTAATTTAATTTCATAATTTATTTGGGGCTGTAGCTCACCTGGTAGAGCGCTTGAATGGCATTCAAGAGGTAGTCGGTTCGAGTCCGATCAGCTCCATTTTTTATATATCTTTCAACTGATTCACATCAATGGATTAGTTAAAATACCAAAAAAAATCCTAGTAATAAAGCTAGGATTTTTTATTAGTAGTAAATGTTTATTTTTTCTTTTTCAAGAATTCTGCAAAAGGATTGTAAGTATCATTTTCATCGTCATCTTGATCTTGCATATATAGTTTTATATTTTCTTCTTCTTCATTTGATTTAGTAGGACTTAAAGCGATTCTTCTACCTTTTTCATCTATATTGTCGATTTCAACAAACATCTTTTCACCTATTTTATATAATTTATTTAGGTTAGTATTGTTACTTGTCTCAGGAAGTTTCGATATAAAAACTAGACCATCCATACCAGGTTCAAGATTGATGAATAATCCAAAGCTAGTTATTTTAGAAATTGTGCCTTCTATTTTATCTCCAACTTTATATTTAGTAGAAACAGTGTCCCAAGGATCTTCAATTAAAGCTTTCGTGCTTATCGACATTTTTTTGTGATCTAAATCAAGACTTAGAATTTGAGCCTGAATCTCTTGTCCAATTTCTAACTCTTTTTCAATATCTTCAATTCTAGATCTCTTAATTTCTGAGATTGGGAGTAAAGCTTGAACACCTTCTACATCAACAAATGCTCCAAAGGATTGAAGGGATAATACTTTTCCTTTTACAATCATTCCAACTTTTAAGTCTTTTTTTAATGTTTCAATTTTTTTATTTTCTTCTGCTTCATTAAAAGCTCTATTACTTACAATGATGTTATGTTGTTCTCTATTAAATTCTTGAATTAAAAAAGTCATTGTTTTACCAATGAAAAAACTAGGTTCTTCTTTCTGTCTATAACCCATTTGTGAAAAAGGACAAAAAGCTCTACTATCACCAATTTTAATCTCAAAACCACCTTTAATTTCTTTCTCAACACTGCCTTCAACAGGGATCCTTCTTTGATATGCTTTTTCTAGTACTGCTGTATTTGCTTTATCCCCCTTAAGCTTAGTTGTAAATTTCATCTCCCCATGATCATTAGAGATGAAATATGCACTTATGGTATCTCCAACTTTTACACTTAAAGTTCCATCGTCATTTAAGAATTCAGAACTGTCTATGATTCCTTCGCTTTTCATATTTAAATCTAAAAATATGTTTTCCCCATATATTGCTACAATTTTGGTTTTTATAAGTTGTCCTTCTTCAAAGTTATTAAACAAGTTATTTACCCTCTGATTAGAATTATTGTTTTTATTATTAAATTAACTTTACCACAGTGTTAAAAATAATTAAACATCTAATTCAAATTTGATATAATATTAATAATGAAGAAAAATAAAAATTTTTAACAGAAACTTTATATATTATCAACTTCTTTATAAATCATTTTAATATGTTCGTTGCCGACAATCTTTGGGATAATATATGCTATTATTATGATTAATGGGATATCTATAATTAGTCTTGTAAAAGCAAATTTAGCTCCCATAGATGCAATTTCAAATAATATCATACCAATTTTTGCACATGACCATGTACCAATAAATATCAAAACATTAGAGAATTTTACTCCTTTTTTCATAAATACTGCTGCTATAGGGAAAGCTCCATACAGGGGACCTGCAGCACAGCATCCAATAACTAAAGATAATAAAATACCACTAATGCCAGAGTTTTCTCCCATTAATTTTATCATTGCTTCTTTTTCCACCCATACATCTAAGAGTCCTAAAAGTACAAAAATAGGGGGAATGTATATGAGCATTTGTTTAAAAGAGGAAAGAGTTGTTTTTGCTGATTTTATTGCCATTTCTTTGTTAATTATATATAAAATTACTAATGCTATTAAAGTTATGATAAAGAGTTTATATTTTTTTAAAATTTTCATAATGCTCCCATAATTAAACCGATGAAATTAGCTACTATAAATGCAAATAAAAACGATATAATATTTCTAATTATAGTAACTTTTTTGCCAAAATATTTTATTTCAATTGGAATTGATGCAATCTGAACCATAAATAAAGTTGATAAAAAAGCTCCTATTTGCATGTACCCTGCACCATTTACAATCAGCATTTGTGCCAAAGGAAATGCAACAAAAGAGGGAATCATTGCAAAAGTTCCAAAAGCTCCTGCTATAATTGTTCCAAACCAACCAGATTGTGATCCAATCAGAGATGAAATTAATTGTGCATTAAAAATAGAAATAACTAAGCCAACAAAAACAAGTACTCCCAAAAATAATGGGAGTATATTAATAAACGATTTAAATCCTTTTTTTAAAGCCTTCTTTGTTTTTTCTTTGTCTTTTATAAAAGAGAGAAATAAACAAGAGACGGTTAGTATATAAATAAACTTATTCACATTATACCTTTAATCATTTTGGCAAGGTTTCTTTTATGTATATTTCTTTTAACATAAATTCTTGCCCACTTAAAATTTCCCAATCATCATTTTTACAAATTGGGCATTTCCCTTTATTTTTCACAATGTTAAAAACCTTATTACAATGATGGCATAATCCATTTGCAGGAATCATTTCTATTTTAAGATTTGTACCTTCTAATTTAGAGCCTGATATAGCATTTGGATAATATTCTCTCATATAACGAGGAACAATTGATGACAGTTGCCCAATTTGAATGACAACTGTATCAATTTTTTCAATATGGTTTTCAACCATGGCTTTTTCAACCATGTCCACAAGTTCAACTAAAACTGTTAATTCATGCATTTATACTGATACACTATTACGGTTTGGATTGAATGCAATCTTGACTTTTCTACCAATTACTCTTTTTAGAGCATGTGGTTTTATATTCTCATAACCATAACTCTTTGCATCAAAAACTTTAGATAGAGTAATTGCATCAAATTTACAACGAACTGTGCATTCCCCACATCCTATACATTGATTTGGATCAACTTGCGCAGCCCCGCATTCTAAACAACGTTTTGTTTCTTTTAAAACTTGTTCTTCAGTTAACGTTAATCGAGGATCACTAAATGTTAAATTTTTAGATTTATCATATGCAACTTTTTCTCTTTTTGCATTATCGTATGAAGAATAATCTACATTATCTTTATCTAAGATTAAAAATTCTCTTCTATTTCTTCCAAGGTGGAGTGTTTGACCAGGGTGAACATATCTATGCATTGAATCAGCACCTTCTTTTCCTGCAGCAATGGCATCAATTGCAAACTTAGGGCCTGTATAAACATCTCCACCGACAAAGATATCACTCTCTCCTGTTTGTAATGATAGACTATCTGCAATAGCTGCATTTCCACCTCTAAGTTCAACTTTACTACCTTCAAGCATATTTCCCCATTCAATGGATTGACCAATAGATAGAAGAACAGTATCTGCCTTTAAGACTTTTGTATTTTTTTCATCATATTGTGGATTAAATTTATTATCTTTATCAAATACACTAGTACATTTTTTAAATTCAACGCCAGTTACTTTATTATTTTCAATAATGATTTTCGTAGGTCCCCAACCATTATTGATGTTTATGTTTTCACTTTTTGCTTCTAAAACTTCTTCATCTTGAGCTGGCATTTCACTTTCACTTTCCAAACATACCATTTCAACTTGTTGGGCTCCAGTTCTAACAGCAGTTCTAGCAACGTCTACTGCAACATTACCTCCACCAATAACTACAACATTGCCTGGTGTTTTTATATCTTTTCCTAAATTTACATCTCTTAAATATTCAACACCAGCGATTACTGAAGGGTGATCTTCTCCTTCAATATTTAACTTTCTTCCACCTTGGGCACCTATTGCAACATAAAAAGCTTTGTAGCCTTGTTTTCTAAGTTCATCAAGAGTTACATCTTTTCCAACTTCAACACCACATTTAAATTCAACACCCATTTTTCTAATTACTTCTATTTCAGCATCAATTACATCTCTTTCAAGACGGAAGGAAGGTATTCCATATTTTAACATTCCTCCTACTTGATCAAGCTTTTCAAATACAGTGATTGAATAGCCTTTTTGTGCTAAGAAGAAGGCACAAGAAAGACCTGAAGGTCCACCTCCAATAATTGCCATCTTAATATTGTTATAATTAAATAGTTTTTCTGGGATAAATTGATTTTCTTTTTTTATCTCTCTATCTGCAATGAATTTTTTAATATCATCAATTGCAACAGGATCATCAATTCCATTTCTAGTACATTCTTGCTCACAAGGATGTGGACAAATTCTACCACAAATAGCTGGGAAGGGATTTTCTTTTTTAATTAATTCTAATGCCTCATCATATTTACCTTGAGATGCAAGTTTAACGTACCCTTGAACAGATATATGAGCTGGACAGGTTGCTTTACAAGGGGCAGAGCCTGATTTATAAGTGTTTTCAAAGTTTTCCCTAAAATCAGGATTGTATCTTTCTTTTGACCAATTGTGATCATCTGGTAAAGGCATAACTGGATATTTAATCTCTTCTTTAGTACATAGGTTAGAACCAAGTTTTACAGCATTAGCAGGGCAAGTTTCAACGCATTGGCCACAAGCACTACATTTTTCTTTATCAACATGGGCTACATAATTAGAACGAGACATATTAGGTGTATTAAAATATTGGCTTGTTCTAAGAGCTAGGCAAACATTTCTCTCACAATTACAGATTGCCCAAATCTTATTTGTTCCATCCATGTTAGAAACTTGGTGCATGTATCCTCTTTTTTCAGCGAGTAGGAGCACCTCATCAGCTTCTTTTCTAGTAATTCTACGGGCTTTACCAGTTGCTATACAGCTTTCTGCAGTAGCACCTAAGATTAGACACATTTCTTCTGGTAAATTACCAGTTCCTTCTCCCATTTGCTCTCTAACTAATCTACATTGACAAGGCGCTAGTGCTATATGATTTTGATATTTTGTGAGCCAATAGGAAATTTCTTCAAAGGGTGCTTTTCTAGTATCTGCTTTAATTGCAGATTCAACTGGAATTACTCTCATAGCTCCATTGCCCATAGGCATTGAAGTAACAACTCTTTCAACTGTAGATCTAGTATATTCTTCAAAAGCTCTTGCGATTTCTGGGTGCTTATTAGCATTTTCTCTATTTAGCATCATTAGTTCAAATATTCCTGGAACATATATAGGTAGTTCAAAACGATCGGTTCCATCACTTTGAGGTTTTAATTCAAGAATTCCTAGATCAGTTAAGTGCATACAAATATCAAAAGCCTTTGCATATGATATATTATTCCTTTTTGCTAAATCCTCAACTTTTTCTTCAACCCTTCTTTTCATTGAAATAATTAAATCTGCTTCTCTATCACTTACCATATCAGCAAAGATATAGTATTCAGGATCTTTTTCTGTAAAATCTTCCTTTCTTCCTGATACATGTTGTGCTAATTGTACAATTTTTTGTCTTATAGCCATTTTTCCCCCTTTAAAAATAATAATTGATTTTATTTTAGAATTGTTTTTGCTTGATCTTCTAACCAATCAACCCAAGCTTGAACCCCCTCTCCAGTTTTTGCTGAAATTGGGAATATCTTAATGTTAGGATTAAGGTTTACAACTCTTTCTTTTAAAGCTGCCATATCAAAATCAAAAACTGAAATTGTGTCTATTTTATTTACAATTAAAGCATCACAGATTTTGAACATTTTAGGATATTTTAATGGTTTGTCATCACCTTCTGGAACTGATAAAATCATTACATTTTTTGAAGCACCAGTATCAAAAGATGCCGGACATACTAAATTTCCTACATTTTCTAAAATTGCAATATCAATATCATCTGTTGATATTTCATCTAAACCTTGTTTAGTTAATTTCGCATCTAAATGACACATACCTCCGGTATGAAGTTGAATTGTTTTAGCTCCAGTTTTTGCAATTATTATTGCATCAACATCACTATCAATATCTGCTTCTAACACTCCAATTCTATATTTATCCTTTATTAGAGTAATTGTTTGAACTAGAGTTGTTGTTTTACCAGAACCTGGGGAACTCATAAGATTTAACAAGAAAGTATTACTTTCTATCATATCCTCTCTTACTTTTTGAGCAGCCTCATCATTGCTTGAATAAATGCTCTTTTGAATTTCAATGACCTTAAATTGATCCATTAATCTCTCCTAATGTAAAATGATAATTTGCCATTATAATTTAATAATAAGTAACATATGTGTAAAATTGTAAGGGGTAAATCTATACAAGTCAATAAAATTTTATAGAAAGATATTACCCCACAATTGTATTTATAAATCTTGTTTGATAATTTTTTAATTATTGGTAGCACTTGATTTTAATTTAAAACAAAATGAATTTATATTGTTATGTATTAAATATTTTTAATTTGAATATAACTTATGATATATTAAATTTACAAAAGAGAAAAATAATTATAACCTAGGCTCTTTATATTATTTGTGGTAGTATATTTTTAATAATTAGGAGCAGAAAATGGATAAGAAATTTATAGACTCTACACAAGGTTTAATTAATTTTATAAAAGAGAGTCCTACTTGTTTTCAAGCTGTTGAAGAAATAGAGAAAACTTTAAAAAAAGAAGGTTTTTTACACTTAGAAGAAAATACTAGATTCAATATTAAAGAAGGTAAATCTTATTATATTAAGAGAAATAATTCTTCTTTAATTGCCTTTAAAATTCCTCAAAGTTATAAGGGATTTTCAATAATAGCTTCACACACCGACTCTCCCACATTTAAATTAAAAAACAATTGTGAATTTGTTAAGGATGAGAGATATACAGTTGTCAATACTGAAG
The DNA here is from genome assembly GCA_963677735.1 of Sphaerochaetaceae bacterium. Taxonomy (GTDB): domain Bacteria; phylum Spirochaetota; class Spirochaetia; order Sphaerochaetales; family Sphaerochaetaceae; genus Pleomorphochaeta. Next base: position 3,075,647 of record OY782505.1, read on the forward strand.
GTTATGGTGGCATGTTATTAGCACCTTGGTTTGATAGGCCTCTATCAATCGCGGGTAGGGTTTTTATAAAAAGAGAAAATGATATTGAGGAAAAATTAGTTAAAATTGATAAAGATTTATTAACTATTGTTAATCTTGCTATTCACCAAAATAGGGATGCAAATAAAGGCATTGAATATAAAAAACAAGTTGATATGCTACCCATTTTATCTCTTGGAAATAAAAAAGGTGCTATAAATCAACTAATCTCTGATACCCTAAATGTTGAAGTTGAACAAATTCTTTCAAGTGATTTATTTTTATATAATAGAACTGAGGCAAGTATATGGGGCCTTGATAATGAAATGTATTCTTCACCTAGGATTGATGATTTACAAGGAGTGTATACATCCTTAAAAGCATTAATTAATACTGAGGCTTCTTCCTATATTAATATGGCAATGTTTTTAGATAATGAAGAGGTTGGAAGTGGTACAAAGCAAGGTGCTTTAAGTGACTTTTTAAAAATTACAATTGATAGAATTGCTAATTCTTTGAAATGGGATGTTGAAGATAAAGCTATTTATCAGGCTAATAGTTTTATGGTTTCTTCAGATAATGGACATGCTCTGCACCCAAACTATTCTCAAGTCAATGATATTGTTAATAAGCCTGTTTTAAATGGTGGGGTTTTAATTAAACATTCTGCAAACCAAAAATATACAACTGATGGAGCATCAGAGGCCCTGTTTAAGTTCATTTTAGATAAGAGAGGAATTCCTTACCAAGATTTTGTTAATAATTCTGATGTTTTAGGAGGATCTACTTTGGGGAATTTAATAAGTAGGTCTTATTCAATTAGTACTATAGATATTGGAGCTGCTCAGCTTGCTATGCACTCTCCTTATGAAACTGGTGGTACTATGGATACATATTATTTAATTAAAGCCATGGAAGCATTTTATAGCAGATAGTTTCTCACAGTTAAGTTGAAAATATACCTCTAAAGTAGATAAATTTATTTTTATTTTATCTGCTTTTAGAGGCATTTTTTATTATTTAAATAATGATGAAAATATTTTTGGGAAAGCTGCTGTGAGCCATAATCCAATTATTATATATCTTATAAATGCTCCGATATAATAAATGCTTTCTGGAATTATATAACTTAGTCCGAATTGAATGAGTAGCATTCCAAGTATAACAATTACAATTCTTAGAATTTTTTGTAATCTAGATCCAGTTACATTAAAATTTATTTTTTTAGTTTCATAAGCAATTCCTAAAAATCCTCCAGCACTAAATGCAAGTGTTTTCATTAAGTCAGAAAATGCTGTTGAATCAATTTTATTAGCTTGTAATAATATACTTAATAACAAGGCGATTATTGTTGTACTTATTCCTATAATTAAACTAATTTTAAATTTTTTCTCAGTAGATTTTGAAATTGTCTCAAATATTGGATAAACAAACATTGATAAAAGAATTCCAAGTATTAGACCTACTTCAACATCAAGAGGCCAGTGAACACCTAAATATAGTCTGCTAAGCCCAACTAGTAATATAATTATTGCACATAGTATAGATACTATTCTTTTTTTAAGTGCAAATGCTAGAGATGAATATAATGAGGCAGCCCCTGTGGTATGCCCTGATGGGAAAGAATATCCTGTAGCAGTAGAAAGCCTTTTCCCTTTTATTTCATCTATTACTGTAAATGGTCTTGGTGCCTTAAATATAGCTTTTAACACTCCCATTGAAACTAAACTAATAACTAAAGATCCACAAATCGCAAATCCTTTATTCTTATCGTAAGTATACATTACAATACTTAAAATCAGTATTAATAAAGTCTGTTCTCCAAAAAGGGATGAAAAGTTTGCGATAAAATCTAATATTGGATTACTTATATTTACAAAAAACAATAGTATTTCTTTCTGCACAACTATACCTCCATATCACTATGGAGTATAACATAATTTTTATATTACGAGTATTATTAAAGTGATAAAAGTTTAGCCATGAAATTAATTATTTGATAATATCATATTGCCAAGATAGTATACCACCAAAATCAAATACTTGATTATAACCCATAAGAACTAACTGGGATGTAGCAATTCTAGATCTAACCCCTGATCTACAATATATAAATAGTTTAGTATCTTTAGTAAATAATTGTTTTGCTTGATCTATTATTTCACTCAAAGGAATATTAATAGAATTTGGGATATGCCCTTCATTAAATTCTTCCTGAGTTCTAACATCAAGTATGATGATGTCATTTTCATTATCTATTCTTTCTTTTGCCTCACGGCTATTTATCCTATGGTATTGAGCTTTTAACATGCTTATAGTACTACCTTATAGGGCCAATCAATAATTCCACCAAAGTCATAAACATTAGTATAACCTGCTTTAACTAATAGTTTTGCAGCTTGAGCACTTCTGTTTCCAGATCTACAGTATACATAAAGTTTTTCGTTTTTATTTGGAAATTGTTCAGTTACAGTTGCTGTAATTACATCTAATGGAATATTAATAGAATTTTCAACATGGCCGGATTCGTATTCACCTTTTGTTCTAACATCAATTATTATAATATCCTCTTGAGTGTCGAAAATATTCTTCGCAGTTTCTGCATCAATTTTATGATATTCAGCTTTTATAGATTCACTCATTGTTTCTTCTTTTATTTCTGTCTGTCCTGAAGAAAATAGAGCTGTACTTGCTGCAATAAATACTAGTGAAATTGTTATTATATTTTTTGTTATCTTATTCATATTTTACCTCTTATTTGTTATGTACAAATTATACATAATTTCATAGATTAGATAAGTGATTATGTCACTTACAAATAACTAACAAATATCAAAAAATGTATCTTTATTTTTTAGCCTTTATAAACTAACTAAATTCATTATAAATTATCATTTGTGTAAAATATATAGTTTAGCACTAATTTATGTATACTTAGTTAAAAAAGTGTTAAAAAAATATGCATTTTTTACTTTAGTATATAATAAATAATTTATCAAAAATATGATGTTTTTATAAAAAGTTTATCTATTTTTTTATATTTATATCAAAAAAAGTAAAATAAATCTAAAAGTTCCTAAATTTTTTCATTGTGCTTAAATTGACATTTATCAAATAGATTGTTTATTCTTGAATTATTCGCAATAAAATAGGAAGGGATAAAAGAGTGAAAGAATCTTTTAGTATATTATTTGGTTTGTTAGGTGGACTGGCTATATTTATTTATGGCATGAACTTAATGAGCGAAGGTTTACAAAAAGTTGCTGGTGAAAAAATGAGACAGGTTCTTGGTATTTTAACTAAGAATGTCTTTTTTGGAGTGATAGCCGGTGCAATAACAACTATGGTTTTACAAAGTTCTAGTGCAACAACAGTAATGGTTATTGGTTTTGTTAGTGCAGGATTAATGAATTTACCACAAGCAATTTCTGTAATTCTTGGAGCTAATATTGGTACAACAATGACAGCTCAATTGATTGCATTTAAGTTGAGTGATTATATTTGGCCAATTTTATTTTTTGGATTTTTATTAAATTTTGTACCTAAAAATGAAAGAACAAAGAATATTGGGTTAACAATATTTGCGTTTGGTTTGTTATTTGTTGGAATTGAAACTATGGGTGATTTAATGAAGCCTTTGGCAAAATCTCCAGTATTCGTATCTTTGATATCACAAGTATCTCATATACCAGTTCTTGGTGTTTTAGTAGGTGCTTTGATGACAGTTGTTGTTCAAAGTTCATCTGCAACGATTGCTGTTTTACAAAACTTTGCAAGTACGCCTGGCCCTGATGGTATAATGTCAATAATTGGGTTGAAAGGTTCAATACCTGTATTGTTAGGAGATAATATTGGTACAACAATAACAGCTCTTTTAGCTTGCATAGGGCAATCTAAAAACGCAAAGAGAACAGCAATTGCCCATAGTGTATTTAACGTTGTTGGTGCCTTAATATTTATTTTCTTAGTTACTCCATTTGCTAAATTTGTAACATTAATATCGCCAAAAGGTCCTGAGTTAGAAATCATTTCAAGACAAATAGCTAATGCTCACACATCCTTTAATATTATTAATACTATAATTTGGATGCCTTTTGTTTGGTTGATGGTCAAAATTGTTACAACAATTATCCCAGAAGGGGTTGAAGCTGAGAAAGAGGAAAAAACAGCTGCAATATATCTCGATCCTCATCTACTCTCTCAACCTGTTTTCGCTATGACACTTTGCCAACAAGAAGTTTTACAATCTTGTGAGACAATATTGACTTCATTGAAAGAAACTAAGCTTGCTATAATTCCTTTTGATCAGGATAATTCCTCAGAAGTTAGAGAAGTTTGGAGAACTCAAAGAGATTTACAAAGAGAAATTCAGCATTACTTATCTAGGATGATTGCTGTTGGAACTCCAACTGAGGCTCAAACAAATGCAATCACTGAATTGTTATTAGTCTCTTCAGGTCTTGAAAGAATTTGTATCCAAATGGGTAACTTTATAGATGAAATGATAGAACTAGAAAACAAAGATTTATCTTTCTCAGATAATGGAGAAAGAGAGCTTAGACATAGTTTAGAAGCTATAATCGAACTATTTAAAGCTTCTCTTGAAGTGTTAAAAGATGGTGATGATGTTAGTATTGTTATGGTTATCGCTTTAAGAGAGAGATTAATTGACATGGAAAAAGAAATGCAAGATAACCATTTAGAAAGACTAAATAGTGGTGTTTGTAATCCTAAAATGACTCCATATTTTAATTCCATATTGGGTGATTTAACAAATATAGGAACTTATTGTTTAGATATTTGTCAGTCCCTAAGCTATGGATTAAATGTCAGTGTTGAGGAGAGATAATAATTTATAATCATTTATTGATATATTTTTATTAGCTAAGGCTTTAAGCTTTAGCTAATTTTTGTTATAAGGATAAGAAGTAACAAAAAAGTGGAGACATAGATGAGTAAAAAATCATTTCAAATTATAGTTATTAGGCACGGTTATTCTCTAGGAAATGCTCTGCAAACTTTAAGCGGACAAAGTGATGTTCCATTAATGGAAAAGGGTAGAAAAGAGCTTGTAAAATTTAGAGAAACTTATAATTTTATAGATACTGATTTATATTATAGTTCTGATTTAAGTCGCTGTGTTTCAACGTTTGAAGCTCTCTTTGGTCCAGAAAAAAAATTAGATAAGACATTTAAAGAATTGAGAGAAATAGATTTTAGAGATAGAGAGAATGAAAGATTTTTAAGTCGAGATAAATTAATTGCTCTTTTTGAAAAATGGATTGTAGATGATCCACAAGCTCAAGGTGTTGAATCTTTTGATGAAATAAAGAATAGAATGCTTAAAGTTTTTTATCAAACTTTAGATGATTTAAAAAATAATAACTTATATTCTGCAACATTATTTACTCACTCCTGTGCTATGAGGTGTCTTTTGATAGGATTAGGTATCTATAGAAGGGATCAATACCATCAAATAAGTGTTAAAAATGGGCAAGGCTACGTTATTAATTTAGAGTATGATGATAAATTAGTTGTTAAAGAATGTACTGCTCTATTTGATTATTTAGAAAAGAAAAATAAGTAATTTCATTTTTTGCTTGTTGTTAATATCTATTGTTTTTGATATCTTGAAATAAAGTCTAATAGTAAAGAATATTCTAAGCTAGAAGACAGATGTTAAAAATAACTTCTGAAGTATTAGGAATACTCCAAGACTAAGAAGCTTTATTTCTTTTTCTTTGAGCCTTCCCTATTTTTTGTTGGAGGACAAATGGATACTAGATTAGCAATTGTTTCAATCATTATTGAATCCCCAGATTCTGTAGAAAGAGTAAATAATACTTTACACACTTGTTCAGAATATATTATAGGTCGAATGGGAATGCCTTATCCTAAGAAAAAGGTTTCTATTATTACTATAGTTGTAGATGGACCTCAAGATAAAATTAGTAGTTTATCTGGGAAATTAGGTCAAATTCCATTTGTCAGCATAAAAACAACTTATTCAAAGGTGTAGATATGGGGAATTTAAATTCTACACCAAGAAGTGTTAGGCTTCATATAAGTATTTTTGGGAAAACAAATAGTGGTAAATCTTCTCTTTTAAACGCTTTGACAACTCATTCAACTTCAGTTGTATCTCCCATCAAAGGCACTACAACAGATCCTGTTTATAAATCTATAGAATTGTATGGTTTAGGAGCTTGTGTTTTAATTGATACTGCAGGTTTTGATGATATCGGGGAACTTGGCTCTTTAAGGGTTAATAAAACTAAAGATGCTTTAAAGAAAACTGATCTAGGTATCTTATTATTCGATGCTACTGAAACTGATTTTGATAAAGAGCTTCAATGGGCACAAAAACTAATCAAATTGGAAAAACCTTTTTTAGCTGTGATTAGTAAAACTGATTTAAATAATGATACTATTAAGATAGAAAAAATGATTGAAGAAAAGTTCAATCAAAAACCTATTAAAATATTTTATAAACAAGAAAATCTTCAACATATAATTAGAGAAGAACTTATTAAAATAAATAAAAACAAGACTAATAGGGTTAGTATTGTTGGAAATTTAGTAAGTAAAGATGATATTGTTATGCTTGTAATGCCCCAACAAATTAATGCGCCTCAAGGAAGATTAATATTGCCTCAAGTTCAAACAATCAGAGATTTGTTAGACCATCATTGTGTTGTTGTTAGTGTTTGTACAGATGAAATTGACAGTGCTTTAAAAGCTTTAGTAAAGCCTCCTAAGCTAATTATAACAGATAGTCAAGTTTTTCCCTTAGTGTATAAGAAAAAACCTCAAGAGAGTGCTTTAACTTCTTTTTCTATCCTTTTGTCTGCTGTAAAAGGAGATGTTAAAAAGTTTGCTAAAGCTGCAAAGGCAATTGATGAATTAGATGAAAATTCTAAGGTTTTAATTGCGGAGGCCTGCACACATGCACCTTTAACTGAAGATATTGGTAGAGTACAGATTCCAAGATTGCTTAGAAAAAAGGTAGGAAAGAATCTTCAAATTGATTTTGTTAGTGGTAGTGATTTTCCATCAAATCTTAAAGATTATGATTTAGTTATTCACTGTGCGGGGTGTATGTTTAATAGAAGTTATATGTTAAATAGATTAATGCAATGTGAGGCTAATGGTATTGAGATGACAAATTATGGCATCTGCATTGCAAAGTTGACAAACATTTTGGACTTTGTAAATTATTAAATAAGGTGAAAATAAATTTTCTCTTTTAAAGAGAAAAGGATGGTTTATTACTTATTTTCTTTAAAAGAAAATTTATTACTTTATGCAATTATTCAATTTCTCCCATTTTAAATCCATATCTTTCATTAAAGCAATTTGAGTTTTACATCTTTCTAAATTGTGATTTTCGTGAGTTGTTGAATAATAAATATCTCCATTTATGTAGTCTGTTAAAAATCTTACAGCCATAATTTGAGTAATATTTCTGCCAGATTCGACTATTAATTCTTTTTCCGCTTCGCTAATAAATTCATCAGCAATTGTTAAATATCCTTTAATCAGAGCTTCAAAATATTCTACATTACATTTCATCTTTGAATAATCAATTTCATCTTCTAAGGCAGTAGATGTAGCAGTTCTTATCATATCCCCAATATCGAATAAAATAGTCCCTGGCATAACTGTATCTAAATCGATTACGCATAAGGCCTCATCTTCTTTTTCACTAAATAGGATGTTGTTAATTTTAGTATCATTGTGAGTGACTCTATTTTTTAATTTGCCTTTTTTATATAGATCAAAGATTTTTATCCCTCTTTCTTTATTTGAAAGTAAATAATCAATTTCTTCTTTTACTTTAAAAACTCTTTTAACCTTATTTTGTTCGATAGCTTGTTCTAATTGCTTATATCTAAAACCCATATTATGAAAATCAACTATAGTTTCAAAAAGTTCATTACCATCAAAATCTGATAATTGTTTTTGAAAATTTGCAACTCCTTTTCCAAGAAGGTATGCTTGGTTAGTATTGTTAACTTTTTGGAAAGTCTTAACATTGTCTATGAATTTATAACATCTCCAATAGTTGTTATTATTATCGCAATAAAGTAATTCATCATTATTAGTTTTTATGATCTTTAAACATCTATTATGTTCGTTTTTAAGACCTTTTACTTTGGATTGTATATGAGTTGTAACTTTATCAATATTGCTCATTACTTCAATAGGTTTTGTAAAAACATAAGTATTAATTTTTTGGTGGGTATATTTTTCTATTTTTCCATTGTTATCAACTGTTGAAATAAATGTTGAATTTATATGACCTTCTTTATTTGCTTTATAATCAATTAAAGTTCCATTTATCTTAAAATTATTAAATATATTTATAAAATCCATATATACACTCTCCGTTTCCTATTTTTGATTATAGGAGTAGAGAGGTCATAAGTATTGATTCAAAAGAATAATAAATTTGCACAATTAGAATTTTTTAAATCTCTCTTCTTGAGTAAGATTTAAAATGGATTTTGAGTATTCACTTGGACTCATTCCAACTATTTTTTTAAATTGTCTTGAGAAGTAATGAATAGTAGAATAGCCTAAATGATCAGCAATTTGAGTAAAATTATTTGTTCCGTTTCTAATTAGTCTTTTCGCTTCTTCTATTTTTAGCCGATAGAAATATTCCATAACACTCCAACCCGTGTCATCTTTAAATAACTTCTGAATTAGTGATCTACTCATTGAACAATGAGTACAAATATCTTCTAAAGTTATATTATTGGTAATATTGCCTTCAAGATAATTTATAACGTTTTGAACCCTTCTGTTGTTTTCTTTTTCGTGAATAGAGATTGTGGAATTGTTGTTTTCATTAGATTGAGATCTAATTAATTCAATTAAAAATGCTTCTAATGAGATAGCAATTAGATCTAGACTAAAATCTGGTACATTATCTTTTAATTTTAATTCGGTAAAATATGGATCTGCTAAGTCATTGTCAAAAGCTGATTTAGCCTCTGTTATTATTGTATGGAGATAAAGAGACAAATGATTGTTAATATTGAAGACTTTATCTTTAAAAAATGACATGTATTCACTATTGCAATCAAAAGAAACGACTAACAAATTAGGCGATATTTTACCATTGCAGAATACATCATGAAATTGATTGGGAGTATGAAATATAATTTGACCTTGTTTAAGTTGATATACCATATCTCCACTAGTTATTCCAACTTCACCTTTGTCAACATATAGAAATTCCCAAAAGTCGTGTGATTCACCTTTAAATAAAAAAGTACTTGGGTATTCAAAATAATGGACAGTTACAATGTTTTCTATTTTAATCGTTCTATGTAATGGAGTTAATTTAAATCCGCTTTTTGTAATTTTCATATTTTCAATATATACTATGATGTTAATTTCATCTAGATTTATTTGAAAAAATGAGCGAAATTTGTAATATTTCAAAGTGTAGAAAAAAAAGAAATTTATATAACAAATTGGTATTAATAAATAAATTATTATTTATTTACTACTTAAAAGATATTTTCTTGTTATAAAAGAAAATATTATTTTATGATATGCAATATTATAAAATCTATTATTAATTTTCTGCATTATTTTATAATCTATTGACATATCTTGCATGTTGACAAAAGAGCATTATTGTGATATTGTAATTCTTGTCTTACAGTGGGATCGGTTGATTATATCCCGTTATTATACTTTTTAGTTTTTTTGTTCACCCACTGTTTGTTTCAGCATTGTTTTCCCCCTCATTTATGAGGTGATGTCTGAAACACCCCTGTCGTTAAATCGACATCCCCTTCAAGAGTGCAAGCTTGTAAGGGGAATTTTTTTTTATTTTGATATATAGTTATTTTGCCCAACTTTGTTAGAAATCTGTTGTTTTGAGTTTGATATCATGGTATTTTAAAGAAAAGATGAATACTATATTTAGGAGAATCATGTGAATGTTGTTATAATTGGTAATGGCCCAGCTGGTAATAATATTGCCTCAAAACTAGATGCTGAAGGTGTTAAAGTAGACCTTTATTCTAATGAAGAGGTTAGTTTTTATAGTAGAATTAGATTACCAAGTTGTATTGGAAATAAAGAAAAATTATATTCTTTATGTTCTAAGAGTGAACCTTCATATATCCATCATGAAGCTGTTGTTGCAATTCATAGAGAAAGTAAAACTATCTTATTAGCTGATGGTCAATCCAAACATTATGATAAATTAGTTCTAGCAACGGGCTCAAATCCTCTTGTTTTTTTTAATAATTCTGGATTAGAAGGAATTTATACACTAAGAAATTTTTGTGATGCATTAAAGATTACTGATGATCTTGTATCCCCTGTTTGTATAATGGGAGGAGGCCTTTTAGGTCTTGAAACTGCCTTAGAAATAAATAAGTTAAATCATAAGGTAACTGTTGTTCAAGGCGATGCTTATGTCTTAAATAAACAACTGAATGAAGAGGCTGCAAAAATAGTTTCTGATAAATGTGAAGAAAGAGAAAACTTAGATATTATTTGTAATCAATTTGCTAAAACTGTAGAAGGAAATAAAAGAATTGAAAAATTAATATTGCAAAATGGTACAGAAATAGAGTGTAAAACTTTAATATTAGCTGCAGGAGTTAAGCCTTCTATTTCCTTAGCTCAAGGTTGTGGCTTAGATATTTCTAAAGCAATTTTGATCAATGAATACTGTCAAACTAGTGATAAAAGTATTTATGCTGTGGGAGATTGTGCTGAGTTTAATAATGATTGTCCAGGATTATTACCCATTGCCTTATCTACTGCAAATGTTTGTTATAATCATATTTTGGGTAGAAAAGTTGCTTATGTGCCACCTACTCAACTTCCAACTAGATTCCAAGCTGATGATTTATTAGTAGCTAGTTTTGGAGAAATGAGAGGTAAGTGTCATAGTAAAAGAGTTGAAGATAGATATGAGGCTTGGTATATAGAAAATAATAAAGTGGCAGGAGTTATTCTGATTGGATCAAAATCACACTTGCCACTTGCAAAAGCTTCTTTGGATAAAGAAGTTGAAGATGTAAATGTTTTATTAGACTTCTAGTTTTTTTAATACATATAATCTTGAACCATAATCACCTAACACTCTTGTAACTTCGTTTACAAATCCGATTCCACCGTATTCTTGGTTCAATATTAATCCGGCTTTTTTCAATAACTCGCCATAAACTCTATGGTGAGTTATTTCTACATTGAGTTGTAAGATTTTTGAAATTTCATCAACTGCTTTACCTTTGAGTAAATTAGTTGGTAGAAAATGTTGTAGTAAATCACCAAATATTGCTAAATCAAATTTCTGACTTCTGTTAAATAATTCGTAATATGCACTATCTTCAACCACTGGGATGACTAATTTTTCTAATGGAGGATTAGAAATAGTTCTTGTCCTAAAATCTAGTATGATGATTTCACTTTTATCTTCACTAACAACGGCCCAAATAGCTCTTTCTTTATTATCACTCATTTTCTTAATTCTAGCTAAAGTTCCAAATTGTAAAGTTCTTCTATAACGTTTATAAAATATTATTTGTTCCTTAACTTGCTCAATTTCATTTCTACTTATTGTATTTAAATTTATTTCATATCCCAAGTTACCAATTGAAGCAACATTGAATCTTGATTCAATATCACTTATTCTTAGAGTTTGGTGATTCGGGCTTGCACTTACGTGGTTTGTCATAGCGCTTAGTGGGTATCCAAAGCTAGTACCTTCTTGAATAAATAGTCTTTCATATACGTCAGTACAATCACTAGTCCAGTTTTGAGGCATAAAACTTAACATTCCTAAATCATATCTATTTCCACCTGCTGAACAAGATTCAAATAAAATATTGGGGAATTTTCTAGTAAGTCTATCTAATAATTTGTAAAGTCCAAGATAATATCTATGTAAAAATTCTCCCATATGCGAGATTTCGCTATTTACAGAATATAAATCACTAAAGACTCTGTTAAAATCCCATTTCACATAATCAACTTCACCTAAATGGAAAATAGTGGAAAGAGCTTCTTCTAGATAATTGATTACTTCCTCTCTACTTAAATCTAAGATAAATTGGTTTCTACCAATGCTTGGTTTCCTACCAGGGATCATGATACTCCAATCTGGATGTTCATCAAATAAATTACTGTTTCTACTTATCATTTCAGGCTCAACCCAAATACCAAATAACATTTTCATTTTATGAATTTTAGAAGAAAGATTTCCTAATCCTTCTCTAAGTTTCGCAGTGTTTACCTGCCAATCGCCTAGACTTGAGGTATCATCATTTCTGTCCCCAAACCAACCATCATCTAAAACAAATAATTCGGCTCCAATATCTTTAGCCTTTTTTGCAAGGTTTATTACTTTTGTATCATCGAAATCAAAATAGAAAGCTTCCCAAGAATTGACTAAAATAGGGCGTTCTTTATTTTTCCAAAATCCTCTTACAATGTTATTGTTTGCAAAATAATGGAAGTTGTTACTAATTGTGTTAAAGCCTTTATCGCTGAAACTCATAATAGCTTCAGGAGTTGTAAATCTTTCATTTGGATGGAGAACCCATTTAAAGGTAGAATCATTTATTCCTGTTAATAATCTAGTTTGATTAAAGGCTGTTACTTCAACAACTTCTTTATGGTTACCACTATAGATTAAATTTGTTGCATAGCATTTCCCATTAAATTCATCGCAGCCTCTTTCACTTAGGTAAATTAAAGGGTTATGAGAAGCACTTGATGCTCCTGTTTTCGAGTCATTTATGTAAATTCCTTCCATTAAAGGTTTTTTATGAATATGTCTTTCTCTAGCCCAAGCCCCATCAAAGGTGGTTAATTCAAAATTCGAATCATCGATATCGAGCTGAAGAGAATATAAGCTCTCAATTGTAATATTCTTTTGAGCAAAGTTATATAATTCTGCTTTGCGTGTTATTATATCGCATTTGTGAAATACTCCATAAGTTAGGATAAGTTTAATATCTAATTCTTTATCTTTTAATGTTATTTTTAAAGTATCACACTCATCTCTAGAGCCATATGATTCAGGAAGAGATGAGAAGGTCTTTGGTTTTGCATTGTTTATTTCAAAGCTTTGAAAAACAAAGTCTAAGGTGGTCATTCCACCATTATAACTTATTTTAGCAAAGCTCTCTCTATAGTCACCTTTTCCAGGAGTTGAAACTTCTTGTTTTATTAATCCTAAGTTTAATTCACTATTTTCTTCATATAGTGTTGATGTTCCTGCATTTTGCATATATTTTGTACTTAATAGTTTTGCATTAATACTATTGTCATTTAAGTGCGCACCGTAATATAAATGCTCAAGTTGCTCATTCTCTTGAGCTTGGAAAATATAAGTTGTATTTGCTGTAGATAGCGTAAAAACGCCATTTTTTTCACTAATCATGGTAAAACTCCTTGTACTAATAGGCATCTGTATTATAATTATAGTAGAGATATTAAAAATGTTCTATGTTTTTTTAATATATAGAGGAAAAAGTAATAATGGACATTAGAAGAGTTAGAATTAAAGAAGATGAAAACGCAACTGTATTGAGCAATGATTTAATTAGAGCTGTTGTTCAAGATTATAATGGTAGACTTATAGAATTTAGTGCTATGAATATTCATGGTGGCTGGGTTAATTCAAATAAGCTACATCGATTTCCTTTTTCTAAGGATACTGTTGATCAAAATATTAAACATAAAGATGCAGATCCACTAATGGATAAATTATATGGATATCAAGTTAAACTTGTTGAAAATAAAGCCCAAGATAAAACTAAAATAGAAGAAGATGCTATTTTAGGAAATATCAATTCTTATGATGATTTACTAAGTAAAAGTGATAATTTAAATAAAGACGATACCGATGCATATCTTGATGCTATCTTTGAAAAAGATAGGGTTAAATGGATTGTTCAGCGCTATGGAAGTGATGAAACAACAGGTGGTGTTTGGGTTCTTTCAAAAAACAATTCTCCATTTAGAAATTGTAAATGGGCTACAAAGCGTCTTGATGTTGTTCTTCCAAATCAACCTGTAATTTATTCTGCGTTATATATTAAAAATACTAGTGAAAAAGCCATAAATTTGAATGTTGGTTTTGATAATACAATTGGTGCACCTTTTTTAGAATCTGGTTGTTTATTAAATTCAAGTTCAAAACTTTGGAATAAATTCCAAGATGTTGAAAGTCATAAAATTATTGAGAGATTAAGTGATAGTGAAAAGCCCTTTACTCTTGAAAAAGCTCCATTGAAAACTGGAGGTACTTGTGATGTTAAAAATATAGTAGGTATATCTGGAACTACAGATATTTTATATTCTAAAAATGAATTAGAAAATGCATCTCATATTTGGGCAAGTGTAATTAATCCTCACCATCAATTAATTTATTTATCTTTTGCTCCTGGTAAAAAATTAATGGAAGATATAGATATAGATTTAGATTATTCTACTATGGTTTTAGATTATGGGGGAAGAAATCAACCACCTTGGTCATTATATGAAGGTGGTCCTAGTAATGAATTTTCAATTCATTTAGGCTCTTCTACCTCATATTATGGTAAAGGTCCTGGAGTAGCTTTAGAACCTGGTGAGGTTAAGAGAGTTCTCTATGCTAGATGTTTAACTACTTATGATAATCCAAGAATGGGGAATAATTTTAACAACTTTGAATCTTTTAACCATAATATTGTTTTAAAGAGGACAAAGAGTTCTATTGTTATACCATCAGATCCTAAATTCGAAGTTATTAAGAAATTTGGAAAGAATTTAATTCATTTTGATTAAAAAGATTTCTTTTTCTGTTACAATTTATTTAAATACTCTCTCTTTGAAGAGAGTATTTTAGTTTCTATCTGTTTTTTTATGATAAAATAGTTACACCGTATTTTTGGAGGAAAATTTTGCTTTTTAAACAATTAAAAAATTTTACTATTATTGACACAGAAACAACTGGCCTTGGTTGTTATTCAAAGCTAGTTGAGTTCGCTGCTTTAAAATTTAGAGATGGTAAAGTTGTAGACTCTTTTTCCACTTTAGTTAATCCTTTAACTATTATGAGTGATGATGTTATAAAAATTCATAAAATAACTAATGAGATGGTTAAAAAGGCTATGCCCATTGATAAGGTAAGTGATAAAATTTATGACTTTATTGAAGATGATATTTTAGTTGCTCATAATGCTAAGTTTGATATGGATGTATTAAATCGTAGATTAATGCATGGAATAAAAAATAGTTTTGTAGATACTCTTTCTATATTTAGAGAAACTTTAGATCTTAGAAGATATAACCTTAATTATATTAGAGAACATTTGAAGATTAATACAAATCAAACTCATAGAGCTTTAGATGATGTTGAGATGCTATACAATTGTTTAAAGAGAATTGAAAAGCCTTATAATATCAATATACAAAATATATCAAGTGTAAAAGGCAGTTGTAAAGCATCTCAAATAAAAATTACCAAGACTCTTAGTAATAAACTCTCAAACTGCCACTGTGTTATAACAGGAGAAATCCCAAATATGGCAAGATCTCAAGTTTGGCAGCTTATAGTAAATCATGGTGGCTTAGTTGGAAGTTCTGTAATCAATAAAACTAGGTTTTTAATTGTTGGTAAAGATAATGTGGGATATACAAAAATAAATAAAGCAATGATGAAAAAAGATAGGGGGGATAATATAGATATAATAAGGTATGAGGATTTCTTTGCTCTACTTGATTAATTTATTTACATCTGTAGGTAATATTTCAATTGTTGTTTTATTATTATGTTTTTTAAAATTCCAAGTTTCATGGCCAATATTTGTTGCAAAATATCTATCATGAGTTACAGAAATAATAGCACCACTATATTCATTTAATGCCTCAATTAAAGAAGAAATTGAAAGAATATCTAGATAATTTGTCGGTTCATCTAAGATGAGAAGATAAGCTTTTTCAATTATTGCTATAGCATATAAAAGTTTTTGAGTCTCTCCAGGGCTTGGTATTTCACTCAATAAAACAGATTTTGGGTTAGAACCTAATCTAAAAACCGTCGATAAAATATCAGCTTGTTTAGTTTTATCAAATGATAAAAATTGTTTTTTTATTTTTATCCTATCTAATTCACTATAGCTTTGTTTTAAATAATAATAATGTTTTTCCCCTTTGTTTAATTTTTGAGTTAAGTATTCTAAAAAAGATGTTTTACCACTTCCGTTATTTCCACTTATAATAATTCTCGAATCATTTTTTATAAAAAGAGATGGATGAACTAGTGTAAGTTCATTTTCAATTAACGTAGTTTCTCCTTTATCTAAAGAGAATAAAAGTGTTTTTGGATCTTTAACATTTGCTAAAGTGATGTGTGTTTTTTGTTTATTTAAAGTATTAATTGATTGTATTTTTGTAGCAGATTTTTCAATTAATTTGTTATATGATGATACTTTTTTACTTACTTTTTTATCTTTTGATGTCAATCTTGCTCCGTCTATTTTAGCTTTTGTACTATGATCTTTTACATCAATATTTTTTTTGGATAGTCTAGATTTAGAGTTTTGAACTTTTTCCAATTGAATAGATCTTAAATTTTTAATTTTCTTCAATTTATTATATTCTTTATCTTTTTCTTTTCTATAATATTCAATTGTCTTTTCTCTCTCCCTAAGTGCTTGAGAGGGGGGTGTGTCAAAATAAATTAATGAGTTACTATTTCCATTTGGTTCAATAATTAATGTTTTTTGGCAAAGTGAATCTAAAAAAGCCAAATCATGAGATATAATAATACCAATACCATCGAATTTCTTTAATTCTTTTGAAAGCAAATCTATTGAGTAAGTATCAAGATGGTTTATAGGTTCATCAACTAACAATATTTGTGGATCTCTAGCTAAAGCATCTGCTATCATACATCTTTTTTTCTCTCCACCACTTAATTCTTCCCATCTAAATAGCCACTCATCTTTAATATCTAATTTTCCAAGTAGCTGTATTGTTTTAGGTAGGTTAATTAAATCAGGGTCATAGAAAAGTTCTGGGATATCTTTTGAATTTTCTTGCTTACATAAATATATAGATTCACTTTTAATAATTGATCCTGAATCAGAATTAATATTTTTTGCTATTAAATTTAAGAGTGTTGTTTTTCCACTACCATTAGGACCAATTAAGGCACACCATCCCTCTGAGAAGGTTAAATTAATATCATGAAAAAGTGTTTTTTCCAATGTAGGGTATGTAAATGAAAGGTTGTTAATTTGAATAAAAGGCATATATAAAATCCATTGATTAAATTGGATTGAGGGAAGAAACTAAGGAATTAGAAAAAAATATAAACGGTAAGGCCCTCATTGCAAATAAGTTCACAAAAAAATGTTTGATTTATTGCAACTGTTTATTCCGTTTAATTACTTTCTCACTGTCCTATCTCCTACTATATGCTACAAGAACTATAAACAATAAAATATTAAAAAGTCAAGGTTTTAAGGATTTTTATAATTTGAAAAAATAAAAGCTCCCTTTAAGGAGCATTTAGATTTATAACTATTTATTAATTTAAAGAAAATTAAATAAAGGTGCCAATCGGATTCGAACCGATGCATCACGGTTTTGCAGACCGTTCCCTTACCGCTTGGGTATGGCACCAAATCAACGTTTGAGAGATTACCAAATTTATGGGCCTTGTTCAAGTATATATTATAAAAAAAATTTAAAAAGTCCAAAATAATCCATTTTTGAATAAAATATTATTTTTTTTTATTTCTTTATTAAATATGAAATAATCATAATTATGAATCTTATTGTTTATAGTTTAGTTATTTTTGAACTTTTTTTTATTGACAGGTAATTATTTTGAATGTATTATGTAGTCAAACGAACAAAAACGTTCAAAGGATGTAAAATGTTACCCGTTGAAAGACAAAGATATATTCAAGAATTGGCAATGAAGAATAAAAGTGTAAGTGTTAGTGAACTTGCTCCTAAATTAGAGGTGAGTGAATTAACAATTAGACGAGATTTAGATAGTCTTTGTTCAAAAGGTGTTTTAGAGAGAACACATGGTGGAGCAACGCTAAGACGTAATCTAAATATTGAGCCTGATTATTTACAAAAAGCTAGTGAATGTTCTAAAGAAAAACAAGCTGTAGGTAAATTAGCTGCTTCTCTCTTAGAAGAAGGTGATACTGTTTATGTTAACAGTGGTTCGACAACTCTTGAAGTAATTAAATCAATATTAGAAAGAAATATAGATATAACTATTGTTACTAATAATATAGATGCAATGTGGTTGTGCAAAAGTGATGGCAATGTAAAAATCATTTTTGTAGGAGGCTACTATAGAGCTAAATCACATTCTGTCTCAGGTAGATTAGCTTTTAGTTTAATCGATCAGATTTATGCTAATAAAGCTATTATTGGAGTTGATGGGTTCTCCCCTATTGCAGGTTTGACTACTCCGGTATTAGAAGAGGCTGATACTACAAGGGCTATGATTGAACATAGTGTTGGATCTAAAATTGTTGTAGCAACAGAGAATAAAATTGGAGTAGTTTCTAATTTTAAAACAGCTCCAATTGAGAGAGTTGATGTTTTAGTCACAGACGAAAATGGTGGAAATTTATTAAAGAACACTGAAATTAATAAACATATACAAGTACTAATAGCAAAATCGTAGGAGGATAGCTATGAAATTTGAAGAAACTTATGCAGACAATTATAAAGATTGTGCATGGATCGCTTTTGAAGATTTAGAAAAATTCATGAAAGAAGCTTTAATTAATGCAGGTATTCCTGAAGAAGATGCAACAACAATTGGTGAAGTTTTAATTGAATCTGACAAAAGAGGTATAGACAGTCACGGAATTGGTCGTCTTAAACCAATTTATATCGATAGAATCGATAAAGGTATTATGAATCCAATCACTGAAATTGAAGTTGTAAAGGATCAAGATGCTACTGCAGTTTTAGATGGTCACAATGGTTTAGGTCACGTAGTTTCAAAAAAAGCTATGGATATGGCTATTGAAAAGGCAAAGAAATACGGTATTGGTATGGTTGCTGTAAGAAATTCAACTCACTACGGTATTGCAGGCTATTACGCACTAATGGCTACTAAGGCTGATATGATTGGTATTACAGGTACAAATGCAAGACCTTCAATCGCTCCAACTAATGGCGTTGAAAACATGATGGGAACAAATCCTTTAACTTTTGGTATCCCTACTGATGAAGAATTCCCTTTCATTCTTGATTGTGCAACTAGTGTATCACAACGTGGTAAAATTGAAGTTTATGGTAGAGCTGATAAAGAGTTACCAGCAGGTTGGGTAATTGGTCGTGATGGAAAAACTCGTACTGATACTAAACAAGTTTTAAAAGATTTAACAACTGGAAATGCTGCACTAACTCCATTAGGTGGAATCGGAGAATTAACAGGTGGTTACAAGGGTTATGGTTATGCAGCTGTAGTAGAAATTTTATCAGCAGCTCTTCAAGATGGTTCCTTTATGAAAGCTTTAAATGGTTTTGATGAAGATCACAATCCAATTCCTTACCCACTAGGACACTTCTTTATTGCAATTGATCCAGAACACTTTATGGGAGCAAAAACATTTAAAGCAATTGCTGGAACAATTTGTAAACAGTTAAGAAATAGTGATAAAGCTCCAGGTCAAGATCAAATCTTTACAGCTGGTGAAAAAGAATATATTGCTTATAACTTTAGAAAAGAACATGGATGTCCTGTTCCTCCTTCTCTTCAAAAGGTAATGGTTGAATTAAGAGATAGATGGAATATGGATTATAAATGGGATTTCGAAAAATAAAATAAAGGATATTATAAAATGGCAACTTTAAAAGAAAGAGCTTTAGCATATCACTGCCAAGATGGTGTGCCAGGAAAAGTAAGTGTTGTTCCAACTAAACCTTGTCAAACAGCAGATGATTTAGGTTTAGCTTATACCCCAGGGGTAGCTCAACCTGTATTAGCAATAGAAGAAAATCCTGAAGATGCTTATAAATATACATCTAAAGGTAACCTTGTAGCTGTTATTTCAAATGGTACTGCTATTTTAGGTTTAGGCGATAGAGGTCCATTAGCTAGTAAACCTGTAATGGAAGGAAAGGGTGTTCTATTTAAAAGATTTGCAGATATTGATGTATTTGATCTTGAAATTGATGAAAAAGATCCAAAAAAATTAATTGAAATTGTTAAAAAACTTTCCCCAACCTTCGGTGGAGTTAATCTTGAAGATATCAAAGGTCCAGAATGTTTTGAAATAGAACAAGAATTAATTAAACAATGTAATATACCTATTTTCCATGATGACCAACACGGTACTGCAATTATTGCAACTGCAGGTTTAATGAATGCTACAGAGATTGTAAACAAAGATTTAGCAGAAATTAAAGTAGTTGTTAATGGAGCTGGAGCAGCTGGTGTTTCTTGTGCAAAGATGTTTATAGCAGCTGGTGTTAAACCAGAAAATTTAATTATGTGTGATAGTCGTGGTGTTATCTACAAAGGTCGCACAGAAAGAATGACTAAAGAGAAAATTGAATTAGCCGTTGAAACAGATGCTAGAGATTTAGCTGATGCACTTAAGGGTGCTGATGTATTGATGGGATTATCTGTTGCTGATTGTGTAAGTCCAGAGATGTTATTATCTATGGCAAAAGATCCAATTGTTTTTGCTATGAGTAATCCTAATCCTGAAATTGATTATCATTTAGCTATTGAAACTAGAAGTGATTTAATTATGGCAACAGGAAGAAGTGACTATCCAAACCAAATTAACAACGTATTAGGATTCCCTTTCATATTCAGAGGTGCTTTAGATGTTAGAGCAACAAAGATTACTGAATCAATGAAAATGGCTGCTGCTAAGGCTTTAGCAAAATTAGCAAAAGAACCTATAGTAAAAGAAGTTGAAGAGGCATATGGTAGAAGCTTTAGTTTTGGTAGAGATTATATTGTACCTAAACCTTTTGATCCAAGAGTTATAGAATATGAAGCTGTTGCTGTTGCAAAGGCTGCTTGCGAAGAAGGTGTTGCACTAAATCCAATTACTGATTGGGATGAGTATAGGGCTTCTTTAGTTAAGAGAATGGAAAAATATTGGAAGTAAATAAATACTATATTTATTATTGGGCTCTAAGAGACTTAGGTTTCTTAGAGCTTTTTGTAATTTGTGTGAAATAGTAAAATTGACTATTTCTTTTTTATACTATTTTGATTATAATTGTATTATAACTTTTGATTAGAAGGAGTAGTAATTTATGAATGATTATGATAATAACTCGCATCCTTATGATGAGGAAAAGTGTGTAAAGAAGACTACTAGTGATGACGCTTCTTCTGTTGTATTAATTTTAGGAATAATTTCAATAGTTAGTGTTTTTTCTTGGATTTTTTCTTTCGTTGGATTAATCTTGGGAATCATTGCCTTAGTTAAGGGGACAAAAATTAGACATAACTCCAGCTCTGCAATGGCAGGTTGGGTTTTATCAATAATATCTATTTCAATATTTGCTTTAGGTGTTATTTTTTTCATAGGATTTTTAATGCCTCCTTTTTGGTGCTTTATTTAGTACCTTAGATTTGATTTTATAAATACCTCATTTTTATGAGGTATTTTTTTATGATCTAATAATATCATAAAAGTATAATATGATAAAAATAAGTCATATTATAGAAATATGATAATATTTTGACATAATATTTTTTTATGTTATAATTCAATCATTAGTTAAGAGGATCAAATATGGAAATGAACACAAATGAAAATTTAATTGCAATTATTGGTGATATTATAGATTCAAAGAAAATCCCAAAAGATAAAAGGAACTTATATCAAAATAATTTAAAAAATATATTATCTGAGATAAATAAAACTTATGAAAGTGAAATTTGTTCAAATTTTATAATCACTCTAGGTGATGAATTTCAAGGAGTTATTAAAAACTCAATTGATTTGTTTTCTATAATTGAGAAGATTGAAATGGCTATGGATCCAATACAAATAAGATTTGGAATTGGAATTGGGCCTTTATTAACCCAGATAAATCGTGAGGCTTCAATAGGAGCTGATGGTCCAGCATATCATAGGGCTAGAAAAAGTATTATGCATTTAAAAAATGAAAAAGAAAATATTCAAAATATTTTTATTGAAACAGGAAATCGTTTATATAATGATGAGTTAAATGCTCATTTATATTGGGTGTGTAGAACCCGTAATACTTGGACTAAATTACAAAGAAAAATTGTTAAATATAAAATAGAGAATGTTGATATAACCCAAAATCAAATAGCAGCTGATTTGTCAATTGACCAATCTCTTGTAAGTAGAACCTTAAAGGCTTCTTTATATTCAAATTATACTGCTTCGAAAAAGTCCATATGCACTTTCGTTGAGAAAATAAGGAGTAACAAATGTTGGATTCGCTATTAATAATTATTTTTTTATTACATATATTGGCCGATTTTTATTTTCAAAATCAAAAGATGGCAGATAATAAAAAAGAAAACTTTATATATGTAATTTATCACAGTATTATTTATTTTTTTACGATGTTACTTATATTCATCTTTTATGAATTTAATTTAGCTTTTGTTTTTGCTATAGGGGGAATTGGAATATCTCATTTTATTGTAGATCTAGGTAAATATTATTTATCAAATAAGAGGGATTTAAAAGAAAGTTCTTTATTTATAATAGATCAGCTTATACATATAGCTATAATACTTAGCTTATATTTACTTATTGAAAATACAGATTTAATAGTAGTTAATCAGAGATGGAATTTAAATAGTTTGATTATTTATTTTAATAGTGTTGTTGCTCTGCTTTTAATTTTTAAACCTGCTAACATCTTGATTAAAAGCTTTATTTCAGCTTCTTCATATAAGGAAGAAAAAGAGAGTGTGGATGTACCGCCTTTAAGACTTGGAAAAATAATTGGTAATTTAGAGAGAATATTAATAGTATTATTATTATGTGCTAACCAGTTTGTTGTTATAGGCTATATTTTTACAGCAAAATCAATAGCTAGGTGGAAAAAATTAACCGAGGATAAAGATTTTGCTGAATACTATTTAGTTGGAACTTTATTAAGTGTGATTATCAGTATAATTATATACTATCTATTTTTGAGAAATATCAAAATAATTTAAGAAAGTTCTTCTTTGATTTTAGCTTTGACGTTTTCAAGAGTTTCATTATATTGATTATCTAATTTTTTTAAATTTTCATCTAGTAATTGCATAAACTCTTTATCTTGTTCTGCACTATATGTAAAATCAGGGCCATATTGGCTTTGAAGTTGTGCTTCTTTTTGTTTTATTACAGGAGCAAATTGTTCCTTCATTTGATTTATAAGTTCTTCTTGATGATTTAAATATTGTTTAAAGAATTCCCTTACTTGATTAATTGTATTTATTAAAGAAGAACTATCGTCTTTGAGAAAATCAATAATTTCATTAATTTTATCTAGAGTATTTTCAAAAGTTGTGTCTTTTGGAAGGGTTAAATTAATTAATAAATTGTTTACAATACCTTCATTTGTAGCTTCTTTATTTTCACTTTTATTATATTCTGCTTTAAACTTCTCTATTGTAAAGTCGATATCATTTATATATAAACCACAGATTTTTCTTCCAACCTTAATGGCTTTATCTCTATTTATTTTATCCATATCAATATTTAAATTTTCAGTTTTTTCTAAAGCGATTTCCCATGCAGATTTTATTCTTGCCATAATCATACCTCGATTTTAATTATTTAAAGAAAATTCTTTATAAAGATAAGATAATATCAAATAAACTAATTAACAAGTACCTAAAAGATGTGTTAAATTTTCTCTATGACAAATACAGTAAATTTAATTTATGGTTTCGATATTTTTGGAACTATTATTTTCGCTCTAACTGGAGCTCTAAAGGGTGTTGAAAAAGATTTAGATTTTTTAGGGGTTATTGTTTTTGCTACAACAGTTGGTTGTGGTGGAGGCATGATAAGAGACTCTCTAATCGGGGCAACTCCTGCTGCAGCTTTAACAAATTATATATATTTAGTTGTTTGTGTTATTGTCGGTATTATGGTTTTCTTTGTCGGCTCATTAATACATTCAGAGAGAAAAATAATAAAATATGCTGATGCAATTGGACTTGGGGTCTTTACAGCTTTAGGTTGTGCAAAAGGAGCTCTTTATGAGTGTTCTGCAATGGGACAAGTTCTTTGCGGGGTAGTTACTGCCACAGGCGGTGGAGTAATTAGAGATATTATGTCAAAAAATGTTCCAACTATTTTAACTAGTGATTTTTATGCAACTGCCTCTTTACTTGGTGGCTTTTTATATCTAACTTTAGAGAGAAGCTCACTATCTATCGCATATCTATTTTTGATTTGCTCTTTATTTGTTTTTATAATTAGGGTAGTGGCAATTAACATGTCATTTGAACTACCTAGAAGTAGTTCTTTTTGGAATAAGAGGAAAAAATAATGAATGATAGTATTAAAGAATATTACATTGATCCATATAAAAAAGAGTTAAAAGCTCAAATAATTAGTATTAAAGATAATAAGATATATTTAGATAAGACTATCTTCTATCCAGAGGGCGGAGGACAGCCAGGAGATAGAGGATTTATCAATGGATATAAAGTTGTCGACACACAAAAAGACGAGGGGGAAATAGCTCATTTTATAAAAGAGCCTTTCAATTTACAAATTGGAGATAGTGTTGATTTAAGTCTCGATTGGACTCATCGTTATTCTTATATGAAAATGCATACTGCACAGCATTTAATAAGTGGTGTTTTACATTCTTATTTTGATGTTGCAACTGTTTCTGTTCATCAAGGTTCTCAATTTTTAACAATTGAAATAGCTGATAATTCTTTCTCTATTGAAGATTGTTATAAAGTTGAAGATATAGTAAATGATAAAATTATTGAATCGTTAGATGTTTCTTATTTAGAGATGAGTAAAGATCAAGCAGAACAATTAGATCTTAGACGAAGTATAAAAGTTGATGGTTTAATTAGAGTTGTTAAAATAAGTGATGCTGACTTAATAGCCTGTGGTGGCTTACATGTTAAAAATACAAGTGAAATTAAAAGGGTTATGTTCTGTGGGGTTGAAAAAATAAGAAAACACTTTAGATTATTATTTAAAGTTAGTGAGAGTGCAATTAATGAGGTTAGAAAATATGATTCAATTATAAAAGAACTTTGTATCCTCCACAGTGCAAAAGTAGAGACTTTAGTTGAATGTGAAAAAAAATATATAGAAAAAAACTTAGAAGTTGAAAAACAATTACGTTCTCTTAAAAAGGAAAATGCAAATTTAGTTATTAATTCTATTATCAAAGAGAATAATCAAGATGTTATTTTTTCAGATATAAGTGATTACAATATTGAATTTAAAGATATTGATTTAACTGTAGACAAAGCTATATTTCTATTTAGAAAAGAATCTGAAAGCCTTAAATGGTATGTTTATCTAGGTAATAGCTATCTGCATTATGACTTTCAAGATTTAAGAGTTAAAGTTTTATCTTTAATTGATGGAAAGGGTGGTGGAAAGTTCCCTTGTTTCCAAGGTAAGGGTGTATATAAAAATATTGAAGATTGTAAAAATGCATTTTTAGGATATTTTGATGAGAGATAATAATGATCAACAACATTCTTTTTTAAAAGAAAATGGTAAGATCAAATGGACTAAATTAATAAGTAGAACTTTTATAGCAGTTCTCTTTATTTTTATTTTATTCTTACTTTATGATAAATTTTTTAGAACTAATATTAGAGCAAATGAAATAGCAAGACAATTATATAATGATTTAGGTTTTCATGGAGTTGCACTATTTGTTTATTTGTGTGATACCTTTTTAGTACCACTAACACCTGATGTTATGTTTCCACTTGTAGCCTCTGATTGGAATCCCTTACAAATTGCTTTGTTTATGGGAACAGCTTCTTTTTTAGGCGGTCTAAGTGGCTATTGGCTTGGTAATTTCTTATCACATATTAAACCTGTTTTTAGACTTTCTGAGAAAATTATGGGAACTCACAAAGTCTTAATCCATAAAAAAGGAGCCTGGGCTGTTGTATTAGCAGCACTGACTCCTATTCCATATTCAACTATCTGTTGGACAGCTGGTATATTAAAAGTTGATTTTAAAAAGGTCGTATTAGCAAGCTTAGTTAGATTTCCAAGAATGCTAATTTATTACTACCTTTTTAGAGCGGGAACTCATCTAATTGATTTTCTATAATATTTGTTTTGCTTCATTTATAATCATAGTGGTTCTAAGTGGGGCATCTCCAATATATTCATCTGCATTTAAAAGTTCATCAGCTTTTTCTTTGCTTACATATTTTAAAATAACCTTGTCATTTAATAAATCTTCTTTTAATGTGTTAGCTTTTCCTTCTTGAACTTCTTTCCAAGCTTTTAAACTGTGTTCTCTAATTACTTCATGCATTTCTTGTCTATTTGCACCATTTCTACCAAGTTCCATCAATAATCTTTCACTTGCAGCAAAAATACCATATGTTTTCATGTTTCTTTCAATAGCAGTTTTGTGAACATTCATATTTTTAACAACTTTAATGGCTGTAATTAATATTTCATCAGTTGCTAAAAAAGATGAAGGTAATGTCACTCTTCTATTAGCGCTATCATCAAGAGTTCTCTCTAGTAAAGTTTGAGCACTATTTTGCCACACTGTATTTGGTTGTGAACTTACAAACCTACAAAGACTGTCAATCTTTTCACTATTGATTGGATTTCTTTTGAAAGGCATTGCAGAAGATCCTACTTGATTCTTTCCAAAAGGTTCAGACCATTCTCCTATTGGAGGAGATTGTAAGATCCTAAAATCAATAAAGAATTTGTAAAGGGTACAACTAAGTGAGGAAAGAGCATTTATAACTCGTAAATCTTGTTTTCTTGTATAAACTTGAGTTGCTGCACTGAAAGCTTTAAGATCTAGTTTGCTCATAACCTTATCTTCCATTTGTCTTGCATTTAACTTTGTGTTTTTTAACAATTCACAATAGCTAGCTGCTGTTCCAACAGCACCTTTCATTCCCTTACCTTTAATATTGAGTTTAATTCTTTCTAAATCTTTTATATCATCAATTAAATCTTGAGCACTTTGAGCAATTCTATATCCTACAGTGGTTGGTTCTGCTGGTTGGATATGTGTAAAAGCCATGCAAGGCATATCTTTATATTCACTCATTTTATCAATAAACAAATTTAATAATTCTTTAGATTTTTCTATAATTATGGTTAAGGCTTCTTTTAATCTCATGGCATCCATATTATCTAGAACATCCATGCTAGTTGCACCTAAATGAATTATTGCAGCAGCTGAAGGACATTGTTCTGCATATGTTTTAATTTCAGCCATTAAATCATGGTGAATAATATTTTCAATCTCAGTGGCTCTGTCCACATCAATATCTGTTTTATGTGCTAGTAGTTCTTCAACTTGTTTTTGAGTCACTAATCCAGCTTCCATTTGAGCTGTTGCAAGAGCAATCCAAATTCTTCTAAGTAAAATTCTTTTATGTCTTTCACTATAGATTTCTCTCATTTGAGAACTACCGTATCTCCAAGTAAAAGGAGATATATAGGTATCATGATTAAAGCTTGTCATAAAAATTACTCCATAATTTTTAATAGTTTATGTTTTGTATAATAAAAAAGGGTTAAGCTTTTGCTTAACCCATGTATTAATTATAAAATAATGATTTGATCTCTTTCTGGGCCAACTGATACAAATTTAATCGGAGCACCAACTAGTTTTCCAATTTCAGTACAATAATCTTGTGCTTCTTTTGGTAGATCTTCCCATTTTCTTGCATTAGAAGTATCACATTTCCAACCTTTATATTCTTTATAGATTGGTTTAGCTACTTCTTGAAGTGCTGTTTCAGGTAAATAATTAATTATTTCCCCATTAACTTCATAAGCTGTACATACTTTAATAGTATCAAAATGATCTAAGATATCTAGTTTTGTAATTGCAATTCCAGTAAATCCGTTAATCCAGCAAGAATAATCTGCAGCTACAGCATCAAACCAACCACAACGGCGAGGACGTCCTGTAGTAGCACCATATTCGTGGCCTAACTCTCTAAGTTTCTCACCATCAGCATCGAATAATTCTGTCATGAAAGGTCCACCACCAACACTAGTGGAATAAGCCTTAACAACGCCAATAATTTCATCAATTCTATTTGGTGCAATACCAGCTCCACTACAAGTTCCACCTGCTGTTGGGTTACTACTTGTAGTATATGGATAAATACCCCAATCTAAGTCTCTCATGATTCCAAGTTGACCTTCTAA
Source organism: Sphaerochaetaceae bacterium (assembly GCA_963677735.1). Taxonomy (GTDB): domain Bacteria; phylum Spirochaetota; class Spirochaetia; order Sphaerochaetales; family Sphaerochaetaceae; genus Pleomorphochaeta. The sequence continues at coordinate 3,104,038 of OY782505.1, forward strand.
AAGGATTTTCTTGTTTGACTCATAAGCATCTCTAATTACAGGTACAGAATCAATAATTTGGCTACCAAACATTTCTCTCCATTTAGCACAAACTTCAAGCATTTCTTCTAAAGTAACTTGTGGTAAATTGAAATAAGCTAGTTCTCTATTTTTTCTAGGAAGAAGCATTTGTAATCTTTTAGTTAGTCTTTCTTCATCTAAAATATCTACAGCTCTAATACCACTTCTTGCAGCTTTATCACTATATGTAGGACCAATACCTTTTTTGGTAGTACCAATCTTCCAGTTTTTACTTTTACTAGCTTCTTCCGCACCGTCTAATGTGCAGTGGAAAGGCATTATTAGATGAGCTCTTTTATCAATAAATAGATTGCTTCCATCAACTCCCGCTTTAGCAATAGAATCTAGCTCAATTTTCATAGTATCAAAATTTACTACTGTTCCAGCACCTACAATATTTGTAGTTTCTGGGTTAAAGATACCTGATGGGATAATGTGAAGTGCAAATTTACCTTTATCATTAATTACAGTATGTCCAGCGTTATCTCCACCTTGAAATCGGATACATAAATCAGCTTTTGTTGCCAAATAGTCAACAACACGACCTTTTCCTTCATCTCCCCATTGGGCTCCAACAATAGCACTTATACTCATTATTTACTCCTTAGCCGTTATTTAATAACATTGCTTTTTCTCTGTTTGTATGATCTTCAATATCCTCAGCATCCCAAGGATATTTAATCCAAATATCTTCAATTTCTAAAGCAGGGAAATATCTTTTTATTTCCACTGGGAAATCTGCATCTTTTTCTTTTAGTTTGTTGTGAAGTACTAATACAGCAATTTCTTCAGGATTATATTTTAACAATTCTCTAACACAGTAGCCAAGTGTTGCTCTAGTATCATCTACTTCATCAATCAATAATACCTTTTTCCCTTTTAATTGCTCTTGAACTTCATCAATCCACTGAATTTTGGTTGGGTGGGTTTTGTGTTTTTTATCAACGCCATAATATGATATACCAACAGCATATATAGGTCTATTAATAAAAGTCTTAATTATTCTTGCAGGTATAAAACCTCCAGAACCGATTGCAACAATCACATCAGGATCGAAGTCGCTTTTCATAATTTTGTGTGCTAAATCTTTGATCAATTTGTGAACAGTGTTGTAGCTAACGTAAAATTTTTCGTTTTTCATAAAGAAGTTTCCAATTTTAGTATATTTTAAATTTTTAAATTTTTTATTTATTAATTTTGGGGATACATTTCAGCAATGTAGGGCAGTGTTCTATGTTGTTCATTATAATCTAAACCATATCCAACAACCCAAACATCAGGAATTGTAAATCCTACATAATTTATTTCAACAGGGACAGTGTGTCTATCAGGCTTGTCTAATAAAACTAAAGTTTTAACGCTAGCAGGTTTTCTAGATTTAAAGTTTCTAATTAGATAATCGAGAGTATACCCTGAATCTAAAATATCTTCGATAATTAAAACATGTTTATCTTCCATATTTTCTCTAGTATCCATTAAAAGTCTAACATTTCCACTAGACCTATCTCCTGTATAAGAAGATAAAGCGATAAAATCAACAACATGATCAATTGTCAATTTTCTGCATAAATCAGCAGTCAAAATAAAAGAGCCCTTCAATACCCCAACGAGTATAAGGCGCCCTTCAATGTTTGCATAGGCTTCATTGATTTGATGTGCTAGTTCATCAACCCTACGGGAGATTGTGTCAGCATCAATTAATACTCTAACCAAATCTTTAGTTAAAGCAGGTATAGCTAATGAAGATTCCATAGCCCCTCCAAAACTTAGTATATTTATTTGTACTAGAAAAAATGATAATAGTCAATTAAAGTCAGGTAATAGAACCTTAATAATATTTCACACTTTTAGTGAGAAATATAAATAAAAATAATTGTCTATATCTAAATATTTTTAGATAAAAGATAGCATATTTTTTATCTTAGAATTTCTTATAACATTTTATATTTTCTGTTTATCTGATAGAATGTAAATAAATCAATTACTTTTGGAGGAATTATGAAAGCATTTAAAGCTTATGATATACGAGGAGTATTTGGTAGTGATTTAACTACTGATATAGCATATAAAGTTGGTTATTTTTTACCAAGATTATTAAAAGCAAAAACAATTTTAGTTGGACGAGATATGAGAGTTTCTTCTCCAGAAGTTTTCAAAAGTTTGACTGATGGAATATTAGATGCAAACTGTAATGTTATAGATATATCCCTTTCTTCAACACCTATGGTTTATTTTTCAACAGTATATTTCGATGTAGATGGATCTGTTCAAATTACGGCTTCTCATAATCCAGCTAAATATAATGGATTAAAAATTAGTAGAAAAATGGCTGTTCCAGTAGGCGGTGAAACAGGATTAAATACTTTAAAAGATATGTGTGAAAATGAAGAGGTTATTGTTTCAAAAGAAAGAGGAACCTTATCAAGTGTTGATGCAAAAACTCCTTATATTGCCTTTTTAAATAAATATAAAGAAGATTATTCAAATATGAAAATTGCTGTTGATTGTTCAAATGGTATGGCAAGTCTTTTGGTTAAAGATATTCTAGGAGATGATGTTATATATATAAATGATACTTTAGATGGAACTTTTCCAAATCATGAACCTAATCCATTAGATCCAAACAATACTGTACAGCTACAAGAAGTTGTTAAAAAGAATAATTGCGATTTAGGAATTATTTTTGATGGTGATGCTGACAGAGTTATGTTTGTTGATGAAAAAGGTGGATATATTCCAGCAGATCATCTAATGGGACTTTTAGGCGAGAAAATGTTGGAATTTGAAGGAGAAAAGATAGCCGTTGTAGATATAAGAACTAGTAAATCAACTACTGAATATCTTGAAAAGTTAGGTTATCAAGTAATAATGTGGAAAGTTGGACATGTTCATGCTAAAGCAAAACTAAGAGAAACCGGTGCTGTTTTTGGTGGTGAGCTCGCTGGGCATTATTATTTTAGAGAATTTAATAATTGTGATAGTGGTCTTTTTGCTATGTTAATGATTTTAAATATCTTAAGTAAAAAAAGAGCAGAAGGTGAAAGCCTCTCTACTTTGATTTCTAATATTGTAAAATACGAATCAAGCGGTGAAATTAATTTTAAAGTTGAAAATAAAGATGAAGTTATTGATATTTTAAAAAATACATATGCTCAAACTTCAACTAAGATTTTAGATACGGATGGATATAGAATTGAATTCGATTCATGGTGGTTCGGTATTAGAAAAAGTAATACAGAACCATATTTAAGATTAGTAGCTGAAGCTTCAACAAAAGAAGAACTTAAAGAAAAAGTTGATGAAATTACTAAAATTATTTTAGATAATGCTAAATAAATAAAAAAGACCTAAGGCAAAACTTTCGTTTTTGCCTTAGTTTTATAAATATTATTATTAATAAATCATTAATATTACTCATACTACTTAAAATATGTATATTTGTTTTTGTTGAATTAATGTTATTATTAAAATAAATTTTTTTTTTATATTTACATCTCTTCTTTCTTAATTTATCATTAGTGTACTTAATTGTGAGTAGTCTGAAAAACTTCTCAATAAAAACTGTGTATACGGTTTAAATACGATTATAAACTTTACATTTATAATCATTAAGGGGAAATTATGCAGCTAACTAAGAAGAAGGCTCTTAAAGCATTAGAAATAATGCTTAATTCAAGATATTTTGAACAACAGATTTCAAATCTATTTCAACAAAAAATAATGCACGGAACAACCCATTTGAATATAGGACAGGAAGCTCCTCAAGCAGCTCTTGCTCTTAATTTGGATCCAGGAGATTGGATAGTTCCCACTCATCGATGCCATGGTTATACAATTGCAAGTGGCAGTTCAATGTATAAAATGTTTAGTGAGATGTTTGGCTCTTCCCATGGACTTAGTAAAGGTCTTGGTGGAAGTATGCACATGAGCGATTTAGAAAATAATAATCCAGGTTCCTCTGCTGTTGTTGCAAGTGGTGTTGGTCTTGCTGCAGGAATAGCCTTTGCAATAAAAAGACAAAAAAAATCTAATATGGCAGTTGCTCTCTTAGGTGATGGAGCTACATCTCGTGGAATCATTCATGAAATTATGAATATATCATCAATTTGGGATTTACCTTTATTGTTTTATTTAGAGAATAATGGATATGGTATGAGTGCAAATGTAAATGATATGGTTTCCACTAAAAATCTTGTAGATAGAGCTAAGGTTTATAATATTAAATCTATCAGTGTTGATGGAAATGATGTTGAAGCTGTTTATAAGGCTGTTCAAGATGCTAGAAAATATATAACTGAAGAAAATAAACCATATTTTATAGAACTAAAAACTTATAGATTTAATGGACACTCAAAATCCGATCCTTGTGTTTATAGGAGTAGAGAAGAAGAAGCTTATTGGTTAAAAAGATGTCCTATCAAAAATTTTACTAGAAGGATAATTGATAATAAACTTGTAACTTCTGAAGAAGTTGATATTTTAAATAAAGCTTGTGAAGCCTTTGTTAGTCAAGAATTTAAAAAAGCTGAAGCTGTAAAAGATGATTATTTATGTCTTGAAAATATTGAAGACTATGTTTTTGCTCCTAGTAAAATTCAATCCCATAATTCTAAATCTTTACATAGAGCTTTAGGCCGGGAAGCAATAAGAGAAGCCTTATTAGAAGAGTGCTTATTAGATGAGAATGTCGTATTAATCGGAGAAGATATAGCCCAATATGGGGGATGTTTTAAAGTCACAGGAGATTTATATACTCACATAGAAAATCAAATGTTTGAAACTCCTGTAAGTGAAGAAGGCTTTTCTTCTCTTGCTGTAGGTGCTTCTCTTTTAGGAATTCGAAGTGTAGTTGAAATAATGTATGGTGATTTTTCAACTTTAATAAGTGATGCTTTAATTAATCATGCCAGTAAAATTAGATTTATGAGTGGCGGACAATTTAATTGCCCTGTTGTATTTAGGCTTCCTATGGGATGTGGTACTGGCCATGGTGCACAACACTCACAATCTCTTGAAATGATGTTTACAAATATTCCAGGTTTAAAAGTTGTTGCCCCATCTTCTCCTAGAAAGGCTAAGGCATTATTAAAAGCTTCCATTAGAGATAATAATCCTGTAATATTCTTAGAACATAAATTACTGTATCTTCTTGAGGAAGATGTTGGTGATGAAACAGAGATAATGGAATTAGGAAAAGCCGATATTGTAGAAGAAGGCTCTAGTGTTTCTTTAATCTCTTATGGTTATAGTACTAATGTTTGTAAAAAAGCTATTGAGTTATTAAATAGCACGTACAAATTTAAAAATGTAGTTGAACTTATAGATATAAACACCCTAAGTCCTTTAGATAGAGGTTCAATTATAAATTCAGTTGTTAAAACACATAAAGCCTTAATTGTGCATGAATCTCCACTCTCTGCAGGTTTTGGGGCAGAAATCTCGGCAACCATTTGTGGAGATGAAAAAGCTTTTAAAGTATTGGAAAAACCAATAGAAAGGTTGGGGGGTAAAAACTTCCCAATTCCATTTTCTCCTAGTTTAGAAAGAGCTGTAGTTCCAACTGAAATTGAAGTATTTGTAGCTTTACAGAAACTTTTAGACTTATAATTTCTAATTTTTTTGTATCTCTTTTGATAATCTTTATAATTAATAGATTTTGACCTTTTCATTTTTTCTTATGTTTAATAAGATAAGTTGAAAATTAATTGCATTTTATATTGTAATTAAATCTAGGAGAAACAAATATGGACATTGATGTAAAGAATTTGCATCCCTTAGAAGTCCGATTGCTTCGTCATGTAAAAGTGGGTGAAGATATCACTAGTGAGAGATTAATTAGTGAGTTGGATTATAAGGTAGGGCAATGTAACCAAGCATTTAGTTGGTTATGTAATAAAGGCTTTTTAGAGGAAAAGAGTCGTACAACACGTACTTTTTTTGAACTAACAGAGTTGGGACAACAACAACAAAAAGATGGTATACCAGCCTTTAGAATCTTTACATTTTTAAAAGAGAATGGCCAAGCAACTTTACCTGAAATAGCACAAAAGCTTAATTTAGAAAAAAGTGATGTTGGTTCTGCTTTTGGATCTTTATCTAAAGCAAAAGTAACAAAAATGAATGAAGAGAAAAAAGCAATTGTAATCGCTGACGATCTACCAGAAAATGAAAAATTAATTATCAGTTTAATTGAAAAAGGTGTTAGTGGTGCTATTGAAGAGAATTCTTTAAATGCTGAAGAAAAGAAAGCTATGTTAAAGATTTCAAAAAAAAGAGGTGCTTCAAATTCAGCTTTTAAAATGATAGAAAGAGAAGAAGTTGTTTATATCTTAACTGAAGATGGAAATAATGCTAGAACTGCTATTTTTGATGCTAATATTACAGGTGAAGAACTAGGTAATGTTACTGCTAAAATGCTCAGTGATGGTAGTTGGAAAACAGGTACTTTCCGTCCTTACGGTATTGATGGTCCAACTTCAAAAATTATTCCTGGTAGACATAATCCTTATGGCAATTACCTACAATGGGTAAAAGATAAATTAACCTCTTTAGGTTTTGAAGAATTTGATGGTTCTTTAGTTGAAAATGAATTCTGGAATGGCGATGCTTTATTTATGCCACAATTCCATAGTGCTAGAGATATTCACGATGTTTATTATGTCAAAAATCCATCTCATTGTAAAAAAATTGAAGAACCTTGGTTAAGTAATGTTGCTCAAACTCACACAGACGGTTGGCAAACTGGTTCTAGAGGTTGGGGTTACAAATTTGATCATGAGTTTACTAGAAGACAAATTATGAGATCTCAAGGAACTGTTCTTTCTGCAAGACAACTTCCAAATGCAAAAATCCCTGGTAAATACTTTGGTGTTGCACGTTGTTTTAGATACGATCAAGTTGATGCAACTCACGGTGCAGATTTCTATCAAACTGAAGGTATTGTTTTAGGAGATGATGTAAATCTTAAAACTTTATTAGGTTTATTAAAACTATTTGCAGAAGAGATTGCAGGTGCTGAAGAAGTTAAATATGTTCCTGGTTATTTCCCATTTACAGAACCATCAATTGAAGTACACATTAAACACCCAGTATTAGGTTGGTTTGAGTTAGGTGGTAGTGGTATTTTCCGTCCTGAAGTAACAAAACCTTTAGGTATTGATGTTCCAGTATTAGCTTGGGGGCTAGGTATTGATAGAATGGCACTAATGCATTTAGGTCTAAATGATTTAAGAGAGTTATTTACTCCTGATATTGATAGTGTTAGAACAAGGAGGGGAAATTAATGCCAAAAATTGAAACAACTGAAAAAGCATTATTTTCTTTTTTAGGTAGAAAATATAGCGATCAAGAATTAGAAGAAATATTTCCTGTTGCCAAAGCTGAATTAGATGGTCATGATGAGGATGTTATTAAAATTGAATTAAATGATACTAACAGACCTGATTTATGGTCAGCAGCTGGTATAGCTCGTTTATTAAATTCTTATCAAAATGGAGAAACTCCTTTATATGATTTCTTTTCTACAAAAGATGAATCTTTTGATAGTGAAGGAAGAAGCATGAAGGTTGAAAACGCTCCTTGTTATAGACAATATTCTATAGGTTTTGCTGCAAAAGGTCATGTTGTAAACAATGAAGATTTACTTGCATTAATTCAAAGCCAAGAAAAACTTTGTTTTAACTTTGGTAGAAAGAGAAAGACTATTGCAATGGGAATTTATAGAAGTGATTTAATTACTTATCCTGTTCACTATACTAGCGCTGATCCAGATAACACATCATTTATTCCTCTGGCAATGGATGAAGAGTTAACTCTTAGAGAAATTTTAAAAAAACATCCTAAGGGAATTGAATACGGTCCAATTATTGAGAATGAAGATGTTTATCCATATTTAGTAGATGATAAAGGTAATACATTATCAATGCCTCCTGTTATAAACAGTTCTAGTGTTGGAGCTGTTGAAGTTGGAGATAGTGACTTATTTGTTGAAATGAGTGGTCCTATTTTAAAAAATCTTTTATTAGCAGCTTCAATTATGGCTTGTGATATGGCTGATATGGGCTTTGAAATCTTACCTGTAAAAGTTGAATTCGATAGAGAAACTGAATTTGGTAAAGAAATCACTGTACCATATTATTATCAAGATTCAATGAAGTGTACAATTGAAGAAGTTAGAAAAACTACTGGAATGGATTTCACTGGAGAACAAATTGTTAAAGCATTGAAGAAAATGGGTGTTTTTGCAATTTCTGATGATAAAGAAGTCTTTATTACAGTTCCTGAATATCGTGATGATTTTTTACATGCAGCTGATATAGTTGAAGATGTAATAATTGGATATGGTTTGAATAATTTTGAACCTGAAATGCCTCATTCTTTTACAATGGGAAGATTAACTGCTGCTGAAGAGCTAGGTAGAAAAGCCAAAGATATTATGGTAGGACTTGGTTTCCAAGAGATGATGTATAACTATCTAGGTTCAAGAAAAGAATACATAGATAATATGTGTGTAGATGGAGAAAAATATATTCAAATTGCAAATCCAATGAGTGAAAACTATGAATATGTTAGACCTTCTGTAATTCCAAGTTTATTAGAAAGTGAAAGCATTAGTGCTAGAGCTCCTTATCCACATAAAATATTTGAAGTAGGAAAAATAGCATTTTTAGATGAAACAGATAACAGTGGAACTGTTACTAGAAACTCCTTAGGTTTTATGTCTGCAGATTCTCTAATGGGATTTAATGAAGTTTCATCTATTGTTAGCACATTAATGTATTTCTTAAAACTTGAATATAAAAATGAAGCTCTTAAAGATGATCCAAGATTTATAGAAGGTAGATGTGCTGCAATTTTCGCAGGTGGAAAACAAATTGGTATATTTGGTGAAGTTCATCCAAGAGTATTAGAAAACTGGGGTTGTTCAATGCCTACTGTTGTTTGTGAAATTGATTTAGACACAATTCTAAGTCTTTAATATGAAATTAGTTTTAGGTTAAATACTTATACTATGATATAAAAATGATTCCTTTAGCATTATAATTTATGCTAAAGGAATTTTATTATCAGTTAAATAATTAATTTATTTATGGATAAAAAACTAAATTAAGTTGTGCATCTTTTTTCTAAACTAATGTTTAATAGTTTTTTCATAGTTACCAAGCCAACTATTTTTTTCTTATCTTTTATAACTAAGATGGGAGAATTAGACCTTTGCATTAGAGTTAGAGCATCATAGTTATTGCAAGATGGAGGGACAACTATTTTTACTTTTTCAACATAATCCTCAATACTTTGATTTTTATTATAATCAGCTTTATATAATTTTTCATATCTAATCAAACCAATTACAAAATTATCATCAGCTAATACAGGTAGAATACTTAAATTATTCTCTTTCATCAAATTAATTGTATCTTCAATATTTTGATTAACTGAGCAATAAAGAAAATCCTTCTTACACACTTTAACTACAGAGCAAGTTGAAAAACTTGAAATTCTTTTGTCGAATTCAATATGAACACCACGTCTAGTTAGCTTTTTAGTATACATGGTATCATGAGTTATTAATTGTGCAACAAAGAATGAAATTACGGCACATAGCATTACAGGTAACATAATTTCATAGTTTCTTGTCATTTCAAAAAGCATTATGATTGAGGTTAGAACTCCGCCAGTAACTCCAGATACTAAGCCAACCATACCAACTAATGCATATGCTGCAATAGATCCTGTGGTGGTCAAAAATAAATTATTGACAATAACTCCCATTATTCCACCTAAAGCAGCTCCTAAGAAAAGTGATGGTGCAAATATTCCACCAGATCCTCCACAACTGAGTGTAAGAGAGTTTGCAACAATTTTAATTATTACCATAAACAAAAGAAGGAAAATGGTTGTTGCTTTATTTGCTAAAACAAAATCCATAAATTCATATCCTACTCCAAATATGAAATAATTGCCAAAGAGTTTTAAAGATATATATCCAAGAAGCCCTATTAGAGTACCTCCAATTGCAGATTTTATTAAAGTATTTAGTTTAATTTTATTTACAAAATCTTCAAATCCATAAACACTTTTAATAAATAGTACAGATACTAACCCGGCTAATATTCCTAAAATAATATGGAATACTAATTCATATGTAGAAATCATAGCATATGGAGGAATTATAAAAGCTGGACTTGTCCCAAGAAAAATAGAGGCAACATGTGTTGATACAATAGAACTAATTACAAGAGGCATTATTGTCATAATACTATATTCAGGTAAAATTAATTCTAAGGCGAACATAACACCACCTATTGGAGCATTGAAAGTTGCTCCAATACCACCTGCAGCTCCAGAACCAACTAATATAATTATTTCTCTTGGAGATAGTTTTAATAATTGACCTAGTGAAGAGCCAAAACTTGATCCTATTTGAACAATAGGGCCTTCTCTACCTACTGAGCCACCACCTCCAATAGTAATTGCAGATGCAAAGATTTTTACCAAAGCTACAACCGGACGAATTTTCCCACCATTTTCCGATACGGCATCCATAACTTCAGGCACTCCATGCCCTTTAGCTTCAGGTGCCCATTTTTCTGTTATGAAATTAGCAATCATAAGGGATATTGCAGGTACAAGGATAACCCATTTACCCCAACGAGATATATTTGAAATAGCTCCAACAGATTTGAAAGATATAGTTCCTTGGAAAAAAATGTTATAGAAAAAATTTATTAAGTATCTAAAACCAACAGATCCAATACCAGAAATTAGACCAACAAGAATACAAAGAGCTCCAATATAGGCAGTCCGTCGAATTTGATGCCCCCTCCAATCCTGAAGCATTTCAAATACCTCTTTTGAATCCTTTTTTTCTGTTTTTGGCATAATCACCTCTCTCCTTTATAAAAAAATATTTGTTTAATCAAATAAAATATTATTTGAATTTAAGTGTGTAAAAAGAATAATTTTTTGCATAATAAATTTGCATAAAACAATATTGTTTTATTAGATTGTTATAACAACATCTTTTTTACCATAACATTTTTATCAAAATGAGACTACCATAATTTTGATAAATTAATAGATTCTTAGATAAAAGGTAAGAAGGTTAAAAGTAATAGAAGCTTATTATTATTTAATTTGTTCTCTAAAATTATTTGGAGTTTTAGAGGTATATCGTTTAAAAAAGCTTATAAAGTTATTTGGACTTTTTATTCCAACTTGTTTAGAAATTTCGGATATACTTTTATTTGAATAAGCTAATAAGTTTCTAGCTTTGTCTATTCTTTGTCTATTTACATATTCTTTAAAAGTAGTGTTGGTAACTTCAAAAAATAAGGTTGAAAGATATTTTGCACTTATACCCATTTCTTGAGCTACTTTTTCTAAAGTTAATTTCTTTTCTAAATTATTGTCGATATAAAATCTTGCTTCTCTAATTTTTTGGTTGCTTTTTTTAATTGTAAAATTAAAACTATCGCTAATTTTATCAACTAATTGATATGATTTTAATAAAAGTTGAGAGCTATTTTCACAAAATTCAAATTCACTAGTTATAATACTAGTCAAAAAAATATTGAAATCAGGATCAATATTATTATCATCAATTGTGCTAAATATATAACTAAAAATATAAATAATTAAATTCTTTTGAATCCTAAAACTATCCAATTTAGTTTCTTTTGCAAACAGAGATATAAACATGATTTTAATATATAGCTTAATAGCTTCAATATCGCCTGTTTTTACACTCTCTTCTAAAAAATCAATTATATTAATTTCTGTCGAATTTATTTTACCTTTATTATCGGAATAAAACATTTTATATATTGAGATGTCTTGAAAGATGCTAGGTATTTCTTTTTTTGAAAAGGTGCTTTCCCAAATCATAAAATATAATAATTTTGAATTGTCTAAGACTAAGATATTATCTTTTTCAAAAGGACCGAAAAAATATAATTTATCTTTTTTTATAACTATATAATTATAATCTTTAGTCTTTAGAATGATTAACTTATATCTTTTTGTTAATACTTCTTTCAAATTAGGTAATGTTGAAAGGATAGATCTCTCATCAGAATCTATACAAATAAATTTGATATTATTTAATGTACATAAATCTAATATAAGTTGATGATTTTTCAAGAAGACCTCCCAAATAAAAATTATTTAATAGTTTTAAAAATGTTAATGGTTATATTATAATACAAATATGAAAAGTCAAAAAGAGATAGATTTATTGTGTAAAGTCACTAATGCTTATTATTTAAGATTTAAAAGTAATGGAATTTGCATAAGTGATATCAATCATACAAATATAGTAAATTTAGAACAAGATTTATATTATTCAAAACAACTTCTTTTTGAAAAACTTTCAACTGATATTGTAATAGCACTAAAAGAGGATTTGTTTTATGTTCTAGTAAAAGATACTTCAATTATTCATTTACTTGGGCCTTTAGAAATTGATTTTAAAAACTTTGATGATTATAATTTTGTATCTTATGATGAAATTGAATCCGTATCTAGATTATTTTATTATCTCTTAACTGGTTATGAACTATTTTATCATATTCCACGTTTTGTTGATGAGAGTTATAAATACTATAAAGGTGAGAAGTTTTTCTTTAGTGAAGAAAAAATATTTAATGTCGAAGAACAGCCAAGATTTACACATAACAATCAGTACCAACTATATAATGTGTTATCAATAAGTATAAAAGAGAGAAATAAAGGTTTTTTACATAATTATATAAACAGTTTACTTGAAGAAGATTTATTTGAAGAGTTGGAAAAAGATTATGAAAAACAAGTTATTGAAAAGCTAGGTAAATTAAGGCTTAAAAAAAATATTCTCATCCACTCCCTCTCACAAATCATGTATTACTTAAATGAAGAGCTGATAAACCAAAGCGAAAATGTTAATATAACTTATTTAATTATAACAGAAGTAGAAAAAGCAAAGGATATTAAATCACTTATAAATATTGCATATAAATTAGTAGATAAAATAATTGACTCATTAGATGATTATCAAATTAGTCAAAATGGATATATAAGAAAAGCTACTAATTTTATAATCTGCAATTTAGATCAAAAAATAACCTTAGATGTTGTTAGTGAACAATTATCTATAAGTTCAAAATATTTATCAACATTATTTAAAAAGGAATTAGAGATTACATTTAAAGATTATGTTATCGATAAAAGGGTAAGAAAGGCTAAGAAGCTTCTTTCATATACAACTAAAAGCCTTAGTGATATTTCATTGGAAATAGGAATACAGAATTCAAATAATTTTGTTTCTTTTTTTAAGAGTAATGTTGGAATTACTCCTAATGAGTATAGAAAAAAAACAAGAATTTTCTAATTCATATTATTTTTGAAAAATCTTATAATACCACTAGTATCTAATGGCCTGCTATAATAAAAACCTTGTATTTTATCAACACCAATCTCTTTAGCAATTTCATTCTGTTTTTCGGTTTCAACACCTTCTAAAACAGTTTCGAAATTTAAATCTTTTATCATTTTGACAACAGTTTTTAAAACTTCAAGTTTAGATTTTTCAGTTTCACAAGCTAATAATAGGTTTCTATCAAGTTTTACAATGTCAAAAGGTAGTGTTAAAAATGATTCAAAAGTTGAATATCCTGTTCCAAAATCATCCAAACTTAATTTAAAACCAATTTCCTTTAATTTCTTCATATTACTTTTCAGCATATCCCAGTTAATAGCTTTTGTTGATTCTGTTATTTCTAAAATTATTTTAGAAGGTTCTATATCATTTCTATTTAAGATTGAAACAAAATCTTCTACAATATGTGGTTCCATAAAATGTATCATAGAGATATTAATGGATATATTATTAAAAGGCATTTTTATTGTATTAATAACGTGACAAATCTCTTCCATCATTGATTTACCAATTGCAACAATAGTCCCATTATCTTCTGATATTTTTATAAATTCATCACAAGGGACATAGCCAATACTTGGTATTTGGATTCTTGCTAAAGCTTCAGCTGTATCAAACTTCTCAGTCTTTAAGTTATATATTGGTTGAAGGTTAAAATTTATTGGTTTATTATTTACAACCTTATGTATTTCAGTATCAATTATTCTATTTCTTGCGAAAGCAATCGCATCATCAGAGGTGATATATAAATCAAGTTTTACAGAATAATCTTGCATTTTTATAAGTGCCCATTGAATAGCATTATTAAAAGATGCTCTATCTGAGAAACTTTTCAATGGTGCAGTATGTGCAAAAAGATATCTAAGTGGTAAAGCTGCAGGAGTTGTTTTTTTTATTCGTTTTAATTCATCAATGCATATATTTGATGCTAATATTCTCTCAGAATTTGTTTTATATGTAATAGCAAAAGTATTTGTATCTATTCTAAAAAATACTGAATGTTTTAGTGCTTTTTTTAATTTATTTATAATATCGGAGTATGCTCTTGGTAGAAAAGAAAAGGTAGATAGTTCATTACTTATATTAGTATTTTTAATATGTAAAAATAGCAGATGCGTATCATTATCGATTAAATTTAAAATATAGTTTTCAAAAGTTTCATAATTAAGGGCACCAGTTGATACATCTTCATTAAGAATTGGGCTTTGTTGTTCTACAAATATAATTAGGATTAGAAGAGCATTTGTGAATTGTAGTAGTTGAATTTTTGGTATCATATAATGAGTAAATGCGGCTATTACTAAAAATAAACCAGAAAATATTAAAAGATTTATTTTTCTTCTTTGCATTATATTTTTTTGATTTATTAAATATATTAAACAGTCAATTACATATAAAATTCCGCTAGCCCAAACTAAGATATAAAGAGGGCCATAGCTAAAGCCTCTATTTGCTCCAATTGAATATAAAACTCCTGTTTTGCTGTTATTTAATAACAATAAAATCACAGTAATAGAAGGAATGCTTAAATAAAATATTCTAAGATTTCTTCGCATGTTAAATCTTTTATTAAAATAAAGGTATGCTGAAAGTATCTGTATTTCCAAGGAGATATAGAAGAGTATACAAATTATATGACAAATTTCTAAATTATAAATTTTGGAATTTAAAAAATAGATAGATATTATATTTAGTGAAGCTGTTAATATACTCACACCAATATACCAAAGAAAAGGTTTTTGGGTTGGATTATGAATTTGACGTTGAGAAAATAGCAATAGTTTTATTGTAATTAATAATACTATTGCCGTAATATCGAAATTATTGTAAAAGAAAATGTTATTCACTGTTTATTAATTTGTCTCCTTGTTTATTTACAAATGAAATTTTAGAATTTTAGCTTTTCTTTAAACTCCTTTATTTCATTTTCTTCATAAACTTTGTGATCTAACTGTAATGAATTACCATCATTTGAATACCTTGGAATTACGTGAATGTGCAAATGAGGTATTTCTTGGTTTGCAGCTGGGGAATTATTAATTATAATATTTGTTCCCTCACATTTTAATATAGATCTTTGTAGTTGATCTACTTTTTTTGCGATTTCCATCATGTGTGATAATTCATTTTGAGGACATTGTGTAAAGGTTGGATATGGTTTTTTATTAATAACAAGTGCATGACCTTTATTTACGGGATTAATATCTAAAATTACTACACAAATATCATCTTCGTGTATTTTTTCAGCCGGTATTTCATTATTTATAATTTTTTCAAAAATAGTACTCATAATTAGCTATTTTAACATAATTGCATTTTTTATTAAAGAAAAATCTCTCTTTTTATATTTTAATTATGATAACAGCTACTAAAAACTTGTATATGGATACTAATTATTATATATTGTGCCATAAATTCTAATTTATTATTCTAAGTAGAGTTTTATTTCACTATATTAAAATTATTTATTAAGATGCGGTGCAAAGATGCAAAAATTAGACTTACTTGACGAAAATCAAGCGGTAACTAAAACAATACTATTGTTAGCTTGGCCAACAATTGCTGAGCAAATTCTATTAACTTTTGTAAATTATATAGACACTGCAATGGTAGGCTCTCTTGGAGCTGTTGCAACAGCTGCGATTTCAATTAATGCATCAACAATCTGGTTGGTAAATGGTTTATTAAGTTCTCTAGCTATAGGCTTTGGTGTATTGGTTTCTAAAAATATTGGAGCTAAAAACATTGATCGAGCAAGTTCAGCTGCAAATCAAGGACTTATTGGAGCAACTTTTTTTGGTCTTTGTATATTTATAATCATGCTATTTGTTGGACCTAGATTGCCTTTTTGGTTGAATGCTGATAAAAGTGTTATTTCAGGCTCACAAGAATATATTAAATGGATAACTGTAGCATTTATTCCTCAAAGTCTTATGATAATGAGTAGTGGGATTTTTAGAGCAGTAGGTAATACAAAAACACCCTTTATAGTAAATATTTTAAATAATTTTATAAATGTTTTATTAAATATATTTTTAATTTTTCCATCCAGATATATTACTATTTTTAATAGTACTTTTTATTTAAAGAGAGCTAATTTAGGTGTGAAAGGTGCTGCAATTGCAACTTGTATCTCGATAAGTATCTCTGCTATTTTAATGTTAATACTTTTATTGAAGAATAAAGAATTAATTATTAATTTAAAAAAATTAAATCCATTGAAAATGAACTGGGATATTAATAGAAATGCTTCTATTTTAGCTCTTCCTAATGCGTTTGAGAGATTATCCTTAACTATAGGTCAAATATTTTTAACAGCTATTGTAGCAAGTTTGGGTACTACAGCCCTAGCTGCTCACTATTTAGCAATTCAGGCTGAATCTATTACTTATATGCCAACATTTGGTTTTGCAAGTGCTGCAACTACTTTAGTAGCCCAAGCTCTTGGTGGTAATAAAAAAGAGTTAGCTAAAAAATATGCTAAAAACTCTCTAATTATGGGAACCACTGTTATGAGTGTTGCAGGTATCTTTTTGTTTGTTTTTTCAACTAATTTAGTAGGTTTTTTTACAAATGATATAAATGTAATAACTTCTGGAAGTCACCTTTTGAGAATAGTTGCAATTTGTGAGCCGTTCTTTGGTTTATCTATGATGGTCTTTGGTATTTTAAGAGGTTCAGGTGATACCAAAAGGCCCTTTATAATATCAATTATAGGGATGTGGATTGTTAGATTGCCTTTAGCATATTATTTTGTAAACTATAGTGAATTTGCTCTAAATGGAGCTTGGGTTGCAATGACCTTAGATCTAATTGTTAGAGGTTTAATCAGTTATGTAATTTACAAAAAGGGTAAATTTTTTAATAGGATTAGTGTAATTTAATATGGAGCTTTTCTTAATTTTGTTTTTTGTTCTTTTAAAAAGATATATATTGCAGCAGCTGTTATTATTAAATAACCGATAAGGGAGTGTAGTAATATTTTTTCATTAAATAGGAAGTAAGAATATAATGCCGCCCATATTAATTGTGAATAATCATATATTGATACATCTTTTGCACTAGCGAAATAATAAGCATAGGTTAAACCAAATTGTCCAGCTGTTGCACTCAGTCCTGCTCCAAGTAGCATTAATAATTGAAATGAGGTCATTGGAGTGTAGGAAAAAAGAAACAGTGGAAGACATACTATTGATGAGAAGAGGGAGAATATAAATACAATTATACTTTTACTCTCTCCTTTATTTAAACAACTTCTTAAAAAAGTATAAGCTAAACCCATACAAAGAGCTCCAGTTATAGCAATTAAATAATTGACTAAACTTCCATTATTAAAGGCTGGGTTTGCAACAAAATAAACTCCAACAAATGCTATTAATATCCCAACAATTTGATAAGCTCTTGGTATTTCCTTAAGAAATAAATAACAAAAGATTATCGTAAAGAATGGACCTAATTTAGCTATTATAGTTACATCACTTAGCAATAGATGATCCACTGAATAGAAATTACAGAGCATAGCTATAATCCCAAAAACACATCTTGCTAATAAAGAGGGTATACTTCTTTTTTGGACTTTAATTTTTTCATTTGATTTATATAAAATAATTGCAGCAACAATTGCTGCGATAATGTTTCTAAAAAATACTTTTTGAGTTGTAGGTAAATCTCCGCTATATCTAATAAATACATTCATTGTACAAAAACTTAAAGAACTTATTAATACGCAAAGGATACCTTTAGTTTTATTATTCATTTTTTAATTTATTCCTATTTAAAAAAAATAGTAACAAATTTAAGATTTCTTGTCTTGTAAATTTCAATAAAATTTTGCAAAAGTTAATTTAATTAAATATGAATATTTTGGATAAATTAAATTAATTGAAAGTAGTGTTTAAAATAAGATAAAAATAGAAAACTATATTTAGTTTAAAATCCTAATTTTTAATATTTTTTTAACATGTTTCTTTTATTGTTATTAATAGCTAAAAATTGTATAATTAATATTATGTTTGTCTAAATTTAATACAAAATACAAGTTTTTTTTACAAAAAAAAGTGCTGATTTAAGATATTATTTACAGTATAGAAAAAAAGTTAGCATAAAGGATTGAAAAAAGTTGTGGTTTGTTTTATTATCCTCACGGTGTATTAGTTTATAGTAGTGCTAAAAATATATTAATACATGACAAATGTAAATAATGTTTCAGGGATGGCCTGGGACTAAGACATATTCTATAATAAGAGGTTTTAATTTATGAGCAACCTGAATAACATGAGAAACATCGGTATTAGTGCCCACATTGACTCCGGTAAAACAACTCTTACTGAACGTATTCTTTATTACTGTAAGAAAATTCATGCAATCCATGAAGTACGTGGTAAAGATGGTGTTGGTGCAACAATGGACAGTATGGAACTTGAAAAAGAACGTGGAATTACTATCGCATCTGCAGCAACAAACGTTACTTGGAAAGACCATGAGATTAACATTATCGATACTCCCGGCCACGTTGACTTTACAATCGAAGTTGAAAGATCATTACGTGTTTTAGATGGTGCAATCCTTGTTCTCTGTTCTGTTGGTGGGGTACAATCACAATCTATTACTGTTGATAGACAGATGAAACGTTACAATGTACCTAGAATTGCATTTATCAATAAATGTGATAGAACTGGTGCTAATCCATATCGTGTAAAAGATCAATTAATTGAAAAATTAGGTCTTAATGCAGTTATGATGCAAGTACCTATCGGATTAGAAGATAAACTTGAAGGTGTTGTTGACCTAGTTGAAATGAGAGCAATTTATTTCGATGCAGGTGAAGATGGCCTACAACCAAGATATGCAGAAATTCCAGCAGATTTAGTTGATGAAGTTAACGAAAAGAGAGAAGAATTATTAGATGCTATTTCTTTAGTTGATGATGATCTAATGGAAGCTATGCTTGAAGAAAATGTAACAGTTGATTTAATTAACGCTGCAGTTCGTAAAGCTACTATTGGATTAAAACTTTGTCCTGTTTACTTAGGTTCAGCTTATAAAAATAAAGGTATTCCAGCATTAATGGATGCAGTAAATTCATTCTTGCCTAATCCTACTGAAGTAGAAAACAGAGCTTTAGATTTGGATAATGATGAACAAGAAATTGTTTTACCTTCAGATGAAACATTAAAACCTGTTGTTCTAGCTTTTAAATTAGAAGATGGTCAATATGGTCAGTTAACATATATTCGTGTATACCAAGGTAAAATTAAAAAGGGCGATGAATTATATAATACTCGTTCAAGAAAGAAATTTAAAATTGGTCGTCTAATTAGAATGCACTCTAATGAGATGGAAGATTTACAAGAATGTGGATGTGGTGAAATTGCTGCCTTATTTGGTGTTGATTGTGCTTCTGGTGATACTTTCTGTCATCCAGACTTAAACTACTCCATGACTTCAATGTTCGTTCCAAATCCAGTTATTTCTCTTTCAATCGAACCTGTGGATAAGAAAGCTGCTGATAACATGGCTAAGGCTTTAAATAGATTTACAAAAGAAGACCCAACTTTCAGAACTTTTGTTGATCCAGAGTCAAACCAAACTATTATCCAAGGTATGGGAGAATTACACTTAGAAGTTTATGTTGAAAGAATGAAGAGAGAATATAAGGCTGAAGTTGTAATTGGTAAACCAGAAGTTGCTTATCGTGAAGCTATTTCACAAAGAGCTGAATTTAACTACACTCACAAGAAACAAACTGGTGGTTCAGGACAATATGCACGTGTTGCAGGTTATATTGAACCTATTGCCCAAGCTGATGAAGGCGAAGAACAAAAAGATTATGAATTCATCGACCAAATTAAGGGTGGTGCAATTCCTACAGAATATATCCCTTCTTGTGATAAAGGTTTCCAACTTGCAATGAAGAAAGGAACTCAAATTGGTTTCCCTGTTGTAAATATCTCAGCTTGTGTTAATGATGGTGCTTGGCACCCAGTTGACTCATCTGATATGGCTTTCCAAACTGCCGCTTTAGCAGCATTTAGAGAAGCTTATGAAAGAGCAAAACCAGTTATCCTTGAACCAATTATGAAAGTTGAAGTTACAGGACCTACAGAATTCCAAGGAAATATCTTCGGTTCTATTAACCAAAGACGTGGTATGATTGTTTCTTCAAGCGAAGAAGGTGTTAGTTGTATTGTTGAAGCTGAAGTACCTCTATCTGAGATGTTCGGTTACTCAACTGTTCTAAGATCTTTGACTCAAGGTAAAGCTGAATTCACAATGGAAATCGCTAAATATGGTAGAGTTCCACAAAGTGTAGCAACTGAGTTAAAAGAAAAGTATGCTAAAAAGCGTGCTGAAGAAAACAAATAAGCTACATTAAACTTACAAATTAATCGGATTTTATCTTTATTGATAGAGTCCGATATTTTTTTTATCTATATGAAAATAGCAGTTAGTGATATCCCTAACAAATTTTGAAAATCTAAAAACAATAAACATTTTTCCCCGATTTATAGTTTTCATGATATAATTAGTTATCAAGATATTTCGGAGGTAAAATACATGGAAATTCAAGAGTTAACCAAAATTAGCCCATTAAGGGTCTTTGAAGAGTCTATTGGCGGTGGTTTAGGTCGTGGTAATTTAGGTGTTCTAGTATCTCGTCATGGGGTAGGAAAGACTGCATGTCTCGTTCATCTAGCTACTGATAAACTTTTTAGAGGCCAACACGTAATTCACGTTTCTTTCAGTGGGAATGTAGAACATGTTATTAATTGGTACAAGGAGGTTTTTCAAGAAGTATCCGATAAGAGACATTTATCTAGTTCTGACAACGTTTATGATGAAATATTGTCTAATAGGGTAGTAATGAATTTCTCCCAAGATATGGTTTCTATAGACAAGGTATTAGCAAGTTTAGAAACTTTAATTAATGCAGGTTCCTTTAAAGCTGATGCTATTTTATTTGATGGTTATAAATTGACAACCGCAAATATCGAAGATGTACAAAAAATAAAAGATTTCGCAACTAAATTAAACGTTGAAGTTTGGTTTAGTGTATCTCCTGTTAGGGATGATGTAAAATATGATGAGTATGGTGTTCCAGAAACTGTAACTCCTTATTTAGAGATAGTTGATGTTCTAGTTGGACTAAAAATGAATAAAGAAGGGGATAGAGTTAGAATGACTCTTGTTAAAGAACATGACAAGATTGCAGAAAAACCTTTAGAGGTCTGCTTAGATCCTAAGACAATGTTGATTTCCAGGTAATATATTGATGAGTCCTCCTATGATGGAGGACTTTTTGTTTATTACATATTTAAAAACTGCTAGATAATCTATAACTCTAGCAGTTTTTATACCCAAAGTTCTTTCATCTCTTCAATTAGTATTACAGCTTGAGCAATAATTGCATCCCCACTACCCAATTCTCCCAAAATTTTTTCAGAAGTTTTAGCTTTTACTGCTATTTGGGATACTGAAATTGATAATAGTTTAGCCAGATTTGATTTTATTTGAGGTATGTAATCTTTTAATTTTGGAGTTTGAAGAATTACGGTACAATCAATATTTATTATTTCTATAGGATACATAGCTAGCGTTTTTTCTAATAACTCAACACTGCTTACATCTTTATACTTTGGATCTGTGTCACTAAATAAAGTGCCTATATCTTCAGCACCACAAGCACCAAGAATTGAATCAATAATTGCATGAAGAAGAACATCTCCATCGCTGTGAGCTATTTCTCCCTTATCACTTTCTATTAATATACCACCTAGGAGAAGATCTCTGCCTTCTCCTAATTTATGTAAATCAAAACCTTGTCCAATTCTCACTATTAGCCTTACCTTATTTTATTCATATAAGATCTAAATTCTTTATCTTTAAAATATTTTTTTTCACCTTGATCTTTTGCCGCCAAATAATCTTTTATTTGCTCTTTGGCATTTGGAATGTCGTCAAGATAAGTTATTTTAATATTTTTAGGGTCTCCAACACAAACTCCTACTCCTAAATCAAAATCACTATAAATTTCGGTATCGTCTGTATATACCTTATCTTCCTTTGCGTTTTGGTGAGCAAAGAAGATTTCAGGATAATGAAATACTTGTGGTGTTTGAACTGTAAAGATAGTTTTTCTATCTAAATGTTTAGCAATAGAACCATTTTGATTTATCTCTTTTATTGAACTTGTAACAGGAACTGCAGGTGCACACCCACCATATACTTTTGCTGTTGCTAAAGTTCTAATAATTAATTCAGGAGTAACAAAACATCTAGCTCCATCGTGTATAGCTACATATTCTATTGGTAAATCTAAGTTTTTTAACATAGTAAGTGCATTCTTTACACTTTCTTGTCTACTTTCTCCACCATCACAAAATATCAAAGGAATAGGGCATCTTTCCCCTAATTCTTCGAGTGCAACTAAGCATTCCTTTTTAGAATCCTTAGGGGTTGTGATTATAATAGCTTTGATATTAGGAATTGATAAAAATGGAGCTACTGAATTATATAAAACAGTATGATCATTAATTTTTAAATATTCTTTTTTAACACTAACTTCACTGCCGTTATTAAATCTAGAACTACTTCCGGCAGCTGTAATAATTGCGCAGAAATTAGGGATTGCCATATTATTCTAATTTACTAAAGATAAGCATTTGAATCTCATCTTTTTCTTTATCAAGCGAATATGCAGCTTCATCAATTAATATCCTAAGAGCACTATCATATAATCTTCTTTCTTGAACAGGAAGTTCTTTGACTTTTGATCTATGATAAAGAGTTTGAACAACTTTTGCTATTGATGTAATTGATCCTTCTTTTAGTAAATCAACATTCATTTGGTAGCGAGCTTTCCAATCGACTGGTGGTTGTTTGTAATCTTTAGAAATTGAATTAATTGCTTCTAAAGCCTCTTTTTTCTGTACTATGCCTCTGATTCCCATTTCATCTGATTTTGCAACAGGTATCATGACAGTCATATCTGAAATGTCTAGGTAAATAACGTAATAAAGTGTAGGTTTGCCTCTAAAATTTCTTTCTTCAATTCTTTTAATAATTCCTACCCCTTGTAAAGGGTATACTACATGTTCACCGACTATAAATTGTGTATCGTTTTTATTTGCACTCATAACTTCCATATTATACTCTATTTTTTATTATAATACAACAAGGTTGTAATAGCCAAAAAATAGATTTTTCTGTAGAATAGGCTTTATGAAAAGTGAAGATAGAAATTGTGGAGTATTATTACATCCAACCTCATTACCATCCAAACATGGAATTGGTAGTCTAGGTGAGAAAGCCTTTCAATTCGTAGATTTATTAAAAGATATGAAAATTACTTTATGGCAAATCTTACCTTTAGGTCCTACAGGATACGGAGATTCTCCCTATGCTTCTAGGAGTACTTTTGCAGGAAATGAGTTATTAATTGATTTAAATGAATTAGCTTATGAGGGTTATTTAGAACTAGTTGATGTTTTAAATGATCCATTTAATACAGAAGATAGAATTGATTATAATTTAGTTAGAGCCTTTAAAGAACCTTTACTTAGAAAAGCAGCAATGTCTCTTTTAAAACAAAAGGATAATAAAGATTACAAAAAGTTTATTAAAGATAATGCTTACTGGTTAGATGATTATGCCCTTTATAGCGTTTTAGTTGAAGAATATAATGATTCTAGATGGTTTGTAGCTTGGCCTGAGAAAATAAAGAAAAGAGATAGTAAAACTATCAAAGATTTAAATAAAAAATATAAAGAAAGAATAGAAATATCAAAAGCAATACAATATTTTTTCTTTACTCAATGGCATAAAGTAAAAGCTTATGCTAATGAAAATGGTATCCAAATTATTGGTGATATCCCAATATTTGTCGCAGGTGATAGTGTTGATGCTTGGACAAATGTTGAGCTATTAAAAATGGATGAAGATTATCATCAATTATACTCAGCAGGAGTTCCTCCTGATGCTTTTAGTGATGAAGGTCAATTATGGGGTAATCCTGTTTACGATTGGAATAAGCACGAAGAAACTGAATTTAATTGGTGGGTACAAAGAATTAGAGCCACACTTGATATGTGTGATATTGTTAGAATTGACCACTTTAGAGGTTTACAAGCGTATTGGCAAGTGCCTAGCAATGAGAAAACAGCTTTAAATGGTAAATGGGTAAAAGCTCCAGGTCAAAAATTGCTTAACCAATTGAAAAAAGAATTTTCATCTCTTCCATTAATTGCAGAAGATTTAGGTGTAATTACTGATGAAGTTGAAGCCCTTCGTGATAAAAATAACCTACCAGGAATGAAAATTCTACAATTTGCATTTGGTTTTAAAGATGGGAAGTTTGATGCAACAAATGCATATCTACCACATCATTGCAATTATAATAGTGTAGTTTACAGTGGAACCCATGACAACGATACAACAAGAGGTTGGTTTGATAAACTGAGTGAAGGTGAAAAAGATATTGTTAGACGATATTTAGAAAGCAGTAATGAAGAGGTGGTTTGGAAGTTAATTAGAAGTATGCTCTTCTCAAATAGTAAATGGGCAATAATTCCAATGCAAGATATCTTAGAATTGGATACAAATAGTAGAATGAATACTCCTTCAACTTGCGGTTCCTCAAACTGGAGTTGGAGACTTTCCTCCTTAGATATTGAAGAATGGAGAAAAGATCGACTCTCATACACGATAGAAATGTGCGATAGAATAAGTTAACTTTTAGAATTAGCGTTTACATTAAAGTAGACGCTTTTTTTATAATTTTTAAAAAATAATAAAACTTGCCAACTCCAAAAAGTTTGATATAATGAAAAGTGTGTTCATTATATAGAAACAAGTGAGGTTGAATTGTGAAAAAGATCTTGATTAGTGGAGCCTTAGGGCAGTTAGGAAGTGAAATCGCATTAGCCCTGAGAGAGTTATATGGGAATGAAAATGTTATTCTTGTTGATATAAGAGATGATGTTAATAAAACTTTGATATCTGAAGGCCCTTTTTATATCGCAGATTGTAGAGATGGTGAGAAGCTTTCTACTATAATAAAAAATCACAATATTGACACTATCATACATTTGGCTGCGATATTATCTGCAAAAGCAGAGCTAAATCCTACACGTGCTTGGGATATTAATATTAATGGATTAACAACTATGTTAGAATTATCAAAAGAGTTTAACTGTAGTTTGTTTACTCCTTCATCAATTGGTGCTTTCGGAAGTTCTACCCCAAAAGATAATACTCCACAAATAACAATCCAGAGACCTTCTTGTATTTATGGCATTACTAAAGTAACAGGCGAATTGCTTTGTGATTATTATTATAATAAGTATAATGTTGATACACGAGGTGTTAGATTTCCTGGTTTAATAAGTTATTTAACTCCTCCTGGAGGTGGCACTACGGATTATGCTATTGAAATTTTTTATGAGGCAATTAAAAATAAAAAATATGTATGCCCTTTAAAAGAAGATACGTATATGGATATGCTATATATAAGTGATGCTGTTAAAGCAGTAGTTGATCTAATGAATGCTGATCCGAGTAAATTAAAACATAGAAATGCATATAATATTACAGCTATGAGTTTTTCACCAAAAGAGTTAGCTGCTGAAATAAAAAAACATATTCCAGAATTTGAGATAGAGTATGAGATAGATCTAGTTAAACAAAGAATTGCTGATTCTTGGCCAAATAAATTAGATGATAGTGAAGCTAGAGAACAATGGGGCTTTAATCCCTCATATAATTTAGAAAAGATGGTGCTTTTTATGTTAGATAATATTTCAAGGAGGTTGAATAATGACTAAAGATCTTGAGAGAGAATTGAATGAGTATTTACTTACCTTAAAAGACAAAGGTCTAAATAAGGAAGAGAGAATTTTAACTACACCACAAAGTGGTGAGATTGAAGTTAATGATGGTAAAAAAGTTATTAATTTTTGTGCTAACAACTACTTAGGTTTAAGTAATAATAAAGAAGTTATTGAAGCAAGTAAAAGCGCATTGGATAGATGGGGATATGGACTTTCCTCAGTTAGATTTATCTGTGGTACTCAACAAATTCATAAAGATTTAGAGGCTAAAATGAGTTCCTTTTTAAAAACTGATGATACTATTCTTTTTTCATCTTGTTTTGATGCCAATGGTGCATTATTTGAACCATTACTAAAAGGCGAAGATGCAATTATAAGTGATGAATTAAATCATGCTTCAATTATTGATGGAGTTAGATTATGTAAAGCACAGCGTTTTAGATATAAACACAGTGATATGAATGATTTAGAGAGATGCCTTATTGAAAGCAAAGATTGTAGAAGAAAATTAATTGCTACAGATGGTGTTTTCTCTATGGATGGTGATATTGCTAAATTAAAAGAAATTGTTCAACTAGCAAATAAATATGATGCACTAGTAATGGTAGATGATTCCCATGCTACTGGATATATCGGCGATACTGGTAGGGGAACTTGTGAATACTGTGGTGTTGAAGTTGATTTAATTTCGACTACATTTGGTAAGGCATTAGGTGGAGCTAGTGGTGGATGTATTTCAGGAAAGCAATGTTTAATTGACTTATTTAGAGAACATGCAAGACCTTATTTATTTTCAAATACCTTAGCTCCTGCAATAGCTGGTG
The DNA here is from genome assembly GCA_963677735.1 of Sphaerochaetaceae bacterium. Lineage (GTDB taxonomy): Bacteria > Spirochaetota > Spirochaetia > Sphaerochaetales > Sphaerochaetaceae > Pleomorphochaeta. Next base: position 3,131,163 of record OY782505.1, read on the forward strand.
GAACAATTAAAGTTTTAGAATTAATAGAAAAAGAAAACCCTTATAGAATTAAAACTTTAGAGAATGCTAAATATTTTAGATCAAAAATGGAAAAAGCTGGTTTCGATTTAGTAAAAGGAGATACAGCTATAGTTCCTGTAATGTTATATAATGAAGTTACTGCTGTTAAAATGGCAGAAAAACTTCTAGACGAAGGTGTATATGTAATTGGATTCTGTTATCCTGTTGTTCCTTTAAATAAAGCTAGGATAAGAGTTCAACTTTCAGCTGTTCATACAAAAGAACATCTAGATAAAGCTATCAATGCATTTATAAAGATTGGGAAAGAGATGGAAATAATTTAATAATTATATCATTTTATTATTGCTACTATGTTTAATCTTAGTAGCATATTTTTTGTCCATAAAATTATTTATATATATTAATTGTATATAAATAGGGCTTTTTTAGCTTATCTTTTTGTTAAAAGAGATTGTTTATTGAGATTTAGAGTAAAATTATGTATTATTCATTGAGTTATGAACATTATATTATTTGATAAATTAGATAAATTAAATACTCTTTCTATTAAAGACGAGAGAGCTAGGCATATAAAAAAAATTCTGAAGTTAAAAGTTAATGACACCTTTATTGCAGGGATTATAAACTCTGTTAAGGGAGTTGCAACTATTTTAGAAATAAATGATGAAAATATTGTTTTTTCATTCTTTGCAGATAGTTCAAATGAAGATAAATTACATCCTTTAACTTTAATTATGGCTTTTGTAAGACCCATTTGTATGAAACGTATATTAAGAGAAGCTGTTTCTTTGGGAGTTGAAAAAATTATCCTCTCTGGTGCAGATTTAACAGAAAAGTCCTATTCAAAAGCAAATTTTTATGTTAAAGAAGAATACAAAAAGGTTTTAATCGATGGTGCTATGCAAGCAGCACAAACCTCTATTAGTGAAGTTGTTATAGTAGACAATATTAGAGATGCTATAGTTAAAATTGATAATTCCTATGATAAGTTATTACTAGATAATGTTTTAAAAGGAAAAAGTTTAAGTAATTATATTCCTGTAAATAAAAAAAGTGTAATTGCTATAGGTCCTGAAAGAGGTTTTTCCCAAAGAGAGAGAAATTTATTTGTAGCAAACGACTTTAACTCTTATACTATAGGAACAAGGGTGTTGAGAAGTGAAACAGCTTCTTGTGCTGCTATAGCATTAACACTATCTAAAATGAATTTAATTTAAGAAAAAAATTAGGAGTAGAAAAATGGCCCACTGTGTAGTTGAGGAAGCTGAGAAAATTCTTGATAAAGAATACAAAGTATTAGATAAAGGTTTTGTAAGATTAGTAGATTATTGCGGTAGCGATAGTAGAATCGTACAAGCTGCTAGAATTTCTTATGGAGATGGAACTAAAAGTTATAGAGAAGATAAGGGTTTAATCAACTATTTGCTTAGAAATGATCATTCTTCTCCTTTTGAACAAGTTAATTTTACTTTCCATGTAAAAATGCCAATATTTGTTGCTAGACAGTGGATTAGACACAGAACTGGTAAGGTTAATGAAATTTCAGGTAGATATAGTGTTATGAGTGAAGAATGTTATAGACCTGATTATTCTCATATAAATCAACAAAGTCTAGATAATAAGCAAGGCAGAAAACTAGAGTGTGTTGATAAAGAAACAGCTGATAAAGTTTTAGCAAAATTTGATGAAGATCAAAAGGTTATTTTTGATAACTACAACCAATTATTAGATTTAGGAATAGCAAGAGAACTTGCAAGAATTGATTTGCCTTTATCTTTATATACTCAATGGTATTGGCAAATGGATTTAAGAAATTTATTCCATTTCTTAGAACTAAGATTAGATAGTCATGCTCAATATGAGATTAGAGTATATGCTCAGCAAATTCTTGAATTAATTGAAAAAGTTTGTCCAATTGCTGTTGATGCATTTAAAAATCATATTTTAGGTTCTGTAACTCTATCAAAAAAAGAAAGAGAAGCTCTCTCTCAACTATTAGAGGGAAAAGAGAATCCTTTAAAAGGTAGAGCAAAAGCTATTTTTGAGGAGAAATTATTATAATATTATGGATAATGAGATAGATTCTGAGGTTACTTCTTTAGGCGATAGTGTTAAGGAAGAGTTTTTACTACCACAATTACAGGCAAAAGCCTTACCCCACAAAAGTGGGGTATATCTCATGCTCGATAAAAATAAAAAAGTTATATATGTAGGAAAAGCTAAAGATTTAAAGAAAAGGGTTACAAGCTATTTTTTAGCTAACAGAGATGCTAAAACCGCAGCCCTTGTAAAAAAGATTAAAGTCATTGACCATATCATAACAGGAAATGAATACGAAGCTTTAGTTTTAGAAAATACTTTAATTAAAAAGTACAATCCTCACTATAATATTGATTTAAAAGATGGGAAAAGTTACCCAGTTATTAGAGTTACTAAAGAAGATTTTCCAAAAGTTTTTAAAACTAGAAGAATTATAAAAGATGGATCTTCTTATTATGGACCTTTTCCAGGAGTTGCTAGTCTTCAAGTTTATTTGGATTTAATTGAAAAAATGTATCCACTTAGAAAGTGTGGTACGCCATTAAAAAAAAGAAAAACTCCTTGTCTCTATTACCATATTGGAAGATGTAAAGCTCCTTGTTGTGGAAAAATATCAAAAGAAGAATATGGAAAATATATAAGTGAGGTTAAAAAATTATTATCTGGAGATAATGAAAAATTAATTAATGAAACACAAAAAGAGATGATCTCATATTCTAAAGAATTAAATTTTGAAAAAGCTGCGGAAAAACGAGACGTGCTAAATGCTTTATTAACAATTAGTTCAAATCAACAAGCTATGGATTTTAATCAAGAGAAGAGAGACTATGCTGCAATCGAAATGCGTGGTCCATTATATACAATAAGTATTCTTCAAATGAGAGATGGATCTTTGATGGGAAGAGCTTTATATAGAGGTACTACATTAGGAAATGAGACAGACTCTCTCCTAGCTTTTCTATTTAGATATTATTCAGATGGGCTTAAATTACCAAACCAATTGTATATTTCTCATGATATAAATGGAGAATATGTTTCTAAATTCTTTAAAGAAGAATTAAATGTTGATTTAAATGTTGATGTACCTTTTGAAGGCAAACATTATAGAATTTTAAAAATGGCAATGGAAAATGCTTCAAGAGATGTAGAAAAACGATTGAGAAATAAAGATAATTCTAGAGCTCTTGAAGAATTACAAAAAGTGTTAGACTTACCAACTCTGCCAACACGTATTGAAGGTTTTGATATAGCTCAACTTTCTGGAAAGTATACAGTCGCATCTTTGATTTCTTTTAAAAATGGTAATCCTGACAAAGCAAATTATAGGAGATTTAATATAAAGTCTCTTAATGGTAAAATTGATGACTTTGAAGCTATGAGAGAAGCTGCTGCAAGAAGATATTCAAGAGTTTTAAATGATAATTTAGAAAGACCTTCGCTTATTTTAATTGATGGTGGTAAAGGGCAAGTAAATGCTGTTAGTGAAATATTAGAAGATCTTGGGCTAAGTGAAATTCCAGTAGTTGGTCTAGCTAAAAGATTTGAAGAAATTGTATTTAGTGATGATAGAGAACCTTTACAATTAGATGAAGACTCTCTTGCTTTACAAACTTTAATTGCAGTGAGAGATGAATGCCATAGATTTGCTACAACAGCTAACCAAAACTTAAGAAGTAAAGAAGTTGCCTTTAAATTACTAGAAGATGTTAAAGGTATAGGGAAGGATAGATCTAAGAGGCTAATGAAGATATTCGGAAGTGTTGAGGAAATTTTAAAAAGAGATGAAGAAGAAATAGCAAAAGAGGGAAATGTCCCTCTCGTTGTAGCAAAGCGTCTAAAAGAAAAACTCTCATTATAATTTATTCTTTAAAGAAGGAGTTTCTAATTTAATTGCTTTCTTTCCTTTTTTTACAATTATATTATAAATCAACTGTTCAATTTCGAGTTTGAGAAAATCTCCGGTATTTGTTCTAATTTTAACATCACTATCTATTAATAGAGAGATGATTTTTCTACAATCTTCTATATTATAGTTTTTTAAAGCCTCTGTATATAATTGGACTTCATCTCTTCTATACACAGCTTTTTTCAATCCTAAAACTGTTGCATTTTGCATTGCTTGATATGAAGAATTTCCACTTTTTATACTCTCTAAAATACTTAATAATCTTCTAAATCCCCATAAGATACCACCTGTTAAAGTAAATACAAATGTAGGATCTCTATCTAATAAAACGTGTACTATTTCAATAGATTCTTTTAATCTAGAAGTTAAAATCATTTCTAAAAGGGTAAAGGAGTTTTCATTTTTACTATGATGAACATATTTTTGAATATCTAATTCATTAATTGTATTATTAACATTTCTGTTAACATTGAAGAAAAACGCTAACTGATTACAAATAATTTTTAATTCTAAAGTGTTGTTATCAACAAGTTCTAGTAATAAAGTAATAGCTTCCTTAGTTATTTGTAAATTATTATTTTGAAAAAAATTAATTACATAATTTGTTAAATCGTTCTCATTTAAAGGATAGAATGAAATTACATTTGGCTTACCTATGGATGCTGAAATTTTTGATAGAGGACTTTTTAAAGAAAAAAGTTCACTCTCTAGTATAAGAGTTGCACTTTGACTTGGAGATTCAATATAATCAAGAAGTGCAGAAGCTTGTTTTGCATTCAATTGGTCTATAGCATATAAAACAATTAATGAATGAGCTGAAAATAAACTAGGGTTATTTAACTCTACATACATTTCATTCTCATCAAATTCAAAACTATAATATTTTTTGAACTCTACAGTTTCACCATATTTTTTTACTAATGAAGAATATTCTTTTTTAATTACTTCTTCTTTAGTACCACTTTCAGGTCCTAAAAATAATTTTATATTATTACTCACCACGTTTCCTATATTGTCTAGTTAATAAAGAAAGAGTGCCCGCAATTTGTAATTGGGTTGTGTATATTGGATGATATGAACTATTCGCTGGCAATAGCGTGACTCTATCTTCTCCACTATGATAATATTTAAGGGTTAATCCAATTTCAGGAATATCTGCTAAAACGATATCACCATCATTTGCAAATTTGCATTTTTTAATAATTGCTAAATCCCCAAAGTAAATACCTGCATTGTCCATTGAATCGTCTGTTACCAATATAGCAAAAAACTCATCTTTTGGTGTACAAGGTAACATAGATACAGAACAAGATATAGTATAATCAGGAACTTTAGATAAACTCCCTGATTCATTTGTACTAAACACAGGTATTTCTAACATATCTTGAAAAGGTACGAATCTTGGATCAATAATTTCTATTGAACGGGAAATCCCTTGTGTTGTTTTTATGATATTCTTGCTTTCTAAAGCTCGAACATGATCGTGTGCAGCTTTGACTGAAAATTTAAAAAAATTGCTAATATCTCTCACAGAAGGGCTATATCGATATTCTCTCATATAGTCTCTAATGTACTGTGCCACTTGAATTTGTCTTTCAGTTAGTTTTTTCATAAATTCGTTTATGTTTTAATATCCAAATTAAAACATGCCTCCTTAGCATTATCAAGTAAATAAATACTTGTTCTACATATAAACCACACTACAATCTTTTTTTATATTATCTATTGTTCAAATCTATTTTCAAAAAGTTTTTCTATAGCATTTGCCATATCAACTTCATCATCTCCTTCGCATGAAATTTTAATTTCACTTTTAAATCCTGCTCCTAGGGTAATAACTCCCATGATTGATTTGCCATTAATTTTAATATCGTCTTTTTCCATAAATAGTTCACTTTTAAATTTATTAGCAACTTTTACAATCATTGCAGCAGGACGGGCATGAATGCCTGCTCTATTTCTTACAGTTAAAATTTTACTTACCATCTATAAGGTGTTCTCCTCGTTAATATAATACATTTTTTTTGCTGATTCTGTTTCAAACCATTTTAATACACTTTGGTCAAACTCTTTTGCAGAGTGATATCCTAATTGTTTTAATCTTTCATTTCTGGCAGCTGTTTCAATGATGATAGGAATATTTCTTCCAGGTTTTACTGGAATTATTAATTTAGGAATATCAATACCAAGAAAAGAAGCTTTCATATTTTCTTCTCCAACTCTATCATAGTTTTTATTTGAATCCCATTCTTCGAGATGAACAAGTAATTGTACTTGTTTTTTATCTCTAATAGCTCCAACTCCAAAGATATTAGCAAGATTAATTATTCCAATACCTCTAATTTCCATATGATGAGCTAACATAGGACTTTCTCCACTACCAACTAAGAAAGAACTACCAATATTTCTAAGTTTAACAGTATCATCACTTATAAGTCTGTGACCTCTCTCAATTAATTCAAGAGCTGTTTCACTTTTTCCTACACCACTGTCTCCAGTGATTAATACTCCAATACCATATACTTCAACAAAAACTCCATGTATGGTTTGTGTTGGAGCAAATAATTCATCTAATAATTGATATATGTGTCTTGAAAAGTCTGAAGATATTAATTGTGTTTTTAAAAGAGGAGTTCCAGCTTCTTCTGCAATTTCAACAAATCCCTCGCTAGGAGTGTAGTTGTGGGTGAAGATACAACAAGGTACATTGTATGAAAATAATCTTTCTATGTTACTATAATCATTGTTTTCTTCAAGCATATCTAAATAGCTTTGTTCCCCATGTCCGAATATTTGCACAGCATTACCGGCAAAAGATTCAAAAAAACCAGAAAGGGGTAATCCAGGTCTGCTAATTTTACTACTGGTAATTTTATTTGAAAGACCGCTTCTTCCTGCAATACATGATAGTTGCAGTTTGTTGCGTTCTTTTAAATCGATATCTAATAGTTCTAATATAGTGCAGCTTGTCATTAATCCTGCCTCCACTTTTTTCAAATAATAACACAGAATTCTTTTTTTATAAAGAAGAACATTAACAAATGTAGACACTTTTTTATACCAAAAATATATTTTTTTTGTATAAATAATTAATATTTAAAAGTTAATTATATATAAATAGAAAATTTATTATAACCTTTTAGGCTAATATATGCCTTGTAAGAAATTATATAAACAATTGTTTATATTTATTTAATGAAAATAATAAAAATAATGTATTTAAAGCTATTAAAATACATATTTCGAAAAAAAAATGATAGCTTATTTAGTTTGACTTTTAGCAGTAATAGGGTTAACTTATAGGTAGATAGATGATAATTAATAAGAATTTTTTATTAATTATAAAATTTAAATAGTGACAAAGAGAGGGTAATAACGCTAAGTAGTTTTTTTCAAGAAATAATAATTTATTAATTATTATCAGCAGCAGGTCCGTTGGACTTCTTTAAATTTTAATGATAGGAGGATGCTTTTTATTTTAAATAAAAGGCAAGGAATACATGAATATAACAGTTAAAGGTATACATTACACACCAAGCGATGCAACAAGAGAATTTTTGGATAAGAAATTAGAAAAACTTAATTTTGCTGAAGATTCAATTAAAGATTTAGAAATTGTTATGACGAGAGAAAAAGTTGGCCAAGGCTTTCATGTTGATGCTCACCTACACTTTAATTGGGGTACAAGAAAAACCATTGGTTTGGATTGTTTTGAGCTATATGAAGGTATAGAGCTAATTATAGATAAACTCACAACTGCTGCAAGAAGAGAAAAAGAAAAGGTTAAAAACCATAAAAAGACAAGACCTGAATTTGTAGAAAAAGATGATGAAGATGATCTTTTATAGATTCAATTAATAATATAGCTGGGAAGTTTAATAGCTTCCCAGTTTTTTATTTATCAATTTCCTCTTAAAAAAGTAGAATCAATATTTAATTCTTTTCTATATTTACTTACAGTTCTTCTAGCTATTTTTATACCTTCTTGTGCAAGTTTATCAGAAATCTTTTGATCACTTAGTGCCTTAGGTCCTTCATTTTCATTAATTATCTGTTTAATCCTTTCTTTAATCGAGGCTTTTGAATTTGAAGAGGAATCTCCAACAGCATTTGAAAACAGGTTTTTTATAGGTATAATACCCCAGTCACAATCTAACCATTTAGAAGATGCTAGACGGGATACTGTAGTTTCATGAACATCCATTTCAATAGCTACTTCTTTTTGAGTTAGAGGTTTTAAATATAATGGTCCTTTAAAGAAAAAATCACTTTGTTTTTCAATTAAAATCATTCCAAGTTTGAATAAGTTTTTATTTCTCATTTCAATTTGGTTAATCAATTCTTTAGCAATGGTTGTCTGTTCTTTGATATATTTCTTGGTTTGAGAATCATCTATTTCTTTTGCAAGATCTGTAAATTCTTTGCTAATTGTGAGATTAGGAAGGTTTTTGGAACTAGTTTCAAGTTCTATCTTACCATCAATAACATATATAGATAAATCGGGAATTACATATTCACGGATACCGTTATCAAATTGAGAGCCTGGAAAGGGTGTCAGTGTTTGTAAGAATGAATATAGAAATTCATATGTTTCTTCATCTATTTTTATATTTGATAAAACTTTTTTAATTTTTTTACTTCTAATATTTTGTAATTCATTATAAACAAGTTTTTCAAATGGTTCTAATAAATCTTCATCTAGTCCTTTTATATCTGCTTGGACTACTAAAGAATGTCTAAAATCATCACAGCAACAACCAATTGGTTCGTAGTTTTGAATTTTTTTTTGCATCTTTAATATTAGTGCTTTTTTCTCTTCTTTTGTGAGTTTGTTTAAAATTTCATTATCGTTATCTTCTATCAAAGATAGGGGATTAAGATTATTAAAACCTGTTGTATCTAGATTTGAAATTAATAATTCTCCGATTTCTATCTCTTCTTCACTTAAATTATCTAGGTGAAGAGTTTCACTTAAATGTTGCATTAAAGTTTTTGTAGAGGATAAAGTATTCTCTATAAACTTTTGTTTTCTATCACTAGCTTCGCTGTCATATATGCCTTGATAATCTGAGCCATAAGCTGATGAATCTGAATATTCATCATTTTTTGATTCATTTGGTAGTCTATTGGTCATATTATCTAATGATTGTTCAATTGAATTTGGTATATCTAAAGCAGGGTTACTTTCAATAGCTTCTTGTATTTTAGCTTGTAGCTCAGTTAGAGGTAAAGCTAAAGTTTCTAGCCTTTGAAGCATTAATGGGGATAATGATAATGTTTGTTTTGTTCCTAGCTCAAGAGATAGTCCCATTATTGATCCTCCTCAAATGTAGATCCAAAATATATATCTATAGCTTTTTCATCTTTTAGTAAGGTCTGTTTGTCTCCACTTGTTAGTAGAGCTCCATTATTAATAATATAAGAACAATGTGTAATTGAGAGAGTATCTCTTACATTGTGATCTGTTAATAATATTCCTATACCTTTTTTACTTAATTCTTTAATTATGATTTTTATATCAGAGACAGCTTTTGGGTCAATGCCTGCAAATGGTTCATCAAGAAGAAGGAAATGAGGACTAGTTGCAAGTGATCTTGCAATTTCACATCTTCTTCTCTCTCCTCCTGATAGTGTATATCCTAGTTGCTTTCTTAGCTGAGTTAATCCAAAATCATCTAATAACTTTTCAAGCAAGTCGTTTTTTTGATTCGAATCTAAGTCTTCTCTGTTTTCAATTACTAATTTGATATTATTTTCTACACTTAATTTTCTAAATATTGAAGGTTCTTGTGGTAAATAAGAAAGACCTGCCTTTGCTCTTTTGTGCATGGCTAAAGATGTTATATCTTTTTCATCTAAGTATATTTTCCCATTATTTGCTTTTATGAATCCTACTATCATATAGAAAGTAGTAGTTTTTCCTGCACCATTAGGTCCTAAAAGACCAATAACTTGGCCACTTTCCATAGAAAAAGATATATTTTTTACTACAGTTTTTTTACCATATTTTTTTTCTAGGTCCTTAATTGAAAGGATGTGTTTCATAAAAGCTTAACCAAAATAAATTTGGTTTCCTCCAATTTTTGATTTTTGCTTTATTATAGCATGCTATTTTAAAAACTACTATTATCTAAAATGTTGTTTTTATGATGGAGGTGTTTACTTTGTGTTAATGTTTGCTTCAATAGATCCATCCATTGAAATATCATTATTATTCAAGTTTATAGAAATAGCATGAGCTTTATAAGTATTATCTTCCCATTCTACTTTTGAATCCCCGAGTAGAGATACATTTTTATCTTCTAAATCAAGTCTTAAAATATCACAAGAGCATTTCATAACTTCATCATCACTGCTGTGAAGTAGTTTTACTTCTACAGATAAGTCAATAATAGCTTTCTCAACGTTATATTGTAAATAAGAAGCTGTTGCATAGATATTGTTTTTTAAATCATCAATCTCTACCCAACCTTCAATTACAATCTCTTCAGTATCTCTATAATATTTAAGGGAAGAGCATCTTATTGTTAATTGATTATCATTATCTTTGAAGGTTATGTTTCCATTACATTCAATATAATCATACTCTTCACCTCTAAGAGATATTTCATTAGCACTTATTTCTATATTATCAATTGTAACATTTGCACTATTGCTTAGATTAATCTGTTGATTGCCTTCTCTCATAGATAGGGTTGTGTATCCACCACTAAAGCTAATAGCTGCTGCTGATATAGGTGATGAGATTAATAATATAAATAAGAATGTTAATAATTTATTTCTCATATAATTCACCTTTTGTTAATTCTTTAAATTCAAAATATCTAGTATCTAAATTAAGAGATAATCCAGACCCAATTAATAGTCCTATATCACTATCAACTGTAACTGTTTTATCTGTTGTACTTATAATTCTTTTTTCATTATCCCAATCTAAATTATCACAAGTTATATTCAAAATTGGATCTATAATTGAAAACTTAACATTACCACTTAGAATGGTATTATAGGTTTCATTATCAATTTCAATATTATCACAACTTCCTTCTACTTGAATTTTCCCTTCATTGTCTATTACGGAGAATGTTGCATTTTCTGCAATAGTTAAATTTCTTTTATTATAGATTTCTATTTTGCTAGAAACAAGATTTACAGTTCCATTAATATCTCTACTAATAACATAATCAACATTTTCAAGTATTATATCTGGATGTTCTATTGTTGATTTGCTCTCTTCATCTTCATCTAAAAAAGAACAAGAGCTAAGCAAAATAATAAAAATAGATAATACTATGATTTTATATTTCATTTAGCTCCTCCAAATATGTGATTAATTTATTTAGTTTAATTTTTCAACAACTCTTGGATAGTATTTATTTTTACTATAGTGAAAATAAATACCAACTCCTACAAAGCCTAGTGCTATACCTAAAATTCCTGATAGGAATTTTAATGATTCTTTTGCTGCAGGGGATAATAAATAAAATATAGGGAACATTAAAAGAGGTATCATTAATGTAATAAAAGATGTTGAAATTGTTCTTGCCGGAGGTAAAAATATTTTTAAACTATCTCCAACATTAATTTTTTCAAAACCTTTATCTACTTTTGCACTAAATGTTTTACCTTTAACATTACAAAACATGTTTCCACTACAACCTTTACATGCTGTAGTTGGGCATGTTACTTCAACACTGTTATCATTGTTTATTTTAACAACTTCTACTATCTCTACCATTATTTTTCTTCTTCTTGTTTATAATCTAAAATTATAGTTTCTATATTAGTAGCTTTATTAGTTTCTTCATCAATATCTACTAATACACCTTGCATTTGTAGTCTTTTCCAACTTTCACTTGATCTAAGTGGAATTGCATTTGTGAACTTTTTAATTTCAGTTTCACTATCTAATCCACCTACGCTCCAAGTAGATCCAACCATGCCATTATCTGTAATATATGCAGTGCCTTTGTCTAATATCCTAGCATCACTAGTTATTGCTTTACAATGTGTTCCTATTACAGCAGTGGCTCTACCATTTAATAAATATCCCATTGTGTTTTTTTCAGCAGTTGTAGATGCATGAAATTGTAACAATATAATATCTTGATCACCTTCTAATTTGTCAACAATTGAATTTGCAATTAAAAAGGCATTGGAAAGGTGAGTTCTAGGGAAATCACTATTTCCTAAAAGATTAACTATTGCAATCTTTTTATCTTTTAATGTTAGATATTTAATTCCTTTTCCAGGATTACTTAATGGATAGTTTGCAGCTCTTAAAACAAAGTTGTTTTTATCTAAAAAGTCTACCATATCAATCTTATAATATATTTTTTCGCCACCAGTGATTACATCAACACCAGCTTTATGAATCATAATAGAGTGGTTTTTACCAATACCAAATCCGTTAGTAACACCTTCACCATTAGCTATAACTAAATCAATATTATTAGCTTTAATAACTTCTTTTAATAATTTCTTTATAACTGTTGTTCCAGGTCTACCAACAATTTCTCCTAAAAATAATACTTTAATACTCATGCATTTAACACTATATTGCAATTGATTTTCAATCAAGTGACTTTTAATAATTCTTATAATAATTATTATATAAAATTATGTTTCTAGTTGTTTGTTTTATTTATTAGTGGTATAAAATATTTTAGATTGCCTAGGTGGCGAAATTGGTATACGCGCTTGGTTCAGATCCAAGTGGTCAATAGACTGTGCAAGTTCAAATCTTGTCCTAGGCATTTAAGTACTTATCGTTGATACAATAATGCAGCTATTATAATTTCTTTTAATATAAGGAATTAAAAAATAGCTGTTTTTTTATATAAGGCTATTTTGCCTTATTTTTCAAGTCCTCTAGGAGTAATCGTGTAACAACAGACACCCCTAAAGGGTAATCGTGTAAATTTAGAATTACATAATTTAATTAAGTTTTTTAGTATATTTCATTAATTCTTCAATTTTTTCTACAATGCGTTTTTGTTCTGATAAAGGAGGTATAGGTACAATTCCAGATAATAAATTTTTCTCATTAATTGCAGGATATGCAACTCCTTTCATTGTAGAATTTACATATGAAGTAAACATTGTGCTTTTCAAAATATAATATAAATATTTATTATATATACCTACAAATGGGTGAAGAATAGCAAAAGCGGTTGAAGCTATTGGTTCATGATTAAAATCTCTATCAATTATGCAAATATTTAATAGATATGGTCTAACTGTTGAATATATTACTGTTCCTTTTTTTATTATTTTTCTTGCTCTTGATGGGGCTTTTTCTGGATTTATTAAATTTTCATTTTTATTTAATGTTCCAGTAATATTATCTACAGATCCAACATCTACATAGTCAAATATAGTATTTGGTTTTTTTTGACCCCAGTTATGTGATATATCACCTAATCTTACCCATTTCCAACTATCTGGTATATCAAACGAAATTTCATCTTCAGTAATTTCAGGAATAGGTTTTGATTTTTTAATTTTCTTTTCTTTTATAAGTTTTTGTTTTTCTTCTTGGATTTGTTTGTATAATCCTTCAGCAGTGCCTTCTTCTTCTCTTTGTTCTACTAATTTGCCCTGTATGGCATATTGTAAAATGGATTTTTCTATATCTGTAGGAAAGGAAGTGTTAAGTTTAGTTAATTCGTTATATACATTGTCATATTTTTCAATATAAGGCATTAATTCTTCAATTTTTTCTACAATACGTTTTTGTTCTGATTGAGGAGGTAGAGGGATAAGAAAATTTCTCATTGTTGATAAAGACACATTTTTAATTGTAGTTCCAGTTGCGAAATGAATTGCGTATTTTAAAAAAAATTGTGTTTTTATTATCCAATAAATATACGGTTTTAATTTTTCTGTTATTAAATTAAAATAACAAGCACTTTTGCCAAGGATGATTTTTTCATTACAAAAAAATGCAATATTTCCAATTGTTCCATTAATTGAAACAAAAACAGTATTATTATTTAAGTTTTTTTTATATTTAATAAATTCTTCAAAATTTACTTTTTTAGTATTATCTTTTATGATTATTTTTCCATCCAAAAAATTATTTCCATTTATAAAATAGTAATCTCCATTTAAGTCATATTTGGGTGTACCGTGAAGGCCATCCCCTAATATAGAAACTATATCATCTAATCTTACCCATTTCCAACTAACTGGTATATCAAAAGGAATTTCTTCTTCTGTGATTTCAGGAAGATGTTTTGATCTCTTTATTTTATTTTCTTTTATAAGTTTTTGTTTTTCTTCTTGGATTTGTTTATATAGTTCTTCAGCAGTGCCTTCTTCTTCTCTTTGTTCAACGAGTTTTCCTTGGATTGCTAACTGAAGAATGCTGTTTTTTAAATCTTGTGCAGTCATTTATTTTTCTCCGATGATAGAAGTAATTTTTTCAATTAGATGATCTATTTCAGCATTTAAAGATTCTCTTTTTTCTTGATATTGCTGAATTAAATCCATTGGTTCTAATATTATTTCTTCTTCATTTGGGAATCCACATAAATCAATATTATATTCATTATCTATTATTTCATTAATACTATATTTCTTAGCTTTTGGATAATTTTCTATTTCTATTTCTTCTCTATCATCCCACCAATCCATAACATTAGCAAAATGATTTGGCTGCATTGGTCTAGTTTTTGAGAAGTTTTTATATCCTTCTGGCATATCCATTCTATAAAACCATGTTTCTTTAGTTGGTTCTGTATTATCAAAAAATAATATATTAGTTCTAATTGAAGTGTATGGAGCAAATACGCTGTTTGGCATTCTTATTACTGTATGAACATTAAATTCACTAAATAGTTTTTTCTTAATATTAAACTTAGCATTATCAACACCAAATAAGAAACCGTCAGGGATAATAACACCACATCTACCATTTTTCTTTAATCTGTACATAATGACATTCATAAATAAATCAGCAGTTTCTGAGCTTCTTAATTCTTTTGGAAAATTTGATTTGACACTTTCTTTTTCACTTCCACCATATGGAGGATTCATTAGAATGATATCAAACTTTTTTTCTTTTCTCATATCTTTATAACTAGTTTCTAAAGCATTGCCATGGATGATATTGGGATTATCTATTTCATGAAGTAGCATATTTGTAACACAAAGCATATGAGGTAAAGCTTTTTTTTCAATTCCATAAACAGAATTGTTATAAAGTTCTCTATTTTCTAGAGAATTACCTATTTGACTTTCTAGTTCTTTTAAAGAAGAAGTTAAAAAACCACCAGTACCACAAGCAAAATCTCCTATTCTTTCCCCTAATTTAGGTTTAATCATTTTTACCATAAAATCAGTTACAGCTCTTGGTGTATAGAATTCTCCAGCATTGCCAGCACTTTGTAAATCTTTAAGAAAAGATTCATAAATTGTTCCAAATTCATGACGTTCTTTATATTCTGTAAAGTCAATTTCATCAATAACGTTAACTACCTGTCTAAGAAGAGTTCCATCTTTCTGATAATTGTTTGCATCTTCAAAAGCATTTTTTACTATTACTTGACTCATAGGAGTATATTCATCTATCTCCAAATTTTTTAGAGTTTGGAATAATGTATTATTTATGAAATCAAGTAAAGCTTCCCCTGTTAATGCTTCTCCATCTTTTTTATCAACAGCCCAATCTCTCCATTTTAAACCATCAGGAATAATTGATTTGTAATTATCATCATATAATTCCCAAGCTTCTTCTTTTGAATCATATATTTTTAAGAATAAAATCCATACAATTTGTTCAATTCTTTGTGCATCACCATTAATTCCTGCATCATTTCTCATGATGTTTTGGAGTCTTTTAACAAAATTACTTGTTGCCATTTAATTATTCGTCCTTTTATTTGTTAAGCATAATATATTTCATTTTCTAATTCTTGAACTGCTTTGAGATATTTTTCTTTACCTCCGAAAGCTTTTACTATTTTCATAGGGCTTCCGATTTGAGCAAATTCTTTTAATTGTAATATTTTTGTTTCTTCAATTTCTTTAATCCCATCATTAGCATATTTGTCTAATAAAGCCGAGATTACAGCTTGAGCAGTATCTGAATATTTATAAAGATAATGTCTCTTTTTAACATTTTCAGCTCTTTCTTTTTTTGTAAGTGGTTTTTTATCATATGCAATGTGACATATTAAATCAAAATCATCAAGGTCAGTTTCACCGAGTTCTTCTCTAACCGCATCTAATAAAACCCCCTCATCTTGAAGTTCTTCTATAATAGCTTGTTTCTTTTCTGCTGAAGTCCATTTCTTTAAAAATTCATCTAATTTAGAGTATTGGTGTAATATGTTTTTCTTAGTGTAATCAATAAGACTTTCAGTTATCAATTTACCATTCTTATCTACATATTGTACTCTTTCAGATAATACAGAAACAGTTACATCACCAATATAATATTTTTTTGGTTTATTAGAACCTTCTTCTTCAAATGGAGGAGTATCAATAACTTCAATTTCATCTAAACCTGGTTCATTTACAGTATCTAATTCTCCATCTTCTATCTCTTCATAAGTAAAAGGTTCATGAACTGGATCATCTTCTGTTATATCTATTACAACTTTAGGATCTCCATCAAAATTAGGGTCTGCAAATAATCTACTAGAATTTCTGAAATCCATAATTGAAAAATATGTTTTTCCATATTCTTCTAATAGACGAGTACCTCTACCTATTATTTGTTTAAACTCAGTCATACTATTAATATTATTTTCAAGAACAATGAGTTTACACAATTTTGCATCAACACCTGTAGTCATTAATTTACTAGTTACTGCTATTACTGGATATTTACTCTCTTCATCTATAAAGTTTTCAAGCTGAGCCTTACCTTCATCATTATCTCCAGTAATTCTCATTACGTATCTATTATCTTGAGTATATAAATCTTTGTTCTCATTAATGAGAGCTTGGCGCATTCTCTCTGCGTGTTCTCTATCAACACAGAATACAATAGTTTTACTAAATCTATCTGTTTTCTTTAAAAATTCAGTAATTTTTTCTGCAACTTTTTTAGTTCTATCATCAATAATTATTGTTCTATCAAAATCTTTAACATTATATTCTCTATCTTCAACTTCATAACCATATTTATCTATTTTACCTGCTTCTGGTCTATAGCCTTCTAAATCTTTATCTAAACCTATTCTAATTACTTTATATGGTGCTAGAAATCCATCATTTATACCTTGTTTTAGTGAGTATTCATATATAGGTTTTCCAAAGTAAGATTGGCTTGAAGCTTCTTTAGTTTCAACTGGAGTCGCAGTTAATCCTATGTGAGTTGCTGTAGAAAAATAATCTAAAATTTTTCTCCATGCAGAATCTTCTTTTGCACTACCTCTATGGCACTCATCAATTACTATTAAATCGAAAAAAGAAGGTTGAAATTGTAGATAAGCTTCTTCTCCATCATCACCTGTAAGTTGTTGGTATAGTGCAAGATATATTTCATAAGAACTATCAAGATTCCTATTTTGAACTTTAGTCATTTTGCCACCAAAAGGCTTAAAATCACCTGTCATGGTTTGATCTATTAATACATTTCTATCAGCTAAAAATAATATTTTCTTTTTTGTTTTAGATTTCCACAATCTATAAATAATTTGAAAGCTCATATATGTTTTACCAGTTCCTGTAGCACAAACAAGTAAAACTCTATCTCTGCCTTTTGCGACAGCATCAACAGTTTTATTAATTGCTACTCTTTGGTAGTATCTTGGTGTTTTATAATTAGGAACATAGTAATATGGTTCAAGCATTACTTTTTCTTCTGAAGAACTTATGTTTTTATCTTGCAAATAACGAGAGTATAATTCATCAGGAGAAGGAAACTCAGAAAGTTTTAATTCTTTAACTTCTCCAGTGATTAAATTTTGTTCTATAAACCCATCACCATTTGAAGAATAAACATAGTTGATGTCTAAAGCATTAGCATAACCAATTGCTTGTTGAAGTCCATCACCGATAGAATGATTATTATCTTTAGCTTCAATAATAGCTAAGGGTATATTTGTTTTATAGGATAGTAGGTAATCAGCTGATTTCCTTTTACCTCTTGCTGTAATATTGCCTCTTAATATAATTCTACCAGCTGTAAAGGAATATTCTAATCGAACTTGCTTTTTGATATCCCATCCAGCACTAGTAATTGCTGGTGTAATATATCTAGCTTTTATATCTTCTTCGGATAAGATTTTTATGTTCATTTAACAAGCTCCTTTTTATGTGTTTTTTTCAATAACTATTAAAAATTATTAATCAAATATTTCTTTTTCGAGTAGTTTATAAATTTCTGTTTCTTCAGTAATCAGAGGAGCCATTGTATCTCTTAAAAAAGCATCGGAGCTATTTCCACATCTAGAAAGGCTTAATATATTTTTCAATGCATTTGTAATTTCTCCGCTTGCAGATTTAATATCATCTTTAGGCTTGTTTCGTGATATGAGATTATTTATAGCATCTTGTTTTTTTTGTATACATTCTTCGTATTTATTGGGCAAATCTTTACTATCACATAATTTTTTAATCAAGGTATCATCTAATAAATAAGATTCTAAGTGTCTTTTTGAAAGGACTTTTATCCTTTTGGAATTTAAATCTTTTACTTCTTGATCACTACGTTCATCTCTGTCTACAATTTTAATTACATTTGATTCATTTAATATTATACTTATAATTTCACCATATTTATTTTCAATATTCTCAATTTCACTACATGAGCCACCAGAAATAAATAAAGTATCGGGATGATTATCTTGAAATATTTTTGTATATATTGATTTATCATAATCTTTACGTTTATTGCCATTATGATCCCCTTCGCAAAAAACTATTTTCCTCGGTAACATTAATTTTGCAAAATCACCAAAAGCTAATTCATAAAATTTGTTCTCGATTGCTTTATTAATTTTAGAAGGTTTAATTATAACATCACTATCAAAATTCTTATCCCCAAAATCTAAAAATACAACTGATCCATGGGTTGCTTTTTCAATTTCTTCTGCTTCTTTTAACATTCCAATAGAATGTGTTGAAATCCAAAGTTGTGAACTTTGTGGAATTAATTGATACAATTCTCTTAATACTTTACCTTGAAGTTTTGTATGCATGTGAGCTTCGGGTTCGTCTATGCAATAAATAGCATCAGGATAATATTTTGATTGAACCACAATATCTAATATTAAATCAAAAGCTGCTTTTTCCCCAGCTGAAAGATTTCTGTAATGAAAATTATCTATAGTTCCTTTAGAAAAATAGAAACTCCCATTATTTAAAGGTTCTCCTAAAGACGATAGTTTTAAATCATCAAATACTCTTTCTATAGAATTTTTAATTTTACCTACAAGTTCTTCTTTTAATGATTGGACTGTTCGATTTTTATTAGTTTCTTCATAAACTCCAGATATAGTATTAGCAATTAAACGTTGATAATTTTTAGATACTGTTAAATCATTTTCAATTAGCGTATTTAATCTTACTGATTCTGTTGGGTTTGGGAGCTTGTTTAGTGAACTAATGTTAAAATCAGATTCGTTTCTATAAGCACTTCTAAATAAGAAATGTCCTCTAATATTACTTTTCCCAAATTTATTTGGGAAATTATAGTTATGAAATTTGATTGAAACTGTTCTCTGAGCAAGGTGAATCCATTCATTATGTTGATACTCTTTTTCATTATTAGATTTATATAAATAATTATAATCTCCGACTTTTCCATAACCAGAGTATTTATAAAAATGATTCATTGCTTCAAAAAAAGAACTTTTCCCTGAGCCATTTGGGCCAACTAATAAAATTAATTTTGCTGTCTCTGGTATATTTTCTACAGTTAAATGAGTAAATCGCTTGAAATTATTTAGCTCAATTTTATTTATTTTCATTAGTTTTTCTTCCTTTTATATATTAATCAATTAAAGTTATTTACAAATATAATTGTTATATTATTTAATAGGTAGCTTTCTCATTTTCTTTATTGCTAACAAGACAATATAACCCTTTGCCATTAATATCAGTGGCATAAGTTTTACCATTTATAATTGTCCTATTAGCTTTTTCTGGAATATTGATTGAAAGTTTTGATGATAAGCCCATAAATTTACCTCATAGATAAATTTCATTTTACCATAGAAAACTAAATTGTTGAATGGGAGATTTTAATTTTGTTTTAGTTCATTTTAATAATAAATATAAATTATAATATTAAATATTTGGAGAACGAAAAATTTTTATATATTTTAATTTGTTTATTTGATATAATATTAATTAGAAAACTATTAAATTATATTATTTGCTTAATATATTTAATAATGCTTGGGGGTTGGTATTTGAATAAGCTTATTAACAAAGACAATATCTTGGAATTTTTGTTTGAAACTGTTAATGGATGGATTAAACATGCCGAAGGAAAACATGCAGTTATTATTGGGCTTAATGCTGGTATAATTAGCCTTTTATTAAATTTTTTAGATTTTGATAATTGGGCCTGGACAATAATAACGATTTATATTATGTGGATAATTCTATCACTTTTAGTATCAATTATTTTTTCAAGTATTTCTTATCTTTCTATTTTGGATTCATCATTTTTTAATAAAAGTGATAAAAATATTAATATAAATAAATCGAATCCTTTTTATTTTAAAGATATCACTTTAATGAAACCAATAGAATTGATTCAATTTTTTAAAACTGACCCTCCTTTAAATGAAGAGATATGTATTGCTGAACAAATAATAGTTAACTCTAAGATTGCATTTAGAAAATATCAATTATTTAATAAAGCTATTTGGATTGCATTTTACGGAGTTTTTCCTCCTATTGCTTTAATTGTATCTATAATAAGATTTATTTTGAAAAGGAGTAAAATAAATGACTGATAAACAAACTCCGAAACGTTATCTTGATATTATTGAGAACCAGCTTTCTATTTACAAAAAAAGTAGTACAATTCAATTAATTAATAAAATACCTAATACAAATAAGATACCAATTGAAAATGAAAATCACTGGTTAAAGATTCCAAATGTAATTTGTGTATTTGTAGATATGATAGGATCTACTAAATTTAGTGCACAAAGTTATGATAGGTCAACAGCAAGTGCTTACCAATTTTTTACAGGAACTGCTGTTCGTTTATTTAATGAATTTGAAACTCCTTATATAGATGTTCGAGGGGATGGGGTATTTGCTTTGTTTAATAGTAATCAAACCTATAGGGCCTTAGCTTCAGCTATAACTTTTAAAACCTTTGTAGAGAAGATTTTTACTAAAGAAGTAAAAAGAAGCACTGATTTTGATATAGGATGTCATATTGGAATAGATCAAAAAACAGTTCTTGTTCGAAAAATTGGTCTTAAACAGTATAATAACAGAACTGACAGACAAAATGAAGTGTGGGCGGGGAAACCAATTAATATGGCTGCAAAACTTGCAAGTCTAACAAAAGCTGGTGAACTTTTAGTTTCAGATAGATTTTTTAAACAATTAAAAAATGATTTAGTTCTAAAAAGTTGTGGTTGTCCTCACGGGGAAAAACAATCATTATGGACATCTATTGATTTAAGAGCTAATGCTCAATTTGATTTTGCTACAGGTTATAAGTTAAATTCTATTTGGTGTAAAATTCATGGTTCAGAGTACTGTGAAAGTATAATAAATCTTGATAAAAACTAAATTTTTGTTTTGTATATTATTATTATTACTTTAATACAAAATTTCTAGAAGTTAAAATCTGATTTATAAGTCAATTTTTAAAAAATATTCCTTTTAGCAGTGTAATACTAAGTGTGGGAATTGTTAATTGATTATTTTAAAATTAGAAGGAAACCCCATCTCCATTATATCATTTATTTTATAATTTTGAGTTAATAAATAAGTTTCTTCAATTATGTTAAAATCAGATATATCAAGACTATTTAATAAATGATCTAAAATGATTAAAGAGTTAAAAATTCTTCTACCTTTTTTTTTATCATTATTCCAAAATGATTTATATTTTGAAATATTATCATTTTTTAGTTGTTTGATTTCTACAGCAAAAGCTCTATTCCAAAGTCTAGAATGATGAGCACAATAATTTCTTATAGCTCGTAAATTATTTAACCAGCTTCTTATATTATTTAAAGAAGTTTTTAATTGGAATATATTAATTATTTCTTTCTTATCTTTATTTTGTAATAAACTCCACCAATTTAGCAAATCTCCTAATGACATGAACTCAACATGAGCCCATATTGGAGGTAACTCTTCAGTATATTTTTCTCTAAAGTGGGTAATAAAATTTTCTTCATATTTATTATAAGAATCTATAGCTTTATCTTTATTTTTATTCCAACTTTCTTGATCAAAAAATAAAGTATCATCTAATAAAGCATGAGCTCCATATTTAATTGATAAATTATATGCAAATTGAGTTCTAAATGCAATTTCAATATAAGTTATAGATTTAAAGATAAGCATACGGAATTCATTGTCAAATCGATAATAATTTAATATAAAATCAAAAGAAATATTTTTAGTAAACTTTTCTGTTTCAGGATTATAATATGGATACCAATAAGCTTCTAATCTATAATAATTAATTATCCCCAATTTATGTTTTATCTTTGAATTTTCTTCAAATATCATACCTTTTTCTTTTAATTTTTCAATTTGGTCATCTAAAGATAAAGCTGGTTTATTAAATTTTATTGGAGTGTTTTGGATTTTGTATCCATGGCGTAATGCATCATTTAACTTTGACATAGGATTTCCTTGACTTTAAATTTAAAAGTATAACAATTCATGGTAACATTTAATTAAAAAGCTGTAAATATTTATAAATTTCATTTAGATGGATAAGAAAATAGATTTAAGTAAAAAAAAGCAACCACCCTGGTTTGAGGATTGCTAAATGCAACTAGCCTTGGGTGGCGTTAGTAAATTTATACTACATCACTTGTGTAAAATTGTAAAGATTATAAGTCTCAAGAATAAGAATAAAATAATAATTTTATCAAAAATTAGAATTAAATTATTATATTTTATAATATGCTAAAAGCCAAACAAATCATTAGGGGTACGCTTTTCCGGTAATAAGTAGGAGGAGGGACTACTCTTTCTACTATTATTTACTAAGGTCTTATTTAAAGAGATTTTAGTACCCTAATTGGAAATAGTTCTACAGTTAGTTATGCTAATTGTGTGTAGTTAATAAATCAAAACTGTTTATAGGGGGGTGAGTTTTTCCGGTAATAGTAGAGGGGCTAAAGTAATTTGTCCTTAAATTATTTACTGAGGAGTGTGTTATGCGTAATTTACCCATAGCCTACGGTAATAGTTGTTTTGCAAAGAAATGGTCTAATGAGACTATTAGTTTTGAAGAAATTTGTAAAAAATTAAAAACAACTATTAGAACAACTGAATCTCAAGAAGAGTATCCAAATCTACCTAAAAGAGAAAAAGATAGAATAAAAGAAAAAGGTGGATTTGTTGGTGGTCTATTAAAGGATAACAGAAGGAAGAGAGAAACCATAGTTAGTAGATCTATGTTAACTCTTGATGCAGATAATGCATCAGTTGAGTTAATAGCTAACTTTGAAAATCTTTGTGAGTATAGAGCAGCTCTTTATACAACCCACTCACATTTGCCTATATCCCTTAGATGTAGAATTATTGTACCATTGCTAGAGATGTAACTCCTGACGAGTATACAGCTATTTCTAGATACTATACACGGATGTTATCAATAGATATGTTTGATGAATGCTCCTATAGACCTCATCAATTAATGTATTGGCCTACAACTACATCTAATGGTGAATTCATATTTAAAGAAGTTAATAAAAAATGGTTAAATCCTGACTTGTTTTTAGCAGCTTATCCTAATAGGAGAGATTGTACTCTTCTACCAACTTCTAGTAGAGAAAGCTCACTTTATAAACCCTCAAATAAAAAACAAGAAGACCCATTAACTAAAAAAGGTATTATTGGTGCTTTCTGTAGAGCGTATGAAATAGAAGAAGCAATAACTAAGTTTATAAGTGATGTTTATTAACCATCTATGGTTGATGGAAGGTATGATTATATACCAGCTGATTTTAGTGCTGGTGTTATTATTTATGATAATAAGTTTTCCTTTTCTCATCATGTAAGTGATCCTACTTGTAATAAATTATTAAATGCATTTGATTTAGTTAGAATTCATAAATTTGGTCACTTGGATATAGATGGTGATAACTTTACTACTAAAAGTCCATCTTTTGTTGAAATGAATAATTTTGCTATAAATGATGATAAAGTAAAAGAATTAATTACTAAAGAAAAAATAGAAGAAGCTGGTATTGAATTTGAAGAAGACTGGATTGAACATCTTGAAATAAATAGTAAAGGTGAAATATCACCTTCCTTTAATAACTTTGTTTTAATATTAAGACATGATAAAAAACTTAATAGCATTAGATACAATGTTTTAAGTAATTCTATAACTGTTGTAGGTGATATCCCTTGGAATCATAATAAACCTGGGTGGAGCGATATGGATTTTTGAGGTTTATTAAATTACTTTTCAAATGTTTATAAAATATATTCACCAACTAAATTAAAAAATGCTCTTTTAGCTATATGTGGAGAGAGACTATATCATCCAATAAAAGAATATTTTAATTCATTACCTACATGGGATGTAGTAGAAAGGATAGATACTTTATTAATTGATTATCTTGGTGCAGAAGATTCACCCTATATTAGAGCTGTTACAAGAAAGACATTAATAGCAGCAGTAGCTAGAATATATGAACCTGGTATAAAGTTTGATTGTGTACCAATATTGAATGGACCACAGGGGATTGGTAAATCAACTCTGTTCTCTAAATTAGGTGGAAAATGGTTTTCTGATAGTTTAACCCTAACTGATATGAAAGATAAATCAGGACCTGAGAAACTTCAAGGTTATTGGATATTAGAACTTGGTGAATTAGCTGGTATGAGAAAAGTAGATATAGAAAGTGTTAAATCTTTTATTTCTCGTAATGATGATAAGTTTAGAGTTAGTTATGGTGTAAATGTAGAAAGTCACCCAAGACAATGTATTATAGTCGGAACTATTAATGCAGAGAGAGGATTCTTAAGAGATATTACAGGGAATAGAAGGTTTTGGCCTATAACAGTTACAGGAGATAGTATAAAGAAAGCCTGGGATTTAAGGGATAATATAATATCTCAAATATGGGCAGAAGCTTTAGTTCTATATCATAAAGGGGAGCCATTATATCTTGAAGGTGATATAGCAAAAGTTGCAAGAGATTATCAAGACAAAGCAATTGAATCTGATGAAAGAGAAGGACTTGTTAAAGCCTATCTTAACACTTTACTTCCTGAGAAATGGGCTGAGTTTGATATTGGTCAGAGAAGAGATTATTTCTCAGGTTTTAATAGTGGAAATGGTAAAGTTGAGAGAACTACTGTATGCAATCTAGAAATATGGAGTGAATGTTTAGGTAAAGATCCATCTTCAATTAAAAAAGCTGATTCTTATGAAATTGCTACAATAATGAAGCATATGGATGATTGGATAAGGTTTGAAGGGAATAAAAGTAAAACTAAGCGATTCCCTATTTATGGTAAACAACAAGCTTATGTTAAAAAGGTAAAAGAGTAATTATCAATTCACGATAGTTAATTGTAGTAATACTAAAAATATTAGCATCAGTAGTATTTCTTTCACTATTGGTGCTAATGCTTTATAAATCTTATTCCACTTTTTTAAAATAGCCTTTCATTTATAATAAATAATTTTGTATAAAATATAAAATTAAAGGAATAAAAAAGCTAAAAACTGGAAGAAAAAATCTAATCATTCCACTGTTTTATACCATATTTAATTCTTTATAATTGGTGATTTTAGTATCTCTTGGAATAAGTGGAATAAGAATATACTAATAAAGTATTAATATTATATATATATAGTATATAGGGGTATGTACCATATAAATCCTATGTACTATCAAATAGTTTGAAATGCATCATTCCTTATTCTATTTATCCATTAATAAACAAATTACAATTTAAAAGTGAATTGTCTTCAAAAAAAATGGCCCCAGGCCCTTAGGCTACTGAAGCTCTATCCATGTAATTAAATAATAGAATCATTCAATATAAAGTTCAAGGAGGTAGTCCTCCTGGTGAAGTTGTTGATATTACAATAGCTTTTAAAAAAGGTGACACTGGTGATGGTCTTTATACTAACATTTCTATATGAAATATTATTTTTTTTACTATATAAAAGTTATATAAATGAGTGTCACTACCGTCACCCTTGATTTATGAAGTGTTATCTATTTTTATAATAGTATTTTTTTAAGTTCTAGAGACATTAAGTTTTGTCTTTCAGTTAAAAATTCTTCAAAATTATTTAACTCATATGAAATATTTAATGGCATATATTTAACATTATTTTTATTATTATCTTCTTTTAACCACTCAATTAATGACTTTGCATTTTTACTTTCATTTTCTTTTCCCTCAAGTAACTGAAGATTAGCAAGAGTATTTCGTTTACGTTGCCATTCAATTATTTTTTCTTGGTTAATTATTGTGCTATTTTGCATTTGTAATTCATTAATATTATCATCTTCAAAAGCTGAATAAGGATGAATATGATCTTGATGAAATCTTTTTTGACTATATTTTAAATTTGGATATAATAAAGATAATATCATAAACGTGTATGCATTTTTTTCATGAGTATCAAAAAGATCTTCAATTTCACCTTCTGTATATTTTAAAGTACGTTCACCTGTGAACTTTAAATTTTTTAAATAATTTAAATCAAAATTTGAAGCATTGTTTCGTTTTTGTGCCTCTCGAATTGTAGAAAGAGCATTATTGGTTGCTGCACCAAAAATTTGTTTAAGTTGAACAATAATTATATATTTTTTTAATTCGTATTTGCTTTTTTTATTAAAAGAACCACCTTTAAATTTATAATATACTATAGGTATTACTGATACATAAGAAATTAAATTTTTATAATTAAATCCAAATTCATTTAATAATAAAACAGTTTCTTTGATAGCTGTATAAATTGACTCCCAATTATTTTTTATTTCAATAATGCTATTTTTTTTAAAAGTTTCAACTTTTAAAGTAATTGATAAATCCAACAAATATAAACATGTTCTCATAATAAAATCATTTGAGAATTTAAACCCTTCACCAATATTGTTAATTTCTGTTAGCAAATCATCAATCTTGTCTCTTCCTTTATCCCAATGGGAAATTATTGTAGAAAATAATAAATCACTTTTTGATAAAACGGTTCCACCTGAATTAACTCTTACAAAAATATCTAATACATTATCAATTGAATCTCCTTCCACTTCATAGTAATTTATATTTTCTATTTCTTTAAAATGATTAAAGAGTATAGATAGATTTGTACTAATAATTTCATCTGACCAATTATTTGGAATTAATATTTTTGGAAGAATTTCAGTTGTTTTATAGTTAAAAATATTTTTTACTAAATACCAAAGTTTATTATCCTTCGATTTGCTTACTTCTTTTTCAGTCAAAAATTTAAATTCATATTTTATTTCATTATTTGTATTAGGTTGACTAAGTAAATTGAAATAAAGTTCTTTTTTTGGGAAGGCATCATCGTTTTTCCATCTTTTTGATGGTAGTTTTCGTTTCATTGATCCTTGTAGAGCTATATAAAGTGATGTTAATCGCTGTTGTCCATCTAATAATGCCCAAACAGTTTCACCTTCACTATAAGAGGGAAACGGAAGAGCTGCTAAAGGGTTTTTGTATAAATCTCTTTCATGATAATCTTTGATAAAATCGTACATGGAATATTCTTTATCGTTAATAATTTTCTTTTTTACTTTCCAAAATAAAAAAGTACCAATAGGATATCCTTGCATTATTGAATCTAATAATCGATAAATTTGATCATCTTTCCATACAAATTTTCTTTGGATTGCGGGGATATATATTTTCCTTTTAGTAATTTCATCTGTGATTTTTTCAATGCTTCTTTTTTCATAACCCATAAACGAGATTTCCTTTTAAATTTTATTTGTAACAATTGGTAGAATTTCTACACTAGCAATAACAAGGTGAAACTGGTGATAATCTTTGTAATAACTTTTATATATGAAGTATTATTTTTTTTACTGTATATAAGTTGTATAACTGAATGTTACTACCTTAACCCTTATTTGATGAATTATTGTATAAAAATTAATTAATTTAGTATTTTTTGAACATCAGTTTTAAATTTGATATTATCTACATATCCTAATACATCAAAATAAAGAACCATTGATAGAGGACTCCATATGCCTTCATATGTTCCATTTACAAGTTTAATATTATCACCATATTTATTTATAGCTTCTTTCAAAGCCATTTGATATAATTCTTCTTTATAGTCATCATTAGAAGTAAACAAAATATGCCAATAATTTTTTGATACTTCAATTGATCCTATTACCTCTTCAGTTTCAAGTAAAGAAGTTTGAACCATTATATAATTTTTACTTTCATCAATTGTATAAGGAAATATTAATGAAAATGAATTAGGGTTAACCCAAGATTTTATCTCCCATTCAGAATTATCCCAATTAACTGCACTAGCAGCGAAAAATGATTTATTTAAATTACTCTTGGGTGCAATTAGAAGAGGTGATTGAATATCATTTGATTGAATAAAACGAGTACCTTCCGGTACTAATTTGGAAGTTTCACCGTTATTCATAGTAGTTGTAGAACCTTCTACCAGTAAAGTTACTACAGAATTTGTTTTATTTTCTATTTTTAAATTAACAAAATTATTTGATGCTATAATTTTTGCTGATAAATTTTCATCTTCATAAGAAGTAACATAAGAAGAATTATCAGGTATTGTTGCACAACTTGATAATACAAATAAGGCTATAATTATTAGAGAAATAGAGTAAATCTTTGTTTTTTTAATGTTCATAAAAACTTCCTTTTTTGTTGATATGTATCTAAAATAGCTAGATAAAATAATTATTTCAATATATTTATATTAGATAAATAAGAATTATTTAAAAAAATTAATATTAAATAACTAATATATTATATGAAATTATAATTAATTCCCAAATGGCTAATTTTTTATATATCGAAAGCACCCTTATCTTTGTACAGTTGCTTATTATTCTTTGATTTATGTTTGATTTATGGGGGTGGGGGTATTAAATCTCTAGGACTATTGCCCTTATAACGAACAGGGGTAATGACGCAGAAAAAGCAGTATTCAAAATGGGTATTAACCCCTAATTTTTTCAAATAATATAATTACTACTAACCTGATAATTCTCTTCTTTAGAGCGATATATACACCCTATAAGGAGAATTAATTTTATGAGTAATATTACTAAAAATCAGTTAGAGAATTTAAGAAAACAATACCCAATTGGATGTGTTGTTAAACTTATATCAATGGATGATTTTTTTGCTACAAAGAGGGGAACATTAGGTAAAGTCTTTTATGTAGATGATACAGGAACCATACATGTAAATTGGGATAATGGATCTACTCTCGGTGTTGTATTTGGAGTTGATAAAATAGAGAGAATTTATTAAATGTAAAAAAATCTTAAAAAAAGTTGAAAAATTTTAAATTAAATAATTCTATACTCATGTATCTTTAATACAGACAACAAATAAAGGGGGTATTTCTTTCATTATAATTTTTAATGATTAACTACTAGTTTTATATCAAATAAGGCCTTTATGGGCCTTTTTTGCGTCTTAGTGGGGTACGTTTTCTAGATATATAATAGGAGGGGAGTATATGAAAAATACTGAAAAAGAAAATATAACTAAGTTAAGAAATGCAGGTTATGGTTATACAAAAATAGCTAATGAACTAAACATATCTATTAATACTATTAAATCATTTTGTAAAGCTAATAACTTAGGTGGAGTTAAAGCTAAGAGAAATAAGCAAAAGAAGAATATTAGCTTTTGTCTAAACTGTGGAAAAGAATTAGAACATACACCTGGTAAAAAGAAAAAGAAGTATTGCTCTGATAAGTGTAGGTATCAATGGTGGAATAAAAATAGGGATTGTAAATCAACCTATCAAATAAAATGTAAATCTTGTAATAGAAAGTTTAATACCTATAAAAACAGTAAAAGAAAATATTGCTCTCATGAGTGCTATATCGTAGACAGATTCAAAGGAACTATCTTATGAATAATAACCAATTTGAGAGACAAGAAAACTATAGTATTTCTTTAGAAATCCTATTCTCTTTAAAAGAAAATAACTTAATAACAGATGTTGAATTTAAAGAAGTTGAGAGATTATTAAATGAAAAATATAAACCTATTATATCGATTGTATCTCTTGGTATCAACTTGAATTAGTTGGGTTT
The DNA here is from genome assembly GCA_963677735.1 of Sphaerochaetaceae bacterium. Taxonomy (GTDB): domain Bacteria; phylum Spirochaetota; class Spirochaetia; order Sphaerochaetales; family Sphaerochaetaceae; genus Pleomorphochaeta. The sequence continues at coordinate 3,161,568 of OY782505.1, forward strand.
ATAGAGCCTGTATGTACATTAAGTAGGAGATGTTTTATGACTAAAATAACTAGAATAAACCCCTATATATTACCAATAAGGAAAAAGATAAGAGTTGCAGCTTATGCAAGAGTTTCTGTTGATTATGAAAAGAATATAGAATCTCTTAATACTCAAATAAGCTATTATACTTCTTTAATACAAAATAACCTTTCTTGGCAATATGCTGGTGTTTATTATGATAAAGGTGTAACTGGTACTAAAGTAAATAGACCAGGGTTTCAAGAATTAATGTATCAATGTAATCAAGGTAATATTGATATGATAATAACCAAGTCAATATCCAGGTTCACAAGGAACACAGTTGATTTATTAGCTACAGTAAGATCCTTAAAAGAAAAGTGTATTAATGTTTATTTTGAAAGAGAGAATATTAATACAATTTCACAAGATGGTGAATTGTTATTAACTCTATTAGCTTCAATTGCACAAGAAGAATCTAGAAGCATTAGTGAAAATACTAAATGGGCAATTAGAAAGAGGTTTGAAGAAGGAATATTTACTCATAAAAATCTTTATGGTTATAGATGGGATGGTCAACAGTATAAAATTGTTGAAGAAGAAGCCGATGCAATTAATCTTATTTTTAATAGTTATCTTAATGGTATGAGCCCTGGGCAAATAGTTAAACTATTAAACTCTAAAGGTATTAAACCAATTAATAGCAATAAGTTTTGTTATGAGAGTGTATGGTTAATACTTAGGCAAATTAACTATATAGGGGATTCTATTTTACAAAAGACTTTTATTGAAAATCATTTAACTCATAAAAAGAAAATCAATAATGGTGAACTTCCAAAATATTATGTAGAAGATACTCATCCTGTAATTATTGAAAAAGAATTATTTAGTAAAGTTCAAGAAGAGATTGAGCGAAGAAAAGCTTTAGGTTATAAGGCAAATCAATCTTTAACCTTTAGCTGTTTTACTTCAAAGCTCCATTGTTCGATTTGTGGAAAGACTTATAGAAAGAGATCCAATAGCAATAAGAGTAGCACTGGAAAGGTGTGTAAATACACTAGATGGATTTGTGGAACAAAGATAGCTAAAACAGCTCATGCATGCCCATCTTGCAATGTCCCTGATAAAGTCCTTCACCAGTTAGCCGTAGAGGTAATAAACAGAGAAGTTTTGGATGAAGAATTATTTGATTCTCTAATTGAAAAAATAACAGTTGGAGAATACGAATTATTCTTTCATTTTAAAGATGGTCAAATAATTAAGAAAACATGGCAAACAAAGAAAAATCATAAGACAAGGATAAAATACAATGATAAGGAAAGTAAAAAAGATACCAGCAACACTAGGACAATATTCAAAAACGCCTTTATCTCAGATAAAGAAGAAGAATGTCGCAGGATATGCTAGGGTTTCAACAGATAATAAAGAACAATTATCAAGTTATGAAACTCAAGTTAATTACTACACTAAATATATAAACAGTAAAGCGGATTGGAATTTTGTAAAGGTTTATACTGATGAAGGAATATCAGGAACTAGTACAAAAAAACGTGAGGGTTTTAAATCAATGATTAGTGATGCACTTGATGGAAAAATTGATTTAATTATTACTAAGAGCGTTAGTAGGTTTGCTAGGAACACCGTTGATAGTTTAACTACAGTTAGAAAATTAAAAGAGAAAGGAATTGAAATCTACTTTGAAAAAGAGAATATATGGACACTGGATAGTAAGGGAGAACTGCTTATTACTATAATGTCCTCTCTTGCTCAAGAAGAATCTAGATCCCTTTCAGAGAACTGCACTTGGGGAATAAGAAAAAGATTTGAAGAAGGCAAAGTTAAAATGTCTTATAAAAATTTCCTTGGATATGAAAAAGATAAAGAGGGCAATATAGTAATAAATGAAAGAGAAGCTAAAATAGTTAAATACATCTATTCTAGATTTCTACAAGGTGTAAATCCAAAAGCAATAGCAAAAGAATTAGAAGATAAAGGAACTCCTAATGTTAGAGGGGATGTGAAATGGTATGGCACTACTATTCGTAGCATGTTAAAAAATGAAAAATATACAGGTAATGCTATTCTTCAAAAAACATATTCAGCTGATTTTCTTACAAAAAAGAGATTGATAAATAATGGGGAGATTCCAAAGTATTATGTTGAAAACAGCCACCCAGCTATTATATCTCAAGCTCAATTTGATTTAGTACAAGAAGAATTTGAAAAGGGAGGTGCTTACCCAAATAGAAGTACCAGTGCTAATCTATTTTCAAATAGAATTGTTTGTGGCACCTGTGGTGCTTTATTTGGTAGGAAGATTTGGCATTCAAATGATAAATATAGAAGAGTAGTATGGCAATGTAATGATAAATATAAGGGTGAAGTTAAATGTGATAATATTCATCTAGGTGAAGATGAAATATATAAAGCAGTACTAGAAGCTATCAATAAAATAATAGTTGAAAAAGACGAGATAATTGAAAATTGTGAGTTAATCTTAAATAAAGTATTGGATACTACAAAGTTAAAAGAAAAAGAAGTAGCTCAATCAAAGGAATTAAATAAGATATCAAAGCAAATTGAAAAGCTAGTTGAAGGCAATTCAACTATTATAAATAACCCAGGGGAATTTAATGAAGATTATAATAATCTATCAGCAGAGTATTTTGCAATTCAAGAGAAATTAGAAAAGACACAAGCAATTCTAGCTGATAAGTTTTCACGGAAAATACAGATTGATAGATTTTTAGAAACTCTTAGAGCCCAGGACGATTTAATAACAGAGTTTTCTCCAAAGCTTTTTATATCAATTGTTGATATAGTTGAAGTTTTTTCAAAAAGAGAGATTAAAGTTCACTTCAAGAATGGTGAAATAGTTGTTGTTAATTTGTTGAGAAAAAAATAGAAAAAACCAATTTTTAAATTGGAAATTATTGAGTCAAAAATATAGAAAACAATCATTTATTTTCTCCCTTATTAATTTCATCGTGGAAGATAATAAGGGAGGAAATTGTGCTAGTCCTTCTGGACATTAATTACTGATATTTGCAAAATTTATTTATTAGTATTCTAAAGCAGTATATCTAGGGTATGAATATCCTTCAGGATTAATTAAAAGTTTTTCATTAGTGTCTTTGTTAATAACTCTAATACATTTAATTTCTCCTATAGGTGTGCTGCCCCAATCATCTTTCTTAATCCAAGTTTGGTCAACAAAGAAGTTGGATATTAGCTTGTTACAGTTTTCTTTGCTTAGTTTTATTTCTCTTGTAATTTTGTAAATATTCCCGGAGTCTCTATTATCAATAGCTCTTTCTGTTTCCTCTTTTAATTCTTCTAAATTAGATAATTTTCTTCTAAATATTGCTTTCATAAATGTTATCTCCTTATTAGGTGTTACTCTATATATCACTTATGTTGAGGATAATAGCAAGTAAAAAATCGTAAAATTTAGAAGGTATTTTAACTTAAATTCCATTAAATTAAATATGCTTCAAGATTTCCAATTTAGTTTAATAGCATATAAAGATGTTTAAAATAAAATGTATATATACCTTAATCAAAGAAAAAAAATATATCAAATCAAATTGAAAAACTAGTTCAAAGTAATTCTAGCTGATAAGTATTCTAGAAGATTACAGATTGATAGATTTCTAGAAACTATTAAATCTTAGGATGATTTAATAACTGAGTATTCTCCAAAGCTTTTTATATAATTGTTGATATTATTGAAGTCTTTTCAAAAAAAGAAAATAAAGTACATTTTAAAAATGGTGAAATAGTTGTTGTGGATTTGTGGAGGAAGAAGAAATAGCATTATTAACAATCACATGAATCATGCCAACCACAATGTGGGCATTGAATTTGTGCACCTGTATGATAATCATCACTATTTCCCCATTCTTCTAATTCATTTAAAGGGGCTCCACACTCGGAGCAGGCAATAATAGAGAATACAGGGGTGTCATAATGTTCATTATGTATATTTAGATTGAAATATTTTTAAAAGATTACTAATCTTTTATTAAATAATTTATTTGGAACAATTCATGCTAACAAATATAAAGGGAATTAATTGATTTTGTTTATGTTTCTTACAAAGGATTTTCAAGATTATTGTCTAATTTAGCTTTATTATAGTTATAAATGTAAACTTTCAATGAAATTTCAAGTATAGTGTAATTAAGATAGTTTTTTAGTAGTAAATTATTTCTTATATCTTCAATTATTGATATCTTTTCCTATAAATTAGATTTGTTGGTGTTAATAAAGTGTAAAATAACAAAAAGGATAATTATACTGCCTAAAAAAACAAGAGTTGAAGGCTTAATATAAATGATAAGATAATTGTGGCTCTTTCCATTAATTGGGGAATTTGCTATAAAACAATTAATTATGGAAGAATTTATTAAACAAATTAGTGATGATTTAATTTATGTTACACACTCTATTATTGATGGAGTTTATCACATAAGAATTAAGTCAAAAGAAGAATATAAAATATGCCCAAGATGTGGTGAAAAATCTACTACGGTTCACACAAGATATATTAGAAAGATTAAAGATTTATCAATTGGAGATAACAAAGTTATTTTAGAATTAGAATCTTATAAACTAAAATGCAAGAATGATAATTGTGCTACTAAAGTATTTAGTTCTAGGGATTCATATATAGGCTCTAATAGGTATAAGACTAAAAGATTAGAAAATAAAATATTAGAAGTATCTACTAATTTAAGTTCAGTAAAAGCATCTAAATTTCTTGGTGAAAATATTGCAGAGATATGTAAAAGTTCCATATGTAATATGATAAAAAAAAATCAGAGCAACAATTAATAAATTAAGAGTAAAAAGAATTTGTATTGATGATTTTGCAATTAAAAAACGTCATAAATATGCTATAGTTATGATTGATATAGAAAATCATAAGATTGTTGATATTATTGAGTCTAGAAAAGATCGTGATGTAGCTACGTGGCTAAAAACTGTCCCTAATTTAGAATTAGTTTCAAGAGATGGTGCCTTATGTTATAGGAATGCAATAAATGAAGCAAACAAAGATATTATACAAGTAACAGATAGATTTCATCTCCTTAAAAATCTAACAAGTTATTGTAAAGACTTCTTATTAAAGAGCTTTAATAAATACATATATCTTAATAAGAATGAAGAACAACTTAAAGAAATTGAGATTTATGAAAAATATAAATTGTTTATTGATAAGAAAATAATTGGAAAATCTAAAAAGATTATATGTAAAGATTTAGAAATTACTTCTAATTTATATGAACAATTCGAAAATAAATATCTTGAAGAAAACTCCAAGTATAAAACCAGAACATATGAATTAAATAAACTTCAAAATTTTGATAAGAAACTTGCTGTTATAAATGAAGCTAGAATTTTGAGAGGTCAAAACTATTCAATAACTCAAATTAGTAAAATATTGAAATTAGATCGTAGGACAGTAACTAAATACATAAATCCTAATTTTAAATATAATAATTCTAGAAAAAGAATAAGTAATTTAGATCCATATTATTCATTTATTGAGATGAATATTAATAAGGGTATAAAAATGACTTATATTTATAAAATCATTAAAGACAAAGGATATAATGGTTCATATTCCACATTAAGATCATATTGTAGACAATTTAAATTTAAATATAATAGTAGCTGGATATCTACTAGTGAAGATAAAATAGAATTAAAAAATGTAATCAAATTTTTATATCATCCTCTAAAAAAAATTAAAGAAATATCCATAGAACAATATAACAAGATTTTTAAACAATATCCAATTATCGAAACAATATATAAAGTAATAATAGATTTTAAATCAACAGTATTTAAAACAAAAAGTACTAGTGATTTTAAAAAATGGTTGAATAAAGTGAAGGAACTAAACATCCTAAAATTAAATAGTTTTGTGAAAGGTCTTGAAAGAGATATTAAAGCTGTGCTTACTGCTATTAATGAAAAATATAACAATGGATTAGCAGAAGGAACGGTTAATAAAATAAAATTTATTAAAAGAATTATGTATGGAAGATGTAAATTTAACACTCTAAGAAATAAAATATTAATTGCTGAAAAATATAACTAATCCCCAATTAATGGAAAGAGCCATTCATAACTTGACGTTTATAGCTTAATAATGATTTGAATAATTTATTTCAAATAATCACGAGGAATTATATCAAAAATAAGTTTTTCTCTAAATTCCTGTTTTTTTAATTAAAATTCTACTTTTTTACTTTATTAAATTTTTAAATTTTTAGTTTTAATTATATAGTTAAATAAAAATGGTTAAAAATACTATTTTTTTATACTTAAATAAAAATTATTATTTTTTAGTTGACAGATAATATAAAACAGCTTATTTTTAACTTAAAGTTTTTTAATATATTAATATCAATTGTTTAATATTAAAAAAATAATTAAAAAAGGAGCAAATTATGTTAGCCGCTAAATTACCTAGTAAAGAAACTATAAAAGTAGTAGAAGAACCCATTCCAGTTCCTTCTAAAGGAGAAGTTTTAATAAAAATGAAAGCTTCAGCCCTTTGTAGAAGTGATTTACATCGATATCATGGGATGGTACTTTTCGATGAAACAGACGAAGAAGCAAATATTACACCAGGACACGAACCTTGTGGTATTGTTGAAAAATTAGGTGAAGGCGTTACAAAAGTTAAAAAAGGTGATCGAGTTGCTATTTACTTAGGATTAGGCTGTGGAACTTGTCCGGATTGTCTTAGAGGTGATGTAATGCTTTGTAAGGATTTCCAATGTATTGGCTTTCAAAAAAATGGGGCGCATGCTGATTATATGACAATTCCAGAAGAGAATTGTCTTCTTTTACCCGAGAAAATGGATTTTATCACTGGAGCTTTATCTACTGATGTTGGTGGTACATTATATACAGCATGTAAAAGACTAAATTTAAATGGAACACAAACAGTTGTTATCATTGGTTGTGGTCCTATGGGAAGTGGCGGAATTTTGATGGCAAAAGGGTTTGGTGCTAAAGTAATTGCTGTTGATTTAGATGATAAAAGATTAAAATTAGCTAAAGAATTAGGAGCAGATTATATCATCAATCCAAAAGATGAAGATGTGCTAGTTAAAATCACAGAGATTACCAATAACATGGGCTGTGATGGAGCAATCGTGACTGCAGGTGGAAACATTCCTTTAAGTACAGCCCTCAATTCAATCAAAAAAAGAGGGGCTGTTGCTTTAATTGCAGAATCAAATCAAGCACAAATAGATCCTAGCAATCAATTTATTAGAACTTTAAATACTCTAATGGGTTGCTGGTATTTTAATCGAAGTGATTGGGAAGAAATATCAAATTTCATAGTCAATAATAATATTCAATTAAATAAAATTTCAAGTAATACTTTCTCAATATCTGAAGCAGAAAAGGCTTTCCCTTTATTTGATTCAGGGAAAACACAAAAAGTAGTATTTACTTGGGATTAAAAAAAATAAAAAGAGGAAAAAAAATGAAAAAAGTGAAATTTGGTTTAATTATTTGTTTAGTTTTTGTTCTAGCAGTATTTATGGGTTGTTCAAAAAACAATGATAATAATACTGGTGAAATAAGTTCTGTAATGTCTAAAACGGAAACACCAAAAGAGGATGTTACTCCCATAAGTTATCCTGAATTGGATTTGAATCCACAAGAAGCTTTGAGTGTTAACGAAGATGGGATAAAGGCTGTTTCTCAATCTGAACTAGTTTTATCCGATGAAGATATTCAAAAATTAAAGGATGGTAATTATTCTGCAGCGTTTTGTTATCATACACAAAGTGATACATGTAACCAGACAAAACTTGCATCTGCGACGGCATTGTTAAATAGTTGGGGAATTGAAGTAGTCTCAGTGACAGATGCTAATTTTGATGCTGCAACACAAACTGCCCAAATTGAAAGTACAATGGCTTTAAATCCAGATATATTGTTTGTAATGCCATATGATGCAGATGCTTGTGCTTCAGCGTTAAAAGCTTCAGTAGTAGGAACTGATACACAAATTGTATTTATGGAGAATACAGCAACAGGTTTTACTGCTGGAGTGGATTATATAGGATGCGCAAGTTCAGATAGTTATGGTAATGGTAAGGCTTGTGCTGATATTTTAGCTAAAGAAATTGGCTATAAAGGTGAAGTTGCAATTATGTTCTATGATATGGTATATCCTGTCACAAATGAAAGAGATCGTGGATTTATTGAAACAATAGAAAATAATTATCCTGAAATTGAAATTGTTATGGAAGCAGGATTTACAAACCCAAATGATACCGGTACCGTCGCTGATGCAATTTTAGCAAGATTCCCAAATATTGATGGAATTTATGCAACTTGGGATATTCCTGCGGAAGGAGCAATTGCTGCTGCCAATTCTATTGGAAGAGAAGACTTAATTATTACTTGTTGTGATTTAGGAGATACTGCAGCAAAAAGTATTGCAGAAGACGGTATGATACGTGGTTCAGGGGCCCCAAGATCTCCAGAGCAAGGTCAGGCTGAAGCTTTGTTAGCCGCATATGGCTTGTTAGGGAAAGAACTCCCATCAACATATGTGACTCCGCCGGCTTTACCTGTCATTAAATCAAATGTATTAGAAGCTTATAAAATAAGCTATGGGATCGATGCTCCTCAATGGTTACAAGATATTTTAAATTAATAAAAAAGAGGTATAGCTGTGAATGATTTTGCAATAGAACTATTAGCGATAAATAAATCATTTGGTAGAGTACCCGTATTAAAAGATGTAGACTTCAAGTTAAGAAAAGGCACCATTCACGCCTTGGTAGGAGGAAACGGTGCTGGTAAATCAACATTGATGAAAATTCTTACTGGAGTTTATGTCAAAGATTCAGGAACTTGCAAAATAAACGGGAAAGAAGTAGTAATTCATAATTATAATGAAGCTCGAAGAGAAGGTGTTAGTCTTATTTTCCAAGAATTGAGTCTAATTCCAACACTAAGTGTAACTGACAATATTTTTCTAAATAAAGAAATTATGAAAGGAGGTTTGTTAGATTATAAAACAATGGAGCAAAAAGCAATTCAATTAATGGAAAAATTAGGTATTGAAATTGATGTGAATGAAAAAATTGAAAATTTAGGGGTTGGATCTTGCCAATTAGTAGAAATAGCTAAAGCTTTATCTGATGACACTTCTGTAATAGTTATGGATGAACCTACAGCGTCTCTTTCTGATAAAGAAACTACTATATTATTTAAAATAATTAATCAACTAAAAGCTCAAGGAATTTCTATTGTATATATTTCTCATAGAATGAATGAAATATTTCAAATAGCTGATGAAATTTCTGTACTTTATAGCGGTAAAGTAGTTGCCTCAAAACCTACTCAAGAATTTACTTTAAATTCGCTTATTGAAAGCATGTTGGGTGGAATAGAAAATGAGGAGTCAATGAAATGGAAAGAGAGAAAAACTAAAATTGGAATACAACCTGTTTTAGAAGTTAAAAACCTTTATGTAGATAATATTATAAAAGATGTTTCATTTGTAGTTAAACAATCAGAAATTGTTGGGTTGGCAGGGTTAATGGGCAGTGGAAGGACTGAAATCTTAGAAACTATTTTTGGATTAAGGAAAAAAAAATCTGGAATAATATTAATGGACAATAAAGAAATTAACTTATCAAATGTAAAACAAGCCATTAAAAATAAAATTGCTTTGATACCTGAAGATAGAAGAAGATCAGGATTGGTATTAATGCATTCTTTATGTGATAATATTATTATTACTAATTTTAATAGAGTCAAACGATATGGTTTTATTAAAAAAAACAAAGTACAAAAAATTAGTAATGAAGCAATTGATAATTTAAATATTAAGAGCAATGGGATTAAAACCAAAACTTTCTTACTATCAGGTGGAAATCAACAGAAAGTTGTTATTTCTAAATGGTTAGCAACTTTTCCAAAACTATTAATTCTTGATGAACCAACATCAGGTGTTGATATTAATGCTAAAACTGAGATTCTTGAAATAATAAGAAATTATGCAGATGCAAAAAATAGTGTATTATTCGTTTCATCTGAATTATCAGAAATGATGGCAATTTGTGATAGAATTATTGTTTTAAAAGATGGCCAAGTAACCGGAGAATTAACTCATAACGAAATTAAGAATGAGGAGGTATTGCAATATGCAATTCAAAAAGAGAAAACAAACTAATATTTATGATTTTATGGTTTATATTATATTTGCTTTAGTTTTATTATTATTTGCCTTATGGCTAGGCGGTAATTTCTTTTCCGCTTCAAATTTACTTAATGTAACACGACAAACAGCTATGGTATCAGTAATGGCAGTAGCAATGTGTTTTGTAATAGCTAGTGGTGAAATAGATTTATCTGTTGGAGCAGTAGTTGCTTTATCAGCTTTGACCGCAGCCTGGATTTTAGAAAAGACAAACAACATTTTATTTGCATTGATTGGAGCTTTAGTTCTAGGAATCTTGATTGGAGTAATCAATGGATTGTTGGTTACATTATTAAAGATCCCCTCATTTTTAGCAACATTAGGAACTTCTAGTATTATAAGAGGTTTTGCCATGTGGTTTACTGCTACGAAAGCAATTTCAATTAGAAATGAAACTTTTAACTTTATGTTCGGAATGGGGAAAATAAAATCTATACCAATAGTTCTTATTTGGACTTTGCTAGTTTTGATAATAGGTTATATTCAATTAACAAAATTATCTTATGGTAAAAAAGTACTTGCAATTGGAGGGAATCAAATTTCAGCACGGTATTCCGGAATAAATATTACAAAAATGAAAATTTTTATTTTTGGTGAGATGGGATTATTATCCGCTGCTGCAGGAATTATTTATGCTGCTAGAATGCAAACTGCAAGATATACTTATGGACAAGGAGATGAAATGAATGTTATTGCCGCGGTTGTTCTTGGTGGGACAGCAATGTCCGGTGGTAAAGGTAATATAATAGGAGCTGTTGTAGGTTCTTTATTATTAGGAGTGATAAATAATGGTTTAATAATAGGTGGATTAGATACAAGTCAACAGCAAGTAGTAAGAGGTTTTATCATTATTATTGCTGTAGCATTTAGTACATTTAATACAAAAAATTAAGGAGTTATATAATGAAATATGCATTTAATACTTGGGCGTATAGTGATTTTCCTTGTTGGGTACCTTCGTACTCATTTGAGGAAACTGTAAAACGTTTAGCAAATATTGGTTATGACGGAATAGAATTAGGGTGTGCACAACCACAAGCTTGGCCTTATTTTATTGATAAGGATAGAAGAAATGAAATGAAAAAATGTTTGGGTGAGAATAATATTAGGATTTCTTCAATTTTACCTGCTCCAGGTGGTGGCCCTGGTGGAAATATAGCTTCGGCTTGTAATTCTGAACGAGATTGGACAGTTCAATATTGGAAAGATTGTATCGATCTTGGATTGGAAATTGATAATTGTAAAACTCTTGTTTGTGTATGTGGTTGGTATATTTTTGGAACTAAAAAGAGTGATGCTTGGCACTGGGCTGTAGAAGGTATATCTAAAGTAGCTGAATATGCAAAACAAAATGGGGTTACTTTAGTATTAGAGCCAACTGCTACTGATAGTAATTTAGTTGAATCTTGTGACGATGCAATAAATATTATGAATGATACTAAAATGGATAATGTTAAATTAATGTTTGATACAACACATGTCCTTTATAGAAATGAAGTACCCGTTGATTATATTTATACTATGGGTAAAGACCTAAAGCATATCCATATAGCTGATTATGAAAGAAAAAGTCCTGGTACTAATGGATGTGATTTCCAAGGTATTATGCAAGCTTTAAAAGATATGAATTATGATGGCTATGTAACTTTGGAAAATGGTTTTACCTCTAGAAGTATGCATCCTGACGTGATTGCTAGGACTTCATTAGAAAATCTAAAATCAATTGAAAAAATTTTAAAGTAGGTAATTTATGATAAACGTAGGAATAATTGGTTGTGGTAGAATTGCTCAAACAAGGCATTTCCCAGAATATAAAAATAATGAAAATGTGAATATTGCTGGAATTTTTGATTTAAATTATCAAAGGTCTATGGAGTTGGCTGAAAAATATGATACTAAAGCGTATAAACGTTTAGAGGATTTATTAACAAATTCTGAAATCGATGCAGTTAGTGTTTGCACAGCTAATTATTCACACTGTGAAATTACTATTTCAGCATTAAAATCAGGGAAATCTGTTTTATGTGAAAAACCAATGGGAGTTACTTTAGATGAATGTAAATCTATGGTAGATGTCGCGAATGAAACAGGTAAGTTATTGATGATTGGCCATAACCAGAGAATAACTAAAGCACATAAAATTGCAAAAAAACTAATTAAAGATGGAATTATTGGGCAAGTGCTTTCTTTTAAAACATCTTTTGGGCATAAAGGTCCTGAAACTTGGACTGTTGATACTTCTAATATTTGGTTTTTTGATAAATACAAAACCTCTCTTGGCGTTATGGCCGATTTGGGCGTTCATAAAACTGATTTAATTCAATTTTTATTAGATGACACAGTTGTTGAGGTGTCTGCCTTTTTGGGTACACTTGATAAAAGGACTTCTGAAGGAGACTTTATTACTGTAGATGATAATTCTATTTGTATTTATAAAATGAGTAAAGGTTCTATTGGTACATTAAGTACTAGTTGGACATATTATGGATCAGAAGATAATTCAACAATCTTATACGGATCTGAGGGCATTATGTATATTTACACTGATCCAAAATACTCAATAATTGTTGAAAAAAAAGATGGAAGCAAAATTTCTATCGAGGCTGACACTATTCAAACTAATGATAATCAAAGTAATTCTGGTATAATAGATTTATGGATTCATGGATTATTAAATGATGGAGATGGAATTATTTCTGGTGAATCAGCCTACCAATCAATGAAAACTGTATTTGCAGCTGTTCAATCATCAAAAGAAAGAAAAGTAATCAAAATATAAAAGGATTTTAATATGGTCAAACCTATTACCTTAGCATCAGGACAATTTGGAAATCTTAATCTAGAAGAACTTTGTAAACTTGTTAGTAATATTGGATATAATGGCTTAGAATTAGCTACGCATTCACATTTAGATATTAGCAGAGCAATAGATGAGAATAACTATATTGATGAAGTAAAAAATACTTTATCAAAATATAGTCTTGATTGTTTTGCTATTTCCTCCCATTTAGTTGGACAATGTGTTGGAGATTTATGGGAGCCAAGATTAGATAATTTTGTCCCAAATAAGTATAAATCTAATTCTTCAAAAATTAGAGCCTGGGCTATTGAAGAGATGAAAAATATTGCACGAGTAGCAAATAAAATGGGTGTAAAAATTGTTACAGGATTTACTGGCTCTCCATTGTGGCGTTATTGGTATTCATATCCTCAAACTACAAGAGAAATGATAGATGAAGGATATGATTTAATATATGAATTATGGTCTCCTATTTTTGATGAGTTTGATAAATATGATATAAAATTTGCTCTAGAAGTTCATCCAACAGAAATTGCATTTGATTATTATTCTACAAAAGCTTTACTAGAAAAATTTAATTACAGAAAAACTTTAGGAATTAATTTTGATCCTAGCCATCTTGTTTGGCAAGGTGTAAATGAATTAGAATTTCTAAAAGATTTTTCAAATAGAATTTATCATGTGCATATGAAAGATGTAAAAATCTACAAAAATGATAGGGCAGGAATATTAGGCTCCCACCTTGACTTTGGAGATAGTAGAAGAAAATGGAATTTCGTTTCAGTAGGTCATGGAGATGTAGATTTTGACGGAATTATACGAATCCTGAATGAAAATAACTATGATGGCCCATTATCAATTGAATGGGAAGATTCTGGAATGGATAGTACGTTTGGAGTAAAAGAAGCTTTTGAATATGTGACGGCGTTAAATTACAATAAATCAAATATAATTTTTGATGAAAGTTTGCACAATAGTAATTAAAAAAATAATATTTTAATTGTTTTTTTAATTAAAGATGTGCTAGATTGTTAATTAAGAATGTATAGTTATTTTTTATGTTTTCTTGAAGGAGAAGAAATGAGTGTAACACTAACTGATATAGCAAAAAAAGCAAATGTATCTATTGCTACAGTGTCTAATGTATTGAATAAAACAAAATATGTAAGTCCTGAATTAGTAAAAAAAATAGAAGATATTGCTAATGAGTTGGGGTATACTTATAATAATATTAAAACAAGCTATTCCATAGATTACAAAGTTGGAAAATTATCTGAAATAGCAATAGTTATACCAAATATTAATAGTCCATTTTTTAGTGAGATTGTTACTTCCCTTTCATTTTTAATTGAAGAAAAAGGTTATTTATTTTCAGTTTATGTAACTAATGATAATTTTATTCAAGAAAAACGTATTTTATTAGAATTAATTGCAAATAGAAAAATAGCTGGAGTTATTTTGTGTCCTACACTTTCTTCAAGTAAAAAATATAAAAAATTTATTAAATCAAATAAACCTTCTGTATGTCTTGAAAGAACTTGGAATGATTTTGAAATAGAAACAATTTCTTCTGATAACGAACAAGGAATTTCTAAAGGGGTGGAACACTTAATCAAATGTGGACATGAAAAAATTGCTTTAATTTTAGAAGATTATTCATTAAATACAACAAAAGAAAGAAAAATGGGATATTTGAAAATACTAGATAAATATAATATTAATTCAAATGAAAAACTAATTCTTGAAGTTGACATAAAAAATTTAGAAATTTCAAAAGAAGAAATAAAAAAATTAATCAAAACATTAGCACCAACAGCCATTATGGCAGCAAGCAATTCCATTTCGGTTTTAAGTCTAAAAGCAATAAAAGAAATGGGATTGAAATGCCCAAAAGATATATCAGTTGTAGGATTTGGCGATGGAATTTGGGCTGAATTAATTTCGCCACCTTTAACGGCATTAAAACGTGATATTGAACTTATTAGTAAGAAATTACTAGAGATATTATTAATAAAATTAAATAATAATCACAATGAAATTATTCCTCTTGATAATCTTAAAAAAATTCCAATGAATTTAAATCTTAGAGATTCAACAGTCAATATTGCACGAGGACCTTTTGGAGAAAAAGTTGTATATCCTGAAGAAAATTTATTATCTATTGATGAAATCGAGAGAATAAAAAATAGTAATTATACAGTAGCTATATCATTTCATTATATGGGAAATGAGTGGTCCAGGTTACATGAAAAAGCTATAAAAGAAACTTTAAGCAATTTAAATGTAAGAATTCTTTCAAGCACAGATGCAAATTTTGATCCAAACTTGCAAAACACTCAATTAGAAGGTTTATTAATGCAAAAACCTGATGCAATAATTGCTGTCCCTACTGATGAAATTCTTACTGCTAAAGAATTTAAAAAGGTTGCAAAAGAAACAAAATTAGTATTAATCAACAATATTCCAAATGGTTTGATAAAAGAGGATTATGCTAGTTGGATTTCAGTAAATGAAAGAGAGAATGGTCAAATTGCAGTTAAAATTTTAAAAGACTATTTCAAAAAACAAAGTCTTGTAAAAATTGGATTACTCATTCACGGTTCCCCTTTCTTTGCTACAAAGCAAAGAGACTTCTTTGCTGAGCAAACTTTAATTGACAATTGTTCAAATATTGAAATAGTAGCTAAAGAAGCTTTTCTGAAAATTGATAATGCTTATAATGTTTGTAAGAAAATGATAATTGAACATCCTGAAATTCAAGGACTTTACGTTAGTTGGGATCGACCCGCTTTACAAGCAATTAAAGCTTTAAAAGAAATGGGAAGAGAGGATGTTGTTATTTCGACAACTGATTTAGATTATGAAATTGCCTCATTTTTAAATAATGAAGAAATTGTTATTGGGTTAAGTTCTCAAAGACCCTATGAGCAAGGAGTAGCTGTTGCGATAGCCACAGCCAAAGCTTTATTGGGAGATACCATTAATAAATGCATAGGAGTACCCCCATACATTGTAACAAAAGATAATATGGAATTAGCCTGGAAAGAACTATTAAAATCTAAAATGCCGAGTTTTCAAAATAAAGAGAGAATATAATAAAAATAGCATATAAAACGTATCCTTGTTTTTTTAGGTAAAAATAGGGATATTTTTAGTTACATAGCTGAACAATTGATAATCTTATTTATCTTTTTCGTTGCATTTTCAGTATAAATGCTATGTTCTTTATTGAATTAGTTCTGGGGAGTAATGCAATTAGTATTAGTCCTGATTTTTTAATCCAATCATGTAAAAATATTCTAGATGGGAACTTAAATTTATGTGCATTTTTTATTCCCTATGTATATTCAAAATAGAGCTATTCTGCTTTATAAGTATTTTTTTGTGACTTTGTGAAATACTTATAGAATATTAAAAATTTTTAACTATTTTTTCTTGCATCTTTAAATTATGCACTATTTCGAAATGAGTACGTAATTATATTGATTTTTTCGCAGTTAATTGTTTGTATTTTAAAGAAGAATTTGAAGATTTTTTTATTATAGAATAATTAGATATTTATAGGGTCATGTCAATAATAGTTTATAATTTTAAAAAGATTGGAGTCTCTATAAATAACATCAAATCTATAATTGAAAAGCTATTTAAGATAACTTTAATGAATTAAATATTGCATTAATAAAAACTATTAATTTTGAAAAAAGGGAGAAAAATATGGCGATAGCTGTGGATTTAAATTATGAAAATACATGTGTTACCCATTTCTAATGGTAAAGTTATTAGTGTTGATGTGTATGATTTTTCTATTGTTGTTAGTTGACCAGGTGATAAAGTTAAAATATAAATTAAAAAAGTGAAACAATATATAAATAACCTTGAAACTGGAGACTTAGTAAGAATTTTTTATATTGAATATGATAACAAAAAAAACTTAAATAATGAAACGCCTTATTGAGTATAAGTTAAATAAAATTTCTAGTAAATAATAATTTTATACACCCTAAAGCACCTTGAGCGTGTAATTGTATTAGACTAGACGTATCTAGGCAAAATTATAGTTTTCAAAATACAAGTTAAAAAATATATTAATTCTTTATGTACAAAAAGTTAGTATCTTAATTTTTTCTAAAAGTTAGAATCCAAAAATCCTCAAATATTCTATCGAGTAATTATCTACAAAAGTTCACCCACTTTTTTTGATAACGTGTATAGTATAGGTATAATGTGTATTGTTAAAATTTGAATTTCAAATTACTCGATAAAAAATAAAGTTAAAAGCAATTATTTTACGTCTTAATTTATTTTTAATAAATGCACTTGCTTAATATATTATATAGTTTACCAGAACAATTCAAATCGTCACATATGTATTATTAGGTACAAGTTTTTCTAAATTTGCAGTCAATAAATTAATGTCTCCATTTCTTTTAATCTGCATATGAGCTCTTACTTCTCTTGAAACAGTATAAGGCAATCTATTATTTTCTTTAACAATTTTCTTAAAGGCTTTTTTACCTAGTTTTTCACGTATTTTATGTCTTTCATTAGAAGTTAAACGTTTAAAATTGGTATACTTAATTTTATCCTTCCTTGATTTAAATAACTAACAAAAAAAACAACAAGAGTAAAATAAATAAAAAACTAGAAAAACTTTAATTGTATTAGTAGTTGAAACTAATTTAGCTTAGCAATAAGTTGTTGGATTATACATTATATAATTCAAGTGATATAATTATATTAGTTTAAAAAATTAAATTTTAATTGTTTTCTAATAAAAAATATTATGTTATTATATCAAATGATATTTTGTTTTTATATTTGAACCAACTATTATATTTATATATCATAAATAATTTGATTAATGTTTAAAAAGAATTGAAGTTGATTAATCACTGGAGGGGAAATGGAAAAATCGATTGCTACTATATCAGTATTCTCAGAATTATGTGATAATGATAAAACAATTAATGAAATGATTAATTCACTGATTATTTATGAATTAAAGAATACTAATGATAATAATTTTACACTTTCTGAAATAACTAAGAAAATTAATTCTTTTTATAATTTTAATTTACCTAAATCAGTTATTAAAACCAGATTAAAAAGATTGGATTTTATTGAATTAAATTATGGTAATTATACTGTTAAAGGGGAATTCCCTGAAATAAATAATTTGATTAATATATCTAATGCAAAGAAAAGAATTCAATCTCTATTTGAATCATTCTATTCTTATTATGAAACAAAGAAAAAAATAAAACTTAATGATATGCAAAAAGAAGAAGTAAAAGATGAATTTTGTTCATTCTTATTTTATAATAATAATCATGAGGGAATTTATTCTCCCATGATAAGTTCATTTATTATTGAAAATAAGAATAATGAATATATTCAGAAAACATTAGATAATATTTTAGTAGGAATAATCATTTATAATGGAATTACTTCTGATTTTGATTTTTCAACTATTGAATGTGGATGGAAATCTGAAATAGCATTATATTTAGATGTCGAAATACTTTTTAATATTTGTGGTTATAATGGGGAATATTATGAAACTCTTGGTAAAAACTTTTTGGATTTAGTGAATTCAATTAATAAAACTATTCCTTACATACATTTAAAATATTTTGAAAAGACAAAAAATGAAATCTCTAGTTTTTTTTCTGCAAGTAGTTCTATAATTACTCAAAAAAAATCTTTTGATACTACTAAAACTGCTATGAGTTATATTGTAAATAAATGCAAGACTAAGAGTGATGTCATTTTACTAGAAAAGGATTTCTTTACTGATTTGTCTAAAAAAGGTATTACTCTTGATTCAGAAAATTATTATGATTTAAAATATCATAAATATAATATAGAAAATAAATCTGATAGTATTGATGAAAAATTAAATTATATAAATATTTTGCGTAAAGGAATTAATAACAATAAATTTAGTGAAATAAAATATTTATTAATTTCTGATACTTCATCAATACTTCAAAAGGCAATATTATTAAAAAATAATAACAATTACAAAATTCCTCTTGCTGTACATTTAGATGAAATAATTACAAAATTTTGGTTTGCTCAAAATAAAGGATTTGGTACTAAATCAAATTTAGAGATAGATAGTTTAACTGCTTATAATAGGGCTCGTGTAGCTTTGTCAGGTTTGTTATCGGATAAATTATCTTCAGAGTATAATAAACTATTAAATAAATATGATAAAAAAGATAAAAATAATGAACAAATTTTAACCCAAATAGCAGCATTACGTGATGCAGTAAAAAAACCAGAAGATATTGCTCCGGAAAATGCTTCTAATAATTTATTTATTTTAGAACAAGATTTTGAAGCATTAAAAAATGACAAAGACATTTTGAAAAGTAAAATAAGTGTAAAGAATAAAGAAATAGAAATTTTAAAGAATAAATTACAAGAAAGTGAAGAAATAAGAGATTCAGAATCAATACGATTAAGTAGTTTAGAAAAAAAAATAGAAAAATTTGAATTGATCGAAAAAGAAAAAAAAGAAAAAAAAGAAAAATGTCTTTCAAAATTAAAATGGGTAATAAAAATATTAGGAGTTCCAATATTTATATTTCTATTGTTTCAACTTTTTATTTTGAAAGAAAATTATATATTTTTGAATTTTATATTTTTTATCTTGTCTATTTTTATATCTATTTTTTTAGATAGACTTTTGCCAGAAAAATTTAAATTAAAAAAAAAGAAAACTATTATTACAGATAAATAAATATTATAGAAATTTTGACATGATTCATAATCCTCTATACTTGGGCATTATTTTTTCAATATTTTTTTTTGGCATTTATTAATATTAGATATTATAAGAAATATATTTCTTAAATCTAATTCTTTTATTTTTTATTTATTATAACCTTTTTTTGTGTTAAACTTGATACCATTGATACTAGGAGACAAACAATAATGGGCAACAATAATAAGCAACAAGAATAAGCTGAACTTCATAAAACTATATGGAGAATAGCTAATGATCTTAGAGGTAGTATTGATGGATGGAATTTTAAACAATATGTACTAGGCATGTTCTTCTATAGATATATATCTGAAAATCTAATTAATTATATAAATAAGGACGAAAGAGAAGTTGATAATATAGATTTTGATTATAAAGAATTAAGTGATGAAGAAGCTGAAACAATTAGAGATTCTATTGTTTAAAAGAAAGGCTTCTTTATTTTACCTCGTGAACTATTTGTTAAGATTAGTAGAAAGTTGCGAAGCCTCTTCTTAAAGATAAAACCATTGGGGCTATTAACAAAAGATAAGCTAAAGAGGGTAAAAATCGAAAATTGATATCAGTACAAATAAAAACGCAAAACTGCTTACCATTAATTTGCAATTTTTTTACACTAAATTTTCAAAACTAATTACTGTTCCTTACGCAAAACATCTTACTACGTACATACAATCTGACTTGGATAAGTATTACACCCTATTGAATTAATATACACCCATTTTTTCTATAATCGTATAGTTGTATTGATGTGTAAATTCATATGCATTTACGTACATATTGTAGATAAAATAATTCAGTTGTTATAGAAATTAGATTCCATATTAATACATATGCCGGGATTGCTTTCTTAATTTATGGTCTTGCTAAGATTATCTTATACATGATATCAACTGCGACACACTTTCTCATAGGTAAACCCAAATATAACTCAATTGTCAGGGTTCTTGATCATCTGCAGTCGATCTTTTTATCGCTGGTACTTACACCTCAATTGTAATGCTAGTGTTGCCAAATCCTTTCAAGTGGCAATTTCTCTTACTTATTTAGACTATGGTAGTTGCAAGGATAATCATGGAATCAGTATCCCTTGCAAAGGAGCATCAAGTCTCTGATTTGCTCTATGTACCGATGGGTTAGTTGGTTATATTATTCTTGAATCCTTTGCGAAAGTTTTCTCCTGAATGATTATTATTTTGGATATTTGCAGAGGGCGCTACTTATTCTGTAGTGATAGTTTTCTATGCAGTAATAAAAATACCGTATCATCATTTGATTTGGCATCTTTTCGTACTTATAGGAAGTGTTCATGTTTAAGATACTATTAATACCACTTTTTTATATCTTAAATGTGTATATAGTACTAAAATCTAAACAACTCATTTACGGCTTAATGTTTTTGATAATATTATGCAAATAGAAAAAAGAAGTAGAAGAATAATTGTAATATATAAAGGCAGTAAATCATTTTGAGTGTCTATTGGGAGAATAGGTAGTACTCCTAAAGTTGTATTACTTGCAGCATGAAATATATGAACTGAAATTAGACTTTTATTTGTATTGTTATAGATCCAAGTTATCACAATTGATAAACATATTTCTTGTAAAATAAAAAGTGAGATTGGTATTGTTTGATGAAAATTTCCAGCTATAAAAAATAGAGGGAGATGCCAAAATCCCCAAATAATTCCAACAATAATACTTGCAGATAAGGCACTTATTTTTGTCTGCAAATGTTTAAGCGCAAAACCTCTCCATCCTATTTCTTCTCCAAGAACGCTAAAAATTAAAACATACATAAATATTGGAATTACAAGATAGACTTTACTTAATTCATTGAATTCAAAGTGATTAGTTCCAAGTGAAAAGGATATACCAATAGCTGTAAAACATATAATCGCTGTTGAAAAAAAGCAAAAAATATACCACACAATATTAAATTTCCAAAATAATAAGGGTTTTAACAAGTTCTTTATATTATTCCTTCCTCCAATTATGTTTGATAAATAAATGGCTGAAATCATTGGCCCATAAGTCCCTAATACTCTTAAAGCAAAAACCTCTTTTTTTATAAAAAGTTGAGGAGCCCAAAAAGACCAAGTTATTAAATAAGTTAATATAAAGAAAGAGCTTATTGGGTATTGTTTAATTTTTTTACTTATTACATTTATTTTCATATTTGTACCTTTTAAATAATTATCTATTTTTTCTACTCATAAAGATAAATTTAGTTGGTTTTCTTATTCGATTCAATTAATATAATTTTATTAATCTTGTTGAAAAATAGTTTCTAAAATTTTGTCTTCTAATTTAAAGAAATCTTCAGAGGTTACGTAAACAGGAATATCTGGATACAGGGCATCTGAGTCATCACCAGGTATCATTGTAAAATATTTTGTTGACCAAGAAATTCTGTTTCCCGAAGGTAATTCTGTTGCTTTTACCTCACCGTAATGATTTGGTTTACCACCTGTTGGACTTCCAATTAAAATTCCATCATATTTTTTAGAAAGTTCAATTGCATTCATCAATGCTGATGAAAAGGTAGAAGGACCTATAATTACATATAATTTTGATAGTGATAATTCTTTCTTTAAAAGTAAATAAAGTGGTTTAATAACTCTTGAATCCCCACCTGAATTATTTCTAAGATCTACTATTACCTTATCAAGGGCTTCATCTTTGACAGAAGAATACAGTTCTTCAATAAATTGAGAAAAAGGCTGGTTTGGATCGTCTTCACAAGCATTATACAAGATATATAAAGTGTTTTCATTATCATAATACTCTCCATAATATGTATCTTTATTATTTCTTATATAGGGCGGGAGATTCGTTTTATCTGCTGGGTATGAATCATCATAATAAACAACCCAGTCAAGAGTTCTAAAATTATTTAAATTTTTTGCTTCAAATAAAATTGTTTCCTCACTGTTATCTGGAAAGCGAAATGTCATATTGCACTTTGATTTCGATGTTGTAATTCCTGCTCCATATAATAGAGAAGGGTCAAGTAAGCTAGATGTCATAAGATTTTTAAGATGACTTTCATTTTCGTGAGAAAGAATTGATTTAAAAATTGAAAAAACACTTTCTGTGTTTGAAGTTGAGAAAATTGGGATTCCTTCAATTTTTATTAACTCAACTCTAGCAGCTGAAGGATTGCTAGTTGTTGTTCTAACTAATTGTCGATTTTCTTTAAGAGCTGCAGTTACAAATACACCTTCCTCTAATACTACAAGATTTAGTGGGTATGCTTGTTTCATTGAATAGCCATAAGCAGTGTGTGCATCATTTATTGATGAAACAAATGACCTGATTTTGACCCATCTAGTCTCGTTTTCTGCATCTTTACATTCTTGTTTTAATTTTTCTATTTTCTCAAAATATTCATCCTGACTTATACTGTGATAAATATTTGTATGTAACTTTGGTAACTCGTGCTCTAGAAAATATATATCGCCTTCCCATGGTTCAAGTATCTTTTCTAAATTATCTGGGAGTTGATAAACCTCTCCAATTTGCATTTCACAAGATATTAATAGTAATGATACTGTAATTAAACAAAAAAATGTTTTAACTAGTCTTAATCTCATTTCTTAACCCCATTCCAAAAAAAATGAATATTTTAGTAATAAAGAATCCTTTTTTTCTTTACAAATCAGGCAAGATGAAAAATTCTTCTTTTTTATTTTAGTAAAGTAAATTAGATGATGTTTGTTTTTGTTAAGCTATAGTAGTAAAAAAGATTCTTTAATATACTTAATTTAATTTTTATATTTAGTAATGTTACAAATTAGTTTTAGTTTGTTTAATTATTACAAGAAAAATTAAATATGTCTAGTTTTTAATTTGCTTGCTAAAAAGCTAGTAAAATTTATCAATTGAATTATCTAATGCAACCCTAACTACTTTTTTTTATCGGTTAGTTATTCAAATCAAGGAGAAACTAAAATTTTTGAATAACAACTTTAAACATTTAATATCCAATGGAAAACATAAAAAACATGGATTACTTGAAGAAAATGTTTTTCAATCATTAGTATTTTTAGGAAATAATTCATATGTTACAGAAAATCCTTTATAATCCATTAATAAGCCCATTTTAATATCATGGAAAGTCTATTAAATACTCAAGCAGTAACTTGTACACTTATTCATCAAAATATGTGTGATATGATATCAAATTCAAAAGTAGAGATATATAAAATCATGGTAGCAAAGAAAGATAAAAATATTGAAGATGAATTAGTAGATTTTTTTTGTAATTGTGATTTTTGGTAAAGAAAAATATGTATTACTATATGGACTCATGGGGAATTTCCTGTTTTGTGTAAGTTTGGTTTCTATTATAATTTCAGAGAATATGACCTTTTTCTATTTATTCATTTTTTAAAATTAGATAGGTTCATAATTTTCCCAAAGATAAATCACCTAAACCTTAAATAATTGTGGATATTGTAAATGCAATGGTAAAAAAATATTCTATTTAAAATAATATTTTTTGCTAGTTATACAAATAAAAAATATGATAATACTGCTATTGTGATTGCAAAATGGAAATATTGATCAGTAAAGTCTGTTTTTATACCTTTCAATTTATGTAGCACCTTAGATCCTGGTTTACTTGTTGCAATTACAAACAAAAGAATACCTCCTAAAACTGTATAAAGAGTCTTAATTATGCTTGATTGTGAAAAGAATATAGTTTTTTTTATTGGTCTTTGGCTTGTTGAAATAAACATGTTCTCTAGTATTTCAAATATATTCTGAGAAAAAATACCAGTTAATAAAGCTAACAGAGCTAATATAATAAGACTCAAATGTATAGAAAAAGGGAATTTTTCTTTTGAGAATTCTTTGGTTTGGTTTTTGATTTGTTTATTTGGTAAAAAAATTCTAGATAATTTTATAAAAGATGCTACAGTACCAACTCCGGCAATACTCAGTATTGTATAATTGATACTTGGTTTTAAATAATAAGTTAATAGTGTTTTACTAAAAAATCCATTAAATGGAGGTATTGCCATAATCGATAAAGCTCCAACTAAAAAGCAAATCATGGTAATTGGAAATCTTTCTCCTTTTTGACGAAGGATGGAATTAACACCTCTAATTTTATAAACATCTCTAGATTCAGCAGCATCGGTTGCTGTTCCAATAGATAAGAATAATAGACCTTTAAAAATAGCGTGGCTAAATGTATGAAATAAAGCAGCAATCAATAATATAGCACCAGGTGTTGTGTCAATTCCTACATTTAAGGCCATTGCCCATGCTGTTATGATATAACCAATTTGACTTATTGAATGATAGGCTAAGAGTTTTTTAGCATCTGATTGTGATAGCGCAAATATTACTCCAATTAGTGCAGTTGCAGAGCCTATATATGCTATGGGGAAAGTTAAGTTTTTCAATATTGGTGAAAGAGAAAAGACTCTAACCAATACAAAAAGTGGGATTTTGATAAGTATACCAGATAGAAGGGCAGAAACTGGGTGTGGAGCTTTAGAGTGTGCACCAACTAGCCAATTTGAAAGCGGCATAATAGCCACACGCAAAAGAATTGGAACTATCATCAATAAAAGGCAAATTAATGCTATATTTAACTCTTTAGAGGAAAGGTTCAATAAAGCTTCTGTGATTTTTTGATAGGATAAACTTCCAGTCAAACGGTATAATCCAAAAGATCCTAGAAGAAAGAATACCATTGATGACGAAGAATACATCATATAGTTGAAAGCTGCAAAAACAGCGCTTTTTTCTTGTTTACTAGAAATTAATACATATGCAATTAATCCCATTACTTCCAAACATACAAATAGATTAAAAATATCATTAGTCATGCTAATGGCAGCAATTGTAGCACTCTGTATTAATATTAGGGCAGTGAAATAAGAATGAGATGGACCTACTGTTCTTGAATAAATCCATGCTGGAACTGTTAATAAGTTGGTTAAAACAATCATTACAAGAGATAGTGAATCAAATTTATATACGATACCGATTGTTGGTGTGTAAGAGCCAATTACAACAATTAAACTACCTTGATTGATTACATGAGGATATAATGAAAAAACAAATAGAAGAGGCAATAAAAGGCCAATAAAAATTCCAAAATATTCGCTAAATCGTCGAGCTTTAATTGGTAAAAAGCTTTTTGATGTTAAAACAATACTTGCCGCTAGAAGTGGCAAAAAGATTGGGGTTAATAATAAACTATCAGGATTCATTTTCTATTCTTTCTTTTATAATTGTTATATCTAATGATCCTGTTGTTTTATAAAGTCTCACTGCCATTGCAAGAGAAAGAGAAGTAACGCACACTCCAATAACTATAGCAGTAAGCATAAGAGCTTGAGGTACTGGATCAACTATATTTTTCCCTTGCCCAACTAAAATTGGAGCTTGATCTCCAATTCTACTTGCTTCTAAAATAAATAATAATACTATGGCAGAATTTAACAAATTAAGTCCAATAATTTTTTTTATTATATTTTTCACCCCGATTAGTCCGATAAAACCGGTAATAAAAATTAGAAAAATTAGTACTCTCTCAATTATCATGTTGGCCTCCCATCATAGCTATAATCATAACTGCTAAGCTAGTTCCAACTTTAATTCCAATAATTATATTTAAAACAATAATAATTCCAGCAGAAAGAAAGGAACTACCTATATCAATAGTGCTAAAGACTCCATCTGGGAAAAATATTACATATGTTGTTATTAAAATCAGTGATATAAATGAGATTGCTTCAATTCTTTCTAATACCTTTGAATTAGTAATTTTAGTTTTTACATTAGTTGCTAGTACTAAAAACACAATAGCAGATGCAAATATAACACCACCTTGAAATCCTCCGCCAGGAGATATATGTCCAAATAACATTACATATAATCCGAATAGCAAAATTATTGGTCCAAGTTTTGATGCAACAACTTCTACTAGATTAGTTCTAAGAGAGTTTTTTACTCGCTTTTCTGGTGTTAAAGTAGATTGCGTTTTTACACTCTCTAATTCTTGTTTATGTAAGTTTAAAAGTATAGACATGGTTCCTGTGATAGCAACAAATAATACTAAGGTTTCACCTAAAGTATCCATAAGACGATATCCCAAATAAATTGAACTAACTGTATTTGATGCCCCAGTTTGCTCAAGTGCATTAACCAAAAGGTAATCTCGAGTCAAAGTTGGCCAACTTATATTACTCATTATTATGGGGAAAGTTGTTAGTGTAATTATTATAATAGTTAAAAATACTTTTATAAGTTTTGCTTTTCTCATTACTTATCCTCATCTTTCCTTTTAGTATGTCTTATTGCCCAAACATAAATAATTGTAGATACTCCTGTACCAACAGCTGCTTCTGTTATAGCTACATCTGGAGCTTTTAAAAAAGTAAAAAGCAGTGCACTAAGAATACTTATAGCTGATAAAGCTATAATTGCATGCAGTAAATCTTTAGCAATTAGTGAAAAAATGGATAAGCAAAGTATCAAGGTAAGTAGTAGTATATTCATAAGCTCTTATCCTCTTTTTGCATTGAACTTCTTTGATCTTCTGCCTCTTCTGATTCCCATATAAATTTACTTACAATAGAGCTACCAGTTGGAGCAGAAATTAAAAAGAAAATTATTAGAATTACTATACGAGAGGTTATAGCTATTGAAGGAGATAAGATTAATAAAGCTATAAGATATGAAAAAACAGTTGTAGTACCACAAAGAGATCCTGAATGCAAACGACTGTAAGGATCTTTGAAACGAAAGAGTCCAATCATTCCTACAATTCCAAAAGCTGATCCTATTATAAAGAAAATAAGTGCTATTACTTCTTTTATCATCATAGCTTATCCTTTGTATTTTTAAGAAATCTTGTAATTGCCAAAAATCCTAAAAATCCAAAAATATCATATACAAGAGCTACATCAAGATATAATACATTTTTGGTTGTTACCCCCCATACTATTAGCAAAGCTAATGCTATAGAAGATAATACATTCATTGCTACTATTCGATCACTTGCTGATGGACCTAGGAGTAAACGTATGATAGTTATAGATGCAAATACAATTAAAAAATATTTCATTCCTGATAGAATAAAGTTTGTCACTTTAAAGTCCTTTTTAATGATTTTTCAATATTGCTTTTAATTTTTTCCCCCGCAGCTTTGTTATGTATTGTACTACAGAGAAGCCAATGTACTATTAAGTGATCATCATTTAAATCTAGAGTTAGTGTTCCTGGTGTAAAAGTAATTGAGTTAGATAATATAGTTCTTGCCATATCTGATTTAAGTCTAGTTCTAAAGTGAACAATACGAGGATTCGTATTGCCTGTAAAAACAGCTTTAGCAACTTGAAAACTTGATTTATATAAATTTATTACCATCAAAGCTAAAAAAATAATTAGATAAAATGGATTAGGTAGAATAAAATTTAAGCTAGCTTGGTGTTTTGGTAAAAATATATGGTATGTTAGAGCTGCTGTTAATAAAGAGGCAAATAGTCCAAAAATAAGGGTGAAAGTTTCTGTTGTGGCGGTGAATAAAAGCCATATAAAAAAAAGAAAAAGGGTGGTTAATATAAATCTTAAAATTGCCCAAATTCTTTCATAATTCATTTATTGCTCCTCTTGTTTTATTAAGTTTAAGAAACTTTCGGCATCAGGAGCATTAAAAAGATTATCTCTAAAAGATTCATGACTTAATATACGAGCTAATCTACTTAATATTCTTAAATGGTAACTACTACTTTTTTGGGGGCCAACAAGTAAAAATACAAGTTTAACATTTTTTTTATCAAGTGCTTGTAGATTAATTTCAGGTTTAAGACGCATAACTGCTATCAATGATTTTTCCATTGATGGACATCTAGCATGTGTTATTGCACATTTATTTCCCATGCAAGTTGTATGAAAACCGTCTTTAATAACTCTGTCCATCAATTCTGTTGAAGCGATATTGGGCATACTTTTGTTAAGCTGATTTGTTAAAGTTTTGATTATTTCATCGATTGAATGCATTTTTTTATCAAGTAAAATACATGATTTATTTATTAATGAATAAATACCATTCATAGCATTACACCTCT
The DNA here is from genome assembly GCA_963677735.1 of Sphaerochaetaceae bacterium. Classification (GTDB taxonomy): domain Bacteria; phylum Spirochaetota; class Spirochaetia; order Sphaerochaetales; family Sphaerochaetaceae; genus Pleomorphochaeta. The sequence continues at coordinate 3,190,487 of OY782505.1, forward strand.
TCTCCTTCTTCAATTAACCCCGCTGCCCAGTCTACAGGTAGAGTGAACATAATTCCGGCACCTTCGTTTTCTAGACCTCCAACTATCTCATCAACTAGCTCTTTAGCTCTCTTTACAACTTCATTGCTATATACAACTGAAAAAATTGTTTTGTTGTAGGGTTTGTTTCCTTTCATGAAATCTTTGAATTTAGCAAATAAAGGTACTTCATAGCTTAAAAATCTACCCATACCTTCAGAATCAAGTATAGTAGAACCTGTAATGCCAGCTTCAATATAAGCTTCCATTACTTCTTCTAATAACTCTTCGTCATTTAATACAAATACTAACAGTTTCATACCTTATTCCTATAATTAATAGTACCATACCATAATTTAGCGGTCAATTATTACTGTTCTAATATTCTTTTAGTGATCCGTTGTATCTTTTGATTAAGTAAATTGTTTTTCCAAATTAATTATTCTACATTTAACTTTTCCAAATTATAAAAAATAATATGTCAAATTTTTTACTTTGTTCTCCAGCTATCAATTGCTTCTCTAGTTGTAATAGATTTTTTTTAATAGAAAAAAAAGTTAAAATAAACCAAATTGTTTAGTTCAGATAGGGGTGCAGGATATAAAAATAGTGAGATTGAAAAAATTTAGAAGGGAACAATATAAAAAGATTTCATAGAACCTTGAGAATTGTCCATAAAAAAATGTTGACAATTCATTTTTAAGAGGTAAAAATTTAGCATTCCCTTGTTAGTTTATATATATTAATAATTTAATTTTAAGGAGTATTGATAATGATTTTGAATATATCAGTCTATGCGTTTATTGTATTAACGTCACTAGTAATTTTGTTCCAATTATGCCTAGCTGCTGGTCTACACTGGGGGGCAGCATCTATGGGTGGAAAATTTAAAGGTAAATACCCGGTAAAAATGAGACTAGTAGCAATTTTAAATTCCTTTTTATTAGTCTTTTTTATAATTATTATATTATCAAGATCTACCTTCGCTTTTCCAAGTTTATTTTCTTTTTCGAAAATAGCAATATGGTTTCTTGTTGCTTTTTTTGTAATAGGAACAGTTATGAATTCAATAACACCGAGTAAAATAGAGAGGATTTGGGCTCCTGTTACTTTACTCCAATTTATCACCAGTTTGATTATTGCTTTAAATTAAAATTAAGGTTCAACATATAAATGATAAAATAGGTGGAATGTGTAACTGGTTTCAAGTAAGAAACCAGCTGCACATTATAGCAAAAATTAGAGAGTGAATCGAAAAATATGTATAACATTTTAGAATAGTTAAATAACTTACACATTGTGATTGACTCTTTCATTTTTTAAGTATGAAAAAGTATTAATATAAATATACTATTTCATGTAACTCTGAGGTGTCATATTCTTTAACTGTATTTTCTTTCTTGATTATGGTATGTTCTTTTCCAACATATCGGTAGCATGATTCGCCAGGTTTAACCTTAGTTTTTTCACTCATTACAATTCTATCTAACTCGATATTAACACTTATTTCAATTCCATCTTTTTTATAAAAAAGCTTTACATTTCTTGCATATTCTTCACCCATCTCAGAATCAAATACTACATCTTTTAATTCTGATTTACAGATCCTCATAGTTTCTGGGTTTGGTTCGCATAGAACTGTTCCATCTTTATCAATTGCAAGCAAACCAAGTAGTAGACTATCATCTTTCATAACCATCAATCCGTAATCAAGACACAAATCAGGAGTATGTATTTTTCCCCAATACCACTGTTTATATCTTTTATTCATATTATTGTGTCCCCAATTATGATCATGGTAACCTTCTCCTTTGAAAGGTATTTCTTTACCATCTTTATATATAATACCTTCTACCTTTGCATGAGGTGCTGCTACGGTCCAGCCCATATTAGGTGGATTTTCAGGGGTGAAATAATGAGGAATTTGTGGGTAGAACTTTAATTTACACCCATTGCCGTTAATCATGGTATAGATTTCATAATATTCACCAAAATCAACGCAGTATTGGTTATTGAACCTTGCTTCGCATTTCTCGTAGCTTACGGTCACTTCATCTCTTGTAAATTCTTCTAACTCCCAAGCTGAATCACCATTTTCATAATAAGCATTATATCTAATAGAAGGTTTTCTGGGTTTTAGTCTTGTGTCATTAACTGAATACATGGCAACTATGTGGGTTCCATCGTCAGAATTTGCATCAAAATACCACCACTCAAACTCTTGTACCTCATCCTTGAAAGGTAATTGTACATGCATTGCATCTTCTTTTAAAAAATTCATTTAGTCTCCTTTGTATACACTTATATATAAGTATACACTTGTATTTTTTTTCTATTAATATAATAATTATATTTGAAAAGCTAAGTCAATATTTCTAAGGAAGTTTGCACACATTGCTTAAATTTGTATACTGAGAGGTTTAAATGAATTTTACTAAAAAAGATTTACCAAATTTAACGAGAACAAAAAGATGGATAATTTCAGCACTTTTTAGACTGATGGAAACAGATGAATATAAAAAAATAACAATCACACAAATAATTGATGAAGCTGAAATTGCAAGAAGAACTTTTTATGTCCATTATAAAAACAAGCATCAAATTATTAAGGAGTATATTGATGAAACTTTTAGTAGAATTTGGTTAGAATTCAATCAAGCTAAACAAAAATCACTTTATGATATTGCCTATTATTCTTTTAGTGAATGTTTCAAACATATTGAAATACTAAGAGTATTGCACAAACATAACCTGTCCAATTATTTTTATGAGCAGTTTATAATTAAAATGAATAAAACTACAAAAGAATCTAATTTGGCTGTTTTCGACGTTTCTGATTTTTCTGAATCAGAAATGATATATTTGAACATATTTCATGCTTCAGGTTTGGTTAAAATGATTGACCGATGGATCCAGGATGGTTGTGAAGACACACCAGAAAAAATGGCTGCCTTATATGTTAAGATTTGTAAGATTGGAATACTAAATGATTGAAAATAATAAGATGAATCAGAAATAGAAGTTAAAATTATTTGTGGATATGAATTAAGATCTACAGGTTTTAACCTAAAAAGAGAATTAGATAAAGCTAATATTAATTGTAAAATAATGGCCCCTACTACAATATATAAAAAAAGATGGTAATCGAGTAAAGACAGATAATTTAGATGCTAGAAATTTATCTCAAACATTATTTTAGAAAGAAAAAAGTAAGTAGTTCTAATCTCAGTTGAAGATGAAGCTACTAGAGACTTCATTAGAATGAGAGATGATATAAAAACACCATAAAAAAGCAAAGTAACAGTTAAAATCATTTATTCTAAGAAGAAATATTCATTACCCATTTCAAGAAGGAGCTTGGACTGATGCATACAGATAATAGTTAAAGACTATTAAATTTGATTTAATGATTAATCAAATAACTTATAAAAAATATTTAGTAGAAATATATATATTGAAAGAAGTTATAGAGCGTTTTGATATAAAGATTGAAGAATTATCTAAAAATGAAAAATATAAAGAAGATGTAAAAAGATTACGGGGCTTTATAGGAATAGATCACATATAGCTTTATCTATAGTATGTGAAGTAAAAGATTTTGCAAGATTTAATAAAGAAAGAGAGTTTTCATCATTTATGGGCTATGTGCAAGAGAATTATCTTGTTTTATCTAGGGAATGATAACAAATAATATTTATGTCGAAATTGCATAATTAAAAAACTTAATAAAATGAAAAGTAAAGTAAAAGATGCATAAATAGATTGCTGACAGTAAAAGATCTAGCTATCTTCGATCAAATTATGATATACAAAATGTGATTCTCGCCATTAAAGAGAAAGAGCTGTAGGCGGATTATTTAGACTATTGGTAACCAATCCACGTATATGAAAATAGTCAAATGCTGAAAACTGTAATATATGTTTATCAATTTATTACTATTTTTATTAGATTACATAAAAGTAAAATGAAATATTAATAAAAAATAAGTGAAAATAGCTACTTGGCAGTAGTCACACATATGAATTTTTTAAAAATGTCTTAAAAGAAATCTCAAAGCTGAGATTACAGTAGGTGTTGAAAAATATTTTCTACTTTTATAAGCGTTATGGTTTTAGAATGTAAAACCAATTTTTAGATAGGTCATTCGAATTTTAGTATTTCCAATACTGAATTAGATATTTCTTTTTGGTCTAGCGGAGATTCATCTTCTAAAAAAGATAACAAAGAAGCAAAAAGTCCCCCAACAATGAATGTCCTTTGGACATGATTAAAAGAATCTTTATATTTCCCTTTAGATAAAACAATATTCAAGTATTTTTCAAAAGGACGGTACATAACCATATGGAGGTTGTTTTTTAGATAAAGTTTGATATCAGATTTTAAAATTTGCCAAAAATTAAAACATTGAATCAAGGCTTCTTCTAAATCAAATTCTTCGCCTTGAAGTGATGAAATATATTCAGAGAATACTCGGTCAAAATGAAATTGAAGGATATCTTCCTTCTTCTCAAAATTTCTATAAAAAGTAAGTCTTGCTACTCCCGCTTTTTCAGTTATATCAGTAATGGTAATCTGATCATAGGACTTTTCTTTTAATAGTAATAGTAATGCATCAGCTATCCATTGTTTACTTCTTTCTGATTGTTTCATAGCTTATAACCTCCATAAGTGTAATAAAATCAACTATATTGTATCTTCTATTCTAGATTTTAATTAATTATAATTGAGTTATTAGTGTTACAGTTATAACACTTGTTACACTTTTAGTCAAAATTTAGGAGAAACAAATTATGATTCTATTTTTAACTTTACTTAGTGGTGTTGCGTGGACAATAGTTTATATTGAAGCAATTAGGAAAGGGTTTAAAGATAAAACTTATGCAATGCCGCTTTTTGCATTAGGACTTAATATTGCATGGGAAGCTATTTATTCTATTACTGGGTTAGCAAATCCTAGTATTCAAACGCCTGTTAATTTTATTTGGTTTGGACTTGATGTAGTGATTGTTATTACGTATTTTTTATATGGCAAAAAAGAATTTCCTAATAATGCAAAGAAATATTTTATACCATACAGCATACTTGCCTTTGCAACAACCTTTGCAATTCAGATGGCTTTTTACTTACATTTTTCTAGATCAGAAGCAGCTTCATATTCAGCATTTTTACAAAATGCAGCCATGTCGATACTATTTTTGACAATGATATTTCAACGTCAAAGCAAAAAAGGTCAATCCGTACTTCTATCTGTTGCTAAATGGATAGGTACTCTTGCTCCTGTTATAAGTTTTGGTTTATTAACGGAATTCAATATATTTGTTTTTATAACAGGAATTATATGTAGTGTGTTTGATATTATTTATATCGTTGTATTAGTAAAATGGGATTCCATTAAAACTTCTACAAAAACATCGTAATTTTAAGGTGAAACTAAAGTGACAATTTTATATTTTACTGCAACTGGAAATAGTCTTTACGTGGCGAAACGGTTAGGGGGGACTTTATTTTCAGTTACTCAACAAATTAACCTAGAAAATTTTGTATATAAAGATGACAAGATTGGGATAATATTTCCAGTTTATGGGCTATCGATTTCACAGTATATTGAAAACTTTATTAGCAAATGTACTTTTGAGACAAATTATCTTTATGCAATTATGACTTATGGTCAATATGCGGGTGGAGTAACAGGATGTCTTAATAAGATTGCAAGGAAAAATTCTCTAGAGTTTTCATATATCAATTCTGTAAAAATGATTGATAATTGGTTGCCTGGATTTAAAATGGAAGATCAGATAGGTACTGTAGGAGAAAAAGATGTCAACGGCCAGCTTGAGAAAATAATAAGGGATGTTAATTCAAATGTGTGTTGGCAAAAAAAAGATAGCATTTTTGATAGATTTGCAACATCTATTTTAAAAAAAATGAAACCAACAAAGAAAAAGAAAGTAAGGTTTCACACAGAAGGTTTGAGAGTGTCAAATTATTTTTTCATTGATAATTCGTGTGTAGAATGCAGTATATGTACGAAAGTCTGCCCGGTAAAAAATGTTGAATTAAAGAATTCAAAACCTTCTTTCAATGATAAATGCATCAGTTGCCTTGCTTGTGTGCAAAATTGTCCGAAAAAGGCGATTAGGGTAAAAGGTGAAAAAAGTCACGAGAGATACAGAAATTCAGAAATAAGCTTACAAGAAATAGTTGAATCTAATAATAGAATTGATAAATAGCGATAAATAATACAATAAGATTAGGAGTAATTAGGATGACAATATTTGATAAATACTTTACTTTTTGGGACTCTGCTCTTTTAGATGAGTCTGCATTTAATGAATTGATGGACTTGTTTGCTGATGATGTAGTGGTTAAAGCACCTCAAGGCGAAGTGAAAGGTAAAGATAAATTAGGATTCGGTATTAAAGAAACATTAAAAAATTATTTTTCTATGAAACATGTTTGGAAAGAAAAAAATACGGATTATGGGCTAAAAGCGACATGGGCAGTTGTTCATGAATTGAAAAATGGAGAAATGCATGCTGCCGTAGGTGTTGATATTATCCAACTCAATGAATCCGGAAAAATAAAGCATTTAGAAATCAGACCGGAACAAAATATAACAAAAAAAATCCAATAATATTATTCTGCAATAAAGCAGGGTAGTATTTTGGTTTTTTCTAAAATTGATAATTTAAAAAGGAGGGAGGTATGAATAATGCAGATACAGTTTATGTAAATATGCATAAAATATATGCAGGGAGGTTAAAACTCGGTGTTGAAAGCGTTCCTGTTGAGTTTTATCTTATTGAGCATAAAAAAGGAATAATACTCTTTGATACTGGTATGCCTAGAGAATGTATGGATAATCTCTCTGAATATTGGGGCGAGATGATAGCTAGTATGTCTGAAGTTGATATGACAGAGAATGAGTTAGTAGTAAATGCTATTAATAATCTTGGGTTTCAAGCTGAAGATATTAAATATGTCATTCAAAGCCATCTTCACTTAGATCACAGTGGCGGTATTGGATTATTTCCAAATGCAAACTATATAGTACAGCAAAGCGAATGGGCTGCAGCACATGATTCCAAATATCCTTTTCCTATTAATCAACTTTACATACACAAAGATTTTGATAAACCAGTAAATTGGAAATTTCTCAAAGGAATTGATGAAGATTGCTATGATCTGTTTGATGATGGATCTGTAATAGTTTGGTTTACGCCAGGTCATACACCAGGTCATCAAAGTTTAGTAATAAATACTAAAAATCACGGACACATTTTATTAACAGGAGATGCCTGTAACGATTATGCCACTTTACAAGGGGAAACAGGTTTTTCTTTGTGCTGGAATGAAGAAGAGTGTATAAAATCATTGAAGCGTATTCAAAAAGCAAAAAAAGATGGTTGGTTGCTACTCTTTCCTCATGATTCAAAGAATTGGAATAAAAATGAAAAATATTATGATTAATCATAAGGAGGATAATTTTATGGAACTATTAAAAGACAAAATAGCTATTGTAACTGGTGGAGCAAGTGGTATGGGTGCTGCCTATGCAAAACGTTTTATTGAAGAAGGGGCAAGGGTAATCTTTACTGATATCAATGAAGAACTCGGAACTGCTTATCAAGTTGAGTTAGGAAATCAAGCAGAATTCTATAAACATGATGTAGCTGATGAACAGCAATGGAAAGATCTTGCTTCGTTGGTTAAAGAAAAATATGGACATGTTGATGTTTTAGTAAATAATGCAGGTATTGGTGGTAACAAACCTATTCTAGATTTTCCAGTAGACTTATATATGCGTGTAGTTTCAGTAGACCAAGTTTCTGTACTTTTAGGTATGAAATATATTGGTGGTTTAATGGCAAAACAAGGTAGCGGATCTATTATCAATATTGCTTCCACAAGTGGTCTTGATGGGCAGATATTTGGTGCGGCATATTGTAGTGCTAAATGGGCTGTTAGAGCTCTATCAAAAACTGGAGCACTTGAGTTTGCAAAATACAATGTGCGTGTAAATTGCTTGCTTCCCGGTTTTGTAGATACACCTTTAGTTTCTGCTCCTGAATATGCACAACTAAGAGCAAATTATGAAACGACAATTCCTCTTGGTCGGGCAGGGAAAGTCTCTGAAATTGCCAAGGCCTGTTTATTTCTTGCTTCAGATATGTCAAGCTATTGTAATGGCACAGAGTTAGTAGTTGATGGAGGATTGAGTTCCAATGCCCACGCATATTCTGATTATATGATTCGAAATTTAAAAATGTGGTAATTGTGAAACATATTTAAATCATATTATTGTGGCGGATTGAAGTTTATTACTCAACCAACACTAGTCGTGATATTAATTTAATTATTGCTCCTCTTGTTTTATTAAGTTTAAGAAACTTTCAACATCAGGAGCATTAAAAAGATTATCTCTAAAAGATTTATGACTTAATATACGAGCTAATCTACTTAATATTCTTAAATGGTAACTACTACTTTTTTTGGGGCAACAAGTAAAAATACAAGTTTAACATTTTTTTTATCAAGTGCTTGTAGATTAATTTAAGTTTTAAGAGGCCTAACTGTTATCAATGATTTTTCCATTGATGAACATCTATTTCAAATCCGCAATATTTAAATAAGCGTTTTCTAACAAACCCGCACTTTTTTAAATAGCTAAGTCTTTGCAAAATAACAATTCTCATAAATTGATTTTATCCCCAACACTTAAGAATGTCTAAGAAAATTCAAAATGCTTAAGTAGTTTTATTAAAGAATAATTATTATCTACACTGAATTACTATTAGTGTGTAATTGTAAAAATTTGTGTTAATTTTTACAAATAGGATTCACAAATATTACTGAACAAACTTCATAGATACATAGTATTTTTTTAAAGTTCTTTAAGTCTTATAATTTTATTTAAAAAAAAATTAAACGAAATCTTATTAAAGATTATATTTTCAAATTAATTTGATATAAAACTTGTTTATATCAAGTATGTTCGATAGTGATAGAATATACTTGATGAATATTGATTATAGTGATAATATAAATATTATGAATATAAAACAATTAAGATTAGTTTATTCGATACATTTATTTTTAAACTATTTACCTCTTGGGATATATTTTCCTATCAGTACTCTCTTTTTATTAGAAAAGGGATATTCACTTGGATGGATAGGAACTGCTATGTCTATATTTTCTATCACGATCTTTTTGTTTGAGTTGCCGACGGGTGGTTTTGCAGACAAATATGGAAGAATAAATATATATAGAATAAGCAGAGTTATATATATTTTAAGCTTGTTAATCTTATTATTCTTTAATACTTTATTCTCTTTGTTTTTTTCAATGTTTTTATACGGGGTTGCTCGTGCTTTAAGTTCAGGAACAATGGAAGCCTGGTTTGTTGATATGCATGATACAGTTGATAGTAAAATAAATTTATCCAAAAGTATGAGTATTGTAGCAGGGGTTGCTCCAGCTGCACTAGGTATAAGTACTTTGTTAGGTGGATTTATACCCGACTTAGGAATTAAATTGAATTTGTTTAATTTACAAGGAAGCTATAATTTTAATATTGTGATAGCAATAATAGCTGTTGTAATGCATTTGATTTTGAATATTATATTTTTCAAAGAGACTCAAAGACAATCTAATGAAGAGACAATAAATGAATATTGTAAAAATATTGTTAATTTTTTTAATAAATCAAAATCCCTTAAATACTTGATAGCTATTTCTTTTTGTCTTGGAATTGGATTAAACTCAATTGAAAGTTTTTGGCAACCAAAGGTACAAGAAATTGCTCCAAACAGTCCAACATTTATTTTAGGAGTACTTGCATCATGTTATTTTTTTGCAGCTACAGTTGGTAGTTTATTTTCAAATAAATTAACCCAATATTTAGGCGAAAAAAGAACATTATTTTTAATGAAATTATTTCATGGAATTACCTTAATAGCTTTAAGCTATAGTGCATCTTTGGTTGGTTTTTCTATAGGATTTGTTACTATATTTATATTCCATGGTGCTTTGAATGGCCCTCATCAAACATTGCTACACAATTCAATACCCAATCAATATAGATCAAGTTTTCTTTCAGTAGATTCTTTAGCATTACAATTAGGTGGTGGATTGTCTGCTTTAATATTAGGCTGGGTTGCACAATATAATTCAATATCTTTAGTTTGGAAAATTGCTGGATTGTTTGTAATTATTTCTTCATTCTTATATCTACCAATAAAGCAATCAAAAGGAGAAAATTGTGAATCTACAATATAATGAATCAGTAGAATTAGTATTAGCCTTTTTCGCTTGGACCTCTCAAGAGATGGGAGAATCATATTTTATGAATCAAATCCCTAAAGAAATAATTGAGTGGAAAGATAATCAAAATAAAAAATATTCTAACTTTTTTTTAGAACAATCAAAGTTATTGAGCTCAGAATTTCTTTTATTAATCTTTTCATTAATTAAGATTATTAACGTGAATAAAATTAATAGTGTTGATGAATTTATTCAATATTTGTCAAAGCTATCGGGAAAGTCTCTAGCTAAATATGTAATTATGGGCGAGGATTTTGATTATGATATAGATCAATTAATTGAAAATCCTAAATTAGGTAAAGAAGTGATTGATAAAGCTGATGGAACAGTTAGAAAAAATGAGGATGAACTATTTGTTGATTTTTTAAGCCACCCTGATTTTTATAGAGAACAATTATTTATACATTTAAAAAAGTTTTATAAATATTCAGTTCTTCCTTATCAAAAAGATATTTCTAAAAGAATGAATAGGCTATTAGAAGAAGAAAAAAAATTTGCTTTAAAGAATAAAAAAGCTTTTTTTGAGACAAGATTACATTATAATACCCAATCAAATTGGGAAAATTTTCCAGAAACTATATACATTAGTTATTATGATTGTCTCGATTCTATACATATTAATTTACCATCTTTAGTAATTTATGGTTGGAAAAATAAAGATTTCAATTCTAATCCTAATATTGAAGAAATCTATGGATTAATTACAGATGAAACGAGAAGAAATATTATTAAAGGTTTATCAAAAAAAGATATGTTCAGTCGTGAAATTTCTGACAAATGGAATCTTTCACCATCAACTGTTTCATATCATATGAATAAGCTATATTCATTGGGATTAATTAATCATAAACCAGGTCCAAGAAAGCGCTTATATCATGTTCTAAATAAAGAAAAACTTAACCAATTACTAGAATATTTAAAAAAGGATTTAATGGGATAGAATAATTAATTATTTTGATGTTTGAATGAAAGTTTTAAAAAAGTTGATTTGTCCATTTTAAACTCTTTATGTATATACTTAGAGCTGTTATGCATTTAACTTATTTAGGATTTACATAATATAAATTAATTAAAACAAAATTTATAAAGAACAAAAAGGATAAAAAGTAATATGAATAAAACAGAATTAATAAAAGATACTAGCTCTATAAATATTTTGCCAATAGAGAAATGTGATATAAATAAATATTTTATTGCAATCAAAGAAATGGATGAAGAAGCTAAATATTATACAAATACTTTGCTTGATTTTACTTTTAGCCAGATAGAAGAATATGTTTTAAAAATTGAAAAAAGTAATTCAAGGAACCTTTTTTTAATTATTCTAGGAAATGAATATCTTGGAGAAGTGGCATTATCAGATATAAGTGATAAGTCTTGTCATTTTAGAATATGTATATATAAAAAAGAAAATTTTTCAAAAGGATATGGTAATTTCGCTTTGAATTGGATAATTCAATATGCTTTTTCTACACTAAACCTTAGTGAAATTGAGCTAGAAGTTTATCCTTTTAATAAAAGAGCAATAAACTTATATGAAAAATTTGGATTTAAAGAAACCCATAGAATTTTTGATAATTCAAATTCTAAACCATATGATGAAATTATTACAATGTTGCTAAAAAAATAAAATTTAAAATATTTAATTTGTTTAAGTTCGAATAGAATTTGACTTATAATTTAATTTCATAAATCCTTTTGATTATTAAAAACACATTTTTTATTTTACGTTTTATTGATTAAATAAATAGAAGTTTTTTAGATTAAATTTAAGAAAAACAGCTAAAAGATATTTAAAAGTAAATTCAACTTTTAGATTTAACACTAAATTAAATAGTAGAAAAAGTGAAACATTATCTAAAAAACAACAAATATGATTGTTGTAAATTTAATTTAATAATCGGTTAAAATTTTAAAACATAATGATCTGTTGTATAAAATGTATTTGAAAAAGGAATGCTAATTTTTTCAATTGATATTTAAAGTTTTACCATCACAATAATACAATTTATCAGGAAATTGAAATTATATAATTAGAGATGCAATTATTTAAATTCTTTTAAAATTGCTATTTACAACTTTAAATTCTATAAAAAAGTATATTAGCTTTAGAGAGATAAAGTTTGCCTTTAATAGAGCGATAGTTTAATTCTCGTTAATGAATTAGTCATTTTATAATGTGTTTTACTATATATATTTTAAATTTTTTATTTGATTTAATTTATTATTTATTTTTTAACTGTAAATAATTTTATTTTTTTAACTTATAAGGTTCTTTTCCCTTGTGATAAAACTATATCAACTGTAATGTTAATGATATAAAGTATCATTAACATTGTTGTTTTACGATACACTACAACGAGGTGCCATATGAACCGTGCAGTAAACATTTTATCGATTAGTTTAATATTATTTATTTCTTTAATTTTTTCTTCATGCACAAAAAATGTAGAAGAAAAAGATTTTCTTGTGATAGATGAAGTTTCAGCAGTAACTGACTACACTCAAGTAGTATCCTCAGCTGTTGAAATAAGAAAAGCCGCTTTGCGGGATCGTGTGCTTGCTAGTGGAACTATTCAAGGCGTCGAGGAAGTAAATATCAAAGCACGGACTTCAGGCGTTATAAAATCAATAGATTTTAATTTGGGTTCAAAATTGGAAAAAGGCCAAGTGCTTTTAGTCTTAGATGATACAATTCCATCATTGAACGTTAGTCAGTTGAATAATCAGTATGAAAATAGCGTAAAAGAACTTAATGCAAATAAACAATTATATGATCGAGGAGCTATCTCGCTTGTTCAATTGACCCAAACTCAAAGCAATGTTGATGGTCTTAAAGCTCAACTTGAACAAGTTAAAACTAATCTGAATAATACAAAAATCATAACACCTATAGCTGGTAGTGTGGCAGAGAAAACCAATTTTGTTGTTGGTGATTTAATACAAGCGGGAGAGTCAATTGTTAGAGTTGTAGATCTTGAACATCTTCGAATTACTGTTGCTGTAGGTCAAAAACAACTCTTCCTTATTAAGGAAGGTGCCCCAGCTCTCATTACTATTAATACACCTACAGAGATTATTGAAGCACAAGGAATTGTAAGTGGTATCAGTGCTAGCAGTGATTCAAGAACAGGTAGTTGGTCTGTACTTGTAGATTTTACTAATCCAAAACCTTCTGTTATTAAGGCAGGAATTAGTGCTGATGTAATAATTTTTAATGAAGATGCACCAATTTATACATTGGTACCAAACTCTGCAATGGTTTATCGCGATGGGGTAACTTCAATATATATGGTAGATGGCAATAGTGCAAAACAGGTTAATGTGAAAGTAATTGACCAATACGGAGACCAAAGTGCCATTGAAAGTCTTGATGAAAATATTGACCTCGTAGGAAAGAAAGTACTAGTAAGTGCGCTCTCTCGTATTTTAGATGGTACCTCTGTAGTAACACAAGAAAACTTATAAAGGAACAGATTATGGATAACCAAAAAAGATTTAGTATTGGTAGATTCTCTGTAACCAAGCCGGTGATGGTAAATATATTAATGATAACCGTTCTACTATTAGGTGGCTTAAGTTTAGCACGTCTACCACAAGAACAGTTTGCAGAGATTCCATTTTTTTGGGTCAACGTCATTGTTCCTTATCCTGGAGTTGGAGCTGAAGATTTAGAGTCATCAATTACTATCCCAGTAGAAAACGCATTTCAAGGTATGGATAAACTTAAGAAAATAAGCTCAACCACTAGTGAAGGGCTTAGTGTTGTTAGGGTTGAATTTGATGATGGTATTAGTCAGCAAGAGTTTAATTCTCTTTATCAAGAGGCTCAAACTAGGTTCAGTCAAGTTGTATTACCAGATGGTGTTCTTGACCCTATTGTTGATGATTTTTCATCATCTGACTTTCTTCCTGTTATTGAGGTTGTAATCAGTGGTAATTTACCATATGAGCAATTAAGAGAACAAGCTGTATCCCTACAGAATAAGATACTAAAGGTAAAGGACGTCGCTGATGTTGAGTTACTTGGACTTCCTGATAGACAGATTTTAATTAACTTGGATAATAGTAGTCTTATTTCTAAGGGGTTGAGTGTTAATGAAGTTGTTAGAGCTATTTCTGATCAAAACAGTGTTATCCCTAGTGGAACATTAAATACGGGTTCAAGGGAGTATCTTTTAAGGACTCTTGGTTCAATTGATAATGTATCTGACTTCGGTTCTGTAATTGTAAGACGTTCTACAGATTCCTCAGGATTAGTAAGAGTTAGTGATGTTGCAGAGGTAGTTGATGGCTTTGATCCAGATTCATCTCTTGCTCGTTTCAATGGTAACCCTTCTGTAAATTTAAGGGTTATTAAAGTTGTAAAAGGTAACTCAGTTGATATAGTAGAAGGTGTTACTAAAATTGTAGAAGAAGAGAGAATGCAAAATAATGTAGGAGCAAAGATTACTCTATTTAATGACTCAACTGTCCAAATCGCTTCAAGTTTAAGTGTGCTTTCTACAAACGCAATTATGGGGCTTTTTTTACTAGTTCTTATCCTTTGGCTATTTATTGGACTTCGTAATGCTCTAATAACAGCTTTAGGTATACCTGTAACTTTTGCTTTGACATTTCTTGTTTTAGACTTACTAGGAGAGACAATAAACACAAATACTTTATTTGGTCTAGTTTTAGTTTTAGGGCTTATAGTCGACCATGCAATTGTAATTATAGAGAATTCTTATCGGTTACAGTCTAACGGACTTCTACGTCATGATGCAGCAATAGAGGGGTCAAATCAAGTTATATGGCCAGTTGTTGCGGCAACAGCAACAACTGTAGCTGCCTTCTTGCCTCTTATGCTTCTACCAGGGACTATTGGAAAGTTTCTCAGAGTTATTCCTTTAACCGTAACAATTGCTCTAATAGTTAGTACTGGAGAAGCCCTTTTCTTTCTCCCAAGTCATTATGCTGAGTGGGGGCCAAGAGAAAAGAAGAAAAGGAAAAAAGAACCCGGGATTTGGTTTATTAAAATACAGAGAGGTTATTCTAAATTCTTTGCTAAGGTTTATAAATTTAAAATTCTCGCCCTTATTCTTGCTTTAGTGCTTACAATTGGTGTCTTCTCTCTAATAGGATCTCTACGTCAAGATCTTTTTTCAGCTGAAGATTATTCCTATTTCAATATTGAGATACTAACTCCGCGAGGTACTTCTTTAGATCAGACAAATATAATTGTTGAACAGTATGAGGATATTCTGCTTAATAAGGTAGGAAATGGTGAGATAATGTCTATTAGTACTAAGATAGGGACATTAGGAAGTGGAGAAGCTAATTCCACTCAAGCTCAAATAACTGTTGACCTTGCTGAGATTGGTGAAGGTAGAATGAGAAGTATTGATGAAATTATTTCTGAAGTTCAAAATGAAACCTATTATCTAAGTGGAGTTGAAAAGGTGTTTTTCCGTAAAGCACAAAATGGCCCGCCTACTGCAGATCCTCTGAGTTTTCGTTTCTCCGGAGATGAGTATAAGCAGATTATTGATTCATCAAATGCTATAGTAAATTTGTTGAACTCCATTGATGGAGTAACAAATGTCGAGAGTGACTTTATAGCAGGTAGCCCTGAACTTCGTATTATTATTAATCAAGAACGTGCAAGCGCACTTGGAATAACAGTGGCTAGTGTAGGCTCCTATATTCGTGCTCGATTTGATAATATACCAGCAGGAATTCTCTTTGAGAAGAATGAACAAATAGATATTGTAGTACGTTTTGCGACATCTGATTCTAGACAGTATGAAAATCTTGAGCAATTATTGATACCCACAGATGATGGAAGACAGATTCCTTTATCTAGCATTGCAACCATTAAACTTGATAATTCCTTAGGATCGATTCGTAGGGTTGAAGGTAAACGTGAGATAACAGTTACTGCAAATGCTGTTGAATCCTTAGATCTTCAACAGGTTAACCAACGAGTAGAAGAACTTTGGAATAAAAATCTATCTAGCCGTTATCCTAATGTATCTTTTAAAGTAGGTGGAGAATTTGACGACTTTAATACTTTAATATTTGATATACTAAGAGTCTTTATACTTGGAATATTTTTAATCTACCTGATTCTTGGAACACAATTTAATAGTTATAGTCAGCCTCTATTGATATTATTTTCTATACCGTTTGCCTTTATTGGTGTTGTTTTATATTTATTTATTTCAGGTACTCCACTTTCAACAACAGTTATCTACTCTAGTGTAGCATTGGCAGGGATTGCCGTAAATGATGCAATTGTGTTGATTAGTTTTATTAATGAATTGAGAGCGACTGGAATATCTGTCAAGGAAGCTATATCAGAAGCAGCTAGAACAAGACTTCGACCTATTATACTAACATCCTTAACTACGATTGTTGGCCTATTGCCAACAGCGATTGGAATAGGTGGTTACTCTGTAGTTTGGTCGCCTATGGCTAGTACTATTATCTTTGGATTAATATTTTCTACACTAACTACATTGTTCATAATTCCCATTCTATATGGAACTATATATGACAAAAAGAAGAAGAGGAGTGAAGCATGAAAAAATATCTACTACTAATATTAAGTATCCTATTCTCTGTTGCATCATCTTTTGCTGCAACTAACTATCCTTCTCTAGATATACAATATGAACTAGAAAATGAAGATGAAGTTGTTCTAGATCAAGAAAGCTTGAATACATTTATTCAACAATGGCAGGATGATTCTATTATCACTTTCTCTGATGCAGAAAAAGAGTTGTATATTGCTCTTAGAGAGAGAAATATAGATCTTGAACAATTACAATCATTATATAATATACAACAAGAGCAGCTAGAGTATCAAAAGAGAGAGCAAGGTTTCAAGATAGGGCTTACTTCTCAACCCCTTTACTCTATAAGTAGAAGTATTAACCAAACTTCTACTGGAGGTTTTGATCTTTCCAATACCTTTGGTTTAGGTGCCTCAATCTCTAAACAACTTAGCACAGGGGCAGTTGCAACTTTAAGTGCAGCTCAAAAGTCTAGCTTAACGAAAAATAGCACAACAGGATCTCAGTGGACGTGGACACAGAGTCCCTCCGCAAACCTTTCTTTGAATCAACCCTTATGGATTGGTGATGGTTTAATAGATGTAGATTACTCGAAAAAACAGATAGAAAAATTAGTTATATCATCTGAGAATGCAAAGCTTTCTTATGACCAACTTTTAGAAGCCCTTGTCACTCAGGGAAATAGCCAACTATCAGCCCTTCAAGCTCTGAAAGAGAGAAGATTTCTTCTAGGTGAGCAACTTATCATAGAGCAATCTTTAATTAAAGACGCTAAGAAAGATTTAGAATCAGGTTGGATAAGTCGCAACTCATATGATGTAAGAGTTCTTAGCATCAATCAAATACGTTACTCGCTTGATGAGATTGAGAGGGAAATTGACTCTCTAAAAAATTCCCTAGAAACTATATGGGGGAGCGATGATTTTCCTAAACAAATCATTATAGATAAGCAATTATTTGATAGATTACCAACAATTATCTTTGATAAAGAACAGCTTTTAAATATACTTTTAGCAAATGATTTTGCCTACGCACAGGCAACTAGACAACTGCGTTTAGCTGAGATAGATGCAAAGTTAAAGAGTCCAAGTGATGCTCCAATGTTAAGCTTATCTCTTCAAATCTATCCTTATTATACTCCAAGTACAGGAGCAGATTTCTTTACATCTTTCGACAATATGTTTACTAGTAGTGAGAATATATTTTCTTTATCAATAGGTTTTAGTGCTTCAGACCTTTTTCGCTCTGCTACTAATCTATCCTCCTCTATGGCCTCAGAGTCTGTTTTACAGGCAAAGATAGAGGTTGAGAAGGCTCGTGATGATTTAGAAATACAGGTTGAAGAGATTCAAAGAAATATTAAAGGTTTATTGCTCAACTTATCAATTGCTCAGTATGAGTTTGAGCAACGCACAAATGATATAGAAGTGGAGCGAATTAGATTTGATATAGCAATGGCAAATGAGAGTAGTATAAAAGCTAAAGAAATTGCTTGGTATGACTCTGCCTTTAAGATTTTGCAAACCTTACGCGAGCTAAACTTGATAGCCTTAGACTTAAAAGCTAGAGGATTAGAGTTATAAGAATTTGGAATGCTTTTAGTCTTAAAAAAACTAGAAAAACAGTTATTGATTATAAAGTTGAATCACAAAGTATATATTTAAATTGTAAATTATTATCAACTTGTTTGATTTATCAATTCATGGATTATGTCTACTAAATAAATAAAATATTGAAGAATTGTAAAGCAACTTTAGCTATAGGGAAAATAGTTTATATACATTGATGAATATTTTTAAATCTAACGGGAATTTATCTATTTTAATGAAAGCTTTATGTTTCTAGATATATCTTGGTTTTAATATATTTAAAACAATGTATTATAAAAATGTTAATGTTTGTTTAATTTTTATTTATTAAATATTTTTTATAGATAAATTAAAAATATAGTTTTGTTATGGTAAATTAGAATGTGAATTTTATATTGCCATTTCAAGGTTGTTCTTAAAATGGCATGAATTTAATACAATTAAAACTCTACGTATTGTTCTCTTTTCGCACCACAAACAGGACAACGTTCTGGAGCAATATCTAAGACTGTGTGACCACATACAGGACAGATGTAAATCTTATCTAATTCCATATCATGACCAGCTTGAGCTGCTTCTTGTGCTTTTTTAAATAGTTCAACATGAATTTTTTCAGCTTCTAGTGCAAAATGGAATGAGCGTTTTGCACCGGGTTCTTTTTGGAATTCAGCTGTATTTAAATATACAGGATACATTTGTTTTACTTCATGAACCTCACCATTTATCGCGCCTTGAAGGTTATCTACAGTTTTTCCAACCCCGAAAACACCACCACCTGTTACAGCAGCATCTGAAGTAGTTCCACCTATTTCTTTAAAATGGTTTCCTGCATGTACACTTTCAGCATAAGCTATAGCTTTAAACAATCTAGCAATATTATTAAAGCCTTCTTTTTTTGCCATGTCGCTCCAAATTAAGTAGCGCATGTGTGCCATACTTTCACCACTGTATGCAGAATGGAGAAATTCTGAAGTCATTGCATTTTTTACACTCATATAAATACCTCTCTTGATAAATTTAGGGTTACTATTAGTTACACCTATTAATTTAACGATAATCCTGCTTCTTATTAATGTCAAATAAAATAACCTATATAGTTAGGGAATAAATGTGAAAAAAAGTGTTTTTAATTGATATTATATATGTGTGAATATTTCTTTATACTAAAAATTTTAGATGTAATATATTACCTAAGAAGTTGTACTTTTAATTAGTGGTATTTATATGCAGTAACTTTTTATATATATAAGAGTATAGATTTTTTACTTTCTAAGTGGGATAGTCTTTTCTTATATTACTTGTTATTTTACACTTCCCATTGTTAATCCTCTAACTAAATGTTTTTGTGAAAGTAGTCCGAAAATAATTAAAGGGAGAACTGTAATTATACCCGCTGCACTCATCGTTCCCCAATCAATTGATTTTTCACTTACAAATGAATTTACTAATACTGGTAAAGTTTGTGTATGTTTACCACTTAGAATTAGAGCAAAGAAAAATTCATTCCAAACCAATAAAGAAGCCAAAACAGCTGTTGCAGCAAGTCCTGGAGCAGCTAAAGGTATGACAATTTTCCGCAAAGCATAAAATCTATTACAGCCATCAATCATAGCTGATTCTTCTAAAGATTTCGGTATATCTAAAAAGAACCCTCGCATCATCCAAATAACAAAAGGAAGAGATAAAAATATTCCCATTATTATTAGTGCTATATATGTGTCTGCTATATTTAGTTTAATAGCAATAAGAAAGAATGGAATTACCAATACAACTGGAGGAGTCATTCGAGCTAAAAGAATAAAAAGCAGTAGTTTTGGACTATTTTTTAATTTAAATCTAGCTAGTGCATAAGCAGTTGGTGTTCCAATTATTATTCCTAAGATTACAGACAACCCTGTTACAATACAGCTATTTATAAAACTTTGAATAAAAATTTTATTTGAGAAGAAAGTAATATAATTGTCTAAGCTAGGGCTAAAACCAAACCAAGTTGGTGAAAATTGAGCACTTTTGGGTTTTAAGGACGTTACAAAAATCCAAAGAATAGGATATAGAGTCCAGACCATTAAAAAAACTACTACTAATAAATAAATAATCTTTTTTTTCATATCTTTAGTATTTATCATAAATCTACTCCTATTTTGTTTAGATAAGAAATTGTTAACCCAAGAGCTATTATCATTGTAATTATACCAACTGTACCAGCCAAACCCATTGTATATGATTGAAAAGCTAGTCTATAACCATAGAATGAAATTATCTCAGATGATGAGCCAGGTCCCCCTGCAGTCATAATGCTTATCGTATCAAAAACCCTTAGTGCTGTTAGTGTTCTCATAACAAGAGCAACAAGAATAGGCGATTTTAGTAAAGGTAAAGTAATATTTTTAAATTTCTGCCATGAAGAGGCTCCGTCAACTTCTGCTGCTTCAAAAGGAGCTGTAGGTAATGATTTCATGCCCGCTAATAATACTAATATAACAAATGGTGTGAATTGCCAAACATCTACTAAAATTAGGATTAGTAATACAGTTTTTGAATTGGCCAATAGAGGAATTTCAATTAAAGATCCTAGGCCAATATTATTTAACAACCTTGGTATTGGTCCAAAAGTATTATTTAATAGGAATTTCCAAGAAAACCCTACAACAATTGGAGCCATCATGAAAGGAATTAAACAAATTGATTGAATAATTGAATGTCCAAAATAATCCCAATTTAGAACAGTTGCGATTAATAACCCTAAAATCATTTCTATTAACACAGCAAAAAATAAAAATATGAATGTTCTTGCTAATACTTGATAGGTGAATGAGTCAGTTAATATTGTAATATAGTTGTTTAGTCCAACAAATTTAATTCCTAATTCAGGTCTAATTAGTGTCCATTTTACAAATGTAATTCCAATAGCATAAAGAAGAGGAATTAAAAAAATTATTCCAAGTACTATTAGCCCTGGGGAAAGGTATAATAAATCTTCTCGCTTGCTCTTTAGTATTCTATTTTTCATATATTCTCCATGGTATTGAGAAGACTTTTTAAGTCTTCTCTAATACCTAATTATTTTAGTAGTACCCGTTTTCTTTTAATAATTCTCTAGTTGCGTTTGCTGCTTGCTCTAACAATTCTTGAGCAGAGTTATTTTTAGAAATATATTCTGAAACCATTGGAGCAATTATTCCATTAACAATAGACATTCCCTCTGGAATTAGTGGAACAATCGGAGTTGGAATACATGTGTTTAAAGCTTCTTGGAATTGTGGAATCCAAGGTACTTCTGAAATTAAATTTTCATCATTCATTGAACTAATTCTTGTAGGAATTGTCCCTAAAGTTGCTGTTTCTGTTAAAGCCTCTTTAGACGTAACATATTTAATCCATTCTAATGCTTTATCCTTATCTTCGCATGAATCAGAAATTGCAAAACCCCAGGAAATGAATAATCTAGGACGTTTTTCATCCATAGCTTCTTCTGGTTTTGGGAAACCAATAAATGAAGCTTTATCTACAATTTGTGAACTTTCTGGGTCATTTACAGAGAACATTGCAGTTGTCCATAATTCAGCCATTGCGCTTTTTCCCATTTTAAATTCAGTTAAAGCTTCTTGGAAATCATAAGAATATGAAGCCGGGCTCGAATATTGGAAGAAGTCTTTAACTTGTTCTAAACTTTTTACTCCAATTTCACTATCAAATGTTGGTTCGTAATTATCATCTAGCAAATCTTCGCCATTAGCCCATAATCTGTTCATAAAATGTGTTGCTAAAAATATACTTCTTTTACCCATTAATGTTACACCATATAATTCCGGTGGACGAGTAAAGAATTCTGCAAGGTCATGATATTGTTCTAAAGTTTTAGGAGGTGATAATTCATATCCATATTTAGCTTTGAAGTTCTTCATTTCTGTAGGATCTTCAAATAAATCTTTTCTATATACTATTCCACCAACCTCATTCATATATGGAATAAAGTAATAATTACCATCTAGTTGAGCACTTTGCAATCCCGGGATATCTTCTGGCAATGTTGGATCACCTTCAACAAATTCATTTAATGATTTGATATATCCTGCATTTGCTAAAGTCGGATACCAAAGTAATGATATATATGGAATATCATATTCGTCTTGTCCTCCTGTATAACTAAGCATTAATTGATCAAAATAATTTGCATAAGGATGCTGAGTGACCTCTAGTTCTATTCCTGATTGTTCTTGGAAAGATTCTATTTGAGTTTTCCAAGCCTCGGTATGAGTTCCTCTTTCACTAACTAATTGAAGAGGTTCAGAACCTTCTATTTCTTCAGTGCCACTAGCACTAAGAGAAAGAAGTGGTAATGTTATAAGTATTAATACTAAAAATATATCTATTTTAAAATTTTTATTATTCATTTAAACAACTCCGTTTTGTTTTTTGTAAGTTGATACAGCGGCTTTAAGTGCTATTTGAATTGATGTATCAACACCTTTTTTTATAAGCTTATCGTTTATATCTTTTACAGATAAATCCATTTCTTTTTCATCTGTTTGATTAAAACGATTTTGATATATGGTTCCTATCATAGCTGTTGAAACACCTCTAAGATACCCAATAACAAATAATGCAGAAGCTTCCATATCAAGTGTCATTACACCTTTTTTTGACCATTGTAAAAAGTATTCTTTAGATCTTGAGTAAAAAGCTGAATGAGTCCAATTTATTCCAGTATGTACTTTGATATCTGTTTTATTCCCTTCTTTAATTAAATTTTGATATAAAATGGGATCGGCAATTGCTGGGAAATTATTTGGTACATAATATTGGGTTAATCCATCATCTCTAACACATGCACTGGGAATACATATTTCACCACGATTAATATCTGGCTGTATGGCAGCCATACTTCCTACTCTAATGAGAATTCTAGCACCAAGATTAATTAGTTCTTCATAAACAATACCGGCAGCTGGACCTCCCATTCCTGTAGAAGTTACTGAAACTTCTACACCTTCAAAAGTTCCCTTATAAGTAATTAGGCCTCGGTTGTCAGAAATTTTAATAGGATTGTCTAAAAATTTAATAATACCTTTTACTCTTTCTTGATCTCCTGGTACAATAGCTATGGGAGCTATGTCTCCTTTTTTGCATTGAATATGGTATTGGAGCTTGTTTTCGACGCCTGTTCCTTTACCATAATCAATCTTTTCCATCCATCTTTCCATGAATACCTCCTAAATATGTTTTTATATAGACCGTTTTCTCACGACAAGTAATTCAAAATTATTGCTGTCAATTAAGTCTATTGAATGCATTAATATCTTCCCAGAAGTATCAAAATATGTTTCATTTAATTTTACTATTGGGTCACCTTCATTAATTGATAATGATTCTGCTGTTTCTTTATCTGCTGATATTGCAGAAATTCTAGTAATTGCATGATTAACTGTGAAATTAGTAAAATTATCAATTATTTCAAAAATTGTGGTATTTACATTTGTACTACCTTCAATTTTTAATGCAAAAGTTTCGGGATCATTATTGTAAAGCTCAGGATTTATGTAGCATATACCTTTAATAATTTCAGAATTATTTACTAAATATGTTTGTATAATTCTAATTAGTTTTTGAGTATTATTAATTTTTAAATATGAAATAATTTCTTCATCAGGATTTACAACTTCTATTTTATTTTGTTTAAAACTAAGAGTTTTCCCTTCAGTAGCAACGATATTTTGTATTCCGTGTAAATTGTTTAATGCAGTTACTAAACTTGCTCCTTTTTGGTTGATAAATGTTCCAACACCATGTTTTTTGATTAAAACATCAGCTTTCTCGAGATTTTGTATTGCTTCTCTAACAGTGTTTCGGCTAACGCCCATATCTTTTGAAAGTCTAGCTTCACTAGGAATTGGTTTTGATTTATCCCATTCTTTAATTAAATTTAATATTTCATCTTGTACATATTCATATAGAGGTTTCTTTTGTCCAACTTTTCTCATTTTATTTATCCCATTAATTTAATAGTGTTTAGACGTCCAACGTCTAATGTTATTTGAAGAGTAAACTGGTTTTATTGCTTTGTCAAGTTTTTAATTATAATTGAATAGTGGGGGCAATATTTATTTGTCAATGAGTTATTTGATGAGTGAGACTATATGGAAAAGTTAAAATATAGAACAATACGCTTTGAATGTTCCAATGGTAAAATAATGTTATAGGAACTAACAGAACAAACTGTTTTTATAGTAATATATTATTTAATATTTTAATACCTTTTTGCCTGATCTATTAAGTTAGTAATAAATATAGCAAAAAGGTATCTTAAATTTTATATAAATTTAGTTAGGATTTTGTTGTTAGACACTCTTATCAATTTGTTTAAGTTCTTTTTTTTCATTTTCTTTTTCGGTTGGTAAAATGATGTTTAAAATAACTGCAGTAAGAGTTGCTAAAACAACAGGAGATTTTCCAAAAATCATAATGAACCAAGGTGGGAAACTTGCAATAGCACCACTAGCTTGGCTAATACCTACACCTAATGCAGCAGATAGACCAACAATTGATGAATTTCTATAATTCATCTTTTCGCTAGTTACTAGTTTCATGCCAGTCATAGCTATTGATGCAAATACTGAAATAGTTGCTCCACCTAGAACACATTGTGGAATAGTAATTAAAATAGCAGAGAATTTTGGAATTAAACCTGCGATTAATAATATTGAAGCACTCATTCCTAATGTAATTCTATTAACAACTTTGGTACTTGCTACAATACCAACATTTTGAGAATAAGTTGATGTAGGAAGACCACCAAATAATGCACCAATAACATTTGAAAGACCATACCCAATAATACCACCTTGCAGTTCTGAATTAGTTGGTTCTCTATCTAACCCACCAATTGTTGTTGCTGAAAAGTCACCTATTGCTTGAATAGCATTGATTGTAAAGAGAATGCCTAAAGCCATACAAGCTGAGAATTCAAAAGAAATACCAAAAGGTAAGAATTGTGGTAACTGAAATACTTTTGCTGTAGAAACAGGATTTAAATCAATCATTCCAAAGGGAATTGATACAATATAACCTACAATTATACCAATAAGGATTGAAGATAATTTGATTAAACCTTTTCCAAAATGATTAAGTGTTGTTACAATTGTAAGAGTTAATATTGCAATTGACCAATTTTCCCAACTTCCATAATTGGGACTACCAACACCACCAGCCATGTAATTTATTGCTGTTGGATAAAGTGATAATCCAATAGTGAATACTACTGTACCCGTTATCATTGGAGGGAAAAAACGTCTAATTTTTCTAACAAAAACTCCAACTATAGCAGCTATAATACCACCTACAATTTGTGCTCCAAAAATAGCACTTAAATCATAACCTTCAGCTATTGCTAGCATACTTGAGAGATATGCAAAGCTAACGCCCATTATAACAGGTAATTTGGATCCAAAGTATTTTCCTATTGGAAAAAGCTGAATAAAAGTTGCCAGAGCTGCAGTTATGAGTGCAGATTGAACTAATATTATTCCATGATTGTCAACTGAAGATGTGACAGCTTGAGAAATAATTAAAGCAGGGGTTACACAACCAACAATCATTGCTACTACATGTTGTAGCGCCATTGGAATAGATTTTCCAATTGATGGCATTCCGTTAAGATCAAAAATAGAACTTTTCTCTAAGTTAAACATAAATACTCCTGATATATTATAATGAATTATGTTGCAATTTGTTGCAGTATAGTAGCATTAATATTATTTGCCAATAAATTTCATCAAAAAAAACAGAGATATTATGCAAAAGCTGACAAATCTAGTAATAAGATCTTTTACAATTAAGTTAATAAATACTTTGAAATTTCTGATTTAATGGTTAGTGAATTTTTAAACTAAGCTAAGGTTTATTTAAAAACATTAGTAAACTTAAGAATAAGAGACTATTGTTATTGCTAACGAAAATTTATTATTTTATAATTAAGTAACAATTAAAAAAGAAAAGGGGGAAAAATGAAAAAATTTATAATTTTAATTATAGTAGCATTAACTACTTTGTTTATTGGCTGTTCTACTTCAAATAAGATTGTTGATAATAAAGAAGATTATCAATATTTAATAGCAAATATTGAAGATAGTGTAGCAATAAAGGCATATCTAGAGAAAGAGAAATCTAAAGGAACTGATATTGATGCTGAAATAATGAATGGAGATACAGTTTTAATGATTGCTGCACGCTATACTACTAATATTAAAGTTTTAGAGGTTATAGTTTCTTATTTCCCTGATATAAATAAAATGAATTATAAAACAGATATGTCTGCTTTAGATTATTTAAGTCGTAGAGATAATGCTGATGAACTTTATAAGTATTTATTAGACGAATCTGTTAAATATGAGATGAATAAAAAGGTCGATGGGATAAAGAATAATATAGTTAAGTCGATATTTGGTTAATTTATATTTATTCTAAATTAACAAAAGCTAGCTCTTGTATAAGAAAGCTAGCTTTTACTTTATATAAATTAAAAACAAATACCTACTTTTTAATGCTTTTTAAACTTTGATTCAAATTATAACAATGATAAAAAGCATTATAAAATTTGAGATAATATCTATTTAAAAATCAAATCAACTGATTTCTTATAGGCCATAATAGTTTGAGATTTTTGAATTTTCTTAATATCTTTAGCATTATTTGGGAAATTGATTTTCCAAACCTTCCAATGATCTTTCATCTTAAATAATAAACTTCTCTCACCATATAGGATATTAGAATATTGATTAAATATTGAATCATGGAATTCTTTAAATAGTTCTAAATTAGTTTTTTCCCCAGTTTTATATTCTTCAATTAATCCTGGATTTGCAATTAAACCTCTACCAATCATTATTTTGTTTATTGTTGGAAAGTCCTTTATAAAATCTTTAATTTGAGTTGCACTGCATAAATCTCCATTATAACAGATTTCATTTTTTGAGCCTCTAACGATGTCTTTAAAAACATCTATATGAATAGGCCCTTTATAATAATCTTCTCTAACTCTAGGATGTACTATTAATTCTTTAATAGGATAATCATTGAATAGTGGAAGAAGAGACTCCATTTCACTTGGATTAGAAAAACCAATTCTAGTTTTAATTGAAATCTCTTGGATTCTTTTGTTAAAAATTTCATCCAAAAAAAATCTAAGCCCATCAAGATCTTTTAATTGACCAGAGCCTTTTCCTTTACTAGTTACTGTCCCTGAGGGACAGCCTAAATTTAAATTTATTTCATCATATCCTTCATTTCTTAATTTTGATGCCACAATATTAAAAGTATTAGAGTTATTTGTAAGTAGTTGAGGAACTAGGTTAATATCTTTATTGTTTTCTTTTTTTATATCTTTTTCTGATTTTGAAACAAGACATCCATCTACGTTTGTATTTAGAAAAGGCGCAAAAAATTTATCTACACTCTTATAATAGCTTGCATAAGTATTTCTAAATATATAATTGGTGATTCCTTCTAAAGGTGCAAAATAAAATAACATGTTGGTAATATAGAGTATTTGATAACTTTTGTTTAGATAGTGTCTATAATATCTCTCTTATTTATAAAAAAACAAGAAGTATTTTAAGCTGTTAATTGTTTAATTAAACCTTTAAATAATTAATTTTTGTAGTTGTTAGTTTTTAGTAAATCTAATGAAATTGTTTTGTATTGGAAAATGATTATTGAATAATTATACGAAAATTATACAAAAAATCTAACGATATTTTTATTAAATTTTCAATAAAATAGGGGAAACCTCTTTAAAACTCAGTAAAATTCTATATAATAATTGAAAAAATAATATTTTTACTTATCTCATGTGGTAGGTTTTAGATAATTATACAAAATATTTATTTTATAACGGTATAAAGTATGGATTATATTTTGTTACAAGATTACTATGGTAAAAATATAAAAAATGGTTGGCCGGAGTGAATAAATATGGAAATAGAGCAGTATATTAAGCGGGATGAAGATATAAAAGATCTTTTTCAATCTATGTCTATTTTAGATTTGGCAAAATTTGAAAAAAAAACTTATAAACAAAATGAATACTTAATAAATAAAAATTGTTCTGCTAATAATATTTTTTTCATTTTTGAAGGAATTTGTGGAATCCTCCAAGATTTAGTTAATGGAGAAACATATTGTTCATATAAGATTAACTCTCTAGCAATTATAGGATTATCTGAGATACTACCTAAAAAATCAAAAATAAGAATTGCAGATGTTATTGCAGTTAGTGATGTTGTAGCATTTTCTATTAACAAATCTTGTTTTAAAAAATTTCAAATAAAATATCCAAATTTTTATAATAGATGCATTCAAATTATTATTGAAAGGCTTCACCAGAATCTAATGGTGCATATTGAATGTAAAAAATATAATGCTAAATTAAACATTGTTTCCTATTTGATTTACACATATAAATTATATTGCAAAGTATCAAAATTAAATAATAAAGGTGTATACATAAACGAAACACGACAAATGATTGCTGATTTTACTGGTATTTCCGAAAGATCTGTAAATTCTACAATTGAGCTTTTGAAAAATAGAGACCTTGTTACTGTAGAACGACAGAAATTATATATAAATGAATCGCAGTATGAGAATTTATTAGAGTATAAATTCCATAATACATAAATTTTATTTACAAGCTTGCAAAATTTCCTACTTAGATTGAAATCTAAATGGTATAAGGGAAACTATAAATAAAAATTTCTAGGAGTGTTTTATGTTAAAAAAAGTTGTTGTTTCTTTTTTATTGATTTCAGTATTATTTGTAAGTTGTTCAAAAAGTAGTGAAACTGGAGAAGTTCAAGTTAATGAAACTGCAGAAAAAACTGTCAAAGTTGCTCTAATTACATCATCAGGTGGACTTGGTGATAGATCTTTCAATGATGCAGCATATGAAGGATTAAAAAGAGCTGAAGCTGATTATGGTATCGAAATAAAAGTAATAGAACCACAAGGTGTTTCTGATTATCAACAATCCCTTAAATTAATTTCAACAGCAGGTTTTGATTTAATTATTACAGTTGGAAACGATTGGAGTGATGCTCTTTCCATAATTGCTCCGAATTTCCCTGATACTAAATATGCTGCAATTAACTTAAATATTAGTTTAGATAATTTGCAAGTTGCTAAATTCGCAGATCATGAGGGATCCTTTTTAGCTGGAGCTTTTGCTGCTTTGATGACTAAAACTGGTAAAATTGGCTTTATCGGTGGTATGGATGTACCAGCTATCACACGATTCTATGTTGGTTACGAAGAGGGCGCAAAATATGTTAATAATGATGTCGAAGTTATTCCCACTTATGTTGGTTCTTTTGCAGATCCCTTTAAAGGTAAAGAATTTGCATTGCAATTAATTGGAGAAGACTGTGATATCATTTTCCACGCAGCTGGTAAAACAGGAGAAGGTTTATTTGATGCTGTTAAAACTAGTGATGATGTTTATGCAATTGGTGTAGATAGAGACCAAGATTCAATTGTTGAAGGAAAAATTTTGACATCAATGATTAAGAGTGTTGATGCTGCTATTTATGATATGGCAGGTTCTTTTGTTGATGGAACATTCGATACTGGAATTGTTATATATGGTTTAGAAGAAAAAGGCGTTGGTCTGTCCGAAATGAAATATACAAAAGATCTTGTTGGACAAGACGTTTTGAACCAATTAGATGATATCGAAGATAAAATTATTAATGGTGAAATTATAGTTACTGATGTATTTGAAAAGTAGGTAATTATGGGTAAATATGCTATTGAATTAAATAATATTACCATGGTATATCCCGGAGCCAACTTCAAGGCTAATGATAATGTTTCATTAGCCATTGAAGAAGGCACTGTTTTATGTTTGATTGGGGAAAATGGTGCAGGCAAATCTACTTTAATGAATATTCTTTATGGATTATTTGAACCAACTGAAGGGAAAATAATAATCAAAGGAGAACATAAAGTTTTTCATTCAAGTTTAGATGCATTAAAATCAAATATTGGTATGGTCCATCAGCATTTTATGCTTGTTGAGGAATTATCTGTTCTTGAAAATATAATTATTGGCTTTGAACCTAAGAAACGATTGTTTGTTAATAATTCTAAAGCTAGAGATGTTATTACTAAAATCATGAAAGATAATGGGATGGAAATTCCCTTAGATGAGAAAGTCTCAAATCTTCCTGTGGGGATTCAACAGAAAGTTGAAATAATTAAGATTTTATATAGAGGCGCAGATATCCTTATATTTGATGAGCCTACTGCAGTTTTGACACCTCAGGAAACTGAAGAATTATTTATTAATGTTAGACGGTTAATTAAATCCGGAAAAACTGTTCTCTTTATTACTCATAAATTAAACGAAGTTATGGAAATCGCAGATAATATTGCTATTATGAGGCGTGGTAAGAATGTTGGTTTTGTAAAAAAAGAAGAAACAAATGCAACTCAACTCGCTGAATTGATGATTGGTTCAAAGATTCCAAAATTAAGAGATAGAAAAAATTTAAATTTGCCTGTAATTGCCAGAATTAAAGGTTTAACTGTGAATTCTAAAATTCAAAAACCGCTTTTAAATAAGGTTGATTTAAATATTAGAAAAGGGGAAATTGTTGGTATTGCTGGTATATCGGGGAATGGTCAAATATCCCTAGCTGAAGCGATTACCGGAATAAAAAGACCTGATTCTGGATTATTTGAATTAAATGGTAAAGATTTTACTAATTTAACTCGCAAGGAAAAAATTCAAAATGGACTATGTTATATCCCTTTTGATCGAAAGAAAGAAGGCCTAAATATGCAATGGTCTCTCGATCAGAATTCCATAGCAGGTTTTCATGATTTAGAAGAATTTTTAAAAAGCTATGGACCTTTAAAACTTTTAAATAAAAATAGTATTAAGCAAAACGCAGAGAAAATGATTGAGAAATTTGATATAAGAACACAAAGTTACAATACTAAAATTTCTTCATTATCTGGAGGAAATCAACAAAAAGTTGTAATTGGTAGAGAAACTTTAGTTAGAAAACCTCAACTCTTAATTGCTGCAGAACCTACTCGTGGAGTTGATATTGGTGCGATCAGTTTTATTCATGATTACATTTTACAATTAAGAAATGAAGGTACTGGTATCTTATTATTCTCCTCAGATTTGGATGAGATTTTCACACTTTCAGATACTATTTTAGTTATGTATGAAGGTGAATTGGTTTGTAAGTTTAAATCAAATGAAATAACAAAAGATGAGCTAGGTTTGTTTATGGCTGGTGCAAAAAGAAATGAGGTTATTTATGAATAAAATAATTTTAGATACTTTAAAAAAATTATCTAATCCTATTATTGCTATTATTATATCTCTTATACTGGGTGTATTTTTAATAATTCCTACAGGAGAGAGTCCTCTAGAAGTTTATAAAATGTTGCTTATAGGATCTCTTGGAAGTACAACAAGTCTTTTTGGTACTTTTGCAGCTGCAACACCTTTATTGTTTACAGGACTTGCTGCGGCTATGTCCTTTAGGGCAGGTGTGTTTAATATAGGGTTAGAAGGACAATTGTATATGGGTGCAATGGCATCTGCCTTGTGTGGTATCTATTTTAATTTTTTACCATCCTTTCTTCTGGTCCCTCTATGTTTAATTGCAGCTTTAATTGCTGGGGCTATTTGGGGTTATATTCCAGCGATTTTAAATGTCAAATTAGATGTAAATATATTTCTAAACTGTATTATGATGAATTCAATCGCACAGTTATTTTGTAATTATTTATCAGCTTACCCTTTTAAGGGGGAACTTCCTATTTCTGCTACATATAAAGTTAGTGAGAATGCTTTTTTGCCTAAATTAGCAGGAAATATGAATGACTTGAACTTTGGTTTTATTATAGCAATAATATTGGCCTTTATAATTTATGTAGTTCTCTTTAAAACCCGATTTGGTTATGAGAGTAGGGCTGCTGGAATTAATAGAATCTTTTCAAGATATATAGGTGTTAATGCAGCTAGAAAAACAATAATTATAGTAATGATTAGTGGGGCCATAGCAGGTCTTGCAGGTGCTGAAAGGATTCTTGGTGTTAATCATCGATATATTGCAGATTTTTCAAATGGTGTGGGATATACAGGTATCGCAGTATCTTTACTTGCTATGCACAATCCAATTGGTTGCATAATCACTTCAATCTTTTTTGGTGCATTAGAAAATGGTGCAATTCAAATGGAAGTAATGACAAATATATCACGTGATTTAGTTTCCTCGATTGAAGCTATAATGATTATTTTCATGGCGGGAGCTTATAGTTTTCCAAGATTGAAGAAATTTTTGAACAATAGAAAGAAGGAGAGTATAAATGCTTGATAGCTTGACTATAATTATTGAAGTTACAATAAGGGCTTTTCCTGCAATCTTGATGGGTGGGCTTGCTGGATTAATTACTCAAAGAATTAAGGTTGGAAACCTTGGACTTGAAGGTTTTATGTTGATAGGTGCATTTGTATCAGTGCTAGGTAGTTATTATTCTGGATCTTGTTGGTTTGGTATATTTCTAGCGTGTTTAGTTAATTCTCTTTTATGTGTTTTCTTTATATTTTTCAATCAAGAATTTAAAGCTGATAATGTTGTTATGTCTGTAGCAATTAATATGTTTGCCTTAGGGATTACTAAATATTTGTTATCCGTCTTATTTGGGGTTAAAGGGGCTTTTTCTTCTCCTAAAATTATTGGTGTTCCAAAAATAAATCTACCATTTTTAGAAGATATTCCTATACTAGCTGCTTTTGCACATCAGTCAGTTTTAGTTTATATTTCTCTACTTTCTTTAGTTTTTATTCAGTTGTTATTATTTAAAACTAGTTTAGGATTGAGAATTCGAGCCACAGGACCAAATGAAATGGCTGTAATAACAGCTGGAGTTAGTACTCAAAAAGTTAAAATTATTACCTATATAATAAGCGGGATATTGTGTGGTTTAGCCGGAGCTTATTTATCTCTAGGTCAACTTACAATGTTTACCGATAACATGACAAATGGTAGAGGTTTTATTTCTATGGCAGCAGCGAACTTTGGTTTTGGTTTGCCTATGGGAACATTTTATGGAGCTCTGTTATTTGGATTTGCTGACGGAATTACAATGAGAGCTCAATTACAAGGATTTCCTCCTCAGTTGGTTTCTATAATCCCATATTTGATTACTATATTGACTCTCTGTGGAATTGGAGCCTATAGAAAATATCATTTGAAGGATATAGAATAATTATGAATATAAAGAAACAAAATATATTGTTAATCACAACTGATCAACAAAGATATGATACGATTGCTGATAAAAATCATAGTTTTATTCAAACTCCAAATTTAGATAAGTTGATTGATGATGGAAAGTTATTTAATAATTGCTATTGTGCAATTCCAGCTTGTATTCCTTCAAGACATAGTATCTTAACAGGGCAATACAGTGCTGTACATAATATGGATCACAATTATTTCAATAATGAAGAATTTGTACCATTTGGTGTTCCATCCTTCCCTGAATTTTTATCTCAAGCGGGGTATGATACCCAAGGGATTGGGAAAATGCATTTTGTTCCAACTCGAAAATCTAATGGTTTTAATCATTTAAAATTGATGGAAGAAATACCGGATTACATTGAAGATGATGAATATACTATGCATCTAAAAGATCAAGGGTATGGAAGATTTCAATCTGTACATGGGGTTAGACATCATTTATATATGCAACCGCAACAATCAATGCTACCTGAAAGCCTTCATGGTTCAGCTTGGGTAACTGATCAAACAATTGATGCAATGGATAGATTAGATGGCTCTAGACCTTTTATGTATTGGACTTCTTTTATATCTCCGCATCCACCCTTTGATGTGCCATCTAAATGGGCTCATATGTATGATGATATTCAATTGCCTGAATTAATTGAATCTAAAACACCTATTTCAAGTATCGCTATCGAAAATAGTAAAATTGGGGAGTATTCTAATAAGCAAAGGCAAGATAGAAGTAGAAGACTTTATTATTGCTCTATTTCGTATGTAGATTATCAAATTGGAAGAATCCTTGATAAATTAAAACAAAGTGGAATTTATGATGATACTCTAATTGTTTTTACTTCTGATCATGGGGAGATGTTAGGTGATTGTGGAACCTTTCAAAAATTTTTACCATACGATTTTTCATCTAAAGTACCTCTAATAGTAAAACCTCCAAAAGGTAGAACCTTGACGGTAAAAAGTGATGAAATAATAAATCATATTGATTTATTTCCTACCTTTATGGATATTGCAAATATCAATAATCCATTATTTGATGATTTGCCTGGGGAAAGTCTCTTCAAAAGAAATAGAGAAATTGAGAGAACTTATACCTTTGTTGAATATCATAGGGATAATAAAAGGTGGATATCTTTGGTTTCAAATACTTATAAATATAATTATTATTATGGTGGAGGAAAAGAAGAATTATTTGATTTAAAAAATGATCCTTTTGAAACTGTTAATTTATTACAAAAATCAAATATTAGTTCAAGTATATTAGAAATTCAAAAAATATATAGAAAAGAGTTAATAAAAAAAGAAAAACAATATGGTCCAATAGGCTATGTTGTAAATAATGATTTTATAGTTTTAGATAGCTATCAACCTAATGGTTTTGTAGAAAGAAATTTTCCTAAGTTCCCAACTCATTTAAAAGAAGAAGCGAAAAAAAATATGATAAGTTTGGAAGAAGAAATACAACTTGCTGTTAAAAATGAACCATTAATGGAAGATTTTAAAATAGAAAAATTGAATATAGTTAGAAAAGTATATACTGAGTAAATCCCTATATAAATTAAATTGTAGCATATTAATTTGCTTTAAATTTAATGAGAGTGTTAATATTTTTTATATCAACACTCTCAATTTGAATAATTAATTTATAAAAGCCATAATTTTAAATATATATCCTTTTAATATTAAAATAGTTAATTGTTTAAACTTTCTAGATCAGGGACATTGTTTTTAAGGTAGAGTGAAGGTAATATGTTATATCTTTCCTTCACTTCCTTTTTCATAATAAAATGTTCAAAAACAACTGATATTATTTTATAACCATGAATTTCAGGTTTTTGACTAATTATTGCATTAAAATAACCTTTATGCATGGCTTCTAATGATATTGAAAAAATATCACTTCCAACAAGTATAATATCTCTATCTTTTATAGAAGCTCCAATATAATTATATACTCCCGCAGTTGTTCTAGCATTATTTGAATAGATCCCTTTAATATCATCAAAAGTTGTAAGTAAATCTTTTATAGTTCCATAAAGTTTCTCAGGATATTTAATTGACTCATATATTTCTATAACCTGTAATTTAGGATTTGTAATAGACATTTGTGAAAAGAATCCGTTAACAATTTGGCTATGGTTAAATGAGTCTCTCCTAGTTCCCATTAAAATAACTCTACCACTTTCTTTAATCATACTACCAAGATATTCTGCAGCAAGGCGTCCAATTGTATTAGGATCTGTCATTACAATACTTTTTCTTTCACTAGATGGGGCATCAGATTCTAGGAGAAAAATTTCAATACCTTGTTCATGAAATCTATCAAGAATATCCAAGAATTTAGTCTCATCCCATATATTTGTAATAAGGCCTTTTATATTAATAGAGTGGTCATTTAGAATTTCTTCCATTTTAAATTTTTGGTCTTCTATTGAACCATTATATGTATATTCAATTATAGAAAGATTTGCTAAAGATAATTCATTAGTTCTTTTTCTAATTCCTTTCCATAAAAATTGGTAGTAGTATTTATCTGTATTAACCGGCTCAGGTAGAAGAACAGCAATATTACAATTACATTCATTATTAATTTTCTTTTTATTCATGTAATTCATAGATTCAGCAATTTTAATTATTTGAGCTTTTTTATTTTCTCCAACACCTTTTTTATTGTTTATTGCTTTGTAGACTGTTCCTACAGAGACTTTTGCAACATTTGCAATTTCTTGTAGCGTGACTTTTTCATTGTCCTGCATTTTTTTCTCACCCTTTGTTAGTATATAAAATTTGTTAGTATATAAGTATTATTACATAGGAATAACGAAAAAACAAGAAAAAAAGAAAAAAATTAAGAAATTTTTCTTATTTTTCCTACAAAATTAACAAAAAAATTGAAAAATTTTTCTTGACTTACCAATATTCGTCGGTTACTCTGTTACAGATTTAAAAAAAGGAACGAATAATGGAAAAAAAGAAAAAAATTCTCGATAAAGAATTTATCGTAGGTGCGTTAGCAATCGCCTTTAGTTTGGGGTTTGTATTACTTGATAAAAAAAGTCTTGGACTTTATCCAATAACAGTCTTCTCCCTTTTTACTGTTTTAGGATTGATTAGCATTTTAACAAGTTTAAAACGTCAAGAATCCAATGCAATTGCAAAAACTAATTTGAAAGAAATAATTTTATTATTATTACTATTCATTAATCCCTTAGTAGCTAAGACAATCGGTTTTTATATTTCTGGTTTTGTAGAAATTTTTTTAATTTCAGTATTAATTCTTCCAGAAAAAAATAAGAAATCGATATTTAAAGCAGCAGTATTCTGTTTAATTGCTGTAGTAATTGCTTATTTAATTTTCACAGTTTCTTTACGTATAAGGTGTCCAAAAGGTATTTTTAACCTATTTTAAATAATTTTCTAAAAGGAGTTTTTTTATGAAAAAAATCTTATTAACCGTATCTGTTGCAATATTAGCAACAGCGTCAATTTTTGCATCAGGTCAAACAGAAGAAGAAAGTGCTACAGCTTTTCCAAGCAAAGAAATATCTTGTATTGTAATTGCAAAAGCAGGTGGTGGTACAGATACCATGGCAAGAGCTAACACTGTTCCTCTTGAAGAAACTTTAGGTAAACCTATTGTTGTACTTAATAATGGTACTGCTGGCGGTATGATTGCAATGGATGATATTAGTAAATCAGATGCTGATGGCTATACTATTGGAGTTTTCTCAAATACAGATGCACCAAACTTTGTTTATAGTGATACAGATCCTGGATTCACTTTAGATGATTTCACATACATTGCAGGTCTTAACCAATCTGGAGATTTACTTGTATTGAAAAAAGATTCTCAATTTTCAAGTACAGATGAGTTTATTGCTTATGCAAAAGCTAATCCTGGAAAACTAACTGTTGGGCTTCCTTCTCCAATTCAAGAAATGTCATTAAGCATGGTAGAAACTGGAATGGATATTGATGTTACTTCTGTAGTTTATAGTGGTGGAAATAAAGTTTTTGCTGATCTAATTGGTGGTCATGTTGAAGCTGGTATTTTAGGAACAAAATTTGTTTCTCAATTAAAAGAACAAGATATGAAAATTCTAGGTCTTCTTTTAAACGAAAGACTATCTTCAATTCCTGAAGTTCCTACCTTATTAGAACAAGGTTATCCTGCAAACAATCCTGTAAAAAGAATGCTAGTTGGACCTAAAGGTATGCCAGCTGAAATTGTTGCTAAATATGTTGCAGCATTAGAAGAAGGTTTTGCTGAAGGTGGAAAAATTGCAGAAAATATTATTAAAATTGGTGAAGTTCCAATGTTAGTAACCGGTGATGAGCTTGCAGCTTTCCTAGAAGAAGATTTTGCAATGCGTAAAGAATTTTTAAGTAAATAATTATTAGTTTAGGAGTGAATTGTGGAACTTTTTTCCGTCGTATTTAGTAACATTTTTTCCATAGATGTTCTTCTTATTTGTTTTATTGGAACTTTAGCTGGTATCGTATTAGGTGCGATACCAGGTATGAATGGTGGGATTGGGATAGCTGTAATGCTTCCTTTTACCTATTCAATGCAACCTGCTCAAAGTTTATTGTTCTTAGGTGGTATGTATCTAGGATCTTCCTATGGTGGATCTATCTCAGGTATACTTATTAACTGCCCAGGAACAGCTGAGTCAGCCTGTACCACTTTTGAAGGGTACCAAATGACAAAAAGAGGCGAAGGAAAACATGCTTTATATTATTCAATATTCTCAAGTGGATTTGGTAGTATTGTAGGACTAATATGTCTTCTACTTTTTGCTCCTGTACTTGCTAAAGTTTCTGTAAAATTTGGCCCAGCTGAAATGATGCTTTTAGCTATCTGTGGACTAACTATTGTAGGAAGTCTAACAGGTAAGAATGTGATAAATGGACTTATTGCAGCATTATTTGGATTATTTTTAGGAATGATTGGTGTTGAAGAAGCCACTGGTGCCATGAGATTTACTCTAGGATTGAGAACACTTAGAGGTGGAATAAATTTAATTCCTGCTGTAATTGGTTTGTTTGCTATTACAGAAATGGTAAAACAAGGAATGGGTTTATTTAATACAGAAGAAGTTACAGAGATGAAATTAATTCCTGTTAAAGTCTCTAAAATTTTAAAAAACATTAAATCTAAATATTTAGGTATTTTAATCCGCTCATCCTTAGTTGGAACATTGATTGGTGTTCTTCCTGGAACAGGTGCTGCTATTGCTTCATTTATTGCTTATGGTGATGCAAAAAGTAGTGATAAGGAGGGTACATTCGGAAAAGGTAATGCTGCCGGTATTATTGCACCTGAGAGTGCAAATAATGCAGCTGTTGGTGGTTCTCTTGTCCCAATGTTGTCCCTAGGTATTCCAGGATCTGCTACTTCAGCAATCATGTTTGGAGCCTTGACTATTCAAGGTATGGTTCCCGGTCAAAGCCTTTTCACTGAACATGCTGGTACAGTTTATACGTTCTTAATTGGTATGTTTGTTGTTGCAATATTTATGGTTTTAATTGGAGTTTTTGGAATTCCAATGTTCTCAAAAATTGTAAAAATAAAAATGAAATTCATTATACCTGTAGTAATCCTTTTTTCACTCATTGGTGCTTATAGTGTTAACAATTCTATGGGAGATGTAACAATTGCTATAGTCCTAGGCCTTATTGGGGTTCTTTTTGCAAAAGTAGAAATTCCAAATACCCCTATAGTATTAGGTTTAATTTTAGGACAAATCGTTGAAAATAACCTTGTTAGAACAATGACAATAGTTAATGCAGAATCAATCAATATTTTCAGTTATATATTTACTAGACCAATTTGTTGGGTAATTGTTTTTGTTACCGCATATCTAATCATTTCTAATATTAGGGTAATTAAGAAAAGTAAATTAATAAAAGAAGAATCAAATATTGAAATGGATTTAAATGAAGAATAAGGATTTAGAAATGTCAAAAAAGAATATTGTATATATTTTATCTGATCAGCATAACTCAGCAATAATGGCAAATGCTGGAGATGAATATATAAGGACTCCTAATATTGATAGTATCTTTGAAAAAGGTACTTCTCTTGAAAATTGTTATTGTGCCTCTCCTTTATGTGTACCAAGCAGATCCGCAATTCTAAGTGGATTACTTCCCACTTCAACTGGTGTTTATAATAATATGCAGAGTCTATCGACTTGTAAGGCTACTTTTGTAAACTCATTAACCGTTGGAGGTTATGAAACTGTATTAAGTGGTAGAATGCACTTCGTTGGTTGGGATCAACGTCATGGTTTTGAAAAACGTTTTGTAGGTGATATTACACCATGCTTCGTTGGAGCCGATAACGAGAGAGAAATCTATGGTGACTTTATGAGAAGTTCTGGTCAAAATAGAATATCAATTGAGAAATCAGGAGCAGGACATTCTGCAGTTTTAGATTTTGATAGGGATGTTGTAGATAGTGCTTGTAACTATTTAAAAGAAAGAACAGATGAACGACCTTTGTTTATGACAGTTGGTTTTTATGGACCACATTGTCCTTATGTAGCACCAAAAGAACTTTTTGATTACTATTATGAAAAATTACCTGAAATACCATTTTTTGATTTAGAAGAGAAAGCTAAAATGCATCCAGCCATTCAAAAGTGGTATGAAAATAGAAATCTTGAAGAAATAACACCTGAAGATGTTAGACGTATTAGAGCAGCTTATTATTCTCTTGTTGAAATGCTAGATGGATACGTTGGCGAGATATTAAAAACTGTTGAAGATACAATTGGTCTAAAAGATACAATTATCATTTATGGTTCAGATCATGGTGATAATATTGGAGAGCATGGTTTATTCTGGAAAACTAACTTCTATGAAGGTGCTTCAAAAGTACCTATGGTATTTTTAAATGAAGAACTTTTTGAGGCTGGAAAAAGTATCAAAGCAAATACATCCTTATTAGATGTTGCTCCAACAATCATAGACTTAGCTATGACTCCTCAATTGCCAAAATATGATGGTATTAGTTTAACTAAATATCTTCAAGGCAATGAAGTTTTAGATGAAGAGAGACCAATTATTTCTATTTGTAGCGATATTAAAGGCGATATGCCAAGCGCTATGTTACGAAAAGGCAAATTCAAACTTATTGCTCACGCTGGGTATGAAGATTTTCAATTATTTGATTTAGAAAAAGATCCAAATGAACAAATCGACTTAGGCTGTAATGATGAGTATAAAGATATTATAAAAAAATTAAGCGAAGAACTATTTTCTTTTTGGGATTCTAAAGAAGCTGAAAAACAATTAGCAGATAGCAAAATCCATTTTCAATTGATGAAAGATTGGTTCAATATTACAAAACCAGAAATAATTGAAGAATGGAGAGGTGATTCATCAAGAAATTATCTTTGTAATTTTCAAGATACTAATAAATAATAATAGGAAGAGATTATGAGAATACAATATAAAGACTTAGAAGCAGAGTTCAAAAGAGTTTTGTTAACTAGAGGTTTAAATGAAAAAAATGCAGCAGCTACTGCAACAGTTTTTGCAAAAAATAGCCTAGATGGTGTTTACTCTCACGGTGTTAATAGATTTGCAAGAGTTATTTCATATTTAGATCATGGAACAATTGAAGCAGATAATGTGGCTACTATGGAAAATTCTTTCATGGGATTTGAAAGATGGAATGGTCATAGAGGGCTTGGTCCTTTAAATGCTAATTTAGCAATGGATAGAGCTTGTGAACTTGCAAAACAATATGGTATTGGTATTGTTGCTTTAGGTAATAATAACCACTGGATGCGTGGAGGCTCATATGGCTGGCAAGCTGCTGATAATGGTTGTATAGGTATTTGTTGGTCAAACACACAACCTAATATGCCTGCATGGGGTGGCTTAGATAAAAAAATTGGTAACAATCCTTTTATTATGGCTGTTCCTAGACAAAATGGTGCTCATCTTGTTGTTGACTGTGCAGTATCTCAATTTTCTTATGGAAAAATAGAAGAGTTCAAAATGAAAGGTTTACAACTTCCTGTTCCTGGTGGATATGATAGTGAAGGTAATTTAACAACTGATCCAGGTGAAATTGAAAAAAGCTGGAGAGTATTGCCAATGGGCTATTGGAAAGGTAGTGGTATTTCAATTGCTTTAGATGCGATTGCTACTGTACTTACTAATGCTAATTCTGTTCAAGAAATTGGAACATTCGGTGATGAAGTTGGTTTAACTCAAATCATGATTGCTATCGATCCTTCAAAAATGAATACACCTGAATTAACTGATGAAATTGTATCTAAAATTGTTGAAGATATTCAAAGTTCTCAACCAATTAAGGAAGGTGGAAAAGTCTTTTATCCAGGCGAAATTGAATTAAATACAAGACAAGATAATATCGAAAATGGGATTCCTGTTTTAGATGAAGTTTGGAATAAAATAAAAAGCTTATAAAAAGGAAAATTCATGAAATCAATTTGTATAAAAAAACCAGGTGAAATATTTGAGATTGAGGTAGATACACCTCAAGCTCAACCATCAAAAGCTTTGATTAAAGTTCACGCAGCAGGTATCTGTGGAAGTGATTTAGGAGCTTTTAAAGGTACAAACAATCTTGTATCTTACCCTAGGATTATAGGGCATGAAATAGCAGGTGAAATTGTTGCTATTGATAGTGATAATAAAAAAAATCTCAAAGTGGGGGATCGCGTAGTAGTAGATCCATACCTATACTGTGGTAACTGTTATCCTTGTTCTATAAAAAGAACTAATTGTTGTGAAGATCTAAAAGTTATTGGTGTTCATGTCGATGGTGGGATGGGGGAATATTACTTGCATCCAGATTCAATGTTGACTAAAATACCTGAAAATTTAAGTTATGAAGATGCAGTAGTATCAGAACCTTTAACAATTTCACTTCATGGTTTACATAGAGCACAATTAACAAAGGGTGAATATATTGTAATTTCTGGAGCTGGCCCAATAGGTATACTTGCAGCAATTGTTGCAAAACATTATGGTGCTGTTCCAATTGTTGTTGATATTGTTCAAGAAAGACTAGATATGGTTAAGGATATGGGTATTGAATATACCATTAATAGTATGAAAGAAAACCCAGTAGAAAAGGTTAAAGAATACTGTAATGGACAATTAGCACAAGTATTGATGGAAGCATCAGGCTCTAATATTGCAATCAAAAATAGCTTTGATCTTGTATGTAATGCTGGAAGAGTTGTTTTAACAGGTTGGCCAA
The DNA here is from genome assembly GCA_963677735.1 of Sphaerochaetaceae bacterium. Taxonomy (GTDB): domain Bacteria; phylum Spirochaetota; class Spirochaetia; order Sphaerochaetales; family Sphaerochaetaceae; genus Pleomorphochaeta. Next base: position 3,233,542 of record OY782505.1, read on the forward strand.
AAAATGAAACATCTATTCAAACTGGTATTTTTACAAAAAAAGAATTAGATATTAGAGGATCAAGAACTAGTGCTGGAGAATTTGAAGAAGCTTTAGATTTAATTAACGAAGGAATTATTCCACTTGATAAGATCATTACTAAAGTTATTTCATTAGATCAAGCTGCTGATACTGTTAGAGATATCGATAAAAATCCTGGAGATTACTTAAAAGTAATTGTAAAACTATAATTTAAAAATGAATAACATTGGAGTGCGAATCAAAATATTTGGGTTAAAAAGTTAATTCAAGTATAGCTACTTTATCTATACACTTCTTTGTTTTTGGGATTATGTATAACTGATTTTCAATTCAAATCAGTTATACATATGACCTATAGATTTTATATATTAAAATTCATAATTCCCTAATAATACTAATTATTAAACTTTATATAATCCTAAATCAAATTAGGATATTTTTTTTATTTGCTTAAGATAATTATATATATAGTTGATCTAAATTTTTCTTATAATTTTATTACCAAATAAAATTTATATTTTCTTTATTCAATGTTAATGTGTTCTAATTAAGTTCTTAATTTTATTGATTTTTATAATACTTATAGAATAAAACTAAAATTAAACGGACTGAATCCTGTAAATTACAGAAAACAATCCGTCTAACCTAGAAGATATGTCCCAGTTTAGGGACTCACATCAAATCAAGGGGATTTTATATTTAATAGAAATTAACAGCAAGAAGATGCTTCTTCATCTAGAATAGCTAATTCTCCATCTTCTACTGCAATTGTTACAGTTTCAGCTCTTTGTTTAACATCATCTTCCATTAATACGGAAATACCATTGATTGAAGTTGCATTACTTCCATCTTCTAATTTTGCCAAGTTAAAAACAAGAGAAGTTCCACAACATGATTGTTGTACCTTAGCTTTTAGGCAGTTACAATTATTTGATGTGAATAATTCTTGAAGCATTGTTTTTGCATCGTTTGTAATTTTCATTTTTATTACCTCTGATAAATATTTTAATTTTTAATTTTAACGTTTTAATTCGTTTTTTTTTAAGCTAATAAAGTTTTAAGATTCTCGCCTTTGATTTCTTCGGCTTGCCAAGCAATTACAGCAAAGTTTCCTTTAGCATGATCATCAACTTTATTTATCCATTCAATTTCATTGCTAGCTTTTGCTGATAGCATCGAATTGGTTGTTTTTGTTTGATATAGGGAAGAGTTGATAATCCACCATTTATTATTAATTTTAGCACGTTTTAAATCTGTTTCTAATCTTTTAGCTTCGTAAACAGGTGTAGCTTCAGGTAGAGTTACAATTATTACTTCGGTTTCATCTGAATTATGAAGTCTTGGTAATAACTTTTTAGCAGATTCAGGAATATCGCCTTTAGAACGTTCAATTTCTTGATTATAGCTTTGTGTTGATTCTAAAAGTAACAATGTATGTCCTGTAGGAGCTGTATCTATTACAACAACTTCATTTTCTGCCTTTGCTACAATTTCAGCAAATGCTCTAAAGACTGCAATCTCTTGAGTACAAGGTGATCTTAAATCTTCTTCAATATAAGCTACATCTTCAGCAGACATAGTTTTTCTAGCATTAGATAAAACTTCTTCTTGATATTTTTTTAATTCTGCACCCTCATCAATATGACTCATTGTAATCCCATCGCTTTCAGAAATAACATATTTTAGATGAGCTGCTGGATCAGTTGTTGTAAGATGAACCTTTTTGCCTTTTTGAGCTAGACCTAAAGCAATAGCTGCTGCAATAGTTGTTTTTCCAACACCACCTTTACCCATGGTAAAAATAACTTTTTTGTTACTATTTGAGAGATCTTCAATAATATCTTTAAGATTAGGAATTTTTTTTGCATTTATAATTTGATCTTTTTGTATTAAGTTATCTCTGGTTAAAAGTGATCTAACATTCTCAATTCCTGTAACATTGTATCCTCTTAGAGGAACCATATATGTAACAATTGATTTTAGTTTTTCTGGCATAGCAGAAAGGGCTAATTGCTGTTTCTCATATAACCTTTGTGAAATTTCATCATCATGAGATGTCATAATACCATTTATTATAAGCAGCTGATTATTAACACCAATTTCAGAGAGTTCAATTGAAGCTCTTTCAGCTTCAACTAATGGTGCTGTTTCAGCACGTGCGACAAGCACAAGAGTAGTTAGTTTCTTATCAGACAAAGTATCTACAGCTTTTTTGTAAACTTCTTTCTTACCTTCAAGCCCAGATAGCTGTCCTAAACAAGAGGCTCCGTGAGTGCTCTCACTTATAAAATTGTCCCAAGCTGAGGGTAGTTGTAACATTCTAAGAGTATGTCCTGTTGGGGCAGTATCAAAGATGATGTTATCATATTTACTTTGAATATCTTCGTCAGTAATGAATTTAGAAAACTCATTAAAAGCGGCTATTTCTACAGTACATGAACCTGAAAGCTGTTCTTCCATATTATTAAGTACAGAATCTGGAAGTTTACCCTTATATGGAGCAATTACAGACTCTTTATATTCTTCAGCTGCTTTAACTGGATCTAAATTTGCAACAACAAGGTTTTCAACTTCTTTAATTGAAACGCCTTTGTTATTTAGTTCCGTATTAAAAACATCTTGTAAATTAGATGCTGGATCAGTACTAATTAAAAGTACTTTCTTTCCATTATCAGCTAGATTAACTGCTGTAGCACAAGCTGTTGAAGTTTTTCCAACACCGCCTTTGCCTGTATAAAACATATATTTAGTTAAATTAATCTCTTGTGGATCAAAGTTTTGTATCATTATTATCTCTCTTTGAAAATTTTTTTTTTAGTCTTTATTTATTACTATCAATTTCTTCATCAATAAAATTAACAGGTAATTCTAGTAAATTTGCAAGTTCTTCATTAGTAGGGTATCTGCCGGTGATTAGAACTTCTTCATCTACTAAAGTGAAGGGCAAATTATCTACGCCATTATCATTTATCATTTTATTTACTGTTTTATTAGTCATAAACTTCATTGGAGAAGAAGTTAAATTATATCGATTAACTTCTATCCCTTTTTTCTTTAAAGCATTGACTACAGTAGATATTCTAAGTAGCTCAGAATCAACACCAACACCACACAGTCCTGTTGGGCAACACATAGCCGGTTCATATATAGTTATCTTTTTCATATAAAGTTGTACTCCTGTTCTTATTATGATTTTAAAGTTTCATTTGATGGTTCTAAAAACCAATGTTTAGTATTATTTGCAATTTTAACGAGGGTTAGCATAACTGGAACTTCAACAAGTACTCCAACTATTGTAGCTAATGCAACTGGAGAAGTTGTACCAAATAATGCGATTGCAACAGCAACTGATAATTCGAAGAAGTTGGAAGCACCAATCATACCCGCTGGAGCTGCAACATTATGTTCTAGCTTCAATACTCTTGCAGCAAAATATGCAATAAAGAATATTAAAAAGGTTTGAATTGTTAGTGGAATTGCAATTAATAATATGTGTAATGGGTTTTCTAAAATTACATCACCTTGGAAAGAAAATATAATGATTAGAGTTAATAGCAAACCAACTATAGTAATGTTGTTAAATTTGGGAATAAATGTTTCATTAAAATATTTTTCACCTCGATTTTTTACAATTGAGATTCTAGTTAATACGCCAGCAACAAGAGGAATTACTACAAATAATACAACTGATAAGATAAGTGTATCCCATGGCACTTGAACACCACTAACACCTAATAAGAAGGCAACAATTGGAGTAAATGCAACTAGAATAATTAAATCGTTTGTTGCAACTTGAACAACGGTATATGCTGGGTTACCTTTTGTTAAATGACTCCATACAAATACCATAGCGGTACATGGTGCAGCTCCTAGAAGAACAGCTCCTGCTAAATAATCTTTTGCGAGATCTGCTGGAATAATTGCTTTAAATACTACGAAAAAGAAGAAGGATGCAATAAAGTACATTGTAAAAGGTTTAATTAGCCAGTTTACTACCCAAGTTAAATATAATCCTTTTGGGTTCTTTCCAACGTTTTTAACACTTTGGAAATCTACTTTCATCATCATTGGATAAATCATAATCCAAATAAGAATTGCAATAGGGATTGATACATTTGCATACTCAAATTTGCCTAAAAATTCTGGGATAGCAGGTGTAAATTTACCAATTAAAATTCCAACTACCATACATAGTGCTACCCATAATGTTAGATACTTTTCAAAAAAACCTATATCTGCTGACTTTTTGTTGCTCATATTAAATTACTCCTTAATTAGCTTTTAGTTTCTATTTTTATTTATATTTTAATTTTTTAGTTATTTATTAAATTAAACAGTTGCATAAATTTTCAGATTTACACTTTTCCATTCTTTTATTATCTTCTTTAAATGTTGATAAATCTTTTAATTTCTCTTCAAGATATAACCAAAGTTGTTGATTTTGTTGTATAAATTCATTATTGATTTTGTAATATGACCATTGAGCTCTTTTGTAACTTTCTAAGATTCCACTACCTTTTAGAGCAGATAGGTGACGTGATATATTCGATTGTTTTAAACCTAAACAATTTTCAAGTTCACATACGCACATATCATTCTCTAATAGAATAGATAAAATACGAAGTCTACTTTCTTCTGCTAAAGCTTTAAATATTTCTACCATAATTTTATATCCTTTCTTATCTTAATATTACTATATGCTCATTTACTCATATACTTTGTTAAAAAAAATATAATTCTCATTTGTATATGAGTAATTACTCATACAAAGTATCATACAAAAAAAAATGTGTCAATTGATTTTTAAATTATTCAAGAAAGTAATAGGAGAAAAAAACTTTAGAATTTAAGGTTTGAAGATTAATCTATTTTCATACTATCCTAAAAAAATAAAAAAATATTTAGATTGCTAATTATAGTTTCATATAATACTATATAGCAATATTAGCAAATACAAATAGACTAAAATAAGTGATTATATTTTATACATTTGTATAATAAATAGAGGATAAAAAAACTTCATTCAAAATACATATATTTCAATATTTGTAAAAAACATGAATTAAAGTATAACAAACTAATATTATTCAATTTTTCTTTTCAAAATTCAAACTTTTAAGAATTTGATAGGTTGCTTATGTATTTTATATTTATTAGTTTTTCATTATAGGAGTTACAGATGGTAAAGACCGTAGCACAAATGTTTCATAAAAGTACATTAGACAATCCAAAATTAACAATGCTTAGTTCTAAGGATAGAAAGGGTGTCTTTATTGATGAGACATACAGTGAAGTTGAGAATAAAGTTATTAGTTTAGCACTAGCCTTATTTGTTAACTTTAGATTTGAAGAACAGCAATTAGTTGCAATAATTAGTGATAATAGAAAGGAATGGATATATAGTGATTTAGCCCTTCAATATTTAAGTTGTGCAGATGTTCCAAGAGGCTTAGATGCTACAGATATGGAACTAATACAAATACTAAATGATACAAAAGTAACAACCTGTTTTGTAGAGAATAATAGAACTATAAAAAGATTTAATTCCTTGAAAAAGGATTTACCATATTTAAAAACTTTGATTTTAATGGAAGATGCTAAATTAACTCAAGAGAGTGACTTTGCACTTGTAAGATTGTATGATTTATTAGAGAAAGGAAACGCCCTAATTGAAAATGATTCTACGCTAAAGGATAAAATTCTTCAAAATCTTGAAAATGGAAAAGAAGATGATTTAGTTACTATTATTTTTACTAGTGGAACTACTGGTGCTTGTAAAGGCGTTATGCTAACAAATAAAAACTATATTCATGAGGTAACCCATTTACAGAAATTTGTAAATAACCAATTCTTACCTGGTCAAAGATGGATGACTGTTCTTCCTATTTGGCATTCTTTTGAAAGATCTGTAGCATATGTTTCTATCTATTTTTCTCAAGCTATGTATTATAGTAAACCAATTAGTAAAATAATGCTTAACGACTTTCAAAAAGTAAATCCTCATTGGTTTTCTTCAGTTCCAAGAATTTGGCAATCAGTTAATAAGACAGTTGAAAAGAAAATTAGAAAAGCAAATAGTTTCACAAAGGCCTTAAGTTTAATTTTGATTAAGAATGCTATTAATTTGAGAAAAGGCTATAATAAGGTTCATAATTTACTACCAAGATATAAAGAAAAAAACTTTAGAGGATTTGAAATAATTGATGGTCTTATAAAAATGGCTATTCATTATCCACTTTACTTGTTAGGCAAAAAAATGATGTTTAATAAAATTAAAGGTCTTTTTGGAAATAGCTTAATCGCTGGCATCAGCGCAGGTGGTTCTATGCCAAAGGGAGTTGATAATTTCTTTAACTCAATAGGTATTACTCTATTAAATGGTTATGGTATGACTGAAACAGCTCCAATTATAACTGTCAGAAATCTTATTAAACCTATTGTTGGTACTATGACTTTGGTAGATGGTTATCAAATAAAAATTGTTGATGAAGATAACAAAGAAGTAGGTGTTGGTCAAAAAGGTGTTTTAAAAGTTAAAGGTCCTCAAGTTATGAAAGGTTATTATAATAATGAAGAGGCTACAAAACTTGCTATTGATGAGGATGGATATTTAAATACTGGAGATTTGGTAACACGAACTATCAACAATGATATTTCTATTGTTGGGAGAGCTAAAGATACAATTGTTCTCTCTGGTGGTGAAAACTTAGAACCCGTTCCAATTGAAGGTAAATTAAGTGAATTAGATTTTATAGAAAATGTTATTGTTATTGGACAAGATAGAAAGTATTTGTCTGCTCTTATTGTTCCAAATATGAATTCTATTAAAGAATTAATGGAGCAGTTGAATGAAAAATATAAAGATGATAAAGAGTTAATACATAGTTATATAAAAGAAAAAATTGATGAAAAAATTAATTGTAAATTAGGTTTTAAAAAACATGAATTAATAAATAGATTCGTTATTCTAGAAAAACCTTTTGAGGTCGGAAAAGAATTAAGTGCTAAACTTGAGTTAAAACGTAATATTATTATGGAATGTTACAAAAAAGAAATTGAAATGCTATATGCTTTATAGTATTAGTTCATAACATTTAATAAACACTTGTAAATGAGATTATTCAAATTCAAGTGTTTTTAGTTTTTATATAGATTAAAGTTAAAATAATTAAAAAGTGGAAGTTGAACCTACACAAGATAAATTGCATCTATTTTTAAATTCATTAATGAATTTAGATATAGCATAAATACCTGTACAGTGCATAGGAACTACTATGTTTGGTTCCAATTGTTTTAATGAATCTATTGTTTTATTTGTAATTTCTGAATTTATGTTTGCAGGTAAATGAAATCCTCCAATTACTCCATGTATTTTTTCAATGCCAGTTATCTTTTGGCAATATTTTATGGTGTTAATAATTCCAGCATGTGCACAACCAGAAATTATAAGTAATCCTTTATCTTTAATGTTGATTACTATTGCTTGATCATCAAGAATGTTATCGAATTCTTTAATACCATCTCTAGTTAGATAAGATTCATATTCTAATATTTCAAAATCTGTAATTCTAGGAATCTGCCCTGTTACAGCATAAAGTTGATTATCTGAAATATATGGATTTTTAGATTCAATTATTGAATTTCCATGATTTAAAATAGTTTCTCTCTTTGGACAATCGTTTATAATAGTAACTCCATTTTCAACAAATGATCTACCGCTTAAAAATACATCGGGATGAGCTATTACACTAGCATTGTTACCTAATTGGGATATTATCCAAGCAAGTCCATGCGTGTGGTCGCTGTGAGCATGACTAATAACTAATGATTTTACAGTTTTTAAATCAATACCTAATATATCTATATTATTTTTTAGAGAAACTGCATTTTCTGCAGTGTCGAGAAGAATATCATGTTTTAAATCATCTTTGTATATGCTTATTAAAAGGCACAAACTATGTTCAGCCATCAATGGTACTTTTAACTCTCTCCCATTTTTAGCTCCAATTGCTCTTTTTACATATGGAGTATCTAAAAGAATCCAATCAGCATAATTATCCATAATTACAGTTATTTCGACTTTGTCCACTGCCTTTATTTTCACTACAATTTCCTCTTTTGTATTAGTTTATATATTTTAGTTTACTTTCTATGAAGTGAGATATCAATAATAAAGCTTTATTCATTTTTTTTATCGTTGAATTATTTTATACTAGTTTTTATATTAGGGTATTACAAAGTAAACTTTATATTTAATCCAAAATCTTTATTGAATGAGTACAAAAGCTTCTTGTACTATTGTATTAGAGAAATATTAATCATCATTTTATATATATCTTGCTATGGTTTTCAATATATTTTTCTTGTATACTTAATATATATGCCGTAACATAAGATATGAGAGGTGAGATATGAAAGAAAACACAACCAACGCCAAAATTGTAGCTACCATAGGACCTTCTTCGAGAAGTTATGAAATGATTCGTGATATTATTAAGGCCGGGGCAAGAGTTATTAGACTTAATTTTAGTCATGGTGATCATCAAGAACATCAAAGAACTGTAGATTGGGCACGCCAAGTTTCAGAAGAACTTGATATACCTATTGCTATTTTTCAAGACTTGCAAGGGCCTAAAATTCGTGTTGGACAATTGGATGTAGATTCTTTTGAAGTGAAGGAAGGGGAAACTCTTAAAATCACAACAGAATCTTGTGTTGGAAATAGAAATCAGATAAGTATCGACTATCCTTATTTACATGAAGAGGTCAAAATTGGGGCAAGAATCCTAATAGATGATGGCCTTATAGCTTTAAAAGTTATAGAAGTAAAATCAAAAGTTATTACCACTGAAGTTGTTGATGGCGGTATTGTAAAACCAAGAAAAGGTGTTAATCTTCCAGAAACTTTATTAAAGCATTTGTCTTCATACACTAAAAAGGATGAACAAGATTTAGATTTTGCATTTAAGAATGATTTAGATTTTGTTGCACTATCCTTTGTTAGAAGTTCTCAAGATGTACTCGCTTTGAGAAAGTTTATGTATAAAACTTATGGAAGAGCTATTCCAATAATTTCTAAGATAGAAAAACCAGAAGCTGTAACAGATATTACAAATATAATTGCAGAATCTAATGTAATTATGATTGCTCGTGGAGATTTAGGTGTAGAAACTTCTCCAGAAGAGGTTCCAGTAATTCAAAAGAGACTTATTCGAGAATGTAATATAGCTGGACTTCCTGTTATAACTGCAACACAGATGTTAGAGTCTATGATTACTAACCCACGACCTACTAGAGCTGAGGCTGGAGATGTAGCAAATGCTATTCTCGATGGAACTAGCGCTGTTATGCTTTCAGGAGAGACAGCAGCTGGGGACTATCCATTACGTGCTGTGGAAATTATGAGCAGAATAATTACACATACTGAAGCTAGTTTAACTTATCAGAGACTTGTATTAGATCAACGTTTAAATCAAGAAGATATTGAAATAAATAGGAAAAAAAGTACAACTGAAGCAGTTGGTGTGGCAACACGTGAATTAGCTATGGAAATTAAAGCTGCATATATAACTTGTTTTACTCATTCAGGAGGATCTGCTAGATTGATATCGAAATATCGACCTGCGGTTCCAATAATTGCCTATAGCCCATTCAAACAAACAGCTCAACGTCTTGCTCTCTCCTGGGGGGTAACTCCAATAATTATACCTCAATTAAATTCATTAGATGAACTATTTGAGATAGCCCCAAAATATTTAAAAACACTTGGATATATACAGCCCGGAGACAAAATAGTAATTACTGCAGGAGTTCCTGTTGGTTCCCCAGGAAGAACTAATATGATAAAAGTTGTTGAGATTTAATTATCTATATCTTATATATTACCTCTAAAGTAGACTAAATAATTTTTTCAGAACTTTAGAGGTATTCTTTTATAGATAGTAACCTAAAATTTAGAAAAAAGTAAAAATTAAAATATCTTTAAACTTTACTATCTTAATTTGCCTCTTCATCCATAGCTTCAACTAGAAAACTAACGGGTCTAAATCCGTCATTGCATGAAAGCATTGCTGATTTACTATTTTTCATCCAGCCTTCATAAAAATTTGACCCCCCGTGAGAAAGCGCCATTACAAATGAAGAAATGCTTTGCCAAGCACTATCACAAAAGCCTTCAGGCTTTTTCCATCCATTTGCGATAAAAACTTGTCCTTCAATCATGTCACAAGGATTTTCTATAGGGTTTTCATATTTTTCAATTAAATCTAAATAACAAGCTTTTCTAATTACAGTTATTTTAACTTTTTTCATCAAATTTTATCCTTTATTGTTGAATATAAGTTTCATATAAAAAGAACTTAATATTTAACTGTTATTATATTTTTGCTCAATTTACTTTATTTATCAAGAGATCTTTATAAATATCAAAAGTTACCTATATTTAATGATTATATATAAATCTAACTACAAAAAAGAAAATTAAATAATCCTTTATCAATTTATTAAATAGAATATAAAATTATATCCTTGGAAAAGAAATGTAGATTTTTAATCAGTAATTTTTGTTATAGTATCTTTATTAATTGTTGTTTTTATTATTCTTATGGTAAGCTTATCTTATAATTATTAAATGAAAGTATCTAAACTGATATTCTAAAGTATTGAGCTATGTTTTTATTTTGGATAGGAGCTGTTATATGGAAAATAATAAAATATTTACAATGAGTTTTAATAAAATTTACCCCTTATATCTTAAAAAGGCAGAGAAAAAGGGTAGAAGTAAAGCTGAGTTAGATGAGATTCTGTATTGGTTAACTGGATATAGCGAAAATGATATTAACAATGTACTCCTGAATAATATTGATTTTAAAACATTCTTTGATAATGCACCTAATTTAAATCCAGCTAGATCCTTGATTCAAGGGGTAGTTTGTGGTGTTAGAGTTGAGGATATAAAAGATCCTCTTATGAGAGAGATTAGATATCTAGACAAATTAATTGATGAATTAGCTAAAGGCAAATCTTTAGATAAGATTCTTAGAAAAAACTCTTAACATATCTAACTCTATGATTAAAAAAGATTAATTTCTTAAATCTTTTACTGAGTCTCTAACTACTAGTTCAACATCTAATTGTATATTAGGTTGTTCAATTTTTTGTTTCTTAATTAATTTCATAAGCATTGCTACTGCAATTCGCCCTTTATCGCTAGAGTTTTGATGAATAGTTGTGAGGTGAGGATGAATCATTCTAGAGAAGATATTGTCATCAAATCCTGTTATAGATATATCCTCAGGAACTCTAATATTGCAGTCTTGCAAATAACTTACAGCCTCAGCAGCATAGTAATCGGATGAAAAAATTAACGCTGTGTAGGGCATTTCTTTGCTAGCAAGCTTTGAATAAGTCTTATATCTTTCCTTTCTCTCTTTAGATAATAGAATCTTATCCTCTAAGCTTATATCAATATCTTGCTCTTTAAATGCTCTTTGGCAACCTCTAAAACGATGTAAATCAGTTCCAGAAAATAGAGTATCATTTGCAAGAAATATAACGTGGCGATGGCCCATTTCTACAAGGTGACGAGATATTAAATATCCACCTTCTTCATCTTTTAAACCCACACTATGATATTTTTCTTCATTTTCACTAAGGTGTGAATCAATAAAGACTACAGGACTTTCAACACTATCTAATATAATTGGTCCAATATTTTTAGGGACCCATACAAGAATTAACCCCGCAAGTTTCCAAGTTTTTGCCAGACGCACTACTTCTTCTTTTTTAGTTGTTGTATGTAACATAAAAAAGTAGCCCATTGCTCGAATTTCTTCTTCCATAGCCCCTAGAATTGCGGATGAAAAAGGATCTTCTAATACGGTTTCATTCCAACGAGGTTCCATAAACATAATTACGCCAATGATTCTAGAATCATTTTGCGCAAGAATCATAGCCCCCATATTTGGAGCATAATTATATTTTTTAAGGTATGTTTCTACTTTTTGGCGAGTTGCTTCAGACACCCTAGCATAATTTCCATGAAGGACATTAGTTACTGTAGTAGGGCTAACACCTGCTTTTTTAGCAATAAATTTAATCGTTGGCATTTTCTACCCTTATATTATTTTGTTTTGCTTGTATATATATCAGAACAGTAATTAAATGTGAAGAAGAAAACAAAAATTTTCTTCCTCACATTAGACTTCCTATTTTAAGTATCCAAGCCATTGTTTTTGAGTGTCAATCATTCTATCTACTAGTTCCTCAAGTTTTGATGCTTGATGTACTACTGGATTAGCTAGTAATGCTTGAACTACATATTTTTTCTTTTTATGAATTATAGCCTCAGCTGTTAAATCATAAACTCCTGCATAAGATCTAAGTAAAGCTAAGTACCCCTTTGGAATGTCATTAATTTTAATTCCATTAACACCATTTTTATCAATTATTGCTGGAACTTCTAAAACAATCCAAGGTGGTAAATCTTCAATTAACCCATTATTTGGAATATTTACAGCTGCTTCTTCATATCCAGAATTTGTTTCAATTCCTTCAATAATAGGAATTACTCTTTCAGTTGTTTGTTGTTTAATTTTGTAAAATGTTCTTTGAGATAAAGTTGTTTTATAATAATCATAAAAATCTAATATACCTCTGTGATCTACAATATCCCAAGCCCATCCTAAGTATTCACCAAAATGACTATCTACGGTAATTGGAAGTAAATTATAATTTTTTAACATTAATCGAGCTATATGTCGGTCAGCCCATGTGTAATTACTCGTTTTTTCACTTCTTGACTTAGAAAATTGTTCTTCAGATTGTAGAGTGCCTGATGCCAAATATTCATCATATACATCACTATAACCAGGTTCTTTTTCAAAGAAAGCATTTGCTTTTTTTAGTACCTCAGGATATAAGTTGGCACCTGTTTTCTTATCATGAAGCTCAATCATACAACTGAAGTGATTTAAGCCAGCAGCTCTAAAATGTAAATCTTCTATATCTTTATCAAGCATAGGAGGTAACCATTTATATAACCAACCTATTTCATGACACATACCAATAAATTTAGCTTTAGGATATACTCTGTGAACTGCTGTACATATTGCTGTCATAGGATTTGAAAAGTTAAAAACGAATGCATCTGGACAGATTTCCATCACGTCTTTCATAATATCAAGTACAACAGGAATGATTCTTAGAGAATGGAAAACACCACCAGGACCACCATTTTCACCATAAACTTGATTAATACCATATTGTAGTGGTACCTTCCAATCCTGATCCCATAACTCAAACCTATTACCAACTTCTATAGATGATATAATATAATTTGCATTTTTAAAGGCAACTTTTCTGTTTGTTGTTGCAGTTATTTTATTATTTAGAGAATGTTCTTTTGTAAAAAGTTTAGCACTTTCTAATACGTTATCTAAAGCTTCCTCATTTATATCGAGAAGAGTAATTTCACATCCTTTTAAAACAGAGCTATTAAAAATATCTCCAAGCATGCCGTACCCAAACTGGACTGAACCAGCGCCAACTAAAACAATTTTCATAATCATTGTCTCCTAATATTTATTTAATTGAACCTTCTACCATGCCTTTAATTATATATCGTTGTGCGAATAAGTAGAGAACGATAATCGGAAGCATAGCAATGAGGGTAGATGTTAGAATTAAATCCCATTGCTTTAAATATGCACCAGCAAATGCTGTTACAGCAATTGGAATAGTTTGAACTTTTCCGTTAGATCCCAAAAGTAGTAATGGGAGTAGGTAGTCATTCCAAATCCAAATTCCATTTAAGATTAGAACTGTAACAATAATGGGTTGAAGTAATGGAAAGATTATTACAAAGAATGTTCTTCCTCTTGAACAACCATCTATTGTTGCAGCTTCCTCAAGTTCATAGGGTATATTTTTAATAAACCCATGGAATATAAAAATTGAAAGAGGAGCTCCAAAACCTAAATAAGCAAATACAACTCCACCAACAGTCCCTAATAATCTTATGTTAATAAATGATCCTAATATTCTAAGCCATTGAACAAGAGGATACATAAGAACTTGAAAAGGAATTACCATAGCTGAAACAAAGGCCATAAAAATAATAGTTGACCAAACAGTTTTATTCCTGACTAAAACCCAAGCTGCCATTGATGAAAATAGTGCTAAAACTAATAGTGAGAAAAAAGTAATGACTGTACTATCTACAAAAGCTCCTATGTAATCAACTGTTGAGTTACTAAATATTAATGAAACATTAGTGAATAATTGAGTCCATGATGTTGGCCTAGCTATAGCATTATATATAATTTCTTTAGATGTTTTTGCTGAGTTAATAACAACCATAACAAAAGGAATCATAAACAAAATGAATAAAATAATAGTAAATATTTCTAGAAATATTTGACCATATTTATTTAAAGTATATTTCTTTTTTTCTAATACAGGATTGCTCACATTTCCACCTCTTTCCTTTTATTAATTGTGACTTGTATCAATGAGACTACAAGAAGTACAACGAAAAGTACTACAGCTTTAGCTTGGGCTTCTGCCATTCTATTTGCAGTTGCTGTATTAAAAATATTCATGGCAAGTAATTCACTAGCTTTGACAGGGGCTCCGAGGAATCTTGTTGCCGGTCCACCATTTGTTAATGTTAAGTTCATATCGAATTGTTTGAAGGACGTTGTAAGTGTTAGAAATAGAGAGATAGTAAATGCATTTGCCATCATAGGAATAAGGATTCTAAATACTCTTGTTGAATATTTTGCTCCATCAACATTTGCAGCTTCCATAAGAGATGCTGGTATACTTTGAATAGAGGCTACATATATTAACATAATATATCCAGCATATTGCCACGTATTAACAACTGCCATTGTCCAAATAACAGTATTAGCTTGACTTAAAAAAGAAGTTTGAAGGAACTCTATAGATAAAGTATTTCCAAGTTCAACTAAAATGTTATTGAATATGAATTGCCAAATATATCCTAGAACAATACCACCAATTAAGTATGGTACGAAAAATCCTGCTCTATAAAAATTCCTTCTTGGAATTTTGCTTGTAACGACAAGAGATAAAACAAAACTAACAACATTTACAAAAATTACATTTATAAAAGTAAAGGCAATTGTTATTAGAAAAGAATAAAGAAAATCTGGGCTATTAAATAGATTCTTGAAATTAGCAAGGCCTACAAAATTTATATCTCTACTTATTCCATTCCAGTCTGTCATGGAATAATATAGACCAAAGAAAAATGGGATTATAATAATCATCAAGAAGGCAAATAGTGTAGGTACTAAAAAAAGCCCATTGATAAAACGGTTTTGCTTCATTGTATTTTACTCCTGTTTCATAAAATAAAGAGCTCTTGCAGCATAGTTACTGCAAGAGCTTTAAAGTTGTTTGCTTATTTAAAGCTTGCAACAGCGTTATTCATATCTTGGATAAATTGATCTACATTGTCAGGATCTTGTGCAAATAAATCAAAGATAGGTCCAAAGATGTTTTGTCCAGCACCATCAGGAAGCATTCCGAAGAATACACCATAGTTACCACCCTTAGCATTTGCATCCATTAGAGCTTGGCTAAGTTGTCCTGAAGGTTTTAGAGTAACTGATTTGAAAGCAGGAATCATACCAGCTTCGTTTACCATATATTTATGTCCTTCTTCAGTCATAGCAATTGAAGTTAAGAAATCTTTAGCAGCTTCAATGTTAGGACTTTGTGAATTTACAACATACCAGCTTGGAGCAAATAGGAATAATCCAGTTTCTTCTGTATCTAAGAAAGCATGAGGAGCATAACCAATTTCAAAATCAACACCTAATTGTGCTAAGTTTGGATCTACCCAGTTTCCTTGGTGTAAGAAAGCTGTTTTTCCTTGTGCAAATGAGCCAACTTGATCATCATAACTACCATTTAATAAGATTGCTTGATCAGCATATTTAAATAATAATTGAAGATATTTTGTATATTGCATGAAACGTTCTTGGTCTAATTCACCGTTAAGAGCTTTTTCAATTATTGAAGTATCATTGAAATCAAGACCGCCGCCCCAATAAACTGCTAAGTTATGTTGAGCTGCTACCCACCACATTCCACCAGCTACGGAAGCTGCCATTGCTACAGGTGCATCAATTCCAAGTTCTTCTTTTTTCTCATCTAAGATTTTGAAAGCTTTTTCATAAGCTGCTCTTGTTGTAAGAGTTGCAGGATCGATTCCAGCTTTATCTAAAATTTCTGCATTATAAGCTAAACCATAACCTTCGATTGCTACAGGGAATCCCACTACCTTTCCATCAGCCATAAATGCTAAATCAGTATCATCTACCCAAGGTTCATCACTTAAATCAGCAATGTAATCTTTCCAAATGTCATATCCACCTTGACCTTCAATAACGAAAATATCTGGCATTTGATCAGATTGTAGTTTTGCTTTCATAGCTCCACCGTAGTCTCCACCACCTCCTAGTGTTTCAACTTTTACAGTTACGCCGTCTGTTGCTGCACTATATTGAGCTGCATAGGCATCAAGTGCATCTTTGATTTCAACTTTAAGTTGGAACATGTTTACAGTAGTCTCTCCAGATTGTTCGTTTGTACCTGAAGCAAAAATACTGGTTGTGATTAGTGAAAATACTAATGTGAATGCTAAAACTTTTGTTAATGTTTTTTTCATTTTTAACCTCTTTTGTTCGATGTTTATGTTGCTTTTGGGAAGATTAATTGAGTAGGTGTTACGCAACATCTATAACTAGTATAGCATCAATTTTATCTCTGTCAATCAAAAAAATTTTAGTAATATTTTTTTAGAGGTAAAATTTGACTCAATTTATAGCTGATTTTTAAATAAAAAGGTAACAATTATTAAGAAATTAATGTAAAAAATATCTTCAGCTTGATAGATTTGTTTTTTTGTAATCTAAGTAGAAAGCTATCTTTTTATTTTTAAATGTAGCTTTAATTAGGTTCATTACAAGTAAATGATAATTTGAAAAAAATTAATGTAGTAGTTTTATATCTTTATAAGAATTCAAGAAATTGATTTTGGAAGAGAAAAGATGGTTTTTATTTTATTAAAATATTACATAAATATATCTTATAAAAAAACTCCTCTTTCTTTGTTTTTGAAAAGAAAAGAGGAGCAAAATTAATTAAAAGTTTATTTTTTTTAGTAATTTAGTAAATCAGCTTCAGTTAAACTCTTGTAATATGGAGTTTCAATAGTTCCATTATTTACTAGTTCACAAGCTTTAGCTCTTAATTCTTCATCCCAACTATAACCTGTTAATTTCCAGTTGTTATCAACTTCAGGAGAAATAGTGCCTTCTTCTTCTAAATAGCTAACAATCATATCTCTAATAGAATTTGAGCTTTCCCAATTCCTCTTGCCAGAAATAATCTTTGCAGCTTTTAATCCAGAATATCTATAGTTATTAACACCTAAAGTTAAAGTTTGATTTGGATCTAATGGTTTGCCTTTGAACATAACATTTTCAATTCTGCTACCAATAGGTTTTGAAACATTAACTTCATAATCTACTCCTGCAAACATATCATAAAGATATCCAGGATATTCTTCATTGAAGGAAATATTTAAATCACCTTCTTTGAATGTGTTTAGACCTCTAACAGCCCATTCCATATAATCTTTTAGTTCAGCACCAGTTATTTCAACTGTATATAGTGTGTTATCATATTTGTAAATATCAAAGATGTTACCGTAGTTTAAATCACCTTTTGGTAAGTCACTTGTATCTTTAAATAGCGCTGCACTTACTACATCAGCATCACTATTCATTAATTCAACTTTGTTAATTAAATCAATAACAGCTGTATCCCTTAGTTTTCCTTCAGGAATTCCCATCATTTCATTTTCAGGTTGGAAAGTTTCACTAGCAGTACCCAGAGCAACGCTTTGAACTTCACCGTTCTCATCTTTTACTCCACCTTTAATAAAATCACGTGTTGCTTGATGAGCTTGTGCTACTATAGCAAGTTCTCTGATTTCAGCTGAAGGTTCATAATCTGCCATATCAACTAATTGAGTTTCAACCCCTGTTACTTCGTTGTACTCATTAACTGAAATATCGAATCTAGCAACTGTTGCTGCATTTTTTTTACATTCTAGAATCTTAACACCGTTTACTTCATTTTGAACATTGCTGTGGAAGTGACCTAGCATTAACATATCTAATTCAGGGCATTCTTCTGCAATTTTAAGTCCAGCATCACCTTCATTGTCTTGGTCAAATTCAGCTGTTTCACCTAAGTGAGCTACACAAATTAAAATATCACATTGATCTTCAATTTCATCTATAACGGCTCTACATGTATCAGCACCACTTTTGAAAGTAAGAGCAGCTACTTTATCGCCATCCCAAGTTGGAGCATTAGGGTTTGTAATTCCAATTATACCAATCTTAGTACCATTTCTTTCAATAATGGTGTAAGAATTTGCTAAAGGTGTTCCATCAACATAACTTACATTTGCTGCAAGTATAGGGAAATTAGCTTGTGCAATAATTCTATTTACCATATCAAGACCAAAATTGTATTCATGATTACCTAAAGTCATTGAATCATATCCCATGTAATTCATAGCTTGAATTACAGGATGAGGGCCATCTTGTTTGTTGTAAATATCATCAGTTAAGATATTACCTTGAATGGTGTCTCCATTGTCAACTAAAATGACATTATTTGGATTTTCTTCTCTAACTTGTTTAATATAAGTATAAGCTCTAGCCATACCTGTATTTTTTGTTTCACTGTCATTTTCATAAGAAAAACCCCAAATATCAGAGTGAATGTCTGTAGTTGCTAAAACAGTAATTGTTTTGGCTTCTGGCATTTCTTCTGGATACCCTTGAGCAAATAACGCGGTGGTACTTAATAAAAGAACCATCAATAAAGTTGTTTTTTTCATAACTTTATCCTCCATAATTAATAGTTATATATTATCACAATTTGTTATAATGATAATTATGTTTTATGTAAATTTTATGGTTTTGCGCTCTATATTTTGCTTTTTGTTAAATAAGGATTAATTATATTAATAAATTATAAGTTCCATTTAGCTCCTGTTGCTTTTTCTGAAACACTCCAAAGCTTTTGTGCAACCTTTTCATCTAGAGCATGTTTTTCTAGTTTACATTCTCCTACAGGACCAACCCAATAACTTCTACCGGTTGGACCATAAAAACCCTTTTCATCTAAATCCTTCTCTGTTGCACACATTAACTCTGGGTAAGATCCTTTTTCAGCAGATTGGGTTAATGGAGAGTGAGCCATTAAAAAGAATGAAAATCTCATAAATAAATTCCCACTAGTTGAAATTAGTGAAGTTCTTGAAGATCCTGGGTGACAAGCATATACCTTTACTTTACTTTTATTAGCTTTCTTTAAGCGTTTTTGTAATTCATAAACACTCATTATTTGTGCTAGTTTACTTTGGCTATAGGCATTATTACCAGTATAACCTTTATCCCAATTCATATTGTCAAATTTAATTGTTTTAATTCCCATTTTATAACCTTCACTTCCAACTACTACTATGCGTCCCTCTGATTTTTCAATTAGTGGAAATAGTAAACTTTGTAATAAAAAGTGGCCATAGTGATTAACTCCAAGTTGGCTCTCAAAGCCATCTACTGTTAGTTTTTGTTTGGGAACTTGTGCAATAGCACCATTACACATTAATACATCAATCCTTGATACTTTATTAAGAACTTCTTTTGCTGCTTTTCTTACTGATGATAAATCACCTAGATCTATTGTAATAAAAGAAATATCTATATTGTCACCTAATTCTTTTTTTAATATATCTATAACATTTGTTGATTTTTTAGGATTACGATTTAACATTACAACTTTTGCTCCTTTAGATAGAAGAATCTTAGTTGCTTCGAATCCAGTGCCACTAGTAGCTCCTGTAATTAGAAATGTTTTTCCTTTTAATGATTTAATTCTTTCTGGTGTCCAACCTTGTCTTCCAAATTGTCTGTCAGCCATATTTAACTCCTTAATTTTCAGTTTTATATTTTTAATTTAATAACGGTTTAGTTATCGTCTATATATAATATAACTCTTGTATTAGTATAAATATAGTATAATTTATATCTAAAAATTGCCTAATTGTATCATTTAGTTGAAAAATATTATTATTGATGATAACTTTGACTCATGAGAAAAGAACAAATAAAAGAGATAATTAAAGATAGAATTAATGAAGATGGTTTAATCGATACATCGATTAAAGGAGTTAAATTATTTAGAGTATCACACTCTCATTTGTGTTCTCCTGCAGTTTATGAGCCAGTTGTAGTTGCAATTCTTAGTGGAGTTAAAGAAGCAATAGTAGATGGCAAATCATATTTATTTGACAGCAGTAAATATTTATGTTGTCCTATTTCAATGCCTGTTGAAGCTGGAACTCCCCAAGCAACAAAAGAAGATCCTTTATTAGGTGTATATATCTCTTTAGATACAAAAATAATGAGAGAGATAACAATTGAGATGGAAAGTGTTATTAAAGGCTCTAGTAAAGATTCTACACATTCTTCTCCTTCTATTGCTGTATCTACTTGGGATGATTCATTTACTGACGCACTTTATAGATTATTAGCAATCGAAAAAGATCCTGTTGATACAGCAATACTAAAAGAAAGTAGACTTCGTGAATTATATTATACCATTTTAAAAGGAGAAGCTGGAAAAACAGCTAGGAGAGCTTTTGGAGTTGGTAATGAAATAGCTAGATCTATTGAATATATTTCAAAGCGTGTTGAACACCCTATTTCAATTGAAGATATGGCAGATCAAGTTGGAATGAGTAGGGCTGTTTTTCATCGGAAATTTAAACAAGCTACCACTATGTCTCCTATGCAATTTGTTAAATCTATGCGTCTAAATATGGGAGCGATGAAGCTTGCATCAGGAATGAATATAAATGAAGCTGCTTTGCAAGTTGGATATGTTAGCTCATCTCAGTTTAGTAGAGAGTTTAAACGTATGTATGGACAATCTCCTAAGCAATGGAGTAAAACAGTTACTTTACCTGCTGATATAATACAAAAAAATACAAATTATTTATATTCATAAAGAAATAAAGCCACTTGAGTGTACAAAAATATACCCTAGTTCTCTTCTTTAATTATCATTTAAATTAGAGAGAAGGGTATATTTAAAAAAGATGGTTTTAATATTTAAAATATTTGATATTAAATTGTTTTGTAAAATCCAATCCCTATTTCATTGTTTGATTTAATAATAGGGTATGGGGTGATAATATCAGTAAAAGCGGTTTTACTAGAACTATTTTTATAATCAATATTTCTTGTGAAATATGTTGCTATTGCCTGTCCGGCCAATGAAGATCCCATAATAATGGATGCGAATGTTTTTTGTTCAATTGTAACAAAATCTTCTAAAATTAAGTTTGTAAATAAACCAATTAATGCTCCACCAATTCCCCCAACAGATACTAATCCACTTCTTGTAGATGACCATTGTATTTTATCCCAAAGAGGAAGAGAGCCAAAATATGCTGCATCTGAGATTCCCATTCCTAATAATATGGAGTTAGTAGAATCTAGATTGTCAAAAAATAATGTACTTAACCAGTAATAATAGTTTGTCCAAGCATATGTTTGAAGTCCAAAGAAAGCTTTTCCTTTTGGAATCTCTTTATCTTTGAGATTGTAGTAGGAGAGAAAAAGTGAAGCATTTAATGTGACTAATTCAGCAGATTGTAAAACTTTTTCTTCAACATCTTCATTATCAAATAAGTTGTACTCATATGAAAGTGCTTTTAAATAATAAAAATTACCCATGGATATTATTTGATTTGTCAATATATTTGAATATAAATTGAAAGATATTGGCATATCTTTCGACATTAGATAAGAGGATGAAATTCCTAATCCAACTCCAGTTAATCCAGCAAGTCCAATTGTTAATGAATCTTGCTCAATTTCAAATAAATTAAGTAACTTTATGGTTGTATAAGATAGAGTCGATAGGTTTCCTAAATAAAATGGAACGATCCCTGAGTTATCAACTTTATTGTTAATATCTAAAAGAAAGTTATTAGCTTTTATATTATAATTTGAATTAGGAAACTCAAATATCAATTGATTGAAAGATTCTCTCGCCTGCTCTTTATTATCATCGATTAATGATTCTAAGCCTTCTATATAAAGGGATGTATCATCATTTGCAAATATTGGATTTAATATAGTAATTAATAAAAATATTATTAATAAATTCTTTTTCATAAAATTTTCTCCTTGTTTTCTACTCACTTATTTTAGTTTAGATTTTCAAAATAAAATAGCAAATAATTTTATATTCACCATAATGAGTTATTTTTCTCTAAAAGTATATATTAAAAATCTTAACTTCGATCTGATAAATAAATTGAATTCAATTTTACACAATTTAACTCATAAATATTATCTAATTATTAGATTTTGATATTAATTTTTAGTTTCTTAAGGTTCTATTATCTTTCATAATTACTTAATTCTCACTAATAAATTAGTAATCACTAACAAATTTTAAAGTATAATTTTACATAATAAATTAATAAATATAATAAAAATTAGTATATATATGATTAAAATAAATCATATTATGTATATTTATAAAATAAATATTGACATACTTTGTTTTATAATTTATGTTAATTAAAGCAAACATTTTTATTAGTTATTATAATGTCTTAATATCGTTTCAAACTTTTTGTAAATAGGAGTTCATGTAGTATGGATCAGAGTCTTGTTGAAAACCGGAAATCATTATTAAAGCAGCAGTATTCTCACACTCAAGCAAAAAAAAGATTATTTAGTTTTTTTTTAATCCCACTAGTATTTCTAATTGGTGGTTTAGCTGTTGCTTTTGGTTCTGCTGATATTGCATTTGTAGATGTTTATACAACTATTTTTAGTAAACTTTTGCCTTCTTTACAAATACCTCAAGAAACCACAAGTATAATTATCTGGAAATTAAGATTACCAAGGGTTGTCATGGGGCTTTTAGCCGGTATTGCATTAGGTTCATCTGGTGCTGTTATGCAAGTTGTATTAAAAAACCCTTTAGCAGACCCCTATATGTTAGGTATTTCTTCTGCAGCAGGATTTGGGGCATCCTTAGCAATTATTTTTGAAATTGGTATTTTTAGTGGAACTTACTTAATAATTGGCAATGCTTTTGTATTTTCAATATTATCTGCAGTATTAATTTTGCTCTTATCAGGAAAAAGAAATTCTACACCAGAGAAAATGGTTCTAATAGGTTTAGCTCTTCTATTTTTCTTTCAAGCATTAACTACTATGCTTCAATATTTTGGAGATTCTGATGCTGTGAAAGCAGCAGTTTTCTGGACTGTAGGGGATTTAGGTAAATCTACTTGGAAAAGTATTTTAATATCTTCTCCAATAGTGCTTATAGGGGTAATTATACTAATTTGGAAATCTGGCGACTTGAACATAATGAATAGTGGTGATTCTTGTGCAAAAAGCTTAGGAGTTAATGTTAAACGAAATAGAATAATTATAATGCTTGTTTGTTCATTGATGGTAGCTACTATAGTTAGCTTTACTGGAACAATAGGCTTTATCGGTCTAGTTGCTCCCCATCTAGTTAGGATGGCCTTTGGTTCTGATAATAAAATTCTAATCTTTGCCTCTGCTATTGTTGGGGCTTTATTATTAGTAATTGCTGATACTATTGCTAGAACAATAATATCTCCAGTAATTCTTCCTGTAGGCTCTGTGACTGCATTTTTAGGTGTTCCATTACTTCTATATCTAATTATGAGAAAGAAAGGTGCTACACTATGAAATTATTAGTTAATAATCTTAAATTTTCCTATACAAATAAAACTATACTTAAAGGAATTAATTTTTCTTTAGATGAATCTGAAATAATGTGTGTTGTTGGGCCAAATGGTAGTGGTAAGAGTACTTTAGTAAAATGTATTGAAGGTTTACTACATTTTCAAGAAGGTTCTATTATTTTAGGTAATATTGATATGAGAAGTATGAGTGCAAAAGAAATTGCACAAAATATTGGATATGTACCTCAGTCAACTAGACAATTATTTTCCTCTACAGTTTTTGACACAATTTTAATGGGAAGAAAACCTTATTATTCTTGGGCGCCAAGTGAAGAAGATCTTGATATTGTTTTAGATATTATAACTAAAATGAACCTAGAAGATATTTCTTTTACAGATTTTAACAAACTATCTGGAGGACAGCAACAAAGAGTCCTTATAGCAAGAGCCTTAGCTCAACAACCTAAAATACTTTTGTTAGATGAACCAACTTCAGCTTTAGATATTTCTCATCAATTAGAAGTCATGGAAATTATACATGAGTTAGCTCATAAAAATAAAATTCAAGTATTTATGGTTATTCATGATTTAAATTTAGCCGCTAGATATTCAAACAAAATTTTAATGCTAAGTGAAGGTGAAGTTTTTGCCATTGGTAAGGCTGAAAAGGTATTAACAAAAAGTAATATTGAAAAAGTCTATGGTGTAGAATCTAAAATTAGTCTTTGCGAAGGATGTCTTTCCGTAATCCCATTAAAACGTATAGTAAAACCAAATAAGGAGTATGAAGTTAACTCTTTGAGTTAATAACAATGATATAAATAATGATCCTGGGGGGGGTATATGAATAGAAAAAGAATTTTCTTTTTTATAACACTGTTTGTGTTTGTCTTTTGTGAAAATATTTTAGCTAATGGACAAGAAGAATCCATAGAAGCAAATAATAAAAGTTCACAAAAATATTTAAACAATAATTATATTACAATAATTGATAGTTATGATAATCAAGTAATAATTGAAAAACCAATTAATAGAATTGTGGTCAATGAAATGGGTGGAGCTTTTGCTGCATTGAGAGCAATTGATGCCTCAGATTTTATTGTGGCAGGTAACTCATATGTAAAAATGAATGAGGTTTTTTTTCCTGAATTTTCAGAATTGCCGATTATTTCTGATGAAACTCAAGCTGTTAATAATGAATTAATTATTCAGCTAGATCCAGATCTTATTATTTCAAAACCATCATTTGCTGCTCAAATTGGTGATGTTGTAAAAGCAGAAATACCAATTTTGCAACTTTCATTTAACTCTGTAGCGGCATATAAAAAATTAGGTGTTCTTTTAGATAAAGAAGAGTCATCAAATGAATTTATAGCTTGGATTGAAAGCTACACAGATATTGTTGATGAGCGAATTTCAAAATTAAATGAGGAAGATTATACTCCTGTTTTTGCATATTATGGAGGGGAATATGGGATAAGTGATCCTCCACCATATGGAACCTTTGGTAAAGATAATTCTTTAAGAAATGATTTGATTACAAGAGCAGGAGGGAAAAGCATTTCAAGCGAACTTGAGGGAGATTGGATTAGTGTAGATCCTGAGTGGATTATTAAACAAAATCCGCAGTTAATTTTACGTGAATGTTATGTTTATAAATCAAACCCTGAGTTGGGATATGCAATAAATGATAGTGCAAATGCACAAATTTTAATGGATAGTATCTTAAATCATCAAGTAGCATTTAAAAACTCTTCTGCTGTTAAAAATAATAATGTTCATTTAATTTATGGTGATTTGATAGAAGATTCTTGGTTTATAGCTTTAATTTATATGGCTAAGTGGTTTCATCCTGATTTATTTGAGGACTTAAACCCAGAAAAAATGCATCAAGAGTATTTAACAAGATTTCAAAAGCTAAATTTTGATTTAGAAAAACAGGGTGTTTTTTCATATTCAATTACTAAAGAGGAGATTTAAAAATGGCTGAAAAAAAGAAATTTGTATTAAAACGGTTAACTCCATTTATGGGAAAGAAAAAAATTCTTTTACCTATAGCTCTAATAATGTCAGCTCTTTCAGCTGTTTTAAATATTATACCGTTTTACCTTGTTTGGGTAATAGTTAGGAACATATTAGCGTCCTCTAGTATTAGTGAAGTTGCAAACTTAAATAGGTATGCTTGGCTAGCTTTTTTAAGTGCTGGTGGTGCAATAATTGTATATTTCTTATCGTTAATGAGTTCACATTTAGCCGCTTTCCATGTAGAGGTTGGAATGCAAAAAGTGGGTATGAAGAAAATACTTAATATGCCTCTAGGGTTCTTTGATAAATACTCTAGTGGTAAAATTAGAAAAATAGTAAATGATGGAGCTGCAACAACTCATACTTTTTTAGCACATCAACTACCTGATTTGGCAGGTAGTATTATTTCTCCAATAATTTTAATTATATTAATTCTATTTGTTGATTGGCGTATGGGTTTAGTATCACTTATTCCTATTGTTCTAGGGTTTTATACAATGAGTTTTATGGTTAGTAATAAGGGTAAAAGCTTTCAAAAAAAATACTATGATTCTTTAGAAGAAATGAGTTCTGAATCTGTAGAGTATATTCGTGGCATTCCTGTTGTAAAAACTTTTGGTCAAACTATTTTTTCATTTAAAAGATTTTATAATAGCATAATTAAATATAAAGATATGGTTTATGCATATACAAAGCTTTGGCAAAAACCTATGACTTTTTATACTGTAATTATGGAGTCAGCAGCATTTTTTCTAGTTCCTTTAGGACTATTACTCATTAATAGAGGAGATCAATTAACTATAGTTTTAGCTGACTTTATTTTCTATATTCTTATCTCTCCGATTTTTACATTAATTCTAATGAAATCTATGTACTTTAGGCAAAATATTTTGATTGCCGAACAAGCTATAGATAGATTTGATAACTTATTAGACTATCCTTCAATGGAATATAAAAGTAAAAGTCTAAAACCTAAAAATTATGATTTAGAATTTAGAAATGTTAGTTTTTCTTATGAATCAAGTGATAAAAAAGCTATTGATAACATAAGTTTTACATTGAAAGAAGGTGAAACTATTGCATTAGTTGGTCCATCTGGAGGTGGGAAAACTACAATAGCTCGTCTTGCAGCAAGGTTTTGGGATGTCGATGAAGGGGAAATTTTACTTGGCGGGGTAAATATTAAAGATATATCCAAAGAAGAGTTAATGGATACCATCTCTTTCGTCTTTCAAAATACAAAATTATTTAAAGGGTCTTTAAGAGAAAATATTTTGTTTGGAAATAATGTTGAGGATAATGAAGTAGTCGAAAAGGCAATTGTCTATTCTCAATCCAAAGAAATCATTAATAGTCTAAAAGATGGATTAGATACAGAGATTGGTTCAAAAGGTACATATTTATCAGGCGGAGAACAGCAAAGGATTGCTCTAGCAAGAGCTATGGTAAAAAATGCTCCAATAGTCCTTTTAGATGAAGCTACAGCTTTTGCTGATCCTGAAAATGAACATTTAATTCATAAAGCTTTAAATCAATTAAGTTCTGAAAAAACAACTCTAATGATTGCTCATAGACTAACAACTGTTAAAGATGTAAATAAAATTTTAGTAGTAAAAGATTCTAAAATTGTTGAAGTAGGTAATCATGAACAATTATTAGAAAAAAATGGATTGTATAAGAATATGTGGGATGAATATCAACAGTCAATTGATTGGAAGATTAGTTTGAGAAAAACAATATAAAAGGATGGACAAAATGATTAAATTTTTTAAAGAAAAATATTCGCTTTCTGAAAAAGGTGCAAAAGACTTTGTCCACTCAGTTGTTTGGACAATTTTAATGGATCTTTCATTCATGTTTCCGGTTGTGTTTAGTTTCAAATTTATCGAAGATTATTTAACACCTTTAGTTGAAGGGGCTAATAATCCAACTATTAATACAACCTATTATATAATTATGGGGTTGTCCTTTATTTTTGTTATGTTTGTTGTGGTATATTTCCAATATAATTCTACTTATACAAAAATATATGAAGAGAGTGCAAAAAATAGAATAAGCCTTGCTGAGAAATTAAGAAAATTACCTTTAGCTTATTTTGGTAAAAAAGATATTTCAGATTTAAGTGCTACTATTATGGAAGATGCAACTCAAATTGAGCAATTATTTTCTCATGCGGTTCCACAACTTTATGGAGCAATTGTTACAACAGTAATAATGGCGGTTTTATTATTTTTTTATAATTGGCAACTTGCAATTGCAGCTTTTTGGGTTATTCCTATTGCTATTTTTGTATTTTTCCTATCAACAAAATTTCAGAAAAAAACTCAAGAAGGTCTTTATCTAAAGCAAAGAGATATTACAGATAAAATACAAGAATCTTTAGATTCTGCTCAAGAAATTAAAGCCTATAATAGAGAAGGGTATTATTTTGATATACTAAATAAACAACTCGATGATTATGAACAATCATTGATCAATGGTGAACTTCTTATCGGAGCATTTATCAATCTATCTTATATATTTTTAAAATTAGGACTTCCTAGTGTTATTTTAGGTGGAGCGTATTTATTATCTAGTGGAACAATTAGTATATTCGTTTATTTCGTTTTCTTAGTTGTTGCAGCACGAATTTATAATCCTATAATGGCTGCCTTAGATAATTTTGCTGCTTTAATTTATTTAAAAGTCCGTATAAATAGAATGAATGAAATGAAAAAAATGCCTAAACAAAAAGGAGATACAATTTTTTTCCCTACCAATTACGATATTGAATTTAAAGATGTAGATTTTTCTTATTTAGAAGGAATTCAAACTTTAAATCATGTCAGTTTTGTTGCTAAGCAAGGTGAAGTTACGGCCTTAGTTGGCCCATCTGGGGGAGGAAAAAGCACTGTTGCTAAATTAGCTGCAAGATTTTGGGATATAGATGATGGCCTTATTACATTAGGTGGCCAGGATATTTCAAAAGTAGATCCAGAAGTATTGTTACATAATTTTTCAATTATTTTTCAAGATGTCACCCTTTTTAATTCAAGTGTTAAAGAAAATATAAGATTAGGTAAAAAGGATGCTAGTGATGAGGAAATTGAAAGAGCTGCTCAGTTAGCTCAATGCAGTGAGTTTATAATAAATCTACCTAATGGCTATGATACTTTAATCGGTGAAAATGGAGAGAAACTTTCTGGAGGAGAGAGACAACGTATTTCAATTGCTAGGGCTATTTTAAAAGATTCACCAATAATATTAATGGATGAAGCAACAGCTTCTTTAGATGCAGAAAATGAGAGTAAAATCCAAAAAGCATTAATTCAGTTAATCAAAAAGAAAACTGTAATAATTATTGCTCATAGAATGAGAACTGTAACTGGAGCAGATAAAATTGTTGTAATAAAGGATGGTTCTGTTTTAGAGCAAGGTAGTCCCGAAGAATTAATAAAAAAGAAAGGTGTATTTGCAAATATGTTAGAAAAGCAAATAAAAAATTAGTAATTAAATTTTAGTTTATATATATAAGATAAGTAGTTGTTTGATAACTATCTATTTATCAAGAGGAGATCAATCTATGAAAATGTTAAAAATTTTATTATTTTCTATGCAAATCGTTTGTTCAGTGTCTATTTTTGCTTCTGGAGTGAATGAAAATCATGCTATATCTGATTCTTTAGATAAAGGCCTAGATAAAAATATTGTTACAGTTGTTGATGTATTAGATAGAGAGGTCAGCATTGAATTACCTGTAGAAAAAGTAGCATTTACACATTATTCTACTGCTGAAGCTTTAAAACTTATTGATGCATGGAATTTAGCAGTTGCACGCGATGGCTATACAAATGAAAAGGTGCTTTTTTCAAATATTGATGAAATTCCAGCTTTAACACCAATGATGGGTAATGGATTTGAGCCTAATATGGAAGTTTTATTAGATATTAATCCTGATGTTTTAATTCTTGAAGTAATTCCAATGCCTGGAATTGAAGATTTAATAAATAAATTAGAAGGGATTATACCTGTTATAGCAGTTAAAACTTATGATCCTGAAAAAATGAATCAGAGTTTCGAAATTTTAGGGAAAGTTTTAGACAAAGAGGATGAAGCTGCTAAGTATATTAATTGGTGTAATGATATTCAAGATTATTTATTAGAAAAAGTTTCAACCTTAAAAGAAGATGAGCTCACTAGAATATTTTATAAAACAGGATATGGCGGAGCTGAAGATTTAATGACTTTCACAAATGAGTTATCATATATTCCAGTTAGAAATAAATTAACTGGTTGTATAAATATCGCAGCAGATTTAGACTCTCAAGGTGGTTGGGTACCATCTCTTGATAGTGAATGGCTGGTTCAACAAGATTATGATGTTTTAATTATTGGTGATCCACAACCTAATGGTTTTGGTTTTTATAAAGATTCTATAGAGAAATTAGATGAGTATAGAAATCAAGTTATGCAACTTCCTGTTTTTGCTGATTCTGCTGCTGTAAAGAATAATAGAGTTTATATGCAATATGAATCATATTTTGGATCCCCAAGTTTCATTCTTGGTTTTGCTTATATGGCAAAGTGGTTCCATCCTCAATTGTTTAGTGATTTCGATCCTTCAAGTCTTCAAAATGAATATTTTCAAGAATTTATGAATGTAGATCCTGTAGATATTGAAAATGGAATTTTTGTATATCCAGAAGAATAGATATTTAAATTTAGAATATTTAATTTAAGCTAAAGTTGTTTCATCCAACTTTAGCTTATTTTAGTTTAATATAATGCATTTAAGTTATTTTTAAATAGCATAAAATTTTTTATTGAGCTTTAGAGTTCATATTATTTGATTTTTCTTCTTGCTCAATTACTTTTTTTTCAAGTTCTCTTAATTCAGAATGAATTGCATTTATTTTAAATTCAATAGTATTTAAAATCCAAAATTGAAAATGACTTGTTTTATATTGATGATGCATCATAAAAACAATTTTAATAGAAACGAGTAAAACACTAATTTCAAGAGAAATAAACGGTGGCAAGAAATGAGTAGACATCTCTAGTACAAATAAAGTTAGAATAATAGCAAGAAACATTATATTTACTATAGCATCTACTTTTGAAAAGTTTTTTCCACCCAATTTTCCTAACATCACTCTGATTTTTTCTTTTTCTTGATTATACTCTTCAATTTCCTTAAGCATAGCCTCTTCAGCTTGTGTAAATTCTTCTTTATTCATTCAAAACCCTTGTCTTATTTTTATCTTTCTCAAAATAAATTAAATGTTTTTGTTTAAAATTATTACTAATCTAATTTCAAACA
This sequence comes from Sphaerochaetaceae bacterium, assembly GCA_963677735.1. Taxonomy (GTDB): domain Bacteria; phylum Spirochaetota; class Spirochaetia; order Sphaerochaetales; family Sphaerochaetaceae; genus Pleomorphochaeta. The sequence goes on from OY782505.1 coordinate 3,264,747, forward strand.
ATATAACTTTTTAAATGATTTAAGAAAGATTTATAATTGTTTAAACTGTTTTAAATACTTTTTCAAGTATTTTTACTAAACTTTCTTTTTTTGATGCTAAAGATTTTTAAAATTAAGATATAAAAATGCTCTCTAGATATATTTTTTGATATTTAACCTAGAGAGCTCTGCTTATATAAAGGTTTACTCTTTATACTTAAAGTAGAAAAGTGAGTACTAAATAGAAATTTTTTTAAATATTTCTTAATGATAATTTGGTAAACAAAGCAATTAGAAGTGATTGAACTTCTTCATTATTTAGTTTTGATATATCTATGAAAGCTCTGTTGATATACTTTTGAGCGAGTAATTCAGCTTTTTCAACACCACCTAAAGAAATAGTGAGGTCAACTACTTTTTTACTTTCTCTCTTTGACAATGACTTTTTATTTTTAACCAAATTATGTAAAGGTTTATCTTTAAGATTATTATTTGCTTCTATTTTAAGAGCTGCAATAAGGGGGTATGTAGGTATTCCAACATGAACATCTTGACCAACGGCTTTCCCTAGTTTTTCTGGATTTCCTGTGTAATCTAAAATATCATCTTTAATTTGGAATGCCATACCTAAACAGTATCCGATTCTATGTAATAGATATTGTTGGTTTTTCTCCCCTGAGCAAACGGCAGCACCTGCGTATGCACTTAGTGCAAATAATGAAGCTGTTTTACCTCCGATTCGTCGAAGGTAAGTTGATGAAGAGATTAAAAAATTTCCAACATCTGCATCTTGTTCTAATTCACTTTCACATAGTCTACTAAATGAATTAGTTATTGCACTTGATTCTAGATCACCTTTTTTGCCTTTAACCAAAGTCATAGCTCTCGCTAGTAGATAATCTCCTGCTAAAACGGCCTGTTTTGGTCCCACTTTTGAATTTATTGTAGCAATTCCTCTACGAGTTTTTGCTCCATCAATTATATCATCATGGATTAATGATGCCATGTGTATCATTTCTAATACACTTGCAACTCTAAGGGCCTCTTCTTCGCCTTCTATTTTTCCAAGTTGAGATCCAATAATAACAAGGGCGGGTCGAATCATCTTCCCTCCCTGTGTTACTCTATCATATAATAAGTCTCTAATAAAGTAATTTGACTGTTCAATTGATGTTAATATTAGTGAGCGCACCTGTTGAAGTTTAGCTTCAATAGATGGCTCATCTTTCCAAAAATCACTCATATTAGATTGTTATATCCTTATTTTTTGCGATTCTTCTTTCCATTTGTTTTTTAGTATAAACAGGTTCATCCATAAAGATATATAGGTGTTTAACAAATGGTATTTTATTCCAAATTCTCTTAATCCATGGCATTACCCAATAGTCTAATCCAAAAGCTCTTCCAGCTCCGCCAATCATAACGATAGAAACGGCCATGTACCATAGGATTTCTTTACTTGCAAGTGCTCCAATTAAGAACATAGTAGAAAGTCCAAGGGAAACAACAGCTGCAGGAGCTGTAAAAATACCCCCGATTAGAGCAAGTCCAACTCCAACTTCAGCTAATGTAATTAACACTTGGAATAGATATGGTGCAACAGCAACTAGATTTTCATTCATCCAAGTATAAAGAGCTAATGGATGATCTAATAGTGGAGGAGCAAATTGTTCTACAGTTTGAACAACAGCATCAGCACTTTGTGCAACTGTATCTGCTACAGCACCGGAAGCAGCACTTACAGCTTCAACGGCTTTAGTTGCAGTCTGTTGAACAGCACCGGAAGCAGCACTTACAGCTTCAACAGCTTTAGTTGCAGTTTGTTGAACAGCACCGGAAGTAGCACTTACAGCTTCAACAGCTTTAGTTGCAGTTTCTTGAACAGCACCGGAAGCAGCACTTACTGCATCTCCTTCACTTCCAGCTGGTGCACCCCAATAAACTTTAGATCCTGTAGTATCGGTTAACCAACCACTGCTAATTTTACCAATTCCTTCAATTAACCACATAACACCTAGGTAGATTCTTAAGAAAGCAAGCCAATAACCTTGAGCCTTATAGGATGCAAAACCACCAATAAGAGACCTTTTATGTTTGATATTTAGGATTTCATGTTTGAAATAACCCCAAGCACCATTGATTCCACAAACTCCTGCTTGGTAGTACATATTAACAAGGTGTTTGATAGCCATTGCTGGGAACCCTGATAAAGACATTCCTGCTGTATGAGATACTGCATAACGGCCACCAATACTTACCATATAGCCATGGAAGTTTGATTTAAAAGGTTCTGCAGGTTTAGCGTCCATTCCAAATTCTTTTTTAATAGTATAAATAATGCCATCTGCAGCTGTAGCAGCTGTTTGTTCAGCAGCTTCAACAATTTGTGGGATAGGGCGATCATCTTCTAAGAACCATACTCCATCTCCAGCTAGATATACATTATCGTAATCTGGTGATTTCATAAATTGGTCAACTTGTTTTCTTTGAACTCTACCGTCTGTTAAATCTAATTCGTGACAGAAAGTAGTTCCTCTAATTCCACATGTCCAAATTAGAGTTTGGGTTTTAATAACTGTACCATCTTTTAGAGTTAAAGAATGTTCGTCTGCATTTACAATAAGACTTTTTGTTTTTACAATTACACCTTTTTTCTCCATATAAGCTACAGCTTTGTTTCTTGGTTTTTCAGGAAGCATTCTTAAAATACTATCAAGAGCTTCAATATTCATTAGAGTAACTTCATTATGGTCTACACCATATTCTCTACAAAGAATTGGTAACCATTCAATTAATTCACCAGTGAGTTCAACACCTGTAAAACCACCACCTGCAACAACAAATGTTAGTTTTTCTTTTCTCTCTTGAGGATCACTTATGTAACTTGCCTTTCTAACAGTTTCCATGATATGAAGTTTAATTCTAATTGCATCTTCTAAACTCCAAAGGAAAAAGGCATTCTCTTTTATTCCAGGAATATTAAAGTCTGTTGACTCAGCACCTGATGCAATAATAATTTGATCATATGGGTATGAAGCTTTAGATCCATGTAATACTTGTTCTTTGAAATCGATTGTTTTAATTTCATCTCTAACTACATTAACTCTTTTTCCAGCAAATATCCTATCATATGATATTTTTACGGATGCTTCTTCTACTCTGTTTCCAGCAACCTCATGAAGTTCTGTCATTAGAATATGATTTTTATGGCGATCTATAAGAGTAATTTCTACTTTATCTTTTAGTTTTTTAAGCTTTTTAGCGAGTCTTTTTGCTGCATGAACACCAGCATATCCGCCACCTAATACTACAATCCTTTTCTTATCCACTTAATGCTCCTTGTTTGTTTTCAACTTTTCTTAAATTGAGTTAAAGTCAATAAGATATTCTAAAATGTAAAATATCTAGAGAAGATAGTTGAACTTATAGGGGTAATCGATATATTATTACATATTAGTAACATGAAATATAATATAAAATCAATCAAATTTTTTTTTATCGTAGTATTATTTTTAACTTTTTTTGCTAGTTGTAGCGAAAATGAAGAAAAAATAGAGAATCAAGTAGAATCTCAGTCAAAACTTCTACTCGGGACTTCTTGCAAAATTACTATCTATGATAATCCAAGTGAGCAAGTATTTTCGCAATCCTTTGACAGGATAGAAGATATAGAAAATAAAATGTCAATTAACCTTGCTAATAGTGAAGTATCATTAGTTAACGAAAGTGCAGGAATAAAACCAGTTGTAGTTTCCTCTGATACGTTTACTGTGATTAAAGAAGCCCTTGAAGTTGCATCTTTAAGTGGTGGTGCTTTTGATCCAACAGTAGGTCCTTTAGTTGCATCTTGGAACATTGGTGATGATGATGCAAGAGTTCCTCCTCAACAAGAAATAGATAGTCTTCTTCCTTTAATAGATTATAAAATGGTAACTCTAAATGAAGAAGAAAGTAGTGTTTATCTTGAGAAAGAAGGAATGATGCTTGATTTAGGTGGTATCGCAAAAGGATATGCAGCAGATGAAGTTGCAAAAATACTTAAAAACAACAATGTGGAAAAAGCCATAATTAACCTTGGCGGTAATGTTCTTACTTTAGGTACAAGAGTTGATGATACAAAATGGAGAATTGGTGTACAAAATCCTGAAGCAGATAGAGGTGGATATGTAATGATAGTAAATCTTGAAGATCAAGCTTTAGTTACTAGTGGTCCTTATGAGAGATTCTTAATCGTGGATGGAATTACTTATCACCATATTCTAGATACAAAAAGTGGATACCCCGTTGTAACTGATTTAACTAGCGCAAGCATCATTGCTAATAATTCCTTTATTGCTGATGCACTTAGCACAGCAGTATATTCCTTAGGTCTAGAAAAAGGCTTGAATTTAATAGATTCGTTTGATGATGTAGAAGCTTTAATCATGGATGAGCAACACAATATTTACATGTCAAAAGGATTTGAAGAAGGTTTAATTCCTTTTTCAATTAGTGATGATACTTTTAAAATATCTGATAACTCCATTAACTTTAAGGTAATTGAGCAATAATAGGGAATAAACTCTTTCCCATATCACTGAAAATAAATAAAAGTAATAGAACAATTGAGATGTGAAGTAGGTGGATAAAAAAGTCTTTTTTTTCTACATACCTAATATCTCTTTGTTTTATTGAATCTTCATCTATATCGGTTTCAATTCCTAATAACAATTGATCTATAGCTCCAATTAGAGGTGTTTTTTTCTCAATTTGGCGCCATTTAGTAGTTAATCTATCGAAGTAATAGAACTGCATAGAAATTAAATGCCCCAATTTGCCTGGGATTTGAGGTCTTGAACTCATCATATAGTGTGAAGCATAGATGAAACTGATTAAAAGTAAAGCCTTATTTGCTCCATTAATAAGAGCTCCAAGTGTAATTGGATAAGATCCAATTGAAAAAAGAACTAAACCATAGGGAGTTATTGTATTTGCAAGAGATATTGAAATAAATAAGATTATATTTGGCAATAGGCGAAACTTTCTACCACTGTTCAAAGCTAAAATAATTATATAGATAGTAATTAATAAACTTAAGATTAGTGATTCAGATAGGATGATTCCTAAAATAATAAAAGCTCCGCTGATAAGTCTTAGGGTTGAATATTTCATTTTTTTGCATCCTTAAGTGTTAAGTACCACTGACTTTTTTGAATAAATTCATTAGCAAATATTCCAAGGATAATGCTACTAATTAAGCCAGAAAAAAGAAATAATGGAGCAATTACATAAGTTGCTTCTTTAAATAAAATCAATCGGCTGATAAATAGCTGGCTTATAGCACTAGCTAAAGCTCCTGCTAAGCTAATACCAACTCTACTTACTTTATCTTTAAATAAGGTGAAAATAATAAGCATAAAAAGTGCACTAGATAAACTTCCAGCTAATGAGAAAAGAATAATATAACTAAATATTGTCCCACTTATTAAACCTTGACCTAGAACTTTTAACAAAAGTAATAAGAAATACTCTCTATTACTAAAAATTCCTAGAGCAAGGATTATTGGTAAGTTAGCTAATCCAAGACGCATAAATGGTACAGGTTTAGGAATAATATATTCAATTGTTGAAAGAAAAAGTGCACAAGCAGAAAATAGGGCGACAAGTTCAATTCTAACTTTAGTAGGAGATGTCATCTGCTTCCTCCTCTGTGGCTACATTATGTTGGCCTTCAATAACTATAAAAACATTATTTGGTAGGCAAGCTATCCACTCTCCAGGTTTTTCTATCCATCCAGTTAATACACAAATTTGATTTTTACAATCTGAATCATGAACATGTACTCGATTATTAGAAATTTCCATAGTAGTAAGGCCAATTGGGCCTTCAAAAGATACTGAGGTATCTACACTCAAATCATAAACCCATTCTTTTTCTCCAGCTGTAACATGGACTTCAGGGTTTTCTGAGACTGTAGTATAAAGAGTGAAACTCATAACACTTATTGTGAGAAATAAAATAAATATAATAATATCAATAGGTGTTAGTTTTTTCATGTAGAAATATTATCAGTTTAATAGTTTATTGTCAAAAGGTATAGATATAAATTTACTTATTATAGGCATTTTACTCTTGAATAACAGCCTTTGAGCCATTATACTGCAACTCGATATCGATATATCAGGAGTAATAAATGAAAAAAAATAGTATTCTATTTAATATGACCTTATTAGTTGTGCTAATGAGTGTTACTTTGGTTAGTTGCCAAAAAAAAGGTGAAGAAACTGTACAAGTTGCAGAAGAAACACAAAAAGAGGTTGTTGCAAAAGAGGGTTCTTATGAAGATGGAATTTATTTTGCAGCTGAAGAAAATTTTGCATCAAACGGATGGAAATATGTTGTTACTTTAGTTGTTGAAGACGGTAATATCACATCTGCAGACTGGAATGGTGTAAATGTTAGTGCTGGTTTTGCAAAGAAAGATGTTGATAAAGCTGGTAAATATGGTATGAAACAAATAGCTGGTACTGAATTAAACTGGTATGAACAAGCTGCAATAGCTGAACAATATCTATTAGATACACAAGATCCAACTCAAATTACATATAAAGATGAAGAAGGTCACACAGACGACATTGCAGGTGTTAGTGTACATGTAGTTGAATTCTTTGAATTAGCAGAACAAGCTTTAGAAAATGGTCCTGTTGGTAGAGGAATGTATGAAGATGGAGCTTATTTCTACTCTGATGCTCAATTCCCAAGCTCAGGTTGGAAAGATTATGTTTCTTTAACTGTTATTAATGGTAACATCGTTGGTGTAAACTGGTCTGCAATTAATAAAATGGGTCAAGATAAAAAAGCTTATGATGCTGCAGGTAAATACAATATGGTAGAGTTCGGTGGAGCTCAAGCTAATTGGTCAGAACAAGCTGAAAAAGCAGAAAAATACTTAATGGAAACTCAAGATCCTTCACAAATTTCATATAAAGATGAAAATGGACATACAGATGATATTGCTGGTGTTAGTGTTCATGTAAACGCTTTATTTGACTTAGCTCAAGCTGCATTAGAAGCAGGTCCTGTTGAAATGGGTCCTTACACTGATGGTGGTTATTATGCAAGTTATGATGAGTTTGCAAATGGTTGGAAAGAATATGTTTCTCTATTTGTTAAAGACGGTAATATCGTAGATGTTTATTGGTCAGCTCTAAATGAAGCTGGAGATGATAAAAAAGATTATGATATGGCTGGAAACTATAAACTTGTTGAATTAGGTGGTGCTCAAGCTGAATGGTATGAACAAGCAGCTTTAGCTGAACAACATTTAATTGAAACTCAAGATGTAACTGCTATTACTTATAAAGATGACAATGGTCACACAGATGATATAGCTGGTGTAAGTGTTCATGTAAATGGTTTATATGAATTAGCTGCAAAAGCTTTAGAAAATGGAGTAGTAACTGTCGAGTAAACTCGAATAAAACTATTAACAAAAGGTCTTTATCAAATTTGATAAGGGCCTTTTTTATTGTCTATTAACCTTAATTGAAGTAGATAAGAGAGACTAACAAATTAAATATTTTAATTATGGGAATATAGAGATAATTTAGAATAGAATTTAAGATGTATTTTATAAAAGATGAGATATTTTCATTTATATTAAAGTAGACAATCTTTGATGAAAATTAAATAAAAAATAATCCCTAAAGTAACTTAGGGATATAAAAAAGTTTTTATTTGTTTTTTAAGATATTAAACAGAAATTAAAAGAATGAGATGATTAAACAAATCATAATTATTAAACTATAATATAGATGAACTTTGGTAGTATTTTGTATTCCTAAGTTTTTATAGTTTCTAACATTGTTTATAGCCTTAATTGCATAAGGAAGAGTAATAAAACTTACGATAGAATAAATTGGGAATAATTCAACAATAATATAGATAATTGTAAGAATATATACTCCACACATTAGAGATGTAAAAAGAATCTTACTTAATTTATCCCCAATTCTGACAGTCATAGTTCCCATTGCAAATTTCTGATCTCGTAAAAAATCTCTCATTTCGTTACTAATCATTAGAGCAGGAATTAATAGAGAAGTAGGTAGATTTAATAAAATTGGAGTAAAAGAGAATGATCCAGCTATAGCATAATAAGAACCTAAACTCATAAGAGGTCCCATTAAGATGAAAGAAAGAGGAACTCCAAGACCTCTTCTTTTATATACAAAAGGTTCTCCTGTATATGCATAAGATCCAATTACACCAACTAAGCCAATAACTAACATCCAAATATCTGTTATATATATTAAATATAAGCCAATTGCACAACATAGAAGGAGAAAAGCTATACCTGACAAAAATACAAAAACATCAAAGTAGCTTCGCTCCATCTTTAAGAATTTAATAGTTTTAGTACCTTGAGGTGTATATTTAAAACTTCCTTCAAAGAAGTCGTTAATCAAATTAGCACCTGCTTGTGAGGCTAAGCCAGCAATTAGAATAATAATTACTAGAAAAACCATGTAAGGGGTACTATGTCCTTGGAAAAAGCCGTTAATATAAGCAGCTAGGATACCAAATGCTGTAGATGCGAAAGCTAGAGTTAAGGAAAATACCCTTAAAGCTATCCAATAATTTTTAATTAGTGATTTAATTTGTTTCATATTATTTAATTTATAGGTCCTTTATTTAAATGTTCAAGTATATAGTTTGTATCATTGCATCTATTTTAGGTCAAGTATAGTAATTAAGTTTCAACTAAGAGCATTATTTTATAATTTTTAAAAACTGATTGATATTAAAGATAATTGTGTAGATATATATATTTGCTAATTAATAGTATTGAATCTATTTTGTAAATTATTGTATTTTAATATAATTATATCTATAAAAAAATAAAGGAATATAGGATGAAAAATAAAATTATAATAACTATTTCATTAGTTGTAGCTCTTTTAAGTGTAAGTTGTTCTAAAGAAGAAGTAAAAGCTTTAAATATAGGTTTGATGCCTGCTGTTGATATAGCGCCAATTATGTTGGCTGAAAAAAATGGATATTTTGAAGAAGCTGGTTTAGAAGTAAATTTACAAATTTTTACTAATGCTCAAAATAGACAAACAGCATTACAAACAAATGAAATTGATGGTGCAATGACTGATATAGTAGCTTTAATTACAAATAATGCAGAAGGATTTGGATTAAAAGGTGTTGTATCAACTGATGGTATGTTCCCACTTTTAGTCAATCCAGCTCATCTAGATGATAAAGATATCAGCGTTGGTATGATGGAAATTAGTGTTTCTAACTATCTTGTTGAACAATATCTTAGTGATGGATATAACTTTGATAAAGTCTATATTAATGATATTACAACACGTTTAGAAGCAATTGCTACAGGGGATACTGAAAGAGGTTTGATTCCTGAACCTGTTGCTTCAATTGGTGAGATGAAAGGCTTGGTAAAAGTAGTTTATGATGGAATTCCTAGCGAGAGCTTAGATATTTTAGCATTTACAGATAAAGCCATTGAAGATAAATCTAATTCAATTGAATTATTTATACAAGCTTATGAAAAAGCTGTCTCTGATATTCAAGAAGATCCATCTTTAGCTAGAGATATTTTAATGGAATCAATTACAACTTTACCACCTCAAGTTAAAGATTCTATAGCTTTGCCTGAGTATAAAGATGCATCATTACCATCAGATGCTTTTATTAATGAATTAATAGAATGGACAAATAAAATTGTTGATGAAAACTATGATATTACTCCAGATGATATTCTTGATAGAAGGTTTGTAAAATAATGATAAGAATAGAGAAGGCATCTTTTAATTATGGTTCTGTTGAAGTTTTTAAGAATTTAAATATAACAATTAAAGAACAAAATAATATAAGTATTGTAGGCCACAGTGGTTGTGGCAAAACAAGCCTTCTCTATTGCATTAAAGGTTTAAAGACGCTTAGTGAAGGGAATATTTATTTAGATGGAATTAGTCAAAAAGATATAGGTCTTTTATTTCAAGAAGATCGACTTTTACCTTGGAAAACGGTAAGAAATAATATCTTATTAGGATTAGATAAAAATCTAGATGTTCAACAATATATAGATATGGTTGGACTTAAGGGGCATGAAAACAAATATCCAGCACAATTAAGCGGCGGGGAAAGACAACGGGTTGCCTTAGCTCGTGTATTAGTAAGGCAACCTAAGCTATTATTATTAGATGAACCAACAGCTAGCTTAGATGAGCTTACAAAAGAATCCCTTCAAGACAGTATTCTAAAACTTTCAAAAGAACTTAAAATGAGTCTGATACTTGTAACCCATCATATTGAAGAGGCAGTTTATATGGGAGATAGGGTAATTATTTTTGGTGATCAAATGAAGGAAATTGATACAATAGGTAATAATAGATTGAGTGAAAAATATTTTGAAAATGTAAAGCAAGTTAGACTTGCCCTAAAAGGAAGAGCTCATGAATAAAGGTTATTTTATAAAGGGAGCTTTATTGTTATTAATACCTTGGTATATTATTTCTTTCACTTTTTCTATTCCGATAGTACCATTTCCCCATTTAGTATTAATGGAAGCCTTTTCAGAATTAATAAAAGGGGAAGTTTTATTGCATCTTCTAATAAGTCTTTATAGAGTTCTATCAGGAATCTTATTTGCCTTATTAATTGCAATACCTCTAGGTATAGTTATGGGATTGAAAAACACAACCAATAAATTATTTACTCCAATTATTTACCTTTTTCAACCAGTACCTAAAATAGCATTACTACCAATCTTTTTAGTTTTATTTGGTATTGGCGATTTAAGTAAAATATTAATTGTATCCATGGTTATATTTTTCCCTGCAGTACTAATGATAAAAGATAGTGTAGCTGAGATTAATTATAATTATGTTGAGCTAGCTAAAGCTTACCATCTTAGTAAAAACCAAGTATTAAAAGATATTATACTTCCAAGTATACTCCCAAGTATATTTTCAACCTTGAGAATATCTGTTGGGATTAGTTTATCAGTATTATTTTTTAGTGAAAATTTTGCAACTTCTTATGGTATAGGTTATTATATTATGAACAGTTGGATAATGGTTAATTATCTTCAAATGTACACAGGTATCGTATTTATTAGCCTTTTAGGAATCTTTTTATATAAAGCTATTGAAATTATTGAAAAGAAATTAATGCCTTGGAAAAGTGCAACACCTAGTAATAGAACCTAGAAATTTACTAAATAAACATCAATGAAACACCTAAAACCGAAATCAAAGTTCCCCCAATCTCTAATAGAGAAACTCTTTTTTTAAGGAAAACTAATTCATATACCAAAATAAAAATTGGACTTATTTGAGCTATGGCCGTAATTAGACCAACAGGTGCATAATTAAAAGCTGAAAGTAAAATAGTGATTCCAATAATTGGCCCACTAATTGATGCAAGAGTCAGTAAAGCTAAATTATTTAAAGATTTATAAGATTTAAAATCTTTAATAAATTCTTTTCTAACAAAGATAGCAAAAACCGCTGCAGCTATCAAACCACCTATCATTCTAATAGTATTTAAACCTAAAGGGGAAAGAGTATCTAGAGCACTTTTTGCAATAATATTGGATATAGCTTGAAATAAAGCTCCAAGAAAAGCAAAAAATATCCCTTTTGTTTTATTCTTTTTCTTAAGATTATCACTCTCTGTATTTTTACTCCAAACTAAAATAATAACCCCACTAATTGTTATCAAAATAGAAAGAATTTGATAAAAAGTTAGGGCTTCAGAGAAAAAGAAATATGAAAATATAGAATGAAATATTGGATTTAAAGTCATAATTACCATAGCATCTCTAGCTCCAATATTTGCAAACGCCCAAAAAGCAAAAGAATCACAATAAAAAAACCAATAACACCAGATAATAATAAAACAAGCCATGTTTGCAAACTAACGTGTAAAAAAGCTGTCCCTTCACAAATTAATGTTAACAACATAATTAGAGGTAGAGCTATCCAAAGTCTAATGTGTACAGTTGCCCTAGTTGAAACTTTTTTACCTAGGTGAGAAAAAAGTAAAGATTTTTCAGCAGAAGTTATTGCTACTATAATAGCAAGAATTTGACCAAATAGAAGGTTAGACACGATATTATCCAAATTTTAGTTTGTAACAGAATAAGTTCTTTAAGTTATAATTGCAATAATGTTTAATAACAAAACAAATAATATCATTGTATTGAAACTATTTGATTGACGGGTGAAAAATATATGTTTATTCTAAACTTACAACTTTTTATAGGTTTTTGTTTAATTAGAAATTAAATTAATTTTTTGAATTGTTTACTTTCTCTAATACTAAAACACCCAAGTTTTAATATTATCTCTTTTTGAATTGTAATTTTATAAATAATTATAACTTTTTACAAAGTGATTTTAACATCTAAGGAGATTATGAAATTGGCTAACAAGATTGATGGAAAAAAATATCTGTTGGAATATATCCTCAAACTATCAAAGGGCGAGCAAACAAAAGAGCTCTTTGAAAAATATAAAAAATATTTAGATAATTGTAATGCAGCAGAAGTAAATTCAGCAATAGACAAATTTATTGATATGGAAGATGATTTTGATCATATTGAGAGAACCGTTGCTAAATTTATTAGAGCTTGTGAGAGAGGATTGGAAGCACAAAAGCCAATAGAATTTAATAATCCGTATCTAAAATTACTTTTAAAAGAGAACTCTCTTTTAGAGGAACATAAAAATAAAACAACTATAATCTATAAAGAAGTTGTGGAAGAATATCGTAAAAACCAAGATATTGATATTAATAAACTTTCAATTCTTAGAGAAAACCTAGTTGGCTTTAAACAAGTAGTACCACATTACTTAAAACTTCAAAATTCGTTGTTTCCTGCTTTAGAAAAAGGAGTAGAAAATATGAACTGTCTAAAGCTGATGTGGCATATTCAAGACAGTATCTTAAGTAATTTAAAAGAATTAATAAAAATAATTGATAAAGTACCATTTGATTTTACACTTTTCAATAAAATCTATGGAGATATGTACTTAAAAATAGGTAAACTATTATATAGAGAAGAGACGATATTGTTTCCACTATCGGTTTCTTATTTATCAGATGAAGAATTTCATCTTTTGTTAATGGATGTTGATTCCCTTTCAACAGCATTTAATGTGAATGTACAAGATTTTTATGGAGGTAAAAATATGTCAGAATTAATAAACAATAGTCAACAAAGAAAAGAAGAATTAAATAAAATAATTAAAGCTCTTAACGAGAGAGAAGATCACTCTACAGTACAAAAAGAAATAAAAAGAGATTTTAAAAAGTTGCTAGATACATTAAGTCCTGAAGAAATAGCAGAAGCAGAACAAGCTCTTATTGCAGAGGGTGTTGCAGTTGAAGAAGTACAACAACTATGTGAATTACATGTTGACACCTTTCATGAAGCACTTAAGAATGCTTCTAAAAGAACAGAAGATGGAAATGGGAATGAAAAATTAAGTGGACATCCAGTTGCCAACTATAGAGCTGAAAATAAAGAGTTAAAATCTCAAATTTCTGCATTTAAAAAAGCTTATAAAAGATTAAAGAGAAAAAATGACTTTAATGATTTTAATGAAGCCTTAAAAAAACTTTCTATGATTGAAATCCATTACCAAAGAAAAGAAAATCAACTCTTTCCCTTTTTAGAAGAAGTAGACTTTACAGGTCCTTCGAAAGTTATGTGGGGTAAACACGATGAAATTAGAGATGTATTTAGAAAACTAAAGACAGTAGTAAAAGAAGAAAATGTAGGCGAGTGTGTATCTCTATCTAAAACTTTAATTCCACAACTAAAGAGAATGGTGTTTATGGAAGAGAAAATATTATTTCCAACTGCTATTAGAAAATTACCAGAAGATGTGTGGGCAACTATTAGAAAAGGTGAATCTGAAATAGGGTATGCTTGGATTAAACCTGGAAACTTATGGGCACCTGAGATTGTAAGTGAGAAAAAGGTGGATTTTGAATCTACCCCTAAAAAAACAGATGATGATTTAATTGATTTAAGTGTTGGAAAATTAACAGCAAATCAGATTGATTTAATGCTTAAAAACCTACCTATTGATATAACTTTTGTTGATGAAAATGATAAAGTTAGATATTTTAGCCAAGGAAAAGAGAGAATTTTCCCACGTTCTCCTGGAATTATTGGAAGATCCGTTGAAAATTGTCATCCACCAAAGAGTGTACATGTTGTTAAAAAAATAGTAGAAGATTTTAAAGAAGGTAAACGTGAAGAAGCAGAATTCTGGATTCAAATGAATGGTTCTTTTATTCATATTCGATATTTCCCATTATTCGAGGGAGATGAATATAAAGGTGTTATTGAAGTCAGCCAAGAAATATCTGGTATCAAAGCACTTGAAGGAGAAAAACGTTTGCTTGATGAAGAATAAATTTATTTAAGTACTATCATAAAATTATTATTGTATTAATTTCTTTTGTAAGAAAGATAATAAATATTGAATATTTTTGTAGTTTTTAATAGAGAATTTGATAAATTAGTTTAATTAGTTATATAATAATATGTATTAACATATTGTTTTACAAATAAAATAATTAAATACGATAAATTAATTATTTTTATATTGTAGTTTTTCTATTTTGATAGTAACCTAGTTATACTATTCTAATTTTCATGAGGGGTGAATATGTTCAAACATAGTGTTGTTTATAATTCAATTAAGGAAAAAATAGTTATAGGTGGATGGTACGAAGGAATGTTAATTCCTTCAGAATCACAATTATGTGAAATGTACGATGTATCTAGAATTACGATTAGAAGAGCTTTAAAAGAATTAGAATACAGCGGTTTAGTAAAAAGAGTTCAAGGAAAAGGAACTTTTGTTAAAGCTAGAAACAGAGATGCAATTGAAGTCAGTTCAACAGAAGAACTTGATGATGCAATCACCTATGAAGTTGTTGAATGTAAAAATGTTGCAGCAGACAGTTATGTTGCAAGAAAATTGCATATTGGTGATTATGAAGATGTATTATATCTAAGAAGAATTAGATATCGTGGAAATATTGCTGAAGCATATATTGAAACATGGTGCACTTCTATAACTGCCAATCAATTAAAGAATTATGATTTAACAAATCAAAAGATTTTGTCTGTACTTTCAGATATAAAAAATGAATTAATTGATGCTTCAAGAGTTACAGTATCTCCAATTATACCAGAGGATTGGATTTGTAAGATTATAAATGTGGAAACAGCTTCTGCACAAGCTGTATTAAATAGAGTTTCTTCAGATTCCAATGATATTCCATGTGAATATACTAGAGCTATTATAAATTCTGATGATTTAGAATTTACTATTAATTCTTGGGTAAAAAAAGATAGTTATAACGGGCTTTAAGGTAAAAGTTATTATTGATTTTAATTATTGTAAGCATCTATTAATTTAGATGCTAGTTCAATATACTCATTACAATGAGTATAAATGAGAAAATAGTTAAATTTACAAAAACTCTAAAGGTAAATATAGTTGCTTTATATGTAGCTTTTCAAAGTGAAGAGATCACTAAAAGAGCTAAAGCTTTTGTCTTTATTACCTTAGCTTATGCTTTAAGTCCAATTGATCTAATACCAGATTTTATACCTCTACTAGGTTATTTAGACGACTTAATATTACTTCCTATAGCTGTATTTATTTCAATAAAGTTGATAGGAAATTCTTTATGGAAAAAATCTCAAAAGAAAGCTATGTTAATGGATAGAAATTCACTACCTAAATTTAAGTTTGGTATATTTTTAATTATCCTTACTTGGATAGTTGTTTTATTTGTTGTAATTCAATTTATTTGTTAATAATGTATAATTTTTAAGCAGAATATAGTATCTATGTGTAATAATAAGTTCTTTATTTTTTGTTTGTATATTTTGTAACTTGTAATTGTTTTAATTCTCAGTTATTCTAATTTTGACAGTTAGTAAAATATTGTAATGAAAGGGGATGTTATGGAAAGGACTATAATTCACATGCTCAATTTAGCAGCCGAAAAATATGTAGACAGAGCATATACAACAAAAAAAATAGATGGGAATTGGATTGCCTGTTCTTTTTCTCAAACACAAAAAATTACCGATAATATTGCAGCAAGTTTATTAAATAAAGGTATGAAACCTGAAGATAAAGTCTCCATCTTAAGTGAAGGATCAAGCCAATGGGTAAATATTGAGCTTGCAGTTTTAAAAGCTAGAGGAATAAGTGTACCTCTTTCTATAAAATTGACTGAATCTGAAATTGCCTTTAGAGTTAATCACAGCGAATCAACAATGATTGCCGTCTCTCATAACACAATAGAAAAAGTTGCAAAAGCTTTTAAAGATTTTGATCATAAAGTAGTTTTAGTTTATTTAGGATCAGATGATAAAAGAATAAAAGAAATTTCTACAAAAATGAAATGGAAGAAGAATCAAGATTTTGTAATCTATGATCAATTAAATGCCGAAGGTGAACTTTTATTAAAGGATAATCCTGATTTAGTTGAAAAATCAGTCAAGAGAATTAGTGAGAATGATGTTATAAACATTTGTTATACAAGTGGTACAACAGGAAACCCAAAAGGTATTATGCTTACACATCTAAATTATTGGGCAAATAGTCATGATGCAGTAAAACTTTTTGAATTGCCTGATGCAACATTTGAGACTTTAATTGTTTTACCAGTAGATCACTCCTTTGCTCACACTGTTGGTATATATACAGCCTTTTTAAGAGGGATAACACTTCATTTTGTAGATTCTGGGAAAACAAATGCTTCAATTATTAGAAACTTCCCTAAAAATTTAAAAGAAGTAAATCCAATATTTATGATGACTGTACCATCTATTAGTGGTAGTTTTATGAAAAAAATGAGACAAGAAATCCATAAAAAAGGTGGAATAGTTGAAAAAATCTTTAATAATGGACTTCAGGCAGGAATTACTAGAAATGGTGATGGGTTTAATAAACCAAAAGGTTTTATTAGAGTAAAAACTTTCTTCCCATATTTTCTTGCCAATATTTTAATCTTTAAAAAGCTTAGAGCAGTATTTGGCTCTAGAATTAAATACTGTGTAGGTGGTGGAGCTTTGCTTGAAGCAAAACAGCAACATTTCTTTGCCGCAATTGGTGCTCCAATTTTCCAAGGTTATGGATTAACAGAAGCTGCCCCAATTATCAGTAGTAACAGTCCAAAAAGTTATAAATTTGGTACAAGTGGTAGGGTTGCTCCATCAATAGAATGTAAGATAATTAAAGATGATGGGTCTCAAGCTAAAGTAAATGAAAAAGGTGAAATCGTAATTAAAGGTGATAACGTTATGAAAGGTTACTTTAAAAACGAAACAGCCTCAAAAGAAGTATTAAGAGATGGTTGGTTATATACAGGAGACTTAGGCTACTTTGATGAAGATGGATTCTTAGTTGTAACTGGTAGAGCAAAAGCTTTATTAATTAGTAAGGAAGGAGAAAAGTATTCACCAGAGGAAGTTGAAGAGGTAATGTATAATAATGTAGATATTATTAATCAACTCTTAGTTTATAATGATCATAAACCATCAACCACAGCTTTAGTAACTCTGCAAGAAGAAAATGTAAAAGCCCTACTTAAGGTAAATAATATAAAAGATGCTAAAGAAGCTTACAATCTAATTATTAATACAATTAAATCTTATGAAGATAAGGCCGATAGTATTCCAACTATGTGGCATCCAGCTAGATTTGCAATAATTGAGAAACCTTTTAGTGAAGATGATGGACTCGTCAATTCAACAATGAAATTAGTAAGATATAAAACTGTAGAGTTTTATAAAGAACGTTTGGATTTACTCTACAGTGATCCAGATGAAAATAGAAATAGGAACTTAGAAATAATAAATAAATTATTTTTCTAACATGTTATAATATTTTAAATAATTGAAAGGCTAGGATAGTTTCTTAGCCTTTTATTTTTTATATAAATATAGTTGCTTAATATCAAATAAAGTACATAATGAAACTAAATTATTTTTAATATACAAATTGCATCTAAATGAGTAATAAATAAAAAAATATAAATTAAATTTATTTGTTGTGTGAAGATATATAGAGTTTTTTACTTAATATATATTAACTATTTAGCATATTTTCTATATATTTTAGGTAAAAATTAATGTTTTACGTAACTTTCTAGTGTTATTTAACCTTTAATATTGTAGAATGTATTTGTTATTAGACTTTTTTTACAAAAAAAAAAGAATTCTAACAGTAATTTTATTTTGTGCAAAGTAAAAATTAGAGACAATTTTTTTGGAGGAAAAAATATGAAAAAGAAAAAAATAAGTATTTTAGCACTTTTTACTATAATTCTATTACTCTCCTCTTGTGATGTTACTACCTTATTAGATACTTTCAAAGGAAACGCTTATGAAGAAGTTTTTAATATTGACTTAGTAGGCGAACAGGCTCAAGAGGCAGTAGAAGCTGTAGCTGAAGCTTCAGAACCAGTGGAAGTAGATCAAGCAACCTTTGAAGCAGATAATCCTGATATAGATATTAATGATATGGATGTAGTAGATGGTAAAGTCGCTATGTTACCAGAGCAAACTGATGAAGAAAAAGAAGAATTAAAATCAACAGTAGCAAAATCTCTATCCGGTAGTTCTACAGATGATTTTTTGGAAGGTTTAGAAGAAGAGGCTGATGAAGAACAAGCTTCAGCTGCAAAGAATTCAGCTGTTGTTGTTAACCAATTACTAGAGGATATAGCAGACCCATCAAATTTAGATGGTCTAGATTCTGAGATTCAAAGTCAAATTGCTGATTTAGCTTATGACTTACAATTGGATTTGCCAGACAATCCAACACAAGCTGATGTTTTAAATGTTCAACTTGCAAGCAATTTAGTAAATAGTTTGTCAGATGTTTTGGGACAAATTGATGAGGGTGCAGATTTAGACGATGAAGATGTTGTAGATGGTATATTAGAAGTTATTAGTGACGCTGCCTTTATGTTAAAGGTTGCTAAAGCTCAAGGTTCAACTTCTGATTTGATTAATAGTTTAGATCTTACAGAATTAATTAATATGTTCAGTGATGACTCAGGATCAAGTGTTGATACTCCTGAAGATGAGACAACTTCTTTAGATTCTGAAGCTGTACGTTATTTAAATGCTTTTAGCGATACTATAGATATAGTGTTAGTTGATATTTTAGGTGTAGATACTGAGGCAACAGTTCCTGTTATGGATCAAGATAAATTTGATGCAGCTATTTTAAATTATACAACTCAATATGCAGCAATCAATTCATTTTTAACTATGGCAAATGTGAGTGGGTATGAATACGGTGATGTCTCAGAGGATGATAGAGCAGTATTTGCTGGTATTAATGGTGTAATTACTTACACAATTGCAACTGCATTAGTTAATGTTGATACTATATTTGATGCTGTCGATGAGGACCTTGGTTCCTATGATAGTGTAAAAGCTGTTGTAGATCTTTTATTAGGTGCCAATACTGAATTAGTTTCTGCAGACCCATATACAACTGATATGGAATTTGTTTTACCAGCTGATATATCAGCTTTGGGTGATGATTTTGAAGATGGTGATGAGATAATTGCAAATCTAGGTTTAGAAGAAAAAGCTGAAACTTTTATAAATAATGCTATTTATCTAGTTGAATTAGGCTCAAAATCCCCAGAAGACAATCTGTTGTATCAAGCTTTAGTTGATGCTCAAGAATCTTTTGAAGAAGAGTAGGAGGACTAATATTATGAAAAATTTAAAGAAAATAATTTTAAGTGTTACACTTTGTGGTTTGTTAGTATCAACTTCTGCTTTTGCAACTCCAGATTCTGCTTTAACATCTACTTCTACTTACATGGCTCGTGCAACTGCATTTGAACCAACAAGTAGTCATAGATTAGCAATGGGTGGAGCTGGCTTAGGTTTAGCAGGTTTTTATGATAGTTATTTATATAATCCAGCAAATATTACAAAAGATGGATTAAAGATTGTTATGCCTTCATTAACTGTAACAATAAATAATGTTTATAATTTAATGGTTCCAGAAGATGGTGGTGATGATGCTATTACTATCGCTCAAAGAATAGGTAGTGATGATAATGCTCCAGCTGAACTTGGTACGTTGATACTTAAATCAATTCCATATGGTTATGGGGAAATAATGACTCTTGATACCAATGTTGGAATGAAAACCCGTGGGTTTGGAATAGACTTAGCTGTTCAAGAAAAACTAAGAAGTTATAATGGTGGCGGTGATTACACTACTGCTAATGCAATTAGTGAAACTACTGTTGCAGCTACCGTAGCTTTTGGTTTTAATATTCCTTTAGGGGAGCATTTTTCCATAGATTTAGGAGCTAAGGGTGCATTTAACTTTAAGGCATACTCAATTGCCATGGGCTTTGATGAAGTGCTTGACATAATGAGTGGTGAAGATGATATTGCTACAACGCTAATGGAAACTATTCCATTTGCTAGTGGTTATGCACTTCCATTTGCTATTGGAGCTAATTTAAACTTACCTCTTGGATTTACAATTAGTGGAGTTGGAAGAAACTTCAACGGTAATTATAATATGACCGGTTATCAAAATCTTAAGAGTTTGATCAATAATGATGAAACAATTACAGCATTCTTGGGAACTGATTCTCTAGGAACTGATGAATCTTATGCTCCTGATTCAAGTGATGAGTTCACTGTTGAAATTCCTTGGAGATTGGATTTAGGTATAGCTTTTGCTCCTTCAACATCGTTAGATGGAATTGTTAAGCCATCAATAGCAGTTGATTTAATTGATTCTTATTCTTTAGTTGAATCTTTAATTAATCAGACATCAACTCCTTCTGAGTTGAAGAGTGATGCTCTTGAATCTCTAAATATTGGTGCACAAGTTAGATTGTTAAGTTTAATTGATGTTAGAGCTGGTCTTAGCCAAGGTTATAAGAGCGTCGGTGTTGGTCTAGATTTACTAGTAGTTCATTTAGATGCAGCTTATTATTGGAGAGAATACGGTGAAGTCTTAGGACAAAGTCCATCAGATTCATTAAGTGTTAAATTCTCATTGTTAAGTAGATAACAATTTATATAAATTTCAATATAAATGCTCTTTAGCAGTATGCTAGGGAGCATTTTTTTGTCTTTTGAGACTTTGAATAAATTAAATTCTGTTAAAATAATAACATTTGATAGGGCTGTACAACAATTTGTATTAAAACCATATACATTATCACAATTTGATGGTATATTGTTATTATTTTGTTAGGAGGTGCGACAAATGGAGAATTTTGGCGCTTGGGGTTTAATTCCCCCTATATTAACTATAACACTAGCATTTATAACTAAAGATGTTATTATTGCATTATTTTTAGGAATCTTATCCGGGTCATTAATTGTAGCGGGTGGAAATATATTCATTGCTATTCTTAATTTAACAGATATGCTAGCAGGTAGTTTAAACGATGGTTGGAATATAAGAATATTCTTATTCTGTGCTTTACTCGGTGGTCTTGTTGGTATGCTAAGCAGAACAGGAAGTGCTAGAGCCTTTGGACAATGGGCTGCAACTAGATTACACACAAAAAAAGCAAGTTTATTAATGACTTGGTTCTGTGGTATTATTATTTTTATTGATGACTATTTTAATTCTTTAGCAGTTGGTACCGTTATGAGACCAATCACTGATAAAAATAAAATTCCAAGAGCTAAATTAGCATATATTTTAGATTCAACAGCAGCTCCAGTTTGTATAATTGTTCCAATTTCATCCTGGGTTATTACTGTTATGAGTTTGATAAAAGGATCTGAAGGTTTTGATCAATTAAATATTAGTGAATTTGCTTTCTTTATGAAGAGTGTTCCTTTTAATGTTTATGCTATTTTAACTTTGATTATGGTAATTACAATTATCTTTACTTCCCGTGATTTTGGTGCAATGAAAAGAAGTGTTAATTATGCAAAAGAAACTGGTAAACTATTTAATGAAGAATATGGACCAGCTCCAGGGGAAATCCAATTAGAAGGCGATAGTAATAGCTCTAAAGCTAAACCTATGGATATGTTATTCCCAATTATTGTATTAATTATTTCTGCAATAATTTTATTTCCATTAACAACTTGGTTATCTAGTGTAGATGGAGAAAGTATTTTGACATTAAAAGAGTCAATGGCTAGTATTAGTCTAAGTGAAGCTTTCAATAATACAGATGCATCAATGGCCTTGTTTTATTCAGTAATTATTACACTATTTTTAACATATATATATTATTTAGCTCGTGGACTATTTTCAATTAAAAGTGCTAGTGATTCCCTAATTGAAGGAATTAAAAGTATGGTACCAGCACTAATTATCTTAACTATGGCTTGGACAATTGGTGGTATCATTAAATATTCTCCTGAGGATGGTGGATTAGGCTTAGCTTCTTATCTATCGGTTGTAGTAGTAGGTGGGGGCTTCCCAATTTGGTTAGTTCCTATGATAGTTTTTGCTCTCTCTGCTTTAATATCTTTTGCTACAGGGACTTCTTGGGGAACATTTGCAATTATGATTCCAATAATTATGCCAATTGCAGTAGGCCTTGGTAGTGCTAATGGTTTAAATGAAGCACAGTTAATAAATACTTGTTTATTTAGTGTTAGTGCCGTATTAGGTGGAGCAGTATTTGGAGATCATGCATCTCCAATTAGTGATACAACTATCTTATCTTCAACAGGTGCTAGTTGTCCTCACTTAGAACATGTTAGAACACAACTACCATATGCATTAACTGTTGCATCTTGTGTGTTTATCAGTTATTTTGTAGGCGGAATTTCAGGTATGAACCTTCTAGTAACTTGGATTACAGCTTTAATTTGTTTTGGCTTAGCTATTACATTTTTACCAAAGATTTTAAATGATTAAATAAATTTATAATAATGATATTGGCCTTATTGTAGAGATACATAAGGCCTTTTTAGTGTTGTTTAATGTTGGTGAATAAGGTATTATTTAAAAAAAAATATTTAATAGGATAAGGGTATGAAAAAATTTGTAAAAATAACACCTGAAGTTGTTGAATATGCTTGGGGGAATAATGATTTTATTCCTAATTTAATTGGTAAACCAGTTGATAATAAACCTAAAGCAGAAATGTGGATGGGAACTCATCCTGGGGCTCCCTCACTAGTGAGTGAGACAAATCAAACATTAGAAAAATTCTTAGAAGAAAATTCTCATTTCTTTAGTCTCAATCATCTAAAACTTTACAATGATAAATTACCTTTTCTATTTAAAGTTTTAGCGATTGAAAAACCTCTTTCTATACAATGTCATCCCGATTATAGAGAAGCTAAATTGGGGTATGATAATGAGAGAGAATTTAGAAAAAATAATCCTAGAAGTCTTTGGAATTATAAGGATGATAATAGAAAAGCTGAAGTTATTTATGCGCTCACCCCTATAACTGCGATGTGTGGTTTTTTAAGTGATGATGAAATTATAGAGAACTTAAAAACATATATTCCTTTTGGCTTTGAGAAATATATTAATCAACTTTTAAAAGGTTCATCTAATAAAGCTAAAACTATTTTTGAATATATTTATACTGTTGAAATAGATGTATTAAAACATTTAGTTTCTGAATTATTAAAAAATGTGAAATCTAAAGAAAATAAAGTGGGTGAATTCTTTACTAAAGAAGGAATCATTAATAGAGTTTCTAAAGAATTTCCATTAGATAGGGGACTTTTTGCACCTCTTATGCTAAATGTTGTTCATTTAAATGAAGGAGAGTCTCTATATCTTGAACCAAGACTTCTTCATGCTTATGTATATGGTAATGGCATTGAACTAATGAGTGCTTCAGATAACGTACTTAGAGGTGGTCTAACTAATAAGAAAATGGATGTTGATGAACTTTTAAAGGTCATGATAATCAAACCTTTAAAAATTAAATTATGTAAACAATATAAAGATATAAATAATAAGGTTATTGTTGAAACTCCTACAGATGAATTTACCTTAGCTGTATATAAAAAGGGTAATTATGAGATAAAGAGTGATAATCTTGAAATGTTACTATTTTTAGAAGATAGTAAAATGGAAATCCAAAATCAAGTTTTAGATATAAAAAAAGGAAGTGTTTACGTAATTGCAGCAAATTCGCACTTTAAACTTGAGGCTAATGGAGATATCTTTGTAGCAACTTGTTAAATTTAATAAATTTGTACGATATGAGCTAGTGTTGATTTTTCAACGCTAGCTTATTTGTTTCTGACTTAATTCGTTTATAGTAAATAAATTGTTAAATTTAGTATTTAATTATCTATAAATATTATATGTTATAATTTAGTTAAAGGTAAAAATATAATAAGAAATATGTGAAATAGGTAATTATTTTTCTTGTTTATAGTAAATTCATATGTTATATTTTATTTATGGAAAATTTAAAATTTGTTGACTTATTAAATAGAGAATTAGTAATTGCTATGGGGTGCACAGAACCTGCTGCTAGTGCCTTAGCAGGAGCAAGAGCTGCCGAGCTATTAGATGGGCCTATAGATAAAATATACATAGAAACAAGTCGTGATATGGTAAAAAATGCTATGGGAGTTGGAATTCCTAATTGTAACAATAAAGGAATAAAAGCAGCTGTGGCTTTAGGAGTTGCTGGCAAAAGCACAAAAAGAGGCTTAGGCATATTATCGAAAGTATCAAAAAATCAAAAAGAAATAGCGTCTTCTTATAAAGTAGAATTAGAAATGGTTGAAGATGTTCCTCCACTTTATATAAAAGTTACTTTAATAAATAAAGATCACAAAGCTATAGCAGTCGTAAGTGGTAACCATTCATATTTCTCATTTCTACAAAAAGATGATCAAGTATTAATCGATGCTCCATTAGGAAAATTATTAGAAAGTGGTGAGGACTCTTCCTTTATGGCTGATGTTTCATTAGAAGAAATTGTAAATTTCTCAAATAATCTTCCAAAAGAAACTATATCTCTATTACTTAGCTCAGCCAAAACTAATTTATCCATTGCAAAACATGCTTTACGCGAAGAATTTGGCTTAGCTGTTGGAAAAAATACATATGAAACTATAAATGATCCTCCTATAAGTCTTGATGATGCTTTGAATTTAGGTGCCACATTGGCAGCTAGTGCATCCGATGCAAGAATGGCAGGTTGTCCTCTACCTGTTGTAATTAATAGTGGAAGTGGGAATCAAGGAATTACCATTACACTTCCCATATATACTCTTGGTAATTATCTTGGAAAAAGTGATTTAGAAATAGCTTCAGCTTTAAGTATAGGGGAATTGGTTGGACTATGTTTAACTGCGAAGAAAGATAGATTGTCGGCTCTCTGTGGAGCTTTTACAGCTGCTATTGGAACCTCTTGTGGTTTAGTTTATTTGTTAGGCGGCTCTGTTGAAGAAATGAATAAGGCAATAAATGTAATGATTGCTAATTTGACAGGAATTATATGTGATGGAGCAAAAATGACCTGTGCTTTAAAAATTTATTCTTGTGTTCAAAGTGCTAATTTAGCAACAAAACTTGCATTAAAGGGAAGTGCTCCAGGCGAAGAGAGTGGAATTGTTGGAATGGACTGTGTTCAAAGTTTTGACTATCTTTCAAGAATCAGTCATGAAGGAATGGCTCAAACAGATAAAACAATTCTTGCCATTATGATGGAAAAACAGAAAGAAAGAGAAGCTAAGTGTTAGATTTTTAATTTTATAATAATAAAAAAACAGGATGTAATAATTAAAACATCCTGTTTTTTAGCAAAAATAGAAATTGATTAATCAATTGTAAAAGCAAACCCTGAGAACTTAGCACGTTTTGTTTGGTAGTTGTTTAATAAAGACTGACCATCGTAGTATTGATAAGCTAATTTCATTCTTTGGCCATCTTTACCACCTGCAAAAATTATACCTGCTTCAAAATTTAAATTAGGAGCATAAGCTGTTTGTTGCCAGTGACTTTGTTGTGCAGCTACGAAAAAAGAACCCATATTATGATTGTCGATAGGTATTTCTAATTCAACTCCATATTGATACCAATTATATGAATGAACGTTAGGATCATTTGTTCTTCTACCAAGTAAATCATAACCTGGTGCATAAAAATTATAATCTCCATATACTCTTAAACTTTTTGAAAATGTTGGTAAAATCGGTCTAAGAAATCTTAGTGGTTCAAAGTAAGCAGAAATCATATAATCATCTCTTACATAATTACTTTCATTTGAATAAATGTTTGGATCAAAATCAATATAAGGAGAGCCATCTCCATTCGTATCTAATTGATCACCTTGATGAGCACAAATATGATGTCTAGTTACACGAATTGCAGCCCAATCAACTGGTCGAATGGCAAGAGCAAAGTAATAAATTCCATCCATACCAAGTAAGTCTGTACCATCAGAATTCATAAAAGTACTAATTGCTAAACCCCAATCCATTTCAATTCCGATATTAGGATTATCAATTGGAGATATTCTCCAAAAGTTGAATCTAGTGCCTATGGTAATATCAAAATGACCTTCTTCCCCTGTTGATTCTGGATGAATTTCATCAATTTGATATTGTCTATAAGTTATTTGAGTATTTACAGCTAAAGGATCTGCTAAATATGAAGGATAAAGAAATTCGCTAGGTAAGGATGTGAAACTTAAGTTTAGCCAATCAATATCATGAGGTTCATTAGATTTAGCACTTAGAGGTAAAATAGTAAGTAAAATTAATAATGTTAAAGTAGTTTTTTTCATTTTTATTCGTCCTCGCTTTTGTAAATTTCCCAAACATCATTTTGAGGGCCATCACTTGAGTATCCACCAATTAAGATTATTTTATCATTGAAAACAACACATTTATAACTATATCTAGGTTCGACAATTGCTCCATCAGAATCACTAATCCACTTTGATGTATTTAAATCATAATATTGTGTTGAATAAGTAGCAGTTTTTTTAGAAAAATAAAAAGAACTATTACTTTTACCTGAGAACATCCAAAGTTTATCATCATAACTAATTAGAGAGTGTTCACTTCTAGTAGAGCCCGAAGTTGGAGTTGATAGACTAGTCCAACCAGCTGTTTCATTATCTAAATCATATTTCCATAAGGAAGACCAGTTATCAACGCTAGAATCTTCTCTTCCTGAACTTGATTGACTAGCATCCTTGAAAGATCCACCTTGTAGATAAAAGGCATCATCACTTTTACAATATGCAAAACCCGCTCTAGCACCTAACCCCATATCATCTGTAACTTTAGACCATTGATCATTTTCAATATCATATTTCCACATATCTGAAAAATATGTAATGTCATCTGCATTAAAACCACCGAAAATATAAATAATATTATTATCTTCGTCAGCTAACATGCCATGATTCATTCTAGCCGTCCACGGTGCACTAGAGGGAATTTCTTCCCAGGTTATTCCATCTTTAGATCTCCAGAGATCATTTTTATAGCCACGACTATCAGTTCCCCCAGCTTGATCGACTTCAAAGCCTCCTGAAATATACATATAGTCTCCACAAACTGTTGCAGCAAGACCTCTTCTTCCTTTCCATTGAGCATCATCAGTAACTAAGGTCCAATTTATTCCATCTTCACTAGAGTATACATCTTCAATGTAACTATCATCATCTCCTCTAGCTGAACTATCATATCCACCAAAAACCCAAATTTTATTATTAAAAACAAGAGCTTCAAAATCTTCTCGATTTGAAAACTCTGCATTTGTTCTTAATTTAGTTGTGGATAAACTACCATCATATGTTTCATAAGTATAATCTTCCATTGATGTGAAGAGCGCACCTTCACATCCTATAAAGAAAAATGAACATATTATCAAAGTAAGTGCAAATATCTTTCTCATAATAATCCTTTTTATTTAAATATATTTTAGTTGAAAATATTCATGAGTTAAACAAATAAAAATTTCTATTGTTACATATTTTTTTTTATTTTGTTAGTTAATTATTTTTTACAAAAATTTGTGATAATAATCATATGCATGATAACAAATAAAATTTAAAAATTAAATAATTATATTAATATCTCTTGCTATCTCATGCATGTAATAATTGATTTAAGTTAATTAAATGGTTTTAAATAAAAAATATTTACACAAAAGATTATAAAATATTTTAAAGATGATATAATCATTTAAATAGCGTTTTTCCAAAAACATTGTTTCATCATTACAAATAATAAAAAAAATTATTTTTCCCCTTGACAATAAAGGCTAAATTCTATAGGTTAACAAATGTCTTTAAGGGGGCGTAGCGAAGATGGTTATCGCGTCGGCCTGTCACGCCGAAGATCGCGGGTTCGATCCCCGTCGCTCTCGATAAAGCTCTTTACAAATATGTAAGGAGCTTTTTTAATGCCTTAGAATCTATTAAGTTTTATTAATATCGGTTAAAATTCTAACAAGGAATATATATATGCAAAATGATTTTGATTTAATAAAACATTATTTAACGGTAGATAGAGAAGTTTTTAATAGAGAAGTTCAAGATAAAGCATTTGCAACATTAATAGCTCAAAACAAATCTAGAGTATTTATTACAGGCTTATTAGCACTTACTAATGTATGTACTAATAATTGTCATTATTGTGGTCTAAACAGAGATAACGCAAAAATCAAAAGATTTACTCTTGATGATGATACTGTATTATCATCAATAAAAGTTGTTAAAGATTTAGGATTAAAAAGCGTGCTTTTAATAGGTGGTGAGAATCCCCAGATTAACTTATCTCAATATATTAAATACATAGAATATGCTAAAAAATTAGATTTAGAAATAAACCTTGCGATGGGAGTTTTTACTAAAGAAGAGTATAAAACTTTAAAAAACGCTGGACTAGATTGTTATACAATTAAATTTGAAATATCAAATTCAAAAATTTTTAATCAATGTAATCCAGATATAACATTTTTAGAGAGAATGAAAGCAATTAGAAATGTTAAAGAAGTTGGTTTATCACTTGGAAGTGGAAATATTGTTGGATTAAAAAACCAAAGTATTGAAGATTTAGTTAGAGATATACAATTGATAAAACAATTAGAAGCTGATTGGATTCCAATTGTTCCATATATTCCCTCCCCAAATTCAATAATGGCAAAAGATACTCCTTTTGGAAATGTTGATTTACTACTTAGAAGTATTTCTATACTTAGATTACTCCTTCCTAAAGCTCAGATAACAGCAGGTCAGCCAACCCAAGATTCTAAATTGGGCTTTTCTGATAGACAAGGTAATATTGATGCAATGCTACATGGAGCAAACAAGTTATTTGTTGAGGTTACTCCTTTTGCTTTAAGAAAGGAATTTGAAATAACACAAGAACGTAAGTTATTAGAAT